>CBDICF010000003.1:0-3681962 GCA_965277265.1 Edaphobacter sp.
TTATGCCATCACCGCGGCCGGCGCGCAGGGCGGCAACGGCGGCGCAAACGGTAGCCGCGGCGCGTTGCTCAGCGGCACCACCTTCCTGACCGTCGGCGAGACCTTGGAGATCGTCGTCGGCGGCGCGGGTGAGTCCGGGGGATTGGCAGGCGGAGGGGGCGGCACCTTCGTCTATTTCACGGGCGCAAGTCAGCCTCTCATCGTGGCTGGCGGCGGTGGCGGTATCCCCGGTCGATGGCTTTCGCACCGGAGGGGCAGGCCAAGCCGGCCAAAGGGGGGAGGACGGGTTCGGTCCCGCGGGCGGCGCGGGCGGCAGTTTCGGCGAGGGTGGAGGTGGGGGCCCCTTCGACGGTGGCGGCGGCGGCGGCGGCTGGTTGAGCAACGGCGGCAGCAGCTCCCGAGCAGATTCGGGCTTTGGCGGCGATGGGCCGCCCTCCTTCGCCGGTGGACCGGGCTTCGCCGGTACCGACCTCGGTGGGTTCGGCGGCGGAGGAGGAGGAGGTCTTGAGGGAGGGGGTGGAGGCGGGGGTTACTCGGGCGGCGGCGGCGGGAGCGACTCGCTAACCAGCAACAGCGACGGCGGCGGCGGTGGATCGTACTTCGCTCCTTCCTTCACCCTTACCGCTGCAACGGCGGGCGACAATGCCGGCAACGGCTACGTAATGATCGGCGAACTCGCCGCCCCCACCGCCATCAGCCCCGAACCTTCCAGCATCCTGCTCCTCGGCACCGGCGTTCTCGGCCTTGCCGGAGCCATTCGCCGACGTCTCGGGTAGCGCTTGCAATCCGGCATAGGGGAGGGCTCCCGGTCCCTCCCAGCTTTGCCGGCTTAGTTCCGCACCGGAATGCGAAATGCCAGATTACAAAACCTCAAACACAACAAACTTGGGAGTCCATATGCGTCTACGTTACTTCTTTGCTGCTGCCACTCTGCTCTCCGGCACCCTTGCAGCTCACGCCGATCCAGTCACCTATAACCTGTCGGGAAGCTTCTCCGGCATACTCGGGGCAACCGCGTTCAGCGGAGTTGCCGGAACGTTCACCTTCAACGGAGACACCGCCGGCATTACCGATCTGGGCGGCGGCTACTACATCAATACGGACGGCATCAGCACCATAACCCTCAAGGGCGTCGGCACCGCCACCTTCTTGAGCCCCAGCTTCGGCGTGGAGTCGGAGACCAACTCCGCTTCCTTTTACGACGTGCCGACCGGATTCGCGGTTGGCACCTATAACGAATCGATCGGCAGCTACGATCTTTCCGCCCCGTTCGGTCCGGTCACCGGCTTTTTCGAATCGCCTGGATCGGTCCCGGAACTCACCTCAGCGGGAGAGCTCGCCATTACCGTTGGAGCCGACACCACCTTTCAGGCCACGGCCGTGAGCCCGGAACCTTCAAGCCTCGTGTTGCTCGGCACAGGGCTGTGCGGCTTTGCGGGTGCCTGGCGGAGGCGCATGATTGGCTGCAAACGACAGTCAGGAACGTAAGGCCAAGCGCCCTCCTACCTTCTCTTTCACCATCTCCGGGTAGGTATAGCCACCCCGGCCAAGTCGTCCCCTCTACCTTTGTCGAAACCCGGAGAAGTCCATGCTGTTGAAGAGACCATGTGCGTTGCGCCTGCTGTTTCTGATTTTCCCTTTGTCGATGTTGGCCTCGGCCGCAAGCGCGGTCGCGCAGACCACCACCTCCCCCGTCATCTTCGCCTGTGTATCGAACCTGACGGGAGTCACGCGCATTGTTGCCGCGTCTCCAGGCGCGTGCCACAAGGGACTTGAGACGATCGTGACCTGGAATCAGGAAGGACCGGCGGGCCCGACCGGACCCACAGGTCCCCAGGGCCACGCGGGTGTCGCCCTGCCCCACGTGGTGCTCGTTCCGAGCGGCCCGGATGCAATTGCAAACGGGAACAACCTTGCCGCCGCAATCGCGAGCATCACGGATGCGAACGTAGGAAACCAGTATGTCGTGCAACTGGACACCGGTTACTTCAAGGTCCCCACTCTTACCGTTCCCGCCTATGTCTCGATTCGGGGTGCGCTTACCGGCTCCACCACCATAGGTCCGGCAGTTGTTCTGGCTTGCAAAACGCAGCCCTGCACTGACTCAGTCAGCACGCTGACCCTCGCGGGCGCGAATACGCTTGCCGAGCTTTCCATCCAACTTGTACCCGTAACGCTTGAAGGGAGCGCCGGGACCTATACGCTGCACGATGTGAACGGCGCCATGTCGAGCCTGACGTTCAGCATCACCGACGGCCAGTCGATCCGGATTGAGAACTCCACTCTGAAAATGATCAACGGCCTGAATCCCGACAACTCCCCGGTAGCCAATCTTGTTGCCATCGGCTCTCAGGTTGGCTCCTTTACTCTTGCGCCGTACAGCGTCGCTCAATTTGGGATTCCGGTGCAGGGCTTGCACTGCTTGGCCACCTTCAATGACAGCTACGTGCCTTATACCAGCACCTGCCAATAATGCTTCCCATTCTCTAAATTCAGAGGGCTAACGGCCTTTTGGCTGGATCCCACCCACGATGAATAACCGCTCTTGAAGTGCGAGGAAACCCATGCTCCTGCCACGGCTTTGTGCGTCCCACTTTCTTTCCTTTGCCCCTTACCGCTGTTGGTCATCGCGGCAACCGCAGGAGCACAGACAACACCCGCCACCATCGTCATCACCTCCTGCGTCTCCAAGCTCTCGGGCGTCTCCCGCATCGTGGCCTCCCCGGCCGCCTGCCACGCCAGCGTTGAAAACGTCGTTCAATGGAACCAGCAAGGACCGCAGGGCGCACAAGGAGAGAAAGGCAATCCGGGACCGCAAGGCAATCAAGGAAGTACGGGACAGCAAGGGCAACAAGGCCCCGCCGGTCCGCAGGGCGTTCTTCCCCCAATGGCTTCACCATGGCGACCAGCTTCAACGTGCCCAACAGCTTCACCACTCTTCCGACACCGTTCTACTTCGATCCATCAACGCCGCCCACGCTCTACGCAAATGAAACGACGAACGGCGTCGACGCAGGCAACTTCTTCGTGGTTCCCGCTGCATGCACACTGTCCTCGCTGAAGGTTGGGGGCATTGCCACAGCGCCCCCTTTTGGTGGAGGCTACGTTAGTTTCGATACTTTCAAAGTCTTTGTCAACGGAACCGACACGGGCATGGGTTGCTCCTTACCTGTCTCTGGTAGTTCTAAAATCAGCTGCTCGGATATGACACATACCGTGCCGCTCTCGCCGGCTGACCAGCTTTCTATTCAGTTTTCCCCGCTCGACAATGGCCAGAACATGCGGTTCAGCGTTACGCTCCTCTGCCAATGAATCCACTTCCGACTGCTGGTTCGGGTTTGTCATCGAAGATGAACCACGTTTCACTGGAAATGATGCGGCTATTGCCTCACGCTGCTTTTCCTTTCTTGTTCGCGAACCTTGCTGCTCGTGCCGACACAATCGATAACATTGTCATCTCGACAACTGTCCATGGCGCGCCCCGGCGGAAATCTCGTTCAGCTTCGACGCAGCGCATCTGCAGGCGATGGACGGCCGTTCATTGCGACGTAGTTGCTTGCGGCTTCGCTGACGGCCACAGTCCCAGCGGCGATCGACAGCGTTGAAGTCGAATTCGGTTCCGACGGGTCGGTGAGCTTTTTCCGATTCCATGTGGTTGCTGCCAAATGCGCAGACTTGAACATAGGTTGCAGTGTTAACGGGATTCAGCAGTTACGGCTCTGTTGCATTAACTCTGGTTAGCGCAGTTGGGATAGTTTGGCGATGATCAAGCGGCGCTTGACTAGACATCGAACAGCTTGTTGACGAAACGCACCTCGTCCCTGGCATGCGGCTTGCATGTGAGGCAATGACCTCGGCGGATCATCCGCATCACCTCGAAGCCCTTGATCGTAGCCGAGGCCGTCTTCATGGTCTGGAAGCCTCGGGTAGGGCGAATGACTCGCTTGAGTGCGCCATGATCGGCTTCGATGATGTTATTCAGGTACTTGCAGGTCCGGTGTTTCACGTCGACCGACAGCTTGCCCTCTCGTTGCAACCGGCTGATCGCCTTCGGGTAGGAGCCGAGCTGGTCTGTGGTAATCGAAGACGGCGGCCAGTGGCGCATCGTCTTCAACGTCTTGTCCAGGAAACGATGGGCTGCCCGGGTATTGCGGCGGTCTGCCAACATGAAGTCGATCAAGCGGCCGTGCTTGTCAACGGCTCGAAACAGGTACTTCCACCGGCCACCCTCCTTCACATACGTCTCGTCCACTCGCCAGGAGGTCGTTCGATAGCCTTGATACCAGCGCACCCGCTTCTCCAACTCAGGCGCAAACCGATGCACCCAGCGCATGATCGTTGACGGGTCCACTTCCACGCCGCGCTCCTGCATCATCTCCACCAAATCCCGATAGCTGATGTCGTACTTGCAGTACCAGCGGACACAAAGCAGAATGATGTCAACAGGAAAGCGCCTACGCCTGAACATGACCCATCCTAACCGCCAGGATCCTGCTTCGGGCCCAGTCAGGCGGTTAATGCAACAGAGCCCTCCGGAGGCCCCTATGGTTACATGGATCTGGTAGAGATCCTCACGAAGCCGAGACACAAGGAGCACCGCCAGATGCGGGAGTGGGCCGGAAAGAACTTCGACCCAGAGAAGTTCTCGGCGAAAGCAGCCAATCTTCTGCTCAAACAAGCCCTGCAGAAGAGTCCCAAACTCAAGACCGTCCAGATTCAATAGGACAGATTGCCCCTGGTGACAGCAACGTTGGGTCTACCCCAACGGAGAGCGGATCAAAGTCACTCTGTGGGATCTGGTTGCGTGGATAAGGCAAACCGGTCGACGGATCGACGAGTTGGTTGGCGATGGCACTGAAATCACCGACGCGTTCAGCCGGCGTGAGGGTCGACAGGTTTTGCAGGATGACTTGGTGAATGCGCAGACCTTCGTAGGTGGCGAAGAAGAATGCCTTGTCTTTCCAGATGGGCCCGCCCACCGCTAAACCGAACTGATTCTGCTTCAAAATCGGCTTGGCTGCAGGCGCGGGGGCAAACCAGTTGCGTGCATTGAGCGCGTCGTTGCGGAAGAATTCCCAGATGGAACCGTGGAAGACATTCGTTCCTGACTTGCTGATGGCAACAAAGGCTCCGCCCGACGCGTGGCCATACTCCGCACCCGCGTTGTTGGTGATGAGAGAGAACTCGCCGATGGAGTCGGGGTTCGTGAGATTTGCCGGGCGATTGTAGAGCGCCGTGACAAGGATTGCCCCATCCAGCGAGATTTCGCTGCCGTTGACGCGGCTGCCATTTACGGTGAGCGTAGGCCCGCTGCGCTGGTTTGTCACTACTGCGGGAAGGCTGCTGCTTGCTGCGCCTCCTGACGCTGCATTACCCACACCGGGTACAGTGTCAGTAGCTGAAGCGTATTGCGCGTGTTCAGCGGCAGTTCCTTAATCTGGGTCGCATCCACTTCCGTACGCAGACTGGCGGAACTTGTATCCACCTGCACAGCGGCGCCTGTAACTTCAACCGTTTCGTTGACGTTCCCGATCTGCATCGATACATCTAAACGAGCCTGCTGGCCGCCTTCGAGAATGATGCCCGACTGGCTGAATGCCTTAAAGCCAGGGGCGATGGCTGTCAGGCTGTAGGACCCCACAGGGAGCGATGGAATGACGTATTCGCCAGACTCGGTACTGGTCACAGTGCGTCCCAGATTCGTGCCGCTATTCTCCGCCTTGACCGTTGCGCCGGGAATCACAGCGCCGCTTTGATCGACGACCTTGCCGACAATCTGTGCAGTGGTTCCTTGCGCCCCTGCCTTGATCTCAAGGCAAGCTGAGGCGAGTGTGAAGAGAAGGACCGAGCTTGCCCCCTGAACGCGTCTCTCATAGCGAGCTGTTGTAATCGCGAAGAGGAGCTAGTGATGGAGAAAGCGATACGGCGTAGGTACACATTGGAGTACAAGCAGGAAGCGGTTCGTCTGGTGACCTCTGGTCGGAGGGTGTCGGCGGCGGCGAGATCCTTGGGGATTGTCGAGCAGACTCTGGCGAACTGGGTGAAGGCGGACAAGGCCGGCCAGTTGCGTGGCCTGAGCAGCGAGCAGTTGAGCGCGGAGCGGATGGAAAACATTCGTCTGCGTGCGGAGCTGGCGCGGGTGACCATGGAGCGCGACATCCTGGGAAAAGCGACGGCGTACTTCGCGAAGGTACAGCGATGAAGTACGCCTGGGTCGAGAAGCATAAGCTGCAGTGGCCGGTGTGTGTGCAGTGCCGGGTTCTGAAGGTGAGCGCGTCGGGATATCGCCAGCATCTGGCGCGGCACAAGAAGATCCTCACGCGTCGGCATCTGAGCGAGACGGCGTTGCTGGTGGAGATTCGCGCGGTCCATGCCGAAGCGCGCGGAGCTTATGGATGGCCCCGCGTGTGGCGGCAACTGAGGGCCAGCGGCGTGCGCGTGGGCAAGCGCCGCGTGCAGCTCGCGATGCAGCGAAACGGCATAGAGGGTCGTGGCAAGCGGCGATTTCGCGTATCGACTACCGACAGCAACCATGCTCTGCCGATCGCACCGAACCTGCTCGCGCGTAACTTCACGGTCTCTGCGGCGAACACCGTCTGGGTCGGCGATATGACCTACATCGCTACCGGCGAAGGCTGGCTCTACCTGGCGGTGGTGCTCGATCTGTTCAGCCGCCGCATCGTGGGCTGGGCGATGGGCGCGACGATCACGGCCGAGCTGGCCTGTCGTGCGCTCGACATGGCGTGGCACAGCCGCCGACCCGTTGCCGGGCTGATCTTCCACAGCGACCGCGGGTGCCAGTACGCCAGCCACCGCTACACCGAGCTTCTTGCCGGGCATGGAATAAGAGCTTCCATGAATCGCAAGGGCAACTGCTGGGACAACGCCTGCTCCGAGACGCTGTTCGGTTCGCTCAAGGTCGAACGGCTGCACGGCATGGAGTTCAAAAGCCACAGGGAGGCGAAGGACGCCACCCTCGACTGGCTGCTCTGGTACAACCGATCAAGGATGCACTCAACCTTGAACTACCTCAGCCCAGCTCAGTTCGAGCAGAAGAAGATCGCTCCACCACTCGCCCTCGCAGCATGACCACGAAGGCTCAACCGCAACCGGATGAAAGTCCAAAAGCCAGCTCGCTATGAGCGACGCGTTCTGAGGGCAAGCTCAGAGCGCACGAATACCCTACCCTGAATGTGACCCAAAACCCAAAAACTAAGCCAAGTTGGAGTTGAGGATTTTTGCTTGGGATGGTTCTCTGGAAGGACGAGAGGAGAACTGGTATGGGCAAGCGTGGACACAGCGAAGAGGAGATTCTGCGGGTTTTGCGGGAGGCGGAGTCCGGGGACACAGGGGTGGAGATCTGCCGCAAGCATGGGATCAGTCAGCAGACGTTTTATCTGTGGAAGAAGAAGTACGCGGGACTCGGCTTGAACGAGCTGCGGGAACTGCGGCAGTTGCGCGAGGAGAACGCGAAGCTGAAGCGTCTGGTGGCGGACCTGAGTCTGGACCGTCATGTATTGCAGGAGATCGTCGCAAAAAAACTGTAAGGCCTCGTGCGCGGCGCGAGCTGGCGGAGTGGGCGCAGCAGGTCCACCAGATGAGCCAGCGGCGCGTGGCGCAGCTGATCCCGGTCGAACGGATGACACTGCGCTACGAACACCACCGCGACCCGCAGGAGGCCTTGCGGATACGTCTGCGAGAGTTGGCCGGCAGCCGTGTGCGCTACGGCTACCGGCGGCTGACCGTATTGTTGAAGCGTGAAGGCTGGGAGGTCAACGCCAAGCGCATCTACCGGCTGTATGCGGAGGAGGGTCTGATCGTGCGAACCAGGAAGCGGAAGGAACGGGCGCAGCGGCAGCGCGTGGCGCAGGGATCGGCGCTGCGGCCGAACCAGAAGTGGTCGATGGACTTCGTCGCGCAGCGGCTGCCGGACGGCCGCTGGATCAGGGTGCTGACGGTGGTCGATCAGTACACGCGGGAGTGCGTAACGCTGCTGGCCGACAACACGTTGAGCGGCGAGAAGGTAGCCACGGCGCTCGACAAGGTGGTCTCTCTGCGTGGCGCTCCACAGTCGATCACCGTCGATAACGGAACGGAGTTCACCAGTAAGGCTCTCGATCTGTGGGCTTACAAGAACGGGGTGCATCTTGACTTCATCCGGCCAGGACGGCCGGTCGAGAACGGCTACATCGAGAGCTTCAACGGCAAGCTGCGCGACGAGTGCCTGAACGTGGAGGTGTTCTTCAACCTGGCCGACGCTCGCCGGAAGCTGTATCTATGGCGGCGCGACTATAACCACCAACGCCCACACTCGGCGCTCGACGACCGCACCCCGGCGGAGTTCGCCGCCGCGTGCAGCCGTGGAAAAGACGGCGATGAGACCGCCTTGGAAGACGCTGCGCGTCTTCCACTTTTCCACCGCACGCCGACGACTAGGATAATAGGTCAAAACAACAGCCCCTCCACCGTGTTGCTTGAGGCACTCACTTGAGCTACACTCATCGCAAATCCGCCCGTCAACACGGGCCAAACCGAACCACGCAAGCCGAAATCTCCAATCGCTTTTGGCTTAGTTAAGCGGGTCGGGTCAGCCAGCAAGGCCCCCAAGCAGAAGTGCACCTGAAAGGCGAGAAAAGTGGATGAGCGCGTCGCTCATCCACCCGAGCCGACGGCTACTCGTCGTCGGCTCCATCCAAAGGATCATCGGCGTCCTCTATTTTTGAGAGCCGCTTCATGCTGCTGGCGTGGATCTCGGCGATTCGGTGCTTGAAGCTTGCGCCCTCGACATCTTCGGTGACCTCCCGGTACTTGAGCGTGCCTTCCAAGGTGATGAGTTGCCCTTTCTGAAGCATTCTGGCGAACTTGGAGAGATTGCGCCAGGCATAGACGCGGTGCCATGCGGTACGGGTCTCGTACTCGCCCTTGTCGTTCTTCCAGCTTTCCTGGGTTGCGATGTTGAGGACGACGTATTCGCGGTTGTTCTGAGCGGTTTTCGCGTCTGCGTTCTGTCCGAGACGGCCGATGAGGATGACTTTGTTGAACATGGTGATTGGCTCCGTTTCTTTGGTTTGTCCGCTGTCTGCGGTACATGCTTGCCCGGAGGGTGTGGCGCGCTAACCCCCTCCCGAGGCGACTGGACGGAATCTGCGGAAGGGGACCCAAACTTGCTTTGGGGAAGGAGTCCGCACCTTGCGAGAGGCGCGCAAGCGGATTTCGGGAAGGAGAGCGTGCGTCCGAAGGGCGGGGGTGCTTTGAGCGCGGCACGCTGAACGCAGACAGAAAGGCACACCGGAAGGAAGCCAGCCTGTTCATCAAGGATTCTCAGGACGTGAGTCGCAATGCCAACTCAGGGCGCAAGAGTTGTTCGATAAGCAAGGAACGCGTGAGATAAGACGATTCGAGCACCGAAGCTACGCTGCCCTTGACTCGCTCGGACAGTTCGGGAAGCGGTGCGCCTTCGGTCTGGCTCACGTCGAAGACGTAGGCCGAACGGAAGCCGACTAGGACGGGCTGGTTCTGCTTCGTGATGTCCTTTTCTGCTTCCGCGTCCTTCCTTCTGCGAATCCCGATCATGGGAGCGAGGATGCGGATGCCTTTCTGGCCCTTCATCACTTTGCGGCCAAGCTGGTTCCACGCGTACAGGCCCGCTACGCGCGTTGCGTCGGGCTTTTGGAAAGCACTCACACACTGCCCATGTTTCGGGCACGGCGAAGATTCATTATCCGCATCATCCCCACTGTGGCCAGACGGTATCACTGGTTCGAAGGTGTGCTTCCTTCGGTCCTGGCCTGATCCAGGTGGAGCTTCCGAAGGGCGATCAACTTCTGGTCGCCGACTGGATGCTGGACGAGCATGGCTGCTATGGGATGGATGTCGTGGCAGAGCCAAGGCTCGATATCGCAGCTCTACTGGAGTTGCGCAGGTTGGTCGACCTTCACCTATCCAGGCCTGAAAACGCAGTAGCTTCAGAAGCATCTTCAGCCGGAGGTGCATCTCGTGAGCCAACCCCGTCAGGGAGTTCTTCCCTGGACGATCCCATCGAAGCCAGAACTTCCCCTAGCAAGCCAACAGTGTTGCCTTGAGTTGTTGAGTCACATGCTCCTGGCAGCGACGACCCATGATCCAGCCAACCAGCAAAAGGAGGAGAGCGATGAGCGAGAAGATCCAGCAGACTCACACTGAACGGGATGCCTTCGTTTATATCCGGCAGTCGTCAATGCATCAGGTGCGGAATCATCTGGAAGGTCAAAGCCGCCAGTACGGACTGCGAGAGCGGGCGCAGGCGCTTGGGTTCCGTCGCGTACAAGTCATCGACGAAGACCTCGGCCGCTCCGGAACCGGATCAGTCGAGCGTCCAGGCTTCGGACGCCTGCTGACTGCCGTGTGCTCGGGAACGGTGGGTGCAGTGCTGGCTCTTGAAGCCTCAAGGCTTGCAAGAAACAACCGGGACTGGCATCATCTGATCGATCTATGCGCGATGGCGGGGACGCTGGTCATCGATCACGACGGCGTCTACAATCCCAGTCTCCTGAACGATCGGCTTCTACTTGGACTGAAGGGCACCATGAGCGAGTTCGAGATCAGCTTGCTTCGCCAGCGTGCGATGGAGGCGTTCCGTCAGAAGGTCAAGCGTGGCCTGGTCATGACCCAGGTGCCGGTGGGTTATGTCCGGACGGAAGACGAGGGCATGGAGAAGACACCGGATCGCCAGATACAGGATGCCATCGGCGGGATCTTCCGCAAGTTCCAGGAGCTGGGCAGCATCCGCCAGGTGCTGCTGTGGGATCGCGATGAGAAGCTGCTGGTTCCGGCGCTCTCACGCGAGTCCGGCAACCGCAAGATGGTCTGGATCGAGCCGATCTATCCACGTATCTTCGGCATACTCAAGAACCCGACCTATGCTGGTGTCTTCGTCTGGGGACGGAAGCATACGCGGACGTCGATCGTTGATGGCCGCGCACGCAAGACTGCAGGTCATGCTCGTCCTCAGGAGCAGTGGGACGTCTCCATCCCCGATCATCATGAAGGGTATATAACGTGGGAAGAATACATGCGCAACCAGGCACAGATCGCGACCAACGCCGGGTGGAACTCGCGCATGGGCGTTCCCGGCGGCGCGGCCAAAGGCGGCCCGGCACTTCTTGCAGGTCTGCTGCGTTGCGCTCGTTGTGGACGTGCGCTTCAAGTGACTTATACGCACAGTAAGAATCATGGACCGTTGCCCCGTTACGTCTGTGGAGGCAGCCACAGCCGGCAGATGGTCCGCAACTGCGTGACCTTCGCAGGTACGCGCGTCGATCGAGAGGTTGCTGCCGAAGTCCTTGAAGCACTTCAACCACTGGGCATACAGGCAGCGCTCGCCGCCCTAGAACAGAGCCAAAGCCAAGTGGATGAGAAGCGCCGCTCGCTCGAACTGGCGCTGCAGAAAGCTCGCTACGAAGCAGGCCGTATCGAGCGGCAGTATCAATCCACAGAACCGGAAAACCGGCTCGTCGCAGGCGAGTTGGAGAAGCGATGGAACAACGCCTTGACTCATGTCGTCGAGATGGAGCAACGCGTGGACGAAGCTGTGACTGCGGCACCGCCACTAACGCCTGAACAACGTGAACATCTGCTCCGCCTGGGAGACGATCTGGAACAGCTATGGGATATGCCGGGCTCACCCGCTTCCTTGAAGAAACGCCTCCTGAGAACTGTCCTCAAAGAGGTCGTCGCCGACACGACCGACGACCCACCTACGGTTCGCCTCAAGTTGCACTGGGTCGGTGGTTCGCACACCGAGCTGACCGTCAGAAAGAACAAGACTGGCCATCATGACCACGTGAACTCGGAAGAGGTAACGGACTTGATCCGCGAACTCGCTCTGGTCTCCAAAGACGTTGCCATCGTCGCTATCCTGAACCGGCTGGGCTATCGCACCGGCACTGGCAACACTTGGACGGAAAAGCGAGTTCAGCACGTTCGGCATACGAAAGGCATCCCCGTATGTCCAGCGCCAGATCAGCGTCCCTGGATCACGATGCAACAGGCCGCTCAAGTGCTTGGCGTGAGTGAAATGGTCATCCGCAGGCTGATCTCAGAGAAGATCTTACCGGCGCGGCAGATCGTGAAGTTCGCTCCTTGGACCATCACCCGCGCAGACCTCGATCTTCCGTCTGTTCGACGCCGGATCAGGCTCGTCCATACAGAGCACCGATCCCCGCTGATCGACTCCGGCAATGCGCAAACCCCTATGTTCACTGACTCCAGCGAGGTGTAGCACTATGTCACAGGCTTCTGCCGTGCGATCTCAAGGATGTTCCCGAATGAGTAGTTATGGAATCGGCCCATCGCAGTGAGGTAGGCGGTTAAGCCTTCGGAATGACCCGCTTCTAGCTGCTCGATGAGGAGCTTAACGTTGGCGGCGATGACTTCTTTGGAAGTCTGGGGCCGGGTGGGAGAGGGAAGGGAAGCGACGTTGCTGTTGTCGTTGGTGGTGGTGGCGATGGTACGCATGGGGTAGTTCCTCCGTTTTTGAATGGCCTTGCTGTGTTTGCTCACAAACACGCCTTGGCCCTGGCCCACGCCAGCGAGGGCGGCAAGTGCAAGGGGTGGGTTCCCTCCCCGGAGTGCAACGGAGGGCGAGCGCAGCGAAGGTCTGCACAAGCGAAGCGCGGAAGATGAGGGTGCCCCTTGCGCGCGCCAGGAGCGGAGCTCCTCAGGAAGGCTTGGTTTCCTTGCCTTTAGCGCGTCAGCGCGGAAGAGATCGCTTTTCGGGGCGTTGCGGGGTACCCCGCTGAGGAGGGTGTCGGAAGACGGCAGTTTCATCGCCGGCTGGAGCAGGGAGGAATACCTCCTCCCTAAACATTTCGTATTTTGCGAATACTTTCGCTTGCTTCGTTTGCTACACTAATAGAAGTGAGGTGAGCTATGTCTCCAACTGCAGTTCTCATTCCTGAGATTCCCTCGGAAGCCGAAGTTATCGTTGCGAAAGAGACGAAGGATATCCTTGCTCATCGGCTGGGGAGGCTGTCCACCTTCAATGTGAAGGCGTTAGATCTAGCTGCCGAGCCGACGCTCAAGATTCCAGCCTCGGCCGCAAGGCTGCTGGTCCAAATCCTCGATGAAATGAGCCGAGGCAATGCAGTCAAAATTGTCCCGGTTCATGCAGAGTTAACGACACAAGAAGCCGCCGATCTACTCAATGTGTCTCGGCCCACGTTGATCCAAATGCTGGAAGAAGGAAAGATCCCGTTTCGCAAAGTTGGAACGCACCGCCGTGTCCGCATGGAAAAGCTGATGCAGTACAAGCGTCAACTCGAAGCCGACCGCCGAGCGGCCTTGGCTGAGCTGGTGGCTTATGACCAGGAGATTGGCCTCTGATCTATGCCACCGTTCATAGCCTTTCTTGATGCAAATGTCCTGTATCCCGCCGAACTGCGCAGTTTTCTCATGTTCTTGGCGGTCCCTGGAATATACCGGGCGAAATGGTCTGCGGAGATCCACGAAGAGTGGATCTCGAATGTGCTGCTCAACCGTCCCGACCTGACTCGTGAGAAGCTCGAACGCACACGGGCATTGATGGACATGCACGTTCCGGATGGGCTCGTAACGGGATATCAGAACCTGATTTCAGGATTGAACCTGCCTGACCCCGATGATCGCCATGTTCTCGCGGCGGCGATCCGCGGCAAGGCAAGCGTGATCATCACGAACAACCTGAAGGATTTCCCAGCCTCGGAACTGCAGACGTATGACATCGAAGCGCAAACACCGGACGAGTTCATCCGGCACCTGATCGATCTCTACCCGGCGGAAGTCTTACGGGCAGCGGAGGATCACCGCAACAACCTGAAGAACCCGCCAGCGACGGTTGAAGAGTACCTCGCGCTTTTGGAACGCCAGGGACTTTCGGAGACGGTAGCAGCTTTAGCCCTGCTGTATTCCGAGGAGCAATCCTGATGAAGCGTGGTTCACAAAGGGTTCTCTATTGCCGCTGCGGACGTGACAAGATCATCGCCAACGGGCACTGCGCGACCTGCTACACGCTGAAACGGCAGGATGAGGCGTACTTCGGCGGGTTGCGCGAGGTTGTGCTCGAACGAGACGGCTACGCTTGCCGGGTGTGCGGCGCCTCCGGTCGGGACAAACGCTCCATTACCGTCCATCACCGGGTGCCAGGCCGATCAGCCCTGCACCTGATGATTTCGCTTTGTCCGGGATGCCACGCCAAAGTACATCGCACCAAAGCTGCTCTCACCCAGATGCCTGCCCTTTTGTTGGAACTCTGGCGAGAGCAACATCCCAACGGCCATGAACAGACGCTTCTAAACTTCGCGCAACTGCCTACGGCTCTGGCGAGCGTGCCGCTCTTTCCGCTCAAGCAGGACGTTATGTGTGCTCCTCAAACTCAGCTTCCCTGAGTCGTGAGGCCGCTTCCGCTGTCCCTGATCTGCGAAAATGACCTTACACCGAGATTGGGATTGCGGCATTCAGACTTGCGGAGCGGGAATGGCACGGTTAACCGAGCAGGAGCAGCAGGAAGTAATCCGGTTTGTTGAAGCAGGGAAGCCGGTGCCTGATAAATATAGGTTTCTGCTGTTCGATGACAAGCGGGAGGTTGAGCTTGTTTGGAATGGGAAGACGAACGAGGTTTGCAACGTCGTCCTGCCGTTTCAGGTGATCGAGCAGGTAGATGAGCCGCGTGCTGAGAAGCCAGAGGATACGGCGTTGCAGGCTGGGCTATTCGATGAGCGTGGGCGTCAGTTGAAGGGGTGGACGAACAAGCTGATCTGGGGCGATAACAAACTCATCCTGTCGAGCTTGAAGAATGGACCGTTGCGGGAGGAGATTGAGGCGCAGGGTGGATTAAAGCTGATCTACATCGATCCGCCGTTCGATGTTGGGGCGGACTTCTCGATGGATATCGAGATTGGGGACGAGACGTTTACCAAGAAGCCAAGCATTATCGAAGAGATTGCCTATCGAGATACTTGGGGACGAGGAACGGATTCCTTCATTTCTATGATCTATGAGCGGCTTGTACTGATGCGTGATTTGCTCTCTCGCTGCGGAAGCATCTACGTGCATTGCGACCCTCGGGTAAATGCCTATATTCGACTGGTGATGGATGAGGTGTTTGATAAAGGAAGATTTCGAAATGAGATAGTTTGGCAGCGCACGACGAGCCGTAAGGGGGTAAATCAGTTAGGAAGAGTCCACGCCTCATCTATTCCTACTCCAGAATTGACAGCCCCGTCTGGAATCCTCCATCAACCCCGCAAACCGAGGAGAGTGTACGGGGACACGACATCTTAGTCGACCCGGACGGAACGGTTAATAGACTCTCGGACCTGACCGGCGCTGGTGCCGGACCACCACGGATATTCAACGGGGAAGCGATAGAACCAACGCAAGGACGCCATTGGGCATACGACCAGGCAGGGATCGATGATTTGATGGCTTGCGGTCGAATAGCGTTTTCCAAGAATGGCAAGCCACGGTTGAAAACGCCTTTGAGCCAACTGGAAGGCGTCGCACTTCATGATGTTTGGGCTGATTTGGCCGCCCTCAATTCAGCAGCACAGGAACGCATTTCATATCCTACGCAGAAGCCGGAAGCCCTCCTCGAACGCATCATCCGGGCTAGCAGTAATGAGGGAGATCTTGTAGCAGACTTTTTTGGGGGATCAGGAACCACGGCTGCGGTCGCGGAACGCCTTGGACGAAAATGGATTACGTCTGATCTGGGAAAGTTTGCGGTACACACGACCCGCAAGCGTCTCATCGGTATTCAGCGGGAATTGAAATCTGCTGGTTTGGACTATAGAGCTTTCGAGATATTGAATCTTGGCAAATATGAGCGGCAGCACTTCGTTGGAGTGAATCCGAATCTCCGTGAGGCTGAACAGGCCGCTCAGTTGGCGAAGAAGGAAGCGGATTTCCTCGACCTGATTTTGAAGGCTTACAGGGCGGAGGCCACGACAGGTTTCGCGACGTTCCATGGGAAAAAAGCTGGACGACTCGTTAGCGTGGGGCCGGTCAACCTTCCGGTGACACGCCTTTATGTGGAAGAGGTAATCGCGGAGTGCCGGCAGAAGCGCATCACGCGAGTGGACATACTGGGTTTCGAGTTCGAGATGGGGCTATTTCCCAACGTGTTGCAGGATGCGTCTGCCAAGGGTATCGACATTGCTCCGAAGTACATCCCGCGTGAGGTCTTCGACAAGCGAGCTGTGGAGAAGAATCAGGTTGCGTTTCATGACGTGAGCTACATCGAAGTGACTCCGCGATTCGACGGCAGCAAGGTAGCGGTCGAACTGACGGACTTCAACGTCTTCTATTCGCAGGACTCTGTAAAGCAAGCGGAGGAGTCGCTAAAGGACAAGGCGAGCAAAATCGTGGTGGATAACGGCCAGATCGTCAAGGTGAGCAAAGATGCGAAGGGCATCATCACGCGGGAACGGCTGACTGAGAGCTGGAAAGATTGGATCGACTACTGGGCGGTCGATTTCGATTTCGAGAGCAAGAAAGAGATCGTCCGCAAGGCGGTCGCGCCGGAAGTGAATCCCCCCCTGGCCGGGATGGAGCCTGACCAGATGGGATTGGAGTCTTATGAAGAGGTCTGGACAGGCGACTACATCTTCGAAAACGAGTGGCAGAGCTTCCGTACAAAGCGGGATCGTTCCCTAGAGTTCACGAGCGTCTACAAGGAGTGCCTACCGGGACGCCGCAAGATTGCAGTCAAGGTTGTAGACATCTTCGGGAACGACACGATGACTATCGTTGAAGTGACCATCGGAAGCGGAAAGGCGAAGCGTTAATGGGGCTGCATCCTGAGTTTCCTGAGTCGCCTTACGTAATCCTCGACCCTTCCGAGCGCTGGTTTCCAGCGGATGAAGCTCTGCGAACGCGGAGTGCAGACCACTTAATGCCGCCGATGGTGCCGGCCTTGCGACGCAAGGTCAAGGAATGGCGAGATAGCGACTACGCGGGAGCGGCTGAGACAAGCCGCTGGTTGCTGAAGTGGTGGTTTGAGGTGGACCACCTGATGCCACAGGCAGACGGGAGCATGGCTGCGTTTCAGTATTATTTCGCGCAGCGTGAGGCCGTGGAAACGATCATCTACCTGCACGACGTGGCGGGAGTGCAGGACAAGTACGACTTGATGAAGGTGTCGGAGTCGCGGTCGGTGTCTGCCGGCATGTTCGATGAGGACTGGCGTCGGTGGGTGGTAAAGATGGCCACGGGCGCAGGCAAAACAAAGGTGTTGAGCCTTGTCCTTGCCTGGTGCTACTTCCACAAGCTGTACGAATCAGAGAGCGACCTGGCGCGGAACTTCCTTGTTATTGCACCGAACATCATTGTCCTGGACAGGCTTTACAAGGATTTTGCAGGACTCCGCATCTTTCTGAAAGACGATCCGGTTCTTCCGGACAACGGATTCGCAGGGCAGAATTGGCGCGACGACTTCCAACTGACGCTGCATGTTCAGGATGACGTGCGGGTCACGAACCCTGTCGGCAATATCTTCCTGACGAATATCCATCGGGTGTATGCGGGCAATGAGACGACGCCGACACCGGACGATGACGACACGATGGATTACTTCCTTGGAACTCGCCCGAGCGGAGCAACAACGGACTCTAGAGTTGACCTGGGCGTCATCGTGCGGGAGATTGATGAGCTTGTCGTATTGAACGATGAGGCGCACCACATCCACGACAAGGATATCGAGTGGTTCAAGTCCATACAGGACATCGACAATCGGCTGAAGCTGAAAGATGCGCGCCTGTCGCTGCAAATCGACGTGACGGCGACCCCGAAGCACAACAAGGGCGCAATCTTTGTCCAAACGGTCTCGGACTATCCGCTGGTCGAAGCCATTGCTCAGAACGTGGTGAAGCATCCCGTGCTCCCGGACGCGCCGAGCCGTGCGAAGCTGATGCCGCACGATAGCGTGAAGTTCACAGAGCGGTGGGCGGACTACATCAATCTAGGCGTCATCGAGTGGCGGAAGGTCTACACCGAACACGAAAAGCTGGGCAAGAAAGCGATCCTGTTCGTGATGACGGACGACACCAAGAACTGTGACGACGTGGCCGCGTATCTGGAAGGGAACTACCCGGACCTGAAAGATGCCGTGTTGACGATCCATACGAAGCCGAACGGTGAAATATCCGAAGCCGCGTCTGGCAAGAACAAAGAGGAGCTGACAAAGCTGCGGAAGGAAGCCAATGAGATCGATAGTTGGGAGTCACCGCACAAGGCCGTCGTCTCCGTGATGATGTTGAAAGAGGGCTGGGACGTTCGGAATGTGACGACCATCGTCGGACTGAGGGCGTATGCAGCTCCAAGCGACATTCTGCCGGAACAGACGCTGGGGCGTGGACTCCGCAAGATGTACGCGGGTGGAATTGAGGAATACGTCAGCGTCGTAGGCACGGATGCATTTATGGAGTTTGTCGAGCGCATCACGGCTGAGGGCGTCGTGCTGGACCGCAAACCGATGGACGCAGGGTCGAAGGGTGCTGCACCTCTGATTGTCGAGCTGGACGAGGACAAAGATGAGGAGCAGCTAGCGGCCCTTGATTTCGATCTGCCCGTACTGACGCCGCGTGTCTATCGCGAGTACAAGAGCCTTGCCGAGTTGGATGTGAAGGCGATTGAGTTTCAGGCCGTGATCTACCGCGAGTTCAGCGAAGAGGAGCAGCGCGAGATCGTCTTCCGAGACGTGGCAAAGGGCGAGATTACACATACAACGATTCTCGACACGGCGGGTGTGGCGGACTACCGGAGTGTGATCGGCTATTTCGCTCAGACGATGATGCGCGACCTGCGCCTGGTGAGCGGATATGACGTGCTGTACGGCAAAGTGAAGCAGTTTGTCCGCGATGAACTGTTCGGTCGCGTCGTGGACCTGGAGGATGCAAACACGCTGCGGAACCTCTCTGAAATTGAAGCGTCACGGGCGATCCTTGAGGGATTCAAGAAGGCGATCAACAACCTGACCGTTCGGCAGAAGGGCGATGCGGAGATTCGCGACCGAATCAAGCTACGGGAGACGCGGCCCTTTGTTGTGAAGGATCAGGGATACGTCATCTCAGATAAGAGTCTGTTCAATCGCACTGTCGGCGATAGCGGCCTGGAGTTGGAATTTGCCGCGTTCCTGGCGAAGTGCAACGATGTGACAGCCTTCGCAAAGAACTACATGGCCGTGGGATTCAAGTTCGACTATGTAAAAGCGAACGGTGATATTTCGACGTACACGCCCGACTTCTTTGTGCGTCGCAGCAACGGCGAAGTATGGATTGTGGAGACGAAGGGCCGTGAAGATCTGAACGATCCTGGGAAGTGGGAGCGGTTGCAGCAATGGTGTGTTGACGCCTCTGCGCTCGATGGTGGGCAGCAGTACAAGCCACTGTTTGTCCGTGAGGAAGATTGGGAACAATACACACCGAAAACCTTCCACGATGCGATTGCGGTGTTCTCGTCGTAGTCGTCTAATAACGAATCGTTCTTTCTACACGGATGGCAGGAGAGCAGGGATGAGTGAATCGGAGATGCAAGCGGAGCTGGAACGCCTTCGGGCAGAGAATGCCCAGCTCAAGAACAAAGACAAGGGCGGTCTTACGTTCAAGGTAAGCGAGAAGGGCGGTCTTTCCCTTTACGGCATGGGCCGATTTCCGGTGACGCTCTATAAAGAACAATGGCTCCGCATCCTGGGTAGTGCGGCGGAGATAGAGGCGTTCATCCGCGAAAACGACTCGAAGTTGAAGGCCAAGGAGTAGGGAACTGAAGCACACCGCCCAACGCGAAGGGTTGATCTAGCTTCCGGTCATGAGCAGTGCTGAGTTTCCGTCGACGGGGTACACAACGGCTGGATGCACTGGTGTAGGCAGGATGGAGCAGTTTAGACTTCCACATGCGAGTTGAGCAGGATAGGCTTCTACAATGCCTTTCGATTTCGATCCTGGCCTTTCAGCGGCTCAAAACATCGAGAAGTTCCATAAGCATATGGAAACAATTGATAGCGAGCTTGCCGGCGTACTCAAAGCGAATATGCCCTTAGCGTTGCCTCTTCCTGACGGACAGACACAACGCCGTGCGGCACGCCAGAAGTTCAACGAGGCGGTACTTCTGCATTTGGATAAGCCGAAAGTGAGCCCGACCAAGTGACCCGCTACTTCCTAACCTGCGCGAGAATCGAGGGTTTTAGAGGGATCAACAACGAAGGCGATCCGCTAGAGATTCGTTTCAAAAGCGATGCCGTCAATTCGATCTTCGCCGCCAATGGCCTCGGCAAGAGTTCGCTGTTTGAAGCTTTTTCATATGCGATCACCGGAACTGTTCCCAAGCTCGATCGCATGGTGGCGGCCGAGTCTGCGAAGGAGTATTACGGCAATCGATTCCACTCGAAGGAGCGCGCCGAGATAGTTTTGACGTTCACCCTCGATGATGGCGGTGCGGATGCTGTGGTAAAGGTCGTTCGCGAGAAAAGCGGGAAGAGGACCGTTACCAGCCCCAGTGGTGTTGGGAACCCAGAGGCATTCCTGGAATCACTGAACGATGAAACTGTTCTCCTCGATCACCACACATTTACAAGATTTCTCTTGGATTCGCCACTTGACCGTGGGAAGTCGTTTTCGAACTTGCTGGGCTTGTCGCGACTGGCTGACGTGCGGCAAACCCTCTCGGCAGTGTCCGATACGATGGCGTTCAACACTGATTCTGAGTGGAAGCTTTTAGAAGCGGCGATCAAATTAGCGAACTCGACGGCGCTACAGAAGAAGCTTGAATTGAAGCAAGATTACCTTGGTCTGATCGGGAAGCCCGCCGTTGAGCCGCTTGACCCTGTCGTCATCGGGGCCGATGTGGCCGGCACCCTGGCCGGCGTGGCTTTGCTGAAAGACCTCTGCACCAACCAAAAACTGAGCACCATAGACTTCAACAAAATTAGTGCTGCGATCAAAACTGCAGAGAAAAGCGAGGATCTGGAACGGCTCAAGTCAGCGATCGGCGAGATCGCAGCGCTCGATGCACTGGCGCAGCCGGCGGAAGAGGAGGCCGAACAGGCTGCTTTACAGGATCTCTGCAAGGCAAAGGAGGCGGCGTTCGCGGCGACAAAGGGACCGTCATTTCAAGACCTCTACAACGCGGTCCGCCGGGTCTTTGACGATGGAAGCTGGAATCATCCGAACGTCTGCCCTGCGTGTGAGTCGACGGCCGCAGAGTCTCCTTACGCTATGGCGATGCACCAACTGCAGCACTATCAGGTCGTAGAGGAATTGGTGGTGCAGCTCAAGGATGCCTGGAAGTCGTCAGTGTGGCCTGGTCGGCTGCTCAAGCTGGAAACAAAGTTAGTGAAGCCCGCGGACGTAAGCAACAATCAACATGGGCGAATTCATACGGCGATGGCATCGGGGTCCGGTACTGAGGCCGATTTAGACGCAGGTATTGCCCGGCTTAAGGTAATGGAAGCTGCCAGAATTGCGCGGTTGCAGGAGTTAAAAGCTCAAAAGTCGTTGATCGAAGGTTCCTTGCCCCCCTCGCTCGTCACCCTGATCGAACAGGTCGAAGGAGCCAAGCGCATAAAGGCGGCTCTGACCGAGATTTCAAAAGTGTCCGATACGGTCGCAAAGGCAACGGTGAAGCTTGCAACCCGGAAACGCTGGAAGACCTTCGTAGACGGGGCTTGCAAAATCTTTGAAGAAGCCGAGGCTCGACTTTCTGAAAAGCTCATCTCTGGCATGACGACGCAGTACAAGGCTATGTATGCAAAGATTGCAGGCGGGGCTCCGATCGTGCCCAGTCTGCAGCAAAATAAGGATTCGATTGATTTACATCTTCGGCTGGAGAAGTTCTTTACTCTGAGCAACACCGCGGCGACACCTCTGCTCTCCGAAAGCTACCGAAACGCAATCGCAATCGCGATTTTTCTGAGTGCGGCTCTGCAGCGCAAGCCGACGGCGCGTTTCATCATCCTGGATGATGTGACATCCAGCTTTGACGCCGGCCACCAGTTTGAGTTGATGGAAGTTTTGAGAACGATGGTAGGGCTTCCGGTCAAGGTGGACGGCTTGCAGGTCATCGTTTTGAGCCATGATGGGCTGCTGGAGAAATACTTCGACAAGCTCAACAGTAGTAAGGAATGGAATCACCAGCATTTGCAAAGGCTGCCGCCCTTCGGAACGATGATGGTGCAGGCCCAGGGGGCAGAACGGCTAAAAGCCTCCGCTGAGAAATTTCTCAACGCCGGGCAAACGAAAGAAGCATCTCCTCTGCTGCGCCAGCATCTCGAATTTCGGTTGGTTCAGATCATCTCGAAGGTAAGCATTCCAGTTCCACTGGACTTTGCTATCAAAGACACCGTGCAGATGGTGGGCAATTGCCTCGATGCGATCAAGGAAAGTGTCGATGTTTATAAAGCTGCGGGCCGACTAATCCTCACGCCACAGCAACAAACCGACATCGGGACGATGCACGTTCCCTCGTTGATTTCGAATTGGGTTTCCCATTATGGGACTGGCTCGACGGCCAGTTTTGATCCTTACGTGCTGCTCGGTGTTCTCAAAACGTGTGAAGATTTCGCGGATTGCTTCAAATATGACTGTTCCTGCAAGCAGCCGCCCGGCAAAACGATCCGTCGATACTACAAGAACCTTTCCAGTAAGGGCTGTAGTTGCTAAAAGGGTCGAGGTGATCAGCGCAGTATCTTGAGAGGAGTCTATACGGAACGGCTAAATGCCAATCCTCTCAACCTCGTCGAGCGAAACCTCGTCGCTCCTGCGGTCGTAAAGCCCCGTCGTCCGCGCTGATTCATGCGCGGCCATCTGCTGCGCGATCTCCAGCCGGCCACCGTTCTTGAGGTACGCCGTGATGCCGGTCGCGCGGAAGGTGTGGCAGCCAATGTCAGTCTTAATCCCGGCAGCCAGAGCTCGCCGGCGAATCATTCGCCAAACATCCGACTGAAGCATGGAATTGCCGGTCAGCTCGCCGGACCGGCCCTTGGTCGTCCGGAACAGCGGCCCCTTGCGGGGCTCGGCGATGCCGGCGGCCGCGATGTACTCCTCCAAATAACGATCAAGATTATGGTGCGTCGGCATCTCGTGTTCCTTGCCGCCCTTTTCGTGTAGGCGTACCCATCCCCGTCGCCCCTGGACGTAAAAATCTTCAACCCGCATCGAAACTGCCGCGCCGACACGAGCGAAGGTGTAGACCATGAGGCCGATCAGGGCGCGATCGCGTAGGCCGGGTAGAGAAGTGGTGTCGATGGCGTCGATCAGAGTCCGGGCTTCGTCGGCCTGCAGCACCGGCGTCTTGCCGCGCCTCTGGGAGTGCTTGGGCCCACGCACCGCGTGGGCCGGGTTTACAGGGATCACTTGGCCAACTACCATCCAATCGAAAAGCATTCGCAGCGCAGCCAACCGAAGTTTTACCGTGGGTTTGGAATGAGTCTTCAACTGCAGCTCGACGAACGCTGCGACGTGGACCGGCGCGACCTGGGCGAGATCCAGGATGCCTAACTCGGCGCAGAAGGCGGAGAACTGCCGGACCGCCTCCATGTAGGCGCGGCGGGTGTTCGGATTGCGGATATGCGAGCTGAAGAAATCGCGCATCCGTGCGCGGGCTTCCGGCCGTGCTGTGAAGATCGCCGGAAGCGAAGCCGCGCCTGTGAGCCGAGGCGAGGTGATGAGAGGGGTCCTCACAGATGAACCCCATGCTCAATGAGCTTTTGCTTGGCATAGCTTTTACCAATCTCGAAGAGAGCCTGAACGCTCGCAGTACCGGTTTTCTTGGCCGTCTCCTTTGTGAGCCGCCAGATTTCGTTGTCGCGGACTGTATCTAAAAACTCATGGCCTTCATACGTGAGACGCCTCGCCTGCCAATCGTATCCGCTCGTGTCCGTCACGTCGTCGGCATCGAGAAAGCCTGCGTCATCCAACAAACGGATGTGCTCGGCGAGCTCGGTCTTCGAATGACTTGGGATGTTGAAGGAGACCCAAGCTCTTGGGTCGGGCCACGCTTCAACCTGCAGAAGAATTTCGCGAACAAGATCTTTTTCCAGTTTCATGTCTTCCTCCTGCAGGGTGGATACACGACTTCGGGAGAATCGGGCAAATCGGCCAGCAGAGCCTTTCAGCGTCTCAGATTCGAGCTGCCCTACCCCGCATGATAAAGGACATTATCATGTGTAAAAAGCACTTTCGGTTGGTAAGGCCATTTACGAAGGAAGAGCAGCAGATAAAGCTCCAACAACACTGCCGCTACCTACAACTTTCGTACTGTTGACTTCCGTCATAGGGTCCCCTACGCTCCCGGAAGATTCTTTGCATCACTGACCTGCGTTCTACCGCTGCCTTGGAGTTAGTAGCCGACTGGGCTCACTCCCCACCAATCACGCTCCTATATCCCGCCTTCCAAATGTGTTCGCTTTCAGTGCGATCTAAGTAAAGCTTTGGATTTCATCCGTCAACGTGAATAGACGCATCCTGTCCAGATGGATCGTCGTGTCATTCGAGTTTTGTGTTCAGCACGCATTCTGCGCAAAGGCAGTGCGCATTAGACGTGCTCGGGAGATAATCATGCGACAGATCGCCCTGATTTTGTTCTACCTTGGCTTCACCTGTTTAGCATCGCAGGGACAACCTGCAGCCCAAACGGATTTTCAGTTGCAAACACAGACGACGACGCATACTGGAGCGGCATTCCGCTCCGTGACATTGTCAGCCACAGCGGAATGGTACGCGGGTTCCACGCACGAAACCGGTACAGCTCAGCTTCAAGCAAATGTGGATGGCTCCAGCAGTGTTCAGCTGAACCTGGGGCAGGCTAGTAGAACCGAAACCCAGACTGCGACCAGCTCTTCTAAGACCTGCTCCTGGGCCGATCAGGTGGGCAGAAGCCACAAC
This sequence comes from Edaphobacter sp., assembly GCA_965277265.1. Classification (GTDB taxonomy): domain Bacteria; phylum Acidobacteriota; class Terriglobia; order Terriglobales; family Acidobacteriaceae; genus Edaphobacter. Next base: position 24,891 of record CBDICF010000003.1, read on the forward strand.
ATTCGTGGGCCAAACTGCTTCATCGCTATCCCCTGGTTTTCACCCAGTCTTTTCACGCAATCCGCTGCACAACTGCCCGCCATGCTTGGGATTACGGATGATGGCAATGTTGCCGATGACGAAGCTACCCTCCATCAGATCAGCTTCCTAATCAACCGGAAAGGCGGCGACGCTCCATCGACAAGCCGCATGGCCAATGCGAGCAAAGTGAAGGTCCACTACGATCCGACCACGCTTCTTCCCGCGAGTCTCTCTTACTCCATTCATCCTGATGACAACGATCTCATAAATCTGAAAGTAAAAGTTTTATTCAGCAATTACCAATCCGTTTCGGGTGTCATGCTCCCCTTCCATATCGAGAAGTACGTCCAGAACACGCTTCAACTCACGTTTGACGTCACCAAAGCTTTGGTCGAATAGCTTTCAGTCTTGTTCGAGGTCTTCCATGAATCGTATGATTCGTATTTCCTGCTGGCTTTTTTGCAGTTTGGGCGCCGTCGGGTTCGGCCAAAACCCTGGAACAGGACTATACCCCTTCGGCTCGTTTGACTCCCGAGGGTTCGATTCCATCAACTTGGGGAATCTGAACACCCATTTCGAGATTCCGGTGACCTGCCCCCGTTTTCTCATCCATTCATAACTGGAGTTTCCCGGTTTTGACCCGACCCGCTTAACTAAGCCAAAAGCGATTGGAGATTTCGGCTTGCGTGGTTCGGTTTGGCCCGTGTTGACGGGCGGATTTGCGATGAGTGTAGCTCAAGTGAGTGCCTCAAGCAACACGGTGGAGGGGCTGTTGTTTTGACCTATTATCCTAGTCGTCGGCGTGCGGTGGAAAAGTGGAAGACGCGCAGCGTCTTCCAAGGCGGTCTCATCGCCGTCTTTTCCACGGCTGCACGCGGCGGCGAACTCCGCCGGGGTGCGGTCGTCGAGCGCCGAGTGTGGGCGTTGGTGGTTATAGTCGCGCCGCCATAGATACAGCTTCCGGCGAGCGTCGGCCAGGTTGAAGAACACCTCCACGTTCAGGCACTCGTCGCGCAGCTTGCCGTTGAAGCTCTCGATGTAGCCGTTCTCGACCGGCCGTCCTGGCCGGATGAAGTCAAGATGCACCCCGTTCTTGTAAGCCCACAGATCGAGAGCCTTACTGGTGAACTCCGTTCCGTTATCGACGGTGATCGACTGTGGAGCGCCACGCAGAGAGACCACCTTGTCGAGCGCCGTGGCTACCTTCTCGCCGCTCAACGTGTTGTCGGCCAGCAGCGTTACGCACTCCCGCGTGTACTGATCGACCACCGTCAGCACCCTGATCCAGCGGCCGTCCGGCAGCCGCTGCGCGACGAAGTCCATCGACCACTTCTGGTTCGGCCGCAGCGCCGATCCCTGCGCCACGCGCTGCCGCTGCGCCCGTTCCTTCCGCTTCCTGGTTCGCACGATCAGACCCTCCTCCGCATACAGCCGGTAGATGCGCTTGGCGTTGACCTCCCAGCCTTCACGCTTCAACAATACGGTCAGCCGCCGGTAGCCGTAGCGCACACGGCTGCCGGCCAACTCTCGCAGACGTATCCGCAAGGCCTCCTGCGGGTCGCGGTGGTGTTCGTAGCGCAGTGTCATCCGTTCGACCGGGATCAGCTGCGCCACGCGCCGCTGGCTCATCTGGTGGACCTGCTGCGCCCACTCCGCCAGCTCGCGCCGCGCACGAGGCCTTACAGTTTTTTTGCGACGATCTCCTGCAATACATGACGGTCCAGACTCAGGTCCGCCACCAGACGCTTCAGCTTCGCGTTCTCCTCGCGCAACTGCCGCAGTTCCCGCAGCTCGTTCAAGCCGAGTCCCGCGTACTTCTTCTTCCACAGATAAAACGTCTGCTGACTGATCCCATGCTTGCGGCAGATCTCCACCCCTGTGTCCCCGGACTCCGCCTCCCGCAAAACCCGCAGAATCTCCTCTTCGCTGTGTCCACGCTTGCCCATACCAGTTCTCCTCTCGTCCTTCCAGAGAACCATCCCAAGCAAAAATCCTCAACTCCAACTTGGCTTAGTTTTTGGGTTTTGGGTCAAGGATCAAAAAGCACGCTGCTTCGCATCGGAAGTAGGGTGACACGTCACCCCGCAAGTTGGGTTGCGGACCTAAAAGGAATAACACTCAATGCACTTTCTTCCCCTTAGCGGCTTTGCTATCTCCCGGCTTCGCACCCGGGATCGGCGCAACCGGGGTTATCTGCTGCTGGATGCTGTCCAGCCGGTCATCGATCCTTCCAATCACCTGATTGTAGATTACGCAGGACGAGCGGGATGCCGAACGTGCGCAGCACCATATACGCTGTTTGAAGAAGCTCGGATACAACAGGTTCGCGGTCGGGTAGACCTTCCTATTCTCAGAACAATGTCCTTTATCATGCAGATTTCAAATACCGAGATTGTCGTTGACGGCCACGGCGATCTCCTGCTCCGAGCCCAGGTACCGTTCCGTCGTCTGGATGGAGGAATGCCCGAGCAGGAACTTTATCTGTTCGAGGTCGCCGCCGGCCTTGCGGCAGAGCTTCGCGCAGGTGCGGCGCAGGTCGTGCGCTCCGAAGCGCTCGATGCCGATCTGTTTGGCTGCCTGCTCCACCACGCTCCACACTGCCCAATCGCTCAACCCAGCGCCGATCTTCTTGCCGCCTTTCCGAATCGATCGCAGCAGCCGTCCTTCTTCGATCGCGGCGGCCGTCATCCAGGCGTTGATGCCCTGCTTGACCCACAGTGGGATGGCAACGGTGCGGATACGTCTTCCCTTCCCTTCAAGGTCGGCCAGCACCCAACGTCCCTCCCGTTGCTGGATTGTCTCGATATCCAACTGCGCGAGTTCGTTGCGGCGCAGGGCGCAGCCGGTGAGCAGGGCGAGGATGACGTAATCCCGCTTGCCTTTGAGGATCGAGCGATCGGGCACAGCCAGCAGCTCCTTGGCTTGTTCCCTGGTCAGCCAGTTTCCCAGCCGGTTGCCCCTTTGCGGGACGTTCGGGATGTCGGCCATTTGGGACGCTTCCTCCGCTCCCAAGACACCGGCGCGCTTGGCCTCGTCTACGAGCTTGCGGACGGCCGAGAGCTTCACGTTGATAGTGGAAGCGCTAAGATCCCGCTCCAGCATCGCGGCCTTGAACTCCAGCAGCAGCGCCCGTGAGACGGGCTGCCGCCGCTCTACGCGGAAGGCCGACAGTTCATCCAGGGCCAGGGCGTAGTTCCGCTTCGAGTTTTCGGCGGCTACGCCGTTCAGCACGGCGCGGCGCAGTTCATCGAAGCGGCTGTAGAGCGGCAGAGACCTCGACGCGGTAGGTACCGGAACGAGCGCCGTGCTCATGGACTGCCATCCGCGAGCTTCTTTCCTTCGAATCGCGCCCGCGCCATCGCGATCGCTTCGTGGAGCTTGCGTTCGAGAACCGCGGCCGGTGGGAGCACCGTCAGGTATTCGGCTACGTGGATACCGGACGCATCGAGTTCCAGCAGCTCAATCTGCTCGGAGTCCTTGCCCGCACAAAGGATTATCCCGAGGGGGGAGGCCTCCTCTTCTTGCCTCTCGTACTTGGCGAGCCAGCGAAGATAAAGCTCCATCTGGCCCTTGTACTCCGCCTTGAAGCTCCCCTGTTTGAGCTCTACCGCCACCAGGCGCTTAAGCTTGCGGTTGTAAAACAGAAGATCGATATAGAAGTCATTCCCGTCCAGTTGAATCCGCTTCTGACGGGCGACGAAGGAAAAGCCAGTTCCTAGCTCCAGCAGGAAGGCTTCCAGCTCGCGCAGGATCGCGTCTTCGACGTCGTGCTCCAGAAAGCGGTCCGAGAGTCCGAGAAAATCGAGGACATACGGATCTTTCAGGATCAGGGCAGGAGACACTGTTCCTTGTGTCCGCAATCTATCCAGTTCCTGACCAATCAGGGCATCGGGTTTCTTCGATAGGGCGGTCCGTTCGTACAACATGGAGTCGATCCGGTCACGGAGGGTACGGACGCTCCAGCCCTCGACGCGGCTCATCTCGGCGTAGAACTCTCGCTGAAACGGCCGCGAAAGCGGGAACAGCGCCTGGAAATGCGACCAGCTCAATTCTCGTGACAGCGTCACGACAATCTCCTGATCCGGAAAAGCCTCCGCAAACTGCATCATGCGGCGCAGGTTCTTCTCCGAGTAGCCGCGGCCGAACTCCTCAACCAATTGGTGCGACAGCGTCACGACAATTTGCTCCCCGTAGGCGGCGCGCTCGACCCCGAGCACTTCCCGCCGGATCCGATCACCCACGCTCCAATAAAGTAGCGTCAGGGCCACATTCACGGCCACGGCGGCCTGACGTTGGGCGTTGACAATCAGCTGCCGCAGCTCGGCGACGAGGCTGTCGGGCGATTTCGGGGTTGGGGCGAGCTCGGTCATGTGGTTCCTGGTGAAAGTGCCACAGGTCAGGCACTTTTGAGCTTACCACACTTTACCTCCTACAAGCGACATTGTCGTGGGTAATTACTGCTGGTTCTTGGGGCGAAAAGGGCAGGTGTGTCATTAGCCACCGATGTCCTGAAAGCAGCTGTTTTGTGGAGGTTTGCCATGGCTTGGGCCCGCCAAGCCATCTGCGATCTCAGTCCGCGACCGCAGATTGAAACGCGGAGCAGCTTTGGAAGCATTCAGGTGGGAGAGAGCCGAAATGCGCGCACTTCATAGAAGTTGCGCAACAAGGAATCAGCCGCACGACATCATTGGCGGGTGCAAGCCCAAGCCAAGTCAAAGCGTATTGGGCGTGTCACCTTGGAAGGGAAGCGGGGAGGGCAGCTGAATGAGGAGGTCCGGAATGCGGGGCCGATGCACGGCCGTTGCATAAGGGCCAAGTTCATTGCATCAGTAAACCGTCAAAACCCGTGGGCCTCTCGGACCGCTCCGGCGGAGTGAGACAGCCGGATCGGTAGACGCCGGCCCTAGACCGACCTGTGATCACCCGTGGCAGCTTGTGACGGCGTTGCGCAAAACTTATGCCGGGCTGGCAGCAGCGTTTTTGTGGGCGCTGCCTTGGACCCTGTGCGGAGCGTTCCATGTCGCCATGACTAAGTCATCCGCGCGGTCTTGCCGCCCCTTACTCCACTTCGCATAATGCTTCTCAGTTGTTCTTATGCTGGTGTGCCCCAACAGCCTTGAAACCTCTTCCATCGGGACGCCCTTTTCCAAGAGGTCCACGGCGAACGTATCTCGGAGGCGGTGGGAGAGCATATTGCCCTCGCTTTCTACCTGCGCCGCCTTGAAGACCGGGGCGATGTACCGCTGGCCCCAATTGCTGGTAGCCGACTGCGGCAGCCCTCGGCCGCTCCAGAAGAAGTAATCGCCGGATGCCGGAAGCTCCAGCAAGCCTTCGGCCACGTCCCGTGGAATGGGAACGGCTACGGGCGTCCCTGTCTTCGCGCGCTTTGTGACGACGCGATAGAGCCGCTTCCTTTCATCATCTTCGATGGCATCCCGGCGTAGCGTCATGGTGTCCCGAATAGCGAGGCCGGTCCAACGCATCGTCTGAAGAAATGCATACACTTTGCGCTGCAGCTCCGGGCCGTCTCGTTTGCTGTCGATGGCGACGAAGACGGCATCAATGAGGCGGCGATACTCTACGGGGGTCAAAGGCTGCGTCTCCGGCTCTACAATTTTGAACTTGGGCACCGGAGGAATGCGGTCGAGCCACTGCGCCTCATAGCAGTAGCGAAGGAAGCTCCGCAGCCGCTCTCGGAGCTTGGCGCGGGTAATGCTGGAAGGGTACAACTCCGGCCATGTTGCACAGAAGCGTGTCAACAGGTCGCGCGTAAGCCCCTGCACGGTGTAGACATCCCGGGTCGCACAATAGTCCTCAAGCCTTACGAGCAACCGGGTGTACTTGCCGATGACATCTGGAGTGACGCCCTGGACGCGCTTGTCTTGGATGAATACGTCGATCGCTGCCCGTATACCGTGTCCGGTTTGCTGGGGACGTGGCGTCCGCCCGGCGAGTTGGTCTCCTAGGGCGCGCTTCCGCTCTTCAGCTTCGGCCCATGAGCGCGTTCCGGCAGCCTGTCGGTGTTGCTTGCCCGCAGCCGTCCAACGCAGATGCTTCCGGCAGTTGCACCGCTTGGAAAACTCATCGCTCGCGAATTTACAGTCCTTGGCGTGGCGAACAAAGATCGTGATGACAGTGACCATCGATGGCCTCGATTCCGAGGACACCTTAGCACAGAATTAGCACATTACGATAGATCGATTTCTCAAATTGTTGATTATAAACGGCTTAAAGGTGGTGGAGGCGGCGGGAGTCGAACCCGCGTCCGAAAAAACTTCCAACAGAGAGCTTTCATGCTTTTCCCGGTTCATTTTTGTCTCGTCATCGCCACTTAGAATGGGCAAAGATGCGGCGACGACCAGTCTGATCGATCTCATCCGACCCGCTCAGACGGAGCAGGGAAGACCAGCCTACTGTGCGACGATCGGTACAGGCCCGTAGGCGAAGCTTGAGCGATCGGCTACTTAATTATTAAGCAGCAAGCGCGAATTGAGGTTCGGCACTTATAGTTTTGTGAGCGATTACGGGTGTCCACACCCCGGCATGCCTCTCTGCCACAAGCAATCCCGTCGAAGCCGTGACGCCCCCATATGGAGCAACCCCGCGAATGCATTGGGCGTTGCAAAGAACTGCGTTGATTATACGCCGTAGCGGCTCTGACATCGCCAACTAGAGAGCAGCTTTCTCCAGATCCACACTCTGCCAGACTCCACGCTCAATCCCAGCGCGAATCTGCTTCGGAGTCTGACCTTGTTTCGTCTGCTGGTAGGCATACACAGCTTCCTTCATGCAGGTAGAACAGGTTGCCCCGTGGGTTCCCTCAAAACAGCTATGCAGGCTGTTGTGGCCCATCGCCCGGTCGCAGTGACAGTAGCATGGCTCCTGGTGCAACACTGCCGGGATCTTTGCCGCCATCTGATACGCGGTAATCTGGTAAGGGTGGGTGAAATAGACGCCGGTAAGCTGATCGCCGCTCAACACCGGGGGCAGCTTCTTGACCGGAGCGGAAGCGTTATAGGCAGGCACGTCCTCCGAAGGGTTCGACCACTGCGCGGAGGCAGCCATCGTGACCAGTCCCAGGGCCACACATCCTAAAATTCGGTTCATGCTGGCTATCATAAATCCAGTCACTCAATCTAGCGCCCTCAAACCTGCCTTTTCGGCAAAAAAAGGCGGCACGAACGGTGATTTGCTCGTGCCGGGAGGCCAGTGACGCAACTTGTATCAGCCGAAATGTAGGGCTGAAGAACTGTACGGGGGTGGGAAGATCCACGCTGCCGATAAGAGAAATATACCACAATATGGATGTTGAAATTTAAAACTATGCGCAATCATAGAATTATGCAGCGGCGGCGGCGGCGGCACTGCGCCATTAATGAACCAGCCCGCACTTGACGGACGTCACCAGCCTTTTCTGTCTAGCATTTCTTCGTCGCTTTCATCGCGGCAGATTTCTTCGCGGCTGCCCATCCGGTCTTATTTACCTGCCGGCTCCGTCCCAGGCCGAGCGCACCGTCGGGAACGTCTTCCGTAATGCAACTTCCGGCGGCCACATAGGCACCCACACCAACCTTCACCGGAGCCACCAGCGTGGCGTCCGAACCCACGAAGGCGCCGTCCTCGATGGTCGTCACATGTTTGTGAACGCCATCATAATTGCAGGTGATGACTCCCGCGCCTATATTCACTCCTGCGCCGATCACGGCATCGCCCAGGTAGTTCAGGTGGTTCGCCTTCGATCCCTTCCCGACCGTGACCTTCTTCGTCTCCACGAAGTTCCCAATGTGCGCCGATTCCCCAATGCGGGTCTCCGGCCGCAGATGAGCGTAGGGTCCCAGCACCGCGCCATCGCCCACCTCCGCGCCATCGAGAATACAACCGTTTCGCACAGTCACGCCGTCGCCCAGAATAGAGCGCTGAACCACCGAATAGGAGCGGATCCTGCATTCGGTACCGACTCTTGTTGCCCCCAGCAACTGCACATAGGGTTCGATCACGGTGTCTGCGCCGACGAGGACTTCGGCATCGATCACGCAGGTCTCGGGCCGGAAGATCGTGACACCGCTCGCCATCAGGCGCGTCGCGGTATTCATACGCATGGCAGCGTCGAGATGCATCATCTCCGCAATGGTGTTTGCGCCCAACACCTGATCGACGTTCTCGGCGGGTGTGGCGACGACACGCTCTCCATCCGCTACCAGCATCGCAGCGATGTCCGTAAGGTAAAACTCGCCATGCGCATTATTGGTGGTCAGTGAATCAAGCTTGCCGAACAGGCTCTCCGTTTCGAAGCAATAAATTCCCGAATTGATCTCCGGTGTCCTTAGCTGCTCCGGCTGAAGCGACTTCTGCTCGACGATTGCCGTCACCTCCGGCCTGTCTTCAGTTTCACGCAGCACGCGGCCATAGCCGGTGGGGTCTACCGGCAAGGCGGTCAGAATCGTCATCGCGGCCCGTTCCCGCAGATGGAATTCGCAGGTGGCGGCGATCGTCTCGGAGGTAATCAGAGGAACGTCGCCAGACAGCACGAGAAGGTGTCGCGGCGGTGTGATGCCCGAAAGAGAGAAATAGGCCTTCACCATCTGGAGCGCGTGACCGGTGCCGCGCTGCTCGGGTTGAAGGACGAAGTGCACTCCTGTCGCTTCCACCGCGGCCTTCACGCGGTCTGCTTCGTGCCCGATGATGCAGTAGATTCGGTCGGCGGGGACAACGGCTCTCGCCGCGGCAATCACATGCAGCAGCAAAGCCATGCCGCCGATCTCATGCAGAACCTTCGGCCTCTTGCTCTTCAGCCGCGTACCTTTACCTGCGGCCATGATGGCGATTGCGAATCCAGTGATGTTTCCCGTCGTATTTCCCGTGATTTGCCCCGCGATATCCATAGACCAATATCGTCTCACGGCAGGCAGCCCTGCTGGACGAAACACCTGCGCTGAGACGCATACAACTTCAGACGTAGAACGCCATCCGCCGATTGCCGTGGAGACCGGAACGGAACTCAGTTCGACGGTTTGGCCGCACCTGCCGGCGGTGGAGGTATTGTGATGTCGAGGTCGGTCACCTTGCCCAGCGTATCCAGTTTCGGTGTGATCTGCGAAGCATTGCCGACCACCACGATCGCCAGCTTCGAGGCGTCGATATACCTGTTCGCGACCCGCGCCACGTCCGCCGAGGTCACCTTTTCAATTCCCGCGCGATATTTCTCCAGTGTGTCTGCCGGGTAGCCGTAGAAGGCAAGCGTGACCTGCTCGTTCAGTGTCTTGTCGGGTGAATCGTAGTGAAAGATAAACGAGTTCAACACCTGGTCTTTGGCCTTGCGCAACTCGCCGGGCGTGGGCGGCTCTGTCTTCAACCGCTCGATCTCAGCCAGCAAAGCCTGGGTTGCAGCTACGGTCGTCGCGCTCTTCGTCGCGGCCTGCACATAGAAGATTCCTGGATGATCGTACGCCGCCCCGAAGCTGCCGCTTACGCTGTACGCGAGACCAAGCCTGGTCCGGACGTCCTGCACCACGCGTGATCCGAAGCCGCCTGAAAACACGTCATTCATCACGCTGAGCGCATAATAATCGGGATTGCTGCGCTCTATTCCAAGGCCGACGATCAACACGTTCGACTGGTCGACATCGCTCTTTTCGACGAAGTTCACGCCCTGCCGGGGTTCGCTGAAGGTGATCTTCGCCGGTTCGAACCGCTGCCCCCTGGGAAGCCGTTCGAACGCCGCGCGCAGCTTCGCTTCCATGGCTGCACCATCGAAGTCGCCCGAGATCGCCACGATCATGTTCTCCGGCACAACAGTTCGGTCGTGCCACGCCGTCAGGTCGTCCAGCGTCACCGCATCCACGGTTGCATATTCGGCCTCTCGCGCATACGGGTTGTGCGATCCGTACGCGAGCTTGATCGCCTCCCGGTTTGCGATCCCGCTTGCATCGTCGTTGCGCCGGGAGATGCCGGTCTCCATCTCGCGTTTCGCAAGCAGAAGTTTGTCCTGCTTGAATGCGGGATGCAGCAGGAGGTCCATGGCGTCAGAGAACACCGAATCGAAGTCCTTCTTCAAACTGGACCAGTTCATCGAGGTGGAAGCGCTGCCGCCCCCGGTCTCGATCTGGGCTGCCTTGTCTTCGAGTTCGTCGTCGAGCTTGTCGCCGCTCACCATCGCCGTTCCGCTGGTTCGCCAGGTGTCGCCGTAGAGCGATACCAGCCCAATCTTTCCCGCGGGCTCGTCACGGCTGCCGCCTCGAATCAGGATCGTTCCATTGATAAACGGCAGTTCGTGGTCCTCCTGGAGAAAGATCACCAGACCGTTTGCAAGTTCGATTCGCCGCGGCTGCACCGGCTTGAACGCAGGCAGCGGCGGAATGGGAATCTTCGCCCACGGCTGTGCGGCCTGTGTTGCTGAAGTAGCAGCGGGATTTGCGGGCGCACTCTGTGCCAGACCGCTGACGGTGCCAAACAGAAGCGGAAGCGCCATCAATGCAATGCGCAACTTCAAACGCATAGATCGCCTGGACGGTACGGAGTTCAGGACCAAAGAATCGTTCATTTCGCACCGTCCGGATTCTCATCGCTCACGCCGCTGGCCGGTCGCACAAGCTCGGAATGCACGGCTGCGGCAGGTTGTTTCTGTTTTGGAGGAACAAATTCGATCTCCGCGCTGGTCCGGTTACTTGCAGTGAAAATCTTGTTCGCAACGCGCCGGACATCTGCCTTATTGACCGCATTGATCTTGTCCAGCTCCCGAAACAACTGCCTCCAGTCGCCGAAGCGCGTCTGATACTCCGCAAGCTCATGCGCGAGCCCTTCGTTGTTGCCCAGCCCGCGCAACAGGTCTGCGCGCGCGCGTGTCTTGAACCGGTCCAACTCCGCATCGGAGATATCCTGGTTCTTCAACCGATCAATTTCTTTGTGTATAGCCTCGCGCATCTGTTCCGGAGAATGGCCCGGTAGCGGGACCGCGTAGACCGCAAACAGCCCCGGGTACTTGTCTCCGGGAAATCCGCTGAAGCCTTGTGCCTCGGCTGCGATCCCCTGGTCTCGAACCAGACTGCGATAGAGCCGCGCCGTTCTTCCGTTCGAAAAGATGTCTGTAATGGCGTCATACACGGCGTCATCGGGATCGCGGTAGTCGGGCCGATGGTAGCCCTCGATATAGAACGGCTGCGTAGCCTCGCGGATCACAACCGACTTCTCCGCGACCTGCGGCGGTTCGACCGTGGTCATTGGCTCCGGCTTGGGACCGGCGGGAATCGTCGCGAAATACCGTTCCAGAACCGGCATCGCATCGCTGGCCTTCAGGTCGCCCACCACGGCGATGACGATGTTGCCCGGCACATAATATTTTGCATGAAATGCTGCGGCCTCGGTCGCGTTCACCTGGCTGATTTCGCTCTCCCATCCGACACCGGGTCGCCGATAAGGATGGGCGACATATGCGGTAGCGAGAAACTGCTCGACCATCCGCCCGATCGGAGCCGAATCGACCCGCATCCGGCGCTCCTCCTGAACCACGTTCCGCTCTTTGTAAAACTCACGCTCGACCGGATGCCCGATCCGCTGACTCTCAAGATAAGCCCACAGCTCCAGGCGATTCGACGGCATGCTCCAGAAGTACTGGGTGGAGTCTTCCGCAGTGGACGCATTGATGCCGACGGCTCCATTCTGCTCGGCGATCTCGGAGAATTGATTCGGAATCACAAATTTCTCCGCAGCGGCTTGCGCGTCCTCGAAGACCTTGTACAGCTCCTGCAACCTGGTAGGATTTTGTCCGACGCGCTTTCGGAACTCCGCATCGTAGGCCGCATAAGCCACCTCAACCTTGGCCAGCGCGATCTTCTCGGCGGAGTAGTTCGTCGTGCCAATCTCGGTCGTGCCCTTGAATGCCATGTGCTCGAACATGTGAGCCAGTCCGCTTGCGCCCTGGGGGTCGTCCGCGGACCCCGCATCCACCAGCGTGTAAAAGCTGAAGACCGGCGCCTCGGGTCTCTCGCAGACGATCAGCGTCAAGCCGTTTGGCAAAACTTTGACAGTAGTGCGTTTTTCGAAGCTCGCCAGATCCTGCGCTTTCGCCCCACAACTCAATCCAATGACAAGCGCTACGATCGCTGCAATTCCACTTCGTACTCGCACCAAAGCTGCCTCCGCAAATCAGTTCCCGCCAATGACTCACTATACCGAAGCAGGAGACGGAACCCTACCCGCTCCAGCCAAAGATTCGAACCAAGGTAAGACGAAGCCGATGCCAGGTTCGTACTGCCCAACCCTCGGCCTCGGCCTTGATCGTTGCGCTGACGGCGCCGAGAAATTGCTCGCGTGTCCAGGCATTGCGAACCGGCCCCGGACCCCGCCGCGCGCAGCACGAAGCTGCCTGCGCCCACTCTCCGGCCTTGACCGCCGCCATCAGGTGAGGGAAGCCTCGAAAGAGCCCTGCGGGTCCCAGATTATAGACCATGTCCAGAAGCGCCATCTTCACGCCATCGGGCAGGCCATCATACTGGGAAACCTCCTTTCGGAGATCATCTTCAAACCCTTCCAGCACCATGCGGAGGTTCGCGTGGATCGTTTCCTGCGTTAGTTCCAGCGACCCGGCGACCTTGTAGAACGAAGCCTCACGCGCCATCGGCATCGCATGGATCCGCGCAAACTCAGACGCTGCCTCCGCTGGTGTAGCCATTTGAGAACCGGCCAGAAAGGGGAGTGCCTGCGCAGCCTGGGCGTCCGGCAGCATCAGGCCCACACCCACAGTCACCCTTCCCACCGTGTCACGATACATCCACGGCACACAACCTTCGAACTCCTCCAGCTTCGCAATGGATCGATCGAGATAGCTCTCCACAATAGCGTCAGCCTAGCATGCCAGGGGTCGGACGCCGGCTGCGTTTGTCACGCACCACAGCGATAGTCCGCTCGACGAACGCGTCGCGGATACCTGAGCCATGAGCTTCCACCTGTGCTTACAATGGAGCGCAGATGCCCGCCCAAGCCAAACGCATCCTCATCACTCGAACCCGCCAGCAGGCCTCCGAGTTCGCCGCTCAACTTGAGCTCCTCGGGGCGATTCCCATTCTCATCCCGACCATTGAGATCGTCCCGCCCGCAAGCTATGCCTCGTTAGACGCTGCCATCGGGCAACTCCACAGGTTTGACTGGCTCCTCTTCACGAGTGCCAACGCTGTCGAGGTGTTCGACCAGCGCCGCTTGCGGTTAGCGCAAAACCGGGCTGCCTCATCCCCCGATCCCGAAAATCCCACCAACTCACAAGCAACGCTCCCCCGAATTGGGGTCATAGGCCCGGCCACCGCCAGAGCCGTGCAGTCCATCGGCCTCCCCGTCGACCTTATGCCGCCGCAGTACGTCGCCGAATCCCTCGCCGCCGCCCTCCTCGCCGACGCTCCCGGCCGATCTTTCCTGCTCATCCGCGCCGCCGAAGCTCGAGACCACCTTCCCCAGACACTCACCGCGGCCGGCGCCAGCGTTACCATCACCGAAGCCTACCGGAACCAGGTTCCGCCAGGCTCCATTCCCGCTCTTCAACGCCTCTTCTCTGACCTATCCCTTCAACCCGACGCCATTACCTTCACCAGCGCCTCCACCGCCCGCAACCTCTTCGATCTCCTCGAAGCCGCCGGCCTCACCCTGCCTCCCCACATCACCTTCGCCTCCATCGGCCCCATCACCAGCCAGACCCTCCGCGATCTCGGCCACCCGCCCACTGTCGAAGCCGCCACCCCCACCATCTCTGCGCTGGTACAAGCTCTGCTCAAGCATTACGAACAATCTTGATTCGCGTCAGTGCGAACTCCACGTCTTATCCGCCGAATTGCAGAGCTTCTCCAGTGTGCAGTCTACGCACCGCGGACTCCGGGCCACACAAACCTGCCGTCCATGATGAATCAGCTCATGCGAGAAATCGATCCACCGGTCCTGGGGAATCACCTTCATCAGGTCCCGCTCCACCTTCTCCGGTGCGGTCTCTCCGGTCAACTCCAGCCGCCGCGACAGCCTCAGCACATGCGTATCCACCACCACCCCAACGGCGATTCCGTACCACGATCCCAACACGACATTACCCGTCTTCCGGGCCACCCCGGGCAGCCGCAGAATCTCCTCCATCGTCTCCGGAACTTTTCCCCCAAACTCCGCGACCACCACCCCGGCTGCGCCTTTGATCGACTTCGCCTTGTTCCGAAAAAATCCTGTCGTCCGGATTAACTCCTCAAGCTCGGGCAGGGAAGCGGCGGCCATCGCCTTCGGTGTAGGAAAAGCCTTGAACAGCGCCGGAGTGACCAGGTTCACCCGCACATCCGTACACTGCGCCGACAGTATCGTAGCTATGGTTAGCTCCCACGCGTTGCGATGGTTCAGAGCACAGACCACGCCGGGATATGTCTTCCGCAGAATATCGAGTATGGCCGCGACACGCTTCGGAGCAAGCGGTTTCGCGGCCTTCCCCCCACGTTTTTTTGCCGCTTTCGAACCGCCGGCCGCCAACTTCCGTGTCTCTTCCCGCTTCTGATCCGTTTTCATGCGCGTAATCCATGGTCGATTGCGGTTCGTTATCCCAGCCTGTCCAGCATCTCCGCTGCCTGCACCCGCACGCAGCTGAAGATCGGCGTGTCCTGCAACGTGTACATGCTGATCTCAGTCTCCCGAAGCTGCTGCACGAGGTCGAGGAAATCCTCAGGAAAGTTGGTCTCGAAGGCCACCACAAACTCCTGGTCGTCGATTCCGAACGAGTATGTCGTATTCAGCTTCACCCGCGGATACATCAACCCGATTCGTATATGTTCGTCCATCAGCCGCTTCCGCTCCGGCGCGGGCAGCAGATACCATGCCCGGGTCTTCCAGAACGGATAGATGAAGATGTATTTCTGGCCGCCCGGACGGATCGCCCCGCGTCCTTCGCCCTCGCTCTCATCCGGTCGGTCAATCTGGTACTGCGAACGTTTCGTCATGGCCAGGAAGTTATGCGGCGAGTTCAAATACCCTCCCAGCGGCGTCCGCATCAGCTCGCTCCGCATCTGGTTCAGCTCATCCACCCCGTAGCCGATCGACCATACGCACATATCCACATCCCCGCGCGTCCCAATCGTCGAATAGGTCAGCGAAAGGAACTCCCCGGGCTTGTTCCACCGCGCCAGCACCTCGGCAAATGCCGCCTTGTGCGCCGCCTTTTCGTGCGCAGGCAGTCTGCGCCACTCCGGCATAACCTTATAGAAGCTGAAGCAGACAATCTGGCGCTTCACCGGCGGCTTCGAAGGATCATGGAGTGCTGCGCCATAGCTACTGGCAGGCCTGCCGGCCCCTGCGGGAACATTCGTGCTGGAAGACCTGGCCTGGGCAACTGGAGCAACAACGGTATCGGACATAGCGCATCTCCTGAATACTCAATGCTAACGCATCTGGTCCGCGCCGAACCTCCGGTATACTTCACGAGCCATGTCCGAAAAGATTATCGCCGCCATCGCCAGCTTCATCATCGCCATCATCTCGGCTGGCGGGTACGCGGGCGTCGCCCTGCTTATGGGTATCGAGTCCTCCTGCATCCCGCTCCCCTCCGAGATCATCATGCCCTTTGCCGGCTACGTCCTCGGCACCAGCATGGCTAAACTCCTCCTGGTCGCCACCGCCGGCGCCATCGGGTGCAACCTCGGTTCCATACCCCCCTACTGGCTGGGCCGCTGGGGAGGCCGCCCCGCGGTAGAGCGCTTCGGGCGATTCATCCTCCTTAGCCGCCACGACCTCGACAGAACCGAGCATTTCTTTGACAGGTTCGGCGGCATCACCGTCATCGCTGGCCGCCTGCTCCCGGTGGTCCGCACCTTCATTGCTCTACCTGCCGGTATTGCCAGAATGCCGCAGCTCCGCTTCCACATCTACACCTTCCTGGGCTCCTGGCCGTGGTGCTTCGTTCTCGCCTACGTCGGCATGAAGCTCGGAGCGAGCTGGGATACTGACCCCCGCTTCAAAGCCGTCTTTCACCGCTTCCATCTCGGCGTAGAGTTCGTCCTTCTCGCTTCCGTCGTGTGGTTCGTCGTCTCTCACTGGAAGAACCGCATCCGCACCGAACCTGCATGAAACGCACCATTCACTTTGGTTTCAGACGTCTCTCGGTGTCCACCTATACGGGAATGAGACTCGCGGCCGGACAAGTGCCCCACATGTCCACACTGTGGCTCCCACAGAGGCACGCTTCGTCTGAGGGGAAGAAAAATCGTAGCCGAGGAACACGGCGACACCCACGCCCTGTTCCAACCGGCATACGCAAACCACATCCAGCACTCACAGGGTTAGCTCGATGATTACTGCTCCATGTGATAGGTCATGATCTTGGCCATCGCCTTAGTCTCTCCGGGCGACGCCGCGACCACGATCTTCTTCATGTCCGGAAGCACGATACCCGTCTTGGCCCCAGGCGCGCTCGGAACTTTTGCGACCATCTTCACATGGTTCGGATCGCTCGTGTCGTAGATGCCAATGTACCCCTGGCCGCCGGGAACATACAGCCGGTTCGTCGCCGCATCGAAGAGCACATCGTCCGCCCGCATCGGAGCATCGGCCGTGCTGACCACCGTCCCGGTGTCCGTGTTCATCACGACGACCATTCCCGCCGGCTCGCCCTTCAGATTTGCCCGGCACACCAGGTATGCGCGGTGTTTGGCCTCATCTAGCGCGATCATTGCATTCTGCTCCGCGGGAGGCACGGGCCATTCCGCGATTTCTTTCAGCGTCTTCTTATCGACCACGGCGAGTTTGCTCGTCTGGGTAAGGTTTACGAAGATGCGCGGTCCGTTCTTCTCCACCGCAACCGCTTCCACATGGTTGTCGTTGAAGGTGACTCCGCCCAGCCGCTTCCCCGTATCCGGGTTCACCGCTTCCAGGTTCGCGGTCTTCATGTTCACGTCCTTGCCGCCTGTCACGATGTAGTACACATTCGTTGCCGCGTCATACCCGGCGGAGTCCGCGCTCTCTACCAGGGGAATGTTTCCCTTAATCGCATAGGTATCCGCGTCCAGAATCTTCGTCATCGTCTTGCCGCTGTCGGTGACGATGATCGTTGATGCTCCCGGCCTGACCAGGATCGAGTGCGGCGCGTCGAAGCCCTTCACCGTGCGCAGGTGCTTGCCCGTTTGTAGATCGAATACCTCCAGCGTCGCGTGATCCTCTGCCGCCAGCAGAAGCCGGCCGCGCTGCCGGTCCACAGCAAAATGATCGAAGTCTCCCGTGTACCCGGGTAAGGTCACTGTCTGAACCAACTTCAAAGGTGCACCGGTCGAAACCTGCGCGCTGGCTAACGTAGTCGCGGCTGCTGATAAGAAAAGCAGACCCGCACATGTCTTCTTCATTGGTTGAATCTCCTCGTGGTGATGCTTACGTAGATAAACGAAGTGCCGCCGGTCATCGCCGGGGGCGTTGCTCCCCAGTAAGACTCGCGCCGCCTGATGAGCCGGTGCTGAACCGCAAATGAAATTGCGTTCATGCGCAACCGCCCATGCGCAAATCTGGGAGCGGTGCCGCCAGAGCATGACGGTGCCTGAACACTTTTTAATGTCAGCTTCACTCATGCTTCATTCCGCGCCTCATAAATGACTGTGGTCCTGAATGAGGTATCTTTTCGTGCATGAACGACAGACGCAAGGAACGCCTGTAGATCAGGTGACCGCTTCCCATCCGGAGGCTGAACCAATGTCAAGGAAACATTTTCCCAGTCAGCGCTCTGGCCGCTTCGCCAGTATCGAAAGGCACGAAACGACAATGCGATTCTTCAGCCAGGCTAAGCCAGTGTTCCTGATCCTTGTGCTCCTTTGCACATGGCAGTTTGTTCAAGCGCAGGTTTCTACCGGAACCATCGCAGGTAACGTCACCGACAGCACGGGCGCCGTGACGCCGAATGCCCCGGTGACCATCACCAATACCGCTACCGGCATCATCACACGCACAGTGACGAGCACGGCCGGATTCTACTCCGTACCCAACCTGCAGACCGGACCCTACACGGTTTCAGTTACGGTTCCCGGCTTTTCCGAGCAGGTCGCCAATGACATCCAACTCACGGTGGGCGCTCAGCAAGAGATTAACTTCACGCTCAAGGTGGGTGCAACCACCGAGAAGGTTGTCGTCACAGCGGCAGCGCCAAGCATCGACCTGGTCACCTCCACCACCATGCCCGTGGTGGATGAGCGCACCATCGTCACCCTGCCTCTCAACGGACGCGACTGGACCCAGCTCGCCAATCTTCAGCCCGGTGTCGCCGCCGTTCGTACCCAGTCGCCCGTGGCAGTCACCAATCAGCGTGCAAACCGCGGTGTCGGCAACCAGCTCACGGTGGGCGGCGCGCGTCCGCAGCAGAACAACTACCGCGTCGATGGCATGAGCATCAACGATTACTCCAACGGTGGTCCCGGCGGCGTTATCGGCTCCAACCTCGGCGTCGACGCCATCCAGGAGTTCTCCGTCATCACCTCGAACGCCTCCGCCGACTATGGCAAGACCGCCGGCGGCATCATCAACGCCGTCACCCGCGCCGGAACCAATAAGCTCCACGGGTCGGTTTATGAGTTCCTCCGCAACTCCGCTCTTGACGCCCGCAACGAGTTCGACGCGCCGAACCAGATCGCCGAGTTCCGCCGCAATCAGTTCGGTGTCTCCGTCGGCGGCCCCATTATCAAGGACCGCACCTTCCTCTTCGGTGATTACGAGGGCCTGCGCCAGTACCAGGGATCCAATGCCTCCAGCATCGTGCCCTCGGCTGCCGCGCGCTCCGGCAGTCTGTGCGTGGCCGCGAGTGGCAATCCCTGCGCCAGTCACAAACAGGTCGCCATCAACGCCGCGGTAGCCCCGTACCTAGCCTTCTACCCGCTTCCCAGCTCAGACCCCGGCCCCAACTCCGACACAGGCAGCTTCCTCTTCAACGACCCGTTCGTCAGCCATGAGGACTTCTTCACAATCCGAGGCGACCACAGAATATCCGATAGCGACTCGCTTACCGCAACCTACTTCTACGACAACGGCAATCTCACCTCGCCCGACCCATTCAACGTTCGCCTCACCGGCAATCTCGCAAAGCGCCAACTCGCGACGATCGGCGAATCCCACGTCTTTTCGCCCACTCTGCTGAACTCGTTGAAGGGAGGTTACAGCCGTGTCTTCTCCGATGCCCCAACCACACTCGCGGCCATCAACCCCGCCGCCGGCGATGTCAACCTCGGCTTCGTCCCCGGCATACCCGTCGGCCTCATCAACGTCACGGGCCTCTCCAACTTCCAGGGCGGCCTGAAGGCCACTGGAGAGTTCGTCTTCACTCTCGACTCCTACCAGGTCTACGACGACGTCTACCTGACCCGGGGCAAGCACGCCCTCAAATTCGGCTTCGCCTTCGAACGCCTGCAGAACAACCAGCTCGGAACCTCCAATCCCAACGGCCAGTATATTTTCGGCAGCCTCCAGAACTTCCTCACTAATGTCCCCACCAGCTTCAACGCGCCACTCGCCCAGGGCGTCTCCCCCCGCGACCTTCGCCAGTCCGTCTTCGGCGGCTACGTCAACGACAACTACCGCGTCAGCAGCAATCTCACGCTCAATCTAGGCGTGCGCTACGAGCCTGTAACCGTGCCGACGGAGAGTGCGAACCGGCTCGCCAACCTGATCAACCTCACCGACACCAGCCCGCGTCTCGGCAGCCCGTACTTCAACAATCCCAGCTTCAAGAACATCGCTCCCCGCGTCGGCTTTGCCTGGGCGCCCTTCGGCGGCGACAAAACCTCAGTCCACGCCGGATACGGCATCTACGACGCGCAGATGCTCAACTATCTCTTCGAAGGCCTCTCGATCTTCACCGCACCCTATCTCTCCCTGGGCAACAACGCCTCACCCGCGATCGGGTCCTTCCCCAAGGGCGGCTACGCTTCCATCCTCGCCGCACCCGCCGCCAGCCTACGCTACTCCCACGCCGACCCAAACCCCGCGCGCAGTTACGTCCAGCAGTACTCGTTCAACGTGCAGCAGCAGCTCCCCTACGACGTCGTGTTCCTGGTAGGCTATGCCGGCTCCCGCGGCACGCATCTGCCGTATCGCGTTGATGACGTCAATACCGTGCAGCCTATTCGCAATAACGGAAGCTATCTGTTCAATGGTCCTAACGGAACGGCCTCACCGTCACCCGCGGCCCTCACCGCGGCCAAGCTCAACCCGAACGTCGGCCAGATCAGCGCTCTCTTCATGACCGGCTACTCCCACTACAACTCCCTTCAGACCTCGTTGACCAAGAACTTCTCGCATCGTACCCAGTTTCAGGTCTCCTACACCTGGTCTAAATCGATCGACGACGGCTCCTCCTCCACTTTCGGAGATACCTTCGCCAACTCGGTTTCAAGTCTTCCTCTCTGGGCTCCCGATCGTCGCCGTGCCATCTCCGACTTCAACGTCTCGCAGAACCTCGTACTCAACTATCTCGTCCAACTCCCCGACGTTCCCGACGCTATCGCCCCCGCGGGCGTGCTGCTTAACGGATGGGAGTGGGGAGGCATCTTCCAGGCAAGCACGGGCGAACCCTTCACCCCGCAGATCGGCGGCGATCCTCTGAACCTCCACGGCAACGACAACTTCGCCTTCGCCGACCGCCTCACCGGCCCCGGCTGCACCGGCAATCCCGTCAGGGCGGTCAGCTTCAGCAACCGGCAGTACGTCAACCCCGCCTGCTTCGCCTTCCCATCCTTCGATCCAGTGACAGGCCTCACCCACCTCGGCACCGCTGGACGAAACTCTATCATCGGACCTGGCCTCCAGGACTTCGACACCTCGCTGGTCAAGAACACGAAAATCCCGCGTATCTCTGAAAGCTTCAACCTGCAGTTTCGTGCCGAGCTTTTCAACGTTCTCAACCACGTCAACTACGCCACTCCGCCCAAGACCGGCGCCCTCCTCTTCAACCAGAACGGCACGGCAACAACAGGCAGCGGCGGAGTTCTCGTCGGGCCCACCGCCGGTTCCAGCCGCCAAGCCCAGTTCGCACTCAAAGCGATCTTCTAGCTTAGAGCGGATTAGCCTGAGGTATACAGGCTGATTTTTTGCAGGCGTGATTTTGTGTTGGATGGTGGTTGGATGGCACGAGCGTATAGCGACGATCTTCGAAGGAAGTTGTTGGAGGCCCACGCGGCTGGCAAGGGGACGCTGGCCGAGTTGGCGGAGCGGTTCGGCGTGAGTCTGGCGTGGGCCTGGAAGATTTCAAGCGCGCGCAAGCGGACCGGCTCGATGGCGCGCACGCTGCATCGAACGGGGGCGAAGACGCGGGTTGATCGAGCGGCGATTCGCGCCCTGCTGGAGGCCAAACCGGACTTGTATCTGTACGAGTTACAGGCTCGGCTGGAGGCCTCGACCGGTCAGCGGGTGAGCAAGCCACATCTGTGGAAGATTGCAGGGGAGCTGGGTTTTCGGCGGAAAAAAAGTCGCTCCACGCCACTGAGCGAGACACGGAGGAGAACCGGCAGCGTCGCGCGGACTTCGTAGAGCGGATGCGCACGACCGATCGGAACGGCTGGTTTTCCTGGATGAAAGCGGGGTCTCGACTCAGATGACCCGTCGCTTCGGACGCGCTCGAGGCGGACGACGGGTGCATGAGTCCACGCCCGAGGGCAACTGGAAGATCCTCACCGTGCTGGGCGCGATGAGCCTCGGTGGCATGATCGCGACCATGACCGTCGAGGCCGCAACTGACACCGACATCTTCCTGGCCTACCTGGACCACTTCCTCTGCCGTGAACTGAAACCGGGAGATGTGGTCGTCATGGACAACCTCAGTTCCCACAAGGTCGCCGACGTGCGCGAACGGATCGAAGCCGCTGGAGCCGAGTGCCTCTACCTTCCACCCTACTCGCCAGACCTCAACCCAATCGAAAAAGCCTGGAGCAAACTCAAACAACTCCTGCGCTCGGCAAGAGCCAGAACCGTGCCCGCGCTCGACGCGGCACTCACCCTGCTCCTCCCGAAAATCAAACCCAAGGACGCAAAAGCATGGTTCAGACTTGCCCTCGGAACCTACATCTAGGTGTTCCGATAGCACACGCACAGACCAGGCAGCACGCTCATGAACTGATCTACCGCATCGCGCCTGGCCGAGTTTCCGTAGTCGTGGATCTCCTCGAAAAGATGCTCGATCCGATGTCTCTGGCGCAGGCCAATGCGCCCTGCGAAGACGAGAAGATTAGTGAGGAAGAGGAGCAAGCCGTTGCGCGAGCCAGCTGGAGACCAGGCCCCCTTCGGACGAATCGCACAAGGAGTTCATCGCGGAGTTCGGCTTGACGATGGAGGATTGGGAGCGCATGGGAGAGACGTCGCTTGAGCCGTTTGACGAGAGCCATTGACGATGGGAAAGAAGATCGATTGGCGACGAGGCCAAACGTGATATCAGGGCACTCGACCGGTTGACCGCGATGCGAATTCTGCATGGCATTGGCTCTATGTGAAAACCGGCGAGGAGATGTGAAGCAGTTGAAGGACGTAAAGCCTACGGAGTTTCGGTTGCGTGTTGGCGACTACAGGGTGTGGTATTACGACCGTGGCGACCTCATTTATGTTCTGGCCTAAAACACCGACGTGATGCCTATCGCTGAGTGCGAAACGCCGCCCTCTCAATGAGGAGAGTCCGGGTCCGAGCCCCGGCGACGCTACCAAATCTCCTACAGTCGTTTCAATGCCATAGGCAAGAATCGTGCGCTGGAGTAATCCAGCTACTACGATATGTCTAGAGGCTGTTAGGTACTTTGTACCTGGTTAGAGTCTTTGCATGGCGGTGTTGCTTACCGAGCATGGAGAGATGGCGTGCAAAGGATTTGAAGGGTATCCGAGTGATGTGACGGACGAGGAGTGGGCGTTCGTGTTGCCGTATTTCCTGTTGTGCCGTGAGGACAGCCCGCAGCGGAAGCATGATCTGCGTAGGGTGTTCAACGCGGTGCGCTACGTGGCCCGTACGGGCGGACAGTGGCGTTTTCTGCCGCGCGAGTTTGGTCCCTGGTGGGTGGTGTACCAGCAGATGCAGCGCTGGCTCAAGGCCGGCTGTTTCGAGTTGCTGGTGGAGGATGTTCGCTCGCTGGGGCGCGAGTGGGGCGGGCGCAAGGGCCAGCCGACTGCGGTCTGCATCGACAGCCGTACGCTTCAGTCCACGCCCGAGTCGGGTGCGAGGGCAGGCTACGACGGGGCCAAGCGGCGCAAAGGATCGAAGGTCCACATCGCGGTCGACACGCTGGGCCACCTGTTGGCGTTGACCGTGACGCCGGCCGACCAAGGCGACCGGGAGCAGGTCGCCGCACTGGCCGCGCAGGTCCAGCAGGTCACCGGAGGCACCGTCGAGATGTCGTATGTGGATCAGGGCTACACCGGACCGAACGCCGCCGAAGCCGCCCGGCAGCATGGCCTGCGGCTGGAGGTGGTCAAACATCCAATGGCGAAGAGAGGCTTCGTCCTGCTGCCAAGACGCTGGGTGGTCGAGCGCAGCTTCCAGTCATCACGGAGCCGAGTATTCCTGGCTGAGACTGACAAATGTATGTTTACTACAATTTCGATATTGATGACGTCGATGAGCTGCCACCGGGAAACGAGTAGCAGAAGTGACTGTCGGCGCTATACTTATCCCTGTGAGCAAGACCTTCTACATAGAAACCTTCGGCTGCCAGATGAACGCCCACGACTCCGAAAAAGTCATCGGCACTCTGCAGCAGCAGGGTTACGCCCAAGTCCAGGATGAGCTCGACGCCGGCCTCATCCTCTACAACACCTGCTCCATCCGCGACAAAGCCGAGCAAAAGGTCTTCCACCGCCTCAACGAGTACAAGAAGCTCCAGGGCGAAGGCAAAAAGTTCGCCGTCCTCGGCTGCGTAGCCCAGCAGGAGGGGGAAAAGATCTTCGACAAAGCCCCTTACGTCTCCCTCGTCGCCGGCTCCGCCTCCTACCGCAACCTGCCCGACATGCTCCGCCGTCTCGAAGCCGGCGAAGAACGCATCACCGGCCTCGACGACCGCCAGACCGACCTCACCTTCGAAACCGAGTTCACCGCCCGCTCCAACCCTCATCGCGGCTACATCACCATCATCGAAGGCTGCGACAAGTTCTGCGCCTACTGCGTCGTCCCCTATACTCGCGGCAAAGAGCGCAGCCGCACCGCCGCCTCCGTCCTCGTCGAAGCCCGCAAGATGGTCGACCTCGGCTACACCGAGATCCAGTTCCTCGGCCAGAACGTCAACTCCTACCGCGATCCCTCAGCCCGGCTCTCCTTCGCCGAACTCCTCGTAGCCGTCGGTGAAATCCCCGGCATCCGCCGCGTCCGCTTCACCACGTCGCACCCCCGCGACTTCACGCAGGACATCGTCCAGGCCATCGACGCCACTCCCACCCTCTGCGACCACATCCACCTGCCCGTCCAGTCCGGCAGCACCGCCGTCCTCAAGGCCATGTCCCGCGAGTACACGCGCGACTGGTACCTCGAACGCATGAGCTGGATCAAATCCGCCCGCCGCGACATCAGCATCACCAGCGATATGATCGTCGGCTTCCCCGGCGAGACCGACGCCGACTTCGAGCAGACCATCACCCTCGTCGGCGAGGTCAAATACGACGCCGTCTTCGCCTTCAAGTTCTCCCCCCGCCCCAACACCCCGGCGGTCACCATGCCCGACAGCATCCCCGACGAGGTCAAGTCCGAGCGCCTCCGCATCCTCATGGACCGCCAGCGCGAGATCCAGCGCGTGCACTACGGCCGCCACCTCGGCGAAGTCCAGGAGGTCATGGTCGAAAGCTACAACCCAGCCCGCAGCCAGGTCATCGGCCGGAGCACCCAGAACAAGACCGTCAACTTCACCACCGCGCAACTTCCAGGCAACCCGCCCATCGGCAGCTACCTCGACGTCCGCATCACCCAGACTCTGCCCAACTGCCTCGTCGGCGAAGCCATGTCCTCACCCTTCTTCGCTCCGGTCCTTCCCCTGCAACGCACTCCAGACTTTGTAGTCCTAAACTGAAAACTGAGAACCGGCGCTGGCAACCAGGCCCGAAGAACTTGCAACAGAGAACAAACATGGCGCTGACCTCGACACATCCCGAAACGCAGGCACCTGACGACATCGAGATGCAAATTCGCGGCCTCATGATGGATCCCGTCACCAACATGCCCATCATCGTCCTCAAAGACGTAGCCAGCGATTTGGTCCTGCCCATCTGGGTCGGCATCTTCGAGGCCAACGCCATCGCCCTCGAACTCGAAAAGACCGCCACCCCCCGCCCCATGACACACGACCTGCTCCGCAATCTAGCCCGCGGCCTAAACGCCCAGGTGCAAAAGGTCGTCGTGTCCGAGATGCGCGACGACACCTACTACGCCGTCATCTGGATGGAGCAGAACGGCGAAGCCGTCACCCTCGACGCCCGCCCCTCCGACGCCATCGCCCTCGCGCTCCGTTGGGACTGCCCCATCTACGTCCGCCGCGCCGTCCTCGAAACCTCAAAACACGCCGCAGGCGGCAACCAGACCGTCAACGCCGACGAGATGCGCCGCTGGCTCGAAAACCTCAACGACGACGAGATGGGCCGCTACAAGATGTAGTGCGGCATCCATGGCCATCCTTAGCGTATTTCCTTACGTGTAGAGAGTCAATGGGAGTCGGAACTGGCCAGTGGGAGGGTGATGGTGATGGTGGTGCCAAGGCCGGTGCCGGGGCTGTCGGCAGTAGCGTTGCCGCCGTGCTGTCGGGCGATATTGCGGACCAGGAACAGACCGAGGCCGGTGCCTTTGATCTTCGCCATGGCGCGTCCGGGCGCCCGGTAGAAGCGGTTAAAGATGCGCTTGAACTGGTTGGCGGCAAGGCCGACGCCGGTGTCGGTGACGCGGAGGGCAATGGTGGTGTATCGCTGGATAGCCAACGAGCAGCGGACGTGGACGCCTTCGGGGGAGTATTTGACGGCGTTGTCGAGGACGTTGATTACGGCGATGCGAAGGTCTTCGGGAATGCCGGAGACGTAGAGACTGACGGCTCCGGGAATGGGTTGGAGGACGATGCTCTCCGGCGGGAGATGGTGGCGCTGGAGAGTGATAGCGATGCAGTCGGCCAGGAGCGATTCGAGGTTGATAAGAGTGCGGTTCTGCTGGCGTTGGCGCTGGCCGAGCTGGCCGGCTTTGAGGACCTGCTCGACGGTGGCGAGGAGGCGGTCAGAGTCCGAGAGCATGATGGCGTAGAACTGCTGCTTCTGGGCTTCGTCGAGCGAGACGGACCTCCGTTGGAGGGTTTCGAGGTAGAGGCGGATACTAGCGATGGGGGTTTTGAGCTCGTGGGTGACGGCGTTCAGGAAGGAGTCCTGGCGCTCGTTGCGGCGGATCTCCCGGACGAGGAAGACGGTATTTAAGACGACGCCCGCGATGAGCGCGCCGAAGAGAATGATGCCAAGGACGGCGAGGGCGAAGGTGCGTCCGTTGAGAATGACCCAACTGATATTGAGGGCGAGAGCGAGCCCGGCAGTGAGGACGCCGAGGGTGATGAAGGTGGCGATGGCTCCGCGGCGTCGGGTGATGTTCATGGGGATGGTGGAAGTATAGCGGGAGGGGAATGTTGCCGGGCGAGGTTGGGGTTTGCAATCTGGACGATTCGCGAGAATTTGCTGGTTGTGAGTGCGTTGGCGGTATGATGGCTGGCATGAATCGACGCGCGTTGTTGCAGATGATGGGAGCGGCTGCGGTAGTGCCGCTCGCGGGTGGGTCGGGGCTGATGGCCCAGGCTATAGACGACCAGGCTGGCACGCTCTATGAGCTGCGGATGTATGACACCTACGAAGGCAAGCTGGAGCCTTTGCTGAAGCGCTTCCGCGAGAAGGAGACGGTGATCTTCGCACGGCTTGGGATGCGTGGTGTGGGGTACTGGACCGCTACAGATGAGCCGCTGAAGGACCGGACGCTGATCTATATGCTGAGACATAAGAGCCGGGCCGCGGCGACGGAGAGCTGGGCGAAGTTCGGCAAGGACCCGGAGTGGTTGCAGGTGAAGGCTGAGTCGGAGGCGAATGGGCCCTTCGTTGAAAAGCACGAGTCGACGTTCATGAGGCTGACGGACTTCTCTCCGAGTGTTTGAGCGTTGATCGCGTGGGGCAGGGAGGCACCGGGCAAACTCCGGGCAGCCGAATACGACCTGCGCGGTGGCTGAGGACCTGTTTGCTAACTGTGGGAATGGTTTTCGTCAGGCTCTTACATGGCCGCCCGAGTCTGAACTGACCTTGAGACCGTCTCTTCGATGAAGAATTCGCATTAGGCTTTCGTTTTCAATAGCCTCTGAGACATTGCGAGCTCCTATGGCCGCCGTCCGTGAGCAATCATGTTATGCACAGAATACGATGCTGGCAGCAGGTGAAGACCGGAGCATGGACGTGGGGTGCTGGTCGGGTCTCTTCGGCAGCATCTTCCTGCCTCGCTGATGGACGATGAAGACGAGACAGGCGAGGATAACAAGCAGGGCGCAGACCGCGGCGATAACGACGGGCAGGAAACGTGAGTCGCCCTTTCTGGGCTGGTTGGGTCGATTCGGGTTAGCCATACCGGTTGGATGCATCAGGAGTGCTTCGGGGTACGTCGAGGCGGGGCCGAGCTCCGCGTGTTGCTGCAATGACGAAGTTTTTGTTGGCGCAGGAGTGACGGCGAGAGCAACCGCAGATCTCTGCAGGATGACAAACAGAAGCACGTGCAAGGGAAACGGCGAACACAGGGTTTCCTCCACCGCGGCGGTAAAGCGCGCAGCCTCCGTAGAGATGACGTGTTCACTCTCTAGCACGACAACTTATGAAAGCGATGGGAGGTAATCTGGCGCCTTTGCGGCAAGCGGTTTGCGCTTAGATGCTCGCGTTGAGTAGGTCTTCGATGCGCACGGGCAGATTGCGTATGCGCACGCCGGTCGCGTGGTATACGGCTGCTGTTATGGCTGGAGCTACCCCCGCGAGGCCGATTTCTCCGATGCCGCGGGCACCGTAGGCACCCATCATGGGGTCGGGGATGTCTAGGAAGGAGACATCGATCTCGGGTGTGTCGGCGCTTGTGGCGACGAGGTAGTCGGCGTAGTTGTCGTTGATGGGGTGGCCGTTGCGGGGATCGTAGAGGGTGTGCTCTAGCAGGCCCATGCCGATGCCCATGACGATGGCTCCGGCTACCTGGTTGGTTGCAGTTATCTTGTTGATGATTCGGCCGCCGTCGATGACGCAGACCGAGCGTGTGACGCGGACCCTGGCGATCCCTGGGTCCCACTCTATTTCGACGAACTGAGCGCCAAAGGAGTGGGTGGAGAAGTCGTGGGCCTTGGTGTCGGAGCCGAGGCCGGCGGTGCGGCCGTCGCCGGCTGCGTATCCGACCCTGGCCATCTTCAGGATGTCCTGATAGGGCAGCCCGCTGCCGGGGTCCTGCGTCTTGGCGTGGATGCGTCCGGCGGACATGGTTAGGGTTTCCGGGTCCTTTTGCAGGAAGGGTGAGCCTTTGGTTTTGACGGCCAGGGTGATGACGGATTTGATGGCATCGTCGGCGGCCGCGGAGACCGAAGGAAGGACCGACGCCGTCGCGGTGGAGCCTCCGGACATGGGACCGGGGCTGAGGGAGCTGTCGCCGAGGACGACATCGATTTTGGATATGGGGATGCCAGTGCGGTCGCTGACAACCTGTGCGAAGACGGTGTAGGTGCCGGTGCCGATGTCCTGGGTGGCGCTGCTGACGTAGGCGGTGCCGTCATCTTTGAGAGTGAGGCTGGTGTCGCAGGCTCCTCGACCCGCTCCCCAGGAAGCCGCGGCCATGCCCCAGCCGAGGATGAGATCGCCTTTGCGCATGGAGCCGACGGCGGGTGTGCGGCGCGACCAACCGAACTTCTCCGCGCCGACGGTGTAGCACTGCTTGAGGTTGCGGGAGGAGAAGGGCTTCTTCTTTTCTTCGTCAATAAGGGTGTCGTTGCGGAGGCGAAGTTCGAGCGGGTCCATCTGGAGCTTGATAGCGAGTTCATCCATGGCGGACTCTAGGGCGAAGAGGCCGGGGACTGCTCCGGGGCCGCGCATGGGGGTTGGTGTGCCAACGTTGCGCCTGACGAGGGCGGAGGTGACCTGGAGATTAGCGACGCTGTAAAGGAACGGGGTTGCTTCGCCGCAGTTCTCCCGGATGTCGTCAATCATGGAGGTGTGATTGCGGTAGTTCTGTTCGAGCGAGAGGAGCTTACCGTCGCGCGTGGCGGCGAGGCGCATGCGCTGCTGGGTGCGGGGGCGATGGCCGACATCTGAGAACATCATGCTGCGGGAGAGCGTGAGCTTGACGGGGCGGTTGAGGCGGCGGGAGGCGGTGGCGGCGAGGGCGGAGTGGGGCCAGGGGAAGAGCTTGCCGCCGAAGCCGGAGCCGATGAAGCGGGAGATGATCTGAATGTTTTCTCTCTGGACTCCTAGGATCTGGGCCATGACGTTGAGGTGGTTGACGACACCCTGGGTGGATTCGTAGAGGGTGAATTTTCTGCCGTCCCACACGGATACTGTGGCGTGCATCTCCATGGGGTTGTGGGTCTCGACGGGGGTGGTGTAGGTATGGTCTAACTGGACGGGGGCCGAGTGAAAGGCCGCTTCGGTGTCGCCTCGCTTGCTTTCGGTGTGGGGTGCGGCGGCGAGGTTGTCGTTGAGTTCGGGGGAGACGTTGGGCTTGTTCGCGTCGTACTGAACGCGTACGGCGGCTGCGGCGGCCTGAGCCTGCTGGAAGGTCTCGGCTATGGCACAGGCGACGTACTGGCCCCAATAGGAGATGACCTCGTCTTCGAAGGGCGGCCGGTTTTCGCTGCTACGGCCGTGGCCGGCGATGCGGAAGAGAGGGTCTATATTGCCGTGGTGCAGGACGAGCAAAACTCCGGGCATCTTTTCAGCGGCGGAGGTGTCGAGCGAGCGGATTCTGCCGTTCGCGATGGTGCTGCAGACCGGGACAGCATAGACCATACGGGGGAAGTTGTAGTCGGAGGCGTAGAGCGCGGTGCCTGTCGTCTTTAGAGGACCGTCGACGCGGGGGAGCGATGCTCCGATGATTTTGGAGATAGGCTGCGAAGGCTGTGCTGCGGAGTCGGTGGTCTGGCTGGACATGGTCGATTGCTCCTGATGCGTTGTACGGGCCTGCTATGCGGTTTTGGTGGCCATGGTG
Organism: Edaphobacter sp.; assembly: GCA_965277265.1. Taxonomy (GTDB): domain Bacteria; phylum Acidobacteriota; class Terriglobia; order Terriglobales; family Acidobacteriaceae; genus Edaphobacter. The sequence continues at coordinate 55,072 of CBDICF010000003.1, forward strand.
AGGGCCCGGACGAGGCAGCGTTTGGCGAGCTCTATCTTGAAGCCGTTTTCACTGGCCGGGTGCGCGTCTTTGAGGGCTGCTTCGGCTGCGGTGCGGAAGCTTGCGGCGCTGACGTCCCTGCCTTCGAGAGCACGCTCTGCTTCGAGCGACCGCCAGGGCCGGGTGCCGACGCCTCCGAGAGCAACGCGTACATGGCGGATGCGGCTGCCGTCCACGCTCATGACAATGGCTGCGGAGGCGAGCGCGAACTCGTAGGCGGCGCGGTCGCGCAGTTTGAGGTAGAGCGAGCGAGAGCCTGGGACCGGCGCGGCGAGGGATACGGAGGTAATGAGATCGCCGGGTTCGAGGGTGGTTTCGCGGTTGGGCGTTTTGCCGGGGAGCAGGTAGAAGTCCGCGATGGGAACGCTGCGGGGGCCCTTGGCTCCCTGGATGTTGACGACGGCTTCGAGAGCGGTTAGGGCCACGTTCATGTCGGAGGGATTGCTGGCGATGCAATCTTCGCTGGTTCCCAGGATCGCTAGGGTGCGGTTAAAGCCGCCGATGGCGGAGCATCCGGTTCCGGGGTTGCGCTTGTTGCAGGTGTGAGCGGTGTCGCGGAAGTAGACGCAGCGTGTCCTCTGCAGGAGATTGCCGCTTGTGGTGGCCATGTTGCGCAACTGGGGCGAGGCTCCGGAGAGCAGCGCCTGGGAGAGGACGGCGTAGTTCTGCAAGACGGTGGGATGGTGGGCGAGGTCAGAGTTGCGGACCAGCGCTCCAATGCGAAGGCCGCCGTTCGGGAGGGGTTCGATCTTGTCGAGGGGAAGACCATTGATGTCCACTACAACCTGGGGACGTTCGACGTTCAGCTTCATGAGGTCGACGAGGTTGGTGCCGCCGGCGATGAAGCGGGTGGTGGCTCCGAGCTGCGCGGTGGGAGACTTTGCTCCGAGTTCAATGGCCTGCGAGGAGTTCTTTGCGCTGGTAAACCGAAATGCATCCATATTTTCCTTGCTCCGCTGAATCCGCTCCGCTGGGTGGTCGTCCGTTATGCTTGCCTGCGTACCTGTTGAACGGCGGCGACGATGTTGGGATAGGCGCCGCAGCGGCAGATATTGCCGTACATGCCCTGCTTGACGTCGTCGTCGCTGGGGCCGCATGGCTCCTTCAGTAAGGCGACTGCAGACATGATCTGGCCGGAGGTGCAGTAGCCGCACTGGTAGCCGTCGTGTTCGACGAAGGCGGCCTGCATGGGGTGAAGATGATCGGGTTGGCCGAGTCCTTCGATGGTGGTGATCTTGTCGCCGGAGTGCATCATGGCGAAGGAGAGGCAGGAGTTGACCCTGCGGCCGTTGACGTGGACCGTGCATGCGCCGCACTGGCCGTGGTCGCAGCCCTTCTTGGTGCCGGGGAGGTCAAGATTTTCGCGGAGGCAGTCGAGCAATGTGACTCGCGGTTCGATCAGGAGGCGGTGGTCTTTGCCGTTGACGTTCAGGGTGATCGGCATGGCCCCGGCTACGGGAGTGCCCTCGTCCGGCGAAGCGGAGGCTGGAGCAGGCTGGGTTGCGGCAAGCAGCGGGGTGGCCGTGGCTGCTACGCCCGCCGCGCCCAGGTGCGAAAGGAATGACCTGCGGCTGACACGGCCTAGAAGCGGCTGCTTTTCTTCGGCCGAAGAGACGGAATCCGCAGGGAACTGGGCGTGCTCGGGCCGGGTGGGGTCGTTGGGCTTGGACATAGGTGCGAAAACCTTTCGAGGAGCCTGACTGGTCTGACCTGATGTCTATTCTCGGCTTTACCGCACCTCTGTGCAAGTAAGCGGGGGAACCAGCGGCTAAATCGCGATGGAGATGCCCGCGTGGCCCGGTCGGGCACCGGGAGTTTCGGCAGAGGATAAAATACGAAGCTGCGGCGTGTTTCGATCGATTCGCAGATCGCGCCGCCGAAGTCTGCAACAGGAAAGGCACTCTCCGTGAAAGCATTGGTGAAAAGCCGCGAAGAACGCGGTCTGTGGCTTGAGGACGTACCTGAGCCCGAGATGGGCATCAACGATGTAAAGATTCGGGTGCTCGCGACGGGAATCTGCGGCACCGACCTGCATATCTACGAGTGGGACGCGTGGGCGCGCTCGACGATCAGGAAGGGTCTGACGATCGGCCATGAGTTTGTGGGCGAGGTGATTGCGGTGGGCTCGAACGTGAACGACATCCCTATCGGCCAGCTTGTGAGCGGGGAGGGCCATGTGGTGTGCGGACGGTGCAGGAATTGCCTAGCGGGGCGGCGGCATCTGTGCGCTCACACCTTGGGGGTCGGTGTGAACCGGAATGGGGCATTCGCAGAATTTGTGGTGCTGCCCATGTCGAATATCTGGATCCATGCTGCGGGCGTGCCGCTGGAGATTGCGGCCATCTTCGATCCGCTGGGCAATGCGGTACACACGGCGCTCGCATTTCAGGTGCTGGGCGAAGATGTGCTGGTAACCGGAGCTGGACCGATCGGGATTATGGCTGCCGCGGTAGCGGGCCATGCGGGTGCACGACACGTCGTGATCTCGGATCCGAATGAGTACCGGCGGGCGCTGGCGGAGAAAGTTGGCGTTACGCTGGCGGTCGATCCGCGGGCTGGTTCGCTGAAGGACACGCAGCAGACGCTGCAGATGCAGGAGGGCTTCGATGTGGGGCTGGAGATGTCCGGCAATCCAAGTGCGTTTCGCGACATGCTGGCAAATATGAGCCATGGAGCGAAGATTGCCATGCTTGGGATACCGTCGGAGGAGATCGCGATCGACTGGAACCAGGTGGTGTTCAACCAGTTGACCATTCGCGGAATCTACGGCCGCGAGATGTATGAAACCTGGTACAAGATGACGGTAATGCTGGAGAGCGGGCTGGATATCTCGGGCGTGATTACGCACCGGATGAACTGGCGCGACTACGAGGATGGGTTTGCGGCGATGCGATCGGGAAACTCGGGCAAGGTGATCCTGGATTGGCGCGATGTGAGCTAGGCCGCTGACGAAAGAGGAAGCCGAGCGCGGATTCACATGGATAAGAGCGGACTTAAAGGAATGCCCGGTCTTAATCCGTGTTTGTCCGTGTAAACCCGTGGTCAGCTTCCTATTGGTTCTCTTCTGGAGGTGGGGTATGCAAAACCGTATTCTTGGCACGACGATGCCGGTGTTGGAGTTTGCTCTTGGTCATGATGATGCTGTGATCTCGGAGGCGGGTGAGCTGTCGTGGATGACGGCATCGATCCAGATGACGACGCATACGCAACATGCCGGCGGCGGCGGGTTTTTCGGGGTGATCAAACGGGTGGCGGGTGGCGGGTCACTGTTCATGACGGAGTATCGCGCGGTGGGCGCTCCGGGTGAGGTTGCATTTGCTACGCGGGTGCCGGGCCATATCGTGCCGGTGGAGGTCGGTCCGGGGCATGAGTACATGGTGCATCGGCATGGCTTTTTGTGCGCGACCGCTAATATTGCGCTGGGCGTGGGATTTCAACAGTCCCTGGGCGCGGGAATCTTCGGCGGGGATGGATTTCTGCTGCAGAAGATCAGCGGGCAGGGAATTGCGTGGCTGGAACTGTCGGGAGAGCTTGTGGTCAAGGATCTGGCTGCGGGCGAGACACTGCGTGTTCATCCCGGCCATGTTGGGGCGTTCCAGTCGAGCGTGGCGTTCCAGATACAGCGGGTGCCGGGAATCAGGAACATGATCTTTGGTGGAGACGGCATCTTTCTTGCTGCGCTGACCGGACCAGGCCGTATATGGCTGCAGACATTGCCGATCTCGCGGCTTGCGCACCAGATTCAGGAGTATCTGCCGAGCCAGCGGACAGAGCAGGCGGCTGAGGGTGGAGTTGTGGGCGGCATCGTTGGTTCGATTCTGAAAGGTATGTAAGTTTGGCCAACAATCCGCGCGGAGAAGTGTACGGGTGCGAAGCCGCTTGAACTGTGGGCGCTAGACTGTAGCGGAGGTTTCGTATGTCCGCAGTGGCACTGGACGTTCATCCAGGTAGAAGCAAGGACTACCCTGCGGGACCGCCTTTTCTGACGCGATTTGTGTCGGGCCGCATGTTTCGCCAGAATGCGATCGAGTCCATGGCTGAGTCGGCGGCACTGTACGGCGACTTTGTGCACTACACGGTGTTTGGGCGGCACATCTATCAGTTGAACCATCCTGAATTGATTGAGGATTTCTTTCTGAAGGATTCGGGGAAGCATTATCGCGGGATCGTGATGCAGCGAGCGAAGGTGGTGCTTGGCGAGGGGCTGCTGACGAGCGAAGAACCGCTGCACATGCGGCAGCGAAGGCTGGCCCAACCGGCATTTCTGCGGCAGCGCATTGCGGCGTATGGCGAGGTGATCGGACAGAATGCCGCGACCATCTCGCAGAACTGGGAGAGCGGCGCGGTTCGAGACCTGCACGAAGACATGCTGGAGCTTGCGCTTCGTATCGTGGGGAAGTGCCTGTTCGACATGGATGTACAGTCGCGGGATGAGGTGAAGACGATCTCCGCGGCGGTGGACGCCTTCATGGGATTTCTGCCGCTTGCGATTCTGCCGTTCTCCGAGCAGATCCAGCGTTTGCCGCTGCCGGCGATGAAACGCATCCGGAAGGGACAGGCCGATCTGGATGCGGTCATCTATAGAATGATCGCCGAGCGCAGGCAATCTCCCGGCGACCGCGGCGACCTGCTTTCGATGCTGCTCGATGCGATCGATACGGAAGAGTCGACGGGCACCATGTCCGATCGGCAGATTCACGATGAGTGCCTGACCATCATGCTGGCCGGGCACGAGACGACGGCGAATGCGCTGAGCTTTGCGCTTTGGCTGATTGCGAAGCATCCCGAGGTGCAGGCGCGCATGCACGAGGAAGCGGTGTCTGTGATGGGGGGGCGCATTGCCGATGCGGACGACTATGCGCGGCTGCCGTATGCGACGCAGGTGTTCTCGGAGGCCCTGCGGCTGTATCCACCGGTGTGGGTGACGGCCCGGACATGTGTGCAGCCCTATGAGATCGCGGGGTATACGGTGAGCACGGGAAGTATTCTGCTGGCTCCGCAGTTCGTGGTGCAACGCGATGCGCGCTTCTATCCCGACCCGCTGCGTTTCGATCCGGAACGCTTTGCGCCGGAAAAAAGGGAGAGTGTAAAGGCTCGTCCTAGATTTGCGTTCTTTCCGTTTGCGGCGGGTAGCAGGCAGTGCATCGGCGAGGGACTGGCGTGGATGGAGGGTGTGCTCTCGCTTGCCACGATGGTCCGGGACTGGCGCCTGCGCCTCCCGGGGGGTGCGCCGGAGGAGATTGCGATGAATCCCGCGATCAGTCTGCGGCCGAAGCATGGCGTTCTTCTGCTGGTGGAGAGGCGCGGGTAGAAGGGCTCAGTTGCGCTGCATCCAGGCGTCTGCGGACCAGCTATTGTGGCGACGCAGGAATAGCAGTGCGGCGTAGACGGCTGCGTAGGTCAGTTGAGTCCCGGCGGCGGACCAGTCCTGCACGAGCGAGGAGCCAAACGTGAGGACGAGGAGGAGCAGGGTCGCGGCGACCAGGGTGGCACGGGTTCGCAGGCCAATGAGCAGGAGCAGGCCGAGCAGACCTTCCATGGGAGGCAGGACGAGGCCGAAGGCCCAGACGCTCCACGGGGGTAGAGGCGCGTGGGTGAACTGCGTGACCAGTTTGGCTGCGAACTCGCCTGGTCCGGCGATCATGCGGCTGACGCCGTGCATCATCAGGTTGGTTCCTGCGACGATGCGCAGCAGGGCGTAGGCCAGGCGTTCGTCGCTCGTTTCGATTCGCGTTCGCATCATCTCTCCCGGTGGCGTCATTCCATCTATCCTAGGAGGTGAGATGCCTCCTTTTCTGGACTTAGCTCACGTCAACGTTGCGCGCGGAGACAATGTCGTTCTCCATGACATCAACCTTACGGTAGAGACCGGCGAGCATATCGCGATCCTTGGCCCGAACGGCTGCGGGAAGTCCACGCTGATCAAGACGATTACATGTGAGTGCTATCCATTGATCTCGGCGGACGGGCAGCCGGAGACGAGGGTCAGGATTTTCGGTAAAGAGCGCTGGGATCTTACGGATCTGAAGAAACGGCTGGGTGTCGTGTCCGCCGAGTTGCCGGGCAGGCCGACGCAGCACACTACAGGCCGTGACGCGGTGCTTACGGGGTTCTTTTCGAGCAGTACTCTATGGCCGAATCTGATCGTCACAGAGGCCATGCGGGCGCGGGCGGATGAGGTGCTGGAAAAGGTTGATGCTGTCGGATTTGCAGCTAAACCGGTTGGCGAAATGTCGGCCGGGCAGCAGCGGCGGATCATGATTGGGCGTGCGCTGGTGGCGTCGTCGCAGATGCTCCTGCTGGATGAACCGTCGAATGCGCTTGACCTTGCGGCGCAGGCTGATCTGCGGGATCTGCTGCGCAAACTAGCTCAGCAGGGAATTGGGATTCTGCTGATTACGCATCACATTGCGGATATCCTGCCGGAGATCAATCGCGTGTTGATGATGCGGGAAGGACGCATCGTTGCGGACGGCTCCAAGAGTGCTCTGCTCACTGCGGGTCGTCTGAGCGATCTGTTTGAGAGGGAGGTTCACCTTCTGGAGAGGTACGGCTTCTATCATGCGTGGTGATGGGAGCGAGGCTGGGTGATTATGCGTTGCGTTCAGCCTCCGGTCAAGGCTCTCTAGTTCCGGGGAAGTTGTTTGGTGTCCCAACCTCCACCTAGTGCCATCTGTAACTGCGCACTGGCTACGATACGTCTCGCAACCAGGGAGGCGACCGTGCGCTCGTCCGTCAGTTGGATTGTTTGATTGGTGAGCACCTCCAGGTAGGCGGCTAGTCCGCGCTTGTAGCGCATTGTGGAGAGCTCGGTGCTTCGCGTGGCGGCCTGCACGGCCCGCTGCTGGACAACAGACTCCTGCTCCAGCACGCGAAGAGCGGAAAGCTGGTCTTCCACGTCTCGAAACGCCGAGAGCACCTGCTGCCGGTAGAGAGCGGTGGCCTGCTCACGCTGCGCGACGGCATAGTCGACCTGGGCTCTTCTCCGTCCACCGTCGAACAGCAGCTCACTGGCGCCCGGTCCGGCATTCCATTGCGTGCTGCCGGCGCTGAAGAGTTGACCGATGACGCCGCTTTCGACACCGCCGGTCGCTCCGAGCGTGATGGTTGGGTAATAGGCCGACCTGGCGACACCGATCTGCGCGTTGGCCGCCTTCACACGCCGCTCCGCCGCTGCGATGTCCGGTCGTCGTTCGAGCAGTTGGGAGGGTATCCCTGTCGGTACGCTGGGCGGGTCCCCCGCGAGCGGCCGTTCGGAAATGTGAAATCCTGTCGCCGGCGCTCCGACGAGCACCGCGATGGCGTGCTCATATTGATCGCGCTGCACAGCGAGATCGATGAGTTGCCCTCGCGTGTTCTCCAGTTGTGCCTTTGCCTGCTCGACATCGCTCTCGGAGCTCAAGCCGCCCTTGAGACGAAGCTCCGTCAGTTGCAGCGTCTGGGTGTAAGAGTCGAGTGTGGTGCGGAGCAATTGAGCCTGCAGGTCGAGACCGCGCAATTGCAGGTAGCTGACGGCCAGTTCTCCTTGCAGGCTCAGCCGGATGTTGGCGAGATCTGCCGCGGAGGCCTGCGCGTTGGCCGCGCTGGATTCAATCTGCCGGCGGATGCCGCCCCAGAGGTCCGGCTCCCAGGAGACGTTGAGTGGGACGAGGAAGTCCCAGTAGTACTGCGGTGCGTTGCTGGGCCGGAACGGGCGATTGTTCGACACGCGGTTGCGATTGGCGGAGGCGCCGATCGAGACGGTCGGGTAGAGCGCAGAGCGATTCTCTCGCACGAGGTCATGCGCCTGCTCGTACGCATGGAGTGACGCGATGATGTTCTGGTTGGCTGTCGCACAGCGTTGTTCAAGGTCCGTCAGTTCCCGATCGTGGTAGACCTCCCACCAGGCGCCTCGATCGACCCCGTCAGCCGGCTGGGCCTCGCTCCAATCGCCGTTGTGGCCGTCTTCTGTGTAGGCGGGGGGCGCTGGCATGGCGGCCGCCTTGTAGTTTGGTCCCGCCTTGCATCCGGCAAGCATGAGGACGCCAAGCAGCGCTGCCGCGGCGGATCTGTTCAGCACATTCATTGCTTGGCCTCCGCCGGCGGGGCAGATTTATCGCCATTGCCCACGACGCGAACCGCTTCGCCGTCTGTGAGCGAATCTGGAGGATTGGCGATTATCTTCTGTCCGGGCTTCAACCCGCTCAAGATCTCGATATCCGAGCCGTAGTCGCGGCCTGGGGTCACCCGAATCATGTGAGCACGCTGTGCCTGGTCCACGACTGCCAGGCGAAGACCATCCGGTTCGAGGATCAAGGCGCTCACCGGTACGATCAATGCGGAACCCGACGTCGATACCTTGAGATGCACCTCGGTGTAACTGCCTGGCAGCAGAGCGCCCGACCGGTTGTCGACATCCACTTCGGCCAGCAGGGTCCGGGTCGCGGGGTCGACGGCATCGGAGGACCGCACGAGCTTTCCTGCGAAGCTGCGTCCGGGATACTGCGGCAGCGTCAACGTGGCGATGGCGCCGTTCCTGGCGTCCGGTGCGTTGATCTGCGGCACGTTGATGAAGACGCGCAGTGTGCGGATGGCGGAGATATCGAAGACTTCCTTGTTGCCTGCGACCGTTCCGGCACCGGCTGTGGCTGTGCTTCCGGACGATGTGATCAGTTGGCCGATATCAATATTGCGAGCAGTCACGACGCCGTCGAAGGGCGCTTCGATGCGCTCGAACGACACCAGTTCCTCCAGCCTGCGAACGTTTGCCTCAGCGGAGTGGACCTGGGTATAGCGGGCCTCCAATGCGTTTACGGCATTGTCTGTGTCCTGCTGCGAGACCGCGTTGTTGCCAATCAGATCCTGGTAACGATTGGCCGTCGTCTTTGCGAGGCCGGCGTTGGTCTGCGCCGTCGCGAGGTCGGCTCTGGCCTGTGAAAGCTGCTGGTCCAGCTCCGGGGTTTCGATCACCGCCAGAAGCTCGCCCTTGCGCACATGGCTGCCGATGTCGTGATACCACGCCTTCACGTACCCGGTGGTTCGAGCGTAGATAGGAGCGAGAATAAATGCCTGCATGTTGCCGGGAAGCACGATCTCGCGACCATTCTGCTGCAGGACCGGCAGTTCGAGATTGACCGGGGGCGCGGCGTTGGCATCGGTGTACTTCGCCAGTTCGGCGCCCTTGTGCCTGCGCCGCAGAATGCCGAAGATGCCCAGCAGCACCGAGATGGCCAGAAGGATGATGACAACCGTCAGCAGCGATCTGCGCGAGACATGTTTTTGATCTTGGGGACCGTGCGCCCCTGCTGCCGGCGTGCTGGAGTCAGCTTGGTCATCCTTTGAATTATTCTGTTCGTCTTCTGAACTTCTTCCGCCGCTCATTTCCGTCTTTTCCTGTCCGCGCTCCGCATTGGGCTCCGTTCCGCGTTCTTCGGGCTTCATCTCGCTTTCGTCCCTCATGCGTGAGCCTCCTGCTGTCGATCGTCCTTCGGTTCCTGCTTGCGGGGAGGATCCTTGCGATGCATCAGCGAGAAGAAGACGGGCACGAAGGTCAGCGTTCCGACGGTGGCGAGGAGCAGACCTCCTATCACAGAACGGCCCAGGGGAGCATTCTGCTCGCCACCATCACCCAGGCCGAGCGCCATCGGGACCATGCCGATGACCATGGCCAGCGCCGTCATGATTACAGGACGAAAGCGTGTGAAGCCGGCCGAAAGCGCGGCCTCGGTGGCGTTCATTCCGCTATCCATCTGTTCCTTGGCGAAGCTGACGACCAGAATGGAGTTGGCGGTCGCCACGCCTACGCACATGATTGCGCCGGTCAGGGCCGGAACGCTGATGTGGGTTCCTGTCACAAAGAGCATCCAGACAATGCCCGCCAGCGCGCCGGGCAAGCCGGCAATGATGATGAAGGGATCCAGCCAGCTTTGGAAGTTGACTACAATCAGGGCGTAGACCAGCACGATGGAGAAAAGGAGCCCGAAGATCAGCCCCTGGAACGAGCTTTGCATTGTCTGGATCTGGCCACGTACTTCGATCTGAGAACCGCGGGGCAGCTTCGCCTTACTATCATTCACGATCTGCTGGATCTTGCGGGCCACGCTGGCAAGATCCGTTCCTTCGACAGTTCCATAGATGTCGATTGTGGGGCGGGCGTTGTAGTGGCTGACCGTACCCTGCTCGACGCCTCGATCAATGGACGCCAGATTTCCGAGGATCTGTGGTTGCTGCGATCCGCCGTTGGTCGCGACCGGGAAGTTCTTCAGTGCCTGCAAGCTTTCCACGTTATATTGCGGCGTCTGTACCGCAATGTCATAGCTCACATGATTCTGTGGATTCAGGTAGAAGGTCGGGGAGGTCTGGAAGCTGCCGCTCAACCCCACCAGAACGCTTTGTGCGATGTCGCGCTGGGTGTAACCGACCTGCTGCGCACGGGTGCGATCGACGTTGACGGTCCACTTGGGAAGATTGAATGGCTGCTGAATTCGGAGGTCCGTCGTGCCGGAGATATGGCTGATCTGTTGCATCATGTGCTCTGCGAAGTCATGATCCTGCGCCAGCGCCTGGCCGACAATCTGCACGTCTATCTGAGCGGGAAGTCCGAAGTTTAGGATTTGGCTTACCATGTCTGTCGGAAGATAGTAGAACTCCGTGCCCGGAAACTGTGATGTCAACTGTTCTCGCAGGGCATGCGTATACTGGCTGGTCGGCCGGTGCTTCGCGGCAAGCGAGACCAGGATGTCAGCATCCGCTGTTCCAACTGTTGCGGAGTTCGAGTATGAGAGGTTCAGTCCAGAGTAGGGAACGCCAATATTGTCGATGATGGTGCCGAGTTCCGCGGCGGGAATCTCCTGCCGAATGACAGCATCGATCGAGTCGCAGAGGCGCGCCGTGTCCTCGATACGGGTGCCTGTGTGCGCTCGCACATGAAGCTTGAACTGTCCTCCATCTACCGATGGGAAGAAGTCTTGCCCCAGCCATGGGTAAAGCAGACCAATCGAGGCTAGCCAGAACCCAACGATCGCGAGCAGGAATCCTGCACGATGTTCCAGGCAAAAGCCGAGCAAGCCGTGATACCAGTCGCGCAGTTTCTCAAAATAATGCTCGAAGGCGAGCTGGAAACGGGTAAATGGATTCCGGCTCGCCTTTGCCTGATGCTCGCGGTCGTGCTCATGGCCCTTCAAGAGATATTTAGCCATGGTAGGAACGATCGTCCGTGAGAGGAAATAGGAAGCCAGCATGGCGAAGACCACGGCCTCCGCCAGCGGGACGAAGAGATAACGTGCCACGCCGCCAAGGAAGAACATCGGCACAAAGACAATGCATATCGAAAGGGTGGAGACGAAGGCAGGCACCGCGATCTGCGCGGCTCCGTCCAGGATCGCCTGTTGCACTTCCTTGCCTTCCTCTATATTGCGATTGATGTTCTCAATCTCGACGGTGGCGTCGTCGACGAGAATGCCGACCGCAAGCGCAAGTCCACCGAGCGTCATAATGTTGATGGTCTCGCCCAATGCGGCCAGCATGAGCAGCGAGCAAACGATCGAAAGCGGAATTGAGACGGCGATGATGAGGGTGGAACGCCAGCTTCCAAGAAAAATCAGGATCATCGCCGCCGTAAGGCAGGCCGCGATCAGTGCCTCGCGCACGACACCACTGATTGCGCCGCGGACGAACACAGATTGATCTGCGATGGGTTTTATCCGCAAGGCCGGCGGCAGTTGGGCCAGAATCATCGGCAGTTGCGCCCGCACATCGGCGATGATGTCCAGTGTGGAGGCTTTCCCAGTCTTCTGAATGGTCAGCAGCGAAGCACGCTGTCCGTCCACTCGCAGAATGTTCGTTTGCGGCGGAAAGCCGTCGCGCACGTTGCCAATATCGCGGACATAGACGGTTGCCCCGTTGACCGTCTTGATGGGCAGGTAGTTCAGCGCCGAAATGGAATCCGGTGCGCTGTTCGTCTCGACCTGGTAATCGATGTGTCCAATCTTGACATCGCCAGCCGGCAGAATGATGTTCTGAACGCCGAGAGCGTTGACGACATCCGCCGCAGAGAGCCCATGAGCCTGTAGCTTCTGGGTGTCGATATCCACCTGTATCTGGCGCTGCTTGCCGCCGTACGGATAGGGCATCGAGGCGCCCTGGACGGTCGACAGTTGCGTGCGTACGAAGTTCACACCGATGTCGTTCAACTGCTGTTCAGTCAAGCCATTTCCGGAGAGGCCAAGCTGCAAGACCGGAACACTGGAGGCGCTGTACTGAATGACCAGCGGAGGAGTGGTCCCTTGCGGATATTGGCGGAGCGCTGTCTGCGCAATCGCGGTAACCTGCGCGACTGCCTGCGAGATATTTACCGTAGGCCGGAAAAAGATCTTTATGACAGAGATGCCGGCCAAGGTCTGCGACTCCGTATGCTCGATGTCGTTGACCGTAGTAGTCAGGCTTCGTTCAAACGGCAGGACAATCCGGTCGCCCAGCTGTTCGGGTGACATCCCTGTGTAGTTCCAAATGACCGACACGACGGGAATGTCGATGTTCGGGAAGATATCGACCGGCGTGCGCAGCATGACCACAGGGCCCACGATGAACAGCAGCAGCGACAACACGACGAATGTGTAAGGTCTCCTGAGTGCGAGACGGACGATCCACATCGAAGCTCCTTAGATGATTCGGAAAAGATACGGACGGAGGCCGCACCCACCTACCCCATATACGAATCTCAAAGGGGTATTGACTCAACGTACTGTGAAACAGATAGTAAACCTATCGTTTAGAAATAGATGAACGGATCGTCTGCCAGGACTCAATTATGTTTTTGACTCAGTGAAGATATTTGCCTTTTTTTCGTCTGAGACGCCTGGTTTTGCCCGAAGCTCCGCAGACCACGGAAGACTGCCTGAACCATCGCCTCGCTTTCTGTATCGGTCAGAGAGCCGTGCCCGGCCAGGAGACGGAAGATGGTGGGTCCATAAATCAGGTCCAGAACGAGCTCGCTATCGACATCTTCGCGAATCTCCCCGCGGTCTACTCCGCGTCGCCACATGATACGGGCGGAGTCGCGTCTTGCGTACAGAATGCGTTCACGGAAGAGGCGCAGAAATTCGGAATCACTTTGTCCCTCCGCGATGAATTGGCAGAAGATCCGCCCCAATGTGGAGGTGTAAAAGGCGGTTAAAGACTTCAATTGCAACGTAAAATCCAGCTCGGCGGAGCCCGTATCCGGAATCGCGACGTTCTCGGTCATGCTTGCGAGATAGGCGTCGAGCGCAACCAGATTTTTGTGAGGCCACCACTTGTAGATCGTTGCCTTGCTGACGCCGGCGCGCTGTGCGATGGCGTCTGCGGTAACGTTGCGGAGCGGCTTGCGTTCCAGCAGGTAGAGCGTGGCTTTGAGAATAGAGGTTTCGGCTTCGAGGCTCCGATGTCTACCACGCGGCTTCGCAAAGGGCGGAGGAGACATCTCCAATACTTCCTGCATGTGCCTTTCCCCCAGCGGATAGACAATCCGCAGTTCGTATTATCTGTACTTTGAAAATCAAAAGACATGACTGAGAGCTCGCATCGGGTTTGTAGTGCCGCTATTCGCCCAACATGATGCGCTGGATATGGTGAGCTCGACCGGTGGCTCCGTCGCATGAGATCAGTGTGGCACACATCTTGGGATTGCCTTTGGCGGGCTCGAACTTGCCGGGCATTCCAGTCAGAAAGCGCGCCAGGACAAGCTCCTTTTCTACACCGATCACGGAATCGTAAGGGCCCGACATGCCAACGTCGGTCTGGTAGGCGGTGCCGCCGGGGAGGATGCGCTCGTCAGCCGTGGGGATGTGGGTATGGGTGCCGAGCAGGGCGGTGATTCGGCCGTCGAGATACCAGCCGAGGGCTACTTTTTCGCTGGTGGCCTCGCCGTGAAGGTCGATCAGGATGACTTTAGCGGTGATTTTCTTGAGGATTTCGTCGGCTTTGCGGAAGGGGTCGTCGCAGCTGGACATGAAGACGCGGCATTGGAGATTGATGACGGCGTAGGGCTGGCCGGTGCCGAGTTCACCCTGGTAGACGCCGAAGCCTGGAGTGCCGACGGCATAGTTGGCGGGGCGCAGGACGCGGCGGCCGCGCACGTGCGAGTCGGCGGGGACGGTCATGTACTCGAAGATGTCTCGCTTGTCCCAGATGTGGTTGCCGGTGGTGATGACGTGTGTGCCTAGATCGAAGAACTCCTCGGCGATGGAGGGGGTGATGCCGAAGCCTCCGGCCGAGTTTTCGCCGTTTATGACGAGAAGGTCAACGGCATTGGTTTCAACGACATGCGGGAGATGTTCGCGGACGATATGGCGGCCGGCTGAGCCGAAGACGTCGCCGACGAAGAGGATATTCACTGATTAAGTCTACATGGGGAAGCGGCACAATCGAGGCAGGGGCGGCTGTGGTAGCTTTTTGTGCATGGCACAAAGTGGGCGTTTTCAGCTGAGTTTGCGGGTTTTGGCGGTGCTGGCGGGGGAGGCGGAGGCTATGCATACGTCGGCGGCGATTGCGGAGGCGCTGGGGGAGAGCGCGGTGATGGTGCGGCGGACGTTTCTGCTGCTGCACAGGGCGGGGATGATCGAGCAGCGCAAGGGGCCTCGGGGCGGGGCCAGGCTGAAGGTGGCGGCGAAGCAGATCGGGCTGGGGGACGTGTTCGACGCCACGGCTGGGGAGTGGCTTAACGTTGATGATAAAGCGGTTGCGGGGCTGATGAAGAAGGTGCGGGCGGATGCGGTGGCGGCGATGAATGAGCACACGCTGGCGGGGGTGGTGAAGCGGCTGAAAAAGGGGTAGAGATTGCGGGAAAAATTTGGGTCGTGTTGACGGCTCCTTTTTCTGCTTCTTTGCTGGTGTTTTTGAGGGGTGTTTTGGGGAAAGCGGTATGCACGGCGCGGTGTTTTCGTGGTGAATGTGTGGCGGATGTGTGGCAAACGTGGATGCCGGAGCATTGTTGTTTCCCCGTCGAAAATTGCGCCAGCGTTTTCGGGTTTATTTCTCCCCGGAGAGGGTCTGTCATTCCTGGAGGCTGGATTGCTTCGACTGGGGACGGAGAAGAGGGAAGAGGATGACGTCGCGGATGGATTTGGAGTTGGTGAGGAGCATGGTGAGGCGGTCGATGCCGATGCCCTCGCCGGCGGTGGGGGGGAGGCCGTAGCCGAGGGCTCGGACGTAGTCTTCGTCCATCTGGTGGGCTTCGGTGTCGCCGCGCTCCTTTTCGGTCATCTGTTGTTCGAAGCGGGCTCGCTGGTCGTCGGGGTCGTTTAGTTCGGAGAAGGCGTTGCCTAGCTCGAAGCCTCCTATGTAGAACTCGAAGCGCTCTACCCAGTCGGGTTCGTCGGGCTTCTTCTTGGAGAGGGGGCTGACGGCTAAGGGGAAGTCGTAGATGATGGTTGGCTGGATGAGGTGCTCTTCGGCAATAATCTCAAACAGACTGGCAATCGAAGCTCCCAGAGGAGCGTTATTCATCAGATGATTATGCCAAAGCTCTTTGAGAGCCCGGTTCTTAGAGATCATCAGGATCTCTCTCGGGGACTGAAAATTCGTTCCGAATGGCGCGTTGGGATCATAAGGAGCCTTCTCTGGAAAGGCAGCCTTGTGGGTTCCATCCAATAGTTGCTGCAATATCTTCGTAAACGTTTCTCTATCGCCGAAGGAGGTTAGAGAAGGTTGTGAGCCATATTCAGACTGCCAGAACTTGATGATGGCTTCGCGCATCGAGAGTTTGGTCCATTGGCTTAGGTCGATTGTGTGGCCGTTGAAGTGGGTTATGAGTGTGCCGTTTACCTCTTGCGCGACGAAGATGATGAGTTCTTCGGTGAGGCGCATGAGGTCTTCGTAGTTGGCGTAGGCCTGGTAGAACTCGAGCATGGTGAACTCGGGGTTGTGGCGGGTGCTGATGCCTTCGTTGCGGAAGTTGCGATTGATCTCATAGACGCGGTCGAGACCTCCTACTACGAGGCGTTTCAGGTACAGCTCGGGGGCAATTCTCAGGAAGAGTTCAAGATCGAGGGCGTTGTGGTGGGTGGTGAAGGGCTGGGCGGCTGCGCCTCCGGCGACCTGGTGCATCATGGGGGTTTCTACTTCGAGGTAGCCGAGATCGTCGAAGAATTTGCGGATGGCGCGTAGGATAGCGGCGCGTTTGACGAAGACCTCGCGGACGTTGGGGGTTTCAGGTTCGGCTTCAGCTTCCGAAGTTGCTGTACCGGAAAATACGGGTTTGGTGGCGCCGGTGTTCATGAATAGGTCGACATAGCGCTGGCGGTAGCGGAGTTCGGTGTCTTCGAGGCCGTGGTACTTGTCGGGCAGGGCGAGCATGGCCTTGGCGAGGAAGGTGATGGCGGGGGGGTGGTCGTAGCCGGCGACGTGGACGGTGAGCTCGCCGGTGCGGGTGCGGAAGAGATGGCCGCGGACGCCGATGTGGTCGCCGAGGTCGAGGAGTTTGTAAAGGGCGAAGATGTTGTCGCCAACGTCGTCCTTGCGGACGTAGATCTGGAAGCGCTGGCCGCCCTGCTGAAGCTGGGCGAAGCCGGCCTTGCCCTGGACCCGGATGGCCATGATGCGGCCTGCGATGGAGACGTGGATGGGGTCGGCTTCGAACTGTTCGGCGGTGAGGAGGTCGTAGGCGGCGCGGAGCTCGGGGATGGTGTGGCTGGCGGCGTAGCTGTTGGGATAGGTCGCCTGGGCGTGGCTGAGGCCGCTGAGCTGGCCGAGGGCGGCGATCTGCTGGAGCTTGTCGCGGCGCTGCTGGTAGAGGTTTTTCTCGAACTCTGACTCGTACACTCTGGTTCCTTTGGCTGTGGCTGGAGCTTTTAGTATAGCGATGGACCTGCCCTGGTCTGGAAGAAGGCTTACCGCCGATTTTCACCGATGACACTGATCAGAAAGCAGATTAGGGAGATATTCCCTGAGCATGCTTTGTTGCTTTCGTCTGATTCGAGACGCCATAGGGACTGTAAAAGGTAGGAGATCTTACATCCCGTGGTGTAATGGGGTGTTATGGCGGATGAGCGGAAGAAGTCCGGGTCGTTGGGCGAGCTGGTGAAGGCCGAGTCGATGATTCAACTGGCGATTGCGCTGCCGGCGGGGTGCGTGATCGGGTGGCTGATTGGCAGTGGACTGGATAAGCACTTTCATCAGGGCTGGATGTCGATTGTGGGGATTTTGATGGGGGCGGCGGCGGGGTTTGTGCAGATCTTCAGGACGGCTTCGAAGTATCTGAAGGACGACCGCTCGTGATGGCGGCTGCCTGGGCATGACGGAGGATGGGGTTTTGAAGACGTTCGAGGGTTTCAGCGACGCGGACTTCAGGCGGACGATGCTGAGTGCGCTGCGGCTGCTGGGGGTGATTACGGTGGTGGCGGCTCCGGTGGTGTGGTGGAAGCTGGGGTGGCAGAGCGCGGCGCTGCTGCTGGTGGGCGCGTTGATTTCGGGGACGGGGCTGTGGGAGTGGCTGCGGCTGATGACGGCGGTGATGGTGCGAATGGACGGCGGCGGGAAGGCGCGGCCGATGGGGCTGGTGTTGTTCGGTTTCTTCGCGCGGCTGGGGCTGACCGTGGTGCTGCTTTATGTTAGCCTTAAGTTTCTGAATGGTTCAGTGTATGCGCTTGCCGCTGGCCTTGCCCTGGGTGCGTTCGCACTTACGGTGGAGGGGTTGAGGCTGATGAAGGCGTGGACGGTCTAGGCCGGACGTGGCAATTCCCAGGAATTTGAAGGACAAAACAAAAGATTTCTTTGATTTTTCTATATGCCAACTCAAACTCTGCTTGCCCAATTTTTGAATGAGCACTTCGGTGCGTTGACGACCTCGTTTCTTCATGCGCTGCATGTGCAGCCGACGTATCCGCAGGCTCCGATTTCCGACGCGTTCGCCATGGAGTTGCTGGTGTTCGCGGTGCTGGTGGCCTACTTTATCCTGGTGCGGGCGACGCTGAGCGTGGAGAAGCCCGCGGTGGCGCAGCACCTGGCCGAGATGACACATGAGTTCGTATCGGGGCAGGGCGAGCAGATCATCGGACATGGGTCTGAGCGGTTTGTCAGCTACCTGACGGCGCTGCTGCTGTTTATCCTGCTGGCGAACCTGATGGGGATCGTTCCAGGGCTGAAATCGCCTACGGCCAATGTGGTGGTGCCGCTGGGTTTTGCGCTGGTCACGTTTTTTTACTATCACTACCATGGGATCCGGGAGAACGGCTGGGCGTATATCAAGCAGTTTCTGGGGCCAGTGTGGTGGATCGCATGGCTGCTGTTTCCGATCGAGATTATCTCGCATTGCGCGCGTGTGCTTTCGCTGACGGTCCGGTTGTATGCCAATATCTTTGCCGGGGACCTGGTGACGCTTGCGTTCTTCTCGCTGGTTCCGATAGGGATTCCGCTGGTGTTTCTGGGGCTGCATATGTTTGTGGCGATTGTGCAGGCTTATGTGTTCTTTCTGCTGGGCGCGGTGTATCTGTCGATGGCCGTCGCGCACGATCATTAGAGTTGGGCCGGGATGGAGGCATATCCCGGGGTTAAAGCCCGCTTTTTCGCATCCTGGATTGCGAGGGCTAAAGCCCCGGCCTAATCCAGAAGCAAAGAAGCGATGTCTGTGAATTTGAGTTTCGCTGCGTTGGGGCCTCCTCTCGCAGTGTGCAGCAACGCCGTACAGCGTGAGGGTGCCAGCACGGTGAGCATCAACCACCCACTGGCGGCGTATCCGACGGAGGCAGGAGTAACACGATGAAGAAGCTGCAATATCTGTTTATGTCGTTGGCCGCGATGCTGCTTGCAACGCCGGCTTTTGCGCAGGGTGGCGATGCTGCCAGCCAGTGGGTTCCTTTGGCCGCGGGTCTGGGCATGGCGCTGGCCGCGGGTCTATGCGGTCTGGGCCAGGGCAAGGCTACGGCTTCCGCGACCGAAGCGCTGGCGCGTAACCCGGGCGCACGGCCTGGAATCTTTATCTTCCTGATTCTTGGACTCGCGTTTATCGAGTCGCTGGCACTGTTTAC
This sequence comes from Edaphobacter sp., assembly GCA_965277265.1. Lineage (GTDB taxonomy): Bacteria > Acidobacteriota > Terriglobia > Terriglobales > Acidobacteriaceae > Edaphobacter. The sequence goes on from CBDICF010000003.1 coordinate 74,091, forward strand.
GTTTGTGATCATCTTCCTGAAGGTCAAGTAAGCTTCGGGACGCTGGTTTGCTGCAAAGAAGAGCCTCCGCTGATTGCGGAGGTTTTTTTCGCTGGCACCTGACTGGCACCTGGCTGGTACCGTGCGGGCCCAGACGGGAACGAGCGTGGGCAACGCCCTTCAGGCTATCTGGCAATTCGTGCAGGAGCTGACGTTGGTCCGGATGGCCCGGCGATAACGGGAAGGCGCCGTGCCGATCAGTTGCTTGAAGGCGACTGTGAAGTGGCTCTGGTCGGCGAACCCGGCGGAGAGGGCGATATCCGATAAGGACCGGGTGGTCTCGGATAGTTGCACGCAGGCATATTCGATTCGGAGGCGGCGAATCTGGTCGCCGATGGTACAGCGATAGTAGCGGCGAAACTCGCGGGCCACATGGACGGGGTGGACGTTGACCGCTTTGGCTATCCGGGCGAGGCTGAGAGGCTCCGTGAACCGTTCGCGAATGATTTCATTGGCATGGTTGAGCCAGACGGGAACGCAGTGGGGAAGCTCCCGGCGGAATCGGCATACCTGCGCGAACAGTTGAAGAACAAGGCCGTCGAGCACCATGGGGGAGAACTGATCGGGACAGTCGAACTCGTTGTACAACTGTCTTGCGGTCCATTCCGCGACGCCGCCGTTGAGACTGACGATGGTGTGATGGCCTGGGGCGTCTTTCGAAAAACTTCTAAGCTGGTCTACGGGAAGTTCGACGTAGAGCACCTTCGCGCCCTCGTCGCTGTAGCGGCTGGTATGCAATGCACCCGCGGGATGGTAGCTGACCGTCCAGCGTTTGAACTCCTCAGTCCTGGTTCCAAAGGTAGACGCGTACCGGCCGTCGAGCGTGACGATGATGTAGTCCTTGGTGTGGGAGTGAACGGGAGACGCTGTGTTGGACGGGTATAACCGCTCGGAGAGCCTGAAATGCTGGGTTGAAAACGTCCGAACAGCAGGTTGAGTTGGGTGGATGCCATTCACGTTTGCGGATTGCATGCCTCTCCTCCAGCGTTCTGAAGCCGTTAACGGGAAGCGCATCAGGACGGCTCGATGCGCCGCGGTTTTCAGAGCAGTCGAAACGATTGCGCGATCTACGATTGTGCGGTCTACAAAGGTTCCCTGGTCCACAGGATCGGGGGAAATCACAGTCGCATGATGTACGGTTGGCTGCCACGGAGTCTAACAGCCGCTGAAATTTGTTGCAAATGCAACGGGATGTTGATCGCGCGATCATCGATTCGAGTTGGCGGTGCGGAGTTGGGCGAAAGAGAGCATGTTGCAAATCGATGCTATTCCTGTACAAAAAACCTAATCCGGTACAAGAATCCTCTCGCTTGACGCGATATGAATGTCCATCACATTACTTATGCAGTGGTGCTTGCGGCGCAGCTGACATCCGTCTGCACCGATCGCGCACAGGCCTGAACCGATACGTCCGAAGACACTCGCCGGGTTGGAGCACCCCTGACCGTGGTGTTCTCTCTCAGCTCAACTGACGCCCTGGAGGTCACGATGATGGTACGCCGTTCGCTACTTGCACTCGCTGTGTTGCTTTGCCTGGTGGGGTCGTATCGATTGAGTGCCCAGACGGCAACTTCGGGAGCCATTCTCGGTACGGTGGCGGACCCCTCCGGCGCGATCGTGCCGACCGCGCAGATTCGGTTGTTGAACACGGACACCAATAGCCAGTTGACGACACAGACGAATGCAGAGGGCCGTTATGGCTTTCCGACTGTGGCCCCGGGGAACTACAGCATCACGGCAACGGCTCCGGGTTTTCGCACGTCGACGGTTGGGAATGTGAGCGTCCAGGTGAATACCGGCGCTACGGTGAACTTCAGTCTGGTGGTCGGCGAAGCATCGCAGACGGTCGACGTAAGTGCTGCGTCGGGACAGGTGCAGCTTCAGACGACGGATGCGACTCTGGGGGATGTGATCGGGACGAGCGCTCTGCTGCAGTTGCCGACCAGACTGCGACAGGCGCAGGAGCTGATGTTGCTGCAACCGGGCACAACGCCGGCGAACGGTGGCGATAGCGGCGGCTCTATCGCGGGTGCGGTGAACGATCAGACTACCTTTACCTTCGACGGGATCGACATTACCGATAACCAGACCAACTCGACGACGGACACGGATCATGGGGCGAGGCCGACGCTGGTGGTGTCGGTCGAGGCGGTGGATGAGTTCCGGGTGGGTGTATCGAACAATAACTCGACGTTCAACAAGGGAGCAGGCGGCCAGGTGACGCTGATCGGGAAGTCCGGGTCCAATAAGTTTCATGGCGGACTTTTCTTTTACGCGCAGAATAGTGTCTTCAATGCGAATACCTGGGATAACAATCACCTGGGGTTGAAGAAGCCGCATGTCGAAGATAACCGGTATGGCGGCTACATCGGCGGACCGATCTTCCGGGATAAGACATTCTTCTTTGGGGAGTACGAAGCAAGGCGTTATCCGGAGACGTTTCAGATAAGCGCCATCGTACCGACTCCGTCCATGGCACGGGGGATTCTGCAGTTCAAGGACGGTGCGGGAAATACCAATGCGTACTCACTCGCTACGTCGAACGCGTGCGGGCCGAATGGCGGGGCGGCGTGCGATCCTCGGCGAATCGGAATCAGTCCGACGATGGCCGCTCTGATGGCAGCAGAGCCGCAGGGCAACAATCCCGGGCTTGCGGGGACGGACGGACTGAACACGACGGGGTTTACCGCAAACACCAAGTCTCCGCTGACCGACGACTTCGGCACCTTTCGTCTCGACCATAATTTGACGGCGAACTGGCACCTGAACGGCAGCTTCAGTTACTCGCGGGATATCGCCTATAACTCCTCGCCGATTGTTCTCGATATTCGAAATCCTTCGAATGTGATCAACAGCGACGAGCTCCCGAACTGGACGAATGCATTCATCTTCGGCGCGACGGGTCAGCTTACGCCTACCTTTACCGAGAGTATCCACATCGGGGATGTACGTAACCGCAATGGCGCGTTGCGGCCACAACTCTCTGCCATTGCACAGGAGTTGGGCTTTCCCGGTACGGAGGTGAACGGGGCGGGCTATGTCGCAATCAGTCCGAATATCTTCACGGCCCCGATTACGATGAGCAACACGGTACGAACTCAGAAGAATGACGACGTGACGCTACAGTTTGCCGATGATGCGACATGGACGAAGCACAATCACATCATTCAGGGGGGGCTTAACCTGCAAAGGTTAAATCTGAATCATGTTCACACGGGCAAGGTGGGTGGTGCCGTGAATTCACTGAACGCCACTGAAACCGCAGATTCTTCTTACCTCAATATCCCCGCTGCCGACCGCCCAATTCCGTGCTCCGGCGCAACCGCAACGCATTGTCTGCCTGGCTCAAGCGCCAATAGCTGGGATAATCTTTACGCGAGCGTCCTCGGGTTGATGAACGATGACAATGCGTTTGTCGTCCGCAGCCAAAGCACCGCCGCGGAGCCCATCGGCACTGCGCTGGTGATGGATTCCCATGCTTACTATTATTCGTTCTACGTGCAGGACACATGGCGAGTCGTGCCGTCGCTTACTCTGACCTACGGTCTTTCGTATAGCTGGCAGACTCCATATAACTTCTCCAACCAGGCAGAATCTCTTCTCGTGGATGCGTCCACGATGGCCCCACTCTCCGCCAAGAGCTATCTTCAGCAGAGAGTAGCGGCAGCCATGGCCGGAAACATCTACAACCCTGTCCTTGGCTTCCAGCCGGTGGCGAAGTCGGGACGAGGCAGTGTGTATGACACGGACTATGGCGATGTGGCTCCTCGTGTAGCGGCCGCGTGGAATCCGTCTTTCGACGGTGGTTTTCTGGGCAACGTGCTGGGCGTACAGAAGACGGTCTTTCGCGGCGGTTTCGGGCTGTATTACGACCGGCTGAATGGGGAACTTGCAGTGGTGAATCCGGGTTTATCCGCCGGCCCAAGCTCTACCGTCTCGACCGGTCTGGTCAGCTGTGCGGCATCCGGCACCCCCGGCTCCGGCTGTGTTGCGGGATCGAGCGATCCGGGTCTGAGCGCGTTCCGCATCGGGGTTGACGGATCGATCCCGCTGCCCTCCTATCCATCGATGCTTGCCAGCCCCTACATTCCTGCGGATGGCTACGGCGAGCTTGTTTCCTCGGGAATCGATATCTACTACAAGGCGCCGCGCGTCTTCTCATCGAACTTCACGGTGCAGCGCGATGTGGGACACGGAACGGTGGTGGAGCTTGCCTGGACCGGACGATACGGCAGGCGCCTCTTCGGCAATGCGGAGCTGAACGCCAGCCCCTACATGTTCAAGGATGGCGCATCGGGGCAGACCTTCGCCCAGGCCTATGATGGTGTCGCGAACGCATTGCGAAACCGGCAGGCAGTGCAGACGCAAGCCTGGTTCGAGAATCAGCTTCCCGGCGTTGGCGCCGCTCACGGGTATAGCTCCAGCACGGCTTACCTTGCCGCGGTGCAAGCTTCCAACTTCGCAAACGGAAATGTAGCAAACATCTTCGACGCGACCAGCAATTCCGCTCCCGGACTCAACTTTCTGAGGAAGAACCTCGGCCTTCAGGCTTATGACGAAACACAGGTCAACGACCTGTCGATCGCCACCAATCTGGGCTGGTCCAATTACAACGCGTTTATCGCGAGCGTACGGCATACAGGCAAGTCCCTGACCCTGGACGTAAATTACACGTATTCGAAGTCTCTCGACACCAACCAGGGGGTAGCGAATGATTCCACCAATCTGGCCAATCCGCTGAATCCCGGCGTGGATTATGGGCCGTCGAAGTTCGATCGGCGCAACACATTCAATGCACTCTTTGTGTACTCTTCACCCTCCTCGTACTCCATGTTTTCAAAACCGGTGAATGCCGCGCTGGGCGGATGGTATGTGTCCGGCATTGTGACGGCGGTGAGCGGCCTTCCGATATACGTTACCGAAGGAACGCAGGTGTTTGGCGGCGGTCAGCGCTCTACGGCAAGCACACCGGCGGTTCCCCTAGTCTCAATCAGCAAGATTCAAAGCGGCGTGCACTATAACGTAAGCGGATCGAACGGTATCGGCACATCGAGCGGTTCGGCCGGCATCAATCTGTTCACAGATCCTGCGGCGGTTCATAATGATTTCGGCTATGTTCAACTCAGTTCGAACCAGGATGGATTCGGCAGTCCTCTCCGGGGCCTTCCCTTCATCAATACCGATGCATCGGTCGGAAAGAACTTCAAGGTACGGGAGAAGGCGAACTTGAAGATCACGGCTGACTTCTTTAACCTGTTCAACAACGTCACCTTCGCCAATCCGAGCCTGCCGTATCTTGGCAGCACGACCAGCACCTTTGGCGTCATCACCAATACATCGACTCCGGCGAACCGGCAGGCCAGCAGCCGGTGGATCATGCTGGGAGCGCGTGTGGAATTTTAGACAGACGTGCCGCTGAAGCATGCTTGTTATTCTCTGATTGATATTTCGAAACTGACATCCACTTGCAAGATCGAGGTGAAGCAAAATGAACCGGTTCAGGCTCCTAGCTATTTTTCTGGCTTCGCTGTTTCCCTGCATTCCCGTGCTGCATGCGCAGCAAAAGCCAATCGTCCTAATCGCCGAAACCATTATCGATGGCTCGGGCAAGGTGCTTCACAGGCAGCCAATTGTCGTTCAGGGCTCAAAGATCGTGAGCATCGGTGGGCAGATCCCGCCAGGAGCCCTGGTCTACAATCTCGGCAATTTGACGGTAACGCCCGGCCTGATCGACACGCATTCGCATATCATGTGGCACTTCGATAACGGCCGGCTTGCGGGCAAAGGCGAACCGCCGGAGCAAGCCATGCTGCATGCGGTCGACAATGCGATCATGACTCTGAATGCCGGCTTCACCACGATTCAGAGTCCCGGCTCTCCGGAAGACAAGTATCTTCGCGATGCGATCGCCAGGGGCATTATTCCCGGTCCGAGAATCCTGACCTCGCTGCAACCCCTGACCGAAACAAGCGGAGACCCTGCGAAGCTGCGCGAACTTGTGCGAGAGCGGAAGCAGCAGGGCGCTGATTTTATCAAAATCTTCGCATCGAAGAGCATTCGCGAGGGCGGTGCCCAGACGATGACGGACGCTCAGCTTCAGGCAGCCTGCGGTGAGGCTAAGGCGCTTGGGATGCGTACCCTTGTGCATGCTCATGCGGCTTCGGCTGCCAAAGCTGCGAGCCTCGCGGGCTGCACGTCCGTAGAGCACGGTGCGTTTGTCACGAATGACGTCTTCAATCTGATGGTAAAGAATGGAACCTACTTCGATCCAAACATCGGGCTGGTTCTACAAAACTATATCGCCAATAAGGAGAAGTACCTCGGCATTGGGAACTATAACGAGGAAGGCTTTGCGGACATGGTGAAGGGAGAGGCGATTGTACTCGACGGCTTCAAGCGCGCCTTGAAGATCCCGGGCCTGAAGATCATCTATGGGACCGATGCAGTTGCCGGAGCGCACGGAAGGAACGGGGAGGAGTTCATCGCCAGAGTGCAACAGGGCGGCCAGCCTCCGATGGCGGCGCTGATCTCCGCGACCTCACTGTCTGCGCAGTCACTTAACCTGGGAAAACAGATCGGAACGATCGCTCCGGGGATGCAGGCTGACATCATCGCGATGGACGGCAACCCTCTGACCGATGCGACCTCCGTCCGCCGGGTCGAGTTCGTCATGAAAGGTGGAACCATCTTTAAGAACGTGGTTCCCTCGCAGCCGCGAAACAAGTAGGTTCGAGGATGTGTCTATCGTGCAGCCGCAGCGTGAGGTGCATCCACGCTGCGGCTCAATAAACTCACAGTCCCAGATCGGTTCGGATCGTTCCACACCAAGAGGTAAGTATGTCTTCTGAAGCGCATTCAAGTATGGCCAGCTCTGACCGGAAGACCGGCAGCATCGTGCAACGCATACGAGTCGAGTACGTGTTTTTTCTAGTCTGCCTGTTGCTCAGCCTGTTACCTGGCCTGCCGGCGGCACTTCGGGCTCAGAACCATGCGTCATCGTCGGGGTCGTCGAGCGGATCAGCGCCCTGTATCACGGCAACGGCTGCGTGCTCGGAGTGGATAGCGCTGGGTGGCGGACCGGCGCGGGCAATGGTGTATCGCAGCTTCTCGCTCAGTACACCCAACCCGGCCGTCCGCCGGGCGTTGATCATGATTCACGGGACCAATCGTAACGCCGACCACTACTTCAACACCGCGACCGGAGCGGCCTTCTTTGCCGGCGCATTGGACGATACGGTTGTGATCTCACCCAGCTTCCTGTCCTCCGCTCCGGGCTGCATGGATAAGCTGCAACCGGACGAGGTGAGTTGGAGCTGCCGTGGAGACAGCTGGCGTTCGGGAGGCACCTCCCTGAGCAACAAGAATCTCACCTCCTTCGACTTTATCGACGAGCTGCTGCGGAGACTCGCGGACAAGAAGATATTTCCCAATCTCCAGGCGATCGTGATTGCCGGACACTCCGCCGGCGGTCAGTTCGTCTCACGTTACGAGATGGCCAACCATGTTGCGGATGGCCTCGGCGTACCTGTCTCATATGTTGTGGCCAATCCCTCCAGCTATGCGTGGCCGGACGCCTCAAGGGTGCTGCCCGTCAACGATGGTGCGGCGGAGAACGCGGTTGGAGGCTGGAAGGACGAGAAGCCGCACACGAACTTCAGCTATGGCCCATTCGATGCATCCAAGGCACCCGATTACGATCAATGGCCGTATGGCCTGGAGAATCGTACCGGTGGCTATACCGCCTCGATGACGGTGGAACAGCTGAAGAAGCAGTTGGCCTCGCGAAACACGACGTATCTTTTGAGCCAGGTCGATACGCTGCCGCTCGGCGGTTTCGATGGGTCGCCGTCCGCGATGGCACAGGGCGCTACCCGAAGGGCACGAGGAGAAGCTTTTGTGAAGTACATCAATGAGCACCTCGGAGCGCACGGCAAGGTGATGATCATCCCGGAATGCGGGCACAACGATCGCTGTGTGTACACGACCGACTCAGTCTTCGCTGTGATCTTTTCGAAGCCGTAGCTTATTGCAAGCTGGGCTCTACGACGGAGGGGTCGCGCTGCGCGCAGGAGGGCTGTCCGGCAGGAGCTGATTTACTTCTCGTCGAACTGGAGCTGGATGTTGCAGGTGCCGGGCGAGGCGGCGCACTCCTGCCGGCCCTGTTCGATGAGGGTGGAGTGGCTGGCGTACTCGGCGAAGGAGACGGCTCCGTTGGGGAGGATGCCGAGGGTGAGGGTGGCGATCGCGGCCAGGGCGAGGCCGACAGCGGCGGGAATGCTGATGCGGCGGAGCTGGTCGAGGCGTGTGCTCTCGGTGCCGGGTTTGGTGTAGACGGCAGCTAGCAGGCGGAGGTAGTAGAAGCAGGCTACTCCACTATTGAGCAGGCCGATGACGGCGAGCCACAGATTGCCACCGTGAATGGCGGCGGAGAAGACGTAGAACTTGCCGAAGAAGCCGCCGGTGAAGGGGATTCCGATCAGCGAGAGCAGGAAGAAGGCTAACAGGGCGGCGAGGTAAGGGCGCTTGCTGCCGAGGCCGGTGAAGTCGTCGATGGTGCGGGCGCGCTCGTCGTAGCCGGCGACCTGGGTGAGGACGGCGAAGGCTCCGACCTGCATGGCGGCGTAGGCGGCGGTGTAGAAGCAGGCTGCGGCGATGCCGTCGAAGGGGAAGGCGGTAAAGGCGACCAGCAGGTAACCGGCGTGGGCGATGGAGGAGTAGGCGAGCATGCGCTTGACGTCGCGCTGGAGCAGGGCGCCGAGGTTGCCGATGGTCATCGAGAGAACGGCGAGGATCCACATGAGGATGGACCAGCGGTGCTGCATGGCGGGGAATCCGGTGAAGGTGATGCGAAGCAGGACGGCGAAGGCGGCGGCCTTGGGAGCGGTGGACATGAGGCCGACTACCGGAGCGGGGGCACCTTGATAGACGTCGGGGGTCCAGACGTGGAAGGGGGCGGCGGAGACCTTGAAGCCGAGGCCGATAAGGATGAGGGCGAGGGCGGTGAAGGCGAGATAGGGGGTAGAGGTGGTCTGGAGGCCGTGGGCGATGGCGTAGATGTTGGTGGAGCCGGTGGCTCCGAAGGCGAGGGCGACGCCGTAGAGGAAGAATGCGGTGGCGAAGGAGCCAAGGAGGAAGTACTTGATAGAGGACTCGGAGCCGGTGGCCTGGCCTTTGCGGAAGCCGCAGAGGATGTAGGTGGAGATAGAGGATATTTCGAGGCCGATGAAGATCATGAGGAGCTCGACCGAGCAGGTCATGAGCATCATGCCGACGGCGCCGAAGCAGAGCAGGGCGAAGTACTCGCCGGCGTGGGAGGCGTTGCCCTGGAAATAGTCGAGCGAGCCCAGGAGAGTGACGAGGACGACGGCGGCGATGACGAGATGGAAGAGGACCGAGAAGGCATCGACCTGGATGGTGCCGGAGAAGGCGTGGAGGGTGCCGAGCTGGATCTGATACCAGCTTGCCGCGCCGGAGAGGATGGTGCCGATGATGGCGAGCCAGCCGAGGGGCTTGCGGCTGGAGGCGGGTGCGAGGCAGGGCTCGGCCAGCATGATGAGCACGCCGGTAAGGGTGAGGACGAGTTCGGGGAGGAGGGCCAGGACGTTGGGGGACATTTACTTCTTGGCCTCCTGGGTGGCGGGGATTTGTGGTTGCGGGGCGGTGGTGGAAAGTGCGGGTTCGGACTGGGCAGGTTCTTGCGCGAGGTAGGCGCCGGCGGTGTCGATGGCGCGCATCCAGATTGGCGATGCGATGCCCATCAGGAGCATGAGGGCGACCATGGGCCAGAGGGCGAGGTGCTCGCGGGGGCTGAGGTCGGGGGCTGGGGTGTCGGCGGTGTTGAAGTTGAGGCCGCCGTAGAAGACGCGCTGGATCATCCAGAGCATGTAGGAGGCGGTGAGGATGACGCCGGACGTCGCGAGGACCGTCCATGCGGTGTGGTGGGCGGTGGCGGATTGCATGGCTCCGGCGAGCGAGAGGAATTCGCCGACGAAGCCGTTGAGCATGGGCAGGCCGACGACGGACATGGCGGTGATAACGAAGAAGGTGACCATCCAGGGGAGTCTGGCGGCGAGGCCGCCGTAGTCGCGCATGTCGTAGGTGCCGTAACGCTCGTAGAGGATGCCGAGGAGCATGAAGAGCGCACCGCCGCCTATGCCTTCGTTGAGAGTGGCGTAGATGCCGCCGTCGATGCCGGCGATGGTGAAGGCGAAGATGCCCAGGATGACGACGCTGACGTGGCCGAGGGTGCCGTAGGCGGCCAGCTTCTTGAGGTCTTTCTGGACGAGCGCGATCAAGGCACCGTAGACGATGCCGATGGCTCCGAGGGCGATCATGAGCGGGGCGATGTGGCGGGATTGGTCGGGGAAGATAGTGAAGGAGAAGCGCAGGATGGAGTAGAGGCCGAGTTTGCCGACGAGGACCATGACGGCGGCAGTCGGGGCTTCACTGACGGCGTCCGCGAGCCAGCCGTGGAGAGGGAAGATGGGGACTTTGACGGCGAAGGCTACCAGGAAGGCGAGGGAGGCGAGCCAGAGGGCCGCGTTGTTGCCGGAGATGCTGTGAGCGGCGGCGAGCTGGGCGAGGTCGGGAAGCTGGAAGGTGCCGGTTCTGGCGTAGACCCAGAGCATACCGACGAGCAGGATGGCCGAGGGAATGAAGGTGTAGAGGAAGTACTTGATGGCGGCGCGGCGGCGGTTGGCGGTGCGGCCGAAGGTGGCAATGAGCAGCGTCATGGGAACGAGGGAGAGCTCCCAGAAGGCGTAATAGAGGAAGAGGTCGAGCGATACGAAGATGCCGAGCATCGCGACCTGCTGGAGCAGGAAGAGGGTGTAGAAGAGCTTCTTGCGTTCGGAGATGGCATTCCAGGAGATGAGGACGCCGAGGGGGGCGAGGAAGCCGGTGAGGACGACCAGCCACATGGAGAGGCCATCGACCCCGAGGTGGTAGCGGATAGCGGGGGAGTTGATCCAGGCGTGATTCTGGGTGAACTGAAACGAGCCTGCGGCGGCTGCGTAGTCATAGTGGAAGGGAAGGTGCAGGGTAAGGGCGAAGGTGATGAGGGTGACGATGAGTGCGCCCCACTGCATCATTTTGCCCTTGTCGGGCAGAAGGGCCAGCAGGACCGCTCCCGCGAGGGGGACGAAGGTGATGACGGTCAGGATGGTGTGATCTATGTTCATCGGTTCCTTGGTGATGCGAAGAGCGGCAATGCAAAAGTACAAACGCAGGTCCCTACGGGATGACAAATAAGATCCCTACGGGATCACAAGCAAGAGAACAGACAACGGCAAGAACAACGACAAGGTGCTGCTAGTGAAGCCAGATGGAACGGCCGAAGATCATGACGAGCAGGACGGCGGCAGCTCCGAGGGCCAGCCAGCCGGCGTAGGAACGGATGTTTCCGGATTGGACGCGGCGGACGAGCGAACCGAGGCCTCGGGTGGTTGCGCCCGCGGCTGCGCCGGAGCCGTTGACGATTGCGCCGTCCACGCCGAGTTCGAGGAAGATGCGGGTGAACATGAGCAGAGGCGTGATGAGGACTGCGTGGTAGATCTCGTCGATGTAGAACTTGTTTTCGACCACCCGGTAGACGGCGGGCGCACGCTGCGCAAGCGCTGTGGCGGTGCCGGGCTTCCTGTAATAGAACATGTAGGCGATGAAGAGTCCGGCCAGGGCGGTGAGAACGGAGATTGCGGCTAGTCCGAGCTCAAGCGAGTGGCTGACCTGATCGGCGTTGAGCGCGCTGGCCGAGATGGCAGTGCTGGCGAAGACTGGGTCGAGGAAATGTTCGATCTCGTTGTGTCCGCCGAAGGCTCCGGGGATTCCGACCCAGCCTCCGATGACTGAGAGGATGGCTAGGATGACGAGAGGGAAGAGCATGATCCAGGGCGACTCGTTGACGCCGTGGGGATGGGCTAGCTGTCCTTCGTCGTGCTCGCCGTCCATGACGGCGTGAGTGCCTGCGCGAGAGTGGACGGCTGCGCCATGATCGTGGCGGGAAGCGTCCTGGTGGAAGCGCTCGGGGCCGAAGAAGGTCTTGAACCAGAGGCGGAACATGTAGAAGGAGGTCATCCCTGCGGTGATGAGTCCGATGAGCCAGAGGAGCTTGCCGAGCGGATTGGGCGAGGCGAAGGTCTGGTAGAGGATCTCGTCCTTTGAGAAGAAGCCGGCGAAGGGAGGGATGCCGGCGATGGCGAAGACGCCCGCGGTCATGGTCCAGAAGGTGATGGGGATACGCCTGCGCAGTCCGCCCATGTTGCGCATGTCCTGTTCGCCGGAGAGGGCGTGGATGACGGAGCCGGCGGCAAGGAAGAGCAGCGCCTTGAAGAAGGCGTGGGTGAGGAGATGGAAGATGCCTGCCGCATAGGCTCCGACTCCGCAGGCGAGGAACATATAGCCGAGCTGGGAGACCGTGGAGTATGCCAGGACGCGCTTGATGTCCTGCTGGACCATGCCGATGCAGGCGGCGAAGATGGCGGTGGCTGCGCCGATACATGCGACTACGGTGAGGGCTGCCGGGGAGCGGTCGAAGAGTACGTGGCAGCGGGCGACCATGTAGATGCCAGCCGTGACCATGGTGGCCGCGTGGATGAGGGCGGAGACCGGGGTGGGGCCTTCCATGGCATCGGGCAGCCAGACATAGAGGGGAATTTGGGCGGATTTTCCGGCGGCTCCGAGGACGAGCAGGAGGGCGATGGCGGTGAGGACTCCGCCGTGCCATTCGGGATTGACCGCGATTGCGTTGAATATGTGCGTGAAGTCGAGCGAGCCGAAGTGCTGGACCAGAAGGAACATGGCGAGCAGGAAGCCGAAGTCGCCGATGCGGTTGACGATGAAGGCCTTTTTCCCTGCGTTGGCGGCGGAGTCCTTCTTGAAGTAGAAGCCGATGAGCAGGTAGGAGGCGAGCCCGACGCCCTCCCAGCCGACGAAGAGCAGAAGGAAGCTTTCGGCGAGGACCAGGACGGACATGAAGAACATGAAGAGGTTGAGGTAGGCGAAGAAGCGCCAGTAGCCGTCTTCGTGGGCCATGTAGCCGGCGGAGTAGAGGTGGATGAGGAAGCCGACGCCGGTGACCACGCCGAGCATGATGAGGGTGAGGTGATCGACGGTGAGGGCGAAGTCGATATGGAGGCCGGTGATCGAGATCCATGGAGCGCTGACGGCCTGCATGGCCGATGGTGCGCCTGCACCCGTCATGGTTGTCCAGAGCCAGGCGACGATGATGGCGGGAATGGCGGTGCAGATGAGGGCGACGGTGGTAATGAGGGTGCGGGGCAGCCTGCGGCCGAGGGTTCCGTTGATGAGGAAGCCAGCGAAGGGAAGCAGCGGAATCAGCCAGAGAGAGTCGGCGTTCATAGAAGCGGGGGCCATAGGATTCACGATTTCATGAGGTCGATCTGGTCGACGTTGAGCGTCTGGCGGGTGCGGAAGATGGCGATGATGATGGCAAGGCCGACCGCAGCTTCGGCAGCGGCGACGACAATGACGAAGAAGACGAAGATCTGGCCGGAGACCTGGTGCCACATGTGCGCGAAGGCGACGAAGGTGAGGTTGACGGCGTTGAGCATGAGCTCGATGGACATGAAGACGGTGATGAGGTTGCGTTTGATGAGGAAGGCCGCGACTCCGGTGGAGAAGAGCACGGCGGCGAGGATGAGATACCAGGCGGTAGGGACTTGTGCGGCCATGCTTACTGTTCCTTTCGCGCGAGCACGACGGCTCCGAGGATGGCGACGAGGATGAGGACGGAGGTGACTTCGAAGGGAAGCAGGAGTTTGGTGAAGAGGACGGTGCTGATCTCGGATATGTTGCTGGTGAAGTGATTGAGATAGCCGCCGATGTTTGCCGCGCCGAGGGCATGGCGCTCTGAGAGGAAGACGAAGCTGAGCAGGCAGAAGATGGCCGCTGCGCCGGGGAAGCCGACGATGTAGGCGGCGCGGCTGCCGGTGGTGCGTTCTTCTTCGCCGGCGTTCAAAAGCATGATGACGAAGACGAAGAAGACCATGATGGCGCCGGAGTAGACGATGACCTGAGCGGCTGCGAGGAACTCCGCACCGAGGGACCAGTAGAGGACGGCGAGGGACATCATGACGACGACAAGCGAAAGGGCGGAGTTGATGGGGTGGCGCTGCAGGAGGAGGTTGAGTGCTCCTGCGACGGCCAGCGCGCCAAAGATGATGAAGAGTGCCAGTTGCATGGGTTCCGTCTAATCCTTGTGAAACGCTTGAGGCGGTTGAAACAGGAGATAAGGCTTCGGGCTATCTGCTGATTGTAAAACAGCTTGCTGCGCGTTTCGTGGGAACTAACCGTGTAAGGCCATGACGAGGCTGGTGATGATGATGTTGGCCATGGCTACGGGCAGGAGGAACTTCCAGCCGAAGCTCATGAGCTGGTCGTAGCGGAAGCGGGGAAGCGTTCCTCGCACCCAGATGAACAGCAGGAGAAATGCGAGGACTTTCACGACGAACCAGAGGATGGGAAAGATGGCGGTAAGGATGCGGCCACCGAAGTCCGCGGGAAGGAGATGACCGAGGGGGCTGGAGGCTCCGCCGAAGAAGAGCAGGGCGGCGACGCAGCTTACGGTGATCATGTTGGCGTATTCGGCCATGAAGAACATGGCGAACTTCATGGAGGAGTATTCGGTGTGGTATCCGGCGACGAGCTCGGATTCGGCCTCGGGGAGGTCGAAGGGGGCGCGGTTGGTCTCGGCGTAGGCGGCCATGATGTAGATGAAGAAGGCGACGAACTGGAAGCCGCCGAAAAAGTTCCAGGAGAGCAGTCCGTGAGCGCTCTGGCTGTTGACGATGTCGCGCAGGCTGAGAGACTGGGCGCGCAGCACCACGCCGACCAGCGACAGGCCAAGTGCGAGCTCGTAGGAGATCATCTGCGAGGTGGCGCGGAGGCTCCCCAGGAGGGCGAACTTGTTGTTCGAGGACCAGCCGGAGAGCGCGATGCCGTAGACGCCGATGGAGGTGATGCCGAGGATGACGAGCAGGCCGATGTTGAGGTTGGCAATCTCGAACATATCGACGCCGTCCACGCGTGTGACGGCTCCGAAGGGCACGACCGCGATGGAGATGAGCGAGCAGGCCAGCGCGATCATGGGGGCGATGATGAAGAGAGGGCGCTCGGCCGCGAGGGGCATGAGATCTTCCTTGAGGAAGAGTTTAATGCCGTCGGCGAGGGGCTGGAGCAGGCCGAACGGGCCGACGCGGGAGGGTCCCCAGCGGTTCTGGATGCGGCCTAGAACCTTGCGCTCAAGCAGGACGGTGTAGGCGACGGCCGTCAGGGTGATGACGAGGACGACGACGACCTTGAGGACCGAAAGGAGGAGGAAGACTTCGAAGGCAGACAAGTGACTCACAGGCTTATGGTCTCTCCAGAGATTTCTCGATTGGCTTTGGGAAACAGCCTAATGAGCGTGTCGGGGGCGGCGTCGTTTGCATGACGTCTGTAGTCGAGGAACGAATTAAGCAACAGAAGGCCAAGAAAAGCCAGGTTCCAGGTCCCATGGTGGCGAGAGCGATGAGGCCACTCGAAAAAGGCGCATACCAGCATGGCAATTAAGATGATTACACGCAGTGATAACTGACCTTTCCGCTTCTTGATCGACATGACTGGCTCCCCCTTTCGTTGAATCAAGTGAGACGTGGTGCGTGGCTCTACTAGTCGGCGGCGGTTTCGATCTGGGTGAGGCCGGTTGGTGGACGGAGGCTCTCGTTGAGCTGCAGGTCGGAGAGCATGGCGGAGTAGCGGCCTAACGTGCCGGAGGTGAAGAGGGAATCGTTTGCGGGCAGGACGAGATCGCGGCGTGCGCCGATCTGGATGAGGTCGCTCGCGGATACGGCCGGTTCGAGGTGCTGGTCGTTTCCGCTGAGGAGCTGGAGGCGGAGGAGGTTGTAGCCGGGGACGAGGCGCTGGATCTCGTCGAGGATGGCGAAGGGGTCAAAGGGGCTGAGGCGGGGTTCGAGATTGTTCGCGGTGAGCCAGACGGAGTGGCGGTCGGCTTCGCCGGACTGTGCGCCTCGGGTTTGGCCCATGTCTCCATGTGTGCCAGCCATGCGGGTTCCTTTGCCGAAAGGGACGAGGGCTTGCATGTTGGCACCCATCTTATCGGCGATGCGGACGATCATCTCGAAGTCGGTGCGGACGCCGGCGCGGTCTCCGGCTTTGTTGACGAGCTGGAGGTCGCCGAAGCTGTTGGTGACGGAGCCGGATTTTTCGTAGAGGTTCCCGGCGGGCAGGATGACGTCGGCGAGCGCGGCGGTCTCGGTGAGGAACATATCCTGAACTACTACAAAGGTGTCTTTGAGGGCGATCGGATCAACCCCGTATCGGCTAATGGGATTCGAACCCACGACATAGAGGGCGGAGAGCTCGCCACGCCCGGCGGCTTCGAACATTTCGAGCATGTCTAAACCAGGAACAACAGGCCCCGGGGTGGTGGGGGTGTTGTACTCGGCGAAGGTGGTGTTGCTGGCTAGCGGGGTGTAGCCGGGGAGGAGGTCGGGGAGAAGGCCCATGTCGGCTGCGCCGCGAGAGTTGGCGTAGTCGGAGATAAGAGCGAACTTTGCGCCGGGCAGGGTGAGGCCGAAGTCGATGAGCGCCTTGAGATCTTCGCCGCGCAGCTCGGAGCCAATGAGGATGAGGAGGTTTTCTTCGGCTTGGATGGCGGCGCGGAAGGTCATCAAGGCATTAGTGTCGGCGGCGGCTTCGCGGGCCGAGGCTTCGTTGCCTCCGAGATAGGCGGTGAGGGCGCTGTAGCCGAAGGGGGCGAGGTGGAGGAAGGACTTGGCTTGGCGGCGGAGCTTGATTTCGGCGGAGTTAGCGACGTAGAGGCGGGCGCGGTTGTTGCGGACATTGGTGCGGATGTTCCACGCGGTGCCGGGGGCCTGGATGGTGGGGTCGCCGCCGATGAGGAGGATGGCCGGGGCGGTCAGGTTGTCGCGCTGCGAGGCGGTGCGGTTTTCCTGGCCGGCGAGCGCCTGGGCGAAGGCGGTGTAGTCGGCGGTGCGGTGGTGGTCGATGTTGTTGGTGCCGAGGACGGTGCGGGCGAACTTCTGGAGGAGGTAGGCCTCTTCGTTGGTGGTGCGGTTGGAGCCGATGACACCGATGCTCTTGCCGCCGCGGGTGTCGCGGAGCTCTCGGAATTTGTTGCCGACGTGGTCGAGGGCGGTCTCCCAGGAGACGGCTTTCAGCTCGCCGTTGGGCTGGCGGACCAGGGGCTGGGTGATGCGGGTTTCGTTATTGGCGAAGTCGAAGGCGTAGCGGCCCTTGTTGCAGAGGAAGTCGCCGTTGATGCCGGACTTGTCGCGGTTGTCGCCACGGACGATCTCGCTGCCGTCGGAGGTGCTGCGTACGCCGAGGGTGGTCTTGCAGCCGTCGCCGCAGTGGGTGCAGATGGTGGAGACGTGGTTCATCTCCCACGGGCGGGTTTTGTAGCGATAGGTGCCGCTGGTGAGGGCGCCCACGGGGCAGGCGTCGATGCACATGCCGCACTGCTCGCAGTCGACGTGGGCGAGGTCGTCCGGGGACATGTGCGCGGGGACGTTGGGGGCAATGACCGAAGATGCGCCGCGGTTCTGGATGCCGAGCGCGAATACGTCCATGCCCTCGCCGCACATGCGGACGCAGCGGTAGCAGAGGATGCAGCGGGGGCGGTCGAAGTAGACGACGGGGGACCACTTCTGCTCCTCGCGGTGGTTCTTGGGTTCGGCGTAGAAGCTGTCGGCTGCGCCGTACTTGAAGGTCATATCCTGCAGCTCGCACTCGCCGCCGGCGTCACAGACGGGGCAGTCGAGAGGGTGGTTGCCGAGGAGGAGTTGCAGCGTGGCCTTGCGGGCCTGGGCGATCTCGGGAGTCTCGGTCTGGACGACCATGCCCTCGGCGACCGGCGTGGTGCAGGCGGTCTGGAGCTTGGGCATCTTTTCGATGCGGACGACGCACATGCGGCAGGCTGCCTGGAGCGAGAGGCCGGGATAGTAGCAGAAGGCGGGGATCTCGATGCCGGCAGTCTTGCATGCCTCGATGAGGAGGGTGCCGGCGGGGGCGGTGAGCTTGTTGCCGTCTACGGTAAAGGTTACGTCTGGCATTTAGTGTCCTGCTCCGACGAGTTGCTCGACGGTGATGATGGGGGTTCCGGCTTTGTGGCCTTCGATGTAGTCTTCGAACTCTTTGCGGAATTTTTTGACGAAGCCGAGGGTGGGCATGGCTGCGGCGTCGCCGAGCGGGCAGAAGGTGCGGCCCATCATGTTTTCGGCTAGGTACTGAACGTTATCGACGTCTTTTTTGCTGCCCCCGCCATTGTAGACGCGGGTGAGGGTCTTTTTGATCCAATCCGTGCCTTCGCGACAGGGGATGCACCAGCCGCAAGACTCGTGCTGGTAGAAGGCGATGGTGCGCAGGGCGAACTCGACGATGGAGACGGTCTCGTCGAGGACCACAATTCCTCCAGACCCGAGCATGGTACCGGCTTTGCCCATCTGGTCGAAGTCGAGGCCTACGTCGATCTCGTCGGCGGTGAGAACGGGGCAGGAGGCACCGCCGGGGACTACGGCTTTGAGCTTCTTGCCGTCCTTGATGCCGCCCGCTACATTGTAGATGGCCTTGCGGAGCGAATAGCCCATGGGGAGCTCATAGACGCCGGGGCGCTCGACGTGGCCGGAGATGCCGAAGAGGCGGGTGCCGCCGTTGCGTTCGCTGCCGAGTTTGGCGTAGGCCTCGCCGCCCATGAGGAGGATGTGCGGGGCGTTGGCGATGGTTTCGGCGTTGTTGATGACGGTGGGGCCGCCGTAGAGGCCGACGACGGCAGGGAAGGGCGGCTTGATGCGGGGGACGCCGCGCTTGCCTTCGAGCGACTCCATGAGGGCTGACTCTTCGCCGACCTCGTAGGCTCCCGCACCGGTCTGGGTGACGATGTCGAAGTCCAGGCCGGAGCCGAAGATGTTCTTGCCGAGGAAGCCCTTCGCGTAGGCGTCGGCCACGGCCTTTTCGACGATGTTGAGGAGGTAGCGGTACTCGCCACGGAGATAGATGAAGCCCATCTTCGAGCCGATGGCAAGGCCCGCGATCATCGTGCCTTCAATAACGGCGTGGGGATCGTGCAGAAAGATGACGTGGTCTTTGCAGGTGCCGGGCTCGGACTCGTCGCCGTTGACCAGGACGTACTTGGGCTTTTCGGACTGCTTGGGGACGAAAGACCACTTCATGCCGGTGGGGAAGCCGGCTCCGCCACGCCCGCGCAGGCCGCTCGCCTTCATGGTGTTGACGATCCAGTTGGCCATCTCCGGTCCTTGGGCGATGGCTTGCTGGACGGCCTTGTAGCCATCAAGCTCAACGTATTTTTCGATATCGGCCGCGCCCATGCCGAAGCGGCGGGAGACTACTTTGACTTCGTCGGGATGCGAGACGAGGGCTGGCATTACTTCACATCCTTTGGCGGCTCGTTTTGTCCCTGGCCGTCGCGGTACATCTGGAAGAGGACGTCGACTTTTTCCGGCGTGAGGTCTTCGTGGAAGTCGTAGTTGATCTGCATGGCGGGGGCCCAGCAGCAGGCTCCGATACACTCCACCTCTTCGAGCGAGAAGACCCCGTCGGGTGTGACGCCTTTGTGTCCGATGCCGAGTTTTGCCCGGCAGTGGTCGAGAATCTCGTAGCCGCCGCGCAACATGCAGGAGATGTTGGTGCAAACCTGCACGTTGTACCTGCCGGCGGGTTTAGTGCGGAGCATGGAGTAGTAGCTGAGGACGTTGCGGACGTCGAGCTCGAGGATGCCGATGCGCTCGGCGATCTCGGCGACTACGGCGTCCGAGACGTAGCCGATCTCGTCCTGCGCGTAGAGCAGCATGGGGACGAGCGCGGAGCGGCGCAGCGGGTAGATGGTGACGAGGTGGTCGAAGCGCGCTGCAAGCTCCGGGGAAAAGATCGTGTTGGCGGTTGTGCTCATGTGGTCGTGTGTACCTTACTCAAATTCAACGCAAACGGGCTGCTTCGTGGATCGACCTGAACTCTCGTGCAGCTTGATTTGAAGAGACCTAAGGTCGACAATCAAAGAGTCGCCAACTCGATCAAGCTTTGCGATAAGTCGGTTGATTTGCAATCGATGTAGTATGGCGGCGATAACGATTGCGGAGCACTCAATTCCGATGCCGATGTAAAGCTGGCTGTTCGTCATCTTTGATTACCTCTCGCCGAAACATTGGACCTTACTCGCCCTGCATCATCTCCCGCGCTAAGCGTTCGGCGGCGAGGTCCATCTCTTCGGCTATGTCATTCAGTTTAACAGTTCCGTCTTCGTGAAGAGCGAAGGTTGAGTGATTACCCTTACTGTCTTCGACTTGCTCGTGAGTAAAGCGAAGCCATTTACTGGCCACGCGAAGTGTAATCTCGTCTGCGCCGACTTCGACGACTGCATGATGCCGGCTGTTGAGTCCGTTGGCGGCGGCATAGGAGCGGAGCAGCGAGGCCCAGGAGGTCCATAGCTCGGTGTGAAGCGCGTTTGTCGAGTAGTCCATATATAAAGTTGGCTGATGATAGGCTGCTCGAATGGTAAAGAATATCTGGCGTAATCTGAGGAGCTTTCTTCAACTGGCCTGCTGGGTTTTCATCTCCGTCGAGATTATGCGCGCTGCTGAACATTTCGGTGCTTCACAGGTCGAAGCCGGTTGTGCGACGATCGCAGCAGTTATCGTTTACCTCTGGTCGCTTGGCGTCAGCGGACTTGAGGAAATAGCGCCCAATATCGATGAAGTTATTCGAAATTCGAGATTGGGGAGTGGAGAATAAACAGTTTGGGTTCCTCATCGATCGATCTCCCCGAGGACGATGTCGATGGATCCGATGACTGCTACTACGTCGGCCAGCAGGCGGCCTTTGCACATGGTTTCCAGTGCCTGAAGGGTGGCGTACGACGGGTTGCGCATGTGGACGCGGTAGGGCTTGGCGGTGCCGTCCGAGACGACGTAGTAGCCCATCTCGCCGCGGGGGGATTCGACGGCCTGGTAGACCTCGCCGGCCGGTACGCCGAAGCCTTCTGTGACGATCTTGAAGTGATGGATGAGCGACTCCATCTCGGTCTTCATCTTTTCGCGGTCGGGCAGGATGATCTTTGGGGCATCGGCTACGATGCGGCCTTCGGGGATGCCGTCGAGCGCCTGCTGGCAGACTTTGAGGGACTCGCGCATCTCCTGGATGCGGACGACGTAACGCGCCCAGACATCGCCGTCGTTCGATACGGGCACGGCAAACTGGAACTTCTCGTAACCGCTGTAGGGCATGTCGCGGCGGAGGTCCCAGTCTACGCCCGAGGCACGCAAGGGAGGCCCGGTGACGCCGAGCGCGATGGCGTCCGCGGCGGAGAGGTAGCCTACGCCCTTGAGGCGGTTCATCCAGATGGGGTTGCCGGTGAGGAGATTTTCGTATTGGTCGATGCGCTCGGGCATCTTGTTCAGGAAGTCCTGAACCTGCTTGTAGAAGTCCAGCGGAGGCTCAAGGGCTAGGCCGCCGACGCGGAAGTAGCTGGTCATCATGCGCTGGCCCGAGACGTTCTCGTAGATGCGCATGATGTCTTCGCGCTCGCGCCAGCAGTAAAGGAAGATGGTGAGCGCGCCGATGTCCATGGCGTGAGTGCCGAGCCAGACGAGGTGCGACTGGATGCGGGTGAGTTCGTTGAGCAAGACGCGGAGGTACTGGGCGCGCTCGGGAATCTCGAGCCCCAACAACTTCTCGACCGCAAGGCAGTAGGCGAGGTTGTTAGTCATGGGGCAGAGATAGTCGATGCGGTCTGTGAGAGGGACGACCTGCTGGTAGAACTTGGCCTCGCAGGTCTTTTCGATGCCGGTGTGGAGATAGCCGATGTCGGGGGCGAGGGAGACTACGGTTTCCCCGTCGATCTCGAGCACGAGGCGGAGCACACCGTGGGTGGACGGGTGCTGCGGGCCCATGTTGATGACCATGGTCTGGTCTTTACCGTCTGTGTTTTGCCGATTGCGGGCCGAGTTGTCGACTACATCTTCAACGCCCGGGTCGAGGGCGGCGCGGCCGGTAATGTCCTCAACATCGATGTCGTGGGCGGGATCGTAAACGGGGGGAGTCATCAGCGGTAGCCCTCCACGGGGTAGTCCTTGCGCAGGGGATTGCCCTGCCAGTCCTCGGGCATCATGATGCGCTTCAGGTTGGGATGGCCGCCGAAGTGGACGCCGAAGAGGTCGAAGACTTCGCGCTCGTAGAAGTTGGCAGCGGGCCAGACCGGGGTGATGCTGTCGATGGCGGCGCTGTCGCTGTCGAGCCGGACGATGAGGCGGACGCGTTGCTTCATCGACATGGAAAGGACGTGATACACGATCTGGAAGCGCGGCTCGGAGGGGTACCAGTCTACGGCGGTGACATCTTCGAGAAACTCGTAGCCAGCCTGCTGGACGGCCTTGCAGGCGGCGATGATGTTCTCGCGGGCGACGGTGATGGTCAACTCGGCGCGGTCGTATTTTGCGTCGGTGGCGAGAGCGCTGAGAGCTTTGACGGCGGCGTTCTCAGGGTGCGCCCCGAAGACGGCCAGCTTGCCGGTGAGGGCTGAGGAGGGCTCGTACATTAGAGGTCTCCCTTGTCGTTCGCCCAATCGAGAATGCCCTTCTTCCAGACATAGAAGAGGCCTACGCCGACGAAGCCCAGATAGACGAGCATCTCGTAGAAGCCGAACATGCGCGAGCCGGTGATCGCGGGAAGGCGGCGGAAGATGACGGCCCAGGGGAGCATGAAGACGGCTTCGACATCGAAGAGAATGAAGAGCATGGCGACCATGTAGAAGCGGACGGTGAAGCGGCCTCTGGCATCGCCGATGGGGTCCATGCCGCACTCGTAGGCGCCGGCCTTCGTGCGTGAATTTTTATGCTTGCCGATGAGAAAAGAGGCACCTACCATACCGAGGGCGAGGGCAAGGGCGAAGAGGACCTGAAGCACGAGTGGAAGGTAGTTCCAGATGTAGGGGTAACTGTGCATGGCCATCTTCGACTCTAAGATTGCGGCTGGCAAGTGTCAAGCCAACGACGGACGGCCTGTGCGGTTAGCGAAGCAATCCCGAGTACATTTCGATGAGGCGATATCCGAACTGCGCAGCGATCAATCCGCCGAGCGCGAGGAAGCTGCCGAAGGCGAGTTTAGAGGCTGCCCCAGCCTTGCCACGAAGCAGAAGCAGGATGGCGTAGGCGGTCGCGGTAAGGACTCCGCAGAAGAGCGCAAGGAGTGCGGGCCAGAAGCCGAGGAAGGCGGCGATCATGGCGAGCAGCTTCACGTCACCCAGGCCCATGCCTTCGCGGTGCCGTAGGGCCTGGTAGAGCCAGCGGACAAGCAGAAGGATGAGCGCCGCACCGCAGATGGCGGCGATGCGGCCGAAAATGAGGCTCTCCGGGCCGGTCATGAAGACGTTGCCGTTGTCGACGACACTGCCCGGGCTGGTGAGGCTGATGTGATGGTTGCTGAGGATGACCTGGTCTTCGGTTGGCCCGAGAAACGCGGATCGAATGAAGACCAGCAGAAGGCCGATGGCTATGCCGCTCAGGGTGAAGGCATCAGGCAGGAGCATGGTCTGCCAGTCCGTCACGATCAGGCCGATGAGGAGGAAGCCGAGAATGGCAACGCCTGTACCGACGAGGATGATCGCGGCGTGAGCCTCTGTTGTGCGTTGCAGGGATGGTGTTGCCCACGAGGAGAGACAGCGATGAGCCGCCACCGCGAACCACATGCCCGTGGCGAGTTCCACCAGGGGGTACCGCCATGAGATCGCCTGGCGGCAGTCGCGGCAACGGCGGCGCAGGAGAATCCAGCTGAGGATCGGAATGTTGTCGTACCAGCGGATATTCGCTTTGCATTCAGGGCAGTGCGAACGCGGGTGGACGAGGGATTCGTGTCGCGGGAGGCGCGAAATGCAGACGTTCAGAAAGCTGCCGAAAAGCAGGCCGAGCACAAAGCCGGCCACTTCGTAGAAGACGAGCGGGGTCACAGGAGAAGTATACGTCCGGGTGTCCTGCCGGAACGGGGGCATCTGCGCGGCGGGTGGTCACTTCGTGACCTGCGCACTTTTCGGAGATGAATAGTGCCTTTCCGGGACACCGGCTTAAAAGTCGACGTGCATTCGAACCGATTCGACGAGGACGGGGCCGCGGTCCTGGTTGTAGCCGGGATGGGTCAGATACTGCAGGTCGAGCGCATAGTAGATTCCCCGCCAGGTGTGGACGTTGTAATAGGTTTCAAGGATGTCCTCGCGCGCGTAGTTGAGCTTACCGTCGCCGAGAAGGAAGCCAAGGCCGCCGAGTTTGAGATAGGCCTGGTGGTCGCGCTTGATGGCGTTCGAGACGAAGGTCAGGCCGAGCTTGTCGTTGGGCCGCGACCAGGGGTGGCCCGAGTAGTCGCCTCCGAACTCGACGGTCTGGTCGACCTCGGTGTAGGCGAAGGACTCATGCTGACCTTCGTTCCAGCCGAAGCGGCCGAAGACGCGGAGATCCTGGGTCAGCTCCTGCTCGGTGTTGAGGCCGAAGCCGTACTTTACCGCGCCGTTGTGCTCGGACAGAAGGATGTTCGGCTTCTCGCCCGTGCCATCGAGATAGGCGGCGTTCGATTCGCGGTAGTCTCCCATATGAGCGTGGTTGACGTAGCTCAGGACGCGGATGACGCTTTTGCGCTCCGGGGCGAGCAGGCTGCCGAGCAGAGGCCGGCGGAGTTCAAATTCCATGTTCTGGCCGTTGGCGCGACGGAGATTCCAATCGAGATCGATGCCGTTGGCGACGGTCGGCATCAGGGCGATGGCATACCGTGCCGTCCAGGCTTTATCGACATATTCGGTGACGACGCCGTAGGTGTAGCCGCGGGTATCGGCTGCGTAGTCCCATGCGCCGTTGTTGTCTACGGTCCAGTTCATAAACTGGAGATGACTGTCGGAGCCGATGGAGTTGATGTCGAGGAAGTCGGGCAGGGTCAGCTTGCCAACGTGCAACTCGATCCGTCGCTCGGGAACCTCCGTTGCCAGCGAGTATGGCGTCCGTTGTGCGTGGATAAGCTTGTTGCTCAGGCCGATGGTCTGATGAAGCTGGACGCGGGCGACATAGGGGGTCCCACCCAGGTACGGATTGCGGACGACGTCCAGATTGGTGAAGCCCGCCAGCCCTAGCGCCTCGCTGTCGCCCCGGCCGCCGGCGGATTCGAGATTGAAGATGGCGTCCAGATTGAACTTCGGATTGCGGATGGCCTGCGCTCCAAGATAGAGGGTTCCGAGCAGGGATGTCTTGTATTCACCGCGGGAGAGGAAGCTGTTGATTCCTTCGTAGGGCGAATGAAACGGCCCGTGAGCCTGGAAGATGATATTGGCCTGCCCGGCGAGGAGGTAACGCGAGCCGTTGGGGTGAGGAAACATGGTCGGCGCCGCGATATCGGCGCCTTCGGTCGGCGCGTTCGGAGACGATGGTGCGGGGCCCTTCTGGCTCTCTGTGTGACGTTGAGCCACGGCCGGGCAAAGTACGGCAAGGGTTAGAAAAGACAGGCAGGCGAGCAGGCACTTCTGAACATGGTTTGGAGTCATCGAAATTCCCATTTTCTTTTCTGCCTGTGAATAGAGTGCGAATGCTGCGGCGCCCTTCCGGGCGGTTGCGAGCGGATACGGAACTCATGGAGTGTGACCTGCGCTCTTGAGGTGATGGTAGTATACCCCCATTGGGTATTCGGAAGGAGAGAAAATGTCACATACCGAGCGAGAAAGGGCGAAGCTGCTGAATCGAGTGAAGCGCATTCGCGGTCAGATTGAGTCGATCGAACGAACGCTCGCCATGGAAGGTCATGAGTGCGCCGACGTGCTGATGCTGCTTGCGGCCGCACGGGGAGGGATCAATGGGCTAATGGCGGAGGTACTGGAGGACCACATTCGTCTGCATTTGCTGAAAGACGGGCATGCACCGTTGACGCCGGATCTGGGCGAAGAGTTGATCGACCTGGTTCGTGCCTATCTCAAATAGGGAGCGCTGGGGGCCTCCATCGCGCGTATGTCGGGTGGCCGGAGGATGCCGGCTTCAGGCGGCGCGACGAACCTAATACGCTTCTTCAGAAGAAGCTGCAACCTTATTCTGATAAAGTTGAGTCTAAGTGAGGAAGAGATCAGGAAGAGGCCGCAGCGAATGACAGGTAAGCTCACCGACAGCTCGCCATCGAGAGCCGCCCAGCTTCTGTTCGTCCTTCTGGCTATCTCCGTCTTCACGTGGGGATTGCAGTACAAGCTCTCGCTGTATCATGCGTCCAACTCGGTAGAACCGGCGGTGAAGCTGCTCTCGTGCAGAGAGCTCCCGGTTTGGAGTTCGGGGCAGGATCTTGCGATTGCGCCGTCGCTTCCCGTCGTTCCTGTATCGTCGCCTGCTTCCACGAGCAGGAGAATTCCTTTCGCATTCACGTGCAGGCGTACGGAACTGGTCGCTCCTCAGGTCAGGGCTCTCAAGCGGCTCCAGTTCTTGCAATCGATCTCATCCCGGCCCCCACCACAAAGTTGCTAGCGAGTACCGTTCGGTACGGTCGAAACGACGACGCAGACACGTGCCCTATACAACTTGAGTGACTTGAACGTGATAGGTGGTTCCATGTCTCGAAAACGCTCCCTTTGGGTCGTAGCGATCCTCTGTATTCTTCTTTTGCTCTGGTTTGTTCTCATTCGCGGGCGGCGCGAAAAAGTTGAGCCTGAAGCCGCAAGGGCAGCTGCTGTTGTGGATGTCACGCAGGGCCAGATCGCCAGTTCCATTACGGTCGCAGGCCAGTTCCAGCCGTATCAGGATGTGGACCTTCACGCGAAAGTATCGGGGTATATCCGGAAGATCTCGGTAGATATCGGCGATCGCGTGCGAAAGGGCGAAGTGCTGGCTGTGCTTGAGGTCCCGGAGCTTGCCGACCAGCTTCAGGAGACGCACGCTCAGGTTCGCTTGAGCCAGTCGGAGATCGGCCGCGCAAAGAGTGAGATCACGAGTGCGGAGTCGACACATGCTGCGGTCCATGCGGCGTACACGCGACTGGCTGAGGCGGCCAAGGAGAGACCGGGCCTGATCGCGCAGCAGGAACTCGACAATTCGCGCGCGAAGGATGAGGAGTCGGAGGCCCAGGTCGAGGTTGCCAAGGCAGCCTTTGAGGCGGCACAACAACAGTTCGGGGTTTCGACGGCCAACAGCAATCGGGTTCAATCGCTGTCGAACTACACCTCAATCATTGCTCCGTTCAACGGGGTGGTCACGATGCGCTATGCCGATACCGGCACGCTGATCCAGGCTGGAACCACGTCGGACACGCAATCGGAGCCGGTTGTGCGGATTGCGCAAAGCGATCTGCTTCGGCTGCGCACTCCTATCCCGGAGGCTGACGTTCCATACATCGATGCAGGCGGGCCGGTTGAGATCCACGTGGGAGCGACGGGCCGTAGTTTTACCGGCAAGATTGTGCGCTTCACGCGGGCGCTCGACCCGAAGACCCGGACCATGCTTGTGGAGGTCGATGTTCCCAACCCGGACCTTACCCTGACGACGGGGATGTACGCGGACACGACGTTCCGGTTGAGACAGAAGATGAATGCTTTGACCGTACCCACTCAAGCGGTGGTGCAGAACGGCAGCCAGGCGTACGTGCTGGTGGTCAACAGCACCAATCACGTGGAGCAGAGAACCGTAACCCTGGGCATCGAAACGGCGAACCGCATTGAACTCACCAGCGGAGTCAAGAAGGGCGAGCGGGTGATCGCCTCCGGTCAAACACAGTATCAGAACGGTGAACTCGTCACGCCCCGTAAAGCTTTCATCCCGACGGAGAAGGAAGAGGTGGCCGAATAATGTCTTCTTTCGCCATCAAATATCCCTTTTTTATCCTGATGTTCTGCCTTATGGTCATCGTGGTCGGCACCTCGACGGTCGCTCGCATGCCGGTCGATTTGTTTCCCGAGATCAACATTCCCGTTGTTGTCGTCGCGACGTTCTACGCCGGCATGCCGCCGAAGCAGATCGAAGCCGATATCACGGACAGCTATGAGCGCTTTTTCACACTTGGCAGCGGCATCAATCACATCGAGTCGCGCTCGCTCACCGGCGTCAGTCTGATCAAGATCTACTTCCAGCCCGGCACGGACGCCAATGCCGCCGTCAGCAATATCTCGAATCTGGCTATGGCGAACCTCAGGCGGCTTCCTCCCGGAACGCTTCCACCCGTCGTGCTCAAGTTCGACGCGTCGAACCTGCCGGTGTGTTTGATCACGCTGAAAGGCCAGGGATTCAACCAGACGCAACTCAAGGATCTTGCACAGTTCTCGGTCCGCAACCAGGTCGCAAATGTTCCAGGCGCCTCCGTGCCGCAGCCTTACGGCGGCAAATACAGGCAGATCCAGGTGTACGTCGATCCTGTGAAGCTGGAGGCCCATCAACTCTCCGTGATGGACGTGGTCCATGCGGTCAATGCGTCGAACCTGATTCTCCCGGCGGGCGACGTCCGCATCGGCGCCAAGGACTACAACATCTATGCCAACAGTCAGGTTCCTGTTGTGGACCAGATCAATGCAATGCCGATCAAAACATCGAGCGGGGCCAATGTCTTTGTCGGCGATATCGGCAAGGCGGAGGACTCCGGTCAGCTTCAAACCAATATCGTTCGTGTGGATGGACAGCATTCGGTCTACATCCCCGTCTTGAAACAGGGCGGAGGTTCGAACACGATTGCCATCGTCAATGGCATTCGAGAGGCTACCAAGCATCTGCTCGATGTACCCCAGGCGCTGAAGACTAACGTCGTCTTCGACCAATCGGTGTTCGTAAAGATTGCCGTGAAGAACGTGATCAACGAAGGCACGATCGGACTTTGCTTGACGGCGCTGATGATCCTGCTCTTTCTGGGCAACGTCCGGGCCACCATTTCGGTGATGTTGTCCATTCCCATCTCCTGCCTGACTGCGTTTATCGCGCTCAATCTGGGCGCCAGCACCATCAACACCATGGTTCTGGGCGGGATAGCCCTTGCGCTCTCGCGTCTGATCGATAACTCCGTGGTCGTGCTCGAAAATATCTTCCGCCATATGGAGATGGGCGAAGCGCCGGTGGAGGCGGCCGTGAACGGCGGCAAGGAGGTGCAACTTGCCGTGCTCGCCGCGACCTGCAGTACAAGCATCGTCTTCTTTCCTGTCATCCTGCTGGTCGGCGTCAGTAAATATCTCTTCACCGCTCTGGCGCTGGCGGTTGTTCTTGCGCTGTTTGCGTCGTATGTCGTCGCTATGACGGTGGTGCCGCTGTTCTGCGCACGCTTTATCAAGCTCGAAGGTCACGGCGAACACGGTGCAGAGGCAGTCGAAGAAGGCATTCCTTCCGCAGAACATGCTCGTCTGCATCCGGCAAAGCGTCCCAATCTCTTTCGCCGTATTGTCGTCGGCTTCAATCACCTCTTCGAACGTCTTCTGCACGCGTATGAAAGGGCGATTGCGGTCTGTCTTGAACGGCCGGTCCTGGTGGTCAGCGGTTTCGCTCTCTTCGTCCTTGTCAGCTTCGGCCTGTTCGCGTTCCTGGGCATCGCGTTTTTTCCACGAACCGATCCGGGGCAATTCGTCGTGGATGTGAAGGTCCCTCCCGGTACACGGATCGAGGTCACCGACGTCTACGTCGCAAATATGGAGAAAGAGATTCGCGATGTCGTCGCACCGGACGACATGAATATGATTGTGTCGAACATCGGCGTGACGCCCGACCTGTCAGCGATCTACACCAGCAACTCCGGGATGAACACAGGGTTCATTCAGGTAAGCCTGAAGGAAGAGCACAAGACGAGCAGCTTCGTCTACATGCAGCGACTCCGAACCCGATTCGCGAGCGATTTTCCAGAGGTGCAGACCTACTTCCAGACTGGCGGCCTCGTCGACTCCGTCGTCAATCAGGGCCAGCCCGCTCCGATCGATATTCGTGTCGGCGGCAGCGACCTCGATCAGGCATTCACCTATGCCAACAAAATCGCGGCCAAGGTGAAGGCGCTGCCTTCGGTCAACGATGTTCTCATCCCCCAGGACCTCGATTATCCCGGACTGGAGCTGAATATCGACCGTGAACACGCCGCATTGCTGGGCATCTCGCCGCAGGACGCGATCGATAACGTCATTACGGCGCTCACCTCGGACTCGATGATCTCGCCCAGCTTCTGGGTCGATCCAAAGACGGGAAACAACTACATGCTGACTGTCCAGTACCGCGACAATCAGATCAAGACGCTCACGGATTTCAAACAGATTCCGCTTCGCGCTCCGGGAGCCAAGGAGACGACTCCGCTTGAATCACTGGCTTCCATCCGGCAGATCAACACACCGACCGAGGTGGACCACTACCAGCTCCGACGCAGCTTCGATGTATATGTCATGCCGAAAAGTGAAGACCTTGGAGGGGTAAGCAAAGATGTGAATCGAATTCTGAAAGGGCTCCCGCATCCCTTCGGAGTTACGGTGAAGCTGGGAGGAGCGATCAACGATATGCACGACGCGTTCAGTAGCTTCGGCATCGGCCTCATCCTTGCCGTGGTCCTGGTCTATCTCATCCTGATGGCCCAGTTCGCTTCGTTCTCCGATCCCTTCATCATCCTTCTGGCTATTCCTCCCGGCCTCTCCGGAGTGGTCCTGTTCCTGCTCGCAACCGGGACCACGCTCAATGTCATGTCTCTGATGGGAGTCATTATGATGACAGGCATCGCCGTCTCGGACAGCATTCTGATTGTCGAATTTGTCGGAACTTTGCGAGCTCAAGGGCACCCGATCAAGGAGGCGCTGGCCGAGGCCTGCAAGGTTCGTCTCCGCCCCATCCTGATGACGACACTGGCTACGATCCTGGGGCTGATTCCCATGGCTCTCGCGCTCGAACCGGGAAGCGAACAGTACGCCCCGCTCGCGCGCGCCATATTGGGGGGTCTTACCGTGTCGGGCATCGTGACGGTCTTTCTGGTGCCTACCGCGTACCTCCTCATCCATCGAGGAACAGCAGGGCACGAGGCCGCTATCGGCGAGGAGGCAGTTCATGAATAGACATACCCGCTGGTTTTCGCTTGTTCCTGCTCTCTCTCTCTGCCTTGCGGCGCATGGCCAAAACCGCCTTGCGGCTCTTCCGTCTGCGCCGCCGCCGCCGCTGCTGATTTCGCAATCTGCTGCGAGCCCGGCCGGAGCCGCTCCGACGGCGCCCAGTGCGGATGGTACAACCACGCTGACGCGTCGGCAGGCAGAGGAGCTCGCCATCAGGAACAATCCGAGAATCAGCGTCACCGCACTCCTTGCACTCGCGCAGAATCAGGTTGTCCGCGAAACGCGCGCGGGAGATCTGCCCACCCTGAACGGCACGCTCACGGGCGTCGGCGCGCTCGAAGCATCTCGGCTGTCCTCGGGATCTCTCACCGCATCGCGCCTGCTCAATCACGCTGGTGGAGGGGTAGAGTTGAATCAGCTGATTACCGACTTCGGGCGGACGCACAACCTGATCGCTTCGTCCTCTTTGCAGGCCAAAGCATCTGCTGCAAATGCAGTCGCGACCCGCGAAGAGATCGTCCTTGCCACGGACCTGGCCTTCTACACGGCACTTGAGGCCCAGGCCACGGCGCAGGTTGCACAGAGCACCCAGGCGGCGCGGCAGTCGGTCACCGATCAAGTAACGGCGATGACAGCAAGCAAACTGAAATCGTCGCTCGATCAGAGCTTTGCCGATGTCAACCTCTCTCAGGCGAAGCTGCTCGTCTTGAACACCGAAAATGAAGAGAATGCCGCGATGGCCAGGCTCGTCGAAATCCTGGGTTCGACCTCGTTGCAGAACTACCACCTGGTGGACGATGCCGCCCTGCCCACGCCGGAGCTGCCCGCGACCGCGGATCCGTTGATTGCGACCGCGCTGCAACAGCGACCGGACCTTCAGGCTCTTGAGCTCAGTCACGAGGCAGATCAGAAATTCAGTCGGGCGCAGCACGAGCAGCTCCTCCCGACCGTCTCCGCGCTGGGCGTTGTTGGTGGCACTGCATACGGCTCCTCGAACTACTTCAGCCAGAACTGGTACGGCGCAGGCGGCCTGAACCTGAGCGTGCCCATCTTCAACGGCTTCCGATACCACGCCGAGGCGACGGAAGCAGACCTCCGCGCCAAGGCCTCCGCGGAACGCTCGCGCGACCTGGAAAACCGCATTGTGCGTAACGTGCGCACCACATGGCTCACTGCAATGACCGCGAAGCAGCGCATGGCCGTCACAAGCGATCTGCTGAAGCAGGCCAATACCGCGCTTGAGCTTGCGAGCACCAGGTATCAACTTGGGTTGAGTTCAATCGTGGAACTCAGCCAAGCTCAATTGCAGCAGACGCAGGCACAGATAGAGGATGCCAACGCCAGGTTCGAGTATGAAGCCGACGTGGCCACGCTTCGTTTCCAGACAGCCACACAACCGTAGGCGACGAGAAAAAGGACCGAACATGTTTCAGGAAGGCACGATCAGGCGGATTCTTTTCGCCACCGACTTTTTCGAGAATTCGCGGCTGGGGCTCGACTATGCGGTGGCGTTGGCGCACCACTTCCATGCAACAATCCTCATGCTTCATGCAGTCGAGCTACCGCAGGGCGCCAGCGAAGCAGAGACGTTCACCCGCAGGCCAAGTCTGTCTCGTAAGGAGTCTCTGGGCCGGCTCAACGCACTCGCGGCAGGGGTACGGAGGATCGGCATCGAAGTGGAGACGATCGTGCAGGATGGCATTCCGAGTGAGGTCATCCTGGCCGCTGTGGAGACGCATCGAGCGGATCTTCTGGTGCTCGGCGTTTATGGGGTGCATCGTGGGCTGAATCATCTGCTGGTCGGATCGAATACCGAAAAGATACTGCTATCAGCCCGATGTCCGACATTGACGATCGGCCCTCATGTCATGGCGGGCGTGGACCTGACGCTGCATTTGAAGCAGATTCTATACCTTTACGACTTCACGCCCGAGGCCGATGCCGCTGCCCCGGTCGCGCTCATGCTCGGCAGGTCATTCGGCGTACCAGTGGATGTGTGTCAATTACTTCCGGACAATGCGGAGAACGACCCACAGCGGCGCGAAGAACTAGCGGAGCAATACAGGGCCAGCCTGCGACAGCTTTCGGATTCCGGCGAGTCGGAACCTTTCCTGCCCCCATTTCAGCTTGATCGCAATACCGCGATCCAACAGATCATCGAGCGGGCAAAGGCGCGAACCGCAGGGCTGATCGTCCTCGGGGTCAAGGGCCAGACGCATCTTGGAAGGCATCTCCATACCAGCTTCGCGTACCGTTTGCTTGCGGAGGCGACCTGTCCGGTCATGACCGTGCGGGCGGGGGTTGCCTAGCTCACATGCGCGGCGGCCGGTGGGCAGCGTCGGAGTTTCGGTCCAGAGCGCAGGCTGCGCGCATCAGATCAATTGAAGGCTGCACTCAGGAGGAGAAATGGCGCTAAGTTGGGCGCATCTGGCAACGTCGGTCGTAGCATCTTTCCTCGCGTCGCTTGTGGAGTGCGTGGAGGCGCTTACCGTCGTTCTTGCGGTAGGCAGCGTACGCGGGTGGCGATCCGCGGTGGCCGGCAGTATGGCCGCAGTCGCCGTGTTGCTGGTGATCATCCTTACGGCCGGCCGGGCCTTGCTACGCGTTCCGCTGCATTTAGTTCAACTGGCTGTCGGGGTTCTGCTGGTGCTGTTCGGCCTGCGCTGGCTGCGTAAAGCAATCCTGAGGTCGGCCGGTCTGATTCCTTTGCATGACGAGGAGGCCGCTTTCTCGAAGAACGCGTCGAAGATGCGAACCCTCTCCGGCCACTCCTCCGGACTGGATAAGGTGGCGTTCGGGACATCGTTCAACATCACCATGCTCGAGGGCACTGAAGTCGTCTTTATCGTGATCGCGATAGGCGCCGGCGGAACCGGGATGCTGCTTCCCGCTGGTCTTGGCGCGGTCGCCGCGCTTCTGGTGGTTATCGCTTTGGGCCTGATACTCCACCGTCCGCTGGCCCGGGTGCCGGAGAATACCCTCAAGTTCATCGTCGGCATTCTGCTCTCAGCGTTCGGAACATTCTGGGTGGGCGAGGGGATGCACCTTGGCTGGCCCGGCGCGGACTGGTCCATCCTGGGTCTTATCGCCGCATACCTTGTGATCGCTCTCGTCATGGTTCCAATCTGTCGCCGTCTCGCGTCGCCTGCGACGGTAGCTATTTAGGAGAAACGAATGCAGTGGATCAGAAATATAGCGCGCGAAGTGTTCGGCTTGTTTGTCGACGATGGCAGCTTCGCCATCGCGGTTCTCGCGTGGATAGCCATCGTGTGGTTCGTACTGAACCGGATGAAAGCACCCTTATCCGGCGGCGTTATCCTGTTTCTTGGTCTCGGATTGATCCTTGTCGAGAGTCTGGCCCGCTTCTCAAGGAGCACTCGCAAATAGACGCCCAAGTTCCAAAGAGACCGGAGCCTCAATGTATGATTTAGGCGTGCTCGTGCCATTGTTGCAGCACGAACCGAGGGAATGAGGTCTCCCATAACCGCCCACGATGGGCTGATGACCTCTGCCGACGCAATGTAGTCACCTTTGAAAGCGAGGCAGAGCATGTCCTATCTCTGGGTCACAATCGGAAGCGCCATCGGCGGCCTTCTGCGATACGTCCTTACCCGGCTTACCCTGAGCCTGAGCACCGGATTTCCTTACGGAACCATTCTCATCAACATACTCGGATGCTTCGTCATTGGGTTCTTCGGGACCTTGACGGTGCAAACCGGAAAGTATGCTGTCTCAGAAAACACGCGATTGTTCATCATGGTGGGTCTCTGTGGCGGATTTACGACCTTCTCTTCCTTCAGTCTACAGACCCTTGACCTGCTCCGCTCCGGTATGTGGGCCAGGGCGCTCGCAAACGTTGTGCTCTCCGTCGTGCTCTGTTTCTTCTCCGTGGCAGCGGGTCACCTGCTAGCTCAACGTTCCGTACCAGGCGTGGCGATCGCCCAGAACCGGACGGAAGAGTACACAGGATAATCTCCCATCCCTCACCTTTTGAAAGGACGCTGTGATGACGGCGAAGTCACAAGCAATACTGATCCCGCCCTTCACCCGCGAAGCTGCTGGCCGGAAAGTGCGCAAAGCGGAGGATAACTGGAATTCGCGTAATCCCGAGAAGGTCTCGCTCGGATACACGGTTGACAGCCGCTGGCGCAATCGCGCGGAATTTGTAACCGGGAGAGAACAGATCGTCTCCTTCCTCACACGCAAATGGCTGCGCGAGCAGGAGGACCGCCTGATCAAGGATCTGTGGGCGTTCGATGGCGCAAGAATCGCCGTGCGCTTTGCCTACGAGTGGCACGACGTTTCAGGCAACTGGTTTCGCTCCTACGGCAATGAAAACTGGGAGTTCGACGCTGAGGGCCTCATGCACCATCGCCACGCCAGCATCAACGACCTGCCGATCAAGGAATCGGAGCGTCTTTTTCACTGGCCCCTCGGCCCTCGTCCGGACGATCACAAGGGCCTCAGCGAGCTTGGACTATAGCCCCGAGCCTGGACTATAACCCGGCGCCCGTACACTATTGAACACGCAGCGTTCCCTTCAGTGGAGTGTCGCTCGAAGACGCACCCGCCATCACCTTGTACTCGCCCGGCAGCAACTGCCAGCCGTTCTTTGCGGTATCGAAGACCGAAAGATAAAGCGGATTAAGTGTGAGCGTCACGTCCTTCGACTCACCCGGCGCCAGCTGCACGCGCTGCCAGGCGACGAGACGCTGATAGTTCTCGTTCGCCGTTGCGGGAAGCGCCACATACACCTGCGCGATCTCGGTCCCCGCGCGAGAGCCGGTATTGCGCACCGTGAAGTGTACCGTCCTCTGCGCATCATCGACCTTCAGGCCCGAGTAGGCGTAGCTGGTGTACGACAATCCGAAGCCGAACGGAAATAGCGGTTGCTTATGCGTCGCCTCGAACCACTTGTATCCGACCTCCGCGCCTTCGGTGTAGTTCAGGTCAAAAGGTGGGTGGCTGCCATTTTCTCCCCTCGCGTGAGAGCCCGGCTGCAGCCCCGGAACGACCGGATGCGGCAGTTGCGCATCATCCTTGGCAAAGGTCACAGGCAGCTTTCCCGACGGGTTCACATCGCCGAACAATATATTCGAGAGAGCCTGCGCGCCCCCGATCCCCGGGTACCACATCTCCACCACGCCCTTCACCTTCCCGGCCCACGGCATGTCCACCGGTCCGCCGGTCTCCAGCACCACGATGGTGTTGGGGTTTGCGGCAGCGACGGCCTCAACCAGCGCATCCTGATTATCAGGCAGCGAAAGGGTCGCGGCGTCCTGATCCTCCCGCATGGGCTGATTAACAAACACGATTGCCGTGCGTGACGACTTCGCAAGCGTGGCCGCCGCAGCCGGATCCTTGCCATCGTTATATTCGACCGTTGCCTGCGGAGACTTCTCGCGAATATACCGCAGCGGAGAAGAAGGGAAGTAGACCGGGACGCCCCAACGTGACCCGCCCGGCTGGGGATTTGCGGCATCGCCGCCAGGGGCATCGACCTGCGCCGATCCGCCGCCCGAAAGCACACCCACATCGGCATGCGATCCGATCAGCGCGATTGAATCTTCCTTCGACGCCCGCAGAGGCAGAACGGAATCGGAGTTCTTCAGCAGCACGATGCTCTCTTCCTCAATGTGCTGGGCATCATCGCGGCCCTTGAACGGATCGACCACGGTCCGCACCGGCGGCAGATCGATTACACCCGCGGCAAACATGCTGCGCAGGATGCGATGCACCATGTCATCCAGCCGCGCCATCGGAACCTGTCCGCCCTCGACGGCCTTCTTCAGCGGCCCGTTGAAGTAGTTATCATCACCGGGCATCTCCTGGTCGAGCCCCGCGAGCGCCGCCTTCACCGTGCTGTGCGTCGCACTCCAGTCCGACACCACCCAGCCCTTGAATTTGAAATCCTTCTTCAGCACTTCATTCAGCAGGTAGTCGTTCTCGCAGGCGTGATCGCCCTCATACAGGTTGTACGAGCACATCACCGCGGAAGGGTCCGAGATCCCGATCGCAATCTCAAACGCAAGCAGGTCCGACTCGCGCGCTGCCTTCTTGGCCAGCAGCACATTCACCACAGTGCGGCCCGTCTCCTGATCGTTGAATGCGAAGTGCTTAATGTCATTCATGACATGCTCGGAGAAGACGCCCTTTGCTAGATTGCCGGTCATCGTGCCGGCCAGCACGGGGTCTTCGCCCGCGTATTCGAAGTTCCGTCCATTGCGTGGCTCGCGTGTAATGTTCACACCTCCGCCGATGGACATGTTGAAGCCCTGCGCCCGCAGTTCCCGGCCGATCACGGAGCCGTAAAGAAATGCCGCGTCCGGATTCCAGCTCGATGCCGCGCCCAGCGTCGAGGGCAGCAGCGTTGCATAGCGACTCTGGTAGGCAGCCATCCTGACGCCCACCGCCGAGTCCGCAAGATTGATATCAGGAATGCCCAGCCGGTCGATGCCGGCCATAAAGCCCGCGCCAAAGTTCGAGCGCGCAGGCAGCGGCGCACCCTCCCTCAACACGCCCCACCCCGCCCCGTGAACCATCTGGATCTTTTCGTCGAGCGTCATCTGGCGGAGGACCATATCGGCCCTTTCATCCGGCGCCAGCGTTTTGTTCATCCATGGCATCGAAGCCGATGCTATCGAGCCCCCTGCCGCAACCTGCGCTCGTGCCGCCCCATCGACCGAAACCAGAGGTGCTACGGCAAAAAAGCAGAGGAATGTGATTCTCTGGATATTCGTGCGTACCGGCATACGTGCTCCTTCATCTCGTGCGCAACCCTCCGGACGAAAGCCCGGCAGACGACGGCACGCTGGCAGTTCGTTACAGAGTCTAACGGAACTAAATCGATATAGTAAAGAGAGAATGACGGATCGCTTGCCGTCCTCACGACGGCCTATTTCGCGAACAGTTGTCCCATATCGGCGAACGCCTTGAACTCGAGAGCATTGCCGGCCGGATCGAGGAAGAACATCGTAGCCTGCTCGCCCACCTCACCCTTGAACCGCACATAAGGCTCGATGACAAACTCAACTCCTAACTCGCGCAACCGTTTGGCCAGAGCCTCCCAGTCGGACATCGCGAGCACCACCCCGAAGTGCGGCACCGGCACGTCATGGCCATCCACCGGGTTGTGGTGCGCTTTCTTCTCCGTCACGGAGGGCTTCAAGTGCGCAACGATCTGATGGCCGAAGAAGTCGAAGTCGATCCACTGCGAAGAACTGCGCCCCTCCGCGCAGCCCAACGTTGTTCCGTAGAAGGTGCGCGCAGCTTCAAGATCGTCGACAGGGAAGGCAATATGGAACGGCGTAAGTGGCACGGTGATCTCCTCCTGCCCATCATATCTACGAGGCAGGGTCTCAGACCACCCGCACATCACGCCCGATCCGAAATGAGTTAGAAACGCTACGCCGGCAGGCGCACCACAAACTCCGTGTGCCCGGGCTCTGAAGCGAAGCGAATCGTGCCCCCATACTGATCCACAATGCGTTGCACGATGCCCAGTCCAATACCCGTTCCCACTCCAACCGGCTTGGTTGTATAGAACGGTTCGAAGATATGCACCTGGCTATCGAGCGGTATGCCGCTTCCGTTGTCGCTTACCCGGATGCAAAGCTCGGTCTTACCTCGATCGTTCCCCGCTTTGGAGACCTCCGCCCAGGTCCGAACCCCGATCCGCCCATGCTGCGGCACCGCATCGATCGCATTGTCCAGCAGATTCGTCCAGATCTGATTCAACCCCGTGCATTCGCTTTGCAGCGACGGAAGGTCCGGGGCGAAATCCTTCTCCAGCTCAATCTCCTTCTCCCGCAGCTTGTGCCCCAGGATCACCAGCGTCGCGTGAATACTGTTATTCACGTCAATCGTCTGCTTCTGTCCCTTACCTTCATACGCATACGACTTCACCGCGTGGACCAGGTCGGTCACCCGCCCTATGCTCTCTTCGATGGTTCCCACCAGTTGCGTGCTTGAGACCAGAGCCTCCAGCCAGCCCAGCGCATCCGAGAGCAGCGGCCCCTGGAAGTCCTGGCTGATCCGCTCCAACTCCGCCTGATCCATGCCGATCGAGACCAGCACCGGCGCCATCTTCCATGCAGCTTCGATGCCGGCCTTCTCCATCCACCCGGCCAGCGCCTCTTCTGCATCGCTCTGTTCGAGCGAGTTCATCATCAGCGGCTGCTTCACCGCAAGCGCCTGCTTCTGTAGCTCCTGCAGCCGCAGCTTCTGGTCCTTCGTAAGATCGCAATCGGAAAACCCGGAAGAAATCTCATGCAGCCGCATCAGGTTGCCGCGCAGTTGCGATGCGGCCCGGCGTGCCGCTGATCCCGGATTGTTCAGCTCGTGCATCAGACCCGCGGCCAGCGTTCCCAGCGAGGCCATCTTCTCCTGCTGCACCGTCACGCTTTGCAGCTTCTGAAATCGATAAGCCATGTTTCCCAGAATCGCCCGGCGCACCTGCGGACAGCTTGTCATCAGCGCCCAGAACTGATCTTCGTCGAGCTGCAGCAGCCGGCTTGGGACTGTCGCCACTATGCTCGCTGCATTTGGAATATTTGCCAGCAACGACAACTCGCCGAATGTGTTGCCTGTCTCGAGCTTGGCAAGGGTGATCTCGTGGCCCTTTGTCACTGTCTGGGCGATCCGAAGCTCCCCCTCGATCAGAATCCAGAAGAAACGCGAAGCTTCACCCTGCCGCGCCAGCACCGCATCGCGTTCGAGCCGCACCTCTTCCATGCCCTGCACACAGTACAACTCATCATCCTTCAGCGAGGACAGAAGCGGCACCTTGCGTAGCGCAGCGAACAACTCCTCGTCCATCTTCTCCGATACACCATACTGCGCGCCCTGGGTCTGTTCGATCATTGGATTGCCGGGTAATCTCCCTTTCATAGCGTGGCTAGATACTGATGTACAAACTGAATCGCGATCGAGCCTTCACCGACCGCCGAAGCACACCGCTTCACGGAGTTGTGGCGCACATCGCCTGCCACGAAGATGCCTGGAACGCTTGTCTCCAGCAGATAAGGATCGCGTTGCAACGTCCACGCCGCAGTCTGGGAGCCCTTCAAATCCGGTCCCGCCAGAATGAACCCCCTGCTGTCGCACGCAATGTCCCTGGGCAGCCAGTCCGTCTTCGGCGCCGCGCCGATGAAGATGAACAGGGAACTGGCGTGACGCGCCTCGGTCCCCTGCGGTGTCGTCAGCGTCAGGCACTCCAGGTGGCTATCGCCCGACATCCCCACCACCTCTGTCCCGGTCTCGACCGAGATGTTCTCCGTCGCTTCAATCTGGTCGATCAGGTACTTCGACATACTGCTCTCGAGCGACTTGCCGCGCACCAGCATATGCACCTTATCGGCATAACGCGAGAAGTGCATGGCAGCCTGTCCCGCCGAGTTCGCCCCCCCCACGATGTACACCGTCTCTTCGCGGCACGACATCGCCTCGGTCAACGCCGCCCCGTAGTACACCCCCGCACCAAAAAACCGCGTCGCTCCAGGCACATCGAGCTTGCAGTAATCCACCCCCGTCGCAATCAGGCATACGTGGCAGGTCACCTCGCGCCCGTCCTCCATCACGACGATGCGGTACTGGTTCTCCGACCGGATGCACTTCACCCTTTGAGTCAGAAATTCCGCACCCAGCCGGTTCGCCTGCAGAAAGGCGCGCTTCGCCAACTCCTCGCCGCTCAACCCCTCGGGGAAGCCGAGATAGTTCTCGATCTTTGAGCTCGACCCCGCCTGTCCTCCCGGCGCCGCCGCCTCCACTACCAGCGTCCGCAGACCTTCGGACGCGCCATAGACGCCCGCCGCAAGCCCCGCCGGACCCGCGCCAATCACCACCACGTCATAGAACTCCTGTTGCGCCTGGGTCCGCAGCCCTACCTTACTCGCGATCTCGGTCGAGTTCGGCTGCACCAGCGCCGTTCCGTCCCCAAACAGAATTACCGGCAGCTTTGTATCGTCGATGCCCTTTTCCTTCAGCAGCTCCAGCGCCTCCGGGTTTACCTCCGGGTTTAACCACTGGTAGGGAATGCGGTTGCGCGAAAGGAAGTCCCGCACGGCGTGGTCGGTTGCGGACCACCGCACTCCCACTACTCGTATCCCCTCAAATGGCGCCCTGTACCCCTCCTTCCAGCTCTCCAGCAGGTCGTCGAGCACCGGGTACAGCTTCTCCTCCGGTGGGTCCCATGGCTTGTTCAGGTAGTAGTGGATCTTGGCCGAGTTGATCGCGCGAATCGCCGCCTCGGTATCGGCATACGCGGTCAGCAGCACACGTTTTGCGTCGGGATAGATCGTGAGCGCCTTCTGCAGAAAGTCAACCCCCGTCATCCCCGGCATTCTCTGGTCGGACAGGAACAGCGCGACCGTGTCCTTGCGCTCCTTCAATTGGGTGCAGATGTCCAGCGCCGCCGCGCCCGAGGCTGCACGCACGATCCTGTAGTCCTGGCCGTAGTGGCGGCGCAAGTCCTGCACCACGGCTTCCAGAACACTGGTATCGTCATCGATTGCGAGAAGAATAGGCTTCGGCATATAGGTTGTTATACTTCGCCGGCATCCCTGCTGCAGTCGGCACTGAGAATCGGACCTGCTAATTGGAGTGTTTCAACCGGCTCCAGGGTTCAGAAACTCACCCAGCCGAACCCCGGGCAGGCTCGTCCCGGCATCCCAGGCGCTATCCAGCTCGACCCGGGTTCGAAGTGGTACTAGCTCTCAACCCCAAGCTCCCGTAACAGGAACGCGTAATCGAACGCAATTTCCTTCAGATAGTCGTACCGGCCGCTTGCCCCGCCATGCCCCGCGTCCATATTGATATGCAGCAGCAGCGGCGTATCGTTCGTCTTCAGCGTCCGCAGCTTGGCTACGTACTTGGCCGGCTCCCAGTACATCACCTGCGAGTCATTCAGGCTCGTCTTCACCAGCATCGCCGGATAAGCCCCGGCCTTCAGGTTGTCGTAGGGCGAATAGGAGCGCATTATCGCAAACGCCTCCGCCTCGTTCGGGTTACCCCACTCTTCGTACTCGGCCACCGTCAGGGGCAGGGAAGCGTCCAGCATGGTGTTCATCACATCCACGAACGGCACATGCGACAGCACCACACGGAACAGCTCCGGCCGCATATTCACCACCGCACCCATCAGCAGGCCGCCCGCGCTTCCACCTTCGATCGCCACCCGGTCCTTCGCGCCGTACCCCTCCGCCACAAGCTGCTCCGTGACGTCGATGAAGTCTGAGAACGTGTTGCGCTTCACCATCATTTTGCCGGCGTCGTGCCACGAATCGCCCATCTCGCCGCCACCGCGAATGTGCGCATAGGCAATCACCACACCGCGATCCAGCAGCGACAATCTGGTCCCGCTGAATCCGATAGGAAGCGAATACCCATACGATCCATATCCATAGACATACAGCGGATTACAACCATCCCGCCGGAAAAGATCCCGCCGGTAAACCACCGAAACCGGCACCTTCACGCCATCCTGCGCCTCCACCCACACCCGCTCGGACGCGTACCGCCCAGCGTCGAACCCGCCCGGCACCTCCTGTTGTTTCAATAACTTCGAGCGACCCGACAGGACATCGTACTCATACACAGAAGGCGGAGAGACCAGCGACATATAGCCATACCGGAACGCCGTCGTATCGAACTCCCGATTCACGTGCGCACCGGTCGAATACACCGGCTCAGGGAAGAGGATCTCCTGCGATTCTCCTAGTGTGGCTTGTCCAAAGAACTTCGTGACCGTAAGCGTGGGCAGCCCCAGCCTTCTCCTGGAACTCACGCAGAATGAGTTGAATACATCGAAATCTTCAAGCGGTTCATCGCTGCTGGTTGGAAAGAGTTCGGTCCAGAACTCCCGGCCCGGAGATTCAACCCGTGCCGTCACAACGCGGAAGTTCTTCCCCACATCATTGGTACGGATATAGAAGAGGCCCTCCCGATGATCTACGGAGTACTCCTGCTCTTCCATCCTCGGCGCGATTATCCGAAAATCTCCGTCGGGCGCCTCTGCGGACAGAAAGCGACATTCGCTCGTCGTGTGGCTGCCCGCCTCCATTAACAAATATTTGCCATCCCGCGTCTTTCCAACTCCCAGGTTGAAGCGCTCGTCGGTCTCCTTATAGACAACGGCATCCTGCGAAGCCTCATCTCCCAACCGGTGCCGGAACAGGTGATCGTGACGTTTCGTTACCTCATCTTCGGTCGTATAAAACAGCGTCTGCGAGTCGGCCGCCCAGGCAATCGACCCCACCCGCAGCGCCGTATCCGGGAGATCGCTACCCGTCGTCAAATCCCGAATATGAAGCGTGTACTGCCGAAATCCGGTGTTATCCGTTGAATACGCCAGCTTGTGTCCATCCGGACTGACACTCATCGCTCCGATGGACATAAATGGCTGCCCCGCCGCGAGTTTGTTCACGTCGAGCAGAATCTCCTCCGGTTGTGACGCATCGAACTTATCCTCAAAAGGCCGTCTGCGGCAGTGGATCGGATACTGACTCCCCTCCACGGTACGCACGGAATAGAACCAGCCCCGGTCGCGGTAGGGTACCGACTCATCGGTCTCCTTGATATGTGACAGCATCTCGGCATAGAGCTTCGCCTGCAACGGCTCGCTGGGCGCCATTACCGAAAGGGTATAGGCGTTCTCCGCCTCTAGATGGGCGGTCACCTCCGGCGAAGACTTGTCGCGCATCCAGCGGTAATTATCCGCGAGGGTGTGTCCATGCAGCGTAGTTGGTGTTGGTTCCTGGCGGGCGCTGGGCGGCGTAACGGCACTTTGGGTCTTCAATCGAACCCTCCGGGGACAGAATACAGCCTTCTTTGTCGCCCTCCCGCTGCAATCGGCTCCATGCCGCAGACTGCTTCCAGAGGCAACCATAAGTCCTATGTACACACCAAATGGACCAGGACCTCAGGTCGCTCCCAAGGAGATACTCCAATGAAATTCGACACACTGCGAATCGCGATGCTGAGCACGGCGGTCTTGCTTGCGCCGGTAGCTCTGCTGGCCCAGGACCCCATGGCCCCGTCCACCGCAACACAACCCAACCGGCCCAATCAGCAGCAACCCTCCACCACGGCCATGCAGGAT
The DNA here is from genome assembly GCA_965277265.1 of Edaphobacter sp. GTDB lineage: Bacteria > Acidobacteriota > Terriglobia > Terriglobales > Acidobacteriaceae > Edaphobacter. The sequence goes on from CBDICF010000003.1 coordinate 118,262, forward strand.
TCGGGCAGCAACGCCAACGAAGCGGGTCAGACCATGAAGGACAAAATGTTCCTTCGCAACGCGGCCGAGGGAGGTATGGCCGAGGTCAAGCTCGGTCAACTCGCCACCGAGAAGGCGGGAAGCGACGATGTCAAGGCATTCGGGCAGAAGATGGTTGATGACCATACTGCGTTGAATAACGAGATGGCTCCAATCGCCGACTCGATGGGCGTCCGTACGCCGAAGAACCTCAGCAAGAAGGACCAGGACCTGTACGACCAGCTCAATGGACTCTCGGGCACGGAATTCGACAATGCCTATCTCACCGCGATGGTGAAGGACCACCGCAAGGACCTGCGCGACTTCCGTATGGAAGCCTCCAGCACCCAGGATGCGAACCTGAAAGCCGCAGTTGAAAAAGGCCAAAATGTGATTCACGAGCACCTCATGATGGTGGAGAAGCTCGCGAAGGAGAAGGGAATCGCCATACCGGGCCGAAATGGTAACAAGCCGGCTCCTGGCCTCTAGTCGCTGACTCTTCATCAATGTTGCAAACGAGAGGGTGCCCTGTAGATATGGCACCCTCTCTTCCTTCCGAAAGCCGCGACCCCGTCCTTCACCCCCAACTGACGCCCACGGTAGAATGAGCCTCGATGAAGCATCTGTCCCGTTGGCTCGTCGTCGTCTTTCTGCTACTTGCGCGGTCGGCCCCGCTGTCGGGGGAGTCGGCCAGCAGCCTCCCTGCTCCTACCGGCTATGTCAGCGACTTCGCCGGGGTTCTGTCGGCTTCAACTAAACAAAGCGTAGAAAGCCTCTGCACCCAGGTCGACCGTCAGGCACACGCGCAGATCGCCGTCGTGACCATAAAGACGTTGGATGGTGACCAGTCGATCGAAGAGTTTGCGACCGCCCTCGAAGACAAGTGGAAGGTCGGTGCCAAGGGAAGCGATCGCGGCGTCCTGATGCTGCTTGTCATGAATCCCCGTCGCGGACGCATCGAGGTGGGGTATGGCCTCGAAGGCATACTGAACGACGCCAAAGCGGGCGACATCCTGCGTTCCATGATTCCCGCCACTCAGCAGGGGGACTACAACACTGCCGTTCCGCAGGGAGTCGGTCAGATCGCCCAGATCATCGCGCGCGACGCCGGGGTTACCCTAACCCCCTACTCCTCCGCTCATCAGTATCATCATCAGCAGGCACCGGTTCAGCTCAGTCTTACGGAGATACTCCTCGGCGGCGGCGCAATCCTGCTCATCCTCTTCTTTCTTATCAAGACCGGCAATCTAGGTCTCATCTTCTTCCTGCTCGCGAATATCATGGGCGGCGGTGGCGGAGGAGGCTACCGTGGCGGCAGTGACGACGACGGGGGTGGCGGCGGCTTCGGTGGTTTTGGTGGCGGCAGCTCCGGCGGGGGCGGGGCCAGCAGCGATATGTGACAATCCGCTATGGTGAGAATCCGTCGTAAAAGTCTCATTTCAAAGCCCGGCAGGTGATACAGTACAGCCGGATAGACCAGTCCAAGATCGCGGGTCAGGGTAAGATCGAGACCTGGAGCAAGGAAACCGAGGAAGAACCGAGGAAGATATGAAACCTTTATGGATCGTGCTTGGCGTGGTGGGGCTGATCATTATCGTGCTCCTCTTCGTCGGCGGCAGCTACGTCGGCGCGAAGAACACGCTGGTGCAGAAGAATGAAGCAGTCAATCAGGCCTTTTCGCAGGTTAACGTCGTGCAGCAGCGCCGTCTTGACCTCATCCCCAATCTGGTCGCTTCGGTCAAGGGCTATGTCGCGGAAGAGTCCACCGTCCTGACCAACATCGCCAACGCCCGAGCTGGCGTTCTCGCCGCAGGGAGCGACCACGCCAGCAATATCAACGCCAACAGCAAGCTCGACGTAGCCCTAGGGCCATTCTTTCGGTTGCAAGAGCAGTACCCGAACCTGAAGGGAAACGAGCAGTTCACCCGGCTTACCGACGAGCTTGCCGGAACCGAGAACCGCATCGCCGTCGAGCGGCAGCGCTACAACAGGGTTCTTGAGGATTACAACGTCTACGTTCGCCAGTTCCCCAATAGCATCTGGGCGAACATGGCCGGATTCCACTATCGTGACGAGTATTTCAAGGGAAATCCAGACAATAGCGTAGCCCCGAAGGTCGACTTTTCGAAGTAGGCAACGTGCGTCTCCTGTCAAAGCTGATGAACATAAGGAAAGGCCCTCGCATCTACGAGGGCCATTTGCTGCTGCAGTTTTACTTCGTGAAGGAAGAGATCGCCGTCGCCTCGTCATCCTTAACGTCGAAGACGGTATACAGCTTGGTGATCTGGAGCAGATCGTGAACCTTCTTGGTCAAGTTCAGCAGCTTCAGCTCTCCGCCGCTGTTCTTCACCGTGGTGAAGGCGCTGACCAACTCGCCGATCCCGGAGCTGTCGATGTAGTTAACGTCGCCCAGGTTCAGCAGAATCTTGTTCGAACCCTTGGCCAATACGTCCCGCACGGCATCCCGTATGGTGACGCTGCCTTCGCCAAGAGTAATGCGGCCGCTGAGATCCAGAATCGTGACGCCATCTACCTGGCGAGTCTTTACCTTCATGCTCATATGTGTGTTCTCCTTATGTCCCCGGTTGCGCCGGTGTTCTGTGCTTGATCAGTGTCAGTTCCGTGCCAGGATGAAGCTGCCGAAAGTTTACCTCATCCATGAATGCTCGTATCAGAAAGATGCCGCGGCCGGAGCCTCGCAGAATATTCTCTGGAGCCAGCGGGTCGGGAATCGTGTCGGGGTCAAGCCCCGGGCCCTGGTCTGCCACACGGATGACCAGCGAATCGGTGGTCGTTTCGAACGACGCCGTGATGTGCTTGGACGGATCGTAGGAGTTGCCATGCAGCACTGCATTCACCGCTGCCTCGCGGACCGCCATCGCGATCTGAGGGACTGTGTCTTCATCGAAGCCCGCCCGCTCCGCACACTGCTCCGCCAACTGCTCAACTTTATTGACGCTGTCGAGGGATGAATCCAGTGTGTAGCTGACGCGGCTTGTCGTAGAATCGGCCAAAGCTGTCCTTGAAATTACCTGTGTGCGAATCATTAACGGCAGACAAACAGCAATGATGGCAGTGTGCTTGTGGATTTCACGAATGTCAAGGATTGCATGTTCGAATTGCATCTCTCGATTGCATGGCAGGAAACGCACACCATCGAATCTCGCGAAAACAGCTTGGCTCCTGGCACCCAATGCGCCGCCGCCCGTCCGGCTCCCGGACCGTAAATCCCCTAACCTCGTTGCGGTACGCTAACATGCGGGTAGCCGCCTATGACCGATCACATCCACCGCAAGACGAGCGTCTCCGCAATGATGGGTGCTGCCGTCCTCGATGCGCAGGGCGCTGCGTTCGGCCAGGTGCGTGAGGTCGCGGTCTCTCCCCTCAACGATGCGGCCCATGCATATGGCATCGTCTTGCGGCTCACAACGGCCAAACGAGGCGATCGGCCGTCTCTGGTCCCCATCTCGGAGCTCCAGTTCACCTCCGATGGCCAGATACAGCTCCTCGCAACGGCAATCCCTACACCTCTCGCCGACAAGGAGACCTACCTTCTGCTCGAGCGCGATCTTCTCGATCAGCAGATCATCGACATCAATGGCCACAAGGTCGTGCGCGTCAACGACGTCGATCTGGTCTGGGAGAACGCGCCCGAGGACGGCATAGGGCTGACGCTGCGAATCTGTGAGGTCGAAGTCGGGTTGCGCGGAGCGGTTCGCCGGCTCCTGAAAGGCCTCCCCGCCGACTCCGTCAACCGCATCGCGTGCCGCTTCGGCGCCAGCGCCATTCCGTGGGACTTCGTCGACCTCATCGACCGTGACCCCGCCCGTCGCGTTCGCCTCAAGATTGGACAGGACCGCCTCTCCCAGATGCATCCCTCCGATATCGCCGATATTCTCGAGGAGCTTGCCCCCGCCGAGCGTCACGCTCTGTTTGTGTCTCTCGACGAGGATGTCGCCGCCGAGGCTCTCGAAGAGGTCGATCCCAGGATGCAGCAGTCACTCATCGAGTCGCTCGACTCAGAGCAGATTGCCGGCATTGTCGAAGAGATGGATCCCGGCGCCGCTGCCGATCTCCTCTCCGAACTCTCCGACGAGCGCTCCGAAGCCATTCTCGATGAAATGGACCCGGACGAGCGCCAGGAGGTAGAAGATCTCCTCGAATTCCACAGCGACTCAGCCGCGGGCCGAATGACGACCGACTACATCGCGCTCCCTCTTGCCGCCCGGGTCGAGCAGGCCATACAGGCGCTGCGCGAATTCGAAGGCGACCTCGAGACCATAACGGACATCTACCTGCTCGATCCCGACGGGCGGATCGAAGCTCTCATCCCCCTCGTGCAGCTGCTTCTCGCAGCTCCCGGTAAGCAGCTTTCCGAACTGCCCGCAGGTCACATCGTCAGTTGCGACATGAATGCAAACGGCCGCAAAGTAGCCGAACTCTTCGATAAATACAACCTCCGCTCCCTGCCTGTGCTCGATCCACAGAAGCGACTCGTCGGCATCATCCATGCGGAACAGGTCATCGCTCTGCTGCGCGAAAAATAGCAGCCCAGTCCATCCACGAAAACCTTCGACACTAACCAGACCCAGATCAGAGTGGTCAGACGTTCAAAGCCAACGGAGACGCATCAATCGATGAAGATTCTCTACGCTTCCGGCCTGTCTTTCAACGACTCTTCTCTATATCGGCTCTGGGCTTTGGAGCGTCTCGGACACGAGGTTGTACCTCTCAATGCGTACAGCTATGAAGCCGAAAATACAATTCTCCGCAAAATCGCTTACCGGCTGGCGGCCGGTCCAGGCGTGAGCCGTCTCAACCGGGACATCATAGAAATTGCAGAGCGTGAGAAGCCCGACTTGTTCTGGGCCGACAAGCTCCTGGCGATGCGCCCCGAGACGCTCGACCGGCTTCGTCGCATGGGCATCGCCACGGTCAGCTACATGATAGACAATCCCTTCGGCCCCCGCCAGGACCCCGGCTGGCGTCTCTACATGAAGGACATACCCCACTACGACTTGCACGTCGTCCAGCGGGACAAGAATATCCTCGACTACACCTCGCGGGGAGCACGGGACGTGATAAAGATACAGACCGCCTACGAGCCCACCCTTCACTTTCCGCCGCCGCCGGGCTGGTCGGATGCGGATCGTGACCGCGCGGTCTCCTTCATCGGCACCCCCTATGATGACCGTGCCCAGACGCTCACCCGCCTCGCCACCGAATACCGTCTCCCGGTCTCGATCTCCGGGAACCCCAGACAATGGAGCCGGGCCCTCCCCGCCGAAGCCTTCCATGCGCTCTTCCGCGAAGGAGAGCTCTACCAGCAACAGTACCGCGAGGCCATCTGGCGGTCGCGCATCAATCTCAGCTTCCTTACCCATTCCAACCAGGACGAGTTCGTCCACAAAAGCTTCGAGATCGCCGGCTGCGGCGGCTTTCTCCTCGCCGAACGCTCCGAAGGCCATCTCCAGCGCTTCAAGGAGGATGAAGAGGCAGTCTTCTTCTCCGGCTTCGGCGAACTGGTCCAGAAAATCCAACGCTACTTGCCCGATGAGCCTGCAAGGCAGCGCATCGCCTCCGCCGGCACCGTTCGCGCCTCCCGCGACGGTTACTATAACGACATCCAGGTCGACCTTATCGTCCAGCGCGTACTCCACCTGTTACCCGCCGTAAAAGCCTCATCCAATGTACTTTCCCAGCGCTCTTTGAGGTAGCCTTGAGAGCGGCGAGCTGACACGTTCTCCCACCCAATAGAAAAGGAACACCCTCATGTCGTCCTGGCGTCCGTGGAGAACCCGGCTCATCCTCTTCTTCGCCGTGCTCGGTCCCGGCTTCATCACCGCTAATGTCGACAATGACGCCGGAGGCATCCTCACCTACTCCGCCGCCGGAGCGCAGTTTGGCTACACCCTGCTTTGGACGATGATCCCCATCACCCTTGCACTCATCGTTGTCCAGGAGATGTGCGCCCGGATGGGAGCAGTGACCGGCAAGGGACTGAGCGATCTGATCCGCGAGGAGTTCGGCCTGCGCATCACCTTCGTCGTGATGATTCTGCTCGTCATCGTGAACTTCGGCAACGTCATCACCGAGTTTTCCGGTATCGCAGGAAGCATGCAGCTCTTTCATGTCAGTAAATACGTCAGCGTTCCGATTTGCGCGTTCCTCGTGTGGGTCCTCGTGGTCAAGGGGGACTACAAGAGCGTAGAGAAGATCTTTCTGGTCGCCAGTGTCTTTTACATCGCCTACATTATCACCGGCGTGCTCAGCGGCCCGGATTGGCACCTGGCTATGGTCGAGACCATCAAACTACCCCCGCGCCGCGTCTGGAACGACAAATCCTACGTCTACACCACCGTCGCCGTCATCGGCACCACGATCACTCCCTGGATGCAGTTCTATCTGCAGTCATCCATCGTAGAAAAAGGCGTAAGCGTCCGCCAATATAAGGCCACCCGGCTGGATGTCATCATTGGGTCCATCTTTACCGATGTCGTCGCCTGGTTCATTGTTGTCGCCTGCGCCGCCACCCTCTACACCCACGGCATCCGCAACATCACCGACCCATCCGACGCCGCCGGAGCCATGAAGCCCCTAGCCGGCCGATACGCCTTCATCCTCTTCGCCGCCGGCCTCTTCAACGCGTCCCTCTTCGCGGCATCCATCCTGCCCCTCTCCACGGCTTACACCGTCTGCGAAGGCCTCGGCCTGGAGAGCGGCCTCGACAAGACCTTCCGCGAGGCCCGCTTCTTCTATTGGTTCTACAGTCTGCTCATCGCTGCCGGAGCGGCCATCGTCCTCATCCCCAATTTCCCACTGGTCGAGTTCAGCATCCTGTCGCAGGTGCTCAACGGGATACTCCTCCCCGTCGTCCTCATCTTCATGCTCAAGCTGATCAATAAGCACGACCTCATGGGTAAGTACACCAACTCCCACTGGTTCAACGGCGTTGCATGGCTCACCGCGATCATCGTGATCGGACTCTCACTGACCCTGGTCTGGAACACCTTCCAAGCTCCAACCACGACGCAGCCCAAGAAGCCGGCGGAGCAGGCAAGCGCTACAGCAGTTTGCCTTCGGACAGGTCCCGAATCAGCCCCAGATCCGCGGCGAGGAAGTCGTATCCTGGCAGAGCTCCCAGCGGCGTCCACCGCATGTCATTAAAGATCCGGTTTTCCAGCGCTCCATCGAATTCCCGCACCACAAAAAACTGTAGATCGATCGCCCCGCCGTTCCTGTACTTATGACGGATCCGCGCCACCCTGCGCCCAATCACCGCCGAAATCCCAAGTTCCTCGTTCAACTCGCGGGCGAGCGCTCCCTCCGAGGTCTCACCCGCCTCAATTTTGCCCCCGGGAAACTCCCACTTCAAACTCATCGGCTGATCCGCTTTCCGCTGACAGATCAGCACCTCGATCCCACCGCCCTCTTCTCCCGAAGACCCGCGCAGGATCAGCGCCGCCACCACCAGGCGAAGAGGCTTTTGCATCGAAGTGTCCAAACGTCCCTCGACATTGCGTTTTAGATCTTTCACCTACAAATTAGACGAGTGAATCCAAAGAATAGATTCCATGATCTCACTCAAGTGGCTGCACCGACGCCGGGTAGTAGATAGGCCAGCCCTCCTGCGCGCTCCGTTCCACCAGCGCAGGTGTAGGATTCACCGGAAACGCCCTCCGCGCAATCGTCAGCATAGCCGCATCATGCACCGAATTGCCAAACACTGCATCCGGCGCGACAACCCCTACGCGCTCCAACGCCGAAACCTTACCGGCATCGGTCGGAACGTCGAGAACCGAATCCGTCACCACACCGTCCCGCACCTGCAATCGCGCAGCCAGCACCCTTTCCGGCGGAATCCCAAACCGCCGCACGCCCTCTTCAATCACCCAGTTGTTAGTCGAACTAACCGCCCAGATCTCGACGTTTTTCCCACGTAGCTCCTCTACCAGCGCCAGCATCTCCGGAAAGATATTCCGCTCGATGACACTCTCAAAGAACACTTTCGCAGCGCGGCGCATCTCGTCCTCGCGAAGCCGCTGGTACATCTGCACCATCTCTCCGCAGATCGCCACCTCCGTAACCTGGCCCCCCAGGTACTCGCGGTACCGCCCATCGATCCAGTCCGCCATCTCCCGCGAGACCAGCCCCGTTTCCAGTGTCCAGGCCATGAAGCCCGAACCCGCATCGCCCGACCACAGCGTCCCATCGCAATCGAACACCGCAACCGCCGGAGACAACGAACGGACTGCCGCATGAAACTCCGAAGTGCTCAACCGGCTGGACGAAAGAACACTGCTCACCATAGAAGCCCAACGTTTCTACGCCTTTCGGATCGATCAGGCGTCGATGAAGTTCATAACTTGCTCTATCGATGGTACTACCTGTAGACGGTGGGGGCGGATCGCCATGCTTCGCGGGATGCCGGGCCTCAGATAAGTTTCATGGGTAATCGTTCAACGAGCCTTGGGGCGCCCAGCCCGATTTACGCATCCAAATGAGCGGACACAAAGGAGGCACCATGAGTGAGTTCAAGCAGCTAAGCGGCGCCGAAGGCCTCAGGAAGATCGGCTCCCTGATCGAGGACATCCACATCGCCGTCCTGGTCACCGCAGCCCCCGACGGCTCCTTCGACAGCCGTCCCATGGGCGTGCAGACCAAGGACTTCAACGGCAGCATCTGGTTCCTCACCCGCAACGACTCCGGCAAGGTCCACGAGATCCAGGACGACACCCATGCTACGCTTATCTTCGCCGATCCCGCGAACTCCAAGTATGTCTCCGCCAAGGGCCGCGCTCGCGTTCACCAGGACCGGGCAAAAATTCACGAGCTCTGGAGCCCCATGTACAAAGCCTGGTTTCCGGCTGGCGAAGACGATCCCGCGATCGCCGTCCTCCGCGTCGATATCGCTGAAGCTGAATACTGGGAGGCTTCGTCGAGCAGACTCGTCCGCGGCGTCAAGTATCTTGCTGCAGCGGCCACTGGCGGCAAGATCGATGTAGGCGAAGCCGGCAAGGTAAAGCTCGCCTGAAGCGTGCTCTCAAAAAGCGGCGCTACGGACGCAACCCCTAGCCGTTTGCGAAGCTGCGCTTATCGTCCTCTTCCTGGTTGTTGGCGAGCACATCTGGAAAATCGGCTGTCTCCAGCACGAGATCCTCCTTCGCGCGATGATTTTCCACGGTCTCGATTACCACCGATGCTCCCAGCACCAGGAGACCTGTCAGGCTGAAGAACCCCGTCACCCATACCCATACACGCATATGCGGAAGGATCACTGCAACGCTCGTGAAAAAGACCGTTAAGATGAAGAAATGAATCGCCATGGTGAGCCAGAACGTCGCGCGTATAAGATTGCGAAGCCGGCTCGAATAGTGCGTCAACTGTTTCTCCAGGCTGCGGCAGCGTAGGCTATCTCGCTGCTCGATGCCTCGGTATTCGCCAGCAATCTGACGGAAGATTGCTACGAGCATCGCGTACTTCCCTCCAAGATTGCCCAGAAAGATGGAGGTTGCGATGATAAGCGCTACGGGTGCAGATGCGGCCCCCACCAGCTTGCCTACGTCGAGATGCGGATCCATGTACCTCTCCCGAACCCTTTATCTGGGTCTCATCTTCTCCTTAGATGCCCGCAGCTACGGCGGCCGGCTTGCGTTCGAACAAAATGAGAGGAGCCGTAGCAGGTGAGCGCACGGGGTGGCAGTCGCGCCCTGAATAGGAGACGCACCTGCAGTCCAGCTACACAGAGAGCACATCGAGCACAAACTCAGTCCATCGGAGGCAGCCCGTCCACCACAGCCACGCCAGCCGGAGGAACGAACACAAAATCCCTATCCGTCAGGGGCACATTCTCCAGCATTCCGGAGAACGCAAACTCCGTCACCGCCCCATCTACCTCTTCCAGCCGCATCATCACGATCGCCCCCGTAGCCGACACCCCGAGCGCCAGCAGCTTCACCCTTTGCTCCATCCCCTTCGGCACACCGGTGATCCGAAAACCCGAACCCTCAGCCATCACCTTCAGGCCGTCTAGCTCCTTGTTTAATTGAGTGTGTCCAAGGAGAAATCGCAGCGGCGACCGCAGATCGTCCATCTGCTTTGCCGGTACACGCGTTGCCTGGGCATCGCCCGGGGTGTAGAACCACGCATACTTGCCATCCAGCACGAATATCTTACCCACAGGATCGGCGTAGCTCCACCGCATCCGCCCCGGTTTCTTCAGCAGCAGCGTGCCCTCTTCCGAGCGGTCCATCCCCATCCCGCTGTAGTGCTCAACATAGTGGGCCCGCAGGGAAGCGAGGTGGTTATAGAGGTCATCCACTTTGCGCACCACCGCCTCGCTCTGTTTGGGCGGCAATCCCTGCGCCAGCAAGCCGGCCGGACAGCATAGAGCGAGCAGCAGAGCCGCCCGACGCCATATCACTGGATGGGTTGTGTGCAGTTGGTCCCACCTGCAGGATCGAACCGGATAATGTTATTCGCATCCGAGCAGAACCCGCGATCGCCCGAGTTCCCGATCGACTGCGGCACGGCCGTAATCTCATACGACGTGTACATGTCCTGGTTATTCACCGTCACCTTGGTGCAGTTGGTGATCGCAAACGTGTAACCGGCCTTTTGCCCGCCTGCCAAGCCTGTGTCCAGCAGTTGCGATGCCTGCGCGCTCGGTGCACCCGATTTGGGATCGCCTCCCAGGGCCGCCAGGGAGCACGAGAATCCATTCGCCGGATAGGCCGAGTTGTACTGCAGCTCCGCCTGTCCGATGGTCCGCACCGACTGGATCGCCGAGGTCTCATTCGCCTGTTTGCGCAGCTTCAGCAACTGCGGCACCGCCAGCGTCATCAGAATCAACATCACCGACATCACGATCAGCAACTCGATCAATGTGAAACCCTCGTCGTTGCTTCGCCTCGCTCCCAGCAGATCCATGGCCTTCATCGTCTTCTCATTCCTCGGTAATCGTGTGCTTCCAATCCGAACAGTCCAGCCAGAATGAAGCTCCAGAGCAAAACTCTATCAGCCCATCCTGCTAGCAGGCTAGATCGTCCCGGTCTATCTTCATTGTGCCAAGGTTTCCCAGCAGGGTTAGCGCCAGCGCCTCCGGACGGAACAGTTCTTGCGCCAATGTCTGAATGTCAGCAGTGGTCACGGCTTCAATCTCTGCCATAATCTCATCCACGCCAAAAAACCGTCCGAAATACATCTGCTGCCGCGCCAGGTTCGCCATCCGGCTGCCGGAGCTTTCGAGACCGATAACCATATTGCTCTTCAATTGGTCCTTCGCTCGCTTCAACTCGACGCAGCTTACGGTCTCTTCCTTCAGACGGCGCAACTCCTGCAGGGTAAGCTGCAGCACCTTCTCCGTCTTGTCTACCGAGGTTCCTGCGTAGACGCACACGGACCCGGTATCCCGGAACGGGCTCATCTCCGAGTAGATCGAGTACGCCAGCCCCTGATCTTCGCGAATCGTCTGGAACAGCCGCGAACTCATCCCGCCGCCCAGCATCGTATTCAACAGATACACCCCATACCGTCGCGCGTCGTTCACCGGAGGAGCCGGAACACCTAGGCAGAACTGCACCTGCTCGAGCGACTTCTTGCGCTTCAGCGTAATGTGCGGCGTTGCGACCGGCGCGGCAATCTTGGCCGGAACACCGCTCCCACTGGCCGCCAGCGAGCTGAACTCCCGCTCTACCTGAGCCACGAAAGCGTCGTGATCCAGGTTGCCGGCAGCCGAAAACACCATGTTGCGGGGCGTAAACTGTCCGGCATAGAAGTCGAATAGCACCTGCTGGTCGAACTTCGAAACCGTCTTCACCGTCCCCAAGATCGGCCGCCCCAGCGCATCGCCCTTCCAGAAGTTCTGGGTAAATATTTCGTTCACGAGATAGTCCGGATTATCCTCGTCCATCTTGATCTCTTCCAGAATCACGCCCTGCTCGCGGCTCAGGTCCTCCGGCGTAAAGGTCGGATGGAGCACCAGGTCGGCCAGCACGTCCAGCGCAGGCGGCACATTCTCGTCCAGAACCTTGATGTTGAAGCAGACCATCTCCTTGCCGGTAAATGCGTCCAGATTGCCGCCGATGGTATCCACCTCGCGGGCAATCTGCTGGGCCGACCTCGAGGTCGTCCCCTTGAACACCATATGCTCAACGAAGTGGGAGATGCCGTTCACCTCGGCCGGCTCATCCCGCGACCCAGAGCCAATCCAGGCTCCCATTGAGACGCTCCGCACATGCGGCATTGCTTCGGTCAGTACCATCAGGCCGTTGGAGAGGACAGTTTTACGGATGTTGCGGGCGGCGGACTTCACACCGGACATTTCTTCAATCAACGTTGCAGACATGCGGCTCCTTCCTTCCATTGTTTCACAGCACCCAATCCGGCGAATCCGTGCGGTCTTATCGCGCGCGCGCCAAAGAAGGTTGCCATCTCGACCGGAGCAGCGGAGAGGTCCCCCGTATTCCGTCTTTGCCTTTGCGTGTTCTCTTCTTTGTCATCCGGCAGGGATCCGCGGTCGCTTCTGCAACACGCCCACGCCTCCTCAAAACCCATGTCAAGCTCCGCAAAGCTCGATCCACTCCGACCCCGCATCCAACGCCCTCCCATTCATACACTTACGACCATCCGCCACACATTGAGCCGTGGCGCACCAGATCCCCGGAGCCGTTAGAATGGAATAAGAGGGAACTTCGGTCTTAGCAGGGCCATCAGGACAACCCGATACCCTGACGCGACTTGAGGTCCTAAGCTATCTCTTTTAGATCGAAGACTTTGCACAAATAAGGCGGGGGAGGGGTACTAATGCCTAACCCAGACAGAGAGAGAGGTGCAGTCGCGATGTCGAACCTGCCCATCACCATTGCCAAAGCGCCATCCACCGCTCCCGCTGAAAAACCGCTCTTTGGCAGTCCATTGCCAGAGTTGGCCAGTCTGATGCAGCAGCTTCATCAGCCCGCCTACCGTGCCGCCCAGCTTAGCGAGGCCCTTTATAGTCAGCGCGTGTCCTCCCTCGACCAGGTCACCACTCTTCCCGCAGTCCTGCGTCAAGCGATGCAGGCCGAGGGCTACACCGTCGGTATCCCCGAGATCGCCCAGACCGCACGCTCAATCGACGGCACCGAACGCTACCTGATCCGCATGGCCGACGGCGAAACCGTCGAGACCGTCTGGATGCCGGAGGGCGACGACGGCGAGCGCGGCGACGGCACCGATGCCGCCGAAGAAGAGGAGCACTCGAGGCCGGAGGATGAGCCGTACAAACGAGCCACCATCTGCGTCTCCAGCCAGGTGGGCTGCGCCGTCAACTGCCAGTTTTGCCTCACTGCAAAGCTCGGTATTCGCCGAAATCTGTCCGCTGGCGAGATCGCCGGTCAGGTAGCTGCCGTCCTCAGCCGCCACAACGTCGAGATTGGCAGCGCTCGGGGCAACAGTATGCCCCCGCGCATCAACCTGGTCTTCATGGGAATGGGCGAGCCCTTCCTGAACTATGCCGCATTCATGGCCGCAGTCGGCCTCCTCAGCGGCCCCATGCGCATACCGGAGTCGCGTATGACCGTCAGCACCTCCGGAATTCTGCCCGGCATTCTCGACTTCGCCAAAGAGACCCTCCGCCCCAAGCTCGCCGTCAGCCTCAACGCCTCGAACGATACGATCCGCGAGTCCATCATGCCCATTACGCGCAAGTGGAACATTGACGCGCTCCTCCAAGCCGTCGGTACCGTTCCTTTGCGCCCCCGCGAACGGGTCACCTTCGAGTATGTCCTGCTTGGCGGTATCAACGACCAACCGCAACATGCGGCAGAATTGATCGTTTTGCTGAGAAATTTAAGGGCGAAGATCAACCTGATTGTCTGGAACTCAGGTCCAGGGATGGTATTCCACGAGCCTGATCCACAGGATGTCGCAGCCTTTCAGAAGTGCCTCCGCGAGGCCGGCATTCCGGCATTCATTCGCAAGCCACGTGGACGGGACATCTACGCTGCCTGCGGTCAGCTCAAGCGAACAATCGAAGAACCGGCTGCCCCTCTGATCGACATCGCGCTGGCCTTCGCAAATTCGTAGACTTCGCCCAGACTATCGCCTCGTCTCGCGCCACATCTACGGTTTCGCTGGATACCGGTGAAGTTTGGGAAACCAGGTGATCTGGGCGGCCCCGATCGTATCTCTCTGCAGGCCGGTCAGATTAAGATCCACTCCATCGACCGGGACGGGCGCCTTCCACCCTTCGTACTGCACCCATGCGTTCAACTCGACATCTCTGGTTAGCCGCTTGACGACACTAACCTTGAATTCGTTCTGCGTAGTGCCCCCTGGAACGAAGTCCTTCGGAATCTTCTTGTTCAGGTACTCCAACTGCACCCACTCGTTACCGGAGAGATGATAGGTCAGCCACGCCTGGCCGCCCTTCGCCTCGCGCCCGATCCAGTCACCCATAATGAAGCCTTTGTTTGTGTAGCCCTGCCGCTGGACTATCTCGTAGTAGTTGAAACTGCCGGCGTGGCTGTTGGACACACCTGGGTCCGTCGTAACGCCTTCAAGGCGGAGGTCCAATTTGTGCAGTTTAGGAAATTGCGAGATGAAGAGTCCGGTCCGGTAGGCGGCACGGCGAGGTGCGCTGATAGGAGTCACATCGTCGTGGGCAATGGAGTCGAGATAAAGAGTCGCGAAGTTGCGCACAAAGGGCAGACGATAGGAGAAGTTGAAGTCGCTGAACCGGGCGCCTGGGTCTTCGCGGGAGTATTTCTCGGACGCATTGGTGTCGCTCGTGCTGAAAAAACCGTTGAAGAAGGTGTGCAGCGTCACAGGCGTATGACCTTCTCCTCCCCAGATGATTGTCCGTTGAAAGCCGAATTCGAAGTTGGCGCTTGGCCGGAACGAAAACATCTCGGAGTGGACCCAGGGAGATCGTGGGTAAGTGTGTCCTTTGAGACTGCCGACAAAAAAGTCATACCGCAGCGGTCCCAGGACCTTGTCCACGTACGGAATATAGAGCGGCTCGACGCGGTTGACGCGGAACGAGTAGATATTCTCGGCGTTGTTCGACCACGCCAGGGAGCCGCCGGCACCCGGTCCAAGCCAGGCGTCCATCTTCCCGCCAGAGATCTCGTGACCGAGCAGATGCGCCGAGAGGGACGCTTCCACAATACGGAAGGGATTCTGCGCAGCGATAGGCCCTGCAGGTATGGTCGCTTCCGGAATATAGGGGGGCGCGTACGGTATCGCATCTACGGTTGAGAGCACCGAGGCAAGCGCAGTCGAATACCCGGTCGCCGAAGGAGCGTGTTGATATTCAGCCCGGACGTAGAGCGAGAAAGGTCCCAACTCGTCTGTTGTCGAAGCTCCCGCGATGGCGTTGAAGCCCGTCTCGTAAGGGCGGCCGTAGTCGTTATTGATCGTCTGCCCCAGGTGATAACTGTCGCGCAGTACGGGACCGCCGATTCCCATCAGCCTCGTATACGCCGACTCCAATCCGTAGACGGCCCCGCGCAGGTGGCTCCCGTCCGGCACCTCTGTGTCCAACTCCGTAAGTACCTTTGCCAGGATCTCCTGTGCCTCTTGATCGTTGCCGTTGACGATCGAGGCCTGTGAATGCTGCAGCATGTGGAGGACACTCCGCCTGGTCCACGGACGCATGCCCAGGAACATCGTGTCGACATAGCCCAGGCTATATAACCGCATCAACTCCGGGTACATCCAATTGTCCAACGGTATGTAGACGGAACCGGAGAAGCGATCGTATCCCTTCTTCACATCTGGCGGCCCATATGGCATGTAAGCCCGGAAAGGAGTCTCGGGTGTAGCCACTGCGGGCGGCGTCACGGGCCGCTGAGCCGGCTGAGGAGCTGGTAGGGACTTTTGACGAACACCATAAGCCGGTTCCGACTGATAGGTACTGTCCGGGGCAGCAGGAGGCTGCGCAGGTGGAGGGACAGGGTTCGACTCAGGCGCCTGCGACAAGCCTGCCGTAGCACAAAAGATTAGCGCTGCGTAGAAAAAGCAGTTTCTTGTCCGCACTCGTACCTCAAGTTATCTTCGATTACCTATCCAGTGTAGATGCCGCTAACCGGAAAGGGGTAGTCAACGTATTATCAGCTGTCCGGACGAGTTGAACGGCGCCAGCAGCTTCGTCCATTTCTTCGCGCAGCTTCTTCTCTGTTCGAGCCATCCAGGCTTCACTGCAAACTCTGCGGGCAAGCAGGTAGGCACTCATCTGCCGCAGCGGGTCGGCTCCTGCTTCTGCCGGATCGTTAGTGGTCCTGTACGTCAGGCATTCGATCAAAACTGGGCCGCCCCCTCCACGCATTCGTCCAATCGACTCCTGCGCGACTCGATAGAGCGCTACCGCATCACCGCCATCGACCGGTATACCCGGAACGCCACAGGTTCGGGCCGTTTCACATATGCTCAATTTCTGCTTACTACGCACTTCGCCCGATCCTTGCGGCAGGAGAACGAAGAGGATCGGCAGTTCCAGCGTACCAGCTAGCCTTATCACCTGGCGCCATTCTCTGCTCGTCAGATCGCCATGTCGGACATAAGCAACAACAAGATTGACGCCCTTTTGCGTCTTGAAAGAGAGGGCCGCGCCCATGGCCAGACGCAGCCGATCTCCCACATCTTCAATCCACGGCAGTTGCCGATTGTCTGCGCTGCCTTCGGCAGTGAACGCATCCAGCTTCTTGGCGCCCTTGTTAAGTCCGGCTACCCGCCGAAGCACAGGACCGGCCTCAATGCCATTTAGAAGTGCCATCGAAACCCCAATGGCAGCATCGCTGATGAGGTCGGTCCTCCCCAGCCCTATCGCCGTGCTCACGCGGCAGGCCTCTTGCCCGCACGTGGAATGGAGGCGAAGGCGTGCTTTTACCCCATGCTGCAATTTGGCTACACATTCATCCAACACCCTCATCTCGAGCATCGAGAGGAACATCTGTCGAAGCTTCTTGTTGGGTATCAGAGGATTCTCGTGCGGCGGTGGCTCACTCAAACAGGAATCTCCATTAAAGTTAATCTCCGCGACGGAGTGCAATGTCTCAGGAATCTGGCTCTACCTATCAAGGAGACTGCCGGATCAGGCTACGTCCTGGCCGGATCGGCAGCGTCAGTGTCCAACCCAAGCTCGATCATGGCTTTCTGCGCACCCTTGGGTTTGAACTTGCCGTCGCGAGCGAGCTTGGACAGGGTCGCTCCTGCGATCGACTCTGCGCTTACCTCGAAGTGCCGCCGCAGGTGTTCGCGATTGTCGCTACGTCCGAAGCCGTCGGTGCCAAGCGAAACGAGACGCGAAGGCAACCAAGGCGCGAGGAGATCGGGAACGGACTTCATATAGTCGCTAGTCGCGACGATTGGACCCTTCGCCTCGGCGAGCGCGGTCGTCAGGTAGGGGGTATGCTCCTCCTCGACTGGATGCAGCCGGTTCCACCGTTCCACCGCTAGTGCTTCACGCCGCAGCTCTGTATAGCTCGTCACACTCCAGACGTCCGTCTGCACGCCATATTTCGTGGCCAGAATATCCTGCGCGCGCAGCACTTCGTTCAGAATCGGTCCGCTGCCGAATAACTGGGCCACGGCTTCTCCGCTCGCCGCTTGCTTCAACTTATACATGCCACGCAGAATGCCTTCCGCCGCACCCTCTGGCATTGCCGGCATCGCGTAATCCTCGTTGTACATTGTGATGTAGTAGAAGACGTCCTCGCCTTTCTCGTACATGCGGCGGATGCCATCTTGAATCACCACCGCCAACTCGTAGACAAAAGCCGGATCATAGGTCACGCAAGTAGGAACGGTGCTGGCCAGCACAATGCTGTGGCCATCCTGATGCTGCAGGCCTTCGCCAAGCATCGTCGTCCGCCCTGCCGTGCCCCCCATCAGAAACCCCTTGCCGCGTGAGTCCGCAAACGCCCAGACCATGTCCCCGATACGCTGGAAACCAAACATGGAGTAATACATGTAGAAGGGGATTGCCGGTACGCGATAGTTGACGTAAGCGGTTCCGGCTGCAGTGAACGAGGCCATCGACCCGGCCTCGGTGATTCCCTCTTCGAGAATCTGACCATCCTTATCCTCCCGATAGTAGAGCAGCATGTCGGCATCGTGGGGACTATACTTCTGGCCCTCCGGCGCATAGATGCCCACCTGCCGGATGGCCGATTCGAGACCGAACGTGCGTCCCTCATCAGGCACAATCGGCACCACCAGCTTTCCAATCGACGGGTCTTTCATCAGATGCCGCAGGATGCTGATAAAACCCATGGTGGTCGAAACCGCACGATTGTTCGAGCCCGCCGTCCATTCGCCGAAGTACTCCAGAGCGGGAGCCTTGAAAGCGCTTGCCGGCACTTCGCGCTTAGGCAGGTATCCGCCCAGTTCTCGCCGCCGCTCCTGCATGTAAGCGATTTCAGGGGCATCCTGCGCCGGGCGGTACGGCGTTCCGTGCTTCGCCGCGTCCTCGGGTATTGGAATGTCGAAGCGTTTCACGAAGGCTGCCAGTCCATCGTCGGCTAGTTTCTTTTCAGAGTGGGTCGCGTTGCGTGCCTGTGCCGAACCCAGCCCGTAGCCCTTCACTGTCTTGGCCAGGATTACGGTCGGACCACCCTTGTGTTCCATGGCCCGCTTGTAGGCGTTGTAGATCTTGGCCGGATCGTGTCCGCCGCGATGCAGGTCTGCAAGCTGCTGATCGGTCATGTCCTTTACAAGCTCGAGCAACTCCGGATATTTCCCGAAGAAGTGCTCGCGAAGGTAAGCGCCGCCTTTGGCCTTGAAGGTCTGGTATTCGCCATCCACACACTCTTCCATTCGGCGCAGCAAGAGCCCTGTATGGTCACGCTCAAAGAGAGCATCCCAATCCGAGCCCCAGATCACTTTGATCACGTTCCATCCTGCTCCGCGGAACATGCCTTCTAGCTCATCGATGATGCGCTTGTTGCCGCGAACCGGTCCATCCAGCCGCTGCAGGTTGCAGTTGACGACGAAGATCAGGTTGTCGAGCTTCTCTCGAGACGCTACCGAAATGGCTCCGAGGCTGTCTACCTCGTCGGTCTCGCCGTCGCCGACGAAGGCCCAAATCTTCCGTTCGGTTGTCTCGATCAGCTTTCGGTTTTCGAGATAGCGCATAAAGCGGGCCTGGTAAATGGCGTTAAGCGGTCCAATCCCCATGGAGACAGTAGGGAAGTTCCAGAAATCGGGCATCAGCCAGGGGTGCGGGTAGGACGACAGCCCCGGTGTATTGCGCAATTCATGACGGAAGTTCTTCAGCCGGTCATCGTCGAAGCGTCCTTCAAGGTAAGCCCGCGCATACACGCCGGGAGAGGCGTGTCCCTGGAAATAGATGAAATCGCCAGGCTCGTCGCCGTATTTGGCATGGAAGAAGTGATTGAATCCGACTTCAAGCAGTGTTGCCAGTGAGGAATAGGTCGAGATGTGTCCGCCGATCCCGGGATCTTTCTTGTTTTGGCCGTGGACCATTGCCATGGCATTCCAGCGAATCAGCGCTTCGACCCTTCGCTCCAGATTGCGATCGCCCGGATAGGGCACCTCATCGTGCTTGGGGATGGTGTTCCGATACGGCGTCGTCAACTCACTCGACGTCGGCACCCCGGCCTCGCGGGCTCGCCGCCGCAGAGCACCCAGCAACTCCGCGCCATGCTCCCAGTCGTTCGCAACAACATCGTCAAACGCCTCAATCCACTCCGATACCTCTGCGGTAAAGTCCTGCTTTGCAGCTTCTTCCAATTTCGTCGTCATCATGTTGTGTGAATGCTCCAGTCCGAGATATCGCTGCAGAACACCGCAGGGCCGATGCAATGGGCCACGCTTAACGATATAAGGGTTGCGCCAAAACGTCATCTAGGCGGCATTGGAATGGGTTCCCGCATCCCTGCGGAAGCATCGGTCGCGAGGAAGACCCGATCAGGAATAATGCGGACACGGCCGCATTCACAGACAGAGCAGTCTATTGGTTCTGCTGCCTGCTCTGTCGTTGGGCATCTTGCGCCGCTCTCTTTCCCGCTGCGGCGGCTTCCTTTGCTTCTTGCCTGGCGCTGGCTGCGGCCGCTTTTGCCTGCTGTCTGGCGTCACGCAGTTGCTGTCTGGCGTCTTCGATGGACTGACGCGCCTCTGGGGGAAGACCGGTGATCTTTGGCGGAGCGGGTGGCGCCGGGGGCAAGGGCGGAATGCTGCCTCTTTTCAGGGAAAGGTCACCCTGACTGGTGGAGATATGCAGCATAGGCCCGCCGTTCCCAATGGTTCCGCTGACGGTCTTCTTCTGGAGGCCTCCGTCAGGAATGTTGATCTGAGAGAAGCCGCTTTCGATATCGCCGTTGGTGGCTTCGAACTGATAGGCGAAGCTGGACTGCTCGGGCACCGTAAGGTCGACGGAGCCATTGCGATTTTCGACGGTAACGTTGCCGAGCGGCGGCGCGCTGGTGAGGTCGACGGAGCCGTTGCGGTTGGTAACGACGATATCGCCGGCGATGCGTTCGAGGGTGATGTTGCGATTGCCGGTGGTGAGGGTGACGGGCCCAACGGCGTCGCTCGCGGAGATATCGGCGTTGCTGATTTCGACCTCGCCGTCAAGGCGGCCGAGCTGGAAATCGGTGCGGCTGGTGTGGAACTTGATGGGCCCGCGGATGCGTTCGAAGTGCGTGGTGCCGAAGTAATCGCCGCCCATGATGACGGGGCCGCTGAGGTCGGAGAGAGTGGTGTCGCGGCCGCGCCCTTCGATGGAGAGCGAGCCGGTGACGCTGTGAGCAGAGAGAGACGAGCCGCTGTTGTTGATATGGGTGGAGATATTGCCGGTGATTGCGCTGAGTTCGATGTCGCCGTGGTTTGCGGTGGCCTGAACATTCGACTTGAGGGCGCTGATGTGGATGTCGCCGTGGTTTGCCGTGACGGTCGCGGCCGCTGCGGCGGGCAGGGTAATCGTGAGGTCGGCGCGGCCGCCCTCGAGTGGGGGCATAGACAGAGTCACCCTGCTGCCGCTGGCGTTCAGATTCGGGCTGAAACGTTGAGCTTCGGTAGCGGCCTCGGAATCGGATCGAGTGTAGATCTCTTTGTGCACGGCGACGTGTATCTGATTGTCATCACTAGTACCGGAGATAGTTACATCTCCGCGGGGGTTATCGACCGTGAAGATTGCGCCAGCGGGGAAGGGCTGGGTGAGTGACTGGTCGCTCTCGTGCTTATCGCCCATGAACTCGTCGAGATTGTCCTGGTTGAAGCTAAGGCCGGGGAAGAGCCTGCTACTGCCGCCCTGACGTATTCCGCTTAGGACAAGACCCGTGAAGCCCAGGAGGATGAGTAGGACGAGGACACCTCCTCCAATGCGCCTGCGGTATTGTGGCTGCGCCGGGTCCGACTGCACGTATTGGTCCAGGGCCCACTCGAGGACCAGGATGACGCCAGCGCCGACGAGCAGAAGCGGCCAGAAGCGACTGTACCAATCCCACAGGTGATGACTTTCGAGATGGTTGGTCTGAACCAGCAGAAAGAGTATGCCGAGTGCAATAAGCAGGATGGGGCCAAGAATGGAGCTGCGTCGCTGGCCGCGTAAGTGGTTGCGGTAGGCTTCGCGCTGGGCGCGGGCCTGCTGTTTGAGGACGCGGCGCTGGTACTTCCAGTCGTTGCCGTAGGGGGGAGCCGGCGGCGGGTACAGTGGTGGAGGGTGGTTTGCCATGGCTATTTCCCCTCCTGATCGTTAGGAATGGAGGGAACGGTGGAAGCGCCTGGCTGAACTGGCTGAGAAGCTGGGTCGGGAGCTGTTTGGGAAGCGGCATAAGGAGCGGGGTAAGGATAGGCCTGGAAGGTAGCCGGATTGTAGGAGACTCGGCGGAAGATAGCCATCAGACCTGCGACGATGATGAAGAGTGGCCAGCTGCGGGACCAGGAGAGAATGTCGAAGGAGTCCAAGAGGAAGAGGATCCCGACCAGGATGACCCAGGCCGAGCCGCGGAGAGCGCAGTAAAGTCGCTGCTGGTAGGCTGGGCTGCCGCCATCGGCGAAGCTGCCGCCCTGCTCGGTGAGCTTGTGGACGAAGAGCCAGACTCCGAGGCCGATGAGGAGGAAGGGAACCATCCTGTGGATGGGGAAATGATTAAAAATTCCAGCGTTGCCGACGAGGAAGAAAATTCCAAGACCTATGAGCCAGATGGCTCCGGCGGGGAAGCGGTTGCGGGTGCCGGGGAGATTCGGGTCTGCGGTGTAGGCGGGAGAGCCGTAGGGGAACGCTGGAGGGGCGTAGCTCTCGCCCCGCGCGGATGATGGCTGCGCTGTGTAGTTCGGATAGCCGGCAGACGGCGGGACATAGCTGCCGGCAGGAGGAACATAAGCCGTTCCCGTGGGGGCTGCGGAGGCGTCCGCGGGCGGCGCAGCGCTGGGGTGAGAAGAAGTGCTGAACGGAGTAGATCCGGGCCACGATTTTCCGAAGCCGAGTCGCTCACTAAGATCATTCAGACCGAAAGGATTGGGGAGGGGTGTGCCATCACGGCGAGCGCGTGCCGTGTGGTGGGCTTCGATGACCTGATAGAAGACCCATCCGGCGATGAAGAGGCCGAAAAGGCCGTTCTCACCGGCGAGGCTGACGAGGATAGCGAAGACGATGAGGTGGACGACGCCCTTGGCGTACTGGCCGTTATACATGGCGCCGACACCGGGGATGAAGCCGAGCAGAGCGGCTAGACCCGGGTTCGGGGCGCCGGATGGCAGAGGCGGGGGGGCGGCCCCCTGGGCAGCATAGCTCGGACCGGATTCGGTGGCGGCATAGGGCCCAGAGGCGAACGGGGATGGCGCACCGGATCCGGCGAGTCGGGCGGCGAGGCTTTCTTCGCAGTAGACGGCTGAGCCAACGATGCGGGTGCACTCCTGGCATAGAGGTTTGCCGCAGTCCTGGCAAAAGGCTACACGTTCACGGTCAGGATGGTTTGCGCAGTTCATACCAATCCCCCTTCCTGCTTGTAGATACTGTGTGGAAAGACAGCAAATGCCTGCATTGGGTTTGAGATCGAGCCGCCTGGTGGGGCGGTCTGTACGCGCAGGAGGTTGCCGACGGGAACTTCGCGACGGCTGGAACCGGGATTCGGTCGGGGTCTGGACTGCTTCTGATCGGGATGCTGGGTGTCAGGATTCTTGTCTCCGGGTGTCTGCGAGCCTGGCTGCTGCGTGCTGCCGGGTTGTTGACCGGAGCTGGTGGGGTTGTCGTCGTCGGGGGAGTGTTGCAGGTCGCGGACGCGGGACTCGAGTTCGTAGACGACGCGCAGATTGTCGGAGTAGCGGACGACGCGCGCCTTGGTCTCGTAACAGGTGCGAAGAATGCTGGAGGGCTTGAGATCGCTGGCACGCAGGCTGCTGAGGCGAACGCCGGTGAGGTTCAGAGTGAGGGCAATTGAGAAAAATGCCATTGCGGCGGTCATCGCCAACCGCGGCTGCAGCATGGTATGGCCAAGGGACCGGAGACCTTGCGTGAAACGGCTGCGGAAGGGAAGGAGGTTGCTGGCAAAGGCTGCTGACTGGCTGACGCCTGCGTACGCTGGTACCAGCATTGGGCTGCCGAGGAGAGTGTTCGGATTACGGACGACTGCGTGAGCTGGGAGGATGGTGGAGGAGAATACGCTGGACTGGATTGCTGTCTGACCGCTGGTTTCAGCCAGGATGCGCTCAACCAGGGTCAGGGACGGCTCCGGCTGCGAAAACTTCAGCATCTCCATCCAGGCGGCACCGCGCTGGGCATCGGCGAGCATGGCGGCGCAGGTGGGACAACCGATGATGTGGAGATCGAACATCGCCTGGTCTGCGTCGGAGAGGGTGCCGTCGAGGGCGTCGGTGAGCATCGCCTCACATTGGGCGCAGTGCTGAGGATCGCCCGGCGGACCGGGTTTGGCGCTTCCGAATTGGTTGAAATCTGCCACTTACATCACCTGTCTTTCTATACGTTGCAGAAGCCGTGCAAGTTCCCCGCGTCCGCGGCTGATGCGGCTCTTGACGGTACCTTCCGGGATGCGGAGAACCTGTGCAATCTCTTTGTAATCCATATCTTCCAGATCGCGAAGAATGACAGCCTCGCGGAGTTCGGGGGAGAGCTGTTTGAGCGCAGCCTGAACCTTTACCTTGAGCTCGAGGCCAGCGACGTGATGCTCCTGCGAGGGCCTTGGGTCGGCGAGACGGTCGGCCATGGTGGGTCCGTCCTCTTCGCCGTCGAAGGTCGCGTCAAGGGAGTCGGAGGCGCGATCGAGGCGGGTGCGGCGGAAGTGGTCGACGAGGAGATTGCGGGCAAGAGTGGTGATCCAGGTCTGGAAGCTGCCCTTCTGGGTATCGAAGCTGGCAAGGTTCCTATAAAGCTTCAGGAAGACCTCCTGGGTGAGGTCCTCGGCGTCGGTGCTGGAACCCGTGAAGCGATAGCAGATGGCATAAATGCGACGGTTTTGCGAGACAACGAGCTGCTGCCAGGCCTGCGCATCACCGGCCATGCACTGGCGTACCAGTTTGGCGAGGGCTTCCTGGGCGGCTTCCTGTTCTGGCGTACGCTCCAACTTTGCCTCTAGGGGTTTCTGCGGTGGAAGCAGTGTACCGCGTGGGGTGGAGGAGGAGGTATTTTGTTGAGAAGCGGGTATGCCGGAATCGGAGCGGGCGAGCGGACGAATGGGAAATTTGATGCCCGGGATTATTCCCGCCGTTGGAATCGCACTGTGCAAGACGCCCATGCGTGTTGATACGCATGGGCGTTGCAGTTGGTTCAACACAGATGGGAGCGGTCAGCTTTCAGCTTAGGTGAGCGATTTCAGAGCTGGATCAGGGTGTAGGGGCGGTGATGATACCGCAGGCGATGCGGTTGCCGGAGTTGCCGGAGGGATCGGTCTTCATATCGTCCGCCTTCTCATGGATGACGATGGAGGTTCCGCCGTTGGCGACGATGCTGTTGGGCGAGGATGGATCGAGCGAAAGGAAGTCGACTTTGAAGGTGGCCTGGCCAGTGTGTCCTTCGCCAATCGTGACGTTGCCGGGGAGGTCGCCGGCGTGATGGCCCATGGGGTTCATGGAGCCGTGCTGCTTGTTCTCCGGGTTGAAGTGGCCTCCGGCGGATTTAAAGTCGGGCGGATCGCAGGCTGGTTTGGCATGGATGTGAACGCCGTGCTCCCCGACGGGAAGGTTTTTTAGTTCGAGCTTGACAGTTAGCTTACCCTTTCGGCCTTCATGGAAGGCGGCTGTGCCGGCATCCTCGCCTGTGCTGGTCTTAAGGGGAATGACGAGAGAGTTCTTGGGGGTTTTCGCGAAGGCCGGAGCGGCCAGAAGACAAACTGTAAGGGTGGCGAGCGCTGTTCGCATGGGCTGAATCTCCAATCGGCTACCGGATCAGGATACAGAAGTATTTCCGAGTCAGCGTAATCCAGCGCGGCGTGTATGTAAAATTCGGTTCATGATTTCAACGCAAACTCTCCCGTTCTTAAAGTTGCTGGTGTTGTCTTGCCTGGTCGCGGTTCCAACTTTGCTGGTTTCGCCAGCTTCGGCGCAGCGTGGCAGGCGCGCGGAACAGGATAGTGCTGCTCCTGCGGCCACAGACGCACGGCCGGGTACACCGGATGCGAAGCCTGCGGCGCCAGAGACAAGAATGCCGGCGACTCCGGGACTCTCCACGGCCCTGCCGCCACTTCCACCGGATGCTCATGTCGAACAGACCATAGAAATGAACGGCAAGCCGCTGCATTACACCGTGACGGTGGGGACGCTGCCGGTGCGCGACAGCAAGGGCATCTTGAGCGGCGAGGTGGTGTATACGGCCTACATCGTCGAAGGCAAGGACAGGCCGGTGACCTTTGCCTTCAACGGAGGCCCGGGTGCAGCGTCGGTGTATCTCAACCTGGGCGCGATCGGGCCGAAGAAGGTGGCGTTCGGGGCAGAGGGGCAAAGTCCTTCCGATCCGGCAACGCTGAGGGACAACCCGGGAACGTGGCTGGACTTTACGGATCTTGTGTTCATTGACCCGATCGGGACGGGATTTTCACGTTCCCTAGTTTCGTTGGATGAGGCGAAGAAGCAGTTCTATGGGCCGGACCAGGACATCGCGTATCTTTCGAAGACAGTGTTTGACTGGCTCGTGAAGAACGGGCGAATGGAGTCTCGCAAGTACATTGTCGGCGAGAGTTATGGCGGGTATCGAGGACCGCGGCTGACGGCTTATCTGCAGTCGCAGATCGGCGTGGCGGTCAATGGGCTCGTGCTGGTGTCGCCGGCCCTTTCTCCGCAGGCGGGGTCGCCGGACATTTCGCCTGTTCCGTGGATGCTGACGCTACCCTCGATCGTAGCGGCAAACTATGAGCGGCAGGGCAAGTTGACGAACGAGAATATGGCTGCGGTGATCGACTACACGCGGGGCGAATATGCGGAAGATCTGATGAAGGGCAACAGCGATCCGGCGGCAACTCCGCGTTTGGTCAAGAACGTGACTGAGTTGACCGGGCTGGATGCAACGTTTGTGCGGCAGTCCGGCGGCAGGCTGGAGACGCAGGCGTTTTTGCGGGAGGAGTTTCGTGAGACGGGCAAGCTGGGGAGCCGGTATGACCCCAACGTTACGGCGTATGACCCCTTTCCTTACAATCCGACGCAGGAGACCAACGACCCCATCCTGTTGAGCATTGTCGCCCCGACGACGACAGCGATGGTGGATTTTGTGACGCAGACGGTGGGCTGGAAGACGGATGCGCGATACAACGCGCTGTCGGACGAGGTAGCGCGGGCGTGGGACCGGACCTCTCGCAACGGCGCGTTTGCGGGGTCGGCTTCGGCGACCGATCTGCGGGTGGCTGTAGCGACGGATCCCAAGCTGCGCGTGGTGATTGCGCATGGATGGGCGGACCTTTCGTGCCCGTTCATGGGGTCGGTTTTGACGGTGAGCCAGATCCCGATCATGGGCGATCCGACGCGGGTGCAGGTACATGAGTATCCCGGCGGTCACATGTATTACGCCCGGACGGCGAGTTCGCTGGCGCTGCGGAAGGACGTGATGGAGATGGTAGCCAAACATTGATCTTGTATCAGGCGGACGAAGCAAAGATGCCGGGGAGAGATCGCTTCCCCCCGGCATCGTACGAGAGCTGCATCCATTTGCGAGGCCGCCGGGGGAGTTCGGGTTGGCCTGTGCGGCGAATGGCCAGCTTTTATCGTGCGTGGTGAAGCGTGGTTTTTGCTGGGGTTTGTGGGGAAATGCGTGTGCAGAACATGGCCTTTTTGCGGTGAATATGTGGTGGACTGCATGGTAAAGCTGGTAAACGGGCACGCAGCTTTTCTTCGCTAAGAATTGCGCCAGGGTTTCAAGAACTATTTTTCGTAACCACTGGTGAACGCGTTCGGACGGCTGGATTGCGCGCTGCGAAAAAAGTTTGGTGTTACTGCTTGACCGCCGCTGGTTCCGAAAGTAATATCCAGCAACCTGTACATGCACTTTGTCGACGCGCTGACGGGTTTCTATCACTTACCGATTGCACAACCATTTCTTTCATCGAGGCCACCTTATGAATCGGAACTCCATTCTTGGTACGTTGGCTACTTCCTTCTGCCTTGCGACGGTCTCGGCGGTGATCCCGCCGGCACATGCACAGGCACAACTTCAGAACGCACAATCCGCGGCGGTGATGGTGACCGCTCCGGTGGAGGAGGCCAGGATGGTGACTCTGGCCGGGAATGTTCGCCGCGAGGCAAACGCGCTGAACGATCGCGGCGCGGTGAGTAAGGACGTGCAACTGGACCACATGCTGCTGCAGTTGAAGCGTCCCGCGGACCGGGAAGCGGCTTTAAATCATGCGATTGAGGAGATGCATCGGCCGGGCAGTCCGGATTTCCATCGCTGGCTGACGGCAGAACAGTTGGGCGCGCAATATGGTCCCAATCCTGCTGACATAGCGGCGGTGACGGGATGGTTGAAGAATCATGGCTTCGAGGTTAACGGTGTGGCGAAGAGCGGGATGGTGATCGATTTTTCAGGAACCGCGGAGCAGGTGAAGGGCGCGTTCCGGACGGAGCTCCATGAACTGAAGGTGAGGGGCGAGCGGCATATGGCGAACATGCAGGAGCCGCAGGTTCCGGCTGCGCTTGCCGGCGTAGTGGTTGGAGTGGCGTCTCTGAACGATTTCCGGCCGAAGCCGGCGAATACGGGAATCAGCGCGGCACGTATCGATGCGGCGTCGAAGGCAATCGTGCCGCAGGCGACCCCATCGCAGACCCTGGCGACCAAGGCCGCGGCGCCGGATTTCACGGTAAGCAGCGCGACACAAGTGGTGGTACCGGACGATCTGCATACGATCTACAACTTCAATCCGGTGTACAAGAGCGGGGTGACGGGCAAGGGACAGACGGTGGTGGTGATCGAAGACACAGATGTCTACACGACTCAGGACTGGTACATCTTCCGCAAGATCTTCGGTCTGGCGAAGTATGCCCAGGGCAGCTTCACACAGGTTCATCCGGGTGGCTGCAAGGATCCTGGGGTGCTGGTGGGCAATGATGGCGAGGCGATTCTCGACGCGGAGTATTCGAGCGCTGCCGCACCGAATGCGGCGATCGAGCTGGCTTCGTGCGCGGATACGGCGACCACGTTCGGCGGGCTGCTGGCCATGCAGTCGCTGATAAACGATGTGCTGCCTCCGCCGATCATCAGCATCAGCTATGGGGAGTGCGAGGCTGGGCTGGGCGCGGCGGGCAATGCGACGTACAGCTCGGCGTATCAGCAGGCTGCGGCCGAGGGCGTATCGGTGTTTGTGTCTTCGGGCGACGAGGGCGCGGCGAGCTGCGATGCGAACCAGCCTGCGGCTACCTCCGGGATTGCGGTGAGCGGATTCGCTTCGACGCCATATAACGTTGCGGTGGGCGGGACGGATTTCGGCGATACGTTTGCCGGTACCAACTCGCAGTACTGGAACGCGAAGAATAATGCGACGTACGGGTCGGCGAAGTCGTATATACCGGAGATTCCGTGGAACGATTCCTGCGCGAGCACGCTGATTACAAACCTGGTGGGGTACAACGTTCCTTACGGCGCGAACGGCTTCTGCAACTCGGCGGAGGGAGAGAAGTATTTTCTGACGACAGCGAGCGGCAGCGGCGGACCGAGCAATTGCGCCTACGGCAATACTTCGCCACTAAACGGAACGCCGGCCGACAGCGGGACGTGCAAGGGCTATGCGAAGCCGAACTATCAGCGCGGCGTGTTCGGCAACCCGGGCGACGGGGTGCGGGACCTTCCGGATGTGTCGCTGTTTGCCGCGAACGGTGTTTTCGGCCACTACTATGTGTTCTGCTACAGCCAGCCGGCGAAGAATACTGGCGGAGCGCCTTGCACGGGAGATCCGGCGAACTGGTCCGGCGCGGGCGGCACCTCGTTTGCGGCTCCGATCGTGGCGGGTGTGCAGGCGCTGGTGAACCAGTCGACGGGAACTCCGCAGGGGAATCCGAACTACGTTTACTATGCGCTGGCGAAGCAGGAGTACAGCGGGACGGGGAACAACTCGTGCAACTCGACGCTGGGGAACGGGATCGACAATTCATGTACCTTCAACGATGTAACCGAGGGCGATATGGACGTGAACTGCCTGGGCACGTTCAACTGCTATACGCCTTCGGGGGTGAATGGGGTGCTGTCGGTTTCCAGCAAGGCGTATGAGAAGGCATACAACACGCGAGCTGGATGGGATTTCGCTACCGGCATCGGGACGTTGAACGTAAACAACCTGGTAACAAACTGGAATAAGGCGTTTTGACGTGAGGATGGCGGTGTCTCTTTGAACCGCCAGCCTGGTTTTGCCATCGGTTGGGACGGCTTACCACCGATTTGGCCGAGAGCATCGATTAAGAGCTTTCGACCGCGGATTAATAAGATAAGTACGGATGGAAGGCCGGACTGGTGGATCTAAAACCAGGTGCCGGCTTTATAGCGCGCGTACTCTTCTCCGAAACAGGCTGCCAGAACCCGCTCCTCCTTGCGCGCGCGAACGACCTGGAGAGGTACGATCACTAGTACTAGGAGGAGAAACCAGGGACGATCTACGAACAGGGCCACTCCGACCAGGGTAAGTGTGCCGAACACATAGATTGGATTGCGAATGCGGGCGTAGATGCCGGAGGTTACCAGAGCGCGTGCCTTGGCCTGCACGGCGAAGGACCTTCCCAGTTGGACACGCGAGATAAGCAGCAGGATCAGCGCGGGCAGGCTGATTAGCGCGCCGGCTTCCCTGAGGGGAGTCCACGGCTCCGGAGCATAAGCGAAGGCGATGTACCCCAACCCTGCGAGGAGTAACAGCGCGGTGACAACATTGATTTTCATCGTTGCTCGTTAGCTCAACGTGGTCTGGGCGAACTTGCGGACCATGGCCAAGAGGAGGCGGCGATCGCTTTCGGAGAGGTTGGCGGAATAGCGCTGGATCTGGGTGAGGAAGCGAATCTCGTCTTCGCCCAGGTTGAGACCGGACATCTCTTTGCCGATGGCCTCTTCGGCGAAGAATTCAGAGAGCTGGAGGTCGAGGGCGCGAGCGATCTTCTGCAGTGTCTCGAGCGAGGGGATGGTGTGGCCGTTTTCGACGCGGGAGAGATAGCAGCGGAGAAGGCCGGTCCGTTTTTCAATGTCCCCCTGGGACATGCCCTTCTGGAGCCGGTAGCCGCGAATGGTGGTGCCTATATTCATGGAGATCGAAATAGACTCTGCGGGGTTGCCTGCCGTGAGGTCGGGAAATGTTTGCATGTCAGCCATTAGCCACAAAGTAAACATCCGCACGGGGCTGGTCAATGGCTAAATTCCGGGATTGAGTAATCCTGTACCAGCCAAGGTTCGTGAAGAGGCAGTTGCGTGGCTGGAGCTGAAGCTCTACTTGAAGGTGACGAGGATGTTGAACCTTGATTCGCAATAGTAGGGCAGATACTAACCGGAAGCTAACGTTGTCCCGAAGGCGGCCTTGTGTCGCGGATTCTATGCCATGTGCATCCCGCCGTTAACGTCCAGGGTGTGGCCGGTGATGTAGCTTGCTTCTTCGGAGGCGAGGAAGGCTACGGCGTGGGCGACTTCGAGGTCGGTGCCGACGCGGCCTAATGGGATGAACTGGGCGTGAGCTGCCTTTTGCTCGTCGGTGAGGACGGAGGTCATGGGTGTGGCGATGTAGCCGGGGGCGACGGCGTTGACGGTGATGGTGCGGCTTGCGAGTTCGCGGGCGAGAGATTTGGTGAGGCCGATGAGCCCGGCCTTGGAAGCGGCATAGTTGGCCTGGCCTGCCTGCCCGGTCTGGCCCACGACGGAGGTGATGTTAATGATGCGGCCCCAGCGGGCTTTGACCATTTGGGACATGACGGCCTGGGTCATGAGGAAGGAGCCTGTGAGATTGGTGGCGAGGACGTCGTCCCAGTCTTTGCGCTTCATGCGCATGGAGAGGATGTCGCGGGTGATACCGGCGTTATTGACGAGAACGTTGACCTGCCCGAAGTGAGCGAGGACGGCTTTGGCGCAATCTTTGATGGAGTCTTCGCTGGCCAGGTCGAGGGGGAAGGTGTGGGCGGTGCCTCCGGCGGCGGAGATTTCGGTGGCGACCTCTGTGAGTTTGTCCAGATTGCGTGCGGCGAGGGCGATGGTTGCGCCGGTGCGGGCGAGTTCGAGGGCACAGGCGCGGCCGATTCCCTGGGACGCCCCTGTGACGAGTGCAATGCGACCTGCTTGAATGCTCATGTTCCGCTCATTATACGAATGCGGTGTTGCGGCTCCGGATGGATTGTGTTGGTGGAGGCAGGCGCGGGTTATCGGGCTGGGTTCTTGGTTGGGTTTTCGTCCGGGTTTGCGTCCGGGCGCAAGGACCAGATGTAGACATCGAGATGGCGCGCGAAGTGCAGGATGGGGGGAATGGGAGGCAAGGCGAGTCCGTGGGCGCAGGCAAGTTCGTTGAGGGTGATTTCGGCCTCGGCGGGTTCGAGCGGCCAGGGTAGATGGTGGATGTGTCCGACGAGGATGCGTCCTTTGTGGGTGGTGAAGAGGCAATAGCGGGCGGTGAGGAAGTGTTCGAGAGTGCCGCTGGCGGCTGGTGAGGCGACCTGGCCTGATCCTCGATATAGTGCTTCAAAGCGGACGCTGCGGTTGGTCAACAGGCGTTTGCTGCGGTACTGGATGGCGCCGCCGGGCTCTGTCCGGCTGTTCATACCGGCTAGAAAGTAGGGCAGGTGGAAGAAGGCGCGGGCTCCGAGTACGGCGAGCGGGCTTGCGGCATCGAGGGAGAAGAAGAAGACACCGGGGAGGCCGGTGGTGCGAGAGCGGACGTAGGTGCGGAGGTTGAGCTCGCAGAACTGGGCAGTGGAGGGGATGGTGAGGGAATTGTCTCCGAGGGTGCGGGTTCGGACGCGGTCCATGGAGAAGGGAACTACGCCGGCCCAGGCGTGGCCGCCGAAGGTGTCGACGTCGAGACCGGAGGGCAGGAGGCGAGCCATGTCGCTGACGGGGATGGGCCAGTGGGCGAAGAGCAAGTCGTTCCAGCGCTGGGCCATGCGCCAGAGGCCGCCGGGAAGCGGGTAGGGGCGGTGCGCTACGGAGGTGAGGACATCGGGGATCGGCATGTGGTCAGGGTGTCCTTTAAGATAGATGCGGTTGAGAGTGGGTGCTTCGGAGATCGAGTATTCTGGGTTTCATCATGCCAGATATCGAGAAGAAGACAGCCGCCCCGGGCGAGAGAACAAAAGCGGTGAGCGAGACGGATGTGTATGCGATCCATGGGGTCGATCCGGAGGTGCTGGCGTATGCGATGGCGAAGTATTCGCGATCGTCGCTGACGATGAAAGAGTCGTTGGCGGAGATCAGCTCCCAGCGGGCGGAGCAGTTTTTGAATACATTTTATTTTCAGTATGGGCATAGGTCGATTGCGGACCTGGCGCATATTCCGTTTGCGATCGAGCGGCTGAGCCTGCTGGCGGCGATCGAGCTGGTGGATGAACAGCGGTGGGATGGGCAGGAGCGTTCGACGCGGTATCAGGATTTCCGGCGGTCGGGGTGGTACACGCCTGATCTGGGGGCTCAGACGAGTTCGTTCACGGCGGCTGTTGAGGCTCTGTTTGGTGGTTACGACCGGGTGAGCGCGGGGATGCTGGAAGCGCTGAAGCGGGCGATTCCGCGGCCGGAGGCGATGAAGGCGGAGGTATATGAGCGGACGTTGAAGGCGCGGGCGTTCGATGCGGCGCGGTACATGCTGCCGCTGGCGACGAATACTTCGCTGGGGCAGATTGTGAATGCCCGGACGCTGGAGACGCAGGTGTCGCGGCTGCTGACCAGTGAATTTGCGGAGGTGCGGCTGCTTGGCGAAAAGCTGCGTGCGGCTGCGACCGAACCGGCTTGGAATGTGCAGGATAGTGCGTTGCAGGTGCTTTGCGATGAGATTGGGTCGGTCGATTCGGGTTGCGGGGAACGGGCGTCGGAGGCTTTGATGCGTCCGGTAAAGACTGCTCCTACGCTGGTGAAATATGCGGTGGCGAGTGAGTATCTGCGGCAGAGTCGAGGTGAGTTGGCGGCGGCTGCGTCGGAGCTGATGGTGGGGCAGGCGATTGCCGCCGCTCCGGTGGTGGACCTGGTGGAGGATGACGAGCCGCTGGAGGTGGAGTTGGCTACGTCGCTGCTTTATCCGAACTGCCACTACTCTTATCGGCAGCTTCGTGTCGCCGTGGCAGGGTTAAGCGGGGCGCGGGTGTCGGAGCTGATTGGACTGGGGACGAAGCATCGCGGGCGGCATGATGAGCTGCTGCGGGCGTTCAGCGCGGGGCGGGGCCTGCGGTTCGACATACTGATGGATGTTGGCGGATTTCGTGATATGCACCGCCATCGCCGATGTGTGCAGTTGCTGCAGGGGTATACGGATGTGCATGGGTATGAGGAGCCGGTTTGCCCGGGGCAGCCGACGTTGGCCGAGGCGGGGCTGGAGGCGGCGTATGGGGCGGCGATGGAGGGAGCCTATGCGGCTTATCGGGGGCTTCGGGATAGTGGGGTGCTTGAGGCGGAGCAGTCAGCGCGGTACTGTTTGCCACTGGCGACGCGATGCCGGGCGATGTTCAAGATGGATTTTGCGGAGGCGCTGTATATCTCGGAGCTGCGGTCTGGGGTGGCTGGGCACTTTAGTTATCGCCGGGTGGCGTGGGAGATGTATAGGGCGGTGGCGGAGCGGCATCCTGGGCTGGCGGGGTATTTTCGGATTGACGATGTAAACGAGCCGGTCGATCTGCTACGACGATAGTTGTATTCGCCTTTTATTTGCTTTTCCCGTTTTGGATGCTAGAATCCGCATTGAGCTTTCAACCTACCGTTGTTATCCCCTGAGGAGAACCAGAATCGTGGCAGATGACCGTAGCAAGGCAATAGAACTGGCTCTTTCGGGGCTGGAGAAGCAGTTTGGCAAGGGTTCGATCATGCGGTTGGGCTCGAAGGACGTGGTGCCGATTTCGGTGATTTCTACAGGTTCGATCTCGTTCGATGCGGCTCTGGGGGTGGGGGGCGTTCCTCGCGGGCGGGTGATCGAGATCTTTGGGCCGGAGTCCTCGGGTAAGACGACGATTACGCTGCAGATTATCGCGGAGGCGCAGAAGGCTGGTGGGCTGGCGGCGTTTGTGGATGCGGAGCACGCGCTGGACCCGGCGTATGCGGGCAAGCTGGGTGTGGATATCGACAATCTACTGGTGAGCCAGCCGGATTATGGCGAGCAGGCGCTGGAGATTGTGGAGGCGCTGGTGCGGTCGAATGCGATCGACGTGCTGGTGGTGGACTCGGTGGCGGCGCTGGTGCCAAAGGCGGAGCTTGATGGCGAGATGGGCGATTCGCACATGGGGCTACAGGCCCGGCTGATGTCGCAGGCGTTGAGGAAGCTGACGGGGACGGTGTCGAAGTCGCGGACGTGCCTGATCTTTATCAACCAGATCCGGGAGAAGATTGGAGTTATGTTCGGCAATCCGGAGACGACGACGGGGGGCAAGGCGCTGAAGTTCTACTCGTCCGTTCGGATCGATATTCGCAGGATCGGTGCGGTGAAGGATGGCGATTCGGTGGTGGGTTCGCGGACGAAGGTGAAGATTGTGAAGAACAAGGTGGCCGCTCCGTTCCGCGACGCCGAGTTCGACATTCTGTACGGCGAGGGGATCTCGCGCGAGGGTGATGTACTCGACCTCGCGGTACTGCATAATATTGTGGATAAGAGTGGCGCGTGGTACAGCTACCAGGGCGAGAGGATTGGGCAGGGCCGGGAGAATGTGCGGAACTTCCTGAAGGAGAACAAGGACGTGTTTGGCCGGGTGGATGCGGAGTTGAGGAAGAAGCTGGGGATTGCCGGGGCTAATTCGGCGGTGGCGGAGGTTCCGCCGGTTCCGGCTGATGGACCTTCTCTGGCGAAGGATGCCGTGCGGGGCAGGAAGTAGGCTGACGGGCATCTCCCGGTCCGGGTGAACGATGACGGTTCGCGCTGGTTGAGAGGGCATGGAGAGATCCGTCCAAAAACGTGATGTCACCGTGCCAGGTACCGTCAGGGCAGGCGACTGGGGTGAACGGGCGACCGCAGGACTTGATGTAATTTCTTTTACCCGGCGAAGGGCGGTATGCTTTTGGTGACATGCATACAGTGAAGGCTATTTATCCGGGCACGTTCGATCCGCTGACCAATGGGCATCTTGACCTGATTGCGCGCGGGGCTAAGATTGTGGATGAGCTGGTGGTGGCGATTCTGCGCAACTCCGAAAAAGGCACGCCGTTGTTTACGGTGCCGGAGCGCGAGGAGATGATCCATGAGGCGACGCGGGAGTTTGGCAATGTGTCGGTGACGACCTTCGATGGACTGCTGGTGGATTTTGCGCAGCAGCAGGGGGCCAAAGCTGTGCTGCGGGGGATTCGGGCGATCTCGGATTATGAGTACGAGTTCCAGATGGCGATGATGAACCGGAAGCTCGATCCGGAGTTGGAGACGCTGTTCATGATGCCGGCGGAGAAGTATACGTATGTGAGTTCGCGGCTGATCAAGGGGGTGTTTCAGCTTGGCGGGGATGTGACGGCGCTGGTACCGCCTTTGGTGGTGGAGCGGTTGAAGGCCAAGGTGCCGGGCCGCGTACAGACGAAGTAATAAGTGTGTGGTGTTTTTCGGATTGGTTCCCGGTAGAACGAATAGCCGGGGAACTGCATTGCTTCCCACAATGCCGACTTGCCGGGCCTTATCCACCGTCATACCGCATACTGGGTCGTTCATCATTGTCTTACTTGGCGGTAGCTCAACGCTGGTTCTTCGAAAAGGGCCTGAGCCGAATGAAGATGTTGATGCCTACGGGGTCTGTTCCGTAGATCGGCTGTAGCGGCTTTCCGACGCTGTAGGCTATCACCTCCGCACCTATCGCGGAAGCGACCTTCGGAATCAGGTCAACGTCTCGGTCGTACCCAAAGGTGTATGCCTGAACCTGCGTGAGCGGCTCTTCCTGGAAGTTGGCGGGCTGCGGGTTCTCGCCATTCAGCAGCTCATTCGACCGTCCCGCATTCTCCATCCTCGTCCAGACATAGTTGCGATTCTTGAACCGGAGAGTCGATTCGAGCAGGTAGCTGTTCTCTTTGGCGGAGTCCCCCAGCGACCGCGTTCGCCCCCAAAGAACTGTGTTCGCCCAATTACCCTGCGCCAGCGGCTTGTTGTACATGACCGAAGCCGTCATGCGCTCCTGGTCTTCAGAAGGGAAAAGAGCTTCAGGGCTCTTGATCCTGGCGTAGGAGGATTGCCCGCTCCAGTTCTGCCCAGGCTGCACGGTCAATCTTGTGGACCACGAATCGATCTTGCCCTGGTCGATGTTCCAGCGGTGTTCATCGGGTTCCCGGCCATGGAAGCCGCTCGCCTCTACCCGAGCGATGCCGTGCGTGAAACCTATGGTGACAACATCGTTCGCGATATGCGTCGAGTCTTCCTGATGGTGACCCAGTGTCCCAACCGGATTTTCGGAGGCCGATGCCCGGTGTGGGTAGGCTGTCGGTCCGATGGCAGGATCACCCTCGGGAGCGACATAGAACGTGAGCAGGCTCTTGTCCCCCAGCTTCAGGTCGTACAGGGCTGCCAATTCCATGAAGAGGTCGTGCGGATGCTGGCCGTCTGCGATGGGCAGTCCATAGGCTGTTTCGCCCTGCTGAAAGAGCAGGGGGTACCGCTCCCCAGTGATAGTTGCCGGTTCAAGGGAGAGCATGCCCCTCAAGGTGAGCTGACCAAGACCCAGCTTGCGCTCTGCCATCGGCATGAACCAGTTTGTCGAAAAGAGCTTGTCTCCTCCTCGCGGGCTGGTCCGCTGAGTGTCGGTTATGAAGACGTTTGCATGGAACATCAACATCCACTGCCCTTTCATCGTCATCACCATGATCGTCGGTGTCGAGTTCGGCTCGGCGCTGGTCCCCGAGGCGGCGTGGTTCTGAATCTCCTGAAGAAAGGTTTTCGGCTGCATCTGCTGCATCAGCTCGTTCATGCCCGGCGCCCTGTTCATGCCGGGCATCTGGTCCATAGGCTCTGCCGTCGTCGCCAGGGCGGGCTTAGGACACATCTGCATACCGGGAATGCTCTCGACGCAGGGAGGAGGAGCCGGTTGTGCCTGCTTGTTTTGAGGTGCGGGCATCTCCATTCCAGGCATAGCCTGATCAGACTGAGGATGCTGAGCAAAGACGGAAGGAGGAGCGAGCGCAGCAAATAGCGCGACGCTCTGAATCAGAGTTCGATGGTTCGGCATTACGAGGTAGCTCCGCTATGGTTAAGGGCCCAAAGCTGTCGCAAGAGCGTGGCTGGATCAATGCTTCTTCGAAGAAAGCGCAGACGCGCTTCCGCTCGCGAGCAAACATCCGCTTAGGAAAGGGGAGTTATACGCGGAGGACTGTATGAAGGGAAACGAGGCTACTATCCTGGATAGGTGGCGGGTCCGAAAGCCACTTTGGCAAGCTCTTGACAGCAGGCCACTCCATTAGGGTGACGATGTAAGCCTGCTGCATGAAGCTCAGATGAATCGCTGTAGCTGATTCGGGTGTGATCGAAGCAGGCAGGGGGACACAAACATGCTGCTCGCAGGGAGCGGCCGTCGCGCGCGTAAGGGCTAGCTGGGCATCGGAAGAGAGCGAAACCGCCGCTCCCATATCGGCCATCGTGTGTCCCTGACCATGAGCTACAACGTGGCACGAAGGCGACACGCGATGAAGATCACACTTGACCCTGCATGCGGACGCAGCGCAGGAAAAAACGATCATGATGACCGCTACCAAGCTCGCCATTGCCGCTCTAAACCGCACGGTAATATCTTACCCATTTTCCTCCGCCTCAGGGACATTGATCGCATTGGATGTTTCGATGCCCCTTCCGTTTTTTGCCGGGCTTACCATCGATCGTTTTCGCCTCCTGGATGGTATCTGGAGGCCACTGCTGTGAAGATCGTTGGTAGCAAAGGGTCCTCGGCTTTGCTTTGGCACTACTCGTGGAGGACGTCTACCTAAACCAGGCTCTGAATGCAATCACTGTAGGTGACGATAAACGAGGATCTAGCCAGTTGGCTGCGCTCAGCCGCGGGACGCTGGCGTACGATTCTCGACGTTTGGTGTAGGGATCCCTATTTCCCAGTGCTGGAGAGTTTCTTCTGGGTGTCGAGGAAGCGGCGGAGGCGGTCGAGGGTGCGGGATTTTCCGAAGACAACCATGCTTTCGACCAGACGACCTCCGATACTGACCGGCGTCATTTACGAATAGCCGACAGCTCGGGATCTAAGCAAGGAGATGTTGCACGTCCGAGATGCCAGCTTCCCAAGCTGGAGGGCGCGGGTTCGATCCCAGTCTCGCGCTCTATGTTTTTAATGATTTACGCGCTTCCAGGCCTTGAGCTAACAGCTGCCTTATTAGTGGAGAACGCGGGAGTTGAATCGCTCCATCCGGAGCAAGTGACCCAGGAACTCTGCACCGCTAGAAGGGCGGTTCCATATCAGGGGCGTACTCCGCGGGTTTACTCTACCGTCAAGTTGAAACGCCCACAAGCTCGTGGCGTTCACTTTCGCACACCTCACTTTGACATGAGTCGGAGGAAAACTCTCCAAAACATAGTGGATTGGCGGAGCATTTTGATATAGTTGTTGCCGCAATGTTCTTAGTAGTACGTGATGATTGGAGACGAGCTCGCCCTTTTGCGAGATGACAGGGCGCTTGGATTCAGGCAGGATGGGCGGCGAAACCAGCCGCGATACGCACGGGCCGAGCAACGAATAGCCTTTGATGGAGGAGCTGTATGGACCTGATCTACTCCAAGCCCAATTCGCTGAGCATCCTTGAGACTCAACTGCGGGCCTACTCTGACCTGTCGGAGCAGAACGCACAAATATTGGCATCCGAGACCTTTAATGGCGGTCCCACTGTGCCGCCTCCGATTACTCCTCGTGAGGATTGGCCGCACATGGACGAGCAGCAGATGCGTTTGGCAGAGTACCGCATCAAGCGGCTGGAGCAGGCGATCAACCTGTCCTATCCACTGCTCGCGGGCGAAACCCTCGACCCTGACGGCGTATTCACTTCGTTTCTTTCCTCGGATTTCCTCGACTACCCGGCGGGAACTGTTGCATTACGGCGACGAACCAGCTTTGGCGAGTTCGTCGTCATCGACACCCAGTTCACCGCCCGCGAAGGGATCATCACTGACAGTACGCCAGCGCTGCCGATCGAACTCGCCCCAGGAGCCGGTCCCGGCGTTCTTGCCTGGGGCGCCCTCGCCGCCACGATCGGGAAGTCTTTGTTAGCGCCGCTGGCCAAGGAAATCGGCGGGGCCATCTTCGCCAAGCTCTTTCCTCCAGGCGTCCCGCCGTACTTCGATCAGGTTTATAAGGAGTTCGAAAACATCGTTCAGGGCGTGATCAACGAGAACAAGCGCCGCGAACTGAGCGGCAGGGTCAGCGCCGTGCAAGACGGCATGATCACCTACAACACGATCAAGAAAGACCCTGCCAAGTTCGAAGAGTCGCAACGCCTTCTATCCACGCTTTGGAACGAGTCGCGCGTACTCACCAGTGAGCTTAAGGAGTTTCCAGAGATCGGTCTTGGTTTGTTCGTCGTGGCCGGCGGCCTCCATCTGGCGATCCTTCAAGAGAGAGCAATCACCGACAAGGACCACAAAAATCCCAACCAATCACCATGGGCCGCCGATCTGATACGCAAGGCGGCGGAGTTCGCGCCGTTCGCCATAGAAAACCGCAACCGGATCATCAACACGCGCGCCACCGCCATCAGCCCCGTGAAGTTCGTTCAACAGACCACGTATATCCCTCCGGCTGGGCCCGTAGACTCATCGTACTGGTTCTGGCAGGACGCCTTTGTGGGAGGGCAGTACAGGTACCCGAAGCGACGAGGCTGTTGCGATCCGGATCCGGAGCAGACAGCCAGGAACGAGCGTCAATCCCGATGGGACAACACGGTCGGCGCCATGACCAGGGTCCTTGAGGCTGTCGAGCCGACAGCCAACGATTGGAAGAGAGTGGGAGCCAATCCCATTCCAAACTGATGGAGTCTTGTCCCACTCTTATGGTCCATTTTCCCATCGGTCCTGGACGGAACGCACTCCCAACCCGGAGAAGTGCTTTATCTCGCGGTGCAAATCTGACACACTAGAGGTATGAGCGCAACGGCGACGGCTACGAAGGTGTTTGCGGACCGGATTGGACGCATTGAGATTTCGGCGACGATGGCGATTACGGCGGCGGCGCTGAAGTTGAAGTCCGAGGGTGTGAACCTGGCGGACTTTGGGGCGGGGGAGCCGCATTTTTCGACTCCCCGGCACATCAAGGATGCGGCGATCGAGGCGATCGAGAAGAATTTTACGCGGTATACGAATGTGGCCGGCATCCCTGAGGTTCGCAGGGCGGTAGTGGATCGCCATGCGTGCGATTTCGGGTCGAACTACACGCCGGATGAGTGTGTCTTTACGACGGGTGGCAAGCTGGCGCTGTTCAATGCGATTCAGGTGCTGGTCGATCATGGCGACGAGGTGATTCTGCCGGTGCCCTATTGGGTGTCGTTCAAGGACATAATTCAATATGCGGGCGGCAAGGTGGTGCTGGTCGAGAGTAAAGAAGACGAGAACTTTCGGATTACGGCGAAGATGATCGAAGCGGCGATTACGCCGAAGACGAAGGCGATCATTTTGAATACGCCGTCGAATCCATCGGGGGCGGTGGTGGCTCCGGAGGATCTTGAGGCGATTGTGAGGCTGGCGCATCAGCGTGGCATTTATGTGTTGCTCGACGAGTGCTATGTGTACCTGACGTTCACGGGCGAGGTGGTGAGCGGCGCTTCGTTTACGGATTGCAAGGAGCATATCGTCGTGCTGGGGTCGCTTTCGAAGACGTATGCGATGACGGGCTGGAGAGCGGGATTCGCGCTGGGGCCAAAGCCGGTGATTGCGGCGATGAGCAAGCTGCAGTCGCAGAGCACGTCCAATACGGCGAGCATGGTTCAGCGGGCTTCGATTGCGGCGCTTTCAGGATCGCAGGAGTGCGTGGCGGAGATGCGGGCCGACTATGTAAAGCTGCGCGACCAGGTGCTGGAGGGCTTGAAGTCGATTCCGGGGCTGACGTGCACGGTGCCGCAGGGGGCATTTTATGTGTACCCCAATGTCAAGAACTTCATAGGCAAGGGTGGGGTGACGTCGGCGGCGGACCTGGCTGCGAAGCTGTTGAGCGATGCTCATGTGGTGGTGGTGCCGGGCGAGGCTTTTGGAACGGCCGAACATATCCGGTTGTCGTATGCGGTGTCGCATGACGTGGTGAACGAAGGCGTCAAGCGAATGCGGGAGTATTTTGCAAAGTTAAGTTGAGCAAAATTGGTCGTGAATTTGAGGGTAGGCCGCGGTAAGAGACGGCGCTTCCTTCGATACGGAGTCGTATGCTCACGGAAGGTAATCAAGGGGAGCAGCAGCGTTTTGCTCCAGTGATTCTGGCAGGCGGAAGTGGAACGCGGTTCTGGCCGAGGAGCCGGAAAACGCGGGCGAAACAGGTGCTGGCGCTCGATGGCGACCGCACGATGATTCAGCAGACGGTGGACCGGCTGTTGCCGCTGGTAAGTGCGGCGGATGTGTGGGTGATCACCAATGGTCTGCTTGAGGATATGATTGCGGCGCAGCTGCCGGAAGTTCCGCGGGAGCACATTTTGAGTGAGCCGGCGGCGAGGAATACGGCTCCGGCGTGTGCGCTGGCGGCGTTTCTGATGGAAAAGAAGTCTCCGGAGACGGTGATCGGGATCTTTCCTTCGGACCATGTGGTGAAGGACGTCGAGCGTTTTGCGGAGGTGATCCGGGCGGGGATTGGGCTGGCGGCTAGCGGTGAGAAGATTGTGGTGATCGGGGTGCCTCCGACACGGGCGGAGACGGGGTATGGGTACATCGAGCTTGGCGCTGCTGTCGAGGGCCTGGGTGGGTCATTATCTGAAGGTATTGCAGTGCGGAGGGTGAAGCGGTTTACGGAGAAGCCGCAGCGGGCGCGGGCCGAGGAGTTTGTGGCTTCCGGAAATTATGCGTGGAACGGCGGGATATTTCTGTGGAGCGCGCGGACGCTGGCGGGAGCGATCCGGGAGCATTGTCCGGGGATGGCTCTGCTGCTGGAGAAGATCGCCGCAGCGCACGGGACGCCCGAGTTCGCGGAGGTGTTTGCGGAGGTGTATCCGCAATGCGAGAACATCAGCATTGACTATGCGGTGCTGGAGCCCCGGTCGGCGCGAGGAGAGATGACTGCTGAGATCTACAGCCTGCCGGGGGATTTCGGCTGGAGCGATCTCGGCTGCTGGGATGCGCTGCATGATCATGTTGCGGATTGCGCGCCGGATCAGGTGTCGGTGGCGAACGTGTTCGATGGGGAAGACCCGCTGTGTATTTCGATCGACTCGTGCGGGAACTATGTTCATGCTCCGGGTAAGGTGATTGCGCTGGTGGGCGTGACGAACCTGGTGGTGGTGCAGACGAAGGACGCGCTGCTGATTACGACGCGGGAGCGTTCGCAGGACGTAGGCAAGGTGGTTGCGGAGTTGAAGGCTGCTGGACGGGAAGATTTGATTTAAACGCTGCGAGGCCCCATTCAGGAAGATCGAAGAGATTATGGAAGAGATCAAGACGGCAGTGAAGTTCGGCACGGATGGATGGCGCGGGATTATTGCGGACGATTTCACCTATGCCAATGTGCGGGTCGCGGCGGCGGCAATTGCGAATTACGTTCTGGCGCATGAGGATGCGGCGGCCGGCGTGTGTGTCGCGTATGACACGCGGTTCAGTTCGCGGTCCTTTGCTCAGGTCGTGGCGGAGGTGCTTGCCGGGGCCGGGATACCGGTGGCGATGGCTGCGGAGATTACACCTACGCCGGCGCTCTCGTATGCGGTGCGGGAGCGCAAGGCGGCGGGTGGGGTGATGATCACGTCGAGCCATAATCCGGCGGAGTGGAATGGCGTGAAGTACAAGGCGAGCTATGGCGGGTCGGGGAAGCCTTCCATTATGACGGCGATCGAGGGGTATCTGGGCAAGCCGCTATCGAGTAAGGACGAGAGAGCACCGGTGGAGACGGTCGATTTCAATCCGGACTACGTTGCGGCGATTGCCAGGTTCGTCGACCTTGATGCGATTCGGGCGTCGGGTTACAGGTTTCTGATCGACTGTATGTATGGAGCTGGGCGCGGGGTGGTAGCCGGAATCTTTGCGCGTGCGGGGGTGCCGTTTGTCGAGATGAGGAGTGAGATCAACCCGGCTTTTCCGGGGATCAATCCGGAGCCGATTCTGCCGCACATTCATGCGACGCAGATTGCGGTGGTCGCGGAGAGCTGCGATGCGGGGCTGATTACGGATGGGGATGCGGACCGGATTGGGGCGGTGGACGAGCATGGCAATGTGGTGGACGCCCATAGGATCTTCGCTGTGCTGTTGAAGTGGCTGCTGGAGCGGAAGAAGTGGCCGGGCGATGTGACGCGCGCCTTCAATACGACGAAGATGCTGGACAGGATCTGCGCGAAGTATGGGCGGCGGCTGCATGAGCATGGGATTGGGTTCAAGTATGTCTGCGACCTGATGCTGGAGCAGGATATTTTGATTGGCGGGGAGGAGTCCGGGGGCGTCGGAATCAGCCGTCACCTGCCGGAGCGGGACGGGATGTTGAACTCGCTGCTGATTGCGAATGTGATGGCGGACGAGAAGAAGACGCTCGGCGAGCTGGTGGCGGCGCTGCAGGAGGAGTTTGGCGAGCACCAGTATGGGCGGATCGATATGCATATCGATGAGGCGCTGAAGCAGTCGGCTATCTCGCGGGCGAAGGCGAATGCGGGTGAGTTCGCGGGGATGAAGGTCTTGCGGGTGGAGACGCTGGATGGGA
Source organism: Edaphobacter sp. (assembly GCA_965277265.1). Taxonomy (GTDB): domain Bacteria; phylum Acidobacteriota; class Terriglobia; order Terriglobales; family Acidobacteriaceae; genus Edaphobacter. The sequence goes on from CBDICF010000003.1 coordinate 162,626, forward strand.
TCAAGTTCTTTCTCGACAACCCCGATTGTGAGGCAAGGCCGAATGCCGCGGAGACGTGGCTGCTGCTGAGGGCTTCGGGGACGGAGCCGCTGCTGCGGGTGTACTGCGAGAGCTGCTCGGTGGAGTCGGTGGATCGTGTGCTGAAGGCGGCCGAGGCGTTCGTACTGGATGGGAGTGCTGCTTGAAGGAGCCGGTCTGCGTTGCGGCGAAGGGTCTGCTCTTCGATATGGATGGGGTGCTGGTCAGCTCGATCGGATCGGTGGTGCGGTGCTGGCGCAGGTGGGCGGCGATGTATGACGTTCCGGGTGCGGAGAGCTACGAGGTGCCGCACGGTATGAGAGCGGTGGAGATCGTACGGTCGCTGCGGCCGGATATCGATCCGCAGGAGGGGCTGCGGGCGATTGAAGACATGGAGTTGGAAGACATCGGCGACCTGACGGTGCTGCCCGGGGTGCAGGTTCTGCTGGAGAGCCTGCCGCCGGAGCGATGGGCGATTGTGACCTCGGCCACGCAGCGGCTGCTGCTGGGGAGGCTGGCTGCGGCTGGACTGCCGATTCCTGAGCGCATTATCAGCGGCGATATGGTGGAGCGCGGTAAGCCGGACCCGGAGCCGTATGTTCGCGGCGCTGAGCTGTTGGGTCTAGAGGCGTCGGATTGTGTTGTTGTGGAGGATGCGCCTTCGGGTGTAGGGGCGGGCATGGCGGCGGGTTGCCGTGTGCTGGGAGTGCTTGGGACGCACTCGCTGGAGGAGCTGCGTGACGCGTCGTGGGTGGTGTCCTCGTTGGAGGGAGTACGTGTGTCGGCGGGGCAGGATGGGTTGGAACTATTGTTTACCCCTGTGGAGATGGGGCAACCGGTCGATAAGTGATGCGGTCAGGCCGTTCTGGCGCGGAGGATTGCTTCGACACGCAATAGATCTTCTTCGGTGTCTACGCCGATGGTGTCGAATTCTGTCGGTTCGACGTGAATGTCGATTCCGTTTTCCAGGAAACGCAGCTGCTCCAGGCGCTCTGTCTGTTCGAGTGCGCTGGGGGGGAGAGTGGGGAAGCGCTCGAGCGCAGCCTTGCTGAAAGCATATAGGCCGATGTGCTTCCAATATTGCGGCGACACTCCGTCGCGGTCGTAAGGAATGGTCGCGCGTGAGAAGTAGAGTGCGCGGCCGTCGGCGGCGGTGACCACCTTGACGGCGTTGGGATTGTTGATGTTTTCCGCCGAACAGAGGACTTTGAGCGTTGAAACTGCGACATTGGGACGGGTGAATGGACGGAGAAGCGCGGCGAGGTGCTGGGGGGTGAGCAGGGGCTCGTCCGCCTGGATGTTGACGTAGATGTCGGCGTGGACATGCTGTGCGATCGCTCGGACGCGGTCGGTGCCGCTGGGCATGTCGGGGGAGGTGAGCTGTGCAGGCCAGTGATTTCGGTGGCAGAGGTCGAGGACCTCTTCGGAGTCGGTGGCTACGATGACCTGGTGAAGTTGCGGGCAGGCCTGGGCGGCTTCGACGACCCAGGCGAGCATGGGCTTGCCGGCGATGCTGCGAAGGACCTTGCGCGCCAGGCGGGTTGAGGCGAGTCGCGCGGGGATGACGGCGAGGACGGTTGATTCCGGCTTTTCGCTGCGGCTGGAATCAAGTATGATTGGGGCTGGCTGTGCCGTGGCGGTATCTCTCCTCGTGGAACGGTTTATCTGTTGATCGTTTTCGTTGCAGATCGATGTTTGCGCCGGCATACCCCATACACAGCGGCGGTGTAGCTCAGATGGTTAGAGCGACGGACTCATAACCCGTAGGTCGGCAGTTCGATTCTGCCCACCGCCACCAAACATGTCTAGAGGCGTAATGCATCGCGCAATGTTGGTACGAGAGTATCATTTGACTAGCGGTGTGCGTCTAAACGTTGTCGCGTTCCTGTCTCGTGCTTTTCTGTGGAGAATGATCAGAATTATGCCAAAGATTTCGAAGATCCTGCTGCTTGCCGTGTCGGCTGTTCTTGTGCTGACGGTCTTTCTAGGTGTGAACGCCAATGGTGTCAGCGCGGCGGCCGAACCGCAGGATGGCGCCTATCGGCAGATCAACGTCTACAGCGAGGTGCTGCGGCATATCCAGACGGATTACGTGGAAGATCCGAATATCAATGCCGTTACCAATGGCGCGTTGCGCGGCCTGCTCGAATCGCTCGATGCAGATTCGAGCTACCTGTCTCCGGTGGACTATAAGGCGTACAAGGAAGATAAAGGCGGCAAGGCGCAGGTTGGAATCAATGTCTCGAAGCGTTTCGGATACGCGACCGTGGTTTCGGTGGTGCCGGGCAGCCCGGCGGACAAGGCCAACTTGACGGACGGCGATATCATCGAGGCCATCGGACCACAGGATACGCGCGATCTTTCGCTTGCCATGATTCAGCTTCTGCTGGAAGGACAGCCGGGGAGCGAGTTGACCATCTCCGTGATTCGGCCACGTAAGTCTACGCCGGAGAAGCTTTCGATGACCCGGACCGCTGTGCCGCTGGCACCCGTGACGGAGACGATGTACGAGAACTCTTCCATCCTTTATTTGAAGCCGGGTGTGCTGGATCACGACCATGTACAGCAGATCGAAGCGAAGCTGAAGGCTATGCCAAAGGCCGGAAACAAGAAGGTGCTGCTGGATTTGCGCGACGTTGCCGCAGGTGACATGGCGGAGGCAACCCGTTTGGCGAACTTCCTGTTGAAGACGGGTACTATCGCCACGCTGGAGGGGCAGAAGGTTGAAAAGCAGACCTTTGTGGCGGACGCTTCGAAGGCGATCAATACGACGGCCCCGGTTGTGGTTCTGGTGAACCGTGGAACGGCCGGCCCGGCGGAGCTTGTGGCTGCGGCGCTGCTGGACAACAAACGCGCGGAGCTGGTGGGTGAGAAGACATTTGGCGAAGGGGCGCAGCAGAAGACATTCGAACTGCCGGACGGGGCGGCGTTGATCCTTTCGGTGGCGAAGTATGAATCGCCTTCGGGCAAGAAGCTGCAGGATGACGGCGTGACCCCCGAGGTAGTGGTGGCGAGCAACGATGAGGCCGGTGCCGCCGATGAAGACACTGCCACTACGGAGAACCGCCCGGCAGCGCAGAAGCCCGGCGTAAGCGTGGACGAGCAACTTTCGAAGGCTCTCGATCTGCTGAAGAACAAGGCGGCATAAGCGTATTTCGGATAGGTATACACCGCCAAGCTGTCCTGCCGGACGGGCCCGCTACGCGCGGAGCGGTCACTTCGTGACGTGTATACCGGTCTTAACCACATCGGCTGCACAGCCCTCCCGTTGGTCGGGATGAAGACGGAAGACCTAAGACCGTGGTACATGGGTTAAAGGACGGCTCCAGCTTCTCTCTCCGCGGTCTTTCTCCTGAGCTGCCGGTCTGGCGGAGTAACAATTCCGTCTCGGCTGCCGTGCTATGGTGAAAGGGCCGTGCCGAGCCTATTCAGTCGCGAAACAAGGTTCCAGACGCTTGCAGACGAGCCGCGCTGGAAGCAGGTTCTGCGCAGGGCGACGCTGACGGGGCCAGACTATCCGAGCCGCCGTATCGCGCGCCGCGTGACCTACTTGATATTGCTTGGGCTGTCGGCGATGTTTGGCGCGATGTGCGGGTTGATGCTGGTGTATTCGATCGACCTGCCGCAGATGTCGGACCTGGCGCGGTATCGTCCGAATACCACGACGGAGCTGCTGGACGTACATGGGAAGGTATTCGGGTCGTTCGCGCTGGAGCGGCGCGTGGTCGTGCCGTACACGCAATTTCCGGACGTGCTTCGCGAGGCGATCATCTCCATCGAAGATAAGAGCTTCGAGAGCAACTGGGGCGTGAACCTGGTGCGTGCGGTAGGAGCCGCGTATCGCGACCTGCATTCGAATGGACGCGCGCAGGGCGCTTCCACATTGACCATGCAGCTTGCGCGCAATCTTTTTCTCTCCTCCGAGAAGACCTATGGACGCAAGCTGCAGGAGATCTTTCTTTCCATGCAGATCGAGCGGCGGTTTACCAAGCAGCAGATATTCGAGCTGTATGCGAATCAGATCTATCTGGGTCACGGCACCTATGGTTTCGAAGCCGGGTCGGAGTTCTTTTTCAACAAGCATGTCCACGATCTGACGCTTCCCGAGGCCGCGCTGCTGGCCGCCCTGCCAAAAGGGCCGGAGGCTTATTCGCCGTTGAAATATCCGAATCGCGCTTTGAGGCGGCGCAACCTGGTTCTGAACGAGATGCTTCTGGACGGCAAGATTACGGGACAGCAGGCGGACGCTGCGAAGGCTGCACCGCTTGGACTGCATCTCGAAGCGCCGGCCAATAGTGTGGCTCCGTATTTTGTCGAGGAGGTGCGGCGGCAACTGGAGAAGGAGTACGGGGTCGAAGAGGTGCATGGAGCGGGGCTGCGGGTATATACGACGCTGGACCTGGACCTGCAGAAGGTGGCCAACAAGGCCGTATTGGACGGTATCGCCAAATATGAGCGTCGCCGGGGGTGGATCGGCAGATTGCACAACGTTCTGCTGGATGGCACCGATGTGGAGAGTTATCGGCATCCGGACTGGACGCAGGCGCTCGAAAAAGGCAGCTATGTTCATGGGTTAGTGACTGAGGTTTCGCCGAAGCGAGTGGTGGTGAAGCTGGGAGCCAAGGAGGCGGTTCTGACCGCGGAGGACTGGGTGTGGACGCAGTTCGTCTCCCCGATGAGCTTTCTTCGGGTGGGGGATATTGTCTATGTGAGGGTTGAGGACAATGCGCAGGGCGGCACGGTCCGGGCGACTCTACAGCAGGACTCCGGCGCGCAGGCTTCGATGATGGCGATGGACAACTCGACTGGCGAGGTACTGGCGATGGTGGGCGGGCGCGATTTTGCGCTCTCACAGTTCAACCGGGCTACGCAGTCGCAGCGTCAGGTTGGATCGTCGTTCAAGCCGTACGTCTACACGACGGCTATCGAGGCGGGAGCGAAACCGAGCGACATCATCGTGGATGGGCCGACGACCTTTCCCACTCCGAGCGGGCCATACACGCCGCATAACTACGAGGCGGACTACAAGGGGCCGATGACGCTGCTGGAAGCCTTCGCCGAATCGAGGAATATTCCTGCTCTGAAGCTGGCCGCACGATATGGCATTCGCAAGGTGATCGAGACGGCGCACCGGTTCGGAGTTACAAGCAACATTCCGGTGTTTCTTCCGGTGGCGATCGGTTCGGCGGAGATCAGTCTGTTCGAGCAGGTGGGGGCATATAGTGTCTTTCCCAACGACGGCATTCGGATCGAGCCGCACACGATTCGCAAGGTGACGCAGGCGGATGGTCTGCCGCTCGACCAAAGTCCTACACAGGTCGATGAGGTGATCTCGGTAGAGACGGCTCGCACGATGATGCAACTGCTGGAGGCTGTGGTACGGCAGGGGACCGGTGCGGCGGCGTCGCAGTTGAACCATCCCTTCGGCGGTAAAACGGGGACCACCAACGACTACACCGATGCATGGTTTCTGGGCTTCTCGCCATCTGTTACGTGCGGGACCTGGATCGGCTTCGATGACCGCCAATCGCTGGGCAAGAAGGAGACCGGTGCCCGCGCCGCGCTGCCGATGTGGATGGATTTTATGCGGGCAGCGATTGCGAGTAAGCCGAATGAGGCGTTTGCGACTGCCGGGGCGCCGAAGAAGAAGCTGGATCTCCCGATGGGTGGGACGGCCAGTGCGGGCGGAGCTACGAAGGCCGTGATGAGGAAGACCGATCAGAGCGAGTCGGAAGCTGTGGCGCATCGTGATTCGGGCAGACAGGATGATTCGGGTTCTGCTCTGGGTCCGGCTGAGCTTCCTGCAAAGGCCCCGCCTGCGAAGACGTCAATCGCAGTTCCACCCAAGACTGCGTCGGCTCATCCTCAGATGCCGCTATAGAGGCGCTGCAGCCGATCGGGAGACAGGGGGGCGATTGGAGTTCAGCGTTCGGCAGAGACTGAAGTAGCGGCGAGCGCGGTCGACATCGCGGCCGATCTGTTCGCGTAAAGCATCGGTAGTCGGCCAGCGCATCTCGGGGCGAAGCCGTTGCAGGAAGGTGAGGGTAAGCGGGGTCTGCTCGTTCAACTCGATGGGATGGAAGTTCAGGAGATGGGACTCGACGGTGAAGGAATCCTCGCCGAAGGTGGGCCGATTGCCGACGTTAGTCACGGCGTCGAAGGTCTCGCTGGACGCGCCGGTTCCGACGGCGAGCGAGGTGATGTAGACGCCATTGGCCGGCAAGAGCTCGGCATAGGGTGCGAGATTGATGGTGGGAACGGTGTAGCGTGTACCGTAGCCGCGCCCCGGGGCCGGCGTGCTTCGGATGGCGAAGGAGCGGCCCAGCAGTGCGCGAACCTGGCTGAGTTCACCTTGCGCGATGAGCCGGCGGACGCGGCTGGAGGAGATCGCCTGGCCTCGAATGCTTTGCGGCGAATAGACGCGGACAGTGAAGCCAAGCTCGCGTCCGAGTGCTTCCAGGTTCTCGACGCCCGCCTCGGCCTGATACCCGAAGCGGAAGTTTTCGCCCTCGTGCAACTCGATGACGTGCAGCCTCTGCTGAAGGACGGTTGTGGCGAAGGTGCGGGCGGACATGCGCGAGAGCTCCGGAGTGAAGGGGAGGACCAGGACGGCATCGATCCCGGTTACCGCCAGCAATTCGAGCTTTTCCGCGAGGGGCGTAATCAGCGCCTGGCTAAGCTCGGGCCGGACTACGCGTACGGGGTGAGGATCGAAGGTGATTGCGATCGATCGGGCATCGAGGGTGCGCGCGCGGGAGACAACCTCCGCGATGACCCAGCGATGGCCGCGATGTACACCGTCGAAGTTGCCAATGGTGGCGATGGATGGGCCGAAACCCCGCGGGACTTCATCGAGTTTGCGAAAGATCTTCATCAGGCGATCTCGAACTGAAGCTGGAGACCGTCATAGGCGAGACGGATGTGCGGTGGAAGCAGGGCTTCGGTGGCGGCGTGGTCGAGATCGTGGCTCATGTGGGTGAAGAAGGCGCGGCGTGGGTTGAGTTGCTGGACGAGGGCGACGGACTTGTCCAGGTGCGAATGACTGGGGTGCGGATCGCGGCGGAGCGCGTCGAGGACCAGGATGTCAAGATCCTGCAGCAGGGGGAGGCTGGCCTCCGGGATGTCGCTCATGTCGGTCAGATAGGCCGCGCTGCCGAAACGGTAGCCGGTGATCTCCTCTCTGCCGTGGGTTACGGGAATGCGGCGGAAACATGCTCCGAAGAGATCTATGCCCGCGCCAGGTGTTGGATCGATGCGGTGAATCTGGACGCGTGCGCTGGTTGGGTAGCGGTCCTTCTTGCGAAAGGTGTACTCGAAGATACGTTCGATGTTGCTGGCGGTGGGCTCATCGGCATAGATAGGTAGGCCGTCTTTGGCATAGAAGCTGAGGGGTCGCAGATCGTCGAAGCCCATGATGTGGTCGGCGTGACCATGGGTGTAGAGCACGGCATCGACGCGGCGGACACCTTCGCGGATGGCCTGCGCGTGGAAGTCCGGGCCGGTATCGATGAGCACGGTGTGGCCGTCGTAGGCGAGCCGAATGGAGGGACGCGTGCGCCTGTTGTGCGGGTCCGTAGAGGTGCAGACCGCACAGTCGCAGCCGAGGGTCGGCACACCCATGGAGGTACCGGTACCCAGAAAAGTAAGCGTCGCCTGCATGCTTAGCGCACGATGGAAGGTCCGGTTGGGCCGCCAGGACCGTTACCGCCAGGCCCGGGCCTGCCAGAGCCGCTCGTCTTAGCAGCAGCGGAGCGGGACAGGGCCTGGGTGATCTCGAGGAAGGCCATGCGGAGTTCGAAGAGCGCGCTGTCGAGAAGGCGGCTCTCGTCGGTGGTGAGATTGCCCTTGGTTTTTTCGGCGAGCACCCCGAGCATGTCCACGCTCTGTCGCGCACCCATGATGTCGACCTGAGGCTGCTGACCCTCCTGGGTGGCGCCTCCAAGCTGCATGATGGCGGTCATGTAGATGGATTGCACGAGTTGCTCGAAGCTCATTGCGGGCGGGTGGTCCATGCCGGGATTCGCTGAGCGGATCGCGGTGTCGAGGCGATCGGCGGTCATCTCGTAGGCGCGCCGGGCCTTCTCGTTCTCTTCCGAGGTGGGCGCCGGAGGAGCTTCGCTCTCCGGCGAAGGTTCGGGTGAAGAGGCGGGCATCGGATGCGACTCGGAAGGCGTGACTGGTCCGGCAGAGGATTCGACCCGCTTTTCTTTGGGAGGAGAAGGATCGGCGTCGGGCCTGGGATCTCCATCCACGGTGAACTTACGGCGGTCGGTGACGACGAAGGGCTTATTTTGTTCAGACATGATCACGCTCTTTCAAGGATTCAGATGCAGACCGCAACGCTGCAGTTTCAGCGGTCGAGAATTGGGAGGGAAACTGGTGTTGCGCGTCCGCCGGGGTAGCTGAGAATTACGCCACGGTCCAACGCTTCGCGACGCACGTACCCAAGCGCGAACTGGACGGGAACATCTTTGCTGGAGAGTGGAATTGCGGCGACACTGGTCAACTCGCCGGTTTGCTTGCCTTCGGCCTCCAGCGTGGAACCCGCCGCGGGCAGGTCGCCATCGAGGCGAAAGGCCGCAAACGTGCGATGCACATTGCCCCGGGAACGAATTCGCTCCACAATCTCCTGGCCGAGATAACAGCCTTTGGAGAAGTGCAGTGCGCGGTCCTGACCGGTCTCCTGCGGCAGTTCGCGGTCGCGAAGATCGACCCCAAATAGCGGTGTTCCTTCGAGAATACGCAGCCACTCCAGACTCTCCGGATCGCACCCCACTGCCCCCGCGCGTAAGAGTGCAACGTGCATGGCTGCGTTCGTTGCTGCATCGGTCCACAGCTCGTAACGTGGCGTGAGCGGCGCGTGGGTGCGTATAAGAGTGACCGCCGCGGAGTTCCAGGTGATACTGCGCCTTTCGAGGGGCGTCAGGTCATTGACATTGAGGCCGATATCCGCCAGAAGCGACGTGGCCGAAGGACCTGCCACCGTTAAACCAGACCAGACCCCCGATACGTCGGCCAGCTCAACATCGTCCATAATGATGAATCTGTCGAGCAGGGTGATCAGGGGGGGGACCTGCGCGGAAGCTGTCTCGATGAGCAGGGCATCGGACTCCGCAAAGATGTACGCGTCACCCTGGATGCGCCCCTGTACGCTCAGGAAGAAGTTGTAGTTGCCCTGGCCGGTCTTCAATTGCTGAATGGAGTTGGTGACCATTCCATTGAGCCAACGGACGCGGTCGTCCCCAGTTACCCGGATCCAGCCGGTGCCGTCCAGCGAAGCGATGCCCGCTCCGTGCAGCAACGCATTGAGTTGGAAGCGAGGGTCTGTGGCGGATGGGAGACCCGGCTCGGATTGTGCTGTCTGGGATTTTGCTGTCGTGGATTGTGCTGTCTGGGCCATGGCGAACATTGATGCGAGACTCTGCGTACACTTGATTATAGCGATGGAAGAAGAGGGCTGGGTTGACGCGAAGATTTAGAGGTAACGACGGTGGAGCGAAGATCGGAGTTGCAGCCGCAATGCTGCTGGCAGGGAGCTTGATGGGCTATGCTCAGCAGACTCCAGATCGCACGGGTGGCCACGCTCCAGCTTCTACTCCGGCCCAGAACCCCACACCGCCGCCATCGCAAACGCCAGTCCAGACCGGCAGTATGGCTACGATCACGAAAGATCAAGCGCCAATGACCAAGGACCAGGCGAAGCAGCTTTTTCGGTCGGTCGACGAGATCCTCACTTTTGTCAGCAGTGACACCAAGCTGCCGATCGCACACAGCGTCAAACGCAAGCTGATCTCGCGTGACGAGGTAAATCGTTACCTGAGGCAGAAGTTCGACGAAGACGAGAGCACCAGGCGGATGGAGCGCTCCGAGATCGTTCTCAAGAAGTTCGGCCTGCTGGACCGCGACTTCCACCTGCGCCCGTTCCTTCTGAGTTTGCTGACGGAGCAGATCGCGGGTTTTTACGACAATAAAACGAAGACAGTGAATCTGCTGGACTGGATTAAGCCGGACGATCAGAAGCCGGTGCTCGCGCATGAGCTGACACACGCATTGCAGGACCAGAAGGTCGGCCTGACGAAGTGGTCCGATGTGGGGCTGGAGGGAATCTCAAAGGATGTGAAGGACGACAACCTTCATCTGCAGTCGGATGAGGCGGACACTGCTAGGACGGCCGTTGCGGAGGGTCAGGCGATGGCTGTGTTTGTCGACTATACGCTGCGCGCGACGGGCAAGACGCTTGCCAATTCGCCCGAACTGGCCGGCCGATTGAAGGACCAGGTGGCCGATACGAGCGGTTCGCCGGTTATGGCGCGCGCACCTCTGATGCTCCAGCAATCGCTGCTGTTTCCTTACAGCGAGGGGCTGAGCTTCGAGCAGGCCCTTCTGGTGAAGGCTGGGAAAGAGGCGGCGTTTGCCGGTGTGCTTGCGAATCCGCCTTCCTCCAGCTTCGAGATCATGAATCCGGAAGCTTACATCGCACATGCACCGGTACCCGTGCTGCGGCTTCCCGATATCCATCCCCTAATTGAGGCCGAGTATAACCCGTACGATGTCGGCGTAATGGGAGAGTTGGACGTTCGGATGCTTGCGGAACTGTTCGGTGGCCGGGCGATTGCGATGGCACTTGCGCCCGCCTGGGATGGGGGAGTGTACTACGCCGCGCAACGCAAATCCGCGGTGACGGCTGCGGAGAAGGAGTCAACGGCTTCGATCAGTCTGCTGTATTACTCCCGTTGGAAGAACGCGGATTCGGCACGTTCGTTCATGCGGGTTTATGCGAATCAGATTCCAAGGACGTACTCTGGCGTCGAGCGACGGCCCAAGGATGAGGCGGATGAGGACGAGCACGTGTACTCGACCAATGAAGGCGATGTCCTTATCTCGCGCTCTGGAACCGAGGTTTTTGTCGGAGAGGGATTCAATCTGGCGCTTGCCCGTAAGCTGCGCGACAGCATCAGAAGTGTGCAGACGAGTGGGCCGATGCATCTGGCACGTGTGCCGCAGGGCGAACCGGGGCTTGCGATGTCACGGTGGTTTGCTTCACTGGGCGTGATGAAAACAGACCTTGCCCAACGATATACTTCAACAGGCGTGACACGAACGCCCGAGAGACTTCAATAGAGGAGCAGGAAGAATTGAAGAAGGCAGAGATTGGCATCATCGGGGGCAGTGGTCTGTATGCCATGCCAGGACTGACGAACGCGCGTGAAGAGCGCCTGGCAACACCATTTGGCGACCCTTCGGATGCTTTTATCCTCGGCGAGCTTGAAGGTCGCAACGTCGCTTTCCTTGCGAGGCATGGCCGTGGGCACCGTATCCTTCCCAGTGAATTGAACTTTCGCGCTAATATCTTCGCGATGAAGATGCTGGGCGTTGAACGGATCCTTTCCGTATCGGCGGTGGGCTCGCTGAAAGAGGAGCACAAGCCGACAGACTTCATCATGCCGGATCAATTCATCGACAGGACCTTCGCCCGTGCGTCCACTTTTTTCGGCGACGGCATTGTCGCCCATGTGGCCTTCGGCGATCCGGTCTGCGGAGAGGTAGCTGGAGTGTTTCAGCAGGCGTGTGACGCCGTGGGTGTGGTGGGCAAGACCGGCGGAACCTACGTCTGCATGGAGGGGCCGCAGTTTTCGACGCGCGCGGAGTCGAACCTGTATCGGAGCTGGGGCGCGGACGTGATCGGGATGACCAACCTGCAGGAGGCGAAGCTCGCGCGTGAGGCGGAGATCTGCTACGCCACGATGGCGATGGTCACCGACTACGACTGCTGGCGCGAAGGCCACGACGATGTGACCGTGGATCAGGTGGTCGCGGTGCTGCATCAGAACGCTGACAACGCGTCGAAGGTGGTACGCTCGGCCGTGGCTGCAATGCCGGAGCAGGCAAGGACGTGCGGCTGCGCCGACGCGCTGAAGTACGCGATCCTTACCGACCGCAGCGCAATCCCGGCGGAGACTCGCAAGAAGCTTTCGATCCTGCTGGACAAATATCTGTAGCCAAATGTGGTTCTGATCGCCCAACACTATCAAGGAGCTTATGGCAATTCTCGTTGTAGGATCGGTTGCATTCGATAGCATCCAGACGCCGCATGGCACGGTCGACCATTGCCTGGGTGGCGCGGCGACGCACTTCGCTCTCGCGGCCAGCTATTTCACCCAGGTGCGTGTCATCGCCGTGGTAGGCAGGGACTTCACGGCTGAGCACGAGGCCGTTTTGACGCGGCGCGGCATCGATACCCAAGGCTTGGAGCGAGCGGACGGGTTGAGTTTTCATTGGACGGGTTCTTATACGGGCAATATGGACGAGGCCAGGACGCTGGGCACGGACCTGAACGTGTTTGAGACCTTCGACCCGAAGATTCCGGATGCGTACAAGGATAGCGAGTACCTCTTTCTCGCGAACATCGATCCCGCGCTTCAGGGGCGGGTGCGTAGCCAGATGCCAGATGTGCGCCTGGTCTGCGGCGATACGATGAACTACTGGATTGCCGATCACTCCGCGAATCTGGCGAAGGTCTTGCGTGAACTGGATGTGCTGCTGATCAACGATGGCGAAGCGCGGATGCTGGCCGGCGAACGGAACCTCGTGCTCGCCGCAGAGAAGGTGATTGGCATGGGCCCCCGGACGCTGGTGGTAAAGCATGGCGAATACGGTGCGACAGCGTTCTTCAGTGACCGTTCGTTCGCTGCCTCCAGCAAGGCTTCTCGGCCGTTCCGCGCGCCGGCGCTGCCGCTGGCCGAGGTCGTCGATCCTACGGGAGCCGGCGACTCCTTCGCGGGCGGTTTCTACGGCTATCTCGCCTCACAGCCGGAGCTCACCCCTGCGGTTTTTCGCACCGCAATGTTTTATGGCGGCGTGATGGGCTCGTTTGCTGTCGAACGCTTCGGCACCGAGCGGCTGCAGAATGTGACGCGTGCAGAGATCGATCAGCGCTTCAAACTCTTCCGGGAGATCTCGCACCTTGACCACCCGGAGAAATAGGCCAGCCCGTCTGGGGAACCTGGCCGCTTCGGCTGGGCGAACCGGCCCGTCTCGGGAGGCGGAGTATGACCCCGAGGAGGTACGGCCAGCCACACGCGAGGAGACATTTCCGGTTGCGCTGGGTGCCGTGCTGCTCGTCTTTCTTGCATTGATGGTCTGCTACTCGCGCGGCTATCTGCTGCTCTACGGAGATGCGGTGGCGCATCTTGGCATCGCGCGCCGTATTCTGGACACGCGCAACCCTGGCCTGGTGCAACTCGGCGGCGTGTGGCTTCCATTGCCCCACCTGCTGATGCTTCCCTTTGTGCAGAAGATGGAGTGGTGGCAGAACGGTCTTGCGGGCGCGTGGCCATCCATGGTCTGCTACATCGCGAGCGTCGCAGGCCTGTACCGGCTGGCGCGCCGCATGTTGAAGCCGCGCTGGGCGCTCGCCGCGACGGCGTTCTACGCGCTGAATCCAAACCTGCTCTATGTTTCGACGACTGCGATGACGGAGCCGCTCTTTCTGGCGATCATGATCTGGATGACGCTCCTTACGGTCGAGTGTGTTGCCGCCATCCGTGCAGCGCGACACGCTGTCGTCTCCCGCCGGCTGATTGTCATCGCATTGCTCATCGTTGCAGCCGTCTTCACGCGATATGACGGGTGGATACTTGGCGCGGCGGTCTGGTGTGTCGTCACTGTAAGTCTCGCTCTGCGACGTGACGTCTGGCGCACGGTCGCGCCCTCGTTCGTGGTGTTCACGTTGCTTGCAATTGCGGCCCCTGTAAGCTGGCTGGCCTACAATCAGCACTTCTTCCACGACCCGCTGGACTTCATGCGTGGCCCCTACTCGGCGGTCGCGATCGATCGTAAGACTTCACCCCATGGCTCGCGGCACTATCGCGGATGGCACAATCCGTTCTGGGCTCTGCTGTTCTATACCCGAACGGCGCAGGTGGACGCTGCGGCGTGGGAGACCGGTTTTCTGGTGATGGCAGCTTCGCTTGGCGGACTTTTTCTGGCTGTCCGCCGCAGACTAACGTTGCCGGCGCTGCTGCTGTGGGTGCCGCTGCCGTTCTACGTCTACTCGATTGCCTACGGTTCGGTGCCGATCTTCATACCGCAGCTCTGGCCGCACTCTTACTACAACTCACGCTATGGGGTGGAGCTGTTGCCCGCGCTCGCGGTGTTCATGTTCCTTCCGTTCCAGTGGGCAGAGCATCGCTGGCGCGAGTCTCTTCCTCTCGCTGCCAGGGTGTTACAGCCGACCGTCCTTCTTCTGATCGTATGCAATGCGATTGGGATGCTGCATCGCTTGCCGCTCGTGCTGAAAGAAGCGGTCGTGAACTCGACGACCCGGGTTGCATTTGAGTCGGCTCTGGCGCGGCAGTTGCAAGGTCTCCCGCCCGGCGTGCCGATCCTGATGTATAACTCCGACCATGTTGGCGCGTTGCAGGATGCCGGGCTGCCTCTACGACAGACGTTGAATGAAAGCGATTACGACACCTGGAGGGCGGCGCTGGCAGCTCCGGCAAATAGCGCAGCTTACGTGGTGGCCATTGCAGGCGATCCGGTGTCCGCCGCAGTCGCGCGGCATCCCGGAGATCTGACTGAACTGTCCATCCTCTGCACGACGGGCCAGCCTTGCGCTCGCATCTACAGGTCGAACAGCTTTGCCTCTGAACATCCGGCAGCAAGGCCGTAGTGCAAATGGTGCAGAATAGGAAGAGCATGATCCCCTTTGTGAAGGCACACGCCTGCGGCAACGATTTCCTCATCCTGGATGAGTCTCTGGCCGAGCGTCGTCATGCTGAAATCGCGCGCAAGCTGTGTGCCCGTCATACCGGCATTGGCGCGGACGGCATCGAGTTTCTGGAACGCAAAGCGAATGGGGAATTTTTTCTTCGGCTCTTCAACGCCGACGGAAGCGAGGCCGAACTCTCCGGCAATGGAACGCGCTGCGTAGCCGCATGGCTTGCCCAGAGTGAGGGACTGTTCGATATCGCGCTCGGTACGCACGGTGGAATGCGCACCTGCCATGTGGTCGAAGCCTCCGATCCGCATTACCTGATTGAAAGCGAGATGGGTGTTCCTCGCGTGATGCAACGCACGATTGAGCTTGCGAATATGGCGGATGGTTCAACACTGACCATTCCGGGAGCCATGGTCAACGTCGGCAACCCGCATTTTGTTTTGTTCGTTGAAAGCGATGACTTCAGCGCGCATGGACGCACGTGGCAGCAGCTTGGCGCGCAGATCAGTACAAGCCCGTTGTTCTCTCACGGCACCAATGTCGAGTTCGTTCGCATTATTTCTCCGTCGGAGATCGCCTTTCGCATCTACGAGCGCGGTTGCGGGCCGACGACATCCTCCGGGACAGGAACCTGCGCGTCGTCGGCCGCTGCTATGGCGTTGCGGGGTGTCAACCGGGAGTTGACCGCGGTGGCCGAAGGAGGAGCGCAACAGACGGTATGGGCGTCCAGCGATGCTGTGATGCACCTCACCGGCCCGGCCGAGATCATCTGCCGTGGCGAGGTATTCGGTCAATGACTCGTGCGTCCAACGATCTCACCAGACCTCGCGCATTGGGCAATGGGTCGACGCTTGCGGTGCTCTCTCCGGCTAGTACGCCGAAGCCTGAATTGGTAGAACGGGGGGTCGCACGGCTCCGCGCAATGGGTTACAAGACCGTGCTCGGTACTCATGCAGCCGATGCGGGCCCGCTCTACTATGCGGGGGAGCTCGCCGACCGGGTTGCCGACCTGCACGCCGCGTTCGCCGATCCTGCGATCGATGGGATCATCTGTACACGAGGAGGATGGGGTTCGGCAGAACTTCTGCCCTACCTCGATGGCAGCCTCATACGCGCCAATCCTAAGCCGTTTATCGGATACAGCGATCACACGGCGCTGCACTGCTGGCTCCGCAGGGAAGCCGATCTCGTGACCTTCTACGGGCCCATGGTTGCGCCTGATTTCTCCCGCGCGGACGGTGCGGATGGTAGGTCCTGGAAGAGCAGCCTGCACGGTGCAACACCGTGGTCGCTCGGGGCTGACGATGGTTTGCGTATCCTGCAAGGGGGCAGGGCGGAAGGTCTGCTCACCGGCGGCTGTTTGTCCATCCTGGCCGAAGCGCTCGGGACGCCTTACGCTCCGCAGGTCAACACGAGCGGCATTCTCTTTCTCGAAGACGTGGGTACGAAACCGTTCCAGTGGGACCGCATGCTTCTCCATCTCCGCTATTCAGGGTTATTGGACCAGGTTGCCGGGATAGTGTTCGGCGATATGCGCCAGTGCGTCGCGCCCGAGGAGGATGCTTTTCTCGATAGCGTGCTGCTCCATGCACTGCGTGACTTCAAAGGACCCATCGCCATAGGCCTGCGGTGCGGTCACGTAAGCGCATCCAACATCACGCTTCCGCTGGGTATTGCAGCGGCCCTCGACCTTTCAGCGGCAGGGAACCCGCAGATGAACCTTCTGGAAGCAGCCGTTACCGTCTAACCTGTTATCTGGCTATCATGCAAAATATTCTGCACGCTCCCAGGCACATTCATCTGATCGGCATCTGCGGTACCGCGATGGCTTCTCTCGCGGGGATGTTGCAGCTTCAAGGGCATCGTGTCACCGGCTCCGATGCTGCAGCGTATCCGCCGATGAGCGGCCAGCTCGCCGCGTTGAACATACCGGTGCGCGAGCCTTATGCCGAAAGCAATCTGGCGCCGCGGCCCGATCTGGTTGTGGTCGGTAACGCCATCTCTCGCGGCAATGTTGAACTCGAATATGTGCTCGACACGCGAATACCGTTCTGCTCGATGGCGGCCCTTGTGCACGACACATTTCTGGCCGGGCGCGAGTCGCTGGTGGTGGCAGGAACGCACGGCAAGACGACCACAACGAGCATGCTGGCCTGGATCTACGAGGTGGCTTCGCGTCAGGATGCTTCCTTCGCACCGTCTTTCCTGATCGGCGGTGTCGCGGAGAACTTCGGCACCAGCTTTATGGTTCGTCCTACGCGGCCGTTTCTCATCGAAGGCGATGAATACGACACGGCCTTCTTCGATAAAGGACCGAAATTCCTGCACTATTTTCCGGACGCAGCGATCCTGACCCACGTCGAGTTCGATCATGCCGATATTTATGCCGATCTTGCCGCCGTCAAAACAGCGTTCAAGCGCCTTGTGAATCTGGTTCCTCGCCGGGGCCGCATCGTTGCTTTCGACGGGAGCGAAAATGTAACGGAGTGTGTGGCACATGCTTTCTGCGCGGTGGAGCGCTATGGCTTCGCCGCAGGCTCTTTCTGGCACATCTCCAACATGCGGCACGACGGTCCGCTAAGCCGGTGGGATGTCACACGCGGCGGCGTTCTATTTGCCTCATTCAGCCTGCCGATGGCGGGCGAGCACAACGCCCTGAATGCAACCGCCGCGGCCGCGCTCGCCGCCGGCCAGGGTGTGCCCACAGAGGCGATCATCGAAGCTCTGGCGACGTTCAAGAGCGTCAAGCGCCGGCTTGAAGTACGCGCTGTCGTTGCAGGAGTCACGATCATCGACGACTTCGCCCATCACCCCACGGCGATTCGCGAGACGCTTCGTGCGCTGCGTGAAGCCTACCCTGAGCGACGGCTTTGGGCGGTCCTTGAACCGCGGTCGAACACGCTTCGCCGCAACGTCTTTCAAGCCGACCTCGTCGAGAGCCTGGCCCTGGCGGATCGTGTCGTACTGGCGGCGGTCTTCAAGTCCGAGAGTATTCCAGACGACGAACGCCTGCAGCCGGAGGAGGTCATCGCAGCTCTCAACGAACGCGGGGTTCACGCCGAACTCCACCGGGATGCGAACGCTATCGTTGCAGCCTTGTCGCCTCAGCTGCTCGACGGTGACATTGTGGCGATCCTGTCGAACGGGGGATTCGATGATATCTATCACAAGCTGCCCAACGCAATCGGCGCTTGCCGGCCGGTGTCTCAGCCTGTCTGATCTACATGCTTCGACCTTTCCGGCACGTTCACACTCGCTGCAAAAGCGCTGTCAGGATGATGCGAGCGAGGCATGTGCGGTATGCTCGAATGTGGTATGTTCGCTACTCTTAAATTAGCGCTGGTGTATCTCGTGTTTGGACCCATTGCCGGGATATTGGGCATTCCGTACTGCTATCTGATTCAAGACATCGGGCCGCTCTACCGGGTCGCGATGTGGATTGTCAGGACCGGCGTTACCGCGGCAGGCATTCAAACCGAGATTACTGGCCTGGACAATGTTCCAGCCGGTCGGAGCTGCATCTTCATGTGCAATCACGTCTCGAACCTCGATCCTCCGGTTCTGCTTCCCGCGCTGCCAGGTCAAAGCTCGGTGCTTCTGAAGAGCGGGTTGATGAAGATTCCGATACTCGGTACGGCCATGCGCATGGCGAAGTTCGTCCCGGTAGAACGCGGCAGCCGCCGGGATGCCGCGCAGGCAAGCGTCGCGGCAGCCGGGGATGCTCTCCGCTCGGGGCTGCATATCCTGGTGTTCCCGGAAGGCACACGTTCCCGCGATGGCAGGCTTTCCGCCTTCAAGAAAGGTCCGTTCTTTCTTGCGCAGCAGACCCAGGCGCCAATCGTCCCCGTTGCCATCTCCGGCACGCAGACGATGATGCGAAAGGGAAGCATGGCGATCGCTCCGGGGCTCGCTCGAATTGAGGTATTGCCGCCGATCGATCCCAGCCTGTACGCGACGAGAGAGGATTTGTTGCGAGCGGTAAGATGGGCCATTGCGAGCGCCCTGCCCCCGGCGATGCAGCCGGAGGATTATTTGACGATGGCGTTGTAGCCGTCGGCAAGCAGACGCTGCCGCATCGCATCGGCATCTTTCCTGATCGCAAACGGACCGATCTGCACATGCAGCAGCTTATCCGGCGTAATCTGACGAACGGCCACGTTGTAGCCGTGCTTTCTAAGGGCATTCATCAATACGTCCGCATCTTCCTGGTGTGAGACGGCAGCCACTTGAACGTATATCGAACCTGCTCCGGATGTGGACACGGGGGTGGACAACGCTGCTGTAGAGGAGGCGGGCTTAGGCATTGCGACGGGCTTGGCGGCTGGACTCTCAGCGGCCTGCCTGGACGGATTGGATTTGGATACCGATGATCGCGTCTCTGCTTTGGAAGCGGAGGCATTGTCATCCGCAGCCGGCGCGGCGCTGTCCTGATCGGCTACGTCGTTGCTAGAGCGGGATGCCGTACCTGCCCGACCGGCCGGGCTGCCAGGCGCAGGTTTGGAACTCGTCCCGTCGTACGCGGGAGCAGTGTCGGAGGAACTGGCTACCGTTTGTGCGGAACGTCTTCCCATGCTGTAGCCGAAGCCGAAGAATATTGCACAGAGCAGCGCCAATATGAAAAAGATCCCGAGAATAGCGGTCGTTCCGAGAGAGATTTCACGATCGTGTTCCTCGGCTTCATGGAGATCGCGAAGATCGGTGTCACTATCGTATCGGCCGTTCACGTTCAGTCCTTCTTATCCGCCGCAGCAGCGGGGGTCAATGTCTTGTTGAGCAGGTTCATCAACTCCATGGGCAACGGAAAGACGATGGTCGTGTTCTTCTCGACACCGATCTCGGTCAAGGTTTGCAGGTAGCGCAGCTGCAGGGTCATCGGCTGAGTTGCCATCAGTTCGGCTGCTTCCACCAGCTTGGCGGCTGCGTTGAACTCGCCCTCGGCGTGAATGATCTTCGCTCTGCGCTCGCGTTCTGCTTCAGCCTGCTTTGCCATCGCGCGCAGCATGGTTTCGGGCATGTCGACTTGCTTGACCTCGACCGAGACAACCTTCACGCCGAAGGGCGCTGTGTGCCCGTCGATCAACGTCTGTATACGCAGGTTGAGGGCCTCGCGGTGCGCCAGAAGACCGTCCAGGTCCACCTCGCCCAGAACGGAGCGAAGAGTCGTCTGCGCGAACTGGGAGGTCTGGTAGATGTAGTTCGCCACCTCGATGACCGCTTTGGTTGGATCGACGACACGCAGGGTGATGACGGCGTTGACCTTCAGGGTCACGTTATCTCGCGTGATGACATCCTGCGGGGGAACCTCCATGGCCTCCTGGCGCAGGCTGACGCGGACAATCTGGTCAATTGGGCGGAAGACCAGGATAACGCCCGGGCCTCTGGCCGCCTGCTTGCCTACGCGGCCGAGCCGAAAGATTACGCCGCGCTCATACTCCTTGAGTATCTTGATGGAGTTCAGGAGATAGAGGACGACAATTGCGATGGCAAAGAGCGCGGGAAGAGACATCATGAAAGAGGAACCTCGGGCAGACCTAACTTTTGACCGCCGCTGCGATTGTAGAACAGGCGTGCCGACCCGAGCGTCCGGCAGTCTAGAAGTGCAGGTAAAATCCAATGCCGGGTTCGAAGGTAGAGGTGTGCTGCTGAATGGTCAGATAGTTGGTTTCGAAGTCGGGAGCTTTGAAAAAGACCTGCCTGAGCTGCACACGGATGCCGAAGTGAGGAGAAAGAACGGTCTGCTCGGCACCTACCGAGTAGTAGTAGGCTGCACGGGCCTGCTTGATGAGACCCTCGCCGCCGAGCGGGGTTGGCGTGAAGGACAGCGTTCCGAGACCTGCCGAGGCGAACGGGTTCAGGCCGAAGATGGTACGAAGATGGGCGACGTAGCCAACCGTGTACTCCGACGTGTTTTGCTGAACGCCGCCCACGGGAGTCGATCCAAAGGGGGTGAACGTATCGGTGTACCGGGCGTACCCGTAGTTGAACTCGGCGCCAAGAAGCGGAGACTTCGTGTAACGGATGGTAACCAGCGCGCCCAGGGTGTTGCCGGGGCTCAGATTTACAGTGGTTGGCACCGCATTCACGATGGCTGTCCCGCTGGAAGAGCTGTTGAACGCGCCAACACCCGAGACGCCGAGATCGATGCGGGACAATTGGCGGTCGAGCGCCGGGTGCTGAGCCTCTTGGGCCCTTATGTTCGAAGCCGCGATAGTTCCCAGCAGGCACAGCAGAAAAGTACGGACACACAGCACGCGAGACACATTCAACATCAGGACGAAACTCCCTCACTAAGAAAAAAGGTGCTCTTCCAGTCTACCCTGCGCGACGGGGTGAATGGCGCTCAATGCCGGTCAGAGTGAATCTCCAGCGGGCTCGACGATCAGTACCAGGCCGTCCACGTCGCAAACCGTGGTTGTAGCGCCCGCCGGCAGAGTGGATCGACCACGCAAGCATGCCTGCCAAAGTTCGCCTCGAATTTCAACCTGACCGGCGGGGGAGAGCGCGGTTCGAGCGATAGCGATTCCCCCGATCATGGCTTGCGGTCCAAGCAGAACCTTATTGCGGCGAGCGCGCAAAGCAATATAGGCAAGTCCGAAGGAGATAGCGCCGAAGCCGATGCCCGCCCCTGCCGCCACACCCGTGTGGACCTGCAACTCGGGTATCGGCCCATCAACCAGAGTGGCCAGGCCGAAGACCAGTGAAACGGTTCCTGCGAGCGCAAGTATGCCATGGCTTGCGAATTTGGTCTCAAGCGCCATCATCACAAGGGCGGCAAGCAGCAGAACGACGGCGGTATGACGAATCGGCAGCAGGTTGAGACCGAACAGCCCGAGGAGGATGAAGAGAGTTCCGATGGAACCGGGGACCACGGTGCCCGGAACATTGAATTCAAGATAGATAAGCAAAGCCCCGAGGACCAGCAGACAGACGGCAAAATCCGGGTTGGTCAATTTGCTGAGCAGGCGCTCGCGCAGCGAGGGTGGAGTCGTCACGATCGACGCTTCCCTCAAATGGAGAGTGACCGATGCGCCGTCTAACCGGTGAATCTCTCGGCCGTCTAAAGCTGCCAACAGCGTCCGGTCGTCGGATGCGATCAGGTCGATCAGCTTTAGGTGCAGCGCCTCCTGGTCGCTGTAGGACTTGGAGTTGCGCACAGCGTCCTCTGCGGCTTCGGCATTGCGTCCCCGCCGGACGACATAGGATCGCAGAAAAGCTGCCGCGTCGTTCTCGATCTTCTGCTTGAGAACTGGGTCCATCTGCCGCCCTTCGACAATAGGGTGAGCCGCGCCTGCATTGGTCCCGGGAGCCATCGCTGCGACATCTGCCGCCTCCAGCAAGAAGAATCCCGCCGAGCCGGCCCTGCTGCCTGCGGGTGAGACGAAGACGATCACCGGCACCGGTGACGCTTCGATGGCCTGGACCATGACACGAGTGGATTCCAGCAGACCGCCAGGCGTGCCCATGGAGACGATCACTGCCTGGGCGTGGAGGTGTGCCGCGGAATCGAGGCCCCGCTGCAGGTAATCCGCCGTTATCGGCTGGATGGTGTCGTGGATCATTAGTTTGACTACGACTGGCGATTCGCTCGCTGCGAACGCGCTGACGAATGCAATCGAGGTCAGCCAGCAGAGCAGGGAAGGCACAATCAGCCTTTTGCTGAAGCTCGGCGTCATGGAAGATTCTGCCCGCGAGCCTGCAGCGCCTGGCGGATGCCTTGAGCCGCTGCACTGTTTGGCTCCAGCTTCAGTGCGTTGTTCACCGCGGTCGCTGCTTCCGGCAGGTGGTTGGTTCGAAATTCAATCCTGGCGAGGACCAGGTATGCGGCCACATTGGGATGGAGCCGAAGCGAATCGGCCGCCTCCCGGCGCGCGTCCTCCTCGCTTCCGCTACGTTCGCGAACCTCGGCAATCCCGGCGTGCGCCCCGGCATTGGAAGGGTCGGCAGTGATCGCAGCTCGAAACTCCTGCTCGGCCTCCGGAACCAGGCCTTGAGTAAGGTAATCGTGACCCTGCTGGGTATACTGCACGGCGCGGTCCTTCGGGGGCAGCGCTGCCAACCTCAAGGCGCGCATCTGGTCGAGTTGGAAGGCCGCCTGCCGGAACGATGCCTCCGAATAGGTCCTGCGGATGCGCTCTAGAGGGTCGAACGCTTGGGTTCCGCTGTCCGGTCCACTCTCGCCGGCGCCCGTGTTGACAGGGGCTGGACTGTCCAACTTCGCGGGCTCGGTTGTTGTCTTGCCTGCGCTGATGCGGGTGCGGAGTTCGGCTGCCTCGGTATCTCCGGGACGGAGCTTCAATGCGAGTCCGGCCTCGCGTTGCGCGTTTGCGAAGTCGCCTCGCCGCAGCAGAGCGACCGCGACGTTGTAGTGGTAGTCGGGGTCATTCGGGTCCGCGGCGGAAGCTCTTTGAAAGAGCGCCGCGGCGTCATGCCCCTGTCGGCTGGAGGCGACTCCCTGATCGTTCACTACCTCCGGTAGCGGTAGTCTCGCGGCGACAAACGCAAAAGCCGATTCGGCCTGGGCATATTTTCCGGTGTTGAATCGGGCTAGACCGACGTAGAAGGCGGCCTCCAGGGCGCGGCGGTCCGTCGGCGAAATCTTCGCAAGCGTCGTCGCAGCCTGATCGTACTCTCGCTGCGAAAACTGCGCCTTTCCCAAAGCGAGCAACGCAGCCGGATAGTTCGGAGTAATCTGGACCGCCATCTGAAGCCGCTTGATCCGTTCCTTCGGTGTGGTTGCACCCGTGCCGCGAATGTAATCTTCGAACGCGCTGAGTTGAACTCCTTGCGAAGACGCCATAAAGGTCTGTTCCGCCACGCTGAAGTGCGGATCGATCTGCTTCGCGATCTTCCAGGCGATCGCATTCTCGACATCGAAGAGCCGATTCAATTCGCTGGAGTCGGACAGGGGAGCGGACAACCGCAGCTTGTTGATTTCCAGCACCTGCGCCTGGACCGAGATACGCCCATTGCTGGTGGTGTAGCTCCCGACAATCACGTAGTCGGCGTCCAGCGTCTGCGCGATGCGGATGGTGGTC
Source organism: Edaphobacter sp. (assembly GCA_965277265.1). Classification (GTDB taxonomy): domain Bacteria; phylum Acidobacteriota; class Terriglobia; order Terriglobales; family Acidobacteriaceae; genus Edaphobacter. Next base: position 186,398 of record CBDICF010000003.1, read on the forward strand.
GCCCGCGAGGGCCTGAAGTCCACCGGCAGACCGAGGTGGTCGAGCGCATACTGCCGGTCATCGCGGCTGATGGTCAGAAATCCGGCGGAGCTCAGGCGCTGGTTCAGGGTGTCCGGAAAAGAGTCTCCAACCCAGCCCAGGTTCGTCTGCCCCGAGCGGTTGTCGAAAGGCAGCACAAGCACCACTCGGCCTCCGGTTTCAGAAGCTTCGGGGGTCGAAGGGGGAAGTGCAAAAACCGCCGTGCTGAACGGGATCAGGAACAGTGCGACCCGGCACCGACGCAGTATCCCTCGAACTAAAGCAGAACAGCGCACAGGATGAGTATAGAGCGTCATTGTCCGGTGGTTGTAGCAGGTGCGTGCCGTCCAGCTTTCTGGCCTCCACGATGCGCGGGAAATGCAATACGGCAGCCCATTCTCCCTTCCGCTTCGCCTGCCACACAACGTCGCCGTGCAGCAACAGTGCCACCTCCTGCGGTGACAGGTCGCGGTGAAAGTCAAAATACTTGCGGTCGTTTGACTCGTTGCGCTTGCCGAGATTCACCTGATTGGCTGGAGGAGCCCACTTGGTCGAGAAGATGAGCGCCATGTCGTATGCTCCGGGGTCGCCGGCAGCCTTTTCTATCTGCTCGATGGAGAAGTTATCGATGGCAGCCGTCTTGACCGGGTGATTCGTATATCCGAGCTCCGGCCTGGATAGCTCAGAGGTCGCAGGCCATGCCGTCAGCACCGTCGCCTGGGGATACTTCAGGTCGATAAAGCGGATGGCCTGCTGGTGCAGCACGATCATGTCGCGGTAGGTGAGGTTGTCTTCAGGAGCGAAGGCGTAGGGCGGATTGATCCAGATCGCGGAGACGAATGCCGCCGTGCTCAGAGCCGCGACCCAGCCCCACCGGGGCAAATGCCGCCGCCACGCCGCCACACAAACCACCAGCACGAGCGGATACATCGGCAGCAGATAACGTGTGAGCAGGGCGCCGCCCAGGATTGAGAAGGCGATCCAGTTCGCAAGCAGGATCACCGCAATCGCTTTTAGAGCCGGCTTGCTGATTGGCTTGTCTGCCTCCGTAGTCGGCGACTGTCTCGTGGCGGTGACAGGGATCAGCACGGCGGCCAGGGCGCACACGACGGGAACAAACATGTTCATGTGCATTGTCAGGTGAAGCAGACGATGCCACAGGCAGAGCGCGATCCGGTACGGGTCCAGATTTGCCGTCGCATTGTATCGAAGAAACTCCGGGTTGCCGAAGATGAAGCCGGTGCGGAAGTAGTGGTACGCGTACCACGCCGCAAGCGGCAAAACCGGAATCAGCAACGCTGCCAGCCAGCCGAAGTGTATGCGGCGCAGGGCGATCTGGCGACGATCCCGGACCAGCAGAAATGCCTCCCACAGGGCCAGCGCGGCCGGGGTCACGATAGCTGTTTCCTTCGACAAGGCCGAAAGAGAGAACATCGCGGCAGCCCACAACCTGATTGTATTTTCGTTGCGACCTGGTCCAGATTGGACTCCGGTGGAGCGCATCCATTCGCCACGTTCGAAGTAGAACGAGAGTCCCCACAGCGTGAACGCCGCGGCGAAGATGTCGGCGTGCGCGAGCGTACTTTGCGCGAACCAGATGGGATAAGCCGCGGTGAGCAATGCGGTAACCCATGCGACGGGCCTGCCGGCCAGGATCTTCGCCAGTCTATAGACCGCAACCAGTGCAGCCGCGGAGACCATGCAGATCAGTGTGCGCGTCCCGCTCACCACATACCCCGAGAGGTGCCACCATCCAGCGAGCAGGATCGAAGGTAAAGGGGGGTGGGCGTTCGTTGCCGTCGTCTGCGGGATCAGCGTACCGTTCCGGTAGAAGTCCCATGCTGCCGGGATGTAGTACCCGGCCTCATCCCAGAAGTACGGCAGGCGCAGGAGGAATAAGTGCGTAAGGTATACAACGGCAAAGAAGAGCGGGTAGAGCATCCAAAGAGAGACCTCGCCGGTCGCCTCGTCTTGTCTCCCGCTCAGGTGTCGCACGTCTTAGTTGACAGGTCCTTCGGGCTGGGGCAGTGGCTCAAGCGTGATCTGGCCGAAGGTTTGCTCATATTGTGCCAGGTTATGACCGAGCACATTCCAGAGTGCCTTGGCCTGCTGCGGGCTCAAATAGATGCCCTGAAAGTTCTTAACAGTCAACTCTTCAGGCCTCTCCTGGGTCATCGTTCCGAAGACCAGGAAGAAGTCCCAGACGCTCATGCGGACCTGAACACTGTTGGCGTAGCCATCGCGGTAGCCTTCGGTGGAAGTAAGTTTGAGTGTGGGTTGGTCTGCAGGCGGGTTTTGCTGGCTCATTCAATCGCTTTCTGACGTTGTCTCGTGACATGTGGTGCTAAGAAAAGATGGTGCGAAAGGGGGGACTTGAACCCCCACGGATTGCTCCGCCAGATCCTAAGTCTGGTGCGTCTGCCAATTTCGCCACTTTCGCGCTGCTTTGCAATCAATCCGCTCTACCGCTGCTCTTGCTTGTACTCGACGAAAGTCTTCGAACTTGAGCTGGAGCGAGGTAACGGACTCCTGAATTGTACGGTGTCCGAGGAATGAAGCGATAGTGTGAGCATGAACTTAGGCGAGGCATCGCGCCGGGACTCCGAGCTTCGCTGCCGGATACCGGAGCCCATGTTCGATAAGCGCACAGGCGTAACGCATATCGTTGCCACTGGTCCATCGCGGATGGTAGCCTTCGATCTAACTTTTCCAGCCGGGAGCCTCCATCCATGCAATCGAGCTACAACGGAATCGCAGTACCAGCCGAAGGTCAGGCTATCGAATACAGCAATGGCAAATATACGGTGCCGGATCACCCGATTATTCCTTTCATTGAAGGAGATGGCACGGGTCGCGACATCTGGAAGGCCTCGCAGCGTGTGTTCGACGCCGCTGTGGAGAAAGCATATGGAGGCAAACGCTCGGTGGCCTGGTACGAGGTGCTGGCGGGCGAGAAGAGCTACCGCAAGAGCCAGGAGTGGCTGCCGGAGGATACCGTCAAGGCGACCGTCGATTTCCGCGTTTCCATTAAGGGACCGCTGACGACGCCGGTGGGCGGGGGCATTCGCTCGCTGAACGTGGCGCTGCGACAATTGATGGATCTGTATCAGTGCGTTCGGCCGGTGAAGTACTACGCCGGAGTACCGAGTCCGGTGAAGCATCCGGAGAAGCTCGACGTGGTGATCTTCCGGGAGAACACCGAAGACATCTACGCCGGAATCGAGTTTCGCGAAGGAACGCCGGAGGCTGCGAAGTTCATCTCGTTTGTGAACGACGACATGCTGAAGGGGACCAAAAAGAAGATCCGGCTCGACTCGGGTGTGGGAGTAAAGCCCATCTCGATTACCGGGTCGAAGCGACTCGTCCGGGCGGCGATTCAATTTGCGCTGGACCAAGGCCGCAAGACAGTGACGCTGGTGCATAAGGGCAACATCCAGAAGTTTACCGAAGGTGCGTTTAGGGAGTGGGGATACGAAGTTGCGTCGCAGGAGTTTCGCGAGCAGACGGTAACTGAGCGAGAGAGCTGGATCCTCGGGAACCTTGAGGCCAATCCGAAGCTGAGCGCGGAGGAGAACGCAGCGCTGATCGAGCCTGGAATTGAGTTTGCGGCCAAGGAGTTTGGCGAGTCCGTGGTGGCCGAGGTGAAGCAGGTGATCGCCGCGATCGGAGCTTCGCATGGTGAGGGCAAGTGGAAGAACAAGATTCTGATCAACGACCGTATCGCCGACTCAATCTTCCAGCAGATCATCTTGCGGCCAGAGGACTATAGCGTCCTGGCGACGACGAATCTGAACGGAGATTACATCTCGGATGCTGCTGCGGCGCAGGTTGGTGGGCTGGGGATCGCGCCGGGGGGGAATATCGGCGATGGGTATGCCGTGTTCGAAGCGACCCATGGAACCGCGCCGAAGTACGCCGATAAGGATGTGATCAATCCGGGATCGGTGATTCTGTCGGGCGTCATGATGTTCGATTTCCTGGGGTGGACGGAGGCAGCACGGCTGATCGAGAGCTCGATGGAGAAGACGATTGCGCAGAAGTTCGTGACGTATGACTTCGAGCGGGGAATGCAGGGAGCGACGAAGGCTAAGACTAGCGAGTTTGCCAGCCGTATGATCGAGAATATGGGCTGAGAGAGCGTCGCAGGCTGGAAAAAGTGTGAATACCAGACTGCTCCGCTGCGCTGCGGAATGACAACAGAAAATGACAAGCCTAAATCAGGAAGATGGAGATGAAATGCGGAAAAAGGTAACAATCGTTGGGGCGGGGAATGTTGGCGCGACGGCTGCGCACTGGATTGCTGCGAAGGAGTTGGCCGACGTTGTGCTGCTTGATGTGATGGAGGGCGTGCCCCAAGGCAAGGCGCTGGATCTACTGCAGGCAATGCCGATCGAGAAACGGGACTGCGCGATCGTGGGCACAAACGACTACGCCGACACGAAGGATTCTGACATCGTCGTGATCACGGCTGGTATCGCACGCAAACCTGGGATGAGTCGCGACGATCTGTTGAATACGAACTACAAGATCATGAGCGATGTGGTGGCAAAGGCAGTTGCGGCGTCTCCGAATACGATTCTGATTATCGTTTCCAATCCGCTGGACGCGATGGCTCAGACTGCGTTCAAGCAGGCCGGGTTTCCGCGAGAGCGCGTGATCGGGATGGCGGGAGTGCTGGATTCCGCGCGCTTCCGGACGTTCATCGCCGAGGAGTTGAAGGTATCGGTGGAAAATGTGACGGCGTTTGTATTGGGCGGCCACGGCGATACGATGGTGCCGCTGTCGCGCTACTCAACCATGGCGGGCATACCGATTACCGAGTTGATCGAACCTGCCCGCCTGAAGGAATTGGAGACACGCACGGCGAACGGCGGCGCCGAGATCGTCAAGCACCTTAAGACCGGTTCGGCCTACTATGCACCTTCGGCTGCGGCGGTGGAGATGGTCGAGGCGATCCTGAAAGATAAGAAGAAGATTCTGCCTTGCGCTGCTTACCTGCAGGGCGAGTATGGAATCTCAGGGCTGTATGTCGGCGTCCCGTGCAAACTTGGATCGAAGGGAATCGAGCAGATCATCCAGATCAAGTTGACTGCCGATGAGCAGGCCGCACTGCAGAAGAGTGCCGATTCCGTGAAGGAGCTCTGCGCCGTAATCGGGGTGGCTTAGGTAAGAAACCTGACCACGGATTTCGCGGATAAACGCGGATGAAAGACGCAGAAAAGCCCGCCGTGTCAGCGGGCTTTTCTGCGTTGTAGAGCCTTTTCGATTAAGCGACGCGCTCGATGGTTACGGACTCCAGGACGACGGGCGTCTTGGGACGATCGGACCCGTCTTTGCTGACCTTACTGATCTTTTCGACGACATCGTAGCCTTCGACCACTTCACCGAAGATGGTGTGTTTGCCAGTGAGCCAGCTGGTGTCGGCAACGGTGATGAAGAACTGCGAGCCGTTGGTGTTTGGGCCGGAGTTGGCCATTGCCAACTTGCCTTTCTGCTGGAAGCCGTGCTTCGACCCCTTTGTCTCGTCGGCGAACTTGTAGCCGGGTCCGCCCATCCCGGTGCCTTCGGGGTCGCCGCCCTGAATCATGAACTGAGGGATGACGCGGTGAAAGACAGTTCCGTCGTACAGCTTGGCGCCCTTCTTACTGCGGCTGTTCCACTCCTTGGTTCCTTCGGCGAGGCCGATAAAGTTCGCTACGGTCTCCGGGGCATCTTTTTCGAAGAGTTCGCATACAATTGTTCCTTCGGTGGTCTTGAACGTGGCGTAGGTGCCTGGCTTTGTTGGCATGTGGGAGTTCTCCTTGAAGAGTGTTATTGAATCAGTGGGGAAACCGGTTGCGTTCGGTGGCGGATAGCAAAACTTAGTGGAGGGTCGTGCCGGCTGGAGCAGGCACGGCTGGCGGTACAGTAGGCGCCGGAGGCATGGGCTGCCCATCGGGAACGATAGTGACACGGTTGATGATGACTGGAGTCAGCGGCTTATCGCTCGAGTTGCGTTCGACGCGCGCAATGGAGGCGACCAGCAGAACGCTATGGGCGTCGCACTGGCCAAAGATGGTGTGTTTTCCATTCAGCTCGGGTTGAACGTCTTCCGTGATGAAGAATTGAGAGCCGTTCGTGCCTCCGCCGGTGGGTCCGGGTCCGGCATTGGCCATCGCAAGCCGGCCGGGCTGGTCGAAGGTAAGGGCAGGATCGATCTCGTCCTGGAAGTAGTAGCCAGGGTCTCCGGTGCCGTCTCCGGCGCGATCTCCACCCTGGATCATGAACCCGGGAATCACACGGTGGAAGGTGGTGCCGTCGTAGAAGGGCTGGTGGTGCATCTTTTTCAGGGTCTGGGCGTCGGTCCAGTCTTTCGTGCCCTCGGCTAGGCCAACGAAATTGGCCACGGTGACGGGAGCCTCTTTGTCGTAAAGCTTGCAGATAAGCCGTCCCATTGTGGTGTCGATCACGGCTGTTGGACCCCTAGGCAGGACGGCGGGTTTGGCTGCCGTGGTGCCGCTTGGAGCATCGGGAAGATCCGTGGATGGCGGAGTGGATTGAGCGCTTGCCGTTACGGTCAGGGCAAGTGCAAGTGCGAGAAAACGAAGCGTCATGCGGTGTGTAGCTCCTGTAGCTCCAAGGAACAGGCTACCGCACACGAGCCCCCGGGGCAATTCCGGCAATCGCGAAACAGAGTCCGAAATAACGATCTTTCGCCGGCGATTACAGAAGCCGCCTGACCAGACTACGAACCAGTTCGAGAGAACCTCCGTAAACGACGTGGGCGGCCCAGTGTTGCAGGTGATCGGTCGGTGCAGTGTCCGTGGGCGGCGGAGCCAATTGGAATGCGGGAACGGCGACCTCGTCAGCCCCAAGAAACAGAAGCGTCCCGAAGGCTGTGCCTGCGCCCGTGGTGACCTGCGGAAGCAGTTCCGCGGAGACGCCGTAGACAATGCCCATTAGGGTTCCAAACGTGTAGTGGACTGCCTGTCCTGCGGTCTTTTTGTCATCTCCGCCAAGCTGGTTTCCGGCTGCCTGGGCAATCTTGCGGGCGACGATCTCGGTAGAGCCTTCCTGCTGGGCCGCCTGCTGCTCCTTTTGTTCCTGCTGCTGCGCGATCTGCTCGGGAGGTTCTCCGTGAGCCAGCTTGATGTGTTTCTCTGTGGCCTTCTGGCCTGCCGCGGTTAGTTTTTGAAATTGATCCATGATAAGCGTGGCAGCGATTCCGGCTGTCATTCCTGTGACGACTCCGCGAAGGACGGAAGGTTTGTTTGAGCGCATTTTGAACCTCTATCCGCTTGGATGCGGTATCTCCCGGAGCTGCGGGTGCAGGCTGGAGTATTTTGCATCCTACTAGCAGGAGGTCGTTTCTATGGCCAAGTTTGCTTTGTACGCGGAATTGAAGGCGAAACCGGGGAAAGAGGCCGATGTGGAGGCCTTTCTAAAGCAGGGCGCCGAGATGGCGAAGGCAGAGAAGGGAACCGTGCACTGGTACGGCTTCAAGGAAGATAAAGGCGGCGTGTTCGGCGTCTTCGACACGTTTAACGACGAGGCCGGACGCCAGGCACATCTGAACGGCGAGATCGCCAAGGCGTTGATGGCAAAGGCGGACGAGTTGTTTTCAGAGAAGCCCAGGATTCACCAGATCGAACTGGTGGGTGAGAAGTAATCTTAGCCGGTGACCAGCGACAATCCCGATTTCGCGAAAGGCGCGGGCCGGGGTTGTCGCGGGGCATTCTATCTTGTTCGAGAACCGGTTTTGGACGGTTGGTTAGGAAGTATGGGAGCAACCCGCCACGGCTGTGTGCCATCTTTTCTTATTGAGAGGTGAGATATGGCACAGGGTTTGGACTCAACGAAAACCGGTACACGTCCTTCACACGAAGCGATCGAATCGGATTCTTCGGCGACCGATGTAGGGTCGAGCGACCAGAAGAAGATGGATCACGCAGCGATGGAGAGCGCCAAGAGAGCGCAAAACCGTATTCATTCGGATGAAGTGACGACGCCGGGGAACTCGATCTTTTCAAAGTAAGACGGTTTTGAAAAAGTAAGAGGTTCTGGAAAAGTAGAGACGTTCTGCAAAAGTAAGACGTTATGGATTTAATCAGACGATGTCTGCCTCGGTTGGCGCAGCAAAGCACGAGAGCCCCGCGATTTCTGCGGGGCTCTCGGTTTGGGCATAGGTCTTAGAGGGCGGAAGCGCCGGCCTCGGCTACCGCCTGATCCTGTTTCCCAAGGCCGCCGCTTACACCGATCGCTCCAATGACCTTGTTTTCCTTCTTCAGGGGAATGCCGCCGGCGAAAATCATGACCTTGCCGTCGTTCGAGGCGTGGATACCGAAGAACTGGTCGCCTGACTGAGAGTTGGAGCCGAGATCTTTGGTGGTGATGTCGAAGGCGCGGGAGGTCCAGGCCTTCTTCTGGGCGATGTCGATGGAGCCGAGCCACGCATTGGCCATCCGCTCGAAGGCAATGAGGTTTCCGCCCTCGTCAACGATGGCTACGTTCATGGGCTGGCCGATCTCTTCGGCTTTCTTCTGGGCGGCGGCAATAATGCGGCGGGCGTCTGCTAAGGTCAGGCTCATACGGTGTGTCTCCTCGATTCCGGTGTGAAATTCTGGTGTGAATGGGCGGTCCGGTTACTTGCTGCCCAGCCGGTTAGATGCACTGGTTGAGTTTGGGACGGCAAAGCCCCTAACAAAGCTACAGGAGTCTTCTGCAAGTGTGTCATAGGTGCGTAACCGCCTCACTACCCAAAGGCAACCTCACGGGACCGATCGTGATAAGTATCGAGCCCTCTCTCCCGCACAGGCAATTGCTACGGGATGGTGGACTTATCTGCCGGGAGTTCAACAACGAGCTGTTTGGCCTTCTTCATCTTGAACTTGGGACCGTTCGGAAAGACAGTGATAGCTGCCTCATTCCCTTTCGGATCTGAAATGTCGAAGTTCACACCCCCGCCTGGATTCGATAGCAATGTCATTTCTTGGCCACGCTGTGAGTCGAGTGTGAGGAACGTTTCACCCTCTTCCTCCGTCGCATATCCACTGCGTTCTGTCCCGGTCGCATCCGTGAGCAAAATTCCTGAAAGGACGCCTTGGCGCTTCACTCGCACATTGCGGATGAGTGGGTCGGGTAGAGGGGCACCCAGCAGAACTCGCTCATGACCAGCGGCATCCACAACAACAAGACCTCGCACGTGCATAATCCCGTCTTCATCAGTCGTGGAAGCAGAGACAGACGATGGTCGAGAACAGACGAACAAAGCCACCAGGAGCGTGGCTGCCAATGATCCGCCGCAGATGATTCGCTGTTTCAGGTTCTCTTTACGCAAATGCTCGATCGCATCTCGCAGAGCTTGCACTTCATGCTCAATCATTCTGATCTCCTTGATGCTTATATCGTTACGTGTGCCCTGCATAGCCCGCTTCATGGCCTGTGCATCTCAAGCCTCATGGGCTAAACCCGTGAAGCTTAAGAGATGAGCTTGCGAGGCAACAAACATATCTTCGCGTCTATTTGATCCCCGGAGATTGTTCGTTGCCTCACATCGATACCCAAGAGAGAATTTGCCCCAAAATCCGTTTTTCATCCGTCCAATCCGCGGTACGCCTTTGTCTTCGTTCTACAGATCAAACCCACCCGCAAAGCCCGGCCACCCGTTCCGCCCAATCATCCTCCGTCGGCAGCTCAGGCAGCCCCACCCCATGATGCCTTCCCCGCAAGACGCCCTCGATGGCAGACCGCAGCGCGCCCGTCATCTCCTCTTCACCCCCATTCAGGACGGTGGCCCACGGCGTCTCCAGAAGCAGGTCGCTCACCCCGGACTCGCGATGCAGCAGCACCGGAACACCCCGCTGCAGCGCTTCTACCGCCGGAATGCCATACCCCTGAACCGCCGGCATCAGGAACAGATGAGCCTCGGAGAACAACGCCTCCAACTGGTCGTCCGGTACAAACCCTTGAAAGTAAACGCGGTCACCGATCCCCAAGGCGTCTGCCATCTCGCGCAGCATGGGAATCAGTGAACCCTTCCCCGCCAGGTCCAGCCTCCAGTCAACCAGCGAGGACAGCGGAGCCTCGCCCCTCTCCAACTCCGCCAGGGAACGCAGCATCCAGTCAATCCGCTTGTTCGGCTCCACACGGCACACCGAAAACATGCGAAGCTGTTCCGCAATCTCCCTGATACAGAATGACCCCCCACCCGCGCCGCCCATACGTGCAATCTGCGCATCCACACCGAAGTCGCGCCTGCACTCATCGCGCAGGTATTCGCTTGTGACGATCGTCTTTCCTCCACTCCGCAAACCGTACCCGATCACGCGGTTGGAGACCGCAATGCGCAGCCGTCCCGCCACGCTTCGAACCCCCTCATCGCCGAAGAGCGAAGGGGTATCGTGCATCAGATCGTGAAATCCGCGCATCCCGGCAAGTGTCGCATGAAGAGCCGGTTGATAGCCTGAAAGCAATGCTTGATCTGCATGTTGCGGGCTTTGTTTGAAGTATTGCCTCAAGGCGACAACCTTAGCCCGTACCCCCGGCCCCGGCTTCAGCTCAACTACCTCTACCGGGTGCGAGGCATACCCCGCCAGACCGCAATGGTCGAGGTAGGTAAGGAAGCGATGCGCCAGCCCTCGCCGGTAGAGCCAGTTCGAAAGCGCAAGCAAGCTTCGCTCAGCCCCGCCGAACTGCTCAATCTCCGCGATAAAGATCGTGCGCGTGTCACCTGCCCTTGTACCCTTCATGATCGCGCCGCTTTCCAGGAAAACAAGTCTCACATCGTTCAGGCAAGTAAAGTTGAAAATCGTGGCGTAGTCATCGACCTCAGAATTGCGTGGTTCAATTCACCACGTTTGCCACGCATCCACCACACTTGTGCACAATTTCACCACATCCTGCACCACGGCAAAGCCGAAAACCCCAGCAAAAACACCTCTCCACCATGGCCATTTTTTCTTGTCGGATCACCGTATGCAAAGCTGATCCAGGTAGCCGAAAAACTCCGGGAAGCTGATCGCCGCAGCCTCCGCCCCATGGATCTCCGTATCCCCCGTGGCCCGCAGCGCGGCAATCGAAAACGCCATGGCAATCCTGTGGTCGCCGCCCGAATCGATCTCTGCCCCATGCAGCATCTGGCCTCCCGGAACGCTCAAACCATCTTCGAATTCAATAACTTCCGCGCCCATCGCGCGCAGGTTCCTCACCATCAGCGCGATCCGGTCGGACTCCTTCACCCGCAACTCCCCGGCATCCCGAATGGTCACGCCGTCCCGCGTATACGGCGCAATCGCCGCCAGCACCGGCAGCTCATCGATGATCTGGGCCGAAAGCCCACCAGAAATTTCAATCCCCTTCAACCCTCCAGGCGCAACGTTAACCTGAATCGTTCCAATCAGTTCCCCGTGATGCTCCTCCACATTCAGCACCTTGATCTTGCCCCCTAACGCCGTGATCACATCGAGCAGGGAAGCGCGCGTCGGATTCATCCCGATCGCATCCAGCACCAGGTTCGAATCCGGAAACAAGAGGGCGGCGCAGAGAAAAAATGCCGCCGATGACAGGTCCCCAGGCACAGTAGTATCAATAGCTTGCAGCTTCTGGCCCCCCGGAACACTCAGCTTCTCCCCGGCGCGCGTAAGCGTAGCTCCGAACGCCCGAAGCGCATGCTCCGAGTGATCGCGCGTCCGCACCGATTCCGTAAGGCTGGTAACTCCCTGCGCCTGCAGACCCGCGAACAGCACCGCTGTCTTCACCTGGGCGGATGGAATGGGTGTGTCAAAGTTGATCGCCCGCAAGGGACCGCCATAAACTGTGATTGGCGCATGCCCGTCCATCAGATCAACTCTCGCCCCCATTTCGCTGAGTGGCCTGCGGATGCGCTCCATCGGACGCATGCTGAGCGAGGCATCACCGGTCAATGTGAACGTGCCGGGGTGCGGCGCGATCAGGCCCGCAAGCATACGCATGGTCGACCCGGAATTTCCACAATCTAATGCCTCGGTTGGCTGCTGGAATGTCCCACCCGTTCCGGTAATCTCGATCGAGTGATCCGCATTGTGCACCACCGTCGCCCCCAACCGCTGCATACAGGTAAGAGAAGAGTGGGGATCAGCTCCAGTAGAGAAGTTGGATAACCGGGTCGTTCCATGTGCCAGACCAGCCAGCAGCGCGTACCGGTGAGAGATCGACTTGTCGCCAGGCAAAGTAAGGGAGCCCTGCAACGTGCGTGCGGGTCTGACAAGGTGAATGGACATTGCCACTATTTTATGGGAAGGGAACACATTGCTGATGCCCAATGAGAACAGCCGTAAATGAATTCGTCAGCCTTGACCAAAGATGCTGAGGGGCACCTTCTCAATCCGATCAATTGACGATGACATCGTATGGCGGAGAGGGGGGGATTCGAACCCCCGATAGACTTACGCCTATGTCTGATTTCGAGTCAGGTGCATTCAACCGGGCTCTGCCACCTCTCCGCGTTTTGTTTCAACTACTTAGGTGCCGTCCTTATTGTACCGTATTTGTACCGTGTCCTAAAACGTGTCTTTGTGAATTGCGGGCATCCATAATCACGGCGATGTCCGCGCTTCGGCTGTGGTTGTAGCGGGCGGTGGTGGAGAGGGAGGTGTGGCCGAGAGCCTTCTGGGTCTTGCTCAGGTTCCCGGTCGCTTCGGTGATGTCGGTGGCAAAGGTGTGGCGGGCCGAGTACAGTACGAGTTCCTTGGGGAATCCCATCTGCCGCTTGAAGGTGGAGAATCGGCTGCTGACGCTGTGCGGGGTGATGGACTGGCCGGCACGGTGTCCCTTGTGAGACGGGAATATCCAATCGTTGCCCATCCTTGCCCTGCCAACCAGCATCTCCCGCACCCGCGAGGACATCGGGAGATACCGTTGCGCCTTCTTTCCCGTCTTGCCTCCGGCGATAAAGACATCGCCTCGGACAAAATCGACATCTTCCCACTTGAGCGCAACGGCGTCGTTCGGGCGAATGCCCAGGTCGGCGATCAGGAGGTAGGCGTCGCGCAGGGTGCGGGGAGCTTTGGCGAGGATGATCTCCTCTTCCTTGGCCTCCACCAGCCGGACGCGCTCTACCTCTTCGACCATATGGATACGGGGCCGCTTCAGGATAAGGTTCTTTTCCTCGGCGAGCGACAGCATCCGTCGCAGCGTTCGCAGAGCGCAGTTCACGTTCGATCCTGAGCCGGGGATAGCCAACACCTCGGCGGTCGCGGTCGTGATTGCGTCGATCCTCATCCCGGAGATAGTCTCCCTTTCCAATAGCCGCCACCCGTTGCGATAGTAGTCCTTGGTTTCCTCGCTCCGTCGCGTCCTGCCCACGTAGTCAAGGAAGTCTTTGGCGTAGTCGCGGAGGATGGGTGCCCGCTTCCGTATCCCCGTTGACTCGCCTGTACTTAGTTGATGGATGAGCGCAGCCTCTTTCTGCTGCGCCAGAACGGACGGCCTGTTGCTTTTTCCAGCCCGCTCCTTGGTGCTGATCCGGTATCGCCTTCCAGCGACCCGGATGTCAGCCCACCAGAACGGACTGTCCGGCTTTCTATAGAGCACGCCGCTCCTCCATGAATGCCTGCACGGACGGTTGGCGGGTGTGCGCCGCGATGAATCTGCGAAGCTCCGCTAAATCATACCGCACGGCCTTGGGCAAACTCACGAACGCAGGTCCTTTTCCTGTCCAGCGCCAATTGTCCAGGGTCCTCACGGGTATGCCCAACTCCTTCGCCGCCTCTTGCTTGGTCAGTAATCCCACGTAACTAGTCTCCTTATTACTATGCATAGTATATTGGCACGGTTGTACTCAGATGTACAACATAAAGGTTGCTTAGCTCCGAAAAATAGTTGTTGCAATTCAAGAATGCCCGTGCCATAGTATCCGTGTTGTAAAGAACTACTATGCATAGTACTGGAGAAGCGAATGAGCGTAACGGGGATTCAGAGAACGGTAATCGCAGTAGAGGTGCCGAGGGTAACGGTGAAATCCGTGCTTCGGGCGGTGCGCCGCGGTTGGAAGCTGGCGTGGGACTTCTTTCCGTTGTGCGCGCATGGCAACCGGGTTTACCTGACGCCTAACGAGCAGGTGTGCTGGGACTGCGGGCGGTCACGGGTGCTGGGATGCGGGCTGCTGTCAGACCTGTGGCGCTATCGGGAGGTGCGGTAATGGCGGCGCAACCCTCATCTCCCTTTCTTGAGCCGGTCGACTTCTATAGCAATCAGAACGCGGTAGGGGATTACCAGGTCGCCGGCTTGAGCGGCGACGGCTGCAATGTGAGCGTCTCCGGGTACTACGGCTACGCCACGGCCAGAGGCGATGGAGCCTGCGCGGCCAGCGCCGGGGATAGCTCCACGAGTCAGGCTGAGGGCGACTCCACAAAGGCGGCGGCGGCAGGCAACATGGCTACCGCGTTGGTCCGCGGCTATGCCGGGCGAGCGGCGGCGGCTGGGGATAATAGCGCGGCCTTCTGCTATAGCGACTTCGGTATGGCCGTGACCGCCGGGGATAACACGACGGCGGTGGCGGACGGCGACGGGTCGGTTGCTATGGCTGGCGGGGTGGAGTGCCGGGTACAGGCCGGGATCGGCGGGTGCTTTGCCGCTGTCTACTTCGACCCGCACTCGCGCCGCTACCGGATTCTGACTGGCGTTGTCGGCGAGGGAGGCATCCTGCCCGACGTTCTCTATCACGTTGTTTTCAGCTACGAGGGCAATCCCTCATGGGAGGTGGTGAAGTGAGCATTAGCGAAAGCATAGAAGTTCCACAGACGGTTCTCAGTTCAGTGTATGGCTCATGTAGCGCGGATTGGCGGAAGCATGAAAACGGCGGCGGATGGGTTTATAAGACTGCAACCGTAGATTTATCAGCCTACTTGCACTCTACTTCAATCGTGTCCGGCTACGCTCGGGTGTCCGGCAACGCTCGGGTGTCCGGCTACGCTCGGGTGTACGGCAACGCTCGGGTGTACGGCGACGCTTGGGTGTCCGGCAACGCTCGGGTGTCCGGCGACGCTTGGGTGTCCGGCAACGCTCGGGTGTACGGCGACGCTTGGGTGTCCGGCAACGCTCGGGTGTCCGGCGACGCTCGGGTGTACGGCGACGCTTGGGTGTACGGCGACGCTTGGGTGTCCGGCTACGCTCGGGTGTACGGCGACGCTTGGGTGTCCGGCAACGCTCGGGTGTCCGGCGACGCTCGGGTGTACGGCAACGCTCGGGTGTACGGCAACGCTCGGGTGTACGGCAACGCTCGGGTGTCCGGCGACGCTTGGGTGTCCGGCAACGCTCGGGTGTCCGGCGACGCTCGGGTGTACGGCGACGCTTGGGTTTTTTCTCCGCTCTATATCCAAGGTTCTCGCCACGCAATAACCCTTTGCTCGCTGACTCAGATTGCAATAGGTTGCCACGTGCACGACATTGCAGATTGGAAAAAGCGCTACAAGGAAATCGGCAGGGCTGAGGGCTACACGAAAGAGCAGATTGCCGAGTATGGCGAGCATGTCGCCTATGTTGCCAGAATCGCAAAGCTGCTTCAGATAAGTGCATCCGTCGCGGGCAAGGAGGTTGTGTAATGGAGACCCCGGCCTTGTTTGACCAACCCTTGCAATCTGTATCCGGCGCGCCTGTGTTCGCGGGTTCGGACTTTGACCCAGCCCGCGACACGCAGCGCCTCGCCACGCAGATAGGCTGCATTCTCGCCGTGGTGCTTGATGGACAGTATCGAACCGTCACCAAGCTGGGCATCGAACTGCGGCGCGCCTACCCGCACGTCAACTTCCCGGAAAACTCAATCCAGGCCCAGCTTCGCAACCTGAAGAAGGTTGGCTATCAGGTTGAGAAACGGAACGTGGCGAAGTCTGGGGCGCTCTTTGAGTACCGCGTCCTCTCTCCGCTGAATCCTGGTGTCGGGCTGAAGGTGCGGGAAGCGCTGGGGGTGCGGGTTGCCTAAGTTACTCCATTGGCGTTTGGACGCGCGCAGGTACCTCAAGCTTAGCGATGCCGATTTGAACGAGGTGTTTCGCAACGCGGACGGCGTGTTGCTGCCGGGTGCCGAGGCCCGGATGCTGCTCACGGTTCTTATCGAGGGTGGGACCAGCTACCTCGCGGTCGATCCTGACTGCGACTGCTTCACAGCGGAAAAGGGATGCGCCGGGCACGAGCTGGCGGGAAAGGATGCGGCATGAGTTTGAGAGCGGCAGATGAGATAGAAAAGGCGTGGCTGGCGGAGCGTAAAAAAGGCATCGGCGGGTCCGATGTGGCCTCCGTATTTGGAGAGAAGTACGGATGCCCTCGGGCATTATTCCTAGACAAGACGGGCGTTGAGCCGGACTACGAGCACTCAGAGGCGAGCCTTGATCTATTCGAGCGCGGACATCAGCTAGAGCCGATCGTGGCAAAGCGGTTTGAGCGGGAATCCGGCTGGACGGTGCGGCGGATGCCGGCGCGGGTCTCGAGAGACCGGCCTTGGATGAGAGTCAATGTCGACCGGATCATCCTTTCGGTCGACGGCGCGACGACGGGCTTTGAGGGTCCGGGCTATCTGGAGTGCAAGACGGCGGGCCGCGAAGTCTTCGCGGAGATGCGATCAACGGGGATGCCGGAGCACTACATCCTTCAGGCTCAGCATGGCCTGGCGGTGACGGGCTGGCAGTGGGGCGCGTTCGCAGTCCTGGAGCCGTACAGCTTTCAATTCCTTTGGTTCAAATTCAAGCGCGACGAAAAGTTGATCGCCGTGATTGAGCGGGTGGAAGAGCAATTCTGGCAGATGGTGAAGGCGGGGAATATCCCTGACAAGCTGGAAGATTTCAACGATGCGCGGTGCCAGAAGTGCGGCTACCGGCTCTCGTGCCGAAATGCCGAGGCACTGCCGAAGACGAAGGCGAAAAAGAAGGTGTACGAGATTGACGATTCAGAGGAGTTGGATATCGTCGTTGGCAACATCAAGCTGCTCGATGCGTCGATTGAAGAGGCTGAGGCAAAGAAGCGGGACGAGCGGAAGAAAGCCGTAATTCTGATGGGCGACCGTGAGGCGGTGCTTGTGCCGGGGCAGGGAAAGAAGCTGCTGAACTCGTTTCGCAGCGGCTCGCTGAAGTGGGATGGGAAGGCGCTCGACGCGGAACATCCCGAGCTGGCGGCGAAGTACAAGCGCCGCGGCGAGCCGTACCACGTCCTGACAATGAACAGTGTTCTGACGATGTACGACGCTGATGAGGTAGACGACTAGTGCGGACCTTCATGGATGCGCTGTACGGCGAAGAGACTCTCCGGCGAGACGACTACGCAATGACGCTTGAAGAGATAGGAAAAGTCGAGGGATGTTCGCCGCAGAGGATCGCCGAAATCATCGATCGGGCTTTCAGGAAGATTCGCGCGGCGCATGGACCGAGGCTGTTTCAAATGAGGCGGATGTATTTACACCTGGAGCAGCAGCGGGCCAGGCAGGAGGAGACGGAGCGATGACGACGTTGCATGTGGCAATCACGCAGGCCGACCGGGTGGCCAACTCGGATTATGCCATGACCTTAGAGGAGATTGGGGCGCGCATGGGGCTGACTCGCGAGCGGGTGAGGCAGATTCAAAACACGGCACTCTCAAAGCTCCGTGAAAACTGTATGCCTCAGCTTGAGCGTATGCGGGAGATGGCAATCGAGCTTCGGCGTAACGGTGCGAGTAGCTGTCATGGGGTGATTCAGTGAAGATCACGCGGATAGCCATCAGCTCGCAGCTCAAGGTGCAGCACCCAACGCAGGAGTTTTCCACGGTCTCAAACCTTGTCACGCTGGAGGCTCAGCTTGACGAGGGAGAATCCCCGGCGGCTTGTATGCAGAAGCTCCAGGCGCAGGCCGACAGTTTCAACGATAACCACATGGAGAGGCGAATCAAGGCGATCGCCGACAAAGACTTCCAGGCCAAAGTATCGCGTCGCGCCTCCGACGCCACAACGGGCAAGGCCGCGAAGCTGGCGGAGAAACATGGAGAGGCATTTTGAAGACAGCAATTATGGAAGCTCCGACAGTATCAACCAAGGCGGGCAAGGTGCATCTCCCGCTTGTCTCCCTCCAGGCGGCGCTAGCGAAGATCAGCCCAGCCCTTCCCGGTGCCTCGTGCGGCATTCCAGTCCTTCGCAACGTGCGCATTGAGAATACCGAACAGGGAACCACCTTTATCGCCACGGACCTCGACTTATCCATGCGCGCCACACTCCCGCGGATGCAGGACGCGACCGCGCCTTTCCTGCTCTCGTCCGAGCGGCTTATCGGCTACTCCAAGCTGCTCGAAGGCGCGGACGTGACCATATCGCCGGGCGAGAGGCGCGCGACGCTGAAGTGTGGACGCTCCACGACGCAACTCCCGCTCGACGCTATCGCAAACTATCCGCAGACGCCGTTCGATGGCGGCGCGGGCGAGGCGCTGATGATTCCGCAGGCCGTAATGCTCCGCATGCTTCGGCATACCAATTTCGCAGTGTCGGTCGAAGAGTCGCGCTACACGCTCGGAGGCTCACTGCTTGACTATGGGGATGGCAGGCTGCGCATGGTTGCCACGGACGGACATCGCCTTGCCGTCTACACGGTCCCGATGGACGGCGCGGCATGGTCTAAGCCGTCAATCCTGCCGCTGGCGCTCCTGAAGGCACTGGCGAAGGCGCTGGAGGATACTGCGGACCTGAGCGTGTCGCTATCGGACGCCGATACCAGCCTTGCGCTTGCGATCGCGGGTGAGATGCCGCTCGATATCGTCTGCCGCAAACTGGCGGGCGTCTTCCCGAACTGGCAGGCGGTGATGCCGCCCGGCGACGCGGAGGTGCGGCTTACGGTGAATTCGACCGAAATGCTCGCCTCCATCACGCGGTGCGTAGCCATGAGCGACCGGGCGAGTTTGGCGGTGCGGCTCACTATCTCACCTGGTGTGATTGTGATGCGGGCCGTTGATTCGACCGCCGGCGAGACGGAGGAATCGATCAACGTCACGGCGGAGGGCGTGTTTGAGGCGTTCGTCACGGGATTCAACGGGCAGTACCTGGTTGACGTGCTGAAGGCGAGCCGGGGCGACGTGAGGATCAGCTTTGCGAAGGCTTCGGGGCGGATTGCCATGCTCGTCGCCAGCGAACCGGAAGAGGGCGAGCAATTCCAGTACGTCGCCATGCCTATGAGGGTCTGATGCGAGAGGCGACACGGGAGAAATGGGCACACAGGGCAGAGTGTGTCCGGTACTGGAAAGAGCTTGCGGCGGCGTGGGAGGAAAATGCCACCCGCCTGCTCTTCCGGTGCGCCGATGCGGAGCGGGAACTCAATAAGGCGGAAATCCTGATTGACGACCTGCGGCAGGAGATGCGAGAGATGGCGAACTTTAGAAGGAGAGCATGAGATACCGCATAGAGTGTGAGGGCCAGAAGTGCTAATCGATCAGACAGGATTGCTGTACGGGGAGAGGATTGGCGCTTGCGGTGACGGGGCGCAACTTCACTTTCCGAGGCTATTAGTTGCTAGCAACAGCTTTGGGCGGATAGAGATGAGTTATAGCAAGATCGTCTCGACGGTGTACAGCACGTTCCGAACGAAGCCAACCAAAGAGCAGGTAACGCAGTGGTTCCGGGAGTATTACTCAAACTTCCTGTTGTTCGTCTATCGCGCGCCCGACGGCTCAACCTGGGGGCAGTGGGATATGCCCAGCAAGTTCCTGCCGAAGTGGAAGAGCGCGGAATGCAAACGCAGCCCTTCGCCTGACCCGCAGGGGTTGGAGGCTTTTCGAGTGAGCTATGTGGAGTCTCGGAAGGTGAGGTATGCCGCCGCTGACGACATTATTCATATTTCAGAGGACTTTGGCAGTTCTGCGGAAGTCTTTGGAAGAACTGCGGAAGTCTTTAGAAGTCTTCCGCAGGACTGCGAAAGACTTCCGCGTGGTATTGGTATTGGTATTGGAGTTGGTACTGGAGTAGGAGTAGGTATTGGAGTAGGTGTTAAGTACTCTTGCTCTGAGCCCTCACGGGACTCAGAGCCAGTAGTCTCCAAGTTGCCTACAAACCGTAACGGCGAATATTTTCTCGTGAAGTCTTCCGCTGTCGAGATTTGGAAGCGCCTTTACCCTGCCGTCGATGTCGATCAGGAACTTCGCAATATCGAGGGCTGGTTGCTGTCGAATCCGACACGCCGCAAGACTCAGGGCGGTATGCCCGCGATGATTACGAAATGGCTCTCAAAAGAGCAGAATACGGGGCGTCCTGCGTCCGTAGGGGTGACACATGGAACGAATAACCGGGGTGGAGTTGGACCGAATCCTGCGAGCGCCCGCAACGAACGCTCTAGTAAGGCAATCACCAGCATCGCTGAACGCTACGCAGCTCAAGCATCTGGGATTGCTAATGGAGCAGACGAAGGTGAGCTACCCGAATCAGGAGATACCGCCCGAGACGGTGGAGATGTGGTTCCCGGCATGGATGACACTCGCGCTGGGTTTCGGAATGCCGGCGCTAGAGGCGGCGCTACGGGGGCACATGCTGTCATCACGGTTCTTTCCTCATCCGGCGGAGTTGCGAGAGCGCCTGGAGGCAATGAGGCCCGCGCAGGCTAGCGTCTTCGTGCCCACGACCCGGCGCGAGGTGGCAAGGTTGTGCGGCGCGGCGATAGCGGAGCGGATGAGTGAGATGACGGTCGAGGGCGTGGCGGAGCAGTACGGCGCGGAATCGGCAAGGTTGTACCGGGCGAAGTTGGAAGCAGAGAGAAGGGTGGGTGCGTAATGGCAGGACTGGCGGTATCAAAGTGGCAGGCGGCGCGGCGGAAGGCGTTCTACGATCCGGCTATGCAATTCTTTCTGCGGATGATTCGTACGGCCTTGGATGAGGCGAAGGCGGTGAATGGCGTGCCTTGCCCGTACCTCGTGGGTTGGGATGCCACGGGTGAGCCTTGCTATATGGGGCATGAGGCCGGCGCGCTATCGCCGGCCAAGTGGCAGTCATGGGATGACGCGGTGATGGCTCGCGCATGGATCGCAAGGGAGACGCCTGACCGTCATGGTGATGAGTGTGGCTACATCCTCAGCTTTGAGCACTGCTGTGAGGTGCTGGGGTTGGATGCGGACCATGAGGCTACATGGATGCTGCGCGAGATAGACGAGTGCGCGGACTTCGACACGGAAGAGGTTCACGCGCGGGTGCAATGGCTCACGGAGAATCCGCCGGATGAGGTGGAAGAGGAGTTGTTTGAGGGTATGAGGGTTGTGCCGAAGCTGGATCAAGGGAGTTTGTTCGGCGAGATGGCGGCTTAGTACAAGGCAACTGTAAAGATCGTTGTATGCGATTAGGAGGAATGGTAATGGATGGAAAAGTGGTAAGCGTTTTATCTGACCCTTTACAGGTGCGATCGGATCGCCTGAAAGAAATAGCTTTTCAATTCCGATGGAAGGCTGAGAATAACATTCGCTTCTACGAAAATCTCAACATGACAAACGAGCAGAAAGTTGATTTTCTGGCGAAGGAATTTGCGGCTGTTTACTGGCTTGGTGAAATGAGACGACTTGATTGGCTAGTGAGAATTTAGCCTCTAAACGAGGTTTAGAGAAGATGGAACAAGGAATGAGCGACATGTGGATTGTGCAGAGAATAGAGGAGCATGGACAGCTTACTCGTACCAACGAAATGCCGCAGGAAGAGGCCGAAAAACTCTATGACAATTGGGCCAATAACGCCGCTAGGTTCAACGATCAGTCAATCACTCTGACTCGCGTTACTCGCTCAGAAGTTGTGGTCGCGTCCCACTCTAATACGAAATACAGGAGCATTGCATGAGTACCCTAATGACCCCAAAGACTAACCCCTCCAGCGAAGCGGGAGTAGCCAAACAAAGAGTGCTGGCGAAAGAGCCTAAAGCCTGCATAAAAGAGTATGTAATCAGCAGGTCTACGACGGCTTACCGGATTGTGCGCAGGAGTTCGGCAGTCTGGAAGCATTTGTCTGACATTCACGTGGATTCAGAGAAAGCATGGATTGATGCCGCCGTGCGCCTGTCCTCTAGTCCGGAGGCAACTTGTAAGGATTCCTTGCAGGTTCAAGGTGGCGCAGAGGTTACAGAGGAGGCAGCCGAACCAACCCCGGTGAAGGAGGATGTATGTGCGAATACTGCGGAGAAGAGTGGGACCTATGCCCAAGCTGCGGCGGATGTCCCTCATGTGGGGACTGCTTCTGTGACGAGTACGACGGCGACGACACCAGCCAAGACGAGTATGACGGAATCTCGTGAGTTAGAAGCCGAGCCTGCCGCACCACCTGTAGCAAAAAATGGAGCCGCTGGGTGGATACCCGTAGATAAGACGATGCCTCCAGCGGGGAAGAACGTTGCGATGCTTGTCGAGGATGCGACTGTGGCCATACATGGTTGGGCTACAGCGGGATACTTTCACTCCGGTAGTAGCGGTTGGTGGCATGGAGTCCCCGGCGACTACAGATCGTGTCGTGCTCAACGATGGACTGTCACGCATTGGGCGCATCTCCCTCAAATACCTGTATCGGAGGCCTTCGATGAATAACTCAGACTCAGTAGCCAGGCCCTGCGTGACGCCGAAGTTGTAGCGGTAGGCTCCGCTTTTGCCTGATTTTCCAATTCAGACATACAAAGCAATCAAGGGGAAGCGAGAGAGCCGACGGCTCGCTTACGAGGTGGCCGGCGTTCCGGTCTGTACCGCTTCGAGACTCGCTCGCTCCCCGCACTTTTGCTTGGAGGTGATTGCGTGTCGGATGGATACTTTCAGGCGCTCGCGTTTAGCTTGACGCTGCTCGTGGTATCGGCGATTTACCTCGTGTACCGATTCGGCGGTGAGTAGCTTCATCCGGACGTATGAGCCGATACCGAAGCCGGGGAAGCGCAAGCGGGCTGCCGTGGTGTACCGGGAAGGTCGAAAGATTATCCGCGGCAAAGTGGAATGGGATGCGGAGCGCAAGGTAGTTCACGACCGCGAAAAGGGAAGGTGTCAGGAATGCCGGCGAACGGCTCCGCTGCACGACGTGTACGACGATGAAGGCGATATTCAGGAAGTGGCTGGACATGCGCACCACCGGAGGTCGCGGGCGGTGAGGAATGATTCGGCGGATGCGCTGGATTGGCTGTGCTGGCGGTGTCATAACAGGCGGCATGTGCCGGATAAGGTCTGTCCGGCAAAGGTGAGGGTATGAGAAAGCAGCGGATTTACCAGGACGCTTGTGCGATGTGGGTGGTTGATACGCCGGGTGCGGGCATTGTGCGCTTGTTTGATTTTGCAATGGCGATACGTCTGGCTGAAAGAAAACGACGGCTATTGCGGGAATGGAGAGAGTTTGTTGGAAGCTGGGGATAGGGTTCGCATAGAAGGCGATCATCCTCATGCGGGCAGGGAAGCGACGATAGGGGCTTATCACTGTTTCGCGTTCGGCTCGGGGTTGAGGCTGGTTTTCGATGATGGCGGCGGGTGTTACGTGACAGACCCACAGAAACACAGGTTGGTAGCGGTGGATAAGGAGTGAGGGATGCTTTTGCCGAACATTGGGCCAGGTGAGGTGTTGCGTATGCGGGAGTTGATTACTCGCGGCGCTGTCGACATCCTCAAACTGGAAAACAAGGTTTATGAGTTAGAGACGGAGTGCAAGGTGTCCGATGCGGATAGATTCAGTGTACGGCATCCGGTAACGGCACAGCGTTAGACGTTCCTTGCGGGGCAGGTTCGGCAAAGCCGGTGATTCCTGCGGCTCACGTGCGCGAGGGGATGGCAGGTATTGGGCTACCCTGCCGCAACTTTGGAAGTGGTCGGAAACGACGGAAATGGAGATAGCGTGCCGGAAATTGAGAGTGATGATGTGTTGGATTCAGTCATGCGGCACGCCGATCGCACGTTGGGTGACATGGTTACGGGGATGTGCGGGCAGATACACGACCAGAACGTGGAAGCTGGGTGGTGGACAGACTTGCTTACCTGTGAGCGGAAGCAGCGCAATGTGGGCGAAATGCTGATGTTGATTGTTTCCGAGGTTTCCGAGGCGATGGAAGCGGACCGCAAAGGGTTGATGGATGACAAGCTGACACATAGGCGTGGAATTGAGGTTGAGTTGGCCGATGCGCTGATACGGATATGCGATGCGGCGCAGGGGTTGGGCTTGGACCTCGGCGGCGCTGTGGCGGAAAAGATGGAATTCAACCGCAAGCGTGCAGACCATAGGACTGTGAATCGGCTGGCAGCCGGTGGAAAGCGGTATTAGCCGTGACGCCTGAACCGTTCATGCTTGCTGAGGATCGAAGTATCCGTGTACCGCAGGGCGCTACCGTTCGGACTGGATATGTCGATGTCTTCGGGGTGCGGCTGATGTGTAGAGAGCGTATGGCGGTGGGCGATCTGGCTGCGGCGTATCAGAAGCGGTTGCAGCTTGGATCAGATGAGCCGTTCCCGTGTCCTACAGGCTATTGGGAGGGAGGAACGTTCTGCCTCCTAGACGGAAGACACCAGTGGGTGGCGAGCGTGATGCTTGGAAAGACGCACATGCTGGTTTGTTGGCTCGATAGAGACGCTCAGATTTGACCTATAACGCATCGCTGGGGTGTAAGGGGTACATGGGCAAGGCAAGTAGTGTATCGACGCCGTGTAGGGGCCGTGGAGCGTATCTACGTGTAGGTTGTTCTGTATGTCCGCACGTAATCGGCCAGGGTGTGCGGAGTTCGCCTCGATAATCGATGCGTGCTAAGTATATGAAAACAAACGATGGGTCCTTCCTAAGTTGTTGATTTTAGAGGGTGACGCGCCATCGTGCAACCGTCCTAGCGACAGAAGTTTTAGGCATCGTTTCCGTTTCCGAGCATGGCGAAGACTGACACAATCCGGGATTTGACTGCGCTGTCGGTTGTGCAGGTCGCGGAGCTTCTCGGCGTCACCGATAAGAGCGTCCGTAACTGGATGAATAAGAATGGCTTACAGTCTTTTGAGTCCGCTAAAGGTAGGATGCTCGATTGGCACATGACCTTGAAATGGTTTGTTGCATATCGGGTTTCTGAGCTCGGAAACGACGGAAAAGCTGTCAAGAATTCCGCCTCGATTCCAGCCGATGACGATTCCGAGTCCTACGATGATGCGCTGGCGAGGAAGACGCGGGCGGAGGCGAACCTGAAAGAGCTTCAACTGGCGAAGGAGCGCGGCCAGGTCGCCTCAATTACGGACGTGGAGCGCGCCATCTCCATCTCGAACAAGGCAACGCAGACTCAGGTGCTCGCCGTGCCGTCTCGTCTGGCAACACGGTTGCTTGGCATTGAGGATCGAGGCCGCATGACGACCATTCTTGAAGGCGAAATGCGCCAGCTCCTCACCAATCTGGCGACTATTGACGCCGTGCGGGAAGCATCCGGCGCGTCTGCCGAGGGCGAATGAGCTTCTATCAGACATCCCCCGAGGGGCTGGAGGCGCTTTCCGGTGCGTTCCGCCGGGCGCATGGCATGTATGTTCCGCCGCCGGCGCTCACGCTCTCCGAGTGGGCCGATGCCTACGCCTACGTTCCGCCGGAGGCTGGAGCCTTCCCTGGTAAGTTCGTCACGGCCAGCGCCGAGTACCAGCGCGGGATTCAGGACGCCGTTACCGATCCGACGATTGAGACGGTCGTGATGATGATGTGTGCGCAGAGCGGGAAGACGCAGATTCAGCTTAATATGATTGGTTACTACAGCCATCACGAGCCGTCGCCTATGCTTTTCGTTCAAGCGTCCGAGGGCGAGGCCGAAAAATTTTCAAAAAATCGCGTTGCCAAAATGATCCGCTCGACTCCCTGCCTACAAAAGGTGTTCCCGAAGCCTCGGGCGCGCGACTCAGGCAATACGCTGCTTAATAAGGAATTCATAGGCGGCGTCCTGATTCTTGCCGGCGCGAACGCCCCCGCCGGTCTCGCCTCAATGCCTATCCGAGTCCTCAACGCGGATGAGGTCGACCGCTATCCCGAGAGTGCCGGGACCGAAGGCGACCCTGTTGACTTGGCTACGCGCCGTACTACAACCTTCTGGAATCGCAAACACGCCTTCGCCTCTACGCCGGGCCTCAAGGACCTCAGCCGTATCGAAAAGCTGGAGCAGAATAGCGACCGCCGCCGCTACTTTGTGCCCTGCCCTCACTGTGGAACCTTTCAGCAGCTTGCATGGCGTCGCCTGCAATACGCGGTTGGGTCGAACGGAAGGGTTACGGATATCTGCTATGCCTGCGTCGAGGGCTGCGAGATTCGGGAGCGGTCCAAGCACGAGATGATTCGCCTCGGTGAGTGGCGCGCCACAGCGGAGAGCTTGGACGGCAAGACGGCGGGATTTCACCTGAATGCGCTGTACCCGCCGTGGATTGAGTGGAGCACGCTTGTCAGTGAGTGGCTTGCGGCGAAGAATTCCTTGGAGCAAAAGAAGACGTTCATTAACACGCGCCTCGCCGAAACGTGGGAGATTCGCGGCAAGGGTGCGGACCTGCATGAGCTTGAGCGGCGGAAGGATGTCGTTGACTACGCGGACCTCCTCCCCGCCGGCGTCCTCTTCCTTACCGCCGGGGTTGACACACAGGATGACCGCGTGGAGGTGTCGGTACTCGGCTGGGGTATGGATGAGGAGCGCTGGGTGGTCGATCATCAGATATTCCGCGGCGACCCGGCGCTCCCGGAGACGGTCGGTGGAGTCCGTAACGAGTTGAGCCCCTGGGCGCATCTCCAAGATTATCTGCGTAAGCCCTGGCATCACGAGCTTGGCCTCACCATGCAGGTAGCCTGCGCGCTCATTGACTCTGCCGGACATCACACGGCGCGCGTCTACGAGTTCACCCGGAAGAACGAAGCCCGGCGCTGGCACGCGATCATTGGGCGCGGCGGCATCGGGAAGACGATCGTCAGCCGGGGCAGCGAGCAGGGTCCGGCTCACGCGATGCTGTACACCGTCGGGGTTGACACGGCGAAAGAGGATATCTTTACCAGCTTCCGAATTACCGAGAAGGGCGCGGGGTACTGCCACTTCTCAAAGACGTTGCCACCTGAATACTTCCGGCAGGTGACGAGTGAGCAGCTTGTGAAAGTGAAGCGCGATTTTATGACGACGCTCAGATGGGTAAAGAAGAGCGAGCGTAATGAGGCGCTCGATTGCTTCGTGTACGCACGCGCAGCCGTCGCTGTCCTGCGTCCTGCCTATAAGTCGATTCAGCGTCGAATGGATGCCGCCGCCGCACGTATCGCTGAGAATCAGGCGAAGGTTGAGGCTGCGCCAGATGCCGTTACCGCTGTCGATGCGCCCGAAAAGTCTGCCGTGGAGGTTGTGCCTGCGAAGCCGACGCCTAAAAACGTGGAGCGCATCGCTAAAGCCTTCGGCGGGAAGCTATCGGGCGTTAGGGCGTTCTAAAGTTGCCATAAATTGCGCTATTCCATCATCTTTGAGACGTGTCTACTCCGCCGTTTACTCCAGCCTTTGTCAATCCGTCCGAGGTTCCGCTAGAGCCTACAGTCCTACGTGCGGGCGATTCGTGGAACTGGCATCGCTACTTCCCGGAATACGCCTCGGGCGACGGTTGGAAGCTCCAATACATCCTGAACGCGCCGACGCTCCGCTTTGCCTTCCCAGCCGGAACCATCGCGCAGGATATTGATGCAATCGGCTTCGACGTTGCGCTCGCAGGCGCTCAGACGGCAGCTATCGGAGCAGGCACGTATGAGTGTTATGCGGTCCTGTCGAATACGGCTCTCGGTCTCCAGCAGACGTTCGCGCTTCAGTCGGTACAGGTGCAGCCGAACCTTGCCACTGCGAGTGGCGCTGTGGACACGCGCTCCTTTGTAAAGAAGACGCTTGACGCGCTGGAGGCGGCGATACTCGGCGACGCCAGCCCGCTCGTGCAGGAGTACGAAATCCACGGGCGGCTCGTGAAGTATATGGACCGGCTACAACTCAAGGCGTTGCGCGATCAGTTCAAGCAGGAGTACCGGACCGAGCAGATTGCGAACGGCGAATACACGCGGAAGCATCGCGTCGGTATCTTTTTCAAGCCAAGCAGCTAAAGGGGATTTGATGGCGCTCGTACTTTTGGATTTGACCGAAGCGAAACAATCCGCGCGTACGCAATCGATTCCGGTTCGACGCACGATGTCTCCGGCGACGATGGAGGCGGTACTCGGCGGCGGCGGCGCTGGCGGTTTTCACGCGGCGAAGATGGGACGGCTTACGTCGGACTGGACAACGATCCGGCGGTCCGCCGACCAAGACCTCCAGTTTGATCTTCCACGGATGCGCGCCCGTGCTCGTGAGCGGGCTATCAACGGTTCGCTCGGCGCTAAGTTTCTTCAGATGCTCCGCACGAACGTCGTCGGCAAGCATGGTATTCGTCTCAATTTCAAGGTTGAGAAGCTGCGGAAGTCCGGAGACGATATCTACGACGACGCCACCAATGAGGCGCTCAGCAAGGCGTGGAAGAAGTGGTGCCGCCGAAAGCACTGCACCGTGCATGGAAAATACTCGTTCCGCGATGTCTGCAACATGGCGGCTGATTCCATCGGGCGCGACGGTGATTTCATCGTCCGCAAGGTCTACAGCTCGAAGAAGGATAACCCGTTCGGGTTCTCACTTCAGCTTATTGACGCCGACCAATTGAACGACATGAAGAATCAGATTGGCAGCCCGAGCGGACCTCAGATTCGCATGGGCGTTGAGGTCGATCAGTATCAAAAGCCTGTCGCGTATCACATCTATGACGGCAACCCGTTCGAGAGTGGCATGGGTTCGGCAAACTGTCAGCGCGTTCCGGCGGAGCAGGTATATCACTGGTTTATCCCGCGGCGCATCGGGCAGACGCGCGGCTATCCGCTGCTCGCGCCTGTGCTGTGGGATATGAATATGCTCGAAAAGTATTTCGGTGCGGAGCTTACCGCCGCCCGCGCCGGGGCTGCGATCTTCGCTTCCATTGAGCAGGACAGGTCTGACGGCGAATATGAAGGCGACGGGGAAAACCCTGACGGCAGTACCCGGCTGGAGATTGACAACGGCTCTATCGCGGTTCTCGGGCCGGGTCAGAAGCTCAACAATCAGACTCCGCAACATCCGACGGCGGCGTTTAGTCCGTTTGTTGAGCGCTCACTCCGCCTCATATCGAGCGGCCTGGGAGTCGCCTACCATGAACTAGGCAATGATCTTGCCGGCGTCAACTTCTCCAGCGGGCGGCTCGGCGTATTGGAGGCGCGCGACTACTATATGGAGTTGCAGGAGATGTTGATCGAGGGATTCGTCCAGCCGGTCTATGAGGATTGGGTGAAGGCGGCTCTGCTCTCTGGAGCGATCGATCTTCCGTTCACGCCTGATCGCTTCACGGATGACGATGTGGTGCAGTTTCTTCCGCGGCGATGGTCCTGGGTTGATCCGCTCAAGGATGTGCAGGCTTCAGTGGACGAAATCCAGAACGGCTTTACGACGCACGAAGAGAAGATGCACAGCATGGGCCGCGACTGGCGCGCCGTGTACCGACAGCTCAAGGTCGAAAAGGATTACGCAAATGAGCTTGGCATCACGGTCGGCACTGACATCCGAGGCGACGCGCTCTCCGAGATGAACGATGGAGCGCCGGAGGAAGATGGGACGCCCGGCAACGATAATAAGACGGCAGAGGAGACGCCCGCGAAGGCGAAACCGAAGCCAAAGACGCCGCCGAAGAAGTAGGCGAGCAGTGGCAAGGGAATGAACCCGGCGAAATTTGCCGGGTTTTTCCTTTTGGTTGCATAACCATCCTGTGAGCACTCTTCCTAAAGCAATGCCGAAGCAGTACCGGGCGAGTTCCGCGGACAAGCAGGCCGTCGAAGCCGGGCGCTTCGCCTTCTCCCTATCCAGCGAGGAGCCTGGACAGCAGTGGTTTGGGCGTGAGGTTCTTTCGCATGACCCAAAGGCGATCAATCAGCAACGCCTGAAGGCTGGCATCCCGCTCCTCTTCAATCACGATCCCGACAAGCATCTCGGCCTCATCGATTCCTACGAAATCAAGAATCAGCGGCTCAGCGTCGGCGGCATCTGGGGTCCGTCTCCACTTGCGCAGGAGAAACGAGCCGACTATGAGGCCGGCATTCTGAAGGATTCGAGTATCGGCTATTCCATCGAGCACATCACGCGCGATCAGGACGGCGAGAATCCCGACGAAGACGACACGTTGATGGTTGACCAATGGACGCCGCTCGAAGGTTCGCTCGTGACGATCCCGATGGACATCACGGTCGGGCAGGGGCGGGCCGCATCCGCCGACACAACTTTCCCTCTCGCGGTAGAAGTTCGCCGCGCCACCACTTCACCCGCACCTGAACCCGAACCCGCTCCGGCGGCTACTCCCGCAGTTATCGAGGTAAGAATGGAACCGACTCAGCAGCCGGACGCGAATCAGATTGAAATCGCCCGCCGCGACCGCATCATGGCGATCGCATCCGACAAAGACTTCCAGAAGCACGTAACCGTTGATGAGACGCGCAATGCTATCGCTACCGGCCAGTCTGCCGACGCCTTCTCTGAGTTTGTCAGCCGCAAAATCGTATCCGCCAATGACGCCTCAAGGGTTGGCACTGCCGGTTCTTCCGTCATGGGCGACCTGAGTGGTAAGGACGCGAAGCGGTACTCGCTGATCCGTGCCCATCGTTACGCCATCAACATCGCCCGCCCCGGCACGTTCCAGGGTGAAGACGTGACGCTTGAGCGCGAAGTGTCGGACGAGATTGGGAAGCGCCTGAAGTCTCCCACTGCCGGCGTGTACGTTCCCAACTCTGCGACCCGTACTCAGACCGCAGGCGCCACCGGCGCGGGGCTTACCGCTCTGACCTCCACGATTGGAACCGTCACCGAATCGGACCTGATCGAGATGTACCGCAATCGGGCGCGCGTTCTGGCGCTCGGGGCAAGCCGTCTCGGCGGCCTCTCGGGGTTGATTCGTCTGCCGCGTCAGACTGGAGCTGGTACGGCGCAGTGGCTCTCGGAAACGACCGCCGTTGCTTCGTCCGACGTGACTACCGACTTCGTGGCAATTTCGCCGAAGCGCCTCTCGATCGCAAATAAGTACACCGTCGAACTTCTGGCGGAGTCTTCGGTTGATGTCGAGGGTATGCTCTCGCGCGACCGTGCCAAGGTTCTCGCCCTTGCAATCGATCTTGCTGCTATCTCTGGCCCGACCGGCACTGCGTCTCCCGTGGGTGTCCTCAACACCAATGGGCTGGCGCTGATTACTTCATCGGGGGCGGCGCTGGTAAACGGCAAGGCGCTCAGCTATCAGGACGTGATTGAATTTGAGACGCAGGTGGCCATTAGCAATGCAGATACGGCGACGATGGGTTGGCTGGTGACGCCAGAGGTTCGCGGGCTACTCAAGGGAACCCCGATGTTCCCGAACGGCTATGCGATGCCTATCTGGAACTCGCAGCAGCACGACACCGATGGGCTGGAGAGTGGGCCGCTCGGCTACAAGGCCGGCGTAACCAACCAGATTCCGAAGAACTACGGCGCGGGCGCTAATCTTCATGCCGCACTCTTTGGCGATTTCTCCAACATCATCGTCGCGGACTACGGCGCGAGCGAGCTGATTGTCGATCCGTACACGGGTGCCGCGGCTGGTATCTACAACGTGACGGAGCGTGTCCTGATGGACATCGAGCTTCGCCATATCAGCGCCTTCGTTGCCTGCGAGACGATCGCCGTCAGCTAAGCAGTTCGCAACTAGCGAGTGATGGGCGCGGCGTGTAGAACCCGACCGCCGCGCCAGTCTCACAACGGGAAGACGAGAGGTTGCAATCATGGCGCACATTACACCCGGCAAGCTCGCCGGTGTCACGCAGCGGGTCAAGCTCGCCGTCGATCAGAAGATTAGCGGTGTCGCGCTCAAGGCGGGGGATACGGTCGATCTTCCCAAGCCCGAGGCGCTGTACCTGAAGAACATCAAACGCGTTGAATTTGTAGCGAACGAAGAGCCGAAGTCGGCAACGCGCTAAAGGATTTCATCGGCGGGAGCGCCGGTATCCACAAACCGAGGTGCGCGGTACATCTCCCGCGCTCAAAGGCAGTCATGCGGCATTGCGGCGTTGTAAACCGCATTCGCGGGGGCAAGCCAGCCTTGCAGTAGTGGTGGGGTCAATGCTCCCGCCGATGGAAAGCACACATCACTCAAACCAAACTAAGGTGGCAACGGGCGGCGGGGTAAGTCTCGCCGCCCGGAGCGTAACACGGAGGCCGTTATGGCGAAGTCTGTAAACAGGGTTGTACTGCTCGGCAATGTAGGCAAGCCGCCTGATGTGAAGGTGGCGAACAATGGCACGACAATCGCATCCTTTTCGATCGCAACGGCGAACCGCTACAAGGACCGCGACGGCAACTGGCAGGAAGTTGCAGAGTGGCATAACTGCGTCGCGTTCGGCAAGCTCGCTGAAATCATCCGCGACTATGTGACGAAGGGCGGGAAGCTCTACGTTGAAGGCCGTCTCCAGACGCGCTCCTGGGATGACAAGGACAGCGGAAAGAAGCAATACCGTACCGAGGTCATCGTCTCAGACGTGACGCTGCTCGGCGCGCCGAACGGCAAGCAGTCCACTTCCGCATCTTCCGCTGTGTCAGACGACGGATTCCCGCCTTACGAACCCGGATTTTCCAATAACTCCGATGTGCCGTTCTAAAGGGGGCCTATGACTTTACCTGAGCAAGAGTTTCTCGCGTCTGTCGTTCCAGCGGCGATGCTGAGTCAGAAGCAGTATCGCGTGCCGGCATCAATCACGATCGCGCAGGCGATCCTTGAGAGCGGCTGGGGGCGATCCGGCCTTGCAACGCAGGGACACAACTTCTTCGGCGTCAAGGCGGTACATGGGCAGGAATATGTCGAATTCAGCACAACCGAGTTTGTCCACGGCGTAAAGGAAGCGGTCGTGGCGGAGTTTGCGAAGTACGCTTCACCTGTTGAGAGCTTCGCCGCCCACGCTAGGCTGATTGCCACGCTTCCGCGGTACGCGCCTGCGATGGCTGTGGCGTCGGACGCGCGGGCCTTCGCTACGGCAATCAAGGCGTGCGGGTACTCGACCGCTCCGAACTATCCGCAGATGCTCATGCAGCTTGTGAATGAATTCGACCTGACACAGTACGACGTTGCGTAAATTGCGTGTTTTTCACGGGCGAAGGTAATAAATAGATATGCCGCTGGGTGATAACGATCTCGCTTCAGGTGTCTTCTTCGCTGACTTTGGGCGGGTTGTCACCTTTGGCGCTCAGACGGTAAACGGGAATTTTGACGCGCCAGCCAAGGATGCAGTATTCGGGCAGTCCAAGGTGAGTGACCTGGAGTACCGGCTGGAGGTTGCGGCGGTAGCTCTAAGCCCGTTCCCAGCGACAGGGGATGACTTGTACGTCGACGGGGTTGCATACCGGGTCCGAAACGTAGACCCGGTAGACGACGGTGCAATTGTGGCGCTGCAATTGAGGAAGCTCTAGTGATGATGTCAATTCGTGAACAGGCAATCCGGCAGGTAATCGCGCAGCTTGGCTTTCCCGGCTCTCCTGCGCAGAGCGTGTTTCGCTCGAAGCTCGACCAAATTGAGCAGCCGCAACTCCCATGCTTCGATGTGTCGCCGGGTGATGAGAAGATCGAAGACCCTGGAACGTACGGCGACCACGGCTCGGTGACGCGCACCCTCGACGTAAGTGTGCGGGCGCTGATCGATGCCGCGTGTGAAGGTGAGGCGCGGGGCGTACCGGGTGCGGAGATTGACGATTCGGCGCTCGACCCGTTCTATATCTTTGCCGTGCAGCAGTTGGCCGGCGGTTCGGCGAACCTCGGCGGCGTCGTCATCATGGTTGAGGAGATGGAAGGCCGCACAGTTTTTCAACCCGAGGGCCGCGACCTGATTGGGCTTGAAATGACGTTCAAACTTACATGGGCTACAAGGCGTGGCGATCCCACGCAGAAGGGTTAGACAACTATGCTTGCTGAGAAGCTCCGAGGGTATCAAGGTCAGCTTTACTACACGCCTGCCGGTGGCGCGCGAAAGATTTTCGCTCACCTCTCCGAGTGGGAGATGGACATCAAGGCTGACAGTATCGACTTTACCGACCACTCAACCAACGGGTGGAAGGACAAGGGTTCCGGCCTGAAGGAATTCAGTGGAACCATCAAGGCCATGTACTTCACCAACGACCCTGACAAGGATGCTTTCTTTGACGCGCTCTCCGGTGCGATCGATCTTACCGGTGACTTCCGCCCCGTCGACGCCACGGGTGAGACGAACTACACGGGAACTATCAGTATCACGGGCTATAAGCACTCTGCCTCCGGCTCGCAGGCGCAGATGGTCGACGTGACGTTCGACGGTCGCTCGCCGCTTGTTCGTGGGACCATCGCCGCCGGCGGAGCCTAAAACGAAGTTTCTCCTGGGCTGGGCGTCTCCTCTGCGGGACGCCCTATTTTTTAGTGAGGACGTATGAACGCAATCGCAGGACGTATCGACTTTGAAGTTGACGGGGTTCGCAGGCGGTTGGTGTGCGATATGAACGCCGCGACCGTGCTGTTTGAGAAGTACGGCGACCATTGGACGCTCTGGCTGATCGAGCGTTTCGTGGGCTTGCCCGTAACGCTTCCAGGTGGAGAGAAGGGGCGTAAGCTCGAAAAGCTGCCTCCGGCTGATCTAGTCGGGGTGCTGTACGCGCTGCTCGCCACGGACCGCGAGGATTCCGGCGTTGTGGACACTGAGAAGGACCTTCGTCGCGCATTCGGGCTGGCCGATATGCCCGACCTGCATGTCGCCATTACGCGCGCCGTAATTGCGAGCTTCGGCATACCGGGGGAAGAGTTCGAGGTCGTCGCGGGCGCGGCGGGCGATCCTCGTGGAAGCGAACGCGCAACAGCGCATGGAACTGGCACTCGACTCTAACGACGGCCTTTGGGCGGATTGGCCTCGCGCCTTCCGTGTTCTGGAGGCTCACGCTTGCAGAGTGGCGCGCCACGCTCGACGGCTACGCGGAAAAGCAGCGGGGCGAGATGCAGCGTACCGCGTGGCTTGCCTCGCATCTCCTGATTGCCGCCGGATGCGATGCCGGTAAGGTGACCGTCGCAAAACTGCTCGGTGAGGAGGAGCCGAAGAGCCGACGGCGTGTATTGGGAGAGCGGGAGCGTAAGTTGAGGGACGCACAAAAGCTGTGGGACCGGATGCAGAAGAAGAGGCTGGCGAATGGCGAATAACGGCGGCGTGGTTGTAGTCGTAGCGGGGCAGGATAATACCGATGCGGTATTCAAGCAGATAGAAGCGAACCTGCGACGGACATCGCAGAGCGCCCGTGAGACCGAGAGTGCGCTGGGGCAGTTGGGTGAACGCGCAAAGACCGCGCTCGAATACTTTGGCTTGTATGAGGGTATTCGGGGCGCGGTCGATGGCATGAAAGAAGTAGTTGCGAGTTCGCTGGAGCTTGGAGAGGCGCTGGAAAAGACCAGCAAAAAAACCGGGCTTGCCATTGGCACTCTTTCCACTCTGCATTACGCCGCCGCAGTCACGGGCTCAGACTTTGAAGGCATGTCGGCGGCTGTGGCGAAGCTCGATAAGAGTATTGGAGACGCGGCAGACGGGAATAAGAAGGCTGATAGCTTTCTGGGTGCGATTGGCCTCAATGCAAAGAAGCTCGCCACGCAGTCGGACGGAGCGGAGGTGGCGTTCAGGCGGTTATCTCAGACGATCGCCGCAACGGAAAACCCGATTGAGCGTGTGCGGCTGGCTACCGGCCTACTCGGCAAGGCTGGAGCTGAGCAGATCGACACGCTTATCAAGGTTGGAAACAATTGGGACTACTACAAGCAGAAGGCTACCGAGGCGGGGGTTCAGCTTGACGGCCAAACAGCCGCCTCGCTTGAACGCGCGAACGCTTTGCTGCGTGACATGCAGCAGCGTATCCAGGGAGCGGCTTTAGCGTTTACGGAAGGGTTGATACCGGGCCTCACTGCGATGGTCGGCGTCATTGCGAACGGGAAGAGCCAGCGCGATGCCCTTGTGGGGTGGGGCGATAAGATGGCACGCGCCCTGGCGTTTGTCGCGGAGGTGGCTTACAGTACGGGCGCGGCGATGGAGTTTCTGTTCAGCGCGTCAGAGGGGTCGAAGTTCACGGAGGCGGGGCGTAGGGACCTTGAGGCTGCGAGAGAGTTACAGAAACAGGCGCAACAGTTTCACGACATAGCCTTTGGGCCATCTCAGAAGTCTGAAAGCGAGCCGGAATCCGCGCCGCCGCCTTCCGGGGTTCGTGCGTTCCATGGGACGGGCGATGCTGAAGGCGCGTCAAAGATGGATGCCGCGAAGAAGGCCCGTGCGGCGGCGCAGCTTAGGTTAGACGAACAGACTGCGCAACTTCGCTCGCAGATGGCGAAGGATGCCTCTGAGAAGGCGCTGGCGAAGCTCGAAGAGGACCACAAGCAGGAACTCGTCTCAGACAAAGACTTCTATGCGCAGAAGCTTGCGCTGCAATTGGAGGCCATCGAAAAGCAAAAGCAGGCCGCAGTCGATAAGCAGGGCGATATCGACAAAAGCATCTCTGGATTCCAGGTAGACGCGAAGAAGAAGGGCGGTGCCGATGCTGTTGAGGATCAGGCGAAGATTCTGGAATTGCGCACGCGGCGTCTCGCGCTCGACGGCGAGATAGCCAAGCTCAGCGTCGAAGGCTCGAAGGCTGAAATTGAAGCGGCCACGGCGCTCGATGAACTGGAAAAGAAGCGGCTGGAGCGCAGCGACGAACTCGCGGCGAAGCGTGAGACCACGCGGGGCGGCTCCGTCTCGGCGCGGCAGAAGCAGTCGGCGGATGTGTATGCGGACTCTCGCGAAAAGCTGGTGAACAATTATGGCGCGGGTTCGACTGAGGTTGCGAATGCCGACGCGGAGCAGGCGACGGACCAGTCGAAGATTGCCGCGGGCGGTGCGGATGCCACGTACAACTCGCAGGCCGTAGCGATCGCAGCGCAGAAGTCCGCGATTCAGAATGAAGAGCGAGAGGGCGTGCTGTCGACGGCGTCGGCGCGTCAGCAACTCGTTGCGCTCGACAAGGAAGAGGCTGATGCGCTCCAGCCTGTACTTGCTGCCTACAAGGCGCTCGCGCAGACTGGCGACCTTGCGGCGGCGGATAAGGTTGTAGAGCTTCAGTCGAAGATTCAGGAGTTGGAGAATCCCGTCAATGAAGTCGCCGCAACTATGCGCAGTCAGTTCGACAGCGTTTTTGAAGCCATGTTCGATAACATCGGCAAGGGGAAGAAGGGCTGGCAGCAGCTCGAGCAACAGATTCAAAAGACGGCCATATCAGACGGCTATAAGGCGTTCATTGAGCCTCTCGTGCAGTCGGCGACGGGCGCGCTGATTCCGAATGGCGGTTCCGCTAAAGGTAAAGCACCTTCGGTGGGCGGCATTGGGCAGGCGCTCGGAAGTCTGATCCCCGGCGTTGCGAAGATTCCCGGTGTCGGCAAGATCGCCGGCGGCGCGAGCGATGTCACTGTGCAGATTATCAACCAGGGGTCGCCGATGGAGTCCGGTGGGGCCACCCAGCATCAGGGCGGCGCGGGCGGTGACGGAGGCGACTCTCAATTCTCGCAGCGCGTCATCAGTGTGATCCTCAAGGATGCAGAACAGAACGGCTCCGGTATCCAGGCCATCCTTGGAGCCATCCAACTAGGCTAAAGCTTGACGCCCGCAGCATAAGTCGCCCGCCAGTTCTCGTTCCAATGGCGGGCGAACCTGTCACTGGCTACGCTCTCCACTGTCCCAACCATGTCCAGCGCCGACCGCCGTATGGTGGCGTGAGTGATGAGCAGGTAGAACGGGTACGCCTCGCGGTCGGTGAAGTAGCGCCCCATGATCGCCATGTGTCCATCCTTGATCGTTTGCAGGAAGAAGACGAACCCATTGACCCGCGTCTGATTGCGCAGGGCAAGCTGCCCTTTGCGGCTTCGTGTAGCGTAGCGCCCTCCGACGGCTCCGAGCAGGGCGCGAGGGCGCAGCTCGGCGGGGATGATGCCGGGGGCCATCTGGCGAAGGTACTTCGACGGCACAGCGATGTACTGGCGACCGCCGTAGGGAACCTTCTCACCTCCGTCTTCCTGGCGTGCAAGGTAGTCGGGCGCGCCGGTGGAGCGGTTGGCAGTGTCCGTGTGTACGTCCGCCTCAATGCGCCCGGCTTTGCCTTTCTTGTCTGCCGGTGTGATGCGGATACCCTGCCGCGTCCAATTGTTGCGCAGTTTGAAGGCTCGGTCTACGTTGCGCTGCACCTCCTTTTGCGCATCCTGCACGACATGGGTGAGCGTCTTCGCCATCACGAAGGGAAGCTGTTTTGCGGCAAGCTCACGGACGCCGGCGACGTACTTCGTCGTGTCGAGGGTTACGGTAAATTCGGACATGCTCAAAGGATGCGTGTTCTTTGCCTGAAATGGCGAATCCGCCGCATAAATAGGCAGTGGCTTCCTATCCCATTATCCCGTCTCTCTCACGCTCCCCGGACTTTGCAACCTCGCGGAAGATCGAAGATGGCACGATCAGCGATCCGAAGGAGTCCGGCTATGTGAGCACGCGCCCACGCTTCACACGCCGCCGCCGGACGTGGGGCGTGGCATGGAAGAACCTGGTATCCGAGGATGTGCGGGTCCTCGATAAGTTCGAGGTGAGCACGGTGAAGGGCGGCGCGGGCGCTTTTTATCTGCCGAACCTTGTGCCTAATGGCGGCTTTGAGTTTCCGCCGACCTTGCCGGGTGAGTTGGTATCCGGGTGGAAGATACAGCAGCAGAGTCCGGCTGTGCGGCTTGACTTACTGAATCGCGGTGCGAACGCGGCGACGGCAGGCGACGGCGTATCTGCGATTGTCGCTTTTCCTCAGCCCTGCACGTTGGCTCCGGGCAATAGTCCGTCAGCAGCGATACTTTCCAGTCAATCATTCCCGGTGGACATAGGCGATGTATTCGCCTTCGACGCGGACCTGCATCTCCTTGAGCTTGTCGCCTTGAATGTCGAGATGATTGGATACTGGAATCTCAACGTCTCCTATGAAGATGGCACGACGCAGTATCCAGGGGCACCCTATTTCACGACGGCGACTACCGGTTTTGCTCCGCAAGCTGTGACGATTCCTGCTCCGGTAGATGCCGGGACGATCCGCTCCACGAACGCAACAGTGGCATTCAGCGCATTTCTCGTGAACACCACGAACGCGCCCATCGTTATCGACGGGTCCGTCGGGCAGATGGTTATAGACAATCTGGCGGTTGCTCTGATTTCAGCGGCCAACCCTTACGGAAGAATGCCTGGAACATCCTCGCCTGGCTGCGCTGTGCGCTTCACCAAGCCCATCACAATCAAGGATGCCAAGCCGGCAGACGGTGTGAAGCGGTATGACGTTACCTGCGAGGTCACGGAGCTGTGAATCTAGCCTCGCTCTCCCTTGCCGCCGCCCAGGATAAGCACAAGCTCTCTTCAACGGCCTCGTGGCTGCTGCTTGTTGATCTATGTTGGCAGGGGCAGCATGTTCGCGTTGTCCGCAATACTGAGGCTGTTACGTTCGACGCGGGAGACGGATTTGGGCCGCAGTCGTACCAGCCGCTCGCGTTTGAGCTGACGAACGCGGAGGCAAAGAATGATGGTAGTCTGCCGCAAATCTCGCTCAAGGTGTCCAATGTCAATCGTCTCGTAGAGGGCGCAATCGTGCAGTACCAGGGTGCGGCGGGCGCGACGTGCAACATCTACGTCCTGAACACGGACAACCCGTCGGGCGAGCCCGAGATTGCGCTGGAGACGGTAATTATCCGCACGACGACGGATGCAAAGTGGGTGACGTTCACCTGTGGCGCGATGTCGCCCCTGCGGATGCTCTTTCCGAAACGCCTGTACTACCAGAACACGTGCATGTGGCGTTACAAGAGCGCACAGTGCGGCTACGCGGGCACAATCAACTCCTGCTCTCTCACTTATGACGGCGCGAATGGGTGTGTGTCCCATGCCAACCAGAAGCGCTTCGGCGGATTCCCCGGCATCGGCAGTAACGGCGCGTCTGTGGCGAGCCTGCTGTGAGCGATGCGGCTACAGCGCTGTCGCCTCTGCTCTACCGTGATCTTATCGGCAAGCAGTTCGAGCGCGGCGGGCGCGGGCCGGATACGTTTGATTGCTGGGGCGTCCTGCAAGAGGTCTCGCGCCGCATGGGACGCAGCCCGACGGATTTTCCTACAGACCCTTCGCTGCTCACAATAGCCATCGCGGATGAGTGGTTTGAGGTGCGGCGCTCGCTGGTAATGCCGAGTGACGGAATCTTGCTGCGTTCGAGCGATCCCGCCTATGTATGGCATATCGGCGTCGCGGTCGATCGCTTCCACATGCTCCACGCGCGAGAGGGTGTCGGTGTCTGTGTGGAGCCGATTGACGCGCCAGCCTACAAGCGCCGCATAGCCGGCTTCTACCGCCTCCGAGGGTATTGATGATTCGTGTGATAAAGGTTTTGAATCCGTTCCTTCCGGGAACGGAGCGGTACACGGTTGAGATAGCGTGGCATGACGGGATGATGCTTCAAGGCGCGCTGCTCGCTGCGGGCCTCGAACCGGATAAGTCTGTCGCCGTTATCGGCGGCATGGGCATACCGCCGGACCTTGCGCCAGGCTTCCCGGTAGACGACGCCGTCGATATCATCGTCATGCCCTACGTCGGCGGCGGCGGATTCCTGAAGACGTTCGCCGAGCTTGCCGTCGTTATCGCGGCGGCGGCGGCGACATGGTATGTCGGGGGTATCGGCGGGCTTGCGCTTGCAGCGGCGGCGGGCGACACGCTTGCGGCGGGCGCTCTCAGCCTCGTGGGGGCTGCGGTAACGCTCGCAGGCAACCTTCTCATCTCGGCCTTCATGCCGGCAGGCGGTGGAGGGCAGGATACCGCAACCTACGACCCGACCGGGCCGAAGACGGTAGCCTCGGGCGGAACGCCGATCCCCAAGGGCTATGGGAACATGCGGTGGGGCGGGAACATCATCGCCAGCTACGTCGACGCGGAGGCGGGCGATAACTACCTCAACGTGCTCGTTTGCTTTGGGTGGGGGCCTGCCGGGAACATCTCGGATATCCGGCTGAACAACACGTCTATCTACGACTACAAAGACGTGACGTACATGGTGCGCCTCGGCTCAAACGATCAGACGCCGATACCGTACTTCAACAATATCGTCAACGGGTATCCGCAAGCGGTCCGATGCATCGCAGGCGAGCCGGTCGTGGTGCAGGGTACGGGAGTTGCCACGCAGGGCCTTGAGGTTGTGTGCCAGTTCCCGCAAGGCGTCTTCTTCCAGAATCAGGACGGCTCGTTTCGTTCGCTGTCCCTCGCCTACAAGGTGGAGTA
The DNA here is from genome assembly GCA_965277265.1 of Edaphobacter sp. Taxonomy (GTDB): domain Bacteria; phylum Acidobacteriota; class Terriglobia; order Terriglobales; family Acidobacteriaceae; genus Edaphobacter. The sequence continues at coordinate 227,727 of CBDICF010000003.1, forward strand.
CGCAGTATCGGGCTCGAACAACTGGCAGACTGCAATCATGCCGCGAACGACGGCGGATGTCGTCATTTACAACTCAGACGGCTCTGTGTCGAATGAGACTCCTACTTGGGTAGTTGTGCCCACCGATACTGGCTTTTCGACGGGGATTGTCTATGCTACCGACTTCGGTTCGCACACGCCCGGCGACCCGTGGAACGGCACGGAGACGGTCGTCTACTACAATGCCGACGGCTCCAGCTATAACGGAAGCATCTACCTGCAAGGGGAGTGGCAGCGTCTCGACCCTGGCCTCGCGCAGCAGAGGGTGACGGACTGGTATTCAGGTTATGAAATCTTCACCGATGAAAATCAGGCCACGCTCTACCATACGACGAAGATTTCCAACCTGCCTGCGAACAAGTACGATATCCGGGTCACAAAGTATGGCTCCGCTTTTGCGGGCGACGCGATACAGCCACGCGAGGGCAATAGCTCGGTTGCCGGCGATCAGATTTGGATTCATAGCGTCAACGAGGTGCAGTACCAGGACCTCTCTTATCCCAACATGATCCTGCTCGGCATTCGGGCGCTCGCCACGAATCAGCTAAGCGGCAACGGCTTGAACGTGACAGCGATCATAGAGCACGGCACGAGCGCCGCGATACCGGCGGACCTGGCTGGCTTCGGTGGCGACAATCCGGCAATCGTAGCCTATGACATGATGTGCTCGGATGCCGCGATGTACGGAGGCGGTATCAGCCCGTCGAAGGTGTCCATCTCTGATCTTGTGGCGTGGGCGAACTTCAATGATGAGATTGTCTCCGACGGGGCAGGCGGCCAGATCAAGCGACACGTCTTCAATGGAGTCTTCGAGCAGTCTGGGGCGAACCTCTGGAAATGCCTCCAGAAGGTTGGCTCCATGTCGCAGTGTATCCCGGTGCAGACGGGCCAGAACTACGGCTTTATTATCGACACTGCTGTCGATGTGCCCGCGCAAATATTCACGGTCGGCAACATCAAAAAGGACAGCATCAAGGATACTTGGATATCGTTTGACGACCGCTGCAACTCGATTGAGGCGACCTTCGCGGATGCGGCGCGCGACTACCGTACGGATGAGCCGTGTTCTGTGATGACTCCTTCCGATATCCAGGCGGGCGTGACCGTGCAGACCACGCGGGTCAATCTGCTTGGTTGTACGAGCCGCGCGCAGGCGTGGCACTGGTGTTATCGCAAGCTGCTCTCCACAAAGGCGCTCACCCTGACGCGTAGCTTCGACGTGGCGCTTGACGGGGTGGCGTGTCAGATTGGATCTGTTATCGGTGTGCAGGATGACATCACGCAATGGGCCGACGGTGGGCGTATCCAGGCCGGCAGTACGCAGTCCACGCTCGTGGTCGATAGGGATGACCTTCAGTATGTGGACGGCGCGGGTTGGACGGTGAGCGTCCTGCACCCTGTGGTGGGGAGAGCGGTCGGCACTGTTCAAACCGTAATAGGGAATCAGCTAACTTTTGCAGTCGGTCTGACGCCGGATCGCATCATGCGTTGCGTTACATCGAGCGGTGTCGAACACGCTGTCCTCAAGTACAGCCCGACCACTGTGATGCTCGACAGCGCTGCTGGAATCAACGCTGGAGACACGCTGACATTCTGGGATGAGGACGTTATCGACACGCAGCTTGTGGCGGGGTACGACGGAACTACGATCACGACCGCGAACCCTTTTATCCAGGCTCCCACGCCAGATTGCCCCTGGGTCTATGGACTCTCCGCTGGGGCGTTCCCAGCGAAGCTCTTCCGCGTTACGAGTATCAAGCGTAAGGGCGACTTCGATATGACGATCGGGTGCATCATCTACGATCCGTCCGTCTACTCGGACGATACACCGATTATCACCGAAACCGTCGGCGTACCGGATGTGAGCGCCGCGGTAACGAGTCTAAATCTAACGGAGAATTACAGCACGGCGAACGGCGGCAACGGAGGGCAGCAATCGACCATCTCGGTCGGCTGGCAGAACGGTCAGGGTACGTCCTACACGGAGCTGTGGATTGCGCAGAACGATCCAAATCAGCCGCTCTCCGCTGAGAAGCTGCTTGCCACCGTAAGCAAGGGGAGCACCTACACTTTCCCTGCGCCGACGGGCGCCATCGTCCAGATTCGCGCCGTCGGCGTTGACGTGGCGGGCACAACCGCATCCTGGAACAACGCGCCGATTGCGACGATTACGGTACAGGGTTCTGGCATCGCGCCCGGCGACGTAACCGGGTTCAATGGAAATTTTCAGGCCGGCACGACCACTTTCACTTGGAACCCGGCGGCGAGCGCGGCGAACTATGAGATTCGCTACAACTCCGACCCGTCGAATTCCACGTGGGAGACGGGTATCCTGCTCTGGTCTGGCAATGCAACTACATGGGCGGATGCGACGATACGCGGTGGCCTGTACCTCATCAAGTCGCTTACGTCCGCATCGGTGGAGAGCGTCAATGCCGCCGGGTTCTCATTGCAGGGTAGCTCTAGTTATCTCAATGCGCTTGGGCTTGCGCCGTCGCAAAGTATCAGTGTGACGATTGAGACCAACACGATCGTCAACGGCACTGTGCTGGTTACCTTGTATTTCCCGCAGCAGGCGCTCAGCCGTTCCGATGGAAGCACGGTGGTGATGCCCGACAGGATTATCTCGTGGAGCAATATGGCTCCGAGCACGACCTATTACATCTATCTCCGGCTGCGCTTGTCAGATATGACGATGCACTCCGTTGCGGGCGATCCTCCAGCGCTTCCCGCCACATCTCCCGACCCGGTGCTTGCTCTCCAGACCGCGAGCGATGGGTACTGGCAGGGGCCGAGCATCGCGCTTACGACGCCGAACGCTACGACGGATTCAGGCGGAACGGCTCAGGGCGGCGGTTCGGGCGGCGGTGGCACATGCCCGGATGGACGGGAGCTGGTCCGCACCCTGGAGCGCGGCGACGTGCCGGTGAGTACCGTGCAAGCCGGAGAGCACCTGTTGGGGCGCGACGGCAACGGCGGGGATTGCTGGAAGCGCGTTGTCCGCATCACCAAGGCGCAGGCTACCGCATGGTATCTCGTCAACGGCTACCGCATGTCGCCGCTCGATCCCGTTTGGTTCGAGGGAGAATGGCGATTGCCCTACGAGGTGGGAGCGCTGGACATCGGCGAGGGGGAACGCGTCCTGATTCAGGTCGATGCGACGGAGTACGACAGCCAGAACTACTTCCTCGTTGGGCGCGGAAATCCGCTGCTGATTCACAACTACATCAACCCCACGCTCGATCAGCCATGTTAGGAGGCGTATGCATCTAGACCATAAGCGTAGATGGGTCATGGGGCCTGTCGTCAACGGAAAACACGCGGCGAACGATTACGTTATCTCCTGCGAGTGGCACATGGTCGTAGACGGGCAGGCGCTCGCCTACTGCATCATGAATGCACACCAAATAGCCGCTGCCCGCAAAGACCCGCGGCTTACCGTGCTGAGCAGTATCCACGCTCACGAAGCCATCCCTGATGCGATCGCGGACCACCACAAGGCCCACGGCGTTGCGCGAGGGATGACGCTGCACGGCATGTTGATGGCGCTGTCCGTCTATCACTCAAACTTTGAGCCGCGCGACTGAATTCTTGCCGGGTTTGCGGAAATGGGCGCATGAAGTGTGTATGCGAAATTTCTGCAAACTCATTCTCGCTCTCGTGTTGGCCGGGGTCATGGCCGAGGCTGCCTGTGCGCAGCTTACAAATATCACAGCGCCCGCCTCTTCGGTGTCGTTCGGGGCCGCGCCCATCGCCACGGGTAACGTCGTCTTCGTGCCCGTCGACAGCAGCGGGCATGGTATCCCCGTCACAAAGAGCGGCGGCGGTCTGAGTCTTCCCGCGCCATCCGGTCAGATCGTAGGATATCCCTGTACGATTTCGGCGGGGGCTATCACGGGAACATGCGCCATTCCCGATGCGGGCACCTCGGCTCCCAGCGGCTTCGCCTACAACATCACCATTACGGACAGCAGCACGGGCGGGCCAACCTCCGGCATGGCCGTTACCCTGACACAGGTCCATGGCATCACAGGCGCGACGTGGGCCTTGGACCATTACGCGCCCGCGCTGTCTGTCTCGACCGCCTCGGCCTTCACCTTGACCTCGGGCGTCGGCGCTCCTACCGGCACATCGACAGGGCCGGCCTTCTATGTCGACGTGACAACGCCCTCGGCTCCCGTGCTGTACCTCGGTGGGGCGTCTGGTTATGCGGCGCTGGGTGGCAGCGACTCCGGCGCGGTCACAGCCGCCGCCATCGCAACAGCGCTCGGCTCGCAGAGTGGCTGCTCTACCGCCGGATATGTCTACCTGCCTGCAAGTAATAACTGCTCCGCTCTGCCCGTGGGGGTTAGTCCGGGTCAGGTCGCTGCGCAACTGTCAGTGGGGGTCAATCGTGCGACGGCGCTGAATCCGATTACACAGGTTGCAAACAGTGTCATCTCACAAGATCACTTCTACTTTTCCGACGGCACTGACTACTGGACGGCGGGGCCGGGCTATGCCTCGCAGGGCATCTTTATCGATGACTTCACTTTGGCTGCTATGCAAAATCCGGCCTACTTCACCGCACCACAAATTATCAATATCGTAACCAAATTCATGGCAGCGGTGAATGCCCATGGGGAGATTCCTGCCGCTGTCGGTCCTACGGGTGCGGCGTCTCTGTTTTATTCGGGAGCGGACCTACACCAGGCTTATGCGGCTGGCGATGGTTGGATCATGGTGCCTCAGCTCTGCTATCTCCATTACCTCAAGAGCGGCTCTACAGCCTGCTACACGGCTAACGTCGCCGCGATCAAGACGGCACTGGCTTACTTCCCGCGAAACGCCTCCACCCATCTTCCGACTGTTGTTCCGGGCAATGAATATATCGCAGGTACGCTATTTCAGGAGACGGTGCGCAAGACGGGAGACGACGCCAACGCCTCGGTATGGCTGGCGCGAGTTGATCAGGTGATGGGCTTGATGGCTACCGCGGCTGGCGACACTGCCAACGCCACCTACTTCGATGGCGACTTTGCGACCGTGAAGGCGAGCATCGCCTCCGTCTTGACAGACTCGTCCTCCCAAATGTTGCTTGCCGCGACAATCCAGGATAACCAGATCGACATTCCATCGACCGTGCTGGCGGTCTATTACGGCTTTCTTCCTACCTCACAAGCATCCTCGATCAGTAACTACCTCAATACGAACTACGCCGCGATCACACACGACGGGTACATCCTCCAAAGCCCTACGTGTTGGGCGCAGTTGGGTACAATCCCGGCTTCTGGGGGGCCTCCGTACACCACTGTTCCGGCCTGCAATACTTACCAGAGTGGCTACTGGACATACCACTTTGCTTGGTTTGCTGCTGCTCTAGGAATCAACCATCCGTCCCAGGTTGTGCAACTGCTGGAAGACTACGGAAATGGCTCAAACCCGACGACGGAGTATATTGACCGCGATTTCACTATTGCAGGATCAGACCTGAACCTTGAATCGCCACAAGGCCCAAAGCTGGCTGCCGACCTCTTTCCGCCCCCGTTCACGGTGACGCCCGGACTTGCGGTTGTGGATCGTTTCGGCAGAATTGCGCCTGGCGTCAGCGGCGCTAAATTGCTCATCACGAGCAACCCTGGAAACAATGTGCTCACGGTTCAAAACAGTTCCAATAGCGGCTTCGCCGCTTTCAACGCGAACGACCTAAACGGCAATGCAAAGATGACGTTCGGCTACGGAAATCCGGGCGCACCTAGTTTCGCGGGCATTAATTACATTTTTTCCATCACCACTCCGTTCTGCCTGACTACAACCTATAGCTGCACTGATGGCCTCAATATGGACACGTCAGGCAACGCCACGCTCGGTCACAATCTTACGGCGGCAGGAACCGCGCAATCGTCAAACGCCGTCGTCACTGCAATCAAAGCGACCACGGGCACGCGGTATGTCTGTGTGGATACAAACGGCAATCTCGTTTCGTCGGCGACAGCCTGTTCGGGCACCTAATCGCGCCGCAATTGCCGGCTTTCCTTGATTCAGGGCATAAACAAACTACACAAAGGCTTGCGAGTCAAGCGGGAGGAAAGTATGAGTGTTCTGGCGGTAATTAAGTCGATTGGCACTGGAGTTGAGAAGGCTGCGGTTGAGTCCGTGCATGTGGTTGAGGTGATCGGAAACGGCGTCGTCTCGCTGGAAAAGATTCTTACCGACGCAAACAAGATGACGCCTGCCGTGAAGGCTGGCCTGGCTACGCTGGTTGCGGATGGCGAGGCGCTGGCGACGGCGTTTGTCGGCATCGGCTCCAACCCTGCGAACCTGCTTGCCGACGTTGCCGGCGTTGCGACGGTGGAAAAGTTCGTCAAGGACTTTATCGCCTTCCTGCCCACGCTGAAGACGGATGCAGCCGCGCTCTTTGCCGACACAAAGGTATAACCCGAGGCAAGCCGCGAAGCCTAAGAAGACGCATCCTGGAGCGGAGACAGCCGGAGAGACGGCAACCAATTTCAGAGAGGCCGCACGATGGCTGAAGGGGATACCTTGCCTCAAACGATCGAAGAAAAGATTGACCACGTGTGCCGGCTGTCAGAGAGGATGCTCGTGAAGTTGTTCGGCGAGGTGGAGGGTGAGGTTCCGACCGGACGGCTCCCCATGCTGGAGGCAACGCAGCGCGAGCATGATTTGCGGCTTCAGGCGTTGGAGCGGGTGGCGCTGAAGGCTGCTGGGGCTATCGGCGTACTTGGCTTGATTGTGGGTCTGCTTGAGGCGGCTGCGCACTTCGCCTCGGCGGTGAAGCACTGATGCCGACACCATCTTTACCGCTCGACAAAGAGCTTACGATTGCCGGCCACTTGAGGGCCGGTAAGTTGTCTCACGCGAAGATTGCCGAGATGTGCAGCGTTGCCAAGGGCACGGTCTACAACGTCAAGCAGCGCATGGCTGCGGAACCCGTCCTGCAATCGGACAAGAAGTTTGGGGAGTTCGACTGGCGCGAGTGGGGCGAATGGATACAGGAAGGCCAGAAGCTCAAGAAAAAGGCTTCGTTTGGCCAGACTGAGGCGAAGATTGCGCTCGGCGACGGGAAGAAGCCCGTCATCCTGATCCAGCTCGGCGATCTGCATATGGGGTCGTGGGGTGTCGACTACGCCATGCTCCGCAAGATGACGGAAGAGATTGAGCAGACCGACGGGCTGTACGTCGCGTTGGTCGGCGATCTTGTAGAGATGGCAATCAAGATGCGCTCGGTCCTGGAGGTGATGGGGCAGGTTCTTCCGCCGGAGCAGCAGTTGATGTTCCTGGAGAGCTGGCTCGAACGCATCATGCCGAAGGTCGCATTCTCGTGTTGGTGCAATCATGCGGTGGAGCGGGAAGAAAAGGCGACGGGCATCTCGTCCGTAAAGAACCTCCTCTCGAAGCGGTCGGTCTACTTCAATGGCATCGGCCATCCCGACGTACAGGTCGGCGAGCAGGTTTATAAATTCGCGGTGAGCCACAAGTACCGCGGGGGCAGCGTCTTCGATGCGACCGCCGGGCCGAAGCGCTACATGCGCCTCGAAGCGCACGACCGCGAAATCGCGCTGCAAGGCGACCTCCACCGTCCTGCGATCAGCACGTACATTGAGGGCGGGCGGCAGAAGATCGCTGTCACCAGCAGTACACTCCAGGTGAATTCCGGGTATGCGCAGCGGTACTTCAGCCTGAAGACGCATCCCGTCTTCCCCTGCATCGTGCTCCGGCACGATAGGCATGAGGCATTGCCGTTTTGGAACCTTCAGGCGGCGCTCGACTACGTGAACGGGGGCAGCGGTGCTGTGCGATAGAGAGCTACAGAAGCTCTATCGCCAGTACAGCCGCCGTTACTTCGACGGTGAGCTGCCCGAGGATGTGGACTGCTTCTTTAGCCCCGTTGACGACTGCCACGGCCTTGTACGTCAGGACGCCGGCGGATGGATTTTGCAAATCAACCCGAAGTACCTGGTGGATGGGCGGCTATGGAGAATGACACTGTTGCACGAGATGGCACATTTAAAGGTGCGCCCATACTTTGCTCATGGCGCAAAATTTCAGGCAGAGATGATCCGCCTGGCGTCACTTGGAGCGTTCAGGAGACTGTGGTAGATACCGGCTTCCACAAGCTCCGCTTCGACCTCATCCCGCCTCACGCCATGACGGAGGTTGCGCGGGCCTTCACCATCGGCGGCGCGAAGCATGGGGAGCAAGCCTACCTCGAAGCGCCCAAGCCCGTGTCGCACCATGTGGCGGCTTTGCTGAGGCATCTCTACCGGCATCTGTGCGGAGAGATGCGCGACCCGGACGGACAACTTCACATGGCGTCGGTTGCGGCAAGGGCGCTGATGATTTTAGAGTTGACGGCGCGCGGGCCTGCGGTAGACTAGGCTGCATGAAAATCATTCGCAGAGCCTGTTTTCTTGTGGCGTCCGTAGTGTGCCTTTTGCCGTGTGCCGCATCAGCCCAGCAGGATACCCCAGCCGCCGGCGCGACCGTCTATGTCTACCGGATGCGGGAATCCTACGCCATGGCGCTCAAGCCAAGCGTCTTCTGTGACGGCAAACAGCTCTTGCGTATGCGAAATGGCAGGTTTGCTAAATTCTCCGTACCAGCCGGGGAGCACACCATTACCTCAACCTTTGAGGGTAACGGCCTGAGTGTCACCTTGGAGCCGGGTAAGACCTATTACATCCGCTTGGAGATGAGCCGCCCGGCTATGTTTCACAACGCACGAGGCCAAGTGACAGAGGTTGCCGACGGTCAGGGTAAATTTGAGGTGGACAACCTGAAGCCCGCGGAGTCGGATGATCTGAAGGGCGAACCGCTCGCAGCCGCCCCCGCCAATAGGGCCACTCCGAACTAAAGGGGATTACATTATCTTCAAAATAACCCTTTACAGATAATCACCGCTCAAGTATATTGGTACTTAGAGGTGATCGTGATGAAGATTGATACCGCGATGGCAAACAAAATCCCTTATGGCCCCGGATACTACCGCCGTGTGGCTGAGTTCGTCGCCTCGCAAGTTCCCGGCACGGTGATTGACGAAGCGAAGACGACAGAAAGCGTCTACATCTTCTTACCTGATGCGAAGGCCAAGCTAAGAATCTCTGGTCACCAGCAGTACGGTTCTAATCTCTGCACGCACATCATTCCAAGGACGAAGAAGGGCCTACCTGCACAGTTGGACCGGGCGTGTCGCGCAGCTATTTCTGGCGCGCGACGCTATCAGGATATCCCGACATGGGAATCCATCAATGCTTAAGAAGAAAAAAGCCGTAGCTGGCCCGAGTGCGGGGCGCACCTGGACACCAGCAGAACTGTCAACTCTGCGACGTGAATTTGCCACTCACACAAACCGCGATCTTGCAGAGATGCTAGGGCGCGGCCTCAAGTCGATCATCTGGCAAGCCGCAAACTTAGGGCTAAAGAAATCACAGGAACATCGCTCCGAAAATTCACGTCGGACAGCGCTTGCAGCCATGACACCCAAGCACATGCGCGCCATCGGGTCGGCTGGCGGGAAGATTGGCGGCAAAGCTCGCGCCGAATCGCTATCCGCAGCAGATCGCAAGAATATCGCCGCGAATGCCATCAAGGCTCGCTGGGCAAAAAAGGACTCAAGTACCTAGTTCTCAAGCTAGACGCCTGCCATCAGCTCGGAGATTGTCATGCCGAACGCTTTCGCAAGTGCGCTGAGGATGCTGAGCCGTGGGTCCTGTTTCCCATTCTCCAGCCGGGAGATATACTCGCGGCTGATTCCGCTCCGTTCGCACAAGTCTTCCTGGGTCCATTTGCGATCGGCGCGAAGGTGTAGCAGGCGCGCGCCGAAGCGTATCTCAACAATTTTAGGCACACTACTGGTTTACTAACGGCGGCGTGATGGCGACATGAACGAACGGTCACAGGCGATGCCCACGGAGTAGCCTACTCGGCGGAGGTCGCCTTCCATTCGGGAAGCCCAACGAGGCCATTCTCGATTGTAAGATTGCCCTTGGATTTCTGCCAGCCGAACGACTGCGCGATCTTCCACTCGGCGGCGCGCTCACCCTTGGAATCGAGACCGCCGGCAATCAGCGCGTTCGCTAATTCCTGAATCGGGGTTGGCCTGCCAATCCGCAGCAGGTAGGCTCTCGCGGCGGCAAGCGCCGTCATGCCTGCAAACTCTCTCGGCTCCACAAGGGGTAGCCCTCGCTCAGGTCTAATGGCAGCGAGGGCGCGTTCCACTTGCTCCAGCTCGCCGACCGTTTCAGGATCGATAAGGCGCAGCTTTTCGATAATCTGGCGGCGGGCGGTCTGTAGCGATTCTTGTACTTTCAAGGGCGGTCTCCAGTCCTACAGTGAATCAATTGCGGCTCGCAGCGGGTTGCAGCCTGGCTGTTCGGCGATAGCGTATACCCTTCCGTAAACCTCGGCGTACATCCTCACCACGGTAAGCGCCCGCAGTTTGCAAGCGCTCTCGGCTAGCGATGATTTTTCTGAGAGCTTTGATATCAACATAAGGTCGTCGGCGATGATCGAAGCCCGCGCCTCGATGAAGTTTACATCTTCAGAATCAACTTCATCGGGAAATTTTGCATGAGAAATTACCGCGATTTGGGAAAGTATGGCGACGTTTGAGGATGCGGCGCTCAGGCCCGCGATTCCTTCCATGAGCGTCCAAGCCTGGTTGGCAGCCGAGGAGCTGTCGCCGTGTGATTGATAGGCTACCTCTCCAGCTTTATCTATCGCTGTAGGGGTGAGCCATGAGAGTAAGTCTTCTACGGCAGATTCGGGGCCGGGTGTGGTGTTGTGTGACTGATCGGTCACATTCGACTGCAAGGCAGGGCATGGAAACGGGTAAAGAGGTGCAATGTGCATTCGTGCTGTTCCTGGTACTACGGGGAGATTTGCGGTTCTGGCTGTAATGTAACTGACTGTTAGTCATGTCGTCATACAACTAAAGAACCACATCGCCACCGTGTCCAAAACGTGTCCAACGCAAGCGTGTCCATGTGTGTTTATCAATGGTTTACGGGGTATTTGGACACGCTGTCGTCCGTGCAGGCTGGCTGTGTATCGCTATTGTTTTGTTACAGATAGGGCACTAAAGGAAGGCCGCTTCCTGGTGATTTCGAGTCAGGTGCATTCAACCGGGCTCTGCCACCTCTCCGCAATAGCAACAATTCTAACCGATACATTGACCCTGGAGTTGGCCCTTGGCGGAATAGCCTCGATCCGACGCGCATGCTCAACCTCGCCGACATGATGCGCTAGCGAACCAGCATGAGATAGGCAGCCATGCCAATACCGACCGCGGCGAGGATAATCGCTAGAATCACTGCGTTCGCCGAAATTCGCCCGGCGATCCAGGTACCCGCCTTCAACTCGCGGACCGTCCTGAGATATTGCACAAGCGCGCTGACATTCACAAGAATCCCAAGTGCCACCAGAGCGACGCCCACCCAAAGCGATAAGCCAGTCTTCTTTGTAGCGATATGCGATTGCGTAGCACCCAACTCCCTCAGGAAAAGACCGAAGCGGCTGACAGCAAAGCCGATGCCCATTAGACCGAGGCCCGTCCGAATCCATGCCAGGAAGGTTCTCTCGGCCGCGAAGTAGACTCTCGGATCCTGCTCCGCCGTATCACTCATCCGAGAATTGTAGCCGCCGAAAAGCGCTAGCTCGTGGGTGTAACACGTCAAAGGTGCTTTTGTTCACAGGCTCTCGATACAGGGTCCGCTACTCTGGGCAGAATTTCGGCTGGCGAAGAGCGGTATCAGGTGGAGCGGTACGACAAGCCGTGTCATCTTGATCCTCCGAGTTCGTGTGCGCCCGGATAATTGCACTGCGGCTCGCAACGGTCTCACGAAGACGTTCGCTATGTTCCGTCGCCGCTCCCTGACGCTTCGAACGATCAAAAAGACGCATGAATTCCGGCTACATTAGCCGGCAATTGAAGGGTATGATGATGGCATTCACAAAAGCAGCACGCTAGATTTCAGACGAGTCGAGGGAGAACGCATTGGATCTTTCAGTCACTTGGAGAAGCTTGGTGACCGCTCGCGCGGCACGCGTCGGGTCGGTAATGGCATTGGCCGGGGCGATGGCGATGCCTCTGTTTGCACAGACTCCTGCGATGGAACAGCAGCAGCGCCAGACGGGACAGCCGGGACCCCGGCCGGAGGAGCAGAGCGTTCCGATTCCGCCGGAGACGAGCTCCGTTACCAAGCATGACTGGAGCGCAGGCGGCCAGGTGATCCACTACACCGCGACCGCGGGCAATCTGCTGATACGCGATGAGAAGGACAAGGTGAACGGCAGCATCTTCTATGTGGCTTATACGGAGGATGGTGTGGACGCCAAGAGCCGCCCGGTCACCTTCTTTTATAACGGTGGTCCGGGTTCGGCGACGATCTGGCTGCACATGGGATCGCTGGGGCCAGTGCGTGTGATTACACAAAGCCCGGAGGCCACAGGACCGGCGCCGTTCGAGTGGGTGCAGAACCAGTACAGCTTGATCGACAAGAGTGATCTCGTGTTTATCGATGCGCCCCTGACTGGGTTTTCGCGGGCCGTAGGGAAGGGAACGGCTAAGGACTTTGCCGGGACCGATCAGGACATCAAGGCGTTCGAGAAGTTCATCACCCGCTACATCACGGCGAACCAGCGCTGGAACTCGCCCAAGTTCCTGTTCGGGGAGTCGTATGGAACAACCCGGTCGGCGGGCCTGGTGAGCGCGCTCCAGAACGATGGCATCGAGTTCAACGGGGTGACGCTGCTGTCCTCGATTCTGAATTACAACCGGCGTAATCCCGGGCTGGACTACGAGGCGATCGGCTACATTCCTTCCTTTGCGGCGATCGCGTATCACTACCACAAAGTGAAAACGAATCTGAGCATGGCGGAGTGGGTGCAGCAGGCCCGGGTGTTTGCACGCGGACCTTACAATGAGGCGTTGCAGCAAGGCGATATGCTGCCCCCGGCGGAATTCGATGCGGTGGCGGCGAAGGTCGCGGCGATCACCGGCCTAAGCGTGGAGTACGTGAAGGAATCGAAGCTACGCATCTCCGCGACTCGGTTTCGCAAGGAACTGCTGCGCGGGGATGAGCGCATTCTGGGCCGGTACGATGCCCGGTTCGAGGGCTGGGATCCGGATGCGGCAGGAGAGAATCCTGGGTACGATCCGTCGGATACCGGGATCAGCGGCGTGTATGTCGGCGTGTTTCATGACTACATCCAGAAGGAACTGAAGTATATGAGCCAGGAGCCCTACTATCTCTCCGGGCCGGGGCTCAATCAGAATTGGGACTTCAAGCATCGCGCATCCGGCGGCGGAATGGGCCGCATGGCAGAGCAGACGGCTCCTGATGTGGCCGTGGACTTGTCGGATGCAATGCGAAAAAATCCCAAACTGCGGGTATTTTCGGCGAATGGATACTTCGATCTCGCAACTCCTTTCTTCGCGACTGAATATGATCTCAGCCATATGGATTTACCGGCCAAGCTGCTGGGGAATGTTCAGTTTGGCTATTATCCTGCCGGTCACATGGTCTATCTCAACGTGGATGCATTGAAGGAATTGAAGGGCGACATGACGAAATTCTATGCGGAGGCTCAGCAGCGGTAACGTTCGACTGCGGATTGCGTGGATCGGAATCGAAGCTTTTTACTATTTTGGCAACGAAGTAGACGATGCCGTTAGCCACTCTTGCTTTGTGCGTCTAAGTGTCTTAGAATGACGCTTGAGTAGATTAGCGGGTATCTGTGGCCTGTCGTGAGCAGGTGCGGAAGACATCAAGACAAAGAGGTATCGATAAAGATGGCGAAACGTCGTGGTAATCCCAACTGGGGCAAGCCTGAGCCGATAGGGCCAGTTGTTCCGACAGTGACATCATTCGAGCAGGTTGTAAAGGAATTCAAGCTGACACCGGACCAGTACATTCGCTCGACGAGACTTCGCGAATGGGCCCGGCGAAACAAGAATTCAAAATATATTCCCGAGGCGCTGCTTGAGGCTTGGGGATTTGAAATCGAATCGACCCTGTAGGTTCTTTTCTGACCTATAAGAAACGCCGCCCCCTCCGGGCGGTTTTTCTTTTGCGACGCAGGTAGGATGGGATACGTCGAAAGAGATGGTGGCGGAAGGGGCAACAATGTTTGCTAAGGTACCGGAAGCGGTTGCGGAGATTCAGGCGGGGCGTATGGTCGTCGTCGTCGACGACGAGGACCGCGAGAATGAAGGCGATCTGACTTTGGCGGCGGAGTTCGTCACTCCGGAGGCCATCAATTTCATGGCGAAGTTCGGCAGGGGATTGATCTGCCTGACCTTGACCGAAGAGCGCGCGGACTACCTGCGACTGGGGCCAATGACCCAGGAGAATACGTCGCGGTTCGGAACGGCGTTCACCGAGAGCATTGAAGCGCGGGAGGGCGTGACGACCGGAATTTCGGCCGCGGATCGATCGCACACGATCAAGGTGGCCATCGCTTCCGGTTCTACGGCGCACGATCTCGCGCGGCCCGGGCACGTGTTTCCACTGCGGGCGCGAAAGGGCGGTGTGCTGGTGCGGGCAGGGCAGACGGAGGCTTCAGTCGATCTGGCGCGGATGGCGGGGCTGGTCACGGCAGGGGTCATCTGCGAAATCATGAACGATGACGGCACCATGGCGCGCGTACCGGATCTGGTGAAATTCTGCGAAAAGCATGGACTGAAGATGGTGACGGTAGCCGATTTGATTCGCTATCGCTTGCAGCATGAGCGCTACATCCATCGGGTTGCGGAGTCGCTGATGCCAACGGCCCACGGCGAGTTCCGAATGATTGCGTATGAGAGTGAGGTGGAGGGCGGCGAGTCGCACGTCGCTCTTGTCTATGGCGATGTAACGGGCGAAGAGCCTTTGCCGGTCAGAGTGCATACGCATTGCCTGGCGGGGGATGTCTTTTCGACGACGCTCTGCGATTGCAGGGCGGTAGTGGAGAGTTCACTGCGAATGATCGCGGAGGCAGGGCGTGGGGCACTTGTGTATCTACACAATGGCGCCGCCGGTTTTGGCGTCGACCACGCTGTCACCCCCGCACGGATTGTACTTCATCGGGAGCAGCGCGCCCGCGAGGGAACTGATGAGCGCGCGCATCGGACGTTGCGGCAGGTTGGCCTGGGCGGCCAAATCCTCTCAGATCTGGGGATTCACAAGATTCGGCTGCTGACCAACACTCCGACGCATGTACCTGCGCTACAGGGCTTCGGGATCGAGATTGTGGAGCAGGTGCCGGTGCCGATCGGGATGGTGAGGCCATAGCTTTGTTCGATCAAGGCCAGAGCCACGCCTGGATCGGGTAAAATAAAGAGGCCCCAGGTTCCGTCCGCATTTGGAAACTGGGGCCTCCGGGCTTGACCTCGAGGGGATATACGAAGTTAATTGCCTGAGCGGGCGCTGGCGTGGAAGAGCTCCGAGACGGTCCGGACGAAGTGTTGGGCCGACGCAGGAGTAGGGACGCCGCCACTTAGAATCGTCTCGTAGGAGATGTCTTTGCCGCCGTAATAGGCGCGGGTATCGTCCTGGTTCTGATTGACCACATCACCGGTCAGGTCTACCCCGGCAAACAGGCCCTTGCTACGGGAGTAGGTCAGGAACGCTGCGTTGGCGGTGTCGGTTGTCGAGGCCTGCGAGTTACGACCTACAGGTCCGGCTGCGACAGCCACATCTCCGCCCAGCTTGACCTTGTCATGCAGTAAGCGCTGGAAGGCGTCGTGGGTCGTGCCCACCAAGACGAGATCAGTAGACTGGCCACCGATCTGCAGACCGAAGCTGGCGCCAGTGAGCTGGATAAACGCAGGGGCGCTCCAGCCATGGCCGGTGCGACACGTCACCACACCTTGGCCATACTGGCCGCCGACCAGAAAGGCGCCTTTTTTGAATCCGGGAATGACGGCTACGCAGGTGGCCTTCGCGGCGATATCGTCGGGAATACCCTTGTCCGGAGTGGCCATCAGCTCGTGCAAGACCGCGTGCGCCGCTTCGATGCGCTGGTCAAGCTTCGACATATCGGCAGCATGGGCCGCGAGGGTCAAGGATACTGAGATGCAGGCTACCTGAATAAACTTCTTCACCATCGAACTTCTCCTTTTTGTGCCACGATCTTGTGACGTAGCCATCTATGTAGTGCGATGCATGTGCAATGGACACAGTTGTGCAGCTTCTTTTTTCAATTGAGCAGGAATGCGGGGTTTCGGCGGGCTCGGCACAAATACGATGCTTCAACCCTGAATCCTGCAGTTGATATATACATAATATGTGTTATCGGACATAATGCATCGGCCGTTCCTGGAGAGTCCAGTCTGCCCGGCCTCCTCGAACTGTGGTAAATTCAAAAAGGCTCGTGAATGATGCGGAGAGATGGCAGAGTGGTTGAATGTACCGCCTTGGAAAGGCGGCATACTCGAAAGGGTATCCAGGGTTCGAATCCCTGTCTCTCCGCCACACCTTCCAAGCCCATTAGCTTGAACACCACACGCGGCGTATGACACACAGTGTATAGCGTGACGCTTTTCCGCTGAGCTCCTCCCAAATAAGCAATAGAACCCCTCCACTCGGGCGTTTGACCCTTGACCGGGTTCGCTTTCCTGCTGGTCGCTCGTTCTACGCCAATCCGGTCCGGACCGGGGTCTCCATGCTCCGCGCAGGGTAACTCAAATAATGCCATGGTTACCGTCTATCGTGCCATCCAGACGGTGAGCCGAATTCATTTCGCCGATCCCCACTCTATGATCGCGTAGGGGCGCGCAAGCAAAGGCTCCCTTCCTTCTGAGCTGTGTGATGTTTATAACTCCGAACGCAGGTTCTCTAAGCCGCATGCACGAGGGCGCCGGATAGACTGCTCATTTCGAGCGCGGGCACCACTCCAGTTGCATACCCGCCCCACCCATATTTGGGGCGAAGAAACAACGGCAGGAGGCAGAGAGGTCGGACTTCATAAATCCAAAGACTTTGGAAAAAACAGAATTTGCTTGTCAACCATCTGCAAAATACTGGACAATGATCGGGTTTGTCAGAGGCGGCCTGCATTGGTCTGAAGATTTATCCGATTTCCTCCACGTCGCGATGCAAAGTGGTCGTGCCAAATGGTCGGATCGATCCAAAGCTTCAAAGCTGCACACCGAAACGAAAGCAAAGAAGTCAATCAGCATCTCCGGAGTGAAACACCATGAAATACCCACATCGTTCTTGCGCTGCCACGGTACGCGCACTCTCTTGTTTTGGCCCGATACTGGGTTGCGCTCTCATTGTGGCGCTTATCCTCGCTCCCTCGTCCACGTACGCGCAGGAGTTTCGAGCCACAGTATCCGGCACCGTCTCAGACTCGACCGGGGCCGTCGTTCCCAACACCGCTGTCACGGTAACGGAGCTGAACACCGGTTCGGTGAGCAAGACGACCTCGGACAACGCCGGGCAGTACGTAGTTCCCTTCCTCGCCCCCGGAACCTACCGGATTGAAGCACAGGCCGAGGGCTTTCAGAAGGTCCTCCGGAACCGCATCACTCTCACGGCCGGCGATCACCCCATCGTCAATCTGACGCTCGCCCTGGGCAACACCTCACAGACGGTCACGGTCACCTCCGACGCTCCGCTGATCGATCAATCCAACGCTTCGGTCGGCCAGATCATCACCACCAAGCAGATTGAGGACCTCCCGCTGAACGGACGCACTCCGATGATGCTGACCGAACTCTCTATCGGAGTGATCGCCACCGGCCAGCCGTCGCAGGTTCACCCCTTCGATAACAACGCCGCCAACGCGTGGTCGATCGGCGGAACTCCCTCCCAGACCTCGGAGATTCTCCTTGACGGAAACCCTGACACCACCTGGTCCGGCGCCCTCGCCTACAGCCCCACCCAGGACGCCGTGCAGGAGGTCTCCGTCTCGGTCTTCAACACCGACGCATCCTTCGGACACACGATCGGCGGCGTCATGAACCAGATCACCAAGTCAGGCACGAATCGCCTGCATGGATCGGTCTACGAGTTCGGCCAGGTCTCGGCGCTCGATGCCAACAACACCTTCAATGACGCAAAGGGCATCAGGAATCCCGTCACCCACTACAACCAGTACGGCCTCTCCGTCGGCGGTCCCGTCTTTATTCCCAAGGTCTTCGATGGCCGCGACAAAGTCTTCTTCTTCTTTGCTTGGGAAGGCCTCAAAGACTCGCAACCAGCGACCGTCTTCAATACCGTTCCCACGACCGCCGAACGCGCAGGCGACTTCTCTGCCCTTCTTCCCCTCGGCTGTCCCAGCGGGTATAAGGGCGGCAACAGCGCGGTCTGCGCCAACGGCTCCGCCAACCCTTACCAGCTCTACAACCCCTTTACCGCGGCAGCGGGTGCAAAAGGCGTCATCGCTCGCACTCCCATCCCGAACAACGTGATCACCAGCGTTAGCGCGCTCAACCCAGTCGCCCTCAGCTATCTCCAGTTTTATCCCCAGTCCAACACCGCCGGCCAGGCTGACGGTTTCCAGAACTACGTCTCCAACGCTCCCTCCATCGATAACTACGACAATGAGTTCGGCCGCATTGACTGGAACGCAAGCGCCCGTAACCACATCTTCGGCGACTTCCGACACAACAACCGCATCCAGACAAAAGGCGTTTACTTCCCCAACAGCGCCACCGGAACCACATTGCTGCGCGAGAACTTCGGCGCTACCATCGACGAGGTCTTCACCCTGAACCCGACCACCGTCATCGACGTTCGTCCGGGCTGGACCTACTTCGACGAGGTCCACGGCACTCCGGCCCAGGCCTACAGCCCTGCCACGGTGGGCCTTCCATCCAATATCTCCAGCAATTCCATCTACTCGCAGCTTCCGTTCATCGGCTTCTCCGGCTCGTGCGGCAGCCAGGGCTCTTTCCAATGCCTCGGCGATACCGGTTCCAGCAAGGATCCCTCGACCGAGTACCAGCTCTTCGCGGACGTAGTGAAAGTCCTGGGCCGCCACACTCTCAAGGTTGGCACCGACCTGCGCCAGTACCGGCTTGACGTCGTCAACTATGGTGACTCTTCAGGCTCGTTCACCTTTGGCAGCACCTTCGTCCAGCAGAATTCCACCGGCAGCGCTCCCACGTTCGGCGGCGACTTTGCTTCGTTTCTCCTCGGCCTGCCCAGCTCCGGCCAGTTCGACCAGATGGCCCGCGCCTCCTACCACACCTGGTACACCGCCGGATTCGTTCAGGACGACTGGCGTGTCAGCAACCAGCTCACTCTCAACCTCGGCATTCGCTTCGATCACGACACGCCCTACGAAGAGAAGCTGGGCCGTACGGTAAGCGGCTTCAATCCCACTGCCGTTCTGCCGATTACGGGCGCGGCCCAGACGGCCTACGCCGCTCATCCGGTAGCTGGGCAGCCTGCCTCGTCCTTCAGCCCGGTCGGCGGCCTTACTTACCCCGGCACCAGCAACGGCTCTCCGTATCAGACTGCCTCTCACCTCTTCAGTCCGCGCTTCGGCTTCTCCTACTCGCCCGCCTCGCTGCCCAACACCGTCATTCGCGGCGGCTTCGGCATGTTCGTCACCCCGGACACCGTCGCCAATCTGGCCTCGACCGGCACCTACTCCTCGAACGCGATCACCAACCAGCAGGGCTTCAGCTCCACCACCTCCTATATCGCGTCCACCAACGGCAACCTGACTCCAGCCAACACCCTCAGCAACCCCTTCCCCACCGGCTTTGTCGCGCCCAGCGGGTCATCGCTCGGTGCCTCGACCAACCTCGGCCAGACCATCTCCTTCCTCGCACCCGTCGAGAAGGATCCCTACTCCCTGCGTTGGAATCTCGGCATTCAACACTCTTTCGGCTCCAAGCTCCTCGCCGAGGTCGCCTACATCGCCAACCACGCCGTCAATCTGCCCGTCGCCACCACCCAGTTGAACCCGGTGCCGGCACAGTTCCTCAGCACTTCGCCGGGACGTGATCAGACGTTGATTTCAGCCTTGAGCGCCAACACAACGAACCCATTCCTGAACCTCATACCCGGCACCAGCCTCGGGACCAGCAGCACCACCTCGGTCGCGCAGCTTCTCTCGGCGCATCCGCAGTTTCCCACCAGCTCACAGGGCTTCTCCAGCGGTGTCATCGAGCAGAACAACACCATCGGCCACTCCTACTTCGAGAGCTTCGACGCCCGGATCGAGAAACGTCTCGACCACGGCCTCTCGATCATTGCCAACTACGGCTTTTCGAAGCTCATCGAGGCCGATACCTACCTCAACGATACGGATATCTACCTCAACCGCCGTATCTCACCCTTCGATCACACACACCACTTCGTTGTCGCCTCCACCTACGACCTGCCCTTCGGCAAGGGGCGGACCTTCAACACCAACTCGCGTCTGCTCGATCTCGTCCTGGGGGGATTCCGTGTGAACGGGATTTATACTTACCAGACCGGCGCTCCCATCTTCTTCTCAGCCGACATTCCCTTGCTGCCGGGTAATTCCACCAGCAACATCAGCATCAACAACCGCAAGACTGTCGGCCCGGCGCTCAACACCAGCGTCTTCCAGACTGCGAACGCCTCCACAAACGGTGGCGGTCAGTTCCAATATCACATCCGTACTCTGCCCCAGACCTTCGCAAGTGTCCGTCAGGACGGCATCAACAATCTTGATGCCTCCATCCTCAAGGACTTCCACTTCACCGAATCCACTTTCTTCCAGCTCCGCTTCGAGACCTTCAACACGGTCAACCACCCAACCTACGCTGCTCCCGCGGTCAGCAGTGCAACCAGCAGCAGCTTCGGCGTCATCACCGCTCAGGGCAACACCCCCCGTCAGGTCCAGATCGGAGGCCGCCTCGTCTTCTAGATCCGCGTCTTACCCATTTGTCCAGAAGCAAAATGCCTGTGATCGTGTAGCACTGAAAACCCACCCCTTGCGCGTTTGCAAAGGGTGGGTTTTCGGGCGAAGCTCGACCGCCTGAGTTCGCTCCAGTCCATAATCCAAAGCAGCGATCGCAGAAACGCAAGTAGGATGCCAAACAAAAAGTAAGCCACCGAAACCGTTAAAGCCCGCGTCAGCCGCGCACCTCACCACGCTGACACACCACCACTCCACCACATTTCGCCACACTGTTACCACATTCTGCCACTCGTTAAACACCAGTCGTTCAGGACTTCCGAATGATAGGCGGCGCCACAGTATCCGGCGTGAGGTCCGGCCGGCGAGTGTGCCACGGTGTGGCGCGTTCGTAAGCGGCGGCGAGCGCAAGTACGCGGGCCTCCGAGAAGCGCGGACCCGCGATCATCAGCCCGATGGGCAGCCCCGTAGACGAAAAGCCGCACGGAACGGAGATAGCGGGGATTCCGTAAATATTGAAAGCAGAGGTGTTAGACACCTCTTCCGGCTCGCGAGGCTTGGGCTCCTCCTCGCGGCTGAGCGCATCGTTGATCGTCCGCGGCAGTGTCCGCATCGTGGGCAGAACTACCAGATCGAAGCCGCTGAAGCTATCGTCCACGGTCTTGCGCAGCCGGATCAGATCCCACTGCGAGGTCACATAGTCCACCACCCTCTCCGAGCAGGTCTCTGTCGCGGTATCGTTCATCTGCTTCTGCGCCGACTCAAGCGAATTCCGAACCGAAAGCGAGTAGCGCTGCGAGTTCCGGCGATACAGTTCAAGGTGGTACGCCTCGCGTTCCCCTCCCAGGGCAAGAGCGTTAAACCCTGATACACCCGGCAGATAGCAGTCCCGCGTGGCGCTGGTCAGGCCGGAGAGAACGACCAGCGCAGCCTCGAACGCCTTCGCAACTTCCGGATCGATGTGATCGAAAAACGGCGCCCGCGGCACGCCAAGCCGGAGCGTCTTCACCGGCTGACGCATGGAAACAACGTAGTCTTCGCGCGGATGTTCCAGGCTCGCGACATCGTATTTGTCATACCCCGTCATGCAGTTAAGCATAAGCGCGGCATCTTCGACCGTGCGCGTCATCGGGCCGCAGTGATCCAGCGAATAGGTAAGCGGCACGATACCGCGAATGGAAACCAGCCCATACGTCGGCTTAAGCCCAACCACCGAGCAATATGCGGCAGGCATCCGTACGGAGCCTCCAGTATCGGTACCAAGCGCTCCAAAGCAGAGCCCGGATATGAGCGCGGCCGCAGAACCGCCCGAAGAACCTGCGGCAATTCGATCAAGCGCCCAGGGATTGCGGACGGGGCCGAAGTAAGTCGAAACGGAGGTCCTGCCGTTGGCAAACTCGTGCATGTTCGTCTTGCCGAGAATCACCGCGCCAGCAGATTTCAACCTTTGAGTAACGTCCGCATCCTCATTCGGAACGCGGTCATCGAACACTTCAGAGCCAGCCGTGGTGCGGGTACCGCTGGTATCGATGTTGTCTTTGAGGGCGATTGGAATACCGTGGAGAGGACCCCGGAAATGCCCGGCGGCTGCTTCCGCATCGAAGGCCGCAGCCTGGGCAAGAGCCTCCTGCTCCATGATTGTGATGTAGGCGTTGACCTTCGGATTGTAGAGCTTGACGCGGTCGAGACAGGCCTGAGTCAATTGCCGGGACGTGACCGAGCGGCTACGTATCCGGCGAGCAGCTTCCGTAAGAGAGAGATCGGTGATTGCTGGTTCAGGGGTAGTCTGGGCAAGAAGCGAGGTATCGGCGAGACGAACAGCAGCAGCAGTTGCGGCGGAGATGCGTACGAAGTCTCGACGGTTCATGCGATAGCAACTCCCAAATAAGCTATTGACGTATCTATTTGACTAACCACGGGCGCGGATATCGCCGATGCGGAGCTATGTCTCCCCATCGGCTGGATGGAATGCGCTGCTTTGGTCGAGATAGCGACTTTCCTTTGTGGAAGGATCAGCGCCATTGTAAGTGCAACGCGCGCCGCTACGCTATTGGCCGGAGGCAGGCTTTGCCGCCGGTTTCGGTTCCGGCTTTCCGGCGTCCAGATGATCCCAGTTCAGCAGTGTGTTGAAGCCCAGGGCATACGTGCCCTGCGTCTGCCAACGCCAGAAGGGGCGAAGGGCGAACATGACGACGTGGCCCTGCCCCAACGGAACATCGAGCGCGAGCGCGCGGTGCGTGAGGGCGTCGCCGCCGGCCAGTTCGCCGGAGAGCAGGATATCGGAGGCCTTGGCTGGGAAGGCGATGACTACCCGCGGCTGGGTAGCGGTATCGTCCACGAAGCCAAACTGGCGCATCATCTGCTGCATGGCTGCCGTCTCGGAGATCTGGGCCGCTGGAGGCACTGTGCTGGCCGGAACTTCATCTTCGCCAACGTAAGGCGAAAGGGCGACAGGCGTCGCGTTGGGGGTGATGTCCACCCCGACTCCGGGGATCGTGGGCGCGGTTTGACGAAGCTGTGCGCCGCCCCCGGCCTGCCCGGCGGAAAGGACGGGATCGGCACTGAAATAGATGGGGAGATCGGGGCCGGTATAACCATAGGCGATGGGGCTGTTGTGGTCGGTAATGACGCCGCGCATGATCGATCCCTTGGTGAAGAGATGTGTGGGATGCTCGACATGGACGCCCGGGGTAATGCCGTAGTCGGGAAGAATGGTGGTGGTGGAGCCTTCCGTCAGAAGGGTGCCTCCTTCGCGGACGAAGCGGACCAGCTCGGCGAGGCCATCCATACCCATGCCGCCGCGGATATCATCGCTGGAGTCTTCGGCGCCCAGGTTGGGAGTCAGGGGAGTTTTCTTGTAAGGAATTGGATCGGGGCCGGTCTTGGGAATACCGTTCACCTGCGAAATGGAGCTGCCGCCGATATCGGGTATGACGATGACATCGTATTTGGCGCGGAGATTTCCTTCGCGTAGCTTCTGGTCGGCAAAGTAGGTGAAGGGAACGCCGTAATGGTCGAAGGCGAGGCGCACCCAGCCCTCATCCTGTGTACGCTGCCAGGAGTGTACGTAACCGATACGCGGAACCGTAAGTGGATGGGTCTTTACGGTTGACGGCGCGCTGGTGGCATAGCCGGTAAGGCCGAGCTCCGCGATCGAAGCTCGGAGCTTGGTGTCCCTGGCAGCGGAACGGACAATGAAAGCTCCGGCATGAAATGCATGGCCGTCGGCGGTGAAGTTCTGCTCGGCCGCTTCCATAGCTGTCTGGGAGTTCTTGAATCGGAAGGTGACGAGGACGTTGTCGGTGGTGGCGTCGACGATCAGGTCGCTGCCGGAGCCGGTGACAGTGCCGGGAAGCACGGCGTCGGCGAGCAGCGGAGTCATGGGTTGATCGAACAAAGCCTTGTCGGTGACAGGAAGCACCGCCAGATTGCGCATCAGCGGCATGGTCCAGCCGGTGTCGTCATAGGGCAGCGGGTTGGCCGCGGGATAGTTCTGCAAGCTGAAGTACATGTCGACGAGAGTGCGGAAAGGCTGGTCGGCACGGATGATGTAGTCGCCCGGAGCGATCTTTACCGATCCGAGCTGGGCAGCCGTAGAGGCGACCTGGAACTCGACCCCCTGGTGACGAAGATCGTTGACCATCTCGATCGTGTTGACACGGTGAGTCTGTGCGGCGGGAATGACCCAGCCGAAGGTTGGTCCGTCGCGGCCCTTCTCCACGGAACGCTTGTTCTTCATCCAGTAGTTTTCAAGATAGAGATTCTTTTCCGTGGCTACCTTGTCGAGCGCGAGCAGCAAGGCCGATTCCTGGATGTTGGTGTTATTGCGCGGCCCCCATTTGATAGTTGGCAGAGGCGGGTTCGGCCGGTACCACTCGCGACTGGTGGCGGTCGCCGGAAGCTGGAGCTTTTCGTTCACGTCGGGGCCGTAGGACTGAACCTCGTAGAAGCGGCCGAAACTATTGTGGGTCTCGGCAATCCAGAAGAGATAGTTTGGCACCCAACCATCGTAGAAGCCATAGGTGAAGACGCCGGGCACGTTGCGCTTGGCCATCTCCATCACCTCGGTTTCAGCGAGCATCCACCACTCGTCGATGGCGATGGGATCAAGCGCCGGGTTGTAGGGTCCGGTACCCGTGGAGGTGTAGAGATAAGACTGCGCTTCGTGAAGATCGTGAAGAATCGTCGGGTGCCAATCGAGGACACCCTTGGTGATGTTCTGGGTCAACATGAGGCCCTGTCCCATGCCGTCACGATTGTTGTCATGCGCGACATACTTGCCCCAGTACATCAGCGGCGGACGCGGCTTGCCGGTCTTTTTGCCGTAATAGTAGGTGTCGACCTCCTTGTCGCGGCCATCGACCTCGACGACCGGCGTGATGAAAACGATCGTGTTATCGCGGATGTTGCGGATCAGCGGCGTTTCTTCGACGATCAGCCGATAGGCTAGTTCCACGAGCATCTGTGGGCCGCCGGTCTCGGGCGAGTGAATGCCGCTTGTAATCCAGTAGAGCGGTTTCGCGGTGTGGATGATCGCCTGAGCCTGAGCTTCGGTCGTCTTGCGTGGATCAGTCAGAGCTGCGAGCTCCGCCTGATGCTTCGAGAGATTGCGGATCGCCTCTTCGTTGCCAATGGCGAGCACAACCTGATCGCGGCCCTCTTCTGTCTTCCCCAGCTTCCAAAATTTAGCGCGTGGCGATGCCTTCGCCAGGGCTTCGTAGTAACGATTGATGTCTTCGGCATAGTAGAGTTCCCCGGGCTGGCCGGGCATGGTACCAAGGAACTTGAGTGGCGTGGGAACAGTGGACGAAGCGGGAAGATGATCAACTAGTTCAGTGGTAAATCGCGGGTCCGAAAGGTACTCGTGGATCCGGCGGGTGTACTCTTCGTCGTTCTTCTGCGGAACGGGCTTCGATTGCGCGTGGGCCACGAAGGACCCGAGAGGAAACCCCAGGGCAGCGCAGGCGAGCAGAAGCAAAGACGAGCGAAGGCGCGTGACTTTTCGCAGTGGAGTGACACCGGGTTGATTGTCGGTCATGGTGAACCTGTATAGCAGAGCTGGTTCGTTCGGTCAAAGAAAATGTTCTGGCAGTGAGGATTGCCAAGGCGCATAGGAGCCGCATATATACGGTTCACTTTCCTTTCTTGACAGAACCGTGAATTTGCGAGAAAACTACTTTAGTTTCCAGACCAAAGTTTTTGCATCTTGTCTGCCGCTCTTCATTCAGGCGTTACCGATTTCCTCTTCCGCAATCAGAGGATATGCCGTTCCTGTCCGTCTTTCCGTTTTGCGCGCGACCGCTGGAACGTAGTGAGGCGGAGGAGATGCTGCTTACCTTTCACGGATCTACGCCCAAATGTGCCGTCGGGTGGCTTTTCAAGGAGAAACATTTGTCTCGAACCGTTTGTCTGACTCGCCTTCATTGCGGTTTCTTATCGGCTTCCCTGGTTGTGCTGTGCGGTGTAGCGCCGGCGCAAACCGTGGTCCCTCTCTCCGATCCCTCGATCCAACAAGCCATGGACGCGATCAAGACCAACGAGCCGCACTTTGTCGATGAGCAAATTCGGTTATGCGAGATCTCTTCGCCACCCTTTCACGAGGACAAACGCGCGCTTGCACTGAAGGACCTGTTCGAAAAAGAAGGACTGCAGAACGTTCGAATCGATAAGGTGGGTAATGTACTCGGAGATAGACCGGGTAAGGAGGCACACCCCCATCTGGTCCTGGCAGCGCATCTTGACACGGTCTTTCCGCCGGAGACGGATGTGCATGTGAAGCGTGCCGGGAACCTGCTGACCGGACCCGGAATCGGTGATGACTGCCGAGGGCTCGCGGCCATGCTGGGCGTGATCCGGGCGATGAACCAGGCTCATATTCAAACGCGCGGTTCGGTGACCTTTGTGGCCGATGTGGGCGAGGAAGGTCTCGGCGACCTGCGCGGGATGAAGGAGCTCTTCGGCACGACGATGAAAGGGCAGATTGACGAGTTCATCTCCATCGAGCCGGGCGGCGAGACCAATCTGACCAATGGCGGGGTGGGAAGCTACCGCTACAGAGTGACGTATACCGGACCGGGCGGACACAGCTACGGAGCATTCGGGAATGCCAACCCGATCCATGCGCTGGGTCGAACGGTTGCGAAGATCGCAGATATGCAGGTGCCGGTCAAGCCCAAGACAACCTTCAACGTGGGACGGATTGGAGGCGGAACATCGGTGAACTCAATCCCCTTCGAGGCATGGTTCGAATTTGATGAGCGCTCTGAGACCATGGCTTCCCTCGACGCAGAAGATGTCAAGTTCAAGGCTGCTGTGCAGGCCGGTCTCGACGAAGAGAACACGCGCTGGCACGACAAGGGCAAGTTGAGCGTTAAGGTTGACCGTACCGGCGTACGTCCGGCTGGAACGACGCCGGTTGATTCGCCTCTGGTGAAGACGGCGCAGGCCTCGATGCGTGAGCTCGGGTTTGGCGAAGCACATTTTTCAATCGGATCGTCGGATTCAAACGTGCCCATGCATCTCGGGATTCCGGCGATCACCATCGGCGGAGGAGGCAAGGATATGGGAGCTCACTCGCTGGGGGAGAGCGACGATGTCACGGACTCGTGGAAGGGCACGCAGAACGCTCTGCTGATTCTGGTTTCGCTGCTGAAGTAGGCCGGTGGCGTTGCCGGGGTCTCTTGCGCGCTGGCTTAGCCTCCGCGTCGTGTTGTTGAACTAACCTGCGGGCGACTGCAGCGGAAGTGACTGGAGCGAAGGCATGCACGAATTTCCGTTTCGAAAGACTGTTGCCCTGATGGGGCTCGCCGCGATGACGTTCTATGGCATGGAGCCGGCCTTTGCGGCGGAGTCGGCTGAAGCGAGGGTAGTCTCCATGCGGGGCTACAGTGCTGCGAGCGCGGCCAAGGAGAACGAGTGGGAGCAGAAGTTCCGGCAGATTCCCGACACGGCGCGGCTGCGCGAAAACATGCGTCGTCTTTCGGCGCGTCCTCATCACGTAGGTTCGCCCTACGACAAAGACAATGCGGAATGGCTGCTGGCACAATTGAAGAGCTTTGGACTGGACGCGAAGATCGAGCAATTCGAAACTCTCTTCCCCACCCCCAAGCACAGGCTCCTGGAGCTCGACGGCCCGAAGAAGTTTGTCGCCACGCTGGAGGAACCGGTACTGAAGATCGATCCAACCTCGGACCAGAAGAAGGAGCAGCTGCCTACCTACAACGCCTACTCGCGCGACGGCGATGTGCGCGGGCCGCTGGTATACGTCAACTACGGCGCGCCGGCGGACTATGAACAGTTGGAGCGAATGGGCGTCTCTGTAAAGGGCGCAATCGTGATTGCGCGCTATGGGCAGACGTGGCGCGGGATCAAGCCGAAAGTTGCGGCCGAGCACGGAGCGGTCGGATGTCTGATCTACTCAGACCCGCATGAGGACGGGTACTTTCGCGGCGACACGTACCCTGAGGGTCCGATGCGTCCTCCCGAAGGAGCGCAGCGCGGCAGTGTAATGGACATGCCAGTCTATCCCGGAGACCCGCAGACACCCGGCGTCGGGGCAGTCCCGGGTGTCAAGCTGATTCCGCTGGATCAGGTGCAGACCATCACCAAGATTCCGGTAATGCCGATCTCATACGAGGATGCCAAGCCTTTCCTCGAATCTCTGGGCGGACAACTGGTGCCCGAGAGCTGGCGCGGAGCCCTCCCGATGACCTACAAGACCGGACCGAGCACGGCTATTGCTCACCTGTCGCTTCAGTTCAACTGGGACCGCAAGCCGCTCTACGACGTCGTCGCCACCATTCCGGGCAGCAAGCATCCCGATGAGTGGGTCATCCGGGGCAACCATCACGATGCCTGGGTCAACGGAGCGGGCGACCCGATTTCTGGCGCGAGTCCGGAGTTGGAGGAGGCGCGGTCGCTCGGCGAGTTGCTGAAACAGGGTTGGAAGCCGGAGCGCACAATCATATATTGCTTCTGGGACGGCGAAGAGCCCGCGCTGCTGGGGTCGACCGAGTGGGTGGAGTTTCATGCGGACGATCTGAGCAAGCACGCAGTCGCGTACTTCAACTCGGATGGAAACGGGCGCGGCTACTTCCGGGCGGAGGGATCGCACTCGCTCGAAAACTTCATCAACGAGGTAGTCAAGGACATCACGGATCCGGAGACGAAGATGTCGGCTTGGAAGCGGGTGCGGCTGGCTGACATTATGCGAGCCACTCCGGACGGCAAGGCTGAGTTGAAGACACGACCGGATACACGGATCGGTGCGCTCGGGTCAGGGTCCGACTACACCGCCTTCATTGACCATCTCGGTGTTGCCAGCGCTAACCTCGGCTACGGCGGAGAGGATCAAGGCGGGGGTCAGTACCACTCCATCTACGACGACTTTTACTGGTATACGCATTTCGAGGATACAGACTTCAGCTATGGGCGCGCACTGGCGCAGACGGCCGGAAGTATGATGATGCGAATGGCGGACGCGGATGTGATTCCCTATCAATTCGGCGACGAGGCGGAGACGGTACATGGCTACGTCAGCGAGGTGAAGAAACTGGCCACGACCATGCGCGCCGAGGTCAAGGAGCGCAACGAGGAGATCAACGACGGCACCTACAAGGCTATTCGCGACCCGAAGCTGCCGCTGATGGTCGCTCCCAAGGTCGAGGCGTTACCACCGTATCTCAACTTCAGCTCGCTGGATCAGGCCTCGGATGATCTGACCAGCGCTGCAGCGGCTTACGACAAGGCCCTCGGGGCGAGCAAAGGTATGGCACCCGATGGGCTCGACGAGCAACTGATCGGGACCGAGCGGACGCTGCTTGATCCGGAGGGGCTGCCGAACCGTCCATGGTTCAAGAATATGGTCTACGCTCCGGGTTTCTTCACTGGCTACGGAGTCAAGACGCTTCCGGCGGCGAGAGAAGCCATCGAGCAGAAGCAATGGAGCGATGCGGGCCGGGAGATCGACCGGACAGCTGCGGCTCTGGAGCGTGAGGCCGATGCGCTGAAGAAAGCTACTCAGTTGCTAGCTCCGGCGGAGGGTGGACAATAACGTCAAGGTCGTGGCGATTCTTGCCGACTCCTTATCCTTCGCTATCGCTGGGTGGGATAGGAGGCTGTGGCTCTCTTGTATGTGGGGCAACCAAGCCATCCTCCGGCCTGTGATTGCCTCACCACAATCTGAAAAACAACCCAGGAGTATCCATGCAGAAGCGGCGAAGATTCGAGTTGCGGTTCGGGCGTAGCGCAAAGGTCTGCGCGACAGCGGCGTTGGCATTCGGGGTTGCGGGTACGGCGGTGGGAGCTGCGGTGGCCCAGACGTCTCCAGTTTCATCGGCCTCGGAGGCAACGCGCCAAGCAATACCGGCGAAGTCCGATGCGAATGCGCAGGCCAAACGCGAGTTGATGAAGGATATTGACGGGCAGGCCAAGCTGGTGCAGGTGATGATCGATACGATCTACAGCTTCGGCGAACTCGGGTTTCAGGAGTTCGAGACGTCGAAGTATCTGACTGCCCTGCTGGAAAAGAACGGTTTCAAGGTGGAGCGCGGGATTGATGGAATTCCCACTGCCTGGATGGCGACGTGGAGCAACGGTACGGGTGGCCCGACCATCGGACTTGGCTCGGATCTCGATTGCATCCCGCAGGCCTCGCAGAAACCCGGCGTTGCCTACCACGATCCCATAATCCCCGGTGCGCCCGGCCATGGCGAGGGCCACAACTCCGGACAGGCCGTGAATATAGTGGCCGCGCTTGCGGTGAAGAAGATGATGATCGACCGCAAGCTGCCGGGAACCATCAAGATCTGGCCCGGAGTGGCGGAAGAGTTGCTCGGGTCGAAGGCATACTACGTTCGGGACGGCTACTTCAAAGGTTTCGATGCCGTGCTGTTTTCGCATGTGGGCGACAACCTGGGCGCATCGTGGGGCGGTTCTTCCAACAACGGGCTGGTGTCGGTGCTCTACAGCTTTCATGGAGAGAGCGCACACGCGGCCGGTGCTCCGTGGCGAGGCAAGAGCGCGCTCGATGCGGTCGAGTTGATGGATGTCGGCTGGCAGTTCCGGCGGGAGCATCTGCGCCTCCAGCAGCGATCTCATTCAGTGATCCCGGATGGCGGCGACCAGCCCAACGTGGTCCCGCAACATGCCAGCGTCTGGTACTACTTCCGCGAGGCCGACTATCCGCACATCAAAGGTCTGTGGGAGATCGGCGACAAGATGGCGACCGGCGCAACGATGATGACGAATACGACATGGGACTCGGCAGTCCTGGGAGCGGCGTGGCCTGGCTACTTCAACAAGCCGATGGCAGAAGACGCGACCATGAATGCGCAACTCGTCGGTTTGCCCGCGTGGTCCGACGACGACCAGACGCTCGCAAAGGCGCTCCAGAAGGAGTTGAACGTGCCGGAGAAAGGGCTGGCGGTGAAGCTGGACGAGTTGAAGGACCCTCTGGACCCGGACAAGTTCTACGGCGGCGGCTCGGACGACA
Source organism: Edaphobacter sp. (assembly GCA_965277265.1). Lineage (GTDB taxonomy): Bacteria > Acidobacteriota > Terriglobia > Terriglobales > Acidobacteriaceae > Edaphobacter. The sequence continues at coordinate 259,084 of CBDICF010000003.1, forward strand.
TCGGCGACGTCTCCTGGGTCACGCCGACGATCGTACTGCGGTATCCGTCCAACATCCCGAACCTGCCCGGGCATAACTGGGCCAACGGAATCGCCATGGCGACACCCATCGCTTACAAGGGCGCAATAGCCGGGGCAAAGGTACAGGCGATGACACTGCTGGACCTGATGACACGGCCGGAGCTTCTCACGCAGGCAAAGGCGTTCTACACCGACGTGCAGACCAAGGACACAAAGTACACGCCTCTGCTACGTCCGGCAGACAAGCCTGCAATCTGGCTCAACAAAGCGACGATGGACAAGTACCGGCCGGAGATGAAGAAGTACTACTACGACGCAGCGAAATATCCGACCTACATGGATCAGCTTGGCATCAAGTACCCCACCGTGCGGACGGCTGCCACACCCACCGTTCCGGCGAAAACTGCAGGAGACGCAGACGAGGATGGTGGATCCCTCGAATAGGAATTTTCATAGGAACGTAAACGAGGGAGACACCGTGGTGGGTGTCTCCCTCGTTTGTTTAGCCGGTTGAACTTACTTGAGTACGGTTGGAGTGGACGGTCCGTAAAGCAGCCCGTTGAAGAGCAGCTTGAAGGTCGCATGGGGCTGACCCCGGAAGGTGACCTCTGGGCCATAGAGGATCACTCTTCCCTGCCCCAGTTTGACCTCCGCCACAGCCACGCTGTTATTGAGGTACTGCTGGCCCCATGCCCAACCGCTGTCGAGCAGGTTGCCGCTGCCGTACCAGGCTACGGTCTGGACACCCTCCTGCGCTGCATCGGGGCTTGGACGGAAGGCCGGGCTGCGATCGAAAAATACATCCGTCGAGGTGGGCATGCCGAACGCAATCGGGTTCAGATTATCCACCTGCGCGCGGATGAGCGAGCCGGGAATGTAGAAGCGATCAGGGGGAACCTGCTGCTCCTTGCCCTTGACGATTTCGGTGACGGCGTTCGAGATCGGGAGCTTCAGATACTGGTCCAGGCTGGTGGAACTGCCGATAGCGAGCACCGTTCCGCCGGCCTCCACAAACGCCTTGATAGCGGGGATAGTCTTCTCCGGAGTTATGTGCCCCAGCCACGGACGGAACTCGGCGGGGATGGCCTCGGGCTTGGGCTGGTTGGAGTTGAGCGCACCGCCTGCCAGACCGTCGCGGCCAGGTGTGTTGATGGCGCCGTCTGAAAACACCAGGTCGTCAAAGCTGGCCTTGAGGTTACCCGCGTCGAGCGTCTGTGGGTAAACGACCGTAAAGGGAAACTCGAACTGCTCGAACAGCCAGCGAATCCAGCCGGATGGCATCAATCCGCCATACTGGTCGTATAAAGCGATACGCTCCGGATGAAGCTGAATAGCCTCGGCTGCCGGAGCGTGTGGCAGCGCCACAGCATTAATGCCAAGCTGGCGGGTTGCGGTTTCGAGCAGCGCACGCGACCCCGACGATGCGGGAATCCAGATGGCGCCCGCGGCGAATGATTTACCCGCAATTGTGGTGGGCTTGCTGAGCCAGTAGACGGGAAGCTGCGCCTTGAGCAGCCGGTTGGTGAGCGTGAATGCGTCGTTGTACTCATGGCTGACGAGGTATCCGGCGGCTTTCGCGGGACCCTCGATCTTGCCGGGAAGAGGCGAGGCCAGTTCCGTCGTGATCGGGGCGAACGGTCCAGTGAAGCCGTCCAGAACGCGATCGAACTTCACGCCCATCTGGAAGGCCAGCGTCCAGCCTGTGGCGTCATAGGGCCGCGTCGGAGGACCACCGGGATACGGGAAGTCGTTCGGGTGGTCCTGTGGCTCGAACATGTCGAGCACCTGTGGACGGTACGCCTGCGCGGCCATCACAACATAAGAGCCGGTCGGGTAATGCTTGTCCTCTACGGTGAAGTCGGACGTCGCCTGCTCGATGGTGACGCCGCTCTTCAGCAGCGCATTGACGAACTTCGTTGCGGTGGCAAAGTCCGGCTGATCGGACGGAAGAATGTAACCGCGCGCATCACGTTTCGCGGGGTCGTGTAGTACCTTGTCGTAAAGGCTGGAGGGAACGGTAGGCGTATTGTCATACGACGGGCGGGCGCTGTCGCCGGCTTTTTCCTTGCTGGCCGCGGCAGCCGTTTCGAGCGCCGTGATGCGCTTCGGCGTAATCGTCCAGGAGTCCTTGCTGCCCCGTTCAATCGAATTTCTCCCCATCTCATAGGTGTCATACAGCAGATGTTCGCGTTCCCTGGAGGCATAGTCGAGGACCGCGCGATTGTTGGTCTGCTCATACGCGATGGACTGGCTGTAATGCCAGATCTGCGGCGCCACTGGAAAGGGCAGGTCGTTGCTCGGCAGTTGCTTCGAAGGCACAAGCGGGAGCGGCATCGGATTCGGGCTGCCAATGATCTCGGTAAGCAGACCCGTCATATTGTGAAAGTAAGTCACCGTACGGAGGCCGCCGTTGTACCAGGTCGAGTAGTTGGCTCCGCTGCGCATCGTCGACCCCGGCTTGTCCTCCTCGATCAGGCGTTCGTGCATGGCGGTTCCCACGGCCTGAATCTTCATCGGAATCAGCGGGTCGTACGTGTAATTATTCGGATCTCGAAACGGCGGCATGAAGATGACAGTGCCGACCGGTCCGGTCTGGTGATGGTTGTACATGATCTGCGGGTACCACTCGCGGAAGAGCACGCGACTGATATTGGTGGTCTCGGGCATGGCGTTCAGGTAAAAATCCCGGTTATTGTCGTGGCCGATGTACTTGTGCCACAGCCGTGGAACCCCAGCGGCGTAGCCATCGAAGACACGCTTCTCCGGAACGGGCTCGCGCATGTACCAGTTGGCTACCAGGTCCATGCCGTCCGGATTGTCGAGTACGCAGAGCGCGATGTCGTCATGCAGAAAGCGCATGGTCTCGGGGTCAGTCTTGGTTGTCAGCTCGTAGACAGTCTCGATGATCTGCTGCGACCCCACGGTCTCTGAGGCATGAAGTCCGCCGTCGATCCACACGACAGCGCGGCCCTCTTCGGCGAGCGCATGGGCCTGCGCATCCGTGAGCCCTTCCGCGTGTGCCAGCCTGGCCGAGATCTCCTTGTAGTGATCCAGCTTGGCAATGTTTTCAGGCGACGAGATGATGGCCATATATTGACGGCGGCCCTCAGCGGTCGGTCCGATGTCCACGAGCTTCATGCGGTCAGACTCTTTGGCGATCGTCTGCCAATAGGCCGTCAGTTGCTTGTAGTTCGCGATGTGGTAGTCGTCTCCGATATTGAAGCCGAACATCTCCTTGAACGTGGTGATCTTGCGTGTCTCCTGCGCGACGGCCGGAACGGCAGTGAGCAGAGCGAGAACAGGAACAAGCAGGCGGGATAGAGACTTTTGCATCGCTGGCGAATCTCCTTGCAGTGCGGTTCGTGTGAGGAGTTGTGGGGTCGACGAGCTACTTGGCGGGCGAAGCAGGGTGAAGGTAACCGGCTAAGAAAACATAAATCTCATGCCTCGATTCAAGTGCAAGAGGTGTATCGGTGCGATTGAAGTAGTGGCCTCCCGGCGCGTTTTCGTAGACCTTATAGTCGAACTTCTTGCCCTCCGCCTTGAACGCCTGGATCAGATGTTCGACTTCGAGATAGTTCACATCTTCGTCGTTTGTGTTGGTGTGGACCAGCAGCGGCGTGTCCAGTTCCTTTGCATGGGTAACAGGAGAACGCTTGCGGTATTCCGCAATGGCATCCCGCACGCTCTCGCCGATGTGATACGGCGCGGAGTAGAGCTGCCGGTAAGCCTCGTTCTCGTAACCCATCCGCGCCACCAGATCGCTCACCGGAACGCCGGCATACGCGCAGGCATAGTCATGCGGGTGCGCGAAGATGTTCATCAACGTAATCAAGCCGCCGTGACTCCAGCCGACAATGCCGACCCGTTTCGGATCGAGAAACTTGTACCGTTCGAGCATCCACTGCATCCCGAGATAGACGTCGTCCACCTCGCGTCCGCCATAGTCGATCTCTTCGTAAAAGGCCCGGCCGTAGCCTGTGCTGCCGCGGTAGTCGGTGGCGACCACCGGATATCCCTGCTCCACAAGTTCACGTATCAGGTGCGCGTCGATCGAGGTGTTCAGCGACGCATGAACGCCCTGGTGCACGAAGACGATCAGCGGCTGCTTGCGCGAGCGATCGAGATTCTTCGGGATGAAAGTATAAGCGTAAAGCAGGATAGGATTCGTCGCTCCTGGAGCCTTGGGATCGGGCGGATGCGTCGGCGGAGGACCTGTGTACTCACTCTTGTCCACGTCCGCAATGTCCCCCAGCTTCTGATACCAGAGCAGGTCGTCGACCTTCTTGAGGACCTCATCGACGCTGAAGTTGGACGAGCCGAACGACTGCGCCGCGGGACTCGGAGAGGTCGCCGGAGCGGGAGGCCGCGCGGACTCCTGCGCTCTCGCCATCAAGCCAACTGACGCCAGCGCGAGAACGAGAAGAGGCCGGTATGGGTAACGCATCATCCATGCTCGTTGCAAAAGAAAGCTCCTTCTTGCCAGTGCTGTGAAGTGCGGTGTTGCAGCGGAAACCGACGGGCAATACGCCAGTGGGTGCGCTGCGCAGCGAGACTTATACAAAATCGAATACGCGAAAGGTTGTTGTTTGCATGATGAATTTTTTATTGTTATTTTGCAAATGATTTGTTAGTGTCTTCCTATTCCTGAACAAGAAACCAGTTTTGCTCTTCACTGAAACGCTGTATGGCTTTGCTCTACCCGCAACGCTCTACCTGTATTTGCTAGTGATCAGCAGAGTTCTGTCGATTCTGTTGCGTACCTGGAAGAGTTCCCGGCTTCCGGAAGCCTCGTCGTCTTTCGAAATTCCAACTTGCTCGGCCCGCGCTGGCGTCTTCAGCCGCGGCCGGACACCTGTACCTCAAATGCACCTCTCAGGAGCTTCCCCGCATGCGAACTCTTCACAAGGTTTGGCACTTTGCCCTGATCCTCTTGCTGGCGGTCGGCACGGGCGTCGGCTTCGCTCAACAGACGCAGGCTTCGCTCACCGGCCTCGTTCTTGATCCCCAGGGAGCGGCCATCCCGAATGCAACCGTGACGATTACGAATGTGGACACGAGCATTGCGCGAACGACGAAGACGAGCTCATCCGGCCGCTACACCGTTACCAACCTGAACCCCGGCAACTATGCCGTGACCGTGGTGGTATCCGGGTTTGCCGAGAAGAAGCTGACGGGTATCGTGCTGGCAGTCGGACAGGACGCGTCGCTGGACGTCCCTCTGACCCTTGGTAGCACGACGGACGTGGTTACGGTCGACGCCTCGGCATCGATTACGGATACGGAGAGCTCTTCCCAGGGAACCGTCATTGACAACCAGCAGGTTGTAGGGCTGCCGCTGAATCAGCGCACATTCTACGGGCTTGCGTTGCTCTCTCCCGCTGCCTACATGCCCGGACAGAACTCCACGCTGGGCTTCCGCGGCGGCTTCAACGTGGCGGGAAACAATGAGACCGCCAACACCTTCACGGTAAACGGAATCGACGACAACGACCAGAACGTCATGACGCCTTCCTTCCGTCCGTCGGTCGAAAACATTCAGGAGTTCAAGCTCCTGACCGGGGTTTACCCAGCCGAATACGGCCGCACTTCTGGTGGCCAGGTAGTTGTCGTTACGAAAACCGGCACGAATCAATTTCATGGCGATCTCTTCGAATTCATACGCAACTCGCAGTTCGACGCGAAGAACTACTTCACCATCCCCAACACGCCGACCACGTTTCGCCGCAACCAGTTCGGCGGCACGCTTGGCGGCCCTATCATCAAGGATCGTGCCTTCTTCTTCCTGAGCTATGAAGGTTTGCGCCTGGCACAGCCCGTAGTCGCACAGACCAACGTGCCGAATCCGGCCTTCCAGACGGGCGACTTCAGTTCCCTGCTTGCGGGAAGCAATCCAGTGCAGTTGGTCAATCCTGTCACGAAGCAACCGATTCCCGGCAATCGGATAACAACGGGATTGAGTCCTCTCGGCGTTGCGCTGCTGAAACTCTATCCGACTCCCGATCCAGGCCAGAACCTCGCAACCAACCCCAAACCGACTTATACCTTCAACGAGGAAAGGGTGGAGAACCTCGATGAGGGTTCCGCTCGGGTCGACCTCAAGCTTACAGACAAAGATTCCCTCCTGATTCAGTACAACTACTTCACCGACCCATCCTTCGAACCGTCAAATTCGCTCTGCGGCTCTGCGGTCATTCCAGGCTTCGGTTGCACCACCAACCAGATTTCTACTCTGGCTGGGATCAACTACACGCGCATCCTCAGCGCGAACTGGTTGAATGAGTTCCGCGTCGGCTTCGACCGGTTGGAACAGCCTCGCACCGGCCAGGATGTCAATAACGGCTTCCCGAAGATTCCCGGCGCGTTCAGCGATCCGACCGTCTCCAGCTCGATCAATGGGGGCGCACCGTCAACTTCGGTCTCGGGCTATGCTTCGCTTCATCCATACCAGAACCTGCCCCAGCACCGCTATGACAACCACTACAACATCGTCAACAACACCACCTATTCGCACGGCAAGCATAACTTCAAATTCGGCGTAAATCTGGTAGGGGCACGTTATCTCGATCTATACGTCGCGTACGGCACAGGCGCATTTGCCTTTACGGCAAGCAATGCGAACGGCGCACAGACAACCGGGAATGCGGCGGCGGACCTTGCGCTTGGCCTTCCAACTACATCCACCCGCAGTCCGACCGCACCTGACTACGAGCCTCACTACAACAGCCTTGGCGGTTACGCCCAGGACGACTGGAAAGTGACCCGCGATCTGACGCTCAACCTCGGCCTGCGGTATGAGTACTTCAGCCCGGCCTGGGATGCACATAACATCATTTCCAATTACACACTGCCAACCTCCGCGAGCCCGGCCGGCAATATTGTGGTTGCCGGCTATAACGGCGCGGGTCAGCAACTCTACAACCCCGATCTGAACAACTTCGGACCTCGGCTCGGCCTGGCGTATCAGCTCTTCGGAGACGCGAAGACCGTGGTCCATGCCTCCTATGGCATCTTCTACAACTCACCGTCGATTGGAAATGGCGCCATCCTTTCCATGGAAATCAACCCGCCATTCCGTCTCGTGCAGAGCTTCACCAGCGCCACCGGAGCCCAGGCTCAACTGGATACAACTCCGTTTCCATCGATCGCGGGAAGCACTCCCGATGGCACGACCCCGCAACTTGCCTATCCCAATGTCTCCCCCACGGGAATCGATACAAATTTCCGAACCCTTTACATGGACGAGTTTGGTGCTGACGTGCAGCAGCAACTTACCCCTACCTTGGCTCTGACCGTTGGTTTTATCGGAAACGAAGGCGTCAGAATCCCTCGCTTGATCCTTCCCAACCAGGGTATCGTCACGTCCGCGACCGCAACCTCAGTCTCCTCCTACAGGCCTCTGGTGGGCGCTCCGGGCATTACTTATCCTGCGGGTACGACACCTTACGCCATCGGCCCAGTCCCGAGTCCATTCAGGGCCCCTGCCTATTATCAGATGGGTAACGTTACCTATTACGTCAGCACCGGCCACTCCAGCTACAACGCAATGACGGTCAAGGTGCAGAAGAGCTATGGCAACGGCCTGTCGTTCATCCTCGCGTATACCTTCGGCAAGTCGCTCGATAACGCCCCCGGCTATGCCAGCAGCAGCCAGTCATCCTCGGGAACTCCTCAAGACAGCCGCAACCTCAAGGCAGAACGTGGCCTATCGGACTTCAACGTAGGAAACCGTCTCGTAGTCAGTCCCGTCTACGAACTCCCGTTTGGCAAAAACAAAGCTTTCCTTGCGAATGGGTTCGCGGGCCGCGTCCTCGGAGGCTTCCAATTGTCGGGAATCTACTCCTTCGATACCGGAAGGCCCTTCACCATCTCGACCACTGGAAATCGATCCGGCTCCATCTATGGCGTCGATCGCCCCAACATCATCGGCAACCCGAACTCCGGGCCCAAGTCTGTCGCCCAGTTCTTCAATACGGCAGCCTTCACCGCCAACAGCTACGGCCAGTTTGGCAATGAAGGCCGCAATACCCTCATCGGGCCGAAGTACTCCGATATGGACATCGCTATCCAGCGCGCCCTGTATCTCACCGAGCGGTACTCCCTGCAGTTCCGGGCCGAGTCGTTCGACGTCCTCAATCATCCGAACTTCCTCAACCCGCTCGGTACCACCTCCGGGGAATACATTCCCACCTCGCCCTCCAACCCCGCCAACAGCAACGCCCTCTTCGGCAAGCTGACCGCGGCAAACGATCCCCGCTCGATGCAGTTCAGCATGAAGGTACTATTCTGATCATCTGCCTGCACCTCGTGTGCCTGTGCGCAGCCGAACCATTTCGGTTGCGCGCAAGCATTGCCTCTTGCGACGGGTGGCCTGGACGTGTTAGGAACATAGGTCTACTTTTGTAGTTCACTTCACGGTTTTGCTGGGCGCTTGATTCTTTCAGGGCGCAGCTCAAAAAAGGAACGATGGGACCTCTGTCGAAGAAATACGCCGCCCTGGCTGGACGTAGCCGCACTACAACCTTCATCGCACTTGTTGTTTCAGTCTCCGCCTCCCTGCCCTTCCTCAGTTCCGCCGCGCACGGCCAGGATCAAAAGACAGCCTCCCCATACGCGGAACTGAAGTTTCGCCAGATAGGACCGTTTCGCGGCGGCCGCTCGGGCGCGGTGACCGGCGTCCAGTCGGAACCGCTGACCTTCTACATGGGCGCGACCGGCGGCGGAATCTTCAAGACCGTCGATGGCGGCCATCACTGGCTGCCCGTTGCTGATGGCCAACTCAAGCTAGGCTCTATTGGCGCCATCGCCGTCGCAGACTCGGACCCCAACATCATCTACGCAGGCACCGGCGAGGGCGACCTGCGCGGCAATGCATCCCACGGTGACGGTGTATACAAGTCTACCGACGCGGGCCACACCTGGAAGCACATGGGCCTAACAGATACCCAGCAGATCGCCGCCCTGCGTATCGACCCGAAGAATCCGGACATCGCCTATGTCGCGGCGATGGGCCACATGACCGGGCCAAATGAAGATCGCGGCGTCTTCCGCACCAGGGACGGCGGCAAGACCTGGCAGAAGGTTCTGTTCAAGAGCAATCTCGCCGGTGCGGTGGACATCTCCATCGATCCGCTCAACTCAAGCGTGCTCTATGCCTCCATCTGGCAGTACATGCGCAAGCCCTGGACCTTCGAGAGCGGCGGCCCCGACAGCGGACTCTACAAATCCACCGATGGCGGCGACACCTGGAAGGAGATCACACACAATCCCGGTCTCCCCAAAGGCGTAATCGGCAGAATCGGCATCGCCGTATCCCCCGTCCGGGCAGGCAGCGCGTGGGTCCTAGTCGAAGCCGATGAGGGTGGCATCTTCCACACCGACGACGGCGGCGCAACCTGGACCAAGGTCAACGATAAGCGCGAGGTCAAACAGCGCGCCTGGTACTACTCTCGCATCTTCGCCGACCCCAAGAGCGCCGATACCATGTACGCGCTCAACACCAGTTTCTATCGCTCGATCGACGGCGGCCGCACCTTCAAGGCCATCCCGACCGATCATGGCGACAACCACGACCTCTGGATCGCCAACGATGATCCGAACCGTATGATCGAATCGAATGACGGCGGCGCGAACATCACCTTCGACGGCGGAAAGAGCTTCAGCACCGAGATGAATCAGCCCACGGGCCAGTTCTATCGCGTCGCGCTGGACCAGGATTTCCCCTATAACATCTACGGTGCGCAGCAGGACAACACCACCGTCGAGACCTCCAGCCGAGGCAACAGCGGAGCCATCACCGAATCGGACTGGCATGAAGTTGGCGGCGGCGAGAGCGGCTGGATTGCTCCCGATCCTGCCAACTCGCAGTTCGTCTATGCAGGCTCGTACGACGGCCTCCTGACGCGCTACGACAACCGTACCGGCGCTCTGCGCAACGTGACGGTATGGCCGGACAACCCGATGGGTTCCGGAGCCGAGGCGATGAAGTATCGCTTTCAATGGAGCTATCCGCTGCTCTTTTCGCCGCACGATCCGAAGCTTCTCTACGCAGGCGGCAACGTGCTCCTCGGTACGCGCGACGAAGGACAGAGCTGGACAGTGATGAGTCCGGACCTCACCCGCAACGACAAATCGAAGCAAGGCCCGGTCGGCGGCCCCATCACCAAGGACAACACGGCGGTGGAATACTACGACACCATCTTCACGCTGGACGAATCGCCGATCGAAAAGGGCCTCATCTGGGTGGGCTCCGACGATGGACTGATTCACCTCACCCGTGACGGCGGAAAGAACTGGCAGGACGTCACGCCCAAAGGAATTCCGGAATTCATCCGCATGAACTGTATCGCGGCCTCACCCTTCGACGCCGGAACAGCCTACCTCGCCGCCACGATGTATCTCAGCGACGACTACCATCCCTTCCTCTATAAAACCACCGACTTCGGAAAGACCTGGACGAAGATCACCGCCGGCATCCCCGACGACGACTTCACCCGCACCATCCGTCCCGATCCAAAGCGAAAAGGTCTTCTGATCGCCGGCACAGAGGCTCACCTTTACATCTCCTACAACGATGGTGCGAGCTGGTCTCCCTTCCAGTTGAACCTCCCCAACGTTCCAATAACCGACATCGCCTTCCAGAAGCGCGACGATGATCTGGTCATCGCCACGCAAGGACGCGGCTTCTATGTCCTTGGAGACATGCCGCTGGTGCGCGAAATGTCTTCCGGCAAGCTTCCCGATGCTCCGCTTCACCTGTTCGCCCCCAAGGACGCCTATCGGTACGTCGGCGGTGGCGGCGGATTTGGACCGCCGCCCACCGACGCGGGCCAGAACCCGCCGGGAGGTGTCGTGCTGTACTACTCGCTCCAATCCAAGCCCTCCTCCGATGTCATCATTCGGGTCAAGGATGCGAGCGGCAAGCTCGTCAATGAGTACACCTCCAAACCCGAACCGAAGGAAGCCGACTCTCTTGAACAGGATGAAGACAGGCGAGCCGCGCCGAAGCCGACCACAAAACCGGGCATGAACCGCTTCGTCTGGGATCTGCGGTATGCCGATGCGACAAAGTTTCCCGGCATGATCTTCTGGGCTGCGGGAGTACGCGGGCCGTTGGTCGTTCCGGGCAAATACACCGTCGAGGTAACGGCCGACGGCCATACCGACACCCAATCCGCCACAGTGGTGGCCGATCCAAGGTCCCCGACTACGCCCGAGGACTCTAAGAAACAGCTCGACCTCGCTCTGCAGATTCGCGACCGGCTCTCGGCTGCGAACCAGGCGGTGATCGACATCGAGGCTGCTAAACATCAGCTCGATGCCTATGCAGCGACGGCGGAGCCGAAGGTTGCCGCCGAGGCTAAAAACGTATCCAAGCGCCTGGATGTTGTGGAGAACGCGATCTATCAAACCAAGCTGCGGGCCAGCGAGGACGCGTTGAACTTCCCCATCAAGCTGAACAACAAGCTTGGCTCCCTCCTCTCGACCGTGATGGCGACCGACGTTGCGCCTACCACCCAGAGCTACGAGGTCTTCAAGGAGCTCTCCGCCCAACTGCAGGTACAACTAGATCAACTACATTCGATCGAGACCAGCGATGTAGCAGCATTCAACAAGTTGGTGAGGGACCAGAACATCCCAGCCATCACCATGAAGCCGACGAAATAGCTGTCGGGGGCGAGTGTCTGTACCGAACTCGCCCTTATCTCTGTTCCCTGATGTAAGTACAAGGAGAGAATCTTGAACAAAGGGCTTCTGGTCTTCGCCGTTGCAGTCTGTCTAGGCGCTCAATCGCTCGCGGGAGCGGCCCAGGAGCCAAGCCCCTTCGGTCCCTTGAAATGGCGAAGCATCGGTCCCAACCGCGGAGGCCGTTCCCTCACCTCCGCAGGAAGCCAGATGCGTCCGCTTGAGTACTACTTCGGAGCGGTAGGCGGCGGCTTATGGAAGACCACCGACGGTGGCACGACCTGGGCCCCGATGACCGACGGAAAGATCGCAAGCTCCTCGGTCGGAGCCGTCGCCATCGCTCCCTCCAATCCCGACATCGTCTACGTGGGAATGGGCGAAAGCGAGCTCCGCGGCAATGTGATGCAAGGCGACGGCATCTACAAAACCACCGACGGCGGCAAGACCTGGAAGCACTCCGGCCTCGTAAACTCACAGGCGATCTCGCGCATCCGTGTGGATGCCAGCGACCCCAATCTCGTCTACGCCGCGGTGCTTGGCGCGCCCTATGGGGCCAACACTGAGCGCGGCATCTTCCGTTCGCGCGATGGCGGCACAACCTGGAAGAAAATCCTGTATCACAGTGACCGTGCCGGCGCCGAGGATCTCTCCATCGATCCGCATGATCCCAAAACCATGTACGCTTCCATCTGGGATGTCTTCCGAACGCCATGGTCGCTTTCAAGCGGCGGCCCCGCCAGCGGCCTCTACAAATCCGTGGACGGCGGCGACCACTGGACCGAGATCACCCGCAACCCAGGCCTTCCCGCCGGCATCGTCGGAAAAATCGGCGTAGCCGTCTCCGGCGCGGACTCGAAGCGCGTCTTCGCCATCGTCGAAAATGAGGACGGGGGCGTCTACCGCTCCGAGGACGCGGGCGCAACCTGGACCAAAATCAACGATGACCGCAAGGTTCGTCAGCGCGCCTTCTACTACTCCCGCATCTTCACCGACCCCAAGAGCCGCGACGTCGTTTACGTCGTGAATACGGCCTTCTTCAAGTCGATCGACGGGGGCAAGACCTTCAAGGGCATCCCCGTCCCGCACGGCGATAACCACGACCTCTGGATTGCGCCGGACGATCCCATGCGCATGATCGAGTCGAACGACGGCGGAGCCAACGTCTCCACCAACGGCGGCAAGACGTGGACCAACCAGGTCTACCCCACCGCGCAGCTCTATCACGTAGCGACCACTACCGACATTCCCTACCAGGTCTGCGGAGCCCAGCAGGACAACACCACTGTCTGCGTACCCAGCGATGCAGGCACAAACTTCCGCAACCCAATGGCAAAGCCCGGCGACTGGCTCTACGCCGTCGGCGGCGGCGAAAGCGGCTACATCGCTCCCGACCCGGAGAACCCCAACATCTTCTATGCCGGCAGCCAGGGCGCACTGCTGACCCGCTACGATCGTCGCACCGGAGCCTTGCGCGACGTGCAGGTCTATCCCCTCTTCTTCTCGGGCATGTCGGCCGGCTCGCTCAAGGAGCGCTGGCAGTGGACCTTCCCCATCGTCTTCGATCCGCTGGACGCAAAGACGCTCTACACCTCCTCGCAGCACCTGTGGAAGACGACCGACAAAGGGGAAAGCTGGACCGCGATCAGCCCCGACCTCACCCGCGCCGACCCCAAAACTCTCGGCGACTCCGGCGGTCCGATCACCAAGGACCAGAACGGACCCGAGATCTACGGAACCATCTTTACGGTTGCGCCATCACGCCTCAGCGAAGGCACCATCTGGACCGGCTCGGACGACGGTCTGGCATTCATTACGCGTGACGCGGGCAAGAACTGGGAGAAGATCACCCCGCCCGGCCTGCCCGAGTTCAGCCGCATCAGCATGATCGATGCCTCGTGGCACGAGCCTGGAGCAGCCTACCTGGCGGCAAATCACTACCAGCTCGACGATCGTCAGCCATACATCTTCAAAACCAGGGACTACGGCAAGACCTGGACCAAGATCACGTCGGGCATAGCTGAAGGCGACTTCGTCCGCGTCGTTCGCGAGGATCCTGTCCGCGCCGGCATGCTCTACGCAGGCACCGAACACGGTATCTATATATCGTTCGATGACGGCGACCACTGGCAGTCGTTTCGCCTCAACCTGCCGGATACGCAGGTACCCGATATCACCATCCACGGCAGCGACGTCGTCATCGCCACTCACGGGCGGTCGCTCTATATCCTCGACGACGTAGATGTGCTGCGACAGGAGTCGGCCAAGACTCGCAAAGCCCCCCTGTATGTCTTCCAACCGCGGCCCCTGGTCAAGAACGTCAAGGAAGAGGTCTTCGACTATGAACTGGCGAAGGCTTCCGATAAAGTCACCGTCGACATTCTCGATAAAGATGGAAAGCTCGTCCAGACCATGACTGGTACGGCCGACGCGGACAAGAAGGCAGCCGCAGCCGAAGAGGAATCTGGAGGAGAGCGCAGACCCCCACCCAAACTGCCCACCCGCGTCGTCGGCTTGAACCGGGTCACCTGGAACGGACGCTATGCAGGGCCCGCGAAGTTCGAAGGCATGATTTTCTGGGGCGCGAGCCCGGACGAGGGCCCAGCCGCCATTCCCGGCGATTACCAGGTGCGCATCACCGCAAACGGCCAGTCGCAGACGCAGCCCTTCAAGGTGCTCGCCGACCCCCGGGAGCCGGACATCACCCAGTCCGATCTGCAAAAGCAGTTTGACCTCGCAATGAAGATCCGCGCCCAGGTCACCCAGGCTAACGGCATGGTCTCGCACATACGCGAGATCCGGAAGAGCCTCACCGACGACGAGAAGAAGAGCAACTCGCCCGAACTCAAGGAGTCCGCGGATGCGTTTCTCGCAAGACTTGCCGTGATCGAAGAGAACCTCTACCAGGTTCGCAATCGCAGCGGTCAGGACCCCTTGAACTTCCCCATCAAACTCAACAATCAGATTGCCGCGCTCGGCCGCAGCGTCATGGAGGGCGACGGCGCCCCGACTGCCCAGGCCTACACCGTCTTCGATGAATTGACCAGCCGCCTCGAACGCGAGCAGACTGCCTTCGATCAAACGACAGCAGCCGGCTTCGCGCAGCTCAATCCCATTCTCACGAAAGCGAAGATGACCCCGCTGCGTTAGAACAAGCCTTCGAGCCGGAACACGGTTAAAGACCAGCTTCAGGAGATTGAATGACCACCACGGCAGCAGACTTACGAAAATTGTGCGGCATGGCGCTTCTCGCTGGACTGGTCCTCACCGCAGCCCCCCAAACTCCAGCACAGGCCCCATCACAGGCCACGGCCCAATACGACAAAACGCAATGGTCCGGCCTGCACTACCGCATGATCGGCCCCTTCCGGGGAGGTCGTGTCACCACCGTCACCGGCGTTCCTTCCGAGCCCCTGACCTTCTACATGGGCACCGTCGGCGGAGGGGTCTGGAAGACGACCGATGCCGGGCACACCTGGATCAACAAAACCGACGGCCAGATCTCCGTCGGCTCCATGGGAGCGGTCGAAGTCGCCCAGACCAATCCCAACATCGTCTACGCCGGCACCGGCTCCTCGAAAATCCGTAGCAATGTCTCCATCGGCCGAGGCATCTACAAGTCCACCGACGCAGGCAAAACCTGGACGTTCCTCGGCCTCCGCGATGTCGGACAGATCGCCACGATCCGCGTCAATCCAGCCAATAGCGACGAGGTCTTCGTCGCCGCCAGCGGCAATCCCTTCGTTCCCAACAAAGAGCGCGGCCTCTACCGCACCCGAGACGGCGGCAAAACCTGGAAGCAGGTGCTCTTCCTCACCGACGAGCTTGGCGCGGCGGACGTAGAGCTACAGCCCGGCCACCCCAACGTGGTCTTCGCCTCCATGTGGCACGGCCAGCGCAAGCCGTGGACCATCGTCAGCGGCAGCACCGACGGCGGCATCTACAAGAGCACCGACAGCGGCGATACCTGGAAAAAGCTGGAGCACGGCCTTCCCAACCAGCTTGTCGGCCGCACCAACGTAGCCATCTCGGCCTTCGCGCCCGACCGCATCTACGCACTCATCGAAGCCAAGCCCGGCTCCGGCCTCTACCGCTCCGACAACGCAGGCGAGAACTGGACCCTGGTCAACGATGCAGGCAAGCTGACCACGCGGCCCTTCTACTACGACACCCTGGGAGTCGATCCCAATAACGCGGATATCGTCTACGTCGGCAACGAGCGCTGGATGAAGAGCGTCGACGCCGGCAAGACCTTCAAGACCATGCCCGTCCCTCATGGCGACAACCACGATGTCTGGATCAACCCGACCAACTCGCAGTACATGATCCAGTCCAACGACGGCGGAGCCAACGTCTCGCTCGACGGCGGAGCCACCTGGAGCACACAGGCCAACCAGCCCACCGCCGAAATCTACCAGGTCGCCATCGACGACCAGTTCCCCTACCGCGTCTATGGAGCCCAGCAGGACAACACCACCGTCATCGTCCCCAGCCTTCCCCTCGGCGATGGTCAGGACTACCGCATCGGGCCCGGGTGCGAGACCGGCCCCATCATCCCGAAGCTCGGCGATCCCACCGTTGTCTGGGGCGGTTGCAAGGGCCAGTTCAGCCGTCTCAACCTCAAGACCAACGACAATGAAGAGCGCTACTGGATCGGCGCGGAATCCCTCTACGGAAACGAACCGACCGCGCTGAAGTATCGCTTCCAGCGCGTCTCTCCCATGGAGATCTCTCCGTTCGACCCCAATACCGTCTACTACGGTTCACAATATGTGCATCGCACCCGCGACGGCGGCGTAACCTGGGAGACCATTAGCCCCGATCTCACCGCTCATCCCGCGGGTACCCAGTACGGCAGCGGCGAACCAATCACCCGCGATGCCACCGGCGAAGAGGTTTACAGCACCGTCTACTCCATCCGCGAATCTCCCCTCAAAAAGGGAGTCATCTGGTCCGGGTCGAACGACGGTCTCGTCTTCGTCACCCAGGACAGCGGCAAGACCTGGGCCAACGTCACCCCCCCGGGTATTGCCAGCGGCGGACGCGTGCAGAACATCGAGCCCGGCCGCTTCAAACCCGGCACCGCCTACGTCGCCATGTATCGCTACCTCCTCGGCGACTTCGCTCCCTACATCTTCTGCACCGACGACTACGGCAAAACCTGGACCCGCCTGACCGACGGCAAAAACGGCATCGCCGCCGACGAGCCCACCCGCGTCGTCCGAGAAGACCCAGAGCGCCCCGGCCTCCTCTATGCCGGCACCGAGTTCGGCATGTACCTCTCCTTCAACCGTGGCGCGACCTGGTCCTCCTTCCAGCTCAACCTCCCCATTGTGCCGGTCACCGACATCAAATTGGCCCACGGCGATCTCGTCCTCTCCACCCAGGGCCGCTCCTTCTGGATACTCGACAACCTGAGCGTGCTGCACCAGCTTCCAGCCTCGAATGCAGCTCAGCAGGCCCGCGCAGCCAACGTCCTCTACAAGCCGCGAACCGCGATCCGCATTCCAGCCAGTGGAGATGCCGGCCACGGCGCCGAAGGTCCTCAGTACCCGCTCTCCGGCGCACAGATTGACTACTATCTCGCCAAAGACGAGACCGAGCCCATCACGCTCAGCATTCTCGACAAGTCCGGGCAGGTCGTTCGCACCTTCACCAGCACAGCCCCTAAAGCAACTCGTACCGGCGACGAAGAGGGCGGCGACGAAGAGGAGGGCTACTTCCGCCCAACCTGGCCCACCACGCTCGAGAGCAAAGCCGGGATGCACCGCTTCACCTGGGATCTCCGCTACACCGGCGCATGGATGAACGAAGCTCATCCGCAGGCGGCAAACGGTCCAGTCGCCGCTCCTGGCATTTACACGTTACGCCTCACCGCTGGCGCATGGAACGCAACCCAGCCGCTCGAAATCACGGAAGACCCCCGCGTCACAGCCGACGGCGTCACCACCGGCGACCTCATCGCGCAGTTCCAGCACAACATGCGCGTACTCGCTCTGCTTAGCGACGTCAACCACGCAGTGGCCCGCATCCAGGCAGCTCAGTCAAAGATGAAAGCTGACAAGTCCGAGGACCCGGCCAGATCCCAGCAGTTGAAGGCCGTTTCTGACAAGCTCATCACCCCGAAGATCCGCTACAGCCAACCCGCCCTCCAGACCCACGTCGCCTATCTTTACAGCATGACCACCCACACGGACCAGAAGATCGGTCACGACGCCGAGGAGCGTTACACCTTCCTGCGCAAGCAGGTCGATCAAGCCATAGCCGAACTCAACCAGCTGCTTGGGCCAGGCTAGGGCGGTTCTCCAACCGAGATACTCCGGTCTTCAGTCTTCATCCCGACCAACCGGAGGGCCCGTACAGCAGGTGCGGTCAAGACCGGTATACACGTCACGAAGGGACCGCTCTCCGCGCAGTAGGCTCGTCCGGCAGGACCTCTTCGCATTGTGTACCCAATCTCAAATCGGCTCCCAACCTGCGACTGGTTCTCAGCCAAGTTTCACGCCGGTCAAAAATGCGATGCTGTTCGCAAGCCAACGCTGCTGTAGCGGAGCGCTGAACTCCGGCGCTCGATGCACCAGCACCTCGGCCCTGCCGCACCTGCAGAGGAAGCTCGCCGCTCCCACGCGTCGATCGTGATCGCGGCTATACCCCATGATCACCTCGGGCCTGTCCGCGGCCGCCGCTGCTCCAATTAACAGTCCATTCGACGCCTTTCCATGCGCCTGATAGTGCACACCCAACGCACGATCGACCGGCAGCCCAAGGAACGTGGCGTGCTCACGGACAAAAAGCCAGTTCCCCATCCACGGCGCTCTCGTGTTGCCGACCTGCCCGGAGTAGGTGAAGGCTCCCAGGCCCGCAAGTTGCTTCGCGACACCATCTGCAAGGAAATCGTCGGGCACCATCGCCAGCAGAGGCGTGCCTTGCTTCACCACAGTCAGCACCTCCTCCGGAATATGTCCCGCCACTTCCGGAGCCGTCGCAGTCGTCCTCGCGGGCTGCGCCTCAAGCCCAGTCTCGTCTCCGATTACCCGGTCAAACTTCGATCCCTTCACGACCCCGGACGCGAGAATAAGATCGTAGTGCCCACCCGGCTCGAACTCAGAGACCTCCACCCCATTCAAGGCCGCCAGTTGCCGGCGTACCGCAGGCAGCACACCGCTGACCCCGACCCGCACCTTTCGGTCAAAGCTCGGCTGTGTATTCGCGACCCAGATCTCGCGCGTAAAGGTAGACAGCGGCTCCGAGTCGCAGATAAAACGAAACCGGTAAACTCCCTCCCGGTCCAGCGGCGGTGTACCGAACGCAGTCTGAACCGTATAGCTGAACTGGTCGGCGACATTGGCAGGCGCGGCCCATGAACCCAGTTCGACCAGCCTGCCGCCCGGCTCAGTCATCGAAAACCGCAGCTTCCCCGAAACCTGCGCGCCAGTATCGTTCAGCAGGTACAGATCGAACATCGCGCTCTCGCCCATCGCGTAACAGAGCCTGTGCTGCTTCGCCACCGGACGCACCGGCCTCAAACTCGAAGCAATCAACTCCGGAGCGCCCTTGAAGTTCCTCAGATTATCTACGATGCCCGAATGGTTCTCGATCGCCGTCGACTCCCATCCGCTGATGACGGCAAAGTCCACCTCATCGCAGATGCGCGCATTCTCCATGTACTGCTGCCAACTCTCGTAGACCTTGCCGCCCAGCGAGCGATACAAATGCTCGACCGTCGGGAATGCCTTCCGAAATCCCCAATCATCGAAGAAACGGTCATACCCGGCGACGATCGCACGGTGGTCTTCCAGGTCGTAGCTCTTCCCATTGCCGCCGAACGTGCCCGTCTCGATCTGGTGAATCATCAGCGTGTGATTATCCGCCACCGCGCAGCCTTCCATCTCGCCGAACTCCACCAGCGCCGTCTTCAGCGGCTCGCGATATGTAAAATGCCCCGCATCCTTGTAGAAGTCGTCGTACCATTGATCGCCCGCGCCCTGGTGATTGTTCCACCACCCGGCCCACTGCTCCCGGTCGCTACGGTGCATCGTGTCGTTGTATGGGGAGTACCACGCCTGCGGCGCATTCCTCGGCGGCGAACTGAACCCATCGTTCAACACCACCGAGCGCGACGGGTCCTCCTCATGCATCATGTCGATCGCCGTAAACGTAGCCGGATTCTTCAGGTCCGCGCCGATCTCATTCTGCAGCGTGTACTGGATAAGCGAAGGATGGCTCCGAAATGCCCGCACCATCGCCCGGCATTTTGCCAGCATGAACCTTTGCGAGAAGCGATCCGCCTCACTCGCCGGTGCCTGCATCACAATATTCGCTGCGTTCGCGGCCGTCCCTGCGGGCAGGCGGCCCACCGACAACTTGCCTCCTCCCGGCTCCATGTAGCGCAAAAGGCCGATCCGGTCGTGGGCGCGAAGTACGTCTTCCTTTCCCACATTCCGGTGAAAGTTCAAACAGTTCAACCCTAGCTTCTTCGCCTGCGTCACCTCGCGCTCAGCAAGCTCCGGTGTCGGCCACAGTCCGTTCAGGCCCCAGAAACCCCACGAGATCGAAGAGTAGAGCTTGATCCGGCGGCCGTTCAGCCGGAACATCGCATCGGTTCCAAGACCCTCCGGCGCAAACCACCGAAACCCGAACGGTACAATCCGCACATCTCTCTTCCCGTCGGCGGCAGTCAACGTCACCCGCAGGTGATGCAGCTTCGGTGTCTTCAAATCCCAAAGCTGCGCCGCCGGGCAACTGAGCTTCGCCTGCATCGTGCTTGTCCCTGCCGCGCTGGTGTAAGCCTCGCCCACTCCGTGCGTCAGCACCTTCCCCGAGAGTGCATCGACAACCTCGAACAGGGGAGCGCCGCTCGCTGCTCCCTCCACCGTCACCAGCCCCGTTATCGTCCTTGACTCCGGGGTGTTCAGCACCCACGCATCCGTTATGCGGCCGGAACGCGGCACTCCCCGCAGCGTCAACCCGCGATCCAATCCGCCGAAGCCGTGCGAGCGATACAGGCTCACCTTCCCCCATGCAATCGTTGTGCCGTCCACCCAGTCGTACCGCCCCCCCGGATTCGTGATCCGAATCGCAAGCCGGTTCCTTCCGCCCGTTCCGCCCGGATGAGCCGCATCGGTCAGGTCGCACTCGAACGGCAACTCCTCCATGATCGAGTAGCCCACCAGCCGCTCATTCAGGTACACCTCTGCCCGCATCCGGGCCCCTCGAACCTGCAGCAGGATGCGCTGCCCCCTCATCGACGCGGGAATGTCCACATCTCGCCACCACCACGAAACGCCCTGGTAGGCGCCATTCTGCGGCACAGGATCGTCGGCCGCATACCTGTACTCCTCGGGGGTATAGGACCGTTGGCCGAACCGCCCCCAGAAGTGCTGCTCCACGGTACCAGGCAGCGTCACAAGCGCGTAGTCAGGATCGCCTCCCACAGCATCCAGCCTCCGCCATCCGCCCGTCGGAGCATTGGCCGGGAGACTCGAAATCCGAACGTCTTCCGGCAGATAGATCGCATCGTCGCGCCAGCTCGCCTCCCGGTCGATCCAGAGATTCCATCCCTCATCAGGCAGCAGCACCCCATTGCTCGGGAAGAGGCGCGCGTCGAGCGAAGCCGCCGCAGAAGCCGCCGCCGAAGCTCCGACCGGCAGCCCGGACATGCATGTGGTCGTCAGTGCGCTCGCAGCCGCACAGGATTCCAGGAAGCGTCGTCTATTCATCGCAGATCGTCTCTCACCCATCTCCCTTTCCGAACACTCAGCCGATCACACCCTCGATCTGCTCCAGCCCCCACTCTAGGTCGCCCCTCTCGATCACCAGCGGAGGCGCCAACCGGATGACCGTCGCGTGCGTCTCCTTGCACAACACCCCGCGTTCCCGCAGCGCCTCGCAGACCGGCCGCGCCGGAACATTCAATTCGATTCCGATCCACAGCCCTCTCCCCCGCACATCGACCACCGCCGGACTGTCCAGCTCCCGCAGCCGGTCCAGAGCATACGCGCCCAAATCCGCCGACCGCTCCGCCAGCCCTTCGTCCACAATCACCCGCAACGCCGCCCTCGCCACCGCGCACCCCAGCGGATTGCCGCCAAACGTGCTGCCATGATCCCCCGGGCTGAACACCCCCAGCACCTCCCGTGAAGCCAGCACCGCCGACACCGGATAAAACCCGCCCGACAGCGCCTTGCCCACAATCACCACATCCGGCTCAATCCCCTCATGCATGTACGCAAACAGCTTCCCCGTCCGCCCCAGCCCCGACTGAATCTCATCGACCATCAGCAGCACATCGTGCTCCTTGCAGATCGCCGACGCCTCCCGCAGATACCCCTCCGGCGGAACCACAATCCCCGCCTCTCCCTGAATCGGCTCCACCAGAAAGGCGCAGGTATTTGGCGTGATCGCATCCCGCAAAGCCTGCGCATCCCCAAACCGCACCGTCTTGAACCCCGCGGGAAACGGCCCAAATCCCCTTCTGTACTGCGCCTCCGAAGAGAACCCGATCACCGAAATCGTCCGCCCGTGGAAGTTGTTGCTGCATACGATGATCTCCGCCTCGCCCGTCGGGATCTTCTTCACGCAGCAGCCCCACTTTCGCGCTGCCTTTAGCGCCGTCTCCACCGCCTCCGTCCCGGAGTTCATCGGCAGCGCCATCTCAAACCCCGTCACCTCATGCAGCGCCTTGTACAGCAGCGGCAACTGATCGTTACGGAACGCCCGCGAGGTCAACGTCAACTTCTGCGCCTGCTCGCACATCGCCTTGAAGATCGCCGGATGACAGTGCCCCTGGTTCAGCGCCGAGTAGCCCGCCAGAAAGTCCAGATATCTCCGCCCCTCAACATCCCAAACCCACGCGCCCGATCCGCGCTCAATCACCACATCCAGCGGATGGTAGTTATTCGCGCCATACCGTTCTTCCAGCCCGATCAACTCCGAAGCGTCCACCGAACCCTCCCGTGCCACATCCTCAACGCCAACTATCTACGCTAGTCCAGCCTATACCCTCACCTCCCGCGAACAAACGCGCAGCGAGAGTCACCCCTATTCAGCCGTTGCCTGTTCTTCAATCCGCTTCATCGGTGTAGATCGGTGTCAGGTCTTCATTGAACTCCTCCCATTCTGCTAGCATCGAAGGCTGACCCCTACCATGAATACCGAATCCCCCGTACGCGTCCGCATCGCCCCGTCCCCCACCGGCGACCCTCACGTAGGCACCGCCTACATCGGCCTCATCAACTTCCTCTACGCCCGTCAGCGCGGCGGCCAGTTCGTCCTCCGCATCGAAGACACCGACCGAGTCCGCTTCGTCGCCACCTCCGAGCAGGAGATCTTCAACTCCCTCCGCTGGCTCGGCCTCACCTGGGACGAAGGCCCCGACGTAGGCGGCCCCTATGGCCCCTACCGCCAGTCCGAACGCACCGAAATCTACCGCGAGCACGTCAACCTGCTCCTCGCCAACGGCACCGCCTACCGGGCGTTTGAAACGCCTGAAGAGTTGGAGGATCTGAGACAGCGCCAGATCGCCGCCAAGCTCCCCCCGCGTTACGACGGAGCCCACCGCGACCTCCCGCACTCCCAGATCGACGCCTACCTCGCCGAAGGCCGCCCCTTCGTCATCCGCATGAAGGTCCCCCCCGGCGAAACCACCTTCCGCGACGAACTCCGCGGCGACATCACCTTCAAGCACGAAAACGTCGACGACCAGGTCCTCATGAAGTCCGACGGCTTCCCCACCTACCATCTCGCAAACGTCGTCGACGACTATCTCATGCGCATCACCGACGTGATCCGAGCCGAAGAGTGGATCTCCTCCACCCCCAAACACGTCCTGCTCTACAACGCCTTCGGCTGGCCCATCCCCCGCTTCTGGCACATGCCCCTGCTGCGCAATCTCGACAAGTCCAAAATCTCCAAACGCAAAAACCCCGTCTCCCTCATCTACTACCGCCAGGCCGGCTTCCTCCCCGAAGCCATGATCAACTTCCTCGGCCTCATGGGCGGCGGTATGCCCGCGTCAGAAAACGTAGCCTCCGCTGCGGCAAAATCCAGCGAGGCCGACCTCTTCACCCTAGCCGACATGCTCGCCCGCTTCCAGGTAGAAAACATCCGCCTCGGCGGCCCCGTCTTCGACCTCACCAAGCTCCGCTGGCTCAACGGCGAGTACCTCCGCGCCCTCACCCCCGAGGCCTTCTACACCGCCCTCCGCGGCACCGTTCTCAGCGACGACTACCTCAAACAGATCGCCGCCCTCGTCCAGACCCGCATCGAAACCCTCGGCGAATTCGGCAACCTCACCCACTTCTTCTTCGCCGACGACATCCTCCCCACCCCCGAAACCTTCCTCCCCAAAAAGCGCACCCTCGAAGAGACCCTAATCTTCGCCGCCGACCAGCTAGCCACCCTCGAAGCCACCGAATGGACCACCGCCGCCCTCGAACCCGCCCTCAAGCAACTAGGCGAAGCCAAACAGTGGTCCGTCAAAGAAAACTTCATGCTCCTCCGCGCCATCCTCACCGGCAGCACCATGTCCCCCCCGCTCCTCGAAAGCATGGTAGTGTTCGGAAAATCCCGCACCCTAGACCGCCTCCGCCGCTTCCTCGACACCCAGAAGAAACAAGCCAGCACAAGGAAATAGGCGTCACTACACCAAACGTCAAGAATCGTACGCCAGCGTCCCGAGGCTGCGCGCAGCCAACTGGCGACAACGGCGTTTTCCATAACCTTTATGATCCCTCGGTGGCATGCAACCGGGCTCAATGAGACGACTCAAAGGGGCTATTTCGATAAGGACTACTACTGAACTGCTGTCTTGGTCACAGCGATTACTGCGTCCCGTCCCGTTGCAATATCAGTAGATGTAAGTTCGACGGCGATATCTGGCGTTACTCCAGCGTCGGGTGCCGGAGCAGTCGGGAATGTGCCGATGAGTGGAAGGTCCATCTCGATGCCTGAGTGAGGAAGCCTCAGGAAGAAGAAGGCACCGCCGTTGATGCCCCTCTGGCTGCCACCAGTTGGCTCGCCAATCAGTGTGCCAAGGTGATGAATCTTGATCGTTTGGGAAAACTGGAAGGTGGCAGAGCTGTTTGTCGCATCGATGAGAACAAAGACCTTCCCGCGAAAACGCTTGCCGGCAGGCTGAATGACGTCGCCGTTGGCACCTTCGTCGTAGCGGGTCAGTTTCAGGTAGGTGACACCGGCTGGAGCGGTCGGCCACGGTTGAGCAAGATCGACCGCCGACGATCCCCAGTCGCGGAAACTTTTGTCCCAGGTATCCAGGTAAGGAAGGAGCTCGTCGGGTACTTTACGGTAGCGGACGAGACGACGCATGGAAGATTGCGTCACCGGTGAATCGATAAGGTGCGGAATGATTTCATTGCCGACGTCATCGCCGCCTTCGTTGCCGCGCAGATCGAGAATCAGTGAAGGCGCGTTGCGAACCGCCGCATCATCCAGATGGTCGTTGAGCCAGTGCTTCCAATCCCATTTACTGTTGTATAGCGCCCACGTCGGCATCTTCAGATAGGCACTTCCGTCCGCCAGATCCTTCCACTCGAACAATGCCTGGTCGCCGCCCTGCCGCTGTTCCTCACGCTGTTTGATGGGTGCGATGCGCTCTTCGAAGGTCAGCGGCATGACCGAGATCTGCTTCACCGTGCGGCTTTCAGGCAGCAGGACGGCAAGCTCGTCCGTGGCGATCTTGTTGGGAAAGAACATTGGGTAATAGAGATCGAAGGTCTCGTAGTTGCTGCCACCGTTCACGGCTAGCTGGGCGATCCGCTTGCTGTTGTTAGCTCCGTCGGCACGCGTGATGGTCAGGAGTCGCTGCAGAATCGCAGACGCAGGAACATTGTTGATCGTTGTGACTTCGGTGCCAGGAGGAAGAACGTGAGCGGGCGTGAAGTCCCGCGTGACGATCATGTGGCCGTCCAGCCAAACAAAGTAGAACGGTAGACGCGTCTTGCCTTTGAAAAGCTGGTCGATCACGGAATTGGATTGATTGAAAGGATTCGCCTGAGTATGGCCGCAACGAACTTTCGCGGCGAACTTGGAGAAGGCAAGAAACGCGTCCTGCAGATTCTGATCATGATCAAGCTGGTCATTCAGTTCCGCAAAATTCCGCCCCATCTGAATTTGGCTGTTGTAGCGATACAGGCCGGGGTGCAGCTGTTCATAGGCGCTACGTAAAATTGCAGCATCCGCGCGTAGATCACTGGATTTCAAAAGCGGTGTCGTCGGTGATTGGCCGTGGCAGGCTGTAATGAAGCAGAACATCACAAGAGCGCAGATTCTCACGTTGATTTTGCCTCTTTGCAATCATAATCGCTCCCCGATGATAAGGAGATGAGCTGGGCATTTAAGCTGTGCGGGAGCACCCATTGCGAAACAAAGGAGCGTCGATGGTATCAACAACTGGAGAACTCTGACGGGTATTGAGCTGGGCATATATGCATTGTCGATGTGTGGTCGGCTATTCGGAAGTAGTGCTATAGATCAGTAACGAGAAGTCGTCTCTTCGGAAGCTGAGCCAAGCCTTGGATGGTTTCGGTTACATATGGCATATAATGCCATATGTAACCGGAGACTTGCGATGCCGACACGTAACGTATATTTGACCGAGCACTTTGACAGCTTTATCGCCTCCGGCGTCGAAAAGGGGCGCTACAGCAATGCCAGCGAAGTCGTACGCGAAGGCCTGCGTCTGCTGGAGCAGCGCGAGGCTGAAGAGCGCGCGAAAATCGCATGGCTGCGCGGCGCGGCACAGGAAGGAATTGACGCTATAGAGCGCGGTGAGTATGTCACTCTCAACTCGTCGGAAGCGATTGCAGACTATCTTGGCAGTCTGCGCGCCAGCAAGTGAAGCGGCCGGCTTTTGAGGTCATTCTTGCAGTACCAGCGGATCGGGATTTCATCGAGGTCATGGACCGGAGCGCTGAGCAATTCGGGGCCGCCGCCGCTGATCGTTACGAATTGCTGATCCGTCAGGCGCTGGTCGATGTCGGCGAAGACCCGTTCCGACCGGGCGCGAGGCAGCGGCCCGAGCTGCCACGAGGTATTTACACCTACCATCTGTCTGGGAGCCGCGATCGCGTTTGTGGTGATCGCGTGAAAGCACCCCGTCATTTCCTGCTGTACCGCGTCTCCTCCTTTCGCGTCGAGGTACTGCGCATTCTTCATGACAGCCGCGACTTGGAGCGCCATTTGCCAGAATCTGGATGATGCAGCAGGAATGAACCGTCCTCGTAGAACTGTGCCCCGCAACCGCGAGCGGTACCCTCTGGGCGCGCCTCCCGCATACCCACCCTGCCCGCAAGCCCCTCCCACTGCACCCCCGGATACAAACTGGGCATACGGAACGCCCTGTACTGATTCGTACCCTTCGTCACTGCCTGCCACACCACCTGCTGCGCCCCATCCGAACCCTTCACCTCCTGCACCACCGACCCACCCGGGGGCGCCGCGAAATCCGCCTCCAGGTTCCCATTCGCCAGCAGCTCCAAATTGCCCCTAAAGAAGCGGTACAGCGAGCCCGCAGGACCATAATTCCGAGGTTTGAGGAGCGACGGAACGTCAGATAGCGGGTCCATAGGCTGTACGATTGTGGCGATTATATAGACACTGCAGCATTGATTCGGACGTTCAGACATCGTTACAGTCAATTCTGGAATGGGTAAACTATCCGACCCACAAGCCGTCCCTCCTAGGAGAAAAGTCATGAACACTGCTGAACAGAAGCCAATTAGAACGAGAACTCTTCGCTTCCACGAGTACGGTAAAGCACAAGATGTATTACGACTGGAGGAAGCGGAACTTCCCGGTCCGCGTCAGAACAATATCCGTGTGCGCGTAAACGCCTGCGGGCTGAACCCGGCTGACTGGGGATTGTGCCAGGGACTGTTCGCTGGTCTCCTCCCGCGTGGAGTAGGGCTGGATGTTTCCGGGACTGTCGAGTCCATCGGCGACGGTGTAAAGGACGTTACAGTTGGTGACGCCGTCCTCGGACGCGTCAACTTTGCTGAGTACACCAGCGCAGGGGCGGCGGATTACGCGTTCCTAAACTTCTGGGCGCCTCTCCCGTCCGGCCTGGACTTCACCGAAGCAGCAGCGCTCCCGATGGCAGTGGAGACCGCATACCGCAGCCTCGACAACTTGGGGGTTACGGTCGGCCAGACCCTTCTGATCCACGGGGCGGGAACCATGATGGGCTTTGCGGCGGTGCAGATGGCGCTGATGCGTGGCGCTCGCGTCATCGCGACGGCTGGTTCGAGCTTCGCCGATCGCTTGCGCGCGCTCGGCGCAATGGTGACCTCGTATGGCGATGGCATGGTAGATCGAGTGCTTCAGATGGCGGGCGGTTCACCGGATCTGGTTCTTGACACAGCGCCACCTAGCGGAGTCTTACCTGATCTCGTCAAGATCGCAGGCGATCCCAGGCATGTGTTGACCATCACGGATTTCGCAGCCGCGAAGGAGCTCGGAGTGAGGGATAGCTTGAGCGAAGACGCTACGTTGCGATTCGACGTACTGGCCAAGTTTGCGCAACTTGCAGCGGATGGAACGTTCGAGGTGCCAGTGGCCCGCGTCTTTTCTCTGGACGACTGGCGTGCGGCGCTCGAACTCAGTCAAAGTCAGAATCCGCATGGCAAAGTCATGCTTCTACTAAACAGTGAGCTTGCGAGCGCCTAAGCATGTCTCTCAGTGCCGATACGAAATGACTGCCTACCAGGAGGTCCCCGCAAGCCCTACCACTGCACCCCCGGATACAGACTAGGCATCCGGAACGCCCGATATTGATTCGTCCCCTTCGTCACCGCCTGCCACACCACCTGCTGCGCTCCATCCGGACCCTTCACCTCCTGCACCACCGACCCACCCGGGGGCGCCGCAAAATCCGCCTCCAGATTCCCATTCGCCAGCAGCTCCACATTCCCCCCAAAGAAGCTGTACAACGAGCCCGCGGGAACATAGTGCTCCACCAGCGTAGCCGTCCGCCGAGCCTCATCCACCTCCAGCACCGGAGCCGTCGAGTACAGACACGGCGCCGCCCCGCCCGCCCCGCAGATCACACCCGCCGGAAACTGCCGGTCGTCTCCGTCATCCATAATCCCAAGCCGAAACACCCCGGTCGTGTTGCTCGTAAAAAAATTCGGCTCATGCTGCGCATAAAACCAGTCCGTCGGGTCTACCCCGCCCTGAAGCTTGAAGTCCCCACCCTCGCCCAGCCGCCAAATCACATTGCCAGTTCCCTTCCCGTCCTCGAAATCGATCTTCACAATCCAGTTCTGGTGCCGCACAGAAAGCAGCACATTATGGTCGTCAGCCGAGTACAGCATCGCATTCGAATGCGTCCAGTCGGGAAACAGATAAGGATGCCGGTTCACATCGAAGTGGTCGAACGAGTTCCACACCCAGTCCGGCGTAAAGTTCTGGTCCACATCCACCAGAACATCCCCCAGCACGTTCGTCGTCCCCGGGTATCCCGGCAAATCGCTGAAGCTCTTCGTCGTCGAAAACAGCAGCAGCATGTGCCCGTTCGGCAGCGCCAGCACATCATGGTGCAGACTCCCCAGCGGGAACGTGTACCCCTGCGCGTTCAGTGCGCTCGCCACCTGCGCCTGAGTCACCGACCGGATCGTCGTTCCCGCGAGATCCACCTCCCGCACCTCGTCGATCGTGCCCGAACCGACCGTCGCTCCCTTTTGCACCGGAATCGAAGAAGCGTATGAGATCTGCACCAGGAAGTGTCCATTCGGCAGCATGGTGATCGGCTGCACAAAGTCTTCCGTAGACCCCGTATAGGTGTACGTCCAGATCACATTCCCGCTCAGGTCGGTCGCAAACGCCTGCGCCGTCTCATACGGCCGCAGCGTGTCGAACATCTCGATCCCCGGCTGCGGAGTGCTCCCGGGCGCAGCCGTCACCGTCACCGGCGCACTGCGTAGCGGTGTCCCCGTCGTAAACGTGTGGTCCGCATCTTCGAGTGTTGCCCCATCGTTCAACATCACCCGCGCGCGCATGTGATACGCCGTATTCGCCCGCATCCCCGCCACCAGCAGCGTCACCGCCCCACCATTCTGCGTCGGCGTCGGCTGCGCGGAGGTCGGAAATCCATACGCCGCGCTATCCCCAAACTCCACATACGCCGTTCCTGGAGCAGGCAAGTTGATCGTATAGCTCGCCACCTGCGGATTCGCCGTGCCGCTCACCACCCCGGCCGCCACCAGCGACACCACCGCACTCGCGAAGTTCGTCTGCCCCGACCCCGTCAGCGCCGCCGTCACCACGACATTCTGCGGCTGCGCCAGTGTCGCCGGAGCGCTATACCTGCCGTTCGCATCCACAGTGCCCACCGTGGCATTGCCTCCCGCCACCCCGTTCACCAGCCACTGCACGCCTCCGCTTCCCGTAACCGTCGCCTTAAACTGACTAGTGCCGCCCGGCAGCACCGCGGCATACTGCGGCGCGATCGTCACCGTCCCGCCCTGGGTCGCAACCGGAGGCGGGTTCGCCGGCCCCGTCGGCCCGATGACCTTGTACACATCGCCCCCGCAGCCAGAGACCACCAGCAGCCCAGACAGCAACCCCACGCGGACGACGCCCCGGCCCCTACGCATCGCCCCTTCCCGCACCATCCCCATCCAGTCGCAACACATCCCTCTCAGCATACCCAGTCATCGTGTGTGCGATCTCCGAACATGCTGGGCAGAGCGTCCCATGGCTCCCTCACGTCGCAAATAAATCCCAAAACCATGGCGCAATCGTCAACACCGCAATGCGCGTTGTCACCAGACCACCTTCACCACGCAATCCACCGCATAGCTACCGCAAAAAAACCACATCGCACAACGCGCTTTTCCCAGAACGCCCCTCAAAAGCGCCCATTAAGCAGCAAAACTCCACCCCGCACCACCCTCCAGAATTTCCACGATTCAACCCGCCCGAAACATCTGCTTGATGCCCCTGAGCGCCTGCCGCGTCCGTTCCTCGTTCTCGATCAGCGAAAACCGCACATGCCCATCCCCGTGCTCCCCAAACCCCACCCCCGGGCTCACCGCTACCTTCGCCTCCAGCAGCAGCTTCTTCGAAAACTCCACCGACCCCATCCCCCGGAACTGCTCTGGAATCTTAGCCCACGCAAACATAGTCGCCTTCGGCATCTCCACCGCCCACCCCAGCTTATTCAGCCCCGGCACCAGCACATCCCGCCTGCACCGGTAGATCTCCACAATGTCCGCCACGCACTCCTGCGGACCCTCCAGCGCCGCAATCGCCGCCACCTGGATCGGTGTAAACGTCCCATAATCGAAGTAGCTCTTGATCCGTCCCAGCGCCGCCACCAGCCTGGCATCCCCCACCATAAAGCCCACCCTCCACCCCGGCATGTTGTAGCTCTTCGACAACGTAAAGAACTCCACGGCAACGTCTTTAGCCCCCGCAACCTCCAGGATGCTCGGCGCTCGATACCCATCGAACACGATGTCCGCATACGCCAGATCGTGAATGATATAGATCCCCAACTCCCGGCAAAGCGCCACTAGTCGTTCAAAGAACGCGAGCTCCACGCACTGTGCCGTCGGGTTCGACGGGAAGTTTAGAATCAGCAGCTTAGGCCGAGGCTCCATGCGCGGCAACTCGTACTCCAGCCTCTCCAGCAGCGCATCCGCCGTACCGTCCTGCACCGGAATACTCTGCACCTTCGACCCCGCGATCACCGGCCCGAAGATGTGGATCGGGTAGCTCGGATTCGGCACCGCCACCGTGTCCTCATCGCCCAGCATCGCCAGGCACAGGTGCGCAATCCCCTCCTTCGACCCGATCGTGACGATCGCCTCCGTCTCCGGATCGAGATCGACTCCATACCGCCTCTTGTACCAGTTACAAATCGCCTTCCGCAGCCGCGGCACCCCGCGCGACACCGAGTATCGATGCGTCTCCGTCCTCCGCGCCGCCTCGATCAGCTTGTCTACAATATGCTTCGGCGTCGCGCCATCCGGGTTTCCCATCCCAAAGTCGACGATGTCCTCGCCGCGCCGCCGCGCCGCCGCCTTCAACTCGCTCGTAATATTAAACACATACGCCGGCAGCCGTATCAGCCTTCGAAACTCTTCCATCTCAGTCCGCGTGCTCCTGTCTCTCGATGTATCCATCATCCCACCACTGCGCAGCAAGCACGGAAAAAAGTACCCAGGCTATCAACACTCACGGCGCGATGAACGCAAAAGTAGCCGCAGCTCCAGTCTGCAGATCGATGTAATCTTTCGAAATTTGGTGCTAAGCCGCTAATTCCGGGGAAGAATCAAGGCTGAACCCGGCTCTACTTCGCAGTAAAGATCACCTGCACCGGCAGGCTCCTCGGCGGATAACACGCCGCACGGTCGCAGGCCTGATATCGCAGCACGCCATCCACCGTATGCTCGCCCGCCGCCGCCACCACCGGCACCTTCACCGTGAACGCACCCGAATACACATCCAGCTTCTCCGTCGGGTCCGCGCTCAGCCGATACGTAGTCCCCGCCGGATACTCCACCGGAGACAGCTTGACACCTGTTGCCGGCTGCAACGCGATCTGCGTAGGAATCAACAACTCCGATTTCGGCATGTGCGAGTTCACATGAAACCCATCCGCTACCCGGAACTGCAACTCCAGTACACTCTGTTTCCCTGCCGCCACCACCTGCTCCTCCGCCGCATACGCAACATAGTTCTTCGCCTTCACCCTGGGAGCAGCCAGATTCCCCATCTCCTGCGCGCCCGCCGCGGCCATCTGCAACGCCAGCGCCAGCCCTGCCAACACGCCAGCTATCCTCATCACTGCCCACCCGCCGCCGGAGAAGTCCCCAAAGGGCCTCCCGAGGCGATCGTCTTCCTGATATGCGCCTCGATCTCATCCTTGCCGCCCAGCCCGGCGGTCTCTTCCACAACAATCCCCTTGCGGTCTACATAAAACGACATCGGCAGCACATCCAGCCCGCCATACGCCGTCTGCACCTTGCCATCCGTCAGCAGAATCGGGTACGTCACGCCCGTCTTTCGCGCCGTCTTCGCGATCTCGTCCTTGCCCGCATCCACATCATCGGTCAATCCCAGCACCTCGAATCCCTGCGCCGCATACTGCTTCCGCAACTCCTCGAACCACGGCATCTCCACCTTGCACGGCCCGCACCAGGTCGCCCAGAAGTTCACCAGCACCGGCCGCCCCTTGTAGTCGCTCAACGAAACCTTCTTCCCATCCAGGTCCGCCAGCGTGAAGTTAGGCGCTACTTTGCCCAGCATGTGCGGCTGCTCACTATCGGTCGAAGCCTGCCCGCCTTCATCGGCTTTACCCGGAATCAGCACCACCCTGTTCTCCTGCGCCCTCTGCATCGCCAGCCGGCGCTCCCGCAGGTTGTGCCACCCCGCCCACAGCATCAACGAAATCCCGACGATCATCACCCCAAGAACCAGCGCACTCCGCTTCACGTTGAACATCCTTCCAGCCAGCGGCTCCACGCCCTTTGGCACAGCTCCAGTTTAGACGTAAAGCCGCATCCAACGCGCCACCTCCCTGCCGAGACGGCCGTAGCCGCCAGCCAGGCCCACCGGCGATGCCAGCTCTCCGCGCCTCTGCTAGCATCGTCATGGCTCAAAATGATTCCACCGCCTAAGTCCAGCGAAGCTCCTCCACCCGCCGCCGATCCCCGTCCAGCCGCCGGCCCATCCCAGTTCGTGCGCATTGAAGCCACAGCCCTCCACGACCTCGCCCACCGTCTCGACACCGCCATGCTCCCCGCCTTCACTCAGGCCGTAGACCTCCTCCTTGCCGCCATCGCCAACCAGCGTCGCATCATCCTCACCGGCATCGGCAAAAGCGGCATCGTCGCCCGTAAAATCGCCGCTACCCTGCGCTCCACCGGAACCCCGGCCCACTTCCTCCACGCCGCCGAGGCCGTCCACGGCGACATCGGCATGATAGCCTCCGGCGACATCGCCCTCGCCTTCTCCTACAGCGGCGAAACCGCAGAGCTTCTCTGCCTCCTTCCCACCCTCAAACGCCTCTCCACCACGCTTATCTCCCTCACTGCCTGCGCTACCTCGAGCCTGGCACAGGCCAGCGATATCTTCCTCGACACCAGCGTCTCCGCCGAGGCCTGCCCTCTCAACCTCGCGCCCACCGCTTCCACCACAGTCATGCTCGCCCTCGGCGATGCCCTCGCCCTCGAAGTCAGCCGCCGTCGTGGCTGGAGCGCGGAAGACTTCGCCGACCTCCACCCCGGAGGCCGCATCGGCCAGCGCCTCGCCCGTGTCCGCGAGCTCATGCACACCGGCGACGCCCTCCCGCAGGTCTCCCCAAAGACACCCATGCCCCAGGTCATCTATGAGATGTCGCGAAAAAAACTCGGCATGACCACCGTTCTCGAAGCTGGACATCTAGCCGGCATGATCTCCGACGGCGACCTCCGCCGTCTGCTCGAACGCGACGGCGGCCACGCCCTGGAACACACCGCGGGCGATATCATGAACCCTCATCCCCTCACCATCCCAGCCTCTGCCGCCGCATCCTCCGCGCTCGCTCTCATGGAAGAGAAGAAGATCACCTCCCTGATCGTCACCGCTCCCAACGGCCAGGTCGAAGGCGTCGTCCACCTCCACGACCTCTGGACTCTGCAACTCACCTGAGCCTTCGCTAACATAACCCGACGCCCGCGGGACGAGGTGCCCGTATTCCCGCTCCGGAGACGCAGTCTCGTGTGCGATAGAAACACTAGGGATGAACCTCAATCGAAGTCGCGACGGCTGGTTTACTGCGCGCTAAACAGGTCGATAGGCGCCAAAGGCCTCACATACGCGACAGCATTCAACAACCGGGTCGCCTGGGTAATCAGACGGGACGGATCCGGCAGACTGGTCGCGTCGAACCTCTTATCCCGAACCTTCCCGTCCTTGGCAATCGCCGAGACAACGATCATCACGCGTGTGCTCGGGGATCGCTGATGAACCTTCTCCGCGATCCCGGCGGCCTCGGAATCCTGTAACGTATGGCACAACACCACCAGCCCGAAGATCTCTCGTTCCACAACCTCCAGAACCTCGGCGGGGCTGCAGCAAACCACGTTCGATCCAGTCTTGGAGAGCACTGCGGCCCTCGTCGCCAGCAAACGGAAATCTCTACCTGCTAGAAGGATTTTGAGCACAGTTTCACCTATTTCGAAGGGTTTGTTGCCCCGAGGAATGTATCGGTGGGGAGTTGCCAAGTGGCAGAAGGTGGATACAAGTGCAACAAGGGGGTGAAGCAACGGTCCGTACGATTACCGTATAACACCTGTTTTTCCGCTGTCGGTCGGCTGGACTACGTAACACAAACTATCGCCGTCCTTTCGCAAAATGCGGGTATACGAGGAGCAAACAATCTCATAGCACTCACAAGCGGAGTGCGATAACTTCGCCCGGTCGAGGATGTGGATCTTGCCCCGGCTGTACCCGATCATCCCGGCTCGCTGCAACTCTCCCGCAGCCACAGTCACGGTCGACCGCTGCACGCCCAGCATCTGCGCCAGAAACTCCTGCGTCAGGTTCAACGACTCCGATTCCATACGGTCAGCCGAGGTCAGAAGCCAACGCGCCAGCCTCGCCTCCACCTCATGCATCCGATTGCATAGGACTGACTGTGTCATCTGAACCAACTGGAGATAGGCAAACGCAAATACCAGCTTCTGCAATACCCCGCCCTTCAGAAACTGTTCGCGCAGAACCGACGAGCGGATGCGAAGACCATCCCCAATCCCCTGAATAATCACGCTATGCGACATCTGCGGCTGATCCAGCAGCGCGGGCAAGCCAGAAAATCCCTCGCGGCCAATCACCCCAACTTCCACCTGTTCGCCCTTCAAGGTCACCGCATCGGTCGAAATCAGGCCGCTATTCAAAAAGTAGAGATAGTCAATCGGTTCATTCGGTGCGGAGAGCGGTTTGCTCAGCGGAAGCTCGACCGCCACAAGAAAACGCTCCAACGCCTCATACTCGGCGTCCGGCAACTGGGCCAGGATGAGATTTCTTGGTCGCGGCGATATCGGAGACATAGACTGGTTTTCTCGCACTGGATTGTCCTTGCACGAGGCCAGAACATCTCCTCTAGCCGCAAGAACAGGCCGCCCGACACGTAGGGCGAATAGATGCGATTGAGTGAACCTTACGCTCGCGCCGGGTAAATGTCTGTCGCATGAGCGACATAGGAACAGCTCGCGAACGCAGCCGCCTTCCTCCGCATCTCCACATCCGCGCAAATCCGCAGCAGTCCCCCACCCGCCACGGTTTAGAATGACAGTTCATCCTCAATGCCCGCACGGCAGCTTCCTTGCGCGCTCGAAAGTTGCCTTTTTGCCCATGCACCGCTGGTCTCAACTCTTTATCCCCACCCTGCGCGAAGCCCCCGCGGACGCCGAAGTCGCCAGCCATAAGCTCCTCCTCCGCGCAGGCTATATCCGCCAACTCGGCGCCGGCATCTACAGCTATCTCTTCCTCGGCAACCGCTCCGTCAACAAAATCATCGCCATCGTCCGCGAAGAGATGGACACGATAGGCCAGGAGTTTCTCCTTCCCACCATCAACCCCAGGGAGATCTGGGAGGCCAGCGGACGCTGGTCCGGCATGGGCGACAACATGTTTCGCCTGAAGGACCGCAAGGGCGCCGAGCTTTGCCTCGCCATGACCCACGAAGAGATCGTCACCGATATTGCCCGCAAGGAGCTCCGCAGCTACAAGCAGCTCCCCCAGATCTGGTATCAGATCCAGACCAAGTTCCGCGACGAGCCCCGCCCCAAATCCGGCCTCCTCCGCGTCCGCCAGTTCCTCATGAAGGATGCCTACTCCTTCGACATCGACGAAGCCGGCCTCGACCTCTCCTATAACAAGCACGACCAGGCCTATCGACGCATCTTCACCCGCTGCGGCCTCCAGTTCGTCGCGGTAGAAGCAGACTCCGGAGCCATGGGCGGCTCCCAGTCGCAGGAGTTCATGGTCTACACCGAAGCCGGCGAAGACCTTATCGCCAGCTCCTCCTCCGGCTACGCCGCCAACCTCGAAAAGGCCACCAGCCGCCTTACCCCCGTCGAAGACCTCGCCCCCACCTGCGACGGCTTGCCCGAACTCGTCCACACCCCCGGCAAAGGCGCCATAGCCGACATCTGCGAGTTCCTCAGCATCCTTCCCTCGCAGGACATCAAATGCGTAGCCTTCATGGGCGCCCCTGCTCCGCCCCCACCTCAAAAGGGGGCTTCATTGGCATCACAGACACCCCCCTTTCGCCCGGTAGCAGCCTTCCTTCGCGGCGACCACCAGGTCAACGAGACCAAGCTGATGGCGGCCGTCGGCCTCGCTGAACTCCGCCCCATGCTCCCCGAAGAGCTCGAACTGTATATCGGCGGTCCAGCCGGGTTTCTCGGGCCGGTCGGCATCTCCGAAGTGATGACCCAGGGCTCGCTTAACGGTCTCAACTCCGGCAAAGAACTCGCCAGGCTCAAAGGCGTCTCCCGGGAAAACCCAACCGAAGGCCTCAAAACCATAGTCGTGATGGACCTCGGCCTCGAAGGCCGCAAAAACTTCGTCGCCGGAGCCAACAAGCTCGACTTCCACCTCCGCAACGTAACCCCCGGCCGCGACTTTACCCCAACCCTCACCACCGATATCCGCAACATCCTCGAAGGCGAAGCCGACCCCATCGGCGGCAGCCCCTTGCGCCTCGGCAAAGCCGTCGAGATCGGCCACATCTTCAAACTTGGCCGCAAATACACCGCCAGCATGGGAGCCAGCGTCCTCAACCGCGACGGCAAAGAGGTCACCCCCATCATGGGCAGCTACGGCATCGGCATCGAGCGCATCCTCACCGCGGCAATCGAAACTTCGGCCGCGGCCAACGGCGGCAACGCCTACGCCCTCCACCCCGCCATCGCCCCCTTCCAGGCCGTCGTCACCATCACCAACATCGGCGACCCGGCCCTCCTCGCCGCCGGAGAAAAAGTAGCCGCTGAGCTCGAAGCCGCCGGCATCGACGTTCTCCTTGACGACCGCGACGAACGTGCCGGCGTAAAATTCAAGGACGCCGACCTGACCGGTATCCCCTACCGCATCAATATCGGACGCGGCGTAGCTGAAAACAAAGTCGAACTCGTCGACCGCATGCAAAACATCAGCCTCGAAGTTCCCATGCCGGAGATCGCCGGCCAGGTATCCACACGAATAACCAGCGCCCTGCGTACACCGCTCGCCCCAGCAAACGTTTAAGCGTCCAACGAAAGAGCATCTTGCCAGTCAAGCTCAAATACGGCAGCACCGCCCGAACCCGCAAGCCCGGCAAGTTCGGCTACGGCCTCCTGCGCATCGTTCTCCTCATCGTGCTCGGGGCGCTGGTCATAGGCTCCGCGGTCTTCGGCTACTTCTATTACCACTACCAGCGGGTGGTAGACGACCGCCTCGCCGCCGGCCCCATCTTCGCCAGCGTCTCCCAGATCTACGCCGCACCCAAAGAGGTCCGCCCCGGCCAGAAGCTCGCCTCCGCCTCCATCGCCGCCGACCTCCGCCGCGCCGGCTACAACAGCAACCCCCAGCTCGGCACCTTCGAGCTTCACGGCGACAACATCTTTATCAAGCCCGGCGCGGAAAGCTTCCACACCACCGACGGAGCCACCGTCACCACCACCGGCGGCGTCGTCCAAAGCATCACCGCCGAAAACGGCGCCGCTCTCAGCTCCTACGAGCTCGAACCCCAGCTCATCACCGCCCTCTCCGAAGACAAAAACCGCACCAAGCGCCGCCTCGTCACCTATAACGAAATACCGCAGCGCATGGTTCAGGCCGTCACCGCCATCGAAGACCGCGACTTCTTCACCCATGGAGGAATCAACTACATGCGCACCGCCAAATGCGCGTTCGAAGACATCCTCTCCCACCACATGAGCTGCGGCGGCTCCACCCTCACCCAGCAGCTCGCCCGGGGCTTCTTTCTCTCGCCCGAGAAAAAACTGATCCGCAAGGTCCGCGAGATCATGATCACCTTCCAGCTCGAAGCCCGCTTTAAAAAGACGCAGATCTTTGAGATGTACGCCAACGAGATCAACCTCGGCCAGCGCGGCAGCTATGCCATCAACGGCTTCGGCGAGGCATCCGAGGCCTTCTTCGGCAAGAACCTGCGCCAGCTCGACACCGCCGAGTGCGCACTCCTCGCCGGCATGATCCAGTCCCCCAGCCGCCTCAACCCCTACCGGCACCCCGAGCGCGCCATGGAGCGCCGCAACCTCGTCCTCGACTCCATGGTCGAAACCGGAGCCCTCACCGCCAGCGAAGCCGAGCGCGCCAAAGCCGAGCCCCTCCGCCTCGCGCCGCCCAACATCGACGCCAGCGAAGCTCCCTATTTCGTCGATCTCGTCCACGACCAGCTCGTCCGACGTATCGGCGACCAGGACCTCTCCCACCAGAGCCTCCGCATCTACACCTCCCTCGACCCCGACCTCCAGCGCGCCGCCTCCGAGGCCGTCGAAGTCGGCATGAAGAACGTCGATGAACTCGTGCGCAAGCTGCACAAGACCCGCAAAGGCGAGCTGCCCGGCCCCATCACCTATCCCCAGGTCGCCCTCGTCGCCATCAACCCGCATACGGGGCAGATTCTAGCCCTCGTCGGCGGCCGCAACTACGGTATCTCCCAGCTCAACCATGCCGTCGCCGAGCGGCCCACCGGCTCCATCTTCAAGCCCTTCGTCTATGCCGCCGCCTACAACACGAGCCTCAACGGTCTCTCCCTCGGCGGCGGAGCCAGCGACGGCAACAGTACAGGCAGCCAGGCCGCGAGCGAACCCAGTCCAGGCGGCGGCGTCTTCACTGCCCTTACCCCCCTGAATGACGACACAACGACCTTCATGTACGAGGGCAAGCCCTACACCCCCGGCAACTTCGTCAGGAACGAATACCCCGGCATGGTCACAGCGGTCGACGCCATCGATCACTCGCTCAATATCGCCACCATCTCTCTCGCCCAGATGGTCGGATTCGACAACGTAGCCGCTCTCGCCCGCTCCTCCGGAATCAGCAACGCCCGAGGCACGCCTTCGGTTGCAATCGGCACCTACAACGCGACCCCCATCGACATGGCCGGCGCCTACACCGTATTCGCCAACAGCGGCGTTCACCTCACACCCTGGATGCTCGCCTCCGTACGCAATGCGAACGGCGACATCGTCTCCGACTTCTCCCCCGAGGCCAAGCAGGTCCTTGACCCCCGCGTAGCCTATCTCACCCAGTCGCTGCTTGAAAACGTCATGAGCCGGGGCACCGGTTCTTCTGCCCGCCAGCACGGGTTCCTGGCTCCGGCCGCGGGCAAAACCGGAACCAGCCACGACGTCTGGTTTGCCGGCTACACCTCCAACCTCATCTGCGTCGTCTGGGTCGGCAACGATGACTACACCGACATCTCACGTGGTCTATCCCACCCACTCCAGGGCTCTGACGCCGCCGCGCCCATCTGGGCTGAGTTCATGAAGCGCGCCATCCAGCTTCCGCAGTACTCCGATGTCAGGTCCTTCATCCCGCCCCAGGGCGTGACCGTGGACCGCATCGACAAAGCGACCAGCCTGCTCGCAGACCGCACCTGCCCCGACCACAACTTCTATGTCGCGTTCCTCGACGGCACCGCTCCGGTCAACACCTGCAGCCAGATGACCGACAGTCCTCAGAACTTCCTTCAGAAGATCTTCGGCCTCGGCGGCAAACCATCCAATCCTGAGGCCAACATCCCGCCACAGCCTTCCCCCCTCGTCCGGAGCGCGCCCAACACCCCGCCCGACGGCAACGCGCCCGATACCACGCAACCGTCCGCGCAACCTAAAAAGAAGAACTTCCTCCAAAAGCTCTTCGGCGGCAGCAAAGACAATCAACCGAAACAGCCCCAACCCAACCCACCGCCCCACTAGGGCCTCAGGCCGGGAGCCGTATATCCCGATTTTGCGACGTGAACATCGCGCGAAAGCACGACCGTCTTCAATGCCCACAAAAACAAGTCTCAACAGCTTATCTTTCCCCGCCGCAGAATCTGCGTTCTCCCCACCGGCGCATCCCCCACCCCCACCCAAGGCTGACACTCCGGACACCAGTACGTCGACCGCGCCTGAACCCCCTGCTTCCGCATCATCACCGCCGTCCCGCACCTCCGGCACTCCTGCCCCTGCCGCCCATACACCCACAACCGCTCCTCGCGATTAGAAGAGTGCGTGGTCCGCCGATTCCCCGAATAAGTCACAATCCCGTCTCCAGCCCCATCCACCACATTCGCCTTCATGTACCGCCGCCCAACCTCCACCATCGCCTCCATCTCGCGCGGCGTGATCGTCCTCATCGCCCGAAACGGATTCACCCCGGCGGCAAACGCCACCTCGCTCTTGTACACATTCCCCAGCCCCGCCAACACCCGCTGATTCAGCAGCGCCACTGCAATCTCCGCCTCGGGATTCTCCCTCCCAAACTCCGCCAGCCGAGCCGCACCGCCCTCCACAGTAAACTCGTCCGCCAGAATATCCGGCCCCAGCTTCGGCACCTGGCTAGACCGCTCCAACGACCGAGCCGTATGGAACTCCGCCACCGGAACATTGAACGCCACCGCCTCCCAATCCTCCGTCCGGATCACCACGCGCATCCGCGACCGCCCCATCTGCCACCGCTCTGCCGTGCGATACAGATGCCAGCTCCCACTCATCAACATATGCGTCACCAGGATCAGATCGCCCGAAAAATAAATCAGACACCACTTCCCCCGCGACTCCACCTTCTCCACCACCCGGCCTACCAGCGGAGCATCATCATTCACCCGAGCCAGCTTAGCCAGCCCAGTCTCAAACCCCGTAACCACCGTGCCGCCCAAAGCCTTCTGCAAGGCTCGCGCCGCCCGATAGATTGTGTCCCCTTCCGGCATACGGTCTCCCTCGTCTACTACTATGTCCTGTCGGACACTCCCGCATCCGAAACCAGACGCCCAGAGCGCACTCTTCGAGATGAATTATTTTGACGATCCATAAGTGCCCACGATGGATCTCCTTCGGCGGTCATAACTGATAAGACGTGAAGCCCGTTGGACAGATCGATTTGAATTTCAGGTAACCGTCCGAGCAATTTGACTGATGTGACCGTGGCCGCCATTAAACGCGAGAAGGCTCTCGGCCAGCGCTCACCATCACTCCAGCTTCCGCACCAAATCAGGCGTTTTCCTTCGATTCGCCAACTCCACTCAATCATCAGGGTCCATTGGCCGCGCGGATTACCTGTAGAGCCGTCCAGTCGAATTCGAGGTTGCAATTTTCCAAACTCCAGGAAAATCGCAGACCCATATCCCTGCCATACCCGAGACACGGGCATGCCGATGAGAGATGCACAGAAACGGTCAAAACTTGGTGTTCGCT
Source organism: Edaphobacter sp. (assembly GCA_965277265.1). Classification (GTDB taxonomy): domain Bacteria; phylum Acidobacteriota; class Terriglobia; order Terriglobales; family Acidobacteriaceae; genus Edaphobacter. The sequence goes on from CBDICF010000003.1 coordinate 301,196, forward strand.
GGTTAGACATGTCCATCAGGATAGCCTCGTCTCCTTCAGCCATCCGCTCTCACCTCGCCCCCGGGCTCGTCAATGCCGGCAAGTTCCGCCGCACATTGAACCCCATAGCCCCCGCCGCAAACCCGGCATCCAACAGCGCCCGAGCCATGGGATGCTCCGCCACCGGCACTCCATTAACACTCGCAACCAGCATTCCACCCCGCCCCTGCGCATCCTCCTGATCCTGCACCCGCCCCACCAGAAACTCCGCAAGACTCCGCATCACCTGCGACCGCTGCGGCTCCTCCTCCGGCAGAAACACCTGCAGGTTCGGATTCCCCCTCCGCAAATAAGCCACCAGCGCCCCATCGCAAAGAATCACCCTCGCCCCCACGCTCCGGGTCAGCGAACTCCCGGCGTCCGGAGCCGCAGGCCAACGCAGCAGCGCCCCATACGGATTCGCCGGATCGGTAGCCGCCAACTGCAGCATCTCCGTCTTCTCGCCCTGCGGCGAAATCCGCAGCGACCTTAATAAATCCACCGCCGCAGGCATCGCAAACTGCGTCGCCCCCAGATCAGCAGCAAAGTACCCCCGCCGCACCTTTCCACTCTCCTCCAGCGCCTTCATCACGTCATAGATCGCCGAAAATCCACCCGGCAGGTTTTCCGCATGAGCGGTCTCGCGGAACACCACCCCATACCGCGTCAGCAACTGCTGCGCGATCGCATAGCTCCACTCCGTAGCTGCCTGCGGTGTAGCCCGATCCCTGGCAAACGCCGCCCCCTGCAAAGCCCACCGTCCCTGCGCAGTCGGAGGAGTCGTCCTGCGCGACCGAAACCCCGCCTGCTGATGCACTCTCCGCGCGGGTTTATTCCCTCGCGACGAAGCCGCCGGCCTCTCACAATACGCCCGCAGCGCCGCCATCCCATCGTTGGTCAGCATCCCCTTCCAGACCAGGCTCCAAAGCGCCTCCAGCGTCTCCCCCGGATACCCACCCCCCACCCCATCATGCAAATCCTGAAAGAACGAAGCCCCGCGCCCCTTCAGATACTCGACAATCTCGGCCTCCCGGCTCACCGCAACCGCGGCGGCAGGAATCACCTTGCCCTCCTCGTCCCGCAACACCCGCTCCACCGGCAGCGCTGGAGCGATCGGCCAAAGCTCCCCCAACCGCTCCGCCAGATAAAGCCCAATCCGCCCATCCCGCTCGCCTATCGGATCGAAGCCCACCCAAACCACCTCGCCCGCCGCAATCAACGTATCTAGATCGCTCGACTTGTACCCAACGAGCCGCGCCGGCAGAATCTCCGTCTCCAGAATCGAAGCCGGCAGCGGAGCGCCCTGCAGATTCTCGATCACATCCAGCAGCGCATCCAGCCCGCGCCTCGGCTGCACCACACCCTGCCACCGTGTGAACAGCCGCGCCAGCGTCCTCTGCTCCACCGGCTCGACCTCCTTGCGCAACCTCGCCAGCGACTTCCTGCGAATCGCCCGCAGTACCTCCGTATCGCACCACTCGCGATGAACTCCTCCCGGCCGAAACCCACCCTCAACCACCCTGCCCGTCTGCACCAGCCTCTGCAACACCGCCTCGACACTCCCAACCGCCAGGCCAAATCGCAACGCGGATTCGGGCGTCGTGAAAGGCCCATGCGTTCGCGCAAATCGCCGCAGCAGATCGACCTCAGCATCCGGCGACTCCTGCAGGAACACCGACGGCAGCCCCGGCGGCAGCGGAACCCCCAGCGCATCCCGATACCGTGCCGCATCCTCCACCGCAATCAGCCGCCGCTGCCCCGCGACCTGCACCTCCAGCACCCGCCGCGCCCGCATCAGCTTGGCAACCGAGTCCGCGACCTCCTCGCTCACACAGCGCAACCGCAGCTCCTCGCGCGTCAAATCCCCGATCCGCAGCAGCAGATCGTGTACCCCATCCATGGTTCGCGCCTTGTAGCCCTCCACCACGCACTGCAACTGCTCCTCCGTCTCCTCGATCGCATGGATATCCAGCAACTCGCGCAGATCGGCATCACCCATCAACTCTCGCAACTGGTCCTGATCGATCGAAAGCGCCTGCGCCCGCCTCTCGGCCAGCGGAGCATCCCCGTCGTAGATGTAGTTCGCCACGTAGCTGAACAGAAGCGCACTCGCAAACGGACTCGGTGTCCTCGAATCCACCGTATGCACCCGCAGCGAGCGATTCCCGACAGCCCGCAGCGTCTCCATCAGCGCAGGCATATCGAACACATCCCGCAGGCACTCGCGATAGGCCTCCAACAGAATCGGAAAGCTCGCATATCGGCTAGCCACGCTCAACAGGTCATACGCCCGCTTCCTCTGCTGCCACAGCGGAGTCCGCCCATCCGCCCGCCTCCTCGGCAGCAGCAGCGCCCGCGCCGCACTCTCGCGAAACTTAGCCGCGAATAACGCCGTCGATCCCAACTGCCGCAGCACTAGCTCCGCCGCCTCCTCCGCCTCCAGCAGAATCGGCTCGATCGCAGGCGGTTCGTCGGTCTCAGGAAAGCGCAGCACGAAGCCATCCTCGGACCACATCGTCTCCACCTCTTGACCACCATTTGCCCGCAGCTTCGCCGTCACCGCCATGGCCCAGGGCGCATGAATTCGGCTCCCAAACGGTGTCAGCACGCACACCCGCCAGTCCCCCAGCTCATCCCGCACCCGCTCCACCACAATGTTTCTGTCATCCGGAACCACAACCGTAGCCAACTCCTGGTCCGCCAGATACCGCAGCACATTCTCCGCCGCGCCAGGCTCCAGGTCATGCTCGGTGGTCAGCCGCGCCACCGCCACACTTCGCGGAGATTCGCGTAGTTCCCGCACCAGCGCCCCAATCCTTCGCCCAAACTCCAGCGGCCTGCCCGACTGGTCCCCATGCCAGAACGGCATCTTCCCCGCCTCACCGGGGGCCGGCGTCACCAGCACACGATCATGCGTAATCTCATCGATCCGCCACGCCGAAGCGCCCAGAATAAACGTGTCCCCCGTCCTGCTCTCGAAGACCATCTCCTCATCGAGCTCGCCCACCCGCACCGGCTTGCTTCTCTGCCCCGCCAGAAACACCCCATACGTCCCGCGATCCGGAATCGTCCCGCCATTCAGAATCGCAATCCGCTTCACCCCCGCCCGCGGCGTAATCCAGTTGCGATTCCGATCCCACGTAATCCGCGGTCGCAGCTCCGCAAACTCGTCCGACGGATAACGCCCCGCCAGCATGTCCAACACCCCGTCGAACACGCTCTGACCCAGCCCGGCAAACGGAGCCGCGCTCCGCACCAGGCCGAACAACGCCCCATACGAAATCCCCGGACTCTCCTCCTCTTCCGTCGTATGCTTCGTCCGTCTCTCCGCATCGGCCACGCTCAACGGAGGATGAGCCACCACCGCCACCATCTGCTGCGCCAGCACATCCAGCGGATTCCGCAAAAACCGCGTCGACTCCACATGCCCTTCATGCATCGCTCGCGTCACCGCCGCACACGCAATCAGGTCCGCACGATACTTCGGAAAAATAATCCCGCACGAAGGCGCACCCACCTGGTGCCCCGCCCGCCCAATCCGCTGCATCCCGCTGGCCACGCTGGGCGGCGCCTCAATCTGGATCACCAGGTCGATCGCCCCCATATCGATCCCCAACTCCAGCGATGAGGTCGCCACCAGCGCCTTGATCTTCCCCGCCTTCAACAGCTCTTCAATTTCAGTCCGCTGCGTGGCGGCAAGTGAGCCATGATGCGCCCGCGCAATCGGCTCCCCTGCCAGCTCATTCAGCGCACCCGCAAGCCGCTCCGCCACCCGCCGCGCATTCACGAAGATCAGCGTCGAGGTCCGCCCCCGAATAATCTCCAGCAACCGAGGATGGATCGACTGCCAGATCGAAGTCCGCTTCGGCCCCTGCGAAGCCGGCCCGCTCGGCTGCTCCTGGATTTCGCCCAGCCGCGCCATGTCCTCCACCGGAACCTCGACCTTCAGCTCCAGCAACTTCCGCGCCCCCGCATTCACCACCGTCACAGGCCTGTACCGCGGAGCACCCACCCCGACATCCGGCTTCACCCCGTCATCACTCGCCGTACTCATCAAGACGCTGGCAATTGCGCCTCCAGCCTTCGAACTCGGTGCTAGGCTCTTCCCTGTCCCTGATCGGTCTTCATCGTTCCCAATCCGCGGTAAGCCTTCCTCCGACCCGGCCCAGCCCTCCGCTCCCCCCAGAAACCGCGCCACTTCCTCCAACGGCCTCTGCGTCGCCGAAAGCCCAATCCGCTGCAGCCGCCTTCCGCCGCTCGATGCAACCAGCGCCTCCAGCCGCTCCAGCGACAGCGCCATATGCGCCCCGCGTTTGCTCGGCACCAGCGCATGGATCTCATCCACGATCACCGTCTCAACCGTCCTGAGCGCCTCGCCCGCCTCCGAGGTCAACATCAGGTACAGGCTCTCCGGCGTTGTAATCAAAATGTCCCCAGGATGCCTGCGGAACCGCGCCCGCTCCTTCTGCGACGTATCCCCCGTCCGCACGCTGATCTCCGGCATCCGAACCGCCACGCCATCGCGCTTCGCCATATTAGCAATGCCCACCAGCGGCGACCTTAGGTTGCGCTCCACGTCCGCTGCCAACGCTTTTAACGGCGACAGATACACCACACGACACCCGCGCTCAACCTCTGGAGGAGTCCGCATCATCAGACGGTCGAGGCACCATAAAAACGCCGTCAGCGTCTTACCTGTACCGGTAGGCGCAAGGATCAGCGTCGACTCCCCGCGTGCAATCGCAGGCCATCCCTCCACCTGGGGAGCCGTCGGCGCATCGAATACCGCCCGAAACCACTGCACCGTGATCGGATGGAAAAGCGCAAGCGCAGCATCGGCAGCCGACACCGGAGTCGTCTCCGTATTCGTCCCTCCTGCATGAGTTTTCTTCTTCAAGGGATTGCGCGGCATCACTTTCCTATGCTCTCAGCAGCATAACTGCCGCACCCAGTTTGATGCGTACGAGCCCCCGCGTGCGTTTCAGCATCCGCGACCGTCTTTCTGACCGTACTCAAGGCCTTGCCATCGTCAGCCCATCCAAGTAGCCTCACTCACATCGTGTCCTCATCATCAGTCCCCGCCAACCTCCTTACTCCGCTGCAGATCGAGGATCTCCAGCACCGCGCCGCAGCTGTCGCCCAGCACGCCTACGCTCCCTACAGCAAATTTCGAGTCGGCGCCGCCCTCCTGCTCGACGACAAGGCTGGGACCACCGCCGCCATCGTCACCGGCTGCAACGTCGAAAACGCCTCTTTCCGCCTCACCGTCTGTGCCGAACAGGCCGCCATCACCGCCGCCGTCGCGCTACACGGCCCAAACCTCCGAATCCGCGCCATCGTCGTCGCAAATCTCAACGCCGCCGCCAGCCAGCCGTGCGGAGCCTGCCGCCAGACAATCCACGAATTCAGCACCCCCAACACCCTCGTCTTCTTTCCCGGCCCGTATGGCCAACTCACCAAATCCACCATCGCCGACCTCCTACCCGCCGCATTTCTTCTCCAAAAATGACCTCTCCCATCTACCCCATCGACGTCATCCTCCACAAGCGCGACGGACTCGTCCTTAGCGACATCGAAATCCAGGCCTTCATCCGCGCTCTCGTCGACCGCACTCCGGACAATCAACTCGTCACCGATGCCCAGATCGCCGCATTCCTCATGGCCGTATTCCAACGCGGCTTCAGCCGCCACGAACTCGCCACTCTCACCGCCGCCATGCGCATCTCCGGCGATACCTTCGACGCAAGTCCCCTCGCCCCCGCGTTCATCGTAGACAAGCACTCCACGGGCGGCGTCGGCGATAAAACCTCCCTCCTCATCGCCCCCATTCTCGCCGCCGCCGGCCTCGCCTCGCCCACCCCCTCCGGCATCCCCGGAATCTGCGTGCCCATGATCAGTGGCCGGAGCCTCGGCCATACCGGCGGCACACTCGACAAGCTCGAAACCATCTCCGGCTTCAACACCCAGCTCTCCCTCGACCAGCTCCTCCAAACCATCAAGACCTGCGGCGCTGCTCTCATAGGCCAGACCCCTACTCTCGTACCCGCCGACCGCATCCTCTACGCCCTCCGCGATCACACCGGCACAGTCGAGTCGCCCTACCTCATCTGCGCCAGCATCATGAGCAAAAAATTGGCCGAAGACCTGGACGCCCTCGTACTCGATGTCAAGGTAGGCTCCGGCGCCTTCATGCCCACCTACGAGCAATCGAAGTTCCTCGCCGAACTCATGGTCGATACCGGCGAAGCCTCCGGAACCCGCACCGTCGCAATCCTCACCTCCATGGACGAACCCCTGGGTCGCTTCTCCGGCAACTGGGTTGAAGTCTGGGAGTGCGTCGACATCATGAAGCAACACCGCCACCCCATGTCGCGCGACCTCATCGAGCTCTCCAACACCCTCGCCGGCTGGATGCTCCACCTTTCCGGCCACGCCGACACTCCGGAGAACGGCGCGATCCTCTCGGACCACATCCTGAAGTCCGGCGCCGCCTTCCAGGCCTTCCTGAAGATCGTCCACGCGCAAGGCGGAGACACCACCCTCTTCGAAGACGACGCCGACCCCGCCACTCACCATAAGCCGCTCGCCACCCGCACCCTCAGGGCCGCGAGCTCCGGCTTCCTCTCCGCAATGGACTGCAAACAGGTGGGCTGGGCCGTCCAGCGCCTCGGTGCAGGCCGCGCACAGCCCCGAGACTCCGTCAGCGCGCACGCCGGCTTGGAAATGCACGTCAAATTAGGCGATCCCGTCAGCGAAGGCCAGCTTCTCGTTACTCTCTTCGCCGAATCCGAATCCCTCCTCTCCGAACCCGAACGAATGCTCCGCCAAACGTTACAAATCTCCCCGAACCCATACAAGCTCCAACCTCTCGTCCACGAGATCATCCGGCAAAACAACCTCGCCTGACCCCACGGAGACAGGAGCAATATCATGCCATTTACCAGCGAAAAAGAGAAGATGCTCGCAGGCGACTTTTACACCGCAGATGACCCCGCCCTCACCGCCGAACGTCTCCACGTCGCCTCCCTGCTGCACACCTACAACTCCACCCCCCACCACCCCTCCACCCACCAACCCCTGCTCGCCGGAATCCTTGGCTCCGCGGGTGCACAAGCCACCATCCGTCCGCCCTTCTTCTGTGATTACGGCTACAACATCCGCCTCGGCGCCGCCGTCTTCCTCAACTTCAACTGCGTCCTGCTCGACGTCAACCTCATCGAGATCGAAGATCGGACCCAGATCGGCCCCGCCGTCCAGATCTATGCCGCCGACCACCCTCGCGACCCGGAAGCCCGCCGCGCCAACCTGGAATGCGGCAAGCCGGTCCGCATCGGACGCAACGTCTGGATCGGAGGCGGTGCCATTATTCTCCCCGGCGTAACCATTGGCGATGACGCCATCATCGGCGCAGGCGCCGTCATCACCCGCGACGTCCCCGCCGGCATCACCGTCGTCGGTAACCCCGCCCGCACCTTACCCAATCCTCATCCCCGATGACAGGACTGCAACCCGTGATATCTGTCCACAATAAAAAATGGTGATTCAGAATCTCTCACATCACCACTTCGTCAGCTAAAGACGCCTGCACCCGCATCCGCGTTGACTCAGATATCACGCTTCCGTTTATCACGATCTGAGAAGCGACTTGCGTATACCCCACGGCCATCAGCGCGGGCTGTTTTGGCCCTTGCTTTAAGAGGTACATGCGCTGGTCCGCGACCCGCAACAATTTGATCGCTTCCAGCGCGTCCTCCGGAAAGACTGCAGATCCTATGCTTGCAGTTACCAGGATCGATCGGCCTTCCACCATCAGAGGCCGTTCCACCGCCATCCGTACCTGATACAGCAGCCGGTCGAGCTCCCGAGGCTCCTCAATCCGGGCAATCAGCGTAAACTCGTCGCCCCCCAGCCGGGCCAACGTGTCGAAGCTCGAAACATGCTCGCACAAATTCTTCGACACCTCGCGCAATACCTGATCCCCAGCTTGATGTCCCAGCGTGTCATTGATCCCTTTGAACCCATTGAGATCTAGCATCAGCACGGCCAGCCGGTCCTTCCTTCGTCGCGACCTCGCCAGCGCACAACTCAGCCGCTCCTCGAACGAACGGCGGTTCGGCAGCCCCGTAAGTTCGTCGTGCAGCGCCAGCCACCTGCTGCTCGCCACCTGCTCCTCCAGCATCACTAGGATCATGCCCATCGAGATCAGCGACTTCTGCATATTCCACACATGCGACGCAATCTCCACAAAATCCTCATGATGAGCCATCCAAGGATGCGTCAGGAAACACATCGCCCAGATCGAGAAACCCGTCACGATTGCCAGCTTGCCCGTGCTCTTCGCAGGCAGACGACGTTGAAAATTGAAGGCAGTGATGCCATACACGCACGCTAGGCTCCAGTACACCATCTCGCGATAGCTCCCGCCCCTCGCCAGAACACCCATAGCCATCCATCCGGTAATGTGCAGTGCGGCACGAACCCAACTGCTCCGCAGAACGATCGAACTGACAGTCCCGACAACCACACCCATCGCTACCACCTTCAGGTAAGGTCCCGGAGTTCGATAATGCAAACCGAACAAGGTGTTGATCGCCAGCAGAGGCAACCCATTCCAGGCAATGTAGGCCAGCCTCCTGCCTTCCTCAATGCTTCCATCCCAGGCCGCCATTGTGAAAACCAGTCCGGATAACAGATAGCAATCCACGACGATTACATGCAGGTGCTTATCCGGCACACCAGCATGGAAATAAAAACTGTGCGCCACCCCTTCAATCAACGTCAGGAACAGTGCCAGCACCCACAGGTCCACTTGTTTCTGTGGATGGCGGCGGTGCAGTATGAGCAGAATGACGATCAGAATCGCCAAGGCCGACAGATCGGGAACAAAGGCGTAGTTCATCTGGCTCCAGCCGCGTCAGCAAATTACCTGCAACCTGTGTGGGTGAAAGATCACTTGGCCCGGTGAGCTCGTAAGCTGTCTCTACGATGTGCGTAGATAACACCGCAGATCCCTCAACAACATTTAGATTGAGCTACTTGGAAGCTGGCCCACCTGCACAATACAGACACGTCGAATCTATGCAGCGCCTCGGAGTTCTTGCCGATACCGCTGACCTGCGCCGTTCTTGCTGCGCCGTACGCCCCGACATCCTGCCGTCAGGAATGCGGAGTAGCCATCTTCTCTCTACTCTGCGCGAATTGCAACGTATTTCCCTGCCTTCGTCCAGTTCGTCCTCTTTCCCGGGTACATCCCTCCCCAACCGACTACTCACATGCCCCACCCGGGTCTCAGTAGATGCCGCGAATCCCCGTCGTTGAAGCCGCCTTGTAACCGTTACACTCAATCCCACGCACTCCCATTGCTTTCATTCATCTTTATTCGTATGCAGGAGAGCCAGCCTTGGCACGTTTCACCGGTCTTCTCGGTCTCATCACCTTTCTTGCGCTCGCTTACGCGTTCTCCACCGACCGTCGCGCCATCCGCTGGCGAACCGTCGCCTGGGGCCTCGGCCTGCAGATCCTCTTCGCTTTCCTGGTCATCAAATGGGCTTACGGACAGCGCATCCTCCACCGTATCGCGGTCGTAATCACCTCACTCCTGGCGCACTCGGTCGACGGCTCCTCGGTTGTCTTCGGCCCACTCGGAATCCCCGGTAACCCCTTGGCCGTTCTCGCCTTCGCCGTTCTCCCCACCATCATCTTCGTCTCCGCCTTCTTCGCCGTCCTCTACCACATCGGCCTCATGCAGAAGGTGATCCGCGTCGTCGCCTGGATCATGCAGCGAACCATGGGTACAAGCGGCGCCGAATCCACCAACGTAGCCGCCAGCATCTTCATGGGCCAGACCGAAGCCCCTCTCACCATCCGCCCCTTCCTCGCCGGCGCCACCAACTCCGAGCTCATGACCATCATGACCTCCGGCATGGCTCACGTCTCCGGAGGAATCATGGCCGCTTACATCGCCTTCGGCATTAACGCCCAGGACCTGCTCTCCGCCGTCATCATGACCGCTCCCGGCACCATCCTCGCCGCCAAGATGCTCGTTCCCGAGACCGACCGCCCTGCCACCGCCGGCACCGTCCATATGCCCCCCAACGAGGAGCACGCGGAGGATAACCTCGTCGCTGCCATCGCCCGCGGCACCATCGACGGCGGCGCGCTAGCCTTCAACGTCGCCATCATGCTCATCAGCTTCCTCGCGCTCGTCGGCCTGGTAAACGGCATCATGCTCGGCATCTCGAACTTCGCCTGGGGGTTGCACTTCCCATGGCAGCCCCACGGCCACATCCCCTTCCCGCACTCCCTCAACACCGTCCTCGGCGCCATCGGAGCGCCCATCGCCTGGCTCATCGGGATCCCCTGGCACGACGCACCCACCGTAGGCAACCTCCTCGGCACCCGCACCGTCCTCAACGAGTTCATCGCCTTCCAGCAGCTAGGCACGATCAAATCCACCCTCGCCCCCCGAACCTTCTCCATCGCTACCTTCGCCCTCTGCGGCTTCGCCAACCTCGGCAGCATCGGGATGCAGATCGGCGGCATCGGAGCCCTCGTTCCCAACCGCCGCAACGATCTTGCCCGCCTCGGCGTCCGAGCCATGCTCGCCGGCACCATGGCCAACCTCATGTCCGCCAGCATCGTCTCCATGCTCCTGCAATGACGAGGACGAGCAGGCGAAACGCCCGGCAATCGACTTGAGACTCTATCCTCCGGCCACCGCCCCCAACACAATCAGCGGCTCATCCCCACGCACCACTGCCTCCGGCAGCACCGCATCCGCTCCCTCGTGCGACAGATCCTCCTCGCAGGCAAAGAACCGCAGAAACGGTCGTCGCTCTCCCGTCACCTGGTCACGCACCGTCCCCCGCAGCATCGGATACCGTTCCTCCACGGCATCCAGCACCATCCGTATCGTCGGACGCCCCGCAACCTCCAGCATCACCTCGCCTGTAATCCCAGCCAGCGTCCGCAGGTGCCCCGGCAACTCCACTCGAATCATGACAGTGTCTGCACCTCTACCGACAGCACCGCGGGCAGGTCCCGCACAATCGGTGCCCAGCTCTCCCCCGCATTCGGCGAGCAGTACACCTGCCCTCCTGTCGTCCCAAAGTAAATCCCGCACTCGTCCAGCGAATCCACCGCCATCGCATCCCGCAGCACATTCACATAGCAGTCCTGCTGCGGCAACCCCTTCGTCATCGCTTCCCACTCATTGCCGCCCGTCCGGCTCCGGTACACCCTCAGTTTCCCATCCGGCGGAAAGTGCTCGCCATCGCTCTTGATCGGCACCACATAAATCGTCTCCGGCTCATGCGCATGAACATCGATGCAGAATCCGAAGTCCGTCGGTAGATTCCCACTCACCTCCGTCCACGAATCGCCCGCATCGTCGGATCGCATCACATCCCAGTGCTTCTGCATAAACAGCGTCTTCGGCCGCGAACTATGCATCGCAATCCGGTGAACGCAATGTCCCACCTCGGCCAACGGGTCCGGAATATGCAGCGACCGCAGACCCTGATTGATCGGACGCCAGCTCTCGCCTCCATCGTCGGTCCGAAATGCCCCCGCGGCCGAAATGGCAACAAAGATCCTCTGCGTATCGCTCGGGTCCTGCACAACCGTATGCAAGCACATCCCGCCCGCTCCCGGTGCCCAGTGCGGCCCCGACCCATGACCGCGCAACCCCGAAAGCTCCTGCCAGCTCTGCCCACCATCGGTCGAGCGGAACAGAGCAGCATCCTCCACCCCCGCATACACAATATCCGGCTCCGTCAGCGAAGGCTCCAGATGCCATACCCGCTTGAACTCCCACGGATGCGCCGTCCCGTCGTACCACTGATGAGTCCCCGGCACGCCATCGTAGGCAAACTTGTTACCCACCGCCGCCCAGCTCTTCCCGCCATCATCCGACCGTTGCACTACCTGTCCAAACCACCCGCTGGACTGCGAGCAATATAGCCGGTCCGCATTCACGGGCGAGCCCTTCAAGTGGTATATCTCCCACCCTGCAAAATGAGGGCCCGCCACATCCCAGCTCTCGCGTTTCCCATCCGAAGTCAACACGAATGCGCCTTTACGCGTCCCAACAAGCACTCGTACCTTGCTCATGTCTTCTCCTCCTTGCACCTAGACCTTCGGCTTATCGAAGTTGAACATCCATTGCATCCCGAACTTGTCCGTCACCATCGCAAAGTACGCTCCCCAGAACATGTCCGCCGGTGCCATCGTCACCTCGCCGCCCGCGCCAAGCGCCGCGGCGAATCGATCGACCTCCCCTCCACTCTCGCAATCCACGCTGATCGAAGAGTTGTTTCCTTGCACGAACCGTATACCGGGCATCGTGTCCGACGCCATCAGCACAGCCATGCCTTTGGATAGACGCGCATGCATGATCCGCTCGCTCGCACCCGGCGGACAATTCGGCATGTCGCCAAACGGCATAAGCTCAATCTCCGCTCCCAGCGACTCCGCATAGAAGGTCATGGCCTCGCGGCAGTTTCCGTCGAAAGTAAGATACGCATTGATCTGTTTCATTGACTACCCCTTTCGTTTCGCTGCATTCATTGGTTCTGCAACTTCGCCCAGGCTGGTCTCATCTACCCTCGAACCTGCCCCGAACCTTGGTAACAGCGGAGTCGGATCGTCCTCCTGCCAGCGCCGTCTCGTCTCTGCGAGCACCCACTCCCTGTTCTTCGCCATCTCCGCCATCAGAGCGCACGGAGCGCCTGTCTCCTCATGCTTGGCTCCCCACAGCAGAAGCTCCAGCAGCACCGGCGCCAGGTCGATCCCCTTCTCCGTCAAACGGTAATTAACCCTCCTCCCGTCCGCCTTCTCCACCTCTGAAGCCACAATCCCTGCCTGTTCCAGCCGGCGCAGGCGGTCAGCCAGAACATTGCTGGCGATCCCCTCTCCCGACGCCTGAAACTCCTTGAACGTCTTGTTCCCTCGCACCATCAAGTCGCGTATCACCAGCAGCGACCACCGGTCTCCAAACATCTCCAGCGAAATACTCACCGGACAACCCGACCGCCGCTTAATCTGACCCTTCACCGGATACTTCTTCGCCACGCCCGACACCCTATCAAAGATCGCTTGCGAATTGCAAGCATTTTCCAAGCGGCTCCGGTAGCCGGAGTTCCCCTCTTCCCAAACCATCTAATCCGCTATCTACTCCATAAGTCAGGCATCCAACAGAGGCGTACACTCAAACCACCAGACGTGGCAAGCACGAACACTATCCCGCACTCTCCATCCGCCTCCGTGTGGCCAATCGGCAACGGAGAAGCGGCGTCTCTCTTACGCGCCCGCGACTGGTCACAGACGCCGCTCGGTCCGGCGCACGAGTGGCCGCAGAGCCTCAGGACTGCCGTAGACCTTGCGCTCGCCTGCAAGTTCCCGATGATTGTGCTCTGGGGCCCGGATCTCGTTCAAATCTACAACGACGCCTATCGCGACATCATGGGCACCAAGCATCCGGAGGGTGTCGGACAGCCGACCCGCGAATGCTGGCCCGAGGTCTGGCATTTCAACGAGCCGGTCTACACCCAGGTGTTCCGGGGAGAGACCCTGACCTTCGAGGACCAGGTCTACCCAATCACTCGCTACGGCTATCTGGAGGAGGCATACTTCACCCTTTGCTACAGCCCGCTGCGCGACGAAGCCGGGGCCATCCAGGGCGTTCTTGTCACCGTCCTCGAGACCACTGGCCGCGTCAAAGCCGAGGCGGCGCTCCGGGCCAGCGAAGCGCGCCTCACCGAGCTCTTCCACCAGGCGCCTGCCTTCTTCGCCCTGCTCCGCGGCCCCAACCACGTCTTCGAAATGATCAACCCGTCCTATCAGAAGCTCATCGGCACCCGTGAGGTCCTCGGCAGATCCGTCCGCGAAGCCCTGCCCGAAGCCGCCGAGCAGGGCTTTACCGACACGCTGGACCAGGTCTACCGTACCGGGAAACCTTTCTTCGCCCACGGCGCACGCATCGCCCTCGCCCTTATCCCCGGCCAGCCAAAGCACGACAGATACCTCAACTTCGTCTATCAGCCCATGCGCGAGCCGGACGGCGTCATCTCCGGAATTATCGTCCACGGGGTGGATGTGACGGACGCCACCGAGGCCGCGAAAGCGCTATCCGCCAGCGAGGCCGAACTGCGCTGGACCCTCCAGTTGATCCCGCAGATCCCCTGGACTGCCGACCCAGCGGGCCGCATCCTCGACATCAGCGATGGCTGGGCCGAACTCACCGGCCTTCCGCGCAAACAGGCTCTCGGCGATGCCTGGTGGAGCGCTCTGCCTTCTGAGGACAAGCCCCGTGTAGCCGAGGCATGGAATCACGCACTCCGCACAGGTCTGCCGTACGACATCGAACATCGCATCCGGACCGCCTCAGGCACCTACCGCTGGATGCACGCCAGTGCGCTGCCTCGCCGCGATGATGCAGGCAATATCGTCAAATGGTACGGCTCAACCGAAGACGTCGACGCTCGGAAGTCGGCCGAAGAGGCGCTCCTCCAGAGCGAAAAACTCGCCGCGGTCGGCCGTCTCGCCTCCAGCATCTCGCACGAAATCAATAACCCCCTTGAAGCGGTCACCAACCTCCTCTACCTCATCGAGCATGGCTCCGAAGACCCGAAACAGGTGGTCGAGTTCGCCCAATCGGCGCAGCGGGAACTCACCCGCGTCAGCCAGATCACCACCCAGACCCTCCGCTTCTTCAAACAATCCACCCTCCCGACCACGGTAGACACGGCCGAACTGCTCGACTCCGTTCTCATCCTCTACCAGGGAAGGTTAGCCAACTCGGACATCAGCATCGAACGGGACTTCGATGGGCGCCCTGACGTACTCTGCTACGAAGGCGAGATCCGTCAGGTGCTCAACAACCTTGTCGGCAACGCCTTGGACGCTATGCGGACAGGTGGCCGCCTCCTCGTACGGACCCGACCCGCTACCGACTGGCCCAGCGCCCGCAAGGGTGTACGCATCACCGTCGCCGATACTGGGCATGGTATGAGCCGCGAAACTCAGTCGAAGATCTTTCAGCCATTCTTCACCACAAAAGGCATGATCGGCACCGGACTAGGCCTTTGGGTGAGCATCGGTATTGTCGAGAAGAACAACGCATCGTTGACAGTACGCAGCAGCCACAAAGAAGGGCAGAGTGGCACCGTATTCTCCCTCTTCGTGCCCGATCTGCCCCCCAAGCATACAGACGCCCTGAAGCCTGAGACAGGTCTTCCTCGATAAGACGGCTTCACGACCAAACAAGAACCAGGTGTCTCATCTTCGTCGCGTCTTTGCGGCTGAATCGGGGCCGGCTCGCCGGTGGGGTGAGCTTCTGTGGTCGTTCGAGCACGCGAACCCGTTCCTTGCGCCTCGCAACCCACTCCGGGCGCACTGCGGCCCCGCGCCTATACCGGTTCTGCGCTGTCAAGGCCCCTCAACCCGGAACCCACCACGGAAGCGCATGAAAGCCTCGGCAATCTAGGATTCCGGCTCGGTACATTTACCCTCCACACCTGGCGCAGTTACCCCCTTCAACCCGGTAAACTTAGAAATAGAGCAATCGCCCATGATGAGTATTTGATTCCGGTCCCTTAATGACATCTGTTCAGTGCATGTACTTTCGTCGGAGGTCCCCGACCAACTTATTTGTTTCGAAGACTTTGCACAGTCAAGGCGGGGGTACCCTGCAAGACCAGGCAAACCGACCAGGAAGAGCAAACGGACCAGGAAGATATGACAGACCTTTACAGCAAAGCCCAATCCGCCGCGGCATACATCCGCGCCCGCACCCCCCTCGCCCCCCGCATCGGCATCATCCTGGGCTCAGGCCTGGGAGCTTTCGCCTCCCAAGTCGAATCTTCCGCCATCATTCCTTATGCCGAAATTCCCTACTTCCCCCGGCCCACAGTCGAAGGTCATTCCGGCCACCTCGTCCTCGGCCGGATCAGCGGCGTTCCGGTAGCCGTTATGCAAGGCCGGGTCCACGCCTACGAGGGCTATACGCTCGCCGAGGTCACCTTTCCAACTCGAGTCCTCGGACTCCTCGGCTGCAAAGCCCTCGTGGTCACCAACGCTGCCGGAGGCATCAGCCCCACCGTCGCCCAGGGATCCTTCGTAGCCATCTCCGACCACATTAACCTTACCGGCGCCAACGCCGCGCTCGGCCCCAACGAACCCCGCTTCGGAATCAATGGACAGCCGGCCCCCCGCTTCTTCGACATGTCCACTGCCTACTCCCGCCGCCTCCGAACCCTTGCCGTTGAAGAAGCAGCTCGGCAGGAGTTCCTCTTCACCGAAGGCATTTACCTCGCCGTCCTCGGCCCCAGCTTCGAAACCCCCGCCGAAATCCGCGCCTTTCGCACCCTCGGCGCCGATCTGGTCGGTATGTCCACAGTCCATGAGGTAATCGTAGCTCGCCACATGGGTCTTGAGGTCCTGGCGCTCTCACTCGTCACCAACATGGCCGCCGGCATTCTCGACCAGCCGATCGATCACGGGGAGGTCCTTGAGACCGGACACCGCACCGAAAAGCAGTTCACCCGCCTTATCACCGCGCTGATTCCCCAAATCGCGTCCCAAATCGCGTCTGACTGAACACCTCACCTAAAGTAGCCACCGCCGTCCAGGCCTGTACCGCCGCCTGCTTCCGATGCAGACCATCGCCCGAGAACGCAATCGGCCCGTCCGCAAACCGCACCTCCACCCGCACGCCCCGCAGTCCCAGAAACTTGAAGACATGGCCCAGCATCTTCCTGTCTCCCCAATAACAAACATCATCGGCCACCGTCACACCCGGCCCATTCTCCTCTGTCAGGCTATATCGCAGATGCGCCGCTGTTACCGAGGCCCCGCCCTGCATGGCCTGCGCCAGCAGACCGCTGTGAAACTTCAGCATATCGCTTCCATTGGACGTCGTGCCCTCCGGAAAGAACACCACCGGCATCCCCGCATCTACCGCTGCCTGCATCCCCGCTCGCGCTCTCATCGCCGAGCCCCCATGCCCCCGCTCCACATACACCGTCCCCGACATCGTCGTCATCCACCCGACCACCGGCCACCCTCGAATCTCCGCCTTCGATATGAACACGCAAGGATGAAGAGCCGCGAACACTACAATATCCACATAACTAAGATGGTTCGAAATCACCGCTCCGCGCTCGGGGAACCTCCCCTTCACCTCCACCTCAATACCCATCCGCTCAACCGCCCGCGCACAGAAACGATGCAGCCAATCCGCCCGCTGCTCCCGTGTGGCCGGCCTCATCCATGCAAGCTCGGTGCCCGCCACCACGAACATTCCGGCCAACTTAACGCTTCGTCCCACCGCCCGTAAAAAATTCACAGTCTCCAATCCTTCGCCTTCCTCGTCGCTGCCGCCCACCCAACTCGGCGCGGTGCAGTTATCCTGTTAACAGTGCAGCGAACCGATTCAGGCAATACCGTCGTCCTTGAGCAGAGCACCGTTCACCACAGCTGGGTCTACCGGCAAGCGGTCCTCCCCATCCTTGCTCTGCTACGCATGGGAGCAACCCCCGAGAGACTCGCCTGGAGCATCGCCGTCGGACTGCTCATCGGCATCAACCCCATCCTCGGGAGCACCACCCTCTTCAGCCTGGCAGCAGCCTTTCTCCTCCGCCTCAACATACCAGCCTCTCAGGTAGGAAATCACATCGTCTACCCGCTAGAACTGCTATTTGTCCTTCCCTTCATCCGGCTCGGCCGTCGCATCTTCCACACCGCGCCCATGCCTCTCTCCGCAAACCAACTCCTTCACGCCGCCCGGGAGCACCCCATCGCCCTCTCCCGCGAACTCTGGCGCTGGGAGTGGCACGCTTTCGTCATATGGGTTGTGCTCGCTGCCGTCGCCATCCCCATTCTTGCCCTTCTCCTCACTCCTGTGCTCCGTAAGTTCCTGGGCCGGGTCGAAGACCACCAGTACCCTATCCTGTCTAAAAATCACTAGACACTGCCGTGGCGAAGATATTTCCCGTCATCCTTCCTAATCGGTTTTCTCAGTGCAATCCGCAGTAAGCCATCTGCTCTGCCTGACCCGGTCACAAGGGAAAATCGGTCGTAAACCATCGTTCCTACATTTCTTCTAAAAGCCCCGGTACGCTGCCACCGGCTCCGCGCTCTTCACCCAGGCCGAATAGATCATGTCTCGCAACTCGGTCGCCCCCGCCGCCAGCCGTTCCTCCGCAAACGCTCTTCCGGCCGGGGTACCCGTACCCGCAAACCCGCCGGCCTTCTCCAACTGGTAGGTGCTCTCCACCAGCGATTGGCTGTGCCGCAGATAAGCAATATAGTCCGTGAACACGTCCCCCAGCGCCACTGGTTTCGGAGCTATGAGCCGAGCCACCTCTGCAGGCTTCACAGCACCTGAAACGAACACCGCCTCGAACTGCGCATGGATCCTGTGCTCAGTCGTATACCCATTCGGATTAGGTCCCGTCCAGCCGTTGTATTGAACCGTCGTATGCAGAGGCTGCGATCCGTCCGCGACATAGTGCCCCAGCCATCCCGCCAGAAACACAATTTCGCACTCCACCGGCTTCGTATCTTTATGTTCCGCCTGCAACCCACGAAAGTCCCGCATCGCACTCTTTAGTCGCTCCCACACTTCAATCGTGGCATAGGGCTGCAGACCCACCTTCTCAGGCGTAAGCTCCAGGTCCGGATGCGTCTTCTGCGCATTCGTCAGCGCCCTCAGATAGTCGTGACGCTTCCTCGGCAGCTCCCCCACCAGGTCCGCATACTCCATATCGATAAAGTGCTCCGGCGACCCAGCCGCCCCCAGTTCCGGCTCCGCAGGCGACTTCCACCGGTCCGGCTCCGGCCCATAGTATCCCAGCGCATTCAGAGCCTCGGGCGACCGTAAAAACTCAGGTACATCCGTCGGCAGCGCCGCCCCAGCCAGCCGGTTGATCATTCTGTGCCCATCTTCACCCCACGCCAACCCTTGTTGCACCAGCGATACCGGTAACAAAATCAACGCCGCCACTGCCCGGAACGTCCCGACCCATATCTTCATGCGAAAAGTATAATCAGCACGCAGGCAACGAAAGATTACAACTGCACCCCTCACGCGGACACCCCTGCACGTTCGAGAACAGGAGCATGCCAGCC
Source organism: Edaphobacter sp. (assembly GCA_965277265.1). Classification (GTDB taxonomy): domain Bacteria; phylum Acidobacteriota; class Terriglobia; order Terriglobales; family Acidobacteriaceae; genus Edaphobacter. The sequence continues at coordinate 320,342 of CBDICF010000003.1, forward strand.
GCGCGGCATATTAGTATTACGATTTCCTGAAACAAGTGACCTTTGGACGGCTATGCGCATTGTACAAACCGTGTTTGGTGTCTTTCACCATTTCGAACTGGCCAGGCAGCTGGAGCGTCGTGGACATCTAGAAAAGATCTACTCTACATGGCCCTGGTTGCGCCTCAAACGTGAAGGTGTCGCCCGCGAACTGATTGAGACGTTTCCATGGATTCACACGCCGGAGATGTTGATGCAGAGGTTTGGGATTCAGAGCGCATGGGCGCTCGATCAAATGAGTTACGCGAATACGCTGGCCTTTGATGAATGGACCCTGCGGCGGCTTCGCGCGTGCGAGGTGCCGGATGTCATTGTGGCGATCTCAGGATCCAGCTTGAAGACTGGACGTGAGTCGCAGGCCCGGGGAGGCCGGCTGATATGCGATCGGGGTTCATCCCACCAGCGCTATCAGGAGCGGATTGTCTCAGAAGAATACAGGCGCTGGGGCGTCGACCGGCCGGTCACGGATATTCGAGATATTCTTCGCGAGGAGAAGATTTATGAGATCGCCGACGCAATCACTGTTCCCTCCAGTTTCGCGGCGAGGTCCTTCGTTGAGAGTGGGGTTTCCCCCGGCAAAATACACCTAATCCCATATGGAGTGCGGTTGGAGAAGTTCCAGAGGAGCGCGGAGGCTCCTACTGATGGTTTCAATGTACTGTTTGCCGGAAGTGTGACCCTGCGGAAAGGCTTTCCTTATCTGTTGGACGCATTTGCGCAACTCCGACACCTTAGGAAACGCTTGCGTGTTGCTGGTACTGTGCATCCTGACATGAAGAAGGTGCTTGATCGTCTGCCGCAAGAGGGGGTCGAGTATCTCGGCTCGGTATCGCAGGAACGCCTCGCGGAGCTGATGGCCACCAGCCATGTCATGGTCCTGCCCAGCATCGAGGAAGGGCTGGCGCTGGTACAGGGGCAGGCGTTGGCTTGTGGGTGTCCCCTCATTTGTTCAACCAATACAGGAGGAGAAGACCTTTTTACTCATGAAAAGGAAGGCTTTATAGTTTCTGTCCGCGATGCTCCCGCCCTGACCGCGAGAATGCAGCAGTTGGCCGATGATCCGCCACTGCAGGCGGTGATGAGCGAGGCAGCACGGCAGCGAGTCACCTCGCTCGGAGGGTGGAACGACTACGGAGATCGATGGGAGGCGTTGCTCCAGGACTTGATATCACCTGGCGAAGGCTCCTCCTTACCGCCACCTACGAAGTGAACCACTTCGAGCTGGTCCCCTTCTTCGAGCGGGGTGTCGGACCATTTGGCGCGGGAAACGATGGTTCCGTTGTGTTCGACAGCTATGCGATCCCCCTGTAGTTTCAAGTCAGCTAAGAGTAGATCGACAGTGGAAGAGGCGACGAGAGCGTCAAAGGTTCGGAGTTGGCCATTCAGCCTGATGGTGAGTGACATGACAGTTCCAGCGTAGCAGGGGCGCGGAAGTGCCGCTCCGTTCTCGGACGTAGACTCCTCAGACAGCAATAGGCAGCCTCCCGCCGAATCTCCTTAATACTCCCCTGGTATCGCCCGGCGCTATGGACGGGTCCAAAGGTGGTTGATCGGGCCTCGGCCATGCCCCAGCGAAGGAGCTCGGCGGATCGCCTGGGCAACGTAGCTCTTGGCGGCGATGGCTGCAGCGAGGGGCTCTCGACCAATCAGGAGTTGGCTAAGGAGCGCACTGGAGAGGGCGCATCCGGTCCCATGGGTCGCATGGGTGATGATTCGCTCGCCCGGCAACCAGTGCATGTCGCCGCTTTGGGTAAGTACAAGGTCATCGGGAGGGTCCAGGTGGCCGCCGGTTGCCATCACGTTAAGATTTCGCCCGAGGCTCTGGAGCGTAAGCGAGGCCGAGACAAGGTCATCACAAGAGACAACAGATCTACCCGAAAGAATGCCGAGTTCGTCTACATTCGGTGTCACCCAATCGACCAGCGGAAGCAGTCGCTCAATGAGAAGTGCGACTCCAGCAGGTTCGAGCAATGTCTCGCCGGAGGTTGAGCGCAGCACGGGATCGAGAATGACAGGAATGCGACTTGCGCAATTTCGCAGTCTCACCAGAAAGTCTGTCACAACGCCTACATTGGCCGCGGTCGAAAGCATTCCGATCTTTATGCCGGCCGGAGGCAGATCGTATTCCAGACAATGCAACGTGGCGCGGACAACGTCTGCTGTAACGGCATGGGTAGCCACTACACCCACCGTAGATTGCACCGTCATAGCCGTGATGCAAGAGGTACCGTAGATTTCATGTGCAGCGAACACCATCAGGTCGGCAGTGATGCCTGCGCCCGAGGAAGGGTCGAAGCCGGCGATGGCCAGTGCGGTCTGCATAGGTTCGATCATTCGTTAGGGTTGCGAACAACTCGCGTTAGCCAGCCCGTCGACATGGAGTGACAAGCCTTTGATCTTATCACCGGGGATTCGCCAGCCTAAGTGTCGCCTGTATTAGCCGACCCTATCTCGGGAGTCTGTGGACAAAGCCACTTTCGACGTGTCACACCGATGGGTCTAGCGCTTTTTCGGCGGCTACAAGTCCTGGATGAGCGATACGACAGAGCAGGATCCAAGAGTCTACTTCGCGGCCGAGAGACCTTCCTGGCATGAATCCGGACCGGCCTCGGTCTGACAGGCATCGGTTTTGCTGTCAGTCGCTCCGGCCATTTCCTGAGAGAGCTGGGCGTTACGCAAGCGCATACGGTTACGAAGAAGACCGGCTTATCCCTCTGGGCGGGTGTTGCTCTTGTCGGACTTCGGATTCTTGTGGATGTCGGTGCGCTGGGCAGCATCTCAGAACAGGCCGGCAGATCGAGCGGCCGCCACACGTTATAAAGAAGCACATCTTCGCCATGCTTCATCACTTCGTGCAGGACCCACAGATATATCAGCGCTCCGCAGAGATAGCAGATCGCAATCCGCTGCAGTATCCCCGGAATGCGAATCGTATGCAGATCATAGTCGGAAAACCCATTTACCAGCAGTCCAATCGCAAAGAGCCCGACACGGCGCACCACGATATGGCGAGCCAGCCTGCTGCGGTCAGCGCCACTCTTGATCCTCCTCGTAAAGGACAGAGGTATCGCTACTCCGCTCATAACCAGAAACACGGAAAGATCATGTCGGTGGACGTCGCGCCGTTCCACTCAGCATGTCGCAGCGGCCAGTAGACTGCGCTGTAGGTCCCCGGGTCCGCTACCAAGATCATCTCAGCCACAGTCAGGCCGCGCAGAACATCCAGGGACATGAATCTCGCGTTGGGAGCCCGTCTCTGCTTCGGATTAGTCGACAGTAGCAGAAGGTCTATCTGATACCGGTCCCGTGTGGCCATTTCATCGGCACACAAAGAACATGCGAAACTCAAACCAGCCGCATGAACCTCGAACCCCTTCTTCACCAGACCTTCGGCTTCCCTACCTTTCGCGCGAACCAGGAGGCCGTCTGCCGTGCCGCCACCGACGGTCGCGACGTACTGCTCGTCATGCCGACGGGAGCCGGCAAGTCCCTCTGCTACCAGCTCCCGGCTATCGCCCGCGGGGGCACCGCCCTGGTCATTTCGCCGCTCATCGCCCTTATGGACGATCAGGCAGCAAAACTCACTGCCGCAGGTCTGCGCGTTGCCCGCATTCACTCAGGGCTCAGCCGGGACGAGTCCCGCCAGGCTTGCCGCGACTATCTCGACGGCACCCTCCAGTTTCTCTTCATCGCACCCGAGCGGATGCGTGTTCCCGGCTTTCCCGAGATGCTCAGCCGAAAGAAGCCTTCGCTCGTCGCAATCGATGAGGCCCACTGCATATCGGCCTGGGGTCATGACTTTCGCCCCGACTACCGCACCCTCGGCGACTTCCTCCCCGCGCTCCGACCTGCGCCTGTCATCGCCCTCACCGCTACCGCCACTCCCACCGTCCAGAAGGACATCGTCGCTCAGCTCCAGCTCTCGCAGCCTGCTCTCTTCATTCACGGGTTTCGCCGCCATAACCTCGCCATCGAGGTGGTCGAACTCTCGAAGCCCCGTCGCAACGAGTTCACCGCCAATCTCCTCAAGCTGCCGGCCAATCGTCCCGCCATCGTCTATGCCCCGTCGCGCAAGGCCGCCGAAGAGCTTGCCTCGGTGCTCGGTAAAAGCGCCGCAGCCTATCACGCAGGTCTTGACCCCACTACACGCGAACGGGTTCAGCGCGAGTTCCTTTCGAGCAAACTGGAGGTCGTCGTCGCCACCATCGCCTTCGGCATGGGTATCGACAAAGCCGACGTCCGCACCGTTGTTCACACAGCCCTGCCCGGCTCCGTGGAGCAGTACTACCAGGAGATCGGTCGCGCTGGACGCGACGGGCAACCCTCGCGCACGGTGCTGCTTCATTCCTTCGCCGACCGCAAGATGCATGACTTCTTTCTCGAGCGCGACTACCCGGCCCTCACGGAGCTCACCCGTGTAGCCGCCCTGCTCACCCCGGACTACCAGATGCCCGATCTGCTGCGGCAGCGCCTCAAGATGGACCCTGAGACCTTCGATAAGGCCGTTGAAAAGCTCATCGCCCAGGGTGCAGCCGCCGTTGACATGGCCGGCAACGTACGCGCCGCAGCAAACAACATCAAGCAGGCAGCGTGGAGCCAAGGTTACGACGCCCAGATCGCGCTACGCCGCGGACAGATCGACCGCATGGTTCAGTTCGCCGAGTCCGCTCAGTGCCGCATGGCCGCCCTGATCCAACACTTCGGCGACACCGCCGACGGTCTCCGCCCCTGTGGTCACTGCGACTTCTGCGCCCCGCAAAGCGCCACGGCCCAGCCGTTCCGGCCGCCCACGCCGGAAGAACACCGCCAGCTCCGCGCCATCCTCCGTGCGCTGGAAGGGACGAGCCGCGCCACCGGCAAACTTCACACCGAACTCTCTACCGGCGATTTGCGCAATACTCCCGCCTCCGATCGCAAGGTCTTCGACACTCTCCTCGATTCCCTCACCCGCTCCGGCCTCATTACGTTAATCACCGACCAGTGGACCAATCCCGAAGGCAACGTAATCACCTACAAAAAAGCGTCCCTTACCCACGAAGGCCGCACCCTCACCGGCCCCCTCCCTCCCGACCTTCTCCTCCGCGACATCTCCGGAGGCGCAAGCACCCCATCACGCCGCAATGGCTCTCGCGCAACCGCCAGCGCAAGGCCCTCCAAAGCCTCCCTGAAGGCCGAGCGCGAACAGAACACTGCATCCTACACGCCTGCCCAGAAACACCTGGAATCCAGCCTCCGCGAGTGGCGCAAAGCCGAAGCCGCGAAGACCGGCAAGCCAGCGTTCATGGTCTTCGGCGATCTCGTCCTCCGCAACCTTGTCCTCGCCGCCCCACGAACGATCTCCGAACTTATGCCTGTGTCCGGCATAGGCCTTGAAAAAGCCGAGCGCTACGGCGCAGAGATCATCGCGCTCTGCCGAGCCGAACATGCTAGTCCTGCCTCAACCGTTCAACGGAAATCGTCTCCGGTCGATCCAGCCTGCTCTGGCGGGATCCGGCTTTCCAGACCAGATATGGACAAGAAAAGCACTCCACCTCGACCGACGACGCCGCGCTCTATACTTGCAGCCGAGGAACCCCCGTATTCGGCTGTAAGGACAAAAACCGAATTACACAACGAGACCTTCACCCGTCCTCGCACGACCAACGCAGACCCAACCGAAGCTCTTACCCCCGAACAGCAAATCCTCGATCGGCGCCTGCGCGAATGGCGCAAATCCGAATCCGAGACACTAGGTCTGCCTCTCTTTTTCGTTCTTGCCTCCACCACGCTGCGCAGCATCGTTCTGGCGCGCCCACAGACGCTCTCCGAACTTAAACGCATTCAAGGTCTCGGTATTGAAAAAGTAGAGAAGTTCGGCTCCCGCATTCTTGAAGTCTGCCGGAAATAGCTCGACAACAGTAACTGACATCGAACCTTCTTCCCGGGCGACGCAAGGGATTTCCAGCGAAACACTGCAAAACCACGAATTCCTACCCAACGAGACTGGTGGCAAGCTCGGTGTAAAGTGTCACGGCGTGCAGCAGTTCCTTCTTTTCGATCTTTTCTTTGGGTGTGTGGGCCACATGGATTGAGCCCGGGCCGAGGAGAAAAGGTTCACCCCAGGCGGTGAGTGAGGGGATGTCGCTGGTAAATTTGGCGACCATGGTGGGGAGATCGCCCACCTTGCGCATGCGGATGAAGGGGAGTTCCAGGCTGAACGCGACATCCGCACGATCGCCTGCCGTTGCGACGATTGCTTTTTTTATCTCGTCGGCTGGCCCGACCAGACGGATCAACAGGTGGGCTTCTGCTTCGTCGGCGATAACGTTGGGGGCGCGGCCGCCTTCGATGAGGCCGATATTCAGAGTCGAGGGACCGATCTCGGGCTCCACCGGAAGAGGCAGCTCCATGATGTCGTGCAGGGCGGAGATTAGCTTGTCGATGGCGGACTCGCCCAGCTCAGGATAAGCCGAGTGGGCCATGCGACCCTTGGCTCGAAGTTCGACGCGGAGTGCGCCTTTGGAAGCGATAGCAAGCCGGTTATCGGTAGGCTCTCCATTGATCAGGAATCGTGAGCCCTTTGGAGTGAGATTGGCAGCCACCGCTCCGGCTGAGTCGCGCTCCTCGCCGACAAGGAAGAGTAGAGCTACCTTCACACCGGCTTCGCGCAGTTGGTCGGCGGCGGCGATCTGGGCGGCGATAATTCCCTTGGCATCACATGTCCCCCTGCCGTAAAGATAGAGGTCATCTTCCGTGCAGCCGAAGAAGGGTGGAACGGTGTCCATGTGGGTGGAGAGCACCACATCCGGGGTAATGCCGGGCAATACGGCGTACACGTTGAAGCGATCATCAGTGCCCGCGCCAGGGGTACAGCCGCGGTCGGGCTGAGCCACCGGTTGGCGCTCCACCTGGTAGTGCTGCGCGGCTAGATATTCATGCAGAAAGGCTCCGGCGAGCCCTTCGCAGTAGGTTGTGGAGTCGATCTCGACGAGCTGCCGGGTCAACTGGATGGGGTCTATCGCCATGTGCTCCAGCATACCGTGAATGAAAGAACGACTGTTTGGACAACGGGCTGCCGATCCGGTGTGAGCTGAACAGAGAGGCATTAGACTGGAAAGAAATGACGCAGACGATAGACTCCCAGCCAGATTCAGCGACTCATTCTCCTGCTCAATCGCAGATCCGCTCCATTGAAGATCTTTACGGCCCCGCGGGCAAACTCGAAGCGCTCCTGAATACAGGACGCGAGGATGCTGCTTTTGCCGCACTGGTGTGCCATCCGCATCCGGCAGGCGGAGGCACGATGCATAACAAGGTCGTGTACCACGCGATGAAGGCGTTTGCGTCGTTCGGTCTGCCTGTACTTCGGTTCAACTTCCGCAGCGTGGGGCTCAGCGAGGGAGAGTTCGACGACGGACGCGGAGAGCGGGATGACGTTCGCGCCGCGTTGGACTGGATGGAAGAGAACCTGAAGCGGCCTCTGCTGTTTGCCGGCTTCTCCTTCGGGTCGAATGTGGGACTGCGCGCCTGCTGCGGTGATCCGCGCGTGAAAGGGCTGGTTGGACTCGGTGTGCCGGTGCGTGCGGAAGGACGGGACTACACCTACGGTTTTCTGCCCGGGTGCTCGCAGCCGAAGTTGTTCCTCAGCGGCGATCACGATCAGTACGGGCCGCCGGACGCGATGCAGCCGGTCTTCGAGAAGGCTACGGAGCCGAAGCGCCTCGTCTGGGTTACGGGAGCCGACCACTTCTTTCAAGGGACTGCCGAGTCTCCCGGCTCCAAGCTCGCGGTGATGCAGGGGGAGATACGCTCCTGGCTAGCAAGCGAATTTCGGTTGAGCTAGACGGGACAGCCGGTTATGCAGGCTTCAGGCAGGTACCCGAGTTGCAGAGGGCGAGGGACGCTCCAGCCTTTGGTTGAGCAGGGTACGCGCCGCCTGGTGAGCTCCTCCGACGGAGGCAAGCGCGGACCGCGGATGAGTAAGCAGCCAGTCGTGCATGATCTGATTGCAGAAATCGGGCATCTCTTCGAATGGAATATGACCTGCGCCGGGTATGACGACAAGACTCGATTGCGGAAGCATCCGCTGTAGCTCGCGGCCAGAGTTCAGACCGACGGCCCGGTCGCGGTCACCCCAGATCAAAAGCGTGGGTTTTGCGCTGAGGCCGGTGAGCGCGGAGCGCAGAAGGCCCATGTCGACGAACCAGCGCTGCAGAATCTGGAGAACATGATCGATGGTGCCGGGTACATGGAGGCCGTCGGTATAGCCTTCCAGGGAGTCAATGGACACGCGCGCGGGATCGCCGTACATGCGGCTGAGAGCAGTCGCCTTGACCATTCGGGGCAGAACGGGTATCTGCCGCGCCAGCCAGATGCCGAATCTGGTCTGGTAGAAGCGGATGAGCTGGTGGCCAAGATCGCAGAACGGATTGGCCGGGGCGAAGAGGATAAGACTGCGAACACGGTTGGGGTGACGAGCGGCAAACATCATGGCCACAGCGCCCCCATGTGAGTGGCCGGCGATGTCGGCCTCCTCCAGGCCAAGCGCGTCCATATACGCGGCGAGTCGGTCGGCGGTCGCTTCCAGTCCGGCATTGAGGCCGGGAACGCGCTCCGACTGGCCCATGTTGAAGAGGTCAACGACATAGACGCTTGAGTGCCGCGCAAGGAAGCCGATGTTCAAACGCCAATTGTGCGCTGAGCCGACAAGACCGTGCAAGAGCAGGAGAGGGAGTCCGGCACCTGCGCGTTGGTAGTGAACCCTCGCCCCGCCAACAAGGACAAAGCGGTCTTCGATTTCGATATCTCCGCATTTCGATGTCACGGGTGCCTCTGGAGGAGTGAGCGCGGCCGCACCATACGCTCACCCACTCAATCCCTCGATTCTTTGATGTTACAGCAATGTGAAAACTTCGCTTCGATGTGCAGCTAGAGCGAGCTATTTTGAGATGCGGAACCTGTGGAGGCTGAAGGACGTAAGTCTCTCTGTGCGCCTAAGTTCTTATCCATATTAGGAACTCGGGTTATGATTTTCTGTAGGTCGCAAGATGAGCGGCACCGCAATCGCGTTGCGAGCCGGTTCTTCTAGTTTGGCCATTGATGTGCTACACCATCGTTCCAGTTGATGAAAGATGCTGCCCAAACCCGAATCCTCGCTGTCATCCTTGCGGTGGCGACCCTGGCAGTGTGCGTTCTGGCCGGGATCAACTTCGAGCGGGAGAACGGCTTCGACGTCCCGACGGACGGCATCTGGTGGGTAGAGGCGGCGGCCGGGTTGCGGGCAGAGCGGGTTCCGGTCGTGTCTCCCGGGCACCGCGCGGGTATACGCACAGGCGACGTCCTGATCGCCATCGACGATCAGCCCACCGGGCGATTGGCTCCTCTGGTGCGCGAGATGTTCCGCAGCGGAATCTGGGCCCATGCGACCTATTCCATTCTTCGGCCAGTGTCGCACGCTATCGATCTCAACGGAGCGACGCGGCTTGATATCCAGGTTATTCTGGAGCCCAAAGACAGGTCGATAAACCAGGCGTTCAGGCTTATCGCGCTGGTATACCTATGCATCGGCATTTATGTCCTGTTTCGACGGTGGACCGCGCCCAAATCCGTCCATTTCTACGTATTCTGCCTGGCTTCTTTCGTGCTGTACAGCTTCCGGTCGACGGGAGAGCAAGGAGCATTCGACTGGTTCATCTATTGGGGCAATCTGGCAGCGCAGGCGCTGCAACCGGCTCTATTTCTGCACTTTGCAGTGAGCTTCTCGGACAATTTTGCGTCCGAGAAGCGGAATCGTCTAGGGCAGCGGATTCTCAGCACAATTTTGTATGTGCCGGGATTATTTCTGATTGGTCTTCAATACCGTGCAATTCGCTTCTGGTCGGCAACCGAAGTACTGCTGCACCGGCTTGACCAGATTGCGCTGGGCTACCTCGCGCTGTATTACGTCATCGCCGCGATCGTGTTTCGCTTACGATATCGACGGGCGGAGTCTGCGCTGGAGCGTCAGCAACTGAAGTGGCTGACCCGTGGAACCCTGCTTGCGGTCACGCCGTTTACGGTCTTCAACGTGATTCCCTACCTGGCTGACTGGTCGGTTCCTACCCTGTTGACCAAGCTCGCCGGGTTGTCGCTGGTCATTCTTCCGCTTACCTTCAGTTGGGCGATTGTGCGTTACCGTCTTATGGACGTCGACCTGATTTTCAAGCGCGGCGTGACCTACACCTTGGCCACGGCTTCGCTTGTAGGGCTCTACTTCGGGGTTGTGGCGGTAACCGCCGAGATGGTGCATACCCGGCTGCCAAGCTTGCGCATCTGGGGTCTGATGGCGGGCATCATCATTACCGGCATTGTCTTCGATCCGCTGAAAAGGGCGATTCAGGCGCGGGTCGATCGAATTTTTGACCAGAAGCGATTCGATTATCGCGAAACTCTCGTAGAGTTCGGACGGGGTATCAATTCACAGACGGACCTGCGGGCTCTGCTCGATTCCATCGTGGAGCGGCTGCCGCAGACCCTTTTGGTGACCCGGGTCGCGGTGTTCCTTGCCTCTGAGGGAGATGACGGTACGCCGGCGAGACACTTCAATCTGGCCGCATCGCATGGACTCACCAACCTTGAGGCTCCCGACCTGCGTGAACTGGATGTGCGGTTCCTGGACTTCGACCGGCCCGGGGCAAACAACCATATCTTTCTTGATAATCCCCAGCAGGTGCTCCGCCTTCCCGCAGCGCAGCAGCATAGCGCCGGACGCCTGGACCTGAACTACTATCTTCCCTGCCGGGTCGCCAATCGCGAGGGAGGCGGGACGCGCACGGTCGCCGTGATCGGATTGGGCCGCACGGACGACGGAGACTTTCTTTCGAGCGAAGACATGGAACTGCTGGAATCGCTGGCCGGCTACATCGGCATCGCGATCCAGAACGCGCAGCTCTATCAACGTCTGGAGCAGAAAATCACCGAGTTTGAGAGCTTGAAGGAGTTTCACGAAAACATCGTGGAATCGATCAACATTGGAGTGTTCGCTGTCGATCTGGAAGGCCGGATCGAAAGCTGGAACACGCAGATGGAGGGCATGTTCTCGCAGGGGCGAACGGAGGTCCTGCACCAGCCGCTCGCGGCCGTATTTCCCCCGGACTTTGTCGCGAACTTCAACAGCGTGCATGAAGAGCAGGGGACGCACACCCTCTACAAGTTTCGCCTGGTCTTGCCGAACGGCGCCATGCGCATCGCCAACATCGCGATCGCGCCTCTGGTGACGAGGAACTTCGTTGCCGTCGGACGCATCATCCTGGTGGACGATATAACGGACCGGATTCAGTTGGAGGCGCAGTTGACGCAGGCCGAGAAGCTCTCATCTATCGGGCTGCTGGCCGCCGGTGTGGCGCATGAGGTGAATACGCCGCTCGCTGTCATCTCAAGTTATACGCAGATGCTGACGAAACATATGCGGGACGATGAACGGCTTGCGACGATCCTCGAAAAGATCACGCAGCAGACCTTCCGCGCCTCCGAAATTGTGAATGGCCTGCTAAATTTTTCGCGGACCAGTGGCGCGGAGTTTACCAGTATCGATCTCAACCAGCTCCTTCGCGACACGATGACGTTGCTTGAGCACCAATTCAAGACCTCGCAGATTCGAGTGGAGACGAACCTGGAGCCACATCTCTCACGCATCCATGGAAACCAGGGCAAGCTGCAGCAGGTGATTCTAAATCTCATGTTGAATGCGAAGGACGCAATGTTCGGCACACCCGGTGCAACCTTGAAGATCGCCACATTCAACGGCTCGGGCCGGGTGCTGATACGAATTCAGGATTCCGGCGGCGGTATCGAGCGGGAGCATCTGCACCGGATCTACGACCCGTTCTTCACGACTAAAACCAAACCGCAGGAGGGCGAGCACAAAGGAACCGGGCTTGGACTGGCCGTGAGCTACGGCATCATGCAGGAGCACGCGGGCAAGATTCACGTCGAGAGCGAGCTCGGCGTCGGGACAGCTTTCCAGCTTGAGTTCCCCTCCGCCGGCACTCGCACGCCCTTGAGTGCTGAACACCCTGAAAGCAGTACGCGGGAAGCCGAGAGGAAGACGATTCATGTCTGAAACAACCGAACTGGCGGCCGAGTCCCTTCATCTCAAACGCACGGCAAGGGTGGTGGGTGATCCCCGCATTCTCATCATCGACGATGAGATGGGCATTCGCGAGTCGCTCGACACCCTGCTGAGCCTGGAGGGTTTCACGGTGAGTGCGGCCAGTGATGGTCCGTCCGGACTGGAACTGCTTGCGCGAAACGAATACGATCTTCTGCTGCTCGATCTTGCGCTCCCCGGCGAAAGCGGGATCGACCTGCTGCCTCGCATAACCGAGATGCAGCCAAACCTGCCGGTCATCATGATCACGGCTTATGGCACTGTCGGCAACGTCGTCGATGCTATTCGCGCGGGCGCGGAAAACTTCATCCAGAAGCCTTGGGATAATGAAAAGCTGCTTGCAGATATTCGCGCGGCGGTGGCCCGGCATCGCGCTGAAGAAGAGGTTGTCCAGCTCAAGCGAACGCTGAAGCAACGGTACAACTTTGAGAACATCGTAGGCAAGAGCGAGCCGATGTTGAGCCTCTTCGACCTGATCGCGCAGGTGGCTCCGAGCCGGTCGACGGTCTTGTTGCAGGGTGAGAGCGGCACAGGCAAAGAGCTGATCGCAAAGGCGCTCCATGCCAATTCGCCGCGCCGGGACCGGCCGTTCGTGCCTGTCAATACGGGTGCGGTGCCGTCGGATTTGCTCGAGTCGACGCTCTTCGGCCATGTCAAGGGAGCGTTCACCTCGGCCGTGACGGCGAAGAAGGGCTTGTTTGAAGTAGCCAACGGAGGCACGCTCTTCCTCGACGAGATAGGCACGATGGGAATGGACATGCAGGCCAAGATACTGCGTGTTCTGCAAGACCGCCGCTTCATGCACCTCGGTGGGGTGCAGGAGATTCAGGTCGACGTCCGGATCATCGCAGCGACCAATGTGAACCTGCAGGAGGCCGTGCGGCAGGGCCGTTTCCGCGAGGATCTCTTCTATCGTCTGAATGTCATCTGTTTGGAGCTGCCGCCGCTGCGTTCGCGCCGGGAAGATATCCCCTTGCTGGCCGCTCACTTCCTCAAGCTCTACGCCGATGAGAATGGGACCGAGGTGCCGTCGCTCTCTCCCGAAGCCATGCGGGTCATTATGGATTACGAGTGGCCGGGCAATGTGCGCGAGTTGGAGAATGCGATGGAACGCGGTGTGGTGCTCGCCACCTCCCGAACGATCGGCCCGGACCTGCTGCCCACGCAGTTAACCGGCAGCACCTATTCGGCCAGCCTGCTGGACCATCAGCCGGATGCTTCCCTGTTCGATCTGATGGAAGAGATCGAGCGGCGCATCATCTCGGACCGGCTGGAACGCTGCCATTGGAACCAGACCGAGGCCGCGGAGTACTTCAAAATTCCACTCTCGACTCTGAACCAGAAGATCAAGCGGCTTAATGTCGAAGTCAAGAAGCGAACCCGGGAGTAGCCGTTTGCCGCCTCGTCCGAGGATTGCGAGAAGCTCCGACCACGGATCTTCACGGGTGAACACGGATAAAATCAGCCCTCATGTTGATATGTGTTAGATCGCTTCCCTATTCAAGCCGGGTTGAATGACAATCTTGAGCGAGTCCGCCTGCGGGTGCGATGCCATATCGAGGGCGTCGACCGCATCCTCCAGCGAGAAGCGATGCGAGATGAGATTGGTCAGGTCGAAGCCTTTACGGTAGCCGTCAAAGACCATTTTGGTCACTTCGTCCTGAATGGCTACCGAGGCGCTGTAAGAACCCATGAGGGTCTTCTCGTCCATGCAGACGGCGGCTGGGTCGAAGGGCGCTTCCCCGTGCTGGGTTTGGGCGAAGAGGACGACGCGACCGCCGGGACGGATGGCCGCCATTGCCGTCTTGATTAGTGTGTTGCCGCCAACCGCAAGTAATGCAACATCCGCGCCGCGACCCTCTGTTGCGGACCTGGCAGCGGCAGCCACGTCTTCCCTGGCATCGAGAGGATGGTCGAGGCCAAATCGTGCGGCGACCGCGTGGCGCTCCGGATAGAGATCGCTCGTCAGTACGGTCGCTCCGGTCTTGCGAGCGAGGGCGGCGAGCAGGATCCCGATGGACCCCTGGCCGATGACCAGTACCGTCTCATCAGGTTCGAGATGAAGCAGCTGAACCGCTTTGTAGCACGTGTTAACCGGCTCGATCAAAGCGGCTTGTTCAAAGGGAATGTCATCGGGAATCCTGATGAGACCGCGGCCGACGATCCAATCCATCACGCGGATGTACTCTGCAAAGCCGCCGCCGGACGGAGCGAAACCCGCGGTGCATCCGACCTTCTTGTAGACCTCGCACTGGGCGAAGGTCTGCTTGCGGCAGTAGAAGCAATGGCCGCACGGGATGTGATGATACGCCATTACGCGTTCGCCTATGGCAAAACTGCTGACACCCTTCCCGATGCGGACGATCGTGCCGGCCATCTCGTGGCCGAAGACGCGCGGCGCGTCATGCGAGCCGGTATGGATCTTCTTGAGATCGGTGCCGCAGATTCCGCAGGTGTGAATTTTGACGAGAACTTCGCCCGGGCCGATCTCCGGCACCGGAATGGTCTCGACATGCACATCGTTCTTACCGCGATAGACGGCGGCTCGCATGATCGAAGGGAGTTCGTCCACTCTGTTAGATACTGCCGGTTCGAATGAGCTTTTCAACATCCTTTTCCTTCATGAACTCGATGATTAAGTCTCGCATGCTCTCGGCCGCCCGCGCGCTGTTCCTGCCAAGGTGAAACAACGAGGTCCAATACTGCGGTCGCAAAGAGATGTGCCCGATAAAGCGCGCCATCTGTATCCTTCCCATCCGGTCGATAAAGCGATTCAGATCAGGCAATCTTGCGCCAACCGCATCCGAGACTCCCTTGATACAGAGCACGGGAATTTCGTGCATCGCAGCTAGCCGTGCGACCGTCGCCGCCTCCATATCGACCAGAACAGCGCCTCGATACGTCTCGGCCAGACGGGCTTTTTCAGCGGCATCGGCTACATGTGCAGTTGTCACCAAGGGACATCTTCTCCCGCTCCCACTCAAGTTGAACTGTTCCCCGGTCTGCGCGTCGATGACGAGGGTCGGAACGTGAACTGTTCCGGGGCCCACGCCTGCGCTGAGCGAACCCGCCCAGCCAACCGAGAGCAGCATGTCCAGCGCGCCGTCCGACGCTGCCGTTGAATAAGCCCTTCGTGCCGCCTCGGCGCCCATCCCTGCACACACCGCGATCCAAGTATCTGCGCCGCAGGACAGTACCCACTTCCTTGTCCCAGTCATCCCTGTAGCAATGCTTCGCCAGCGTCTGACGAGCGGCTTCAACTCTCCGGGCAATGCCGCAATGATCCCAATCCTCATAGATGGGCCGCATAGCCGTTTGCAATAAACCATTCAATCGCCGAGCGCATCGCGGGATAGATGGGCAGCACCTGGAAGCCAAGATCGCGTTCGGCTTTGGTGGAGGAGGCGAACATCATCTTCCTGCCCATGCGAACGGCTTCCACGGTAGCGCGCGGCTCCTTACCCAGGAGCTTGCCGGAGATGTTTTCGTCGAAGAAGGCGAAGACCATCGCAACTGAGTGAGGCACCTTCACGGTCGGCGACGGCAGGCCCGTTATGGCGGACATGCGATCGAGTATCTGCTTCAAAGTCAGGTTTTCTCCGCCCAGGATATACCGCTCGCCCGGAGTGCCGCGTTCGAGCGCAGCCACATGCATACGGGCGACCTCGTCCACGTCGACAAGATTCAGGCCGGTGTCCACATAGGCGGGAAACTTTTTGTTGAGGAAGTCGACGATGATCCTGCCGGTAGGCGTGGGCTTGGCATCGCCGGGTCCGATGGGGGTCGTCGGGTTGAGGATCATGACATGCTGGCCCGATTTGGCGGCTTCTATCGCCTGCTGTTCGCCGAGGAACTTGGACCGCTTGTAGTGGCCGATCATGTCGGCGAGCGTCACGGGTGTTTCCTCATCCACGATGGTGCCGTCGGCTTTGAAGCCCATCGTGGCGACGCTTGATGTGTAGACGACCCGGGGTATACCGATCTCGCGGGCCAGCCTCAGAAGCTCTCGCGTACCGTCGACGTTGGCGGCGTACATCTGCTCCGGATCGCGCACCCAAAGACGATAGTCAGCAGCGACGTGTACCAGAGAGTCGCAACCTGTAAGAGCGGATCGCAAATTTTCAGATTGACGCAGATCACCAGTGACGGTTTCGGCATCGAGTCCAGCTAGCGATCCAAGGCGGCTCGTCCGGCGGGTCAGCAGGCGGAGCCTTGCTCCTTCGGCCGAAAAGCGCCGAGCCACATGGCCGCCGACGAAGCCCGTAGCTCCCGTGAGAAATACGCGCACGTGCTGCTAGTCCAGCTTCTCTGGTTCGATCTGGATATTCTGCTCGCCGGCGGCTTTCTTCTCCCAGTATTTTTTCACCCACGCCTCGAAAGTTTTGCCTGCCGCGGTGTCCCTGCCGGAGAAGGCGAGCGCAGCAATGTCGGAGTAGGCAACGTTCACCTTGGTCTGGGCGTTCGCCGGGATGATGCGGACGAACGAATCGACAAGCGAAGCGCCCTGACGCCGGTCGAATAGGTATCCAGCGATCTGTGAGCCGTCTTTTCGGGTGATCGTAATGTCACCGCGATAGTCAAACGCCTTCTCCAACGCTTCACGAATCTCAGCGTCACTCGCCAGCTCCGGAATCCACCCTTCAAGCTGCTCGCGCTCTCGGCCTGCGGCTACTTCGATATCATCGGGATTCGCCTGGTTCAACTGTGCGAGCTTTGCAGATTCCTGCGTTTCGGTCGCCATGGTCAGTCTCCTGAGACCTCTTGAAGCTGAGCTGTCTTGCCGGCCGCAGCCTGAGGCGGAGCAATCTGGACAAGAGGCGCGGTGTGCGCGGCCTTCCACTCGTTCAGCAGCTTCATCGCGCCCTCATCCTCATACCGGTTGAAGAAGATGGCCTTCGCGGTCTGCAGCAGGCCTTTGATGGAGCCAAAGGTGTAGTTGACGCCGCTGGCCTCGTAGCCGGAGTGCACCATGCAATTCGCACACTGCGGATTGCCGGATTCGGTGCCGTAGTTCTCCCACTGGACCGTTTCCATCAACTCTTTGAAGGTGTCGGCGTATCCATCCTGCAGCAGATAGCAGGGCTTCTGCCAGCCGAAGATGCTGAAGGTCGGCATGCCCCAGGGGGTGCAGGTCAGGTCTTTCTTGCCCATCAGAAACTCCATGAACATGGGCGAAGCATTGAACCGCCAAGTCTTTTTTCGGTTCGACAGGATCGAGCGGAAGAGCTTCTTCGAACGCGCCCGGCCCAGAAAATGCTTCTGGTCGGGAGCTTTATCGTAGGTATAACCGGGCGAAACCATCATGCTTTCAACCCCCGCTACCATCAACTCATCGAAATGTGCGCGTACGCTGTTCGGGTCTGCGCCGTCGAACAACGTGGTGTTCGTGGTAACGCGGAAGCCGGCTTCGACAGCAACCCGTATACCTTCCATGGCAATGTCATAGCCGCCTTCGCGGCAGACGGAAAAGTCGTGGTGCTCGCGCTGACCGTCGACGTGAACGGAGAACGAAAGGTACTTGCTTGGCTTGAACAGGTGCAGCTTCTCTTTGAGGAGAAGAGCGTTCGTGCACATGTAAACGTACTTCTTGCGAGCGACCAGCCCTGCAACGATCTCCGGCATCTGCGGATGCAGCAGCGGTTCGCCCCCGGGGATCGCAACCATGGGTGTTCCGCACTCCTCGACGGCCTTGAAGCACTCCTCCGGCGAGAGCTCTGCCTTCAGGATGTGCGCGGGGTACTGAATCTTTCCGCAGCCGGCGCAGGCAAGATTGCAGCGGAACAGCGGCTCCAGCATGAGCACGAGCGGATACTTCTTCCGCCTCATCATCTTCTGCTTTACAACGTAGGTTGCGACGGTCCAAGCTTGTGAGACTGGCACTGCCATCGGATGTCTCCTCGACCAAAAATATGCGAAACATAGCGCGTCTAGGTGCTGCTCGTCCTCTATGCTGCTTCTGCGGCCTCCCGCTCCATGGCCCTCTTATAGGTCGTCAGTGCCAGGAGAGGAAAATACTGTTTATACAGGTGGTATCCCAGGTAGAAGACCCGCGGGAAACCCGTGCCGGTGTAGTAGCTCTCGCCATTGCGGCCCGGCACAAGCTCGTCCCAACTACCGTCCGCATGCTGGCGCTCAATCAACCACCTCACGCCCTTTGCCACGGAATCAGAGCGGGAATCTCCGCCTGCGAGCAGACCTAAAAGAGCCCATGCGGTCTGTGACGGAGTGCTTGGCCCAACGCCCTTTTGCAACTCCTCGTCGTAGGTGCCGCAGGTCTCGCCCCATCCACCATCCGGGTTCTGCACCATGCGTATCCACTCGGTTGCCTGAAGAATACAAGGCTCGTGGCTCCAGACTCCCATTGCTTCCAGACCGCGCAACACCAGAAACGTTCCGTACAGATAGTTGACGCCCCAGCGCCCGAACCAGCTTCCATCGTTGGACTGTTCCTTCAGGACAAACTGGATCGCCTTCTCCACGCGCTTATCGGCACGCGTGAACCCGTATTGCGCCAGCATCTCCAGCATCCGTCCGGTAATGTCGACCGTCGGCGGGTCCAGCATAGCGTTGTGGTCGGCGAACGGGATGTACTGGAAGATTGTCTTGGTGTTGTCCTTGTCGAACGCCGCCCAGCCGCCATTCTTGCACTGCATCGCCCATATCCAGTTCAAGGCGCGCTGGCAGACCTCGTGTTGATATCGTTCGCGCGGATTATCCACGCAGTTCAACGCCAGCAAGACTTCGCCGGTATCATCAACATCGGGATAAAACTCGTTATTGAACTCGAAGTACCAGCCGCCGGGCTCCACATTCTTTACCTTTTGTGCCCAGTCGCCCTTGTGCCGGACCTCTTTGGATAAGAGCCAGTCCGCAGCCCGCAGCAGGCGCGGATCGCTTCGAGAGACTCCTGCGTCGCCCAGCGCGGAGATCACCTGCGCCGTATCCCACACGGGAGGAAAACACGGCTGCATACGGAACGTCGGAGTGGAATAGCCGGGCTCGCCATCCGGGCAGTCGATCCCCAGCTTCTCGAACTCGTCCATGGCGCGAATGAACTGCGGATCGTCGACCGAGTAACCCAGACAACGCATCGCAACAATCGAATTCAGCATGGCGGGGTAAATGGCTCCGAGTCCGTCTGACTTCTCGAAGCGGGCAAGCATCCACTTCTCCGCCTCTTTCAGAGCCTTCTTTCGCAGCGGACGGATGTGAACTCGCTCCGCCAGATGAAAGGCGCGGTCCACCAGCAGAAAGAAGTTTCGCCAACTGATCGGGGCCTTACGATCCCATTTCAGATGCAGGTCCGCATCCTGTCGTCCGCCAACGAAAAGCTCTTCAATTCCCTGCTCGGGCGCAATCTTTTTGAACGGCTTCTTCGCATAGATGATTGCTAGCGGCACCAGAATGCCGCGAGACCAGGACGAGATTTCGTAGATATTGAAGTAGAACCAGTTGGGAAACAGGACAATCTCGGGCGGCACCGCCGGCACGGCGTCGTACTCATACTGCCCAAGAGCGCAGAGATAGATCTTAGTGAAGGTGTTGCATTCCACGACGCCGCCGTTGGCCAGAATCCATTCCCGTGCCTTCCCGAGAATCGGATGCTCCTTGGACCAGCCCATTAGCTTGAGCGCAAGATAGCTTTTAACCCCGTAGTTGATGTTGGAAGGTCCGCCCGGAAACTGGCTCCACCCTCCATCCTGATTCTGGTGCCGTAGAATTTCGTTGACCGCCCGCTCCATCTTGCCTGCATCGCCCGTCCCGAGCAGGACATGCATGAAGATGTAGTCGGCCTCGAGCATCACGTCCGCTTCGAGTTCACCGCACCAGTACCCTTCCGGATTCTGCTTGCCGAGCAGCCAATCTCTCGCGCGGCCGATGCCCCCGGCAACATGCTCAAGACCAAGATCGAGCCGGCCAAAGCGCGGCTGCGCTGGTAAAGTTGCCGCCTGCGGATTGTGATTCGATGATGGAACCATGGAGCAACTCTCTCGTTCTTACGTCTGCTAAGAAGCGGGATCTATTCTCTGAACAATCTCTGGCGGCAGAGCGAAACGCACGTTTTCCGGCATCACCTCGACTTCATCAACGTCTCCATACCCCATCCCCTTCAGATACTCCACGACATCCTTCACCAGAACCTCGGGGGCGGATGCTCCGGCCGTTACAGCAACCGTATCGACGCCGTCCAGCCACTTCGGCTCGATCGCATCGGCAGTGTCGATCAGATACGAGTTGGTGTGCAGATTCTGCGAGACCTCGACCAGCCGATTCGAGTTCGAACTGTTCGTCGAGCCGACCACAAGCACCAGGTCTGCGTCGTGCGCCACATTCTTGACCGCAACCTGACGGTTTTCGGTGGCATAGCAGATGTCCTGAGAGTGCGGTCCAACGATGTTCGGGAACTTGTTCTTAAGCGCCTGGATCATGTCCCGCGCCTCGTCCAGCGAGAGCGTCGTCTGGGTCAGGTACGCGACTCGATTGGGATCGGGAACAACCAGATTCGCTACCTCCTGCACCGTAGAAACGACTTGGGTTACATCCGGCGCCTCCCCTTGGGTGCCTTCGATCTCATCATGGTCGCGATGCCCGATCAACACCAGAGAGTAGCCCTGCTTGGCAAACTTGATCGCCTCGACGTGAACCTTGGTGACGAGCGGGCAGGTGGCGTCAACAACCTTCAATCCTCTCTCTTTTGCACGCTCGCGGACCGCGGGCGAGACGCCGTGGGCCGAGTAGATGACACGAGCCCCCTCGGGCACCTCATCAAGCTCGTTGACGAAAATAGCGCCTTTCGCGGCGAGGTCGTTGACTACATAGCTGTTGTGCACGATCTCCTTGCGGACATAGATCGGTGCGCCAAAGGCCTCAAGCGCAATCTGAACAATATCGATCGCCCGGACAACACCGGCGCAGAAGCCGCGCGGCTTTAGAAGGAGAACTCGCTTGGTTTTCGTTTTGTTGGCGCTCTCGCTTATCACAGCGTGGTCAAAAGTGGTTGTAGTCACGTGTTCTAGTATACCGCTTATGCTCCGCAACTGAAACCGGAATGAACCGATTATGGTGCAGCCTTGACACGGAAGCTGCCGCAACGATCACTCCCTAGAGTGAGTCGTTTGCGGCTGTCCTACATCTCTTCCGCAAAGCGCGATCGGCCATCCTAGAGCTTCTGGCGAGCGCAGGCCGGGTGACCGCAATCGCATTGCAGCGTCGTCTCCGAACTTGCGGTCTCGCAGTAAGGTGAGCAGTACTTTTCGCCCTTGGGCGGGGTGCAGAGACAACTCTTCATAGCGCACTTCTTCGAATCATCAGACATGTTTTATCCTCCAGACTGCTTCTCACTCCTCGGATGCAGTTCCACTCCCGCGGGATGCAGACGCCGTTTCAGCGGCTGCTATCCAGAAGATGTTGAGCATGTTTCAGGCTCGTCTCTGTCAGCTTCGCGCCACTCAACATGCGCGCGATCTCCTGGGCGCGTTCTGAGTCGTCCATGCGACGCACCTCGGTTTGGGTCCGGCCCCGCTTCTCTGTCTTTTCAATCAGGAAGTGCTGATCGGCAAATGCCGCGATCTGCGGTAAGTGTGTGATACAAAGCACCTGCTGTCCCTCCGACAAGGTCTTGAGCTTGTGCCCTATGGCCTCAGCGGCGCGGCCTCCAATGCCGATGTCAATCTCATCGAACACAAGCGTCCGAGGCAGGGCTGCTTTCCTCCTGCGTATGCCCGCGCCAGACGCCGCCTCTTCGACCGTGACCTTCAGGGCCAGCATCACGCGCGACATCTCTCCCCCGGAGGCGATCTCGTGCAGCGGCTTCAAAGGCTCTCCCGCATTGGTGGCAATCAGGCATTCCACCTGATCCCACCCCTGCGCCGTCCAACCCTCGGGAGCCTCCTGGGCCGTCACACGCACATGGAAGCGTGTGCTCATCGCGAGGTCGTTGATCTGCGCCTCGGCGAGCTTCTCCAGGCGTTTCGCCGCCTCTATCCGCGCATGTGTCACCTGCTTCGCAGCCGTTTTGTATGCTGCGGCATCCTGCGCCTGCTTTGCCTGCAACTCGACGAGAAGCGCGTCCCGGTTCTCAACTTCGGCCAGTTGCCGTGCAGCCTCTGCCCCAAAGGCGAGCACCTCGGTCAGCGTCTGCCCGTACTTCCGCTTCAGCCGGTCGAGCGTCGCCAGCCGGTCTTCTATCTCCTCCAACCTGCCCGGCGACGCGTGAATCCTGTCCGCAAAGTCGCGCACCTCGGCATCGACATCTTCCACGATTGCCTTTGCCGCGGCCAATTGCTGCGCAGGCTCCTGAAACCGCGAATCGTAACGCGCTAACTCTTCCAGATTCTTCAGCGCGGAACCCAGCGTAGTCTCCGCTGCGCTCTCCGACTCATAGAGCAGTTCGTGCGCGCTCATGGCAGCCGAATAGAGCTTCTCCGCATTACCCAGAACGCGCTTCTCCGCTTCAAGCTGGAGATCCTCGTCTTCAGCGGCCAGTGCCGCCTGCTCGATCTCTCTGCTTTGAAAGCGCCAAAGGTCAGCCATGCGCAGACGGTCCTGTTCGGCCGACTGCATCTCTCCGAGCCTGTGTGTCGTCGCACGCCACGCGGTGAAAGCCTCAGCAACCTTCTCCTTATTGACCCCGCCAAACCGGTCCAGCAGACCACGCTGCTGCGTCTGATCAAACGAGCCCAGCGTCTCGCCCTGCGAGTGCACCAGCGCGAGTTCGGGCGCGAGTTGACGCAGCACCCCAACCGTGGCCGGCTGATTGTTTATGAATACCCTCCCCTTGCCATTCGAGATGATCTCGCGGCGGAGCAGGATGTGATCGGCTTCAGAGTCGATTCCATTCGCTTCAAGAACCGCTGCCGCTCCGGGCGTGAGCTCAAAGACACAGCCGACGACCGCCTTGTCCGCCCCATGACGCACCACATCCGGCGACGCCTTCCCTCCCAGCAGCAGGGCCAGCGCGTCGATCAGGATGGACTTGCCTGCGCCGGTCTCGCCCGTCAGAAGGTTCAGGCCAAGGCCGAACGTCGCAACAGCACGGTCGATGACAGCATAGTTTTCCGCGCGCAACTCCAGCAGCATAGGGGCCTCAGACGTCGACGTATGGCGAGAATAGCAAACCTCGCGCACACGCAGCATCCTTCGCCAGGTTCTCGCCCTGCAGGCACCACGGCAGATGCCTCGACGCGCGTCGCTAAACGGGTTTTACCGGCCGGACGATTTACACTAGATCCTGGTGGACAACAACTATGGTTTTGACCGTCGCACTCGCTTTGTATCTGTTTCAGGAAGACCCCGCATCCGTCGCGCCTGCGGGAGCAAACGGCAGCGCGCTGATGGAGATGGTTCACAACAGCGGCCCCGTGGCCTTCGCCGTACTGGTTATTCTGCTCATCGCCAGCATCTTTTCTTGGGCCATTATGCTCTCGAAGTGGTCGAGCTTTCGCAAGGCCCAGGTGCAGGGCCAGCGCTTCGTCCGAGCCTTTCGCAAATCGAGCCGACTCAGCGAGATCGCGTCCGTCGCCGACCAGTTCAAGCCCAGCCCCCTGGTCGCCGTCTTCGGTGAAATTCACGACGAGTATCAGCGTCAGAACGGTGGACGCGGTCTCCCACGCAATCCGCTTGCCCTCGAACGAGCCTCGCAGACCGCCTCGAGCGAAGCCCTGACCGCGATGGAAAGTCACATGACCTGGCTGGCAACCATCGCCGCCATCGCTCCATTCATCGGCCTGTTCGGAACCGTCATGGGCATCATCGACGCCTTCCACGGCCTGGGCACGGCAGGCGCGGCGACTCTGCGCGCGGTAGCGCCAGGCATCTCGGAGGCCCTGATTACCACAGCCGCCGGGCTCGTCGTCGCCATCCCCGCCGTCGTGGGATACAACCAGCTCACCGCGCGGCTGCGGGAGTTTGCGTCGCGTATGGACGACTTTGGGCGCGAGTTGCTGAACGCAATCGAGAACGCCGCCATGCTAACCCCGCCCCCACAACAGTCGCAGCCGGAAGAGCCTCGCCGGAGGAGCTTCTAGCGATGGCCTTCACGGCGAAAGGACGCACCCAGACAGCGCTGGCAGAGATCAACATCACACCTCTGGTCGATGTCGTGCTGGTGCTTCTCTTGATCTTCATGCTGACTGCCCCCGTGCTCCAATCCGGGGTCGAGGTCGCTGTTCCCAAGACGCGCACCGTCAACCAACTCACTGAAGAGCGAATGGTCGTGACCATCGATCGGGAGCAGAACGTCTTCCTTCAGGACAAACCCGTCAATGTAAACCAGCTTCCCGCACTGCTCAGAACAAATGGGAAAGGCGATTCCTCCAGGAAGATCATCTACCTGCGTGCCGACGAGCGCGTGCCGTTCGGCGCATTTGCTTCCGTCATGGACGCCGTCAAGCAGGCCGGCATCACCAATATCAGCATCGTCACCCAGCCCATTCAAAAGTGAAAAGCGGGGATCGTTCGATAGCCACTCACCCTCAACCCGGCCGGGACGACTACTCCAGCGGCGACAACCTGCGCGGCAACTTCGCCGGTTCGCTGCTCCTGCACGGTCTGGTCGCCGGCGCCATCTTCGGTTGGGCCTTCCTGCTCCACAGCAGGGGCAGAAACTGGGGTGAAAACGCTTCAACCGCCGGCGCCATTCAGGCCACCATGGTCTCCGCGCTCCCCCTGCCACCAAAGCAGCGCACCCTCGACACCGGAGTCCTTACCTCGGAGGCGCCAAGTCCCGCGCCGGTCGTCACCAAGGAAAGAACCGAGCCGCCCCCCAGCCCTAAGGACGTCGCGATTCCGGAAAAGATCATCAAGCCCATCAAGACGGCCGAAAAGCCGACCCCGGCGCCTCCGAAGCATGTCCAGCCTCTGCCGCCGCAGCCCATGAAGGCTGCAACCGGCGAGACGGCAGGCATCCGCGTGGCGCAATCCACTCTGGAGATCAAGAACGGCACTGCCAGCGTCTCCGTGGAGGACCGCACCTTCGGCGCCCGCTTCGCCTACTACGTCAATATCGTCAACAGCAAGGTGGCGCAGAACTGGTACACCGCGGAGGCGGATCCCCGCACGTCGCTGGGCAAGAGCACGACCATCGTCTTCGATATCGATCGCGAGGGTGTGCCGTCGAACGTGCGGGTCGAAGTCCCAAGCGGGTCACCCACCCTCGACCTCTCCGCGAAACGGGCCGTGCAGCGCGTCGATGGCTTCGGGCCGCTGCCGCAGGGCGACCACATTACCGTGGAATACACCTTTCATCTGCACCCACAGTAGCGCCGGTACGCAGTACACCCTTTGATTACCGCAGCCGTAAACCGAAGCGTTCCGCCTCCGCTTTTGGGTCTAACATAAAAGAAGAATGTTCCGATCGAAAAGTATGCCCCCCAGTATCTCTCCGGCCAGTATCTGTTCGGCTGGTATCTCTCCGAAACGCCGCGCTCACTTCGCCCATCCCGCTGTCTTGCTTCTCTTCCTGGCCTGGGCGTCTCTTCTCCATGCACAGGACACCTTCAAGACCGAGACCTCCAGCGGCGTCACCAGCATTCGCATCGCCGTTGCCGACTTTAAACCCGCCTCACCCGATCCCCAGACGGTGACGCTGAAGCGCACCTTCGATACAACACTGGACAGCGATCTGGCCAATGCGGGCATCTTCGACATCGTCTCCAAGAGCATGCTTCCCCAGTCAACCCCCGGCAGCCCGGCCGAGATCAACCTCCAGCAGTGGGCCGTTGCCCCGACCTCTGCGGCGATGGTCGCCTTTGGAAGCTTCAGCGTCCAGGACGGCAGGGTAGTATGCAACGGGTTTCTGTTCGACGCAAAGAACCTCCAGTTCCCGCAGATTCTCGCGAAGCAGTACAGCGAAGCCGCAAGCGAAGATGCCGCGCGCCAGATCGCCCATCGCTTCGCCGACGAGATCATCTTCCGTCTGAGCGGCGGCAGCCAGGGCATCGCCGAGACCAAGATCTACTACGTCAGGATCGGCGCAGGCGACAAAGAGATCTGGGAGATGGACTACGACGGTGCAAACCAGCACGCGGTCACGCACCTCGGCACCGTATCGCTTTCGCCTCGCATCTCTCCCGACAACACCCGCCTTGCCTTCTCGTCGCTCGGACGCGATGGCTTCCAGATCCGCATGTTTTCGTTGCTTCTGAACCGCATGGTGAACTTCCCCTCCGCAGGGGGCACCAATCTCTCGCCCGCGTGGAACCCCAACGATAAAGAGATCGCCTACTCCTCCTCCCGCAGCGGCGACCCGGAGATCTGGATCGCAGATGCCAACGGCGGCACGGCGCGGCGCGTCACCAGCTTCCGCGGCCCCGATGTATCGCCCGTCTTCAATCCGCGCACTGGCTCCCAGATCGCCTGGATCAGCGGACGAACCGGCCTGCCCCAGCTCTACATCATGGATTCCGACGGCTCCGCGATCCAGCGCATGACCGACGGCGGCTACGCTACCTCCCCATCGTGGTCGCCCAACGGCCAGTTCCTCGCCTTTGCCTGGAATCGCAGGTACGGGCCCGGAGCACCCGGCGGACAGGACATCTACGTGATGGAGATCGCAACCAAGCGCTGGATCCAGCTTACCCATGACACCGGCCGCTGCGACTTTCCCTCCTGGTCCCCCGATGGAAGGCATATCGTCTACGCCAACACAGCAGACGGCCGGGCAAATCACATGAAGATCTGGACCATGCTCGCCGACGGTACGCAGAAACACGCCCTTACCGCCGCCGGTGCGGATATGCCAAACTGGAGTTGGAAGTAACCCCCTCTTCCCTGCGGAATCGCCTCCGCGGGCACCCTTGTTCGTTTGAATCACTGCCGAAAAGCAGGAGATATGGAGAAATACCGATGAGTGTTGCACTGCAAATCAGAAGTCGCAAAGCCCTGGTTCTCGCCGCCGCCCTGGTCACAATCGCCGCCCTCACCGGATGCCATAAGAAGGCCAGCGGCATCAACCCCAACTCACTCGGGCCCGCTCCTGCCGCCCCGGCAGCTGCTCCGACCGCAACGATCTCAGCCGATCCCCTCGCCATCGACCTCGGCCAATCGGTCGTGTTGAACTGGCGCACCCAGAACGCCACCGTCGTCACCATCGATGGCATCGGCGAAGTCAACCTGAACGGCACCCAGACCGTGTCTCCCTCGAACTCGACCAACTTCCACCTGACCGCAAAGGGTGACGGCGGCACAACCGAAGCCAACGTCCGCGTCACAGTGCGTGTTCCCGTTGCCCCCACAGCGCCTGCAATGACCGAAGGCGACATGGGCACAGACGCCGCATTCCATCAGAACGTGCAGGACGTCTTCTTCGACTACGACAGCTACGACCTCCGGCCCGACGCCGCCGCGGCAACCGCCCAGGCCGCCTCCTACCTCGCTGCTCACCCGGCAATCAAGGTCGTCATCGGCGGCTACTGCGACGACCGCGGCTCGGCGGAGTACAACCTCGCCCTCGGCGAAAACCGTGCCAACGCCGCTCGCACCGCCCTCGTCTCTGCCGGCGTCTCTGCAAGCCGTCTGCGCGTCATCAGCTACGGCAAAGAGAAGCAGTTCTGCACGGAGGAGAACGAAAGCTGCTGGCAGCAGAACCGGCGCGCCCAGTTTTCTTTGGATCGCTAGCTCCTGCACTCCACTCAAGCCCGATCCTCGCGCCACGTGCGGTGCGAGGATCGGCCGCTAGAAAGAAAGCCGAGCACATCTTCCATGACTTACAAGACCTCCCGAACTGACCCACCCGCTCAACGACCCCGCTCGAAAGCACTCCGAGCCATCCGCCTTGCATCGATCGCGCTCTTCACCGCCTCCATCTTCTTCACTGCCCCGGCCTACGCCGCCAATAAAGACATGGTGCAGTTACAGACGCAGGTACAGGAGCTTCAAGACGCCGTCGCTCGCCTCCAGCAGTCCAACGACGAGCGAATGGGCGTCTTGAAAGACCTCGTCCAGCAGAGCGCCGATTCGGTCAATAAGATGGCGGCCAGCCTAGACGCGCTGCAAAAGCACATGCAGGTCCAGCAGGACGCCCAGAATGGCAAGATCGACCAGGTCTCCGGCCAGATCCAGTCCCTGAACGACTCTCTTGACGAGGTGAAGGCTCGCATCGGCTCCCTCGAAAAACTGATGCAGTCGGTCCAAAGCCAGCAGCAGTCCATGAGCGCAAACCTGCCGGCCTCCGCCGGTGCAGCAACCCCCGCCCCGGCTACCACAGCGCCACTTCCCGAAACTCCCGCGAATGAAACCCCGGCAGGCTCCCCCGCACCGATCGCGAGACGAGGTAAACCCTCTGCGGGAACTCCGCTGGCAGACAATACTGCGCCTCCTCCCCAGGCCTCTTCCGCGCCCCCCGCGGACGAACTGTACAAGACCGCCCTCGGCGATTACATGTCCGCCAAGTACGCGCTCTCCTCATCCGAATTCGCCGACGTAGTAAAGTTCTATCCCGACAACCCTCTCTCCGGAAACTCGCTGTACTACATGGCGGAGATCGACTATCGCGGCGGTCGCTACGCTGCAGCGGTCAAGAACTACGACAGCGTCCTGCAACAATATCCGGACAGCAACAAGGCTCCGGTATCGCACCTGCACAAGGGTATGGCCCTTATCTCCCTCAGGCAGAATGACGCGGGTATCCACGAGCTCCGTTTACTCATTCAGCGCTTCCCCAACTCACCGGAGGCCATGCAGGCTCGCAGCAAATTGAGCGGCATGGGCGTCCCCGTCACCCCCAGGCATTAGAGCGGTTCTCCAACTGATGTACACCGGTCTTCATCCCGACCGACGGGAGGGCCCACGCAGCCGACTCAGTCAAGACAAGGTATACAAGTCACGAAGTGACCGCCCCGCGCGTAGCGGGCCCGTCCGGCGGGACAGGCTTGCGGTGTATACCGGTCCGAAATCCGCACTAAGCACAGCCCTGCCGGATACTCTGCATTCCTGTGCTAGTTGCGAAGCTCCTGCATCAGCCCTTCCACTTCAGTCCGCTCTTCACCGCTGAGCGGCAGTTGCGGCAGCCGTGCCCAGCCCCCGAAGTATCCATTCAAATCGCAGCCGTATTTGATCCCCGCCACCCCACACTCCACCTCGACCCGCCGCGCAGCTTCATACAACCTCACCTGTTTCTCTTGCGCCAGACCCTCATCTTCATCCTTCCAGGCCGCCAGTACCTCATAGCACGCCTGGGGAGCCGCTGCGGCAAGACCCGGCATCGCTCCCACCGCTCCCGCGAGCAGCCCATCCAGCATCCCCGTCGTACAGGCCGTGAGCAGTTGAAAACCCACCATCTTTGTTCTTGTCTTGATTACCGGTTTCGACGGCGCATGCGCAACCGCCGTACCGCCGGACGTCAGAGAATCTGCAGAAACCAGACCCGCCGGAGCGTCGCCTTCAACTCCCACGCGCATGCGACGGGTCACCGCCGCAAAGGTCGCAGTCACATCCGCCTGGTGTCTTACTGCCGCTGTTCCAAGCCTCAACTCCGCTATCCGTTCGGCTCCGGCGTCACCGTCCACCAGACCGATAATCCGCGGATGCCCGGCAAGCTCCGCGACGATCTCCGGAGAAAGCATGCTACCTTCGGCGCCGGCTGGGCTATAGAGCACAACCGGTATCGACGACCGATCCGCGACTGCGCAAAGATAGGTAAGCAGCGTCTTAGTGAACCCGCCATCTGCGTAACCGCCAGATAGCGTCGGACACCGCACCAGCACGGCATCGTACCCAACTCCGGCGGCATATTCCGCCAGATCAACCGTAGCCATGACACTATCGCGAGACACCCCGGCCACCAGCACCTTCTCCGGCGCAGCCATCTCCGCCACACTGCGCAAAACCTGCCTCGTCTCGTCGTCCGCCAGCATCCGCGGCTCCCCGCATTGGCTTAGCGCGACCAATCCTGCCACCGGCATCTTCGAATAGCGTGCAACATTGTGTTCGAGCTTGCGAACGTTCAAGCGTCCATCGGGAAAAAACGGCGTGGTCAGCGGAAGTTGCAGTCCTTCAAGCAGCATCTCTCCATTCTAAATAGCTACCCACATCGCGGGCGAACACCGCCCAGCGCGCCCAAAGACACTGTCTGAATAGCACAAAACATGGAATCGCGCCAGTGTGCGGCTACAGTAACAGCACAATGGTGAGAGATCAGGGTATTTCGCCTGGCGACCCGCCTGCGAGTCTCTAAGGAACCCTGACCCGATGCTGTCCGTTCACACCGTCTCAGCGACGCGGTTCGCGTGCAGCGTCTGCAGCGCGACCACGCTCAAGGTGCCTTCCTGTAACGCTGAGATACCCTCAGCCGCCGCCTGTGCTGCGGCTAGCGTTGTAATCGTGGGAATTCGCGCCATTACGGCTGCCCGTCGAATCGCCTTCTCGTCGAAGAACGTATCCTGCCCGCGCGGCGTGTTGACGATCAACTGGATGCGGTCGCCCTTGATCAGATCGACGACATTCGGTCTGCCTTCCTTCACCTTGTAGACGCGTTCCGGCTGCAGCCCCGCTTTTTCCAGCACCAGAGCCGTCCCATGGGTCGCCACCAGGTGAAATCCCATCTCCACGAATTGCCTGGCCAGCGCCACCGAGCCTTCCTTGTCATGGTCGTTCACGCTCAGGAACACGGTTCCAGCCAGAGGCAGCACCTGTCCTGCAGCAATCTGCGCCTTGGCGAACGCCTCACCGAAGTTATCGGCCACGCCCATCACCTCGCCGGTCGACTTCATCTCCGGGCCTAGCACCGTATCCACGCCGGGGAACTTGCCCCATGGAAATACCGGCGATTTCACGAAATAATGCCAGCCCGTCTCCAGATCCTTCCCGTTTGCCACCTGTTCCGGCAGCAGTTCTTTCAGCTTGCGTCCGACCATGATCCGCGAAGCGATCTTGGCCAGGGGAATACCGGTCGCCTTCGAAACATAGGGCACCGTGCGAGAAGCACGCGGATTCACCTCAATCACGAAGACCGTCCCCCGCTGGATCGCAAACTGAATATTAACCAGGCCGCGCACCTTCAGTGCAAATGCCAGCCTGCGCGTATATTCGCGAATCGTTTGCAGTACATCATCGCTCAAACCCACCGCCGGCAGTACGCAGGACGAGTCGCCCGAATGAATTCCGGCCTCTTCGATGTGCTGCATGATCCCGGCGATCACAACATCGTCTCCATCGCACAGCGCGTCCACATCGCACTCGATAGCATCTTCGAGAAAATGATCGATCAGCACCGGCCGCTCCTGCGAAAATTCAATTGCCGTGCTCATGTAGCTGGAGACCGCCTCGTCGTCATATGCAATCACCATCGCTCTTCCACCCAGCACGTACGAAGGCCGCACCAGCACTGGATAACCGACACGATTCGCCCCGGCGACAGCCTCCTCCACGCTGGTCGCCATCGCGCCCTGGGGCTGCGGAATCTTCAAGTCCTCAATCAGTTTGCCGAACCGCTTGCGGTCTTCAGCCAGATCGATCGATTCCGGCGAAGTCCCGATAATCGGCACACCCGCCTTCTTCAACGGCAGGCTGAGGTTCAGCGGAGTCTGTCCGCCGAACTGCACAATCATCCCGATCTCCGCGCCCGACGAAGCCTCATGTTCATACACGCTCAGAACGTCCTCCAGCGTCAGCGGTTCGAAGTACAACCGGTCGCTCGTGTCGTAGTCGGTCGACACCGTCTCGGGATTGCAGTTCACCATAATGGTCTCGTAGCCGTCCTCCCTCAACGCGAAGGCCGCATGGCAGCAGCAGTAGTCGAACTCGATTCCCTGCCCGATCCGATTCGGTCCGCTCCCCAGGATCAGGATCTTCTTCTTCGCCGTCGGCGCCGCCTCATCTTCCTCGTCATAGCAGCTATAAAGGTAAGGCGTGTAGCTTTCGAACTCCGCCGCGCAGGTGTCCACCAGCTTGTACACCGGCATCACGTTCAACCTCTTGCGCAACGCACGAACCGCCGCTGTGCCTTCCGCGCCCGTCAACCCCCAGCCTGCCGCAAGCCGCTCGTCCGAAATCCCCATCCGTTTCGCAGTGCGCAACTGGTCGGCGGTGACGTCCGCCATAGCAACGCCCCCCACAGCCTTGATCTCATCCGTAATCTGCTTGATCTGGTTCAGGAACCACGGATCCATCGAGGTCATGCGCGCCACCTCACGCACCGTCATCCCCCGCTCGAACGCATAGCGAATATAAGCCAGCCGATCCGGATGCGGCGTTACCAGGCGCTGCGTCAGCCGTCGCGGTTCGATGTCGTCGGCGGTCGCCTTCTTGCCCGTCTCAAGCGAACGCACCGCCTTCATCATCGCTTCCTTGAAGGTCCGTCCGATCGCCATCACCTCGCCGACCGACTTCATCTGCGGCCCCAAACCCTCATCCGCACCCGGGAACTTCTCGAACTGCCACTTCGGAATCTTCACGACAACATAGTCGATCGTCGGCTCGAAGCACGCAGGAGTCGCCTTGGTGATGTCGTTCTGAATCTCATCGAGCGTGTACCCGACCGCCAGCCTCGCCGCGATCTTAGCAATCGGAAACCCCGTCGCCTTGCTCGCCAGAGCGCTTGAACGCGACACCCGCGGATTCATCTCGATCACCGTCATGCGACCATTAAGCGGATTTACGGCAAACTGCACATTGCTTCCACCCGTCTCCACACCAATCTCTCGAATCACCCGTATCGCCGCATCCCGCATGCACTGGTATTCCCGATCGGTCAGCGTCTGCGCCGGAGCCACCGTGATCGAATCGCCCGTATGCACCCCCATCGGATCGAAGTTCTCAATCGAGCAGATGATGATCACGTTATCGTTCAGATCGCGCACCACCTCCAGCTCATACTCCTTCCAGCCCAGAACGCTCTCTTCGAGCAGGCACTCGTGCACCGGCGAAAGGTCGAGCCCGCGCGCAAGAATCTCCATCAGCTCTTCCCGGTTATACGCAATCCCGCCACCCGAACCGCCCAGCGTAAACGAAGGCCGGATGACCACCGGAAGCCCGATCTTCGCGGCAAACTCCAACCCATCGCGCAGATTGTTGATCAGCGCCGACCGCGGCATGTCCAGCCCGATCTTCGTCATCGCGTCCTTGAACAGTAGCCGGTCCTCGGCCTTCTTGATGGCCTCCAGCTTCGCTCCGATCAGCTCAACGCCCAGCTTGTCCAGCACGCCCGAGTCCGCCAGATCCACCGCAAGATTCAGCGCCGTCTGTCCGCCCACCGTAGGCAACAGCGCAAACTTTCCCTTGCCACCCAGCCCATCGGGGTCGAGCATCTCCACCTCGACCCGCAGAACCTCCTCGACATAAGCGGCGGTCAGCGGCTCGATATAAGTCCTGTCCGCCACCTCCGGATCGGTCATAATCGAGGCGGGATTCGAGTTCACCAGCACGACCTCGTACCCCTCGGCCTTCAGCGCCTTGCACGCCTGCGTGCCGGAGTAGTCGAACTCCGCCGACTGCCCAATCACAATCGGCCCGGAGCCGATCACCATAATCTTCGCGATATCATTCCTGCGCGGCATCTAGCTCATTCCTAACTTTTAATCAAAGCTTTGATCTCGGATCGGTTCGCGCGGCACGTTCCTGCGAACACCAGGTGTTGCATCAACACTGAGAAGTTTCTTCGTAATTCGGCACGCTTTTCTATCGCGCTCAGCGGCTTTACGACATGGGGACAAACTCCATTGTTGTCACGACGACCCACTTGACAATTTATGCATAGAATTTGATATCCCGGAGGATATCCAAGCGACTTCAACTTCCGATACATGTGATGACCCGCAATGTACTTACTCTTGAAAAAAGCAATGCGATCCGCGCGCGGATATTTCGGTCGCGCATGGCAGCAGGATTATTAGCGAACCCCAGCCTTCTCACTTCTTCCACTCTTCCATCATCCTACGGAAATCCTTGAACAGATAATGCGAGTCATGCGGCCCGGGACTGGCCTCCGGATGATACTGCACACTGAACATCGGATCGGTCTTGTGCCTCAGGCCGGCGAGCGTCTGATCGTTCAAATTGGTGTGCGTCTTCTCCACCGTCTTCTCATCCAGCGAATCCGGGTCGACCGCGAAATTATGATTCTGCGCCGTAATCTCAACCTTGCCCGTCTGGTGATTCATAATCGGGTGGTTGCCGCCATGGTGCCCGAACTTCAGCTTGTACGTCGTGCCGCCCAGCGCCAGCCCGAACAACTGGTGCCCCAGGCAGATTCCAAACATCGGCGCCTTGCCTTGCAACTGCCGAATATTCTCCTGCGCATACTCGAGCGGCTCCGGGTCGCCCGGCCCATTCGAGAAAAACACTCCATCCGGCTCCATCGCCATCACGTCCGCGGCACTGGTCTTCGCCGGCACAACAGTCACGCGGCAGTTCTCACGCGTCAGCATCCGCAGAATGTTCTCTTTGATCCCAAAGTCATACGCCACGACGTGCATCTGTTTGGACTCATCTCCCAGCGCAGTAGTCAGCAAAGCGTCGCCCGTCTGATTCTTTGGCTCATTGGTATCCCACTCATACGCCACCTTCGTGCTCACCTGGCTGGCAAGGTCGGTGCCCTCCATCTTCTTGATCGCCCGCGCCCTGGCCACCAGCGCGTCTACGTCGAGTTCGTCACCCGAGGCGATCACGCCGCGCATCACCCCGTTGGCGCGCAGATGCCGCACCACCGCCCGCGTATCCACCTCGCCGATAACAGGCACCCCATAGCGCTCCAGGTACTCGTCCGCCACCTCAGTCGAGCGCCAGTTCGAGCTCATCGCGGAAAATTCACGCGTCACCAGCCCTTCAATGTAGGGTCTTGTCGCCTCCGCATCGTGCGGTGTCGTCCCATAGTTTCCAATATGAGGGTTGGTAAGAACCACGATCTGTCCCGCATAGGACGGATCGGTAAAGATCTCCTGATAGCCGGTTAGGGACGTATTGAAGACCACCTCGCCAGAGCATTCCGCCCGTGCGCCAAAACTCTTACCGCGAAAAACGCGCCCATCTTCCAGCGCCAGTATAGCTTGCATTGCCTCTCCGTAGGAGTGGATTTGATAGATTCTATCAGTACCGCTGCAAGTGCCGGCGGCTAGCGCCCGCATTCACCCCCGCGCAGCAAAAAAGCCCGGCACCCTGGCCGAGCTTCCCTGCAACCGATAGATTCAGAATCTAGCGCGGATGATGGTGACGGTGATGATGACGGCGATGGTGACGATCATGATCCTGCGCATTCGCGGGAACGACCGACCCAACCAGAACAACCAACGCGATAACGGAAAGAAAATACGTGCGCATCTTCATTGAAACAACCCCCTCTTGCCCGACAGTCGTACTTCAAGTCTGCCGTAAGTGCAGCCTACCCTGATTTACCGCTTTCTGTCGCGAAACATTTCCGCAGCTCGTAAAATGTTCCACGCTTGATTCCCCACCTCGCATCAGCCGCACCGTTCAGGCAATACCGTTCAACCGATATCGATGCAGACATCCTCCCCCTCCACGCGCAGCGGAAATACCTCTACCCGTTCATGTGCCGGATAGTCCGCCAACCCCGTCTTTACATTGAACGCCCACGAGTGCCATGGGCAAATCACTGCCTCTCCCTCAATCCACCCCTGCCCCAGCGGCCCCTGCCGATGCGGACAGACGTTATCGAGCGCCGAAAGCTCTCCATTCACGTTAGCCAGGCAAACCGCCATGCCCTCCACCTCCACCTCACCACCTTGCCCGCCTCGGGAGACTCCGCTAACCGGCATAACCTCACCCACTGCGCCACAATCACCTCCGCTTTCCATGCTAACGCCTTTGCCAACCACCACTCATCCGCCCGTGCATGGCGGCTGCGGGCAGCGTCCACGCCTTCATGCCCACCGCGGCCCCCAGCCTTCACCGGCACCAGGCTCGGCGCGATCACCGAGCACTCCACTCCCAGTTGTGTCATGCAAGGAAAGAACATATCCCGTCGGCCCGGCCTCGTAGCACGCCCGCAGCGACTCAGCAGCGCCCAGCTTCTTCACCAGCTTGCGCACCGCTTCCTCTCGGTTGGCGATCGTCCCTAGGCTGCGCAGAGAGCCGTCAGGCTCCGCAATCGTCTCGGCATCGATATCCAATCCCCAAAATCGTACCCTCTCCTTCAGTACCGGATTCTCTCCGCTTGTGACTCTGAGCTACTGTGCCTTATAACCACACTGCCTAAACCCACGACCCACCGCCCACCACAGTGAACCTTTCACTCCATCATGACTAATCCCTGAAGACCCGGATTCAGAAGGGCCGAGGTAGACAGCTGGTGTGAACGCAAACGGAGGCTGCCCTGTGGCAGCCGCCGCTTGCAGAGGGTTGGTTATTCGCCGTAGTAGTCGAGGCCGAGGTGGGTGATGAGATCTTCGCCCATGATGTGGCGCAGGGTGTTCTTGAGCTTCATGGACTGGATGAAAAGGTCGTGCTCGGGGTAGACGCCGGGGGCGCTGTCGGGAGCCTTGAAGTAGAAGCTGAGCCACTCCTGGATTCCCAGACCCCTGAGCGATGGCGTCCGGGCGGCAAGGTCCATGAAGAGGCAGAGGTCAAGGGCGAGCGGGGCGGCGAGGATGGAGTCGCGGCAGAGGAAGTCCACCTTGAGCTGCATGGGGTAGCCGAGCCAGCCGAAGATGTCGATGTTGTCCCAGCCCTCTTTGTTGTCTCCGCGAGGCGGGTAATAATTGATGCGGACTTTGTGGTAGAGGTCTTTGTAGAGGTCGGGGTAGAGGTCGGGCTGAAAGATGACATCAAGGACGCCCAGCTTGGACTCTTCCTTGGTCTTGAAGGACTCTGGGTCGTCGAGGACCTCGCCGTCGCGGTTACCGAGGATGTTGGTGGAGTACCAGCCGGAGACGCCTAACATTCGGGTCTTGAAGGCAGGGGCGAGGACGGTCTTGATGAATGTCTGGCCGGTCTTGTAGTCCTTGCCGCAGATGGGCGCGTTCATCTTGCGGGAGAGCTCGTTGAGTGCGGGGATATCGACCGTGAGGTTGGGGGCGCCGTTAATGAAGGGAATGCCCTCTTTTAGCGCGGCCCAGGCGTAGAGCATCGACGGGGAGATATTCGGGTCGTCCTCGACAAGGCCCCGCTCAAAGGCTTCGAGCGTCTGGTGGACCGGGGCGTGCTCGAGGAATATCTCGGTTGAGCCGCACCAGATCATGACCTGGCGGTCAGTCTTCGTCTTGAACTCGGCGATATCGTTGCGGATCTGGTTGGCGAGGTCACATTTGTTCTTGCCGGTCTTCATCTTCTTGCCGGTGAGGCGCTTGACGTAGTGCTGGTTGAAGACAGCCGGCATAGGTTCGATGGACTCAAGAAAGGGGCGGATCTGTTCGAGCTGATCGCGGTCGAGCACCTGTGCGGTTTTGGCGGCATCGTAGAGGTTGCCGCCGAAGATGTCCCAGCCGGTGAAGACGATGTCGTCGAGGTGGGCGAGCGGAGCGAAGTCCTTGATCAGAGGGCTGCGATCGTCTGTGCGCTTGCCGAGGCGAATGTGGCCCATCTGGGAGATAGAGCCGATGGGTTTGGCCATACCGCGCCGGATTGCTTCCACGCCGGCGATGAGCGTGGTCGCGACGGCTCCCATGCCGGGAATCATGATGCCTAATTTGCCTGTTGCGGGCTTGATGCTGGCCGCTTCTTGCGTGGCGGCTGCGGGTGTAGACATGCTGGGCACTACCCTTCTGTAGGTCGAATTTCCGTATAGGCGGACGATTAAGTATCGCTCAGTAAAGGAACCGGGCGCAAATAGAGGTGTCCTGTGGTTGTACAGTCGTCTTCTAGTACTGCGGGATCTCTATCGCGGGCTGGATCGAAGCATGAATGCAATTTCATTCCTGCTTCAGACATGGCTCATCTGGAAGAGCAATGG
The DNA here is from genome assembly GCA_965277265.1 of Edaphobacter sp. Lineage (GTDB taxonomy): Bacteria > Acidobacteriota > Terriglobia > Terriglobales > Acidobacteriaceae > Edaphobacter. The sequence goes on from CBDICF010000003.1 coordinate 358,348, forward strand.
TTTATAGGGCGTAGAAGGCGGCTGGAATCGGTCGGGTGGAGTGAGCATCATTCACGCTTGATCTGTAACCTTTCACTTCGCGTACAAGTCAGGATTGGGAGAATCGATGAAAAAAGCAGCTCAGATATTTTGTATAACTACGCTCGCGGCGCTCAGCATCGCTCCGGCTCTCGCGCAGCAGACGCGGGAAGAAGCCATTGCCGGGATGCGAAAGGTCGACGCCAAGGAGATGGACCCCTCGTACACGACGCCAGCTCCGATGGCACAGAAGCTTGTGGATGAGGCTTTGGCGAAGCATCCGGAGGTCATCCTGATCGCCATTCACGCAGCCCCGCCGAAGCACAAGAACCTGATTGTGGCTTCGAACTTTGGACGGATCGGCAAGATCGGCGACGAGGACGATATGCGCTGTATCCATACAGGGAAGGCCAACCTCGAGGTCGATAAGACGGGCAAGCACTTCGAAGATGAGCTTGTGCTGCAGGACTCCTCCGGGAAGACGATCGGCGCACTGGGCGTGGTGTTCAACTACAAAGCGGGTGACGATAAGGCTTCGTTTGAGAAGATCGCGACCGAAATTCGCGACGAGATGAAGGCGCAGCTACCGTCGGCAGCGGCATTGTTCGGGCCTGCATAGTCAGGGACAAAACAGTTCCACCCGTTTCAACGAAGATAAGTGAAGACAAATACAGGCAATAGAATCTAAGCGGCAGGGGTGGAACCACCCACCTCTGCCGCCCTGTTTTGCGTGTGCGGCAGGGAAACCGATATTGCCGACTGAGTGCCGGAGTGCAGGGGTTAAACCGTACGCGGCCCGCTTGTTGCGGACCGCGCGTGGTGAATAACCGGTCTAGAGTGGATTAGCTGTTTGGTCCCAGGGATAGATGGGTTGGATTGAGTTTGAATCGTTGGGTTTGTTTTGTCCAGATGGAGCAGATGTATTCGTAGGGGGTAAGTTCTCTGAGGGTCTTGAGTTTTCGAGCGAAGTTGTAGGCGTTGACGAAGTCGGTGAGGTGTTGTCGGAAGTGCTGGTGGGTTTGGTAGTAGAAGCGCTTGACGGTTGCTTCCTTGATGGTTCTGTTCATGCGCTCGACCTGGCCGTTGGTCCAGGGATGTTTCGGTTTGGTCAGACGGTGGTCGATGTTGGCCTTGGCGCAAGCGAACTCGAAGGCATGAGCTCGGAAGATCTCTCCTTGTTCGAGTGCGCGCCTGATCTCCGCGGCAGCCGAGCAGCGATTACCAGGCGTGGTGAAATGCACTCCGTTGTCGGTGAGCACGGTGTGGATCTGGTAGGGCACGGCTTGAATCAGCGCGTTCAGGAAGTCGGCCGCAATCCGTTGGGTGGCCTTCTCATGGACCTCGACGAAGGCGAACTTCGAAGTCCGGTCGATGGCGACGAAGAGGTAAAGCCTGCCCTGCTCGGTGCGCACCTCCGCGATATCGATGTGGACGTAGCCGATCGGATACGTCTTGAACTTCTTGCGCCGCGGTCGATCGCCCTCTACGTCGGGAAGCCGGGAGATGTCGTGACGTTGCAGGCAGCGATGCAGCGAGGATCGGGTGAGCTGCGGGATCGTGGCCTGAAGCGCGTAGAGGCAGTCGTCGAGCGGCAGCAGCGTGTGCCGGCGAAAGGCAACGACCACTGCTTTCTGTTGAAGGGAAAGAACGGTGAATTTCGGTGACGGCCCGGTCTTTCGATCCGCAACTGAGGTCCGCTTCCTCCACTTGGCAATGGTCTTCGGGTTTACTCCATGGCGTCCGGCGAGGGTTCTCAGGCTCTCTTGACTATGTTGTATCGCTCGACGCACTGCCTCTGTCGTGCGGGCGCTCCCGTGAAGAACCTGTCCCATAGTGCCTCCTTCTGGCGTTCAGAAAAGTATGCACCATCTATCCCCGGGACCAAACACCTAAGGTCAAGGATAGCGAGTACGGTTCATTTTGCGGAGGGATTTGGTAGCGCCACCGGGGCTCGAACCCGGACTCTCAGCCTTGAAAGGGCCGCGTGTTAACCAGTTACACCATGGCGCCGTGCAGAAGATTTGTTGATGTCGTTTGGTAGCGTCACCGGGGCTCGAACCCGGACTCTCCGCCTTGAGAGGGCGGCGTGTTAACCAGTTACACCATGACGCCGGAACAGGCAGGGTTTCTCTGCTGCGACTAGGTGAGTATATCAGGGATCGCTCGAACTTGTGTGTGTTGGCGGGGTGAAGGACGGGCAACGGCGAGATACAGGGTCGTTCACTTCGTTCAGGATGACTGCGTGGAACAAACAACGGCAAGAGCAACCGCAGGTCCCTACGGGACGACAAGCAAAAGAACAATCAACCCCAAGTGCATAGCCGAATTGGCGGCGGCGGGTTAGAGTCCGAGTTTTTTTACTTCGTCGTTGTAGTACTTGCGGTAGAGGATGTCCCACTCCTGGGAGCCTTCGACGATGATCTTGCGCTGGGAGGCGATCTTTAGGCGGGCGGCGGCGTCGAGTTTCGTCTCTTCGAGGAGGAGCTTTTCGAGGGCTTTGCGGGCCTCTTGGCGGATGGTGTTGCGGTCTTCGAGGAAGTCGACCTCGGGGATCTCGGCGAGCGTGTCGGCTACGGTGTGGGCGAGTTTGTTGAGCTTGTCGCGGGAGATTCTCACAGGACCGCCTTGTACTTGCGGGCGAGCTCGTTTTTTACCTTTTTGAACATCTCGGGGTAGCTGGCGCCGGTCTTGCGCATGTCGTCCTGGAAGGCTTCGAGGATGACGCGGACCTCGTCGTTGATGCGGTCTTCGAGGGCGAGTTCGTCGATCATCTGAGAGGCGACGCGCTCGTTGACCAGAGCTGGCTTGTCGGTGTGGATCATCTTCTCGGCGATTAGGTGCTTGACGGTCTGGCGGGCCAGATAACCTACGTAATCTTTAGAAAAAATCATGGAATTTCCTTCAAATATATCATGGACTTCCGAGGCGGCGGATGGGTGGGCGGCGTGCGGGGCGAGGGCTTATCTGAGACAATACGAGAGGATGCAACCTGACAATCTTATTTCGCTGAAAGACGATATGGTGGCCTTCATCGCGGGCCATGGAATGCGCCGGCTGAACGGCTTTGTAACCGAAGAGGTTCCCACGGTGGTTTTCGAAGAGGAAAACCCGGACGGATGGAAGGACTTTGTCGAACACGCGAAGGCGGCGGGCTCGCCGTTTGTGACGATGAGCGAGGTGGTGCTGGAGAAGGCGGACGTTGCGATGCTGCTGGACCAGATTCGCGAACAGGAGTTTCCGGCAGGTGCGACGGAAGCGCTGGAAGACGCGGAGTTCCTGGTGAAGCATGTCGGCAAGGTGGGGTATCTGCAACTGGGATTCGCGCACCAGGGCGTGATGTTCGTGTTCGAGATTGCGACGGAGTGGTACGACAGCTTTCAGGACTTGATGGATATCGTCGTGGAGTTGGGCGGTATGATGGCAGACGGCCACGACGGCGACGAGTAGCGCAGGCATGGTCTCCGGGCAGGCTGGGGTGCGGGAGTGGGTGGTTGGCGCGGTAGACGCGGTGAATGGCATGGCCGCAAACGATCTGGCGCGGGACATGGGGTGTCCGCGTGGGATTGCGGAGCTGCTGGCGGCGCGGGGTATAGGCGAGGCAGCGGCGGCGCGACGGTTCTTCGATCCGACGATTGACGACCTGATCGATCCGCTTCGGATGCTGGGGATGGATGTTGCGGTGGCGCGCATCCGGCGGGCGGTGGAGGCGGGCGAGCCGATCCTGATCTACGGCGACTATGACGTGGATGGCACGACGGCGACGGTGCTGCTGAAGACGGCGATCGAACGGATTGCGGCGAAGGACAGGCCGGCGAGGGTGTCCTACCACGTGCCGCATCGGCTGCGCGAGGGGTATGGGATGCAGACGGGGGTGCTCGGGGAGGCGGCGGCCGCGGGCGTTCGGCTGGTGATCAGCGTTGATACGGGTATTCGGGCATTTGCGGCGGCGTTGGAGGCGAAGGCACTAAGGCTGGACCTGATCGTGACGGACCACCATCTGCCGGATGATGCGGTGGGGGTTCCGGAGGCGGTATGTGTGCTGAACCCGGCACAGCCAGGGTGTCCGTATCCGTTTAAGCATCTGTGCGGGGCGGGGGTGGCGTTCAAGCTGGCGCACGCTCTTCTGCTGGCGGCGGCGGGTACGGAGGAGGAGTTGGTTCGGCTGAAGCGGTGGCTGCTTCCCTCTTTTCTGAAGCTCGTGGCGATTGCGACGATCGCCGATTCGGTGCCGATGGAGGGGGAGAACCGGGTGATTGCGGCGCTGGGCTTGCGGGAGCTGCGGAATCCGGTCCAGCCGGGGTTGCGCGCACTGATGAAGGTGGCGGAGATTCCGGCGAATCGCGCCCCGACGGCGACCGAGATCGGGTTCAGGCTGGCTCCGCGGATCAATGCGGCAGGGCGGATGGACGTGGCGAGCGACGTGGTGGAACTCTTCCTGACGCGGGAGCTTGGGCGCGCGGAGGAGCTGGCGGAGAAGCTGAATCGGCTAAATGAGGACCGGCGAGCGACGGAGGGTAATGCGCTGCAGGCTATCGAGACTGAGCTTGAGGCAATGCGTGGGGCAACGGGCGAGTTCGCGGCGGGGTGCGTCGTGCTGGACCATCCGGACTGGCATCGTGGTGTCCTGGGGATTCTGGCGTCGCGAGTGGTGGATCGTACGGGGCGGCCGGCGCTGGTGCTGACGCATGAGGATGGACAGGCGCATGGGTCGGGGCGGTCGATCGACGGGTTTCATCTGCTGGATGCTTTGACCGCGATCCACGATGTGTCGGGGGACAGCGTTTCGGGCGACGCGGATGGGGCTGTAGCGACCGAGGTTCTGTTCACGCGGTTTGGAGGCCATGCTCATGCGGTTGGGTTCTCGCTGCCAACGGCACGGCTGGGGCTACTGCGGAGCAGGATAGAGCGGTACGGCGCCGCGAGATTGAGCCAGGCGATGCTGTGTCCGCCGCTTGAGTGCGATGTTGAGGTTGAGTTGCACGAGTTGACGCGAGGGTTTTTCGACTGGTTGATGCGATGCGGGCCGTTTGGCATAGGCAATCGCGAGCCGGTTCTGATGACGCGAGGACTGACGCTGACCGCGCCGGTGCGTTTGATCAAGGAGAAGCACATATGCCTGGAGCTGCAGGGTGCGGGGGAGCCTTCGCGCATGAGAGCGCTGGGTTGGAGTCGAGCCGTAGACTGGCCCGCTCGCTGTGCGGATCTGAACGTGCAAAAAGGTATGTGCGTCGACGTGGCTTACCGGCTGAAGGAGAGATCGAACCCGCAGTTTCCGAGCTTGGAAATGGAGCTGGTGGACCTCCGCCTGTCGACCCCAACGCTCCGCGCAGGTTCGGGGTCGGGCACAGGGTAAGGTTTGCTTTGGGTATGGCGGGAGTGAGATAACACGGCGGCTTCAAGTTGCTTCAAGCAGGCTGCGGAAAAGATTCGCTTCGTTTTCGGTGCAAAGGCGTCTTATATACTGAATCTTCGAAACGATGCCCACAACAGAGATAAGACGAGTTAATCCGGTTCTACTGTGGGGCATTTTTCTCGCAGTTCTTGTGCTCGCGGTTCTGGCGGTGCGCTTCTTCAACCGGGACCTGGTGGAGGTACGGGTGGCGGCGGTCGATCATCAGAATCTGTTGAGCCTGGTTTCGACCAATGGCAAGGTCGAGCCGATCGAGGAGTTTCAGGCTTATGCGCCCGCGCCTGGCGTGGTGGCGAAGGTGTATGTCGAGGTCGGACAGAAGGTAAAGGTGGGCGAGCGCCTGATCAAGATGGGCGATGCGGACGCGGTGGCTCGGGTCGCGACGGCGAACGCGACGCTGCAGTCCGCGAAGGCGACTCTACAGGATGTGACCCAGGGCGGCACTCAGGACGAGCGAAACGGCCTGTCGGGAGATTTGAGCCGTGCACGATTGCAACAGCGGCAGGATGCGAGCGATCTGGCTGCCTTGAAGCAATTGCAGCAGAAGGGCGCCGCATCTCCCAGCGAGGTAGCTGCCGCGGAACAAAGATTGCAGGTCGCGGCAAGCACGGTGCAAGGCATTGAAATGCGCAAGACGCAACGGTATAGCGCGACCGACCGGAGCCGTTCCGAGGCTCAACTCGCAGACGCGAAGGCAGCGGTGATGGCGGCTGAGAGCGCGTACGCGGGTGACAATATCCGGGCTCCGATTGCAGGCACGGTGTACTCGATTCCGGTATCGACCTACGACTTTGTACCGGCCGGCGAGAATCTGTTGGATGTGGCAGACCTGAACCGCATTCAGATCCGGGCGTATTTCGATGAGCCGGAGATCGGCAAGCTGGCAATTGGCCAGGCGGTGAAGATTGTGTGGGATGCCAAGCCGCTGCAGACCTGGCATGGACATATCAGCCGCGCACCGACCACGGTGATTACCTATGGCACGAGAAATGTGGGCGAATGCATTATCACGGTGGACGATGCACGCGGCGACCTGCTGCCGAACACCAATGTAACCGTGACGGTAACCACCTCGCAGCGTTTTAATGTGCTGAGCATTCCGCGCGAGGCTCTCCATACGGATGGGGGAAATTATGTCTACCGGGTGGTCAGCGGGAAGCTTGTGCGTACTCCGGTACAGGTGGGTGTGGTGAACCTTACGCGGGTGGAGATCGTGAGCGGTCTGAGCGAGAAAGACACTGTTGCGTTGAGTGCCACCAGTAACCGTGAACTGACCAACGGACTTCCCGTAAAGATTGCCGAATAGATATGTGCGCCACAGCTGTTGCTAGGACGAAGCGACTGAGAGGCGTCCAGGTGGCGCTATTGCTTCTGCTCATCCACGGCTCGCGCCGGATGCTGGCAGACGACCGGCCGGCAAATACGCTGCTGCAGCAGGGGCGCGTGGAGGATGCGGCGGCGATGCTGCAGCAGACCCTTGCGTTCGACTCCGGCGATGCTCTGGCCCACCAGCTTCTCTGTAGAGTTTTCTACGCACAGGAGATGGCCGATGCTGCAGTAAGGGAGTGTGAACTGGCGGTCATGAATGCACCGGCGGACAGCGAAGATGAGATGTGGCTTGGACGCGCTTACGGGATGAAGGCTTCCCATTCGAGTCCGTTTACGGCGCTATCGGTGGCGAAGAAGGTACACCTCTCGTTTGAGCGGGCAGTGGAGCTGAATCCGTTGAACGTCGCGGCGATGAGCGATCTGGGGGAGTACTATGTGGCGGCTCCTGCGATTGTAGGGGGCGGATTGGACAAGGCGGAGGTGCTGGCGAGGAAGATGCTGCCCCGCTACCCGTCGCAGTCGCACCGCCTGCTGGCGCTGGTCGCCGAGAAGAGGCGAGATACCACGATAGCTGAGGCTGAGTTCAAGGACGCCGTCTCAGCGGGTAGAAGCCCGGGCGCTTACATCGATCTTGGCCATTTCTACCGCCGGCAAAACAGGCTCGATGCGGTGCTTCCGACGCTCGAGGCCGGCATCGACCTGGATCGCCGCAAGGACGCTACGCTGGTGGATGCAGCAAGCATTCTGTCTGCGGGACACCTCTACCCGCAGGTGGCGGAGAATCTTCTGCGGACCTACCTTTCTTCCCCTGCGAAGTCCGATGATGCTCCAGCGTTCAAGGTCCATCTGCAGCTTGGACAACTGCTTGCGCAGGGAGGCGATTCTGCCGGAGCGCATCGCGAGTTTGCGGCCGCGTTTGCTCTTGCACCAAACTATGCACCTGCCCGCAAAGCGATGCAGGCGGCGTAGAGGACGGGATGCGAGGAAAAGCGGTTAGCATGGTGAGTAGCCGTTCCGAGTACCTGTTAGGGGGCTGGAGGGATGGAGCCTGCCTGCAGGAGGACACGTACGGCGAAGACGGAATTCAGGAGCCTCTCCACCACGCCGTGCTATACGACCGAATGGCATACCAGCCCGGCTTCTACGGTCAAGACGAGGTGCTATTTTCAATTTTGCAAACAAGTTCTAAAAGGGAATCGCTAGGACGTATGACTTGTCTTCTTCGCCCACTTGTTGCGTGCCTTGCGTTATTGTGCGCAGTCACGCCTGCCGTGGCGCAGATATCTTTTGCGACAGCCGTCGATCTTTCGCTGAAGAGCAGTCCGAAGGTTTCGATGGCCAAGGCGGATGTGGATAAGGCGCAGGCCGCTCTGCAGGAGCTGCGGGACGCCTATATCCCCACCATCGTGGGGGGGTCCGGCCTGGGACCTCCATCCTACGGTTTCCCGCTCGGGCAGCCTTCTATCTTCACCCTCACGGCACAATCCCTTGTCTTCAGTTATTCGCAGCGGGACTATATTCGTTCAGCGCGTGCGGCGCTGGATGCGGCGAACCTGGCGCTTACCGACGCGCGTCAGGCGGTGGCGGAGGACACCGCGCTTACCTGCGTTGCGCTCGACCGGGACATCCAGCGTGAGGCAGCTCTAGGCGAAGAGGCAGGGTTTGCGAGGCGCCTGGTAACGATCGTTCAGACCCGGCTGAATGCTGGACAGGATAGCGCCATCAACCTGACCACCGCGCGCCTGACAGACGCCCAAGTGAGGCTGGCGAGACTTCGCGCGGAGGACGACACAGCCACGGATCGGGCCCATTTGGCACTGCTGCTGGGGCTTCCAGCACACGGGCTCGACGTCTCGGGCGATAGCATCCCGGCCTTCGCCGCGCCGGAGCCGGAGCAGCCTGGTGCGCCACAGGCCAGCAGTCCGGCGGTTGAGTCGGCCTATGCGAATGCCCGTGCAAAGCGTGAGATCGCATTCGGCGATGCGCGCTACCTCTACCGGCCGCAGGTCAGCTTCGCAGGGCAGTATGAACGCTTCGCGCAGTTCAACAACTATCAGGACTACTATCTGCACTTTCAACAGAACAACGCCGGCGTGGGTGTGCAGATATCCATTCCGCTCTTCGACAAGGCTCATGGCGCCAAGGCACGCCTTTCGGCGGCGGATGCGGCACATGCGGAGCACGAAGCCGATGTGATGCGGGATCAATTTGTTGAGAGCCGGATGCGGGTTCGCCATTCAGTAGCGGAGCTGGCGGCGCGAGCGGAGGTTGCGGATCTCGACCAGCAGCTTGCACAGCAGCAGCTGGAGATATTGCTGGTGCAACTGAAGGCTGGGACGGGCAATGCGCTGGGAGTGCAGATGTCCCCCAAGGACGAACAAGTGTCGCGCATTGCGGAACGGGAAAGGTTTCTGGCAGTGCTCGACGCAAAATTCCAGATGCGGCAGGCCGAGATCAGCCTGTTACGGCAGACGGGCGGACTGAGCGCATGGATCAACTCTGCCGCGTCGGCCAAGCAGGCGGGATCGGTCACGGTGTTCGATCCTAAATGAGTTTGCATCGTCTAACGTTTTGATTGATAACGGGTACCTTGCTCCTCAAGGAACCAAGGGCTCGACCCAGAAAAGCTCCTTAAACCCGTAACTGGATGGTAAAATTGGATTATTATCATGCCTCTTAAGACACTATTTCTAAATCCGCCATCCTTTGAGAACTTCGACGGTGGTGCCAGTTCACGCTGGCCCGCTACCCGCGAGATTGAATCGTACTGGTACCCGGTGTGGCTGGCCTATCCGGCGGGCATGCTGGAGGGGTCGAAGCTGCTCGATGCACCGCCACACCACGTATCGGCGGACGAGACGATCGAGATTGCCAAGGGGTACGATTTCCTTGTGCTGTTTACCTCGACGGTTGGCTGGACGGGTGATCATGCGCTGGTTGAGGCGGTGAAACGCGCGAATCCTACGATCAAGATTGCGTTTGTCGGGCCGCCAGTGACAACTGACCCGGAGCGCGCGTTGAACGAGTGTGCCGCGATCGACTTCGTGTGCCGCCGGGAGTTCGATTTTTCCGTGGTGGAGTATGCGAACGGCAAGCCGCTGAATGAGATTCTGGGCATCAGCTACAAGGATGCGAACGGGGTGATTCAGCACAACCCCGACCGGCCGCAGGTGGAAGATCTGGACGCAATGCCGTGGGTGACCGATATTTACGCGCGCGATATGGACGTTACACGATACAACGTTCCTTTCCTGCTGCATCCTTATGTTTCGCTTTATTCGACGCGCGGATGCCCGGCGCAGTGCACGTTCTGTCTGTGGCCGCAGACGCTTTCGGGCCATGCTTGGCGCAAGCGGTCGACCGACGATGTTGCCGCCGAGATGAAGCATGCGAAGGAGTTGTTTCCGCATGTGAAGGAGTTCTTCTTCGACGACGATACGTTCAACATTCAGAAGGCGCGCACGATCGAATTGTGCGCGAAGCTGAAGCCGCTGGGACTTACATGGTCCTGCACCTCGCGGGTGACGACGGACCGCGATACGTTGAAGGCCATGAAAGACGCCGGCTGCCGACTGCTGATTGTCGGGTTTGAGTCCGGCGATCCGCAGATTCTGAAGAACATCAAAAAGGGTGCCACGGTGGAGCGGGCGCGTGACTTCGTGAAGGATTGTCATGATCTCGGCCTGGTGATTCATGCCGACTTCATCCTGGGTCTTCCGGGCGAGACGAAGCAGTCGATCCGCAATACGATTGATTTCGCGAAGACGCTGGATTGCGAGACGATTCAGGTCTCGATCGCACATGCCTATCCGGGCACGGAGTTTTACGACTTCGCGCACAAGAACGGGTTCATCACGAATGAAAAGATGGAGGACGGCGGCGGACATCAGATGGCGCACATCGAGTACCCCGGCCTGCCGGTCGAGTATGTCATGGAGATGGTGCACAAATTCTACGACGAATACTACTTCCGTCCGAAGGCTGCGTTCCGGGTGGTGTGGAAGGCGGTTGTGAACCGCGACGTGCCGCGTCTGTATGTCGAGGCGAAGGCGTTTATGAAGCTGCGCTCCCAGCGGAACAAAGCCTCGCGCAAGGCAAAGGAAGAGAATGCGCTGAAGGCGCAGGAATCGGTCAGTATGAACGCCTGAGACCATGTTTTGAAACGAAGCGGTCAGCCATGCAATCGCTGACCGCTTTTTTGTTTTCTCTGCGGACCGTTCGTATTGCAATGTGCATCAGAGCCAGCAGTAACTATGAGCCACGCCCTTACCCCAAAGCAGTATGCGATCCTGGCGTCCGTCGTCTTTACGGCGTCGTTCGGAGATACGCTGTTGTCGCATGGGATGAAGCAAGTGGGGCCGGTGTCCGTTGATCACCTTGGGATGCTGCTGGTTGCTTTGAAAAATCCGTGGGTCATTATGGGAGTGTTCCTGCTGATCGGATTTTTTGCCAGCTACCTGACAGCGTTGAGTTGGGCTGATCTGACGTTTGTGCTGCCGTCGACGTCGTTCAGCTATGTCATTGTGGCGCTGCTCTCGCACTTCTGGCTGCATGAGCAGATCTCCTTTTACCGCTGGCTGGGCATCATCCTGATCGTCTGCGGGGTCGGGTTCGTGGCGAACGGCCCGCCTCTCACCGAACATGCCGTGCCAGTCAGCGAGGCACTATGACCCAGGCCGGCCCGGTCGAGACCTGGGTAACCATTGTCGCCGTTGCGGGCACTGCTATCGCGGGAGATGTGCTGACCGCGGGTGCAATGCGGAGGATTGGCGACCTGGATGCGATTCGGCTTCGGTGTGGACTGTTGGGGGCGATCAAAGCCGTGACGGGTAATGGGCTGTTCCTGCTGGGGGTGGCGTCGATGGCGGTGAGCTTTTTTGCGCTGCTGTTTACGTTGAGCGTTGTGGATGTTTCACTCGCGGCACCGGCGAGCGCTTCGCTGACGTTTATCGGGAATGCCGCGGCTGCTAAGATTTTTTTGAAGGAGAATGTGAATCGGCGGCGGTGGCTGGCTGCCATTTTTGTGTGCGCCGGAGTTGCGCTGCTGACGAAATAGCGTTGCGTTTACTTACGCTTGGACTCAGGTGCCGTCGAGCATTGTGGATCAGGGACGGCGGGTGCCTATCCAGCGCATCAGGCCGGTGCGTGCGGGTTCGGGGGCAAGGAATCGGTTGGGGTCGCCCAGAAGAGCCCCGGCGGCCAGTCTTCCGCTGCGGACGGCTCCTTCCATGGTGGACGGCCAGTTGGTGTCTGTCCAGTCACCCGCGAGGAAGATGCCGGGCCATCCGGTGGTTTGGGGGGGACGGAAACGGTCGAGGCCGGGGAGGACGGAGAAGGTCGCCCGGGCTTCCTTGAGGATGGCGCTTTTGATCAGCTTCGCCTGCTTGACCTCGGGGAAGAACAACTGCAGCTCCTTGAGTGCGGAGGAGAGGATCTGTTCGCGAGTCATGCTGAGTTGCGCGCGGGACCCGGCGATGACGAGTTCGACGTAGCTGCCGTGATCGGGGGCGTAGCGGCGGATGCGGGATTTGTGGAAGAACCACTCGATGGTTGTGTCGAGGAGCCAGGCGTGGTCCAGGTCGGTGATCTGGCGATCGTACCAGAGGAGGATGGAGGTGAAGGGCGAGTGGATGAACTTAGACATGTTCAGCTCGAGTCTGGCTGTAATGTCTACGGATTGGCTGGATTTTGAGTCATTGAGCTGGATTGCCGGGAGCAGCTTCTGGGCTTGCTCAAAGGGCAGAGCGAGGAGGATTGAGTCTGCCGTGTATTCGGTCGTGGCTGTGGTGGCACGCCAGCGTCCATTGGGCTGCTGGGAGATGGATTCGACGCCGGCACGGAGGTGCAGGGTTCCGCCACAGGACTGGATCAGGCGTGCTGCGGCGAGGTAAAAATCGCTCAGTGGAACGGTAGGGATGCCGAGGCGGCCGCCGGTCGAGGAACGGATGAAAAGCTCGTGGAAGACCTTGCCGGCATAGCGGGTGGAACAGTTGGCGGCGCTGTCGTTGAGCGTGGCCATGATGATGGGATTCCAGAAGTGGCGGATCGACTGCGGGGTCTGGCGGGTTCGCTGGAGCCATTGCTCTACGCTTTCGTTATCAGAGGCGGGATAGCCGTGAAAGAACTCGGTGAGCCCGCGCGCTATTCCAACCTTGTCCTTCCAGTTGAGCGTGGACATGGTGAGAAAGCTGGGTGCGTAGTGGAAGGGTGCGGGCAGGCTGCTGGTGGAGATGGTGCTGGAACGGCCGTTAGATTCGAGGAAGGTTTGTTCGTCGTACCAGCGGATCTTGTCCGCGCTGCCGGACTGTTGACAGAGCTCGATGAGATTGGTGCAACAGCCCAGAAGCACATGCTGGGAGTCAACGACCTCGTGCAAGGCGGGATGCTCGTAGGAGCAGGCCCGGCCGCCTACGTAGGGCTTTCGTTCAATCAGCGTGACGCTCTTCCCTGCCCTGGCGAGCGCGGCGGCGGCGGCGAGACCAGCGGCGCCCGCGCCTACGACGATCACGTCCGTGTGGGCGGCTGCGGTCACGAAACGATCCGATCGCGCAGAGTCATGACCGCACCTTGGGCAAGCATCGTCAACTTGGCAGGGGTGGACACACTGATGCGTCTGGAGAAGACATTGCTGTTGGCGCTCTCGATTTTGAAGAGCAGCCGGTGGTAGATGGACACAAGGACCCAAAGCGCAGCTCGGCTGTCGCGGTCGATCATGGGCAGGAGGCGGTTGGCGGAGGCGTAGTACACCTCTGCTCGCGAGCTGAGGGTCTGAAGCATGGAGCGTTCGTTCGGATGCAAGGTAGCCCCGGCAGTGAGGGCCTTAATGCGGTCCAGACTGACGCCACACTCCTTCAGGAGGTCGAGCGGGAGATAAATGCGGCCACGCTCGGCGTCCTCTTTGACATCGCGCAGGATATTTGTGAGTTGAAAGGCGACGCCGGTCTCCTCCGCGAGCTTCTCCGCCTGAGGATCGGTGTATCCGAAGATCTTGATGCAGACGAGACCTACGACGGAGGCGACCAGATAACAGTATCGATAGAGGTCTTCGAAGGTGGCGAAGGTCTGGAACGGAGTGCCCGATGCGGGGAGAGGTTCGAGGTCCATGATGGTTCCCTGCACGAGCTCTTCCAGCAGTGCGTCGGGGATGGCGAACTTCTTCTGCGTGTCGTTGAGGGCGAGGAAGATGGGTTCGCCGGTGTTGCCGGTAGCCCGCGCAATGCGCCAGGATTGAACCCAGTTCGTCATCGCCTGCCTGCGTTCGGCGATCGGCAGCGACTCGTCATCGGCAATGTCGTCGGCGCGGCGCATGAAGGCGTAGACGGCGCACATGGCATCTCGTTTGTGCGAAGGAAGCACACGGAAGGAGTAGTAGAAGTTTTTGGCCTCGCGCCGGGCGATGTTCCGGCAGATGGCGTAGGCTTCGGCGGCGGTCATCGGGATTGTCCCGCGTTTGGCTTCATCTTCATGTTGATTAACAGGGCGATCTTGGCCACGAGAGCGCCTGCCAGAAGCGAGATCTTTTTCGTCCTGGAGACGACTGGCCTTCCACGCAAAACGTCGAAGCCTTGTGCGGTGATGCCGTCGAGGATGGCATCGCCGCCCTTGCGGAACAGGTTGAGGGTGATGGCTAAGTCGCGGTCTACATGGGAGCTGATTTTCCCGCCTTCGCACAGCATGGCACGGGTGCGCAGGGCGAGACTTTCAATCATGGCCCGGAATTGCGGCGTGAAGACACGGCCTTCGATCTGGCCCTCTTCGATCCCGAAACGCAGCATGTCTTCGGTGGGGATGTAGCGGCGGCCACGCTCCGCGTCTTCGACGACGTCCTGCCAGAAGTTGGCGAGTTGCAGGGCGGTGCAGACCTTGTCCGAGAGCAGGCCGAGAGACTCCTGCCGGTATCCGCAGACCCAGAGGACGAGGCGGCCTACGGGGTTGGCGGAGTAATGGGAGTACACGAGGAGTTCGTCCCATGTTTCGTGAGTTAGCCTGACCTGGTCCATTTGGAAGGCGTGGACAAGGTCGGCGAATAATTGGCGAGGGACGTTCGTTTCACGAATGGTCTCGTGCAGGGCCACGAAGACGGGATGGAGGGACCGCTCCGGCGTTTCGTAACACTCATCCAGCATGGAGAGCCAGGTGTCGAGGAGGCGGGTGGCGACGGCTGGATCGGCTACTTCGTCTCCGAGGTCGTCGGCTACACGGCAGTAGGCGTAGATGCTTTCAAAATGAGGGCGAACTTTGCGGGGGAGGAAAAAGGTTGCGACGTGGAAGTTTTCGTAGTGCGAGGTGGCAAGGTCGCGGCACCAGGCCTGGGCTTCAACGAGGGTCGGGCGCTCGATGGGAGTGAGGTACTCGGGCGGTGCGCCGAGGAGGGTGTACGGGCTGAGGGTGGTTCGGTTCACTCGGGCACGCCTGCGGGGAAGACCGCCGTTTTGATGTCGGGAGAGAGGTGGATAGCGCCAGCCCGGTTCATCATGGCCGCGAAGACGGCGGGAACGGCCTTAAGGCCGACGCGGCCCGTGATGTACTCGGCGCATTTGAAACGGCCGCTTTCAATGAGATTGAAGGCTCTACGGCAGGTGGCGGGGGTGTGGTGAAAACTGGCTTTGAGCGTGATGTCGCCATAGTGAAGGCGGTTGGTGTCGAGCTGCACCTTGGTTCCGCTGGGCGGGCCGCCGAAGAAGTTGACGATGCCGCCTTTGCGCACGATCTCCACGGCCCACTCCCAGGTCAGGGGTGTCGCTACAGCTTCGATGACGATGTCTGCGCCGCGTTGACCGGGGGTGAGGGCGCGGGCGGCGGCGACTGGATTGTCAACTTCGGCGAGGTGAATAACCTGAGTTGCACCAAATACTTTTGCGGCGGCGATCTGGTCCTGGCGCTTGACCACCGCGATGACGTTGACGCCGGATAACTCTGCTGCATGCATGAACATGAGACCGATGGGGCCGGCGCCGATGACGACCATGGTGTCGCTGGGATGGGCTCCGCTCGCTTCCAGGCCGCGGAGGACACAGGCGAGCGGCTCAGTGAGTGCAGCGTGCTCGAAGGGGATGCCTGCGGGGATGGAGAGCGTGTTTTTTTCCACGATGCGCGCAGGGATGTTGATGAAGTCTGCGTAGGCACCGTTGTTGAAGAGGAGATCTTCGCAGAGGTTCTGCTGGTCATGGAGGCAGAAGAAGCAGGTGTCGCAAGGGGCGGAGTTGAGGGGTACGACGCGGTCTCCGGGGCGGAAGCCGGTTACCCCCGCGCCGGTTTCCGCGACTACACCGGCTAGCTCGTGGCCGAAGGGGATGGGCGGATTGAGCATCATGGCGTGATAGCCGCGGCGATAGACCTTGAGGTCAGTTCCACAGGTAAGAGCCGCGCCGACCCGGACCACGATCTCGCCCGGGCCGGGCCGGGGGGACGACAGGCGCTCCAAGCGAAGATCTTCTTTTCCGTACAGTACTGCCGCGTTCATATAAGACATGTCCGTACTATCTTCTCATTTTGCTGCGGATGGATGCACACGGTTCCCAGGGGTTGCAAGGAACGGTGGAATCCGGTGCAAAAACTCCGCATCTGATAGTCTGAGCCAGATAACGACATGCCCTTCGTCTCTCCAGAGAGCTTTGCCAAGCAGCAGATAGCAGCCATCCAGGACTATTCGGTTCTGTCGTGGCATGCGATCGCGAATCTTTTTTCCGCACCGCGGTACTGGGCAGATATTTACACCCAGATGGACTCGATCGGCGTGGGTTCGATGCCGATTGTGGTGCTGACCGGGTTTTTCACAGGGTGCGTCCTTGCGCTGCAGTCGGCAACCTCACTGCAACAGTTCGGGTCGGTGAGCCTGACGGGCAATCTGGTTGCGCTTTCGATGGTGAAGGAGCTTGGGCCGGTGTTGACGGGACTGATGGTCTCGGGACGGAACGCATCGGGGATGGCGTCGGAGCTGGGGTCGATGAAGGTGACCGAGCAGATCGATGCGATGCGCGCGCTGGGGACCGATCCGCTGCGAAAACTGGTAACGCCGCGGCTGTATGCGACGATCTTCATGCTGTTCTTTTTGACGATTTTGTCGGATGCCGTGGGTATTGCGGGCGGTGCGCTGGTAAGCGTGGCGATGCTTGGGCTAAATGCGTCGTCCTACTTTCACAATTCCTACCGTGCGCTGCAGTATGGCGATGTCGTCCAGGGGCTGACCAAGCCCTTGTTCTCCGGGTTCATCATTGCGACGGTGGGCTGTTACTTCGGCATGAACACAAAGGGCGGCACGCAGGGAGTGGGCAAGGCGACAACGCAAGCAG
This sequence comes from Edaphobacter sp., assembly GCA_965277265.1. Lineage (GTDB taxonomy): Bacteria > Acidobacteriota > Terriglobia > Terriglobales > Acidobacteriaceae > Edaphobacter. The sequence goes on from CBDICF010000003.1 coordinate 375,397, forward strand.
TAGTGGTTTCCTCAGTGTTTATCATCATCGTCGACTTTATTGTGAGCCGCGGGATGATTGGCATCTTTGGCCGGTGAGATGAACTATGCCCGAAGAGCCTGCACAAAGCGGAGTTTCGATGGACCAGGGGAACCCTGACACCGCACAGCCAGTGGTCGTGTTCGAAGACGTTTCGATCATGTTCGACGTAAAACCTGTGCTGCAGAATATCTCCTTTACTGTGCAGCGTGGCGAGACCCGCATCATCCTCGGCCCTGCCGGCGGGGGAAAATCAGTGTTGATGAAGCTGGTAGATGGGCTGATTCGACCCGACTCCGGCGTGATTCGCGTCTTTGGCGAAGATGTGACGAAGATGCGCGAAACCGATCTATTCAAGCTGCGTGGGCGGATTGGAATGGTTTTCCAGGAGTCGGCCCTGTTCGATTCGCTTTCTGTGGAAGACAATGTGGCTTATCGGCTGCACGAGGACCGGGTTCCTGATGAGGAGGCGCACAAACGGGTTGTGGAGGCGCTGCAGTTTGTGGAACTGGAGCAGACGATCTCGAAGTTTCCATCTGAGCTTTCGGGCGGAATGCGCCGTCGAGTCTCGATTGCGCGGGCGATCATTTCGAGTCCGGATCTGATTCTTTACGATTCTCCGACGGGCGGCCTGGACCCGATTACGTCGACGACGATCGTGGAGCTTGTGGTGAAACAGCGTGACGTGTCGCACACCACAGCGCTGATGATCACGCACCGGCTGCAGGACGCGTTCTTTCTGGCACGGCACTCCTTTAACCCTAAAAGCGGGAAGGTGGAGCCAATTCCCAGTGACGGCATTGACGACAGTACGAAATTTCTGGTGCTGAATGAGGGCAAGGTGGTCTTCGACGGAGAGACGGAAGGGCTGATTCACACGACCGACCCGTGGCTCAAGGATTATCTGTCGTAAGCGGGTCAGCGCTTCCCTTTTTTCCAATCATCGTAGGAGATGCGGGGCATGGTCAGGAACGAATCCCGGGTCTTGACGTAGGAGCCGAGGCCGTTCATTCTGCCGATGGCATGCAGTTCTTCGGCGAGGACATAGGGGCCGGCCGGATTCACAAACCTGTCTTCGATATAAATCGACACGACCTGTCCCAGGATGATTCGCGACCGGCCGATCTCCATGGTGGTGTACTCCCGGCACTCCAGGGCGGCGTGCACCTGCTGGATACGCGGGACTTTTACGATGTGTGAGGGTGCTGTGGTGAGACCTGCCATCTCGATTTCGTCTATCTCCGGCGGGAAATCGGTCGCGCAGATATTCATCTGGTGGGCGAGGTCTTCGGTGACAACATTTATGACAAACTCGCCGTTGCGACGGATATTTCTGGCGGTATCCTTGGGGACGAAGCCGCCGGTTGGCCGGTCGTTTACACCCATGGCGACGATGGGCGGGTCGGTGCAGAGATAGTTATACGCGCTGAAGGGCGCTGCGTTGAGCCTGCCGTCTTCGTTCATGCTGGTAACCCAGGCGATGGGCCGGGGCGCGACGAGACCGATGAGCAGGTTGTAGGTCTCGCGCCCTTTGGATTTGGCTAAATCGAAGTTCATGGACTGCTTCCTCTCAAGGAAGCCTATCCTATGAGCGGGCAGGGTGGCGGATCGGCGATTCTTCACTCATGCAGCAGCTTGAGTGCGATGTTCAGCGGACGGAAGCGGCGCTGGTGAAGGTGTCCATGTACTCTCTAGGGAGCTAGGGAGCTGTGATGCTGACGGGAGAGCGGGCGAGCGACGGGGTTTATCGCGTTGCCGGAGCGAAGGAACTTGCAGGCGGCTGGGGGGGCCTTGCCGGCAAGGTGTAGATGACCTCACCGGGACGCGTATAATGGAGTTCTTCGCGCGCCTGATGTTCGATCGCATTCGGATCGGTCTGAAGACGGTCAACGTGGCTCTTGAGAAGCTCATTCTCATGCTGCAGACTGTGCAACTGGCTGTCCAGTGTCTGAGTCTCTTGGCGCTTGGCCTCGTACGCTGTCAGGCCGTTCTGGCCGAAGACTACGTGATATCCCATTGCGATCGCGAGAACCGCCGCAGCACCGGTTGCGAATTTCCGCCAGCCAAGCTGGACTCGTTCGGCTATTCGCAGCAGGGCGTACCTGGGTACTTGCCGGCTGGAGTGATTGCGGGCTGGAGTGGACGGGGTCACAACAAGCTCCAGTACAGATTTCCGGGTGGATTTCGTCAAGTGGAAAACGAAGGCGATTCAAAAGCGTACCAAGATCGTACTGGAATAGCGCGCGGGAATCCTGCGAGGGCAGCGACATGAGCGGGGAGGGGTATCGCAGGTGCCTGAATTTGCACGAGATCATTCGTTAAACCGGAGCTAACGCCGATTTGCCTGCAAAAAGCCCCGGGGCTTGGTATTCTTCTTCTGTCCGATGCACAGCCTGTTCGCCATTTCGATTCTTTGCCTGCTGTCGTCGGTTGCGGCATGCATGGCAATTGGCCGGCGCATCCAAAAGGGCCGTGCGGTAAACGAGAGATCCTCCTACGATCAGCGCGACTTCGCTCAACATTTGATCGCTGCTGCTCAGGAGGATTTCCTTGTGCCTCGAAGCGCTCCGCGGCAGACGGTGAAAGACATCGCGGCGAAAAAGAGCTGGAATCAACGTCCGGAACTGACCTCGGTTCGTCTCAAGTCCTCTGTCAGTGGGCTGCAGCGGCTTGATTGGGCTTACTTCAACAAGGATATGGGCGACCTGAACGATCCGCATGGGACTCCGCGTGCAGGCGTAACTCCCATATTCTTCCCCGGACTTCATCAAGGCGCTACTAGCGCGAAAGGACGTTTTTCCATGCAATCCGCTCTACCTATCGAATCTGCATCTCTTCATGCTCCGGCGTCGCTGCGGCACGATTCCATTCCGGGCAAAGCATTGCTCATCGTGGGCGCGAGCCTGTTTGTGGCGGCGTGCGCTCATTTGTCTGTCCCGCTTCCCTTCACGCCTGTGCCGATCACGCTGCAGAACTTCGCCGTGCTTGTTGTCGGCATGATGCTGGGGCCAGTCGCCGGTTTCTCCGCGATGGTTCTTTACCTTGCGGAAGGCGCCATGGGGCTGCCCGTGTTCACGCCGCACAGCATCGGTGGCGTGGCGCACCTGCTTGGTCCTAATGCAGGCTATCTCTTCTCCTACCCGTTGGCGGCGGCGGTTGCCGGCTGGGTGGTGAGCGCGATGCAACGTGTGACGACGCGGTTCCGTTCCGCGCTGGTTGCGAGCATTGCTGCCAGCCTTCCTATCTTTGCGATGGGAGCAGGCTGGCTTGGGCGCCTGCTGCACCTCAGTGTCGCTGCGACATGGACGCTCGCCATAGCTCCTTTTCTCTTGGGAGAGGTCGTGAAGATCACGGCTGCTGCTGGCCTTTTCAGCACCCTCCAGCGATGGCGGCGTTCCTGAGCCATCGGGCTAGCGGCGCCTTGTTTCGGAAGCCGAATCGTCCCCAGACGATCAGATGCTTTGTTCCGTTTACCTCTTCAATTTCTTTTCGACTCCCAAGGATTCCCGGATCATGACAGCTTCCAGCACCGCCATTCAAGATATAAGCATTGCCCACAGCCCGGACTCCGACGACGCTTTCATGTTCTACGGGTTGGCTACCAACAAGGTCCGGGTGTCGGGGTTCAAGTTTACCCATACCTTGACGGACATTGAGACGCTGAACCAGCGCGCGATCAAGGAAGCCTTCTACGACGTCACCGCGATCTCATTCCACGCCTACCCGTACCTGCAGGAAAAATATACTCTGATGGCCTGCGGCGGTAGCGTCGGTGATGGCTATGGTCCGATGATCGTTTCAACGCGGAAGCTCACGCTGGATGAGGTGAAGAAAACCCGAATAGCAATCCCTGGCACGCTGACGACCGCTTATCTTACGTTGAAGCTTTTTGCGCCCGATGTGGAGACAGTCGCGGTGCCGTTCGACAAGATTATTCCGGCTGTGGTCTCGGGAGAGTTCGATGCCGGGTTGATTATTCACGAGGGCCAGCTGACCTATGCGAAGGACGGGCTGGTGAAGCTGCTCGATCTTGGCCAGTGGTGGCGCGAGCAGACTGGCCTTCCGCTTCCTTTGGGCGGAAATGCGATCCGCCGTTCGCTGGGTGCGGCTACGCTGTTGACCACGACAAATGCGCTACGCGACAGTATCCAGCATGCTCTCGATCATCGCGATGAGGCGTTGGAATATGCGATGCAGTTTGCACGCGACCTCGACCCGGCGCTGGCTAACCGCTTTGTTGGGATGTACGTGAACGAACGTACCCTCAATTACGGGGACGACGGGCGACAGGCTATCAAGAAGCTGCTCGATATGGGCTTCGAACGAGGCGTCATCCCGATGCGTGCGAACGTGGATTTCGTCGGTTAGACATTGCGGCCTGCCGGGCAAATCTCCCGTCCGACCGTGATATATTGAATGAGTTGCCCAAGTGAAGGCAGGCTGGTTCAAAGGCGTGTCGAGCGGGTGGTACATATCCTCCACGTTGAGGAAAGACTGGACGCGTAGCTCAGTTGGTAGAGCATTCGACTCTTAATCGACTGGTCGTAGGTTCGATCCCTACCGCGTCCACCATTTCACACCCCTTAGATGATGAAAACCTTGATCCTTTAGCTGTAATTTTGTGCTATGCGCACGGGATCACGATCTCACAAGCACAAGGTCTCGCAATGGATGTTGAAGCTGTCCGATGGCGGCTATTCGCTTAGTTTCGATCTTTGTTCGGCATTAGCGGATTGTCCACGGACTCGAAGTGAGTTCCATTAAACTCTGGACCTGCAGAAGGGCGCCCTCAAACACGCCAAATGCCGCCAGATTTGCGAAGAACAGGCTACCGGCAAGAACACCGTCAGGCCGCAACTGGAAGGCTGCCTCAAAAGCGTGCGCGAGGGAGACACTCTCTGGTCTGGAGGCTCGACCGGCTCGGGCGCAACCTGTCCGATCTCGTCGGCCACATCGCAGAACTCGAAGAACGCAAGATCAACTTCGAATCGCTGACCGAAAAGATCGAAACCAGTTCCCTCCCGGCCGCCTCGTCTTCCATTTCTTAGCCGCGCTCGCAGGGTTCGAGCGCAACCTGATCCGCGAAAGAACGATCCCAGGTCTCAAAGCAGCCCGTGCCGGTGGCCGTACTGGAGGCCACCCGTCGAAACTTTCACCCAAAGAGATCAAGACCATTCGAGCTCTACTCAAGTCATCCGATATCCCGGTACGGAGATCGCAGCAGGCTTCTACATCGCACGATCGGCGATCTACCGGGCTCTCAATCCTGCCGCTTGATTGAGGATGCCTCCTGGCGGGTCCCGGCGTCCTTAACAACGAACATAAATCTCCCTTTCTTGAGCTGTCCCCTGATAGAAAATCGTCGAACTTTCACGATTTGATAGCTTAGATCCGCTTATCGTGCACCGCTACGAAGTGCCGTTCAGCACATGATTCATAGATGCTTCGAACCAGTTGCAAGGCTCTATAACCGTCCTTGCCCGAACAGAGAGGCGCTCTGCCGGCTGCGCATGACTGGGCGAAGTCCAGCATCTGCCGCTCGAACGGCACTAGCGAGATTGCCATGGGGTCAGAAGCGCCTGATTCGTTGCCTGTGCTCATTGGCGGCGGCGGCTCGCCAAAATCCTGCCTGATGTCCCAGGTCGTCAGACGGTCTCCTGTGATGATGGCCGTACCGTTGGTGCCGTGGATCTCAATCCGCTCCGGCGAGCCGGGCCAGAAAGCGGTCGAGGCCTCGAGGACGCCGGTAGCGCCATTCTCATAGGAGAGCAGCGCGTTCACCGTGTCCTCGGATTCGATCGGATGCACCGAGCCCAACTGCCAGAAGCCAGCCGCTTCTTTCACCGGTCCGATCAGGTAGAGAAGCAAATCGATCTGGTGAATGGCCTGGTTGATGAGCGCGCCGCCACCTTCGCCCTTCCAACTGCCCTTGATCGGACGGCTGTAATACTCCGCGGAGCGCCACCATTTCACATAAGCGTCCGCCTGCAGGATTCGGCCGAGCCTGCCCTGTTCGATCGCTGACTTGAGGAAGATGACTGAATCATCGAAACGATGCTGGCTGACAACGCCGAGTTGAATGCCCGCATCACGGGCGAGTCGGATCATGCGCGCTGCCGTGACGAGATCAGTGGCCATCGGCTTTTGCACGAGTACATGCCTGCCCGAGCGAGCGCAGAGTTCTATCACTGGTAGACGGAATTCTGGCAGCGTGCAGAGATCCACATAGTCAACGTCTGGATAATTGCAAAGTGCTGATACTGTATCGACGAATTCCGCGCCATAGGTTTTTGCGAACTCACGTCCGTGCGATGGCGTTCCGTTGTGACATGCGACGACAGGGAAGCCGATATTGCGATACGCGAGAGCATGTTTGTGAGCGATTGCTCCGGTTCCGATGATGCCAACCCGCATGTGGTCTTCTTTCCATCGTGACTCTTCCGATTAGATTTTGGCGCCTATCTTTTGCGTAAGATAGTCGCGGCTGATGATGGCGCACTGCTTGGGTGACTTCGAGGCGTCCGGGACGCGGTCGAGTTCGACTACAGCCCAGCCGTGATAGTGAATTTTCTCGAGCGCTGCGAAGACCGCGGGCAGATCGACACGCCCCCTGCCCAGCTCGACAAACTTGAAGGGATACTTGGCCCTCGGAGTGCCGGCTGGGATGTCAACGACATCCTTGAGATGCAGGAACAGAAGACGGTCGCGATACTGCACGAGGGCTTTGGCTGGATCACCTCCGCCCGCTACGAAATGTGCAGTATCGAGCTCGAGTTTCACAAATCTAGGGTCTGCGTTCTCGAGTACAAGGTCGAGATTGGCGGGATTCTCACTGATGGTGTTGAGGTGATTGTGATATCCGAGCGGGATGCCGATATCCGCCGTGCGTTTGCCGATCTCGGTGAGGAGCTTGCCGAGCCGCACACACTCATTCGAAGTGACGGTGCGTGGATATGTCTTGAGTTGATCGAGCACCTGGAGATACAGACCTCCCGAGTCCTTGACGGACCTGGCGTTGGAAGTGTGCTTTGCGATCTCGTCGGCCGCCGGAGCATCGAGCGAGACGTCTCCGCTTGAGAGAGCCACGAAGGTGAGTTTACGTTGAGCGAGGAGATCCTTCAGCTCAGAAGGCTTGAACTCCGTCACGGCATCGGCGCGAAACTGAATACCGGGAAACCCGACGTCTGCTATGTCGTCGATGGCCTGCCGCTCGTCCTTGCCCCACGTCATGGCGGTGTAGCCGAATCGAATGCCGCTCGCGGCTGGTGCGGCGAACGCGGGTGAGGATCTGCTTGCGGCCACGGCTGCCAATGTCATGAGGAATGTTCGGCGAGTATGAAGGGTCTGCATCGTTGCTCCGTATGTAGATGAACTCGTTGCTATCGATTTCCACTCTCTAAGAGAACGCAAGGAAAGAGAGTGGGTTGCGCGGGCGCAGCGGTGCTAGTCGTGCGATGGAGGCGGCGGTGGAGCGGTGGAAGATGGCACGGGTTTGCCACTCACTGTAACTGGCTCCATGAGTTCTACGCGTGTGCCGTCAGGATCGTAGAGATTGACCTGACGCTTGCCATTCTTACCCACCTGCACCTCCAATGGTTTACCGTAGGTCTTGTAGTACGGACGAGATTCGAGGATGGCGACTGCCCTCGTCACGTCCGGCACCTCGAGCGAGATATGGTTCTTCGTGCCGAAGGTCGCAGGCAGTTTGCGATACAGCATGAACTCCACATAGTCCCTGCCGTTAGGCACCTGCATATTGATCCAGCTCAATTCGTTGGGATTGCCGCCGCCACGCCATATCTCTTTGAAGCCAAGAACATCATGATAGAAGGCAATGCTCTTGGCGCTGTCTCCCACGAGAAAACCGATGTGATAGATGCTGGTTGCGATGCGGGTCGAGGGCATGAAGCTGCCCGCAGCCTTGGCCTCCATGCCGTCCGGCAGACCCTGGCCAAATTCTACGAGCATCCCGTCGGGGTCTTTGATTTCGAAGGCATAGTCGCCGGTCCTGGTCTTGCCGCCATTGCCAGGCTTCACCGGGAAGCCCTTGGAACGAAGATAGTTCCGCATCTGCTCGATATCGCTGACGGTGAAACAAAGGTGGCTCATCATGTTAGGCGGCGCGGTAGCCGGCTCGTTGAACAGCTCGATATGCTGGTGGTCGTTGATTTTGATGAAGGCGATGCGAACGTCGGTGTCGCTCCCCTTCTTCTTGAGATCGTACGACTCGTCGAAGCCGAGGAAATCGTGCCAGAAGGCGATGGTTTTGGGCAAATCAGAGACAAAATATCCAACGTGTGAGATACCTGTGACCTGTGGCCGCTCGGGTGCAGCTTCTTGCGCTTGCGAATATGGGATGGGCAGCAGAACAAGCATTGAGGAGACGAGAGCGAAGCTACGGGCTAATCCATTCATGTTGAAGTGCATTTCCAAATTCCTTTCGGTGAAGACTCTGTTGTGTGTTTCCATCTCCTGCACAGTCGCAGATTTTGCGATGCGCCGCTGGTTCGGGATGGGAATGATTAGCTAGAATTTCAGGGTTGCCGCAAGTTGGAGCTGACGAGCTCCACCTGCCTTGGTGATGGACCCAAAGTCAGTACTTGTAAGCGACGTCTGCGGATTACTGAAAATTGGCGTATTGGTGACCTGAAACGCATTAAGCCGAAACTGCAGCGTAGCGCGTTCCGTAATCGGGAAGTTGCGGGTGACGTTCGCGTCGAAGTGAAATTGTGCGGGACCGGAGTATATGTTCTGCCCCGTGTTTCCATTGCGTACTCCAGTCGGCTGCACGAAGACAGTGGGATCGAACCAGTTCACTCCAGATCCAATACCTTTGAGCTTGCGGAACGGGGCGATCTGATCCGCTACGACCGTATTGCCCGGTGAGTTATAGGTGCTGCTGCTTGCGGCGAAGGTCAGCGGCATGCCGGAGTCGAGCGAGAGGATGGTGCCGAGCTCCCAGCCGCCTATGATTTTCCCGGCAATCCCGGTCTTGAGATAACCGCCGTCGGCACCAAATGGCAGCGGATAGAGGAAGCTTTGCCGGAACATGTGTGTCTGGTCCCAACTGAGTCGTGCATAGTTTCGCTGCGGTTCAACGTAGAAGGAATAGTAGCCGAGGGCTGTTGACGAAGAGATGTACCCCAATGCCTTGCCATAGGTGTAAGAGGTGGTGGAGGTGAGGCCGTGGTTGCTGGTGCGAGTCACCCTGACCTGCATCGAGTTATAGCTGGAGTCTGTACCGATGCCAAGAAGGTCGGTATCTGCAACACGATGGACTGCGTTGTTCGGGCCACCTACGATACCGTAAAGAGGCTGACCGGGAGCACCGGCGCCAGGCATGCTGCTGTCCGCGTTGAGATTGTAGCCCGCGGGTATCTGGCGGCCCAGGTTGCCGACATATCCTATGTCAAAGGTGTACTTCTTGCCGAGCTCCTGCGCGAAGGTGAAGTTATAGCTCATCACATATGGGTCGCGGTAGTTCTTGTTGACGACATAGTAGACTGCGCTGGGATCGGCGTTAGGAATAATGCCCGAAGGTGGAATCGCAATGGGAGTAGCCGCCGCAAACCCCTGGGCCAGCGTTGCACGTGTGCCATTCGGGAGTAGGGCTACACCGGGATAACCGTAGGCGGTCTTTCCGGCGGGCAAGTAGGCGTTATTCTGCCTGACAGGTGGGTTGAAGGCGTACTGGTTGTCCGGGAAAGATTCGTAGCTGATACCAAAGCCGCCGCGAACGATCGTCGCGTTGGCCATGCGATAGGTGAATCCGACGCGGGGTGCGAAGTCACCGTAGTTGGTCTTTACACCGAGATCCTTGGGCACCGAGCCAATACCCGCAACGTCAAGGCTGTTCGTACTGGGATCGTAATTAGAGAACCCGCCGGAGCGCTTCGGCGTCGGTGGAGGATAGAACTCCCAGCGTCCGCCATAAAGCAGGGTCAGGCGCTGGCTCGCCTGCCAGGTGTCCTGCGCATACGCGAAGTAGAGGGTTTGACGCCAAGAGGCGTCGGTTACGTTGACGTCACGTCCTACCGAGGAGGGCAGGTCAAGCAGGAAGCTGGCGAAATAGTTGGCTGCACCTGTTTTTCCCGACGTTGCCGACGAGGTTGGTCCATCCGTGTAGGTGAACAATCCTCGGGGGCTGAAGGTGGCTCCCTGGACGATGTCGTCGCGGATGCGTCTAACCTCGCCTCCAAATTTGAACGAGTGATTGCCGACGACCGCAGTCCACGAATTAACGGCGTCGATGTTACTCTCACCGCGATCCCATGGTGCGTTCGCAGCATACCCGACGAAGGGATCGATGAAGTTCTTGCCCAGCGTTACACCGACCAAGCCGCTGGTAAAGTCATTGAGGTTCACACCTGGAACGCCAACTGCCGTCGAGGCCTGCGTACCGTAGTCGGACTGGCGAAAGATATTGCGATAATGGCTGACGCCTGCGCGGGCTTCCATCACCAGCCTGGGAGAGATCACGCGAACATACTCTGCTGCGGTGTTATACGCGTTCTGCACGCCGGTTCCCTCCAAACCTTTGCCATTACTGCCGCCTGCAAGGCCGAAAGTTGGAGCCTCATACGTGCTGACCTGCTGACGGCTGTAGCGAAGCGTAAGGTGATCGGCAGAACGCAATGTGGTATCGAGCTTCACATCAAACTGATTGGAGTCTTTGGCAAATCCGGTATTGTTGGTGTAGTTCTGGACCAACCCAGCGCCGGGCACATTGGGCAACGGCAGCAGGTTGAGAATATTGAGCGCTACGGGACTGAATCGCGCCGGGTCGATTTTGTTGAGTACCCCCTTGTAGCTGACTTGCTTGCCCGTGTTTGGGTCGATGACTTTGTTGGTCACGGAGGTGAAGTCTCCCATACGGAAGGCTGCGGTCGGAACACTGACGAGGTTGTGGTTCTCATTGTGGTTGTTGTAACGGAGAAAGTCTCCGAAGAAGAACATCTTGTTATGCAGAACAGGACCGCCGATGGTGGCGCCGTAGTAGTTGTTCGTGAGACCTGCTTTTGGTCCGAGCCCGTTGAAATACCCGCGAGCTTCGAGAGCGGCAACCTCGTTGTACTCGAAGAGCGAGCCGTGAAACTGGTTTGTGCCTGAACGCAGAATCACGTTAGTCACAGCGCCGCCCGCCCTGCCGAATTCCGGTGCATAGTTACTGGTAGAGATATTAACCGCCTGGATTGCCTGGGCGGAGGGTAGATAGATTTGCAGCAGGCCCGTGCGTTCGTTATCGTCGATACCTTCGAATTGCGTGTTGTTCGCGAACATTGACTGGCCATTAACCTGGAACGCCATTGATTCCTGTGCGTCGAACGCGGCGCCCTGGTTATGTGTGGCAACGGTCACGCCCGGAGCGAGCGAAGTCAGGGATTGGTAGTTCTGGCTCTCCGCCACGTTCGGCAGATCCTGCGCCTGGCGCGCGTCGATGTTCGTTGTCACGTCCGCACGGTCGGTTTGCAGCAGGCTACCCTCCGCTGTGACTTCAACCTGCTGGGTCTCTGCACCGATTGGAAGTGTCAGGTTGGCGCGAACGGAGCTGTTGACAACTACGTCCAGGTTCGTGCTCTTCACCATCTGGAAGCCTGGATGTTCCGCGCTCACGGTGTAAACACCAGGGGGCATGTTAGGAAACTCGAAGTTGCCGCTGCCGTTCGTCTGACGCAAGGTGCTGATGTTGGTGGTCTGCTCAGTGACCGTCACCTTCGCGCCAGGAATCGCCGCGCCGGTCGAATCTGTGATGGTCCCGACGACACTGGCTGTAACAGCTTGCCCAAAAACGGCCGGCGACAGCGCGAGAGAGAGAAGAAGGAGCATGATGGAATCAAATCTGCGTTGTTTCATAGAACGACCTCGAAATGTTTCTGCTGCGAATTTTTAATCCTTGTGTTCTGTGTCAATTTCTACTGAGCGCCTTGCGGAGATCAGTCGATGCGTGCGATGGCGAGTCTTGGAGCGAGCAGGTGAATAAACAAAATGGCCAGCAGATAAGCAAAGCCGGCAAGCAGGAAAAGGGGTGTGTAATTGCCATGGGTCATCTGGAGCACAAGGCCGACGAAGAGGCCGAAGAACATCATGGCGACAGAGCCGCCGCAGGCGCCGATGCCGACCACAGAAGCCACGGCACGGCGCGGGAACATATCCGAAGCAAGCGTAAAGAGATTGGCCGACCAGGCCTGGTGAGCAGCCGTTGCGAGGCTGATCAACGCAACCGCCTGCCATAAAGTATGCGTCTGACCGATGAACACAATGGGCACTATCGCCATCGCGTAGAGCAGCATGGCTGTCTTGCGAGCGCGGTTCAGGCTCCATCCCATTGCGATGAAGCGTGCCGGAATCCAGCCGCCCAGGACGCTCCCTACCGTGCATACGTTATAGATAACCAGCAGCGGCAAACCCATCTTCGTGATGGAGAGCCCAAAGCGTTGGCTGAGGAAGCCCGGTAGCCAATACAAATAAAACCACCAGATGGGATCGGTGATGACCTTGCCGATGAGAAAGGCCCAGGTCTGCCGATGGGGCAGAAGATGCGACCAAGCGATCTTTGTTGTGGGTTGAACTGGATCGCTATGGATGAACGCAAGCTCGCCTACCGAGACATGCGGATTTTTCTCAGGAGAGCGATAGATGGAAAGCCACAGAACAAGCCAGATCAGCGCAAAGAGGCTCGTCCCCAGAAAGGCGGATTGCCAGCCCCACTCAAACACCAGAAAGCCGACCGCGAAGGGTGCCAGCGTCGCACCGATATTCGTCCCGGAGTTGAAGATACCCGTCGCCAGCGCCCGTTCGCGAGCAGGAAACCACTCCGCCACTGCCTTGATGGCTGCAGGGAAGTTGCCTGCCTCGCCAAGGCCGAGCACGAATCGCACAATACCGAAGCCGATCACCGCTCCTGAAATATTAGCCAGCGACCGGATCCAGTGCGCGGACGCGAGTCCGGGAAGATGCCCAAGCAGATGCGCGGTCACTATCGCCAAACGGTGCAGCGCTCCCGTGATCGCGGAAAAGCGAACCAGCGTATGAGAAATGGAAGCGATTGTCCAAACAGAAAGAGCCACCGCATACCCGATCCGGGTGCCGACGCGATCAATGAAGTTGCCTGCAATGAGCAGGCCAATCGCATAGGCCGCCGAGAAGATGGAAACGATCGCAGCGAATTGAATCTCCGTCAGGCCGATGCCTCGTATGGGATCCTGCAGCGTCGGCTTAAGCAAGCCAAGAACCTGCCGATCCATGTAGTTCAACGTCGTAGCGAAGAAGAGCAGGGCGCAGATCTTCCACCGGTAGCTGCTTTGCTTCGGTGGAAGAGGACCGCGGCCTCCTTCGAAACTTTCGTTGACTGCATCCGGGGACATGAGATGTGTCGGGAGAATCATGGATTACCTTTGGGTAACTATCGAGAACGAGCCTTCGTACGTCGCGAGTGGGCCAAGTTACCTCACGAATCAGGCGCTCTCGGCAATGGCCTGCTTCAGCTGCGCCACAAAGGGCGGCACGATCTGATACGGGTCATACGGCTTATCGCGGACTGAGAGCGTCTCGATGGGCAGATAACCGCTGTAACCGGAACTCCGTACAATCCCCAGGAAGCGCTTCAGATCGATCTTGACGTCGCTCGCAGCGCCGAACGGACTCTGCTTCACCTGCCAGTTCACGGCGTAAGGCGCGGCCTTTTCCATATCTTTATAGGGATCTTCGGAGCGGAAGTACCCGGTGTCGACGATCGCCCCGCACCATGGGGAATCCACCAGGCCGACCAGGTCGATCAGGTCGTCTGCTGTGCGCAGAAAGTCGCCGTGGTTCTGTACCCCGATGATGACACCGTGATCTTTGGCGAAGGCAGTACAATCGCGCAGGTCGGCGGCTATCCAGTCGCGAACCTGAGCGCGGGTCTTTCCAGGAGCGACATCCTTCCACGTCTTGGCCCGCATCTGGGTATCGGCGAAGACCCGCAGCACCGGCGCTCCGAGCTTGCTCGCGACAACCACCCAGTCCTTGACGATCTTTACGTCCGCCGCGCGCTGCGCCGCATCCGCAGTCGTGAAGTTATTTCTCGCCCCTGTGCCCGAGATCCCGACACCCGACTCGAAGGCATGCCGCTTCAGATCGTAAATATAGGAATCTGGAGGAGGAGCAGGGAATCCAGGAAAGAAGTATCCTGTCGCGTCTACGCCGTCGATGTTGTGCTTGGCGCAGAAGTCAACCAGGTCGAATAGATCGATGCCGTCTTTGCCCCGCTTGACTTTGCTGTTCAGCATCCTCGAAAACGAGAACGCGTTTAACGAAACCTTCAGCATGGTGCTGCCCGAACGCTTGATCGGCTTGAGTTCCGCCGTAGCGCTTGGGTTGATTAGGTTCAGTCCGGCATAGACGCCTAAAGGAAGCGCAGCGGCATTCCGTAGAAAGTTTCGTCTGCTGGCTGTCGGGGGCTCTTTCGGCTGCCATCTCTGGTCTTGAATCAATTCGTTGCCTCCTGGCTGTACATCGTCATCGGCTATGGCAGGTGCTCCACAAAACCGTGCTTTGCGATTCAGATCACTAGAGCGGTTCGAGCAGGGCGATAACAAGTTAATTCACGGTATAAGCAATTAAGGCGGATCATGGTTTCGATACCACTTAGAATCAATCACCTACCGCCTCCTTCTTTACGTAAAGAGGCGAGCCGATAGAATTGACTACCATGAGACGCCTCAGGTATCGTCGAGGATCGTGATCGAAACGCTGCCGAACGTGAATCTGGAGATGAAGAAAGAGCTGGTGCAAAGGATCGTTTGCAGCCGGCATATCAACAGATCGGCGAGGCTAAGAGACCTGTTTGTCTACCTCTGCCATCGAGTTCTCGAGGATGCAGCCGAGGACATCCACGAACTGGAAGTGGGAAATAAGGTTTTCGGCCGGCCACAGCAATACGACACCTCCGCGGACAATATCGTGCGAGTGCACGCGTCGATGCTTCGCAAACGGCTCAGCGAATACTTCGAAGATGAGGGTGAGCACGAAGCCCTTGTCATCGAGATACCCAGAGGCAACTACGCGCCGCATTTTCGCGAACGCACCTCGAGCCGTAGCGCGCGGCCGGAGCTTGAGGCCGCTGAGCTCGAAGTGCTTCCTTCACCCTCGGCTTTATCCACCATCCTGCCTACCTCGGATGAGGTTGAGCAGGAGCAACCGGATCGAGCCTCGCGTGCTACGATGCTTATCGGGGCGCTGGCTGCTATATTCTTTATCCTCTCCGTCTACCTTTTTCTCGACAAGCGAGTTGCAACCACTCCATCGCCATACTCGGCCGTCGCCAAGCAGCCGATACTTAACCAGTTCTGGTCGGGTATCTTCCCCGCATCTCAGCCCGCGGAAGTTGTACTTGACGACGCCTCGCTGGATTTCTACCGGCAGGCGACCGGTCGTTCCGTAGCGCTCGCCGAATACTTCGACCGCAGCTATCTCGCTCCAATCCAGACGAGCGCTGAAGCGGCTAAGCTCGATCCTCAACTCATCAGCTCGATTATGATGCGCCGCCAATCGTTTTTCGCGGACTCAGCACTCGTCTGGAAACTTGCCCAGGTAGCTGGTGCCTTGAATAGCGTAGCGGTGCTCCAGTTCGCGAGAGACTTTTCCTTCCGGCAGGTCAAAGCCGGCAATGTCGTCCTGCTTGGCAATCGAGGGTCAAATCCATGGATCCAGCCTTTCGAGCCGCATCTGTCGATTCATTGGATCTTCGATCCCACCCTTCACCTGTACTATCCGCGGGATATGGCCGCTTCGGACACTGCCGCCGAGCAATATCGGACAACCTCCACGGTCGGAAATGCACACGCAGGCTATGCAACGATATCCTTTCTGCCCAATCTGAACGGCAGCGGAAACGTTTTGATCATCTCCGCGACCGGTGGATCGGCAATGGGATCCGCTCTGGACTTTCTCCTGGACGAGAACTCCATGCTTGGGCTGCGGGCTACGCTGCCGCATGATCGCAAAGGCCACTATCCCTATTTTGACGTTCTATTACGAACCGAACGGGGAGCAAACGCCGGCAAAGTTGCCACGATATTGGTTAGCCGGCCTCCTGCATCGTGACTTGTAGTGCACTGCGCCGTTCGCAAGGCCACTATCAGATCTCCTAGTTAGATTTATCATGGGCGATTTTCCTGCATCTGAATGGACGAATGGCCCAGGAGGAACTTGATTGGTTCCAAATGTCCCCCCGCTTTGCGACAGAGCTTCGCGCAAGTGCGGCGCAGATCGTGTGCGCCGAACCGCTCGGTCCCAATCTCCCTGGCCGTCCGCTCCACGACCGGCCACACCGCCCAGTCGCTCAGGCTCTTACCCTGTACCTTCCCGCTTTTGAACACTCTTCGTACCAGTCGTCCCTCTTCGATCCCGGCGGCGGTCATCAGGCATTGATGCCCTGCTTGACCCAGACGGGAACGGCTACGCTCAGAACGCGCCTTCCCTTCCCTCCTTTCTAGATCAGCAAGCACCCAGCGGCCCTCCCGGAGCCGGATGGCCTCAATGTCGAGCATAGCGAAGTCATTCCAGCGTAAGACGCAACCGGTGAGAAGCCCAAGGGATGGCATAGTCGCGCTTTCCTTTTGATGTCGAACGATTTGGAACCGCCAGGAGTTCTTTGGCCTGTTCCTTCGTCAGCCCGTTCCCGAGACGTGTGTCCCGTTGCTGAACGTCGGACATCTGGGAAGCCTCTTCCCCACTAATGACGCCAGCTCGCTTGGTTTCATTCACCAGCTTACGGATAGACGAGAGTTTAACGTTGATCGTATATGCGCTCAAGTTCCGATGAAGCAGCGCGGCCCGGAAGTCAAGAATGAGGGCTCGAGAGAACGGCTGCTGTTGTTTCATGCAGAAGGCAGAACTTGCTCAACTGTTTCCGAAACAGTGTTTCGCGGCAATTTCTCTTGTTCCTCGCTCATCGAAGGTTAGGTATCCCGCAACCTATTGTAGAAATTATTGATCTGAGTCCTCCCTTGAACTGGATGAGCGTCGCTCCATGTTTGTGACAGCAGCCACGGCCGGCGCAGACGCAGGACTTGTCCCGGGGGTTCTCACTTCCTCACCCCTTACCCGCAAGTCAGACGGATACGAGCGCGCTCCAACAGGAATGGAAGGAATTTGCAGTGGTGTGATAAGCCACATGCGAATTCGAAGAAGCACACCCCGCCATTCACTCCCCGTTCACCTCCAGTTCACCGGCCGGTAACCGGGAACACCTACCTTAAAAAATATCTGTGGGAGAAGCGAATGCGCGCTCCTAAGAGACATGCGCAGCTCAATCCATTTCCTAGTAACTGAGGAGCAGTCCAGTGAGTTTCAAGCGAGTTGCAGTAAATGTGGCGTTCGGCTTTCTATGTTCCTTCGTCCCGGCAATGGCTCAGACCGGAGCTCTCGCTGGAACGGTGACCGACGTCCAGAACCATGTTCTTCAAGGCGCCAAGGTGATTGCCGCGCCCGGTGGAGCGCAGGCGCTTTCCAATCAGCAAGGCCTGTACACCCTGAACGGACTGGCCGCCGGTCAATACACGGTGTCGATACAGTATGAAGGCTTCGACACCCTCACCCAGCCGGTGACTATATCCGCCGGACAGACCGCGCAGCTGAACGCTGCATTGCAGATCACGTCGAACCGCCAGAATGTGGACGTCTATGCGGGCCGCCAGGGTGGCGAGGTAGAGGCCGTCAACCGCACCATAAATGCGGATAACATCATCAATGTGCTGCCTGCCGACGTCATCATCAGTCTGCCAAACGCCAACGTCGCCGATGCCATCGGCCGGCTGCCCGGTGTCACGCTGGAGCGGGATGAGGGTGAAGGAAAGTATGTCAAAGTGCGCGGCACCGAGGCTCGCCTCACCCATACCACCCTTGACGGAATCACCATCGCCTCGCCCGAAACCGTGCGGCAGATCAAGCTGGACCTCATCCCCGCGGACCTCGTCGAATCGGTCCAGATCAACAAGACACTCCAGGCCAACATGGAAGGCGACGGCATCGGTGGCTCCGTCGATCTGCGAACCAAGAGCGCCGAAGACCGCCCGACTATCTTCCTCGAATCTCTTGGCGGATACAATCCCATCATCGGCGGCCGGCCAAACTATCAATTTGACGGCACCGTCGGCAAGCGCTTCCTCGAAGGCAGGAAGCTCGGGGCATTGATCAGCGGGTCATACGACTGGAACGGCCGCGGCATCAACGATCTCGAACCCGGACCGGCGCTCCGCGGCACCTACGACCTTCGCGACTACCGCTACTTCCGCGACCGCAA
Organism: Edaphobacter sp.; assembly: GCA_965277265.1. Taxonomy (GTDB): domain Bacteria; phylum Acidobacteriota; class Terriglobia; order Terriglobales; family Acidobacteriaceae; genus Edaphobacter. The sequence goes on from CBDICF010000003.1 coordinate 393,698, forward strand.
GGGCCTGGGAGGAACGCTCGACTACCGCCTCAGCGATACCTCCAACATCTTCCTCAAGGGCCTCTATTCGCACTTCAACAACTTCGGCGACGATTGGATTTACAGTCCTGCGATCAACAATTTCGTCTCGCCGCTACAGGGCGACGGCTCCGGATCGATCTTATTCCAGGCCCTGCGCCGCCGTCCGGTACAGGATATCGGCGGCGCGCAACTCGGTGGACACCATGTAATCGGCCGGTCCCTGCTCGCATGGGACGTCAACTCGTCCGTCGCCAGGACGCGGGACGAAGGCTACTCCTACGCGCATTTTGCGCCCGTCGCCGCCTCCAATCCTCTCAACAACGTCGTGTATGGCCTTGATGTGTCCAACCCGCTCAAGCCCCACCTGAATGTGCAGAACGGCGTCAACATCTTCGACCCCACCAAATACTTCTACACCGGACAGCAGGTGCAGAACTTCTACAACCCCGAGGTCGACCTTGGCTTTGGCGCGTCCCTTGCCACCTCCTATACCGTGGCCGGTCATGCGAGCACCTTCGAGTTCGGCGGCCGCTTCCGCAACGAACATAAATTCGTCAACCAGAATACGCGCAACTACGTGCCCGACATCGCCGCCGGCAACGGTGAGAGCCCAGTGCTGGCCATGACCAACTTCTTGAATGACTTCCACGACCCGAACTACTACGGCGGCTCCTACACGTTCGGTCCGGCCGTCGACTACGACAAGGTACGGGCATTTACCGCGATTCAGTCCGACCCGAACACGGCGGACGTCGTCGGCAACTCCTTCAACCAGATCGAAAAAGTTTCCGCCGGATACATCATGAACACGACAAACATCGGCCGGTTTCGCCTCGTCGCGGGCTTGCGAATCGAGGCCACGGGTGAGAACAACCTGGGCTTTCTGGGTGCCAGCTCAGCTTCGAATGTAGGCACTACGCCGATTCGTGTACAGACCTCGTACATCGACCTGCTCCCGAGCGCTTCGCTACGTTATGGTCTTACCCCATCTTCCGGCATTCGCCTCGTCTACGGACGCGGGCTTTCAAGGCCGAACTTCAGCGACCTCATTCCCTTCCAGAGCCCTCCCAGCGGCGGCACAGCACGCAACACCGTCAGCCAGGGCAACCCGAACCTGCAGGCCGAATATGCCGATAACATCGACCTCCTGTACGAAAGCAGCCTGCCAGGTACAGGCCTTCTCCAGGCCGGGTTCTTCTACAAGAACCTCAGCAACCCCATCCTCCCGACCCAGACCCTCCAGAACCCCAACCCGCCCGTCACCGGCAACGCGTTCCCCTATTACCTCAACCAGACCATCAATGCCGGCAGCGCCTACGTCTACGGCTTCGAGGTCGCATTCCAGCAGCACTTCACTCAGTTGCCAGGCGCGCTCAACGGACTCGGACTCGCAGCCAACTATGGCTACACCGCCTCGCAGGCGACTCTGCCGCCCTTTGTCGATCTCACGGCCACACCTCCACCGCCGGCCGGAACCATCAGCGGCCCCAATCGTGGGCCTGGAGGATCGCACGCGCCTCTGATCGGCCAATCGCCCAACAACTTCAACTTCAGCCCCACCTACGACAAGCGTGGCCTTTCAGTACGCCTCGGCATGACCTACAACCAGGCCAACCTCGCCTCCTATAACTACACCGTCGCAAATGCCGGTCCCATCACCGCCGGTGGCAACGGAGGAGGCTTGTACGGCCCCAACGGAGACAACTACTTCTACTCCCACCTGCAGGTCGACCTAGAAGGAACCTACAAGCTGCGCAAGGGCTTTACCGCCGTAGCCTACGCCCTCAACCTGAATAACGAGGTCTTCGGCTTCTACGACGGCAGCCCGAATTATCCGGTGCAGCGCGAGTTCTACCGCCAGACATTCGGCGGCGGCCTGCGCTGGTCGCCCTCACGAGAGAGATAGGCGCACCTCAACAGCACAAAATATAAGCGCCTGTTGCGACGCGAGAGGCCTGAGCTCAGACCACTCAGGCCTTTCGCGCGCAACAGGTGCCGAGGCAGGTTCCGCGCCTGCTTTGTTTATGCATCGTTGTTGGTGCAGTCACTCGCGTGTCATACAGCAGGGCAATACTTCTCCCAACAAGTACAGACGGAGGAGGGCGGGATGAGCCAGACGAGTGTCTCTTATCTGTGGCGAGAACCTAACGCGGCGCGGGGCTTTCGAGCCGGCGTATCGCTGCATAGCCATACCAACCAGTCCAAGGAGACGCTGGACTTCATCGCGGATCTTTCGACAGACTGGAAGATCCTGCAGCCTGTCATCGTCTGGTGCGAGCGGCGTTGCATGCGTTGGTCGGGTATACGTCCGGATTATGCGAAGAGCTTCTGGACCCCGCCATTGACACCGAAGCTGGCGTTCGACGTCGAACTGCGGCAGATCGAGGAGAAGCTGGACATGCCCGGCTTGGTCTCCCTGACCGACCACGATGACATCCGGGCTCCCGTGCTGCTGCGGACCGTGGCCCCGGCGCAGAACATTCCCGTGTCGGTGGAATGGACCGTGCCCTACGGCGGATCTGCCTTCCACCTGGGAATTCACAACCTGCCTGCCGCCACCGCGGCGGCATGGATGAGACGCTTCGAGGACTTTACCGCGATGGCGACCGTATCCCCCGGGCGCGGTCTCGAGTCCGCCGGGCACGACGCCGGAACGCTGCGCAGAACCCTCACCGGCCTGCTGGCTGATCTGGAAGAGCTGCCGCACGTGTTGATCGTCTTCAACCATCCGGTCTGGGACATGTACCGCATAGGGATCGAACGGCACATGGCAACGTTGAATGACTTCCTGGCCGTAAACGGGCAATACGTTCACGCACTCGAACTGAATGGGCTGAGGAGCTGGAAAGAAAATCGAGAGGTCGCAACCCTCGCCGGGAAGTGGAACCAGATGGTAATCAGCGGAGGCGACCGCCATGGCATTGAACCGAATGCGAACGTGAACCTGACCCAGGCTACGTGCTTTACGGAATTCGTGCATGAGGTAAGGAAGGAGCGGACCAGCCATGTGCTCTTCATGCCGCAATATGCCGACCCCTGGAAGCACAGGCTTCTGCAGTCCACGCTGGCGGCCATCCAGGATTATCCGGATTTCCCAGCGGGGTCCATGCGGTGGGATGAGCGAGTCTTCCATCCAGATATAAATGGCGAGCTGCGGCCACTGGCCGAGCTGTGGGGAAGCCCTCGCGCTCCGGGGTATCTTCGCCTTGTACTCACCGTCGTGCGGATCCTCGGAAGACAGCCAATATCCAGCGGGCTGCGGCTGGCCTGGAACGACGCGGGCGAGGAGTCGACCGCGTCTGCCGGCACGGAAGGATAGAAAAAACGAAGCTTCCGCAACAAGCGTGTACTCTGTCTCCATCCCGACCAACGGGAGGACCCGCGCATCAGAGGTGGTCAAGACCGGTATACAAGTCACGAAGTGACCGCCCCGTGCGCAGCGGGCCCGTCCGGCAGGACCGCCGCGGTCCATACCCAACCGGAATCCGCACTTAGCTGACGATCTCCTCCCCCACCTCAACCTGCTCTCGAACGTCGATATGTTGATGCGTGAAGGGGCGCTTTAGAAACGTGGTCCAGAAGTAGTTGATCGAGTAGCGGATGGCGATCGTCACCATGCCCTCGTGCTTCAGCCGGCGGGCAGAGGAGAACATCTTCAGGTCCAGGGTGAAGAGAACCACTCCTACCTGGCTCAGCCGCCGGGCTATATCCGTATCTTCGCCGTAGAACGAGATAGCCAGATTAAAACCGCCGATCGCCTCAAGCGCTCTTCGCTCCACGACGAAGTTCCCTCCCTGAACCATGGAACCTACACGCAAAACATACCGATTGATGAGGTAAGTTCCCCATGCCATCGCGTAAAAGAGCCGGACCATCTTCGCCTGCTTGGGCGTGAGGTCGTAGTAGAGCAGCGGGCCGCTTAGAGCGGCAAGCTGTGGTGTGCCGGCGAACGTATCGAGCACGTTTGCGACCCACCCCGGTGTGAGCCGGGAATCGGCGTCAACATTGGCGATAAGCTCACCGGAGCACGCGCGGAAGCCTGCCTGGCGGGCATGGGTGAGGCCCTTTCGCGGCTCATCGACGACCCGGACTCCGGGATAGGCGAGCGCAACCTCCCGGGTTCGATCGGTGCTGGCGTTGTTGACGACGACGATCTCTGCGGCCACTGCGAGATCGCGTGTCTGCTCAAGGACAGACTCCAGGCATTGCGAAAGATAAGCTTCTTCGTTGTAAGCCGGAATGACAAAGCTTAAACGTATGGGAATACATGGACTTATGCTCGTTGCGGGATGTTCCACTAGAATCTCCGGAGTCGGCGGGTACACGCTAACGCTAGACAAGAGATGTGAATGGAGTGTGAGCGTCCGGCATTCCAACGAATTTTGTACTGTGAATCCGCGTGGTGGGAGGTGCGTGTTTGCAGGGTGTTTCTCAAAATCCGGGGCGCTAAAACGTGGTGTTTTGCATGGTAAAACGTGGCGGCGTATGGACGTTCGTGTGGCTGGAGATCGTGCCAAACCGTTCGACGAAGATTGCGCCAGGCTTTCAGGATTTATTTTCGAAGGACCCCATTATTGAATGGTGGCGATGAGGGCTGATTCCGGGGCCAGGTGCAGGGTGCATTTTGAGGGGTTGAGGGTGATGGTGGAGTCTCCGGTGAGGATGCTGGCCGTGCGAGCTCCGTCGAGTGTGGTGTCTGTGGTGTCGAAGAGGAGATCGGCGGATTGCGTGCCTTTGTTGATGGCGATGAGGATTCGGCTGGTGGCACGGTCGGGCATGTTTAGGTACCGGACGTAGACCAGCGTGTTCTTGTCGGCGTGGAGGATCTGCTCTGCTCCGGTCTGGAGCGCGGGATGGGAGCGGCGGATGGCGAGCAGGGTCTGGAGCTGGGTGAAGGTCTGCTGCTGGATGGGGGTGCGGGTTTCGGCGTGAAAGGCGCTGGGCTGGACCTGGCCGGAGGCGGAGGGGAAGCCCCCGGGAAAGTCGCGGCGGTTGGCGGGATCTTCGCCGCCGCGCATGGCGATCTCGTCTCCGGAGTAGAGCTGGGGCATGCCGCGCATGGTGGTGAGGATCGTGAAGCCGAGGTGGAGCTTCTGGGGTGTGGCGGCGGGGTCGTTGAGGAAACGGGTGGTGTCGTGGTTGCCGAGAAAGGGGACGAGGCGCTCCGGATGAGGATACAGGGCGTCGAGGCGGAGGACCTCGGCGAGTTTCGTCATGGGGGCGTCGTGCAGGAGAGTTTCGCGGATGGCGAAGTAGGAGGGGAAGTCGAAGGGGGTGTAGAGGCCGGTATCTACGCCGTTGCGGGCGACTCCGCCGGCGAAGGAGGAGGTGATGGTGGGGTCGGGGTTGAAGATTTCGCCGACGGTGGTGAGATGGGGATAGAGGGAATGGAGCTGGGCGTGGAAGTCGTGCCAAAAGGGGCGGCCGACGTAGGGGAAGGTGTCGATGCGGAGACCGTCGAGACCGGCCTGCTGGGTCCACCAGACGGCGTTCTGGATGAGGTACTTCGAGACGGCTGGATCCTCCTGGTTGAGGTCGGGGAGGGTGTTGGCGAACCAGCCCTGGGTGACGTTGCGCTGGTCGCGCCAGGGGGCGTGAGGGTCGGTGAGGGGCTGGAAGTCACCCTGGGCGATGGTGTGGTGAGCGAGGGTGCCATGGAACCAGGTGGGTTCGGGCGGGTCGGAGACCCAGGGGTGCCGCGGGCCGATGTGGTTCGGCACAATGTCGAGGACGAGCTTCATCTGCCGGGCGTGGAGGGCCTGCGCGAGGGAGCGGAGATCGTCGAGGGTGCCGAAGTGCTCGTCGACGGAGTACATGTCGGTGGCTCCGTAGCCGTGGTAGCTTTCGGGACCGTGGTTCTGGTAGACGGGGGTAATCCAGACGGTGGTGACGCCGAGGTCGTGCAGGTAGTCGAGGTGCTGCTGGATGCCGCGGAGGTCGCCGCCGTGCCAGCCGCGCGGTTTGGCGAGTTCGGCGGCGTGCTCGGCGACGGTGCCGTCGTTCGAGAGGACGCCGTCGCTGAAGCGGTCGGTCATGATGAGGTAGAGGACGTCTGCGGAGGAGAATCCGGCGAAGCCTCCGTTGCGGTGGGTTGCAGATTCGAACCGGTAGGGTGAGGAGGTGGTCCCGAGGGGGGTGCGGGCTGTGATGGTGACGGTCTCTGGAGTACCGGGTGAGGCGTTGAGCCAGAGCTGGGCCCAGTGGCCGTTTTCGGAGATCCGGGTGGACTCGACGCGGAGGCGGGGGTCGCTGAGGTGGAACCGGGCGGCGGTCAGATTCTCGCCGTGGAGCAGGAGCATGGGTTTGGGCAGATGGGCCCACCAGTTGGGAGGGTCGATCTTGAGGATCTGGGGGGATTGGGCCTGGAGGAGGGTGAAGCAGCATGCCAGGAGCGCAGTGGTGGCCAGGGCTCTTAGAGATGGGGAGGGCGGCTTCATCGAGGAGGTCCTTGGCGGGTTCGGGTTGTGGGTGGCGGGGACGGTGAGAGCGATGGCAGGTCCCTGCGGGTTGACGAAGAAGAAGGTAAACGCAACAGCAACAGCAGGTCCCTGCGGGATGACAAACAAAAGGACAGGTAACGGCAAGTGCAAGTGCAACCGCAGATTCCTGCGGAATGACACACAAGCAGGGCGAAAGCAGGGGTGAGCGCCGCCGTGGCTTGGTGCCTGCGGCGGCGGTGGTGTTAGAAGAGGAAGCGGACGGCCATCTGGAGTTGGCGGCTGGTGTATTGGCGGGTGGCGGTGACGTGGCCGAAGTCTCCGTCCGAGGTGTAGCTGTCGGGGTTCTGAAACTGCGGGGTATTGGTTATGTTGAAGGCTTCAGCGCGAAGCTCGGAGCTGAAGCGGTCGGTGAGGTGAAGGGTTTTGAAGAGGGAGACGTCTCCTTCGGCGATGCCTGGGCCGAAGACGGAGTTGCGTCCGATATTGCCTTCGGTGCCTAGCGGCGCAGCGGAGATATTGGACGTGTTGAACCAGAGGCCCGAGATGCTGTGGGTCAACTGGATGGGTCCGGTGGCGTTGGCGCGGGGGCTGTAGTTGTTGCCGTACTGCGGGGTTTCGATGGTGATGGGGGTTCCGGTTTCGGCCTGAACGACGGTGTTCAACTGCCAGCCGCCGGCTACGAGCTCAAGCCCGCGGTTCCAACTGCCGCCGAACATCTGGCCTTTGCCGAAGGGCAGGTTGTAGAGGGCGCTGGCGACGAAGACATTGCGCTGGTCGAGCGAGGAGTTGCCCTTGTTGATGCGGGTGTTGAAGGCGTAGAGAGGGCTGACAGCGTAGTAGCCGAGATAGCCGTCGCTATCGTCGATGTTGTGCGACCAGGTGTAGGAGGTGGTAAGAGTGAGGTTATTGCCCACGCGGTGGTTGAGCGAGGCCTGGAGGGAGTTGTAGTGTGCGGTGCCGTTGTTGAACTGGGCGATAACCTGGCCGATGTTGGGGAAGAGGACGGGGCCGTTGCCTAGGGTGACGGTGTTGTAGTTGTAGCCGGTGGCGAGGTGGTCGCTCTTGTTGCCGACGAATGCAACGCTGAGGACGGTCCCGGTACCGAGCTGCTGCTGGACCTGCAGGTTGTACTGCTGGACCATGGGGATCTGGTTGTTGCGGTTGGTGGTGAAGATGTTGACGCCGGCGGGCGGGATGGCGGGATTGAAGTTGGGGTAGCCGGGGAGCGGGAGCGGGCTGGTGGCGAGGGTGTTGTTGTTATTGTTGAGCGGGCCCTGGCCGGTGAAGGTGACGCGGTAGCCCTGAGCGGCGGTGTAGGCTACGCTGCCGCCGAAGGGAGCCTGCTGGCCGAACTGGTTGTCGATGCCGCCGCGATCGAGGAAGTAGAAGATGCCGTAGCCGCCGCGCAGGACGGTGGTTCCGTGGCCGTAGACATCATAGGCGAAGCCGATGCGCGGGGCGACGTTGTTGAAGTCGGTGTTGACGAGGCTGCGGGGGACGCCGTTGACGCCAGCCTCATCGATGACGCCGGTGGTGGCGTTGAGGGCGGACTGGCGGTTGTGCTCTTCGGTGGGGTAGGTGATGATGTCGTAGCGGACGCCGAGGTTGAGGGTGAGGCGCTGGGTGAGCTTCCAGTCGTCTTGAGCGAAGACGCCGATCTCGTAGTTGCGAGTGCCGAAGAAGCCGCTCTGTGCGCCGATGCTGTAGTTGTCGATGAAGCCGGCGAGTAGCTCGGAGGGCTCATAGCCGGTGAAGTCGCCTGCTCCGATGTTGAAGTAGCCTTTGCCGGAGATGGGACGGAAGAAGGAGACGTCGCGGCGGATGCCGTTGCCGCCGAACTTGAAGGAGTGATGGCCCCGGGTGTAGCTGACCGAGTCGAGGATCTGGTAGGAGTTTTCAGGAACGGCGTAGAGGCCATAGTCGCCGGTGTACTCGAGGTTGGAGTTGCCTCCGATGAGCGCGCCGCCGCCTAACTGCGGGGTGCGGTTGGCATTGACGATGCCGAGGTTGGCGGAGATGGGCTGGCCGGAGAAGACCGGGGCGTTGGTGAAGGTATAGCGGTTGTAGCCGGCGCGGAACTCGTTGATGATGTTGGCGGTGAAGGTGTGGGTTTCGCCGATGGCGATGCCCCGTCCGTGGGTGGTGTTATCGCCGGAGGCAAAACCGGCGGGCAGGGCGGTGAACTCGGAGGTTCGGCTGAAGTCGCTCTGGTCGTAGGCGAAGCGGGCGAAGGCGGTGTCGTGGGAGGTGGCGTTCCAGTCGAGGCGGGTGTCGAAGGTGTTGTAGTGGGTGACCTGGCGGCGGATGGTGCGGTAGTTGTTCTGCGTGCCGTTGAAGGTGCCGGGGACGTTGGGAGTGGGATAGGCGTTGAGGTAGTTGACGGCGGCCTTGTTGAGGCGGGCGGAGGGGATAATGTTGGGCTGGGCGGCAGTGCCGAACTGGCGGCAGGTGAGGGGGTCGAAGATGGCTCCGCTGTCTGGCAGAACGTTGCCTTTGCCGGTGTCGTTGCCATAGTTGAGCTGATTGCTGGAGGTGACGGTGCGTCCGGTGACGGTGGTGACGGTGGGGCAGCCGATGGTGGGGACGTTGGTGGAGCCCTGGCCGATGAGCTCAGAGAAGTTGCCGGTGCGCATGAGGGCGGTGGGGACGGTGAGGAGCTGGGCGTTGAGAGGCGTGTCTTCGCGGTAGCCCTGGTAGTCGCCGAAGAGGAAGAGGTGGTCCTTGAAGATGGGCAGGCCGATGGAGCCGCCAAACTCATTGCGCTTAAAGGGCTGAGGGGCGGCGGAGGGAGCGCCGAAGAAGGAGTAGTTGGGATTGGCGTCGAAGAGGCTGGAGCGGGCGAACTCGAAGGCTGAGCCGTGGATGGAGTTGGTGCCGGACTTGATGGAGGTCTGGACGATGGCTCCGCCGGCGCGGCCGAACTCGGCGGGGGCTACGCTGGTATTGACGCGGAACTCCTGGGTGCCTTCGATGTTGGGGAAGAAGACGAGAGTGTTGACGAGGGCTTCGTTGTTGTCGAGGCCGTCGAGGAGGTAGTTGTTGGCCTGCTGGCGGAGGCCGTTGGCGGAGAGTGCGCCGCCGCCGCTCTCCTGATTGCGGAAGGTCTCGGCGTCGCCGTTGACGCCGCTGGCGCTGTTGCCGTACTGGCCGCGGGTAACGCCGGGGGTGAGGAGGGCGAGCTGGGTGAAGTTGCGTCCGTTGAGAGGGAGCTCGGTGATCTGGCGGCCTTCGACGACTTCGCCGATGGAAGAGGTGGCGAGGTCGACGAGGGGGGCGGCGTCGGTGACCTCGACGGTGGTGCTGGAGCCGCCGACCTGGAGGTGGAACTCAATGGTCTGGACCTGGGAGACTTCGAGGGTGAAGCTCTGCTGAGTTTTGGAGAAGCCGTCCTTGGAGGCGTCGACCTGGTAGTTGCCGCGGATGACGCCGGCGAAGTTGAAGAGGCCGTCGGGGGTGGCGGTGAGGGTCTGGACGGCGCCGGTGTCCTTGTTGGTGAGGGTGACGGTGGCGCCGGGGATGATGGCTCCGGTGGCATCGGTGACGGTGCCGGTGACTCGGCCAGTGTCTGTCTGGGCGAAGAGCCGGGACCCGGGGATCAGAATAAGGATGAGCAGTGCGAAGCTGAAGCAGATGGCCAGGGTCGAGCGCCCGGTGCCGGACTGTTTGTGCATGATGAGTCCTCCGAAGTTGGTGCTGCTAAAAGATCTTCTTTTGGCTGGCGAGGCTGACTGTCATCCTTTGAGGAAGCACATCGCAATGCTTCAGGGATCGTTTGCGGGTCAATTTTTTATCTTCTGGCATGTGATTGATTCCAGGATGGATGTGGAGGATGATTAACAGGTTTTATCGAGGGGGAGCGGGCGAAATCGGCACTGTTAGTATTGTCACGAAAGGTTTCAGGCTTATGTTGTCCTCGATGCAAGGGATATCGCGGCTGAGTTTCGGCTTGTTTGAGGCTGACCTGCAGAGTGGCGAGCTTAGGAAGGCGGGCCGCAGGATCAAGTTGCAGAGCCAACCGTTCAAGGTGCTGGTGATGCTGCTGGAACATCCGGGTGAGGTGGTGACTCGGGAAGAGCTGCAGCTGAGGGTGTGGGGTAAGGACACGGTGGTGGACTTCGACCACTCGCTGGGGACGGCGATCAACAAGATTCGGGAGGCGCTGGGGGATTCAGCGGATAACCCGCGTTTTGTGGAGACGCTGGCGCGGCGGGGGTACCGGTTTGTGGCTCCGGTGAAGCTGCTGGCGGAGCGTGGGGCCGAGGCGGCGGGGGTGGGGGACGGGCTGCTTCCGGTGTCAGTCGAGGGGCTGGGGATTTCGGCGGAGTCGCGGCCGGTGACGGTTGGGATGCCTCGAGATTCGGAGGCGGAGGGTAGGAGGCGGAGCGGCGAGTGGGGGTGGGTCGGCGTCGCGGTTTCGATGGGGATCGTGCTGGCGGTGGTGGGATATTTTTGGGGGAAGAGCGAGGGCAACTTCGCGCCGGCGCGGATTGAACAACTCACGACGAGCGGACGGATCGCTCCCGGTACGCCGAAGATGGAGAACTTTCCGGCGTCGGCTACGGATGGCTTGCGTATTTACACGCCGGTGATCGTGGAGGGGCGGCCGACGCTGTCGCAGGTGGACATTCCTACGGGAGCGGTGCAGGCGTTGCCGCTGCCGAGCGAGATTGCTTCGCCTACGCTGGGCGACATCTCACCGGATGGGACGAAGCTGCTGCTGCGGAGCCATCTGTCTCCGGAGTCCGAGCAGCCGCTGTGGATTGTGCCGACGGGCGGCGGGAGCGCGCTGCGGATCGCCAATGTGGTGGCGCACGATGCGACGTGGATGCCTGAGGGGAGCAATATTTTGTATGCGGCGGGGGACCAGCTGCTGGTAGCGCATCTTCAGGATGGGACCTCGAGGCCGTTTGCGAGGCTGCGGGGGCGGGCATTCTGGATGCGCTGGTCTCCGGATGGAAAGCTGCTGCGGTTTACGGTAACCGATCCGATCGGCCATACGCTGGGATTGTGGCAGATCAGAGCGGATGGGAGCGGGCTGAAGCCGATTCTGAGCGGGTGGAAGAAGGATGAGGTGCAGTGCTGCGGGGTGTGGACGGGGGATGGGCGATACTACGTGTTTCAGGCGTCGAGCGGGCGGAACAGCGATCTGTGGCGGCTGAACGGGATGGGGACGGAGAGTCCGGTCCGCGTAACGAATGGGCCGCTGAGCTTTGAGGCTCCCGTGGTGTCGCGGATTGGGCATCGCATTTTTTTTCTGGGGTTGGATGCGCAGTCGGAGCTGCAGCGGTATGACGCGGGGCGACGGGAGTTCGTGCCGCAGCGGAACTTTCTTGCGATGGCAAACCGGATCGACTACTCGCGCGACCGGAGATGGGTGGCGTGGACCGATGCGCAGGGCCGGTTGTGGCGCGCCAGGGCGGATGGGACTGAGACGATACAACTGACGCCGGACTCGCTACAGGTGTTTCTGGCGCACTGGTCGCCGGATGGTTTGCGGCTGGCGCTGATGGCGCGGGAGCCGGGGAGGGCGTGGCAGCTCTATACGATTCCGGCAGACGGCGGCGCGGCGACGAAGCTGCTCCGGGAGAACCGGAATGCGGCCGATCCTTCGTGGTCGGCCGATGGGCAGGAGATCGTGTTTGGGCGGGTGACGGACCTGATGGGGAAGGAAGAGGGTCCGCGTGGGTTGGAGGTGCTGGACCTGAAGACGGGCGCGGTCAAGGCGATGCCGGGGTCGGAGGGCCTGTTCAGCCCGAGGTGGTCTCCCGATGGACGGTATATTGCCGCGATCTCTCTCGATCAGCGGAGGTTGATGCTGTTCGATCGTGAGACGCAGGTGTGGAAGGTGATTGCGGAGACGTCGGTGGCCGATCCGGTGTGGTCCAGCGACAGCCGGGCCATTTACTTCCATGCGTCGATGGCGGAGATGCAGCCGATCTACCGGTTGTCCATTCCGGAGCAGCGGCTGGAACAGATTGCGAGTCTGGCGAGCTTTACAGCGGGAAATACGGCGGATTATTTCTTCTGCGGGATTACGCCGGATGATGTGCCGATCGTGAGGTCGCGGACGACGACCGGAAATCTCTACTCTGTGGATCTGGATGCGCAGTAGCGTCTGGCGGGGTTGAATAGCGCGCCCGGGTCGCCAAAGAGCGGCGGCCCGGGCACGCTCATCAATATTGCCAGTTCACGTTGACGGAGCCTACGCCGCTGGAAATTTGCCGTTACCGGATGACATTCGGCAGTACACGTGGCATCAACTCTGCCTCAATTGATCGTCCACAGCTAAACTGTTTCGATCAGGGTAGATACGTTCATCCTCCTTCCATTGGACATGACTTCTCAACCAAAGCCCGGGAATTTTCGCAGTGGGCGTGCGGGCGGAAGATGGACGTTGCGGGGAGGGCGAATTAGTATTTCGCAACATCGTCCGCGTGCGGGGCTTCGCGAAAGTGGCGATGGACGATTTGGGGTTGGAATCAGTTTTGAGGTGAAATTTTCGAGGTGAATGGATCGATGAGGTTTCGCAACTTAGCGTTGGCCGGCCTGTTGAGTTTCTTGACCGTGCTGCCGAGCCTGGCTCAGCAGAAGAACGCCACGGCTGGTGATGAACGCTGGTGGAGACATGCGGTGATCGATGAGATCTATCCGCGCAGCTTTCAGGATTCGAACGGCGACGGGATAGGAGACCTGAACGGCATCAACCAGAGGCTCGACTATCTGCAGAACTTGGGGGTGGATGCGATATGGATTGCTCCGATGTATCCGTCTCCGCAGATCGATTTCGGGTACGACATCTCCGACTACGAGAGTATCGATCCGCAGTACGGGACGCTTGCCGATTTCGACCGTCTGGAAGCGGAGGCGAAGAGGCGCCATATCCGGATCATTCTGGATATGGTGTTGAACCACACGTCGGACAAGGACCCCTGGTTTGTGGAGAGTGCGGGTTCGCGCACGAATGCGAAGGCGGACTGGTACGTGTGGAACTCGGGCGTGGCTGCCGATAGCGCGGGGGTGACGAACTATCAGAAGAGATACGAGCACGAGGGCAGGGTACCTCCGAACAACTGGATTTCGCTGTTCGGCGGCTCAGCGTGGGAGTGGGCGCCGGCGCGGAAGCAGTTTTATTATCACAAGTTTTACAAACAGCAGCCGGATCTGAACTGGCGCACTTCCGCGGTGGAAGCGGCGATGTTCAAGGTGATGAAGTTCTGGCTGGACCGCGGGGTTGCGGGATTTCGGCTGGATGCCATACCGACGTTGTTTGAAGATACAGATCTCAGGAACGAGCCGGAGCTGGGTGGGGTGAATGCCCAGGGCGATCCGAATCTGGGCGATATCTATACGAACGATCTGCCTGAAGTGCATGGCGTGATTCGGCGGATGCGAGCCATGGTGGAGAAGTATCCGGGCGACCGTGTGCTGATTGGCGAGACGTACCTGCCTAATACAGTCGAACTGGATAAGTGGTACGGGGGCGCGGCCCACAATGAGCTACAGCTTCCGATGGACATGCTGGTGGGTTTCGGCGCGAACGCGAAGCTGAGCGCAGGCTACTTCCGCCAGTACCTTACAGAGGTTGAGACGCAGGTTCATGGGTCGCAGCCACTGCTGGTCTTCGACAATCACGACAATGTTCGTTCGATCGATCGGTTCGGCGACGGGGTTCATGATGTCGCGATCGCGAAGCTGATTGCAACTGTTTTGCTGACGACGCCCTCTACCGCACTGACCTACTACGGAGCTCCGATCGGAATGAGAACGACTACTCCAACCCGCAGGGAAGACGTGAGGGACCCGATAGGGATTACAGGCTGGCCCAAGGAGAAGGGGCGCGATGGGGAGCGGACGCCGATGCAGTGGACGCCGGGACCGCAGGCCGGATTCTCCACGAATCCGCACACGTGGCTGCCCATTCCGCCGAACTATAAGACGATCAACGTGGAGACGGAGAGCGGGGACCCGAATTCCCTGCTGAACTGGTACAAGCAGTTGATTACGTTGCGGCGAACCAATGCTGCGATGCACTCGGGCGGAATCGTGATGCTGAATCCCGAGGATTCGCATGTGCTGAGTTATCTGCGGCGGGTTCAGGACGGGAGCAAGGCTGTCGTGGTGGCGATGAATATGGACTCGGAGTCGAGAACGGTCTCTTTCGATCTGGAGGCCGAGGGCATCCACGGTGCACAGGTGAAGACTCTGGCGGCTAGCGATGCGGAGTTGCTCGGCGTGAAGACGCTCGGTTCGGTGAAGATGCCGCCGTTCAGTGCGTGGATCGCCACGATCGAGCCAAGGGAGTAGGCGGGTCAGCATGGCCGTTGTGGGGAGAGAGTCCACTTGTGGTCTCTCTCTTCCTGAAGGTCTTCGCGACCTGGATCCAGGGGCAGCAAAGCTAGCGCGGTTCATGCGCTTCCCATACCCGCACAGCCTCGACGACGGCGATGAGAATGAAATCTCAAAGCAAACCTAAACGGGGAAGTTTGCAGTGAAGGTGGGAGTTTGCGGTGAGGATTTTTCTTATTCTTCGACGTAAGACCGCTCTTTCCAACTCACCGCACCGCCCAACAACTTTCGCGTGAATGCATACCACTGTACTGCAAGCAGCATAATGATACCCAGAGGGTGCAGTAAAGCCCCTCGCCAATTCTGGCGGAACCGGACTGAAGCGAGGAGGCGGGGGAGCCACGCGCTCCCGATCGCGATGAGCACGAGCACAGCCGTGGAAGTTGAAGCTCCGCCCCTGAGCCAAAGCCAGATCGCCAGCACGAATGGCATGACCTGCCCGAGCAGCAGTAGAAGGCTTATCGGTACTATTCGCACCGGATCGGCAATTCCCTCGGTTGCATTCTTGGCCAGACCTTGCCAGACCTGTCGCCAATCTGTGTACATTCTGCAGGTCGCCAGATCGGTTAAGTCCGCGAGGTCGGTCCGGTATCCTGCCTGACGCAGAAGGCGAGGCAGCAGCAGCCCATCGTGCATTGTGGCGCGAATTCCGGCATGGCCGCCAGAAGAAAAATACGCATCACGTCGTATCATCATGAATTGCCCGCAGCCCGCGGCGAAATGCGGGTCGTGACCTCTGCGCATCTGCGCTATCGGCAGGAATCCAAGCAGCACGAAATGAATCAGCGGCAGGAGCAGCCACTCCATCCAGGTTTCGGTAATCTGCCGCGGGAACCCGCTCACCAGGCCTGCATCTTTTTGAGTCAGGAAGGTTGCCATTCTCGACAAAGCCTCTGGAGCGAGCCGAACGTCTGCATCGACGAAGCACAGCACATCGCCTTTGGCAGCGTGAGCCAGCGACCAGCAGGCATGCTGCTTTCCGTTCCAACCTTTCGGCAACGGCGGCGCATGCTCCAGCCGCAGGTTGGCATTCGATTTTGCGCGGCCAAGCACGATCGATGCGGTTTGATCGGTAGAGCAGTCGTCCATGACGACTACCTCAAATACGACATCGACGCTGGCCAGAATGCTGTCTACCGCGGCCCTGATGGATCTGGCCTCGTCGCGTGCGGGAATGAGCACCGAAATTCTGGGCAGAGATTTGGAAGCACCGCGCGGCCGCCGGTAAAGGGTCAAGTTAATGCAGAACAACAACGCCGGCAACAATGCGCAGAGCATGACGAGAATCACAGTGGCCTCAAGGATCATCCGGGTCAATCCTTCAACGTCCGTGTTGCGTCTTCCGGCATCATAATGGTGTGTTCCGCGCGGTAAGGCCGCCGCAGCAACAAGGCTTTCAGGCGCTGGCCGATAGCATAGAATCCTCCTACTCCGACGGCACCTCGCGCCAGTGTTGAAAAGGCGCTCGCATCCCGGCTTGCAGCCAGATTCCGCAACCGGTCCATCGTTCGGACCAGTGCGCCGACTAACCGCTCCTGAACCTTCTCCGGGGTCGCGCCTCGCAGCACAGAGACCGGCTCACCGAAGCGCAAAAGAACCTCGGGCAACCGCTCATCCCAGAACGTGTATTCAATTGCGAGTGGAAGCAATGTGCAAACTCCACACGAAGATGCAATACGAGCTGCCAAGGACGCCAGCCCGGGTTTGAACTCCAATGGCCTTACGTGCGGATCGACAAAGCGGCCCTGCGGTGTGATCCATAGCACTCCACCTTCATCGACGATTGAAAGTCCTCTCCGCAAAAACTGCGCTGCCCCACGGGCGGTCTTCATCTCAATTGGGAAGATCCCCACCTTGCGCAGAATTCCATAGCGCGACAACGCTTCCTCATCCATGGGAGCGAAGTGGCTGCGCTCGGGCATCAGTTCCTCAGCGAGCAGAATTGCGACCATCGGGTCCCACCACGAACTGTGGTTTGCATATACGATAAGCGGTCCCGTGATGCCCTGTAATCGAGAGGCTCCGGAGATGCGGACTCCATGAAAATGGCGGCGGAAATACCTCCGCACGATGCGCCGAAAGAGCCGGAGGATCGGCGTCGAGATAGAAGGAGCGGCCATACTCGTATCCCGTCAAGCCTATCTCAAGCCACCGCATCCCGTCGGAGATCCTGATCCAAGCTGTCCGCGGCGATCCACCCTGACATCATGACCATGGGCATGCCTGGGCCCGGATGTGCCGCGCCGCCGGCCAGATACAGGCCGTTCACTTCCCTGCTGCGATTGGCCGGCTTGAAGGCGCCCTCGAACAGACCGTGGCTCGAAATTCCGTAGATTGCGCCGTTGAGCACGCGGTAGCGGTCGTGGATGTCCTGCGGCGTCAACGCGGCTTCGAAGACGATTCGTTCTTCGATGTCGGGCATTCCGCCGGTGCGCTTGAGCTTGTCGAGTATGACCTGGCGGTATACCGGGAATATCTTTTTCCAGTCGTGATGAGGCCGTAGATAAGGAGTGTGGACCAGCACATAGAGCGCCTCGCCTCCCGGCGGTGCGGTGGTGGGGTCCGTAGCGGCAGTCGCAGCGAGATAGCAGGTTGGATCGGGCGCCGGTTCGCCCAGATTGTAGATGTGGTGAAACTCCTCGTGGGCGTCGCGCGAGAAGACAAAGTCATGATGTGCGAGGTGTTCGTATCGCTTGTTCAACCCCAGGTAAAGCACCACACCCGAACAGGCGGGTTCATAGCTGCGCTTATGTTCGAAGGTTCGCGCGGCTGCGCCTCCGACCAGCTCCCGATGAGTCCTCACGGCGTCCGAATTCGACACGACTGCATCGAAGCTATGCTGGATTCCCTGCGTGGTCACCAAGCCGGTGACACGGCCTCCGCCGCTGCTGCCGTGCTTCGAAGCGTCTGTCATGATTCGGGCTACATCGGTTTCGGTGTGGAATGCGACACCAAGCTCCATGGCAAGCTTCGTTAGCGCTTCGGGTACAGCACGCGTGCCGCCTAGTGGATACCAGATGCCTTCGTTCATCTGCATGTGCCCGATCGCACACAGGATAGCGGGGGAGGCATCGGGAGAGCTTCCGACATACTGGACAAAGTGATCCAGCATCTGCGCCGTGTTCGCATCGGGGATAAATCCGCGGACGGTTCCCGCCATGCTTTTTCCGAGACGCATCCGCATTACATCCTTCAAGACGTCGAGCTGAAACGCGCCGCCCACATCGAGCGTGTCCCGCATCGATCCAATGGACCGCCAGAAGAAGAACCGCTCGCTGATGGAATGCATCTGCTTGGAGGCTGCGAGAAACTTCAGATATCCAGCACCCATCGCGGGCCATATCTCATCGAGCGACGCCGCCATCTCGTGCGGATCGTCCTTCAAGTCCAGACGCTTTCCGTCCTCGAAGAAACATCGCCATTGCGGGTCCAGGCGGACCATTGGAACATAGTCCTCCATACGCCTTCCTGCCTCTTCGAAGACTCTCCGCAAGACGGACGGCTGAATGAGAATGGTTGGTCCCATGTCGAACCGGAAGCCGTTTTCAGACAACTGCGCCGCCTTCCCGCCCAGCCACTCATTCTTTTCAAAGACATCAACCTTGTAGCCACGCGATGCCAGCGTACATGCCGCTGTAAGGCCGGCCAGACCGGATCCAACTACGCCTACGTTCATCCCACTGCGTTGCACTCCGCTGGTCATCACTTCCCCTTCATTTGTTTACCGGCTGCTATGAGTTCCCGCACTCCCAGGAGCCGGTCTTTCCATCGGCCTGCATGCGCGGCAAGAATCGCGCCGGCGAACAGCCGCTCATGCAACTTGCCAGTTGCTTCGTACTGTTTCTTCGACCTTCCTCGCCGCACCAATACGGTTTTAATTGCGGCCATTTCAAGCAGGCCTTCGGCACCCCGGGTCACGCCGAAACCACTCTGCCGCCGGCCACCGAACGGCACTCGGGGATCGGCCGTTGCGACAATCACATCGTTGATCAGGACGGTGCCCACTGTGAGCATGGCTGCCAGCCGTCGAGCGTCGAGTTCGCCCCCAAAGATCGACGCCGTCAAGCCAAAGGGACACGCCGCCTGTGACGCGAGCACGCCGGCATCTCCCTGCACATCGATCACAGACACCACGGGTGCAAACACATCGGACTGTGCGATTCGCATCGCCGAGGTTGCGTTGAGCACGATCACAGGTTGAATACGCTCTTCGCCTTCATCACCCAGAATAGTGGCACCGGACGCTCGTGCCTCATCCAGCAGGTGCTGCACCTGGCTCCTCACGGCGTCGGGCACTGAGATTTTGCCAATCTTCTTGAAGGCGGCGTGCAGCAACTCAAAAAATCGAGATCGTCGCTCGTCGCTTGCATCCACCAGCAGCACACGCCGCGGGGCCATGCAGGTGGCCGATCCATTCAGGCGCATACCGAATGCCAGGGCCTGCACCACACTGGACAACTCCGCTGAAGAAAGCACAATCACCGCGTCGCATCCGGATAGCTCCGCTACGCATGGCGTCAAGCTCTCGGCGAGGCGCTTCAACAGAATGCGTCCTGTTGCAACCGAACCGGTGAAGAAGACCTTGTCGACTCCTTCCGCCAGGACATGCTCAACCGCCTCGACGGACTCGTCCGTTACCTTCAACATTTCGTGAGGCAGACCGGCATCGTACACAGCTTGAGCAAACAGGTGAGCCGCCGCGCTTCCGCCGCGACCCGGTTTCCAGATCACTGCATTTCCTGCAGCGAGCCCCTGGAGCGCCTGTACGCCGGGCAGAAACAAGGGATAATTAGCAGGACCAATCACCAGCACCGTACCGAAGGGAACACGGCGCACCTCGCTATGTACACCGTGCAGCCACCAGGGCAATCCTCTCCTGCCGAGCCGCCGCACCTTGAGGATACTTTCAGCTTGTTGCTCCAGCAATCGCGCGGCAGCAAGGAGAGGCAGGACCTCGGCCACCAGCGTGTCTGCCGATGTTCGTGCCAACTCCGGAGAGATAGCCGCAGCGAAGCTCTCGGCCAGGGCGGCTATGCGATGGCGGGCTGCCTTTAACACGCGAAGGCGCTCTGCGATCGATCTCTCTGCCCATGCCGTCCGCTGGTCGTGTCGTGACGGGTTCACGCCATCGAGAGGACCCGTCCGGATTTCCGACGAGGCTTCAGGGGCAGATACCGTAGCGACATGCATGGCTAGGAGCCTACCCCAACGAGTTCATCGCGCGATATTGTGTCTCTCGGTTGCGAGGCGGCCTCCCAGAGCGGCTCCACATCGAGGTCTTCGAGCAGGAGACGGGACGTGATCCGCGCCGATTCAAAGATCACCGGCAATCCACTGCCCGGATGGGTTCCGCCGCCAACCAGATACATCCGATCAATATCATCGAAGCGGTTGTGCGGCCGCAGATGCAGCATCTGATTCAGCGAGTGAGCCATGCTGAACGTGGCTCCCTTGTACAAGCCAAACTCCTGCTGCCAACCAGCCGGTGTAACGATGCGCTCTGTGCGTATGCGCCGCTCCGCGTCCGAGATTCCGATCTTCTCCAACTGCTTCAGAGCGAGCGCACGAAAGCGTGAGGTCTCTTTCGCCCAGTTCACGTTGGGACTTTCGTGAGTAACCGGCAGAAGCACATAAAGCGTGCTCTGTCCTTTGGGAGCGAGCGTTCCATCCGTCACACTTGCATTCTGCACATAAAAGGACGGGTTTGCCGAGAGCTGATGCAGCTCTTCGATATCGCGGAGATTCTGCCTGTAATTCTCCGCAAGAAAGATCGTATGGTGCGACACATCGTCGTATCGTCCATCGATGCCCAGATACATCATGAAGGTTGAGCACGAATACTGCTTTTTCGCGAGAGTCTCATCCGTCCATTTCTTGCGCAGATGATTCGGCACCATCCGCCGCATAGCTCCGGCGAAGTCGGCATTGACGACGACTGCATCGGCGGCCAGGTTGTAATTCGCCGTCTTCACACCTACCGCTTTGCCGCGCTCCACAAGCACCTGATCCACCGGTTCGTTCAGCAGAATTTCGATACCCATCTCTTGGGCGATGCGTGCCATGCCCTTAGTTACTGCACCGCAGCCGCCGGTCGGGTGAAACACACCGTGCTCATACTCGAGGAACGAAAGAATTGAGAACAGGCTGGGGCACCGAAAGGGCGACATTCCAAGGTACTTCGATTGAAAGCTGAACCCCAGGCGGATTCGCTCATCTTTGAAGTGGACCTGCAGGTCTCTGTCCAGCGATCTCCATGGAGCGAGCAGAGGCAGCAGCTTCAACATGGCGGGCTTGGCAAGATCCTTCCAACTCTCAAATGGAGACTGCAGAAAAGGCAAAAACTCCCGCAGCTTGGTTCTGTTGTGCGTAAGGAAGTGGTGAAAGCGTTTCGCGTCCTCGGGAGAGATGGCGGCGATCGCGCGCTCCATCTGCTCGCGGTCCGGCGTGGCAAGCAACTCGCCGCCTGCGCCGAAGACCAGCCGATAATGCGGATCCAACCGCGTCATCGGGATCTCTCGTTCCAGGTCATACCCTGCGGCCGAGAGAATCTCCTTGAGCACCTTCGGGTAGAGGAAGAAGGTGGGCCCTACATCGAAGTGGAACCCGTCCTGTTCCAGTGTGGAGGTTCGACCGCCGAAATGGTCGCGCTTTTCGACGATGGTGACCCTGACCCCGGATTTCGCGAGAAGCAGTGCCGCCGCCAATCCGCCAGGTCCCGCCCCAACAATCACAACATGCCGACGTTGTTTCTTCATCTAGTTTTTACACCCGTCGGTACGGCTTGAAGGAGATGCATCCCAGCGGTTCTGCCCATGTACCGATTATAAGAACGGCTCCAGGACATCCTGCCTCGCCGTTTTCGTGCGGTGAAAAATCAATAGCTGCCAACTATATGCCATTTACATCTTGTCGAATAAGCGAATCTGCCTCGGCCGATCAGGATTCACATGGTGCACGACGGGTCGGAGTTTAGCCTCTTGCGGATCGAACCGCCTGGGCCAAGACCCTGAGTGCGTCCATGGTTTCGCTCCATCCAATGCAGGCGTCGGTGATGCTTTTGCCGTAAACCAGCTTCTCGCCTGCGTCGAGCTTTTGAGCACCCTCTACAAGATTGCTTTCGAGCATGATTCCTATGATGCGCCGATCGCCCTGCGCGATCTGCTCCGCCACGTTGCGGCAAACTCCGGTCTGGCGCTTGTAGTCCTTGTTGCTGTTGGCATGACTGCAATCGATCATGACCTGCGGCGGGATTCCTGCATGCTGCATCTGCCGGCACGTAGCCTCTACCGAAGCGGCATCGTAGTTCACCGTCTGCCGACCTCCTCGCAGGATGAGGTGGCAGTCGGGATTGCCCCTGGTCACGAAGATTGCGGACTGCCCGTGTTTGGTATGCCCGAGGAAATTGTGAGGCTGCCCCGCCGACAGGATCGCCTCAATGGCTATCTGAACATTGCCTGATGTTCCATTCTTGAATCCAACCGGGCAGGAGAGCCCCGATACCAGCTCGCGATGCACCTGGCTCTCCGTCGTGCGGGCCCCGATGGCGCCCCAACTCACGAGTCCGGCCAGGTATTGCGGCGAGATCATGTCGAGAAACTCCGTTCCTGCCGGTACACCCATCTCCGCGAGATCGAGCAGAAGATGCCGTGCCTTGCGCAGCCCTTCGCTGATCTGGAAGGATCCATCGAGGAAAGGGTCATTGATGAGTCCTTTCCAGCCCAGTGTGGTCCGGGGCTTTTCGAAATAGACACGCATGACGATGCAAAGATCCTGGGAAAACTCCGCAATAGCACCCTTCACGAGTGCGGCGTATTCGCGTGCAGCCTCGGTGTCGTGAATGGAACAGGGCCCGGCGATCACAAGCAAACGATGGTCTCTGCCTCCGAGTACATTGCAGATCGATCGCCGAGTCTCGAATACGGTCGACGAAGCGCGTTCAGTAATCGGCAGTTCTTCTTCGAGGAAGACGGGCGGAAGAACAACTTTGGTCCACTTTATGCGGAGGTCATCTGTGGGATAGAACATAGCTCTCTTTCCAGCGGACGTCGGCCACTATGCCGCGTTCAAGGCACCTCTGTAGATTGGCGACTCTCCGCTAATCTAACAGCGTCCTGCTCGATCATGCCAAGCAATGCTCACTTGCTTTCGCCAATGCTTCCCTGATGCGTGGGTGGGTCAGGTCCGCCCCGCCCCGGGAGGCAAGAATCTCGGGTATCGATGATGCTGTCTGGCTTACCGCCATTTGCCGCATAAGCTCGAGCACCCCTTACACGAGCGTACTTCAATGAGGCCGTTGCTTCCGATCCTTCTCCAGTAGCTTCAAAAATCACACTCTCCATCTCGCTCGAATCGGTTCGTTTCCACACTGGTCCGGCTCTGGGTTGCGGCCGAACGGCTCCACAAACACCATCGCGAAGGCCTTCGATCAGCAGAGGCAGGCGTTCGCTGGATTAGCTGGACTACAGGAGGGGCGCCGCGTTCTTGCGGAGTTCGTCGAGAGGGTAAAAGGTGCCGCGCCAAATGACCCCGCCCTGCTTGAGCGTCGTCAGCATGGAGCGCAGCAGGGTAAAGATGAAGATCGATGCACTGAAGGGAAAGAAGATAGCGTTCCAGGCGGACAGTCCGGACGGGCGGCCCATCAGTTGATATCCGTAGGCGACTGAGGCCAACGCGACCAGTGCGGGTATGCGGGTTGACGCGAAGAAGAGGCCGGCAAAGGGCAAGACGCAGAAGCCGATGAGCCAGAGACAGGCCAGCAGGGCAAGTGAGACGTAAAAGCGGAAGGCGGAGAAGAGGTTTTTTGTGAGAACGCCGACGAGACCGTTGATGCCGGATGCCCAATGGACGTTGACCAGGCCACGCCCAAAGGCGACGCGCTGTCGCAAGGCGGCACGCTTGATGCGGCGGGCGAGGCCGAGATCTTCGACGATTTCCATGCGAAGGGCTTCGAAGCCGCCGATTTCGAGGTAGGCGGAGCGGCGGAGGAGATTGAAGGCTCCGATCCCAAGGGCGTCGTGCTTGGCCTTGGGATCCGCGATGCGCCAGGGGCGGGCTCCCCAGAGGCCGAAGATCTGGAAAAAGCTGAGGATGGCGGCCTCATCCCAGCGCCGGATGAGGGTGGTGGGGACGGTAACGAGGTGGTCGGCCTGGGCCGCTACGGCATAGGCTAACGAGCGCCGGATAGAGTCGGAGCGGAAGAGGATGTCGGCGTCGGTAAAGAGGAGGTAGTCGGTGGGGGCTTGTCGGGCGGCGAGGGCCATGGCGTGGGTTTTGCCGAGCCAGCCTGAGGGGAGTTCGGCGACATGGAGGGCGCGAAGCTTGGACGGGTGCTGGGCGGCGAGGGTATGGATGATGGCTCCGGTTTCGTCGGTGGAGCGGTCATCAATGGCGATGATCCGGAGGTTGGGGTAGTCCTGGAGGAGGAGGGAGTGGAGGGTGGCGGCGATGTCGGCAGCCTCGTTGCGGGCGGGGACGATGACGGTGATGGAGGGATCGCCTGTGGGCTGGAGGTCGTGCTCGGGAAGGAGCAGGTTGGGGATGCTGGGGAGGCCGCGTGCGGCGGCGATGACCTTCCAGAGCCAGGTGAGGGCGATGGCCCAGGCGGTGAGCTGGAAGGCTAAGTTCATGCTGCTGTTGGGATTGCGGTTGACTGGAGAGGAGGAGCGTAGCGGGAGCCGAGGAAGAAGATGACGGAGGCGAGGAGCATGGTGATGAGCGTGGAGCCGAGGCCGATATTGAGGTTGGAATGGTCGCTGACGGTGCCGATGATGCGGGGGGAGATGGCGTCGCCGAGGGCGTGAATGAGGAAGAGCTGGCCGGCCATGGCGGTGGCGCGGATCTCGGGCCGGACGGCGTTTAGGGTGGCGGCGTTGACCGGACCGGTGCCTAAGAAGATGAGGAAGATGGCGATTCCGAGGCTGGGAAGGGTGGCGGATCTAGGTCCGAAAAAGCAGAGCAAAGCGGGAGGAACGGCGATGGCCGCGCTGATGGCGGGAACGAGATAGAGCGCTTTGGGGTTGATTCTAGACCACTTCTGGGCGATGGTGCCGCCGACGATAGTGCCGCCGAGACCGGCGACTACGGTGATCGCGCCCATGATGTAGGCGGCGGAGGATTGCGATCGGCCGTCGATGCGCTGGAGGAAGGAGGGCATCCACCAGGAGATGCCGCCGAGCGAGAAGGTGACGGCAGCGTAGCCGAGGACGGAGCAGAGGTAGGCCTTGTTTTTGAGCAGGGAGAGGACTGTTCCCTTCTCCAGCTTCGCGCGTTCGTGCTGGCTGGCTCCTCGAGCTGGCTCCCTCATAAGAACGGAGATAAGGAGGGCGATGAGGATTCCTGGGACGGCGGAGACGATGAAGGAGGTGCGCCAGCCGAAGCGTTCGCCGACCGTGCCGCCGATGAGGTAGCCGAGGGCGGCACCTACGGGGATGGCTATGTTGAAGATGGTGAGGACGCGGTTGCGCTGGTCGGGCTCGTAGAAGTCGGCCAGGAGGGCGGGGGCGAAGATGCCGAAGCTGGCTTCGCCTATGCCGAGGGCGGCATGGCGGAGGTTGAGCGAGGCGTAGGAGTGAACGGTGGCGGTGAAGATATTGATGCCGCTCCAGAAGAGAGCGGCTATTACTATCATGGGTTTACGGGGGAAACGATCGCCCAGGTAGCCGGTTATGGGCGAGGTGGCCATGTAGGCGAGCATGAACCAGAGGGTGAGGGAGCCGATCTGGGCATCGGTGAGGTGGAACTCGCCTTTAACCTGCTCCTGGACGCCGGGGAGGATGTAGCGATCGATGTAGTTGACGAAGTTGAGGGCGGTGAGGAGGACGAGGGCGGTCGTGGCTCCGGCGACGGAGGGGGAGCGGGCCGGCTTGGTCGCGGATGCCATCTTCAGGTCGGGGTCTGAGGTTCTGAAGTTCTGAGGGGAGGATAGCAGGGTCTTTTTTCAGGTGTGGTGAGGAGCGCGTCTTTGTTGGGTGATATGCGACTTTTCCGGCGCGAAAACCGTGGTTAATTGTGTGCTTGATGTGGACGGATGCGTGGCAGATGTGGAGTGCGGACGGCCACTTTTTCGAGGCCTGAGACTACGCCAGATTGCGCAGGTTTATTTTCGCAAGGTCTCTTCGCGGGGGTAGCGGGCCTCGACGACTGTGGAGATACCGCCGCGAGGACGGAAGTCGCCTACGACGATGGCCCAGACGGGGTTGCAGGCTTTGACTACATCGTCGAGGACCTGGTTGACGATGTTCTCCTGGAAGATACCGAGGTTGCGGTAGGTGAAGAGATATTCCTTGAGTGACTTCAGCTCAAGGCAGCTCTCGCGTGGCATGTAGCGGATGGTGATGCGGCCGAAGTCGGGGAGGCTGGTCTTGGGGCAGACGGAGGTGAACTCTGGGTCGTCTACCAGGATTTCGTAGGCTTTGAACTGGTTTTGCCATGTTTCGATAGCGGGGAAGGAGGCGTCGAGGCCCGACTTGGCGTGGTCGTCGGTGTAGCCAGTGGTCTTCATGCCTCTATTTTATCTGACTGACCGGGGGGCTTTCCTGTGTGGAACGAAGGCTCACCACCGATTTACGCTGATTTGAACCGAAAAAGCGCCGACGCGGATTGGCGCGGATTGATACGGATGAAAGGCGCAACGGGGACGAGTGCGATAAAAACGCATAGGAGCGAATTCAGGGTGGATCGTACCGCTGGGGGTGGTGTGTGGGCGGCCATCGAACCGCAGGTTCCTTCGCTTCGCTACGGAATGACAAGCAAGAGGTCGGGCAGAGGCGAATGCAGATTCCTCGGCTGCGCTAGTTGCGGCGGCCGAGGGTGGGGCGGTCGTCGGTGGAGCCGGCGGGGTTGTTAGGGTCGTTGTTGCTGGCGCTGGTGCGGCGGAGGGTGGGCTTGTTGCCGTCTTTGCCGTTGATGATCTTGCGCTTGTTTTCGATGCGGGCGAGGCGGCC
Organism: Edaphobacter sp.; assembly: GCA_965277265.1. Classification (GTDB taxonomy): domain Bacteria; phylum Acidobacteriota; class Terriglobia; order Terriglobales; family Acidobacteriaceae; genus Edaphobacter. The sequence continues at coordinate 420,447 of CBDICF010000003.1, forward strand.
TTTGACGTCGTCGAACTCGGAGGTGGTGACGACGTAGTCCGGCCGGGAGGGCAGGATGGTGGCGATCTCTTCCTCGGACTGGCCGATGCGATCGGGCGTCTGGGGGTGGTCGGAGAAGACCTTGGCGAGGGTGCCGGGCTTGTGTTTTTCGAGGGCGTCGAGTTTTTCGAAGAACTGGATGAAGGCCTGTGGGTCGTAGCCGGACTTGTACATGTACTGAACGCCGAGCCAGTCGGCCTCCGCCTCGTCCATGCGGGAGAACTTGAGGAAGGTCATGGGGATGGCGAGCTGGGTGGCCTCGTAGATGCCGTAGCCGGTGTAGGAGCCTGAGGTCATAATGATGAGCGGGATGGAGCCGATCTGGGCGTAGTTCATCTTGGTCATCTGGCGGGCGGCGTGGTGGGCGCAGACGTGGGCGATCTCGTGGGCCATGACGCCGGCGAGCTCTGCCTCTTCATCCGCGGCCATGATGAGGCCGGAGTTGACGTAGAAGAAGCCGCCGGGGAGTGCCATGGCGTTGATCTCGTCGGAGTCGATGATCTTGATGGTGAAGGGGACCTTGCAGTCGGAGTTCTTGACGATGTTCTGGCCGACGCGGTTGACGTACTCGACGACGACGGGGTCGGTGACGAGGTGGGCGGACTTCTCGATCTCCATGGAGTATTGCTTGCCGTTGCGGATCTCCCAGTCGGTGGAGTACCAGTTGCCCATGCCTCGGCCGCCGATGTTTCGTGTGCCTACAGCGTTGACATCGTCTTCACTGCCGGCTTTGATGTGGGTGTTCAGGTCCTCGCCGGGAGATGGGAGGACGTCGGATTTCGCTTCGGCTTTCGCTTTGGCGGTGGCGGCTTTATCTTCGGCGGGGGTCGCGGTAGGCTTGCCCGGGACAGGCTCGTCTGTGGGGACACCGATGGGGGCCGGAGTTGCAGTCGGGGTCGGTTGAGCGGGTGTGGGATTGGCTTGGGGCGCGGTTTGGGGCGCCGTTTGGCGCGCGGGGGATGCAGGCGCTGTGGCAGGAGAGGGCGGCTGCGCGGGGGTGGTCTGGGAGAGCGCGGCTATCGGGATTGTGAGCAGGGCGGCTAAGCCGATGTGCGTGAGGGAACGCATGGGGAGTCTCCTGTTGGGCCGCTTCCCTGCTGACCGGGCGCAGCTCGACATGCCTTTGACGTAAGTATGCGCCTTTGCAGAGCGGTGAGCAATGAGCGGTGGGCTTTGAGTTACAGGCTGGTATACCGCAAGGCGTCCTGCCGGACGGGCCCGCTACGCGCGGCGCGGTCACTTCGTGACTTGTACACCGGTCTTGGCCGCTTCTGCTGCACAGGTCCTCCCGTTGGTCGGGATGAAGGGATTGCATCGGGTTGAGCTGGGATCTTTGGCTCAAAGCTGATGGCTCAACGCTCATAGCCGTTCACCAGGTCGAGTAGGATGTGCCGTCGGAGGCGGTCATCTGGGCTCCGCTGTGGACGTCGTCGATGCCGGGCTGGGTCTGGTCGAGGCTCATGAGGGAGTCCTCCTGGACGGGGACCCAGGTGTCGGAGCGGAGGGTGAAGGGGTCGACGGGCATGACCTTGAGGTAGCCGGACTGGACGAGGTCGTCGAGGGTCTGGGGGGCCTTGGATTTGTCGACCGTGTAGGAGTCGATGGCGGCACGCATGACGTGGAGGTCTTCGCGGAGGTCGGCCTCCTTGGCGCTACGGACCGCGCTGGTATATGAGGGTATGGCGATGGCGGCAAGGATGCCGATGACAACCATAACGATCATGAGTTCGAGGAGGGTGAAGCCTTGCTCCGCCGGGCGGGAAACGGGGCGCTTCGGGGAGCGGCATGGGCTGGGGTGGTCCCCTGGTCGAAGGTCAGGAGATGGTGCACCCGGGATCGAGCGGGCGCGTGTTGGGAGGCGGTTTACCATGTGGAGTATTTTGTCCCGTCGAGCGCGGTGTCCTGGCTCTTGGTGTGGACATCGAAGACGTTCTGGCCGCCGAAGGAGTCGGAGTCGGCGTCGTCCTGGTTGGAGCGGAGGCCCCAGTCGGTGGTGCCGGTCATGGGGTCGACGGGGATGCGGCGGAGGAATTTGACCTTCTTGTCCTGAACTTCGACGCCGTTGACGAGGGTGTCGAGGTCGGGCGGGTAGCCCATGCTGTCGGTCTTGGTGATGAAGGCGCCTTTGTCGGCGGCGTCCTTGTAGCGGTCGATGGCGTCGCGCATCTCCCAGAGGTCGCGGCGGAGCTCACGCTCCTTGACGCGTTTGACCTGGAAGCGGGCGATGGGGATGGCGGCGCTGGCGAGAATGGAGACGATGGCCACGACGATGATGAGTTCGATAAGGGTGAGGCCGGACTCTTGCTGGGGGGCGCGGCCTGCACGCCGCGCGGCTGCCCACCCGAGCCGCGGCAGGCGCGGCGAAGATGGGCTGCCCGAATGGTCGCGGAGGCTCACTTCACATGCACCACGGCCTGCGAACCGATGGCCGGAAGGTTGGCCTGGCTGCTGTTGCGGGCTCCGACTTTGACCAAGGCGAGGTTGGAGTCGCCGGGTGCGATGGCTTTGAAGGTGAGGGTGCAGATGCTTCCCTGGCCGCTGACGCCGGCCGAGTTAGGAGGACGTTCGGAGGAGATGGCGACCATACCGTTGCCTTCGTCGCGGTGGGCGAGGACGACTGCCTGTCCATCGCGGCCGAGGAAGTCTCCGGAGTCTACGTTGACGAGTTGGAGGACGGCAGGGTTGAACTGCATCTGCAGGGGCACGGAGAAGACGTCGCGTCCATTGGCGAGGTTGACGGCGACCTGGAAGGTGCTGCCAACGGCCTGGGTGGCGGCAGGGGGTATGACGGTGAGGGTGATGGGCGGTCCGGTGGGGATGGCTGCGGGCGCCTGGTTGGCTGCCGGGCCGGTCAGCGGAGGGACGGCGGGCGGGTTGATGGGCTGGGCCTGCTGGCTGAGCTGGTGGACCATGGCGGCGGCGGCGTTGGCGGCGGAGGTTGCGGGGCCGATGGCCTGGGGCCGGGAGGGCGAGTTGATGAGCTGATTGAGCTGTTCTTCGAGGACGGGGTCGCGGCGCAGCTCGATGGACTGGCCTGTGCCGGTATCGATGGCGCGGGTGTTCATGCGGGTCAGGACGGATTCGCGGACGATGTGGGGGATGAGAACGAAGACGATCTCGTCGTCAAGGATCTCTTTACTGCGTGACGAGAAGAAAAATTTGAAGAAGGTAGGCAGTTCGCCTAGACCGGGAGTTCCGCTGACCGTGAGGTTGTTCTGCCTTTGGATGAGGCCGGCGAGGATGGCGGGTTCGCCTTCCTGAAGCTGAATGGTCTGCTCGCTGACGCGCTGGCCGATGATGGGTTCAGTTACACCCGAGATAGTGCTTTGGCCAGCCTCGGAGGAGACCTCGATCTTCATCTTGAGACTGACCTCGTGGTCGTAGTGGACCGTGGGGGTGAGGTCGATGTTGACGCCGACGTCGAGGTAGGTGAACTGGGTCTGGACGCCGATGCTGGCTACTCCGGTGGAGACGCCGGCGTTGTAGGAGCCTGTAGCGACGGGGATCTTCTGCCCGATCTTGAGCGTGGCGCGCTGGCCGTCGGTGGCGCGGATGCGCGGGTTCTGCAGGATGTGGGTGTCGGTGTCGGTGAGCAGGGCGTTGAGGGTGCCGCCAGTGATGCCTACGCCGAAGTTGTTGGCGTTGAGGTGGGCGAGCGAGTTGAGGGTGAAGTTGGACGAGGTGGGCGTGCCGTTGGCGGTGGTGCTGCTGGCGGGAACCGGAGCGTTCGGATTGGCCTGGGGGGTGAGGGTGATGGACTGGGGCAACTGAATGCCGAGGGTGCGTATCTTGTCGCGATTGACTTCGAGGATGGCGACGTCGACGACGACTTCCGGACGGGCGCGGTCGAGGTCGTTGATGAGCTTTTCGGCGAGCAGGAGCTGGTCCGGGGTGGCGCGCATGACGATGGCGTTCTGGCTGGGGACGAGGTAGATTTTGACGCTGGGATCGAGCAGGTTGCGGATGCCGACGACGACCTCATTGGCGTCGTTCTGCTGGCTGACGTTGGTGAGGTAAAAGGTCTGGATGGCCTGCTCGTCGAGGTCGGTGCGCTTGATGCGGGTGTTCTGGGCGACGAAGATGGTGTTGCTGGTGACGGGCTTGTAGAAGGTTCCGGAGACGGTGCCTACGATGCGGAGGGCGTCGGAGAGGGTGACGTTGGTGAGATCGATGGGGATGCGCTTGGAGGTGTAGTCGGGGTCGAAGAGGACGTTGAGGCCGGCAGCCTTGCCGATGGCCTCGTAGATGACCTTTACGTCTTCGACCATGTGGAGGGTGATGGGGTCGTTCGAGACGGGCTTGAGCTGAACGGGGCCGGCGATGGAACCGAGGGCGCTGAGGGTCTCGTTCTGATGAGCGATCTGCTCGCTGGGTGCGGGGGGGGCGCCGGGAGCTTGCTGCTGCTGCTCGTTCTGGAGGATCTGGAGCTCCTGCTGGGCGGTCTGGTTGCCGGGGTCGATCTCGGCGGCGCGGGTGAACTCGTTGAAGGCTCCGGCGAGGTCTCCGCTTTGCTTGAGGACGCGGCCGCGGTCGATGTGCGAGACGGCGGCGAGGAACCTCATGCGCTCATAGCGGGACTTGTAGAGGACTTCGTCGGGCTTCTTGAGCAGGGCCTGGTGGTAGGCGTCGAGGGCGGTGTCGTAGTCCTGGCGGGCTTCGGCGGCCTGGCCTCGCTTGTCCCATTTGGCGGCGGACTGGGCGTGGGACGTGAGGGTGCCGAGGCTCGCGATGCAGACCATGAGGAGAACTGCACGGAAAGCGAATGCCGGTATGGATGGGAGTGATGTGTGACCGCGAGCCATGCTGCTTCCGTTTGCGTCCTTTACACCTTGAAGAGTGTGCCGCCGGCTGGAGTATATGCCTGTCCTGAAGGCGATTTCGGGGTGGACATTCTCTGTAAGGGAGATGCCTGCCGGGACGGGGCGTGCCAGGCTGTGGCGCTCGGGTGAGTATAGCATTCGGGTCAATCGGGACCTCTTGAGAGTCTGCACGGAGCCGGTTGTCTCGGGAAGCTTTGCCGGCGACTGGCGGGTTGGAGCATGTGCGTGTTGTATCGACTCGGGGAGCAGGGCAATGGTTAGACGTGCGGGCCGGGCGGGTGTGAGATTGCGGGCGTGTTAAAGTAGGGGTTCGTCCGGTTCCTTATGCCTCGTTCCCTCTCCAATCCGACGGTTGCGCACCAGGTGAAGGCGGTGGTGAAGGAGAAGGACCGCGATCCGGTCGCCGCGGGACACAGGGATGCGGCGTATAACCGGTCGGCGAGCTTCAATTACTTTTTGTCCGACAGGTTTGAGGCGGGGGTTGCGCTGCGCGGGACCGAGGTGAAGTCGATCCGCGAGGGCAAGGCGAATTTGAAGGACGCGTATGGGCTGCTGAAAGATGGCGAGTGTTTTCTGCTGAATGCGCATATCGGGCCGTTCTCTCATGGGAATGCGATGAACCATGAGTCGCTGCGGACGCGTAAGCTGCTGCTGCACAGGAGCGAGGTGCGGAAGCTGGAGGGGATGACGAAGCAGAAGGGATTTACGCTGATCCCGACGCGGCTTTACTTCCGGAACGGCAGGGTGAAGTGCGAGATTGCGCTGGCCAAGGGCAAACAGGAGTGGGACAAGCGCGCTACGGAGCGGAAGCGTGAGGCCGATAGCGAGGCGAAGGCGGCGGTGGCGCGTAGTCAGCGGCGGTAATGCGCTTTGGTTGTAGGAGTTTGTGGGGCGACCGCGTTCCAGTCGCGCTACGATGGATGCTATGGATACGAAGCTCTTATTTCAGGATGCGGCTGGACTTCAGACGGCGATGCTGGCTGTCTTTGCGGTGGATATTGCCTCGGGCAAGGATGAGGAGCCTCTGCCGGCGTTGCTGGCTACCTCGGATGCGGTGTCCGATGCGGCGGCGAAGGTGTTGGCATCGGGTGAGTTCGCTGCCAAGCCGGGGGAGACGCTGCTGCTGCATGGGCCAAGCGGGTTGAAGGCGGAGCGGCTGTTGATTGTGGGGGTCGGCAAGGCGAAGACGCTGTCGGTGGATGAGTTGCGCAAGGGCGCGGGAACGGCGGTGCGGTTTGCCAAGCCGCGAGGGATTCGCGAGGTGGCGATTGCGTTCCCCGAGGATCATGCGCTCTCGGACGAGCACCTGGACAACCTGCCCTGCGAGTTGATGGCGCGGGCGGTGGTGGAGGGGGCTGCGCTGGCCGAGGTGGACTACGATACCTACCGGAGCGAGCGGAAGGACCTCTCGGTTCATGGGCTGTCGGTGGTTGCGAAGGATTCGGAGAAGACGACCCGCGCGGAGATTCAGAGGGGTTTCGATGAAGGGCTGATTGTGAGCGCGGCGCAGAATTTTACGCGGTCGCTGGTGAATGAGCCGGGCAATGTGCTGACCCCGACGGTGCTGGGGGCGCGCGCCAAGGCGATGTGCGACGAGATGGGGCTCGGGTGCGAGGTATATTCGACCGAGAAGCTGCATGAGTTGAAGATGGGGGCCTTCTGGGCGGTGGCGCAGGGTTCGGCGGAGCCGCCGGCGCTGATTGTGATGACCTATGAGCCCGTGGTGAAGAAGGGGCAGGCGGCGGGAAAAGACGCTCCTGTGCTGGGGCTGGTGGGCAAGGGCATTACGTTCGATACAGGGGGCATTTCGATCAAGCCGGCGGACGGCATGGAGAAGATGAAGTACGACATGGCGGGCGCGGGGGCAATGATCGGGGCGATGCGCGCGATTGCCCAATTGAAGCCGAACGTGAAGGTGATTGGCGTGGTGTGCTCGGCGGAGAATATGCCGGATGGGAAGGCGTTCAAGCCGGGGGACGTGGTGACGGCGATGTCGGGTAAGACGATCGAGATCGTGAATACGGACGCCGAGGGGCGGCTGGTGCTGGCCGATGGGCTGCACTATGCGAAGACCCTGGGGTGTACGCATTTGATCAATGCGGCGACGCTGACGGGGGCTGTGGCGGTGGCGCTGGGAATGCTGAACGCCGGGTTGTTCACGAACGATGAGGCGACGTGGGAAAAGTTTCAGGGCGCGCTGAAGGTTTCGGGGGAGAAGTTCTGGCGGCTGCCCTGTACCGATGACTACAAGGACCAGATCAAGAGCCAGATTGCGGACATCATGAACACGGGCAAGACGCGGTACGGCGGGGCTATCTCGGCGGCGATGTTCCTGAAGGAGTTCGTGGGGGAGACGCCGTGGATTCACCTGGATATCGCGGCGTGCGCCTGGAATGACGAGAACAAGCCGTGGGTTGCGAATGGGCCTACGGGGGTGGCGGTGCGGTCGGTGCTGGAGTGGGTGCGGAGCTACTCGACCTAAGAGTCGAAAGCTCCGACCGCGGATTCTCGCGGATATGCACGGATCAAAAACAGAGACCGATAAATGCAAGACGGATAAATACAAAACCGGATAGCATGTCCGCTTTTGTACTCATCCGTTTTTGTGCTTTATCCGTCTTATCTCTTCAATCCGTGTTGTTGATCCGCGCGAATCCGCGGTCAGAGCTTTTGTCGGTTGCGGTTTACATGACGGGTGGGGCTTCGATGCCGAGGTAGGCTAGGGCACGGGTCATCTCGCGTTGGGCTACGGCGGCGGTGGCGAGGAGGAGGGCTTTGCGGGTGGGGTCGGTTTCGTTGAGGACGTGGTGGCGGTGGTAGAAGTTGTTGAACTGCTGGGCCAGTTGGAAGGCGTACTTGGCCAGGTAGGCGGGTTCGGCGGTGGCGATGGATTGTTCGATGAGGAGGGTGAGTTTGGAGGCGAGGAGCCAGGTCTCCCAGAGGCTGCTTCCCTCTTCGGTGTCGAGGATGTTGGACAGATCGAGTGTGGCGATGGCGGCGAGCGAGGCGTCTTCGGTGGTGTTGGCCTTGCGAAAGATGTTGGCGGCGCGGACGATGGCGTACTGGACGTAGGGGCCGGTCTCGCCTTCGAAGCTGAGGGCGTCCTTGAAGTCGAAGGCTATGACGGTGTTGCGGGTGAAGCGGAGCATGAAGTAGCGAAGCGCGCCGACGGCGATCCGGGTGGCGATGGTGAGGCGTTCGGGGGCGGCGATCTCGGGGTGGCGGTTGTCGACCTCGGATTTCGCGGCGGCGATGAGGCGGTCGAGGAGCCCGTCGGCCTTGACGCCGAAGCCCTTGCGGCCGCTGACTTCGATGTAGGACTTCTTCTTGTCTTCGTCGCTGATGGTGTAGCCGAGTTCGATGGCGCAGCGCGGGGTGAGGGCGACCATCTCGTAGCTGAAGTGGGTGTAGTTGCCGGCGGCTTCGGTGTAGCCCATGCCGCGCAGGGCGGCGATGACGTTGTTCTGGGGATCGTTCTGGCGGGAGTCGATGACGTTGTAGATGTGGTCGGCGTGGCCGAAGAAGGGGTGCGGGGTTTCGCCGTGGACGGTGGAGATCCAGCAGGTGCGGTCGGGGTATACGTGGAACTTCGCGTAGCCGAAGTCCTTGCCGGGGAGGAGGCCGAACTTCCAGAGGTGGTAGGCGATGTCTTTGCCGACGTAAGTGACGGTGCCGTTGGAGCGGACGATGACCTTGGCGTCTTCATCTGGGAGGCTGGAGTCTTCGACGGCCGCTTCTTCTGCCGATCCCGCGCGGCGCATGACGTAGCAGCCTTGGTTTTTGCCGGCGGTTTCGAGGTAGAGAACGCCTTTTTCGAGCATGAGGGCGCGGGCGGCGTCCCAGAAATGGAGGGCGAGAATTTCGCTTTCGCGGGGTAGGAAGTCGTACTCGATGTTGAGGCGCTGCATGGTTTCGAGGTGGCGGCGGAGGACGGCGGTGGAGATGAGGTCGGCGATGGCGGCTGTGTCGTTGCCTCCGGCCTCGAGGGCGTGGAGGGTGTCGAGGCGGAGCGTCTTTCGCCGGGCAGACTCGCCCGGATTATCCGGCACATCGTACCACTGGGAGACGCGGGCGTAGAGGTCCCAGCAGAAGAAGTCGATGCGCTGGTTGGTTTCGAGCAGTTCATCGAGGAGTTCGCGTGTGCTGTCGAGGGTTTTGCCTTCGAGGTGGACGAGGCCGACGACGACATCGGCGACCTGGACGCCGGTGTTGTCGATGTAGTTCTGGACGCCGACCTCGTAGCCGGTCTTGAATGCGTCGGGGCGGAGGAGGCGCTGGAAGGTATCGCCGAGGATGGCGTTGCGGAGATGGCCGATGTGGGCGGCCTTGTTGGGATTGATGCTGGTGTGCTCGACGAGGCGGAAGCCGGGGCCGCCGATGTCGGCGTGCTGGTCGGCTGCGATACGGCGGACGGCGGAGGCGCGGTCGAGGCGGATATTGAGATAGCCTGCTCCAGCGACCTCTACGCTCGATACCCCTTCGAGCTGGGGGAGTTGGGCTGTGAGCTCGGCCGCGAGTTCGGCGGCGATGGCGCGGGGGGCTTTGCGCAGGCGCTTGGCGAGCTCGAAGGCGACAGGGAGGGCGAGTTCACCGAGAGCGATGCTGGGGGGCTGCTCGACGACGAGATTTGCGAGTATGACGTCGTATTTGGCCAGGAGGATGGCCTGAATGCGGGCCAGGAGAGATTGCTGGATTGTGCGATACATGCTTTGGAGTCACCGGATTGTGAGGCTGGAGTCAGTCCTAGTCAGTTTACCCGGTGAGGGGAAGAAGGCGTAACGGTGATCAGAAGGAGAAAGGCGGATAAGAGACAAGCAACGGCTAAGCTTGTTGAAAAAGATTATCTGTGCCGCGTGACCAGAGTGCCCGGGGCTGAAGCCCAACGCCTTTTTCCTTCTTTGATTGTTTACGGGAGGTTGGCGGGTAGGTCTCCGATTTCGGCCAGGAGGGCCTTGTGGTTGTGGTTTCGAAAGCGGTGCTGGAGGAAGATGATGCCGCCTGCGCCGGTGACCGAGATGAGCATCCAGGCGTGGATCGCGAGGCCGAAGACGGCAGCCTGCGCGAGCGATGCGCCGTGGCCGGCGAGTGAGGTTTTGACGGCGAGTTCGAAGGGTCCGATGGCTCCCGGAGAGCTGGGGACCAGGTAGGAGAGGTTGGCGAAGGAGACGGCGAGCCAGGGGCCGATGCGATCGACCGGGATGGCGACCAGGAAGAGCGCGGAGACAAAGATCATGCCCTCGCAGGCCCAGATGATGGCCGATTGCAGCAGGAGGAGCAAGGAGCCGGTGATGCCGAGGCGTCCGGTGGCTTCGAGCGCGAGGGTGATCCAGTGTTCCAGTTTGGCGAGCTTCGGGTTGGGGGGAAGACGCGTGAAGATGCGCTGAACGATGGGCTGCAGGGTACGTGAGGCTACGAGGAGGACCAGCAGGCCGATGGTGGAGATGGTGAGCGAAACGTTGGCGATGAGGCGCAGGCGAGGGGTGGCGATGCTGCCCACGGTGGAGACAAAGAGGAGGACCAGGACGAAGATGTCGAGAAACTTTTCGAGGATGACGGTGCTGAGGGTGACGGAGGGCGAGGTTCCGAGGTCGTCCGCGTAGGTGAAGATGCGCATGACATCGCCGATGCGCAGGGGGAGGATGTTGTTGGCGGCGAGCGAGGTCATGAGGACGCGGGCGCAGACGGCGAAGTGCGCGCGTACGGAACGGTTGCCGCGGGGCATCATCTGGGTCCAGCGGACGCAGCGGAGGGTGTAGCCGGCGAGGGTGAAGCCAAGGACGCCGAGAAGCCAGGCCGGATGAACGAGACGCAGGGCGCGGATCTGCGCGAAGGAGATGCCGCGGAAGGTGTACCAGAGAAAGAAGGCGCTGATGAGCAGGCCGGGGAGGGTTTTGAGGAGGTTGCGGCTGCCTTTGGCGGCGGGGGGCGGCGTCATGCTGGGGTGACCGGGGGGAACGGTAGATTTGAGGCTGCGCGGAGCTTTGGCGTTGCGCGGAGCTTTGGAGAAGAGAGGGGATGAGTCATGCCTGCTTATTGTAACTTCGCGGGTGGGGGAGCAGATGGTGAGCGGCGGTTCTGCTGCAGGACGCCGGGTGGCGATGGGTGCAGGGCTTCTGCTTCGGCGGGTTTTGGGAGAGACTGGGAGCGGGATTGCGTCTAATGGCAGGGGTCGGCAGCGCATGAGGCTGCGGGTGATTCCTGGGAATGGAGTGACAGGTATTTGGCGACTTCTTTAGCAACCCCACTGTCGGCGGCGGCGGTTGAACGAGACAGATACAGGCGGGAGCGGGGCACCGCAGCCTGGCTGGTGACGGGGTTGACGCTGCTGGCGGTGGTGGTGCATGGGTACCATCCCTACGCGGAGGACGGCGGGTTGTATCTGCCGGAGATCAAGCGGCTGCTACACCCGGAGCTGTATCCGTGGGGAGCGGAGTTTGTGGTGGAGCATCTGCGCTTCTCGATCTTTGCGCCGGTGATGGCGGGGCTGGTGCGGTGGTCGCATCTGCGGCTGGAGACGGTGCTGCTGCTGGTGCATGTGGGGAGCTTCTGGATGACGCTGTACGCGGCGTGGCTGCTGGCGGCGCGATGCTTTGAGGGGCGGGAGGCGAGGCTGGGGGCGGTGTCGCTGCTTGCAGTGTGGATGACGCTGCCGGTGGCGGGGACTTCGCTGATGCTGATGGACCCGTATGTGACGGCGCGAAGCTTTTCGACGCCGTGCACGCTGCTGGCCCTGGTGGGGGCGCTGGTGTTTCTGATGCCGCGGCAGGAGGATGACGATGCTGGACGGCGCGGGGAGCGGGGACGGGGGCTGGCGCTTTGCGGGGGGGCGCTGGCGGCGGGGGGGGCGATGCATCCGCTGATGGGCGTGTATGGGCTGGGATGCGCGCTGGTGCTGGGTTCTGTGCTGTGCCGCGATCGCAGGATGCGGGTGTGGGGGACGGTGGGGCTGTGCGTGTCGGCTGTGGTGGCCGCGGGTGCGTTGCAGATGGCGGCCGGGGCGGAGGACGCAGCCTATCGCGGTGTGGCGTTGACGCGGTACTACTGGTTTTTGAGCCAGTGGCACTGGTATGAGCTGATGGGCCTGGCGGCGCCGCTTGGGATCGTGGCGGCGGTTGCGTTCGGTCGGAGCGGCCTTGTAGGGAAAGATGCGGCTCGGGAAGATGCGGCTCGGGTGGGGCTGGCCCGGATGGCGTTCGTCGTGGGAGGGACTGCCGTGGCGATCGCGGGGCTGTTTGCGCGGGAGGGACTGGCGACGCATGAGGTGGCGCGGCTGCAGCCGCTGCGGGTGTTCCAGGTGGTGTATGTGGTGATGATCCTGATGGTGGGCGCGAATTTCGGGGAACGCCTGCTGCGGCGCTCGGGCAAGTCGATCGTCCGGTGGGTGGTGACGCTCTCGCTGCTTGCGGGCGTGATGATTTTTGCGGAGAGGACGATCTATCCTGCGTCGGCGCGGCTTGAGCTGCCGTGGAGGTGGAGCGGGGAGGGGCTGCCGGAGAATGCGTGGGAGCAGGCGTTTGTGTGGATCAGAAGAAATACGCCGGAGGATGCGCTGTTCGCGATCGACCCGCACTACATCACGCAGCCGGGGGAGGATGCACAGGGGTTTCGCGCGATTGCCGAACGAAGCGTGCTGCCGGACTACTCCAAGGACGGCGGGGTGGTGGCGAACGAGCCGTGGCTGAGCGGGGAGTGGATGGAGGGAGAGGCGGTGCAGGCGAGGCTGAATTCGGAGTCCGATGCGGCACGGGTGGCGGCGTTGAAGCCGCTCGGAGTGGGTTGGATGGTTCTGGATTCGCAGTCAGAGACGAGATTTCGCTGCGAGTACAGGAATGCCGTGGTGAAGGTCTGCCGGCTGCGGTAGGGGTTGGCACGTCGTCATCGTTCGCTCCAGCGCACGTTGCGGAAGCCTGCGGTGGCGGGTGCGGCGACGGTTCGCAGCCAGGTGGCCACGTTCCGGTAGTCCTCCGCCACGGGCGCGTCCGGTGCGTAATCGACGACGGTCATGCCTTCGGCGAGGGCTTCGCTGACCGAAGGCGCGCGGCGGATGACGAAGGGCAGAAGACGCTCGCCGAGTTGACGGCGCAGCACCTCGCGGACATCGAGGTGCAGCGGAAGCGAGGTGTCGAACTGGTTGAGCACATAGAACGGCTGCAGCGGACACCCGTCGCCGTCGTTGATGCTGTGGAAGAAGTTCTCGACCGCCTGCAGACTGATGACGGAGTTCATATCGGGTGCGACCGGCACCAGCACGGTTGGATTCAGACGTGACATGCGGCGGACGATCCAACTGGAGGCCGGTGTGAGGTCGAGCAGAACGCGGTGGGTTCCCCGGCTGTTGTTGACGATCTCTTCGGTGAGCAGGTCCTGGGCGGCATCGTTGTTTCCGTTTTGATCCACGTCGTAGCTGACCAGGTAGATCGGAGCATCGGTACTGCCGCTGGGCGGGGAGAAGGTGCGGACGGCGCCTTGACGAAGCTCGCTTGCGCCGAAGTAGAACGGCAGGAGACCGTGGGAGGTGGTGTCGGTCAGCAGGACCTTCTCGCCCATGGAGGAGAGCGATCGCCCGACCGTGGCGACGAGGCTGGTCTTGCCGACTCCGCCGGCGAGCGAAAAGACGGCCAGGACGGGAGTGCGGGTTTCTTTCTGGCGGAGTGGCGCAGCTTCGGGCTGCTCCTGACCGGGCTGCTCGAAGACACCTTTGAGGGCGAACCAGCGGGCGGCGACGCGCTCCCGCGAGTGCTGCAGGGTGTCGGCTACGGAGGACTGCGCGGATGGAGGCTGAAAGCTCACGGGCTTCTGCTGTGCCGGAGGAGCGGGCGGAGCGTAGAGCCAGGCTGGACCGGCAGAGCCGGCAGTGTAGGCCGGGACGGGTGATTCGGACAGCGGCTCCGGCGAGCTGCGGCGCTCGCGCCCGGAAGAGGCCTGGGCCTGCTGGTAGTCGAACTCATCCTGTGCGCGGCGGCCGCGTGTGGAGTCGGACGGCACCAGCGCCTGGGAGAAGGGCGCTACGGTTCGTGCGGCTGCGGGCGGAATGGGCGCTGCGAAGCGCTGAGCGGTCTGGCGAATGACCGGAACTGGGTCAGGCAAAGGGTCGCCGACGCGATCGCCGATGGGTTCGCTTACCATGAAGACGGGATCGACGGCAGTTTTGCCGCGAACGGGCGCTGGCGCGACGGGTGTGCCGCGCCAAGACTCGGCCCGGGTACCGTACTCGGGACTACGCGGTTCGGAGCCGGCCGGGCGAACTCCGGGCTGGAGTTGCGCATCGCTGGGGTTCCTGGGGCTTCTGGGGCTACTGGCGGGGAGCACGATTTCAGCCTCGTTCGACGTCGAAGAGGGATGTTGATTCTGGAATGATTGGTCGGCCGTTTCTTTCATTTGGTGGGACACCGCGGGCTTGAACTCGTCTGGAACGGGACTGTACCTGCGCGACGGATCTGCCGCGGTGTGCCCGACCAGGGGCGTGTCCGGATGGGGACCGCGATAGATCTGCCGGACCCCGGAGGCATCGTCGGGATGATAACCCTGGGGGCGGGGCTGCCAGGTGACCTGCGGTGCCGGGCTGTGTTCCTCCGGCAGAGCTGGGACGGGTGAATAGCCAGCGGGTTCGAAGTCGACGCGAAGACCTTTTGAGCGCCGCTCCTGCATGGGGCCTGCGGCTTGTCGCGCAACCGAGTCGACCGCCCGGTGCGACCGAGCGGGGTAGTGGGGCTGAAAATAAGACTGCGGGTAAAACCTGGATTGCGGCTGGGGCTTCAACTGCGGTTGCGACTGAGGAGGTACGGCGCGGGCTGGCTTCTCCGCCTCACGCGGAGATTGTTGCGCGACGGAGTTCGACTTGCCGGGCCGGTGACTGGACGCAGCCTCTGCAGCCTCTACGGCGCGACGCTCAATTGGGTCGGCAGCGGCGGCTTCGGCCTCCGCCTGACAAAGCAGCGCCTGCTCCCTGACCTGCTGGGCCGCGCGATGCCTCAGTTGTGCGCGGTACTCGCGCCGGGATGCGGAGAAGTCTCGATATTTGGCGCTGTGCAGATTGGCCCAGGAGTAGAGAACGGCCACATCCTCCGGCGTCTCGCCTGTCCCCAGCTCATCAATCCTGTCTGTGCCTTGAGAGTCCATAGCCCCTAGTATTCGCGCCGTGTCGTCACGACTTTGATTTGTGTCTGAACTTGCCTGGCGTGGGCGAGCTCAAGAGCGAGTTGAACCTGGTGTTGTGCAAGGTTGCGGTGCAATAAGATGAGGCTACTGTGCGGTTTACCCCACGTCAACGAGCTGGACGTGCGACTTAAGTGTGACGTTCGCACCTGGTGAAAACGCTTGCGCGAGGCGGAAGCTTGGGTGTTCTCCGAAGGGAGTGAAGAAGCTGTTGGCGGGGGGCGAATGTGCTAACTTGATAGTGTGGTTTGAGAGCGTAGCTCAGTTGGTAGAGCATCGCCCTTTTAAGGCGTTGGTCCTGGGTTCGAGCCCCAGCGCTCTCACCATCTCCCCTTACTTAATTGATATGAGTACGCTATAAGCGCGGGCGCGACGCCGGGATCGGGCGGCTACTCGGTCGGCTTGTCGGGCGGGGGCTGAAAGGCGCAGAACTCGTTCAGGAAGCGCTCGCTGTACTGCTCGACGAGTGTCTCGATGCGCTCAGCTGTGTTCGCCTGAAGGAGCAGGCCGGCGTGATGGTGCTTGTCCAGCCGGCGCGCTACCTCGGGTGCATCGAAGCTGCTGAGGTCGGGCTGCTCCTGCCGAGCGAGGGAGATGACGCTGCCGGCAAAGAGGGGCCGTACGGGCGGAAGGCTGTAGTCGCGGCCAAGGATAGCCGCAACCTCAAGACGCGCCCACTCTACCCAGGGATTGATGCCGCTGGCCAACTCGACCACATCGGCAATGTGTGCTCCACCGACGCGCGCCGCGGTCTCGAGAAAGTAGAATTTGCCGTCCGCCTCTGACTTGATGAACTCCGAATGGGTGACCCCGGAGACCATTCCAAGCACGTTGAGCAGACGACGGTGGATCGCATCGAGCTCTCGCGCGTCGCTCGAATCGCTTCTGAGTGCGCGTGTGCTGAAGACGCCGCCCTGGTGCATGGTCTGCAGCGGCGGCTTGCCATATTTGTACGGTGCGGCGAAGACGGTTTCGCGGTTCCAGGTGATGCCTTCGACATGGAAGATTTCGCCCGGCACGAAGCGCTCCAGCAGATAGTGCGTCTGCAGATCTCCCAACTCGTCGAGGATGGGCCAGATCTGCTCGGGCGAATCGAACTTGCGGATCCCGATGGCGGAGGCGCTGGTGCGCGGTTTCAGGAGCCAGGGGCCGGGTATCGAGTCCAGAAAGCGACCCACATCGGCGTAGTGAAAGACCGAGGTGAACTCCGGCACGGGAACCCCTTTCGCCAGCGCACGGTCACGCATGGCGAGTTTGTCGCGGAAGTACCGCGTCTCCGACTCACCCATTCCGGGCAGGCGCATGTGCTCGCGGACCAGAGCGGCGATCTCGAGGTCGAATTCATCCAAGGGGACGATGCGGTTGAATCGCTGCTCGCGCGCGTGATACGCGACGGTGTTCAGGACCTGCTGGGGCGTCAGGTCCGCGGGCATCGTGATCAGGCGTTTGAGAGAGGCGTGCGGCCAGTCGGCATGCCTGTGCTTCTCAAGGGTCAGCAGAAGGACATCGCAGCCGAGGCGCGCCGCTTCTTGGATGAACTGCTGACCTTTTTCGTAGGTGCTGATGCACAGGATCGTGGGCTTCTGGCGCTCGCCGGTCACATTGTCTCCTTGCCGGTTGGGATGCTGGTGGGGTCTATCGAGTCTACCGAGCAGGCGCGAAATGCTGAGATGCCGGCGGATGCGCCGCAAGCTTTTCCACGATATTGGTTGTCGAGAATCCCATCACGGTGGGCACGATCTCGACCCGGCCGCCGGCGGCGATCACATCCTCGTGACCCACGACGTTCTCTGCCGTATAGTCGCCGCCTTTGACCAGGACGTTGGGCTGTAATGCGCGGATCAGCTCCAGCGGCGTGTCTTCGGCGAAGAGCACGACCGCATCGACCGCCGCCAAGGCCGCCATGACGCGGGCACGTTCCCGTTCCGAGACAATCGGCCGGGTTGGGCCTTTCAAACGGCAGACGGATTCGTCGGCGTTAAGGCCCAGCACGAGCTTGGATCCGAAGCGACGGCACTCTTCGAGCAGGGTGATATGGCCGACGTGCAGCAGGTCGAAGCAGCCATTGGTGAAGACGATGGTTTCGCCCGAAGCCCGCCACTCCGCGACGCGCAGCTTGATGCGATCGAGGTCGAGGATTTTCTCTCCCGCGTTGAGCCCGGAGCTGGGCGTCAGCGCCGCAACCAGTTCGTGGCCTGCGATGGGAACGGTGCCGACCTTGCCGACCACAATGCCTGCCGCGAGATTGGCGAGGTCGACGGCGGTCTCGATCTGCAATCCCCCGGCGAGTCCGGCGGCCAGGGTAGCGATGACTGTATCTCCCGCGCCGGAGACATCGTAGACCTCGCGCGCGCGTGCCGGAGAGTGATAGATGCCGGAGCCGGACTGAGAGGCAGGACGAAGCACGCTGATTCCCTTCTCGCTCATCGTGACGGTCACAAACTCCAATCGGTGTCTGGTGACGAGCGCCTGGCCGGCAGCGAGCAAGGCTTCGATTTGACGGGCGGAGACGCCGGTTGCCTGGGCAAGCTCGCCGAGATTGGGACAGACGCTGGTCGCGCCCGCGTATTTGCCGAAGTCCGGGGTCTTCGGGTCGGCGAATACGGGGATGCCGGCAGTTCGCGCAGCCTGGATTACGGCGGCGCAGAGCTCCTCGGACAGCACGCCTTTGGCGTAGTCCGACAGGATGACCGCGTGGACCTTGGTCACAAGCTCGGTCGCCCGTTCTAGCAGGCGCTGCGCCTCGACGGCCGGGGGTGGGTCCATGCTTTCAATGTCGAGGCGAAGGAGCTGCTGGGTGCGACCGACGATGCGCGTCTTCGAGATGGTAGGGAGCGAGCTCGATACGACGCCCACCGTATTCACCCTAGCCCGATCGAGAATGACGGCGAGCTCCGACTGCTCCGCATCGTTGCCCCAGAAGCCGCTTAGAAACGCCTGGCAGCCGAGCCCTGTGAGATTCATGGCGACGTTGGCGGCCCCGCCGGCTCTCTCATAGCGTTGGGCGTGCCGGATTACCGGGACGGGCGCTTCGGGAGAGATTCTCTCCACTTCGCCATGAATGTAGCGGTCGAGCATGATGTCGCCGATGACGAGTACCTTGAGCTGACTGAAGCCGCCCTCAAGCAGGTTCAGGATCGAATGTAGTTCCGGCACCATGATCAGAAGTTCTCCTCGCAAACCATCATCGCATTGTCGGGGTTAAAGAGCGGTCAGCCGAGAACCTTCCGGACCTCGCCCGCAACCTCTTCGACGGAGATCGAAAGCAGGCATCTCTTCCGCTCGACGATGCAGGTATCGAGACCACATCCCCAGCAGTCGGTCTGGTGATAGATGACGTGATGCCGGCTACCGTAGGGGAACCAGACGCCAGGCTTGTTGCGAGCGGCGAAGATTGCAATGCACGGGGTCTGGACGGATGCTGCGAGATGCATGGGTCCGCTGTCGTGTCCGACGAAGGCGCGGGCCTGCGCAAAGACCGCCGCACTCTCGCGGGGGGTCATCAACCCGCACAGGTTGACTACGGGCGAGGTCGAGACACTCTTCCAGCCTTCGGCCGCGAATCGACTGGCTTCGCTCTCCTCGGGAGCGCCGCTGAGCGATAGGGAGTACCCAGGATAGAGGGTCGCGAGTCTCGCCAGCAGCGCGCGCCAGTTCTCCCGTCCCCAATCCCTTGCCTGCCCTTTGGTCCCTACGCTCACGGCGAGGAGCGGGCGTCCAGCCGTCACCGTCAGCGCCGCCCTAGCCCTTGCGCGCTCTGGATCGGTAAGGTGCAGGTCCCAGCTCTCGGGACGTTCCAGGTGAGCGTCGCCAAGATCGCAGAGGTTGCGGGCGATGCGGGCAGCCTCCGGCTCAAACAGGTTGGCGCCTGGGTCGTAGCGATTCTGCTGCATGTCGTCGGTGAGAGGAACTCCGACGAGCCGCGGAATGCCGCAAAGCCGAAAAAACTGTGCGTCACGTCGAGCAGAGTCGACGCCTCGATTCACGCCGCAATAGACGAGAACCTGCGGCCGCCAGCGAAGGATTTGCCACCAAAGTGCTGTCAGCTCCCGCGGGTTGCGGGTTCCGACGGCATAGCTGAGGTAGTCGTGAACCAGGCCGGTGTTTTCGAGGATGGCTGCGGCGGGCGGAGCTTTCGCGTTGACCGGAAAGTTCGTCAGCATACGCCGTTCGGCATCGGGAAAAGCCCGGGCAATCAGGTGCAGCGCGGGCAATGCGATGAGGGTATCTCCCAGGCTGCCCAGGCGATAGATCAGGACTCTCTCGATCGATTTCAATGCCATGGCCTGTTTCAGTCTGCCTGTATCCGCGGCTTCGAGCAACCTGCAGCCACCCCGGATAAAGGCGTCTTCCTCCCGTGAGGCGGATCTTTCCGGCATTTGGGTTGCGGATTGGTAAGATG
Source organism: Edaphobacter sp. (assembly GCA_965277265.1). Classification (GTDB taxonomy): domain Bacteria; phylum Acidobacteriota; class Terriglobia; order Terriglobales; family Acidobacteriaceae; genus Edaphobacter. The sequence continues at coordinate 439,863 of CBDICF010000003.1, forward strand.
ACTTCACCTGCTCACGTGAGAGCAGCGAGGGATGGCTGTGGACCACGGCAATAATCTGATCTTCATTTCTATTGCCGCTTATCGCGATCGGCAGCTTGGCCCGACGATCGAAGACTGCATTGCGAAGGCTGGAGATCCCTACCGGCTCCGGTTCGGAATCTGCTGGCAGCACGGCGCGGGCGACGATGCTCTGCCGTACCGCAATGACGATTGCTTCCGGATACTGGACGTGGACTGGCGCGACAGTAAGGGGGCCTGCTGGGCCCGGGCCGAGGTGATGAAGCTGTGGCGCGGCGAATCGTGGTTTCTCCAGGTGGATTCTCACTGCCGCTTTGCGCCTGGCTGGGACGAGCGGTTGCTTCGCGGCATGGCACAGACAGGAAGCAGGAAGCCGGTACTGAGTACGTATGCTACGGCCTTTGTTCCGGGCGGGAACGAGGTATTGGAGGAGTCGCCGCTGCTGATCGGCTTTCAGGGGTTCACAGAGGACGGGATACCGCATATGAAGCCGGTGGCCATTCAGGATTGGAGGAGTCGGAATGCTCCCCTGCATGCGCGGTTTCTTGCAGCGGGCTTCCTGTTTGCACCGGGCAGCTTTGTAGAAGAGGTGGCGTACGATCCTGAGCTCTACTTCCTGGGCGAGGAGGCTACGATGACGTTGCGGGCGTTCACCAGCGGCTACGATCTGTTCCATCCCTGCGAGCCGATTGTATGGCATGACTACGTACGGGCAGACGCGACCAAGCACTGGGACGACCACACCGAAGCGAACAACGCCGCACGGAAGTGGCATGAACTTGATCTGGTGAGCAAAAACAAGGTGAAGCGGCTGCTTGCGGGTGAGGCTGTGGAGAGCTACGGGCTGGGTAGCGTGCGCACCTTGCAGGAGTATGAGCAGTACGCCGGGCTCTCGTTGCAATTGCGCAAAGCCCAGGACTATACGATCCGGTGCGAAGAGCCGCCGAATCCGGAAGCTCCCGCCGATTGGGCTGGGGGAATCTTCACCTGGATGGTTCGACTGAACCTGGATAGAGCCGCACTGGCGCCCGAGGCCTTCGAGGACGCGGCCTTCTGGTATGTGGGGGTGAACGATGCGGCAGGCACAGAGATATATCGGCGGGAGATCTACAAGGAGCAACTCGACGAGTTACCTGGGGACCGGGAGCAGATCGTCCTGCTCTGCGAGTTCGAGTCGGGGACGATTCCAGATTCGTGGACGGTGTGGCCGGTGAGCAGGTCGAGCGGGTGGTTGAGCAAGGTCCAGGGGCGGCTGGAGGAAGGCGACTATACGATCGTTCTGGAAGACGAGGCGGGCGAGGAGCAGCCTGCCTCCGATCTGCAGGCGGGGTGGGATGGCACTTCCGATCAACGCACCGGAACCGAGGAGAATGGCCGGGGATCATGTTAGACGCGGCTTCGATAACACGTATGCAGGATGAGACGACGATGGCCTTGCACGCGCAGGCCGATGCGGACGGGGCGGTGGTTCATTCCGACCGCCTGATGAGACTGGCGATGGAGCAGCATCGGGCGAACTTCGACCTTTGGCATGAGGAAGATAAGGCCCGGGCTCCTGAAGCGGCGGACGCGGAGATCGCGCGGGTGAAGCATGCAATCGATGGGCTGAACCAGAGGCGGAACGATCTGGTGGAGCAGATCGACCTTTGGCTGATGAAGGGGCTGGAACAGAATGGGCGCGCGCCTCTGCACTCCGAGACGCCGGGGTTGATGATCGATCGGCTTTCCATTCTTGCGTTGAAGATCTATCACACGGCGGAGGAGAGCCGCCGTTCGAGCGCGACGGAAGGACATCGGCTGGCAAACGGCACGCGGCTGGCTGTGCTCAAGGAACAGCGCGGCGATCTAGCGGGGTGTCTGGATGCGCTTTGGGCGGAGGTACTGGAAGGGACCAGGAGGTTCAAGCTGTATCGCCAGTTGAAGATGTATAACGATCCCGAGTTGAATCCGGCTGTGTACGGGCGAGGGAGAGGGGCAGGCCCGGGTTAGAGAAGCATGATGGCTTCCATGGTGCAGAGTTGACCTTGCGGGCCGGTCTGCGTATAAAACCGAGACAAGAACAAATTGCTGAATCGGAAACGTTAGAATGGGAAGCTCAGAACGGCTCAGGTGACAGGATCGAACATGGCTCAGACAAAGGCTCCAGCTGTTGCGACAAAACGTACCGCGAAGACACTTGCTGGAACGGTTCCGGTGTCGTTCGATCATGCCAGGGCCGAGATGCTGACGCACTACGAGGCGGCGCTGCGGCTGATGCAGCAGGGCAAGTACGAGAAGGCACATGCGGCGTTCGACGAGATGCTGGCGGCGGGGCCGGGGGACCTGGGAGACCGGGTGCGGATGTACATCAACGCCTGCCTGTTGCAGGTGGCGAAGGGAAAGACCAGCTTCAGCAGCCATGAAGAGCGCTACGACTACGCTATCTCGCTGCTGAACGACGGTCACTATGAAGACGCCCGCGAACAGTTTCAGCAGATTCTGAAGGCGAACGATAAGGCCGACTATGCCTTCTACGGCCTGGCCGTGCTGGCGAGCATGACGGGCGACTCGCATACGTGCCTGGAACACCTTACCGAGGCCATCCGGCAGAATCCACGCAATCGGATTCAGGCGAGGGCGGATTCGGACTTTCAGGATATGGCAGACGACCCCCGTTTTACGGAGCTGCTGTATCCGGAGAGCTAGCACTTCGCCGCTCAATGACCGCTCCTCTTTGGGCGGGTGGACTATCTTCAGCAATCTACCTTGGCTAAGATGGACGGATGCATTCATTTGAGAACCGGAAGGTGCGCCGATGCCGCTGCTGAATGAGGCTGGAGCGGGCGAACGTGCGCTTCGCGTCGTAGCGATCGGGGGCGGGACCGGGCTTTCGACGTTGCTGCGCGGACTGAAGCGGTATGTGGCCACGCCGGACCGTAGAAGAGGCATCCGGCTGAACCGGACGTCGAAGGAGGAAGCTGCGGCTCCGTGTCCGGATCTTCCGTGCCTGATCCGCGAGCTCTCGGCGGTCGTGACGGTAACCGACGATGGCGGGTCGTCGGGGCGGTTGCGGGAGGATTTTAAGATGCTGCCCCCGGGGGACGTTCGCAACTGCATGGTTGCTCTTTCGGAGGACGAGCATCTCCTGTCCAAGCTGTTTCAGTTCCGCTTCGAGCAGGGTGAGCTGCTGGGACACAGCTTCGGCAACCTGTTCGTCGCGGCGCTCTCGCATATTACGGGGGACTTCGCGCAGGCGGTGCAGATGTCGTCGCAGATCCTGGCGACGCGAGGCAACATCTTCCCTGCTACGAACACGAATGTGACGCTGGCGGCGTTGATGGACGACGGCTCCCTGGTGCGGGGCGAGACGAACATCACGGCGAGCAAGCAGAGCATCGTAGAGCTGATGCTGGAGCCCGAGGAGGCCGATCCGCTGCCCGAGACGCTGGGAGCGATCGCACAGGCCGATCTGATCACCCTGGGTCCGGGTTCGCTTTATACTTCGCTGATTACGAACCTGCTGGTGCGGGGCGTTCCCGAGGCGCTGGCGGCGTCGCGGGCGACGAAGGTGTTTGTCTGCAACCTGATGACGCAGGCGAACGAGTCGCTCGGCATGACGGCTTCGCAGCATATCGAGAAGATCATGCAGCATTCGGGCGGAGGCTCGTCGCCCATTTTCGACTATGCGCTGATCAACACCGGGCCTATTTCGCCGGTTCGGCTGGAGCAGTATGCGCGCGAGGGACAGCAGCCGATCGAGGCGGACCTGGATGCGATTCGGGCGCTTGGGGTGGAGCCGGTGACGGGAAACTTCATGCATGAGGGCGATGTGCTTCGGCACGACTACGACCGGGTCGCGGCGAGGTTGCTGGCGCTGGGACTGAACCGGCCGGTGGGGGCGTCGGCCGGGTATTGATGTTCGGGATCACCAGGCTCCGCGATCACCAGGCTCCGCGATCACCAGGCTCCGCGATCACCAGGCTCCGCGATCACCAGGCTCCGGCCTCGCAAGGGTAGCTTGAGCGGGCTGGCGTAAACTGAAGTCTGCCTATGTCTTCTTCGTTCAACTCCGCCGGCTTCGGTACCGGCATGAAGTCAGCGGATCGTCCCTCCCGCGGTACCGGTAAGGCCACAGCCGCCGATCTCACCGCCTCGCGTCCGAAGCCGAAGCTCAAGAAGGTGCTGCCCGAGGTCTGGCAGCTGATCAAGCCTCGCCGCTGGCTGCTGGCCGGCAGCTTCCTCCTGATGGTGGTCAATCGCGCCAGCGGCCTGATTTTGCCCGCTTCGACCAAGTACCTGATCGACAACGTGATGGGCAAGCACCAGATGCACCTGCTGCCGATCATCGTCGGGGTCGTGGTTACGGCAACGATTGTGCAAGGCATCACCTCGTACACGCTGACGCAGCTCCTCTCGAAGGAAGGCCAGCGCCTGATTGCCGAGCTCCGCATGAGGGTGCAATCGCACATCGGGCGCCTGCCGGTAGCCTTTTACGACGAGAACCGGACGGGAACCCTGGTGGCGCGGATCATGACCGACGTCGAAGGCGTCCGCAACCTGATCGGCACCGGGGTCATCGACTTCTGCGGCGGCATTCTGACCGCGCTGTTCGCGCTTGGGTACCTGCTGAAGCTGAGCGTTCAGATGACGCTGGTGACCTTTGTGATCCTGGTCCTATTTGGGGCGATTCTTCAGCGCGCCTTCAAGACGATCCGCCCGATTTTCCGCGAGCGCGCCAAGATCAACGCCGAAGTGACCGGACGGCTGACGGAATCGCTGGGCGGCGTCCGCGTGGTGAAGGGCTATCACGCCGAGCAGAGCGAAGCCAATGTCTTTGCGAGTGGCGCCAACCGGCTGCTGCAGAACGTCATCTCGTCGTTGACCGCGCAATCGCTGATGGCGCTCGCCTCGACAGCTGTGCTTGGCGTCGTCGGCGCGCTGGTGATGTATCTGGGGGCGCACCAGGTGGTCGCCGGCCGACTGACGACGGGCGGCTATGTCACGTATGTGATGTTCCTCGCGTTCATGATCGCTCCCATCGTGCAGCTTGTTGGCATCGGCACACAACTTACCGAAGCGCTGGCCGGGCTGGATCGCACCACCGAGATCCTGAATGAGGGTGAAGAAGATTCCGAACCGGGCCGCACCCACAACCTGGCAACCATCCGGGGCGAGGTCGCCTTCGAGGATGTTCGCTTTGCGTACGAGCCGGGCAAGCCTGTGCTTCACGGCATCAGCTTCGACTCGCGGCCGGGCAGCGTGACCGCGCTGGTAGGCTCCTCGGGCTCGGGCAAGTCGACTATCATTTCGCTGATCTGCGGCTTTCACACGGCCACGGGCGGAAGCGTCCTGATTGACGGTATCGACCTGGCGACGATCCGGCTGAGCAGCTACCGCCAGCAGCTCGGCGTGGTGCTGCAGGAGACGTTTCTGTTCGACGGCACGATTCGCGAGAACATCCTGTTCAGCCGGCCCAATGCGACCGAACAACAGCTGATGGAAGCCTGCCGGATTGCGCGCGTGGATGAGTTTGCCGAGCGGTTCCCGGAGCAGTACGACACCATCGTCGGCGAACGCGGGGTGAAGCTCTCGGGCGGGCAGCGGCAGCGCCTTTCCATCGCACGGGCGATTCTTGCGGACCCTCGGATACTTATCCTGGACGAAGCGACCAGTTCGCTCGACTCAGAGTCCGAGGCCCTGATCCAGAGCGGTCTCAGCTACCTGATGCAGGGGCGGACGACCTTTGTGATCGCTCATCGGCTCTCCACGATTCGGCGCGCCGAACAGATTCTCGTCATCGAGCAAGGGAGGATCGTGGAGCGCGGGACACACGAGTCGCTCTACGAGCAGCATGGCCGCTACTATGACCTCTATACCCGCCAGCATGGCCTTGAAACGAACCTGTTCCTGGCTCCCGGAGAAGGCGACAGAATCGAAGAGGCTGTGGCGGCGAAGGTCTGACCGTTGTCGTGAACTGCTTCAGGTGGATGTCCTGCCGGACGGGCCCGCTGCGCTTGACTACCCCGCAAACGAAGACCTGTTTGCGGGGGCTGCGCGCGGCGCGGTCGCTTCGTGACTTGTATACCGGTCAGGGCAGGATGAGCAGCATAGGGAATACCGTTGGTCGGAACGGGGCTGTTCGCCTGCTCAGGCGAGGCGGGCGCGGCGCGCGGAGATGAACGAGCGAACGCAAAGCAGCACGAAGATGAGGCAGAGCGCGCCCATCATGGCCTGAACCCGCGCTGCGTCGGGCCGGGCCACGGCGTGTCCGCCCATCATGCGGATGATCCCGATGATGCCGGGAATGGTGCCGAGGAAGCCGAGCAGGCCGACCGTGACCGCGATATGCATGAAGAGCATCCGGCGCTTCGAGTCGGGTGTGTTGGCCAGGGCGCCGAAGATGACCAGGAGAAGACCGAAGGCGGCGGGGATAAGGGTGTGGGGATGATGTCCGAGGACGACGAAGGCACCAGCGCCGAGCAGGAGGAGCAGGATGCCGAAGACGATGGTGAGTTTTGCCATGTTCAAGAGAGTTCTCCGTGGAGCCTGTTGTCAGGATACGCGGTCTCGGGCCAGGGGGTAGAGGCGAAGGGTTCACTGCCGGGTCCGATGACGCGAGGTCTTCGGCGGGACAGGATGAGGCGCATGCTTCGAGATCGGGAAGGAAGGCGGATTCCTCGTTGTCGCAGTCCCGATCGCCAGCCGGAACTTCATCCATTCGGTGGAGCTTATCCAGCAGCAGACCGACCCTGCTGCGGCGTGGGGCTGGGACTTCGGCGCGGAGAGCGAGATTGCCGAGGACGGGGTCGGCGACGATCTCATCCACCATTTCGACATCGATGTGGTCGGAGTATTTCGGCTTTGGCGGGATGCGGGGGAGGTTGGAGCTGGCGATCTGGAGGCCGTAAAGGAGCAGGCCGGCTCGTTTGGAGTCGATCTCGTTGCGTGCGATACGGGAGAGGACCTCGCCGATGGAGCACTGGATAGCGGTACGGTCCTCCGGCATGCCGATGTTGAAGCTGGATCTACGGCTGCGGTGCTGGTCAGGATTCTGGACGGGGCGGCGGGTGGTGTGGTGGTAGTAGCAGAAGTCTTCGTGGCGGAGGCATGGGCTGCCGCAGCGTTGGCCGCCGGCGAAGATGTGACGGCACTGCAGGCGTGCGGTTGTGTCGGACATGGTAGATCTCCCCTGGGTGCGATTTGTGTCAAAGTCTTGAAACGATGAGGCTTGTCTCCGGACCTGGGTCTGAGGCGGAGTTAAATGGAAAAACCCGGCGGTTTGCCGGGCTGAGTGATGCCTGTTTTGAGTATAGAGGGGCGAGGAGAACTTCTACGCCACGGCTAGGTCTCGCGTTATGTGGAGGATAGAGATGCCAAGGGCTTGACACGATGTGGTGCGCTGCCCGTTTTTCAGCGCGAGACGGGATGAGACGGTACGCTTCTAAAGGACCTGCGGGATAACGATGGAGATGTTTCGGCGGGTCTATGCGAGGCTACGACGGCGTAGGGAGAGCGGCTTGCGCGCGGCGCGAATGGGGCACCCGGTCCTGGGGTGGTGTTGAATTCTAAGCCGGCGCCTCAAGCTGTTGCGGCTTTCTTGATTGCGGCTTGCTTGATTGTTTGGAGGACGGCGGCGGGGCTCCAGTCGTTGGTGGGGTACCACGCTATGATTTTGCCGTCCTTGCCGATGAGGATGGTGGAGAGGGAGTGGGTGAGGGATTTGCTGTCGCCCGGGGTGACGCCTACGTTGAAGAATTGCGTGACGGCGGGGAGCTCTTTTTCGGGCGGGGCGGCGAAGTCCCAGTGGAGAAATTTTTCGTTGGTGTAGTTGCCGGTGTACGCGCCGCCGTAGCTGCGGAGGACCTGGGGGGTGTCGTAGGCGGGATCGAAGCTGACGCTGAGGAGATGGGTCTGGTTGTAGAGACCGGGGTCGGCGGCGAGGGCGTGGTCGATGTCGGCGAAGTTGTGGGACATGCGGGGGCAGAAGTCGGCCAGCTGGCAGCGGGTGTAGATGAAGGTGAGGAGGAGGACCTTGCCGCGAAACTGGTCGAGGTGGATGGTGCGGCCGCTCTGGTTGAGGAACTTGAAGTCGGGGACGGTGTCGCCGGGGGCGGGGACGTGGTAGTGGACGGTGGGGTTGTAGTCGGGGCGCGCCTGGCCGACGATGACGATGTTGTCGAGCTGGGGGTCGCTGTAGCCTTCAGGGCTCTGCTGGACGAGGATGGTGGCGGAGATGAGGTCGCCGGGGTGGAGTTCGCTGAGGACACTGGGGTCTTTTAGCTTGTAGTCCATGGTCATGGGGGCCATGAAGCCGGGGACGTTGTCGCCGTCGAGGGTGACTTTGGGGGCGCCAGTTGTGGTGGTGGAGACGATCTTGCCGCGGATGTGGAAGGTCTTTTGGTGGGCGGCGGTGGTGGAGGGCGGGGTGGACGGGGTGTGACATCCGGCGAGGAGGAGGAGGGGGAGAACGGGGAGGATTGGCTTGCGAGGCACGGGCGGAGCTCCTGCGGTAATGATAGCGGCTGGCGGGCAGGGGTGCTTCGGGCGTTCATCAGACGTGGGGCGTATAAACGAGATATGGATGGTGGGGAAGGGCTGCTGGACGGGATTGCGGAGGCGCTGGAGCGGGGCGCTACGGTGGTTACGGGGAATCAGCGGGCGGCACGGAGCCTGCGGCGGGAGACTGACCGGAAGAACCGGGGTCTGGGGCTGGGAAGCTGGGCGTCGCCAGCGATATTGGCCTGGGATGCCTGGATGACCGGCCTGTGGCGTGGGTTGCTGATGGAGGGGCAGGCTTCGCAGTTGCTGCTGAATCCGGCGCAGGAACATGGGGTGTGGCGGGCGGTGCTCGAAGCGGATGAGGAGCTGGCGAGCTTGAGAACGGTGGACTCGCTGGCGGAGATGGCGGCGGAGGCGTGGCGGGGAGTCTGGCAGTATGGGGGGCAGGGGTGGTTGCGGCGGGGGGGAGGGGGTTCGGGGGGGAGCTCGGATACGCGGGCGTTCCAGAGGTGGGCGCGGGTGTTCGAGCGAACGTGCAAGGCGGAGGGTTTCCTAACACAGGCGCAGTTGGAGCTGACGCTGGGTGCGGCGGTGGAGGCGGGGTGGGTGGAGTCGGGTGGGGTTGTGCTGGTGGGGTTCGATGCTTTTTTGCCGGCGCAGAGGAGGTTTCTGGAGGCGTGGCGTTCCGGCGGCGGGGTGGTCGAGGAGCGGCGGATTTGGGCGCCGGACGAACGGCGGGTGCTGGTGGGCGCGGCGGACGAGGCGGAGGAGTTGGAGGCGGCGGCGCGGTGGGTGCGGGGAGTGCTGGAGGAGAGGCCGGGGGCACGGGTGGCGGTGATTGTGCCTCGGCTGGAGACGCAGCGGGCGGAGATCGACCGGGTATTTCGGGAGGTGCTGGCACCCGAGCTGGAGGATATTGAGGCGCGCGGGGTGGGTGGGCCTTACGAGTTTTCGCTGGGGGGGGCGCTGGCCCGTACAGCACTGGTGACGGCGGCGCTGGACCTGCTGCGGTGGGCGGTTGGGCCGCTGCCGTTGGATCGCGTGAGTGCGCTGATGCTGTCGCCGTACTTCTGCGGGGGACGGGTGGAGCGGGGGGCGCGGGCGGAGTTCGATGCGTTCGAGCTGCGGAGGGCGCGGGTGTTGCGTCCGGAGGTATCGCTGGAGTGGCTGAGCGCGATGGTGGATGGATCGAGACGGAGGGCGAGGCTTGGAGGCCTGCCGGAGGCGCTGCGGAGGATGCGGCGGGTGGCGGGGGCTCGGCTTCGTCCCGGCGAGCGGCGAAGCAATGCGGAGTGGGCCGAGAGGATGCGGGAGCTGCTGGAGGCGGCGGGGTGGGGAGCCGGCGTTTCGGAGACGGGCGGGGGGGAAGACAGCCTGGAGTTCCAGACGCGGCGGCGTTGGGAGAGTGCGCTGGATGAGCTGGCGACGCTGGATTTCGATCGGCAGCGGGTGGAGTTTGAGCAGGCGCTCGACGCGGTGGAGCGGATTGCGCAGAGGGCGATCTTTGCGCCGGAGTCACGGGAGGCTCCGGTGCAGGTGATGGGGCCGATGGAGGCGGCGGGCGGGAGCTTCGATGCGGTGTGGTTTCTGCGGGGAGGCGATCTGTCGTGGCCGGTGGGGGTGGGGAGCAATCCCCTGCTGCCGTGGCAGATGCAGCGCGAGTTGGGGATGCCGGGCGTGGATGTGGCGCGGGACGGTGAGGCGGCGCGGCGGGTGATGGAGAGGATTGCGGAGAGCGCGGGGCGGGTGGTCTTCAGCTTTGCGCGGGAGACGGCCGAGGGGAGGCAGCGGGCTTCGGGTGTGCTGGCCGGGTTGGGGCTGGAGGAGGTTGAGGCTCCGGAGTGGGCGGGAGCGGCGGAGGAGCGGGAGAGTATGGCGCTGGAGGAGGTGGAGGATACCGCACCGGTGCGGGAGCTGCCGGACCAGGTGATTCACGGGGGCGCGCGGATTCTGGAGTTGCAGGCGGCATGCGGGTTCCGGGCATTTGCCGAGCAGAGGCTGTGGGCGAGTGAACCGGAGGCAGTGGGGCTGGGGATGGATGCCCGGGAGAGCGGCACGGTGGTGCATCGGGTGCTGGAGTTCTTCTGGGGCGAGGTGAAGACGCAGGGCGCGTTGCGGGGGATGACCTTGACGGAGCGGGCGGAGCTGCTCGACGGGTGCGTTGGGCGGGCGCTGGAGAGGAGTGCGCGGTTGAACGGGACGGTGTGGGATGCGGCTTATCTGGACATGCAGCGCGAGAGGCTGCACAGGCTGGTGGGCGGGTGGCTGGAGCTGGAGCTGGAGCGGGCTCCGTTCGAGGTAAAGCTGCAGGAGAAGGAGTTCGGCGAGGTTCGGGTCGGGCCGCTGAGGTTGAGCGTGCGGATGGATCGGGTGGATGTGGTGGAGGGAGGCGAGGTGCTGATCGACTACAAGACGGGCATGGCCTCGCCGGGCGACTGGCTGACGGAGAGGCCGAACGCTCCGCAGCTTCCGCTGTATGCGATTCTGTCGGACCCCGGGCTGTTGCAGGGGGTGGCGTTCGGACTGGTGCGGGCCGGGGATGGCCGGGAGTTGAAGGGATATGCCGCCAGCGAAGGTGTGCTGCCGAAGGTTACGAGGATGAAGTTTCCAAGCCTGGAGGCGCAGGTGGAGGACTGGAGGCGCGTGCTGGAGGGACTGGCGGAGGAGTTTGCCTCGGGTGAGGCGCGGGTCGCTCCGAACCGGTATCCGGCTACGTGCGAGCGATGCGCGCAGAGGATTCTGTGCCGTCTGGATGTGTCGCTGCTGCAGGGGGAGGATGACGAGGATGGGGGCGCGGGCGCGGAGGTGAACCATGGCTGAGCTGTTTGTGATGCCGGGGAAGACTGGACGCGGAGACACTGGGCGGCGGGAGACCGCGGCAGGCGGGCTGGCTGAAGACCGGCTTGCTTCGGACGGGCTTCCTCCCGACTGGCAGGAGCGTGAGGGGGCGCTCGATGTGCGGCGGTCGTGGATTGTGGAAGCTCCGGCGGGTTCCGGCAAGACGGGGCTGCTGATCCAGCGATATCTGAAGCTGCTGGGCGATGAGAGCGTCACCGATCCGGGACAGGTGCTCGCGATTACGTTTACCGTGAAGGCGACGACGGAGATTCGGGAGCGCGTGCTGGGCCAACTGGAGAAGGCTGCGCGCGGGGAGCAGATAAAGACGGGCAGCGGCTTCGAAGCGGCGACGAGGGAGCTGGCGGAGGCGGCGCTGCGACGCGACGAGTTGCTGGGGTGGGGATTGATCGAGCATCCGCGGCGTTTGAATGTGCGGACGATCGATTCGGTGTGTGCGGAGATTGCGCGATCGCTGCCGGTGCTGTCGGGGGGCGGCGGCGGGTTGGCTCCGGTGCTGGACGCTTCCCTGCTCTATCGCGAGGCGGGGCGGCAGACGCTGATGCAGCTTGGCGGCGGGGATGCCGCACTGGACGAGGCGTTGCGCGTGGTGCTGCTGCATCGCGACGGAAATCTGGCTGAGTGTGAGCTGCTGATCGCGAACATGCTGGAGTGGAGGGATCAGTGGAACGAGCTGGTTCCGCTGGGGCGCACACTGGACGAGGACGATCTTGACCGGACGGTGCTGCCGAGGCTGCAGCTTGCTTTGGAGCAGGCGGTGTGCGCGGGTTTGACGGCGTTCGCGAAGGCTGTGCCTCGGGATTTTCTGGAGGCGCTGTGCCGGCTGGCCTCTTCACTGGCCGGGATTGAGCCGTATGAGAGGGAGCGGTCGCCGATTGCGGTGTGCGCGGCGAAGGTGGGACTGCCGGGGACCGATGCGGCGGACCTGGAGCACTGGCGGGCGCTGATGCATCTGCTGGTGACTCCTTCGGGCGGCACGTGGAGGAGGAGCTTTGCGAAGAATACGATGGGCTTCGAGACGACGCCGCACCAGAAGAAGATGCTGAAGGCGCTGCTGGAGGAGATTGCGCACCGCGACGATCTGCTGGCGGCGATCGAGCGGGTGAACCGGCTGCCGCCGGCGGTGTATCCTCGGGAGCAATGGGTGGTGGCGAAGGCGCTGTTCCGGGTGCTGAGCCGGGCGTGGGCGGAGCTGCAGGTGGTGTTTGCGCAGCGGGGCGAGTGCGATTTTGCGGAGCTTGGGCTGCTGGCCAAGAGCGCGCTGCGGCGGGAGGGCGCGGTCGAAGATTTGAACGAAGCGCTGGGGATGAAGCTGCAGCATCTGCTGGTGGACGAGATGCAAGACACCTCGACGAGCCAGTATGAGTTGCTGCGGCTGCTGACACGGCAGTGGGACGGGCATAGCCAGACGGTGTTCCTGGTGGGCGATCCGAAGCAGTCGATCTATCTGTTCCGGCAGGCGCGGGTGGAGCGGTTTGTGCGGACGATGCAGAACGGACGGATGGGCGATCTGCCGCTGGGCGTGCTTCGGCTGACAGCGAACTTTCGTTCGCAGAGCGGATTGGTCGAAGCGTTCAACGAGGATTTTTCGCTGCTGTTTCCCAGGGAGGTGAGCGAGGCCAACCCTGAGGAGGTCGCGTATGTTGCGGCGGAGGCGGTGAACGGGCCTACGCGGAACGAGGGGCTGGGCGTGGTTTGGCACGCGCACGTGGTGTCTCCGGCGCAGGAGCCCGGCGAGACGAAGAGCAGAAAGCGGCAGCAGTCGAGGAAAGATGCGGAAGAGGTGAAAGCGATCGTGCGGCAGTGGCGGGAGCGGCCGTTGCCGGAGGGGAGAGATGAGCCCTGGAAGATTGCCGTGCTGGTGCGGAGCCGTGGGCATCTGCTGGACATCGTGGAGGCTTTGAAGAATGACAAGGGCCACGGTGCGATTCCTTTTCGTGCGGTGGAGATCGAGCCGCTGAAGGATCGTCAGGAGGTGCTGGACCTGCTGGGATTGACGCGGGCGCTGCTACATCCGGCGGACCGGGTGGCGTGGCTGGCGGTGCTTCATGCGCCTTGGTGCGGGCTTGGGCTGGCGGAGCTGCATGTGCTGGCCGGCGGAGACGATCCGGCGTGGGCGGAGCGGTGCATGCAGGAGGTGATCGATGAACGCGCCGATCTATTGAGTGAAGACAGTTGTGCACGGCTGGCGCGGGTGTGGCCGGTGCTGCGCGCCGCGACCGACCAGCGGGCCAGGATGACCACGGCGCAGTGGGTGGAGCGGACGTGGCGGTCGCTGGGCGGCGATGCGTGGCTGACGGCGGACGAGATGGAGAATGCGCGGCGCTACCTGCGGCTGCTGGATGAGGTGGAAGAAGAGGCTGGGATGCTGGACCTGGGCCTGCTGCAACGGAAGATCGACCGATTGTATGCCGAGTCGACGGCGAGCGCGGGCGCGGTGGACCTGATGACGATCCATGGGGCGAAGGGGCTGGAGTGGGACGTGGTGATGGTGCCGGGGCTGGAGAAGAAGGCCAACGCGGGTCGGGAACGGTTGTTGAACTGGAACGAGATTGTGTCGGGGAATGTGTCGGGAGATGAGGATTCGGCGCAGTTCGTGCTGGCTCCGATTGCGAGCAAAGGCCAGCCTTCGCAGGAGTTGAACGCGTGGCTTCGCGGGCTCGAACGGGCGCGGGAGGCAGCGGAGAGGAAGCGGCTGTTTTATGTGGCGTGTACGCGGGCGCGGGAGGAGCTGCACCTGTTTGCCGCTCCGGAGATGAAGACGAACGGCGAGATAAGCCGGGCAGCGGGAAGCCTGCTGGCTACGGCGTGGCCTGCGGCGGAGGGGCACTTCGCGGACGCGGCCACGGTTTTGGTGATGCCTGAAGCGGCCTGGAGGGAGGAGGAGCTTGTCGGCGACCTGGCGGCGGGGGAGGAAAACGAGCGGTCGTCGCGGTCATCCCCGGCGAAGCTGCAGCGGCTGCCGCTTGGGTTCGACCCGCGGGGGCGCATGAAGGTCGCGGAACCTCTGGCTTACGGGGAGGCGGGGGAGGGTGCGGATGCTGCTGCCGGGGCGGCGTATTTTTCGCGTCCGGAGGGTTCGTTTGAGGCGCGGGCGCTGGGCAATGCGGTTCATGCGTTTCTGGAGATGCTGACGAAACGGCTTGCATGCGGGGTGAAGGCGGAGGCGCTGGTGGAGGAGATTCCGGCGTGGGGAGCTCGCATTGCGGCGGTGCTCCGGGGAGAGGGCCTGGGGCCGGATGCGGTCGATCGGTTGTCGGCGCAGGTGAGGACGGCGCTTCGCAATGCGCTGCAGGATGCGGAGGGCTTGTGGGTGTTGGGCGGGCACGGCTGGGCGAGGAGCGAATATGCGCTTACCGCGTGGGGAGAGAAGCGGAGCAGTGTGCGGCTGGATCGGGTCTTTCGCGCGGGCGAGGAGCCGCTGGCCGGGGGAGAAGGCTGCCTGTGGATTGTGGACTACAAGGCGGCTGCGCATGGGCGTGCGGGGGTCGAGGAGTTTCTGGCGGAGGAGCGGGTGAAGTATGGGGCGCAGATGGAGACGTATGCGCGGGTCGTTCGCGGGGAGACGCGTGCGGAGGTCGGAGCTGGCGGGCTGAGGGTTGGGCTGTACTATCCGATGCTGGCGCGGCTGGTGTGGTGGGTGCCGGAGGGGGAGTGATGCGGTCCGCGGTCGCGTCTAGACGGCGGGGTTGTGGTGGCGGACGTCGGCGCCGCGTACCCAGAAGATGACGTCTTCGGCGATGTTGGTGGCGTGGTCGCCTACGCGTTCGAGATTGCGGGCGATGATGAGGGCGTTGAGGGACTGGGGGGTGAGCTCGGGCTTTTCCTTGATGAGGGAGCTTAGGGAGTAGAAGGCGGCGTCGTTCATCTCATCGACCTGGTCGTCGAGCATCAGGACGGACTGGGCGAGTTCGGCGTCGGCTTCGATGAAGGCCTGGAGGGCTTTGCGGACCATGGCGGAGGCGAGGGAGGCGAGTTTGGGTATGTCTACGGGGAGGTCGATGTTGGCGAAGGCACCCATTTCGCGGACGCGGACGGCGATGTTGACGGCCTGGTCGCCTACGCGCTCAAGGTCGGCGTTGATGCGGATGACGGAGAGGATGAAGCGGAGGTCGATGGCCATGGGCTGCTCCATGGCGAGGAGGTCGAGGGCCATCTGGTCGATCTCGCGCTCGATGCGGTTGATGGAGGGCTCGGTGCGGAAGACGAGCTCGCAGATGGAGAGGTCGCGGGTCCGGTAGGCCTCGATGGAGCGCTGGATGGCCTGCTCGGCCATGCCGGCCATGACGAGGAGATGCTCTTTGAGGTCGTCGAGATTCTGGTGGAACTTGATGCGGGTCGCCATCAGCCGAACCTCCCGGTGATGTAGTCTTCGGTGCGCTTGTCTTTCGGGTTGGTGAAGATCTTGTGCGTGGAGTCGAACTCTACCATTTTTCCGTTGAGGAAAAAGCCGGTGTTTTCGGCGACGCGCGCGGCCTGCTGCATGTTGTGGGTAACGATGACGATGGTGTACTGGCTTTTGAGCTGGAAGATGAGGTCTTCGATCTTGGAGGTGGAAACGGGGTCGAGGGCGGAGGCGGGCTCGTCCATGAGGAGGACCTCGGGGTCGACGGCGAGGGCTCGGGCGATGCACATGCGCTGCTGCTGTCCGCCGGAGAGGGAGGCGCCGGATTTTTTCTTGAGGTCGTCCTTGACCTCTTCCCAGAGGGCGGCCTGTTTGAGGGAGCGCTCGCAGGTCTCGTCGAGAATGCGGCGGTTGCTGAAGCCGTTGAGCTTGAGGCCGCTGACGACGTTGTCGTAGATGGACATGGTGGGAAAGGGATTGGGCCGCTGAAAGACCATGCCGACGCGGCGGCGGATCTCGACGGGCGAGGCGTCCTTGTAGATGTCGAGATCGCCCATCTTGACTATGCCGGTGGCACGGGCGATGGGGTTGGTCTCGTGCATGCGGTTGAGGCATCGGACGAAGGTGGATTTGCCGCAGCCGGATGGGCCGATGAGGGCGGTGGCGTGGTTGGCGGGGATGTGCAGGTTGATGTCCTGCAAGGTGTGGGTGGAACCGTACCAGGCGTTGAGGTCCTCAACTAGAATGCCGACTCCCACTAGCTTGCTCCTTTGAGTACGCCGCGGTTGGCGAAGATGCGGACGAGGGTGACGGAGACCATGATCAAAACTATCAGGACGAGCGAACCGGCCCAGGCGAGGCGGTGCCACTCGTCATAGGGGGAGATGGCGTAGACGTAGATCTGGAGGGGCAGAGCGGCTATGGGCTCGTTGAGCTTGACGCTCCAGAACTGGTTGCCGAAGGCGGTGAAGAGGAGCGGGGCGGTCTCTCCGGCGACGCGGGCGAAGGCGAGCATGCAGCCGGTGATGATGCCGGGTGAGGCGGTGCGCAGGCTGACGGAGAGGACGGTGCGCCACTTGGGGACGCCGAGGCCGAGAGCGGCTTCGCGGATGGCGTGAGGCACGGTGGCGAGCATCTCTTCGGTGGTGCGGGTGATGGTGGGAACCATCATGATGGCGAGGGCGACGCCGCCGGCCAGGGCGGAGAAATGCTTCTGCTGGACGACGATGAGCGAGTAGGCGGCGATTCCCATAACGATGGAGGGGACGCCATTGAGCACGTCGGCGGTGAAGCGGACGGCGGTGGCGAGAGGTTTGCCGCGGCCGAACTCGGCGAGGTAGACGCCGGCGGCGATGCCGATGGGAACGCCCATGAGGCTCGCGAGGGCGAGGATGATCCCGGAGCCGACGATGGAGTTGGCCATGCCGCCGCCGGGCTCGCCGACTGGAGCGGGAATGTGGGTGAAGAAGGCGAGATTGAGGGAGCTTGCGCCCTTGTAGATGAGGTAGAAAAGGATGGCGAGCAGAGGCAGGATGACTAGAACCGTGGCGAGGATGGAGAGGCCGCCGACCAGGTAATTCATCGCTGAGCGCCGGGTTGTGTTGATCCGCATGGACCTGGACTGGAAGTTCATGGGGCTGGGCTGGTTGCCGATGGGTTGCGTGCTCATGCTAGTGGACCCTCGCCGGTGCGTTGCGGGTGACGGCCCAGACCATCAGGCGGGCGACGGCGTTGACGACGATGGTGACGAGGAAGAGAGCGAGGCCGATTTCGATGAGTGCGCTGAGGTAGAGATCGCCGCTGGCCTCGGAGAACTCGTTGGCGATGACGCTGGCGAGGGTGTAGCCGGGGGCGAAGAGGGATTTGGCGATGACCGGGTGGTTGCCGATGACCATGGTGACGGCCATAGTTTCGCCCAGGGCGCGGCCGAGTCCGAGCATAATGGCTCCGACGATGCCGATGCGCGAGTTGCGGAGAACGCCGATGCGGATCATCTCCCAGCGTGTGGCTCCGAGGGCGAGGACGGCTTCGCGCTGGCTGTTGGGGACGGCTGTCATGATGTCGCGGGTGAGCGACGAGATGATGGGGAGGATCATGATGGCGAGGATGATGCTGGCGGTCAGCAGGCCGACGCCGAAGTTGCTGCCCTGGAAGAAGCCGGTCCAGCCGAGGGTCTTGACGAGGAAAGGGCCCAGGACGTCGCGCATGAGGGGGACGAGGACGAAGACGGCCCAGAGGCCGTAGACGACGCTGGGGATGGCTGCGAGGAGTTCGGTGAGGAAGGAGATGGGCGCGCGCAGGACCTGCGGGCAGAGCTCGGTGAGGAAGATGGCTACGCCGAGGGCGAGGGGCACGGCCATGAGGAGCGCAAGGAAGGATGTGGCGAGGGTGCCGTAGATAAAGGGGAGCGCGCCGAAGTCGCCGGCGACGGGATCCCATGCCTGGCGGGTGAAGAACTTCCAGCCGAACTGGACGAGGCTGAGATGGGAGTGGATGACCAGGATGGCGAAGATAAAGATGACGATGGCGAAGATGCTACAGGCGCAGAGCAGCATCACCGCGGAAAAGGTATTGTCGGCCATGTTTCCGCTTCCGCGCTTGCTGAGATACTGGCGGATGGCGGATGGCCCGGTGGCGGATGGACCCTGCGGCGAGGCGGAGGCGAACTTCGTCGGGGGCGCCGGCAGTGTGTTCGGCACGGGCAGCACGGATCCGGGTTCGTTTTCGGTCGTCATGCGAGTTGAAGGCACAATCCTGTTCCTTGGGTCGGACTCTCAATGCCTGCTGGAACGTCTGCGACAGGGTATCGAGATTGGCGAAGTTGCATCTGCCGCACGAACCTTGGAATGAGAAGATTCGTGCGGCTTAGGGCTATTGAATGGTTGTGATGCTCTTGCGAACCATGTCCTGAACCGGCTTCGGCAAAGGGGCGTAGGTGAGAGAAGCAGCTTCACCCTCGCCGTGATCGAGCATCCAGCCGAGGAAGTCGCGCAGCGCGGCGGCCTTGGCGGGGTCGGCGGAGTGCAGCGGAATCAGCAGCCAGGTGAAGCTGGAGATGGGGTAGGAGTCGGCGCCGGCGGCGTTGGTGATGGAGACGCGATAGTCGGTGGGCATGGTTCTGGCGGCGGCAGCGGCGGCAGCGGTGACTCCAGCCGTGCTCGCCCGGAGGAACTTGCCGGAGGCGCTGCGGACCGCGCCGAAGGACATCTTGTTCTGTTCGGCATAGATCAGTTCGACATAGCCGAAGGAGTAAGGCGACTGGCGAACCATGCCGGCGACCCCTTCATTGCCCTTCTGGCCGATGCCGGTGGGCCATTTGACCGAGGTGGCCTTGCCGACCCTGGTAGACCAGTCAGGATTGACCTTGGAGAGGTAGTCGGTAAAGATGTAGGTCGTTCCGCTTCCGTCGGAGCGGTAGACGGGCAGGATGGACTTGTCGGGCAGGTTGGCGCCGGGATTATCCTTCGCGATGCGCGGATCGTTCCACTTGCTGATGCTGCCGAGATAAATGTCCGCGATCACGTCGCCGGAGAAGTTGAGTTCTTTCATGACGCCGGGGAGATTGTAGACCGGAACGACCGCGCCGAGCACGGTGGGGATATGCATCACCTTGACCCTAGCGGATTTGAGCTGATCGTCTGTCATGGGGCCGTCGCTGGCTCCGAAGTCGACCGTGCCTTCAGTGACCTGGCGGATGCCGCCTCCCGAACCGATGGACTGATAGTTGATCTTCACGTTTGGATGCAGCTGGCTGTATTCGCTGAACCATTTCGAGTAGATGGGATAAGGGAAGGTGGCTCCCGCTCCATTGATGTTCTGCGCGCCGGCTCCTGCTGCCAACAAGGCCAAGACTCCTGCTGCAATGACTTTCAGTTTCACTCGTCCCCCTCAAATTGTAAAAGCGTTCCTGTATGTCAGTAGGTTCAGTCAAGAGTGTGAGGGCAGATTGTTACGGCAAGGTTACATCGCAGTGAAAACGGCAAAAAACACAACTATTTCAATACGGTGGAGGCGAGCGGGAGGGTGAAGATGAATGTGCTGCCGGCGTTGAGCTCGCTTTCGGCGCGGATGGAGCCGCCCTGGGTCTGCACCATATGACGTGCAATGGAAAGCCCCAGACCGGTGCCGCCGGACTCGCGGGAGCGCGCTTTATCGACGCGATAGAAGCGCTCGAAGATGCGTCCGAGGTGCTCGGAGGCGATGCCCTGGCCGAAGTCCCGGACACGGAACTCGATGGCTGGAGTGGGTTCGGCGATCTCGAGGGCGCTGACCACGACGCGGCACTGGGCTCCGGCGCTAGCCTGACCGTACTTGACGGCGTTCTCGATGAGATTGCTAAGGACCTGGAGGATGGCATCGGTATCGGCGAAGACCTCGGCGGTGCTGGTCTCGCCGATTTCGAGTACCGCATCGGCGTCCTGCACGAGACCGCTCATGGCCTGGACGGCGTCGCGAACGAGGATGTCGGCGGGGACCGGGCCGGGATGTAGCTCCTGTTCGGAGGACTCGACTCGCGCCATGACGAGCAGGTCTTCGGTGAGGCGGTTCATGCGGGTGGCGTTCTTGAGGATGGTCGAGAGAAAGTCGCGGGCCTGCGGGCTGAGAGAGGCTTCGTGATCGAGCAGGGTTTCGACGTAGCCGGTGATGGAGGTGAGCGGGGTGCGCAGCTCGTGGGAGACGTTGGCGACGAAGTCCCGCTGGGTGCGTTCGACCTGCTCGATGCGTGTGATGTCGTGGAGGACGGCGACGGCGCCGCCGCCGGGCATGGGCGAGGCGGTGACCTCGAAGATGCGTCCTGGCAGAAGCGAGGTAGAGCGGCGTTCGCTGGTGACACGTTCTTCGAGGGCGGTCCGGACGCATTCGAGCACGTCGGGGTCCCGGATGGTCTGGACGATGGAGTGGCCGATGCGGACGGCGCTGCTGACCGACGCGCCGGGGATGAGGCGCTGCATCCGCTGATTGGTCCACTGGATGCGACCGGCAGTATCAACCGCGACGACGGCGTCCTGCATGCTGTCGATCATGGCCTCGAGTTCGCGCCTGCTTTCGGCTGCGGTGGACAGGAAGCGCTCTACATGACCGGAGGCGTGAGAGATGGCAGTGGCGAGGCCGTCGAAGTCGCTATAGTGCTGCTGCGAGAGCTCGACCTTGCGGTCCGGGATGGCGTCGGTCGATCTCTGGAGCCGGTCTATGTTGCGGCGCACGGAGCGGGTGAGGAGAAAGGCGTTGATGGCGGCCCAGGCGATGACGAGGACGATGCCGGGGATCCAGCCGCGCGGGGTGAACCAGACCCGCATCAGCGCGACGAAGGTGAGAGCGATGGCGATGCGGACAAAGAACGAGATGAAGAGGCTACGCGACACAGGGAAGTTCTCCGCGCCTGAAATCTGTATTGAGAACTAACCGATGTTAGACCAGGGTCGTTCTGGAGAACTCGGATCGCGTAGTTTCCGGCTTCGGAATCTCGAAGCGATAGCCGGCGCCGCGCATGGTCTTGAGGTAGCGCGGCGTCTCCGGGTCGGCTTCGATCTTTTCGCGAATGCGACGGACATAGACGTCGACCGAACGCGGGGTGACGAAGCGGGCGTCGCCCCAGACGGCATCGAGGAGATGGTCGCGGCTGAAGACGCGGCCGGGATGTCGGGCCAGATAGTCGAGCAGGCGAAACTCGGTGGCGGTGGTGGTGACGAGCTCGCCCTGCACACGGAGCTGCATGGCGTTTGCGTCGATCTCGATGACGTCGAATTTGACGAGCGACGGAGCGGTGGGACGCTCGAAGCGCCTGAGAACCGCCTTGACGCGGGCGACGAGCTCCCGTGTGGCGAACGGCTTGGTGATGTAGTCGTCGGCGCCGACCTCGAGGCCATGTACGCGGTCGTTCTCCGCCGCGCGCGCGGTCAGGAAGATGATGGGCACGACGCTGAGGGTGGGGTTCTGACGGAGCCGGCGGCAGAGATCGAGGCCGTCCCCGCCCGGGACCATGATGTCGAGCAGAAAGAGTGCGGGCGGCTGCTTTTCGGCGTCGGCCACGATATGGCCGGTGGTGAGATAGGGTTGGACGGTAAAACCCGCGCCCTCGAGATGATATTGGACCAGGCGGGAGATATCCGCGTCGTCTTCTAACACAAAGATTGTCTGACTCAAATTTGTAACCCTCGAACTCGCTGCCGTGTCTCTGTCAGGGTAGCTTAAGCGTGTAAAAAGTTTGCGAATAGAGGATGAATCGTGACGTTGTTGAGCGGACTATGCCGGATCGGTTTTTCTGAGGCGGTATTCCCGGAAGGTTCAGGCTGCAGGTTCCGGTCCGATTCTAAATCGCCGGAATCAGGTACATTCATGTACTCTAGACAAACTCCTGGGAGACTTCCTGCTGAGATCTATGGAAAAACAATCCCATCTCGTCCTGTGCGTGGATGATGAAGTGGTCGGTTTGCAGGTTCGCAAGATTCTTCTGGAGCGTGCGGGATATCGCGTGGCGACTGCGCTGAATGGGACGCTAGGGCTGGAGATCTTTGAGAAGGAGCCGATCGAAGCTGTGATTCTGGACTACTCGATGCCGGGCATGCACGGGGGAGAGGTAGCTGCCAGGATGCGCGAGATCAAACCCAGAGTTCCTATCCTGCTGCTCTCGGCCTATATTGGTCTACCGTCTGAAGTGACTGCCCTGGTGGACTTATATATGACCAAGGGCGAGGGCGCCGATCTTCTGCTTGCCAAACTGGAGCTTCTGCTGCAACCCATCATTGCATCCTGAGGCTCCATCAGAAAGAAGTGCCGGTATGAGAATCCTGTGAACTTACGTGAATTCAACAGCATTCTCCGGCAGGTTTTCCTGCTGCCCGTTGTCGCGCTGCTGGTGATCGCAGGTGCGCTCTACGTGCAGATCCGGGGAGCGAACCGGACCGTAACCCTGATTCAGGACTCGGATGCCCGGATCTCCCAGGCGACCACGGTCGAGAAGCTGATGGCGGACGAGGAATCGGCCCTGCGTGGGTATGAGACGACCGGGGATGGAAGGTTTCTGCAGCCTTTCTTCGAAGCGGAAGGGCATATTGCGGCCGAGTTCAGGCGGCTGGAGGATGTCGCGGGCGGGCATGCGGGAGAGAAGCGCTACGTACAGGACCTGGAAGAGGAGTACCAGACCTGGAGAGATGGGTTCGCGCTGCCCTTGATTGCGACAGTCAGGGCGGGCGGACAGACCACCGACGCCGATCTGAATCTTCATGGGAAGGCATTGATGGACAAGATCCGGCAGGATCTCGCCGGGATCAACCATGACGCGGAGGGCCAGCGGAAGGGCCGGATCGCGCTTTGGCAGCGGCAGGTCCACAGGATGCTGCTAGCGCTGCTTCTGCTGGCGCTGAGTATGGGCGTGGTGATCGGGATGTTCACGCGCAGCCAGTTGCATGCGGTCTCGGCGGCCTACCGGAATTCGCTGGACGTGCTCGGACATCGTGCCGAGGAGCTGTTCAAGTCTGAGGAGCAGCTTCGCACCACACTCGAATCGATCGGGGACGGCGTGATTACGTGCGATGCCGGGGGGCGTGTGCAGATGATGAACCCTGTGGCCCAGAGGTTGACCGGATGGAGCCACGCTGAGGCGGTGGGCAGGCCGCTCGAAGAGGTGTTTTCGATAGTGAACGAGACCACCCGCGAGCCGGTGGAGACGCCTGGCGGGAGGGTGAAGCGGCCGGACGGCGCCAGTGCGGGAGGTACGGTTTTGATCCGCAAGGACAGGTCAGAGCTGGATGTGGCGGACAGCGGCGCACCGATTCTCGATAAGGCCGGAGACAGGATCGGCACGGTGGTGGTCTTTCGCGACATAACGCGTGAGCGCAAGACGCAGGAGGCGCTGATCGCCAATGAGAAGCTGGCTGTGGCGGGGCGGCTTGCGGCGACGATTGCGCACGAGATCCATAATCCGCTCGACTCGGTCTCGAACCTGCTTTACCTGATGCGCAACGGCGCGGATGAAGCGGAATCGAAACAGTTTATGGAGATGGCGCAGCAGGAGCTGGCGCGGGTTACCCAGATCAGCCGCGCGATGCTTGGGCTGTACCGGGAGTCGAAATCACCGGTTCCGGTAGACCTTCGCGAGATGCTGGAGGAGATTCTGCTGCTGATGGAGAGGCGGCTGGGCGAGCTGGGGGTGTCGCTGTCGACCGAGCTGCCGAATTCCGTTACAGTTGCCGCGTTTCCCGCCGAGCTGCGCCAGGTCTTCACGAACCTGATTACGAACGCGGCAGAGGCGGCGGGAGAAGGTGGGAAGGTCCACATCCGCATTGAACCGCAGCCGCATGGAGCCGATGATGCCGGTAAGAAGCTGCCGGCGGGAGCTACCGTGCTGATCTCCGATAACGGCGCGGGCATCCCGGAGGAGGTGCAGTCGAAGCTGTTTCAGCCTTTCTTCACCACGAAAGGGGAGCATGGCACAGGTCTCGGGCTTTGGGTAAGCCGCGGGATTATCAACAAGCACGGCGGGACGATCAGACTGGCGAGTCATACCGGCGATGCTGAACACGGTACGGTCGTCAGGGTGTTTCTGGCTGCCAATCCGACCATCCATACAGGCGGGGATTAGAGCAATTTCCCTGTTGCTGTGGAGGGTGGAATTCATAGGAGTGCCGTTTTCCTTGACAGAAAACGGCCATGAGTGCATTGACTGGCCTGTACACCTACAGGAAAACTGCTCTAGTGCGCGAGGGGGCCATGCGTGTTGAGCGCATTTGGTGACGGCCTGACACGGATATTCCCCGATGAGACCGATCAAAGCTTATAGAACAGAGCAGGTCAGAGCGTGCGTAGCTGTTCCGAGATGATTGCGGCAGCTTGTGTGCAGACGTCGCGACCGGCGTCGTAATGGGTAACGAAGCGGACCGCATGAGGGCCGATGGCGCTGGCCAGTACCCCCTTCTGCTTCAGCGCGGAGGTGAATGCGGCAGCATCTCCGCTGCGGCGCAGGGTGAAGATGACGATGTTGGTCTGGACGCCGGCCATGTCGATTTCGGCCACCTCCGGTTGGGCTGCGACAGCTTCGGCCAGGAGACGCGCGTTGGCGTGATCCTCGTGGAGGCGCCGGGGCATCTCGTGGAGAGCGATGAGTCCGGCCGCGGCCAGGATGCCCGCCTGCCGCATCCCGCCGCCGAGGGCCTTGCGGTGAATGCGGGCTTGCTCGATGGCTTTCTGGGTGCCGACCACCATGGAGCCTGCGGGCGCTCCCAGGCCTTTGGAGAGGCAGAACATGACGGTATCGAAGCCGCTGGTGAGCTTGGCCACGCTGAGGTCGAGGGCGGTGGCGGCGTTGAAGACCCTTGCGCCGTCGAGATGAACCGGAAGTCCGGCTGCGCGCGCACCCTGCCATACTTCTTCGAGGATGGGAAGCGGCGTAACGGTTCCGCCGGCCATGTTGTGGGAGTTTTCCAGGCAGATCAGGGCCGTCTGGGCGCGGTAGTAGATTTTGGGTCCGATTGCCGGCTGGATGTGCGCCCAGGTGAGGATGCCCCGTTCAGCGGCTACGGTGCGGACCTGGCACCCGGAGAAGGCGGCCGTCATCGCCATCTCCCAGTCAAGGATGTGCGATCTCGCCTCGCAGATGACCTCCTGGCCGTGCTGCGTATGGAGGCGGATGGCGACCTGGTTTCCCATGGTGCCGGTGGGAACGAAGAGGGCGGCCTCTTTGCCGAAGACCTCGGCTGCATCCTGCTCAAGGCGGTTGACGGTGGGGTCTTCGGAGTAGACATCATCGCCGACCTCGGCGGAGGCCATTGCCTCGCGCATGGCTGGGGTTGGGCGAGTGACGGTGTCGCTGCGTAGATCGATCATTCTTCTTCGTGCTCCATGTGGGATTGTCTAAGTTATGCCGCTGTGCCTACCAAAATACGGCTGAATACTTCATTCGAAGCCAGACGGCCACGGGCGGTCAAACGCAGTCTGTCGAGGTCGATTTCGAGGAGGCCGGCATCGCGAACTTCGAGCAGCGAGGGCATCGCCTGCTGGACCATGGATTCGCCGAAACCGCTGCGCAAGTGGCCGAGGTCGACGCCGTCGTTCAGACGAAGGCCGAGGAAGAGAGATTCTTCGAATGCCTGGTCAGGGCCGATTCTATCCGGTTGGAGCTCTGCTGGATAAGTCTCGGTCTCTGCTGTAAGCACTCTGAACTGAGAAGAGACAGATGGGTCTGACTGGCAGGATGGGATCAGGTCCATGTACTCGTCCAGATCGCTGGAGTTGGCGAAGCGCACCGCGCCGGAATCGGTCAGCAACATTGAATGTGCGTCGAGTCCGAAGCCGAGATAGGGCTGCCGCTGCCAGTATTTGAGGTTGTGGCGAGACCGATGGCCGTTGCGAGCGAAGTTGGAGATCTCATATTGATGCAGGCCGGCGGCGGAGAGCATGGAGCAAGCCTGCTGGTACCAATCGGCGACGTCATCCTCGGCTGGAACCGCCGAGGCGTGATAACGGCTTCCCTGCTCCAGCATCTCCCTGCCCAGGCGGGAGTCCGCGTCGACCTCCAGCATGTAGACGCTGACATGGGGCGCGCCGCTGGCGATGGCCTGCTCGACTGAAGATCGCCAGCTCTGCGCGGTCTGGTGGGGAAGGCCGGCGATGAGGTCGAGGTTGATTTCTGTGAGGCCGGAAGCGCGTACATGGGCTATCTCGGCCTCGCACTGCTGCCGGGTGTGCAGCCTGCCTACGGCAGCGGTCTCGCGGTCGATGAAGGACTGTACTCCGAAGCTGATCCGGTTCATGCCCTGCTTCAGGAGTTCGGCCAAGGTGTCATCCGAGAGCTGGCCGGGCGCGCACTCCAGGGCGATCTCGGCGTGGGTGTCGATGTCGAACTCGGAGCGCAGACGCGTGAAGATTTCGGAGAACTGCGCCGCTGGAAGAAGGCTGGGGGTTCCGCCGCCGAAGTAGATGGTATCGACTGTGCGCGGGAGATGGGCCGCGAGGCTGTGTGCCCTGGAGTTTGCACCCTGAATCTCTGCACAGGCTTGCTGCACGTAGGCCTGCATCCGGTCCGGAGCGAAGACATCCGAGGCGAAGTTGCAGAAGGTACACTTCGCCTTGCAGAACGGAACCGAGATGTAGATGCCGACCGATCCAGCCATTCGTGCGTGGCGCCTCGCTGTCCAATTGTTTCACGGGAGGGAGTCCTGGCGGCCTGATGAGACGAGCCGGGTCGATGAAATCGGAATCCTGCGTCTGCCGTGAGCATCTAGAATAGGAAAGCTGATGGCAGACGAACCAAGATCGAAGCCCGCCAAAGAAGAGGCCGGGAAGAAGCCGGCGGTGGTCGACGACGTGGTGGGCAAGGCCTACGACGGACGGTTGATGCGCCGTCTGCTGACGTATCTGCGTCCCTACAAGCTGCAGACGGCGCTGTCGGCGGTGGCTATCGTGTTCAAGGCCGCGAGCGACGTGCTGGGGCCGTACTTCGTCAAAGTCGCTGTCGATGTGTACATGTCGGACACTCCCCCGGCGAAGCTCTCGTGGCTGGCTCATCATCTGAGCCCCCGCCCGATGACGGGCATAACCCAGCTGGGCGGCCTGTACCTCGGTTCCCTACTTGTGACTTATGTTCTGGAGTTCATGCAGACGTACCTGATGCAGTGGACCGGACAGAAGATCATGTTCGATATGCGGAGCCAGATCTTCCGGCATCTGCAGCGGATGTCGCCTGCCTTCTTCGACCACCATCCGGTCGGGCAACTGGTGACGAGGGTTACATCGGATGTCGATGCGTTGAACGAGATGTTCACGTCCGGTGTGCTCGCAATCTTTGAGGATGTGTTCGTCCTGAGCTTTATCGTCTTGATCATGCTGCGGATGAACTGGGCCCTGGCGCTGCTGACGCTGGCGGTGCTGCCGGTGATCCTCTACATCACAGGCATCTTCCGCAGGCATGTGCGCGAGAGCTACCGGCGTATCCGCTCGGCCATCGCGCGTATCAACAGCTATATGCAGGAGCACGTCAGCGGGATGGCGATCGTGCAACTGTTCAACCGCGAGCGGCGCGCCTTCGACGACTTCTCTGCCGTAAATCGCCTGCACATGGACGCGTTTAAGGACGCGATCTTCGCCTATGCGCTGTACTATCCGGCGGTCGAACTGCTCAGCTCGGTTGCGATTGCGCTGGTCATCTGGCGCGGAGGCGCAAGCGTTCTGCATGGCACGGTGACGCTTGGGATTCTGATTGCTTTCATGCAATATGCGCAGCGCTTCTTCCGGCCGATTCAGGACCTGAGCGAAAAGTACAACATTCTGCAGGCGGCCATGGCTGCGAGCGAACGGGTCTTCAGGCTGATCGACACGGAACCGGAGATTGTTTCGCCTGCTTCGCCCGTCTCCGGGGATGGTTCGGGCCGGGTCGAATTCCGCAACGTCTGGTTTACCTACCAGAAGCTTGACGATGCGCAACTCGCCCGCATCGCCGATGCGACGGACGAGGACCTGCGGACCTATGCGGATATCGAGTGGATCCTGTGCGGTGTCAGCTTTGTCGTGAATCCGGACGAGACCGCCGCGATTGTGGGCCACACGGGTGCGGGCAAGACGACCATTACAGGGCTGATGATGCGGTTCTATGACATCCAGCGCGGAAGCATCCTTGTGGATGGGGTGGACGTGCGTGAGCAGGACCTGCATGAGCTCCGGCGCCGTTTCGGCGTGGTGCTTCAGGATCCCTTTCTGTTTACCGGCACCGTAGCGGATAACATTCGGCTGGGGTCATCGTGGATTACGGATGAACGTCTGGAGCGTGCTGCCGACGAGGTGAATGTAGGCGATTTCATTCGCTCGCTGCCGCTTCAGTTTGCCGAGCCTGTACGCGAGCGCGGCGCCACGCTCTCCACAGGTCAGAAGCAGCTCATCAGCTTTGCGCGCGCGCTTGCGCATGACCCGGGCATCCTGATCCTTGACGAGGCCACCTCTTCGGTGGATACGGATACCGAGCTTCGCGTCCGGCTGGCGCTCTCGCGGATGATTACCGGGCGCACATCGATTTTGATCGCACACCGGCTTTCGACGATTCAGCGTGCCGATATGATTCTGGTGATGCACAAAGGGCAGTTGCGGGAGCAGGGCACGCATCAGGAGCTGCTGGCGCAACGCGGGCTTTACTGGAAGCTATACCAGCTTCAGTATCGGGATCAGGAGCTTGGGGCGGATAGCGCATTTGCTCCCACTCTCAGCGATGCGGTGTGATTTTATCGACAGCCCAGCAAATTATTTGTCCTGCCGGACGGGCCTCCTGCGCGGAGTGCGGCCACTTCGTGGCGCGTATACCTTTTCTTTGCGCGACGGGCTGCACAGGCCCTCCCGTTGGTCGGGATTCGTGATGCTGTAGCCGGTTTCCGGCAGGTGTACCGGAACAGCATAAACTGACACCATCGACGCTATTCCCAACCCGCGCATCTTTATCTCGGCCGGCGAGGCGAGCGGCGACCACTACGGCGCACAGATTATTGCTGAGTTGCGCTCACGGAACCCCGATTTCACCTGCTTTGGGCTTGGCGGGCGCGAGATGGAGGCTGCGGGGCAGGAACGCATCGTTCGCGCCGAAGATGTGGCCCATATGGGAATAACGGAGGTCGTTCGCCATGCTCCTCGTGTGTATGCGAGCTACCGCAGGCTCGTTAACAGCATCCGGGATCAGCGGCCGGACGCAGCGATCCTTATCGACTTCCCCGATGTGAACTTTCGGCTGGCTCGCGAGTTGAAGAAACTGGGCATTCCGGTGATCTACTTCGTAAGTCCGCAGCTCTGGGCCTGGAAGCGGCGGAGGCTGCGCTGGGTGCAGGAGCGCGTCAGCCGCATGATGGTCATCTTTCCGTTCGAGGAGCGTTTTTACCGGGCGCGCGGTGTGGATGCGGAGTTTGCGGGACACCCGCTTGCGGAGGTGCCGCTGCCGGCAAGCCTGCGGGAAGAGTATGCGGTCGAACACGGGCTGGATCCTGGGAAGCCCTGGATTGCGCTGCTGCCCGGCAGTCGCTGGAAGGAGGTGACGGCGAACCTTGACACTATGGTTGAGATGGCTTGCCGGTTCCCTGCTGACTGCGAGTACATTCTTCCCGTTGCTTCCACCATCGAGTCAGAGAGGCTCGCCGATTTCGCTGCGACACGGATCGAGTTCTGGAGACAGTCGCTCGGCCAGCCCTCTGCTTCAAGCACGGCAACGATCCATATGGTTCCGGATGCCCGAGAGGCGCTCCACCATGCCCGGGCCAGTGTTGTGGCCAGCGGCACCGCTACTGTCCAGGCCGCGATGATCGGCAATCCGTTCGTGGTGGTCTATCGCGTTTCGCCCCTGACCTTTCACCTCGCGAAGCGCCTGATCCGCTACCCCGGAGAGATTCCTGCGCAGGCGGACGTACACGGCAACCTGCCGATCGCCATGGTGAACCTGATTGCCGGACGCCGCATCGTTCCCGAACTGCTCCAGCAGGAATTTACCGCGCGAAATCTGATCGGTTCGCTCGCTCCCCTGCTAGCGGACGGCCCGGAGCGCGAGGCGATGATCACCGGCCTTGCCGAGGTTCGCCGCGCCCTCCGGCCGGTAGCCGGCTCCAGTTCGATACAGCGTGTCTGCGATGCGATCGAAGCGCTGTCAGCCGGGACCGCTCCGGACATTCCGCCGAAAAGCGTCGGCCAGCGTCTAACAGGCTGATCGCTGTACGATGGTGTTTTGAGGAACTTTGGCCTGCATGTCAGTTCTTTCCCGCATCCCCGGAATTCTTCGAATCCTGCGCGCCCCGGCCTCGGCGTCTCTTCCCTTGTGCCTGCTTGGCGTGACCGCGTGGGCCGCGCCGGCACGTCCGCAGCTTCAGATCACCGGCTACGTCATCAGCGCCGATCTCGATCCGGCCGTGAACCGCCTGACCGCGACGGCCGACGTTACGTTCACGGCGCTCGAAGATCTTTCGAACCCCGCCTTCGAGCTCAACAACGGCCTGCAGTTGACCAAGGCGACGGACGCGAAGAACCAGCCGCTGGAGTCTGAGCGCCTGACCAGCAACAGTACCGTGCGTTTCAATCTTTCCAATCCTATTCCCAAAGGCACCAGCACTACATTCCACTTCGAGTATGCGGGTACGCTGAAGGATGCGGACACCAGCCCGGTCGAGGGGATCAAGATGGCCTCGATAGCCGACCCGATCAGCATCCTGCTTTATCCGGGCGCGTGGTTTCCGATGACGGGCCTGTATACCGACCGCTTCACCGCCGAGATGCACATTCGCGTCCCCTCGGACGAGCGGGTGATCGGAAGCGGCAGCGGCGTGGCCGCACCGAAGAGTCTTCCGGGCAACCGCACGGAATACACCTTCAAGTGGGCCAAACCCGGATTCCCCGGGACTATTATCGCGGGCAAGTTCCTGGCTCCTGTCGCCACCGGGAACATGCGCGTCTACGTCACCGAAAAGCGCAAGGAGTATGCGCAGGATTTCGTCAGCCAGGCCGAGCGCGAATACCTGTACATGTCGGGCACCTTCGGTCAGCCGGAGTCCACCCTGATGAACCTGGTCGAGCTGCCCGATGATGCTGTCTCCGCAACCTGGGCGCCTGAGATCGCGGGGATTGCCGGGAACCGTATCGCCGCGCGCAATGAGCAGCGCCTGCTTTCGAATACGCTGGCACACCAGTGGTGGGGCAGCCAGGTTTCGCCGGCGACGTTGAACGATGCCTGGATTACCAATGGGATGTCGCGTTACGCCGAGCTGATGTACCTGGAAGACTCCGCCGGCAAGACTGCCTTCGAGGCCGCGATTACCGATGTCTCCGCCGGGGCGCTGGCCTATGATACCGAGCCGCTGACGACGATTGGCCGCCTCGATCCTTTCTCGCCGCAGTTCCAGTCGATGACGCTCGAAAAAGGCGCGATGGTCTTCCACATGCTGCGGTGGGAGATGGGCGACGAGGTCTTCATCAAGTTTCTGCGCGGTCTGCTGTCGCAATATACCGACAAGTCGATCCGGAGCGCGAATGTCCAGACCGCCGCGGAGGCACAGTCGAACCTGCAGCTTGAGCCGTTCTTCGCGCAATGGCTGGATGGCACCGGCGCGCCGAGCTTCAATGACAAGTACACCGTCTTTCGACTGGGTAATAACAAGGGCTTTCGCACGCTGGGCGCGATCACGCAAGACCTCGACCTGTTCCGGATGCCGGTCGAACTGCGCATCGAGACGGACGGCAAGACGGAGATTCGACGGGTGGATGTCAGCGGCACCGATTCGCCCTATTCCGTTGAGACCTTCGGCCGGCCCAGGCGCATTACGATCGATCCGCAGAACTGGCTGCTGAAGAGTACGCCCGACCTGGCGGTTCGGGTCGCCGTGCTGCGCGGGCAGCAGCTGGTTGCCCAGGGTGACCTGACCGGCGCGCTGGTCGAATATCAGAAGGCGCTGGACTCGAACAAGAACAGCTCGCTGGCCGCCTACCGGATCGGCGAAATCTTCTTCATGCAGCGGAACTATCAGTCGGCCGCGAACTCGTTTCGGGATGCCTTGCGCGGAGACGGCGACCCCAAGTGGGTGGAGGTGTGGAGCCACATTGAGCTTGGCCGCATCTTCGATGTTACCGGCCAGAGGGACCGCGCCGTGAACGAATACCGCCTCGCGGTGCAGACCAACGACAACACGCAGGGAGCGGTGAACGAGGCGAGAGCGCTGATGCAGAAGCCCTATAAACGCGAGGCGGGCGACAGCTAGACAATTCAGGGCGTTACCGTGAGCTGCGGGCGGTTTGGTTCACGGTTGAAACATTCTCTCAAATGAACTAACGTGGCTGCGTCGGACTTATTGCTTTCGCATGGGTGCAACGCCCCATGCCGGAAGCCCGACTCAAAATCCACGCCATGAAGCAGGTAGGTACGATG
This sequence comes from Edaphobacter sp., assembly GCA_965277265.1. Lineage (GTDB taxonomy): Bacteria > Acidobacteriota > Terriglobia > Terriglobales > Acidobacteriaceae > Edaphobacter. The sequence goes on from CBDICF010000003.1 coordinate 472,430, forward strand.
TCAGGTCTTCTCCCGAAACTTCCGCAGTCATCCGTCAGGTTCAGACGCTTCGCCGTGCCCGCTGCCGTTGCGCTGGCGGGTCTTTTTCCCTTTGCGGCTTCTGCACAGTCGCTCCGGCAGCAGTTTCTGAATCCTCCGGCGGGAGCGAAGCCGATGGTCCGGTGGTGGTGGTTCGGAGCGGCGGTGGAGAAGCCGGAGATTCTGCGCGAGCTGCAGCAGATGAAGGCCGACAACATTGGCGGGGTGGAGATGGCGTTTGTCTATCCGGAGGTCGTCGACGATCCAGCGAAGGGCTTGGTGAACCTGCCGTTTCTCTCGCCTGAGTTCCTGGATGACGTGCACTATGCGCAGGCGGAGGGCCGGAAGCTTGGGCTTCGGGTGGACGTTACCCTGGGGAGCGGATGGCCTTATGGCGGCCCCGCCACCACGCTCGAAGAGTCGGCCGGGCACCTTCGCGTGGCCGAGGTCGCCGTCGCGCCAAACTCAGGTTCGGTCGCGGCGCCTGCGCTGGCCGAGGGTGAGTCTTATATTTGTGCGTCGATGGTCAACGGCGTTCCAAAGCATTGGGATGCCGGCTCCGCGCGGCCCATTGCGATCAGTGGAGGGCATGTGGCAGCGCCTCCTGCCTCCATGCCACGCACCATACTTTTCTTTATCTCCAGCCATACTCACCAGCAGGTCAAACGGGCGGCGGTGGGGGCCGAGGGCTGGGTGCTCGATCCGTTCAGCCACAAGGCTGTCGAGACGCACCTGAAGGCGGTTGGAGACCCGCTGGTCAGGGCGTTCGGCGACACACCGCCGTATGCTGTCTTCTCCGATTCGCTTGAAACGTATGGAGCCGACTGGACACCGGCGCTTCCGGGCGAGTTTCTGAAGCGCCGCGGGTACGATCTGCTGCCTCATCTGCCCGAGCTCGTCGCAGGCGGGACACTGGAAGCGGAGAAGGTCCGGCATGACTGGGGCAAGACCCTGACCGAGCTGGTGGACGAGAACTACCTGGTGCAGATCAATGGCTGGGCCAACACGCATCACACGAAGTTTCGCTCGCAAACTTATGGAACGCCAGCGGTTACGTTTTCGAGTCAACGTCTCGTATCACTGGCTGAAGGAGAAGGCCCGCAGTGGCGCGCTTTCTCTACCCTGCGGTGGGCGACCTCAGCCAACCATGTCTTCGGTAACACGGTTACATCCGGCGAGACGTTTACGTGGCTGCATTCGCCTGTGTTTCGCGCCACGCCGATGGATATGAAGGCCGAGGCGGATATCGACTTTGTAATGGGCGAGAACCAGATCATCTGTCATGGGTGGCCGTACTCGGCCCCGCAGGTGGGAGAGCCAGGCTGGAGCCTGTACGCCGCGGCGGTCTTCAACGATCACAACCCGTGGCATCCGGTGATGCCCGACGTGGCCCGCTATATCGAGCGCATGAGCTTTCTGCTGCGCCAAGGTAAGCCCGCAAACCAGGTCGCCTTGCTCGTTCCGACCGATGACGCGTGGTCGAACTTCTCTCCCGGCAAGGTAAGCGTAACCGGAGAGTTCGCGCAGTTGATCACGCCGGAGCTGATGTCGTCGATCCTGTCGGCGGGTTACAACGTGGACTTTATCGACGCCGACGCGATCGACCATTCCGGCATCAACCACCCCATCCTGGTCATTCCGCCCACGGATCGCATCCCGCTCACTACGTTGCGGAAGATCCAGCAGTATATGGCGCAAGGCGGCAAGGTGATTTCGGTCGGGCGCGCGCCATCGCTGTCTCCTGAGAGCAAAGCGAGCCCGGAGATCACGCGATTGTCGCAGCAGATCTTCGATGCGGCAAGGAAGACGTTTGTCGCTGATGCTTCGGCACTGGGGCCGGCACTGCGCGAGGCTCAGAGGCCGGACTTCGACCTGACCTCGTCAGACGCCGGCGCTACGTCGCGGGTCGGGTTTATCCGACGCCGTCTTGCGAGCTCCGACGTCTACTTCGTGACCAATACCGGCAACGAGCCGGTCGAGGCGAAGGTGGGCTTCGGCACCACGCACAGGTTCGGCGAGCAGTGGAACACCGACAACGGTGACGCGACCAGTGCATCCGCGCGAGAGACGGAGTTGAAACTGGCGCCATATGAGTCCCGGGTCTTCGTCTTCAGCGACATCGATCCGAAGGCTAAGGCTTCCAATAGTGCCCCGGCTGTGCAGCTTGCCGACCTCAGCGGCGGCTGGCAGCTTCACTTCACCGGAACGGGCAAGACGGAGTCTGAGCCGACCCTCACCGACTGGGCCGCCAATCCCAATACCAGGTTCTACTCGGGCGAAGGCGTCTATCAACGTACCTTCAACCTTGCGTCTGCGCCGAAGGGTTCGACCTACCTCCAGGTAGAGGGTGGCAGTCCTGTCAATCCTCCTTCGAGCCGCGATGCCGGCGCACATCCCATGCTGCCGAACGGAATGCCGGACCCACGAGTCACACGCACCGGCCCCGGCATGTCCGCCCACTACGATCCGCCGATTCGAGAGGCTGCCATCGTTTTGATCAACGGCAAGCGAGCCGGGTCGTTGTGGCATCCCCCCTATCGGTTGGACGTGTCTCCCTATCTACGGGCCGGCGAGAACCGGATTGAGATTCGTGTCTACAACACGGCCCTGAACGCCTGGTCCGCGTTGCCTCCGCACGACTACAAGCCGCTGATCGCGAAGTACGGCGATCGATTCCAGATGCAGGATCTCGACAAGGTCGTGCCGCTTCCCTCGGGCATACTGGGTTCCATTCACCTGGTTTCGCAGGAGGGAAAATGATGCCGGGTTGGGTGATGCTCCCATGCGCTCTGATGCTCGCGTCGGCCACCGCCGCATTGGCCGCGCCGAAGCAGTTCGTCGCGAATGAGTATGGCGCGAAGGGCGATGGAACGACGCTCGAAACCGCGGCGATTCAGAAGACCATCGATGCCGCAGCGCAGTCGAAGCAGTCCGGCGTGACCGTCACATTCAAACCGGGCACTTATCTGACAGGATCGCTGTTCCTGAAGTCCAGGGTCACGTTCGATGTGCCGGAAGGGGTTACGCTCATCGGGTCGGAGAAGCTTGCCGATTATCCCATCCTGCCTACGCGCATCGCCGGTATCGAGATGAGCTGGCCGGCAGCGCTGATCAATGTACGCGATCAGCACGACGTCACGATCACCGGCAAGGGAACCATCGACGGCGATGGCCCGGTCTGGTGGAAGTCGTACTGGGACCTGCGCAAGTCGTACGAGCCGCGAGGGCTGCGCTGGGCCTCCGACTATGACGCCCAGCGGCCGCGCCTGATGCTGCTGCAGAATTCCTCAGGCGTTCACGTCGGCGGGGGTATCCTGCTGAAGCGCTCCGGCTTCTGGACGGTTCAGGTTCTCTACTCCCACGACATCACGATCGACGGTGTGACGATTCGCAACAACGAAGGCGGCAAAGGTCCCAGCACCGACGGCATCGACATCGACTCTTCGCGGAAGGTCCTGGTCGAGCACGCGGATATCGACGTGAACGACGACGCTCTGTGCCTGAAGGCGGGCCGCGACTCGGACGGCCTGCGCGTCAATCGGCCGACCGAAGACATTGTGCTCCGGGATTCGATCATCCGGCATGGCGCGGCTGCGATCACGGTTGGGAGCGAGACCTCCGGCGGCTTTCGGAACATCGAGGCCTACAACCTTACGGCGCTTGCCGGGGTGCCTTCGGGCGTTCTGTTTAAGTCCGCCCATACGCGCGGCGGCTACGCCAAAGACATACGCATTCACGACCTGACGCTCGAAGGGGTCGCAATTCCGATCCACATCACGATGAACTGGAACCCGAGCTACAGCTATGCGACGCTGCCCGCTGACGTAAAGAACCCGCCGCCCTACTGGGTTGTCCTGACGACCAAGGTTCCGGACGAGCAGGGGCTGCCCCATTTCTCGGATGTACATATCTGGAATATCAAAGCGACGGGAGCGAAACAGGCCTTCAATGTCAGCGCGTACCCCAACGCCACGCTGGATAATTTTCGGATCGATCACCTGGACATCGATGCCCAAACTGCGGGCACGATCGCGAATGCGAAGAACTGGACCATGACGGACAACACCATCAAGACGGCCGACGGCTCCAAGGTCACCTTTACGGATACCAGCGGTTCGGCCGGCGGTAAGGATGTTCCCTACGGGGAGCCGAAGTAGGCGGGCAGATCAGACAGCAGAGGCCGTGATGTAGTTATACGGCGTTTGGGTTTACTCCATTGCTGCGACAAGCAGTGCGGCCCAGCGCGAGACCTGCTCGGCGTAGGCGCCGGTCACCGCGTCACGGCTGCCCTCAAGAACGGCGAGTTGGACGGCGAGGTTCCCCACAGTCGAGCTCTCCGACGACCCGCGGAAGACCTCGAGACCGGTTGCATCCGCAGTGAGCCGGTTGAGAAAGTCGTTCTGGCTCGCACCGCCCACGATGAAGAGCCGCTTCAGCTTCTTGCCGCTATGAAATGCTACCCTGTGGAGCACCTTCGCGTATCGCGCGGCAAGGCTGTGGAAGATGAGGCTGGCGAACTCGGGAGCGTTGGCCGGATCTTCATCCAACAGGTCAAGTCCCTTGCGCGCGCGCTGTGCGTTGATGCGTTGCGGCATTCGCCCGGCAAGCAGCAGATCGGGGTCGTCCACGTCGAGAATTCCATTTGGCCTGGGGGTCGTCTCGGCGGCAATGGCCAACTCCTGCACCGTCCAGGATTGACGGTGCGCGGCCCAGTGCTCGATACATTGGCGCAGCAGCCACATGCCGTTCACGTTCTTGTGAAAGCAGATCCGGTCGCCCACCGCGCCGAGATTGGTAAAGTTCTCCTCGCGCGCCGCTTCGCCGTTTCTGGGCTGCTCAAGGAGCGTCCCTACGAGCGACCAGGTGCCGGAGCTGATGTAAGCCCAGTCGTTTCCCGTCGCCGGGATCCCGGCAATGGCCGAGGCCGTGTCGTGACAGGCAGGCACGATCAGCACGGTATCGCGGAAGGCCCGCAGTTCTGCCAACGGCCCGGTCAGTCTGCCGACCTCTGTGCCGGGGGGAACGATCTTCGCCGCAGCCGCGAGGTCAAGATGGGCAGCGTGAAAGATCTCCCGGCACCACTGCCGGTTATAGAGCTCGACCAACTGGGTATGGGTGGCATTGGTGTGCTCAGCCACGCGCGCGCCGCCCCAGCGCGAAAGGATGTACTCCGGAAGATTCAACCACTGCCTGCCCTCCGGCAGACCCTGCAGCGAATCGGCATGGAGCTGATAGAGCGTGTTGATCCGCAGCAGTTGAATGCCGGTGAGTTCGCGCAGCCTGTCAGGACTTATTATCCTGTGCAGCGAACGTTCGGCCTTGACGGTCCGCTGGTCGCGATAGCAGAAGGGGTCGGCTAATGCATTTCCGGCCGGGTCGAGGCGCACGTAGTCGACTGCCCAGCCATCCACCGCGATGGACCGAACACCCTCTTCCGCGATCGCAGCGCATTGGCGGAGACCGTGCTCCAGCCCGGCTTCGATAGAGGAAAGATCCCAGCGCAGGCCGCCATCCGACTCGCGCGGCGCATTGGGGAAACGATGCACCAGGGTAATGACTGCTTTGCCGGCGACCCACCGCAGCAAGGAGACCCGGCAACTCTCCGCTCCGAGGTCCACGGCAATCGAAGCGCGAGTGTCCGAAGGGAGCAGGATCGTATCTGCCGTGGGTCTCATCGCAAGGCTTTCCTCATCACCGGTTCTTCTTTTGTTGTCATCTAACGGAGATAGGCTTCGGTGAGGCCACCATCGACGGGGATGAGATGGCCTGTGGTGCAGCGAGCCAGCGGCCCTGCGAGGAACATGATGGCCTGCGCGCAATCCTTCGGGTCAATCGGCTGATGGGTCAAGGTGCGGGTCGCGTAGAACTGAGCGAGCACGTTGCGAAGCCCATCATCGGTATCGGCTTCGTCGAACGGCAGCTTGTACTTCTTCAACGAGGCGATGACGCGGTCGCGTGGGAACATCGTCGATCCCTTGACCACCGTCGCCGGGCTGATTCCATTCACCCGCACCTTTGGGGAAAGCGAGACCGCCAGCTCCCGAACCAGGTGGCTCAGCGCGGCCTTGCTGACGTCGTAGGCCTCGCTGCCGCGCTTGGCGACGACGGCGTTGGCCGAACTGGTGAGAACGATGCTCCCGTCAATTCCCTGCTCGGTGAAGATCTTCGCAGCCTCGTCGGTCAGCAGATAGTTGGCGGTAACATTCACCTCAAGAGTCAGCGCCCACTGGGCATCGGTGATGACGCCATCCGGCGAGGAAGGAAACAATGCCGCGGTATTGATCAGGATGTCGAGTCCGCCAAACTGCTTGACGGTCGCCTCGAGTGCGGACCTGATTGCCTTCCGGTCGCGGATATCGATGCCCGTCCAGGTGACGGCCTCTTTGCCGGCAATCGCGCTGGTCTCTCCAGCTACCGCTTCAGCGCCCTTCACGTCCCGGTCCGCGACCACTACGTGGGCTCCGCGCTCTGCTGCCAGAAATGCGACCTCGCGGCCGATGCCGCTGCCTCCACCGACGACGAGCACAATGCGGCGGCTCAACTCCTTCTCCGGGGGCTGGCGGCGGATTTTGGCTTCTTCGAGCTTCCAGTATTCGATCCGAAAGGCCTCGCTGGGCGGCAGCGCCACATAATTTTGATGGACCGTGAACTGGTCGGCTGAAGCCGCAGGGCCGGCCTGAGGGATGTCGGTACAGGTGATTCCGGTGCCGAGAGCGCCCGCGCCCTGCATGACGCCGATCGCGTTGGTGTAGAACTCGCCGGTGATGCGCGACTCCGTCTTGTTCTTGCCGAAGCTGAACATACCTATGCCCGGCACCAGAACCACGGTCGCGCTGGCATCGCGCACTGCCGGGGAATCTTTGACGGCATGCTTCTTGTAATAATCGGCATACTCGGCGCGGTAGGTCTCGAGTGCGGTTTCGATCAGATCCTTCAGCTCCGCAGGCTGACCCGCCGGGTTCCACTTGATGAACATCGGCCGGATTTTGGTGCGGATGAAGTGGTCCGGACAACTCGTTCCCAGGTGCGCCAGCTTCTCCGCGCTCTCTGAGTTCACAAAGTCCAGCACCTGCTGCGAATCCGAGTAGCTTCCAATCCACCTCTGCTTGCGGGAGACGGCGCCGCGCAGATAAGGCATGATCGAGGCCGCAATCGCCGCACGATCCGCACGCGATTTCACCTTCTCTCCGCCGAAGTGCTTGTGCCCGGCCACGCCGCCATGCCGTTCGATAAATTGGCCCAACTGATCGATGATCGTAATGGTGTTCAGATAGCTCTCGCGCTGCGTGTTGCCCCAGGTAAACAGCCCGTGACCGCCGAGCACAACGCCATCGCAGCCGGGCGTCTCTTCGACGATCTTCTTCAGCATCATGCCAAGTTCGAAGCCGGGCCGCTGCCACGGCAGCCATGCCAGCTTGTGGCCGAACTCCTTGTTGAACTCATCCATCTTGATCTTGCCGTTGGCCGAGGCCGCGAGCGCGATGCCCCAGTCCGGGTGCAGATGGTCCACATGCGGGAACGGCAGAAAACCGTGAAGCGGGGTATCGATGGAGGCCGCGACGGGATTGTTCCCAAACGTGCATAGCGGATACATGTCTACCATCTCGTCTTCGAGATCGACGCCGCGATAGGCCTTCTCGAGCGCCAGCAGCTTGTCCAGGTAAAGCGTGGCAAACCCCGCGCGCTTGATGCTGCCCAGGTCGCCGCCGCTTCCCTTCACCCAGAGGATCGGCTTGGTCTGTCCGTCCAGCGGGTCTACCTGATCCAGCTTCGAACTTGTGTTGCCGCCGCCGAAGTTTGTGATCCTCAGATCGGAGCCCAGAAGGTTCGAGCGATACCGCAGCAGCTCTGGCGCATCCAGCTTCGACGCAACCGCGTCATCCCAACGATCTTCCAAGAACCGAAGCTCACTCTTTGTTGTCATCTGTGTCCCCTGTCGGGCCGCCCAAAGTTGCCCCGACCATCATTCCACAATGCAAGTCAATACGGCAACTATTTCTAATGTGAAAGACTTGAGCCCTGTTTCGAGACCAACCTGTCCAGGCTGCGATAGAGCCGGCACAGGCGCACAGATGCCGTTCTCTACTCCAACGACTCGCGTGTCACCATCTTGTGAGTGACGTAGTTGTAGGGCGGTACCGTTTGGCCGCGCAGGAGCTGCAGGCCAAGGTGGATTAAGCTGGGGCCATAGGAGCTGGTCTCGTGGGAGACCGAACCGATCAGCGGCGATCGGGGGTTACGCATTTCGGCGATAGCTTCAGCAATACAGTCCTGCCCAACGATCGCCACATGCTTTTCGCGCTTCTGTTCTCGCACTGCATCTACGGCTCCCAGCGCGCTTGAGTCGGTGGCCGCGGCAATCAGGATGTGGCGGTCCTTCGGATGCCGCTGGAGAAAATCGGACACCAGCTTCCTGCTCTGATCCCGCAGTCCGCGTCCATCGATGCGCACGAAAAGCTCCACCGGCAGTTCGGGATGACCTGCGCGAATGCCCTCGAAGGCGCCGGTGATTCTGCTCTGCACCAACTGGCCGGCTTCGGGGAGATCCAGCCCGATCACCCAGTCCACCTTGCCGCCCCAGTTGGCCGAGGCGTGGGCTGCCAGAGCCTCTCCGGCTTCGATGCCGACGCGGTAGTTGTCCACACCGAAGTAGGTTGCGTGGGGATGGGGAATGTCGATGGCGATCAGCGGAATCTTGGCCCCGGCGATCTTGTCCCCAATGACTGGCGCGACCTCCTGCTCGACCTGGAACTCGATGACCAGATCCACCTTGCTGCTGATAAACTCCTCCGCGTTTTTGACGGCGGTCGCCGCATCATAGCGGTTGTCCAGAATCAGCAGGTCTACTCCAACCATGGAGGCAGCATCCTTCAGACTCTCCGTTACCTCGACAGAGAAGGGCATATCCGCGCTCTGACCGGCAAAGCCGAAGCGCATCTTCTTGGGCCGCGTCACCTGCCGGTACAAGCCGTCCGGCGACTGTGAGAGGTATCCACGATGCACGAATGTCTTGAGCACGCGGTAGACGGTCGTCTTCGAGATGCGGGTCTGGCGGTGGATTGCCTCGAGCGTCATCGGCTGGTTTTCCGCCTGCAGCAGCTCGAGAATATCCAGAGCCTTGGAGAGGACAGGAATCAGGTACAGTCTTTTTGTCGTCTTGCGAACCGCCATACGCTCCCGTTGAGGATTGAGCACTCAGCCGCTCCATTATGCGACAATCCGACAGGTTTCGCTAATGGAATTTGTAATTCCACAATCTTCCCACCTGGGCTGCCGGCCAGGTACTCCTCAGGCGTAGCTGGAGACGCTGTTGGCATTCCTGCTGCCGCGCTCCCGTTCCACCTTCTCGACATACCCGCTCTCGGCCAATGCCTCCAAGGGCTCGCGCGGCAATCCTCTGGCTAGCCGCCACTCGCGCACAATGGGCCGCACGTCCTGCCAGAAAGCGCTGCGGAAGCACTCCTCCGCCTCGACCAGACGGCAGTCCTGCTGCAATGCCGCAAGCCGCTCTCGATCCACCAGGACAGCCTTCGCGTAGAGCTCCTGCGCGGCTAGTACAGTCTGGACCATCGCCTCCATCTTGCCTTTCAGGTTATGGCTCTGATCGATCATGAACTCGACATCCTTGCGCTCGGCCGCAGCTACACTCAACAACTCATGGAAGATGCGAAATACCTGGTACGGGTCGATGGAGCCCAGCGTCAGGTCGTCGTCGGCATACTTGCGGTCGTTGAAGTGGAAGCCGCCGAGCGCGCCGAGGTGCAGCAGCCATGCGACGATCTGCTCGATATTGGTTCCCTGGTAGTGATGTCCTGTATCCACGAGCACCCTGGCCTTCGGGCCGGCCCGCCGGGAGAGTTCGAGCGCCATTCCCCAGTCGGCAACGTCCGTATGGTAAAAGGCGGGCTCAAAGGGTTTGTACTCCACCAGCATCCGCTGGTTATCCCCGAGCGCCGCGTGGGTCGCGGCCAAAGACTCTTCCATCCAGCCAATACGTCTGCGAATACTCTGGGTTCCGGGATAGTTCGATCCGTCGGCGATCCACAACGAGACATCCTTCGAGCCCAGCTCCCGCCCAATCTCTACCGAGTCCAGCAGGTGACGCAGCGCCTTGCCGCGAATCTCGGCGCTTGGATTCGCAATCGAGCCGAACTTGTACTCAGCTTCCTGGAAGAGGTTCGGGTTAATGGAACCGGCCTTCACGCCGTATCTGGCTTCGAGCGCCTGAATGGCGGGAACGTCTGCCTTGCCGCCGGGCAGGTCCCAGAGCACGTGCAATGCAACGCTGGGGCTCGCTCCGGTAAGCGCATTGACCTGCGCGGCATCGCTGAACTTCTCTTCAATGGTTGTCGCGGCACCGGCCTGAACGAACTTTCCAAACCGGGTTCCGGTGTTCGCAAAGCCCCACGACGGCACCTCGATCCGAAATTCATCCAGTGCGCTCCAGACCTTCTCCACATCGCGCGTCGTGGCGCCCGCAACCTTCATCGTCATCGCTTTATCCCCAAAGAGCCTGATCTTATCAACCCAAGGCAGCCGTTTGAAATATGCTCCCTATTGAAACTAGAAGGTTGCACCATTCCTATGGCTGTTGTCAAAAGTTATTTCCGACGCGATCAGGATGACATCGAGAAACCGCGGTCCATGCACGCCTTTGATCCGGGTCATCTCGATGTCCGCGGTGGCCGAAGGGCCGGAGACGAACGTCGTTGGCAGACTTGCTGTCCCTTGCAGCCGGTCCATGGCTTCAGGCACCGTCTCGACGATATCCTCTGTCCGCACCAGGCACAGGTGATAGTCCGGCACTAGCGTGGCCGCCCGCCTGCCCTGTCCAGCCACATTCTGCAGCACCACTGTTCCGGTTTCAGCGATCGCTACAGAGGACCCCGTCACCACTCCATCAAATTGGTCCAGCGCCGTTGCCGACAGGCCATTCTCCACCACGAATGCAAAGCCCTCAGGCAACCACTCCGGCGGCAGGCCATGCGGCACGACGAGACGCTGCTTGCCGCGCCCGGAGAGTCTGGCAGCTATGCACTGGCCGACCTCCGCATTGCCGCACCGAATCACGGTCGCGTCGTAGTCGCGGAGGCGGTCTTCGAGCAGTTCCATCAGCCCCTCACGCCCGAGCGTTCCCTTGCGCCTGTAGTCCCGAGACAGTGCATTCCAGGACGCGCGCGCTTCGTTCTCAGTCGATGGACGGCCGATAGCGGCTTCCACACGGCGCAGGATCTCTTCGCGTGAGCTTGTTTCACTGATCTCACCGGCCATTCGTGCCTCGCTTCTCCCACACGGCGCAGGATCTCTTCGCGTGAGCTTGTTTCACTGATCTCACCGGCCATTCGTGCCTCGCTTCTCCCACCAGTCGCGAAAGGTCTCCTTCGGCATCTCCCGGAGGTCGCGGGCCTGGGTCCAACCGCCGAGCATTCCCGGCAGCCATCCGATCCATCCGTCTTTCCTTACGAGCGGAGTCTCGGCCATGCGGCCCAGCCGCTGCGCCGCGCGAAACCTGCGTTCGCTGCGAAAGATCATCGCCATCGCCTTCATGGCGCCCGCTTCCACATCGAACAGTCCTGCCACGCCGGCTGTGTTCTGCTTCACGACCTTGTTGCGCAGATGAATGAGCACCTCGGGAATGTCGATCTTCACGGGACAGACCTCGTAACAGGCTCCACAGAGCGACGAAGCATAGGGGAGGCTCTGAGCGTGCTGCATCTGCTGCAACTGCGGCGTCAGGATCGCCCCAATGGGACCTGCATAGACGCTGCCATACGCATGTCCGCCGGTCTGGCGATACACCGGGCAGGCATTCTGGCACGCGGCGCATCGGATACAGTTCAACGTCTGTCGCCCTTCAGCATCGGCAAGGACGCTCGTGCGCGCATTGTCCAACAGCACAACATGGAATGCACGAGGACCATCACCCGGATGAACTCCAGTCCAAATCGAGTTATACGGATTCATCCTCTCGCCGGTGGCCGAGCGCGGCAGCAACTGCAGCATCACCTCGAGATCTTCGAACCGCGGCAACAGCTTGTCGATACCTGCAATCGTGATCAGCGTCTCGGGCAGCGTAAGGCACATACGGCCATTGCCTTCGCTTTCGACGACGCAGACGCCGCCGGTCTCCGCGATCAGGAAGTTCGCTCCGCTGACACCCGTCTTCACTCGCAAAAACTTCTCCCGCAGAAACATCCGCGCCGCATCCGCCAGGTCCTGCGGCTGGTCGCCGAGATCCGGCAGATTCATACTCCTCTGGAAGATCTCGCGGATCTGCCGGCGGTTCTTGTGCAGCGCCGGCACCACGATATGCGAAGGCCAGTCGTGCCCCATTTGAATGATCAACTCCGCAAGATCGGTCTCGATGGGACGGATGCCCGCAGCCTCAAGCGCCGGATTGAGCTGAATCTCTTCCGTAGTCATCGACTTGATCTTGATGACCTCATCGGAGCCCGAGGCCTTCACCAGCCGGAGAACAATCCGGCGCGCCTCCGCTGCATCCCGCGCCCAATGCACCACGCCACCGGCGCGCGTGCAATTGGCTTCAAACTCCTGCAGGTAAAAGTCCAGATGCTCCATCGTGTGCCGGCGAATCTGCTTTCCGGCCTCGCGAAGCTGCTGCCAGTCCGGCATCTCGCCGACAACACGGGCGCGCTTCGCCTGGATAACCTCGGTCGCATGGCGAACGTTCCTGCGCATCTGGGGATCGCCCATCGCCGACTTCGCGGCCATGGGAAAGGCCGGGGCCGTCTTGGGATCGAGCGCCGTTGCGCTCATGCAGTCACCGCCTCATCGGAGGCCAGAATCTCCGCGAGATGCAGCGTCTTGACTCCAGTCTTCTGCCGGTGCAGCGCTCCCTGGATGTGCATGAGGCAGCTGTTGTCGCACGCCGTACAGGCCTCGGCTCCGGTATCCAGAACAGCGGTTACCTTCTCTTCGAGCATCGCACCGGAGACCTCGGCGTTCTTCACTGCGAAGGTGCCCCCGAAGCCGCAGCACTGTTCGATACAGGCAATCTCCACCAGGTCGATCCCGCGCACCGCCTTCAGCAAACGCATCGGCCCATCGCCCAGACCGAGATTGCGCAGACCATGGCAGCTTGCATGATAGGTGACGCGGTGCGGGTAGCAGGCACCCACATCCTCAAGCCCCAGCCGCCGGGTCAGGAACTCCGAAAATTCGAAAACCTTCGGCAGCAACTTCTCCACTTCTCCGATCAGATCTCTATCGCCGATCTCGAGCGCCATCTTGGGGTAGTGGTCGCGCATCATCGCGACGCAGGAAGATGAGGGGACCACCACCGCCTCCGCGCCCTTGAACTGCGACACAAAACGCTCCAGCAAAGGCATCGCTTCAGCCTGATATCCCGTGTTGTAGTGCATCTGGCCGCAGCAGGTCTGCCCGGCGGGAAACTGCACCGTGTGGCCAAGCCGTTCCAACACCCGGACCACGGCCCTTCCGGTCTCGGGAAACAGGGTGTCGTTATAACAGGTAATAAACAGCGCAACGCGCAGAGTAACCTCCAGTCAAGACGGCTTCCAGAGAACATTCCGACGAAATTCAATAGAGAGCATGTTTCTCTACATAATATGCTTCAGGTACGATAGTACGCGCTCTTAAATAAGACGTACCATCGATCGAAAACGGAACGAGGCACTGTGGGAACAAATCCATTCATCGGCGTCATCTACCACTGGATCGGCGGATTTGCCTCCGCCACGAACTTCATCCCTTTCCGTGGCATCAAGCGCTGGTCGTGGGAGATCTACTGGCTCATCCAGGGCTTCGCTGCATGGATTGTCGCACCGCTGGTGCTTGCCGGTCTGCTCGTTCCCAACCTGTTCGGCATTCTCCATGCCGCGCCACGGTCCAGCATCCAGTATGCCCTGCTCTGGGGCGTGCTGTGGGGAGTGGGCGGCCTTACCTTCGGACTTGCGATTCGCTATCTAGGCATCGCGCTCGGGTACGCCATTGCCCTGGGCCTCTGCACCGCATTTGGAACGCTGATTCCGCCGATCTACGACGGTTCCATCCACACAATTCTGCACGAGACCTCCGGACAGATTATTCTTGCGGGCGTGCTCCTCTGCCTGGTCGCTGTTGCGGTGAACGGAGCCGCAGGTTTGTCGAAGGAGAAGGAAGTCACCCCCGAGGAGAAGGCAGAGGCGGGCGAGACGGACTTCTCGTTCGGCAAGGGGCTCGCCGTAGCCATCTTCGCCGGAATCATGAGCTCTTTTTTCGCCTTCGGCCTGAAGGCGGGCGCACCGATCGGAGCCATCGCAAAGACGGAACTGCTGGCCCATCACAGGCTGGACCTCTGGCAGAATCTCCCGGTCCTTATCGTCGTCCTCTGGGGGGGCTTCCTCACCAACTTTATCTGGTCCGTCGTTCTCATTGTGAAGAACCGATCCATCCGCCAGTTCGCGGGCGAACCCGGCCTGAACCCAATGCGCGCGTCGCAGGCCTCCGGCCAGACCCTGGTCGACTTCGATCCGCTCGACCCTTCCACATACGACCGCCTCTCCCCCAGCACACTGGTTTCCAACTATTTCTTCGCGGCGCTGGCCGGGGTCATCTGGTACTTTCAGTTCTTCTTCTACTCCATGGGCCAGACGAAGATGGGCAAGTACGACTTCTCCAGCTGGACGCTGCACATGGCGTCTATCATCATCTTCGCCACGCTCTGGGGACTGGCCCTGAAAGAATGGCGTGGCACCAGCCGCCGGACCAAAGTGCTGGTCGCGACAGGGCTGTTTCTTCTGGTCAGCTCTACCGTCGTCGTCGGCTACGGCAACTACCTTAAGGCGAACGAAACGGGGAGTACGACCTCTGCCGTCCGGGCGCAGCTCCCGATCCGAAGAGACACCCGTCTACTGTCAAGGTAGATCGAACTTCCTGCATATCAGCCGCAGGAGCTAGCGCGTAGCAGCCTGCCGCAGCGTCTCCGCCGCCGACTCGGGCGTAATATCCCTTTGCGGGCCGCCCAGCAACTCGAAGCCGACCATGAACTTCCGTATCGTCGCCGAACGCAGCAAAGGAGGATAAAAATGACCGTGGAAGTGCCACTCCGGGTGCTCCTCCCGATCGCACGGCGCGGGATGAAACCCCATCGAATATGGAAACGGCGTGTCGAAGACCTTGTCATAGGTACCCGTCACGCGCTTTAGAATGTCCGCCAGCCCGTCTCGCTCCGGGTCCGTCATCTCCTCCAGGCGCGCCACATGCCGCACCGGAACAATCATGACCTCGAACGGCCACACCGCCCAGAACGGAACGACGGCCACGAAGCTGTCATTCGCAGCCACCACCCGCTCGCCGAGTGCCATCTCCAGCGTCCGGTACTCACAGAGCAGACAGCACCCATGCTCGCTCAGATACTGCTTCTGACCCGCCAATTCCGCCAGCACATCATTGGTGATAGACCGGCTCGCCCAGATCTGCCCATGGGGATGGGGGTTGCTGGCGCCCATCATCGCCCCGCGGTTTTCAAAGACCTGCACATAGCCGATGTCGTCGCGTGAACCCAGCTCGACATACTGCTCGGCCCACACATCGACGACCGCGCGGATCTGCTCGACCGGCAACGTGGCCAGGGTGAGATCGTGCCGCGGCGAAAAGCAGACGACCCGGCACACGCCGCTCTCGCCCTCCGCGACCAGCAACCCTTTGCCCCCGTCGTCGCTTAAGAATCGTGGCGCGTCCAGCTTCAGAGCAGAAAAGTCATTCTCGAAGACATACGTGCTCGTGTACTCGTCGGTCCGCTTCCCTCCTGCACGCATGTTTCCGGGGCACAGATAGCAGTTGGGATCGTAAGCCAGCGCAGCCGCTACAGCCGGCTTCTCCATCTGCCCCTGCCAGGGGCGCTCGGTCCGGTTTGGAGACACCAGGACCCACTCCCGGCTCAAAGGGTTGAATCGCCGATGAGGGTTCTGCTGCGTGAACATGTTCATTGCAAACCGCCCTTCTCTGAGATCGCCAGCGCTCCGTCGGTGGCCTCGCAGACGAAGCACTCCGCCGCAATGCCCCTGTGCTGCTGATATTCCTGCCGCACCGCCTCCACAAAGCTCTCCGCCTTGTCCGACGCCACGATGTTCACCGTACATCCACCAAACCCGCCGCCTGTGATGCGAGCCCCAAAGCACCCCGGCTGTTGCATGGCAATCTCGACGAGATCATCCACCTCTACGCTGCTGGCCGCGAAATCGTCCCTGAAGCTGGCATGGGCTTCGAGCAACAATTGTCCAAAGCGCGCAACATCGCCCCGCAGAAGTGCATCCCGCGCCTCAATGACCCGCTCGTTTTCTGTGATGATGTGGCGGCACCGCAGGAAGCTCGCCTCCGGCATCTTGTCCCTGCAGGCTTCAAGATCGGCTAACGTCGCATCGCGCAACAGCTCAATGCCGGGCCGCAGCTTCCGCAAAGCCGCCTGCCCGGCTTCGACCTCATCGCTCCGGTTGCCGTACTCGCCAGTCGCCACCTCATGCTTCACCATGGAGTTGCAGATCACGACCTTCACCGAGTCCGGAAGCGGAAGCAACTCAAAGTCCAGCGAACGGCAGTCGATGAGCATCGCCCGATTCGCAACCGCGCCCGCCACTACGAACTGGTCCATGATGCCGCTCTTCGCGCCGACATACTCATTCTCCGCTCGGCGGCATAGCGTGGCGATGGTCTTCAGGGGCAGCGTCGTCCCGGCCAGACCGAGCAGAGCTATCGCGGTGGCGACTTCAATCGAGGCCGAAGAGCTGAGACCCGCCCCCACCGGCACGTCTCCAGCCACACTCAGGCTGAAGCCGCCAACCTTGACACCCTGCTGCCGCAGCGCCCAGAGCACTCCCGCCGGGTAGTCGCTCCAGCGCCCCTGGGGGCATCGCCCGGACGATGCGATCTCGAACGCAATCTCTTCGTCGTAGTTTGCTGAGTAAAAAACCGCTCGTCGATCCTCGCGAGGGCTCACCACGGCAAGCGTATGGAAGCCGATCGCCATTGGCATCACCAGCCCGCCCGTGTAATCGGTATGTTCTCCGATCAGGTTTACCCTGGCTGGAGCTGCGGACATGCGGCCCGTTTGCCCATAGCGCTGCCGATGCACCCGCAGCGCGTCTTCTTCACTCACCTTCATCAACCCACCCACACACATGGAATTGCAAGACAGAACCATCGTACAACTCGCTGTGGCTAATCGGTCTATCGCCGTGCTCTGGCCTTTGCTCCCGCATGCGCATCGATCTGTTGAACCTCGCTGCCGGCCAGCAGGAAAGCCCCCACCCCATAGGTGTAGCTGGCGCTGGGCTTGAACGGCGCCGGCTCCGCACCGGTCTGCTGAATGCACCCAAGCCGGCCGTCCGCGTATACATGCTTCAGCATCCCGGCCCAGGCCTTCGCGACCACGGGGCGGTACACATGGGCGTCCAGCATTCCATGGTTCACCCCCCAGGCCAACGCGTAGGTAAACAGCGCCGAACCGGACATCTCAGGCTCGGAGTAATTGCTTTGGTCGAGCAGGCCAGAGCGCCACAGGCCATCCTGCCCTTGCAGCGAAGCCACGCGCGAGGCCATCTCCTGCAATTGGGTGATATATCCCGCACGGGCCAGGTCGTCCTTCGGCAGAAATTCGAGCGTTCGCACGAGGCCGCCCATCACCCAGCCATTGCCGCGCCCCCAGAACATCTTCTTGCCGTTCGACTCGGTCCGGGTCAGGTAGTCGGCGTCGCGGGCGAAGAGATGCTCCTGCTTGTCATACAGCAGGTTCGAGGTCTTCGCCCACTCCTCGTCAAGATAGGAGATGTACTTGGTGTCGCCCGTTGCCGCATACATGCGCGCCCACACCGGCGGAGCCATGAAGAGCGCATCGCACCACCACCACGGGATCGTCTTGCCTGCCTTTTTTGAGACACGCGGCGCGGCGAGCAAAGCGTCAAGCTCGGCGCGCGTAGGGTTCATCATCGCCGGATCTTTCCTCAGCAGATACAGCTCAAGATAGGTCTGGCCGATACTCTGGTCGTCGGCGTCGGGCAAATGAGAGCGCAACTGCCAGTCGAACTTCTTCCCCATCGCCTCCATCGCATCGCGATACTTCGGGTCGCCCAGCGAATCCGATGCCGCCATGAAGCCGCTGTAGAGCACGCTCCAGGTCCAAATGCGATCGAAGTAGGGCTGGGACCGCGCAAGCTGCCAGTCCGCAACCTTCCGCATCGCCTTCTCCACGGCAGCCCGATTTGTCCCGGGTGAAAGGTCCGTCGCAATAGGTCCGGGATTGTCAGGATCGTCTCCGAAGTGCCGCGAGTTGTCCTTCGCGATACCGGCCAACTGCTGCGGCGTTGCATGCGGGTACGAGACCTGCTGCGCGTCTGCCTGCAATCCAAAGCTCACACACAGCAGCGATACAGCCGCTCTCCGAAACCACTCGTTAGAGACCACCTGCTCCTCCAATGCTCTTGATCGTAGAAATGCGGGCAGGTGGACGCAATGCCATCTGCCCGCACGTGGTTGAAGTGCAGTTAGAAGTTGACGCGGCCGGAGAACTGAAAGTCCCGATTGCCGCTGGCCGAGGTGACCTGACCGAATGCCGTCGAGCCTGGCGACCAGGTCGTGTTGATTCCACCAAATGTGACCTTGTTCGTAACATCAGTGCAATCCACCTGGAACAGGAACTTGACCCGCTCCGGAGTGATATTGAAGCTCCGGCGCAGACTCATATCCAGACCATAGTGACTTGGGTTCCACGCGTTGAGGGCAGCACTACGCGGGGCGTTGCCAAACTTCGTGATAGGCACTGCATTCGCGGCTGCACCTGCGGGTAAAGGAAATACACCTGGCAACTGAAAGGCATCCGGATTGAGATATTGAATTGCGTTCAGGTGGTTCGCCTGAAGGCCTTTCCCGAAGCTGCCGTTCATACGAAGCGGTCCGGAAAAGTTGGGGTTGAGATCGGGCATGCAGGTGCCCGCCGAGGGCGTGGTGCAGCCGGACCCCGTAATGAACAGCGGAGTGCCAGATGTATAGCTGAAGATGCCGGAAACTGCCCAGCCGCCGATCAAATTGCGAACGAAGAAGTTGTCTCCGCCCATGTGCCCTCTACCAAACGGAAGCTCGTCTACGCCGTAGATGTGCAGATTCTGGGGCGTGTCCGTCGTTGTCAATCCGCGATCAGCGCGGAAGTTGCCCTCAATGGCCGTTCCGCTGGAAGAAGCCGCAGCGGGAATGGGAAAGGCGCTACGTGCGGTTCCGTCATCGCCGATATTCTTCGAGTAGGTGTAGTTCAGGGTATAGCTCAACCCCTTCCATGTGCGCTGCGCCAACGTGATCTGGAGCGAGTTGTAATTTATGTTCGCCACGTTATCCCAGGTTGGGCTCGGTGGGCTGGAATACTGCGGATAAGGCCGAAGCGCCCGGCCGATAGTCGGAACCGTGCTGATTGCCCCTGCAGCCGCAAAGAAAGCAGGAATGTTGATCGTTGGATCCGCAGCCTTGGCAATGGCGATGTTGGCCGGTGTTGCCTGCGCATTCAGAATGTTGGTTGCATGGTCGGTCGCGAGGACCGAACCAAGCGCCGCCACATGCACAGGGTCGATCTCACCCGACCAGAAGCCCGCTTCCCCGTGTGCGGCGGGGCCACCCGTGACAGCGGAAGTCCCCACAAAGTGAGACTGGCTAGCGGCGTAGTTCACCGTGATCGTGATGTTGTTCGTCACGGCCCGCTGAACGCCGATATTATAGAAGCTGAACTCAGGCGCGCGGCCGGACAAGTAGGGATCGGCGTACCCTGGCGCACTCCCAGCCGACACATATTTGCCGTTGCTGACGTAATTTCCTACGCCATTGTTCAGGGCAGCAGCACTTGGGGTGGTCGGTGCGGGGAGCACAAATCCCGGGCCACCGAACGTCGTGTTACCCAGTCCCGCAGCCTGGAACGCCGGACTATTATTGAGGTAGAACGATGGGGCGGCACCCGCCCCGGTACTCACCGCGGACGGCAGGATCAGATTTGCCGAAAATCCAGTCTGCCCCGTTCCAGTCGAGTCGCCACCACGTCCGCCGACCCCGCCAGCCCGCGAGTAAGCAAGAGCATAACCCCCGCGAACCACGGTCTTGTCATTCACCGAATAAGCGAATCCGAGCCGGGGTCCCCAGTTCTTCCAGTAGGTCTGTACCGGCGTCCTGCACTGACAACTGATGTCAGCGCCACGATTGCCCGCGAACTCCAGTTGACCGGGCGTTCCCGTGATGGAGTTGGTTGCGTTGGGATTGAAAAAGCTGAACCGGTCCAGAACTTCGTGGTACGGCGGCAGATAGTCATACCTGAGTCCAAGATTGACTGTGAGCTTGGGAGTGACCTTGAAGTCGTCCTGGAAGTACGGCGAAATAGGATGATACCGCCCGCCGGTCTCGTCGAACGCCTGGATGCCCGTACCCGCGCTGTTCACCGCGCCAAGCAGGAAGCTGGCGTAGGCATAACCGTTGGTGGTGCTGTTAAGAGACGAGCCAACGTAGTTCGCCGTGGAATTGGCATTGAAGGTTTGGGTATAGATGCCGGATGGACCGCTCTGGCTCGATGTATTGTCCTGTAGCCACTGCGTCTGGATTCCGAACGTCATCGCATGACGTCCCTTGTTCCACTGCAGGTTATCTACCAGCGTGTAGGCGTTCGGCACGACATTGTGAGTGGCATCGGATGCGCCTGCTTCGGTCCAGGTGGTGGTGGCATTCGCGAACAGCGTGCTTGCGGTGAACGTGGTGCCGGGGAATGCATCCGCTGCCTGGCCTGGAGGAAGTCCGGTAATGCCTGCATCGACTGCACGGTAAGGCGCCAGGTTGTAGGTTGGGCTTGAAACCGGTTGTGGGAAGCGCGAGAAGCCGTACTTGAACTGGTTCACCAGGTGCGGATTCAGGACAATTGAATGCTCCAGGATCATGATCGTCGGCGAGATGCTCGATGTGTCGCCATTGGTATACGGCAGGGGCAACGTAGCGCCGTACCCGACGGACTGCCGAACGCCATGCGTGAACACAAAAGACAAACGCTGCGATGCCGTGAGGTCGTAGTCAACCTTGCCCGCGAACTCCCAGTTGTCGTACCCCGAGACGCCTTGTCCAGCAAGGTAGTTGTTGACAATACCCGGACTCGTCGGGGCAGGCAGAAACTTCTGTTCATACTGCGAGATCGGTGAGATCTCGCTCGCAGGAATCACATTCGGAGTGCCGATCAGCACTGGATTTCCGTTGGCGCCGATCCCATTGCCAGGACCATAGCCGTACTGATAACGACAGAGTGCTCCGTTTGTATTGTGCGCCGTGCAGCTGGCCACCGATAGCGGGTCGTAAATCTGACCGCTTACGACTCCAGTCTTGGGATTGGTCGACAGGAGCTCGCTGAAGTTCCCCTGCGTCATCAGGGTTGTCGCCACAGTTTGCTGCGCGGGATTTACTCCACTGCGTCCGTGATACTTGTCGTAGGTCGCGAACACAAAACCCTTGTGCCGCGTAAATGGAATCGGCCCCCCACCGGAGAGCACCAGTTCGTTCTGATGTTCGACAGGCTTGCCTGCCGGAACCGTCGTCCCATTCGGCCCAGGTTTAGTTGCCGCCGGCGGTACAAATCCCCAGGTGTCGAAGATGGTGTTACGCACAAAGTCCGCCACGGTCCCGTGGTACTCATTGCCACCCGATTTTGTGGTGAAATTGATTGCTCCGGCACCCTGGTACTCGGCCGACGGACTGCTGGTAACGACCTGCAACTGGTCGATCGCCTCCACAGGAATGGAGTTTGAGACCACCCGGTTATCTCCCTGCTGGTTCGAGGTCGTGGTAGGAATACCGTCAACATAGACCTCGGCAAGATAATTACCTGTCCCGCCGATAATTGGTGCACGTGCGCCGCTCTGCGCTCCTGGCGCGAGCGAAGCGAAGGACGTCGGGTCGCGCTGCTGTCCACTCATCAGGATCGGCAGGCTTTCGTAAGTGCGGTTATCGATTACCGTGCCAAGCTGCGCGTTGGTGGTATCTAACGCCGGCGGAGCTTCCGTAACTGTCACCGTCTGGTCGGCGCTGCCCACCGTGAGGGTGGCGTTGTAACCGGTCACGTTCAGGCCGTTAACCACGATATTCTGCTGCTTCGAAGCCTGAAAACCCTGCGCCTGTACAGTCACAGTGTACTTGTCCGGAATGAGCGGTGTGACTGAATACAGACCTGCCGACGAAGTGGTGCGAGTCGTAGACACACCGCTCGCCTGGTCCGTCACTGTCACGGTCGCATTCGGAACGACGGCGCCGGTCGAATCGGTTACCGTGCCCTCGATCGCGCCCTGCCCGCCGGTCTGCGCCCCTGCAGAAGTGAGCATCGGCCCCACACACAGCAGCATCGCTATCGCGAAGCTACAGCCCAGCTTCACAGCTTCAGCCCTGGCCACACCACATACCATCCCGGCCTGCTCTAAATTGCTTCGCATCCCAGTTCTCCCAAAGTTCAACAATATTTGCAGCCTGCCTCTCAACCGCTGGTTCGACCAGTTATTTGATATTCAGCCGCGAACCGCAATGTACGGGAGCGGAGAAACAGATGTCAATAGAAGAATAATTTCCGCTTCTGAATCTATGACTTCCAGTCCTGAAAGCTCGTCCAGACCGGACCCGCTGCACGGCAAACCCAAAAAATTTTCAAAGGGTTCCCCCATGTGCCGACTGACCGGGCTCACCGGGCTACAGCCGTCCCGAGAATTGGCCTCACTGCCCTCTCTATGTACTGGTTCGCCCTGTTACTCCTCGCGAAGAATCTCTAAAGGCTTCTGCCCCAGAATCCGGTGGCTCGCCAGCCAGCCTGTCGCTACCGTCAGGCCAGCCGTGCCCACCAGCGCACCCAAGGCCCAGCCCCACTGAAAGTGATAAACGACGGTCAGGTGAGTCAGCAGGACACGCGCGATCACGTTGGCAAAGCTCACACCGACCAGCCCAGCGACCAGACCCAGCACCGCGAACTCGATTGAGAACACCGCCGCAATATGAGCCCTGGTTGCGCCGAGCGTCTTCAACACCACGACCTCGCGAATTCTGCGATATCGTGTCCCCGCGATGCTGCTGGCCAGGATGATGATCCCGGCAAAGATCGAAAACGCAGCAAGAAACTGAATGACATAGGTGATCTGGATTACCACCGAGCGCACCGTCTCGAGCGCCTGGGCTACGTTGATGACCGTCACCGTGGGAAACGCGTTATACAGGGCTCGCTGCACCTCCCCGACCTTGGCAGGGTCGACATGCAGGCCGCCGTACCAGACAACCGGCAGACCGGATAGGACCTGCTGCGGCAGAATGAATTCGGCCCGCGAATACGCATGCTGGCCGTCGGCCTTGGTGAGCGCAACCACCGTCGCCACGATCTTCGCATCCTGAGCGGCAAACGTGACACTGGACCCGACCTTGAGCCCCAGACGTCCGGCCGGGCGCTCATCAATCGCAACGACCGCACCCTTCTCATTTGCCCCCCACCATCTGCCTTCCACCACGGCCGTGCCGGGAGGCGGCGCGCTAGACCAGGTCAGGCTGATGGACTGCAGCATACGCTTCGGAAAGTTCTTCAGCCTGGCCTGGTTCGCGGGCTGCCCGTTGATGTCGATAATTCGCGATGAGACGACCGGCAGCAGCTCAGGCGAGCCCGTAACGCTGCGCTGTCCCTTCAGCAGAGTGCGTATTCCAGCTACCTCGTCGTTGGTGATGTCGATCAGGAAGACGTTGGGCAAGGTGGGCGCGCTCGACATGTGCAGCTCGGAGACGACCGCCTGCTGCACCAGATACACCGTCATGATCTGCATCACGCCCATGCCCAATGCAGCCAGCAACGCAGCCGATGGATTGCCGGGGCGATAGAGATTGGCCAGACCGTGCCGCACTGTGGAAGGCAGATGCAGCCGCGTCTTCGCCAGGAACAGTTTGAGCCCGGAGAGCACCATCGCCGACGCGGCAAGCAAGACAGCAAGTACGGCGATCAGGCCGAGCGAAAAGACCTTCCCCACTTCGACCGAGTCGCTCAGGGTTGTAGCAATAGCCGCCAGTCCGGCAAGGATCAGGAGAGCGGAGCCGATCTGCGCGACGTTCTTCCTGACCTTCCGCCAGATCGCGGTCGCGAACGGATCTTCGCTGTCTTCGACCGCCCGGCGGAGAATAAGGATGGGACGCACCGCGCGAATGTCGAGCAACGGCGGCAGCGTGAAGAGTAGCGTCGTCAGAATGCCCGTAGAGAGGCCCGTAAGGACGGTGCCGATCTGAATGTGCAGGCTGGTGTCGACGTGAATCAGCTTCGCCAGCAGATACGGAAAAGCAAGCTGTACTCCAACGCCGAGTGCGACTCCAAGTACACCTCCGGCCAGACCCAGTAGGAGCGTCTGCAACAGATAAATCTTGATCACCTGTCCTGAACGCGCGCCAAGCGATTTCATGATCGCGATCGTGTCCAGCCGCTGCTGCAGATGGGCTCGCATCGCCATGGCCACGCCCACGGCCCCAAGCACCAGGGCGACCAGGCTCATCAGCGACAGCAGGCTGGTCGCCCGGTCGAGCCCTTGCGTCAGCGCGGGATTGGTCTCGCGGTAATCGATCACCTGTGCCTGAGGAAGCAGCTTTTCCAGGCGCAGCTTCAAATCCGCGACCGCCTGGTCGGAGATGGGCGCGCCGCTCGCGGGCTTGGGCACGCGGAATAAATAGCGCTGTCCGGCATGGCTCCCCGGAGCCAGCAGACCGCTCGCGGCCAGACCTTCGCGGGAGATGAAGACGCGCGGCCCCGCAGCGAAGTTTCCGGACAGCCGATCCGGTTCGTTCACCACGACCGACGCTATCCGAAATACCTGTGTGCCGATCTTGAGCTGATCGCCAATCTTCAGATGGAGCCGCACCAGGAGATCGTCCGCCACCACGACCGTATTGGGCGTCAAGACGCTTTGCAGTGATCCCACAGGAGCGAGGTCCACAGTCCCGTAGAAGGGATACATCGCAGGATCGACAGCCTTCAGCGAGATGAGGAGCGGATCGAGAGTCTTCGCCGCGGAGGCCATCGAGAGCAGCTCCGTAACCGGCGTAATTTCCACCCCGCTTGCTGCAATCTCGTCGAGCCCCTTCTGCTCCTCCGGTGTAGGCTGCTGAAACATGCGCGCCGAAAGATCCGCCGCCATGATGCTGCGTGCCCGGTTCAGCAGAGCGCTGCGGAACGACGACGAGAAGCCCCGGACGCCTGTCAGTGCGGCAACCCCGATTGCGACTGAGAGGATGACAAAGAAGAATTTGCCCCGCGAGGAGCTCATCTCGCGAGCCGCAATCTTCGCCGCCGAACGAAAACTCAGCGCCGCCATTACTGTTCCGCCGTAACCGCCGCCAGGCGGGCAGGGCTCGCGTTCATCTCATCGGAGACGATCAGTCCATCGCTCAGCACGATGCGGCGATCCGCATAGCCGGCCAGAACCGGATCGTGAGTCACCAGCACCAGCGTGGTCCCCTGGCTGCGATTCAGATTCAACAGCAGCTCAAGAACGTGCGCGCCGTTGGCGGTATCGAGGTTCCCGGTCGGCTCGTCGGCAAGCACGATTGGGGGCCGCAGGATGAACGCACGCGCCAGCGCAACACGCTGCTGCTCGCCGCCGGAGAGTTGCACCGGATAATGATCCATTCGATCGCCGAGGCCGACACTGCGGAGCAGGTCGCGCGCACGAGCCAAGCCATCCTCTTTCGAATCCGCGTTCAACTCATGCGGTAGAAGCACATTTTCAAGCGCCGTCAGAGTCGGGATCAGTTGGTAGGACTGAAAGACGAAGCCAATCGTCGCGCCACGCACCTGCGCAAGCTTGTCCTCCCGCAGGTAACTGATCGCGATGCCGTTGAGGTGGACGTCTCCCGCGCTCGGCGTATCCAGCCCCGCCAGCAAGCCGAGGAGCGTCGATTTTCCGCTGCCGCTCGCCCCCATGATCGCGGCGAATTGACCCTTCGGTATGGCAAAGTCCAGACCTTTCAAAATGTCGACGGTACGGCTGCCGTTGCGGATGGATTTGCGAAGCCCCTCTACTGTAATCATCGTTGCGGCGTCATTCACCTGTTGTCCTTTGGCGGCGCTGGTTCGGTTTGTTAGAGTCGTACCCATGCGGCGATACGGACTTCTTCTTATACTAGCGGGTGTGGCGTTGACCTTGTGCGGATGCCGGACGGATCGCGCATCCCGGCGCTCGTCCACGATCGATGCGCGTTCCAGCGATGCGCCGCAGCCCGAAGCCGTCGCTCCCTCCCAACCTGCGCAGGAGACGACAGCTCACGATCCCCGGCCTCTCCTGGTGTGCTTCGGCGACAGCCTCACGGCGGGCTATGGAGCCGATCCGGGCCAGAGCTATCCCGACTACCTGCAGGCCGACCTCAACGCGATGGGCTATCGATACCGCGTTCTCAACGAGGGCATCAGCGGCAACACCACCAAGGATGGCGTCGAGCGGGTCAACAGCATCATCGCGCTAAAGCCCGCCGTCGTCATCGTGGAGTTCGGCGGCAATGACGGCCTGCGGGGCCTGCCCATCGCAGATTCACGCGCCAATCTCGATAGGATCGTGGCAACTTTGAAGTCAAGCGGAACCAGGGTTGTGCTCGCCGGAATCACCCTCCCGCCAGACTACGGTCCCGATTACATCCGCCAGTTCAATGCGACCTACGCCCTGCTGGCAAAGAAGTATCAGGTGCCGCTACTCCCCTTCCTGCTTCAAGGCGTTTTTGGAGTAGACGGCATGATGCAGGCCGATCGAACACACGCCACCGCGAACGGCAATAAGGTTGTCGCGCACAACGTTCTTCCTTTCGTGCTGCCATTGCTGAAGAAATAGTCCTGCCGATTGCCTATCCCATGACGACGATCGGCTGCACCAGCGTTCCTGCGATGCGCCGCGCAACCGCAAGCAGCTCCGTCGGGGTTGTGAATATTTTGATCAGCGGCGCCTGCGAAAACTCCGGCACGTTTACCTGCATCCCGTTGCGCAGCCGCCCCGCCAGTTGGTCATCAACCGTCACCGAGGGCATCTCGGGCAGCACAGTACGCGGATGGGGCAGCAGACCCGGGAGCTCTGCCGCAGGAATCTGTTTGAGCTGTTCGACCGTGATCGCATGGTCCAGCGTGAATGCGCCCGCCCGCGTCCGCCGCAGGCTCGACAGATGCGCTCCGCATCCGGCCATCTGCCCCAGTTCGTGCGCGACAGAACGAACATAGCCGCCCGCCGAGATCTCCATCCGAAAGGCCGCAGTCTCGCCTTCCAGCGACAGAAGCTCGAAGCCATGGATCGTGATCCGTGCCGCTTTCACCGGGACCTCTGCCCCCGCTCGCGCCAGTCTGTGTGCCGCAACCCCGTTGATCTTCTTGGCGGAATAGATGGGCGGCATCTGGTCGAGCTCGCCTCTAATGCTGCGGCTTAGCTCACGAAGCTCCGCAAGAGACTGGGCCAGAGCCCGCGGCTCGGAATCTGCGACACCTTCCGCGTCGAAGGTATCGGTCGCGAACCCGAAGCGGATATGGCCCGTATAGTGTTTCTCCGCCTGTCCGAAGAACTGCGCAAGCCTCGTATATTTGCCCAGCAGAAGCGGCAACACACCCGTCGCCATGGGGTCCAGCGTTCCCAGGTGGCCGATCGATTTTTCGCCAGTCGCACGGCGGACAATCGATACCACATCGTGCGACGTCATGCCTGACGGCTTATCCAGTACCAGAAGACCATTCATCCTCTCCAGTGTAGCGGCTAGAACGGGCTGCCCTTGTGCCGCACCAGCGAAAGGAACTCATTGCGCGTCTGAAGCTGCGTCTTGAAGACGCCGAGCATCGCCGAAGTAACCGTCGAGGAGTGCTGCTTTTCCACCCCGCGCATCATCATGCACAGATGCTGCGCTTCTAGGATTACGGCAACGCCCTGCGGATGAATCGCCTCGGTAATCGCGTCCCCGATCTGCCGCGTCAGCCGCTCCTGCACCTGCAATCGCCGGGCGAAGACATCGACCAGCCTAGGGATTTTGCTGAGCCCGATCACCTTCCCATTGGGAACGTAAGCAATGTGCGCCTTCCCGAAGAACGGCAGCAGGTGGTGCTCGCACTGCGAAAAGAACTCGATGTCCTTCACCATCACCATCTCGTCGTAGTCCACATCGAAGAGAGCGCCGTGCAGCACCTCCGTCACGTCCATGGTGTAGCCGCGCGTCAGAAAGGCCATGGACTTCTCCATGCGCTCCGGCGTACGCAGCAGCCCGTCGCGGCCCGGGTCTTCACCCATGCGCGTCAGCAGTTCGCGATAGAGTTCCTGAGTCGAAACAGCATCCAGAGTTGGTGCGTCGAGTGTGGCCGACGTGTGTGCCATGGTGTGTAGCCTTTCTTTAGATCCGGCCCGGCGGGATGCTCGCATAGCCCACATAGTCGAACGAGTTGTTGCTCGTCTCCTCCACGTGGACTCGCTCCAGATGGGCTGCGGTAAAGCGCTGGAAGATGCGGTGTATCTCGATACTTAGATTCTCTGTCGTCGAGACGCTGTTCTCAAACTCGGAAAGCATATTTAGATTCGCGTGGTCGAAGTGCGCGAGTAAATTTGTTTGTGCGAAGCTATCCAGATCGGCGAGGTTGCACACCATACCGGTCTTGGGATCCACCTGGCCGCTCAACGTAACCTGCACGGTGTAGTTATGTCCGTGGCCATGCGGGTTGTTGCATTTGCCAAACACCTCCGCATTGCGCGCAGCGTCGTAGCTGTCGGTGTGCAGCCGATGCGACGCGCTGAAGCGATACCGGCGGGACAGATGCGCTTTCATCGTTCACCATAGTAGTCCGCGAACAAGTCGGGCGTCTCGTATATGCGGACCCGGTAGAGCTTGGCATGCGGTATTTTGCCGTCCAGCCGAAGCCAGATCGCAATCGCTATATTCTCGCTTGTAGGAACAGCGGACTTGAACTCCGGAACCTCGAAATTGAGGTGCCTATGGTCGTACACGCTCACCACCTCGCGCTCCAGAATGTCTTTAAGCTCCTTCAGATCGACTACAAAGCCGGAGACGGGATCGACCTCGCCTGCAACCGTGACCTCGAGCGTGTAATTGTGCCCGTGGCCGTTACGATTGGCGCACTTGCCGAACACCCGCTCATTCTCCTCCGGCGACCAGGAATCGTTCCAATAAAAATGGGCGGAGGAAAACTCGGCCTTGCGTGTCAAAAATATCATCGTTGTCTCTCTGTTTAGACGTACTGGAATACAGTGTGGATTCAACTCTCAAGGCCGTGGGGTCGGATCGTAGCTGCGGCCCTTCCAGACCACGGACCTCTTCACCCGGTGGTGAATCACGCTGCGCAGCAGCAGGTACACAAAGAGTGGCAGCCCCAGGATCGACAGCGCCACGTCCCCCGCCGGAAACGAAGACCGCGCCACGCGCGAGTAGAAACGCCACAGGGTACGGACCCAGAGCAGTAGAATCACGGTGCGCTGCCACGGCACAAGCCAGTAGAGTCCAAGCGCCAACGCCGGCAGACCGAAGAACAGCAGCAGGTCAAGCACCCTCCAAAACGCCAGCGTAAGCGGCTTCGGAAGCAGCAGCGCGAGGTTCTTCGTCCAGCCTTCGATCATCTCCGGGGTAGTCCGGTACATGCGCGTGGAGAGAGCCTCCGGCGCATATCGAAAGCGAATCACGCGAGGTCCGCGTTTGATGTTCCTAGCCAGAGCCACATCTTCCAGAACCGA
Organism: Edaphobacter sp.; assembly: GCA_965277265.1. GTDB lineage: Bacteria > Acidobacteriota > Terriglobia > Terriglobales > Acidobacteriaceae > Edaphobacter. The sequence continues at coordinate 502,168 of CBDICF010000003.1, forward strand.
TCTGCCCACCGCGCGATGCCCCCCCACAGAGAAGTACGCGTCATGCTCAACCAGCAGAAACTGTCCGTTCGCGGCCGCAATATGCCGGGCCGGATCGCTCACCTGCTTCGGCGGATACACCGACGCCAGCTCCGAGAAGACCAGTGGCATTACGGCATGCTGCCAGAAGCCGCTTACGACCTGGCGCGGCGAATACGAGAGCAGCGCCGCCTTGTGCTTCTTGATCTCGCGCAATGCACGCAACAAGCCACCCGGCTTATGGATGGTGTCAGCATCAGTAAACAAAAGATACCTGCCGCGCGCCCGCTGTGCTCCAGCCCAGCATGCGTTGTTCTTGCCGGTAAATCCTCCCAGCGGGCCGAGATCCAGGGGTGGAGCGTTCAGCAACACAATGCCCGGGTATTTCGCGGCGACGCTGACAATAATCTCGCGCGTACGATCTGTCGAATCGTCGTCTACAACGATCAGCTCCCATTCCGCGCCGAGCGCAAAGTCCGGCTCAGACTGGCCTGCTAGAGAATCGAGACAGTCCTGCAAGGACCTCTCCTCATTGCGTGCTGGGAGAACAATCGAAAGCTCCAGATCGGGCAGATCTCCGGAATCCTGCGCGGAAGGGGTCTGTGTGGAGTTCACAACTTCGTATTATAGAAACTGGAGCGTAACGTGCCTAAAGCCGTAAGGAAACTCGCCAGTAAGAAAGCTTGGGCAACCCTGGCGCTCTTCCTGCTGCTCGCAGCCGGGTGTGACCGTGGAAGCCATCCCGGAAACATCGACAAGCCGGCCCCGCAGTTTGTCCTGAACGACGGATCGAAGACGGTGGACCTGAGCAAGCTGCGCGGACGGGTCGTCGTGCTCAACCTGTGGGCGACCTGGTGCGCGCCCTGCGTCGAAGAGCTCCCCAGCCTGCTCGCCCTCCAAAAAGAGATGCCACAGCTCGCAATCGTAGCCGTCAGCCGCGACGAAGATGCCGCAGCCTACCAGCATTTCCTGGCCCAGCACCACGTCGACCTCCTCGCCCTCCGCGATCCCTCCATGAAGGTAGACAACCTGTATGGAACCGTACAGATACCGGAAACCTACATCATCGACCGAAAAGGCATCCTGCGGCGCAAGTTCGTCAGCGCACAGGACTGGACCAGCCCGGAGATAGTCGCTTACCTGTCAAAACTGTAGCCGTACCGTTCGACCAGGACAGACTCGCGGATATCACCCAGCCCGCTGATATGATCGTTCACATGACCCAGCTTGATGTTCTCTATCGCTTCGGCCTTTCCCCTTCAGAGTCCGCCATTCTGGCCATGGCCAAGGTACGCGAGGTCTACGGGGTGCGCCGCATGGAAGTGGACGAGACGAAAAAAACCGTCCGGGTCGAATACGATGCCAGCCGCCTCACCGCACCCGTTATCCACCAGTTGCTCCGCCGCGCCGGCCTCGACATTGTCGAGACGATGCCCATGTTCACCCCGCCCCCGCCGTCAGAGCCCGTCGCCGCAGCCTAGTTGCCGATAACACCAACTTTCGCTATGTTGATGACAACGCACTTCCCTGTTTTTCCGCGCCCGTAGCTCAGTTGGATAGAGCATTTGGCTTCGAACCAAAGGGTCGGGAGTTCGAATCTCTCCGGGCGCACCATACCAATCTCAAGTCGTCGCCGTGCAGCTTCACGATCAAGCTGCTCTACGGCTTCACCGAAGCTGCGGGAGCGTCCTGTCCTTTCGGATGAGGGATCAGGGCCGGTTGCGGCGCAGGCATCTCCGGGGCCGCGTCCAATGTCTTGCGATCCAGTTCCACCGCGCCTATTCTTCCAGTCTCGGAGGTCTGAATCACAACGCGCACACTCTGCGTCTTGCGCGGAACTCGTATGGTGACCGGCAGGCGCGTCATCGTCTTTGCCAGCCGTGCCGCGTCCTGGTTATCCGCCGAAGCAGTCAGGTCCTCCACCTTCGACGCCAGAATGTCTCGCCGCCCCGTCAGGCTCGCCGCCGCGAGCATCAGCTTCACACTGCTCCTGCCATTGTCCGCCGCCTGCCAGTCAAGGTTAAGGGGCTTGAGCACTACCGTAAACGACGCCGTGCCGCTATCCGGATGGCGGACCAGCCCTTCCAGGGAAAGACTCAGTGAGTCGAACGGGATGGTCGACCGCACAGCGCCGGCAATCTTCACCATCGCCTGCTGACGAGGATCGACGGGCACACTCCTGTCCAGCGAAAAGTATCCTGCCTTCGTCACCACACGCAGATCGGGATTGCGCAGCGTTACTCGGATTCGCCGGAACTTGCCATTGGAATCACCCTCCTGAGGCTGATACGTCAACGTGTAGTACTCCGATCCAAGCTCCTCTGACCGCTTGATCTCGTGATCGATATCGTTGCGGTTATAAAAGAGGTTGCCCCCGGTCTCGTTGACAAACACCCCGAAGTTGATATCGCCCGCGAAAGGATCGCCATCATCGCCGATATCTACGCCTGCCGCCAGCTCGCTCATGGTTGCGCTCGCGCCATTCAACTTCAATCCCGGATAGATGACGAACAGGCTCGCCCGTGCATCCACCAGTAGGTTCGTCGTATCGTGAACATACCCATTCAGCTTTTCGACCGTGCTGCCCGGCAGATTTACCGTGTATATGCTCGGGCCGCCATGTCCAACCCAGACGATGTTTTTCCGTCCCGGCAACCCGCTGTTCTGTAGTGCGATCTGCTGCAGCGCATCGATCGATTGAACGAACCGCTCCGCATAGAAAGAAGGACTCATCATCTTGTACGGCAACGCAGCCGGAACATGATCCAGCGCGTAGAGCAGATCCGCCTTACTCCGCGTATAACCCTGCACCATCTCCAGAGACTTGTTACCCAGCACCATCAGCTCGGCCGGCGAGTTCAACTGCTTCGGTTGTCCCGCCAGATACCTGTGCACCATGAAGCGTATATACGCGAAGTCCTCAAAGTTCGAGTTGAGTAGATCGAGCACAAAAATCGTAACCGGAGCCTTCCCCGCCGGGTTATCGCCCACGGCATTCGCATCTACGTGCGTCTCGGGCGCCTCAAAAGAGAAGATCCGCTGCGGCTTCTTGTCGTCGGTGATGGTGAAGTCGTCTTTGGTTAGCCCGGTCACCACGGGGCGTCCTTTTTTGTCCAGCACCGTGACGTCAAGGAACACCAGGCGCGACGTCACCCTGAGTGTCGGCGCTTCGGACGGCGCCTGTTGTCCCAACCCCTGTGCGCCTGGCACGACCAACAGACCCGCTATCGCAGTCGCGCACAACAACTCCCCCACCCACGCCCGGATACAACGCAATGCCATCCTCCCTCCGGGCACTCGCCTGACGACTGCGCTCGCCCCTCGCTAGCAGCGAAATTCCCTAGTCCCTGCGCCGTCCGCTCAAAAGCTGGAGCGCGGCAAGAAAGATGTTGATCCCGTCCAGGTAAATCGAAAGCGCGAGCGACACCGCGGATTGTCCATCTCCTCCCGCGCGAATGCGGGCAAAATCACCCACGGTCAAAAGAGTGAATATCCCGAGCGTCAGCCATGAGTATGTGCTCGGCGTCATGAAATGCAGGAAGATACTCGCGATGCCGAGAAGTATCAGTACAAGCAGCGCAGCGAAGCCGATGCCTGCGATCCGGCGGTAGTTGATCTGGAACAGGTAAGCGACGCTGCCCATGGCCGCCATTCCCAGGCCGGTCGTAGCCGCAGCCTGAAAGACCAGCCCCGAGCCGAAGCTCTGAATGTACCGGTGGACCAACGGCCCGATCTCCCAGCCCATGAAGTAGGTCAGCAGCAGAAACAGTCCCAGCGCAAGCTGCGCACTCGAACGCCGCGCATAATTGATCGCGAAGATCAGCGCGAACACCGCAATCAGCCCCGGCAGCGTGCTCCACGGAGGAGCGGAGGCCACCCCGAACGCCGTGACAAAGAAGCCCAGCGACGTAATCGCGAGCACCTTCGCCAGCAGCGAAGCAGTCTCTTCCCGTGGCATGTCGATAATGGTCGAATATTCGTTCATGCGTCGCTCAATCATTGGGTACTCCACTCCAGCCAGCCTGCTCATTCGGCCTTCTGCTTCAGCCTACTACGTCCCACACCCTACTATAGTTATGACGCATCCGGACCATCTTTGTAACCGTCTCTCTCCTGCCACCTCTGCTCCCCGCCTTCCGTTCCCCTGCATCATTCAAGGTGTTATCGTGGTTCACATTCGCAACGGAGGTTTCATGCGTCGCCAACCCCATCTGGCCGTCCTGCTGCTGCTCCCTGTCTTCTTTGCCTCTGTGTTCGGTGCCGCGCAAAAGCGCCCTATCACCGCCCAGGACCTCTTCGACTTCCACTGGATCGGCGACACCCAGCTCTCGCCCGTCTCCACCAAGGTAGTCTTCGTCCAGGCCTCCGTCTCCCCGTCGCACGATGGCTACGAGACCTCGCTCTACCTCTTCGACACCTCCGCCCCCGGCACAGATCCCGTCCGCCTCACCCCGAACGCGACCCACGACTCCTCGCCGCGGTGGTCCCCCGACGGCACCAGGATCGCCTTTCTTCGCTCGGTCGAACGCGACGGCAAGCCCACGCCCCCGCAGCTTTACATGATGTCTGCCGTCCCAGGATCCAGCCCGATCCGTCTCTCCGATCTGCCCAAAGGCGCATCATCCCCACATTGGGCCCCCGACGGACAGGCTCTCGTCGTTGAGTCCGGCACCCCCCAGGATCAGCAGAAGGCAAAACTCGAAGCCGCCCGGCGAGCCCGCGCCACCGGCGACGAAGCCCACGTCTCCGATGTCCGCATCATCGACCGCGCCAGCTACCGCTTCAACGGCGAAGGCTTCCTCGACCCCACCTTCGTCCCCCAGCTCTATCTCATCTCGCTGCCCAAACCCGACGGCACGCAGGACCCCGCCTTCCAACTCACCGGCGGCCGCTACGGCGTCTCCGGATACGTCTGGTCGCTCGCGAAAAACTGGATCTTCTACACCTCAATCCACGAAGACGAGCCCATCTACGACAAGGACCCGCACAATTCCATCTACGGCTTCCCTGTCCCGTCGGCTTCCTCTCACTCGAAGGACCTTCCCGCGACCGCCTTCACCGCCGACCTCAAACTCCGCGCCGGTGATCTCGCGCTCTCGCCCGACGGCACCCACTTCGCCTTCCACGCCGACGAACTCCCTGCCTCGGCTAAAGACGGCGTCTCGCACCAGCAGACCGACCTCTGGACCCTAAACCTCGACTGGTCCGGAGCCTCTCCCACCATCTCCGGAGCTCCCCGCAACCTCACCGCCAGGCTCGCCTACGAGATGGGCTCAGGCGTAGGTGGCGACAACACCGCACCCCGAGGCGGCGGCCGCGACGGCCTCACCTGGGCTGCCGACTCCACCCACCTGCTCGACCTCGCCGGCTCCAAGGGCAGCGCCCTTCTGGTCTCGGTCGACGCGGCCACCGGCGCCCTCACCGAACTCACCAAACCCCACCAGGCCGTACTCAGCTTCGCCGCCTCGCCCTCCGGCTCCACAACCATCGCGCTCATCTCCAATCCCATACTCATCGGCGACCTCTTCACCGTATCCTCCGGCAAGACCCAGACCCAGCTCACCCACGTCAACGAAGCGCTCTTCTCACAGCTCGATCTCGCCATGCCGCTCGATCTTCAGGTCAAGCCCACCCACAACGCCGCCGCCCTTCACGGCGAGGACATCGACACCTTCATCATGCTTCCGCCCGGCGCACCGTCCTCCGGCAAGCCCGCCTCTCCATACCCCGCCATACTCAACATCCACGGCGGCCCCCACTCCGCCTACGGCTGGGTATTCGACCACGAGATGCTCTACATGGCCGGCAAGGGGTATGCGGTCATCTACCCCAACCCGCGCGGCAGCACCACCTACGGCAACAACTTCGCCAACATCATCATGAACAACTACCCCGGCGACGACTTCCACGATCTCATGGACACCGTCGATGAAGCCGTCAAGCTGGGCTACGCCGACCCCGGCAAGCTCGGAGTCACCGGCGGCTCCGGCGGCGGCCTCCTCACCGACTGGACCGTCACCCAGACCGATCGCTTTAAGGCCGCCGTCGCCCAGCGCGACATCGTCGACTGGGCCGGCTGGTGGTACACCGCCGACGCTGCCGGCTTCCACCAGTCCTTCTACCCGGCCTCTCCGCCGTTCGATCATGTCGATCTCTACAAGGCCCACTCGCCCCTGACCTTCGTCAATAACATCAAGACCCCCATGATGTTCATCCTCGGCGACGCCGACTACCGCACCCCACCCACCTCCGGCGGCGAGATCTTCTTCCGAGCCCTCAAGTACAAGTGCATCCCCACCGTCATGGTCCGCTTCCCCCGCGAAAGCCACGAGCTCAGCCGCTCCGGCGAGCCCTGGCACCGCGTCGAGCGCCTCGAAAACATCACCAACTGGTTCGATCTCTACCTCATGGGCAAACCCGAACCGCAGTACAACACCACCTCCGTAGCAGCTTGCCACACCAAGTGACCCGCTGCGACAGTGTGCTAACCATCTACGCGGAACCGGAGCCCCAGAGGAATAACTGCTCCACAAGCTAGAACAAGCCGCGAGCTTGCTCTGGAAGCTTGCTCTGGGGCTCAAACTCCGCTATCTTAAGAAGGTTGCATCCCCCGCAATGTGCGCCCGTAGCTCAGTTGGATAGAGCATTTGGCTACGAACCAAAGGGTCGGAGGTTCGAATCCTTCCGGGCGCACCATCGATTCAAGCGCTCACTCGACCGAGCCAAAGAATTGAACCGTCCAGAACCGCACACAGAAGTAGTTTCGGCAATCCCGCAGCCCAGCAGGCCCGTGATCTATACCACGGAGGTATCGCCATGTCTTGTGGAGGAGAGTAAAAGCTTCAACCGTGGATGGAATCTCCTTAGACGGCAAAAACGGATCTCTTGCTTCTCGATCACGCCTCGCGGCTGAGCGCCTCAAGGTCGTGGATCATGTAGTTCCGGCGCATAACCGGAGTGGAGAGCACGGTGGTGGTTGAGGTCTGCCCGAAGTGGTACAGCTGCTCGATCAACCGGTCCAGGTGTTTGATCGACATCACATCGGCCTTGATGATAAAGCTGTCGCTCCCCGTAACGCGATAACACTGGACGATCTCGCGCATCTCCTGCACTTCCTTCATCAACCGCCTTACTACCTGCTCGCCGCCATCAATTGTTAATCGAACGATTACCTGCATGGAAACACCGACCTTCGATGGATCGATCATTGCATGGTAGCCGAGGATCACACCCATGTCCTCCAGCTTTCTCACCCGTTCCGCGACAGCCGGCGTAGACAGGCCTACTCTTCTGCCTAGCTCGGCAAACGACAGACGCGCATCGGTCTGCAGCGTTTCAAGAATATGCCACGAAATCTGATCGAGTTTCGCTGTGCTGGACACGGCATACCTCCGTTATTAACGCGAACGCTGAAAGCTGCTTTTCTTAAGAAGAAGAGATGTTTTTACGTTCATCTGCAATTCACATTACCATGAGCGCCCAGTAGTGTAAATGAACAATCCCATCGCCCCTGCAACCGTAATCACCGCAGTATTCCTAACTGAAATCGCACTTCCATCGGAGACTGTATGGTTTGCTACCGTAAGTATTTCTCGGCCGTTTTGTCCCTTGTGCTGTTAGTTTCCTATGCCGCAGCCCAGACGCCTTCGGGCACAATCGAGGGCCGTGTCACAGACCCCCAGGGCGCCGTGATCCGAGACGCGGATGTATCCGTGACCAGCGAAAGCACGAACGTCACCCATCCGGCGAAGAGCAATGCCGATGGCCTCTATACGGTTCCGCTTCTCCCGCCCGGCAGTTATTCCATCTCCGTGACAACCCCGAATTTCAAAAAAGAACTGCGCACCGGCATCGTTCTGCAGATCGGCCAGAGTCTCGACCTGAACTTTCAGCTCACGGTAGGTTCAGCCAGCGAGACCATCTCTGTGACCTCACAGGAGCCCCTGACCGCAACCGAATCTGCGGCGGTCGGTACCGTAATCGACAACGAGAAGGTGGTCGAAATTCCGCTCAATGGACGACAGTTTTACAATCTTGCCGTTCTGGTCCCGGGCGTCATGCCGCCCGTACAGAACAGCGGATTGAGCTTCCGCGGAGGATTCAACGTTGCCGGTCAGATCGAAACGGCCAACTACGCGACGCTCGACGGATTCAACAACATGGATGCCGGCGTCTCGGCCCCTTCCGTCCGCCCCTCAATCGATGACATCCAGGAGTTCAAGATCTACACCGGTACCTACGAGGCGGAGTTCGGCCATGGAGTCGGAGGCCAACTCGTGGTCACCACAAAGTCCGGCACGAACGCCTACCACGGAAACGTGTATGAGTTCATCCGCAACCAGATGTTCGATGCCGTCAACTACTTCACGCCGAAGGGCTTCAAACCCAGCCTGAAGCGCAACCAGTTCGGCGGGACGTTCGGCGGCCCCATCCAGCACGACAAGATCTTCTTCTTTTTCAACTACGAAGGACTCCGACTTCGCAATCAGTTTACGGCTCAGTCCACTGTGCCCACGACGACGCTTCTGGGTGGCAACTTCACAGGTGCCGCCGCGCTCCGGACGCCTGTCGGATACGATCCGCGCGTGGTCCAGGGAAACATCATCAACACGCAATTCATGACCGCCGCGCAATTGCAGGCCTACACGGTAGGCAAAGCCCTGCTCGCCTTCTACCCCGCGGTCACCACCGGCGGAGCGAACAACTACACCTTCAGCGCCGTCAACAGCGAAAACTCAAACCAGTACGCGCTCCATCTCGACGATACGATCAACGCCAGCAACAGCGTGTACGCAACCCTCAACTACTTCAACGATCCCACCACCACGCCGAACAATCCCTTGTGCTCCGGCGCCCTCATCCCCGGCTTCGGGTGCTATGTGGGATTGACCACCCAGCTCTACGGCGGTGGCTGGACACACATCTTCACCCCGAATGTCATCAACACGGTCCGCGGCGGATATCAGCGGCTACGTCAGCCGCGCATCTCCCTCGATGCGAACATCCCCTTCGATGCCACCTATGGCATCCCGGCGTTCTTCAATCCTAGCCTGCCCAACAACCAGGGTGTTCCCTTCGCCAATATCACCGGGTACGCCACCTATGGCGGTCCGACAAACCTCCCCCAGGATCGTGCGGATGGCACCTACGACTACGGCGATACGGTGCTCTATTCTCACGGATCTCACAGCATCAAGGCCGGCGTGGAGTACACCCGCACGCTCGCCAATGCTCTGATCGTCAACTCCGGAAGAGGGCAGTTCGTCTTCCAGGGCACCTACACCGGCAATCCCCTCGCAGACGCGCTCCTAGGGCTCCCCACCACGGCCAGCCGCGCTCCAACCGCATCGTACTACCATGCGCGCTATACCTACGTCGCCGGTTTTGCTCAGGACACCTGGAAGGTCGCACGCAACCTGGTGCTGAACTACGGCCTGCGTTGGGAGACCTTCACGCCGGTCACCGATGGAGCCGACCAGATGGTCTCGTTCAACCTGGCGACCCAGACCACCGTCCAGTCGGGCGTCAATGGCCAGCCGACGCACCTCTACCATGCATACAACAAAGCTTTCGGTCCGCGCCTCGGCTTGAACTATCAGCCATTCAACAGCGATAGCACAGTAATACACGGCGGCTTCGGCATCACCTACGATGCCCCCGTCGTTCTCAATGGCTTCACCGGCTTGCTCACGGCCTACCCGCTGCGCCTGTCGCAGACATTCCAGGGAACCGCCGCTGCTCCGCTCAGTTTCCCGAATCCCTTCGCCGGGAATGGACAGCCATCCATCGCTCCTCAGGGCATCAACCCCAACTTCAAACCGCCGATGAACATCGCCTACAGCTTCGGCGTACAGCAGCAGCTCAGCACGAAGACCGTGATGGACCTCTCCTATCAGGGCTCAGAGACCTCGTATATCACCGATGCTCCCAATATCAACCAGGCCCGCACTCCCCAGGCGACGAACGCTGCAGGCATCGCGGCCCGTCCCTACACGGCCTACAACACGGTGACGTACATCCAGCCCTTTTCGCACTCAAGCTATAACGCGTTGTACGCCAAGCTGGAAGAGCGCATGAGCCACGGCCTGACTTTTCTCGTTGCGTATACCTGGAGCAAGTCGCTGGACAACGCGACAAGCACCCCGCAGGACTACTACAACCTGAGCGCCGAAAAGGGTCTTTCTCCCTTCGACGTCCGTCACCGCTTCGTCGCCAGCCCCGTCTACAAGCTGCCCTTCGGCAAGAGCGGCTTCGCGTCGAAGTTAGTCGGAGGATGGGAGCTGGCCGCAAACATCTCCTTGCAGACCGGAACCCCGGTCACTCCCGTGCTGGGCTCTAATGTCAGCAACAACGGAAAAACGACCGGCGATCGTCCAAACATCGTCGGAAATCCGAACAGCGGGCCCAAGTCAGTGGCATCGAACTCCACCTGGGTCAACACCAAAGCCTTCAGCCTCCCTTCCGCATCCACCTACGGCAATGCCCCCCGCGGATCGATCGCCAGTCCCGCTTACAGGAACGCCGATGTCAACCTTGCGCGGAACTTCATTCTCCCCCGTGAGATGGGCCTCCAGTTTCGCGCGGAGTTCTTCAACGTCTTCAATCACCCGAACTTCGGACTCCCGAATGTCACCTTCGGCACTGCGCCCTTCGGCACGATCAGTTCAGCGCTCGATCCGCGCGACATTCAGTTGGCTCTAAAGCTGAACTTCTAAACCGGATGGGGAGAGGCAGAAAAAGCGCCTCTTCCCACCACGTACGAAAATATCGAGACAGCCGGAAAAGGAATCTCAAACGTGCCTTCCACAACTGTGCCCTCAACTACAGAGAAGAACCAGCCGCAGGTTGCGACGCATCTGGATGCCGTCGGCTTTTCCGACATCGTCCACATCCGTAACAAGGTCATGGCTCTACGTTCCGCGGGCAAGCCCGTGTACGGCTTCCACGGCGGCGAGCCGGACTTCAACACTCCAGACGCAATCAAGACTGCAATGGCGACCGCCCTCCGTGAAAACAAGACGCATTACGCCCCATCCTCTGGAATCGCGCCTCTCCGCGAAGCGATTGCCAGAAAGCTCCGGACCTTCAACGGAATGGATGTCACCGCTGGCAATGTTCTGGTCACAGTGGGCGGCATCCAGGGTCTCGAAGCTGCCTTCGAGGCGACGCTCGATCCCGGCGATGACATCCTCGTCTTCTCGCCCTACTGGACTCCAATCGGCGACATGATCGCCATGGTCGGAGCCAACTCCATCCTCGTGCCCGTGGAGGAGTTGCAGCGGAGCGGCATCCAGCACGTGCTACAGGCTTGCCTCACTCCCGCCACGCGCGCTATTTACTACAACACCCCCGCGAACCCCACGGGCCACGTCTTTTATCGCGACGATGCCGAAGAAGTAGCCAGATTTGCCATCCTCCACAACCTCACCGTCATTGCGGATGAGGCCTACGAGGACATCGTCTACGACGGAGAGCATGTCTCCATCGCCACGCTGCCCGGTATGGCCGGACGCACCATCACGTCCTTCACTCTGTCGAAGAGCTATGGGATGACAGGCTGGCGCATCGGCTATCTGGTCGCTCCGGACATCTTCATGAGCAGCCTGCAAAAGGTGATTCTCTACACCACCAACGGAGTCCCCACCCCCATCCAGTGGGCCGCGATCGCCGCGATGGAGATCAACCCGGAGTTCTTCGCCGAAAAGCGAGAGCTCTACCGCAAGCGGCGGGACCTGTTGATCGCGGGCTTGAACGAGCTTGGTCTCAGCACGGAGCTGCCTGGCGGCACCTTCTATGCATTCCCGAAAGTCGACCGCATCGATCCCGACAGCCGCAAGGTGGCAGACCTGCTTCTCGAGCACGCCAGCATCGCGACAATCCCCGGATCCGTCTTCGGCCCCCATGGAGAAGGCCACCTCCGCTTCGGCTTCGCGGTCGAGCTGGAGACGGTGGAAAAGGGCCTTGAAGCCCTGCGAAGATTCCTCGCATCCCGCTAACGCGGTTCTCCAACTGATGTCCTCCAGTCTATGTCCCGACCAAGGGGAGGGCCTGTACAGCAGATGCAGTCAAGACCGGTATACAAGTCACGAAGTGACCGCACTCCGCGCAGGAGGCCCGTCCGGCAGGACAGCCGCGGTGTATACCCAACCGAAATCCGCTAAACCGTTGGCTGTTCCGATCGCTGTCACGTCGGCTTCAAAAACAAAAACTCCGGTGCGAGCTTCCACGCCGCACCGGAGTTTTCCATTCATCTACTTACCGAGATTCTGGAAGTTGAGCAGCGTGTTGAAGACCAGCTTGTACTCGCCCAGGTTCTGCCATCTCCAGATGGGATTGGTCGTGAACATGACGACCTCACCCTTGCCAACCGGCATCTTCACCAGCGCGGCACGGTCTTTGATCTCGTCCGGCTCCCTCATCAGGCCGCTCAACACGCTGTCCTTTCCTCCCGGATACCGCATCAGCACCTCCTGCTTATTGGCGTCCGGATCGAGGCGGAACAGCGGTCCATTGGCCCAGCGCACCGGCATCATCTTATCCGTGTAGCCATAGAAGATAGGATCATCCGGTTTCGTGATCTCCACCTGCACGATCGGTCCCGGCGCGTAGAACTTCGGCGTCGTCGTACCCGAATCGACCTTCGGCGTAATCCCGTAGCTGGGCGGGAACGCGCTTGAGGTGCCCAGCGTCACCATTAGCCCGCCCTCGTCGACGAACTTCTGCAGCTCCACCACTCCCGCCGCTCCCATGCCGCCGGTAATGTCCTCGGAGCTTCCATAGTCTCCCAGGAACTTGTACTTCGCTGTCTTGGTGTAGGCCAGCGGCATCTTCTCCCTGGGGATGTCGTCCACCAGTTGTTTGGCCGTGCGTGTCTGGTCCGGAATAAGAATTACGTCGTACTGGCCCTTCAGGTTGCCCTTCAGAACCTGCTCCTTGTAGATCAGATCGTAAGGAATCTTGTACTGCTCGAAGGTGTACCGAACCCAGCCGACGTTCTGGGTCGATCCCCACGTACTGAACACCGCGACCCGCGGCAGCCCGGCCTCGTGGCTGGTCACCGTCGGCTGAGCAGTCAGCGCGACCGTATCCAACCCCAGCGGCACCGCCGCGGCCTTCAGCTTGTCGAACGCAGCTGCCGGCACCAGGAACGAGCCCGCAGGAATCGTCACGCCACCCGCCTGGAACGGCGCCTCGGCGATCTTCACGTTTGCGCCCTTCAGTTCGTAGCGCAGCGTGATCAGGTTCGGCGAGCCGTGATCGAGCACCGCATACGCCACCGCGCCCGCCCCGGACTCCACCTTACCGGACGGCTTGAACTCCTCCACCGGCTCGACCGGCGTCTGCAGCACTGCGACATCGTCGACCGGCTTGATCGTCGTGTGCGTCATCATGCCCATTGTCCAGCCGCTGTCGTCATAGGTCGCAAGCTCCGGGTCCGGATCCACCTGCTTGCCCAGCAGCGTCTTCGCCAGCCGGCCATAGGGCTGGTTGCTTTTGACCACCAGCGATCCGGCAGGAAACGTTCCGTCCTTCAGCTTGATCTCACCCGTAGCCCGGCCGACCTCAATTCCCTGCTCGCGCAGCTCGTGAACCACAAAGGACACCTTCGTCATGTCCGCCTGGTCGCTCGGAATCACGAACGCATACGGCGCCTCAGTCTCTCCCGAATGGACCGAGTTCCGGCTCTTCGCATAGAAGTTCTCGAGCACAACCTGCGGAAACGCGGCAGTCAGTTGCAGCGCAGTCAACACACCCGTCTCCGAGTAGTTCGTGTTGTTCCGCATCGACCACATCACCTCCTTATAGGGAGGCCATGGGCGGAACCACTCACGCTTGGTCACATCTCCCCCCGCCTCCCGGCCGCCCTTGATCACCGGGTCCGCCTTGGGGAAGGTGCGCTTCATCGTCGTAGCGCCGGCATTGCCGAAGATCTCATACATGCGCATCATGCCGTTGTGGTTAGCCGCCATGATGCCGACATAGCCCGGCGACCAGCCATCCATAAACCCATGTGTCCAGACCCCCGGCATTCCGTACTTCGCCATCTGCGACACCTCGAAGTTCGAGTACCATGGCAGCTCTCCCCAGAGAATCGGGTCGAACAGCGTATTCTGCGGCGCATTGCCGCTGTACGTGTACATAAACGCAATGGACTCGTGGAGCTCGTGAATAATCGGCGGATGCCACTCCAGGTACCACTTCAGGTAATTCTGGTTGGCCAGGCCGGCATAGTTGATGTCCCGGTTGTCGTCATGCTTGAAGTATTTGCCCCAGTACGGCACGCCGCCCTCGAAGGTCCCGTTCGTATCCGTGCGGTCGATCATGTAGCGGTTGTACCAGTCGATGTTGCGGTCGCGTCCGTCCGGGTCGGCCACGGGATAGATCGCCACCACCATCTCGGAGCGAATCTTCTGGATCAGCGGCGTGTCCTCCGTTGCCAGCCGGTACGCAAGTTCCATCAGCATCTCCGGCGGGCCAAGCTCCGCGCTGTGCAACCCTCCCATCACGGTATAAATCGGCTTGGTCTGAGCAATAATCTGGTGCGCCTCCGCATCCGACAGACCGCGCGGGTCCGCCAGCCGCGCTAGATTCTTCTGGTACACCGGCAGGTTCTTGATCGAATCCTCCGAACCCACGAAGATGATCATGGACTCCCTGCCCTCTTCCGTCTTGCCTATCTCCACCACCTTCACCCGCGGAGACTTCGCTTCCAGCGCATGGTAGTACTTGGAAATATCCGCATAGTAGGTCAGCTTCTTCGGAGCGCCAATGTAATACCCCAGCACATCCTTGGGCGATGGAACCGTCGCCGACTTCGGCAGATGGTCCACCAGCGGGCTCATGAACTCAGGTCGCGTCGTCCACTCCTTCACCGACGAAGCGTAATCAGGGTCCATCCCCTGGCCGCTCTGCCCCAGTGAAAGCATGGTGGTACTGCACAAAACCAACATCAGGAAACACTTATGCAAACTCTTCATGGATACTCTCCTTCGGTCGTAACGGGACGGACGATTGGTCAAGGCAGAACGCGGATATAGGTATGACTGAGTTCGACTAGAAGTGAAACAGGACTTCAGCCGGATGGCAAGCGACATAGAAAGGACTTTCGCATCAAGAAAGAGAAGATCGAAGCTGCTGCAATCAAAATTCCTAACGGTCTGTATCAATGCCCATCCATGTCCGAATCCATCGCCCATGCCGCCCTCACTTGCAGGCGTCCGACATGATGCAGACTCAGTAAGAGGTTTCCTGGGCGGCAGATCGAACGAACGGTACCATAGAAGGCAATGACTTCAATCAACGGTGGAGATGAGCATGGAAAAGGCTGAGATCGGCGTTGCGGTAATCGGATTCGGACTCGCGGGCCGGGTCTTCCACGCCCCGTTTGTGAGCGCAGTTCCCGGCCTCAAACTCGAAGCGATCGTGCAACGCAAAGGCGACGAAGCCGCCCAGGCCTATCCTCAAACCAGGATTCTCCGCTCCGTCGACGAAGCCCTGCGCGACCCGGCCATCCAGCTCATCGTCGTCGCCACGCCCAACGAGACGCACTTCGATCTCGCCCGGCAGGCCCTCCAGGCCGGCAAACACGTCGTCATCGACAAGCCCTTCGCCGCCACCAGCGCCCAGGCCAAAGAGCTCTGGCAGCTTGCGGCCCAAAAGCGCCTTATCCTTGCTCCCTTCCACAACCGCCGCTGGGATGGCGACTTCCTCACCGTCCAGCGCCTGCTCGCGGACCATGCCGTAGGCCGTCTCGTCACCTTCGAGTCCCACTTCGACCGCTTCCGTCCCATCCCTCGCGAAAACACCTGGAAGGAGGGCGCCGACCCCGCCAACGGCCTCCTCTTCGACCTCGGCCCCCACCTCGTCGATCAGGCGCTCGCCCTCTTCGGCGTACCCACCGGCATTACCGCCAGCGTCCGCAAAGACCGCGACGCCACCCAGATCGAAGATGCCTTCGACATCACCCTCGACTATCCCGGCCTGCGCGCTCACTGCCGCTCCAGCATGATCGCCTGCGACGCCGCCCCGCGCTTCCTCCTGCACGGCACCCACGGCAGCTTCAGGAAGTTCGGCCTCGACCCCCAGGAGCCCGCCCTCGTAGCCGGAGCCAGGGTACCCTGCGTCGGCGAAGATCCCGCAGGCCATCTTTGGCTCCAGGAGCCCGAAGACCACTGGGGCACCCTCACCCTTGCCCCCAACCCTGCCGACCCCGCCACCCTCACCCGCACCCAGGTCAAGACCGATCCCGGCGACTACCGCCTCTACTATGCCAACGTCCGCGACGCCATCCAGGGCGCCGCCGAACTGATCGTCAAGCCCGAGGACGGCTACCGCGTCATCAAACTCCTCGAACTGGCCCGCCAGAGCAGCCACGAGCAGCGAACCTTGCCCATCGAATTCTGAGAATCCCGATACCTGAATCCGAATCCCGAATCCTCAATTACGATGCCCGAAAATAAAGTCGGAAAATTTGGCGCATCGCGCATCGTCATCTGTCCTGGTGCGCGATGTCCACCTTTGCCACGCATATGTCCACACATTGCACAAAACTAACCACGTTAAACACACATTTTTCGCCCGGAACCCCGGCAAAAATCACACCTCCGCCACGGGGAAAAAAGTGCGCGTTTACCCCGGTTGCCCATACGTCGCAGCCGCTCCATGCTTGCGAAAGTAGTGGCGGTCCAGCAGCGCCTGCGACACCCCCTCGCACTCCGCCCGAAGCGTAAGCGTCCGGTAGGCCATTCGTGCCACCGCCTCCAGCACCACCGCGTTATGCGCCGCCTCCCGCGCCGTCCTGCCCCAGCAAAAGGGCGCATGTCCGGCTACCAGCACCCCCGGCACAGCCAGCGGGTCCATTCCTTCAAACCTCCTCACGATGGCCACCCCGGTCTCATGCACATAACGGCCGCCAATCGCCTGATCCGAAAGGACTTCGGTCACCGGAACAGGACCATGGAAGTAGTCCGCATGGGTCGTTCCCAGCGCCGGAATCGCCATCCCCGCCTGCGCGAAGCTTGTCGCATACTCCGAGTGCGTATGAACCACCCCGCCGATCTCCGTAAACTCGCGGTACAGAAGCAGATGCGTCTCCAGATCGGAAGAAGGCCTCAACTCCCCATCCACAATCTTCCCCTCCAGATCCGTCACCACCATATGCTCCGGCCGAAGCTCTTCATATTCAACGCCGGACGGCTTGATCACAACCAGCCCGCGCTCGCGGTCGACCCCGCTGGCATTGCCGAACATATATAAAACCAGACCCCGCCTGACCAACTCCAGATTGGCCTCCAGCACCAATGTTCGCAGCTCTTTCAAAAGCATCGTTTCAACTCCACTCCCAGACATGTCGAGCAATATTAATCCTGTGCCGGTATACAGCTTAGATGACCCCATGCCGCCAAGCACCCGGACACACGCCTTGCTTGATAAAGTGAATGGCATGACGAAGGAAAACAGCGTAAAGGGTCAGACACTGCCGCGAGGGTTCCAATGGGGCGCAGTGAAAGCCGGTATCAAGGCCAGCGGGAACCTCGATTTAGCCGTAGCCATCGCCCCGAAAGTCGCCAGTGCGGCAGCAATGTACACAAAGAATCAGGTAGTTGCGGCTCCAGTTCAGGTGGGGCGAAGACATCTTCTGGCCACCGGCGGACGTGTCGGCGCGGTGCTGGTCAATGCCGGCAACGCCAACTGCGCCACTGGCCAGCCCGGCATCGACGCCTGCGTCCAGACCTGCGTCGCCGCCGCAGAGACCTTCCATTGCATCTTCGACGAGGTCCTGCCCTCCTCTACCGGCATCATCGGCGTCCCATTCCCCGGCGAAAAGGTGATCGCCGCATTGCCCGCTCTGAAGTCCGTCCTTGGCGACACCCCGGCCCACGCGGAGATGTTTGCTACAGCCATCATGACCACAGATACCAAGATGAAAGTGGCCCGGGCAATCGTGGACGTGGACGGCACGGAAGTGAGCATCTTCGGTGCCGCCAAAGGCGCGGGAATGATCTACCCGCAACTGGCTGCCGTGTCAGGGCCGCCCCACGCTACCATGCTGGTCTATCTCTTCACCGACCTCGCGGCAGAGAGTGAAGAACTCAGCCGACTGCTGCAACCCGCAGTCGAGCGCAGCTTCAACAGCATCTCCATCGATGGCGACACCTCGACCAACGATACGGTGCTCCTGCTGGCAAGCGGAGCCAGCGGGATCAAACTCGACGAGCGAATCAACGAAGCATTCGCCAATGCGCTGACCCTGGTCTGCGCTTCGCTCGCGCATCAGATTGTCGACGATGGCGAGGGCGTAGGACACGTGATAACGCTGCACATCACCGGCGCACGGACGGAGGCCGAGGCGAAGCAGGTGGCGAAGGCAATCGCTCATTCTCCGCTCTGCAAAACTGCCTGGTCGAGCGCCGATCCCAACTGGGGACGCCTGCTTGCCGCCGCCGGGTACAGTGGCGTGGCGTTAGATCCTGCATCGGTGTCCATCTGGATCGGCTCGCTTCCCGTATTCGAACGTGGAGTACGATCGCCGGCGTTCGATAAGGCAGCGGCACATACGGCCATGCTCGATCGGGAGTACACCATTACACTCGATTTAGGGCAAGGACAGGCCGAATGCAGCTTTCTCACCTGCGACCTCACCGAAGAGTACGTACGAATCAATGCAGATTATTCAACGTAGGCAAACCATTCCCCGTCGTCAGGCATGGCTCGGCCACAGCCACGCCGCGCCTCGAACTCCGCTCGCATCGCCATGGGCCGCCTGCAAAACGGGAGTCGACGCCTCTCCGCCGAAGACATACGCAGCCAACTTCGACGGCAGCGACGTGTAGAGATGCTTCGCCCGCGACACACCCCCACCCACCACAATGACCTCGGGATCGAGAATGTTGATCACCTGCGCCAAACCGCGCGCCAGCCGGTCTTCTAAGCGTTCCACCGCCGCCGAAGCCTCCAGATCGTCACCCCCGAACTCGGCCAGAATCTCTTTCGCAGTGCGGTTTCTGCCAGTAGAGCGTTTGTAGTCTAGCGCAATCCCTGTACCCGAGACCCACATCTCCATGCATCCCCGCTTGCCGCAATAACACGCCGGCCCCGGATACTCCTCCGGCGTTGGCCACGGCAAAGGCATGTGACCCCATTCTCCAGCTACACCGTTCGGCCCCGCATGCACCTCACCGTGCAGCGCCACGCCGCCGCCGCATCCCGTTCCCAGAATTACTCCGAATACGACGCCCTTGCCCGCAGCGGCACCGTCAGTCGCCTCGGAGACGGCAAGACAGTTCGCATCGTTCGCGACACGCACCTCCCTGCCGAGCGATGCCGTCAGATCGCGATGTAGCGCCCGACCGTTCAGCCAGGTCGAGTTCGAATTCTTGATCAGCCCCGTAACACCCGAGACGCTGCCGGGAACGCCCGCTCCAACGCTGCCCACTTGTTCAGTCTCCTGCTCCAGATACTCAACCAGCCCTGTGATCGCCCTGACCGTGCGGTCATAGTCCTCCCGCGGAGTCTCGATCCGGCGTCGAGCCAGTTCAGCACCATTTCGATCGATAGCCAAACCCTCGATCTTGGTCCCGCCAAGGTCGATACCAATGCGCATCCCTGAAGCTTTCATCTCTTTCCATTCCCTCGAATCATCTTTGGATTAAGCCTCGGTTACGATCAGCCAGGTTCACAGACCTTCCGTCCAACCATAATCTACGATGACACACGATCTCAACCCATCTTCAGGCCAGCGCGGTCGGTACACCAGCGATATTGCGAATTCCCTATACTGGTTGGGACACCCATGAAGCCGACCCTTCGCATACACCTGTGTTTATTCGTCCTTACAGCGTCGTTCGCATTCCCGGCAAACGCCCAGACCTCGCATCAGCAGGCCAGCGCAGACCGTAACATTCTCGCCTATATCGACAGCGGCTGGAACACCCTCTCACGTTCCATGAGCGAATGTAAGTCGCTCGTCGACCCGAAAGTTGTCACGCCGCCGATTCTTTATCTGCCATACGGCGCGTCCGTACCGCCCGCCGTAGCCTTGGCACACCGGCAGTGCAACGTGGAGGTCCGGCATCTTCCTCGCAGGATCGTCCATATCGGCGACGTGCGCGTCGCGGAGATTCCCGCCGAAGGCCTGCTCTACCTTCCCAACCGGTACGTCGTTCCCGGAGGCCGCTTCAACGAGATGTACGGTTGGGACAGTTACTTCATCATCCTCGGCCTCCTGCAGGACCAGCGCGCCGACCTCGCCCGCGACATGATCGAAAACTTCTTCTACGAAATCGAAAATTATGGAGCCATCCTCAACGCAAACCGCACCTACTTTTTCACCCGCTCCCAGCCGCCGCTGCTCTCGTCCATGATCCGCGAACTCTACGAGCATCCCCCAGGCCAGAATTCGGATCAGCATTCAAACCCACACCTGTCGAAGACCTGGCTCGCGCGCGCCTACTCCTACGCCGAGCGCGACCATGCACTCTGGGACTCCGCATCGCATCGTGGCGGCGACACCGGCCTTGCGCGTTACCACGACATCGGTGAAGGACCCGTTCCCGAGATGGCCGACGACAGCAATTACTACCCCGACGTCATCCGCTGGCTACTCGCGCACCCGGGCACACACACCGGCTATCTGGTCGCCGCGCCGGACGATCCGACCCCAGTTCAGGCCGCCGCTCTGGCAACGGCCAGTTGCGATATCGCCGTCTCTAAAGTCTGCTCTCATGCCTACTTCAAGGGCCATCGCCTCTCCAGCGCCTTCTACCAGGGCGACCGTGCCATGCGCGAATCCGGCTTCGACTCCAGCTTCCGCTTCGGCCCCTTCAGCGGATCTACGGAAGACTACGCCCCAGTCTGCCTCAACAGCCTCCTCTACAAATACGAGCTCGACCTGGCCCACTTCGCCACCTTGCTGAGCCGTCCGGCCGAAGCCGCTCAATGGCGCCGCCGTGCCGCCGCCCGCCAGGCCGCCATCAACAAGTTTCTCTGGAACCCCCAGAAGGGTATGTTCTACGATTACGACTTCATTACCCGGCAGCCCTCCACCTACAACTACGTCACCGCGCTCTATCCTCTCTGGGCCGGCCTGGCGACCCCGCAGCAGGCAGCCGCGCTCGAACATAATCTACCTCTTTTCGAGCACGAAGGCGGCCTAGCGATGAGCGACACCAACTCAGGCACACAATGGGATTACCCCTTCGGCTGGGCTCCTACCAACTGGCTCGCAACCGAAGGTCTCGCGCGATACGGCTACAACGCCGACGCCGACCGCATCGCAACCGGGTTCACCGCCACGGTCCTGCAGAATTTCCTGCGCGATGGCACCATACGTGAAAAATACAACGTCGTCAGCGGCTCCGCCAATGTCAAGGTGGCGGCAGGTTACAAGAGCAATGTCGTGGGCTTCGGCTGGACCAACGGCGTATACCTGCGCATGAACGACTTGCTCACCCGCTCACACGAGCAGGCCGCCGGGAGCCGAAACACTCAACATTCGCCTCAGTAATCTCCGTAACAGCTACGGATGAACTCTGCTGCCCAATGCAGTCCCGTGGTTCGGGGGAGATCCCAGTAGATACGTAACCGGAAGAAACCCGGTACGCTCAACCCCGAATTGCCATCGATACTTCGTCTCCGGCGACGCTTGCTGTTCCGTCTCCTCTACTAATTCGTTGGTCATTTCGTGAAGCTCCTGCAACGAGTAAGCGCGCAGGCACGAGATCAACCCATCAAACCAGATCACGAACGGAACGACAGGAATGAGATACGTCCAGAAGATACGGGACCAGCGGAACGGACGAATCCACGGCGTGAGCAGCAGCACCAGCAAGGGAGTTACGCAGAGCACCAGCATCGTCTTGAAGCCGCGGTCTGCAAGCTCGAAGATCCCAATACCCACATTGGCTTTCGCAGCGCCGCGGAGCACCTTTCTCGCGTCCTCCGGCCCAAAGTGGTGAAACGAGGAAAACATTGTCCGGAAGCCGCTCAGCGACGCCGGAACTCGGGTTGCATCGACCATGTCTTCGTTGAAGCTGATGTGCGCCTCTGCCCTCATTCCCATATGGGAGTCGATCCCCCAATGTGAGTGGACCTTGGCATCTGCGCCCGCATCGTAATTCGGGTACTTGTCGGTCAGGCACACAGCAACAGCAAGACTATAGTCGCACTCAAGCTGCTGAGCCAGGCGAAACCATGGGCCTCCACTGCCTGAACAGAGATCCAGTACCTCCGCGGGTTCCCCGGTAGAACTGTCCCTGACGCAACGGGAAAGTCGCGGCAGGATCGGACGATAGGAATTACCAAGCCACCACAGAGCCTGGAGAGCATCGGTGATCAGGTTCCTCAAAAATGAAGGACACCAGGGATGATCATGCAGTTCGGGAAGTTCGGTGCGGCGCATAGGCGCGGGTCTCCGAGAACTTAGATGCGCTGCTGACTTCAATACTCGTCCCGGCAATTACTTCTGCAGCTTCTCCACGGCCTGTGCCACCGTCAGATCCATCGGAACCTGCTTGAAATCTGTGTGCTCCGCGTGCTCCTTCCTGCCAATCGTCTTGAAGAAAATCGCCCTGCCATTGATGTCGGTATCGATAATGGCCGTCTTCCACTCATCTCCAGGCACCGGCTCTCTCGTCGTCGAGAAGCTGCTTCCGGCATGAATCGTTGCCAGCAGCCCAAAGCCAATGTTCACGTCCTCCGGCAGCCTTCCATCAAGTTCGTGCAGCCGCATGACCCGGCTATCCACCAGCACCGAACCCGTCATCCCATGCAACACCTTCTCTTCCATCGATTGTGGCGAGTAGTCCGGATTCGGCTTAAAATCGATTCTCACGAACTCTCCCTCCCGCTGCTTGTTGGAAAAGAGAAATGCCTTGGGCAGCAGATCTAGCATCTCTTTCGCGTGCTGTTCGTCATTCTTGCGCGTCTGCTCCTGCTTCTGGAACGCATCGGGATGTGCCGCGATCTCCTCCAGTCGGCTCTTTTCTGCCGCCAAACGCTGAGCGTCCAACGCCTCACCATCCTCCGCGACAAGCATCCGGATCTTTCCGGCCGTCGTCTCGATCACCTTCTCCGTCCACAGATGGCCGCCCGTCCGATCAGACCGCTCTTTGGAGACATACATGTAGTGGCCCCGGTGAGCCGCCTCGTAATCTTCACGCGTCAGCATCGCCGCTACAATCTCCTTCGCAGACCCGGAGACCTCCGCAGCCAAGACATCCGAATTGAGTAGGCACCCCAATGCTCCGGCTATCAGGACGGCTCTCATCGATTGCGTCAGCCGAAGCAAAAATCTCTTAAAATCCTGGCCCGACCATTCCGAACTCTTTTTCATCGTTCCCAATCTCGCTCTTCCCATATCGAATGTGATGCATAGAGCGGCTCTGCCATCGCTTCCGCTTCCGCGCACCGGATACATTCCGGAAACCCTCACTCTCAAGCTCAGGATGAAACCGAACTGGAGCGCAGCGTCGCAGGCAGAGTTTTCTTGCGGCGGCGATCGATCACACCGTACAGAACCCGGGCGAGGAGCAGGATCGCAAGGATTGCCGTATCCTTCCATGGCGTACGGACCCCGGCCTTGACCAGCCACCAGAAGTGAATCACCCCGGCGATCGCTGCGACATAGACCAGCCTGTGCAGGCGCCGCCAGTTCTTGCCCCCCATCGCCCGCAACATGAAAGCCGGCGAAGTACACGCAAGCGCCAGCAGAATGACCCAGGCGAACAGGCCGACCTGGATAAAACGCCGCTTCGCCAGGTCATCCAGAATGCCCGGCCAGACCAGCTTCCACTGCTCAAGGAGAGCGCCCGGATGTCCTGACCGAAGGCCCGTGAGAGCGGCCCCCAGGTCATAGCCCGAGAACAGAAAGACATACGTAGCCAGATGCAAACACGCGTAAAAAAAGGCATACAGGCCAATCATGCGGCGAAAGCGTATGAGGAACGCAATCTTCGGCGAGATGCGCCGGACAGGAGTAATGGCCAGCGAGGCGAGCAGGATGTAGATCGTCCAGTCGCCCGTGAAATGGGTGATGTAGTTCACCGGGTCGGCGTTCAGTGCAAGAGCGCCCGAGGTGTACAAGTGCAGCAGCCAGGCCGCTGGAGCCAGACAGAGAAGGTGAACCAGGACCTTGAGTGCAATGATGGCGCGTTTGGGCATAGGTCCGTGTCGTTACCTGCCAGTGTACGGCGATTTGAGATAACGGCGTGCAGCATCGGTCTGGGACTGGTCGCCGCCGCCTGCGCTGGCCAGCTGATACTCCTTGATGCCTTCCTCGCGTCTGTGCAGCAGGTCGAACATCTCTCCGGCATTCAGTTCCGCACGGCGACGAATCCAGTCGCTGCAGCCAGGTTGCGCAGCCGCATCCAGGTAACTCTGCGCCGCCTCGGGGATCTGATTCTGGCCCCGCTGGGTATCGGCCAATCCAAAGTAAGCCATGTGCAGCCGGGGCTCCGTAAAATAGCCGGGTTTCCGTGCGTCGGCAAGAATCGTCCGATAAGCCGCAATCGCACCCGGGCCGTTCCCCGAGTCCTTGATGAGGTTGGCCACCTCCAGGCGGAAAAGGTAGTCGTGTGGAAACTGATCTGCGAGCCCCTTCTGAACCGCCAGGGCCTCGGGATACCGGGCATCATGGCGAAGAAACAGCGAGAGCGCCGTGCGCGATTCGATCGGAGTCACGATGCCATGGGCCGCGGACTCCCGAAGCAGCTCGAGCCCCTTGTCCTTATTGCCCCCCACTCCCGCGATTCCGACCATAATGCGCAGAAGCCGCGGCAGGCTGGCTACGGCAAACTGCTGGATTCCAATCGCCATCTTCGCATCAGCGTACTCGGGATCGATCTTCAGCACCTGCTCGCTGTCGCCGCGAGAAGCCAGACCCTGCCGCGCCGCTGCGACAAAGCTATGGTCCACCAGAGTGATAAAGGCCGCGTGCATGCCCCTCGCATACCCCCGCGCGAAATATGCGTTCGCATCCTCCGGGTTCTGCTTGATCTGCCGGTCGCACATCGAGATAGCGGAGTTGGTGAGCAGTTCGATGCGATCGCGGGTGGCCTGCTCCACAGGGACACTGCGTTTTGAGCTGAGAAAGCTGTCGTGTGCGTAGTAGGTGGTGTCCAGCAGGTCCTGCCTGTAAAGCTCGCGGAAGATCAGAGTCATCTGCACATAGTCCAACGCGATGGCGCTCTCTGGATTGGCGCGCTGGATCGCTTCAAAGCGGGTCAGGGCACCATCATAATCGAGGTTGTAAAAGTGCCGGTGCGCCTCGCGAACCTGTGCCGTGAGATTCACAGGATCAGTATGGGCAGGTTGCGCGTAAGCTGACGCGCAAAGCATCGTTGCAACGAGAACTCTGCCGGATAACCTCGCGCCTGGAGTCCTGATTGATCTGCCGAGTCTGCCTGGATTTGGGTTCGCTTTTCCAGATGTCTGCATCATCATCTTTAAACAATTCTTTTAACAGGCAAAACAGGCTGGCTATGCTACTGTTTCGCCTGTGTATTGGACGTGCGTCACCGTAAACTATACCCTTGGCACTGGCGTTCGCAGCCGTCCGCCAGCTCTCCTTCGGAATTGGATGGACTTGTATGACGAGGTTTGAGTTGCTACAGCTGTTGGTCGGACAGGCACGAAGCAACGGGTTCGAGTTTCGCAGGTGGTATGTCGGAAAACTGGGCCTTCCATGGCAGAACGCTCGAGCGGCAGTGGAGACGCTCGCATCCGAGCGCAGATACTATGCACTGCTGTTTTCCCACGAGTTCGCCTCAAACTTCTGGAAAGCTGGCGAAATCATGACCTTCCAGGTTCCCACACGAAGCTTCATGCGAAAGATGAAGGATGGCACCATAGGTACCGTCAATCGCAGAGCTTACACGCGCAGAAGTGCACGTGGAGACGCCTGGCTCTATCACCTGAAGGAAATGGCGGCAGCAGAGGAGCCGTTGCGCTACATGCGCCGCTTTCTACGGGTCGAAGACGAGTTGGAGATCGAGACCCCCAGCCCAGCGGCCGCAGCGGACGAACCGGACGACACAGACTAACCGGCCATGACCGGCACCCCATTGTCCGTGCGGATAGCCAAAATCTGTTTCAAGTGATGGCGTCCGTGGATCACCTGAAATCGTCGCCACTGATCGATGCTGAGCGGGCCGAGAATCATATGGCTGACCGAACGAGCGGAGCCCCCAAACATCCTCTCGGCTTCATCGAACAGCACGTCGAGGCGGGAGAGATGTTCGGCAACCGCGTGGGTCAACTCTTCCCCCGAGGACGAGAGTTCTGTTGCCCCTGGGGTCACCAAGGGAGGAGCTTTGCGGCCCGCCGGAAAATACCCCAGCCGGATCACCGTATATTGTCCAACCCGCTGTGGAATGCTCGGACTCGCGCGGGTCGGCGATTGCTTGGCGACGCGTACGTTTATCGCCGTTTCCGTTGCTTCATAGCTGAGAAGCAGATGTTCCACGATCTGCTGAATGCTCCACTTCTGCGGCCGTCCAGGCGGCCGAAGCTGGGTCTGATCTGCCGTCAGGCCGTAGAGGCAGTGCGCGAGTTCGCGTTCGAGATGATGCAGACCGGAGTTCATACGGGCAATATGACCTTACACGAAATCACCCCAACGCTGATTCCCTGCTGACCTTCTCTCGACATTCTTATCCCGGTATCGCCGCCATTCGAGCTATTGCAACTCGGCAAGCGCCCTCTTCGCCTGCCTTGCCTGTTCGCCGTCCGGGTCCAGCTTTAGATAAGTCTTGTACTCCGCGATGGCCTCATCCTTCTTCTTCATCTTTTCAGCCACCTGGCCGAGCGCAAAATGAGCCGCGGAGTAGTCGGGCTGAATCTTCACCGCATCTTTGGCCCTGAGATAGGCCCCCTGGAAGTTCTCGTCGCCCATATAGAACTTTGCGACATTGAGGTCTTCATCCACCCGCTCGTCATCGGTCTGCACCCGCTTCACCTTAGGCAGCCGGCGATGGGTGGAGCTTCCCTCGCCCGTCAGCGGAGGGCCAGCGTCCGGAGCGGCATTGGGGTCGTCGCTGCTGGAACTACTCGAACTGCTTGAACTCGAACTGCTTGAACTCCCGCTGGCGTCGGCGTCAGGCAGTCGGGGCGGCGGCGCAGTCGGAAACGGGTGTTCGGTCGCGGCTGAACCCTTCGGCTGAGCGGATGCCGGGGCGGCAGTCTCTGAGGCAGGCTTCGCGGGTTCGCCGGGAAATGGAAACTGCTGTGCCGGAGAGGGTTTGCTCGTGTCCGCCGGTGGTCTGCATGGGGTTGACTGCGGCGACGGTGCGGCCTGGACCTTTGGAGCCGTTGCGCACGGTGCCGCCGCTGGTGCCGCCTGGCCAAAGCTGACACCGGCAAGTACAAACAGAAGCGGTACGCAGTAATATGGGCGAATAGCCATTCCCTAAAGTTCTCTTCCAAGCTTTTGACGCGGCGAATCGCGCTTTTGTTACTATCGTCGGCCCGGAACAGGCCCCGGCGAACCATCTGCATATATTCTATTCGTCTGCTCGCATTTCATCCCCATGGACGAAACTCTCAACATGGCCAACGGACTGATCATTCGCTCCTCCTCGATTCACGCTGCGGGCTGCTACACCACCCGGGCGCTGAAAAAGAATGAGCGGGTCTGCGAGTATGAAGGTCGCCGCTTCACCAAGGACGAAGCGGATGAGCGGTATAAAGACCGCTCCATCACCTATCTGTTCAGCTGCGGTGACGAGGGAATGGTCATCGATGGCTTCGGGACGGCGATGTTCATCAATCACTCCTGCGACCCCAACTGCGAGACCGAGGACGTGGATGGCCGGATCTTTGTCGTAGCCATCCGGGACATCGAACCCGGCGAGGAGTTGACCTACGAGTACAACCTCTATGACAGTGATGACGCGGAAGGCGACTGCTACTGCGGCGCGAAGAAGTGCCGGGGAACCATGTTCAGCGAGGCCGAGGTGAAGCGCCGGGCGAAGCAGGCCAATGCGAACAAAGCCGCGTCGAATCGAAAAACGCCGAAGCGATAAGTCTAGTCAGCCTCCGTCGGCGCCGCAGCAGCGACCCCGGACATTGCGTAGTCTACCCCCAGAAGCTTATCGTTCTTGTACTTGCGAACATGGCCCAGTCTTCATGCCGAGTTTCACACCTGCATGCAGAATGGCCACGACTCGCGAGAACTGAGGTCCTCGTAATGAGAATTCTGCTCGTTGAAGATGAGCCGAAGGTATCCGGATTCGTCGAACGCGGCCTGATCGCGGAACGATACGCGATCGATGTTGTCGCCGACGGCCGCGATGCCCTGGAGATGGCACAGACCTATCCCTACGACCTCATCATCCTCGATCTCATGCTTCCGCGCATGGATGGCCGCGAGGTCCTCCAGCGGATTCGCCGCAACAACACCTGCGTTCCGGTCCTGGTCCTGACCGCACGAGACACCGTCGAAGACAAAGTACGCCTTTTTGAAAGCGGCGCGGACGACTACCTCACCAAGCCGTTCGCATTCGCCGAGTTGCTGGTCCGTGCCAAGGCGCTGCTCCGAAGAGGCCCCGTCAACCGGTCGAGCACCTTGATGGTCGGTGACCTGGAATTGGACCGCCTCACCCAGCAGGTCAAGCGCAGCGGCAAAAGGATCGAGCTCACCGCCAAGGAATACTCGCTCCTCGAGTACCTCATGCAGAACGTAGAGCGGGTACTCTCTCGCAACATGATCATCGAGCACGTCTGGGACCAGAGCTTCGACGGCATCACCAACATCGTCGATGTGTACGTCCGTCATCTTCGTTCCAAAGTAGACGACGGCCACGAAAGTAAGCTCATCCGTACCGTTCGTGGCGCCGGATACATGATCCGCGCCGGCGGTGAGCAATGAGCCTCGGCTCCCTGCGAACCCGTGTGACGACGTGGTACGTCGGACTATTGGCTACCGCCCTGATCGTCTTCGGTGCCATTCTCTACTTCGCCGTGCAGGACTACCTCCGAACAGGCGTGGAACACTCCCTCTCCGGAGAAGCAAGAGCCATCGCCACCAGTTTTCTCTCCTTCGAGGAAGAGAAAGGCGTCTCCTGGATGACCGGAGAGATCATCGAAGCGTACGCTCCGGAACAAAGCGGCCGATTCATCCGAATCACTCGCCAGGATGGCACGCTCTTATATCAATCCGGGGATACCCGCGATCCACATATAGATACGCGGCATGTCCCTCGACCCGAACTAACCGATCGCATCGATACCTTCCACGAGGAGACACAAAAGGGCAACCAGCACCTGATGCTCTATGCCATGTCCTACACCTCCTCCTCTGGCACACGTTATCTGATCGAAATCGGAGCTTCGCTCACTCCAGTCGAACGCGTCCTGCACAGCCTTTTGAAGATACTGCTTCTGATAACGCCGCTGATCCTGCTCGCAGCCGCGCTAGGCGGTCACTTTCTTATGTCCCGGCCTCTCCGCCCCCTGGTCGCCTTAACCAAACAAGCGGAGCGTATCGGAACCCATGAGTTGGGAGAACGGCTGCCCGTGATCGCCACAGGCGATGAGATGGAGAGGCTGTCCCTGTCGCTCAACCGAATGATCAGCCGGCTGGAAGACTCGCTGAACCATAACCGGCGCTTTTCAGCCGATGTCTCTCATGAGCTCAGGACCCCCCTCACCATTCTCCGCGGTGAACTCGAACAGGTACTGCAAACCTCCCCCGTTCCTGCGCAAACCCGCGAGTCCATCGGAAGCGCACTCGAAGAGATAGATCGTATGGCGAAGATCGTCGAAAATCTCCTTGCCATTGCCCGCCTCGATTCCGGCACGGATCTGATGGACTGCCAGTACGTCGATCTCGGCCAGCTCGCCCAATGGACCGTCGATCAAATGCATCTCATCGCGGAAGAGAAGCAGATCACGATGCGTTGCACCCAGACGGAGAACGCAATCATTCTCGCCGATCCCGCGCGCGTCAAGCAGGTCATCGTCAATCTGCTCGACAATGCAATCAAGTACACCCCGGACGGAGGAGAAGTCGGAGTCTCCGTCAGCATCGCTCAGAAGGTCGCCGTTCTCGAGGTCAGCGACACCGGCATAGGTATTCCGCAGGAGTCCCTGCCCAACGTCTTCCAACGGTTCTATCGTTCCGACAAAGCACGCTCCCGCGGATCGGGAGGAACTGGCCTGGGTCTGTCCATCGTTCAGGCGATCTGCAATGCCCACGGAGCAACCGTCACCATCCACAGCTCCGAAGGCCATGGCACCTCCGTGCGTGTGGAGCTTCCGCGCCCCCCCGTCGACTCTATCCTTCCTGCCGATGCCCTGCCGACCCGCCGCGTCATTGCCCGCGAAGGTGAACTGCCCTACGCACCAGAGGTTCTCGAACGCCAGACCACCGCAATCGCGCGTGTGGGTGAGATAACCGCCTCGAAAGCTCACTCGCTGGCCAATTCATAGATGAAGATAGCACCGCACCCGTCCTGACCCGCCGCATCCGCTAAACTAACTTCAGCATGGCTTTCTCCCTCTTCGGCAGACGCGACAAACCCGACCAGCAGCCAGACCAGCAGCCCACCACCCCATCCGCCCCGGAACAGCCGGAGCAGAGACGCGGCTTCTTCGACCGCATGAAGCAGGCGGTCACCCGCACCCGCGAGTCGCTCTCAGAGTCCATCAGCTCCGTCGTCGCACTCACCCGCGAGGTCGATGAGACCACCCTCACCGGACTCGAACCCATCCTCCTCTCCGCCGATCTCGGCTCCGCCACCACCGCTCTCGTCCTCGAAAACCTCCGCCAGCGCGCCCTCCGCACCGGCATTCAGGGCGGCGACGAGCTCAAACAACTCCTCAAGTCCGAGCTCAAGCAGATCCTCGACGGGGTAGCCCATCCCATCCGTCACCCAGCCACTTCGCCCGAGGTCATCATGATGGTGGGGGTCAACGGCACCGGCAAGACCACAAGCACAGGCAAGCTCGCCGCCTTCTTCACGAGCGGCAAGAGCGGTCCGGCCCGCACCGTCCTCCTCTGCGCGGCAGACACCTTCCGCGCCGCAGCAATCGAGCAACTCGAAGTCTGGGCCGACCGCTCCGGCGTCCAGATCATCAAGACCAAACAGGGCGGCGACCCCTCAGCCGCCCTCTACGACGCCTGCGCTGCCGCCAAGGCCCGGGGCATCCAAATCCTCATCGTCGACACCGCCGGCCGCCTCCACACCAAGACCGACCTCATGAAGGAGCTCGACAAAATGCGCCGCACCGCGGAAAAGCTCGTTCCCGGTGCCCCCCATCAGACTCTCCTCGTCATGGACGCCACCACAGGCCAGAACGGCCTCACCCAGGCCCGCCTCTTCACCGAAGCCGCCCACGTCACCGGCATCGTCCTCACCAAACTCGACGGCACAGCCAAGGGCGGCATTGTCCTCGCCATCGCCACCGAACTCAGGCTCCCCGTCCTCTACGCCGGCATCGGCGAAAAGCTTGAAGACATCATCCCATTCGACAGCGCCAGCTTTATCGACTCCCTCCTCGAATGAAGCTATCGACTTAGCCTCAAGAGCTGTTCAAGAATCAAAGCGTGTGACGGGTCTTCATCGATACGACGGATTCAAGACCAGGCAAGGACCGGATGCCCCATTTTCCGCGAGGTCTTAACGCGCCATAAGATGGGCATTCGCGAGCGAACCGGCTCCCTCGATATAAACTGAATTTGCTTGCTACCTCAGATCGGCTCTGGCTTCCTGTCAAGTACCTGGTCGGGCTAAAGCACACAAACCATGGCGGTTCCCGATGGCGTCTTAGTCTCCGCAAGCGGCTATAATCGAGTAAGCAGTGAATCTTTTTCTGTACATGCGTCTTGTTCCTGTCTTGCTAGCGTCCTTAAGACCTTGAAACAGGTCCGAGGTTCAGGCCGGACATAAAGAAACCGCAGTACCGGGCTTCGTCGTGAGACAGGTGCTTTCGCTCTCGCCTATGCACTGGCAGTGGATATGTTCTGATCTTCCGCAAGTCCGACCTTAACATGCCTATTTCGAAGACTTTGCGCGTTTTCGGGGGGGGAGGGGGGACATGCAACAGGACGTATCCTTCATGCAGCGAGCCCTTAACCTCGCCTCCGACACCATCGGCCTGGCCTCGCCCAACCCCCAGGTAGGCTGCGTCCTCGCCCGGCATGGTCAAGTCATCGGCCAGGGAGCTCACCTCTACGATAACGTCGACCACGCCGAAATCGTAGCGATCAAACAAGCCGCCACCCGGAACCTCAGCACCGCCGGAGCCACCGCCTACGTCACTCTAGAGCCCTGCAGCCACCACGGCCGCACCGGTCCCTGCGCCGACGCCCTCATCGCCGCCCGCATCGCCCGCTGTGTCATCGCCACCGCCGACCCGAATCCCCTCGTAAGCGGCCAGGGTATCGCCAGACTGCAGGCCGCCGGAATCGAAGTAACCCTGGGTCTCCTCCAGCAACAAGCCCGAGACCTCAACGACGCCTTCGCTCACTTTATCCAGCGCCGAACCCCGTTCGTCACCCTGAAGGCCGCCCTCTCATCCGATGGCAAGCTCGCCCCGCCCCCTGCCTCCCGCTACCCCAATCAACCTCATTGGCTCACTGGCGCCGCCGCCCGGCATCAGGTCCAACTCCTCCGCCACGCCTCGGACGCCATCCTCACCGGAATCGGCACGGTCCTCTCTGACGACCCACTCCTCACCGACCGCAGCGGAATGCTGGATCCACCCCGCAGCGGAATGCAGGATCCAGCCCGCAGCGGAATGCAGGATCCAGACCGCGGCGGAATGCAAGATCCAGCCCGCGGCGGACTCTTCGCTCCCGGCACCCTGCCCCGCCGCCGCCCTCTCCTCCGCGTCATCCTCGACACCCACCTCCGCATTCCACTCAACTCTCAACTGGTTCGCTCCGCCGCCGGTGACCTTCTAGTCTTCTGCGGAACCCACGCACCCCAGGAAAAAATCCAGATCCTCGAAACCCATGGCGTCGAAGTCGAAACCCTCCCGGACCATGCCGGACGTCTCAGTCTCCCCGCCGCACTCACCGCCCTCGCGGAGCGAAACACACTAAGCCTTCTCCTGGAATGCGGCTCCCATCTCAACGGATCCTTCCTCCGCCAGAACCTTGTAGACAAAGCCATCCTCATCTACGCCGAAACAGAGTTAGGCGACCAGGCAATTCCCTTCGCCCAAGGCATAGCCTCTCCGTACACCTTGGAACGGTCCCTCACCCGAGTCACCCGTGCCGCCCACGGTCCCGACGCCTGCCTCACAGGCTACCTCCACGATCCCTGGTCGCCATCGGCACAGACCCGCCGAGGCACGGAATCCGATAAGCTGAAATCATGTTTACCGGACTGATCCAAACCACCGGAACCCTGCTCGCCGCCGCACCGAGGGCAGGCGCGACACGCATCACGATCGCGTCACCCCTGCTGACGAGTCGCCTGACCCCGGGCGACAGCATTGCCGTCAATGGAGTGTGTCTCACAGCTCTCAGCATCGAGCCGAACACATTCCCGCCAAGATTCTCAGCCGATCTCGCCGCCGAAACCATCATCCGTACCACGCTCGGCCACCTGCGCCCGGACACTATCGTCAACCTCGAACTCCCCACGCCCGCCGGAGCCCCCCTCGGGGGTCACATCGTTCAGGGTCATGTCGACGGCACCGCCACCCTGCTCTCATTGGCCGCAATCACCCCCACCGCGGCCGCGGCCGAAACAGACTGGCGCCTGCGCATCCGGATACCCGAAGCGCTCACTCGCTACGTCGTGCCGCAAGGTTCCATCACCATCGAAGGCATCAGTCTCACGGTCGCTTCCATCGAAGCCGACGAGGTAGAAGTCGCAATCATTCCGCACACCTATGCCGCCACCAGCCTTCACACACTCACCCCCGGCACCCCCCTGAACATCGAAGTCGACGTCCTGAGCAAATATGCGCAACGTAAAGAGTTGCCAGCCAAAAGCTTCAAAGTGACCGAAGAGCACCTTATCGCAAACGGTTATTAGCCGTAGCCCGCAAAAAGCGCAGCCATTGACAAGCTGCGCTTCTTCCGTGCGGTAACGAGCGGACTAAATTGAACTCATGTTGTGCAGAAACTCCTGATTGTTCCTGGTCTTCGCCAGCTTGTCGGTCAACAGTTCCATAGCCTCGACAGGAGACAACGGATTGAGCACTTTGCGCAAGATCCAGGTCCTTTGCAGGTCCTCCTTCGGGATCAGCAACTCTTCTTTGCGGGTACCGGAGCGCTGGATATCAATGGCCGGGAAGACGCGCTTGTCGACCAGTTTGCGGTCCAGAATGACTTCCATATTTCCCGTGCCCTTAAACTCTTCGAAGATGACCTCGTCCATGCGAGAGCCGGTATCGACCAGCGCGGTAGCGATGATGGTCAGCGAACCACCCTCTTCGATGTTGCGTGCAGCACCGAAGAAGCGCTTCGGCCTCTGCAGAGCATTCGAGTCCACACCACCCGAAAGAACTTTGCCCGAAGGCGGAACGATGGTGTTATAAGCGCGGGCAAGGCGTGTAATCGAGTCCAGCAGGATCACCACATCGCGCTTATGCTCTACCAGGCGCTTAGCCTTCTCGATCACCATCTCGGCGACCTGGACGTGACGGGCAGCGGGCTCGTCGAAGGTGGAAGAGATTACCTCGCCTTTGACAGAACGCTGCATGTCCGTGACCTCTTCCGGGCGCTCATCGATCAGAAGCACGATCAGCACAACCTCGGGATGATTGGCCGTAATGCTGTTGGCGATCGACTGCAGCAGCATTGTCTTTCCAGTCCGCGGCGGAGCTACGATCAAGCCGCGCTGCCCTTTTCCCACGGGCGTCAGTAAGTCCATCACACGTCCGGAGATGTGCTCGCGAACCGTCTCCATCTTCACCCGCTCCTGAGCGTAGAGGGGCGTCAGGTTATCGAACAGAATCTTGTTGCGGGTCTCTTCAGGCGACTCGAAGTTGATGGCCTCAATCTTGACCAAAGCGAAATATTTTTCGCCTTCATGGGGAGGCCGCACATTCCCGCTGATGGTATCGCCAGTTTTCAGATCGAACTTACGGATCTGCGATGGTGAAACGTAGATGTCGTCGGGACCGGGAAGGTAATTGTAGTCCGGAGAACGTAGAAAGCCATAGCCGTCAGGCAGAATTTCCAGCACCCCTTCGGCGAAGATATGTCCTTCCTTCTCGCTTTGCGCTTGCAGAATCTTGAAGATAAGGTCCTGCTTGCGAAGACCGCTGGTGCCGGCGATGTCGAGCCCGCGCGCGAGCTTACTCAGCTCAGCTATATTGTGTTCTTTTAATTCAGAAATCGTCATGATTTACCTGGGATTTTGATTTTGAGGAGGGGGTTTGGAACTGAGGCGGGATCTGCTTGACGAGGGGGTCCTGCGGAAGGCCAGAAAAATGGTGCGATAACTGGAATGAGAGTGGGATCGTGTATGGGGTGAAGAGGAAGTTACTGCAAATGAAATAGAGTGAAGCTGCCGCGCGTTAAGCTGCGCGGCGTTCCTGCAATTGTACCTTCTCTACCACCGGCTCGCTGGATTCGTCCATCGGAACAGTGTCCTTAAAGCGATCCAGAACCTCGTTAGTGGTGTCCTGTAGACGGGTATTTGGCTTGTGCAGCTTACGCGTTGCCTTAGAGGCCAACTGGCAAAGCTCGTAACGATTGTTCACGTGCGTAAGTGCTCCAAAGATAAGATCCGAACGCATATTTATCTCCTCTTTTTTCGGGGCGAAGCATAGAACCAGCGCACATCCGCCCCATTTTCCACAGTTATCAGCGAAACCAACGCTTACGGTATTAGACGCAAAAAAGTACTGCACGACTCTAGAAACCACCTGCGCTTCTCGAGTCATTGTTCATCCGCTGAAATCACCGGAGGCAAAAAAGCCGCTCAGATGTGGGCGGAGCCTTGTATGTCTGCTTTTTCCCGCAGGATCAAGGGTGCATACGCTCAGGCCAGCATCTTGCGGAAAGCGAGTTCGCATGTATTGTCGTGACTTTTGCAACACGGAGGACTTGGACACTTATGGAAAATAACGTTTCTGAAGGCAAAGGTCAATACTTATTTTGGGAGACTGTGAATAAAAATATCTTAGAAATAGGATGCTGGTCAGGGATCACGAGCGGTTCACGCCTTGAACAGCGACGGGGCTTTCATTCAGGACCAGTAACTTCGATCCAAAGTGCGGTACTGGATGGCTTCGGCGATGTGCTTGACCGCAATGTCCTGCCCTGCACCTAGATCAGCAATGGTCCGGGCAACCTTTAGTATCCGATCGTGTGCCCTCGCGCTGAGCCCCTGCTGTTGCATCGCGCGTTCAAGCAAGCGCTCAGCATCCGACGACAGCTCACAGAACATACGAATCTGCTGTGTATTCATCTGTGAATTTGAGTAGATCTGACGTGAAGCCCCCTCTGCCGACCCTTTGGTCCTTTCAGCCATGCCCAATGCCGGATTGAAGCGAGCCTGCTGGAGCTCCCTTGCCGCCAGCACCCGGGCGCGAATCTCCTCCGACCCTTCAGCTGCAGATCCACTTCGCAACTCCTTATATTGCACCGCAGGGACCTCGATATGGATGTCTATTCTGTCCAGCAACGGTCCCGAAACCTTCGAGACATACCGCTGAATCATCGGCGGCGTACACATACACTCCCGCGACTTGTCGTTGAAGTATCCACAGGGACAAGGGTTCATCGCGGCCGCAAGCATGAACCGCGCCGGAAAGCTGAGACTCATCGATGCCCGCGCAATCGTCACATGACCATCCTCGAGTGGCTGCCGCAGCACTTCAAGCACATTGCGGGGGAACTCCGGCAGTTCATCCAGAAACAGCAGCCCGTTGTGTGCCAGCGACACCTCTCCGGGCCGCGGCATTACCCCACCACCAATCAGGCCAGCATCGGATATCGTGTGGTGGGGCGACCGGAACGGCCGTTGCGCCACCAGCCCCTGCTCCGCATCCAGAACCCCCGCAACCGAGTGGATCTTGGTCGTCTCCAGAGCCTCTTCAAACCTCAGGGGAGCCAAGATAGAGGGCAATCGCTTCGCCAGCATGGTCTTACCTGAGCCTGGCGGTCCGATCATCAGGATATTGTGTCCACCAGCCGCCGCTACCTCGAGCGCGCGCTTAGCAACGTGTTGTCCCCGCACATCTTTGAAATCGAAGGAAAAGTGCTGTAACTCGTTCAGCAGGTTGGCTGTCTCGACCTTCAATGGTGCTGCAGTGATGCCGCCCAAAGCCGCCGAATTGAGCAGCTCCCGCACCTCCAGCAGCGACGTCACCGGATAGACGTTCACCCCGTCCACCACAGCCGCTTCTCGCGCGTTGCTGGCAGGGATAATCAGGTTCTTGATCCCTCGCGCCCGGGCGGCGACAGCGATCGGAAGCATGCCCTGTACCGCCCGTAGGCTTCCATCCAAGCCGAGTTCCCCGACCAGCAGGTAATCGCTCAAATCCTTGATATGCAGCGCGCCGTATGCGCCAAGAATCCCAATCGCGATTGGCAGATCGAATCCAGATCCCTCCTTCTTTAGGTCGGCTGGAGCAAGATTGATCGTGATCCGCGTCGTCGGAATCTCGAACCCAGAGTTCTTGATCGCCGACCTTACCCGGTCGCGGCTCTCCCGCACCGCCGCATCGGGCAGTCCCACCGTGCTGAACTGCTCTTTATCTAGCTTAATCCCCGAGAAGTCGACTTCGACATCAATGATGTGGGCGTCAATTCCATATACCGCAGCGCTACGAGCCTTGAAAAGCATGGTTTGGGCCTGGTGCAACCGTGAGGCAGTGAATTTTCGCCGAGTATAGCACCCCGCCCGATATAAAGGAGATAGCAGCATTTCTGCCTTCGGAGCAACAACGCATGGATTTACTCCTCAACGGCTTTCGCCTCACTGCCCTTACCGCGTTCTCAGTCACGCTGCTCACCCTGAGTCTCGCCACAGCGGCTCGCGCTCAGAACACTCCGCCACACAGTGCACCTGCCGCAAACGACGCCACAAAGGCTAACGATATCTCCGGCCTCAGCCAGACGGACCGCCTTCACAGCTCCGTGACTCAGAACACGCAGGAGGCCTGGGGTAAGCTCACCGACTCCCTCCAGGACGCAAAACATCCAGATATTCGCATCGAGGCGCTCGCCGCTCTGGGAACCCTCGGCGTCGATGGACATGGAGCCACATTGATCGCCGGCGCGATGAAAGACCCCGACGTGGACGTGCGTACCGCTGCCGTGCTTTCCGCCGGTCAGACGAGAAATCACGCTCTCTTCGGCGATCTGCATGACATGCTCAATGACCCAGAGCCGCAGGTTGCCTTCACGGCTGCCACCACGCTATGGAAGATGAACGACCGTTCCGGCAGAGACATTCTCCTGGCGGTCATCGACGGTGATCGCAGATCCAGCGCGGACCTGCGCGACAGCACCATGCACACTGTCAGCAGGGATCTCCACAGCCCCTCTACCCTCGCTCGCATCGGGGCTCTGCAAGGTGCATCCATGCTTCTCGGTCCCTTTGGCATCGGCATCACAGCGTACGAGTACATGCGCAAGAACGGCGGCAACTCCGGCCGCGTTGTCGCCATAGAGGACATCGCGCAGCAAAGGACTTCTCCCGTCCGATCAACTCTCTTAGGAGCCTTAGGTGACAAGGACCCTGCTGTCCGCGCGGCCGCAGCGAAGGCCCTTGGCGATTACCACGAAAGGCAAGTGTCTGATGCCTTGCTTCCGCTCTTCGATGACTCTAACCGTCCCGTGCGTCTCACTGCGGCTGCCGCTTATATCCGCTCCACTGGGCGTATAGCGGTCCAGAGGATGCAACAAAAATAGAGTTAGATTGCGTATCCCGTTACAATTGACGCTGGCGGAAAATCGTGAATACCAGTCTTTTCGAACTCTTCAAGATCGGCATTGGCCCCTCCAGTTCACACACGGTGGGTCCGATGCGTGCCGCTCTCCGCTTCTCATGTTCACTCCAAACAAAGGGTTTGCTGCCGCGCATCGCAAGCCTTCATGTCGACCTCTACGGCTCTCTCGCCCTCACCGGCATCGGCCATGGGACCGACCGTGCTATTCTGCTCGGTCTGCTGGGCGAAGCACCAGATACGGTAGACCCCCCCACCGTCGAAGCGAAGATCGCTAATCTTCGCTCAACGGGAACTCTCGCGGTCGGCGGCGCGTACCCCATTCCGTTCACCGAAGCTGCGAACCTTTATCTGCACCGCAACCAGATGTATCCCGATCCCGCGGTCGTCTCGCACCCCAACGGCATGCGCTTCACCGCACTCGATAGCAACGGCAAGACGCTGGCCGATGAGGTCTTCTACTCGATTGGAGGCGGTTTCATCGTCTCCGAAGCCGAACGCACTGCCGAAAGCCTTACGAGTACCCGGATCGTACCCTATCCGTTCCGCAGCGCCGCCGATCTGCTCTCCACCGCCGGACAGCACAACCTCACCATCGCCGAGTTGCTCCTCGCCAATGAAGTCGCCCTGCTCGCCGATTCCAACGTTCGCATCACCCGTCCACAGCCAGCAGGTTCTCACTCGCAGTCAGAGTCACCAGAGCAGAATGTCCGCGCAAGCATCCTTGCCCTTTGGGAGGTGATGCAGCAATGCACGACGCACGGCATTGCGACCGAGGGCATTCTGCCCGGAGGCCTCAACGTACGCCGACGCGCCCACCGCCTTGCCGAACGTCTCCAGACCATCGGTTCCAAAGATCCTCTTGCCCCGATTGACTGGGTTACCGTATACGCCATGGCAGTCAACGAAGAGAACGCCGCGGGGGGGCGCGTCGTCACCGCTCCTACCAATGGAGCCGCCGGTGTCATCCCAGCTCTCGGCCACTACTACACGCGCTTCATCGAAGGAACAGAGGAAGAAAAGAAGGAAGGCCTGCTCCGCTACTTCCTCACTGCGGCCGCCATTGGCATCCTCTACAAGGAAAACGCAAGCATCTCTGGCGCCGAGGTAGGCTGTCAAGGCGAGGTTGGCGTGGCCTGCTCTATGGCCGCCGGCGGTCTGGTCGCGGCACTAAACGGCACAAACGCCCAGATCGAACACGCCGCCGAAATCGCTATGGAACACAACCTCGGAATGACTTGCGATCCCATCGGCGGGCTCGTCCAGATCCCCTGTATCGAGCGCAACGGTATGGGCGCAGTCAAGGCCATCAACGCCGCCCGCATGGCCATGCACGAAACCGGCGACCACAAACTTTCCCTCGACCAGGTGATCGCTACGATGTACCAAACCGGCCTCGACATGCAATCCCGCTACAAAGAAACCTCACTCGCCGGCTTGGCCCTGAATATCATTGAGTGCTAAGTTTGTTTGAACTTTGAACAGACAATTTTTCGACCATCTTGTTCGCTCGAAAAGACCGTGTTTCCAATGTTTTGCCCGTGATCTCGCTCATAACCGTCTGAACCACCTTCAGAAGTGCGTTGCCAACCTCGTGCAAGGACTTGCGGAGCCGGAGTTCCCAACCAGATTCATCATGACTGGACCGAGAAACCTGCGTTTTGATAACGGCCCTCACAGACCGTACAATCAGATAGCCTATCGAGCGGCTGGGACCTGCTATTCAGGATTCTCTCCTCCGATATGGAAGTTTTAGGCTGTGGTTCAAAGGAGATGCTCATGTATCCAGAGATTATGGTAATTCCTATGCGCGAAGAGCTCACTCGCGCCGGCTTGACCGAAGCTCGCAATGCTGCCGATGTCGATGCCGCGGTGGCTCAGCCGGGGACAACGATGTTGGTGGTGAATTCCATCTGCGGCTGCGCAGCGGGAAAGATGCGTCCCGGCGTTCGGCTGGCCATGCAGCATGGAGCGAAACCGGACCACTCCGTTACCGTATTCGCAGGTCAGGATCGCGAAGCCACCGAGCGAGCACGGAGCTACTTCGGCGGTCACCCGCCCACATCCCCTGCGATTGCGATTCTGCGGGACGGACAGTTGGTCTACCTGATGCAGCGATCGGCGATTGAAACCTCAACGGCCCCGGCGATCGCGCAGGAATTGACGCGGGCTTTCGATACGTATTGCGCGACAACCACCGCTTAGGAGCGGGACAGAAGAGGCAGAACACCAGGGAACGGGAGCCAGAGACCTGCTGCATGGTGGGTACCTGGCTCTTTTTGCTTGTGCTCCCACTCGTATGGCTCATAATAGCGGGGAGTCTGCCGATAAGGGGGCTATGGCGACTGAATCTCGCTGCACTGATGTAGTTCCAGACGCCCGGAGTCTACTCGAGCTCGGCGCAATAAAGGGAGGTCGTGTTGCGTCTGTCTCGCCCGCGGGGGTGGGTGGTATCCAGATGGCAGGATACGGTCCGGCGATGGCTCGGGTGCGACTTCGGGTCGCCCGCCTGGGCCCGCACTTCCGAATCGCTCTGGTGAGCGGAGAAGCCGGTACGGGCAAAGAGTCTATCGCCCGGGAGTTGCACCACGCAAGTCATGGAGCGGACGGTCCCTTTGTGGTCTGCAACGGGGCAGAAACTTCCCAAGACGGCTTAGGGGCAGAGGAGATGGTTGCGGCCTGGGCCTCTCAGCTTGACCGCCTTCTTATTCGCGCACACAAGGGAACGCTATTCCTAAAGCTCACCAGCGAAATGCCACTGGGGGCGCAGCAGCACCTATTGCGAGTACTGTGCCAGCAGGATCGACTGAAAAGGGGCATTGGAGTGCCCCAGAAATTAGATGTCCGTATCGTTGCTTCAAGTCGTGAGGATTTGAAGGTGAGAGCGCTCACAGGTAAGTTTCTGCAGGAACTTCGTCAGAGGCTGGCTGCGGTGGAGATCGTTCTGCCCCCTTTGCGAGAGCGCCGCGAAGATATTCCGGAACTGGCATTGTGCTTGCTCGGCCGATTGGCACCGGCACTCGGAAAGAATATTGAGAAGATTGCCAGTGACGCATTGGCGCTGCTTGATTCGCACGACTGGCCAGGGAACGTGCGGGAACTAGAGAGCGTTCTTCGGCAGGCCGTCCTGCAGTGTAAGGGCGCAGCGCTGCAGGCGAACGATCTGCCTGAAATCGCACAATCGAGCGCAGGGCGATCCTCAACCTCCAATTCTCTTAAGACAGAACGATTGCAGGATGTAGTTGATCGGCATGTGTCGCGCGTGTTGAAGGATTGTGCCGGAAACAAGCTGCGGGCGGCCGAACTGCTGGGGATCAGCCGCTCGACACTGTACCGGATGCTTGAGTCTCGTTCGTAGGCTGCGGGCCGGGACTCCCGGCGACGCGATGATGAACGGTACACTGGGTCATAAAGTGTTCGAGGACTATGATGACAAAGATCGCATTAGGTTTGGTGCTGGGTCTGGCCGGTGGACTCAGCTTTGCTGGCATGAATGTTCGTCCCGCGGTAGCGCAGGCAGCGGCAACGGTTGCTCCGGCAGAGTCAGTGGCGGCGCGGAGCAAGTCCCTGTCCGCGCTATTCGCAGAGATATGGGAGGACAGGCTGAAGCATGATCCCGAGTTTGCGTCTTCCATTGGGGACAGGCGGTACAACGATCAACTGACGGACTTCTCTATCAAGGAGGTGAACGCATCGCTGCAGCGGGAGCTGGGCTATATCCAGCGGCTGGGTGCAATCGATACCGCCGGGTTAACCGACCAGGAGAAGCTGTCGGCAGATCTGATGCTGCGTTCGCTGACCGAAGACCAGGAGAGCGCGAAGTTCAAGGAATGGGAGATGCCGGTCAATCAGTTCAACGGCATCCAGACGGACCTTCCGCAGCTCCCCGGGCGGCTGCAGTTCGACTCTGTGAAGGACTTCGACGACTACATTGCGCGGATGAAGAAGATTCCGACGGCGTTCTCGCAAATCATGACCAATATGCAACTGGGTGCGGACGATGGACGCATTCCGCCGCAGTACCTGATGGAGAAGGTGCTGGTGCAGACCCAGACGCTGGCGAATCAGAAGCCGGAAGAGAGTCCGTTTGCGCTGCCATTGAAGACCTTTCCCAAGACGGTGAGCGCCGCGGAGCAGAAGCGGATTTCGGCAGAGCTGCTTGCGGCGATCTCGGACGATGTACTGCCTTCTTATAAGAGATTCGCGGGATTTCTTAAAGCTGAGTACATTCCGAAGGCGCGCAAGGAGCCGGGTATCTGGGCGATTCCGGATGGCGACGCCTATTATGCGTTCCGTATACGGCAGAGCACGACTCTGGACAAGTCTGCCGCGGAGATTCACCAGATCGGACTGGACGAGGTGAAGCGCGACGAGGCTGCGATGCTGGTGATTGTAAAGAAGCTTGGGTTTGCGGATATCAAGAGCTTCAGCGCGGCGTTGAAGACGAATCCGAAGGAGCACCCGACCTCCGCGCAGGCGCTGATCGACGCGTACAAGGGGTACATCGGCCAGATGAAGCCGAAGCTGCCACAGCTTTTCGGCACTCTGCCGAAGGCTCCGCTGGAGGTGGTGGCGGTGCCGGCGTATATGGAGAAAGATCAGGCCCCGGCGTACTACGATAATGGGACTCCGGACGGGAGCAGACCGGGCCATGTGTATGTGAACACGTACAAGTTCGCGGAGCGGTCGCTGGCTCCGGTCGAGGCGGTGTCGTACCACGAAGGCCTGCCGGGCCATCACCTGCAGATCTCGATCGCGCAGGAGTTGACCGGGCTGCCGGAGTTTCGCAAGTACACCTATTACACCGCGTACACCGAAGGGTGGGGTCTTTACAGCGAGCGGCTGGGCAAGGACGTCGGTTTCTACCAGGACCCGTATAGCGACTATGGACGGCTGGAGGGGGATATCTGGCGGGCTATCCGGCTGGTGGTGGATACGGGCGTTCACTCGCAGCATTGGACGAGGCAGCAGATGGTGGATTACTTCCACGACCACTCGGCCATCGACGAGACGAACATCCAGGCAGAGGTTGACCGCTATATTGCATGGCCGGGACAGGCATTGGGGTACAAGATGGGCCAGTTGAAGATACTGGAGCTCAGGGACCGGGCAAAGGCTGCGCTTGGACCGAAGTTCGACATCCGGGCGTTTCATGATGAGGTGCTCGATTCAGGCGCGCTGCCGCTGGATGTTCTGGACCAGCGGGTCGATGGGTGGATTGCCGCGCAGAAGAAGTAGGTTTTGATAGCCTGTTGAAATGAACGATGAGAGCTATACGGTTACCGGGCAGCCCATGTCCGGAGTGCGTCTGGCGGTCCTGGGTGCGGGCAAGATGGGCGGCATCCTGCTGCAGGCCTTCCTGAAGAACAATCTCCTGTCGCCGGGGCAGATCTTTGCCACGGTGCAACATTCGGAGCGAGCGCAGACGCTGTCGGCGCAGTTTGGCGTCGAGGTCACGACCGACAATCTGGCCGCTGCGCAGCAGGCAGATGTGATTCTGCTGGGGGTAAAGCCGATCCAGGTCCCCGCGCTGGTGGAGGAGATCAAAGGTGCGCTGACCGCGAACAAGCTGTTGCTTTCGTTTGCGGCTTCGGTGAAGACGCGGCGTATCGAAGATGTAGCGGGGTGTGACCTGGCGGTGATTCGCGCGATGCCGAACACGCCTGCAATGGTGGCTGCGGGCATGACGGCGCTTTGTGCAGGCCGGTTTGTATCAGCCGCACAGATGGCGTTGGCGCAGAAGATCTTTCAGACCGTCGGGCGGACGGTGGTGGTGGATGAGAAGCATATGGACGCCGTGGCCGGACTGTC
This sequence comes from Edaphobacter sp., assembly GCA_965277265.1. GTDB lineage: Bacteria > Acidobacteriota > Terriglobia > Terriglobales > Acidobacteriaceae > Edaphobacter. The sequence goes on from CBDICF010000003.1 coordinate 546,853, forward strand.
CGGATCGGGGCCTGCGTTTTTGTACATCATCATCGAGGCGCTGGCGGAGGCCGGCGTCAATGTGGGTCTGCCGCGGGATGTCGCTACCCTGCTGGCGGCCCAGACAACCCTCGGTTCGGCGAGGATGGTGCTCGAGACGGGGTATCACCCGGCAATGCTCAAGGATCAGGTCACGACACCGGCGGGATGTACGGTTGACGGGATCCTGGAGCTGGAAGAGGGTGGCCTTCGGGTTACGTTGATCAAGGCAGTGAAACGGGCGACGCAGAAGGCGAAGGAACTGGCCAGCGGGTAGTACCCCCCCTCCCCCCCCCGAAAAATTGCGCAAAGTCTTCCAACAAAGCGGGTTAAGTCCGGACCTGATGCAGACCGCAGGTACCCCGGATGACCAAGTCCTGCTACCGATTTCTATGGACGGCATCGATCCAGGAACAGGCGACTGCAAGGGCGGACTGCGGGAGTTTTTTGTTCCGTTCAGAATGACGGCAATCACTATTCGATCATTGGAACGGGACTTACGCCCTCTCTATCTATTATAGGGATCGGGGCTGACTGGTACGCCACGCGATTGTGCTTGCCGGGCGCGGGTTTGCGCGTTCTCGGACTTGACAGCGCATAGGAGCGGTCCTAGCGAGGTCTGCTCCCGTAGAATCTGGAGTATGGCTTCTGCTGCTGCAGTTCGGGTGAGTCGCACGGCTCGTGGGCTGGTGCGTTTTGCCTGGGGGGTGGTGGGGTACAACGTGCTGGTGATCCTGTGGGGAGCGCTGGTGCGGGCTACGGGATCGGGAGCGGGTTGTGGCAACCACTGGCCGCTTTGCAATGGGCAAGTCATTCCACTGTCGCCGCGTGTGGATACGGTGATCGAGTTTACGCACCGGTGCATGACGGGCGGGTCTACGTTTCTTGTAATCGGGCTTCTGGTGTGGACGTTTCGAGGGACGGTGAAGGGACAGGCGGCGCGGGTGCTGGCTGTGGCATCGATGGTGCTGCTGCTGAATGAGGCGTTTCTGGGTGCGCTTCTGGTGAAGCTTGGGTATGTGACGGGAAACCAGTCGGTGGGGCGGGTAGTGGTGCTGTCGGTTCATCTGAGCAACACGTTGCTGCTGCTGGCGGCGCTGACCCTGACGGCGCTGCTGCTGGGGACCGGGCAGATGTGGCGGGAGTTGCGCGCGCGACGGGGACGAACGTTATGGACGCTGGTGGGGCTGGCGGCGACGATTGTGGTTGGAGTGAGCGGGTCGCTGGCGGCGCTGGGGGATACGCTGTTCCCTGCTTCTTCACTTCGCGCGGCGTTTGCGCAGGACCTTGCGGCCGGGTCGCCGTGGCTGCTGAGGCTGCGCGGTGTGCATCCGGCGAGCGCTTTGATTGCGGCTGGGTTTGTGGGATGGCTGGTGGTGCAGGGGCGCCGTGCCGGGGTGGAGCGGCTGGCTGGGCTGGTGGTGGTGCTGCTGGGATTTCAATTTGCGCTGGGAATCGCGGATGTGCTGCTGCTGGCTCCGGTGTGGATGCAGATACTGCATCTGCTGGGGGCGGATATGTATTGGGTGGCGCTGGTGGCGCTTGCAGCAGCGGTGGTATGGCCGAGTGGAATGCCGCTGGGCACGGCAAAGCTGGTGAACTGACGCCCGAAAGACGAAATCGCGTGTTTGCGCCGGTTTTTTCGCGTGTGGTGAACAGGCGGATTTGCGGGGGTTTTTTGAGAAAGACGCTGTTTCGATGTGGTGTTTCGATGGTGAGAGTGTGGTGGAATGCGTGGTAAATCCGGTCACGTTGCAGCCCTTGAACTCGAGCTTGGAAGTACGTCAGCTTTTGCGGATTTTATTTCCTGTGAGGAGATGGGTTTGCTCCCCCGGGTTCGCGTGGCCGAGACGCAGCGGCGAGGGAGCGTTGTTGTATATTGGCAGAATTGCCAGGGTGACGTTTCTTTGTTCCTGGAGACGGTTTTGCGGGATTCCTCGACGGCGGGCGAGGACGACACTTAGCTCAGGGATGGACGGATGCAGGCTCTTGCCGCGCTTTGGACGATGGACCGACAACTGACGAGGCTGGCCCCTGTCGACATCCTGATCCTGGTGCTGTATTTCGCGCTCGTGGTGTTCATCGGCTTCTATGCCAAGGGGAAGGCGAACACCAGCGAGGATTTCTTCCTCGCCGGCCGGGAGATGACGGCATGGATTGCTGGATTGAGCTTTGTATCGGCGAACCTGGGATCGCTGGAGCTGATGGGGTGGGCCGGGTCGGCGTATCAGTATGGGATTCTGGCGGCGCACTGGTACTGGATCGGGGCGATTCCGGCGATGCTGTTTCTCGGCATTGTGATGATGCCGTTTTACTACATTTCGAAGACGCACTCGGTGCCGGGGTACCTGCACCTGCGTTTTGGCGAGGGTGCGCGGGCAGTGTCGGCGGTGTCGTTTGCGGTGATGACGATCCTGATGAGCGGCGTGAACATGTACGCGATGGCGGTGGTGATGCAGACGGTGCTGGGTTGGAACATTACGTTCAGCATCTGGGTGGGCGCGGGTACGGTGGCGCTGTATGTGATGCTGGGCGGGCTGCGGTCGGCGATTATCAACGAGGTGCTGCAGTTTGTGCTGATCTGGGCGGGAGCGGCGATGATCCCGATCCTCGGGCTGATTGAAGCCGGGGGCTGGACGAAGCTGAAGGCACAGATTGCGGTGAATGTGGGGAGCAGCGACTACACGCATCTGTGGAGCACACTGGGCGGTTTCAAGGACAATCCCATGGGCGTGCATTGGACGGGGATTGTGTTCGGGCTGGGGTTCGTCATCAGCTTTGGGTACTGGACGACCGATTTTCTTGTGGTGCAGCGGGTGCTGAGCGCGAACAATCTGCGCGCGGCGAAGATGGCTCCGGTGATTGGGGCGGCCTTCAAGATGGCTGTGCCGCTGATCGTGATTGTGCCGGGGCTGCTGGCGCTGGCGGTGCTGAAGAATCCTGACGGCAGCCTGATGCACCTGGTGCCGGCGAGCGTGGCGAAGGTGACGGGCCAGCACAGCTATGACGATGTGCTTCCGCTGATGCTGATCCGGTACTGCGGGCCGGGGCTGCTGGGGTTGGGAATTACGGCGCTGCTGGCGGGTTTTATGAGCGGCATGGCGGGCAATGTCAGCGCGTTTTCGACGGTGTGGACGTACGATCTGTACGGCGCGTTCCTCAATAAAAAGGCAAGCGACAGGCACTATGTGACGATGGGCCGCTGGTCGACCGTGGTGGGGATGCTGGTGTCGATCGGGACCGCGTACCTGGTGATGAATGCGGCGAGCATCATGGACTATGTGCAGGCGCTGTTCAGCTTCTTCATCGCTCCGCTGTTCGGGACTGTGATTCTGGGGATGCTGTGGAAGAGGGCGACGCACTGGGGCGGCTTTCTTGGGCTGCTGGCGGGGACGATCTCTTCGGTCGCGATGTTTATCTGGGTGCAGACCAATGCGGGCGCGCTGCGCTACATTGCCATGAGCGCAGACGCGAAGCCGATGGCGGAGAATCTGTATCGCGCGTTGTGGAGCTGGGTGATCTGCGTGCTGGTGACGGTGGCGGTGAGCCTGGTGACGAAGCCGGTACCGACGGCACAGCTTGCGGGGCTGGTCTATGGCGTGACACCGATACCGGATGACGGGGCGAAGACGATCTGGCAAAAGCCGATCTTCTGGGCGGTTGTGGTGATTGTGGTGTTCTTTATTTTGAATCTGATGTTCTGGTAGGAGTGGCGGCGATGGATAAACAAGAGCTTGAGGTTGAGTCGGCGGAGCTGTCGATATGGTTTTTCTGCGGGATTCTGATGCTGGCCTATGGGGTGGTGCTGGTGGGGACGGGGTTAGTGGAGTTACATCATCCGCCGCCGAATGAGGTTTTGCTGCCCTGGCTGGAGGCGTTGCATCCTACGTTTTGGTGGGGAGTTGTGCTGACGGTGTTTGGCGGGTTTTACGCGGTGCGGTTTCGGCCGGGGAGGTAATGAAGATAACGGCTTACCACCGATTTTCACCGATGACACCGATTGGGTCTGCCCGCGAAGATGGGCGCCCGGGTTTGGTCTGAGCAAAAGACTTTGCATATGGGATAGATGGATTGAGGGCGTGAAATGGCGAAGCAGATGACGATGGGTGTGATTGTGGGGAACAGAGGTTTTTTTCCGAGCCACCTGGCTACGAGTGGACGGCTGGAGATGGTGGCGGCGCTTGAGGCTGCGGGGATTCGGGCAGTGGTGTTGACGCCGGAGGTGACGGCGCATGGTGCGGTGGAGACCTACGAAGACGCGAAAAAGTGCGCGGCTTTGTTCCAGCAACATGCGAAGGAGATCGACGGAATTATCATTACGCTGCCGAACTTTGGCGAAGAGCGCGGGTTGGCGGATGCGCTGCGGCTGGCGAACCTGCAGGTGCCGGTGCTGATCCAAGCGACGCCGGACCATGCGGGAAAGATGACGATTGCGTTCCGGCGCGACAGCTTCTGCGGGAAGATGTCGATTTGCAACAACCTGAAGCAGTATGGGATTCCCTACTCGCTGACGCGGCTGCATACGGAGGCTCCGGATTCGGCGGAGTTCCGGGCGGACCTGGAGTGGTTTTCCGGGGTGTGCCGGGTGGTGCGGGGGTTGAAGAATGTTCGGCTGGGGGCGATTGGGGCGCGGCCTACGGCATTCAATACGGTGCGCTACTCGGAGAAGCTGCTGGAGCGGTCGGGGATTACGGTGGAGACGCTGGACCTGAGCGAGGTGATGGGCCGTATTGGACGGATGAACGACAACGACGACGCGGCGCAGGAGAAGCTGGCGGCGATCAAGAGGTACATTCCGGTGGGCGAGACTCCGGCGGCGGCGCTGATGAAGATGGCGAAGCTGGGGGCGGTGATCGACCAGTGGATGACGGCGAGCGAGTTGACCGTGAGCGCGGTGCAGTGTTGGACGTCGATCGAGGAGTTTCTCGGCATTGTGCCGTGTACGGTGATGAGCATGATGAGCGAAAGCCTGATTCCTTCGGCGTGCGAGGTGGATGTGCTGGGGACGCTGAGCATGTATGCGCTGACACTGGCGAGCGAGACACCGAGCGCGTTGCTGGATTGGAACAACAACTATGGCGACAACCCGGACAAGGCGGTGTGCTTTCATTGCTCGAATCTGCCGAAGCACTTCTTCAACGAGGTGAAGATGGATTTTCAGCAGATTATTGCCGGGACGGTGGGTAAGGACAACACCTATGGAACGCTGGATGGGACAGTGAAGGCGGGGGCGATGAGCTTTGCGCGTTTTTCAACCGACGATTTTACCGGGCAGATTACCGGCTATGTGGGCGAGGGGGCGTTTACGAACGATCCGCTGCAGACCTTTGGCGGGGCCGGGGTGGTGGAGATTGCAAAGATGCAGGAGTTGCTGCGGTACATCTGCGAGAACGGGTTTGAGCATCATGTTGCTGCAAATTTTTCTACGACGGCTGCACCTGTGCATGAGGCTGCGAGCAAGTACCTGGGGTGGAAGATGCATTGGCATAATCGGGCCTAGTTGCCGGGCTGCCATTGGCTGTCGTTGAAGAGTTTTTCATACTTTAATTGATACGGTCGGGTTAAGCTTTGAAGGCCTTGATGACTACCAAGACTACGAACTCTGCGAAGACTACAAAGACTACGAAGAAACGGCCTGCGAAGAAGGCATCCACCGCAAGGAAGGCGGCGCTGAAGCCAACCGAAAACCTGTTCTTCAGCCGGGATGAGTCGTGGATGCGGTTCAACCAACGGGTGCTGGAGGAGGCGCAGGACGAGACGAATCCGCTGTTGGAACGGGTGAAGTTTCTGGCGATTACGGCGAGCAATCTGGATGAGTTTGTCGAGATCCGGGTGGCGGGTTTTTTGCAGCGGATCGAGGATGGGTACAGCTTGGCGCAGCCTCCCGATGAGGGCGGGTTGACTCCGCAGGCGCGGCTGGATGGGCTGATGGAACACATCCACAGCTTTGCGGACGAGCAGTACCGATGCTGGAACGAGCAGTTGCTGCCGGCAATGGGGCGGGAGAAGATCCGGGTGCTGCGGTGGAGCGAGCTGAGTGAAAAGGCGCGGGAGCAGGCTCTTGCTTTTTATGACAGCGAGGTCGATCCTCTGCTGACGCCGGTGACGATCGATCCTTCGCACCCTTTTCCGCGCGTGCTGAACAAGGCGCTTTGCATCGGTCTGCTGCTGCGGCATCGGCGGAAGGGGTCGAGGCCAGGGACGGCGCTGGGTGTGGTGACTGTGCCGCGTTCCCTGCCGCGGTTGATCGCCCTGGTAAGCGAGGAGGGATTCTGCGACTTTATCCTGCTGCATGACCTGGTGGAGTCGCAGGTGGAGCGAATGTTCCGCGGGTATGAGGTGCTGTCTCGGTCGGCGTTTCGAGTGACGCGGAACAGCAACCTGTACATGGAAGAGGAGGAGTCGCGATCGGTGCTGGAGAGTGTGCGGGAGGAGTTGCACAACCGGCGCAAGGGGGATGCGGTGCGGCTGGAGATCGAGAGCTCGGCGGTGGAAGAGATGGTCGAGCGGCTGCGGACGAACTTCGAGCTGGATCCAGGGCAGGTCTTCAGGATGGACGGGCCGGTGAACCTGTCGCGGATGATGAACCTTTATGCGGAGGTGAAGCGGCCGGGGTTGAAGTTTCCCGCGTTCGACGGCAAGGTGCTGCAACTGAGCCCTAAGTGCGAGAACATCTTCGACGAACTGCGGGACCGGGATGTGCTGCTGCATCACCCGTTCGACGCATACACGACGGTGGAGGCATTTGTCGGCGCGGGAGCGGCGGACCCGAATGTGATCTCGATGAAGCAGACGCTGTACCGGACGAGCAAGGATTCTTCGATCTTCAAGGCGTTGACGGAGGCGGCACCGACAAAAGAGGTGACGGTGGTGGTGGAGTTGATGGCGCGGTTCGACGAGGACAGCAACATACGCTGGGCGCGGGAGCTGGAGGATGCCGGGGTGGGGGTGTTCCATGGCATTTTCGGGTTGAAGACGCATTGCAAGCTGGCAATGCTGGTTCGACGCGACCCGGATGGGGTGGTGCGGCGATATGCGCACCTGGGTACGGGGAACTATAACCCGGTGACGTCGCGGTTCTACACCGATATCAGTCTGTTGACGGCGCGGCCGGAGATAACGGAGGCGGTTCAGAAGGTGTTCAACTACCTGACGGCGGAGACCGAGCCGGAGTCGTACGAGCCGCTGATGGTGGCTCCGCTGACGCTGGCCGAGCACCTGATTGCGATGATCGAACGGGAGGCGGCGCACGCCAGGGCAGGACGGCCGGCGGGGATCGTCGCGAAGATGAATGGATTGTTGGACCGGCGGACGGTGGAGGCGCTGTATGTGGCGTCACAGGCGGGGGTCGAGATCGACCTGATCGTGCGGGGGATGTGTTCGCTGCGGCCGGGGGTGAAGGGGCTGAGCGAGCGGATACGGGTGCGGAGCATCGTAGGGCGGTTTCTGGAGCATAGCCGTATCTTCAGCTTTGTAAATGGCGGCGAAGACGAGGTCTACTGCGGAAGCGCGGACTGGATGCCGAGGAATCTGGTCGAACGATGCGAGGTGGTGTATCCGGTGGTGCAGCCGGACCTGCGTTCGCGCCTGCGGGACGAGATACTGGCGGCCTACCTGAGAGATAACACGAAGGCGCGGATACTGCAGCCGGATGGGGAGTATGTGCGGGCGGCAAAGACAGGGGAGCCGTTCAGCGCGCAGGAGTTCCTGATGCGCGTAGCCGGGGGAGCGGAGGAGAAGGTGCCGGGGGTACCGAAGCACAGCGCCGCGGCTGGCACCTGAGAGTTACTGCACGGTGACATTGATTCGCGCGCTATGCACGACGGCTCCTCCCACGGCGGTGATGGTGAAGGTGTAGGTGCCGGCGGGCGTGGGAGTAGGCCGACCGGTGGGGGGGGTTGGGGTGGAGGTGGTCGCGCCGGTGGTTGAGGTGTTGGAGCAGCCGACGGCGGTGAGAGCGGCGACGGACAGGACGGCGGCCAGCAGAGTTCCCCAGCGGCGGCGGCGCGGTGCGAACAGAACGAACATGCAGGCGAGAGCGGCGCCAGAGCCGGAGGCGTACCAGGATGCACGGGTGGAGCGGGGACTGGGCGGGCCGGCTTTGAGTTCCGCTGCGGGGCTGGTGGATGAGGCAGATGCGGTGAAGACGAACGCTGTGGTTCCCGGACTGGCGGAATTGATATTGACGGGCGTCACGGTGAAGGAGGTGGTGGCGGCGGCAGCATTGTCGTTGACCGCGGTGAGGGTGATGGGGCCGGTGAATCCCTGGAATGGAGTGAGCGTGAAGGTGTAGTTGGGGGCTGTGGTACCGGAGACCGCGCTCAGGGAGCCCGTGCAGGGGGTGATGGAGAAGTCAGGTTTGGTGGTAGAGACTATATCGACCGAAGCTGCACTGCCATCGGACGCGAGCAGAGTGCCCTTCGAACCGGCGAAGGCGGTATCGCCGGAGTAGACGGCGCTGATGGTGTGGCCACCAGAGGACAGGCCAGTGGTATTGAGGGAATACGCAACGACGCCACTGATGAGCGGCTGAGGAGCTCCGACGGCGGCGTTGTCGACCAGAAACTGGATTGTTCCGGAAGGCGTGGAGCCTGCGATAGAACCGGTGACCGTGACGTTGAGCGCGAGAGTGCCGGAGGTAACGGCGCAGGAAGAACCGGTTGCGGTCAGTGCGGTTGTGGTGATTCCCGCGCCGATGGTACCGCCAGCGCCCGCGGGAGTGGCGGTGCTCCAGCCATTGACCAGATGAAGGACGTCGATGGTGCCGAGGCCCGAGGCCTGGTCATAGCCTGCGCCTGCGTTATATCCGATGGAACCTCCGTTCGGGCAGTTGGCGGTACCCTGGGCGCACGGAACGGAGTTGTTGCCGCTGGTGATGTCGTGGAAGACGCTGGAGTAGGTGGGCCCGTTCGCAAGGCCGTAGAGCACGGGATTGACGTTGCCGAGGCCGGCGCTGGGGGTTCCGCCGAGCTTTTGTTCTACGAGGGCAAGGATACCGGCGAAGCTGGGGGCGACCAAGGAGGTGCCGCCATAGACGTTGAGGGTGTTGGTTGAACTGAGAAAGCCGTTGGTGCAGGATCCCCGACTGCACACAACGTAGCCGTCATGGTTGGAGGCGGCGTTGAGGGAGATATCGGGGAGGTCGCGCGAGCCGTCGTTCGGGGTGTTTCCCGCGCCTGTGCCGATCTGCCAGGCGGGTTTGGCGAAGAAGGCACTGGCGCCTCCACCTCCGGCGCCGCCGCCCCCTGGGCTAACGACATTGCCTAGACCCGCGGCTGCGGTGGTCTCGTTCCACGGCTGCTCCGGGATATATTGGGTTGCAGAGCCTCCGCTGCTCCCGTTGGAGGTGTTCCAGTAGGAGGCTGGGTTATTGACGTCGGCGCTGAACATGGTTCCGCCCGCAGCGGTGACGAAAGGGGAGCTTGCGGGGAAGTCGACGGCGAGGCCCTCGGTGGCGACGCCGGAGTTGTCGCAGTCGGTGGCCCCAGCGTCTCCGGCTGAGTTGACGATGGTCTGCCCTTGGGCATTGGCCTGCTGGAAGAGCTGATTGTAGGTGTTGAGTACGGAGGTACTGTTTCCGGTTTCACAAAAGCCGTAGCTGCTGCTGATGATTGGAGCAACCTTCCGATCGATGGCATTGGTCATGGCGTTGGCCAGAACGTCGGTGCCGTAGACGAAGAGGATGGTGGCGGACGGGGCGGCGGCTCCGGACCACTCGACGTCGATGTGTGACTCATCGAGGTCGGGAGTGCTCAGCACTCCGGGATTGGCGCCAAAAAGCTCCGTGTTGGTAGGGCCGGCGGGCAGGCCTGCAGCCTTGCGGAACGCCGCGACATCGGGGTCCGTCACGGGAGTGACAACACCCTGGACGGGAGCGCTGGGAGGCGTGAAGAGTTCCGTCTGCCCTACGACCGCGATAGTCATTCCACTGCCGTTGATTGCAGGCGAACCTGTCAGCAGCGGATTCATATCGTAGATGGTGTAAAAGTCGCTGGGCGCAAGGAAGTGGCTGGTGACGTTATTGGTGGTCTGGGTGTACAAGGGCGCGGCCGATTCAATGGGAACGGTGCGGACGCGGGAGCGCGGCTTGATCTGGAAGTCGTTGAGCCCGGTGACGGCAGTGACTACGCCCGCGATGGACGCGGGAAGGACGGGGTCGGTGAGATTGGCGATGTGCTGCTCCCCGTCGAGCGACATGGTGTGAATGGTGGTCCCGAAGGCCTGCTGGACCTGTGCGACCGTACCGGTGAATTCGATGAAGGTTGCGCTGCGGGCTGTCCCGGTGACAGTGAAACCCTGGCCGGAGAGCCAGGCGGAGACCTTGGCGAGGTCGGCGCTGCTGAGGCCGAAGCGTGCGCCATACTGCTCCGGCGTGAGCCACTGGTGGTAGCTGGGGGAGCTGGGGTTGAGCTGATCTGCGAGCAGACGGGTCAGGTCGGCCTGCTGTGCGGGGGTGAGACTGAAGCGCAGGGAGAGCGAGTCGAGCCTGCGGTTCTGGGGTGCGGCCCCAAGGTCGGCTGCGCGCCTGGCCCGGCCGGAGACGCTGCCATGCAGGGTTACCCGGCTGCTGCCGCCCACGCTGGCAATGCGGTTTTGTACCGACGCCTGGGACGACGAGGCGGACGTAAACAGGACGGAGGCCAGGAGGAGGAGGAGGGGAGAGATCGGGCGGCTGCGCATTGACTTTTTACCTTACTACGGACGAGTACAGGGAGATGGTTATGGCGCGGACTGGAGCTCCACACGCGGTGGACAGGTCCGGTATACACGAAGCAGAGACGATTGATTGCTTAGACAGGCGTGGATTGGAAAAGTTGCGTCTCCATTTATCGGCGGATTCGCAGGCGCTGACGACGGCAAAGTGGTGCCCTGAAGAAAAGACTGTGCGGGATGCGAGCGTCTTGCGAGGGTAAGCTCTGATTGAGCTTTTGAAGCCGTGAGATTCGGAGATCTGTGGACGGGAAGAGGCAAGAACCAGAGCGAAAGACAGCGGGTTTCTCCACTGCGCAGCGCGATGAGACTGCGCTGCTTCGGTCGAAATGATAGGTTTGTGGGGCTCGGACGGGAAGACAGGACTTGAGTCAGGGGTTCCTTAGGCCGATGCAGGGGAGGTGGGAACATGGTATCGGCATGATGGTTACAGAGGCATGGTTGAAAGGCAAACAAAAAGGACCCGCCGGGAAGCGACTCGGCTGGTCCTTTTGTGGGATTTGTAGCTGTGCCGGCGGTGTGATGGTAAGGGCTAAATGCTGTACTTGCCGGCCTGAATGACATGCCGGGCGATCTGACGGCGAAGCGCGATGGTGTCGGCTGTGTCGTGCTTGGAGAGGCGGCGCAGGATGGTGAGCTGGGTGCGGAGCGCATCGCCTTCGGCTACCGCTGCGATGACCTTGCGGGCGGAGAGTTCGATGGTGGACATGGCTTTGTCGGCGTAGACGCGGGCCATGGCGACCGGGATGGTGGAGGCTGCGGTGGACTGCCCGGCTGCGATCTTTTCGGCGCGGAGGATGGCGCTCTCCATGGCGAAGACCTCGATGATCATGTCGGCGATGGCTCCCATGACCTCCTGCTGGTCCGCGATCTGCTGCATGTACTTCTGGGTGGCGGCTCCGGCGACGAAGAGGGTGAGCTTCTTGGCGTTTGCGAGGAGATTCTGCTCCTCGGCGAGCGGACCTTCGCGTTCGATCTTCTCGCTGGGGCCTGACATGACCTCGTCCATCAGCTTTTTGATGGCGGGCATGAGGGCGAGCTTGCCGGACATGGCGGACTTCATGAGCCAGCCGGTGATAATGAGGCGATTGATCTCGTTGGTGCCTTCGAAGATGCGATTGATGCGGGCGTCGCGATAGGCGCGCTCGGCTGGGTACTCCTCGACGTAGCCGTAGCCGGCGAATATCTGGAGCACCTCGTCGACGACCATGTCGAGCATCTCGCTGGCCCAGACTTTGACGATGCTGCACTCGACGGCGTAGCCCTCGATGCGTTTCTGGATCTCCTTGGTGTCGTTCTTGTCGACTTCGGCGAGTGCGCGGTCGATGAGTCCAACGGTGCGGTAGCAGACGGCTTCGCCAACGAAGATGCCGGTGGCGCAATTGGCGATCTTCTCCTGGATGAGGCCGAACTCGGAGATGGATTTGCCGAAGGCTTTGCGATCGAGGGCGTAGCGGATGCCGTTATTGAGGGCCATGCGTCCACCCCCGATGGCGGCGTTTCCGAGCTTGTAGCGCCCGACGTTGAGGATGTTGAAGGCGATGTGGTGGCCCTTGCCGACTTCGCCGAGCAGGTTCGCGGCGGGGATGACGCAATCGGTGAGGATGAGGGGGCAGGTGGAGCTGCCGCGGATGCCTAGCTTGTGCTCCTCTTTGCCGTTGGTGAAGCCGGGGGTGCCGCGCTCGATCAGGAATGCTGTGAGCTTTTCTTTACCGGCGTCGGGGCCTGCATTAGGTCCGTCGGGAATGGCGCACTTGGCGAAGACGGTGAAGAGGTCGGCGAATCCGGCGTTCGAGATCCACATCTTTTCGCCGTTGAGGGTATAGGTGGCGCCGTCGGCGGAGAGGACGGCGCGGGTGCGGGCGTTGACGGCGTCGGAGCCGCTGGTGGATTCCGAGAGAGCGTAGGCGCAGACGATCTCGCCTGAGGCTATTTTGGGGAGGTACTTTTTTTTCTGCTCGTGGGTGCCGTACCAGATAAGAGGCAGGGTGCCGATGCCGACGTGCGCGGAGAAGGCTACGGAGAAGCTGGCCTGCTTGGAGATGTTTTCGGCGACGATGGCGGAGGTGGCTTTGTCCATCTCAAGGCCGCCGTACTCTTCGGGGATATCGATGGCGGTGAGGCCGAGGTCGGCGGCTTCTTTTAATAGGCGGCGAGTGACGGTGAAGTCCTTGGCTTCGACCTGGTCGGAGGCCGGCATGATCTCTTTGATGGCGAAGTTGGCGGTGGTCTCGGCGATCTGCTTGTGCTCGTCGGTGAAGTCTTCGGGGAAGAAGCAGTCGGCGGGGGTGGGGTCGGAGATGAGGAAGCTGCCGCCTGGGATGCGGTTGGTTGCGGGATTTATGGTGGTGACTTCTGGCGGGAAAGTGGTTGTGGACATGGGATTACCTCGGGATTCGCAATTGTCTGAGCTTCATCACGGAAAAGATAAGTACGACCGCCTGGGGAGTGATCATTAAGAGAGCACCTGCTGCTTCATCCCTGGCCCCATCATGTTTGGCGTACGCCACAGTTATATTGGTGGAAAATCGAACCAACGGAATCAGTAAAAAGACTGAACCGATGATGGAGAGCTTGGGGAATACTCGCACTCGAGATTTGGATCCCAACACACTAGCGAGGTGTGCCGCAGTCCCTATCAGGATCACCGAGAGAACAAGCCGGGCAAGAAGAAATCCCGGCTCCCCGGCTGGTGGAGCATCTATGGCAAAGCTAAAGGCCGCAATGTACGAAACGCCAGCTGCGCTGAGGAACGCCACCATGGTGAGCGCACCGTAGATCGTTCGTCCGGAAGTGGTCAGCAGGTCCACTTTAGTTCACAGCCTCGAAGATTCCGGCGGCGCCCATCCCTCCGCCTACGCACATGGTGACGATGCCGTACTTCGCCTTGCGCCTTGGCATCTCGCGGAGAAGTGTTGCGGTCAGCTTGGCTCCGGTGCAGCCGAGTGGGTGGCCGAGGGCGATGGCTCCTCCGTTGACGTTGACCTTGGTTGGATCTATGCCGAGGACCTTGAGGACGGCGAGAGATTGCGCGGCGAAGGCTTCGTTGAGTTCGAAGAGGTCGATGTCTTCGAGCGAGAGGCCGGCCATTTTGAGGACCTTAGGGATGGCGTAGATGGGGCCGATGCCCATCTCTTCGGGGTCGCAGCCGGAGTAGGCGAACGCGAGGAATCTGGCCATCGGCTTGATGCCTGACTGCGCGGCACGGTCGGCCGACATGACGACTGCGGCAGCGGCTCCATCGGAGGTCTGGCTGGAGTTGCCGGCTGTGACCGTTCCTTTGGCGTGAAAGACGGGTTTGAGTTTTGCCAGGGCTTCGAGGGAGGTGTCGGCGCGGGGTCCTTCGTCCTGCATGAAGGTGGATTCGGTCGGCTTGGCCTTTCCCTTTCCGTTCGGCGTGTTCGTTGTAACCGTGACAGGCACGATCTCGTCTTCAAATCTTCCTGCGGCGATGGCGGCGAGCGCCTTCTGATGGCTATCGTAAGAAAACTGGTCCATCTGCTCGCGTGTGATGCCGTAGTGGGCGGCGACACGCTCGGCGGTGAGGCCCATGGACATGTAGGAGCCGGGGTAGTTTTCGACCAGCCAGGGATTGACCGAAATCTTGTTGCCGCCAAAGGGGACGTAGGACATGCTTTCGGTGCCACCAGCCACGATGACCTCGGCTGAACCGCCACGGATGCGGTCTGCGGCGAGGGCGATGGATTGGAGGCCGGAGGCGCAGTAGCGGTTGATGGTCATGCCGGCGGTGGTGATGGGCAGACCGGCGCGGAAGCTGGCGACCCTGGCGACGTTCATTCCCTGCTCTGCTTCGGGCATGGCGCAGCCGAGAATGACGTCTTCGATCTCGGCCTTATCGAGTTGCGGGATGCGTTCGAGCGCGCCCGTGATCGCGGTGGCGGCGAGGTCGTCCGGGCGGGTGGTGCGGAGGGTGCCGCGCGGGGCCTTGCCTACGGCGGTGCGGACGGCGGATGCGATGATGACTTCTTTCATATCTGGACTCCTATTCCTAATTCCGCAGCGGCTTTCCCGTCTTGAGGGTGAAGGCGATGCGTTCCTGCGTCTTTTTTTCGCCGCACAGGCTAAGGAAGGCTTCGCGTTCAAGGTCGAGCAGGTACTGTTCGGAGACCGGGGTGCCGGGCGTGAGCTTGCCGCCGCAAAGGGCGTAGGCGACCCAGTTGGCCACCTTGGCGTCGTGGTCGGAGATGTACTGGCCTTCGCGCATGGTCCACACGGCGAGTTTCAGGGTGGCGAGCGCGTTCTCGCCGGGTGCGGCGATGTCGGTACGCGGCACCGGAGCGGTGTAACCGGCATCGGCCAGGGCGCGGGCCTTGATGCGGGCATCGGTGAGCAGGCGTTCGCGGTTCATCGTGATGGCGTCGGATGGCTTGAGGAAGCCTAGTGTGCGGGCCTCCGCGGCAGAGGTGGAGACCTTGGCCATGGCGATGGTCTCGAAGTTCTTCTTGAGAACCTCGAAGATTTCGACGCCTTCGCCGCGGGCGTCCGGCCGGATGCTGGAGCCAGCTTCGACGCTGCGAATGGTCATCTCCTTGCAGCCGCCGCCGCCGGGGATGAGGCCGACGCCGGTTTCGACGAGGCCCATGTAGAGTTCGGCGTGAGGCTGACGGGCAGCGCCGTGGAGGGCGATTTCGACGCCTCCTCCGAGGCACATGCCGTAGGGCGCGACGACTACAGGGCGGGGGGAGAATTTGATGGCCTGGGTCATGTTCTGGAAGGCGCGGACGGCCATGTCGACCTCGTCCCATTCCTCCTCCTGGATGCCGAGGAGCAACTGCATTAGATTCGCGCCGACGGAGAAGTTGGTGGAGTCGCCGGTGATGACGAAGGCTTCGAAGTTGGCGACGATGTCGCTGGAGGGCTTGAGCGTCTGGGTGATGAGGTTAACGATGTCATCGCCGAGCGCGTTCATCTTGGAGTGGAGTTCGATCGCTGCTACGCCGTTGCCGAGATCGATGACGGAGGCTCCAGGGTTCTTCTTGACGACACCGTTGGCCTTTTTGATGACAGCAAGCGATGTCACTCCCTGGTACGCGACGACTGGCTGGTAGCTGCCGGTAACGGGATCGAAGAAGAGCCGGCCGCTGGGGACAGAAGTGTCGTCCTTGTACCAGGTGGGATTGAGGTCTTCGTGACCGTCGGCGTAGGCGAGCAGCTTTTCTACGTTGTTTGAGACTGGCGCTCCGCTGGCGCGCATCTTTTCGGTGGTGGCGCGAATGCCGGCAGCGTCGAACATCTCGAAGGGTCCAAGCTCCCAGTTGAAGCCGGTCTTCATGGCCTGGTCGATCTCGACGATGTTGTCGGCAATCTCCGGAACACGGTTGGCGGCGTAGGTGAAGAGCTCGGTGAGGAGTGGCCAGTAGAACGCGGCGGCTTTGTCCCTGGTGGGATCGGCGTGGAGGAGTTGAGCGATCCTGGCGGGCGCGGATTCGACGTTCTTCGCCATTTCTATGGCGGGGAATTTGGGGCGCGTACTCGGCTTGTAGTCGAGGGTCTGCCAGTCCAGGACATGACGGAGGTCGCGGCCTTCGGCGTCCTTGCCTTCTTTCTTGTAGAAGCCTTGTTTGGTCTTGTCGCCGAGCCATTTGTTTTCGAGCATCTTGCCGATAAACGGGGCAATCGTGACCTCGGCGCGCTCGTCTCGGATGGCTTCGGCCTGTGCAGAGAAGTTTTTGGCAACGTGCGCGAGGACATCGACGCCAACCATATCGCCCAATCGGAAGGTGCCCGTTTTAGGCCAGCCGAGTGCGCTTCCGGTGAGGGTATCGACCTCTTCGATGGACAGTCCCTGAGCCTGCATGAGTCGAATGGCATTGCTCATGCTGAAGGTGCCGATGCGGTTCGCGATGAAGTTCGGAGTATCGTGCGAGTGAACGATGGCCTTGCCGAGACGCTGGTCGCAGAAGCGCTCGATGACAGCCATATCCGCAGGGTTGGATTCGGGCGTGGGGATGATCTCAAGCAGGCGCATGTAGCGTGGCGGGTTGAAGAAGTGAGTGCCGAACCAGTGCTCCTTCAGGTCGTCCGACATGCCTTCGACGATCTTCGCGATCGGAAGACCGCTGGTGTTGCTCGTGATGATCGAGCCGGGGCGGCGATGCTGCTGCACCTTGTCCAGGAGGGCGCGTTTGATGTCGAGGTTCTCCGCTACGACTTCAATGATCCAGTCGCAATCGGATACGAGGGAGAGATCGTCGTCGAAGTTACCGACCGAGATGAGACGAGCACTGTCGAGCGTGTAGAAGGCTGCGGGTTTCGACTTCTTCAGGCCGTCGAGCGCGGCGAGGACGATCTTGTTCTTCGTAGCTCGATCTGTGTCGACGGGAGTGGCCGGCGGAATGATGTCAAGCAGGACGACCGGAACACCGGCGTTTGCGATATGCGCAGCGATGCGCGAACCCATGGTGCCGGCTCCGAGGACGGCTACCTTGCGAATTTGTTTCGTTGAAGCGGTGGGGCTGGTCGGCATGATGCAGGCTCCGAAGGGCGATTTACCCGAACCATGCCAAGCATACTGAATGGGTATTCATTTTGCAAGCGAGCTTCGCTCAATTCAGCGACGTAACTCATTCGCTTTGGTCAGGATGAGGAGGTGAAGGCTGGGATACTGAGCAGGTCCAGGGCGCCTCGGGATCTCAGTTCCTCGGCTACGCGGAGGCCGAAGACGATGGGGTTCGTTGGGGACTGCGCTTCGGCTTCCGTCTGGACCATGGCTTCCCCGTCGGGTGCTACGACCTGAGCGACCATGCGCCAATTGGCGTGATGGGAGTGGCAATATGCGCCGATGGGAAGCTGGCAGCCGCCGCCGAGGGCATCCAGTGCTGTGCGTTCCGCCTCAACGGCGAAGCGGGTGTGGGGGTGTTCGAGGAAGGCGACGGCGTTCCGGATGTACGCGTCGCGGGCTTCGTCGACCGGGTACTCGGGGCTTCGGGTTTCGAGAGCGAGCGCTCCCTGGCCGGGGGCGGGGCACATCTCTTCCGGGGAGAAGCGCTGGTGGACCCATTCGGCGCGCTTGAGGCGGTCGAGGCCGGCAGCGGCGAGGACGAGGGCGTCGCATTTGCCATCCGCGAGCTTCTTCAGCCTGGTGTCGATGTTGCCTCGTATTTCGACGAATGTGACATCGGGACGCAGTGCCAGAAGCTGGGCTTGGCGGCGGGGGCTGGTGGTGCCGATGCGGCCGCCGGTGGGGAGCGTATGGAGCCCCCAGTACTGCTCACAGACCCAGACGTCGCGGGCGTCGGCGCGCCTGGGAATGGCCGCGAGGGTGAACTGCGGAGCCAGCTTTGTGGGCAGGTCTTTGAGGCTGTGTACGGCCAGGTCGATATGACCTTCTTCGAGTGCTTCTTCGATTTCCTTGATAAAGATGCCCTTGCCGTCGAGGTTCGCGGGAGGAATGAAGCCGGGCTGCTGCATGCGGTCGCCGGTGGTGCGGATGATTTCGAGCTCGACATGGTAACCGGCATCTCGGAGGGCGTAGAGGATGTGGTTGGCCTGCCAGAGGGCAAGCTGGGAGCCTCGGCTGCCGATGCGGATGGGATTGCGGGGGTTATTGTGCTCGCTGCTCATGTCTTCTCAGGATACGGCAGTGCCATGGGTTGAGGGTTGTATGAGTTCGACGGGGTTCGAGCGGCAGCCTGTCGGGGCAGGAGTAGACGCTCGAAGCGAGATGCGAGACCCGGAGGTTGAGCCGCGCATCCCGCAATGGTCCGGATGAGAGAACAGATCAGTGGCTGCGGTTTGCTGTGGGTTTGCCGGTTTCCGACTTCGCTAACGGCTACTTTTTGGCCGAAGGCGTCTTCTTCGCGGATTTGGATGCCGTCGAGTGACTGGACTTTGGGGAGGCGGATTTGGCGGAGCTGGATTTGGCCTTGTCACCAGAACTGGAGCTTTCGTCTTCCGGGTAGATGAGTTTGTTGAAGTTGCTCTTCTCGCCGTCGGCGGTGACGTCCTGGTAGACGAGCGCGAGACCGCTCTGGTCGAACTTCTCGAAGAAGTCGTCCCAGGAAATTTGCTTGAGCGCGCTGTCGTTTGCGTTCGTGGCTTTGGGAAACTCGAAGCGGAGAATGCCAGTCTGGTTCGCGGTCTCGGTGGAAGCTACTTCGGCAGGCAGGGCTCCGCGCGACTCGGCCCACTGCCTGATCTCGTCATGATCTTGAGTTGTTTTTGAAAGCGCCATGGTGGATCTCCTCTGCGAAGAAGGGATGCAGGCGTGGAGCGCGGCGATGCTTGCCGAATGGTGAGTGCGGTGAGGTGTGCCGGGAGGCTAGTCTTCGGA
The DNA here is from genome assembly GCA_965277265.1 of Edaphobacter sp. Taxonomy (GTDB): domain Bacteria; phylum Acidobacteriota; class Terriglobia; order Terriglobales; family Acidobacteriaceae; genus Edaphobacter. Next base: position 565,874 of record CBDICF010000003.1, read on the forward strand.
CCTGGGCTCAACGGGGCGACGAAGTGCGGTGAGCTGCGGATGGAGGAGTTTGGCGGTGAGGGAGCGGGTGAGGGACTCGACGGCTTCGCGCTGCTGGGAGGTGAGGCCAGCCAGCTTGGATTGGGAGCGGGCCAGTTCGGCCTGGCGGAGCTGCTCGGCGTGCTGCTGGAGAGCGACGATGGCGGGAACGGCGTCGCGTGATTCGAGGCGCTGCTGGTATTTGTCGACTTCCCTGCTGACGATGGCTTCGGCGGCTTCGGCTTCGCGCCCGCGATCGGCCAGATTTGCCTGGGCGACCTGCTGGAGGTCGTCGATGTCGTAGACGAAGCAGCCTTCGACCTCGTTCATGCGGGGGTCGACGTCGCGTGGAACGGCGATATCGATGAAGAACATGGGGCGGTTGCGGCGGCGCTGGAGGAAGTGCTGACCGTGGGAGCGTCCGAAGATCTTTTGCGGAGCTCCGGTGCTGGTGATGACGATGTCTGCGCGGGCGGCCTGATCGTACAGGGCGTCGAAGGGGATGACGGCGGTGCTGGCCGACGAGTGGAGGAATTCCGCGGCAAGGCGCTGGGCGTTGGCTTCGGTGCGGTTGGCTATGAGGATGCTTGCGGCGCCCTGCTGGATGAGGTGGCGGGCGGCGAGTTCGGACATCTTGCCGGCGCCGACCAGGAGCACAGTTTTTCCAGTCAAGCTCCCGAAGATCTTGCGGGCGAGATCGACGGCCACAGAGGCGATGGAGACGCTGCTGGAGCCGATCTGGGTTTCGTTGCGGACCTTCTTGGCTACGGTGAAGGTGCGCTGGAGAAGGGCTTCGAGATTGGAATGTATGGCGCCGACCTCGCGGGCGATCGTGTAGGACTCCTTCACCTGGCCGAGGATCTGGGGCTCGCCGACGACCATGCTGTCGAGGGAGCTGGCTACGCGGAAGAGGTGGCGGACGGCTTCTCGGTCGCGGAACTCGTAGAGGTGGGGCTGAATGTCATGGGGAGGGACGGCGAAATACTCGTGGAGAAAGCGGAGGAGGTCGGCTTTGGTCTGGGCTATGCCGGGCGCGGACGAAGCGTCTAGTGGCGTGGGTTCGCCCGGGTCCTCCTGGAGGGTGAGGAGTTCGACGCGGTTGCAGGTAGAGAGGATGAGGCCTTCGCGAATGCCGGGCTGGTGAAGCAGCGTGCGGGTGGCATCGGCGAGGCGGGTGGAGGGGATGGCAAGGCGCTCGCGAACCTCGATGGGGGCGGTGTTGTGATTGATGCCTACGAGGATGAGGGTGCCCTGGGACGAGTTCCGCGGCTTGAGCTGGTTGCCGGATGTGCTCATGGCGCGGTGAACCTGTGGACCGCGGAGAGCTGGTTGGCGGCCCAGACGGAGAGGACGATCAGGAAGGCGAAGCTGGAGAGATAGACGGCGCGGCGACCGCGCAGGCCGGCAACGCGGCGGATGTGGATCATGGCGACATAGGCGATCCACATGGCGAAGGCGAGCAGGATCTTCGGGTCTCGGAAGTACGAGGCGCCGACCGTGATCTGGGCAAGCAGCGAGCCGATGAGCAGGCCGGCGGTCATGCAGGGGAGGCCGAAGAGGAGGGACTTGAGGGCGATCTGGTCTGTGGTTTCGAGGGGCGGGAGCCAAGGCAGAGTGGGGTGTTTTTGTTTGAGGCGGCGCTCCTGGATGAAGTAAAGGAAGGAGGCCATGAGGGAGATGAAGAGGGCGGCGTAGGCGGCGAGGAGGAGAGCGATGTGGAGGAGAATCCAGCGGCTGTGGAGGAGCGGGAAGGCGGCGGTCTCCTGACCGGGGTGAAAGGCGGGGATGAGGCCGAGGAGGAAGCAGATGGGGAGGATGAAGACGCCGAGGGAGACGGTCTGAAACTTCCAGTAGACGAGCAGGAAGGCGACGGCGAGGAGAAGGCTGAGGAGAGTCTGGGTCTCGTGGGTGGCGATCTCGAAGACTGGCGGGAGGGAACGGTGGGCGGCGTTGAGCATCTCGGCGAGCGAGACGAAGTGGAAGAGGACGGCGGCGATGGTAGCGGGGATGGCGACGTGGCGCCAGCGGGGGCGGTCGTAGAGGGCGGCGGGCAGGACCGCGAGCGCGGCAATGCCGTAGAGGAGGACTGCGACTCTGAGCCAGAGGAGGGACATAATTTCTTTGGATGGCCGGTACGGATTTGCGCCAAACCTTGAGTATAACTTGGGGCGACGGGGGCGAGGTAGGGTGATGGCGTCACGATCTGGCGGTACCCCCCTCCCCCCTTGAAGCGTGCAAAGTCTTCGAAACAGATACTTTAGGTTCGGACTAAAGATCGGCTGCGAGTTAAATGCGGGAGCCCGGCTTGTGGCCGGGCTCACTGATTCCCATGTCGTTAGTATATCAAGCGTGTCAAGCGATTCGTGGCAGAGTTGCAGGTGAGGCTAGCTGCCTTTGGCGAGGGCGTCGATGAGCTTGTTGCTGAAGGCGGGTATGTCTTCGGGTTTGCGGCTGGTGATGAAGTTACCGTCCTGGACGACCTCTTTGTCGACCCAGTTGGCTCCGGCGTTGATGAGGTCGGTGTGGACCGAGGGCCAGGAGGTCATGGTCTTGCCTTTGACGACGCCGGCTTCAATGAGACCCCAGGGGCCGTGGCAGATGGCTGCGAGGGGTTTGCCGGATTCGGCGAACTGCTTGATGAAGGCGACGGCGTCTTTGTTCATGCGGAGCTTGTCGGGGTTGATCTGGCCGCCGGGCAGGACGAGGGCGTCGTAGTCCGCGGGCTTGACGTCGGTGACCAGGTGGTCGACCTTGACGGACTGACCCCAGTCTGTGTGGTCCCATCCCTTGATCTCACCTGTTTTGATGGAGATGACGTCCACCGTCGCGCCTGCCTGCTCGAGATTCTTCTTTGGGTCGGTGAGTTCGACCTGCTCGAATCCGTCGGTGGCGAGGATCGCGATTTTTTTACCTTTGATCTGGGTGCCTTGGGTGCTCATTGCATCTCCTGGACTGCGTGTTTCTTGCGGGAACGAAACTGTTCCTCAGCCTGTGAGAGGACACGCGGGCGCATTGCGTTGCCAACGCGATCCAGGAGGGTCGGGATGCTCAGGCCCGCCGCGCGCACCGGAACCCAACCCACGCAAGAGGACGGCAATGCGAAGTTACACTTGCCATGGCAGATGTTTCGCGCTGGTGGGCATTTGGGCGATTGATGGAGACTACGACGCTTGGGGTGCCGGCGGTCATTTTTTTCGCGACCTTGGTTCGGTCGACATTCGGCTTTGGCGAAGCGCTGGTTGCCGTGCCTCTGCTTGCGCTCATGATTCCAATCGGGACGGCTGCGCCGGTGGCGGTTCTGCTTTCGATCACGGTCGCCGCGGTCGTGATTGCACAGGACTGGCGGAAGATCCATGTACGCAGCACGGGTTGCCTGCTGGGACCCACGTTCGTTGGTATTCCCCTGGGGATCGCGCTGCTGACGAGCGCACATGAACACTTGGTCAAGGCGGCGCTGGCTCTTGTGATTGTGGCGTTTTCGGGATATTTTCTGATCGGCACGCGGCCGCCGGAGCTGCGCAGCGACAGCATGGCGTGGCTGCTGGGGTGTGGATTTCTTGCGGGTGTGCTGGGCGGGGCGTATGGGATCAATGGTCCTCCGCTGGTGATTTACGGGGCGATGCGGCGGTGGAGTCCTCAGCATTTCCGCGCCACCCTGCAAGGATATTTTCTACCGGCGAGCGCGGTGGCTATGGCGGGATACCGGTTCGCCGGCCTTTGGACGCCCGAGGTGACGCACTATTACCTGCTCTCGCTGCCTGCCGCGCTTCCGGCGATTTTTCTCGGGAGGGCCATCAACCGGCGGCTGCGCGGCGACGCGTTTCTGAAGTATGTTCACCTGGGGCTGGTGTGTATTGGAACGATTCTGTTGATTCAGGCGATTCGCCGGAGATAGCCAGAGATAAAGCCGCGGCATGAGGTTGGCTGCCGCCGGGGCGCTGTGGCTAACGCATGGAGGATGGCTGGTACGGTATTCTGCGGTTCTGCAATGGCGAATGAAACGACAGTGGGTCTGGCGGGTGAAGCGGCTGGGTTGACGCCCGTGATGAGGCAGTACTTTGCCGCGAAGGAGCAGTACCCGGACTGCCTGATGTTCTGCAGGATCGGGGACTTCTACGAGCTGTTCTATGAGGATGCCATCCTGGTGTCGCGGGAGCTGCAGCTTACGCTGACGGCGAGGGACAAAGAGAAGAAGCAGCCGATGTGCGGCGTTCCGTATCACGCGGCGGAGGTATATCTGCAGCGGCTGCTGCGCAAGGGGTACAAGATTGCGCTGTGCGAGCAGATGGAAGATCCGAAGCAGACCAAGACCATTGTTCGACGGGAGGTGACGCGAGTCTTGACGCCGGGGACTTCGCTCGATCCGGCGCTGGGGGCGGAGCAGAGCAACTACCTGGCGAGCGTGGCGGTCCTGGGTGCCGGGAATGCGCAGGTCTGCGGGTTGGCGTTGCTGGATTTATCGACGGGAGAGTTTCGGGCGACTGAGTTTGCCGGGGCCGGCGGCTGGGCCGGGCTGGTGGATGAGCTGGGGCGTGTGCGTCCGGTGGAGATGCTGTACGGGGCGGGATTGCTGGGTGGTGTTGGAGCGAGCGGACGGCTGAGGTTAGGGGAGGAGAGCGGTCGTGTTGGGCACGATGCCCGCCTGAGCGACGATAAGACAGTTGGAAAGATGGGACACACCGACTCTGTGGCTTCTTACGATGGCGAGCAATCTTCCTCTGGGCTGGACGGTATTCGGACCAAGACCGCGGTGGACGAGTGGGTGTTTACGGCGGAGTACGCGTTGCCGCTGGTGCGGAGTCATTTCAAGGTGCATTCGCTCGATGGAATGGGGCTGGGCGGGCATGAGGCGGCCGCGGTGGCGGCGGGAGCTCTGTTGCATTACATGCGCGCGACCAAACAGGGCGGTCTGGAGCATGTGGATGGACTACGATTTTATGAGCGTTCGACGTGTCTCGAAATGGATGCGGTGAGTGTGAGGAACCTGGAGCTGGTGGAGCCGCTGTTTTCGGGCGAGTCCGCGCAGACCACGCTCTTCTACACCTTGGACGCCTGCTGTACGCCGATGGGGAAGAGGCTGTTGCGGGCGACGCTGCTGCGGCCGTCGAGCGGAATGGCGGAGATTGAGGCTCGGCTGGAGGCAGTGGGCGAGGCTGCCGGGGATTTGAGGCGGCGTGAGGGGCTGCGGCGCTCCATGGATGGGGTGCTCGATCTGGAGCGGCTGCTGGGGCGAGTCGCGTTGGATTCGGCCGGGCCGCGGGAGGTGATGGCGCTGGCGGCCACGCTGGGGTGTCTGCCGGCATTGGTGGCTGCGGTAAGGCTGTTTGAGGCTCGGCGATGGGCGGAGCTGGGCGCGAGCATCGATCCGCTGGAGGATTTGCACGAGATGATTGCGCGGACGATTGCGGAGCAGCCGCCGGTGTCGCTGGGCGATGGCGGGGCAATCCGCGAGGGGGTGGATGGGGAGCTGGACGAGCTGCGGGAGCTGGGCCGGAGCGGTCGGCAGGCGTTGGCGGCGATCGAGGAACGGGAGCGGGCGAGGACGGGGATTGGGTCGTTGAAGGTGCGGTTCAACAACGTCTTCGGGTACTACCTGGAGGTGACCAAGGCGAATGCCAGGGCGGTTCCGGCGGACTATGAGCGCAAGCAGACGCTGGTAAATGCGGAGCGGTTTACGACGCCGGAGCTGAAGGACTATGAGACGAAGATTCTGACCGCGCAGGAGCGGAGCGGGGAGATCGAACGCAGAATTTTTGCGGAGCTGCGGCGGCAGTTGCTGGAAGCCGCCGGACGGATGCGCGAGACGGCGCGCAAGGTGGCGGAGATCGATCTGCTGGCTTGTTTTGCGCATCTGGCTGCGCTGCGCGGATGGATGCGGCCGGAGATTGAAGACAGCGGCGTGCTGGAGTTCGTGCAAGCTCGGCACCCGGTGGTGGAGAGACGGCTGGAGGAGTCGGGTGGGGGGCGGTTTGTGCCGAACTCGGTGTATATGGATGCCGCCCTGGACCGAAAGAACGGGCCTGCGGTGCTGCTGATTACAGGGCCGAACATGGGAGGCAAGAGCACGTATCTGCGGATGGCGGCGTTGCTGGTGGTGATGGCGCAGATGGGGTGCTTTGTTCCGGCGGAGCGGATGCGGCTGGGGCTGGTCGACCGGATTTATACGCGGATTGGCGCGAGCGATAATGTGGCGCGCGGGCGGTCGACCTTTATGGTTGAGATGACCGAGACGGCGGCGATCCTGAATACCGCCACGGCGAGGTCGCTGGTGCTGCTGGATGAGATGGGACGGGGGACGGCTACCTATGATGGGCTGAGTCTGGCGTGGGCGACGGTGGAGCATCTGCATGACCGGATCGGGGCGAGGACGCTGTTTGCAACGCACTATCACGAGCTGACGCTGCTGGCGGAAAGGCTGGCGCGGCTGACGAATCTGCGGGTGACGGTGAAGGAGACGGCGGGAGGAATCGTGTTTCTGCACACGGTCGAGGCGGGCCCGGCGAGCAAGAGCTACGGCATCGAGGTGGCGAAACTGGCCGGGCTTCCCACAGCGGTGATCGCGCGGGCGCGTGAGGTGTTGAAGGTGCATGAGCGGGCAGAGACCCAGCAGGTCGCTTCTGCTTTGGATGAGGCGGCGCGACCGCTGCAGATGACGATGTTTACACCGCTGTCGCAGAGGATTGTGGATAGGCTCGCGGAGGCGGATGTGGATGAGATGACACCGCGCGAGGCGCTGAATCTGCTGGCGGAGCTGCAGCGGGAGTTGAAGGCGTGACGGCGGTCGGCCACGGATTTCGTGGACAGGAACGTATAAAGGTGATGAGGCGGATCGGATGATGCCGGAGCAGGCTACGGCCAAGAGGATGACGGTTGCGGGGGTGATGAGCGGGACCTCGGCGGATGGAGTGGATGTGGCGGTCTGCAGGATTTCGCCCTCGCGGATTGCCCGTGGTACTCCGCGGGTGAAGCTGCTGGGGCATGTGGGAGTGGCGTATCCCAGGGCGGTGAGGGCGGCGGTGCTGGGGGCGATGGATGCGAAGGCGATTTCGGTGGCGGAGCTGGCTCGGCTGCACTGGCGGCTGGGTGAGGTGTATGCGGATGCGGTCGCGAAGGCGCAGGAGCGGTTTGGGGTGACGGTGGGGCTGGTGGGGTGTCATGGGCAGACGGTGTATCACCAGGGGGCGGTAGAAAAGTATCTTGGTACGTCGATACGGGCTACGTGGCAGATGGGCGAGGCCTCCGTGATTGCTGAACGCCTGCGGGTTCCGGTGGTAAGCGACTTCAGGCCGGCCGATCTGGCGGCGGGCGGGCAGGGAGCACCGCTGGTGCCGATGCTGGATTACTGCATGTTTCGATCATCGAAGGTGAGCCGGGTGCTGCAGAACCTTGGCGGGATTGGGAACCTTACGGCGATCCCCGCCGGCGCGGAGGTGGACGGGTTGATGGCGTTCGATACGGGGCCGGGAAATATGGTGATCGACGGGTGCATGAAGCGGCTGTATGGGCGGGAGTTCGATCGCGCCGGGGCGGTGGCGCGGACTGGGCGTGTGTTCGAGGAGGTTGTGGCGAAGGTGCTGGGGGAGGGTTACTTCTCTGCCCTGCCGCCGAAGTCGTGCGGGCGGGAGCAGTTTGGGGAGGCGTTTGTAACGCGGTTTACGGCGATGTGCCGGAAGGCCAAGCGAGGCGCTCGCGATGAGGATGTGGTTGCGACGGCTACGGCACTGACGGCTGCTTCGGTGGTGGAGGCGTACCGCCGGTTTGTGTGGGCGCATGTGGGACAGGCTGCGCCGCTGGCTCGAGTGGAGTTTGTGGTGGCTGGGGGCGGGTCCAAGAACGCCGCGCTGATGGGGATGCTGCGGGAGGGGCTGGAGCCGCTGGGCGTGAGGGTGCGGTTGATGGAGGAGCTTGGGGTTCCGGCGCAGGCTAAGGAGGCGGTGGCGTTTGCGCTGCTGGCTTGGTTGAGCTGGTTTGGGCTGACGGGGAGTATACCGAGGGCAACCGGCGCGAGGAGGGCAGTCGTGTTGGGGAAGGTTAGCCGCGGATGAGGTATGGGGGAGTCGGGGGGAGGGCGGTTCGCTCTGTCAATGTCCGTCTTAGGTGTAAAGGGACGCGCCGACAATGGGGCGCCCGGATCTTTGGGGGGTTGATGGCGCTGGGCTGCATGTGCGGCCTTGGCTGTCGGGGACGGGTCGAGGACCCATCTACGGTGACGATGATTATTGAGAGCAGCCCGAACAATCTCGATCTGCGGCAGGGGACGGATGCTCAGTCGGAGCGGGTGGGCGGGCTGATCTTCGATGCGCTCGTTAAGAAAGATGAGCACTACGAGCTGCGGCCGTGGCTGGCGACGAGCTGGGAGCAGCCGGATCCGCTGACCTGGGTGTTTCATCTGCGCGATGGGGTGCGCTTCCACGATGGGCGGCCGCTGGAAGCGCAGGATGTCGTTTATACGATCGAGAGTCTTATCGACGCGTCTGTTGGAAGTCTCGTTACAGCTAAGAGTGGGAGCTTTGCGGCGGTGGAGCGCGCTGAAGCACGAGACCGGCTGACCGTCGTGGTGCATATGAAGCGGCCGGATGCGGGGCTGCTCTTCAATCTGAGCGATGGATTGTTCGGTGTGGTGCCGCGTGGGAGCGGAAAAGACTTCGGGCTGCATCCGGTGGGATCGGGGCCGTTCCGGTTTGTGAGTGCGGTGCAGGACAAGGAGGTGATCGTCGCGCGCAATGACGGCTACTGGGCTGCTGCGCCGGCAATTCCCGCAGGTGCGCACAGGATCGAGCATGTGCGGTTCGAGGTGGTGCCGGATGCGATTACGAGCGCGCTGGAGTTGAAGAAGGGGTCGGCGGATATTGCGAGCAACGTGGTGACGCTCGACATGGTGCATACGCTTGAAAGTGCGCCGAACCTGAAGGTGGAGTCGGGCGCCGGGTCGGCTGTGGTGTATGTGACCTTCAACGTTACAGATCGTGCGCTGAGCGATAAGCGGGTGCGGCAGGCGGTGGCCTGCGCGATGGACAGGAAGGCCATTGTGGATGCGATCTGGCGAGGTCAGGCGAGGCTCGCGAACACGCTGCTGCCGGTAGGACACTGGGCCGCCGCGGCAGATGCGGAGCTGGCGCGGTATCGGCATGATGTGGCCCGGGCGCAGCGATTGCTGCAGGAGGCGGGATTTCCCGCAGGCAGGGACGGCGTTCGCCTGAGGCTGACGATGAAGACAAGCACGGACGAGACGACGCGGCTGATGGCGGCGGTGTTGCAGCAGCAGATGAGGGCGGCTGGAATTGCGCTCGACATCCGGTCGGCGGAGTTCGGGACATTTTACGCAGATGTGACCAGGGGTGCGTTTCAGATGTACGCTCTGCGGTGGATTGGGAGTAATGAAGACCCCGATATCTTCCGCTACGCGTATGCGACGGCGAGCGCGCCGCCCAGGGGAGGCAATCGCGGGCGATACACGAATCCGCGAGTGGATGGGTTGCTGTCGGAGGCGGCGGCCTCGTCAGACCGGGCGGTGAGAAAGGCCGATTATTTGCAGGTGCAGCAGATTCTGGCGGAGGAGCTGCCGGGGATTCCGATGTGGTATCCGAATAACGAGGTGATCCACACCCGGCGCGTGGAGGGAATCCTGCCGCGCGGGTCGGGAAGCTTCGACTTTTTAAATGAGGCATGGGTGCGATAGGTCGAGACCTCCAGGACCGCAAGAACCTACTCTGCGGTCTTCTGCGCAAGCATGGCGATTATTGCGATGTTCGCTGTCAACTCCTCAGGCAGGTGGTGACGTTCCTGCAGATATTCGGGAGAATTGTATGTAACGGTGACAACGCCCTGCGTATCCTCGGCAATTAAGAGCTTTAAGGGCAGATCGATAGCTATACTCGGTGACGCCAGCATAAGAGGAGTGCCGCCTTTGGGATTGCCGAAGATTGCCAATTTGGTCGAAGGCATGTGCTGTCCCGCCTTTTCGGCCTCCCCGCTGTGGTCGATGATCGCAAAGAGATTAACGCCTTTAGTGGATAAGATCTGCGTGAGTCGTACCAGTGTCTCGTCTACAGAATAGTTTGAAGTTATGGAGATCAGGCCAGAGGTTTGCGGCAATTTCATAGGTCGGCTCCATCGTCAAGATGCTCACCCCTGCCGGAATAAATTACATGGAATACCGCAAGGTGAGCATGAGTGGTTGCCCCCAGGGATTCGGACCCCGATTGATCGGTTCAGAGGCGACTGTTCTACCATTGAACCAGGGGGCAATACGTTTAGCATGGTGGCTTTACGACGCGAATATGGGTGTTCGCTACAGCCTTTGGAGTGTACGAGGTGAGAAGAGCTTAGGTCAATGTTCTCCAAGCTCTGCACACAGTCAAGTTCAAAGACATCCCATTCGGCGTTATTTGCCTGCGATTTCGAACCGGGCCGCCGCCGTGTAAGATTTCGCGTGTAGACTCACAATGCGAAGCACTCTCAAAGAGGTGATTTACGACGAACAGCCACGGACATCGTGATATTCAGCACTATCAAGCGCTCTCACCTGCATGTTCAGCCTGCTCGTGGTGATTGACTCACCCGCATGAGCGCGGCTTAAACAACAAAACGCGCAGCCCAAAGGCCGCGCGTCTTTCAAAAGTCTTGAAAACAATCCGACTCTACCGCCCAAAATGCGAAGCGTTCTTCACCTGAAACTCTGCCCATTTCTCTGGTAGATCATCCCCGGCATAGATCGCCGAAACCGGACATACCGGTACGCACGCGCCGCAGTCGATACACTCCACCGGATCGATAAACAGTTGTTCCGCCTCGCCGTACCCGGTCTCATCCTTCTTCGGGTGAATACAATCCACCGGGCAGGCATCCACGCAGGCCGAATCCTTCGTCCCGATGCACGGTTCCGCAATCACATAAGCCATCGCTGATAAATCTCCCTTATCCCCTCAAAATCAATGCACAAAAACCCAGCTCGAACTTAGATTCTAGCAGCACCCGCGTTGCAAATCACACCAGCCCCTTGACTGCCGACATCCGCCGCTCCGCAAACTCCGCCGGCGTAGGAATCGCGCCGATCTCGCGTCCCGCGAACATCTCCCCGAAGATATGCTCCATCTCCCGTTTCACCAGTCCATTCGTAGCCAGCACCTCCCGGCTATCCAGCGTGAATTTCCCGCCATCGAAGTGTGTCACCGTGCCCCCAGCCTCCTCCACCAGCAAAAATCCAGCCGAAGTATCCCACGGATTCAGGTTGAACTCCCAGAAGCCATCCAGCCTTCCGGCTGCAACATACGCCATATCCAACGCCGCACTCCCAGCCCGCCTCACGCCATGCGATCGCAGCGTAATCTCCTGGTACAAATGCACATTCGGGCTCTCATGCCGTTTCTTGCTTGGAAACCCGGTAGCCGTCAGCGACTCCTGCAACATCGCCGTCTTCGACACCGAAATCCTTCTCTGATTCAGCCATGCTCCCCGCCCACGCTCGGCCGAAAACATCTCATCTCGCAGCGGATCGTAGATCACCCCCGCCACCATCTCCCCATCCGCATCCGACGCCAGCCCAGGCCCTCGCCGCTCCAGCCCCAGCACCACACAAAAGACGGGAAAGCCATGCGAGAAGTTCGTCGTACCGTCCAGCGGATCGACATACCACCGGAACTCGCTATCCATTCCCTCCCGCGTCCCCTCCTCGCCATATATCCCATGCGCCGGAAATGCCGCCTTCAGCTTCGCCACGATCAGCGCCTCGCTTGCCCGATCCGCCTCCGTCACCAGGTCCACATCGCCCTTGTACTCGGTCGCCACGCCCTTCTCATAGAACCCCCGCAGCAATGCCCCCGCCTGCCGTGCAATCCCCTCGGCCACATGCGCAAACTCAAACTTCTTCACCATCCCCATAAGAACGTCTCCTGCATCAAGTACAGCACAAACCAGGTGCTGCCGGACGGGCCTCCTGCGCGGAGAGCGGTCACTTCGTGACTTGTATACCGGTCAGGGGAGGATGAGCGACATATGGCCTCCCGTTGGTCGGCGCGACCATCTTTCATCCCGACCAACGGGAGGGCCAACCGAAGGGGCATACAAGTCACGAAGTGACCGCGCCGTGGGCAGCGGGCCCGTCCGGCAGGACATCATCTCTTGACTCTACTTACCATCCGCGTAGTACCCCGTCCGATATCGCAGCTCATATTTGCCCTGCAGCGCCTTATCCGTCATCCGCACCCTGATTGCCCGAAAGGAAGTATCCGCCGACGACTTCGGCGCATAGTACCCCAGCAGATACTGCGTTCTCAAATCATCCGACACATGCGCGAAAGCCGGCTCCAGGTCCTGCGGATCGACGACGTAGTAGAACTTCCCTCCCGTGTCGTTCGACAGTTGAATCAGCGCATGTTCTCCACCCGTATTTCGCCCCGCATCCGCATAGATCGGAACAATGATCAGCGAATACACCATCGCGCCCGCCCTCTGCGCCTGTTCCAGCGCCTGGGTATACCGCGATCCTTTCACCGTATCCCCGCCATCGGTAATCAGCACAATCACCCGCCGCTGACCGTTCGCCTCGGACGTACCCGCCAGCCGCTGCGACGCCAGGTACACTGCGTCATACAACGCCGTTGCCTCTCCCCGGCGAATCTCATTCACTCCGCTCTCGATCCGCTTCACATCGTTGGTAAAGGGCACCACCTCCCGCACCACATCCGAGAACTCCATCAGATCCAGCTCGTCCTGGGGCCTCAGCAGCGCCCTCACAAAGTGCTTCGCCGCCTCCTTCTCCAGCCGCTCATTCGTCAGTACGCTCTCGCTCACATCGATCGCGAGCACAATCGACAGCGGCGTAGCCGATTCCCTCTCGAATACCGCAATCTTCTGCGGCTTCCCATCCTCCAGGATCTCGAAATCCTCGGGCCCCAGCCCGCCCACTGGCGCACCCTTGGCATCGGTCACATTCAGCGCGACATTCACCAGCCGCGTCTCCACCTTGATGGTCGGCACCGGCTGCTCGTCATTGCTCTGCGGAGCCTGAGCGCCCTTCATAGCTGGCGCACGCCGCTCCACGGGCGCCTGTGCCCACACAGCAGGCACTCCCATCATCAAGACAGCAACAACCAACCATCTCACTCGCCCGACCCCGCCTTCTCGCGTGCCAAAGAGCCGGGCAATGATTTCATCACCGCAGTCCCCTCAGCCGCGACTGCCCGGTCCAAGGCTCCATCCATTCGCGCATCAGCCTCTGAAGCCCAAGGCACCCCCAGGCTCTCAGGGAAGGCCTCTCCGTCCGCCCAAACTGCCCCATCCACAAACTGCTCCTTCTTCCAGATTGGCACCGTCTTCTTCAGTGTGTCGATCAGCCACCGGCAAGCATCGAACGCCGCCCCCCTATGCGCCGAAGCTACCACGATCAGCACACTGGTCTCCCCAACCAGCAGCCTCCCCAGCCGATGCACCAGCGCCACGTCCCGCACGCCAAACCGCGTCACGGCCTCCGCAGCAAGCCCCCGCATCTGCTCCAGCGCCATCTCCCGGTACGCTTCGTAATCGAGATGCAGCGTCCTTCGCCCGCGCGTATTGTCCCGCACGATCCCGTCGAAGACACACACTGCCCCATCGCCTCCCGCCTTCATCTCGGCGACGATCGCCTCCGCGGCAATCGCCTCGTCCGTTATCTCGACTCGCATCCTTCATCAACCTCGTCTGGAAACAATAGACTTGCTTCGGGTTTCACTACCCCGGCCTTTTCGCCGCACTCAAAGTAAGATCGACCCGCCGCTCACCGGGGGTAAGAGCGCCACCTCATCACCATCCTTCAACACGTCCCCAGCCCGCGCATACTCCTGATTCACTGCCACGGCGATTGAATCCAGGGCTGCTCCCATCGCCTCGCGGTGAATAGCCAGCAGTTGACCGACCGTGGCCCCTTCTGACAATTCCAACGCAGCACCGCGCCGCCCCCCGATATCCTTCAGAATCCCGAAGTAGAGCACATGAACCTGCATCCAAACAGAATACCCCGGCCTCGATTTGACTCGAAAAGCCGGCAAAGCGATAGTCCCTTGCGGTGCAGACCGCGACGGCAACTCTGAACTTCGGGATTTGTCGCAAAACGAACTCGCTGGAACTCGAACCCTACAGCGGCAGGCCGGGGCACTTGAGACACGTTCCACGTTAGTGACACAAGCACCCATGCGAGGTGTTCAGATACGGAATGTATGTATAAATATGCATCTTTGATGTATATTTATACAAATGGGTCGCCCAGGGTTGCTTTCCAGGGCTCAAGACTTCAGCAGCGATGAAGCGGTAAAAGATACTTATGAAGCAACAACGCCATACCGAGATTCGCGACCTGCTCGTCAAGGCTTCAGTGACGAATCAGGATGATTTGCGACGAAGACTTGCAGAGCGCGGATTTCACGTGACCCAGGCCACTCTGTCTCGAGACATTCATGAGTTGCGCCTGTCCAAGGGACCTGCCGGATACTCTCTGCCCGGCGGGAACGACTCCGAGGAGGACATGCTCCCGGGAATAAGAGAAGTGCTGGAGAGCTTTGGACTCGAAGTGCGGCAGGCATTCAATTTACTCGTGTTCATCACCCGGACTGGAGGCGCGCAGCCGATTGCAGCAGGCATTGACTACGAAGACTGGCCGGAGGTCGTCGGCACCATCGCCGGCGACGACACCGTCCTGATCATATGCGCTGATGATAAGCAGGCAAGACTTTTGAAAGAACGAATTGAGAAATACGTTGGCTAATTCGCCTTCTACTTTCGAATCGGCTGGTCCGCTCCCGAAGAGGGCTCAACGAAGTGAGCGGCCATGTTGCCGTATCGCCGTCGCAGGCGTGAGCGGCTATGCCGGCGGAGAACTCGCGCGTCTGTTACTGAATCACCCGAGGCTGATTGGGGCCTCACCCATATTTCTCGGTCGTGCAGGGGAAGCAGATCTCCACGGTCAGACGTTGCTTGAGGATCTGCATCCACATTTGTCGGCCCCCAAACGCTCGAATCCGGTCCTTCCTTTTTCCTGGGACCTCATCGTCGACAAGGGCGTCGAACTTCTCTTCCTCGCGACACCTCATGAGCAATCGCGCGAGTGGGTTCCCGAGGCTCTTGCGCGGGACATCAAAGTGATCGACTTGAGCGGCGCGTGGCGACTCCAGGAGGTCCGCAATCGTGAGGTTTACTGCCTGCACGATGCGAATCCCGGAGTCGCGGCGCGGATCCAGACCGAAGCGGTCTACGGCTGTCCGGAGTTACATCGCGATGCCATTCGAACCGCCCGGCTCGTCGCCAACCCCGGGTGCTATGCGACCTCGATCATTCTGGCGCTAGCACCCCTGCTCCAAGCTGGTGTGGTCGATCTCGACTGTGGGATTATCTGCGACTCCAAGTCTGGAGTCAGTGGAGCGGGCAAGGCTCCCACGGCGAAGACGCACTTCATGTACGCCGCCGACAATCTCTCCGCATACGCTGTATTCGGGCATCGTCACACCGGAGAGCTGCTTGAGCAGCTCCATCTTGAAAGCGATCAGATTCAGTTCACGCCACATCTCCTCCCGATTCCGCGTGGGATTCTGTCTACGATCTACATCCGGCTGAAGCACTCAACTGAACAAGCCGACGTTAGCGAGGTGTTGACGCAGTTCTATCGCGAGAGCCACCTAATCCGCCTCCGTCCTTCACCTCAGCTGCCCGAGATCCAACACGTCGTTAGAACCAGTTTCTGCGATCTTGGATTTGCGCTCGCGCCTGACGGCAAGCGCCTCATTATGGTGTCTTGTCTTGACAACCTTCTCAAAGGTGCTGCCAGCCAGGCGGTACAGAACATGAACCTGATGTGCGGTTGGAAGGAAGAGGAGGGTCTGCTATGAGATTCGTCGTCAAATTAGGCGGTGTCGCACTCGAAGACCAGAAGGTATTACACATGTGCGGCAAGGCCATCGCGGACCTGGTAGCAGATGGAAATCAGGTCGCAGTTGTACACGGCGGCGGTGTCCAACTCACCCGCACTCTGGCACAAATGGGTAAAACAAGCGAGTTCATTTCGGGCTTGCGCGTCACCGATGCGGAGACTCGCGATGCCGCTCTGATGGTCCTTGCCGGCCGCGTGAACAAATCCCTCGTGGCCGCAATCGGCTCGCATGGCCAGTCTGCCGTGGGGCTCTCAGGCGGGGACGGCCACGTCTTTCGCGCCCGAAAGAAAAAGACCACGCCCGACCTCGGCTTCGTCGGCGAAATCGCCGCAACCGACCCACGCTGGCTCGAAGCTATCTGGACGATGGGAGCGGTTCCTGTCATCTCCTCCATCGCGCTTGGCTTCGACGGCGAATACTACAACATTAACGCCGATGAGATGGCCGCCGCGTGTGCCATCTGCACCCATGCCGACGCGCTTGTATTCCTCACCGACGTGCCGGGGGTCAAAGGTGCGGACGGCAATGTGATGCGCTGGCTAACACTCGCGCAAATTCCCACTCTTCAACAGCAGCAGGTCGTCTCCGGCGGCATGCTGCCTAAACTTAATGCCTGCCGGGACGCCCTCGTCCATGGAGTGAAGCGTGTGCGCATCCTTCCTGCAGAGGCCGCATGGCTGCTACCGGACCTCTGCTCCACGAGGGTCAACGACGGTACGGAGGTGATGGTCGCATGAATATTCCCATAAAACTACAATCCAGCATGAAGAGTCCCACAAAACTACAAGCCATTCAGATGGCAGAGAAAGATCTTCTTCTACAAACGTATGACCGTAATCCCTATCTCTTCGTCAGCGGTCACGACGTCTATCTTCGAGACGATGAAGGCAAGGATTTCCTCGATCTCCTTAGCGGCATCGGCGTATCCGCATTGGGCTACGCACACCCCGCCATCACTGAAACAATCCGCCGGCAAAGCGAGCGCCTGATACACACGTCGAATCTCTTCTTCCATGAGGGCACCGTCGAACTCGCTCGCCGTCTTACCGAGATCAGTGGATTAGATCGCGTCTTCTTCTGCAACAGCGGTACGGAAGCATGGGAGGCTGCACTCAAACTCGCACGCGCTCATGCTGGTCTGCTCCGATCGCAGGGCCGCCCCATCGGCACAAAATTTCTCGCGATGGAGCACAGCTTTCATGGCCGCACCATGGGTTCCGTCGCCACCACCCATAAAGCGAAATATCGCGAGCCCTTCGCCCCCGTCATGGGCGACGTAGAATTCGTCCGCTTCAACGACGTGACCGACCTCCGCACCAGGTTTTCTTCCGATGTCTGCGGCATCTGCATAGAGACCATTCAGGGAGAAGGTGGCATCCACCCCGTTTCGCAGGAGTTCCTGGCAGCCGCCCGTGCGCTTTGCGACTCCACCGGCGCTCTACTCCTCGCGGACGAAATTCAGAGCGGACTCGGCCGCACCGGCAAATGGTTTGCCTACCAGCACTACAACATTCAGCCCGACATTGCCACCATAGCCAAGCCCCTCGCCAATGGCATCCCGCTTGGAGCCATGCTCTGTACGAACGCCGTCGCCAAAGCATTCACCTCGGGGATGCACGGGACAACCTTCGGCGGCGGTCCCCTGGCCTGCGCCGTCGCTATTACCGTTATAGACACAATCCGCAAAACCAACCTCCTCGCCCACATCTCCGAGGTCGGCGACTTCTTCAAATCTGAACTCCAGTCTCTTGCGGCGAAGCACGATGCCATCATCGACGTCCGTGGCACAGGACTCATGATCGGCCTCGAACTCAACTCAGCCGATCTGGCCACGCACGTTGTTGCCGAGATGATGAAATGCCGCGTCATCATCAATCGCACCAGTGAAAACGTCCTGCGTTTTCTGCCGCCGTATCTTCTCGAACGCAAGCATGTCAAGATCGCCATCACCGCACTTGATGAAATCCTCAAACTCAATGCAGCAGCCTACGTCGGCGCAGCGTCGGCAGGAGAAAAATCGCATGGGTAGTAAAACAGTAATCATGAACACACGAACACCAGAGACCGTAGCCGAAGAGCTCCTCCCCGGCAAACCGGCAGCAAGCCTTGGCATTCAATCCGACACCGCATTCAATGAGGCTTCCAAACGCCTCTGCGGACGAGACCTGTCCTCCATTGCCGACCTCAGCGTGCAAGAGATGGCCGCCATCATGGAGCTCTCCCACGCCGTCAAAGCTCATCCCGAAGACTTCCGCCACGCGCTCGATGCACGCCAGATGGTGCTGTTCTTCGAGAAGGCCTCTCTTCGCACTCGCCTCACGTTCGAGGCCGCCATCAACACGCTCGGCGGCAACGCCATCTTTGTCGACCAGACCCAGTCGCCTCTGGGCGAGCGCGAATCCCTCCCCGACATGGCTCATAATGTAGAGCGATGGATGAGCATCATCGTTCTCCGCACCTATTCTCACGACACCATCACCGAGATGGCCGCCTGCTCGAAGATCCCCGTTGTCAACGCGCTATCCGACCTCGAGCACCCATGCCAGGCAATTGCTGATTTCTTCACCCTCGAAGAGCGCTTCGGCTCGGCAAAGGGTCTTCGCTTTGCCTACGTCGGCGACGGCAACAACGTCTGCCACTCCCTTATGCTCACCGCAGCCCAGCTAGGCGTTCACTGCAGCGTAGCCTCGCCCAAGGGCTTCGCCCCCAAGCTCGCGATCATTCACAAGGCCATTGAGATCGCTGAATCCACCGGCGGCAGTCTCAGCTTGTTGAGCGACCCCGTCAAGGCGGTCACGGATGCCGACGCCGTCTACACCGACGTCTGCACCAGCATGGGCTTCGAGCATGAAGCCACCAAACGCGCCCCGATCTTCAAGCCCTACCAGGTCAACGAAGCACTGATGGCTCACGCCCAGCCAGACGCCGTCTTTATGCACTGCCTCCCCGCGCATCGTAACGCCGAGGTCACCGACGCCGTGCTCGACGGCCCGCAGTCGGTCGTCTTCGAGCAGGCAGAGAACCGAATGCACGCGCAAAAAGCTATTCTTCTCATGCTCCTCGGAGGAGCCAAACGCATCTCCACCGGCCGCACTCACGGAATGCAACCCCGCAAGCGCACCAACGCCTAGTCATTCGGCGCATCTGCTTAACCATTGAGGTTTGTCTCACTATGTCCGTCATCCTTGAAACCCTGCCCCTCGGCCAGAAGGTGGGTATAGCCTTCTCCGGCGGGCTGGACACCAGCGCCGCGCTTCACTGGATGAAACAGAAGGGCGCTCTGCCTTACGCTTACACCGCCAACCTCGGTCAGCCCGACGAAGCCGATTACGACGAGATCCCGCGCAAAGCGCTCGAGTACGGCGCAGAAAAAGCCCGCCTGATCGACTGCCGCGGCCCGCTAGTGCGCGAAGGCATCGCCGCCCTCCAGTCCGGAGCCTTCCACATCACCACCGCCGGCGTCACCTACTTCAACACCACGCCCATAGGCCGAGCCGTCACTGGCACCATGCTCGTCACCGCCATGAAGGAAGACGACGTCAACATCTGGGGCGACGGCTCCACCTTCAAAGGCAACGACATCGAGCGCTTCTACCGCTATGGCCTGCTCGTCAACCCAGACCTCAAGGTCTACAAGCCCTGGCTCGACGCCGCCTTCATCGAGGAGCTAGGCGGACGTGCCGAGATGTCGGCCTTCATGCAGGCGGCGGGCTTCGCTTACAAGATGTCCTCCGAGAAGGCCTACTCGACAGACTCGAACATTCTCGGAGCAACCCACGAAGCCAAGGACCTCGAGCTCCTCACCACCAGCATGAAGATCGTCGCCCCCATCATGGGCACCGCCTTCTGGCGCGACGACGTGGCCATCAAACCCGAAGCCATCACCATCCGCTTCGAAGAAGGCTTCCCCGTAGCCCTCAACGGCAAAGAGCTGTCCGACCCCGTGGCCCTCATGCTCGAAGCCAACAGCATCGGCGGCCGCCACGGCCTCGGCATGAGCGACCAGATCGAAAACCGCATCATCGAGGCCAAGTCCCGCGGCATCTACGAGTCCCCCGGCCTCGCCCTCCTCTTCATCGCCTACGAGCGCCTCATCACCGGCATCCACAACGAGGACACCATCGAGCAGTACCGCGACAACGGCCGCAAACTAGGCCGCCTCCTCTACCAGGGCCGCTGGTTCGACCCCCAGGCCATCATGCTCCGCGAAGCCGCCCAGCGCTGGATCGCCAAACCTGTAACCGGCGAGGTTACAATCGAACTCCGCCGCGGCAACGACTACTCCATCCTCAACACCGCCTCGCCCAACCTCACCTTCCACCCCGAGCGCCTCACCATGGAAAAGGGCGAATCCACCTTCTCACCCCGCGACCGCATCGGCCAACTCACCATGCGCAATCTGGACATTACCGACACCCGCGCCAAGCTGCTGACGTACGCACAGAGCGGCCTCATCAAGCTAAGCAAAGGCTCCGAGATGCCGCAACTCAACAGTGCAAACGACAAGGAGTGAAAGGTCAGCTGCTGCTGCAGCTGCTTCTGAAGCAGACCACTGAAGGCGCGACATATGAAAGAACCGGCAACTAACATGTCCAACTCTCGAAAAATCGCTGTTCGCTCCGCCCGCGCAAAAAGGATCGCACCCATCTTTGCAGCATGCGTGTATTCAGTTTCACTGTTCGCTCAAGCCGGCAGCCCTGCATCCTCTGCACAGAAGACACCGACAGCACTCGTGACCTTCGTGGATAATGGGATGTCGCTTACGGGAGGGTTCCCCGCCCAGAAGTCGCAGTCATTTCGAGGCAAGCTCTTCGTTGAAGATGAACTACTGGCAGAGATGCAGCCGGCACACTTCATTACATTTGCCTTCGAACCGGTCAAAGTAGAATTTACCGCTCAAACATGGATGGCGACTGGGCCGTTGGGAGGAGGTCACATCATTCTCGACCTCGTCGCGGGCAAACGTTATTTCATCGAAGTAAGAACTCGGCAGGCATGGCCAGTCACAAAGATGTTTGGCATTAAAGAAGTCACCTGCGAGCAAGCGCGAAAGGAGCATGAGCACGATCAGCCGCTTGATGCCTCTCACGTGAAAGCGGGCGGAGACCCTGCCGTGATTGTAGAGACTTCATTCCCAGCATGCTCATAACCATGAGATTCAAGTGCAAATTCGCGAACATGAGCCATTGATATGATCGATTCAAACAATCTGGGCAGCAAGATGTGGTCCGGCCGCTTCCGCGAACCACTCGACCCCATTTTCGAATCCTGGCAGCGCTCCTTCCCCTTCGACTGGCGTCTCGTCCCTTACGAAGTAGAAGCCAGCATCGCCCACGCCCGCGCCATCGAAGCCGCAGGCATCCTCACCGGCGAAGAACTCCTCTTGATGATCCAGGGTCTCCGCGCCGTAGCCAAACAGCAAGCCGAACAAGGCGAAGCCATCGTTAACGCCAACCCCCAGGCCGAAGACGTCCACCACTACGTCGAACTCGAGCTCACCAAACAAATTGGCGACCTCGCCCTCAAGCTCCACACCGGCCGCAGCCGCAACGAGCAGATCGCCACCGACATGCGCCTCTTCGTCCGCGAAGCCATAGACAACACCCTCGCGGGTCTAACCGCATGGCGCTCCCGCCTCATCGACCTCGCCGAATCAGCAGGCGAAGCGACCATGCCCTCCTACACCCACCTCCAGCGGGCCGAGCCCGTCCTTGTAGCCCACTGGCTCCTCGCCTATGTGGCGATGATCGAGCGCGACGCAAGCCGCCTCACCGACGCCCGCAAACGCATGAACCTCTGCCCCCTCGGCTCCGGAGCAGTCGCAGGCGCAACCCTCGCCCTCGACCGCACCATCTCCGCCCGCTGCCTCGACTTCGACGCCCCCACCCCCAACAGCATGGACGCGACCAGCGACCGCGACTTCGCCCTCGAGTTCACCCAAGCCATCGCCACCCTCGGCATCCACATCTCCCGCTTTGCCGAAGAGCTCACTCTCTACTCCACCGCGGAATTCGGATTCCTCGACCTTCCAGAAGCGTTCTCCACCGGCTCCTCCGCCATGCCGCAGAAGAAAAACCCCGACCTGACCGAACTCATCCGTGGAAAATCCGGCCGCCTGCTCGGCGCGTCCATCACACTCGCCACCCTCATCAAAGGCCTCCCCCTCGCCTACAACAAGGATCTACAGGAAGGTCAGGAACCCGTCTTCGACGCCGCCGACATCATCGCAGGCATCCTGAGCGTTTTACCAGCCTTCACCAGCGCCCTTAAGTTCCGGTTCGACCGCATGAAGACTGCCGCCGAGACCGGCTACCTCAACGCCATGGCCGCAGCTACCTATCTCTCGAACAAGGGTGTCCCGTTTCGCAAAGCGCACGAGATCATTGGCAACGCTGTCCGCCTTGGACTCGAATCGAACCGCGAACTGAACGATCTCACTCTGGCTGAACTTCGCACCCTATCAGACGCATTCACCGAAGACTTTTTCAGCGTCATCACTGTCGAAGCCACGCTTGATTGCCATGATTTAATCGGCGGCACTGCCCGCCACCGTGTCCATCAAGCGCTCGCGGAAGCTCGTTCCCGGCTCACCCAGTAAAGGCGCGGCGCACCTCTCGTCTTTTGGGGCTGGAGCCTTCCCCCCTGCAAATGACCGAGCGGTCTGCGAAAATGTAAGAAAGGATTCAGAGTCTTTGCCCAGTTCTTATCCCATAGCCGTGAGTGAATCTACCTCGTCATCACGTCTCCATATTGGCGGAGCGGAGGTGCGCAAAGCGCGGCTCCCCGATGCTGTCAATATTTTTGAACTCGTAAACTCGCTCTCCCACGATGGCACCCTCCTCCGTCGAAGCTACGCCGAAATCTGCGAGAACGTCCGCGACTTCGCTATCGCCGAATCAGAATCCAGTATGTTTATTGGCTGCGGAGCGCTCCATCTCTACGGTCCGCACCTCGCAGAGGTCCGTTCTATCGTGGTCAAACCCGAAGCCAAGAGCCAGGGCGCCGGCGGCAAACTCCTCCGGGCCCTTCTCCAAGAGGCCGAAGAGCAGAAGGTCACCGCCGTCTGCCTCTTCACCCGCATTCCCGACTTCTTCTTCCACTTCGGCTTCCGCGTGGTTGACCGCACCACCCTACCCGACAAGATTTACAAGGACTGCCAGACCTGTCCTCGCCTCTATGCCTGCGACGAGGTCGCCATGGTGCGCGGCCCTCTGCCCAGAATCGCAGTGCTCGGTCCCAGCCGCATCGCTCAACCCGAACTGGTCAAGTTGCAGACCGGCACTGTGCACCCTGAACGCTGACGAAGCGATCTGAACCTTCGAACTTCAACGGTGCAGTTGCCCAGAAATCCAGAGCACAGAAAGGAAAGCGCTCCCTGGCAGGAGCGCTTTCTATCGTTGAGACTCAGGACGAATCACGCGAGCAGGTTCAGCCGCGCGCTGCAAACTACCGACGCGGAGCATGGTGTACCGGCGCTCTTGCTGGAGTCTTCTTCGGCTCCACCACCGCACCGTCACTCATTGTGATCATGATGGGACTAGGCGTATATGAGGCATACGTTCCGGTCAGGTTCACCTTCGCACCTACCGCCGGAGGATTCTTCAAAGGCGCCTTCAACTGGAAGGTAAAGTCTGCCGTCTTCGACTGAACCGCATCATCAGACACTGCAGCCGTCAAGGTGGTATCGTTCACCGAAATCACGGTTGCATCGGGGAATTCGACTGACTTGCCCTTGACTGTATCCCAGACTTTGGCCGCATCTTCGGGTTTTCCGTTGGCTAGAATAAATTCCTTATCGCTGACCGCCAAGGTCGCCAGGTCTGGAGTGCTTGAGATCACCCCAGCCACGATATCGGCCGGCGATGGTGCTGGCTTAATCGTGAAGTCGGCGGGGGGATTCAAATTGGTCTGCACCGCGGTTGTGACGGCATCGTATCCATCGTCGCCGCCGTGGTATTTCTTGTAGCAATACTTCGCAAGCGGCAGCATCTGCGATTTATACGGCTCTGGCGCAAAAGCAGCAGCGCGCGAGGTATACCAGGTGCAGTTCACATAATCAGGCGGGGTGGACTGGTAATACGCCTGGCCTAAGGTGTAGGTGTCCTGCAGCAACGGGCCGGGCGTCTGGGTGCTAGCCACGGGAACGGCGGCAAGCTCGGACTTGAAGTTGGTGATGGCTGTCGCCGTATCTTTCTTGGCCAGCGCCGCGGTTGCGATTGCGCTATAGAAGACAGGGTCCGCAGCGGATTTGACCTTGGCGAAGTCGGCGTCGCTCATGTCCTTCGACTTGGTAGCGGCGAGGCCCTTCTGCGCAAAACCTGAGGCGGCATCATAGGCGGTCTGTTTGGCGGCCGGATCGGTCGCCTGGTCGCCTGCCGATTTACGGAAGTAGACCTCTAACAGCAGGGCGCGCAGGTTATTTGGATCGACCTGAAGCAGGCGGTCCGCCGCATCGAGCGTCTTTGCCGGATCCGGGATCGCGCTGTAGGTGGCCATCAGCAGCTGCAGCGTATCGGCCTTAACGGCGGACTGCGGATAGGCCGTGAGATAGGCTTCCAGAGCCGCTGCCTTGGCTTGGGGCGCGGTCTGGGAGATGGCATTGTTATATGCGGCATATTCCGCGGGAGACATCTGGACGCCGCCGCTTGCGGGCTGCGCGCTGGTGCCGGAATCCGGCTGGGCCTGCGCTACTGCGGTCTGCGCAACACTTACCATGCCAGCAACAGCCAGGAGAGACGCAACGACTACCTTCTTCATTCCACACTCCTCAGTAAAGCTCTTGTATCAGATGTCCACCGAGCTTCCGGGGTAACTCTGGATATACCACGAATGACAACGAGACGCATAATCACCACAGGATCGACGGTCAATGGTCTGACCGGCGGCAGGCCCCGGATGACTGGATAGATGACAGGGATTATAGAAACCCGATGGCACGAAAGGCAAGCCTGGGGGAAAGTTAGCGGCCGTTTTTTTAGCTGAAGGCAGAACATTGTTTTTGCAGGGGTTTTTACGAATTGCGGTGTTTGAACGTGGTAGTTTTGTGGCCAACTTGTGGCCATTTGCATGGTAAAGATGGACAAATGATTGTCGCTCCGCGGCGTCTGGACTTTGCGCCACATCTGGTGGGTTTATTTCGCCGCCCAGCCGGAGCCGGTCTTGCGTTGAAAGAATCCGACGGACGGAAGCATGGGAAAGGACCAAACCTCTGCTTGTAAGGACGTCTTGTTTCTGAGGTGGCCGTCTATTTGTGGGGTTACGGACTCCTTATCCACACTATGTGGGGTTGTTCTCGTTGATTCGCGCCTGAACCGCGGCTAGAGTGGAATCAGCGTTGAATATGACGCCGTAGCATTTCCTTATTACAAACTTCGTCTTTCGAGGTCGCATTTTGCTCAAGCTTAAGAAAGTTCAGATCCTTGGCTTCAAGTCGTTCTGCGATCGCACTGAGGTGCAGCTCTCCGGTGAGGGAATTGCGGCCATTGTAGGTCCGAACGGCTGCGGTAAGTCGAACATCTCGGACGCGATCACCTGGGTGCTGGGGGAGCAGTCCGCCAAGTCGCTGCGCGGCATCAAGATGGAGGACGTAATTTTCGCGGGCACGCGCGACCGCAAGCCCACGGGTATGGCCGAGGTGTCGCTGACGCTGGTCGATCCCGAGGTGTACGACGGTTCTAGCCTGGATTCCGAACCGGAGATCGTGATCGATGAGGTCACCCCCACGGACTGGGACGAGACGGCACTCCGGCAGATACGCGCGGAGGAGACCGAGGAGGCGGTGGCCGAGGCCCAACCGGGCACTGTGATCGAGGGCGAAGCCAAGGAGGGCGGCACCAAAGGTCCTCACATCCTGCCGGCTGCCGGGGAAGCCGTTGACGATGCAGCAGCCGTGCTCGGTAACCCAAACGCAGTTGTGCTCAAGATTCGCCGCAGGAAGTTCGGTCGCGCTCCGATCCGGGCCGGTGAACTGACGATTACGCGTCGCCTTTTTCGTTCGGGAGACAGCGAGTACCTGCTGAATGGCAAGATCTGCCGGCTTCGCGACATACAGGACATCTTCATGGGGACGGGCCTGGGGGGCGAATCGTACGCGATTATCGGCCAGGAAAGGATCGGCCAGCTTCTTTCGGCCAAGCCGCACGACCGGCGCTCGATCCTGGAAGAGGCCGCCGGGATTACGCGTTTCAAGACGAAGAAGCGGCTGGCCGAACTTCGGCTTGAGGCTGCCCGCCTTAACCTCTCTCGGGTCAACGATATTTTCGACGAAGTAACCCGGCAGATGACTACGCTGAAACGCCAGGCCTCTAAGGCTGAACGCTACGGCGCGTTACGTGATGAGCTTCGGACCCGGCTTCGGGTTGTGCTCGCCAGCCGGATGTCGCAGTTGGACGTCGAGCAGACGGCAACCACGGAGAAGATCGCCATATTGGCTGCCCAGATCGACACGCAGGCGGCCGCGGTGGAGGCAATGGACGCCGAACACAGCGAAGGAATCCGCACCGGCTACACACTCGACCAGCAGATTCGGGAAGCGGGGGCGCAGGCCAATCAGTCCGCTGTCGAACTGGAGCGGATCACCGCGCGGACGGCCGCGAACGCGGACCGGGTGGCGGAACTTGCGAATCGCCTCGCCACGGGTGCCGACGATCTGGCCCAGGCGCGCGAGCAGCTTGCCAGCCTTGCCGGAGAACTGGAACAGCATCGCAGCTTTCTGGAGAACGCGACCGCCGAGTCCACCGGCTCGCGCGAGGCTGCGCAAAGAGGTCAGGCCGAAGCCCAGGAGGCAGTCCGGGCGCTTGCTTCAGCGGAGCAGCAAGCCGAACAGAACCGTCGCACAACGATGCAACTGGTCCAGCGCGCCGCGCAGACCCGCAACGAGGAAGCACAGGCAGCGGCGGCGCTTGCGGGCCTGGAGCGCGAAGCCGAACGGCTGCTTTCCGAGTCCAGCATTGCGAGGCAGGAGTTGGAGACACTTGGACTGCAACGCGGCCAGGTGAAGATGTCGTTTGAATCAGTGACCGAGCGGCTGAAGCGTCTTGAGGCGGAGATCGCCGAGCTTCGTGCGCAGATAGAGGCGGCCCGCAGCGAGGAGTTGCAGTCCAAACGCCGGGGCGACCAACTGCGCGGCGAGGTGGCGACGCTGACCGGACGCCGCACATCGCTCGAATCCTTGATTCGCGAGCACAGCTACTCTACCGATACCGTACGCAATATTTTCAAGACGAACGCCTACAAGCAGAACACCGACGGAATGGCCGCGGTGGGGACGCTGGCCGACTTCCTCGAGGTGGAGGGCAAGTACGAGAGCGTGGTCGATGAGTTTCTGCGCGACGAGTTGAACTACATCGTCGTGAAAAGCTGGGACGCGGCGGATGCGGGCATGCACCTGCTCCAGACCGACGTCTCGGGCCGGGCTACTTTCCTGGTCCATCCGAATGATGCACAGGCGAACTTCGCCTTCCACGAAGGCATGGAGAGCGCCGCACAGACGAGCATCGAGGGCATTGAAGGCGTGGTTCCGCTGAAGGATTGCGTTCGCGTGCTCGACGGCTTCGGCAGGTCGCTCGAAGTGATTCTCCCGAAGCTTCGCGAAGGCTTTGTCGCGCCGGACTCGTACACGGCCCGCTCGCTGGCGCTGTCAAATCCTCAGGCCTTTTTCCTTTCGCCTTCGGGCGAGACCTTCCACAACGTGACGGTCACGGGAGGACGGCCTCGCGCGCAAGGCCCGCTCGCATTGAAGCGCGAGCTTGGCGAAGTGCAACAGAAGGTCGAGCGGGCCGAGCAGGAGCTGGCGCAGACCGACCTGCGCACGGCCGAGCTGCAACATGAAATCGCGGCTCTCCAGGCCAGCACGGAGGGCAAGACCC
This sequence comes from Edaphobacter sp., assembly GCA_965277265.1. Lineage (GTDB taxonomy): Bacteria > Acidobacteriota > Terriglobia > Terriglobales > Acidobacteriaceae > Edaphobacter. The sequence goes on from CBDICF010000003.1 coordinate 593,655, forward strand.
ACGAGCGCCGGGATGCCGAACGCGAGTCTGCAAACTCCGGCGCTGCGCTGCGGCAGATGGAGGCCGAGGTTGCCCGAATCGAGCGACGTCTGCAGGACTGGGCTCTAACGAACGAGCGTAATCGCGATGCGCGCAACCAGAAGTCGGATCTGATCGCACGGCGTCAGCAGGAGGCATCCGCCTTTGAGAACGAGCGCACGACCCTGGAGGCAAGCCTTACCGCCCTGCAGGAGCAGTTGGATGAGTTGCGCGGGCGGCGTGAAGAGCTGCAACAGGCGGCCGCGTCTGCGTCTGCCGCCCTGGCTGGATTTGAGGAACGCCGTCGCAATGCCGCGGCGAACTTCGACCAGACGACGCGCCTGCACAACGGACAGAACCAGCGCATTCAGCAGTTGGATCAGCAATTGGCCGCTTCTGGAGCCGAAAAGCTGCGGCGTGAAGAAGAGACGGCAGCCCTAGCTATCCAGCACAGCGAATTGTCGGAGCTGCGCGAGAGTGCGGTGGCCGAGGGAGCCCGCCTGAGCGCCTCGGCAGCCGAGCTTCGGACAGCGATGGCCGTACTGGACCAACGCCTTCGCACGTTGCGCCATGAGACGGAGATCCTTCGTGAGCAGCGCGCGACACTGACTGCGCGAGCGGCCAAGCTGGCCTCCGACATCGAACATATCGACGCCACGTGCCTGAACGATCTCGGCGCGGAACCGGCTAGCCTGCGCGGGGACGCCGCGATTACGCGCATTGAAGGCGACGAGCTTCATCGTGAGGAAGAAGAAGCGCGGACGCTGAAACAGAAGCTGGAGGCGATGGGGCCGGTGAACATGATGGCGCTCGAAGAGTACAACGAGACCGCGACGCGCCACGGTTTTCTTGAGACGCAGCGCAAGGATCTGCTGGACTCGATCGAGAATACGCAGGCCTCGATCAAGGAGATCGACGATGTCTCGCGGCTGAAGTTCGATGAGGCGTTTCAGGCGATCAACGACAACTTCTCCGTGACGTTTACCAAGCTCTTCGGAGGGGGCCAGGCGTTTATGAAGCTGACCGACGCGGAGAACTCGAATGAGAGTGGAATCGATATTGTCGCTTCCCCCCCGAGCAAGAAGCTGCAGAACATTCTTCTGCTCTCCGGCGGAGAGAAGGCGTTGACCGCCCTGTCCCTTCTGGTCGGGATCTTCCAGTTCCAGCCTGCGCCGTTCTGCATTCTGGACGAGGTGGACGCCCCGCTGGACGAGACCAACGTAGGCCGCTTCGCCAAGCTGATCCACGAGATGAGCGCAACGACGCAGTTTGTCGTGATCACCCATAGCAAGCGGACGATGGCCCAGGCCGATGTGATCTACGGGGTGACGATGCAGGAGCCGGGAGTTTCGAAGATCGTCAGCGTCAACCTGAGCCGGCGGGATTCGGCTGAGAACCGGCGGGCTGTGGCATAGACGAGAGCGGCTAACGTGTAGAGTTTGCAATGGGATGGGATGGTTTCAAGCGTCTCTGCGTATGCTGAAGGAGTTGGAAGGAGCCCGGGTTCAGGTCGCATTGAAAGACAAATCCAAAGCATGCATGTACCGATCACTATCGCAACGCTCGCCCTTTTGCTATTCGCCGCAGTGCTGCTGAGGGTCTACTGGATGCGCCTTCCGGGAGGAGCGAGGCTTGGCCTGTTGCGGACAGCCGTCCTTCTGATCCTTCTGTATCTGGTATTTACGGTAACGAAGTGGGGAACGGTATCGGACCGGTGCAACGTGCTGTTGAAATGGCTGGCGATTGCGAGTTTCATGTTGCTTCTGCTGCTGTTTACCCGGCTGCGTCCGCGATGGCTCACCTCCGTTTGCGCGTTGGTTCTGCTGATTCCACTCTTTGCCGCCGCGATCCTGCTACCGCTGACGCATATCTTCGACGAGAGAACGTATCAGGTGGAACCGATGGGAGATCATCTCTACTACCAGAACGTTCCGTGGGGAGGAGAGGGAGATTCCGTCAACACTGGGATCGATATTGTCATTTATTACCGGTCGCCGGCCGTTCCGTTCCTGCAGCACGAGCTTCGGCGATATCCGTTCAGCACCCAGGTATGCAACGCGGAGAAGGCGTTCGCCGTGCTGCCGCCTGGAGGCAAGATGGTGCTGTTCCGTTGTCCGCGACGGGCTGCACAGGGTGGCGGAATGGATGAACGGCTGATAGCGCTGCGTTAGATTGTGTCGAGTTCGAATCCTTGCCCTGGAGGTGGTAACGTCAACGTGATGCCAACAGCACTTCTCAAAACCGATCTTGGTTCCCTGCCTGTCGCGGCTCGCGGCAAGGTGCGGGACATCTACTCGCTGTCGAAGGACGAACTTCTCTTTGTAGCAACCGACCGGATTTCGGCGTTCGATCACGTTCTGGGCAGCGGTATTCCCGATAAGGGCAAGATCCTGACGCAGCTCTCGCTCTTCTGGTTCGATTTTCTGGCGAGCAGCGTTCCGAACCATTTGATTACCGCGGCAAGTGCGGATTACCCCGGTGAGTTGCAGCCGTTTCTTGGGCAGCTTGAGGAGCGCAGCATGGTAGTCCGGCGAGCGCAGATGTTCCCAGTAGAGTGCGTGGTTCGGGGATATCTGTCGGGGTCCGGGTGGAAGGATTATCAGCAGACGGGAGCGGTGTGCGGGATTGAACTTCCCCCTGGGCTGCGCGAATCGGACCGGCTTGCCGAGCCCCTGTTTACGCCGGCCGCCAAGAACAATGTCGGTCACGATGAGAACATCTCGTTCGCCCAGATGGTTGACACGATTGGAGAACGATACGCGAACGAGCTGCGCGATCTTACTTTGGCGATCTACGAGAAGGCGGGCAGACATGCGGCGACCAAAGGGTTGATTCTGGCCGACACGAAGTTCGAGTTTGGGCTGGTCACCGGAGTGGATGGAAAGGAGCGGGTGATTCTGGCAGATGAGGTTCTCACTCCGGACTCGTCGCGGTACTGGCCGGCGGAGACGTACAAACCGGGCGGAGCGCAGGCCTCGTTCGATAAGCAATACGTCCGTGACTACCTGGAGTCGATCCACTGGAACAAGCAGGCTCCGGCGCCCGCGCTGCCGGATGAGGTGGTGGCGCGCACACGCGGCAAATACCTCGACGCGTTTCGGCTGATCACGGGCCGTCTCGATCCGACGCACGCGTAGGCAGCATGAACGCTCTGGACTGGACTCTTGTCGCGATCCTGGTTTACTCGACTATAAGGGCATTTTTTCGCGGGATAATCCGGAAGTTGCTTTCGTTGCTGGGTTTTATCGCGGCGATTCTTCTGGCGAGCTGGAATTATCAGAAGCTGGCGACTCAGCTTGGGCGGTTTGTTACCGGGCGTGCCGCGATCACCCAGATTGTGGCGTTTCTACTGATTCTGGGAGTGGTTCTGGTGCTCAGTGCGATGTTGGGCAAAGCTCTGCATGGCACGGCGCATGCCATCGGCCTGGGTCTTCCCGACCGGCTTCTGGGAGCTGCCTTCGGTTTTGCGCGCGGCTGCCTGATCGGGGTGGCGATTCTGGTGGCAGCTACGGCGTTTCTGCCGCAATCCGCCTGGGTCGCACATTCTGAGATGAGTCCCTATTTCCTTGAGGGGGCACATGCGGTATCCTTCGTTGTACCTCACGATCTTCGACAGCAGATTCTGGATGGGACGGTGCGGCTCAAGCACAAAGCGCCCGACTGGATCAAGCCGGCCCGATGAGGTCACACTGAGAAGGCAGTCTGAAGAGATTGCAAGCGAGGACTAACCTTGAAGCGCGAACTGGACGGACTCATTACGCAGATGCACAGCGCCGGTATCCCGTATGCGGATGCCATTCGTCAATTCAAGAAGCGCTATATCCTCGAAGTGCTTGCGCACCATAAGGGAAATCAGTGCAAGGCGGCCGAAGAGCTCGGCATGCACCGCAATACCCTGAGCCGCACGCTTGCGGAGCTTGATATGGATACGGCGCAGATACGGAACGGCATGCGGCGGCCACCCAGCAGCGAGCGGCCGCGTATTCAAAGCATCGCCAGCGCCCGTTAGTGGGTGGCTGACGTCTAATCAGCAAAGGATGAAGCACTCCGCTCACTTTCGTACGCCCGCGCTGGCGCGTTGGACTGCTGCGTTCGCGCTGGCGAGCTTTTCCGCTACGGCGCTTGCACAAGCCCCGCTTCAGGCTGGCGGGAATTCGCAGCCTGTGGGTGGGATGCAACATTCTCCTGCGCCCTTCGGCTCAGCTTCTGCGGGTGGCGATCCTTCGAATCGCGAGGCAGGGGCGGCGGAGGCGGCGTATCTCTCTGGGGCGCGTCTGCTGGACCGACAGGACCTTGGCGGGGCAGAGAGGGAGTTTACCAAGGCGGTCAAGCTCGCGCCGGGTAATCGCGACTATGCGCTGGCCCTGGCGCTGGCGCATCGGCGGCATGTGGCTGGGCTGATACAGCAGGCCGGCAAGGCGCGTCTGCTGGGACAGAACGAGAAGGCAGACACCCTGCTGGCCGAAGCGCGGCTGCTCGATCCACAGAACGGCGTTGACGCGCAGCATAGCGATGCGGGGGTGGCACCGAAGCTGCTCCGGACGGAGATTGGCCCGTGGCTGAAGGAGGGTCCAGCGCTTGCCGGGCCAGTCACACTGATGCCGAACTCCGGCGTGAAGAGCTTCCATCTTCATGGGGACCAGCGGGAGGTCATCGCTTCGGTCTTCTCCGGGTACGGGCTGCGCGCCAGCTTCGACGACTCTGTCGAGCGGAAGGATCTACGTTTCGATCTCGACGACTCCCCCTACCTGCAGGCGACGCCCATTCTTCTCAGCATGGCTCATCTGTTCGCGGTGCCGCTCGACGCCCGGAGCGTATTTGTGGCCAAGGACACACCAGAGAACCGGCAGCGGCTGGAACATCTGCTCGAAGAGACAATTTCTATCCCGGGCATGACGAACGAAGAGATGGACGAGCTTGGCAATGTCGTTCGGAACGTCTTCGACATCAAGCAGCTCACGGTCGAAAAGAGCTCCGGAAATCTGGTCATGCGGGCGCCGGAGGACACATTGACCTACGTCAATCTGACGCTGGCCGACCTGATCGACGGCGGCAGCCAGGTGATGATCGAGTTGAAGCTCTATACCGCGGACAGGACCAACCAGCGCAATATCGGGGCGCAACTGCCGCAGCAGATCGGCATTTACAGCGTGTCCGCGGCGGCACAGAGCATCGTCAGTTCCAATCAGGCCCTGGTCAACCAGGCGATCTCGCAAGGTCTTGTCCCGGCCAACGCGAGCAACATCGTCATTGCCCTGGCGCTTATCGCTTCGGGGCTGGTACAAAGCACGCTGCTTTCGAGTACCGTCGGCTTTATCGGCGGCGGCATCTCCCAGACTGGCATCACGAGCAATCAGAACCCCACCTTCAACCTGGCGCTCAATGCCAGCGACACCCGCGCTCTTGACGACATGCAGGTGCGCATCGGCGACCGGCAGACTGCGATTTTTCGAGTGGGCGAGCGCTATCCGATCACGACCTCGACCTACTCCAGTGGAGTTACGGGAAACACCTCCGGACTGGCAGGCGTCTCGATCAACGGCGTCAGCGTATCGAGCCTGCTCAACTCTTCGTTGAATTCGGTGACAATTCCCCAGATCCAATATGAGGATCTCGGCCTGACCTTGAAGGCAACGCCAGCAGTGCAGAAGTCGGGACTGATCGCGATGCATCTCGACCTGAAAATCGAAGCACTGACCGGTGGCTCTCTCGACAATATTCCGATCTTGAATAGCCAGCAGTTCGCTTCGGACGTGTCGGTCGCCGACGGGGAGACAGCTCTCCTGGTCAGCACATTGACCCGTTCTGAATCCGCGGCGCTGAGCGGGACCCCGGGACTAGGGGAACTGCCGGGCTTCCAAGTCGCGACGGCAGACCGGACCACCAATACCAACTCCAGCGAATTGATTCTTCTGGTTACGCCTCATGTTACGCGTCGCCGCTCCAGCATCTCTGCCGGGCCGCGCATCCCCGTCAATCTACGGGAGCAGGCGTATTAGGACTTCCCTTGACTGGCAGCCAGACGGCAAATACGGTTCCATGCCGTTCTCCAGTCCACGTCTTCGTGCGAATCCTGCCTCCATGTTTCTCGACAATTCCTTTGCTGACCCAGAGCCCAAGGCCGGTTCCGGTAAGCTCCTTGGTAGTCTGAAAGGGCTCGAAGAGGTGAGCTTTTATGGACGGGCTGATTCCGCCGCCTGTATCGGCGATGGTCAAACGCACACCGGGCGATCCACTATGAGGATCGCGCTCAGGATGCAGCCGAAGCCTCAGGCAGCCTCCCGTACCCATGGCATCAAGAGCATTCCGCACCAGATTATTGATCACCTGTCGGATCTCTCCCTCGAGCGCCAGGATAGCCGGTGATTCAACGATTTTGACTTCGGAAGTGATATGCCTCACAAGCATTCGGCCTGCATACAAGGCTATAAGCGAACGCAACAACTCTGCCAAGTCCAATTCGACCTGCTTGCTGTTCTGCCTGTGAAATCGCAATGTCTGAAGCGTGATCTCGGTTACACGCGAAAGTTCGTCTTGAGCGATCCTGGCATACTGCTGGATATCCTCCATCGATTGCGTCTGTTGGATCAGATACAGCAGATTGGTGATGGACTCAAGAGGGTTGTTGATCTCGTGAGCGATGGAGGAGGCTAGTTGGCCTATGGCGGCCAGCTTCTCCAGCTTCCTTAGAGCGTCCTCCTGCAAGCGCGCCTGAGTCACGTCGGTGTTCACCGCAATGCCCCCAAATATCTTTCCTTTTACATAAATCGGCTCGGCGACGCTGTGAATCCAGCCATCCGAGGTTCGCACGGTCTCGGTAGACGGCTCGCCGGCCAAAGCGCGATCCAGAGTCTTCAACTCGGGCGGAAACGTGTCGCCGCTCATCTCCTTGGCGCGGCGATTGGATCTCAGCTTGGCATCATGGGTCGCGATGTACACGCCGTGCGGCATGCCCTCAATCACGGCATCCAACTGCGCGCGCTGCCGCTCTGCAAGGTCTTGGACCGAGCGCAGGCTCTCCTGCTGTTGCATCAGGTCGGCCGATTCGCGAAACGTCACTACGACTCCCATTACATGTCCTTCGACCGTAACCGGCTGTGCCGACACGACAGCGACAAGCGGGCTGCCGTCCTTGCGGAACATGGTATCCGCCATTTGATGGAACGCCTGGTTGTTGCGAAGCACCCCGTGTACGGGACACTCGTCATGAGGAAAGTGCTGTCCATTTGGATAATGATGATGCACCAGTTCATGCATATTGAATCCCACGATCTCTTCGGTGGCGAAGCCAAACAGGTCCGCAGCCACTCGGTTGACGAAGGTGCAGTTCCCTTCCAGGTCGATTCCCCAGATTCCATCGCCAGCCGAGTCGAGCAGCGCCTGCCACTGCTGCATCTGCTCCTGTACCTGTAATTTCGGTAAGGTCATTTGGCTGATTCCCATCCACACTCCCGTAAGTTAGGGCCCTTCAGCAATTCAGATGCAACATTTCTGTTTCGCGCACGGAGCAAAGTGAATGTCGGGAACGAGCTATTCTGCCGACCTTCTTGGGGACGAAGGCGAATCGCACAGACATTGGCCGCCAAGAACGTTGACCACATACAACCAGGCCGCTATACTTGGGATGAAGAGCGGGAGTAGCTCAGTGGTAGAGTGCTTCCTTGCCAAGGAAGATGTCGCCGGTTCGACCCCGGTCTCCCGCTCCAGACAGTCCTGCCTCCGGTACACTTCTCCTACAATCGATGGGAAAAGGATCTGGGCAGAAGAAGAAGCCGGGGCGCGGTACCCAAGTGGTAAGGGAGAGGTCTGCAAAACCTTTATGCGTCGGTTCGATCCCGACCCGCGCCTCCAATATTTCCTCAACAACTTAGCGTAATCTTCGAATTCACCGGGCCCTCAACTGGACCCCATTAGGCGAATTCCCCGCTTAAACCTCCTTACACAGCTGCAGGTTAACGGAAAACTCGGCCGGGATCTCGCGGCGTAGATGACCGCTGATAATAGCCACCGCGTCGTCCGCCCGAAGAACAAGAACATGGACGTAGTAGTTCGCAGTCGTTGAGGAACGGGAGTGCCTTAGAAGCTGTTGGACTACTTTGAGGTGCGTGCCTCCATCCACCAGCTGCGCTGCTCCCCAGTGCCTCAGAAGATGCAAGGTGATGTGCGGCAGGCCCAAATCAGTCCGCGACCGGCTGAATCTTTCGGGCGAGGATGTGCTCGTGCCAGATCGGTCCGGGCTTCAACTTCTTGCCGCCCTTCTTGATGCGATTGGGAAACATTCAATCGTCATCTTCGCGTTCACCGTTCGCTTGAGGGAGAGCAGACGAGGAACTTCCGAACCGGTCGATACGCGAGAGCAGCAATCACTCCAATGATTGCCAGTCCCGCAAGTTCGTCCCATCCCGGCCCCAGGCCGAGCGGCGGGCCCATCGGACCCGCACACCCGAGAATCAGAATCAGCGACAAAAGACTTAGTAGAGCTGTGATTGATTTCATAAGGGACTCCTCTACATCTGCGGTAGAGGGGGTGGAGTTGCACCAACAGGGGGTGGTGGCGCTGGGCCGTCTGGCGGGTGAGGGGGAGATGGCACGCCTACACCAACCGGAGGGGGCGGAGGCGGAGCCGCTCCATCGGGCGGAGGGGGTGGAGGCGGAGCCGCTGCATCGGGCGGAGGGGGCGGCAGTGCGCCCGGACCACGTCGGCCACGCGGACCTCTTGGGCCTTGAGCGCCCGCAGGTGGGGGTGGCGGAGTTTCACGAGCGATCCCTGGACCCTGGCCTGCACTGAGCGGCGCCGCTACGAAGGTCTGTCCGTCTGCGGTAAGGCTCTGTGCAACAAGGCTCGTTTGTCCCGCGATCACACGTTCTATACCGCTGACCTGTACACGCGCACCCTTGGTGACATTGGTTTGCAGCCGCATTCCGAGATCGGGTGATAACGTGACTGCCACACCGTCGCGCAAGGTAAGAGCCTGAACTTCACCTTGAGGACCATAAACGACAGCGCTCACACGGCTGCTGTGGGTCGCGGGCGCTCCCGATTGAATTGGTGTAGTTGGTGTTGCCGGAGGGGTCACAGAGGGCGGGGGTGGTGCGCCGACATCTGTGGGAGGTGGCGGAGGCGCTGGGGGCGGAGTTTGGGCTACTGCCGCCAGAGCCAGCACTGGGCTAAGTGCTGCGATGAGAAATAGGCGATTCGATTTCATGGGCTTCTCCTTCCTGCACCCGGAAGAAAGGCAATTAGCCTGCCAAACTCATCCCATCCGTAACTTCAACAAACGGCTGAATCACAAGCTCCGATCCTCACGCCTGATTCAACCGATGTGTACGCTGAGCGGTCGCCGTGTGTGCGGAAAGCGAACACAATCGTCCATCCTTCCCAAAGGTATTCACGCTAAATGTCTGAAAGCACAAGGACTATGCAGGACCCTAGTTTGGCTGCATGTGTGCTTCTACGAATTGCATGACACAGAAGACGCAAAGAGGTCATGCCGACAAAGCACCATCTCTTCGAAGTCGCTCTGGTCTCAACGCAGCAAACTTCTTTCAGGCGGAAGCCGTCGGCGTTGTGCTGCCGATCCTCAATACCTTTCTGAAAGAAGCTCACTGGCGCTACGACGAGATCGGTGTTGCCACTGCATTGCTCGGGTTGGGGACTCTCCTTTTCCAGACGCCTGCCGGAGTGCTGGTTGATCGCATCAAGAGCCGACGAATGCTCTTCTTTGTCGCCTCCATCGCCGTTGGAATTTGTTTTGGAATCATTCCCTTCGTCCCCCGCACGGCGCTATGGATTGATTCGTTGCTTTTCCTCTCAGGTGTGGCCCAGAGCATCTTCATTCCTGTCCTAGGTGCGTTGGCGTTGGCGCTAGTTGGCTATAAAGCACTCAACCGTACGCTTGGTGAAAATCAAGGCTGGAACCATGCGGGAAATATCGTTGCCGCGCTTCTAGCGTTCGTTGCCGTTCGGTATTTCGGCAGCGCGTCCATTTTCTATTCCGTGGCTATCGCCTCGTTGGTCGGCGCATTCTCCGTCTACTGGATGCGGAAGGAAGAGCTCAATGAAGAGATCGCATCGGGAGATGGCAAGCAGTCTGAGGCGAAGTGGGGAACGATCCTGCGGGATCGCTCAGTCCTCTATTTGCTCGCCTCGGTTGCATTGTTCCACCTAGCGAACGCTCCCATCCTCCCCGTCACCGCCCTCTACATCAAGCAGCTTGGGGGATCGAGCGAACTGACGACCTTCACTGTGTTGTCGGCGCAACTCGTCATGGTTCCCATGGCCTGGGCGACAGGCCGGCTATGCGACTCATGGGGAAGAAAGCCCATCATGGCCGTGGCCTTCTGGGTTCTGCCTTTTCGCATCCTCTCCTACACCATGGCGCACAACCCGCACATGGTGGTCTTCCTGCAAGCGTTGGATGGCATCGGTGCAGGCATCTACAGCGTTGCTATAGTCGCTTTCGCCGCCGACCTCACACGGGGCAAAGGCCAGTTCAACTCGCTACTTGGAATTCTTGCAACAGCGCAAGCCATCGGAGGAGTTGTCGGCCCAATCGTCTCAGGACTGGTGCTACAGCACTTCGGATTCAACATCACCTTCATCGGCTTTGCTGCGCTCGCGCTGATTGCCGCTGCAACCTTCCAGGTGCTGGTACCGAGCACGCAGTCCACGGAAGACCCACAAGCCGCTTCAGCGGTCAACGCATAAGGAGATACAACGTATGAGCAACGCCCTCAGTATTTCGAACTCCGGACTAGCCACCCGTGCCCCCAGGACAGCCATCAAAAAGACTGCAAAGAAAGCCGCGAAAAAGACGGCGGGGCATCATCCTCCGAAGAAGCACGTCGGGGCCGGACACGAACATAAGGGCAAGCACGACGCCCAGGCGGACCTACGTCGGGCGTATCTACACTTGGCGCGTGCTTCTTCACTTTTGTCGGTCTTACCCAAAAACAACGCGCTAAGTGAGATGAAGAAGCTGTACACGCTATGCAAGGACCTTGCAGATGGCAAGGACGTATCTCCGAAGGCAGCAGCAGAATCAGCACGCGCTTTGGAGCACCTCTGCTTCGTAAGTTTTGTCACCTCTCATTCGCCCACTGAGCGGCCTCTCTCAAAGGAACTGCAGCGCGATTTTGACCCGCACTTTCAGGATGACTTCGAGAGACAAGCAGAGTATCTCGACGAAGCTGGGGCAAGCATTGGACAGCAAGACGGAAAACGACACTCGCCAGCTACGGCGCTCCTCGATCTCGCCCGCCATGCGCTTGCAACCGCTGAACAGATGCTACGCAAGGAGGACTGGTATCTCGCGCACGAGTGCCTCCGCGCAACCGATGCAATCGCCAAAGCCATCGAGCATCTGTAGCGAACCCATCTGACAATCGCGACTGCAACCCTCCCTCACACGGCTCGTTGATAGCGATCAAGATCAAGCCGTCGCTATCAACTTGGGCCAACGAAATCGACTTGAGAACCATGAAGGTATCTTCCATACATCTCGCTGCTCTTTTATGGATCGCGTCGGCCTTGATCGTAGGACAAGCAGATTCCTGTGGGCAAAATGTCCAAAGTCAGGTGAGCGCGATTCAGGGGCAGGTGAAAGACCCCTCTGGAGCGGTTATCCCAAATGCCGCCGTCAGCATCAGCTCCGCGAATAGGGGGACGAAGAAGGTTTTCACGACTTCTTCGGGATCTTATGCCGTGCGCGGGCTGATGGGCGGAGTCTACAGCGTGATCGTGACCGCTTCTGGATTCTCCCCATTCAAGAATGAGCAAGTCGTTGTCACTCTGAATTCGCCGCCATCACTGCGTTTCAGATCTCAGTCTTTGGCACGAGGCCCCTTCAGCCCACCAGAAGGTGGGAATCGCAGTATCTTTCTCGAAGCGCATCTCAACTTCTAGTGGCGTTGACCAGAGCTGCCGTACTTCGATGAGAATGGTAGATTCACTCAAAAACCTTGAGATTTAGGGAGATTCGATCTAACAGTCGTGGGCACCATCCGATTTACATGAGCGAACTTACTCCAACTCGCGTACTTCGAAGCCTTCGCAGCCGCATTCTGCTGCTGGCTTTGCTCGTCTGCGTTTTGCTTGCCTCTGCATTGACAGGATTCTTCTTGCTGCTGCGTCAGACCCAATCCACGATTATCGGCGGGTCGGCCTCCCATCTCTTCACCGTCGTCAATACCTTCGCGAAGGACTATCTCAGCGCAACGGGCCCATCAAACCGTAGTGAGGGTGTTCAAGCTCTTGCGGAAGAACCAAATCCGGACGCTGACTCGGTTTTAGCGGCATTCAGTTTCAATGCCTTCCGCCGGGACCCTGGCGTGGAGGGAGGCTTCTATTCGGCTGCAACCGGCAGTTTGCTTGGATATGCTTTTCCGACTCAGGATGGCCCTGGCCCAAAGAACGATGTCCCGCCGCGAGAGCGACCGACGATTCTTTCAGTAGCCCAGCAAGCCTCCTCCACCGGGAAACCAGCAGCTTTCACCTTTCGTGGCCAGAAGGATGTGATTCTCTTCCAGGCCGTCCCGCTGGTGAAGAACAATCAAACCTTGGGTAGCGTCTGGGCGATGCATCGCATACATGACGTGGACTCGGGAAGAGACATCCAGGCACTCTTCGGTGTGAGCTGCCTTGCACTCGCCGCGATGGCTTGTGTTGGTGTCGCTTTCTGGATCACCCGCAATGTTCAGGCGGATGTCTCCACGATCCAAGGTCGTATCAGCGATTTGGAGATGGACTTGAACCAGCCCAGCCGAGGGAACGTGAGCGCGGCTGAACTAAGCGGTATCCTCACCGGAATCGATAGATTGGGGATTTCATTACAGCAGAAGATCGAGAAGGAGCGGCAACTTGTAAAACGGCTTCACCACAAAGAACGGCTTGCCGCACTCGGTCAGGTAGCCGCCGGTGTTGCGCATGAATTGCGAAACCCTCTCGCAACGATCCGGCTCCGCGCTCAAATGTCGATGCGCAGCAAAGACCCGGAGCAGCTTGACCGTTCCGCCAAGCTGACCCTGGAGGAGATTGACCGACTCAGCGGGGTCCTCGACCGCCTCCTTTATTTCGCCAAACCGATTCAGCTTCAAATCAAGAGCTTCGACCCAGCTCTACTTTGCGAGGATTTGGTGGTGTCGCTTGGCATTGAGGCCGAGGCTGCTTCCATTGAATTAGAGTTCAAGCGTTCGGAGACGGTTGAGATCGAGGGCGATGCGTTGAAGCTCCGACAGGTGCTCGAGAACCTTGTCCGCAATGCAATGGAGTCGTTTGACGGAATACCGGCAGGGGAACGGGAAAAGAAGATCAATCTCTCCATCGTCTCTAGCGAAACGACTGTCCAGATAAAGGTTGAAGATAACGGGAAAGGCCTGTCGAGCGGCATCGTAACCAAAGTATTCGACCCATTCTTTACGACCAAAGCACGCGGAACGGGCTTAGGGCTCTCGATAGCCAATGAGATTGTTCGCGCCCATCAGGGCAGACTCACTCTTGAAAACCGACAAGGCGGGGGTACAGTCGCCGAACTAAGCTTGCCGCGTTTGGCGAACGACTCGCAGAATGTCCCCATAATGCAAAGAGACGAGCAAAGTCTATGACAGAACGCATCCTTATCGTCGATGACGAACGGAACCTACGAGAGAGCCTTTCCGAAGCGCTCACCCAGGCAGGCTATGAAGTGTTGACAGCCTCGAACGGGGAGGAAGGTTATGCCATCATCCAACAGCAGGAGTTGGACCTGCTGCTGTGCGATTGGAGAATGCCGGAGATGGATGGGGCCGCCCTGCTGAGTCTTCTTCGCGAGGAAGGCCGACTCGTCGATCTCCCGGCGCTCGTTATCACGGCCCATGGGACAAGCAACAACGCCATCGACGCCATTCAGCTTGGGGCTTGCGATTTCGTCACCAAGCCCTTCGATTTAGACGATGTGCTTGTGACCATTCGACGGGCGCTTGACCACTCCGCGCTGCAAAAGGAGGTCGCTCACTTGCGGAAGCGGGTCGCCGAGGTGAGCCCACGCACCGGCGAGATCATCGGATCGTCCGCTGCCATGCTGAATGTCTTCAAAGAGATCGGCAGGGTCGCCATGACGAATTCCACCGTACTCATCACGGGTGAATCCGGGACGGGGAAAGAGCTTGTCGCCAAGGCCATACACCAGCATAGTGATCGAAGAACTGAGCCGTTCATAGTCGCGAACTGCGCGGCTCTGCCAGAGAACTTGATCGAGTCAGAGCTATTCGGTTACGAGAAAGGCGCTTTTACAGGAGCGACCAATCGCAAGGCCGGAAAATTCGAGAGCGCACAGGGCGGAACAATCTTCCTCGATGAGATCGGCGAACTCCCGCTCTCAACTCAACCAAAGCTCCTGCGAGTGCTTCAGGATCATACCTTTGAGCGACTGGGCGGGACACAATCAGTCGAAGCGAATCTCAGGGTGGTTTCGGCAACGAATCGCAACCTCGAAGAAGAGGTGTCTGCTGGTAGTTTCCGAAGCGATCTATACTTTCGCTTGAGCGTTGTCCCGATTCAGCTTCCACCGCTCCGCGACCGCCGTTCCGACATACTCTCGCTCGCTGAACATTTCCTCCAGTCATATAGCCAGAAGCATGGACTGAGGTCCACGGGCTTCACTGAGGATGCCATTCTGAAGCTCCAACGTTATGCATTTCCCGGAAACGTCCGAGAGTTAGAACACATAATCGAGAGAGCGGTGATAAGAGGTGGGGGACGGGCTATCAGCTCCGACATCATTGTGGTCGAAGAATCCGGAGGGCAGGAAAGGGGTCAGCATAATGAACTGGAAAGACTCCTCCAGCTACCCTACAGGGAGTCCGTTCAGGCGTGGGAGCGGTTACTGATTGATCGTGCTCTTGAGGACGCCAACGGGAACAAAGCAGAAGCCGCGAGGCTGTTAGGTATCCATCGCAGATTGCTCTACGAGAAGCTTGGCTCAGGGACTACTTGATCTTGGATCAGCCCACACAATTCTCTTGCCGAAAGGGCCTCTCGTCATGTCAATGAATTCCAAGCAGAGCCATATCGCAGGAAGGCAGATAAGCAAGTGTCTCCGCTGCTCCTCGTTTTGCAGAGAGCCGAGGCCAGGAGTGTCAACAAGAACGACGCCCTCACTCAATCTGTCGAAGGAACCTCGAGAGTCCGAACGAGCTGAGTTCTAAGGCGGCGAATGTAGTCCTCGACAACCCTGATCTGGGCAGGGCTGAGGTCCAGAATGTATCGCGGAAATGAAGACGTTGAGGTAGCCGATTGGAGGATCTCCTCGATTCCCTCTAGCAAGTCGTCGATGTGTTGACAGCTCACGCGGAGATACAACTTCTGCGAGCTGTTCATGGCGAGGTCGCGTCCGCCCCTGGGGATGGCCTCTCTCCTAAGCCTGGGCGAGATCGCGGACTTGTAGTGATTTCCGTCACGTCATTTTCCGCCTAATAGCATCCACACACACGACGTCCACCAGCCCCGGATAGTCATCGCCGGCGGATGAAAAGCATGCAATTGTGAAGGGATATTGCCGAGGCGAGCAACATCCTCGGCAGGGGATCCCTGCGAGGAGTCATCATCTGCCCCCGAAAGGGCAGCAGTTAAGGGTGAACTCCTTCACCCGCTAACCATCTGCAACTACTTACCCCTTCCCGGCTCCGCACCGCTCAGCTGGCGGCGGCCCAGGCAAGCGGGAAGAGTCGTGAGCGTGCTAGGCCTGAACGCCTGCAGCGAAAGCGCAAGACCAGTGTCCTTCTTCCGCCCGCTGCTGGCAGGTTTGTTGCCCAGGGAATGGGAGTTCCTCTTTGATGCAATGCAGGGGCGCCGGAACCCCGGTCAGCCCCATCTTGCTCGACGCAGACGACCGACTCGTCGCCTTCGCCAAGACCTACAGGACGCCACCAGCTTCCATCTCGGGCTTTCAAGCTCGCCCGATGGCCAACAGATGACTGGCATCTGGTCCGGGAGGAGAGCCAAGCGACTCCCGATTTCAGAAGTTTCCATGAACATTTATATGAATATAAGAGAAATTTATAAATAATTCAGGCGACTTTTTCTGATTTACCGGGTTAAAAGCTAATTTTTTCATATGGGTCTCAAATTGCTTGTCATCCGACAGTACTTGGAGACCCCACGATGAAGCATTACCGGTTGTTGCTCGCACTTCTCGCAATTATGTCTCTTCCCATTTGCCTTTCCGCCCAAACCAGCCGTGGCATTCTCGCTGGTGTCGCAAGGGATGCGACAGGCGCTGTCATTCAAAAAGCCTCGGTAACTATCAAGAACGAAGAGACCGGTGAAGTTCGGAACACCCTGACGCAGGCAGACGGAGCATACCGGCTGGATTCCCTCACCCCTGGTTTATATACGGTAACCGTGGAGCATACTGGATTCAATAAACTGGTGTCCACTCATGTCGTCGTCAATCCCTCCGTGGTCAGCGCATACGACGCCTCACTCAGCGTTGGAAATACAAGTGACGTCGTCGAAGTGAAGGCCACCTCCGACTCCATCAACACTGAAAACGGTCAGTTGGCCGGCATTATCGGCCAAGCCGAGCTTCGCAACCTGCCAATTTTCAGTCTCAATCCCATTGAACTCGCAACGACGATTCCGGGAGTGCAGTTGATCAATACCACCGGATCAGGCGCTCAGGGACAGGTATTCTCTGCAAACGGGGCTCGCCCGCGCGCGAACAATTTCTTGATCGATGGACAAGAGGTCAACGACGTTTCGATCACAGGACAAGCCTTCCAGCCTGATATCCCCGACACGTTCAACAATGTGGCCGTCCTGACCAGCGCTTCCTCCGCCGAGTATGGGCGGGCCGGTGGTGCAGTAACGAACTTGATCACACGCAGCGGTACGAATGTATTTCACGGTACTGCTTTTGAGCGGTATACGGGATCAGGTCTGAATGCACTTAGCGCACAGCAGCGCCAGGCAAAAGCGACGGCTACATCGCCGATTCAAAAGACCCGCTTTGATCGGCACACCTTCGGCTTCACTGCTGGCGGGCCGATCATCAAGGACAAACTATTCGTCTTTGGAGCAAGTGAATGGCAGCGCTTTTACGGCCAGGTACTCGGAGGCCGCTTCGAGCTTCCCGACCAGGCTGGAGTTGCGACGCTCAATTCCATTCAGGCACAGGCAGGCACCGTAGCGTCCTCGCAGGCTGCCCTGTTTTCGAACTACCTGTCAAACTACGCCTATCTCGGATCCGGTCCCAACGGGTATCAAAATGTCAGCCCGAAATTTGAGAGCCTCAATGTAGGTGCGCAGCCCGGTTGCCCGGCCGGAGGATGCACGGTAAGCACCGGCTTATTTCAGCGTCCGTCAACGCCTCAACAGAATACGGTGACGCAATGGATCTATCGAATCGACTTCACCCCGCGAGAGAAAGATTCCTTCGCGTTCCGGTACCTGCACAGCCGCAACTTTCTGGCTCCCGATTTCGGGAATAATTCCTCTCTGACGGGCTTCGACTCGCAGCAGCAGGGGCCTTCCGAGATCGCCGAGGGATTCTGGACCCATGTCTTCGGCCCGCGTGTGCTGAACGAATTTCGCATCTCGGAAGCTCGTGTGAATTTCCAGTTCAACTTCACGCCCCAGACCATTGCTAATCCTTTGAGCACAGCGCCGACCATCGCTTTGCTGGGCAACCAGATTCCCAACCTGGGACTCAATCAGAATCTTCCACAAGGGCGTGGAGAGGACCTCTACCAGTTGCAAGATACGGTCGGGTTCACCAGGGGAAGACATTCCGTCCGCGCCGGTTTCGACATCGGTCGGCAACTTGAGCAGGAGATTATCTCGCTCAATGCTCTCGGCACCCTCACATACGCAAACAGCGGAACCTTCAACACCTCGCTCGGAGAGTTTCTTGCAAACGATCTGGGCAAGTCCGGAACCGCCACCAAGACCTTCGGTTCACGTCGCATCGATCCGCACGGATGGAGAAGCGGCGTCTTCGCTCAGGATGATATAAAACTCAATCCAAGCCTCACGGTGAACCTTGGCGTTCGTTACGACTATCTGACGAACGCGGAAAATTCTCTCCAATATCCCGCTGTCGACCCGGCAAATCTCCAGAACCCTATCGATGCCGTCATCAGAGTCAAGCCCGACACCAATAACCTATCGCCGCGTCTCGGTTTCGCCTACGTTCCTCACATGGGCTTCTTCTCCGACGGCAAAACCGTGATCCATGGCGGCTTCGGCGTCTTCTACGACAGCAGCTTCAGCAACTTCGTCGTCAATTCAGGCCAGGCAGCACCGAACGCCGTCGCTGCCACGCTTACCTCGACCGCAACCAACGGCCTCTCCGGCTCCAACACGTTGCTCTCCACCATCACGCCGGTTCTCAGCCCCACAGCAAGTGTTACCAGCGTCGATAAAAACTACGTCAATCCCTATACCTACCAATACAACTTCGGCTTTGAGCGCGAACTTCCTGCCAACTCGAAGTTCACCTTGAATTACGTGGGTAGCAAAGGAGTCAAACTCTTCGCGTCCAGGCAGTACAACTACTTCCTTCCCGGAGCGTCCACACGGCTTATTCCAACCCGCGGTGTTATCAATCTTCGTGGCACTTACGGCTCGTCCAACTACAACAGCCTGCAGGCCGAGCTATCGCACTCCACCTCTCACGGCGTAACCGTCCGTGCAGCTTACACCTACAGCAAGGACCTCGATAACGTCTCGGAGGCGTTTACCACCTTTGCAAATACGTTCACTCCTTACGCGTCCGACCTTTCCTCAGGCGGCCTCGCGGGAGAAAACGGAAATTCCGCATTCGACCGCCGTCACTACTTCGTCGTCTCGTATGTCTATGCTCCGGTGGGCTTCCACTCGGACAATGCCTTGCTCAACGGCGTCTACGGCGCCTTCACGCGTAACTGGAGCATCTCAGGAATCGAGCGGTACCAGTCCGGGCCATACAGCACTCTCTCAATCGGCGGTATCGATGCGAATGGCGACGGAACTGCCGGGAACGAACGTCCTATCGTCAGCAATGCCTCCGCTCCTTTCACTACGGCTGCCGTCGACGGAACTCTGATCGGGGGCACCACCGGAGTTACATATGACCTGGTTGCCTATAATCAGACTCCTGCCGGCCAGCCAAAGGTCCGTACTCCGCTCGACCCCTCCAAAGCCCATTTCTATATACCCGGCGGAGCTAACTCTATCGCCACCCTGCATCAGCAGATCGGTAGAAACAGCTTCCTTAACCCTGGGCAGGAGTTCAGCGACGTAGCTTTGGAAAAAGGGCTAGGTCTCTCCTATCTGCACTTCGAACGCGGACTGATAGTGCTTCGCGCCGAAGCCCAGAACATCACCAATCACAATAATGTGAACCCGCTGTCAACCAATGTTTTCCAATTGGGTACACCTTCGGTCTTCAACCCTGTGGTCTCTCGTCTTGGCATTGGACGTAGCCTCGTTCTGTGGGCGACATTCAAGTTTTGATCAGTTCCTCAGGCAAACACGAAGAGGCTGGCGCGTAAGCGCCAGCCTCTTTTACATGATGACCATAAGGAAGTGTGAAAGTTTTCATGCAGGAGCTGGACTTGCTGATCGGAAAGGATTCCCGGATACAAACGATCGAACGTGGGCCGAAGGGTGCCATCAAGCGTGCGGCGCGGATCTTACGCAGCAGATGAGCACCGCGTTTGGCCGACGCCCTGCGCCGCAGCGGCAAGCTTGATACTTCGAAAGATCGAGGGCCAGGTCGGATCCTACACGGTTACGGTCGTGCCGGCATCGAGACCATAGTCTAGAGGCTCCATGGTCTTCTTCCTCGCAGGTCGTGCAATCAGGACGGCTCCCTTGATGGGGTTAGTGGCGGGGGAGGTCGTTCGCTTCCCATGGGCGAGGATTGATGGGATCGTCGTGCCACTTCTGACGGTGGCCGAGCAGGAACATGACGAGGCCGAAGAGGAACATGAGGGCTCCCCAGGTGAGGTTGAGATTGACGCCCATGGACTTTTCATAGATTGCACTGTGGCGGGTGAAGAGGCCGTAGAGGCTGATGATTCCTCCGGTAATGAGGAAGATGAGGCCGAGGGGGATGCGGATGTCTAGTCCCATTGTGTGAGTTCTCAGTTCTCAGTCATCCGTTATCAGTTGTTCGTGTCAGCTTCTAGCTGACAACGGAGAACTGTCAACGGACAACTGATTTACGCGAAGACGAGGTTGAGGGCTATCAGCATAGCCAGAACGGTTACAGCGAGGGTGGCTGGCTTCTGGTACCAGGTGAGGTGGGTCTCTACGGGTTTCGGAGTCAGGGAGTAGACCAGGCCGACCAGATCGCTTTCCGCTAATGGTTCAGTGACAAGCGAGACCGCGATGGTGACGAGCAGGTTGACCATGAAGGCGAAGATGGCAGTCCAGAAGTTCTGGGCCATGTCGCTCGGGTAACGATGGAGGATGTGAATCCAGCCACCGTGGATGCCGGCGGCGGTGTCGGCGGGAATGGTCAGGCCATGGTGGAGAAGCGCGGCTCCTGTTCCCGCGAGAAGGCCGGTAAAAGCGGCGTGGCCGGTGGTGCGTTTCCAGAACATTCCGAGCAGGAAGGTGGCAAAGAGCGGCGCGTTGACAATGGAGAAGACTAGTTGAAGTGCGTCCATGATGTTGTTGAAGTTGGTTACCAGGTAGGCGGCGCCGATGGAAAGCAGCACTCCTCCTATGGTGGCCATGCGGCCCATCCAGAGGTAGTGGGCGTCGGTTCCCTTCTTGTTGATGTAGGCCTGATAGATGTCATAGGTCCAGACCGTATTGAAGGCGGTGACATTGCCGGCCATACCGGACATAAAGCTGGCGAGGAGCGCGGTAAGCCCGAGACCGAGGACTCCGGTGGGGAAAAAGTGGAGGAGCATGACAGGGATGGCAAGGTCGTAGTTGTAGATGGGGCTACCGTTGCTGTCGAGGACGGGCTTGCCGCTGAGGGGATCGGTCTTGAGGGGGATGATGCCGTGGGGGTGCTGCTCGTCAAGGGGAAGGGCGCGGCCATCGGGTGCGCTCTTCGAGTAAACGGCGGGTGCTCCGTTGGCCATGTGCGAGGTGACAGTGACAGCGATGAGGCCGGGAAGGATGACCAGGAAAGGAAAGAACATCTTGGGGATGGCGGCGATCAGTGGGACGCGGCGGGCCGAGACCTCAGAATCGGCAGCGAGGGCGCGCTGGATCACGAGGAAGTCGGTGCACCAGTAGCCGAAGCTGAGGACGAAGCCAAGGCCCATGGCCAGGCCGACCCATTCGACGCCGAGCGAGTTGGTGGAGGCGTGTGCCATGCCGCGCCAGGAGTGGGTCATGGTAGCGGGGAGGGTGCGCTTGATCCCCTGCCAGCCACCCACGTTGCGCAGGCCGATCCAGACCAGAGGAGCGAAGCCGGCGACAATGAGAAAGAACTGGAGGACCTCGTTGTAGATGGCGCTGGTGAGGCCGCCGAGGAAGATATAGCCGAGGACGATGATCGCCGAGAGGAACACAGACACGTGGAAGATGTAGGCGTCCGGGATGATGCCGTGGAGCAGCCCGAGCGTCTGGATGAGCAGTGCCATGGCATACATGGAGATGCCGGAACTGAGGACCGTCATGATCGCGAAGGAGAAGGCGTTGACGGCGCGGGTCTTTTCGTCAAATCGCATGCGAAGGTACTCGGGAACGCTTCGGGCTTTTGAGCCATAGTAAAAGGGCATCATGAAGATGCCGACGAAGACCATCGCTGGGATCGCGCCGATCCAGTAGAAGTGGCTGGTGATGATGCCGTACTTGGCGCCGGATGCGCCCATGCCGATCACCTCCTGGGCACCAAGGTTGGCGGAGATGAAGGCGAGGCCGCAGACCCAGGCAGGGATGGAACGCCCGGCTAGGAAGAAGTCGTTCGAGGTGCGCATGTAGCGCTTAAGTGCGAAGCCGATGCCCAGAACGAAGACGAAATAGACCAGCATAATAAGCCAGTCAATGATGGAGAGGTTCACAGAGTCCTTGTGCTAGAGCTTTAGATTGGAAGGTTGCTGGGCCAACTTTACTTCGTTCGGGATTATCCGTCTAGCTATTCGCTGCCTAAACGGCCCATGGGTGTGTCTCACCCTCGATTCGACCTGAGAAGACCCGAAGGCGGCATCTCCAATGCCGGGAACACAGAATGAAAGCAAATGCAGGTACTCTGAAGCCTTCGCCGCTCAGAATCCGTCCTACTCCGATTTTTCTATGATCGATGCCTTTCTGAGACAACGCCTTGAGGGCAGATACGCATCGGACGAGATATTGCAAAGACCAGCAGGGCAGTAGTGTGCCTCATTGCTATTCTTTAGCTTCGGCAATCTTCTCCCGGCAAGTCACATTATTTCGCGTGGAAGCGCTGACTGGTGTGAGAAGAAGACCCAAACGGTGATGTGCTTTTCTGCCTGGAGTTGCAGAGTATCGAATGACAGCGACAATTCTTCTCATCGATGATAATGCGGTTCAGGCCGCCACCCGGCAGACAATTCTCAGGCGTGCCGGGTATTTTGTGATTGCGGCCCTGAATCCTGCGCGCGCTCTAGAACAGTTTCAGAGCGGCGATTTCCCCGAAGAGATTGGCATGGTGATAACCGATCACCTCATGCCGGAGATGAGTGGCGCTGCTTTTGTACGTGCGCTGCGTAAGACGCATCCCGCGTTGCCGGTGATGGTGATCAGCGGCCTGGAAGAGGCAGAGGACGAATACGAAGGCTTGCATGTCGCGTTCCGATTGAAGCCCTTGCTTCCGGAGAGGCTATTGTCGAGCGTACATTGCCTTCTAACGGCTGGGCAACACGGTTCGACGAAGCCTGTCGCAAGCTAGGTATCCATTATTGACGTCGCTGCCGCTGTCCGGTAAACGCCGTCTGTCCAGCGCTTTGTTGCTGTTAATGGGCAACGCTTGAGAGAATAGCAGCATGCAACTGCATCCGATGCCGGAGTTCGGTAGTTTTACTCTGCTGCTGGCGCTGGCGCTGAGCGTTTACACGCTGCTGGTGGGTGGCATTGCGCTGTGGCGTTCGAGGGGTGCGCTCGCCGTGAATGTAGACGGCGGCACGGGGCGACTGGGCGAGACCGCGCGACGGGCGGGGATCTCGAGCTTTGTGGCGCTGAGCTGCGCGGCGTTCGCGCTGGTATGGGCTTCGTTCACTAACGATTACTCGGTCTCTTATATCCTGCACCACACCAACCGCGACCTGAATGCGGCGTACAAGTTTTCGGCACTTTGGAGCGGACAGGAGGGGTCGCTGCTGCTTTGGGCGTGGCTACTCTCGGCGTATGGATTTGTGCTGCGGATGCGCCACCGGGTGGACGTGAGGCTGTCGGCGTTTGCTTCGACAATCCTGTCTGGAATTCAGGTGTTCTTTCTTCTGCTGCTGAACTTTGCGGCACCTCCGTTCGCGATACAGCCGGGACGGGTCGCTGCAGACGGCTTCGGGTTGAATCCGTTGCTGCAGTATCCGGAGATGGTGATGCATCCTCCACTGCTGTATCTGGGGTATGTCGGGTTTTCGGTGCCGTTCGCGTTTGCGCTTGGCGCGCTGATGATGCGGTATCCGGGAGAGAAATGGATCCACATTACCCGACGGTGGACGATGGTAACTTGGCTCTTCCTTACGTGCGGGATTTTTATGGGCGCGCACTGGGCTTATAGCGTACTTGGGTGGGGCGGATACTGGGGATGGGACCCGGTGGAGAACGCCTCGCTCATGCCGTGGCTGACGGGAACGGCCTTTCTGCATTCCGTGATGATGCAGGAAAAGCGCGGAATGATGAAGAGCTGGAATGTCTGGCTGATCTTCTCGACGTTCATGCTGACGATTCTGGGAACGCTGCTGACGCGGTCGGGGATTGTGAGTTCGGTTCATGCGTTTGCGCAGAGCTCGATAGGCGACTGGTTCTATGGGTTCATTCTTCTTGTCTTCGCGATTTGTTTGTTCACATTCTTTAGGCAAAGGGACCACTTGAAATCGGAGAACAGGCTGGAGTCACTGGTGAGTCGGGAGTCCAGCTTCCTGTTCAATAACCTGATTCTGCTGGCGGCCTGCTTTACCGTGCTATGGGGAACACTGTTTCCGGTGCTGAGCGAGTACGTGCAGGGGACCAAGGTCACGATGGGAGCGCCGTTTTATAACCGGGTGAACCTGCCAATTGGGTTGTTCCTGCTCTTTCTGACGGGGATCGGGCCGCTGCTTGCGTGGAGGTCCACATCATTGCGGTCAATCCGCCGGAACTTCATTCTGCCCTCGATCGCGATGGGGGTAACACTTGCGGTGCTCCTGATTGTTGGCGTGAGACCGTGGCAGGATGGCGACAGCTGGCAGGGCACCCTGTTTTCCCTGGTGACGTTTACGCTCGCGGCCGGGGTGATGACGGCGATTGGCGCGGAATTCCTGCGCGGGGCTTCGGTGGTGCGGACACAGATGGGCAAGAACCTCCTGGCCTCGACGGTGCTGCTGATGCGGCGAAATACGCGGCGGTATGGCGGATATGTGGTCCACTTCGGGATCGTTGTGATGTTCATCGGGATCGCGGGCGGAGCGTTCAATCAATCGCATGAACAGGAGATGGGGTTCGGCGACACATTGAAGCTGGGCCAGTACCGGCTGGTATGCGAGAGCTATACGCAGGACAGCAATCCGAACTATGACACCGAGTATGCGCTGCTGAACGTATTTCGCGGCGGGAAGAAGATCACGCAACTGGCTCCGGAGAAGCGGTTTTATCACGCGAGCCAGACCTCGTCGACGATGGTAGCGCTCCATTCGACCCTGGCTAGCGATTTATACGTGATCTACGAGGGGCGCAACCCGGATACGGATAGGCCAATCATCAAGGTCTTCATCAATCCGCTGATGAACTGGATCTGGATTGGCGTTGGCATTGTGGTATTGGGAACGTTCCTGGCGCTGGTGCCGAACCTGACCAGGACACCGGCGCGGGTTTTGACCGAGCCGCGGGTGGATGAGACTGCGGTGCACCATGTTTAGGCGGTTCGCGGGGCTTCGACGCTTCGCTGGGGCGGCTCTGGTCTGTTTGCTCGCTGTGGTGATGCTGGGAGCGAGTCCAGAGGCGCGGTTCGACAAGGTGGGACATGAGATGATCTGCGCCTGCGGTTGCGGACAGGTCCTGCTGGATTGCAACCATGTAGGATGCCCGGATTCGGCAAGAATGATCGGCGAGCTGCACTCGCAGATGGATGCCGGGGCAACCGATACTTCGATCCTGAACTGGTTTGCGGCAAAGTATGGAGCGACGGTGCTGGCTTCGCCTATCCGCGGAGGGTTCGATAACGTCGCGTGGATCGCCCCGATGGCTGTGTTTTTCCTGGCCACTATCGGGACTGGACTTCTGATCCGGGTGTGGAAGCTGCGATCTTCACAACGTCCAACAGTGAGTGTTGGCGGCGGAGTGGGCGGCGATACAATGCTCGAACGGATTCGCCGCGAGACGGAGTACTGATGGGCATGGTCGCGGGTGTGGTGCTGACGCTGGGGCTGTTCGTATTCATGTTCTGGCCGGAGAAGAACCCGTTCGTTCAGGCGGACAAGACCCGGGTGGACTATCTGCGCGAGCGCAAGGACGTGATCTATGAGAACCTTCGGGACCTGAACTTTGAATATCTCGCCGGAAAGTATCCGGAGCAGGACTACGCGGATCAGAGGGCGGGGTTGGAGGATGAAGCGGCGCGGGTGATCGCCGAGATCGAGTTGCTGCATGCGCGGGGCGACTACGGTAGGAGCTAGGAGCAGTGAAGCTATATGTTAGTGCGCACGCGACATATGTTCTGACAGCTACGGATGTCTGCAAGATACTTTGATAGCTGCGCAATCGCTGTAGGCGAAGGTGAGTGCCGAGGTTGTTTGACGTAAACTTACTTGTGACCTTTTTTCCTCCTTCCCTTCGACGTGCTGCTTTTGCTGCTGTAATGGTGGCGACGTTTGGCTGTTTCGGTCTGGCTGAGTCGATCACCGGTACCGTAACGAACAAGACGACCAATAAGCCTGCTGCCGGCGACGATGTCGTCTTGATTCGGCTGCAGCAAGGAATGCAGGAGGCGGCGCGGACCAAGACCGACTCGCATGGACGGTTTACTCTCGAGGTGCCGGATCAGGGGATTCACCTGGTGCGGGTGACGCATGATAAGGCGAACTACTTCCGGCCCGCGCCTCCCGGTACACAATCGGTAGAGATCGATGTCTACAATGCCGCAGCCAAGGTGAAGGGCGTAAGCAGCGAAGCCGATGTGATGCGGCTGCAGACGGATGAGAGTGGGAAGTCACTGCATGTGGTTGAGAATTTTTTTGTAAAGAATGAGTCGAGTCCGCCGTTGACGCAGTTCAGCGACCGGCCGTTCGAGTTCTTTCTTCCGGCGGGCGCCGTGGTAGAGGGGTCGGCGGCACTGGCGCCCGGAGGAATGCCGGTGCAAGCTTCGCCCGTACCCTTGGGCGATGCGAACCACTACGCATTTATCTTTCCGATCAGGCCGGGCGAGACTCGGTTCCAGATTACCTATCGGCTGCCTTACAGCGGGAGCTTCAAGTTTTCCCCTCGTGTCGCGATGCCAACCGACACGGTTGCGGTAATGATGCCGAAGAGTATGACCTTTGCGGCGGGGGCCGGAGCGCCTTACTCTGCGGTAACCGAGGAGACGACGGCGCAGACCTATGTGGCGCGGAGTGTGGCTCCTTCGCAGGGACTGGATTTTACCGTCTCTGGCATTGGACAGATGCCTCGGGATACGGCGGCGGCTACGGCGGGAGCTGGCGATGCTTCGGGACAGGCTGGAGCAGCGGGTGGAACGGCGGCGACGGATACGCGTCCGGGCGGAGGGCTGGGAGTTCCGATCGATCCTGAAGGCAATAATGAGCCATGGGCAAAGTACAAATGGTGGATTCTTGGTGGGTTGGGGCTGGTCATGGCGGCTGGGGCGGGATTCATGTTGACCGGTAACCAAAGGACGGGGGGAACTCCGGTCGGCGGCGGCTTCGCTCCGGTTGCGCAAACCCCGCCCGGGGGGGCTGATCCCCTGCTGGCGGCGATCAAAGAAGAGCTGTTTGCGCTTGAAACAGACAGGCTGCAGGGACGATTAAACGAAGGCGAATATCTGGAGCAGAAAGCCGCATTGGAAATAGTGCTGCGGCGGGCGCTGATGCGCAACGAACGTGGGGCCGATTCGCCTCATATATCTGGACGTAACGACGGCTCGGTGGTCTAGCGCTCGATGGTTAGAGGAATAACCCGATGAATACCTTCAAATCGACGTTGTTGCTGGTGTTGCTGACGGTGTTCTTGATTGCCATCGGAGACCGGGTAGGCGGACGCAACGGCATGGTGCTGGCGTTTGCGATCTCGGTAGCCTTCAACTTCGGGACGTATTTTTTCTCCGACAAGATTGCTTTGAAGATGTACAAGGCGCAGCCGGTTACGCGCGAGCAGTTGCCGCGCGCGTATGCTGCGGTGGAGCGGTTGACGGCGAAACAAGCTCTGCCGATGACGAAGATCTATGTGCTGCCGACGGAGTCACCGAATGCGTTTGCTACGGGACGGAATCCGCAACATGCTTCGGTGGCGGTGACACATGGGATACTACAACTGCTGGATGACGAAGAGCTCGAGGGTGTGCTGGCACATGAACTGGGTCACGTGAAGAATCGAGATATCCTGACGAGTTCGATTGCGGCGACGCTAGCGGGCGCGATCACGATGGTGGCCCGGATGGGTTATTGGGCTTCGTTCTTTGGCGGGTACGGCGGTGGAGGACGGGACCGGCAACGAGGCGGCGGCGCTGGGATCGGTGGGCTGTTGATGATTGTCCTGGCACCGGTTGCGGCGACACTGATTCAACTGGCAATTTCGAGATCACGGGAGTATGAGGCAGATGCGACGGGAGCCGCCACCACGGGCAATCCCTATGCCCTGGCCCGCGCGTTACAGAAGCTGGAGGATTACTCGCGGCGCATTCCGATGCAGGCAACGCCCTCGACGGCGCATCTGTTCATCGTGGCTCCACTGCTGGGAAGTGGCGGGTTTGGCAGCCTGTTTTCAACACATCCGCCGATGAAGGAACGAATCCAACGATTGATCGGAAGGGACCACATCTAAGATGCAGACAGTGTTGCGGGCCTTGCGGTTGCTGGTGATGGTAGCGTGGGTCGGGGGACTGATCTTCTTTGCATTCGTGCTGGCTCCCGTGGCGTTCCATAGTCTGCCGAGCACGCATGATGCGGGGATCGTGGTTGGTGGCACGCTGCGCATGCTGCATATGATCGGGCTGGTTGGCGGCGCGCTCTTTTGTATTGCGACTGCGTGGTTGTGGTTGTGGGCCGAGGTGCCGGCGCGGGTGGGGTTTGCGATTCAACTTGCACTGACAGCCGTAATGCTTGCGGTGACGGCCTACTCGCAGTTCCATATTTTACCGGCGATGGAGGTGGACCGGGCAATGGCGGGTGGCGTCGTCGAGACGGCTCCGCTGGAGAACGCAGGGCGGGTCGACTTCGAGCGGCTGCATGCACTGTCGAAGCGGCTGGAGGGACTGGTGCTGTTTTGCGGGCTGGGCGTGGTGTTTGTGCTTTCGCGCGAGTCGCAGTGGCCCGAGACGGGTAAGCCCAAGATGGATAAATTTGTTAGACCATAACGATTCAACCGGATGGTTTACGGAGGCGCGGTATATGGGATTCCTCTTCGAAGCGAGAGATTTTGAAGCGATTGATGGCGATGGCTTGAACATCTGCCATCACGACTAGTCGTGTCTGGGCTTTGGTTGAGTCTGACGCTGGGACTGGTAGCCGGGCTGGCGGATTATCTGGGTGGATTTCTGCTGGTGCGGCGGTCGCCTTCGGTGCGGGCCTTGCGGTATTTCGTGGCGCTGGGCGCAGGCTTCATGCTGGCTGCTGCGGTGCTGGAGATGGTGCCGGAGGGACTGAACGTTAACCCACGGTGGGCTCCACTGCTGATTCTGGCGGGGTACTGCGGGGTGCACCTGCTGGAGCACTCGCTGGTGCCGCACTTCCACTTCGGTGAAGAAACGCACCATGATGAATTTCTTTCGGCTAAGACGAGCTACTCGGTGCTGCTGGGGCTGGCGACGCATACCTTTTTCGATGGCGTGGCGATCGGGTCGGGATTCGTAGTGTCACACTGGCTGGGGTGGATCCTGTTTTTTGCGGTGTTTCTGCACAAGATCCCCGAGGGGTTTACCATGGCGAGCGTGATGCTGGCCGGTGGTAGAGGGCCGGCGGCGGCGTTAAATTCGGCTTTGTTTCTTGGCGCGATGACGGTTCTAGGAGTGCTGGTGATCAACCTTGAGCCTGGCTGGGTGAAGGTGGGCCTCCCAATGTCGGCCGGGGTGACGATCTATGTGGCGGCGACAGACCTGGTGCCGGAGGTAAACCGTGAGCCGGGGATACGAATGGCGCTTGTTTTCTTCGTGGGGGTGCTGGTGTTTTTCCTGCTGCGACTGCTGGCACCGGGATAGATCCGGATCAGGAAGGCTCTTTCGGGTGGAAAGATGCGCAGCAGAGCCTGAACCGTTGACGCAGTCAGTTGGCAGTCAGCAGGTTGAGAGTGACGGTCGTGGAGTGCTGGAGAATGCTGCCGGATGCGGTAGTTGCCGTGCCCGCTACCGTGATCGCGTAAGCCGTGGTAGCGGTTGCAGCCGCACCGACTGTGTTGACACGAGCGCCGCAGCCCATGGTGGGCGTGAGGCTTAGCGCGGCAAGAGCGAGGAGCGTGGCTTTGCGGCGATGGATTCGGGGATTGAACAAACCCGCTACAGGGAGGAGAAAGAGCGCCCAAAACGTGGAGCGGCTACGCCGGGTCTGCAGTTCCGCGGCGCTGTTCGGGGTGGCGATGGTGAGGGTGAAGTTAGGGGCGGAGCCGGGTGGAAGATAGGCCGGGTTGAAGGAGGCAGTGGCAAACTTGGGCAGACCGGACGCAGTCAGGTTGATGGGGCTTGCGAGGTTGCCTTGGGTCTGTATGGCAAAAGTAAAGGTGGTGGAACTGCCGGAGACGACCGTCTGAGCCGTAGCGCCGGTCGCACCCAAGGTAAAGTCCGGGCCTGGAGCGGTGCCGGTCCCGATGGTGATGGCGGCGGGAGTGGACGCGCCCGGTGCGAAATCGGCGTCTCCGCTATAAAGAACGGCAAATGTGTGGGAGCCCTGGGCGAGCGAGCCAGTGGTAAAGGTGGCGTCTCCGGTGGAGGAGAGGACAGAGGTCAGGAGTTGGACGTTACCGTCGAGGAGCGTGACCGAACCGGTGGGCCTGCCGGTGGTGGCGCTGGCTACGTGGGCGGTGAAGGTCATCGGCGTTCCAACTGCCGCCGCGTCGGAGGTGGTGACAGAAGCGGTTAGAGTAACGACGGTCGAGGCTGGAACGATGGTCAGGCTTGCGGGCGCAGTGGCGAGGGCGTAGTTCCCTGCCGAAGGACCTGTGATGGTTGCTGTAATGGGATAGGAGCCGGTGGTGGATATGGTGGACGCGGTGGTGGAAAATGCGGTGGTAAGGCTGGAGACATCCTGCGAGAGAACTCCGGAGAACGAACCGGTAAGAGTGGGGATGGCTTGACCGTAGGGGACGGTGAGGGCGGCGGGCGAAGCGATGAGTTGGCGCGGGGTTATGGTGAGAGTTAGGGCGGGACTTCGGACGGGAGAGTGGGTCTGGTCACCGGCGTAGACGGCGGTGATGGTGTGGATGCCAACCGGGAGAGTTGAGGTGTTGACGGCGGCGGTTTCGGAGCTGAGGGCTACGGTTCCCAGAGTAGTGGCGGAAGCGGAGCCAACGGTATCGAAGAAGGTGATGACGCCGACGGCGGGTGTGCTTGCGGCAATGCTGGCGGTGATTGTCCCGGTTCCGTACGGGACGACTGCAGAGCCGGAGAGGGTGAGAGCTACCCGGGTGTAGGGGGCAAGTCCGGCGATGGTCTGAAGTATCGCGTCGGGCGCGGCCTGGGCCTGTAGCTGGCGGACGCGCTGGTTGCCAGTGTCGGCGAAAGTGGTCAAGCCGCCGGGAGAGACGGTTGCGCTGCGCGGAGTGTCGAGTGAGGCCGCAAGGGCGGCGGCGTTGTCGCCGGAGTAGCCCTGTATGCCGGTTCCGGCGACGGTGGTGATGACGCCGGTTTTGCCGTCGATAACACGGATCCGGTGATTTGCGGTGTCGGCGAGGTAGAGGTTGCCGGCGGCGTCCAAGGCGAGGCCGTGCGGGAGAGCGAGGGCGGCGGCGTAGGCCTGCGCCTTGTCGCCGGAGAAGCCGGGAGCGCCTGTGCCTGCGATCGTGGTAATCAGGCCTGTCGCGGCGGCAATGCGCCGGATGCGATCGTTATGAGTATCGGCGAGGAACAGGTTGCCGGCGACATCAATCGCAAGGCCTGTGGGAGAGTCAATCGCAGCGGAGATGGCGGGGCCGTTGTCGCCCGAGAAGCCTTGGGTGCCTTTCCCGGCGACGGTGGTGATAATGCCGGTGGCGGCGGCGATGCGCCGGATGCGGTGGTTACCGGTGTCCGCTATGTAGAGGTTGTTTTGGGCGTCGAGCGCGAGGGCTGTGGGAACGTCAAGGAGCGCTCTGACCGCAGGACCGTTGTCACCGGAGAAGCCGGACGAACCGGAGCCGGCGATCGTGCTGATTTGTCCGGTGGTCAGGTTCAGCTTACGGATGACGTGGTTGTGGGTGTCGGCAATGTAGAGCGTGTCGGCGTCGAGGGCCAGACCTTGAGGGGAGTCGAGCCGGGCGGATGTAGCGGGTCCGCCGTCGCCGGAGAACCCCTGGATGGCGGTGCCTGCAACTGTCGAGATTTGGCCGGTGGTATCGACCTTGTAGATGACATGATTGCCGGCTTCGGCGATGTAGAGGTCCCCGGCGAGGTCGAAGACGATTGCGGACGGCAGGATGAGGGGAATGGTTGTGGCGGGCACGCCCTGGGCAACCGACTGTGCGATGTAAAGCAGAGGCAGCAAAAAGAGCAGGGCGATCCTGTGAGGACTGTGGCGGGAGCGAGGCGGGAAAGTGAGGCTCTGCGGACCCATGAGAAGGTGGCGGGAGACGAGGTGCATGCAGGCGTGCAACTCATATCTCGTGCAAGGTGATTCTAGATGACCCTGTGGGCAGGTCGGCAGAATTTGTTGTACAGATGAGGGGATTGATCTCCCGGAGCGTCTGTTGCAGAGGTCTCTTCAAGGATCGCGAAGGCGAATGGTACTCTTCGTAAGGATTGCGGCTAAGGTTGAACGGCCTGAACGAATCGTATGGAGGAGAGAATGCCCCGTCACTGCTTAACGCTGGATTTGAAAGATGATGAAGAGGCGATTGCGGAGTACAAGCGCTATCACCAAAAGATCTGGCCCGAGGTGAAGGACAGTCTGCTCGCGGCCGGCGTTCTGGAGATGGAAATCTATCTTCTGGGGACGCGGATGTTCATGATCATGGATGTGAACGATACATTTTCGCTTTCGGCCAAGGCTGCCGCCGACGCCGTGAATGCCAAGGTGCAGGATTGGGAGACGATCATGCACCGGCTTCAGGAGAAGCTGCCCCAATCGGGTTCGGAGCAGTGGTGGGTGGTAATGGATCGCGTGTTCAGCCTGGCCGACCAGTAATCGGCACGGCAAGAACTGAGATCGCGGAGCGATGACGCGAGAGCAAAGAGAGCGGCTGCGACTCGTTACACCGCTTTTGCCAACCATTAGGACCGGCAGGTACTCTATCCAGTAAGTTCTGATTGAGCAACTATGGTTTACCCGGAGGAGCGCATGAGCGTGAAGTGTCTTTCCTTTGCAGCGTTGAGTCTTTCCGCAGCTCTTGTTTTAGGTGGTTGCAAGAGTTCGACTCCTCCAACAAGACCCGCGCCGGTGCCGAACTCTGACGGTTCGATATCTCAGGCTGCTCCCCCTGCGCCGGGAAATCCGCCGGCAGCGGCGGGGGCACCGGCCAATCCGAATCCAGCGCCTGGCGCAGCTCCGGCTCCGACCGCGGAGCAACCCCCGGCGGCGCCTGTTGCTCCCGCTGTAGCCCCTGCGCCGCCCCCGCCGCCAGCGCCCGAGAGGATAACGGCCCGGGCGGGTACGCCGGTCGTAGTGACCGTGACCGAGCAGTTGAGTGCGAGCCACAATGATGTGGGAGACAGATTCACGGGAGTTTTGGCGGAACCTGTAAGGGCTTCGGCCGGGACTTCGCGAAGGAGTTCCGGAGAGAGGGGGGGGGTCGTTTTCCCGCGGGGCGCGCGCGTGACTGGAACCGTCGTGGCAGCGAAGGGCCGAGGTCGGTTCAAGGGATCGGGCGCGTTGGGAATCGAGATCACTTCGATTGCGGGGACCCCGGTGAGCGTGGCGGAGTATGAGAAGGAACAGAAGGGCAAAGGCAAGCGGACGGCTGGATTCATCGGCGGCGGCGGTGGAGCTGGAGCGCTGATCGGCGGACTGGCCGGAGGTGGCAAGGGCGCTTTGCTCGGCGGCCTGCTGGGTGCCGGTGCGGGAACGGCGGGAGCGGCGTTTACCGGTAATAAAGATGTGGTTATCCCGTCGGAATCGAGGGTGACCTTCCGTTTGACCGCGCCCGTGACAGTGACGATTCGGCCCAGATAATACCCTGCCGAGTCGCGCCGCAAAATCCATTTCGTACGCCTGCTCCAGTGAAGTCTGGAGCAGTCGACCTTCTTTCAGATTCGATCACGGTAGACTGGACCGATGCGGCTGAATCCTGTCTTCTTGCTGTCTGCTACCGATGTCGCGCACTTCCCTTCCTTCGCGAAGACGTTTGAAACGCCGGAGGTCGCGTTTCTCGGAAGGTCGAATGTCGGCAAGTCGTCGTTGATCAATTCGCTGCTTGGGTCGAAGCAGGCGCACACATCCTCTACGCCGGGACGGACGCGCGCCATCAACTTCTTCGCTCTGCATGAGGGTACAGGCGAGAAGATGAAGGTGAAGCCCACGCTGATCTTCGCCGACCTGCCGGGCTACGGCTATGCGAAGATCTCGAAGTCGATCTCGGCCGAGTGGCCTTCCTTCATCGAGCCTTATCTGGCCGACCGGGAGACGCTCGCGCTCTGCATCTGCCTGGTGGATACGAACATCCCGCCGCAGGAGAGCGACACGCAGCTGATT
Organism: Edaphobacter sp.; assembly: GCA_965277265.1. Taxonomy (GTDB): domain Bacteria; phylum Acidobacteriota; class Terriglobia; order Terriglobales; family Acidobacteriaceae; genus Edaphobacter. Next base: position 627,774 of record CBDICF010000003.1, read on the forward strand.
ACCTACTTCAAGCAGATGCAGCGGCCTTTTCTGGTGGTGGGGACCAAGGCGGACCGGCTTTCGAACAACGTGCTGGCGAAGTCGTTGGCCGCGCTGAAGAAGGCACATGAGGTAGACGAGATTATGCCGGTGTCGGCGAAGACGGATGCGGGTACGAAAGCCCTGTGGGCGAAGTTGATGGAAGTTGCGGAGTAAAGTACCCCCTCCCTCCCCCCTGAAATCCAGCGAACTCTTCGAATCAAATAGTTAGCTTGGGACCGACGATGTTCTTCATGAACTTGTTACAGTTCAGCATGGCTGTATGTAAGAAACGAAAACAACAAGAACAACTGCCGGAGTCCTTCTTCATGCGACTACGCTCAGGGTCAGGATGACCGCCGGATGCATGGGCAGAGCGTTCCGATTTTGCTCTGGGCTGGGATGAGGCTCCTATCAATTCCCCCTCAGCAGCGCCCAGCTTCTTCACCAGCTTGCGCATCTCTTCCTCTCGGTTGGCGATCGTACCCAGGCTGCGCAGGGAGCCGTCAGGCTCCGCAATCCCTACGGCATGGACATCCAACCCCCAAAATCGTACCCTCTCCTTCAGTACCGTCTTCTCTCCGCTTGTTGCTCTGAGCCACTGTGCTCAGAACCACACTGCCTAACCCACGGCCCAGCGCAGTGGACCAGTCACTCCAGTAAAGTTCATACAGAAGCCACATGCCTCGACAGCCGCAAAAGCCAATCCCTCGTAAGCAGCCCGCCGCGCAACTGGAGGTAGTCGATCCTGTCTGGCTGCTGAAGGCCCTCGGTTTCACCTTGCTCGCAGCCCTTGTCTGCGGATATCTCACCTTCTGTCTGCTCTTCTACCAGGGCCAGTGGCAGCTTGTCCTGCATCCTGCCCGTACCACCAGCAGCCCTCAATCCATTGCAGGCGACCCCTGCGACCTCATCCACTTCGCCCCCGACGAATCCGCCGTCCCGCAACTCACCGGCTGGTGGATTCCCGCCTCGCCTGGTGCCCGCTTCGCCCATACAACCGTCCTGTTCGAGCCCGGCTCCGATGGCTCCCTCGCCCGCTCCATCCCGACCCTTGCCACCCTTCACGACCTCGGCATCAACGTATTTGGCTTCGACTACCGCGGCTACGGTCAAAGCGCCGCCACCCATCCCAGCCTGCGGACCATGGCCCAGGACACCGAATCCGCTTGGAACTATCTCACCGTCTCCCGCGCAATCCCGCCACAGCAGATCGTTCCCTACGGCGTGGACATCGGCGCATCGCTGGCCGTTCATCTTGCGGGCGCCCACCCCGCCATCCCGGCAATCATCCTCGACTCAGCCCGCGGAGACCTGCTCAATACCGCCCGCCGCGACCGCCGTTCGGCTCTCATCCCCGTCCGCCTCCTCTTTCACGATCGCTTCCCACTGGCCCACCCGCTGAGCGCCTTAGCCACCCCAAAGCTCCTCATCTCCCGAACCGCATCGCTCGATCCCGCTTATCGAACCGCCGCCGATCCGAAGCTTACCGTCGAGTTCGCCTCGCCATCCGACACGCTCTATCGCAAAAGCCTCACCCGTTTCCTCGACCAGTACCTTCCGCCTACCGCGGTTCCCCAGCTCGTGCCTTCCCCGGCACCTTCCCTGCCAAACCGCCCATAACTCCAGCCGCGACACGGTACTCTTGGCGGAGGAGTTTCCCTATGTCTAATTCCCTCAACAGCCTGCAGCCCTGGGGTGCATTGCTGCTGCGCCTTGCGCTTGCCCTCTCCATGACCGTGTACGGCTATCAGAAGGTCGTGCCGCACGGCGCTCTCAACCACTTCTCTCACTACGTCGTCACCCTCGGGCTGCCCTATTGGCTGGGCTCCGTCTCGGCCTTTACGGAGTTTATCGGCGGCATCCTCTTGATCTTCGGCCTATTCACCCGCCTCGCAGCGGCCCTCATCTCCATCGACCTGCTGGTAGCGCTGTTTCTGGTTGGCATCCACCGTGGCTTCAACTCCTATAGCAATCTGCTCGCGCTCGCCGCCATCTCCCTCATGCTCGTGTTCTACGGTGCGGGAGTCGCAGCACTGGATCGCAGAATCGGCTTCGCATAGACATATCCGCATCTCCAGGCAGCAAATAGCCGCGCCGAAACGGAGTGAAGGCCCCCGATACAGTGGGGGCCTTACGTTTGTGGGGGGAGTTCTTTTGTTGCGGATATGGGAAGCCGTGACCGTGGGAACTGAAAGCCCGGCACTTGCTGACTACACCTAGTAAGACGCCGCGTCAAAAGAAAAGTTGTCCTGTTTTTTCCACTATTTCGTAGATTGATTTCCTACATATCCTATAAACAGGATAATGAAGGCTGATCCTAAAGGAAAACCGGCTCTGACGAACCGATCTCAAACGAACGTCATCATCATCTCGACCGGAGACGTCGCACGTTGCCGCCGGAGGAGAGATAGGCCTTTGTCCATCCTGCTTCCCGGTACGGACTTCTGTTGCTCTCGCCCTAAGCGAAGTTCAAAAACTCCGCAGCCCTCACCTGCGCCCCCGGAAACACCAGCTCCAGGTTCTTCGCGCCGAGCGTCTTCCACGCCGCCTCGCCCAGCACACGGCGAAAGTCCGTCGTCACCATCAGGTCGCGTCCCTCATTGAGCTGCTCATCCGCAAGCCCCGGCCACCTGCCGTAGACCTTTCCGCCCTTCACCCTTCCTCCAAGCACAAACATCACGTTCCCATGGCCATGGTCCGTTCCACCGGTTCCGTTCTGCCGGGCAGTGCGTCCAAACTCCGACATCGTCACCAGCGTGACATTCTCCGCATCCGCGCCCATGTCCTTCCAGAAGGCCGCAATCGTCTCTGAGAACTCTCTTAGCCGGTTCGCCAGTTGCCCATCCGCGCCTCCCTGGTTCTGGTGCGTGTCCCACCCGCCAATGTCGGAGAAAGCCGCCTCCACCCCCAGGTTCGCCTTCAACAATTGCGCCACCTGCTTCAAACTGCTGCCAAACGGCGTATTCGGATATTCCACTCCCGCAGCCGGCTGATAACGCGCCGGATCGGCCGCCTTCAGCATCTTCACCGCTTCAAAGGTATCCTGCGCGGTTCCGTGCAGCATCGCATCCGAGCTCTCGTCGTACATCGCCTGGAACGCATCGCTGATCGGCGAGGTCTGAGCCCCCCTGCCCCCCACCGAAAACTCAGCGAGATTATTCACCGCAATTGCCGGAATCCTCCCCTGTAGCGTCCTCGGAACCTGCGTGCCCAGCGCTACCGCGCGAAATGCCAACGGCTTGCCCGTGACCGCCTCCGCCTGCAACGCTCGGTTCAGCCATCCGTCCGAGGTCGCCTTCACCCCCGGCGTGCCGCTCTCCATGTAATCCTGGGCATCGAAGTGCGACCGTGTCGTATCGGGAGAACCCGCCGCATGGACCACCGCCAGATGTCCCTGGTCGTACAGGGGCTTGAACGCAGCCATCGCCGGATGTAGTCCGAACTCGCCGTCAAGATCCAGAACATCCTTCTCCTGAATCGCAATCGACGGCCGCATCGCGTAATAGTTCTTCTCCTTGTAAGGAACCACGATGTTCAGCCCATCCGCCGCGCCGCGCTGAAACAGAACCACCAGCTTCTTATGGTTCGCCGCCGCCGTCGTCACCTCCGCCAGTACGCTCCGCGATAGAAACGCCGGTATCGTCGATGTGCCAATCAAAGCAAGCGCGCCGTTCTTCATAAAGCCGCGCCGCGTCACCCCGCGCCGTGCCGCATCGCGTCCATGGATATCGCATCCCCAATCGCTCTGATCCGCCTGATTTTTCCTGTTCATCATCTTCGTTCTCCCGGTTCCAATGCGCCCAAGCTGTTGCTGTTGCTGGTCCTGTTATTTTTCATCCCGCAGAGACCCGCGCTTGCTTTGTCTCTCCACTCCTACCGACGCTGAAACTCCGGCGACCCAAGCAGCAGACCTGCCATCGCAGCCGCCGCCTTGTCCTGCGGTGGTCTAGCCTTCTGCGTCAGCGCTGCCGGATTCAACACCGCCCCCATCGGCCCCGCGCCGTTCGGACTAATCCCAAAGCTCTTCTTCGCCTGCTGCTGACCTATCTGTGCCTGCTCCAGCACCGTCGCCCGGGTTCGCTCGCCCACCGGCTGCCCAAGCAGCAGCAACTCCAGCCTGTCCTCCTTCGCCGCTGCGTCGACGCCACCGCCCTCCGCAACACCCGACCCTGAATTCAGTCCAGATCCGCTCTCGTCCAGCAACCGTGTCCAGGCAGTCTGAGTACCCGGCAGCCGGTCGGCGCTCAATCCCACTGCAAAGTTCATCCGGTTCACCAGATCCCCCGCATTCACCCACGGAGCGGCCATCCAGCTATAGCCATTCGGTGTCTGCATCCCGTACAGCGGCATGCCCAGCCTCGCCACGGCCCCGGTCAACGGCACCGCATTCGTCACATCCGCGTCGCTCGCCCGAACCGCCGACACGACAAACTCAAGCGGCGTCTTCATCTTCGCGCGATACACCTCAGGAGACCAGAACTCCGGCGAACTAAACATCGCCCGCAGAACCACCTTGATATCTCCTCCGCTCGTCAAAAATGCCTTCGACATCCGATCCACCAGCGCCGGCGATGGCGTATCGCTTACAAAACGAACCGCCAGCTTGGTCGAGATGAACCGCGCCGTAGCCGGACTGGTCGCCAGCATGTGCAGCACCTGCATCCCCTCTTCCTGGCCATTCTCCCGGATCTTGTCGCCGAGCACCGTCTTGCTCCCCGGCTCATGTCTGCGCTCCTCGAACTGATACATGCCGCTCCGGAACGGCCGGTCGATCGTCCACCCCGTCAGCACCTTGGCCACCTCGGTCACGTCCTGCTGGGTATATCCGTGCCCGCAGTCTTTCTCTAGCGCACTCACCGGATGGTCCTGGCTCACCTCGCACCGCACCCCAAGCGTGTGCAGCTCCATCAACTCGCGCGCATAGTTCTCGTTCAACCCGCGGTCTTTCTGTTTAGCCTGCGGATTCCGCGCGTTGCCCGCCCGCATGGCCGCCTGCGAATCCGGCCCGATGCTCTGCCAATTATCCAGGTACATCAGCATCGCCGGACTTTTCGCTACACTCACCAGCAAGTCTTCGAACTTGCCCAGCGCATGGGGCCGAATGACGTCACGCTCGTACGCGGGCAGCAGATACGGCTCATCCTGGTTCTTCCCGATAAACACGTTGAAGTGGTTCAGCCAGAAGTCGGTCATCACCGCCTCCAGTTGCCGCTCGCTATAGATGTCTCGCATCATCCGCGACGCCAGCAGCTCGCCTCCGATCATCCTTGGCGAACTCTGCAGCGCCGCCAGCGTCTCCCTCTCCACCGGAGTCAATCCCTCCTCCGCAGCCGCCAGATCGCCCGGGGTCAAACTCTTGCGGAACGCCATCGCCTCATCCGGTGTCATCGCCAGAATGCGTTGCATCCGCTGCTCCGGCGCAAGATTCACGATGTTCACCGCGTCCAGGCCGGAGTACAACCGGTCCACCTGCGTCGCCACCGCCGATGTCGCCGGATCCCCCGTCAACACAGGCTTACCCTTCGCCTCACCGCCATCCGCCATGCCCGTCACAACGGAACCTGCAGCCGATTGTCCAGCCTCCCGCTCGGCCTTCTTCGCCTGGTAGACCGCAATCTGGTCCGCGTAAATCGCATGTTCGACCGGATCGCCGGGAAGCGGAATATTACCTTGCATCACCTGGCGCAGCATCTGCGGGCTGGGGAATCGCTGCATCAACTCCACCTGCTGCATCTTCATCGCAGGAAACATCGCCAGCCGTTGTTCCAGTGCCGAATCGTCGATGCTCGCCGGGTTCAACTGCTGTTCGAACCAGCGCTGCACCCCCATAGCCTGAACCCGCGCCACATCCCCGGGCCGCGGCCCAAAGGTGAACCGGTTCAACACCTGCAGCACCCGGTCCTTTCCCTGAATCTGAGTCGCCGGCGCGGACTTCCTGCCCGCCGCCGCTGCATTCACCGGCTGCCCCGCGATCGCAAACCACAGAGAAGCCGTAACCGCGATCGCAATCCTCGACGTGCCCCCACGAAACCACGCAAATCTCTGAGCAGACCTCATGACGACCCGTCCTCCTAAGCTCCCGACCGGCCGCACCGCCGAAACCCATGCGATATCGCGGCTGCCTGCACAAAGAAACACGAATCCATCACATCAGTTGCGTTTTCCCCGCCTTCAGCCACAACACCGTTGCTCGTTCCTGATCGGTGTCGTCAGTGTCAATCGGTGTCATCGGCTCAAATCGGCGGTAAGCGTTCCTCCACCAAGCCTTGACTAAAACGCGGCAAGCTCTTCCATAGCCCAGTACAGGTCCTCCGGCTGAGGCAGAATCGCATCCTCCAGCAACGGCTGGTACGCCACAAACGTATCCATGGCGGCAACCCGTCGCACCGGCGCATCCAGGTCGTGAAACAGCTCATCGCCAATCCGCGCCGCAATCTCCGCCCCATACCCCCAGCTCAGCATGTCCTCATGCGCGACGATCACGCGGCTGGTCTTCCTCACGCTCTCGGCAATCGCCTCCCAGTCATACGGCGTCAGGCTTCGCAGGTCGATCAACTCCACATCGATCCCCTTCTCCCGATGCAGCTTCTGCGCCGCCTGCAACGCCCGCGGCACCACCGCCCCATACGTCAGCACCGTCAGGTCCTTGCCCGGCCTTACGACCTTCGCCTTGCCGAACGGAATGCAGTAGTCCGGCCCCGGATACGCGGCGCGCCCGAACGTCTCGCGGTACAGCCTCTTGTGCTCCAGAAACAGCACCGGATCGTCGCATCGGATCGCGGTCCGCAGCAGCCCCAGGGCATCCAGCGCATTCGACGGCATCACCACCCGAACCCCTGGCGTATGCGTAAAAATGCTCTCGCCCGACTGCGAATGATAGATCGATCCCCCCGTCAGGTATCCGCCAATTGGAACCCGCATCACCAGCGGACAACTGAAGTCCCCATTCGACCTCCAACGCACCAGCGCAAGCTCATTCCGCATCTGGTGCATCGCGGGCCAGATGTAGTCGAAGAACTGAATCTCGACCACCGGCTTCATCCCGCGAATCGCCATGCCGATCGCCCGTCCCGTAATGTTCGCCTCGGCCAGCGGCGAATTCCAGCACCGGTCGTTGCCAAACTCCGTCTGCAGCCCGGAGGTCAGCTTGAATACTCCGCCCTTGCCCTTGATCCTGCCATCCCGCAATGCGGCGTCCCGGGTAGCATCCGCCACGTCTTCCCCAAACACCACCACCCGCTCATCCCGCCGCATCTCGTCCTTTAGGCAGCAGTTGATCAGGTCGGCCATCGTCCGTTCCGTCGCATCCGCGGTCTGTACAGGCTCTGTAGCAAACCTCGCGTCCTGCGAACTCAGGTTCTCCGAGTACACATGCTTCGTAATCGAAGCCACCGCCGGAAGTGCCGCCGTCGCCGCCCGATCAGACGCACGCTGCACCTCCTCGTCCACCTGGCGTTCCAGCCTGTCGATCGCCTCGGCATCCAGTATCCCCTCGCGCAGCAGCCATATCTGCATTCTGGAGATAGGGTCCCGTGCCGCGTCCGCCTCAAGCTCCGCCGGCGACCGGTACAGGCGCTCATCATCGCTCAGCGAATGAGAGTACGGACGAATCACATGTCCATGCACCAGCGCCGGCCCATGCCCCGCACGGCAATAGGCCACCGCCTCCACCATCGCCTCGTAGCTCGCAACCGGATCGGTGCCGTCGATCTCCGCAAAATGAAAATTCGGAAAATTCGCCACCAGCCGCGAGATATTCCCGCCCGGCGTGTTCGCCTCTACCGGCGTAGAGATCGCATATCCGTTATCTTCCACCACATACAGCACCGGAAGTTTGCCATTCGAGGCCGTATTCAGCGACTCCCAGAACTCTCCCTGACTCGTCGACCCCTCGCCGATCGAGACATACACCACCTCATCCCCATGAAACCGCACGTCCTTGAACTCGCGATAATCTCCTGTATGCGTCGCCGCCGCTTCCGGGTGTCGCGAAAAATATTTCCCGGCCTCCGCACACCCAACCGCATGAAGGCACTGCGTCGCGGTGGAAGAAGACGGCGTCACGATATTCAACTTGCTGCTCGACCAGTGCGACGGCATCTGTCTCCCGCCGCTTGCAGTATCGTCCGCCGCCCCCACCGCCTGCAGTAGCTGTTCCTCCACCGTATTGCCCAGCGTAAGGCAGATCGCCCGGTCGCGATAGTACGGGAAGAACCAGTCGTACCCCGGCTTCAGCGCCATCCCCGCCGCAACCAGCAACGCCTCGTGTCCGGCGCACGATATCTGAAAGAAGATCTTCTGCTGCCGCTTCAACACAATCTCGCGGTCGTCGGTTCTGCGCGATAGATACATCAGCCGGTAGAACTCCACCAGTTGGTCATGGTTCAGCGAATTCGCTCCATCGGACTTCGCATTCCCTTTCGCCTCTTCAACACGTGTTGCTGAACCTCTTGCCATAAACCTGTCCTCTATCCTCGTACGCAGCGCCCACCGCGAAACCCGTGACTCCGCCCCAACGAATTGTACCGGGAACACCCCACGTTTGACTTTCTGCCCTGTCCGCAATCCTGTCCGCAAACCTGACCGCAAAGAAATGTGCGACCCGCGGGCCGCACATTTCGCTCCCTTTCGTGTGCTCCTAAACGAAGAGCGGAGCCAGCACAAGCGTGATCGTAGCCAGCAGCTTGATCAGCACATGCAGACTCGGACCCGCCGTATCCTTGAACGGGTCACCGACCGTATCGCCAACCACCGCCGCTTTATGCGCCTCGGACTTCTTTCCGCCGTACTGCCCGGTCTCGATAAACTTCTTCGCATTGTCCCAGGCGCCGCCGCCGTTGTTCATCAGCATGGCCAGCAGCACGCCCGAAATCGTCCCGACCATCAGCAACCCGGCCACAGCCTCCGCGCCTGCCAGATTCACCGCCTTGTCGCCGATCATGGGAACCACCGGTAAACCTCCTCCTGCCCCCAGCAGCGCCGCGCCTGCCTGGTAGCTCTGCGAGAAGTGCCGGAAGATCAGCCCGACGACCACCGGCAAGCCGACCACCAGCGCTCCCGGCAGAACCATCTCCTTCAGCGCCGCACCCGTCACAATGTGGACGCATCGCCCGTAGTCCGGCTTTGACGTCCCCGCCATGATCCCCGGATTCTCCTTGAACTGGTTCCGCACATCCTGCACCACCATCTGCGCGGTCCGGCCCACTGCCTTGATCGCCATCGAGCTGAACAGGAACGTCAGCGTCGCACCCAGCAGCGCGCCGACAAACACCGGCACCTGTGCCAGGTTGATGTTCGTGAAGCTCCAGCCCACCGGCATGTACCCGCCTGCCGCGGAGACCTTTGCCATCACGATCACCTTGATCTCCTCCAGATACGCCGAAAACAGCAGGAATGCCGCCAGCGACGCCGACCCGACCGCATAGCCCTTCGTCAGGGCCTTGGTCGTATTGCCGGCTGAGTCCAGCTTGTCCGTACGTTCGCGAATGGCGTCCGGCTGGTTGGACATCTCGATAATCCCGCCCGCGTTATCCGTAATCGGCCCAAACGTATCCATCGCCAGGATGTAAGCCGCGCAGCTCAGCATCCCCATTGTCGCAATCGCGGTTCCGTAGATTCCCTTGGCATAGTCGCTGATTCCCGCAACGCCCGCCAGGCCCTGCACGCCGAAGTAGTAGCTCAGCAGCAGCGCGGCCGAAATCACCACCACCGGCATCGCCGGGGTCTCCATGCCAACCGCCAGACCGCTGATGATGTTCGTCGCCGGCCCGGTCAGCGACGCCGTCGCAATCGACTGCACCGGACGGTAGCGCGACTCCGTGTAGTACTCCGTGATCCACACAAAAAGAAACGCCGTCACCAGCCCGATCACCCCGCAGCCGAACAGCCACAGCGGCTGCACCTGAGGTCCGTTCAGCATCGTGTACACCGCGCCCGCAAACCCCAGCAGAGCCAGGGCGGCGGTCACGTAAAATCCTCTGTTCAGCGCACGCATCGGGTCCTCGTCCTCGCGTGTGCTCACCACAAAGACGCCCACAATGCTCGCAATCAGGTTGATAGCCAGGACAATCAGCGGAAACAGTATCCCCTTAACCCCAAACACCGGATACAGCGCCGCGCCCAGAATCATCGCGCCCACATTCTCTGCCGCCGTCGACTCGAAGATATCCGCCCCGCGTCCCGCGCAGTCGCCCACGTTATCGCCTACCAGGTCCGCGATCACCGCCGGGTTGCGCGGATCGTCCTCGGGAATCCCAGCCTCCACCTTGCCGACCAGGTCAGCGCCAACATCCGCCGCCTTCGTATAAATCCCGCCCCCAAGCTGCGCGAACAACGCCACCAGCGAAGCTCCAAACCCAAACCCCACCAGTTGGTAGGGCACCTGTTCCGGATGCTGCAGGCCGCCGAAGAAAAGGAACAACGACCCCACTCCCAGCAGCGAAAGCGCGACCACCACCAGGCCCGTCACCGCTCCGCCCCGCAACGCCATCCGCAGGGCCCGGTTCAAACTCGTCCGCGCCGCCGAAGCCGTGCGGATATTCGCCCGGATCGAGCAGTACATCCCCGTATACCCCGCCAGGGCCGAGCACACCGCACCCACCAGGAAGCTCACCACCGTCTTCAACGCATACGGCGATGTCCGCGGCGATACCCGATACCCGAAGAACAACGCCAGCGCGATCACCACAGCAATCGCCCCTATCGTCCGGTACTGCCGCTTCAGAAACGCCTCCGCCCCCTCACGAATCGCATCCGAGATCGCCCGCATCTCCGACGTGCCAGTGTCCGACGCAATCACCGCCCGCGCCAGCAGCATCGCCGCCACAAGCGCCAGGACCCCTACGACAAGCGCGATCCAAAGGTACATCCGTCCATCATTGTCTCCAGCATAGACAGGCATTCCTGCAACCTGTTCCTGAACGGCCACCGCCAAAAGGCTCACACCATGCATGCAGAGGTCTCCTCAGAACTTGAACTTGGAACTTAGAACGCGAATTTTCATCCAGCTTCACAAAGGCGGCAATTAGAGCATGTGTAATCAACAGGGTCAATGCTGTCGTTGATACAGGCCGGACCACCGCTAAAATTTCAGCCTGACTCCGGCTCAACAGCCTGCACATACAGGTCGCCTCACCCCTTCATCCGTTCCTTGACGCTATGCGCCAGCTTTTCGATCTCGTCCGCCTTCTTGATCACGTCAACCGACAGAACGTCCTTGTTCGTCTTATCCACCTGCGACTTCAACTCCGTAGCCAACTCCAGCAGCTTGTCGGTATCGGCAACCAGCCTCTTCTGCCGTTCATTATTCCTGGCCAAAGCGGCCTTCTCCTCGATCCGCGGAGGCAGCGGCTCGGACTCCGCGTCAGGACGCCCTCCCACTGTGGGTGCGCGCGAACTCTGTCCGGGCATCTGCGGCTGCGGCGGCGGCGACATCTGACCGCCGCACAGCCTGCCACTCCCAGCAACCATCGCCAGTATTCCCGCCAGCACCGCCGCCGATCCGGCATTCGCTCTCCGCAGCATCTCGCTACCCCCCGCAACCCTGCCGGCAGATGCCGTCCGCGACCGCTTCCCTGCCTCGATTGCATCCTACAAATGATTCACGCATCCTGTCCTATAGCACTTCTCACGAAAGCGAGCCGCATCCATCATGCTCTTTCTGGCCTTGGCCTCGCAAGACCAACGCATCGCCCAGATCGTCGAGCACGACTGGCGCGACGACGTCATCCTGCTTCTGCGCGACAAGCTGCCGAAGATCCTCGTCGTCCTCGTCGTCCTCTTCGTACTCCAGCGCATCGTTCTCTTCTTCGTCAAGAAGATGCGAAGCCGCGCCGACCGTCAGACCGGCAACTTCCACCGCGGCGCTCAACTCCGCACCATGGCCTCCATCCTCCGCGCCACCTCCTACGGAATCCTCGGATTCATCGGCTTTCTGCAGTTGCTCAATATCTTCGGCATCCCCTACCAGCCCATCCTCGCTTCCGCCGGCATCGTCGGCGTCGGCGTCGGCCTCGGCGCGCAAAGCATCTTCAAGGACATGATCAACGGCTTCTTCATCCTGGTCGAGGATCAATACAACGTCGGCGAAGTCGTCACCCTCGCCGGTCTCACCGGCAGCGTCGAAGACCTCTCCCTCCGCCGCACCACCCTCCGCGACGGCAACGGCACCCTGTACATCGTGCCCAACAGCCAGATCGCCACCGTCTCCAACCTCTCCCGCGATTACTCCATGGCCACCCTCAACGTCAGCGTCGACGCCAGCGCCAATCCCGACAAGGTCATCGCCCTGCTCGGCACTATCGCCGGCGAGGTCCGCAACGACTCCACCTTCAAGGACATCGCCATCGCCGATCCCGTCATCCTCGGCATCGACAAGATCGAAGGCCGCGCCGTCACCTACCCCGTCCAGATCCGCGTCCGCGCCAACCAGCAGTATGCCGTCCTCCGCGAACTGCGCCGCCGCATCATCCTCGCCTTCGAGCGCGACGGCATCCCACTCGGCAACGACCCCGCCAACATGCTCATCCTCCACGCCGCCAATCCCACCGCCCCTCCCGCCCCGCCCACCATCGGCGCCTGACGCTGATCACATGCCCGGCGCAGAGCCCATCACAGCGTCTGATTCAAAGCCGCCATCAACTCATCCGCCGTCGAAACCGGCGGCAGGCAACCATGCGCGCTGCAGACCACCGCCATACTTCCGCCATCCTTTAGCCCCGGCAGATGCGGCAATGTCTCCGCCAGCATCGGAGGAAGCTCCCCAAGCTGGCCCCGCCGCAGCCGGATCACGCTCTTGTTCACCGCATACCGGGCCACCGCCACCGCCTCCAGCCGCCGCGCCGCCGCATCGTCTCCAATCACGCACACCTGCACCGGCCGCAGCACCATCCGCTGCAATGCCAGGCCATAGCTCGCCGCATACAGCCCAAAGTGCTCCACCACACCCGCAAACGTCTCCAGCGTCTCCAGCGCCTTCACGGCATAGTCTTCCCGGCCGTTCAGCACCTCCATCCGCAGCAGCAGCGCAGCTCCCAGCGAGTTCCCCGCCGGCGTCGGCGAGTCCTGCAACGGCTTCCGCCGCGTCACCAGCGCACCCAGTCTCTGCTCTCCCTCCGCCGCCGCCTCCGTGTCGAAGAACCCGCATCCGGTAGCATCGTAAAACCTCGCCACCATACTCTCCGCAATCTCCGCCGCGGCAGCATAGTAGCGCAGCTCTCCCGTCATCTCCCACGCATCCAGCGCCGCATGGCCCACCGTCACATAGTCGTCCAGCACCCCGGCAACCCGTGCGGCAGCTACGCCAGGCTCCCCGTACGCCACCACATGCGCCATCCCGAGCTTCGCATCCCACGCCTCCGCCAGCACCCGGTCCAGAGACTTCAGCGCAAACGCTCTCACCTCCGGCATATCCAGAACCCGGCCCGCTTCCAGGTACGCCGAGATCATCATCCCGTTCCACGCAACATAAATCGTCTTATCGACATACGGCGTAGGCCGCTTCAGCCGCGCCGCATACATCTTCACCTTGGCCGCTGCCAGCCGCTCCCGCGCCACATCGAGCGCTATCCCATTCGACTTCGCCACCCCCTCCAGCGTCCCGCGTATATGCAGCACATTCTTTGCCGGGTTGTGGTGCATATCGCCAATCTCGCCGATATCGTAGTACGCGCTCGCCACCGCAAGCTCCTCCGCGCTCAGCACCGCCTCCGCCTCGTCGCAGGTCCACGTAAAGTAGTCGCCGTCGTCCTCCAGCGAAAAATCCGCATCCTGCGATGCATAGAAGCCGCCCCGTTCGCGGTCGCTCAGCCACTCATCCACCCACCGGATGATGTCCCGCGCCATCCTCCCGGCCTCCGGCTCCACAAACGTCTGGAACGCATGAACGTAGTTCTTCAGCAACTCGCTATTGTCATACGACATCTTCTCGAAGTGCGGCACCACCCATTGGTCATCCACCGAGTAGCGGTGAAACCCGCCCGCCAGATGATCGTAGATCCCGCCCTTCGACATCTTCGCCAGCGTCACCATGGCCGCCGTCCTCGCCGCCAGCCCGACATCGCCGTCTCCCTCGCCATGCACCCGCGACGAGGTATCCAGCAGCAGGTCGATCGCCCCGGAATGAGGAAACTTCGGCTGCGACCCAAACCCGCCCGACCGCGCATCGAACTGCTTCAGCGTCGCCTCCACCAGCTTCGCCACCAGCTCCGGCCCCGGATTCCCGCTCCGGCCCATAAACGACTCGTTGTGCTCGATAGCCGCCATCACGCTTCCAGCCGACTCGTTCACCTCATCCCGCCGGTTCTGAAAAGCCTCCGCCATCGTCAGCAGCACACGCGGAAATCCCGGTCGCCCATGCTGATCCGACGGCGGAAAATAGGTTCCGCCAAAGAAGGGCTTCCCGTCCGGCGTCAGAAAAGCCGTCAGCGGCCATCCCCCCTGTCCGCTGATCGCCGAAACCGCAGCCTGGTAACGAGTGTCCACATCCGGCCGCTCATCCCGGTCCACCTTCACGGCGATAAAGTGGTCTCCAATGATCTTCGCCGTCGCCGCATTCTCATACGACTCGCGATCCATCACATGACACCAATGGCACCACACCGCGCCAATGTCCAGCAGGATAGGCTTGTCCTCCGCCTTCGCCAGCGCAAACGCCTCCTCGCCCCACTCCTTCCAGTCCACCGGTTGATGCATCGCAGACCGTAGATAAGCCGAAGCCGCCCGAGCCAGAGAATTCAGATGTTCCTCACTCATAGCTCTCTAGTCTAGTTCACCCTCTCCGATCTTTGCGATCGGCGCAGAGGATCAGCCCTTGCGAAGAACCGGCCACCCGCCTCGCTTCTCGCGCCTTTATCCCCTGATTCCAGTTACGCGTTTATCCGCGTTCCTCCGCGCCAATCCGCGGTCGACGCTTTATCGCCTCTAATCGGTCCCATCGGTGAAGATCGGTGGTAAGCCTTCCCTTCCCCACCTCCACCGAAACCCTACTGCGGAGTCGGCTTTACCGAGATCGGCTTAGGAGCCTCCGGTGCCTTCGGCGCGGTCAACCCTGGAATCACAGGAGCCTTCCCCACCGCGCCAGTCGCTGCGTCCTCGATGCTGATCCCGTATTTATCCAGCGTATTCGCCAGCAACTGCTCCAGCGCCGCCCGGTCGCGTCCATACGCCGCCGTGTCCGAGATCAGCGTATTCTCCGCAATCGCCAGGTTCCTTCCCTGTTGTAATACGAGTGCCGTAGTCGAAGCGCCCAGCTTGTACTTCTTCTCCTCCGCCTCCCGGCTCTGCGCCGCAAAATCGCGTGCCGCCTGCGCCGCGGTCACCTGGGCCCGGTCGTTGGTCAGCGCGTATTGCCCGTTGATCACCTGGATGCGGATCTGCGTATAAAGCTGCTGCAGCCGCATCTGCGATTGTTGATACTCCATCTGCGACCGCGCCTGGTCCGCCTGTGCGGTCCGGTTCCGCAGCGTGATGTTGATGTTCACCCCAACGCCCTTGTCCGGAGCGTTATTGTTGAACGTGTTCTGAAACACCGTTCCGTAGCCGATCGAAGGAAAATGACCTGGCGGGTAGGCGCCTCCGGAATTAAAGTCCTGTGCGTTTGGATTCTGGGCCCCGCCCAGCGCGCTTCCGCCGTAGAACGCGTACGCATCCACCACCGGCAGCAATCCGTTCCTCTCCGCCTTGATCGTGATGACGTTGTTCTTCATGTTCAACACGGCCTGCTCGATCTGAGGATTATTGGTATAGGCCGCTTTCACCAGGTCCTCGACCGACATATCCTCCTCTGGAAGTCTCTCCAGACCGACGCGATCCGTAGGCACCACAGGCGCGGTCGAAAGCTGCGGATCGTTCAGGTTCCGCGCAATCGCCTGCTTCATCACCAGTTGCTGATACTCCAGGTTCGACTTCGACGCCACAAGCGCCTGCTTGTCGGTCGCAACCGCGCTATCCGAGTTCACCACGTCCAGCGGAGCCAGCGTGCCAATCTCCAGTTGCTTGCGGTTATCCGCGGTCAACTGCGTCGATTGAGCCAACTCCCGCTCCTTCGCCTGCTCATCCTCGTACGCGCTCACCAGAGCCCAGTAGATGTTCTCCACCTGGTTTACGGTATAGAGCAATTGCTGGCGAAACGCAGAGTCCGTGATTCTGCGGTCATTCTTGGCCTGCAGGACGAAGCGTCCATTCACTCCCCAGCCAAAGCCCTGCAGCAGGTGCTGCGTCGCCTGCGCCCGGAAGTTCGTCGACAACGATGGGCTGTAATCGTTGAAAGGATTGTTCGTCGTCACACGCGTATTGTTATAGCCCGCCGTCAGCAGCGTGCCGGTTACAAAACCCTGACTGTAAGCAAAGTTGTACGTCGCGGTATCCGTGTTCAGAACCGACAGTCCGCCGCTGAACAAGGTATTCAACTGAGGTGCGGATGCCGCCTCATAAGAGACCGTTCCAGTCACCACGGGGTCCAGGAATTCGGGCAGCGGACCGCCTCCATTCGTGCTCAAGACGAGTCCGTTCACACCGGCGCCGCCGCCGCCGATTCCAGCCGACGTCGCGCCCGGTCCGCCCCCCGTCGTAATCGTCGTCGTCAGCCCGCCCAGCGTATTCGTCACCAGTCCCGTCGAAACGCCTCGAATCGTCGAGCCCGCCTTCGCACGCAGAATATCCGTATCGGCAATGTCCAGGTTCAACCGCGCTATCGCAATGTCATAGTTATTCTCGAGCGCAAGCGTCACCGCATCCGACAGGCTCAGATAAATTTTGCCATCGACCAGCAGATCGTCCAGCTTCGGCGTATTGCCCAGCCGCGGTCCAGGCACATTGATAGGCGTATACGGAGCCAGCAGGTTGAACAGATGACTCTTCGGCTTCGAATAGTCCCGCCCCGTATCGCGCAGATACAGCGGCTCCGTATCTTTCGGCGCAGGAGCCTGCGGCAGTCCAGCCTGCCCCGTCGTGTCATTCACTACGGCCTGCGGCGCAGAGGGCGCGGTCGGGCTGGTCTGGTGGCCCGGAACAGTTGGGCTGCCGATCGATCCCGGCGCAGGCCGATTGGTCTGTCCCGCAGGCGTAGCCTGGGGGACAGGCGCAGTATCTGTTCCCGCTGTCGGCTGTGTCGCGGGCTCTGCCGCGGGCGAAGCCTGTGTCTCAGGCGCGGGCCGTGCCGCGGGTGCGGTCGAATTCGGCTGCTGCGCCAGTACCGGCTGCGACATCACACTCAACAGCAACAGCGTTACACTTACTGCCGCCTGCATATCCCTTAATCTCACTCGCGTTCTCCAACTCTTCCTGATCCATCGTTGACTCCGGTTCGCATCAGGGCACAACTCAGGGCTCACAGCAATCCCTGAAAACCCCGAAACTCGACGGAGCGCCATAACCAGCCAGTATTTTCCAATCCTTCTAAGACGCCCAAGGATCGGCTTCGACTCTTTAACTTCGACTCCTTAACTCGTCACCACACCGCCGGAACCGGCATGGAGTTCAGCCATGTACAACGCTTGAGCTCTGATACGCACTCCGCCGCCGCTTCGTTCCATGCCGCCCGAATCAACTCTGTAGTCCTAATGTGCCAAGTATATCAATCACATCGTGGGACCAGCTTCCCCTGTATTCGTCTTTGCCTCTCCGCCCGAATACGCACCGGCCACAGCGGACGCTTCACCCCATCGCCAACCCGGCGCCGCATGCACGCGCACCGCCGTGATACCGTCCAAAGCATCGCCATGCCGCATTGGAAGATCACCTTGAGCTACGACGGCACGCCCTACAGCGGCTGGCAGGTACAACCCGGCCTCCCCACTGTCCAGGGCGCCCTCGCCCGCGCCATCCAATACGTCACCGGCGAAGCCGTCCTGCCCCAGGGCTCAGGCCGCACCGACTCCGGCGTTCACGCCCTGGCCCAGGTCGCCCACTTCCCTCTCTCCGTTCCCATCCCCGCCGCCAACCTGCACCGCGCCCTCAACCGTGCTCTGCCGCCCAGCATCCGCATCCTCTCCGTCGAACCCGCCCCGCCCGGCTTCCACTCCCGCCACAGCGCAACCCGAAAAACCTACGAATACCGCATCTTCCCCTCGCGCACCCCCCCAGGCGAACCTCCCGCCGAATCCAAGCCCAATCCAGACACTCGCATCTGCCCTCCTATGCTCGCTCCCTACGTCTGGGATTGTCCCCTCCTCCTCGACCTCACCACCCTGCACCAGGCGGCCGCCGCCATCCTCGGCACCCACGACTTCACCTCCTTTGCCGCCTCCGACCCGGACCTCGCCGCCCGCCGCGACGCCGAAGCACCCCATACCCCCGCCCGCCCGCCCGCAGGCAACATCCGCACCATCTTCCACTCCGCCTGGGATCGTCGGCAAGACCTCCTGATCTACCGCATCACAGGCTCCGGCTTCCTCCACCACATGGTCCGCAACCTGGTAGGCACCTTCGTCGAAGCCGCAGCCGGCCGAACCTCCGCCAACCCCCTCCCGGCCATACTCGCCGCCCGCAATCGCACCGCCGCCGGCCCCACCGCTCCCGCCCGCGGCCTCTTCCTCGTCGAGGTCCTGTACTGATGCCCGCCACCGCCGCAGCCCAGCAACGCATCACCCGCCTCGCCGGACTCACCGCCGTGCACCGCGCCTTCCACTGGCTGCACCTCCACCAGCCCCAGCTGCGCCAGTGGCAGCTCGAAATCGTCCGCATCCCCGCCCCACCCTTCGGCGAATCCGCCCGCGCAACCCGCTTCCTCGACCTCTTCCACCAGCTCGGCCTCACCAACATCCACACCGACGACGCAGGCAACGTCCTGGCCGAACTAGCCCCCAATCCCCCATCCATCCCCCACACCCCCTGCATCCTCCTCTCCGCCCACCTCGACACCGTCTTCCCCGCCGAAACCCGTCTGGATCCCGTCGAGGAAAAGGACACCCGCCGCATCTACGCCCCCGGCATCTGCGACAACGCCGCCGGCCTCACCGCCCTGCTCGCCATCGCCGCCGCCCTCCGTTACGCCGGCATCAGCCCGCCCATCCCCATCCTCTTCGCCGCCAACGTAGGCGAGGAAGGAGAAGGCGACCTCCGCGGCATGCGCCACCTCTTCGAACGCGGCCCCTACCGCAACCGCATCGCCGCCGCCATCGCCCTTGAAGGCAGCGGCTCCTCAGCCGTCGTCACCCGCGCCCTCGGCAGCCTGCGCTTCCGCGTCACCATCACGGGCCCCGGCGGCCACTCCTGGACCGATGCCGCCGCGCCCAACCCCATCTTCCTCCTCAGCCAGGCCCTCACCGCCATCGCCGCCCTCAAACTCCCCTCCAGCCCCCTCACCACCATTAACGTCGGCCACATCTCCGGCGGAACCTCCATCAACTCCATCCCCGAATCCGCCACCGCCCTGCTCGACCTCCGCTCCACCGATGCCGCCCAACTCATCTCCACCGCAACCGCCGTCCACGGAATCTTCGCAGACGCCGTCTCCGCTCACACCACGCGCAAGTCCACAACACCGCCGCCCAAGCTCCACATCGAGACCATCGGAAGCCGTCCCGCCGCCGCCCTCCCCCCCGACTCCCCCATCCTCCACACCCTGCGCGCCGTCGACCGCCACCTCACCCTACGCACCGAACAGCGCCTCGGCTCAACCGACGCCAACATCCCTCTTTCCAAGGGCATACCCGCAATTGCCATCGGCACCGGAGGCACCGGAGGCGGCATCCACACCCTCCAGGAGTGGTACGACCCCACCGGCCGCGAAACCGCCCTCCGCCGCATCCTCCTCACCCTCCTCGACACCGCCTCCACCCAGCACGATCAAGTAAGCCCCTGCCCAACATGACCCCGGCCACGAACCCTCAACAACATGCCGCCTGCCTATACATCCCTGATACACTCCACCACGTGAAACCCCTCGCCCTCACCGCAATCCTCCTCTTCACCACCCTCATCCACGCACAAAGCCCTACGCCCGACGCCATCTACATTCACGGCAACATCCTCACCGGCGCACATCTCCGCCCCGACGACCCCTCCCCAACCCCGGCAAAGGTCACCGCCCTCGCCATCTCCAACGGAAAGATCACCGCCGCCGGCAGCGATACCGATCTCCTGAAGCTCAAGGGCCCCAAGACACAGATCATCGACCTGCACGGCGCCTTCGCCATGCCCGGCTTCAACGATGCCCACACCCACATCGGCGAAGCCGGACGTCAGAAGCTCGCCGTCAATCTCGTCGGCGTCCATTCCCTCTCCGAGATGCAGCAGCGCATCCGCACCTTCGCCTCCACCGCCCCACCGGGAGCCTGGCTTCAGGGCGGCGGCTGGGACCACACCCTCTGGCCCGGCAGCAAACTCCCCACCCGCACCGACATCGACCAGGTAACCGCCGGCCACCCCGCCATCTTCTCCCGCGTCGACGGCCACATGGCCCTCGCCAACTCCGCCGCCCTGGCCGCCGCCCACATCACCGCCGACACCCCCGACCCGTCCGGCGCCAGGATCGACCGCGACCCCTCCGGCCACCCCACAGGCATCCTTCGAGAGCCCGCCGCCAGCAGCCTCGTCTTCCGCAAAATTCCGCCGCCGTCACTCGATCAGCGCCGCAAAGCCCTCACCGTGGCCATCGACGAAATTCTCGCCAACGGCGTCACCAGTGTGCAGGACAACTCCGACTGGGAGGACTTCCTCGCCCTCGAAGAGCTCGAGCACACCGGCCAGCTTCACCTCCGTGTCGCCGAGTGGCTCGCCTTCGACCTGCCCCTCCCCGTCCTCGAACAGCGCCGCGCCAGCCACCCCGCCGGCGACCTGCTCCTCCATATCACGCAGCTCAAAGGCTTCATGGACGGCTCCCTCGGCTCCCGCACCGCCGCCCTCGAACAACCGTACACCGACGAGCCCGGCAACTCCGGCCTCCCCCGCTACCGGCAGGACAAGCTCAACGCAATGACCAAAGAGCGCATACAGGCGGGGTTCCAGATAGGCTTTCATGCAATTGGAGACCGCGCCAACCATATGGCACTCGAAGCCCTTGCCTTTTACAGTCCATGCGGCTATTACCCAAATTCCGCATGTTCAGCCGGCGGAGGAACCACGGACCACCCATGGGGCTCCCGCCCACGCATCGAACACGCCCAGGTCCTCCTGCCCCAGGACTTCGGCCGCTTCGAATCCGAAGGCGTAATCGCCTCGATGCAGCCCTCCCACCTGCTCACCGACATGAAATGGGCCACAGACCGCATCGGCCCAGAAAGATCAATGTATGCCTATGCTTGGAAGACATTCCTAAACCATCACGTTACTCTCGCCTTCGGGACCGACTACCCCGTAGAGCTCATCAACCCCTTCCGCGGCCTCTACTCCGCCATCACCCGCCAGAACGAAGCCGGAACCATGACCTTCCAGCCGCAGGAGAAGATCTCCCGCAACGAAGCGATCTACGCCTACACCCAGGCCTCCGCCTTCGCCGAGTTTCGCGAGCACCAGAAAGGCCGCCTCGAACCCGGCTACCTCGCCGACTTCATCCTCCTCGACCGCGACCTCACCACCGCAACACCTCAGCAACTCCTCCACACTAAGGTTCTCCGCACCATCCTCAACGGCCAAACCGTCTTCACCGCTCCCACAGCCGCGACAAACCCCTCCACGGCGGGGGCGCAGAACTAGTTGTTCAGAAGACTGCGCCCCTCGACCCTCGCCCATCTTCTGCTCCTGGCAGTGGTCCTCGTCTGGGGCGCAACCTTCGTGCTGGTCAAGGATGCCCTCCGCGATGCCTCACCGCTGCTCTTCAATCTCCTCCGCATGGCCCTCGCCTTCTTCGCCCTGGCCATCGTCAACCGCCGCCATCTCCGGCACATCGATCGCACAGCCTGGCTCTCCGGCCTCGTCGTCGGACTCTTCCTTGCCGCTGGATATCAGTTCCAGACCGCCGGCCTCGCCCTCACCACCCCTGCCAAATCCGCCTTCATCACCGGCATGGTGGTGATCTTCGTGCCCCTGCTCACCCTTATCCCCGCCCTACGGTCGTCCGATACGCCCGCTCCCCGCTGGACCACCGCATTCGGCGCTCTGCTGGCGTTCTCCGGCCTGCTTCTCCTCACGACCTCGGCGGGAACCTCATGGCGGAACCTTTTCACCAGCATTGGCCCAGGAGATCTCCTCACCCTGGTCTGCGCCATCGCCTTCGCCGGCCATCTCCTCGCCCTCTCCCACACATCGACCCGTGTCCCCATCCGCCAGCTCGCAACTCTCCAGATCGGCTTTGCCGCCGCCTTCATGGCCATCACGCTCCCACTGGGCACACCGCTCCACCTCGCCGTCACCCCCCGGCTCCTGATCGCGCTCGCAGTTACCGGCCTGCTCGCCACCGCAGCCGCCTTCACCATCCAAAGCTGGGCCCAGCAACATCTTCCCGCAACCCACACCGCCATCCTCCTTACTCTCGAACCGGTCTTTGCCTGGCTCACCTCGTTCCTCATCCTGCACGAACGGCTGAGCCCCCGCTCTCTCGGGGGTGCCGCCCTTATCCTCGCCGGCATCGCCTCCATCGAACTCCTCTCCGCGGCCCCGCCCTTGCCAATCCATCCCGACTAAAACCGCCATACACGTTCAACGCCCTTTTACGTCTAAGAATCTGTCTGTACCTCGTCCTCGCCGTAGCCTGCTATCCCGGATCGAGCCCTTGCCCCATTTTTTCTGAAGAAACTCGCAAGCAACGCGAGAAGCAGCCACACGCACCGAATCGACAGCATCCAATCAGCGTCTATACTTAACGTCTCAGCCCGCCTCCACGGGGCCCAGCAACGCACACATCGAGGTTACGAAATACTGATGGATACAAACCGCACCTCCCCTACGCTTCTCGATCGCATTCGCAGCCGCCGTCTCACCGCGACCTTTTCGCTCCTCGCCACGCTTTCTGTCGGCATCCTCCTCGGCTCGGTGCTCACGCGCAACGTCAGCGGCAAGGAGCAGCCGGCCGTCAACTCCTCCGACGCCAGGCCCCTCGTCATTCCCTCGCCCACAGCCCTCTCCAACGGGTTCTCCCAGATCGTCAAGCAGGTCGGTCCGGCCGTCGTCAACATCAATACGGAGGAGCTGCCCAAGCAGTCCACCAGCAAGCGCGGACGTCGCGGCATGCGAGGAAACCAGCCGGGCGGCGACGATGAAGGCCAGCCCCAGACCCCGGGCGACATGCAGGACTTCTTCAACCGCTTCTTCGGCGGTCAGGGCGGTCAGGGCGGAGGAGACGATGAAGGCGACAGCGGCGCCGGTGGAGAACGCCGCGCCCTCGGCTCCGGCTTCATCGTCGATCCGCGCGGCTACATCATCACCAACAACCACGTCGTCGATAAAGCGGACAGAATCTCCGTCAAACTCTCGACCGATCCCGACGGCGGCCCCGGCGACGAAGGCCGTCCCGCCACCGTCATCGGCGTAGACAAAGACACCGACATCGCCGTCATCAAGATCGACACCAAAGAACCCCTCCCCACCATCAAACTCGGCAACTCCGACGGCGCCCAGGTCGGCGACTGGGTTCTGGCCATCGGCAGCCCCTTCTCGCTCTCCAAAACCGTCACCGCCGGCATCATCTCAGCCAAGAACCGCTCCATAGACGAGCCCGGAGCCAACGGCATCGCAGGCGGTCAGTTCCAGCGCTTTATCCAGACCGACGCCGCCATCAACCCCGGCAACTCCGGCGGTCCGCTGGTTGATATGGCAGGCCAGGTCGTCGGCATGAACACCGCCATCTACACCCAGTCCATGGGATCCCAGGGCGTCGGCTTCGCGATGCCGGCCAACACCATCGCCTCGGTCTACAACATGCTAATCGGACCGGAACATAAGGTGGTGCGCGGCTCCATCGGTATCCAGTTCCAGGTTGCGCAATCTTCCGCTGTTGGCCGCATCTACGGCTTCAAAAACGGGGTCATCGTCGGCGTAGTCACCCCCAACGGAGGAGCCGCCAAAGCCGGCATGCAGCCCGGCGACGTCATCGTCTCGATCGACGGCCGCAACATCAAGGATGGCGACGATCTGGTTAACGACATCTCCAACCGCCGCGTCGGCTCCACGGTCAAACTCGGCTTCCTCCGCAACGGTAAGCAGGAGTCTGCGGACGTCGTCATCGGAGACCGCGCCAAGACCTACGCCTCCATCACAGGAGACGAGAACGACAACACAACCCCCGAAGAAGCTGACGCCGCACAAAACAAACTCGGCATCACCGTCTCGGCTCTCCCGCCGCAGATCACCTCCAAGACGGGCATCAAGAGCGGCGTCATTGTCACCAGTGTCCGTCCCGGTTCGTTTGCCGACGACATCGGCCTGGGCAAGGGTGCCATCATCACCGCCATCAACCGCAAGCCCGTCAACGATGAGGCAAGCTACAGGGCCATCGTAGCTACCCTCAAATCCAAGGACGACGTCGTCTTTGTCATTCAGTCTCCAACCCAGAAAGGCTTCAACTCCTACGTCGGAGGAACCCTCCCGTAGCAGCCTCAGAATCCCCACAAAGATCCTCTCTCCCTACGGCGGGGCATTTTGCCGCCGCAGGGAGAGAGAGACCTTTGTATTTCGCTCTTAACACCATTCCTTCATCGCTTTACACAGTCTGCACTCTGCGTTTCCTTTGTACCCATGTAAGCTCAGCGAGAATCTCGAACGGACGATGTACTCAAGAGAACGGCCTTCTACTTGCACATGACTGACTTTCGGGATACTCTTACCCACATTAACTGAAGAACGTACGCTGTTCTGCCGATACTTACTCCAAAGGTAGCCTCCGACTATGCGGTTTGGTAAACACCTCCTGAGCTCCGCTCTCATCCTGATAACGGCGATCCCCGCCATCGCGATGACACACGCTCGTCGCGGCCCAACCTCTCCCAGGCTCTTCAGCCATCGATCCAAGTCACCGGCCAAGCCTGCCGGTCAGCGCGCCATCGATGACACCCGGGCGACCCAGATCCAGGCCTCCCTCATCAAATCCGGATATTTGACCGGCCAGGCCTCCGGCCACTGGGATTCCCAGACCGAGGCTGCCATGCAAAAGTTTCAGGGTGATAATGGCTGGCAGACCAAGCTGATCCCGGACTCCCGCGCCATCATCAAACTCGGCCTCGGGCCAACCCAGGACTCTAACCTGAGCGCCCCTTCCCCGATTAGCGCCACGCATCAAGCACCGGATGATTCGGGATCGATGCTCAGGTAAACCGCTTCACCAGGTACAAGTCAGGAAAGAGAGGGCCAAACGGTCCTCTCTTTCTCGTTCTGTGACTTACCTGTTGAAACCCGGTAAGCCGGAACCTATTGCGTCTTACTTCAATCCACCAAGCCTACTTCTTCATAAAAGTAAGACATGTCGATTTCCCAGTGATTCGGCACAAAAATAAGCCCTCAAAACCCGGCGCACTTCCAACATCTGCTGGAGAGACCTCTTCCTGTCCATCTTCACCACGCAATCCACCACGTTCTACCATCGAAAAGACCACCTTATATAGACCTGTTCTCCAAAACACCCCTTAAAAACGCCCATTAATCGCGGAATTTACCTCCTCGCCACACCCGGAATTAACCGCCGATAGAAAAAACATGGTCGCTGACATCCTCCCGCGTTCCCGGCAGCGTGCCGGCCCTGCCCGCGGCGCCACTCTCCAGCCACATCCTCATCCAGTAGTATTGGTGGATCCGCACCATCCGCGACGCCAGAGGCTTCCGCTGCTCCAGAATCGCCGTCATGCGCGCCGCCATCGCATCCTTGTTTGCCACGGTCTCCAGCCTGGTCTCAATGCACTCGCAGTCGAGCAGCCGCGCACGTGCCCCCCGGAACTGCCCCCCCTCCACTAACCCGCTCTCTACCTTCAGATCCAGCATCTTCTCAAACGCAAACGCAGCCGATGCATCCAGCCGGTCCTCGAACCCAAGATACAGAATCCGCGCCCCGGCGACCCGAAGCGGCAACAACCCAAACTCCTGGACAATCAGCTTCGGAGCCACCAAAGCCATCGTCTCCGGCGAAAATCCCTCAGTATTCAGCACAGGACAGCTCCACTGCATACTCAGCGCACGGGTCACCTGTTCCGGCTCAACACCACACTCGCTCTGTAGCCAGTCGCCGATTCGCCCCGTTCCACTCTCCCGCTGCGCATCGAGCGCCCTCCGCAATTGCGGGTGTGTAATCCATCCCTGACCCAGCATCAGCAGTCCCAATGGAACCCGGTGCCGGTGCGGAGTGACAACCGTCCTCTCGTTCCCGTCTCCTAACTCACGCTCTACTGCCGCTTGCGCCATCGCCAGCACACATCGTCCACTACAGCCCCACTGGCCTTCGAAGATAGGACGGCGGCGATTGCGCCACGGCATCATCCACCCGCTCGCGCACCCCTCATTGCCGCAAAGCATGCGGTGCCGGCCTTGCGCAATCGCGTCGCCGAACAAAAGAGAACCTACATGACCTGAAACTGCGCCACGTTGCGAAGGCCTGTATTCGTCGCCGCCCCACGCCGCTCCATCTGTAGCCAGAGCGCCTCGGATAGAGGCTTTAGCTCCCGATTCGATAGCTTTATTCCCTAGAATAGGCATCGAATACTCTCCAGTCGAAGTTGAGGCGTTGCCACTTCTGTAATGCGGAGAGCAAAATTGCCGTTCACGACGACGACCTCGCCCCGTGCCACGATGCGATCTCCCACAACCAGGTCAACCGGTTCAGATACATGCCGGTCCAGTTCAATGACATCTCCGGGCCCCAGCTCCAGCACCTCGCGCAACGCCATCTCACGAGAGCCGAATTGCAATGTGGCGTCCAGTTCAATGTCACACAGCAGGCCAAGACCCGATTCAGAACCGCCGCTTTCACTCAAGTTCATCGCCTCCTCCATTCCCGTTCCACCCTTAATTCACGCTGAGCGCCGCATCCAAAGGTGCAGCGCTGTCGGCGGGATTATCTGAGCGTCCATTATCAAGACCCGCATCAAGTCGCGCCCCGCGGTGTTCTCCCGTCCGCACGGGATGCGCTTGGCCGAGAACCAATCCGCCTACCCTCAACTCCGAGGAAGCATGTTGGTGCAGCGGCAGCCGCAGAATAGTTCCCGGAGCCAACGTCGCAAGCTCGCTCGCCCGCAGACGTACCGTAGGGAACTGTAGCCAGGCACCAACCTTCGCTTCCCCCATGATGTCTCGCATCCGCAACTGTGATTCTTTGGAGCGCCTCCGTGGGCGGTCGCCTTCAGAGATCAGCCGTCGCAAAATGGCGTTTAATACCACTGCGGGAAGGCATAGGTTCATGACCCCCTGTGCCTCCGGCATTCTTGCTTCAAAGCTGACGCAGAGCGTCTTCTCTCCCAGCGTCATCATCCGCGCCACGGCAGCGTCAGTTTCGCGTTTCTCAAAGACAAATTCGAGCCCTACCGGTTGCCAAGCCAGGTTCAACTCCTGCACAGCCATTTGGACAACCGAAGTCAGTATCGCCTCCTCGATTTCTGTGAGCTCCCGTGCCGGCCAAGCCTGCCCCACACCGCCAAGAAGAACATCGATGATCGGCGCAGCGAGAGCTAACTCCAGTTCCAGAAGCCCCACGGCTCCCAGAGGCTCCAGCCGGATCGAACAAACGTACGTAGGAGAAGAGAGACGTTCGAGGAACTCGCTGAAAGGCAGTTGCTCGCCCGCCACCAGCTTCATTTTGAAAGGCGTCCGCAGCCATGCGCCTAGTGTATGCATCAGATTGCGCGCAAACAGATCGTTCACCGAACTGATCGCACGCATTTGATCGTTACTGATCTGGCCGGCTCGGCTGAAGTTATATTTCTCTCGTGGGGCATCGCCGGGGTGCGCCGCGGCCTGCGAACCGGCGCTTGCGCCAGCCGCCGCAAACAATGCATCGATGTCTACCTGCCCAAGCTGCTTACCCATGCCTTCTCCTTTCAAGTCATGCCCTTCTGCATCCCGGGCCCCTGTCCAACGGCAACCGAGACTGGTAGCGCGTCAGGCCGCCGAACTTCTTGACTTCACCGTTCTCGTGCGACTGGACAAACTGGCGCTCCGCAGCCCAGCAAGCGCCGTCCGTAAACGCAGCACGGCCGAGGAATGAATCTGCGAGACTCTCGATTCCACCACATTCAACGTCAGGCCAATCTCCTTCATCGTGAGCTCTTCGTAGTAATAAAGCGTAAGCACCATCCGCTCCTTCTCCGGTAGTTCGTCGATTGCATCCGCCAGCCTTTGCTTCATCTCGCCTTTGAGACAACGGAACAGCGGGTCTTCCTCCGGTGAACCAGGAATGTAAGCAAGCTCATCGTCACCGGAATCCTCGGACCGTTCCATATGCAAGCTGCCAATCTCAAGTCCTCTCAGATCTCCGAGCAGCGTCTGGTACTCGGTAAGACTCAACTGCATATCAGCTGCAATCTCCTGCTCCGACGGTGCCCGGCCAACCCGCTGCGTCACCGACCGTATCGCCTCCTCGACCGCTCTGCCCTTGCGTCGAAGCTCTCTCGGGCTCCAATCGAGGGTACGTAAAGAGTCAAGGATCGCCCCACGGATCCTGAACTGCGCATAGCTTTTGAACTGAACCTTCTTGGCGTGATCGAACTTCGAAAAAGCATCGATGAGGCCAACCACACCGGCTGAGACAAGATCATCGAGTTCCACATGTTGTGGAAGCCGTTCATGGATTCGTCGCGCAAGGTAACGTACCGTCGGCAGATGCTCCAACAACAATTGATCGCGCTCGATTGAGCTCAGGATTCCAGGCATTTGTCCTACCTCCGTGTGCTCCCCACAGAATGGAACAAACGCATCTGCAGCCGTGAACGATGCCGCAGCGCTCATCCGCAGTTCCTTCTCGTGAATCGGCGTCTCCGCCTCGCCAAAGAAATTCCCTTTTGGAAACGTTTGAAAGGCCTTCACCGGAGTCGAATTTTCTGCGCCCATAGTTTCTCCATTTCCTGATCTGTCTAACTGCTTCATTTCTCGCCCCAGAGTACTGACCTGCGTCTAACCGACTGTTCCGATACTGCGCACCCGAATCTCCGCGGGAATCTCTGCTGGCGCCAGAACCGTTACTTTAGGAAGAAACTGCTCCAGCCAGCGCCTCACGTGATAACGAGCCGGACTCGGACATAAGAGCACGGGCAGTGCCGAGGTAGAGGCACCCCCGGTTAGGCGTTTCACAGATTCCACCAGCCGTCTCAGAAAATCGCTCGGAGAGGACGCCGACCGGTCACCGTCGCTCAACAGCAGCCCCGCACCCTGCGGGTCGAACGTATGCAGTAACTCGCTCTCCAACTCCGGCTCAAGCGTCAGCACGCGCAGCCCGCCCTCTCCGTCCAGCAGAGGATGTACCAGCCCGCGTCCCAAAGATTGCCTTACGCTCTCCACCAGATGCACCACGTTCTTCGACTGCTGAGCCGCCTCCACGAGCACCTCAAGAATCGCGCCCAGATCTCGGATCGACACCTGCTCCCGAAGCAACTGCTGCAAAACACGTTGCACCTCGCCGAGCGTCATCAGCTTCGGCACCAGTTCCTCTACCAGCTTGGGGTAGCCTTCATTCATGCTGTCCAGCAGACGCTTCACCTCCTGCCTTCCCAGCAACTCATGCGCGTGCCTGCGAATCAGCTCGCCCAGATGGGTGCCGATGACTGTCGTCTGATCTACAACCGAGTAGCCTGCCGCGAGTGCCTGCTCCTCCAACCCCGGCTGAATCCATCGCGCTTGGACCCCGAATGCAGGCTCCTTGGTCTCCACCCCCGGCAGCACCCGCGCCTTGGAGTCGGCGTTTACCGCCAGTAGACAATTCTGCTCTGTGTGCCAGCGCGCAATTTCTATGCCGCGCAGGCTGATGACATACTCTCGCGGTTTCAAACGGAGATTATCCGTGATATGGATCGGAGGAACGATGAATCCCAGTTCGGTCGCGAGATGCCGTCGCAGCGCACGTATGCGGTTGAGCATCTGACCGCCCTGCTTTTCATCCACCAGGGAGATCAATTGAAATCCAATCTCCAGCGTCAGCTCGTCCATCTTCAAAAGCGAAGCCAGATTCTCGCCCTTGGCTGCATCCGCCCCCTTCGTCTTTTCACTGGTCCCGACATCCCCAATTCCTTCTGCCGACACCAGAGCCGCCTCCCCCGCCGTTGGCAGTCTCCTCGCAATCAGCCCAACACCTACCGCCATCAGCAAGAACGACATCTTCGGCAGACCCGGAATCAACGCCAGGCCAAGCAACACACCGCTTGCAATCCAGAGCGTATTTCGCCCTTTGAAAAGTTGCATGCCCAGCTCTTCGTCCAGCGATCCAGCGGACGAGGCGCGGGTCAACACCATGCCTCCGGCGATGGACACCAGGAGGCTGGGAATCATCGTCACAAGACCGTCGCCCACTGTCAGGATCGTGTATGTCTTGACCGCGGTAGCCAGATCCGTCCCATGTTGCAAAACGCCAATCAGCAATCCCGCGACGATATTGATCGCGGTAATCAAGATGGTCGCCAGGGAATCGCGCTGGTTGAACTTTGCCGCGCCATCCATCGCTCCATAGAACTCCGCCTCGCGTGCGATAGCCTGCCGACGCTTCCTAGCTCCCTGTTCATCGATCAAACCGGCGTTCATGTCCGCATCAATTGCCATTTGCTTACCAGGCAGAGCATCCAGCGTGAAGCGCGCCGTGACCTCTGCGGTGCGCACCGTACCATGGCTCACCACGAGGAATTGGATTGCGATCAAAGCCAAAAACAATACCAGTCCAACGACGTAGTTTCCACCCACCACGAATTGTCCGAACGCCTCAATCACAGAACCGGCGGCCTGTGTTCCCTCTTGTCCGTGCAGCAGGATTCTCCGGCTGGACGCCAGGTTCAGCGACAGGCGAAAGAGGGTCAGCAGAAGCAACAATGTCGGAAACACCGAAAAGTCCACTGCCTTCCGCACCTGCACCGCAGTGAGAAACACAATTACAGACGCCGTGATTGAGACCGCAAGCAGAACATCCAACAGCGCGCTCGGCACTGGGATGATCATCACAAACACCATGCTGATGGCCGCTACCGGCAACAGCAGTCCCTGCAACTTCGCCATTTGAAACCCGTTGCTTTTTCCCATCACGATCTCACTCATATCGCATCTCCAAAGCCACTCGTTGTAATTTCGCGCTCGCCTACCGCCGGATCGCGCCTTGCTGCGCCTTTTCTTTATCTTGCCGTTCACGCCGCAGCCGCTCCTCCACCTTTTGGCGGTACAGGTAGGCGAGAATGCCGGCGACCGCCGCATACAAGTCAAACGGAATCGACTGACCCGGCTCGACCATCTTGTAAAGGCTTCTAGCCAATGGCGGGTTCTCGATGATCGGGATCCCGGCCCATCGTGCTTCTTCACGAATCTCCGCGGCAAACAAGTCGCGGCCCTTCGCCAGCACTGTCGGCGCCGACATGGTCTCGAAGCTGAACTCCAGCGCAACTGCGTAGTGTGTCGGGTTGGTCACGATCACGCTGGCTCGAGACACATCCGCCTTGACCTTGCGTTTGCGCAGCGCTCGCTGCATCTGGCGCATCTTCGCCTTGATCTGCGGATTGCCCATCACATCTCGCATCTCTTCGCGAACCTCCTGCTTGCTCATCTTCAGCCGCTGATTCCAGCTCTTCCATTCGATCGCATAGTCGAGCCCCGACCAGGCCAGCGTCACCCAGGCTGCATCGAGCGCAAGTCCGTATGCGGCAGAAAACGTCGAGGGCAGCCGCATCAGACTCATCACCGGCATCGGGATCATCAAGGCTTTCAGCGCGCCCCAACCCAGCACCCCCATTACCGCAGCGGGAACCAGGGACTTCACCACTCGGGTGGCGGACCGCAGGCTGAATAACGCGCCTAAGTTTGTCACAGGGTTTAACTTCGAAAATTTCAGCTCGACCGACTTGGGGTGGAACTGCACACCACCGTTTTGGGCGACGCCGGATAGCAGCGCTCCGGTAAAGCTCGCCGCCATAACCAACCAGACCGGCAGCAACGCAGGCACCAGAATTCGGCGCACCGCCTCGTCCAGAAGCCCCTCGCCGGTCGGTCCATCCAGACCGTGAACACCCACAATCGCAGAGTGAACGCTTTCGACATACACCTTGGACCAAGCCGCAACGAATCCATTCGATAGTGTTCCCAGCACCAACAAGCCACCCAACATCGCCACGGCCGAAAGCAACTCTCGACTGTGGACACTGTCGCCTTGTTCTCGCGCCTTTTTCTTCTTCTGCGGTGAGGCCTGCTCTGTCCCCTTATCGGCCATGGCACTCGTCCTGCACATCGGCACGGCTTCGATGATGGCAACAATCGATCGAGTCATCTGCGCGCCATTGCTGCAACTGGCGTATCCACGGAGAAACTACGCTGCGACGAACTCTCATGACTCTGGGCACCTCTAAGCGTCCATCATGGCCAGAGTTCATGCATGCACCATCAGCCTTGCGGCCGCATTCAGCAACGCAGTGAAATGCCGTTCGATCCAACCCGGCCAGAGCGCCAGGCTTCCGATCAGCACGACATACGAAGTGATCGTCTTTAGGGGTATGCTCACCACCATGGCCGGTAGTTGCGGAGCCAAGCGTGACACCAGGGCGATGGTCACCTCCACCGCCAGTCCCGCAGCCATTACGGGTGCTGCCAGTTGCAAGCCGGCCAGGAAAATCCCTCCCCCCATCGCCGCAAGCGCAACGCCCGTCTTAGCTTGAATCACCGCCTGCCCGACGGGGACCGCGCTGAAGCTTCGCATGACCGCGGTCAAGAGGCTGCGGTCCAATCCTGAGCCGATGATCACCAGGACACCGAGCCAGCCCAGCATCTGTCCCAGTACGGCCGTCTCGAACATGGCATTCGGGTCCATCAGGTTGACGAGTGAGAAGCTGAACTGCACGCTCATCAGTGTGCCCGCAAACGTCAAGGCTTCGTTCAGAAAACTCAGCGAAAGACCAAGCAGCAACCCTACACCGAGCTCTCCAAGCAGCGCCCGGGCATCAAGCACAGCTCTGGCCCCTGGCACCGATGCCACCGCAGGCGCCAGCAGCACCGTCACTGCAAATACAAATCCAGCCTTGACTCGTGGTGGAATAGCAGGCGAAGAGAACACCGGCGCGAACACAAACAAGCCACTCAGCCGCACCATCACCAGCAATGCTGCCGTCAGGTACTGCGGCCAGTCCCCGATCAATCCGCTCAACGCATAATCCATGACAGCCTATCCCATGTACTTATGAAATCCGGTAAACATATGCAGCGTGAAGCTCACCAGGCGATGTACCATCCAGGGCAGCACAGCGACCGTCACCACAAACACCACTACAAGCCTCGGTACAGCCGTTAACGTCTGCTCCTGAATACTTGTCACGGTCTGCAGCAAGCTCACCAGCAGACTTACAAAACAGGCCGTCACCAGCAGCGGCGCACTGAGCAGCATCGCCTCGATCAATAACCGCCGCATGATTTCAACCGTCTGGTCCGGTCCCATCCATCTACCTCCCATCTCAAGTCGTCAGCAATTCTTAGAAGCTCTTAATCAACTGGTCGGCCAATAGATTCCAACCATCCACCATCACGAACAGAAGGATCTTCAAGGGTGTGGAGATCACGACTGGAGGCAACTGCATCATGCCGATCGAGGTTGTAATACTGGCCACCACAAGATCCACCAGAAGGAACGGGAGAAACAAGATCGCTCCTATCTGGAATCCCGCCTTCAGCTCGCTGAGAATATAAGCCGGCACCACAGCCTGGATCGGCAGGTCCTCTCTTCGGTCCGGCCGCTTTACCATGCCTGCCGACGCAAACACGGCAAGATCCTTCTCCCGCGCATACCGCAACATGTATTGCTTCACCGGCGCGATGCCTCGGTCTATTGCCTCGGCCCCGGTAATCGCTCCCAGACTGTAAGGCGTGACTGCCTGCTGCTCAACCTGGAGGAGAACCGGCTGCATTAGAAACCAGGTCATCATCAAGGCGAGCCCCATTAGGACCTGGTTCGAAGGCGCGGTCTGGGTGCCTAACGCCTGCCGCAGAAAGTGAAAAACCACCAACAACCTCACCAGCGGCGTCATCGACAGCAGCAGGGCCGGAAGCAGCGTCAGCAATGTCAGTCCCAACACGATGGACCACGGAACGTCCCTACCTCCGGCAAGCTCCTTCGCAATCGAGTTGGTTTTCTTTACTACGTCAGCATCCGAAGCTGTCCCTGCATTGAAGCCTCCTTTTGCCTTGTGAGGACCCACCCCAGCTCGCTCCCGAACCGTCGTTGTGTTCGCAGAAGGACTCTTCACCCAGAAGGACTGTGAAGGTGACGCCATCGCCGCCATCAGAGGAATTTCCCGAACCACGGCATGAGCTGTAGCCGGTGTGATCAGGGCCATCGATGCGGAAAGAGCCAATCCGGCGAGCCAGGACCTTTGCGCTATCGACATGAGATTCCCAGACAGCTCGCGCCCACTCCGGCCGATCTTTCGACGCCAATTCGCACAATGCTGTCGATACTTTCCGAACCGCCGCCCACCAGAAATTGCTCTCCGCCGCAACTCACGAGCATAAGTTGCTTCTTACCCCCGAGCGCCAGCGTCTCGATCAGTTGCATCTGTCTGTCAGGGCGCTCTCGAGGCCAACTCTGTGTCAGGCCACGCACCCAGCCCGCGATACTCCGAAACTCCTGACTGGTCATCTTGTTTGTCATTGTTCCTTCCGTATGCTGCGAAAAACACTTCGCGTTCCCTACCTGTCAATAACGCAATTCCTGTGGGTCTTTTCTGTCCGGCGAGAAGAGCCGATTTCTATCCCAGTCGGGTCAGCCGAACAGCCATGCGCTGCTCAATCACTTCGAATTCGCTCCAGCCTAGCTGGACCTTCCCTACTCGAAGAGATACATCTTCGGTGTGCGGGGACATGCTTTCAAACACCTGGTCCTCCTGGAGCGCAAGCAGATTCCGCACCTTGAAACCGTTGAGCGGTATGCCAGCCTGCAAGGACACGCGCAACTGCGACAAGACGTCCCACGACGGATGCTCTTCGATGTGCATCATCCAGGGCTGTATCCGGAGCCGCACGGCTGAATCCGGATCTGCCGCGATTGATGCCCCTGCACTGCGCTTCGCCAGTTCTGTACCGGTCATGACCTGTCCTTTGTTTGTTTGTCTTACTTCTGCACGAGGAAGTCGGTGAAGAATACATCCGAAATCTTCAGATCAGCATTGTTCTTGACCAATGCTGCCTTGAGTTCGGCCTTTAGTCTTTCCTTGCCGGCCGGTGCCAGCAGCCCATCGGCTGTCTGCCGCGTGAGGACCGCGATGATCGTATCTCGCACGGCGGCGACCGCTTGGCTGGTCCCGTCCTTGCTCTCCGTTTCCTTCGACTTGGCATTCTTCTTTTCGGGCGCGTCAATCAATTGCAAGGTCAAAGCCACTCGCAAATAGGAGCTGCTGTTCGCGTCCGCCAGGTTCACCAGCAGGGGTTCCAGCACGAGGGCATGGGTCGTCGGAACCGCATCCTGAGCGATTTCCACCGCAGTTGGACCGTGGAACGGCAACTTGCCTGCGTGGGCCAAGTAGTACACCCCTACCGCTATGCTGAAGATGACGACCGCTACTCCGCCTGCGATGGCAATCAAGACAGGACGGACGGGAACTCTCGCTTGGTCAGCAGCGGAGGTTGTTTCAAGCAGAACTGTGGTAGGACTAGCCATGATGCCGGAAGTAAGTGCAAGCGTGTGGCCGGTACGACCTTCCGAAACATTAGGAATTATTCAGGAGACGAGTCCACCGGAACACGAGAGATCCGAACTCTGCTGTCTGTCATTTCCCGCCCCAAAAAGTGATGAGGCAACAAGACGTTGACGGGACAGATCATCCGCTCCCGGCAATGCCTTGCTGCCCGGCTTCAATCAGACCTGAACCTATCGAATCATCGCAAGAACATCCTGCGATATCGTATCGAAGGTAGTAACGGTCTTTGAATTCGCCTCGAATGCCCGCTGAGCCACAATCAAATCGGAAAATTCAGTCGAGATATTGACATTTGACTGCTCGAGCGCATTGTCTTCGACCGTTCCTCGGCCCCCAGTACCGGCCACTCCGGCAGTCGCCTGACCCGATGCCGCCGACGTGGTGAAGTTATTGCCGCCCGTAGCCACCAGTCCTTGTGTATTGGCCACGGTTGCCACCGCGATTTGTCCTACCGTCGAAGTCTGACCATTGCTGAACTGCGCTTTGATCAGGCCGCTTGTGTCCACCGAAATTGTCTGATAATTGCCACTTGAAAAACCATCTTGAGTCTGCGTGTTGTTGGTGGATGCAGTCGCAAGCTGAGTGATCGTTGGACTCCCGCCGTTGCCATCCAGATTCCAATTCATCGTTAGATCGCTTGCTCCGTCCGCCATGCCAGGAAAGGTGATGCCAGCAACGCTTCCGGCCGGAGAGACCAGGTTGCCGCTCGAATCGAACGTGAGCGTGCCCGTGTTGTTAACCGGGGCTCCAGTCGCATCGCCCGCGGGTAATGCCATCGCATAACTCCAAGTGTTGGTAGCCGTCTTGCTATAGGTCACAGTTGCATTGTGGCTTTGACCCAGAGAACCGAAGACGGTAAGCGGCGTCGTGAAGGAGGTGCCCACGGTGGCCCCTGAGTTCAGATTCGACGTAACCGTGAAATTCTGGGTCGCCTGCGCCCCCTCCGTCGCGCCTACCGGGATAACGATCGGCTGGAGCGCTCCGTTTTGGTTGACCACGCCATTGACAGCGGGATAGCCCATCACCTGTTGACCGTCCTGTGTAATCAGATTCCCACTCTGGCTCACCTGGAAGTTGCCCGCTCGCGTCAGTGACTGCACGCCGTTCTGATTCACGAGGAAGAACCCATCGCCCGAGAGCGCCATGTCCGTCGGGTTTGCATTGGCGTCCGGCAGCAGCGTTCCTTCACTGAAGTCGGTGCTCGTTCCGGAGACCTTCGTTCCGGCTCCAACCTGGATTGCATCACCCGATCCGGATTGTCCGATCTGCTGGTAGAACAGGTCCTCAAACGAGGTAGTCTGCCCTTTGTATGCCGTCGTGTTGAGGTTTGCCAGATTGTTGCCGATCGTATTGAGCGAAACCGAATCGGCTTGCAGCCCAGACAGTGCTATCGAAAAATTACCCATGGTCTTTCTCCTTGTACGCATTGATTACGGTGCTGTTTTGTCTCGCATAAAGATCTGAAGTTGTTAAGCTGTCAAAACGGCGGCGGCGGCCGCATTCGTGCCCCACAGCGACTGTGTGGCTGACGCTGGCTCAACGCTCGCCAGTGTGCTCGGCCCTGCCACAGGATTAGAGGTCGATCCTGAACCGTCCACAGCCGCGGGCTTGGAAGCGGACAACGTTGAACTCGAACCACTCGTCTCGACAGAAGTGAGTCCCTGATTGATTTGGATCAATTGCTGTAGGCTATTGACTCCAACCAGCTGTGATATATAGGCGTTGGGGTCAGCTGGTTGCGTCGGATCCTGGTTTTTTAGCTCACTCACCAGCAAAGTCAGAAAATCGTTTGAAGTAATATTCGACGCGCCAGCCGCACTCGCTGCTTGTGCCGGAGCAGCTGATCCCACCGTCTTCGCCGTCGTGGCCGGTCGTGGGGACAAAGCTGAAGCCACTCTGGCCGAAGCCGGAGATTGCACCTGACTCATCGAATGTATTTGTGCTGTATCCATCGTTCTCTCCTGTCTCCTTGTGCTGAATCTCATAGTTGATATCTGGTCTTAAGCTCTTACACTCAACCAGCTTCCGCCGCCTGCATAGGTCTCGCTCGATAACAACTCCACGCCACCAAGTCCGCTCAAGCTTGCTATTGGCCGCGCGCTTTCCTGTTCACCTGAATACGTGAATCCGCCTCCGCTTGAATTCCTGCTGTCTTGCTGAGGGTGATTCTGCTGCGGTGAATCCTGCCCTCTTTGATCGACACCTCCACCTGACAGAGGTTCTGCTCTAACATCCGCATTCGCATGCACGACGACGGCTGCCACCTCGATCCGCTCCTGCTGGAGATAAGCGGTAAGCGTCGGCAAGTCCCGATGAAGCATCTCTTGCCCGGCAGAGGTGGTCGAAGACAAGGAAGCATTGACTGTCCCGCCATCGGCCATCTCAACACGTATCTTCAACCAACCCTCGGTACTGTTAGAAACGCCAACCTCAAGCGCCGTAGGCGTCGCCAGCAAGGTCCGATGCGACATGGTCGAGCCATCGAGAACTGCACCAGGACCGATATTCTCTTCCAGTCCGCCCTGTACGCTGCTCGGATGCGCATTCAACTCCGCCGTCGGAAACTTAGTCGCACCTTCAATCACCCCGACGTGTGCCGGACTCATGGCGGGCAGCACGCCGGCAACCCCACCGATCTCCACCTTCGCATGAGCTGACGACACGGCATCAGATACACCGAAGATCTTCTGGTTGTCATCCTTACCTACGCTCGCCGAACCCGCGAAAACCTTGGACATCTCCGCTGTCGATCCAGTCGCGATAATCTGATTCGCTTCGAGATGACTGGCTTCTACAGCTTCAGGCACGTATTTACCAGCCGTTACC
This sequence comes from Edaphobacter sp., assembly GCA_965277265.1. Lineage (GTDB taxonomy): Bacteria > Acidobacteriota > Terriglobia > Terriglobales > Acidobacteriaceae > Edaphobacter. Next base: position 666,332 of record CBDICF010000003.1, read on the forward strand.
GCTGTCTTCGCGCTAGGGTTCTCTTCAAGTCTGCTCACCACTGCAGTAGCAGGTCTAACTAGCCTGTCACTGTAGTCAGCGAACTTCTCCGTCGCGGTCGCGTCGGCTTTGCTCGATCGCGCGATGCCCTGCCCGGCTACTTGTGCCGGCGAAGGATTGACCGAAGGCGTCTCCGTTGTACCTTTCTCGACCACGACACTCGTCGCATTCTCCGTCCACCCGAGAGACTTAGACTTTTTTCCCGAATCATTCTTAGCCTCATGCGTTTCGGTAGTTCTGCTTGTACAGGCCGCGCGTGGGCCTTTACCCAAACAGAGATTCTCTTTCCGTTCCGCAGGACCGGTCTCACCAAGGGAATGCAACGAACCAACGCAATCGTTTGAGGCAGCCTCATTCTTTCCGATTGGACCAACATCGACCGCACTCGTTGATGAAGGGAGTTTTTGCGAGACCGATGTCGATTCGGCCACTTGACGCATATCTTCCTTATCCGGTGGTTTATCTGGCGTAACTTCAACCGCCTTGTATGAAAGGGTCGGCAGTGGAACTTCGACGCTTACCCCTGCTGAACCTTTACTCGCATTGTCCGCTGCCGGATCGGCTGCCTTGCCATGCTTCTCACCTAAGCTATTCTTGGGCAACATCGAAGGGCTCTCTTGTAGAACCCTGGCGGTCGTCGCGATCGGAACCATTGTGGTCGCGTTTGCAGACTGTCCCACGGCTACTTTCATTTCAACTGAGATTGCTCCGCCGGCCGCGACCTCCGGGATAGCTTCCGATTTCTCCACATTGTTGGAATGATCCAGGCCACTCTCCGTTCGTAATCCGCTCCCAAAATCAGAGGCATGGCCTTCCGTCTGCATGGCAGTCGAGAGGCCAACCCGATCGCCAAAGCTCTGCGCAAACGTGATCTCCTCCCCTCCATCGCGCCCGGGCGTCACCGCGCGCGATACCATCTGCTCCCCGCCAGCTTCAATCATCAAGGTCGCGCTCATCATTTTGGCCACTCTTTCGTCTCCGGAATAACGCACACCAAACACCAAACAACCCGCGCTACCATTAGAAGAACCTCACCGCTTCTCCATAGGCTCTTCATTCCGCGCAGTAATCCACCTTTTCCGAGCGAGGAATCGGTCGTCCGATACCGCTTGTGCTCGGCGTGTCTCTACGATCTGTGCGCGCGCCGCGATATCCTGCGCCAGTCGGCTTATCTGCTCACTCCGCAACCGGCTCGCCCTATGGTGCGCCTCTGCGGCGTCTTTCACTTTTTCGCGTTCGACTGCGGTCTCCCTCAGACGTCCGTACCTCCATGCCGCAGTCTCGCGTTGGGTTACAGCGATCTCCCGATCCATACGATCTCCCGTCGTCAGCGCTTGCCGGCCTTGGGCGTCAGCCGATTGCCCAATCTGCTGCTGCACGCTCATGGCCTGCTCGGCCTCACGCAGAGCCGATGTCTTCAGCTGCAGCTTCGCGGAGTGCATCTCTTCGATGTCGCCGTATAGGGTCACCAACCGCTTCATCGTCTCCAATCGCGACCGCATCGCTTACAACCCCAGCGTCTGCAAGCGTGCCACCGTCTCTGACATCGAGACGCACTCGCTGCTGCCTTGCTCAAGAAAGCTACGCAATACAGGCATCGCCCGAATCGCCCGGTCCAGTTCTTCGTCTGTACCTGCCTTATAGGCGCCAATACGGATCAGGTCCTCCGAACGTGCATGAGCGGCCAGCAACTTTCTGGCAAGCTTGGCCTTTGCTCGGTGCTCCGGCGTAGTCACAGCCGGCATCAACCGGCTCAGCGAGTCCAGCACGTCGACCGGCGGATACCATCCTTCAGCCGCCATGGACCGCGACAACACCACGTGTCCATCGAGCAGGGAGCGCACCGAGTCCACCACTGGATCCTGCTGATCGTCTCCCTCCATCAAGACAGTGTAGAACGCGGTAATGCTTCCATTTCTGAAATTTCCGGCCCGCTCCACCAGCTTTGCCAGACGCGCAAACACCGATGGCGTATATCCCTTGCTCGCCGGAGGCTCTCCCGCCGCAAGGCCGACCTCCCGCGCAGCCATCGCGTACCGTGTCAACGAATCGAGAACCAGCAGTACATGCTTTCCCTGAGCGGCATAAAACTCGGCCACCGAAGTCGCGGCCAATGCTGCACGCATTCGTAGCAGCGGACTCTGGTCCGAGGTGGAAACCAGCACCACGGAGCGCTTTCTTCCCTCTTCGCCAAGAGAATCCTCGACGAACTCCCGCACCTCACGTCCGCGCTCCCCCACCAGACCAACCACCGTGAGATCGGCAGCAGTGTTCCGCGTCATCATGCCGATCAGCGTGCTTTTACCGACGCCCGAGCCGCCGAAGATCCCAATTCTCTGCCCCCGTCCAACCGTCAGTAGTCCGTCGAGCACACGCAATCCAGTCTGCAGCGGCTCTCGGATTGGCTCTCGTTCCATCGGGTGGGGCACCGCGCCGTCGAGCGGCCACGTCCTCGCTGCAAGCGGGGGCGGGAACTCATCCAGCGGCGACCCCAGTGCATTGAGAATTCTTCCGACCATTCCTTTCCCTACCGCGATAGCAGGCGCTGCCCCCAACGCCAGGACTCCATCTCCATAGCGGATGCCCTGAGTTGCCTCGATTGGCATCGAGAGCACATTTCTCCCGCGAAACCCGATGACCTCAGCCCTGTGCCGTGAGCCCTGCGCATCCACAATCTCGCAGCACTCTCCTATCGAACAAGGTGGACCCTCCGACTCAATGGTCTGGCCATCGGCCTTCACCACGCGGCCGCTCCATCGCCATGCCGGCCTGGTCACAAGCTGAACCATGTAAGGCAGAAGGCTTACCTCACCAAGTCCCCTGGTACCCTCTATCGCGACTGTCATGCTGGCCTCCGTTGCAACAGGTCGAAAAACCCTCGTTCAATCTCAACCAACTGAGCGCTTACGCCCAAATCAACCCTGCCTAGGCTGGTTTCCAGCACGCACTCTCCTGCACTGAGCCGTTCCTCTTCCACCACTTGAACCCCACAACCCTCCACCGCGACGACCTGTCGCCACGGCTCTCCTAAAGACGGGGGCACTCGCAAAATCGTGGTACTTCCCTTTTCGAGGTTTTCCAACGCCACCCTTACAGCCGCCGCCAGCAGCAGCGGGTCAAGTTGTACCTCGCGGTGCAACACACGTGCGGCAATCGCCAACGCCAGCTTCACCACCTCTACCTCTACGCTTGCGAAGTATCCTGCGCGCTCGCGACTAAACTGCTCAGCGATCCGAGCTACACGCTCCCGCTCTGCTGTAATCAAGCCCTCCAACTCCTTCTCCCAACTCTCGCGTACTTCGGTCGTTGCCTCCTTCCGTGCCGTCTCTATCAGCGTCAGCATCTGCTCAGCCTGCAACTGATAGCGCGATTCCAACGCAGCAATCTCCTCCTTCAGCCGGTGTTCGATTTGGCCGGTTTCCAGCATTGGCTCAATGGCTTCCAACATCACCTCAGCTGCTGAAGATTGCATCGTGCGGAATTCGAGCCGCGAGACGAACGCCCCACTCTTCGCGTTATCGTCTAAACGCCCTAACGGCAGCCTCGTAATCTTAGGAGGCCGGCAACTTGCGAGCTCAGATTGCAAGGTCATCGTCCACCTCCATCTTCAGGATCATTCGTCCTTCACCTTCCAGTTGCCGCGCCAACGCTAGAAGCTCCTGCTGCGCTCTGCCTACCTCCTTCATGCGTACCGGACCCATCGCCTCCATATCTTCCTTCATCATCTCTACGGCCCGTGAGCTCATCGCCTTGAACAGATGTGATTTCACGTTATCCCGGCCGCCCTTCAATGCCATAGCCAGGACCTTCTTGTCCGCAGATCCTACGAACTCCCGTATACTTTCGGGCGGAACCGTCAGGAGGTCTTCGAACGTGAACATTAGCTCCCGGATCCCAATCGCCACCTTGGGCTCGTTCTGCTCTATCTCTTCCAGAATGCCCTTGCTCTCCACCTGATCCAGGCGATTCAACAACTCCGCGACAGCCTTAAAGCCCGAGTACGATTTCCTTCCACTCGAGCCCATCTTCTCCATGCGCTTGTGCAGCGCCATGGCCACGGTCTGCGCCATCTCCGGCGAGAATTGCCGCATCTCCGCCAGTCTCCGCACCACATCTACCCGCATCGGACCCTGCAGATTCATCAGGACCGTCGAGCCTCGTTTCGGATCCAGGTGCGCCAGCACCAGCGCGATCGTTTGTGAATGCTCATGCTCCAGGAATTTACTCAGGTGCTGTGCGTCCATCCGCTGCACCATCGCCATGTCACCATTGCTCCGTTCGCGGATCTTCTTCACCTGGGCAAGCATATCTTCCGCTTTGACAGGGCCGAAGGCCTCCGTCAGCAGCTTTAGCGCATACTCCGGGCCGCCGCGCACCATGTACTGCTGTGTCTCGAGCAAGCCGTAAAACTCCGTCAGTACCTGCGTCAAGTGAGCCTGTGGAACCTCGCCCAGCCGCGTGATCTCTTCGGTCACCCGGCGGACGTCGGTCTCGGACAAGCTGAGAAAGAGTACCTTCGCCAGTTCGTCTCCTACCGCTACCATCAGGATTGCGGCCTTGCGCAAACCCGTGAGGTCAGCCGCCGTGAACCCTGCTTCAGACGGCAATAAAAATGGATTCTGCCGCATCGTATCTGCACCCGTCATCTGCATCGCTGTTCCCATCACATCGCCTCCTCAGACGCCCCGATCCACGCCTCCAGCACTCGGGTACTCTGTGCCGGCTCATTCCGTATGTGTTCGGAGACGTGATCGAAGATTCCCTGCTGCTGTTGTCTTGTCTTGCTCAACAACCGGTGCGGCACTCTTTCCTGCTCTGCGGGAATCAATGGCTCTGCCGTCTCTCCAAAACCATCAGGGACCGGCGTTCCAGCAGTCAGCAGCACAGGCTCGCGAAGTGTCGCCGTTACCTGTCGAGCCACCGGCCGCAGGACGAACAGCACCAACAGCATGCCGCAGATGCCAATCACCCCGGTGCGCAGCAGGTCCGGTTGCAGATGCAGCAGCGTTCGCGCCGCCTCCATCAGCCTGTCCACCGCCGCGGGCTTCACCTCAGGCGCGTTCGTGCTGAAGCTGACATTCTCTAACACCACTTGGTCCCCGCGCCGGGAGTCGAACCCGACCGCCGCCTGGGCCAGTTCTTCCAAACGACGCATCTCATCCGCGCTTCGCGGCTTCCATATCATGTGCTCCGTTTTTCCCGCACCCGCGAACTCGCTTCGATCGTTCACCACCACCGCAGCCGAGACACGCCGGACCCGGCCCGGACCCTGTTCTGTATGCACCAAATGTTTGGTCACGCCGTAGGTTCCGTTCTCTTCACTCAAGCTCTGCCCCGGCCCACTGCCCTGCTGCGGGTAAACGGGCAACACCTGCTTCTGCAGCAGTGGAGGCGACCCCGGCGCGGCAGCCGCCTGGGAGCCTGCAACGCCCCCCACTGCAGCCGCACTCGGCGAATTGCTCGCTGTTCCAGGAACACCCGAGGCCTGCCCGCGCGCCGCGGAGACCTGCTCGCTCTTCTGCATGCTCAAAGTCGCTACCTGGGTCGGGTCGTAGACCTCATCGGTCCGCTCTTCCGTGCCGTGGTCATAGGTCACACTCACCGTAGCCCGTACATTATCCCGTCCCGCCAAAGGCTCGAGCATGGCAACCAGCTTGGCCTCCATTGCCTGCTCCGCATCTGCTTCGGCCGCATTGCTCGATCGCGGCTTGAAGTTCACCCGCCCATCCGCGTCGACCAGCGTCACCTGGTCTGCGTTGAGGTTCTCGACCGAACTCGCTACCAGGCTTCGAATCGCATCCTCCTGGTCCGCATCAAGCGTGGACCGTTTCAGCTTCAGCACCACAGACGCCTTGGCAGCCTTCTCCTCCGCTGCAAACAGGGAGGGCTGAGGCAGTACGAGATGGACCCTTGCCGACTTCACAACACCGAGCGTTCCAATCGTACGTTCCAACTCTCCTTCAAGAGCTCGCTGGTAGTTCACTCGCTCATCGAACTCGCTTCCCACCCAGTTCGGCTTGTCGAACAGTTCGAATCCCAGCCTCCCCGTCTGAGGCATACCTTTCGCCGCAACCTCCATACGAGCCTTGTCGAGCATCTCGGCCGAGACCTGAACTCCACCTCCATCGCTCGTCGTCTGGTACGGGATTCCGACTGCTGAGAGCTCCTGGGTCACCTGCTGCACGTCTTTCGAATCAAGCCCGCTGAACAGGATCCGCCAGTCTGGCCGTTCCGCGAACCAGGCCATAGCCGCGCACATTGCCGCCACAAAGACTACCGACGCGATAAGCCACGTGCGCTTCGACGCCGGCAGAGCCATCATCCGTTGACGCAAAGCCGCCGCCATCGCCAGCGCCTTCTCCGCCGGCCCGGCAGAGGCGATCGGAACCCCTTGCGCCGATCTCTGCATTCCAACTGCGCTTGTCTGCTCTGTCTCTGCCATCTCGCCTCAGCGCTCTTCCATCAACTGAAAAACTTAGAACTGCATGCCCATCATCTGCTGATAAGCGCCCACCGCCTTGTTGCGAACCTGCAACGCAAGCTCGAACGCCATACTCGCCTTCTGCGTCGCAATCATGGCATCGTGAACCTCCACACCGGAGCCGTTGAGCAGCCCGGTCACAGCCTGCGAGGCCTTCTGGTTCAATGCAGCCGTTTGCTGCACCATGCCCTGCAACACCCCGGCGAACGGCACCGCTGGGGAACCAGTCGCATTCCCTGCAGCCCCGCCCAGATCACTCAGGAATCCGCCCTTCACGTCGCCGATACCGAAGCTGCCCGCCGCCGCCGAACTGCTGAATAAATCACTCATCATGCCTCCCCAATTTGCAATTTCCGGTCTCGCTGGTCCGTCGCGTATCTCACTTCAAAATTTCGAACGAAGAATTGATCATGTTCTTCTCCGCCTGTATCGCGGAAGCATTCATTCCGTACGATCGCGTCGCGCCCATCAGGTCCACCATCTCGGTAAGCGGATTGATGTCCGGATATGACACAAACCCATTCGCATCGGCATCGGGGTGTTGCGGGTCATACCGTTTGAGCGGTGCACTCGCATCGCTGATCACACCCGTCACCGCCACCCCGCCCGGAATCGAGTGAGCGCCTGCCATGTCGCTACCCTGCCGGCCGATGACACCACCGGCTAATCCGCTTCGGAAGCGGCTACTCAGACCAACGTCCATCTGGCTCGCCAAAGAGCTCCGAAAACTGTCGTCGCCCTCTGCCGCGAACACCACATGATGCCTCTGGTAGGGTCCACCATCCGCTGTCCGCGTCGTCTCGGCATTCGCCATGTTTGAAGCAACGACTTCTGCCCGAACCCGCTCGGCCTTCAGCGCGGAAGCGCTCACATCCATCACTCCGAAGATATTCATGGCTATTTCGAATCCATATGAATAGCACTCATCACGTTTGAAAACTCAGTCTTCAGCAACTGAACGCCAAGACGGAACTGCAACTGTGACTTAGCCAACTGCATACCTTCCCGGTCCATAGACACGTTGTTCCCATCGGGCCGCGCCACCAAGCCGTCCACATCGCTACGAACAACCTCGCCTCCTGCCGAGCCATCGCCACTCCCGCTGCTCTTGAGCTGCCGCGCAAACTCCTGCTCGAAATCGAACCCTTGCGTCTTATACCCCGGCGTATCGACGTTAGCCATGTTGCTCGCCGTCAATTGGAGTTGCTTGCTCGTCAGGTCCAGATACCGGCCCAGCGCATCGCTCATTGCCGTTGTCGTCTGCATCCTTCCACCTCCGCACACTTGTTCATGCAGTCCAGGCGCCAAATAAAAGCGCCCTCAGATGAGAGCGCTCTAAAAAGTGAGGTTGATCCCGCACCAGGTATCACGCCAGATTGGCCCGGCGAAAGCGGATCTCTTCGGCGCCGATCTCCATGCTGCCGCCCGAAAGGATCACTCCTCGTTCCAACACATGCATCAACTCCCGCACGTTCCCCGGCCAGCTATGTTCCTTCAGCTTCTCCTCCGCGGCCTTCGTCAGCCGCTTCCGAGGGGTCTCCTGCCCCATCAGCTCAAGGAAGTGTCGGGCGAGCGAATTCAGATCTTCCATGCGAGTCCGCAGCGCCGGCACCTCCACCGGAAATACCGCCAGGCGGTGATACAGATCCAAGCGGAAGGCCCGCTCCGCCGCGCGCTGTTCCAGAGGCTGGTGCGTAGCCGCGATCACTCGGACATCAACCCGCAAAGTCTCGTTATCGCCCACCCGCTGCAGCTCCCCGCACTCCAGAAACCTCAGCATCTTTGCCTGGAGCGCCAATGGCATCTCGCCGATCTCATCGAGGAACAACGTACCTCCATGCGCCGCTTCAATACGGCCGGTGCGCGACTGCACAGCGCCGGTAAACGCGCCCCGCGTGTGGCCAAACAACTCCGCCTCCAGCAAGGCCTCAGGAATCGCCGCGCAGTTCAAGACAGCAAATGGCTTCGCCGCCCGTGTACTCAGCCGGTGCAGCGCCCGCGCAACCACCTCCTTGCCCGTCCCGGTCTCTCCTTCGATCAACACCGTCGTGGACCGCGGCGCAACCAGCCGGATCAACCGCGCCAATTCGAGCATCGGTTCACTCCCTCCCACCATGTCCGGGAGCATCACAGGAGCCGCTTGAGGTCGCCGCGCTATCTCCTGCCACGTCTCATTGCCCACATCGAGCGTTGTCTCGGGCTTGATCTGAGGCTGCAGCGGAGTGGCCCCGGCAGATGTTCGAAGGGTAAGTCGTCCGTTTGTGCCGGACCTAGGAACGGAAGCCGGAGCCGCGGCCCACGCCGCCGTATCATTCAGCGGCGCCTCCTGTGCCTCACGCAATGCATGCAGAAGTTCGTTCCGTCGCGGACTGCGCGCCCCGCCATCGACTCCGCCATCGACGCGCAGTAATTCCATCGTCGGGTACAGCATTCGAATCACGGTGGCAAACTCGCCTACCTCCAGGTCCGGCAGCCAGCTATCGACCAGCAGCGCCTCCGACCGCGAGTCTTCCAGTTGCGCCATCGCCTCGGCGCCCCCTCCAGCCTCGCGCACCTGCCATCGCAATCCCACCAGCGAATTCCGCAGCCTCTCCCTTAGCGCCAGGTCCGCGCTCGCCAGTACAACCGTCCGCATCGCCGCCTGAACCGCACCCGAGCCCAATACCGCATCCTGTCCTACACTCATTCCGTCACCCTGGCCTTTCGTCTATTCGCTTTGCATCGCCTGTTGCAACATCGTTCGCATCGTATCGACGGTCCTGTTCAGCCGCGCACATTCCGAGAGCGCGCCTTGAATCGCCTCACGCATCGCGCCCGGCTCACCGCTCAATTCTCCCAGCGCAAGCCTGCACTGCAACACGGTTAGCGGTTGACACAGCCCGTGCAGCGCCGTATCGATGCTCTCCACGAGAGCTCGATCCCTCCTCGCTTCCAAGGCCCTAAGCACCTGCGAACACCGTATTCGCCGCATAATTGGCCACCCGCGCCACCATCTTGTTTACGCCGCCCATCTGGTAGCCCTCACCCCGAATCGTCTCGATCAAACACGATCCGTTCCCGCCCTCCAGGCTTCGGCCTCCAAGCTTCTTCCGCAGGTAGTTGATGTACACGTCCACCACGTTGGTCCCTGCATCCGGCGTCATCTGCCAAACCTCACGCAGCAGTTCAGTCCGACTGCAGCAGCGTCCGCGCCGCATCATCAAGAACTCCAGCAGGGCAAACTCCTTCACCGTCAGTTCTACAAGGCGCCCATTTCGTGTCACCCTGCGCTCCATACGGTTCAGTGCGACATCGCCATGCCTAAGCGTAGGATCGGCATAATGCTCGCGCCGCCGCAGCAGGGCACGGCAACGCGCTGTCAATTCATGGAAGCTGAACGGCTTCAGCAGGCAATCGTCCGCACCCAGGTTTAGGCACTTAACGCGCTCTTCCACCTGGCTGCGGCCGGTGAGGACCAGCACAGCCATCTCATCGAAGCGGCCGCTCAATTCCGCAAGCACTTCGGTCCCGTCTTTTCGAGGAAGGCTCAGGTCGAGCACCATCAGGTCCGGGCGATGTTGTTCCGCGTGCACCAGTGCCGCCTCGCCATCCCCTACCCAGCTCACGTCGTGACCTTCGAGCGTCAGCCCCTTCTGCAGAAACAACCCTAACGCCACATCATCCTCAACGATAAGAACCCGCATTTTATCTCTCCAGAAACTTGTCATTCCTGCGCTCCAACACTCGATCGTCACTTTACCGGTCGGCGTTGTGTTATTACCTTGGTGCATCGAAGCTGAGGTTACAAGGCTTGTGTGCAACTTTTTGCGTGACGAATTTCAAAATGGGAATTCAGATGAACCTCTTCCGTTACACGACGACAACTCGACTTGCGCTCCACAAAATGTCAACTTATACAACGGAACGCTGCTCAGAAGCTCGACCCGTGCGTTGCGTCGACAGAGACAGAGCCTGCGTTTGTAAGTGCACCGACAAAGCTCTTGCAATTCGCCTTTTATTCGCTACAATCTCGACATGGCTATCACGCGACGACAAAAAGAGGTCATCGATTTTCTTTCGAGCTTCACTCAGAAGAATGGCTATTCCCCGTCTTATGAAGAAATAGCTAGCGGTCTTGGCCTCAGTTCCCTCGCTACCGTCCATAAGCACGTGACTAACCTGCAAAACAAAGGCCTGTTGCAACGTGCGCACAACCGCAGCCGATCGATCGACGTGCTGCCCGCCCGCACGACCAAAAAAGGCTCCGATCGCCTGCCGCTGCTTGGCCGCATTGCGGCCGGAAAACCCGTCGAAGCGATCGAAAGTGCGGAAAGCATCTCCCTCAGCGACATCATCGGTAACCGTGAGGTCTTTGCCCTGGAGGTTCGCGGCGATTCCATGCGAGACGAGCACATCGTCTCCGGCGACTATGTGCTGGTCGAACGCACCGGCACTGCCCGAGAGGGCGAGATCATCGTAGCCCTCATCGACGGCGCGGATGCCACGCTCAAGCGCTTCTACCGCGAAGGCAGCATGGTTCGCCTGCAGCCCTCCAATGCCGAGATGGCCCCCATCTATGCTCCTGCCGCCAATGTCAGCATTCAGGGCAAGGTGCTCGGCGTACTCCGCAAGTACGCATAAAATCACTATCGCCAGATCAGAGTCTTCCGGAGACGTCGCCGCCTTGCGGCAATCGTGGGCTGCGCCTCCATTTTTTTCCCGCGTCCACGGAACTGTATGGTGCCTCTCTGCGTAAGAACCGTGGAGATGAACGACCAGATCAGAACCACGGGAGCATCCTTTGGCGACACAGCGCAAAAATAGGCGGAAACTCTGGCTCTGGTCTGGCCTGGCCATCCTCGTGGCTGCCATCCTCCTCGGCGTCGCGGTCACAGCCCGGGGTAACACCACGAAATTCGAGCCCTCGCAGCTCGCCAGGGCGGAGCGCGGAGACATCGCCCGGTCCGTCGTCGCCACAGGCAAAATACAGCCCATTACCAAGGTTGAGGTCAAATCCAAAGCCTCGGGCATAGTCACTCGCCTCGACACAGACATCAACGCACACGTGCGTCAGGGCCAGGTGTTGGCGCAACTCGACCAGCAGGAGATCCTCGACCAGGTAGCCGCTCAGAAGGCGGTGCTCGCGGCCGCCGAGTCTAACGCTCACGCAGCCGCCTCCTCCATCGACTACGACAAAGTGAACGCCGAAGCGCCCGATCTGCCGATGGTCAAACATACCTACGACCGGGCTTTCCAGATGTCCAAAGAGGGTGTTGTCTCTCAACAGGCGCTCGATGACGCCCAGCAGAAGTACCTCTTTGCGGCCAATACCCGCGACAAAGCTGTCTCCCAGATCAGCGTCGACAACTCCAGGCTCCGCCAGGCGCAGGCACAGGTAGCCCAGAACCAGGCTTCACTCAAGCAGCTCGAAGAGCAGCTCAGCTACACGACGATTACCTCTCCAATGGACGGAACCATCCTCTCGCGTGACGTCGAGATAGGCGATGCCGTCAGCTCCATTCTCGTTCTCGGCTCGACCGCCACCCTGGTCATGACGATCGGCGATATCACTCACGTCTATGTGCAAGGCAAAGTGGACGAGTCGGACATCGGCAAGGTCTACCTGAACCAGCCCGCCCGGATCAAGGTCGAATCCTTCAAGGACAAGACCTTTCTGGGCAAGGTAACCAAGATCGCTCCGCTCGGGGTCGAGAAAGATAACGTCACCACCTTCGAGGTTCGGGTCTCCATCGACAATCCTGGCGGCGAGTTGAAGGCCAACATGACGGCAAATGCCGAGATATTGCTGGATGAACACAAGAACGTGCTTACCGTGCCTGAGCAGGCCGTCCTCTACGACAATAGCCGCAACGCTTTCGCCGAGGTACCCGACCCCAGACAAAAGACCGGCCGCCGGAGAGTTCCCATCAAGACCGGCATATCGAACGGCACGAAAACCGAAGTTGTCGCTGGACTCAATGCTGGCGATACGGTCATCCTCCAGCAATAGAACCGGCCAGACCACCGGGACAATGAGCTCTTCCTGATCCGCAGATTGCATGTACACTCCAAAGGCTCTGAGCAGCACGAAAGAAGGACTCCCATGAACCTCCGCATACTTGCCGCGACCGTGACACTCACCTTCTGCCTCCCCACTTTCGCCTCCGCAGCGGAATCTAAATTTGATCGAACCCTCGCTGTAGGCAGCTCCCCCAACGTCTCCGTGTCCACGGGCTCCGGCTACATCCGCCTTCGTTCCGGAGCCAATAATCAGATTCACATCGCCGGCATCGTTCACTCCAGCGGTGGTTGGATTGGAAGCAGCGACGTGGATGCCCGGATCCAGCAGATAGTCAAGAACCCGCCTATCGCTCAAAACGGCAATGACATCGAAGTTGGTGAGCGCCACTCCAGCGAGTTATTCCGGAACATCACCATCGACTACGACATCACCCTGCCCCGCACCTCGGCACTGACAGCCACGAGTGGCTCAGGAGATGTCGTCGTTCAGGATGCGGGTGCCAGCCTGAAGGCGCAGACCGGCTCCGGATCGATTCGGGCACACCGTATCAGCGGTCCAGCAACTCTGGGCACAGGCTCCGGTGATATCGAGTTCGAACAGGCGGCGCCTGGAGACGTGAAGGCTGAAACCGGGAGCGGCACGATTCGGCTCTCCGGCTTGTCCGGTGCGCTGAAAGCCGGCGCGGGTTCCGGCGACATAGAAGCGGACGGTTCGCCAAAGGCAGACTGGAAAATCACCACAGGCAGCGGTTCAATCCACCTTGGACTAGGAAACGCCCATTTCAATCTCGATGCGGACACAGGATCCGGCGGTATCAACGTTGCGCAGTCGATCACCATGCAGGGCAGTATCGATCGGCGTCGCATCACCGGCCTGGTCAACGGCGGGGGCCCTCTGGTCCGCGCCAGCACTGGCTCCGGCGACATCCAGGTCCACTAACCTTCCAATCGTCGCGATAAGTCAGGGCACGACAATACCGCGGCGAACAAATCGATTAGCCTTATAGAATGTCGCATCAACCGCTGCCACGGCTTCTAGTCTTCGATCTCGACGGAACCCTCATCGACTCGCGCCTGGACCTCTGCAACTCCGTCAACGCTATGCTGAATCACCTGGGGAAGCCAAAACTCCCCGAAGCCGTAATCGCGGGCTACATCGGCGACGGCGCCTCCATGCTTGTTCGCCGCGCTCTCGGCGACCCGGAGGGCGACTCCCACGATGAAGAGTATCTGCAGGAAGCGCTCGCATTCTTCCTCGATTTCTATCGCATTCACAAACTCGACTTCACCTACGTCTACCCTGGCGTGCTGGACTCACTCGAAGCCATTCGGTCCCGTCACCCCGACATCCTGATGGCTATTCTCACCAACAAGCCCGTCAACCCCTCCCACGATATCTGCGACCACTTCGGCCTGTCGCGCTTCTTCTTCAGCAACTACGGCGGCAACAGCTTCCATACTAAGAAGCCCGATCCCCACGGCTTATTGACGCTCATCGCAGAGGCCGGCGAAATCTCCGGCAGCACCATTCCCCCATCCGAGACCATCATGATCGGCGACACGGACACCGACGTCCTCACAGCACGAAACTGCGGTGCCCGAAGCATTGGCTGCACCTTCGGCCTCAACCCGCACTCGCTCGAGGACGCGCCTCCCGACCACCTCGCTCACAGCCCGGCCGACTGGCTCCCTATCCTCGGCATCCAAAAATAATCCGCCGCCGCTTTCCGGCCTCTACTTACTCGAAGCCTCGAACCCGCGATTCCACGACTCAATCACACGCACCTCGCGCTCCCAGCCCAGCACGCTCACGCTCCCGGTCCCTAGCGCCAGCAGACTTCCGTCTTCAGCGGGTAAACCGATCCAACGCGCCGCCAGAATCCGCAGAATGTGGGCATGGGCAAACAGCGCCACCTTGCCTCCCGTAGGAGCGGCCCCAAGACTGCGGGCAATCACAGCATCGGCGCGCTCCCCCACATGCTCTACCGTCTCGCCCCCGACAATTTCGTTCTTCCACACCGACCAGCCCGGCGCCTGGGCCCGAATCTCATTCGTCGTCTTGCCCTCGTAGATGCCGTAGTCCCACTCCTTCAGGTCCTGTTCAACTAGAGCGGCATCGGCCAGACCCGCAATCGCACATGTCTCTCGCGCGCGCTGCATCGGGCTCACAAACACAGCCGCAAACTGTGTGCCTTTCAGGTAATCTCTCAACTCCTCGGCGCGCTTCCTTCCATGTTCGGTCAGCGGAATGTCGGTCCGGCTGGTATGGGCTCCGCTCAGGCTCCACTCAGTCTCTCCATGGCGTATCAGCCACAACTCGGTTCCTTCGCTCATCGCAACCTCCATACTCAATAAACTATCCTACGAAGATGGACTTTCAGCTTTCGACCACCTACAAGCCCCAGGGCGATCAGCCCCGCGCGATCGGCGAACTCATCTCCGGCATCAACGCCGGAGAGAAGGATCAGGTCCTGCTCGGCGTCACAGGCTCGGGCAAGACCTTCACCATGGCCAAGGTGATCGCGGAGCTCAACCGCCCGGCCCTCATCCTCGCGCATAATAAGACCCTGGCCGCTCAGCTCTATCACGAGTTCAAAACCTTCTTCCCCAACAACGCCGTCGAATACTTCGTCTCCTACTACGACTACTACCAGCCCGAGGCATACATCCCGGCCGGCGACCTCTTCATCGAGAAGGAGTCGACCGTCAATGAAGAGCTCGACAAGCTGCGTCTTGCCGCCACGCGCAGCCTCTTCGAACGCCGCGACGCCATCATCGTCAGCTCCGTCTCCTGCATCTACGGCCTGGGGTCGCCCGAGGCCTACTACGGCATGTTGATGCTGCTCGAAAAAGGCCAGCGCCTCAAGCGTGAAGACATCACCCGGCGGCTAGTCGAGATACTCTACGAGAGAAACGACGTCGATTTCCGCCGCGGAACCTTCCGCGTCCGCGGAGACATCATCGAGGTCTATCCAACCTACGACGAGAACGCCTACCGGATCGAGCTCTTTGGCGATGAGATCGACTCCCTTTCCCAAATCGACCCGCTCTTCGGCACCGTCAGGCAGAAGTACTCCCGGCTGCCCATCTACCCCAAGTCGCACTACGTGGTCCAGCCGGAGCGAAAGACCACCGCCATCGCCTCCATCCTCGAAGAGATGGAGTGGTGGGAGAAGGAGCTCGAAGGCCAAGGCCGCCTCGTCGAATCGCAGCGAATCCACCAGCGAACCCGCTTCGATCTGGAAATGATCAAGTCAGTCGGCTTCTGCCACGGAATCGAAAACTACTCCCGCCATTTCTCCGCGCGCCTGCCGGGCGAGCCGCCCCCAACCCTGCTCGACTACTTCCCCAAGGACTACCTCCTCTTCATCGACGAATCGCACGTCACCGTGCCGCAACTGCACGGCATGTGGCACGGTGACCGCAGCCGCAAACAGAATCTGGTGGACTACGGGTTTCGCCTGCCGTCGGCCATGGACAACCGCCCGCTTCGCTTCGAAGAGTTCGAAAGCCGCACCGGACAGATCGTCTACGTCTCCGCCACGCCCGGGCCCTATGAACTGACGAAGTCGGCAGGCGTAGTCGTAGAACAGATCATTCGGCCTACGGGCCTGATCGATCCCGTCGTCGAGATTCGTCCAGTCAAAGGGCAGATCGACGACCTGCTTGCGGAGATCCGCGACCGCGTCGCCCTCAATCAACGCGTCCTCGTAACCACCCTGACCAAGCGAATGAGCGAGGACCTGGCCAGCTACTACACCGAAGTAGGCGTGCGCTGCCGGTACATGCACTCCGAGATCGAGACGCTCGAGCGCATCAAACTTCTGCGCGACCTCCGCAAGGGAGAGTACGACGTGCTGATCGGGATCAACCTCCTTCGCGAAGGGCTGGACCTGCCCGAGGTGTCGCTGGTCGCGATTCTCGACGCGGATAAAGAGGGCTTCCTGCGCAGCCAGGGCTCTCTCATCCAAACCATCGGCCGCGCGGCCCGCCATGTCGAAGGCCGCGCGATCCTGTACGCCGACAAGATGACCGACTCGATGCAACGCGCCATCAACGAGACCGACCGCAGGCGCGAGAAGCAGGTTGCCTACAACGAGGAGAACGGCATCACGCCGCAGTCGATCATACGTCCGCTCGAAATGGGCCTTGCGGGCATCCTCAAAGCCGACTACGCCGACCTCACCGACGACGCCGAAGGAATGCCCGACTTCTCCACCCAGCAGGAGCTCGACACCTACATCGGCAAGCTCGAATCCGACATGCGCGAGGCGGCAAAGAAGTTCGAGTTCGAAAAAGCCGCCAAGCTCCGCGATACAGTCAAGGAGCTTCGCACCAAAGAATTTCTCTTCAGCTAAGCAGACTCTGGTTAAGTCCGTCCAGGCTCAGTGGAAGCCTTACCGCCGATTTGCACGGGTACACCGATCAGAAACACGCGAAGCGCAATAACGATAGGAGTTGTTGATCTGGCCACAATGAAGCGTCTTGAAAGAAATTGCGCTTATGTCCTGCTTACCGCCGGCCTGCTCGCCTTGGCAGTCGTTGCAAACTTCCTCTCGCTTCCAACAGAAGACTCAAAACTCGGACGCTTCGACACCCTGATCGTTCTCGGGTCGCCTGCAAACCTCGATGGGAGCGCATCCCCTGAAGAGCGTTCGCGGGTACTCGAAGCCATCCGCGAATATAGAAAAGGCATCGCGCCGCACATCATCATGACCGGCGGAGCGGCCCACAACCAGTACGCCGAAGCCCATGTCATGGCTCAATTCGCCAAGGCGCAAGGCATCCCGGCATCTGCCATCATCGAGGAGACTCAGGCTCAAAACACCATCCAGAACATTTTTTACTCCGCGATGCTCATGCACGAACATGGCTGGAATAGCGCCGAGGTCGTCAGCTCTCCCAATCATCTTGGCCGAACTTCCCTGATCCTGCAGACGTTCGACAGGCGACAGCCCACACTGGAAATCCACTGGCGCACTCACGCCGCACCTCTGCCGAAAGACTACCCCGCCATGCACACGATCCTCCTCTACAGCGTAGAGGCCACGCGTTGCCTGCAGCTCCGCATCACCGGATTTGCTTCGTCCAGGTTCTTACCGGCAAACTGAAAAGTAGCTTTTCCATCGCTGTATAGACGGTCTCCTTCCTGCTCGTAGTTATTGAGTCTCAAACAAGTGGGGCTCCTCAGGCCGGCCATCATTAACGCCGGCTGGCCGGCCCTCAGCCCCGGGATGTTCCTTATCCTTGCCAGGATATAGACAACCTGCTTCGGATCTGGTCCCTAAGCAGTTTTCAAAAACAATCGGGAAGTATATCAAGGGTCATTACACCAAACGTCGAACACCGACGCAAAGGATTCGTTGCGCAACCTGTCGCCATGGAGAGCAATCGCAACAGGCCTTTGCAACTCAAATTTCCGGGCCTTGGGCCTGCCCTGAGATCGTTGCGTAAACGTTCGATTGTGCACGCCACCAACAGATTTAGTATTTCTCGCTGAATTCGTTGGTGCTCTGTCATTCGTTGGGATTTTGCGGCGGAACTTACCTTCCGATTAGCCGACCAGAAGAAACAGGAACGAACTGAAGTTTTGTGGAGCCTATCGGATTAGAATGCTGAGAATGTTCTGGTCGACTGTTGCGCTCCTCTGCCTGTTACCGGGTTCCTGGCTCGTTGCAAGTGAGGGGCAGAAACCGTCCTATCCGTCGTTTGACTACGAGACCGCGCGAGATCACGAGATCAAGCCTCATCGACGGACGATTCCGGTAGACGGGATGGGCCAGGAGTACATTTGGTCCCATCCGCTGCAACTTGAGCTGACGGTCTCGCCGACAGGCGATGTGACACAAGCGGAGGCGAGCGGCGAGGACGGGGATACGAGGTTCTGGCCACAGTTAGAGGGCGCAGTCTATCGGTGGAAGTTCACGCCGTTTGAGGCAGGTGGCAAGCCCGTGATGGCAACGGTGCAGGAGCTCATCGAGCTTGTTCCACCGGAGCGGTTGCCGAAGACGCATGTTCTCCCACCAGCGATCACGAAGGATTCGAAGGTTGCTATCACTCTGCAGCGAGACACTTGTGACGGAACATGTGATGTTCACACGGTGACGGTGAGCACCGATGGGATTGTGTTTGAGGGAGCTCATGGGGTCGCAGATGGAAGGCACACGGACAAAATAGACAACGGTGCAGTCCTTGCGCTGGCGAAGAGATTTGTGGCTGCAGATTTTTATTCAATGGAAGACCACTACAGAGGAGCTCCGATCCTATCGTCCTCGCTTTCGATCACCATTGATGGACACACGAAGAGCGTGAGTGACTGCGAAGGGCAGTGGGTAGGGATGCCAGCTGTGATCCTGGAACTGGAAGATGAGGTAGATGCACTAGCGCGCACGAAGCGGTGGACCCATGGCAGATACGGGCTTGTAGCGGCGTTGCGGGCGGAAAACTTTGACTTTGCCAGCTATGACGCACAATTGATCCTGGAGAATGTCGCTGTTGGTGGACAGACAGCGACGGTCCGTGAGCTGCTGGCAGCTGGGGTTCCGCTCAAGCCTCTGCCTGCTCCGAAGATAGACAATCCGTACGGTGGTCCGTTCGGGGAGGTCCTCTTGCTGACAGCCGCAAGCAGGCATCCTGATACGCTGCGAGTCTTTCTGGATTTGGGTGCGAGCAAGGAGGACCAGAAGGACAAAGACCGGGCATTGGATGGAGCCGCTTCCGCCGGCAAACTGGAAGCTGTCCGGGCCTTGATTGCCTATGGAGCCAATCCGAATGCCGATCTCAGCAAGCTATGGAATACAAACGGCCGCGCCAACGTGACCATGGGCGAAGCGGGCCCCGGGAGCGTGCTGATCGACGCGGCCAGGTCGGGTAATCCCGACGTGGTGAAAGAGATTCTTCGCTATGGTCCGAATCTGGAGACTAGGGATCGCAAGGGCAAGACAGCGCTCTTCACGGCCGGAGAGTCGACGAGGAGCGATGAGGATGGAGCGCGCGTGGAGTGTGTTCGCATGCTAGCGAAGACGGGGGCAAGAATCGATGCGCGGGATCAAGACGGAAACACTCTTTTGCACAAGACGTACCTGATTGATGTGCAAGAAGAGTTGTTAAGGCTGGGTGCTGACGTGAATGCGCGGAATCTCAATGGAGAGACGCCGATCTTCACGAATATGAATAGCAAGTCCATACCGCTTTTTCTGCAGCACGGTGCAGATCTTACTATTCGCAACAAGCAAGGCGAGACGGTGATGGACGCCCGCACAGGAAGAGGAACTCGTTGGGATGAGGCTCTTCGTGAGGCGATTGCTGAGATAAAGCACCCACAATAGCTTCCTTTGAGACGTGATCTCGGAAACCTCTGGCTAATAATCCCTGAAAGTCTACTTTCGACGAATCAGTTGGCGATAACAGGCCAATGCGCTTATCGAACGGTCGCCGTGGCCGAGGCGGAATATGGACTGAAAGACTACTTCGGTTCATTAGCGTAAGATTTTGACGTTTGGTGCGGTGACCCCTATCAGCCCAGCAGGATGCCTCTTTCAGGGTAAGATTTTCGAGAGATGCCTATTCCTGAGATGGTCGTGACAAGCAGGTCCAATGCGCGGGTCAAGCAACTGCGAGCCGCGTTTCAGGGTCACTCGCGGCTAAGCGGAGGAATGGTCGCGATCGAGGGCGACCATCTGCTCGAAGAGGCGCTCCGCAGTGGGATGGTGCTGAAGACCATCTTTGTGAGCGAGAGCCGGACGGCTCCGAGAGTAGTCCCGCGAGGTGTAGAGGTGCTGCGGCTCACCGTCGAGGTATTCGGGAGTGTAGCGAAGACGCAGTCGCCCCAAGGCGTCGCGGCTCTGCTGGTGCCGCCGGTCTGGATGCTGGAAGATGTGATTGCTGACGCGGGTCAGACCGCACTGTTGCTGATTGCCGCAGGATTGCAGGACCCGGGAAATCTGGGAACGCTGGTGCGGTCGGCGGAGGCCTTTGGTGCCGCGGCCATTTTGACCACGCCGGGAACAGTAAGCGCATGGAACCAGAAGGCGCTCCGGGCGAGTGTAGGCAGTGTCTTTCGTCTGCCGGTGGTGGCCGCGACTGCATTGGAGATCGAGGGATTGAAAGGACGCGGAGTGCGGCTGATTGCGGCGGGTAGCCCCGAGGACTTCGGAGTGATCGAAGCGCAGGCGATGAACTTCACCGGTGCCTGCGCACTGATGATCGGAAACGAAGGAGCAGGGCTGGCAGCGGAGTGGGTGGCGATGTGTGACGCGCAGGTGACCATTCCCTGCCCCGGCAAGGTGGAGAGTCTCAACGCAGCCGTCGCAGGCAGCCTGTTGCTCTATGAGGCTTCGCGGCAGCGCGCAGCTCTTCGGGTGGCGCGATGAGCTTATTCGACGGCTCGCCCATGAGTGCGCCTGCCGCTGAGGACGGCCGGGGAAGTCGGACCCCCCTGGCGGAACGGATGCGGCCGCGCACCCTCGAAGAGTACGTCGGGCAGGAGCACCTGCTCGGCGAAGGCAAGCCGCTGCGGCTCGCAATCGAGGGCGACGACCCAACCTCGATGATCTTTTGGGGCCCTCCCGGGACCGGAAAAACGACCCTGGCCAAGATCATCGCGCTTCGGACACAGGCCAGCTTCATCGAATTTTCGGCAGTGCTCAGCGGCATCAAAGAGATCAAAAACGTGATGGTGGAGGCCGAAAAAGCAACCGGGTTCGGCTCCCGGACCATCCTGTTTGTAGACGAGATTCACCGCTTCAACAAGGCCCAGCAGGACGCGTTTCTGCCCTATGTGGAGCGCGGAACGATCCGGCTCATCGGGGCTACGACCGAAAACCCTTCCTTCGAGATCAACGCAGCCCTGTTGTCGCGGTGCAGGGTCTACACTCTCGTGGCGCTTACCGAGGAGCAGGTCGTCGCGCTCCTGCGGCGGGCATTGGACGACCCGAAACGAGGGCTGGGCGCGACCGGTGTCGCGGCCGAAGAGGACGCGCTGGCGACCATAGCTTCCTACGCAAGTGGAGACGCCCGCAATGCCCTGAATGCACTCGATGTGGCGTCGAAGCTCGCAGCTTCCGCAGACACCGCAGGCAGCGGCGGTATGCTCATCACGAAGGCGCTCGCAGCGGAGGCCTTGCAGCGGCGTGTGCTGCTCTACGACAAGAAGGGCGAGCAGCACTACGACATCGTCTCGGCGTTGCATAAAAGCGTGCGGAACTCAGACCCGGATGCGGCGCTCTACTGGCTGGGGCGGATGCTGGAGGCGGGCGAGGACCCGATGTACTGCGCACGCCGGATCGTCCGCATGGCGGTCGAGGACATCGGACTGGCCGCTCCCGAGGCGCTGAACCTCTGCCTGAGCGCGCGGGATGCCATGCACTTCCTGGGTCCACCGGAGGGAGGGCTGGCCTTGGCTCAGGCAGTGGTCTATCTCGCTCTCGCTCCCAAGTCGAACGCGGTCTACACGGCCTATAGCGCAGTGCGGGCGGACATTGTGGCGACCGCCGCCGAACCCGTTCCGCTGCATCTGCGTAACGCCCCGACGAAGCTGATGAAGTCGCTCGACTATGGCAAGGAGTACCAGTACGCCCACGATCTGGACGGACGAGTGGCGGATATGGAGTGCCTGCCTGCGAAGCTCGCCGGCCGGCGGTACTACCATCCGACGAACGAAGGCCGCGAGAAGCTGCTGGCCCAGAGAATGGATGAGATCGCGCGCATCAAGGAGAGCAAACGGCGTAACGGTGATCGGGAGGATAACGACGGATAAGAGCGAATGAAATAAACTTCAAATTCATGGCGTAGTTTCGGTCCGCGAAAAAGAGGTGTTCAGCACACCACCTTTGCCACACAAAAAACCACAAAACGTCCACGATTGCACAGTCGCAAACCGCAACAAAACGCCAAATACCCCAGCAAACACTCTCATTCACCACAACAAATTTTTCGCGCCAAACTATGGACTGGTGTCCTTCTTGAGCGCGGTAAGGACGACATCCTTGGTGAGAAGTTCCGGCAGTACATCCGCGGGAGCGTTGGCCGAGGCCGGATAAATGACGTAAGTGGGAACACCACTGCGGTTAAGCGACGCAAGCTGCTTCGTGATCTCGGGATCGTACTGCGTCCAGTCGGCGCGGAGCAGGGTAACTTCGTTCTTGCTGAACTGCCGCTGAACATCCGCGGATCTGAGGACAAGCCGCTCATTGACCTGACAACTAAGACACCACGCCGCAGTGAAGTCAATGAAAACAGGGTGCTTAGCCGATCGAGCCTGATCCAGCGCCTGCTGCGAATAGGGCGTCCAGACAAGCGTAGTGTCCTTGGGCCGATAGAGCGGAATTGCCAATCCAATCGCGCAGATCAGGATCGCAGCAATAGTACTCGTCCACCGTGCCGGCCATCTGCCAAGGACCCAGCCAGCTACGGCCAACAACAGAAAACAGCCAAGCAGAAGTGCCATCCGGTAAACGGCCTGACCTCCGCTGGCACCCGCGGCAAACAACGAGCCATAGACGTAGGTGAGCCAAATGACTGTAGCAAAGAAGATAACGGCGGTAATCTGCTTGAAGATCTCCATCCAGGCGCCGGGGCGTGGAAGAATGCGGGTCCATGCGGGTTGAAAGCTGAGCAGCAAATAAGGCGTCGCGAGGCCCAGCCCTATCGCGGTGAAGACGGCGAAGGTGATGCCGGCAGGCTGGGCGAGGGCAAAGCCGATCGCCGCTCCCATCAGCGGCGCTGTGCAGGGGGTCGCGACCACAGTGGCTAGGATTCCAGTGAAGAAACTGCCGGTATAGCCCTGTTTTTGCGCAAGACCGCCACCTACGCTGGTGAGGGAGAGACCAACATCGAACAACCCCGCGAGCGAGAGCGCGAAGAAGAAAATCCCCGAAGCGAGAAGGGTGAGGAAGACCGGGGACTGAAGTTGAAAACCCCATCCGGCCTGGCTGCCGCCCGCCCGGAGCACGAGCAGAACACCGACAATGACCCAGAAGGAGACAAGAATCCCGAGCGTGTAAACGAGACCGTGGCTGCGGAGGCGACTGCGCTGCTCGCCGGAGGACTGAACGAGGGCGAGCCCTTTGAGGAAGAGGACGGGAAAGACGCAGGGCATCAGGTTGAGGATGATGCCACCGAGGAAGGCGAGTCCGATCGCAGTTAGAGTGGTGATGCTGCTGGTTGCAGCCGCTCCGGCATTGCGGCTGCCGGGGGCTGGGGCGATCTCGCCGGGGGTGACTGGCGCTGTGACGTCGTAGGCGACAGTGTCGGAGAGTTTAAGGACACCGTGAAGATTGGCCGGAAGGGTTTTTAGATCGTCGGAGCGGCGGATCCGGAGGCGCAGGCCATTGGGGAGCGGCTCGACGATTTGATCGGCGGCGTTTGCGATCTGGTCCTGGTCATAGGGGTAAAACTCAGCGTCTGTCTCGCGTTCGCCGGTGATAAGTGTGAGGACAAGGTCGGTCTTGCCCGCCATAACGGTGGCGGTGGCGTCGGCAGGAAGCGATTGTGGAAGAAGCGTGAGGGCTTCGCCGAGCGCCCCCACAGGCTGTGCGGGAGCGGCTGTTCCAAGCGCTACCGTCAGATTCAGACCCAGATGGGCCTTGCCGGGGATGCAGACCTCTCGGCAAACGAGCCAGCTTACCTTAGCATCCAAGTGGATCGGGCCGGGCTTTAGGGTGCTGGCAGCGGTGAGTTGGACGGGGAAAGCAACACTATCTTCGTAGCCGAAGTCCATGAGCGGGCCGAGCGGGAGACGGCTGGGTACAGGAAACCGCATGGGTCCGGCAGTAAGGCCGGCTGGGAGAGTCCAAGTGATCCTGGGTGGCTCCCCTGAATCGCCGGCGTTGATCCAATAAACATGCCAATGCTCTTCGAGAGTCAGGACGAGGCCGGCCTCGAGAGTGCCGCCGGGACTAATGGTGGGCGCGAGTGAGACGAGTTCTGCGGTGAGGTGCTGCGCCTTAACAGGACCAGGTCCACCGTCTCCAACCGCCTGGAGTTGCGCGTTTGCGTACGGCTGGAAGAGGATGGCGCATGTGAGCACCAGCAACACGGAGAGATTGCGAACCATTTTCATTCAGTCCTGATTGTAGGACCTTCCGACGGCAGGGTTTGTCACCTTGTTGAGAAGTGGCGGTGCTCAACCATGATGCAGCGGTCCATCACAACGCGGATGCCGGCTGCTTCGGCGCGGGCGGCGGCTTCCAGATTTACGATTCCCTGCTGCACCCAGAGGTTCGTCAGGTTGAGCCGGATCATTTCATCGACAATTGGTGAGATGAACTTCGGCAGCCGGAAGACATTCACGATATCCGGCTTTGTGGGAAGGTCGGCCAAACTGGCGTAGACCTTTTCGCTAAGGACCGTCGTGATGGAGGGATTGACTGGGACGATACGGTAGCCATGCTGCTGCATGTACGCGGAGACGTAATGACTAGGTTTCGCTTGGTCTTCCGAGAGGCCGATTACCGCGATGGTACGAGGGTTCTCCTTGCTGGTTACGCCGAGCATGTCGTGGATCGTCTTCGATTCATTCATCGCTCGCGTCCTTTATTTTTGCCATGCGCCGAGCATCCGGCGCAGGACAATCAGTTCGCCTAGGTGGTACGCAGAGTGATCAGCGATGAGGAAAGCCTCGCGAAGGAGGTTCTGGCCATCGCCCCAGCGGAACGGTTTTAAGAGATTGGAGTTCGGATTCTCGATGATTGCTATGAAGCTCTTAAGCTCGCTATGGACGGTTGCAATTGATCGATCCCAGGCTTGCGGGTCCGGTGGCTCTGGAGATTTCGGCCAGTAGTCGTCGGGCCACTTGATTGGGTGATAGCCGCCGGTAGGCGGCGCGGAGAAGTTCAGGATGTCGCGCTGGGTGATACGGAGATGTTCAAGGAGTTGCCAGGCAGAGTAGGGCAGCTTTTCGGGCACCACCCCGCGCAGGGCTACCGGGAAATCTCTGACCGCATCAACGAAGGTAGCGTGTGCCTGACCGCCTTGCAGGAGGGCTGTTAGCTGTTTGCGGATTTCGGGTGTCTCATTGCTCATCGTGAATTGGATGCGGGTAGCAGCCAGAAGCAACAGCGAAGGAAGCGAAATCTTCGGATCTCCTCCTGAACCGCGCGGTGCCTGCGGCTTACTGAGGAGTTCGCCGTCAACTAACGATATCAATGCACATTCAAAATTAGAGCTCATTGTCCTCGACCGCTTCCGCGGGGAAGTTACCTTCGCGGCGCATTCTGAGATAGCCCCGGATAAATGGTTCGAGGTCGCCGTCGAGCACCTTGTCCACATCGCCGACTTCGACTCGGGTGCGCAGATCCTTGGCCATGCGGTAGGGCTGGAGGACGTAGCTGCGGATCTGGGAACCAAACTTGATGTCGAGCTTGGAGTCTTCGAGCTTGCGGCTGACAGCTTTCTTCTTGTCCAGTTCGTACTCGTAGAGACGGGAGCGCAGAAGCTTCATAGCGCGCTCCTTGTTCTTGTGTTGACTGCGCTCGTTCTGGCAGCCCGCCACGAGGCCAGTAGGAAGGTGAGTGATGCGGACGGCGGAGTCCGTGGTATTGACGTGCTGGCCGCCTTTTCCTCCCGACCGGTATGTATCGATGCGGAGGTCGTCCGGCTTGATGTCGATGACGATGGTGTCGTCAATTTCGGGCGAGACGAAGACGCTGGCGAAGCTCGTGTGGCGGCGTTTGGCAGAGTCGAAGGGCGAGATGCGGACGAGGCGGTGGACGCCAGTTTCTCCGCTGAGGAGACCGAACGCGAAGTCCCCCGTGATTGTGAAGGTGGCGGACTTGATGCCGGCCTCGTCGCCGTCCTGGATCTCGTTAATCTCGACCTTGAAGTTCTGACGCTCGCCCCAGCGGATATACATGCGCATCAGCATTTCGGCCCAGTCCTGCGATTCGGTGCCGCCGGCGCCGGGATGCACGACGACGATGGCGTTCAGTGCGTCGGTCTCGCTGGAGAGCATGGTCTTGGACTCGAGCTTGTCCGCGAATTCGACCAGTGATGGAATCTCCCGGACGAGATCGGGTTCCGTATTTTCGCCCTCCTTGGCTAGCTCGAAGTATGCTTCAATATCATCTGATCGGCGCGCCAATTCAGAGTCGTCTGCGAGGAGGGTTTCTAGGCGCTTGCGCTCACGCATGAGGGGCTGCGAACGTGACGCGTCAGCCCAGACGGTGGGGTCGGCTATCTTTTCTTCGATGATGGAGAGTTCACGGCGGAGTCGGGCCGAGTCAAAGATACTCCCGCAGATCGCGCACTTTGTCGCGGACCGGGGAGTAGGCGTATTCGAGGTCACTAAGCATATATTCCGATTCTAGTTCATGCGGACCCTGGGTCTGGTTCTTGCGTCTCAAGCGACACGACGGGCAGCATCCCTCTTCGCGAGACTTAGGGCAACGGCGATGAAGGTGACGAGGGCGCAAAGGTATGCGAAGAGATCGCCGTGCGCGGCATAGAAGGTGAGGTCGTGCTCATAGGCGAAGTGGACGCGCAGGCTGCTGCGGATGTGGCGCGGCAACGACACTGTGACTCGGCCGGCGGGGCTGACCGCGGCAGTAACTCCGGTGTTGGTGGCGCGGAGTATCCAGCGATGATTTTCGATGGCACGCATCCGCACCATGTTAAGGTGCTGCCAGGGCGCACTGGTGTTACCGTACCAGCCGTCGTTGGAGATATTGATCAGGACATCGGCTCCCTGTAGAACATACTGGCGAATCTCATCGGCGAAGATGGATTCGTAGCAGATGAAGACTCCATAAACGTGGCCGTCGGTGGCAAATACGTTGCGGTCAGTCCCGGGCTCGAAAGTGCCTACCTCGTTTAGGAGATTCTTGGCAAAGAAGAAGAACTCTTTGTAAGGAACATACTCGCCGAAGGGGACCAGGTGCATCTTGTCGTAATGACCGGTGAAGGCGCCATCGGCGGTGATGAACGAGGCGCGGTTGTAGGGAGTGTAGCCTGATTTTCTCGCCAGGTTGATCTCGTAACCTGTGTTGCCTACAATGACCGGCGCGTTGGCCGCGCGGGCGAGCGCTGACATGGCGCTACGGAATTGCGGGTCTGCATCCTCAAACGGCGCGGGAGACTCCGGCCAGACGATCAGTCCGGTGGAAGTGGGAGCGGCCGTCTCTTTCAGAGGCGCGTGCTGTCGGATGAGATAGGCGGCCTGAGTGCCGGGCAGCTCAGGAATACCGAGTAGAAATCGTGTAGAGGGATAGCGGCTGAGATAGGAGAAGGATTCGAGGAGCTGTTGGGTAGTGGGCTGCGGGCCGGTGTTGGCCGCGCCTACTTCAAGATTCTCCTGCACCAGGGTTGCGGTTGCCGTGGTGGGCGAGACTTTGGGATTGCCGAGGAGGCGCAGGCCCGCGACATAGAGGACAACGATGGCGACGCCCGCAATTGTGAGCGCAGGCCGGGTGAAGCGGTGTTCGCGCACACGAATACGGAGGAGCCACAGCGCGTTGACCGCGGCGATAACGAACGAGAGGCCATAGGCTCCGGTTATGGGCGCGAGGCGGGTGAGCAGAGGGTTGTCCACTTGGGCAATGCCGAGAAGGTCCCACGGCAGGCCAGTGATGCGGGCACGGGCGAGTTCTACGGCTACCCAGGCAAACGGGGCAAGCATGAGAGCGGATTGCCGGCCAAGGCGGTTGCGGAACGCGCCGATCAGCGCTCCGAAGAGAGCATGGTAGAGGCCCAGATAAAGGCAGAACAAAACAAGAATACCGGCGGCAATGGGTTTCGCAAGTCCGCCGTAAAGGTACATAGTCTGGTAAATCCAGTAGCAGTTACCCAGGTACCAGATGAAGCCGCAGCCGTAACCGAGCGCGGCTACCCGAAGCGTAGTAAGCGGCTTACCTGCCTTGTCATAGCCGATGAGAGCCCAAAAGAGTGGGAGGAGTGCAATCCAGCAGAAGGCTGTTCGCCAGAGCGGCGTCGGTCCGGCGATGGGAAAGGGTAAGACCTGAAGCAGGCCGGATAGCGCAGCCAGAGCCCACAGGCGAAGGGGAATTAGTCGCATCGCGTTTGAAGTCTAACATTGAAACATCAGTACGACGCAGGGAGGGCGATACAATGGTGCGGTATGGATTTGATCATCCATGGAGTTGCGAAGATCGTCGTGCCGCTCTTTTTTCTCGGGATGGCGGGATCGGTCGTGGTCATTGTGGTCAGTTTTGTCGAGGACTTGAAGGAACTGCTTGAAGACGAGGACTAGCCAGCGGCTGTTCGCATTCATGGGTGAGAATGAGTACGGCAGCGGCGGTGGATTGGGTGCCTGTGTGTAACCGTAATTGGAATAGCAAACCATAATGGGATCAAAGCAAACTATCTCCATGCCACAATCAAACCGCGTCAGGCTGGTCGTGGCCTCCTCGGTGATGCTCACGTTTATCTCTTTTTGGCGGGCCGCTGCTATCGTTCTGAACGATCTGGGATCTTCGGCCTTCTATGCGGGTGGCATCGCCGAAGAAGCAGTGGGTAAGTCCGCTCCCTGGTTCATTCTGGGCGTAATGCTGTTCAGTTTCGCCGTGCGGGCGGTCTATGTTGAAAGCTGCAGCATGTTCACGCGGGGCGGCGTATACCGCATCGTGAAGGAAGCTCTGGGCGGCACCTTCGCAAAGCTGAGCGTCTCCGCGCTGATGTTCGACTACATCCTTACCGGCCCAATCTCTGGAGTCTCTGCGGGGCAATATATCGTCGGCCTGCTGAATGAGTTGCTACGCTTGTGTGCCGCGCACCACTGGCTTAGCACACTGGCGATGCACCGTACGGGAATGGCCAGGCAGCTTCCCGTCGACGGAGTCTCGGCTTTCATCGCAGGTCTGGTTACGGTTTATTTCTGGTGGCAGAACACCAAGGGAATAGAAGAATCCAGCGACAAGGCCCTGAAGGTAATGAAGGTCACGACCGCCATGGTGGTAATCCTGCTTGCATGGGGGATATTCTCGGCCATTCATGTGGGAGCGCA
Organism: Edaphobacter sp.; assembly: GCA_965277265.1. Classification (GTDB taxonomy): domain Bacteria; phylum Acidobacteriota; class Terriglobia; order Terriglobales; family Acidobacteriaceae; genus Edaphobacter. The sequence continues at coordinate 695,809 of CBDICF010000003.1, forward strand.
CCTGCCGCCATGGCCGACGCCCGGCAATCTGCATTTCAGCGAAGATGCGCTCGGATTTCTGAAGCGTACCGGGTTTGTACGCTCGCTTGGGTTGTTCGGGGTGCTGATGGCATTCGGCCACTCGGTCCTGGCGATGAGCGGCGAAGAATCGCTGGCACAAGTGAACCGCGAAATTGAACACCCGAAGCTGAAAAACCTAAAGCGTGCCGCGATCGTGATTGCGATCTACAGCACAATCTTCACGGGCATCGGCACGCTGCTGGCCGTCATGTTGATTCCTGATGCCGTGCGCGTTCCGTTGTACCGCGACAACCTGATTGCCGGAATGGCGATGTACATGGTCGGTCCGCTGGCTTTGCGTATCGCATTCCGGGTGTTCGTGGTCATAGTGGGCTTCCTTATTCTAGGCGGCGCGGTGAATACGGCGATTGTGGGCTCGACGGGCGTGTTAATGCGGGTTGCCGAGGATGGCGTTCTATCCGACTGGTTCCGCAAGCCGCAACGCAAGTATGGGACCAGCTACCGCATCGTGAACCTTGTCGCCGGTCTGCAGATGTTCACCATCCTCGTTACACGGGGCGATGTGATCATGTTGGGTGAGGCCTATGCCTTCGGCGTGATCTGGAGCTTTACCTTTAATGCTTTGGCCATGCTGGTGCTTCGCTGGAAGTACAAAGGCGAACGCGGCTGGAAGGTTCCGCTGAACCTTCGCATCGGCAAGACGGAGTTACCGCTTGGATTGCTTTCTGTATTTCTGGTTCTGCTCACGACAGCAATCGTCAACCTGTTTACAAAGTCTGTCGCGACCGTGAGTGGAGTTATTTTCGCGGCTGCATTTTTTGTGATCTTCTCTTTGTCGGAACGGGATAACAAGCGACGGCACGATCTAACGTCGACACAGATGAAGGAACACTTCCAATTGGAGCACCAGGACAAGGTGGGACGTGAGGCGCTGGACATACGTCCCGGTGCCGTCGTCGTAACGATGCGCGACTCCGCAGCTCCCTTTGCGTTGAAGTGGGCGCTGACCCATACCAATACCGACGATCAGGATCTCGTAGTACTGGCGGCGCGAATGATGGGGGCGGGTGGACCGGAGTATGTGGACGCTTCAGAGCAGCTATTCAGCGAACATGAGCAGATGCTGTTTACCAAGGCTGTATCCGTTGCAGAGAGCTTTGGGAAACACATTTCCTTGCTGGTCGTTCCTGCTGGCGATATCTTCTCGGCATTGGTGCAGACGGCTAACTCTCTGGAGGCGGCAGCGGTTGTCTCGGGCTTATCTACCAAGCTCACTGCCGAGGAGCAGGCCTATCATGTAGGCCAGGCATGGGAGGCGCTGCCCGAACCGAAGCGGCAGTTCACCTTCTATGTGGTCAAGCCCGACGGCGCGTCCCTAAGCTTCTACATCGGCCCTCATGCGCCGACCATCGGACCTCATGAAGTTCAACTGCTGCACCGGCTGTGGCTGAACCTGCGCCGCGCTCCCGATATGCAAGATCTGCACCATAGCGATATCTTGACCTACGCACTAACGCGGTTGGCAACAGAGTTTGCCCAAGACAGGTTAGGAACGATGCAAGGGCTACAACAATGCATCGATGAGACCTATAATCGCCGCGGTCTGGGTCAGGCAAGGATTGAATTGCTGGACGAAGATGGGCCCGGATACGCCATTCGTGCGCCGCGGGTTGGTGAAGCCCTAGAACAGCATGAAATCGCTTCGGGTCAGTCAAAATAATTATTTAACAATGTAGCTTTGGCGCTACCGTCATTGCATCGTAAGAGTGACTTATGTATCGTCGTAAGTGGCATGAGGTAATTGGTCGATTCACATGAAGTAGGTAAATCCTTATAGATTCGTAACTGGAGGCGACACGTGGAAGTAAATCGAATCATTGCTGAAATAGACGCGCAAATTTCTAAGCTGCAACAGGCGCGTTCGCTGCTGGCTGACGCTGGTGAACCGGCGACCCGCAGCGGCCGTGGACGTCCGAAGGGCAGCAAGAACAGTGCTCCGTCTACGACGGCAATACCCGCGAAAACAAGCAAACGGAAATTAAGCCCGGAAGGCCGTAAGCGCATCGCAGACGCGATGAAAAAGCGCTGGGCGGAACGCAGGAAGCAAAGCGCTAAGGGCTGATTGGTTGGACAGTACTCTCAGGAGTGCGTAGTACAAGAAAAGCGCACGCGAGTTGACTTCAAGCTGCTTGCGCTTATCTTCTTACCGCCAGATAGTTTTACAATTCCTAAAGAGTGATTTCTAGCGAGTGACGATGACCTCGCGAAGGCTGTCTTTCGCCAGGAAAAAACGATAGTTGCTGAACAGATTAAGCATGTTCTCGATCTTCCGGTTGCTATATATATGCAGCAGCGGGTAGCCGCCTGCGGTTTGCATCTCGACGATATCACTATCGGTTAGGTGGTACCGGCAGAAAGTTGTCTCCTGCGACGTCGCGGCGTGGAAGAAGGCGAGCATCAAGCCGCCAGGCTGCAGCACCTGATGGATACGGGCGAATACCGGGGCCAGCAGAGACTCCGGAAGAAAATCCGCCGTATCCCAAAGTATGACAACATCAAACATGCGACCGGAAAAGTTGAGATTGCTCTCCAGGAATCGGTCAACATCGAATCCATCCGGCTGACCGTCTTCTCCCGGGATGCGCCACTCCGGCTTCGAGGCTTCATCCACGACGTTTGCCATATAGATGCTGTGGCCCAGGCTTGTAATGTAGTTGATGTTCACAGACGAAGTGGGACCAATGTCCAGGATGCGAAGTGAGTCTTGCGCACGCAGGTGCTTCAGCAACTCCTTCCATCCACTCGAGTGCCGGGGAGTGCGGCCGCCCTCGAATTTACGTGTACTATTGGCGCTTTCGCCACTGCCGAAAAGGCTGCGCATTGCTCGCTTCCCTCTCTGTTTCTATGTCTTTGCCGGAGTTTGGTTGAACGAGGGCGTACCGGCGGCAGGGGCTTGCGCTGCGGGTGCGGGTGTAGAGCCCGGCTTGCTCTCTGATCCAGACTTGAGCTCGACACGTCCCTTGAGCATGGCGCTCTCCTCGATGGAAAGTCTGCCGGCGAAGATGTCACCGCTGACGAACCCGGACTGTCGCAGGTCTACGCGGCCAGTCGCATGGATGTTGCCGGTCACATGTCCGAACACGACGAGGTCTCGAACTGTGACATCGGCCTTCAGCCGGGCGTTTGGGCCAACCGTCAACTCGCTGTTCGCGAGGGTAATGGTTCCTTCAATATCTCCGTCTACATACAGATCCTCATTCCCACTTCCGGAGAGATCTCCCCGGATGACGACCGACTTGCCGATAACAGTGGAACCCTCTGCTGGCTTCATACGATTTAGTCTCCTGACGCCCCGCGAATGCGAGTGCGCCTTGCCCGAACTATACCCAAGCCTATGCCATGAGGCAACCCGGCTAAACTTTATTTCAATTCACGCGTCTTAAGCCTCAGGTGAAGTCTTCAGAAAGCTTGGCCGGATTGCCGCGGGACAGGGCCTGGGGTGCGCAAGATTGAGACAATCCGCAACAAAAAGGCGTGAAGCGACTTATCGCCATTTACCTTGGCAGTTCACATCCGCAGCACTGCGACTTCGCGGTTTGAGCCTGCTGGCAACCGCGCTTCTAGCATGGCCTGCTTCGACCAAATCTCTCGCTGTGGCGCAAGTAGGCTCTGCAACGAAAGATGCAGAGCCTACTTCCATATTTTCGGTGCCGGCACGCTCCTGGGCGGTCGATGCGACCGCAAACGAATTAGTCGCCTTGCACCACGATGGTTCTTACCTCCGCTATCACATGCGCGTCATCAACGAGAAGGGCGACCAAACCCGAGATGTGATCGAAAGCAAGGATGGAACTGTCGCGCGACTGATCTTCCGAAATGGAAAGCCGCTGACGGAAGAGGAAGACAGTGCCGAACGGCAACGTTTGAACGACATGCTTGCATCCCCATCGATGTTCGAAAGGCACATTAAAAGGGCGGAGTCTGAGAGGAAGGCTGCTGACAGGCTGATGCCTTTGATGCCTGACGCCATGGTCTACAGCTATACGCCAGGGCAGCCGCAGTCAGGTCATAGTAGGAACCTTGAGGTGGTGCTCGACTACAGGCCGAACCCCACCTTCGTTGCGCCGAACACAGAGGCGGAGGCGCTGACCGGGCTTGAGGGAAGGTTATGGATCGATGCGAAGACGCGCCACCTCGTCCGCATGGAAGGAACCATTTTTCATGGCGTGAACTTCGGCTGGGGCGTGCTGGCGCACATCTACCCTGGGGGCAAGCTGATGATGGATCAGACCGACGCAGGCGACGGACGCTGGATCTTCACTCGCTTCGAGATGACGATGAGCGTACGTGCGCTTATGGTTAAGACGCTGAGTGTGCACTCGCATGTCGAGACGAGCGGATACCGGACGCTGCCTGGCCCTATCAGCTATGAAGATGCAATTCATCTGCTGCTCAATACGCCGCTGCCGAGCCCATAACGAGGGATTCAGACGGTAACGCGCGCTTTGGCGTGGAGCGTGTGACGCCGAACGGTCAGACTATCAATACGGTCACGTCGCACCTCAAAGCCTCGGCCTATGCCGGTCGGTACGGTTATCTCGCCTTTTGCGTTAACCGAAACCGCAGGTTCAATTATGTCTTCGGTCCAGTAACGGCTTGATGCGGAGACGTCACCCGGAAGCGAAAAGTTGGGGAGCGACGATAGTGCGATATTGTGCGAACGTCCAATGCCGGTTTCGAGCATGCCGCCGCACCAGACCGGAATGCCACGCTCAGCGGCGGCATTATGTACCGCGATGGCCTCGCTGAAGCCGCCGACTCGACCAACTTTGATGTTGATAATGCGGCACGACACCATATCGATGGCGGCGAGCGCATCACGCCGGTTGCGAATGGATTCATCGAGGCAGATTGCTGTTTCGAGGCGCTTCTGCAGCATGGAGTGAAAGTAGAAGTCGTCATACCAAAGTGGCTGCTCGATCATCAGCAGGTTGAATTTCTCCCAGCTCGCGATGTGGTCGGAGTCTTTCATCCTATAGGCGGAGTTTGCGTCGCAGCTAAGGGTGATATCGGGCCAGCGATTGCGCACCATCTCGAAGATGCGATTGTCCCAGCCCGGCTTGCACTTCAGCTTGATGCGCTGGTAGCCGGCGGCAAGCTCGGTGGCAATCTTGTCCATCAACTGCTCGGGAGTAGGCTGGATGCCGATCGAAACGCCGCACGGGATGACGCTGCGTACGCCGCCCAAAAGCTCTGCGAGGGACACTTTTTTGATCTGCGCATCGAGATCCCAGACTGCATTTTCGAGCGCGGCCTTCGCCATCCGGTTGCCGCGGACCTGCCTGAAGATCTCAACGCAGCTACCCGGGGTGTCCAGTTCGGCGTTGAGAAGGCGCGGAGCAAGTTCCGCCTCGGTGACGATCCAGGCGGTGTCGATCGTTTCTTCATTGAAATAAGGATGTTCGCCTGCAACGCACTCTCCCCAGGCAGTCAGGCCACCGGATTGCAATTCGATCAGCAGAATGCGCCGCGCGACAGTGCGCCCGAAACTGGTCTCGAAAGGATGGGCCAGCGGCATATTGATCTCGCGTAGATGAATTGCGTCGATAAGGAGCATGAGCGTTTCCTATTCCTTCTACCGTGTCTTCAGGTTAATGGCACGTCCAAAAGCCTAATGCTCGGCTTCCAGTTTGCGCTTCAGTGTTCTGGATCAAGTCACCGGCTGCTGAGGCTCCTCCCAGTGATCAATGAGAAAGCAGCCGTTGCCCTCCGCATCCCGCTCATACCCGATCACGGCAAGACCGCGCTGAAAGGCCGATTGCAGCGCTTCGCGGTTGCTGGCCTGCAACTCTCTGGCAAGGCTCCGCCGCTCGGGGTCCTGCTTCCATTGTGAGACGGTGTGCGGAACGATGATCCGTTCCATGCCAACTTCGCTTGCAGTCGGCCCCGCCTCGCCTCGGAGTAGTTCGACAACCCTGGGCGATCGCAGCCACCACTCGGCGTATAACCTGTCCGTCGGCAGGCCCCCCTGCAACGGAGAAGTAGATGGGCCGTAGAAATCGGGCTGATAACGGCGCGCAATAGCCCCTAGACGAGAGATATTGAGATGCGCGTTCTTGATCTCCAAGGGATCGAAGGTCCACTCCATCCGATCGATCCCGCGACGAAGGGCGTCATCACGTTGGGCGAGCTTGAGACGACGGCCGATGCCCAGGTTGCGGTACTCCGGAAGCACTGCAAGCATGTGTGAATGGAGGTATGTCTGGCCGTCGCGATAGCCAGGCAGCGACATGGCGAAGCCGACCATGCTGGTCCCCTGAAATGCCCCAAGTATCTGGCCGCCGATGCGCTGCGCGATAGTGAAGACACGCTTGGGTACTACGTCTCCCTCGTTATATCCCCAGACTTCGATCTGAAGCGCAACGCAGCGCGCAAAGTCCTCAAGTGCCGTTAAATGACGAATTTCGATGCTTTGATTCGCAGACGGGTTCATCGGCCTGACGGCCCAATGGTGGTCTTCTTCGCTTGCTTCCAAAGATCGTCCAATTGTTCGGGGGTAGAGCGCGCAAGGGACTCACTGCTGCCTGCGACGGACTCCATCGCGGCAACGCGTCGCCGAAACTTCGCGTTACTCGCACGGAGCGCGGACTCGGGATCGACTTTGAGGTGTCGAGCGAGATTGACCGCAGTGAAGAGAAGATCACCCATCTCTGCTTCAATTGCCGACTCAGATTGACGGTTTGCAGGCTGGCCGAGTTCCTCATGCAACTCCGCTATCTCTTCCTGCAGCTTATCGAAGAGTCCGTCAGTGTCGGGCCAGTCAAAGCCAACCTTCGCGGCGGCGGACCCCAGCTTACCAGCCTCGAGCATCGCTGGCATGGTTCGAGGTATGTCGTCGAACATGGACACGGGGGACGTTCCCGCAGCTTTCTTTTCCGCGAGTTTGATCTGCTCCCAATTGCGGAGCACGGCCGCCGCATCAGCCGCGGGTACACCTGCAAAAATATGCGGATGCCGACGAATGAGTTTCGCATTCAGATTGGCCGCAACCTCTTCGATGGTGAAGTAGCCCGACTCGGAGGCCATTTGAGCGTAAAACAGCACCTGCAACAGAAGATCGCCTAGTTCATCCTTCAGATCGGGCCACGCACGGCGTTCAATGGCATCGAAGACCTCGTACATCTCCTCCAAAGTGTGGCGCTTGATGGAATCGAATGTCTGTTCGCGATCCCAGGGACAGCCGTCCGGTCCTCGGAGGCGTGCCATGATGGCGATGGACTCAGCCAGTGCATTCGGCTTGGCCGGCAAATCCTGCGGCGGTCGTGATGGAGGTAAAGCCATACTCTCCACTTTACCCGATTGGAGGCGGTTCCCTGTTATGGCGCAATGCACTATGCTTTGCACATGTTGCCAGTCTCAAAGACGAACGCAAAGCCTGCGCACGGCAAGAGAAGGTGGACGCTTTTGCTCGCACTGCCTTATGTTGGGCTATGTTTCCCACATGTATACGCTCGTTCCACGCCGGCCATGTGGGGATTCCCATTTTTCTACTGGTATCAGTTCGGGTGGGTGATCGTCGCATCGGTATTGCTCGCGATCGTGTACCGGAAGCTGAAGACTTAGGTGTAGGTACGCGTGCCCCGCCCTCGTACATGCTGGTCGTCTTTCGACCAAAAAAGCAACGCAGCAGCATAATCCTGCGTTGCTTCTCTTTGCCAAATGCCTCTTTTACGAATCTTCAAATCTCCCCTGTGGGAGAAGGAGAAGGAGAAGGAGAAGGACCTGCACCGCCTCCAGTGGTTCCCTTGTCGCTCATGTTCGACATCAGTTTGATGTCCACCCGCCGGTTCTTCGCGCGTCCGGCAGCCGTGCTGTCACTTGCCACCTGCTGATCTTTACCGATGCCAATCAGATAAAACTTGTGCGGCGGAATGCTGTACTTAGTAGAGAGGTAGTTCACGACGGCATCGGCTCGGCGTTGGCTGAGCTGGTAGTTGTAGGCAGCGTCCCCGACCGAGTCCGTCCCTCCTGTCACCTCCAGAATGTAACCCCGTGTGCTGGACAGGCCTGTCGCCAACTCGTCGAGCTGCTTCTTGTCCGCAGCTGTCAATTTCGACTTGTCAAAACCGAACGTAACGCTGACATCGCTCAGTTGCTTATAGTTGTCCAGATTGGCCACCACACCGCTCAAGCTGTCGACGCGGTTGTAAGCCTCCTGCGCTGAGCTGTTCGCAGCGTTTGCCGACTGGCCCGCCGCCATAGCGTGCTGGTCGGCCGTATTCGCCGCAGTCTGCGCTCCGGCAATTCCGCTCTTGGCCCGCTCATCGGTATCGACAATCTCACGGTGATTCGCAGCTGTCTTGGTATCGAGTTCGTTGGTCTGCTGGATGATAGGCGTGGTCTGCGAACGAACGTAGTTCTTGCTTGAGCAGCCAACTGTAAACACAATGACAAAGGCACTGGCGACCGTCGCGGCACAGACGGACTTGAATCTGGCATTTGAACTGTCAATCATTCGCGTATTGGAGCTCATTAGTTTCATCTCCTGGGTGTAAGTACTTCAACCAGAAAGTGAGATGCAATCGGAATGCCAAATGGTTAGCAAATTCAATCATTTAGAATCAAGCATTTAGGGCGGGAACGCCGATGATCGCTTCGCGGGGACATGTCTCGGGAAGAACTTTTGATGGTGTCACGCGTCAAATCTACTGAGCAAGCGCATGCATATTCGGACGCTCCGGACTGCGTCTACACTAAGACGCGGACACTCACCGCACCCATGGACCTCCACCAGAAAATACGCACCATACCCACCCAGCCCGGCTGCTATCTGTATAAGAACGCCGAAGGTGAGGTGATCTACGTCGGCAAGGCGAAGAATCTGCGGGCGCGCGTGCGGTCCTACTTTCTTGAGGCCTCCCAAGCCAACGCGAAGACCGGCTCCCTCATGCGAGAGGCGGTCGATGTGGAGTACATTACCGTCGCCAATGAGCATGAGGCGCTCGCGCTCGAAAACAACCTGATCAAGCAGAAAAAGCCGCGGTTCAATATCTTATTGCGCGACGACAAGACTTATCCCTACATCAAGCTGACTATGAACGACCGCTATCCCAAGGTCTTCGTAACTCGACGGTTGCGAAAGGATGGCGGAGCTTACTTTGGACCCTACTTCCCCGGCAACCTGGCATATCGCCTGGTCGACCTGATCCATCGAAGCTTCCTGATCCCGAGTTGCAAGGTCGACCTGTCCCGGTATCATCCGCGCGCATGTCTGCAGTACTACATCAAACGCTGCCTTGGGCCGTGTCTGGAGGGTTTGACGACGCCCGAGATCTACAAGCAAACCATACGCGACGTGCAGCTCTTCCTCGAAGGCAGGCCCAACGAGCTGGAACATTCGTTGACGCAACGCATGGAGGTGGCTGCAGAGTCACAGCAGTTCGAAGCCGCAGCCAGGCTCCGCGATCAGATCGTCACCGTCCACCAGATGCAGGACAAGCAACGCATGGCAACCGCCGATAACGAAGATGCTGACGTCTTCGGCTATCACTATGAGAACGAAATGCTGGCGGTGAATTTGTTCCACATGCGGGGCGGTAATATCGTCGACCGTCGCGACTTCTTCTGGGAGGACTTGCCGGAATCGCTGCTGGATGCGGTGACTGAGGCTCTCTCCGAGGCTGATGAGATGGAAGCAGTGCCGCGCATCGAGCCCGACCCCATCGCGCCGGCACCGGAGATCGGCGAGGGAATCCCCGTGGTGCAACATGCGACGGTCAGCGAGCCCGGAGGAGCGTTTCGCCCCAGTGTGTTCTTCTCGGCCTTGCTGAAGCAGCTCTATCTGGACCAGAGCTACATCCCACGTTCTATCCTGGTGCCCGTCGAATTTCCCGATCGCGCCCTGCTGGCGGAAATGCTGAGCGATCGAACCGGTAAGCGCATCGAGATACTCTCGCCGCAGCGTGGCGAAAAACGTTCGCTTGTCGATCTGGTATGCCAGAATGCAAGGCAGTCCTACGACCAGCGGTTTCGAGTCCTGCAGCCGGGAATAAAGGCCATTCAGGAGGCGCTGCAGGACGCCCTGACTCTCGAGGAGCTGCCGAAGAGGATAGAGTGTTTCGATATCTCGCATATCCAGGGCGCGGAGACAGTCGCTTCCATGGTGGTGTGGGAAGATGGCGCGATGAAGAAAGCCGACTACCGCAAGTTTCAGGTAAAGACCGTCAGAGGGGTGGACGACTTCGCCAGTATGCACGAGGTTATCCAGCGCCGCTACAAACGCCTTCAGGAAGAGAAGAAGCCCTTCCCCTCCCTGATCCTGATCGACGGCGGCCTCGGGCAATTGCATGCCGCGTACGCTGCACTGGAAGAGATCGGCGTCACGTTGCAACCGCTCGCTTCCATCGCCAAGCGCGAGGAGATCATCTACGTCTACGGGCAGGAGAACGAACCCGTCGTACTGGACCGCCGGTCGCCCGTGCTCCACCTCATGCAGAGGATACGCGATGAGAGCCACCGGTTCGCCGTAACCTACCATCGAAAGCGACGACAGATGCGCGACCGCGACAGCGAGTTGCTGGCAATCCCCGGCGTGGGGCCCCGAACCCGCCAGCGCCTGATCGAACACTTCGGCAGCGTACGCGGGATCAAGCAGGCCGGGCCGGACGCTCTAAACGCGGTCGTAAACGCCGCCACCGCAGAGCGCATCCGCAGCCACTTCGCGGATCACGCAACCAGCGGAGACGTGCTGCCTGTGCTCAACTGATCGCCTTCATCGGGCGTCGCCCCCGCCCCCAGGAAGCACGCCGCCAACCTTGAAAGTATTGCAGGACGCGACGGTTCCCTGCTGCAGGCCACGTTTAAACCATCCCACGCGCTGAGCCGAAGTGCCATGGGTGAAGCTCTCCGGGCTGACGGTCCCCCGCTCCATCTTCTGGAGATGATCGTCTCCGACGGCAGCGGCGGTTCGGAGGCCAGCCGCTATATCGGCGTCATCGACAATCTTGCGCTGCTCGGTGCTATGCGCCCACACACCGGCGAAGCAGTCCGCCTGCAGCTCCAGATCGACCGAAAGCCGGTTCCTGTCGGTCGGATTTTGGCCCGAGAGATGCTGCACCTGCGACTCGATTCCAAGGATGTTCTGCACGTGATGTCCAAGCTCGTGAGCTATCACGTAGGCCTGCGCGAAGTCCGCCGAACTGCCACCGAGGCGTCGAAGGTCGTCCCAGAATGAGAGGTCGATGTAGACCTTCTCATCCTCGGGGCAGTAGAACGGTCCCGTCTGCTCCTTCGCAACGCCGCAACCGGAGTGCGTATACCTGCGAAACAGCACCAGTTTCGCGTGGCGGTAGCTCCTGTGAGTCTGCTCGGGCAGAAGCACCGTCCAGGTTCGCTGCACGTCATCGAGGACAAACGAGACAAGCTGGGCCGAGCGCTGCTCCTGCGGGCCGGCCGAGATGGCGGGGCGGTCATATCCGTTCGTCGTCTCAGTCGATGTCTGCGATGGTGCGCCGGAGTGACCGGAGAGGTAGCTACCAATGTAGTTACGCCCGGTCAGCAGGCTGATGATCACGACAACGATGAAACCGACGATCCCAAGACCGCCTCCCCCGAAACCTCCGCCCCCACCGGACGAACCACGCCTGTCCTCTACATCCTCGCTCATGCCCCCGGGCGTCCAATCCATCGTCTACTCCCTGTACGAAATTATGTTCTTCCCTGATGAGCATACGTTTCATCGCGAGACATCGGCGGCTCTCTTCAACTACGGTTCTGGATCGCCCGTTCGTAGACGCCCACGTACTCCTTCGCCGGCCCATCCCAGGAGAAGTCCTGCGCCATACCGCGTTCCATCACCTGCGTCCACTCGTTACGATTGCGAAATGTCTCGAACGCGCGCCGCAGCGCATCCAGCAAAGCATCCGCGTTGTAATCCCAAAACTTAAATCCATTGCCGCCACCGAAAGGCTGCTCGTCGATTGCGTCATCCAGACCACCGGTGGCGCGGACGACCGGGATTGTTCCATACCGCAAGCTGTAGATCTGGTTCAGCCCGCTCGGCTCTTCGCGCGACGGCATTAAAAAAATATCGGAGCCAGCTTGGATTTTATGCGCCATCACGTTATCGAAACTAACTTTAACTCGTACCTTCTCCGGGTAACGATCCGCCGCCTCGACCAGCAGGCGCTCGTAATATTCTCCTCCACTGCCGAGGAAGAGCAGGACCATATCTTCCTGGACGAGCCTATCGATAATCTCCACGATTAAGTCGAATCCCTTCTTCGTTGCAAAGCGCGCGGCAATGCCGACCACCGGAGTCTCGTCACGGGCAGCCCCGAGGCCGAACGCATGCAGCAGATCGCGTCGGCACTCCTTTTTGCCGTCCAGCTTGCCGGAGGTATAGTGAGCTGCAATATACGGGTCAGTCGCAGGGTCCCATTCGGTATAGCCGACGCCGTTCAGAATCCCCAACAGATCGCCGCTCCGTCTACGCAGCACGGCATCAAGACCGTTGCCGAACTCTGGCGTCTGGATCTCTTCCGCATACTTGCGGCTGACAGTCGTGACAATGTCCGCGTATACGACGCCGCCCTTCAGAAAGTCAAGGGTGTTGTAATGCTCCAGCTTATCGAAGGTGAATAGCTCCCATGGCAGCAGAAGCGTCTCGATCGTACATGGCGGGAACCAGCCTTGATAGTCGGTGTTGTGAATGGTCAACACCGCTGGCACGTGACGCAGCACGGGATCGAAGAAGTAGGTGGTCCGAAGCAGCACGGCAATCATCGCAGTTTGCCAATCGTGAACATGGAAAACGTCCGGCACGCCAAGTGTCTTCGATGCTTCAATCACCGCGCGGCACAGAAGTCCGAACCGCTCGGCATTGTCCGGGTAGTCGCCGGAAGAAGTTCCATAGAAGCCTTCGCGATCGAAGAGCTCTGGGCAGTCTACAAAGTAAGTCTGCACTCCATCCGCCAACCCTCCATCGAGTATGCGGACAAAGCGACTGTAAGACGGGAACGGTATCGTCACGCTGGGCAGAACCACAGGCGCATCGGGCACAGCTTTGGCAACCTGGCGATAGTATGGCAGAAACACGTCAACGCGATGGCCGAACCGCGCCAGAGTTTTGGGGAGTGCACTGACCACGTCCGCCAGGCTACCCGTCCTGGCCCATGGCGCGCACTCGGATGCTGCGAACACAATATGCATTTCCATCATCCTTTATCTTTGCAACAGACCGTAGTTTATAGAACACCGTGCGCGCACGCCGCATGCCATAGGATCCAAATGAAACGCAAGCCAAAACTGGGACAAAATTTTCTCGTCGACGATGCAGCTCGCCATCAAATCGTGGACGCCCTCGGCGACATCCGTGAACGCACCGTGATCGAGATCGGTCCAGGTCACGGTGCCATTACGCAAATTCTTGCGGGTCGCTGCAAACGCCTCGTTGCCCTCGAACTCGACCGCTCACTCGCAGCCGAGCTGACGTTTCGTTTCAGAGATCAGCCGCAGGTGCAGATCCTCGAAGGAGATGTGCTCAAGACCGATCTGCGCGTCTTGATTCCCGAAGGAGAGACCGCCGATGTGGTTGGAAACCTGCCGTACTACATCACATCCGACATCCTGCTGCAACTCTTCAGGGCTGGCACCACCGGCGTTGTTGCTCGCGCCGTTCTCATGATGCAGCGCGAAGTAGCGGACCGTGTCTCCGCAGCACCTGGAGTACGAGACTACGGCCTTCTCTCCGCCACCGCACAGATGAATGCCCAGGTGGACAACCTCTTCACGCTACCTCCGTCCGCGTTCTCGCCACCGCCGGAGGTCTACTCCACCGTGTTGCGTCTGCACTTCGCGCCGCGCTTCGCTGAGCTTGGCGTGGATGCCGCGGGCTTCGATATCTTTCTGCGCCAGTGCTTCGCGCAAAAAAGGAAGACCCTGCAGAACAACCTTCGCGCAGCGGGACACACTCCTGAGCATCTCGCAGCGTCATGGCCAACGGCGATACCAGCCCAGGCGCGCGCCGAATCGCTCCCGTTGGAAGCAGTGGCCGATCTATACCGCTCCCTGGCCCCCGATGCTACCCCCTAGGATCACTGCGATCTCATCGTCTGGCTTTGTTTCCCCTGTTCCAGCATCTTCGCCGCACGCAGCCGCACGCGCTCCATTACCGCTTCATCCCCGGCAATCGCGGTGAGCGTCGGAGAAATCGTATTCAGCTCCAATGCACGTCCCGCTTCCACCTCGCGCGCCAGCAGGTTCATCTCCGCATCCAGCCCAAGCCGGTCGTACCGGTGCAGAAACTCCAGCCTGCGGCCTTCATCCAGCGTAAAGGCAATGCCGAGAAATGTGTCCGTCAGCATCGCGACTTTCTTATCTTCGGTGTAGTTGTAGCTGCATACGCCTCGCCCATCCTCACCGGTGTAGCTCAACGTCTTCTTGCCGGTATCGGCGATATTTTTCGCCTTGGAAGCGCAGGCAAGGTTGAAGTCCCCAAGCTCGCGCGCTGTCTTGAAGATCCTGGTCACAGTGCCGGGAAGCAGCATTACCGCTTCATCAACATGCTTTGCCTCTTGACCACGCATGGAGCCGCCTGAAGAAGGAACTGCCACCTGCTCGGCCTGATACCTTACCGCGCCATCTTCGCTCAGCAGGATGCTAAATCGTGGAACTGCCAAACCCGGACGCTCGAACTGGAAGCTCACCTCGGCCTTGATTCCACCAGACGCACCAGGATGATTGGAGTCTGTCTGACCAGCCGTGAATGCCACGGAGGCAGCCAACAAAGAGCCTGACGTGAGCCAGTCAAGCAATCTCATCGAGACCTCATCGACCGGCGCCCTGAACCAGCAGCGTCTGCGCCGTATGAATATGACAAATGGCAATTGCGAGCGCGTCCGCTGCATCGGCTGAGTCGAAGGCATTCTCGTTCGCGAGTAGCCGTTTCACCATAAACTGCACCTGCTCCTTGGCCGCAAGCCCGTAGCCTACCACCGAACTTTTGATCGAAAGCGGCGCATACTCCACCACCGGCATACCGCAGCTTGCCGCTGCCAGCATCGCAACCCCTCGTACCTGCCCGAGCTTCAACGCAGACTTGGCATTCGCCGAGAAGAATACCTCCTCGATCGCGACCACCTCAGGCTGATGCAGGGCCAACATCGCCGTGAGCTCCGCGTAGACCTGCGCGAGCCGCTGGGGCGTCTTGTCCTTCTTGTTCAGCCGAATCGTTCCAGCCGCGAGATGAACCAGGCGCGGCATTCGGGCATCGCAGTCGACCTCAACCACGCCATAGCCGGTGAACTCCGTCCCACAATCGATCCCGAAGACTCGCATAGGCAGAAGTCTACTGCATTCCGCAGCCTCTCCAGCTATTGAGATTGAGTCTGTCGCACGCCTCGAATATCCTTACCGCGAGATCCCTTCCAGCGGCGAACTGGCCGTCGCGTACAGCTTGCGCGGCATACGCCCGGCCAGAAAAGCCTGTCGCCCTGCCAGGATGGCATGCTGCATCGCCTCGGCCATCAGCAGTGGATCCTTGGCCTGGGCAATCGCCGTATTCATCAGCACCGCGTCGAAGCCCATTTCCATTGCTAGCGCCGCATCTGAGGCGGTCCCCACACCGGCATCGACGATCAGCGGAACTTCCGTGATAAGTTCGCGAAGAATACGCAGATTTGCAGTGTTCTGTAGCCCGAGTCCGCTGCCTATCGGAGCGCCCAGCGGCATTACCGCCGCTGCTCCAGCATCGATCAAGCGCTTGGCGAAGACGATATCGTCGGAGGTATAGGGCAACACGGTAAAGCCATCCTTCACCAGCACGCGCGTGGCCTCAAGCGTCGCCTGAATATCCGGATACAGCGTCTGCTGATCCCCGATCACCTCGATCTTCACCCAGTCCGACAGCCCGACCTCCCTGCCCATGCGCGCGGCCCGGATCGCCTCTTCGGCGGTATAGCAGCCCGCCGTATTCGGCAGGAGGAAGTAGCGGCGCGGATCGATAAAATCCAACAGCGACTCAGTCGTGCGATCCAAGTTAACTCGGCGCACCGCGACCGTCACCATTTCGGCGCCCGAGGCTTCGATGGCGGCCTGCGTCTCAGCGCCGTCCTTGTACTTGCCTGTACCAACTATCAAGCGTGATTGAAACGCTCTTCCGGCGATAACGAGAGGATTCATGTTATATCCTAATTCGCACCTTCCTGCGAAACGCAAACGGCCCGCGCTCTGAAGAGAGCCGCGAGCCGTCTGGCGGTGAACTGATGAGATTGACCTGAGGCGTCTATACTCGGACTTGACCTCGGCGTGGACCTTACAAACTACAAAGACCGCCAGGACTAGAGCATTGGACGCTCTAAGCCTCAGTCACCTCACGTACTGTTGTGCTACATTTACCATCAATTTTCATAGGCTGGACCATCCTCCTTTCCCGTGTAAGTGAAGATTACTCCAGAGCCGGTCTCGAATGCAAGTCCCTGCACTGCGTGTACGGAACACGCCTACCGCGCTAGAGAACGCTTTCAAATCAGTTAGTTGAAGGGGAAGAAGTTTCCCTAAACCCGGATTGCATACAATTGAACAGGTGTCCATTCCGGTGCAAACAATTTCTCCAGGCTTAAGGGTGATGGCCGGCACGGTCTCTGCCGGGGCTATTGCGGCAGCAGCTCTGGCCTACGGCGCCTATGGCCGTTCCTCGCAGATGTTCGGGCCTTCTGTGTATCGCGGTGCGGGCAGGAGACGTTCTATCGCGCTGACCTTCGACGATGGGCCGTCGCCGGGAACCCTGTCTTTGTTGGATTATCTGGCGGAGCAGGATGTCAAAGCCACTTTTTTTCAATGCGGTACGAACGTTCGGCGGCATAAGGAGATTGCCCGCAGGGTGGTGAGTTTCGGGCATGAGATTGCCAATCATACTGATACGCATATGCGGTTGTGCCCGCGGCTGGGGTGGAAGATGCAGATACGGTCGTCGGACGAGATTTACCGCGAATTTGCGTCCGCGCAGGAGACGATTCAGTCGATTTGCGGCGTAATTCCGCAGTTTTTGCGGGCTCCCTACGGCCTGCGGTGGTTCGGTCTGGCGGAGGCGCAACGCCGGCTGAACCTGCTGGGCGTGATGTGGACGGTGATTGGGCAGGATTGGAAGTGGCCGGCGGAAAGCATTGCAAATCTGGTACTTAGGAAGGCATCGCCGGGTGGGGTGATCTGCCTCCACGATGGACGCGATATTCAATCGAATCCTGATATCGGCGAGACTCTGGCGGCAGTGAAGAAGATCGTTCCAGAGTTGAAGGCACGCGGGTACCGCTTCGAAACGGTCGGGGAGCTGCTTCTGCCGGATTAAAGGGACGTGTGGTGGACGTGTGTTTTTGCTGGGGTTTTCAGGAAACGCGGTGCGCTGATGTGGTGTTTTTTGTGCAGATGGTGGACGGATGTGTGGTGGAACATGGTGGCCGGACGCACGTGAAATGACGACGTGGATTACGCCAAAATTCTTGGTTGTCTTTTCAACTGTGAAGGTCCGACCATTACGGATGGGTAGGCTTGTCTGTCGGCGCGAAGCTTACCTGGAGTTTGGCCCGAAGGTACTCCGGCCCGGCTGCCGTCGAGGTGCCTTCGGGACCCGGTTCGACGGCGATTCGATAGAGGGTGCCGGTGTGGTCCAGGAGCTTCCCGCCGGTGACTGACTGAAATCGCCGGAGCGTGTTCAGAACGACGACATTATTGGGCTGGCTACAAGCTGCGGACTGGGAGTGGACCTCGGTGAGAAGGCTGTAGACGTCTCCCTTGGCTGCCGCCCGGATGATCCTTATGCCGCAACTTGCCCGGCCGACCACTGGGGAGCCGGCAGAAACCCTGGCTTCGATGCCATCGGCGTAGGCTATGTGGACGCTGTGGGCGCCGGGTGTGAGGATCAGGGGGATGTGCGGCTGAAGGTCGTCTCCGCGAAGCTCCGCCTGAATGCGGAGCGGCTTCCCGTCCACGATTGCCGAGGAGATGTGCGCGCCCAGAGGAATGGAGGGATCGAAGCTTAGATTGAGTGCGGGACCCGAGCTCTGGATGCGAAGGTCCAGCGCATCGGAGACGGCTGCATCGGATTCGAGCCCATGCGTGGACTGGCTTGCCGGAATGGCGGGAGAACGGTTGATATCAAGCTTCAGGCGAGTTTCGCCGACGCGGATGTTACTGACGGAGAGCCGGTTCCACTCGGCGGGAAGGTGCGGGGCGAGTTCGAGACGATGGTGGAGGGCGTCGGGCTGAATGCCGAGCAGCCCGTCTACGAATGATGAAAGAAACATGGCTGAGGACCAGGTCTGCTCCGGGACGGACTCCTCCTGGGGCTGGAAGAGGCTGCCGGAGAGCGTCTCGTGGATATGTCCCATCGCATCGAGGGTGGTCCAGGACAGCAGGGTTCTCCAAACGTTCCATGCGGCGAGCGGGCGGTGCTGCTGCCACAACGCTGCGGCGGCTCCGGCGGTGCTGGTGGCCCAGACGCTGCCGGTGGCGTAGGAGTCGGGACGAAAGCCGGGGCTGAGGCTGCCTACACTGCGCGTACCCCAGTCGGTCTGGAACTGGGAGGTGGAGACGGTGTCGAGCACGCTTGATGCCTGAGCCTGGGTGAAGATGGGGAGGGACAGGGCATCGAGGGGACGGCTGTGCATCTGAAGCTGGGGTTTGCCGTCGCGGGAGAAGCCGGCGATCCAGAAGTTCGTCCTGGGGTCCCAGAAGCGGGACGGGATGGAAGCCTCCGCCCGCGTGGCGGCTTGATTGGCCTGTTCGGCTTCGGCGGAATGGCCGGTCAGGGCAGCGAGCCGGGAGAAGCCCTGGGCTCCCTCGACCCAGGCAACGGCGAGCGAGAGTTCCTCGCGTGGCTGCCCCTGCTCGTCGCCTCCCTCCTTGCCCGCGGGGACGCGAGGCAGACCATCGGCGGGGTGGATGATGGATTCGCAGTAGCGGTAGGCGGACTGGATAGACGGCCATTGGACCCGCGCCGTCTGCTCGTCGCCCGAGGCTTCGACGTACTGCCGCAACGTGCTGAGATAGGCGAAGGTGATATCGACGTGGGGGAACATGTAGGGATAGCTTCCGGCCCAGTCGACGTAGCTCGCGCTCTGCGACATCTCGTGCCACATCATGCCGTTCGAGGCGTTCTGATACTTGATAAGGAAGAGCAGCGCCTGGCGGGCACGCTCGAAGTCGCCGGAGAGAGTAAGCGCGCGGATGGCGACGAGGGCGTCTCCTGCGAAGAACCAGTCGTATTGTGGACGGCGCGCGAGGCCGCGCGAGGGACCATAGCCCGCAACCAGGCCGCAGCCGAGAGTGGGATTACAGACCCAGGCCTGATCGAGAGCAATCGTGGCCCAGGCGAGAGCGCGGTTCACGTCGGGATCGGGAGTTTCGATGTGGACGGCAGCGGCCTCGACCTCGCGATAGGCGGCGGCGGAGGCAAGTTCGAGCCCGTCCGTATCCTTTGTGAGCCTGCGGTAGAGAGCTTGTGTGGCCTGCGGTCTGGCGGGATCGCAGGCCATGACGACACGGACGGCCTTGCCGCCGGTGACAGGCTGGAGGGTAAGGGTGAGCTGCGGATCGTTCGTAAGCGGGGCGTTGGTGTTGGGAAGATCGTCGTGCAGCACGGCGTCTGGAGAGCCGACGAGGGCGACGAAGCGATGGGTGGGCTCGTCGAGCCGATAGGCCTTTTCTTCGGGGAGCCAGAGGACCTGCTGGCCTCCAATGGCGATGGGCCACATGAGATCGAGGACCGGTTTGAAGCGGACGAGGACCTCAATTGCGCGGGGCCCTTCAACGGTATACGTGATGCGGATGCCCGGCAGCTCGCGAGGCACGAAGAGGCGCTCGTGGACGACAAAGTCCGGGCCGACGTAGGTTCGCTCAACGGCCTCCGGGGTGTAGACGATGCGGCGCAGGAGAGGCATGGACGGCATCGCGGTAGTCGCGCCTGCGTAGCGGAACTCGGGCTTGTAGCCGCTGACCAGTTGCAGCGGGTAGGCCCAGGCCTCAAGCCCGGCAGCGGCGTTTCCGGCGAGGAGAGCCGTGCGGCCATGCACCGCCGCGAACCGTGTGGCATAGGCCGCTTCGGTGGCGTAGGCGGTCTGTCCGTAGGAGATGGGAGCGAGGGCGAAGGCCAGTAAACAGGAGAGGACAGCAACACGCATAAAGCCAAGCCTGCAGCGTGCAGCAAGAGAAATGGAGGCCGTTGGCTGGCCTCCATTGCATTGGTCTGCTGAACGTTGAATTAGAACTGGAATCTCCCGGCGAACTGCAGTCTACGCATCGACGACCCATCCTGGCTGCTGATGACGTCGGTGACGAGGCCGGCGTTGGAGTTCTGGCAATCGACGCAAGCGTTGGGTCCCGCGAGGTTGGCGTGGTTGAAGACGTTGAAGGCCTGCGCGGTCAGTTGCAAACGCAACCGCTCAGTCAGGGCGAAGTTCTTCGCGACGGAGAGATCCGTGTTGAAGAGGTGAGGGCCGTAGAGCGAATCGCGCTCGATGTTGCCGAACTGCCTGATCTGCGGACGAGAGTACGGCCCGAAGCTGGCGCCATTGGTGGCGAGGGCTGGGATGCCGTTGAAGTACTTGACCGTGTGGGCGATGGGATCGAACGCGCCTGCGCCAAGGCCATAGCCGATGCCGGTCTGGTTAGGACGGCAAAGCGAACCGCCCTGGCCATCGATGTCCTGGTCCTGGCTGCACTCCGAGTAGGTCGGGGTGAAGGGCAGACCGCTCTGGTAGGTGAGGGTTCCGTTGAGGGCGAAGCCGCCTACGATCTCGTTGAGGACCCTCGGCATGTTGCCGCCGAACGATTTGCCGCGGCCGACGGGCAGGTCCCAGTTGCCGGTGAGGACGAATGCCTGGGGACGGTTGTAGTAGCTGTTGCCGTAGTCGGCGCGCGGGTCGATGAAGAAGTAGTCGGACTCATGCGCGCGGGCCTTCGACCAGGTGTAGTGGGTCAGGATCTGGTAGCCCTGGCTGAAGCGCTTCTCGTAGACGACCTGCAGGGCCTGGTAGCTGGTGGTGGCTTCGTTGGCGTTGTAGCGAAGGTCCTGGGTCCAGCCGTACGCGCTGCCGTAGTTGACGCCGAGTGTCTGCGCGATGCCGTCGTAGTAGGGGCGGCGATCGTTCTGGGTGTAGGCAACTCCGGTGCTGGGGTTGACCTGCTTGAAGCCGTTGACGGTGGGCTGGTTGGGGCTGGCCTGGTTGGAGGAGTCGAACATGTTGTGGATGCCATGGCTGCCGACATACTGGAGGCGTAACGAGGAGGAGGAGGTGAGCTGCTGCTCGACCGCCACGTTCCATCCATCGAGGGTGGGGATGCGCGTGGTGAGCGGGCGTGTGGGGACGCTGACGCCATCCGGCAGCGGGTAGTTGCCCGAGGCGGGGATGGGAGCGAAGGTGTAGGTTGGCGGTCCCTGGGCCAGGTTGAAGAGAGAGGCGTTGTTGGTGGAGGCATTGAGATTCTGCGAGATCTGCGCGGGAAAGGTGAAGGTGAGGACCTCGCCGAAGGTGTCGCCCGACCAGCCCATGCCATAGACGCGGCCGTAGCCGGCGCGTACCACTGTCCGTTCGGACGCCTGATAGGCGATGCCGAGACGCGGAGAGACATGGGTGAGTTCATTGTTGACGTTGAGGTTGGTGCCGTACGGGCCGTAACCCGCGACCCGGATGTTGCCTGTGCCGAGGTCGAGCAGGCCGCCCTGGCCCTTGCCGTTGACCGTCTCTGGGAAGTAGATCTCCCAGCGCACGCCGTAGTTGACGGTGAGCTTGTTGGAGACGCGCCACTGATCCTGGGCATAAGAGAAGATGCGTTTCTGGCGTTCCTGGGCATTATTGGCCTGGATCTGCGTCCGCTGAAAGGCAGTGACGTCGCCGAGCAGGAAGGTGCCGAGGCCGAGGCCGGCGCTACTGGAGGGCGGCCCCGCCGTATTCGCGGCAGTGAAGTGGAAGTTGCCCGAGCGCAGGTTGTTGTTGTCCAGACCAACGATGTGGTTCAGGGCGTAGCGCGCGTCGCCGCCGAAGCGGATGGTGTGATTGCCGACGGTGTGGGTCCAGTTATTGACGATCTGGAACTGGTTTTCGGTCTGGAGGAAGGGATTTGCAGAGGAGCCGTATTCGGACAGGCCGTCGATGTTGAACTGCGGAAGGCCGCCGTAGAGCGACAGGTCGCCCTGGTTGACGCCCGGAATGCCGAGTGCCGTGCCCGCGGGCTGATTGTAGTCCACGCCCTCTTCGTTCAGGTAGACGCGGAACCAGCCGAAGCGGAAGTCGGTGAGCCACTTGGCGGAGAGGACGTAATCTCCGCCGGCGGCCACGCTCTGGTCTTTGGCGTTGTCGGTGCCGGCGAAGTTGCCGCTTCCGAAGCCCTGGCCGCCTGCTCCTGCGAAGTAGGGCGTGCCGTTCAGGTTGGAGTTGAAGAAGGTGTAGCGTCCGAAGATGTGCAGCTTCTGACTCGCCTGGAAGTCCACGCGGCCATCCACCTGGTTGGTGTTGAAGCCGCCGGAGCCCGAGGCGACGTAGTTATTCACGATCAGGCCGGGCGCACCGGTGTTTGGAGCGGGCAGGAGCTTGAGCAGATTGACCGAGGGGGCCGACAGACGGGTCGAGGGGATGAGGTTGCCCGCGAAGGGCGTCCGTCCGGTGTTGGAGGTGGGGTTGGTGGTCGGGTCGTACACCTGGCCCTGGCCGCCCTGCAGGTAGTCGCTGAGATTACAGGTGGGCGTATTGATGCAGGTGTTGCGCGCGAGCAGGGTGGGGACAGACTGCAGGACGCTGACGCCGGTCTTTTCGCGAAGCCCCTGGTAGTCGCCGAAGAAGAAGAGCTTGTCCTTCTTGACGGGGCCGCCGATGGAGCCGCCAAACTGGTTATGCAGGAAGCTCGGAATGAAGCGGCCGGTGGTGGCGTTGGGCGCGAACTGGGTGAAGGGGTCGCGGGCCTGCTGGGCGTCGGAGCGGCGGAACTCGAAGGCGGAGCCGTGGAGCTCGTTGCTGCCGGATTTGGTTTGCGCGGTGACGAGACCGGCGACGGCTTTGCCCTGCTCGGCGTCATAATTCTGCGAGGTGACCTTCATCTCGGAGACGGCATCGAGATTTGGATTGATGACAGCGACGCCGATGATGGGGTCCTGGTTGTCGGTTCCGTCGAGCTCGTATCCGGTGGCGAACGGGAGCTGGCCGTTCACTTCGATCTGCTGGCTCTGCTGCGGGTTCGTGGCCTGGCCGACGTTCCAGCCGATGTAGCTGGTGCCGGGGGTGAGCAGTTCGAAGGCGGTGAAGTTGCGGTTGACGTTGGGGAGCTGCTCGACGGCACGCGCATTGAGGACGGTGCTGACGTCGGAACGGTCGGTCTCAAGCAGAGGCGCGCCGCCGGTGACGGTGACGGTCTGCGCGGTTGCGCCGGTCGAAAGCACGAGGTCGACCTTGGGTGCGGTGTCGACGTAGACTTGGACGCCGTCACGTGTGGTCTTGGCGAAGCCCTGGGCCTCGGCGGCGACGCTGTAGACGTCGGAGATGAGGTGCTGGACGGAATATTGTCCGCTGCCGTTGCTCTGCACCTTGACGGAGGTTCCCTTGGCTACATCTGTAACCGTGATCGTTGCGTTTGGGACCACAGCACCTGTGGGGTCGGTGACGGTGCCGAGGATGGAGCCGTAGACGGACTGGGCGGAGATGGATGTCGCGGAGGTCGCGGCTGCGATCAGGAGGGCTGCGCATGCCAGAAGCGCTCGGAAGGGGCGGCGCGGTGCGGTGAGACGCAGGATGGCCAGGGACGATGAGGAATCGGGGGGAGTCTGGAGCTGCATGGTGTCGCCTCGCTGAAAAAGGGTAGGGCCTGGAGTGTCATCGCTGGACACTTCATACTGTTTGTTGAATCTGTGCCGCCGGGTGCTCGAGCTGATCTCGGCCCGAGGCGCATTCGGTGTTCATCGCACAATGTAGCTTGCACATCGTAACTCTAAGTTGTATGAACTGTCACCGGTTACGATGACTGCGCAGGAATTTTGGTGGTCTGATGAAAATACGCCGCGGGCTTCGTCAGTGTACGGATTCAAGTTTGAGTTCGCCGGCGGCGTGAATCTTCGCGGCCGTGTCGAGCTCCTGCCGGGCCTGGTCGGCCTTTCCCATTCCGCGGTACGCCTGTCCCAACAGGGTGTGGGTGATGTAGTTGCCGGGGTCCATCTTTTCGGCGTGCTGCAGGTACATGGCCGCGTTGGGGAAGTCGTTTTTCTTGAGGAAGAGCTTGCCCATCTGGATGAACGGTCCGGTGCTGGAACGGTCGAGCGAGAGGGCGCGGGTTAAGGACTCCTGCGCCTGCTGGAGCTTTCCGGTGCGAAGGAAGGCGTCGCCCAGGCGATCGTAGGTGGGAGCGTAGGCGGGATTCAACTGCTGCTCATGGGAGAACTCGGCCAGAGCGGCGCCGGGGTCGGATTTGTAGAGGAAGACTTCGCCGAGCATGAAGTGCGCGAGGGGAAGGTTCGGGCTGAGTTGCAGGGCCTTCTGGCCTGCGGTCAGGGCGAGCTCCGGCAGGTCGGCCGCCAGCATCATGTTGCCGAGCAGGAGATAGGCCGCTCCGGAATCCGGCGCGACGCCGTATTGTTGGGCGAATGCGCCGCGTGCATCGTCATAGCGCCGGGAGTTCAGGTAGCACAGGCCGAGGACGTAGTTGGCATCGGCGTTGCCGTTCGGCATCCACTGGCGAACCTGTTCGAGGTACGGAATCGCGGCGGCTGGGCGGCCTAGCCGGTAAAGGGTGAGGCCGCGCAGCTGAAGCGACTCCTTGTCATTCGGGTCCTGGGCGATGGCTCTTGCGAAGGCCGCATCGGCATCGATCAGCTTGCCCGTCCGGTAGTAGGCGAGCCCGAGTTCATGGTCCAGCCCCCTGGTTCCCGGCGCCTGCGCCTGCAGGGCCTGCAGCATGGTGATCGCTGCGGGCGCATCTCCCTCTTGCAATCGCAGGTCGGCCGAGGCCACGGTAGTGGCGGACGAGGGCGACGGGGCCTCCGGCTGTTGGCCTGTCATAGCCAAGGGGAGCGAAAGAGGTAGAGCCAACACGAGAGCGAACCACGAGCAGACACGCATAGGCAGATGGTAAATCTGCAAGGCTTCTGCCGGCCGGGTGCTAGCATGGCAGGGATGCGGATGCCTCGGAAGAGACCCTTGCAAGCGGTGCCCGCAAAGGCCCTGCGAACAGTCATTGGGCTGGCGCTCTGCGGTCTCGCAGTTGCATTTTTTGGCCAGAGTCCGCACGGCCCTTATCCGCCGTCGAAGGAGCACGCCGGTCCCGGCTGGTTCGTCGATGTCGCGCCCCAAGCGGGTCTTTCGATGCTCAACGTCAACGGCGGCATCGACACGAAAAAATACATCATCGAGACCACGGGGAGCGGCGTCGCTGTTCTCGACTACGACCACGACGGCTGGCCCGATCTCTTCTTCGTCAACGGAGCCGCGGAGGGTACCGGCCGGGAGACGCCTACGGGGGGACCAACCAGCCATCTGTACCACAACAATCATGACGGAACATTTACCGACGTGACCCATCGGGCAGGGCTGGACAAGACCGCCGGATGGGGGCAGGGCGCATGCGTGGGCGACTACGATAACGACGGCTACCCCGATCTGTACGTGACGTATTACGGCAAAAATCGTCTGTATCACAATGAACGCAACGGCACCTTCAAAGAGGTCGCTGAGTTCGCCGGGGTGACGGGAACCGGTCGCGCCTGGGGCACGGGGTGCGCCTTCGTCGACTATGACCGCGACGGCAGGCTCGACCTGATGGTGGCCAACTATGTGGACTTCGATGTGGCAACCGTTCCGAAGCCGGGCCAGGGCGTGATGTGCGTCTGGAAGGGGACGCCGGTGATGTGCGGTCCGCGCGGCCTCGCTTCGACGCCAAACGTCCTCTATCACAACCTCGGCAACGGCAAATTCGAAGACGTAAGCAAACGCAGCGGCATCCAGGCGACCGACGGCCACTACTGCTTCAGCGTGACCTCGCTCGACTACAACGACGACGGCTGGCCCGATCTCTATATCGCCTGCGACAGCACGCCAAGCATCCTCTACCGCAACAACAAGGACGGAAGCTTTACGGATGTCGCTGCCGAGGCCGGGGTCGCGTTCGATGAGGACGGCCGCGAGCAGGCGGGCATGGGCACTACGATCGGAGACTACGACGGCGACGGCAGGCAGGACATCTTCAAGACCAACTTCTCCGACGACACCTCATCGCTCTACCGGAACAATGGCGACGGCACATTCAACTCGCGTATCTCGGACGCGGGGCTTGGACTGAACACAAAGTACCTGGGCTGGGGCACGATGTTCCTGGATATCGATAACGATGGCTGGCCGGACCTGCTCTCGGTGAACGGGCATGTCTATCCGGAGGTCGATACGGAGCATCTCGGCTCGACCTACAGGGAGCCCCGTCTCCTGTATCGCAACCTGGGAAACGGCAAATTCACAGACATCAGCACGAGCGCGGGACCGGGACTCACCACGCCTGAGTCGAGCCGCGGTCTGGCGACAGCAGACCTCTGGAACGATGGCCGCGTCTCGGCGGCGATCAACAACATGAACGCAAAGCCCATGCTGCTGGTGAACCGGGCGACGAACGCGAACCACTGGCTCGGCGTCGCCACGGTGGGGACCATTTCCAATCGCGATGGCATCGGAGCCCGGGTTTCGGTCAGGACCGGCGCCAGAACCTATGTCCAGGAGGTCCGCAGCGGCGGCAGTTACATCTCAAGCAGCGACATGCGCCTGCACTTCGGCCTCGGGTCCGCGACAGCCATCGACTTCGTGGAGGTGAGATGGCCGAGCGGACGCAACGAGCGATTCAAGCTGGCGACGATCGACCGCATCGTCACCTTGACCGAAGGATCGGGCAACGCCCTGGAGCCTTAAAACCTGTCCTGCCGGACGGGCCCGCTGCGCGCGGGGCGGTCACTTCGTGACTTGTATATCGGTCTTGACCGCATGTGCTGTACAGGCCCTCCCGTTGGTCGGGATCAGAGGCTGGGAGTATAGCTTTAGACTGACACGTGCCCCTCCTCCCAGCCCAATGCACCGTCCTACACGGTATCGTTGATCGTATGAAAGCCCTCCTCTTTGCGTGCGCCACGACGTTGTTCACATTGCCGCTTGCGGCACAGACGCTACCGGTCCAGTTGACCGCGCTACCGCCCGTCGCACGGTTCGACACGCCCGATACGGGTAAGCTGTCGATCCTGCAGGAGATCAATCCGGCAAAGCCCTTCTCCGTCCTAGGGCCGCGAGGAGCGTTGCTGGGCCAGCAGGATGGCACCTTCGAGGGCTGGATCTTTCCCTGGAAGCTCTTCCGCGACATGCGTATCTCAGCCCGCATGCAGGACTACAACGTCCCCATCGACGTCAACGAATATGCCTCGACCATCGACGTGCAGCCGGACCGCACGACAATCACCTTCGCCCACGCGAACTTCACCATCCGCGAGGTGCTCTTCGCTCCCAACCACCCGGCGGATGGCTCAGGCGTCGCGGCCTACTTCGAGGTGCAGGCGATCCGGCCGATGGATATTACGTTCAGCTTCACGCCGGAGATGAAGTGCATCTGGCCGGCGGAGTCCGACGACGTGCCCTCGCCCGAGTGGGTCGCGACCTCGGGCGGCAGCGGCTTCTACATGCTGCACCTCAACTTCCCGGATCACGCCTCGGCGTTGGCGATCCCGGGCGCGCAGCCAGGCATCCTCGCTCCCTACCAGGAGCACGCGAAGGTCTATCCCCTGCAGTTCGTTGTTCACTTCGATCCCAAGAAGGATGCCCAAACTGTCTATCCCCTGCTGATGGCCACGGCGGACACCGCGCAGACAGCGACCAAGCAGAACTTCGACAAGCTGCTGCTGGACCAGGATACGAACTTCGCGAAGTCTTTCGCGGATAACCATGCCGACTACGTGCGGTTCCTCGCCGAGCACACGGCCATCGAGACGCCGGATCGCAAACTCAACGATGCGTTCCGCTGGGCAGAGCTCTCCATCAACCAGTTGCGCGTGGAGACGATTCCGTCGCACAGCGAGACCGCGCTGGTCGCCGGCTTTGTCAGCTCCGGCGACACGGCGCGTCCCGGCTTCGGCTGGTTCTTCGGCAGGGATGCGCTCTGGTCGCTCTACGCGGTCAACAGCTACGGCGACCTGAAGCTCTCGCGTGAGGAGATCGAGTTCCTGCTGAAGCGGCAGAAGAGCGACGGCAAGATCATGCATGAGTGGTCGCAGGCCGCCGACCTGGTGGACTGGGCGCGTCTGCCCTACGAGTGGGCCTCCGCCGACGCCACGCCGCTGCTGCTGATGGAGATGCAGGACTATCTTGCCATCAGCGGCGATAAGGCATTCATCGAGAAGCACTGGGACGCGCTCGCGAAGGCGTGGCAGTTCGAGACCACGCACGACTCGGACGGCGACGGCATTTACGAGAACACCGAGGGTTCGGCATGGGTGGAGAGCTGGCCGCCGGGGATGCCGCACCAGGAGATCTATCTCGCCGCGGTGGACCAGCAGGCGAGCACAGCCTTCGCGAAGCTCGCACAGGCCACCGGGCACAGCGATCTCGCCGCCGCGGCACAGCGCAGGGCCGACCACATCAAGGCGCAGATCGAAAAGGAATACTACCTTCCGAAGACGCAGAGCTACGCCTTCAGCCGCAATCCCGACGGCAGCACCGACGACAGCGCCACCATCTTTCCGTCGGTCGCATGGTGGGACGGCAGCCTCGCGCTCGACAAGGCCGGCCCGCTGATGACCCGGTGGGCTTCCAGCGAGTTTTCCACCGACTGGGGCACGCGCGACCTGAGCCCGGCAACCGCGTTCTACGACCCCATCAGCTACCACCAGGGCACGGTCTGGCCGCTCTACACGGGCTGGGTTTCGCTGGCGGAGTATCGCACCGGCCGCAGCCTCTCCGGCTACGCGCACATGGAGCAGAACGCCAACATGACCTGGTCGCAGGACCTGGGAAATGTCACCGAACTGCTCTCGGGCGAGTACTTCCGTCCGCTCGGCCGCAGCACGGCGCACCAGCTTTGGTCCTCCGCCATGGTGGTGACGCCGATCGTGCGCGGCCTGTTCGGCATCTCGTGGGATGCCGCGCGCAACACCATCTCGATCGCGCCAAATCTTCCCGCCGACTGGGACCACGCGGCCGTGCGCAGGCTGGCGCTGGGCACCGGCTTCACCGACCTGGAGTTCACGCGCAAGGGCCGCGATCTCGCCATAACGGCAAGCAACGGCGTGCACCTTGAAAGCACGGTGAAGGGTGCGCGGCAGAGTGGAGGCGCGCTGTTGATCCCGCTGCCGCCGGTTGAGGTCTTCATCGCCTCCGCGCTGCCTGTACCGGGCGACGTGACCCACCAGATGAAGGTACTCGACCAGACGCTTGAGGGAAGATCGCTGACCCTGCGGCTGTCCGCTCCCGGCGGCTCCCGCCAGCGGATGCAGGCGCGCGTCAACGACGAAAAGCTTCGAGTCCAGATGAATGGAAGGCCTTTGCAGGGTGAGGCGCTTCAACCGATCGAACTGAGCTTTCCGCAGGGCAGCGGATACGTGGAGCAGACGATCCGCTTCACCTGGTAGGCGGGTCCGCTCCAAGCTCCAGATCTACTGCACCTTGCCCAGGGGCCGCAGCCTCCGCAGTTCGCTCGCGCACGCAATCGCATTCAGCGCGGCGAGCTTCAGGTTATCGGCAGCGAGCCAGAGCCAAAAGCGCGTCGGCTCGCCGTTCTCGCCAGGGTCGCCGGTCACCCGAACCATGATATCTTCCTGCCCGGCCGCGCTCAGGTTGCTCGGCGGATCGGACTCGCCGCTGACGACGTCAAGATGCTCCCCGGCCAGCGCCGCCTCAACCTGCTCCACGCTCGCGGGCGCGCCAAGCTCCACCAGAAGCGAAACGACGTAGCCGTGAAAGACCGGCGCCTGCACCATCTGAAGAGCCAAGACAGGCAGCAGGCCACCGGACAGATCGGCGTAGTGGCTTCGGATGCGCCGTGCGGTCAGCGCGAGTTTTACCTTCGCCGCCTCGCCCAGGACGGGAAGCAGGTTGAACGAGACCTGTGCGTCGTACTGCTCCCGCGGCAGGGTCTGGAAGGAGAGCAGGTTCACGGTCTGCTGATGCAGCTCGTCCATCGCCGCCCGGCCATACTCCGAGGCCGGCTCCATCACGGTCGCGGCCACGCCTGCAAGCGCCAGTTTGCTTTGCAGCCGCGCCGCCACAAGCGCCAGCATCACCGCCGCCGGATGCGCCGCGACCACCGCCGGAGTATTCAGGTCCGGCTCCCGCACGATTTTCTTCGTCTTGCCTGCGAGCGCATCGGCAACCCAGGGCGCTCTGACCAGAACGTCCTTCTGCCCGTCGAGCGCGTAGGTCAGGTCGACGATGCTCGCCCCGGCGCGCCGTGCATCCTGCCAGTGCTTGCCGGTCACCTCGGCTCCTCCGGCGAAGAAGACAAAGTCCATGCGCTCGAACGACGATGCTTCGAGCCGCTGGATGAACGAGACCTCATCTCCTGCCGAGGTCATCTGGCCTTCGGCCTCTTCTTCGTCGAGCAGCACGAAGTCGGAGGCGCCCAGCAGCGACTCTCCCAGCTCGTCGCTTACCTCCTTGCCCGCAAGCGAAGAGGCCCCGACGATTCCGATTCGATACATTCTGTTGGCCATGCTCCTCCCGCACTTCTTCGTAATTCAACCATAGCTGCACCAGGTCCGCGGCTTACCCCTCACCCGGCGTCGATGGCATGGCGCCGCCGCGATCTACCCCACGAGTATGCCAGCCGAGCTACCACGCCGGAGACCATATAGACCATCGCAAGGACGAGCAGCATGGTTCCCGAATACAACACGATCAGCGCGCCGATGAACGCGATCACCGCGACCAGCTGGAACGGATGACGCCTGCCCAGGGTGATCTCTTTTGCACTCCAGAAACGCCAGTTGCTCACCATCAGGAAGCTGGTGAACAGCAGCAGGCAAAGCCAGACGAGGGCGACCCACGGATTGTCGATCGGCGAGCCCCGCTGAAAATGAATCACGGAGCTGATCACGCCCGCGCCCGCCGGAATCGGCATGCCGACGAAATACTTCTTGCCGGGCCGTCCGGGATTGCGCGGCTGCGGATTGATGCTGATATTGAACCGCGCCAGACGGCTGGCCCCGCAGATCAGAAAGATGAAGCAGACGAAAACGCCAATGTGGACAAGCTGATGCCGCATGTCGGGATGCAGCGTCAACGGCAGCATGCGAAACCCCCAGACGTACGCGAGCAGGCTTGGCGCAACGCCGAAGGTGATGACATCGGCGAGCGAGTCCAGCTCCTTACCGAAGTCGCTGGTCGTGTTGGTCATCCGCGCGATGATACCGTCCAGCCCATCGAACAGGACGGCGATACCCAGCGCCAGCGCCGCGCGATCGAAATATCCGGTGTCCGAGGCTGAGCCCTGGATGCTCTGCGTAATCGCGTAATACCCCGCCGCCATGTTGCCCGCGGTAAAAAGCGACGGCAGAACGTACATGCCGCGGCTGGGCTGGCGTCTCACCCTGCCGTCACGCTCCAGTTCGGCCTCGCCTGCCGCCATCAGGCCACCACTGCGGCTGCGGCGCTGGAGCTCTGCGCTGCGCCCTGCGGGACTACGGCCAGAACCGTCGATCCACCCTTCACCCGGGAGCCCTGCTTCACCTTCAGGTCGGCGGCCGCGGGCATCAGAACGTCCACACGCGAGCCGAACTTGATCAAACCGATCCGCTGCCCGCGCTCCACCCGGTCGCCCACCTTCACGTTGCAGACGATGCGCCGCGCCAGCAGCCCGGCGATCTGTTTGAAGCTCACCTCGTACTCGCCCGCGTCGACCGTAATCAGCGTCTGTTCATTGTTCAGCACGGACTCCGGGTTCATCGCGTTCATAAATCCGCCCTTGCGGAAGTCGCTCACCTTCACCACGCCGGCCACCGGCGAGCGGTTCACATGCACATCGAAGACATTCAGAAAGATGCTCATCCGGAGCCGGCTGCCGCTGACCGTCTCAATCCACTCGGCCTCGGTCACCACGCCGTCAGCCGGTGAGACGATCTGCCCAGCGGACTGCGGAATAGTGCGGTTCGGGTCGCGGAAAAACCACAGGAAAAACAGCGCCAGGACTATCGGGAGCCCGATAAGAAACCACGGCATGCTCAGATACCAGAGCACCGCCGCCACGATTCCGAGGCCCAACGCATAGAAGAATCCATCACGTACCATAGATATCCATTATAGGGCAGCGCACACGTTTCCCACGGCGCCGAGCACAGCGCCCTGCGGTCCGCTTCAGATGCGGGGAAGCGACGATCCCAGCCGCCGCACACGTTCCATCTCGTCCTTCAAGCTCAGCTTGATCTTCTTCAGCCGCACCTCTTCCATCTGCTCGGCAGTGGTCGGAAAGGGCTTGGCACGCAGGGTCTGCAGCCTGCGCTCATATAGGCTGTGTTCCTGCGTGAGTTGATGGAGTGAAAGAGGCGAGGCAGGCTTCGGCAGTTCGGTAAACCGTTCCGTTTGCACGCGAGAGAACCTCCAGCAGCAGACTTCGTGTCGCATCGACTGGCGACAAACTAACACAGCCTGCGTGGGAGCGGCAACGTGGATTATGTTTCCGGCGTCAGAATCAGCCGCATCAGCAGCGCATCGTCCGCCGGCGCTTCGTAATAGCTTCGCCGCCGCCCCTGCACCGCGAATCCCATCCCCCGGTACAGCGCAATTGCCCCCGCGCTCGCCGCCCTCACCTCCAGCTCCAGCGCCGCCGCTCCCTGCGCACGGCACCAGTCCGCGACCGCGACGCACAACGCTCGTCCGACACCGGCGCGCCGCGCCCCAGCCTCCACCGCGACGCTCTCCAGCTCGGCCAGGCAATCCTGCCCGGTGCCGACCGACTTACCCACAGCGAACCCCACAAGGTGTCCGGCCGTTTGCGCAACGAATAAACATCGCCGGGCTCCGGCTGGCTGCTCGCAATTCCCTTCCCGGCTGATGAGGATCGCCCCATACTCCGCCTCGGGCCAATGCGGAGCCTCCGCCGCAGCGCGTTCCAACGCCAGCACCTCGTCCAAATCCGTCGCGATGGCCGGCCGAATGCGAACGCCGCCCGCGCTCATTACGCCGAGACCTTCTGTTTCGCGAAGATCTCCAGATCCGTACGCCTCAGGTAGTTCGCGTCCAGCAGGCCGGCGTCGTCGAATCTCCCAGCCGCGATCCGCGCCAGGGCCAGAGGAAGAGCCGCTGCCGCCGAAGGCTCGTCCACCAACAACGGATTGACCGCCGCCAGGGCGTCTGCCACCTTTGCTTCGCACACCATCACAGAATGCTCGCCGCCAGCCGCCAGCTCCACGATCTCATCGCCCGAAAGCAACGCCTCCCGCACGCAGTGTCCCGCCGCGTACTCGCCGAGATAGACCTCCCCGCGACCCGCATCGAGCACGGCATGAATGGTCGCCGCCTCATCGTCGGCACAACCCGCCAGCAGCGCCAGCCGCGACACAGCAACCAGCGGCACCCCGGCAGCCTCGCTCAAACCCTTCGCCGCACTTAACCCCACACGCACTCCGGTAAACGATCCCGGCCCATGCACCACAACAATAGCCGCCAGCTCCGCGAGCCTCCAACCGGCATCCGCCAGCAGCCGGCGCACCGCCGGAACCAGCCGCTCGGACGAACTCCTTCCCGGCAGCACCTCCGAAGACACGATCGCCTCAGCCAGAGCGGTGTCGGCTACCGCCACGCTCCCCTCCGCGCCGGCCGTATGCAACAGCAGAAGCTTCATCGCCGGCGTTCCTCGTGCATCTCCGAATCGCCAACGATCTCCAGCAGCACCCCTCCCGTGCTTGCCGGGTGAACGAAAAAATACCGGTGTCCACCTGCGCCCACGCGCACCGCATCGCTCGCCAGCCGCACTCCCTCTGACGTCAACCGCGCAAAGGTCGCGTCAATCGCTTCCACATGCACGGCCACATGGTGCAGCCCCTCGCCCCTTTTTGCCAAAAACCGCCCGATGGTCGAATCCTCTTCGGTCGCCTCCAGCAGCTCGATCCGGCTCTCTCCGAGCGGCAGCATCGCGGTCTTCACCTTCTCGTGCGCGACGGTTTCTTCATGGCTCACCACCAGACCCAGCTTCTCGTAAAAGACCCGCGCGGCAGCGATACTTCGCACGGCAATCCCGAGATGATCCAGCCGAAGCTGCTCGCCGGGAGCTACGGACCCGCCAGACGCGAACTCCGTCCGAACTCTCCGGCCCTGCTTCTCCGCCGCGCACCGCCGCACCGTCGCCATCAACTCCGCAACGCCTTCGCCGGTCGAGGCAACCGTCCACATCA
Organism: Edaphobacter sp.; assembly: GCA_965277265.1. Taxonomy (GTDB): domain Bacteria; phylum Acidobacteriota; class Terriglobia; order Terriglobales; family Acidobacteriaceae; genus Edaphobacter. Next base: position 730,208 of record CBDICF010000003.1, read on the forward strand.
CCGGCGGAACCCACCCGCCGCACTCGGCCGCGAGCCCCTGCATGGCCAGAATCTCCCCTTCCACCAGCTCCGCTCCGCCGCGGTCGCTCTTGTTCACCACGAAGATATCCGCGACCTCCATCACTCCCGCCTTCAGGCTCTGGACCTCATCCCCCATCCCAGGCACCAGCACCAGCACCGTCACATCCGCCAGCCCCACCACCTCGACTTCGTCCTGCCCCACCCCTACCGTCTCGATCAGGATCGTCTGCCGCCCAGCCGCCTCGATCACCGAACAAACATCCGCCGCCGCCCGCGCCAGCCCGCCCATCGCACCACGCGAAGCCAGGCTCCGTATGTAGACACTGGCGTCTCCGGCAAACCCCTGCATCCGAATCCGGTCGCCCAGCAACGCCCCGCCCGTGTAGGGACTCGACGGGTCCACCGCCACCACGCCCACACTCTGTCCTTCCGCTCGCAGCCACCACGCCATCCGGTCCACCAGCGTGCTCTTCCCTGCTCCCGGAGGCCCGGTCACTCCAACCCGCAGCGCATCTCCCGCAAACGGCCTGCACGCCGCCAGCAGATCCGCCGCGCCGCCATCGTCTCCCGCGCGTGGAAACGCCCCATCCTCCACCACGGAAATCGCCCTCGCGAGCGCCCGCACATCGCCCGACCGCATCCGCTCCAGCATCTGCGCCACGCTCAGCACTGACGTCTCCGCCCCATCCCCCTTCGTCGCCGTGATCTTTGCACTCACGTCAGCGATCATATCGCGCTCGCCCCCGCATCTCACTCCACATGCCAACCCAGGCGACCGCAAGCCAAGTCCCCGCAAGCCATACGCCGACCTTCCTCAGCGGCGGAGCCACCATCCGCATCCAGCAGATCGAGCCGTCCGGCCCCGGCCCATTCCCCGCCATTCTCCTGCTGCACGGGGCTGGAGGCAACACCGGCTTCTGGCTCCAGAAGTTCGCGCCACAGCTCTCAAAACTCGGCATCGCCTGCTACGCGGTCCACTACTTCGACCGCACCGGCACCACCTTCGCCGACGCCGGCACCATCCTCGACGGCCACCACTTCCCCCTCTGGCTCCAAACCGTCCGCGACAGCCTCGCCTACATCGCCTCCCGCCCGAAGATCGCCGCAGATCGCATTGCGCTGCTCGGCATCTCCCTCGGAGGCTTCCTCTCCCTCGCCACGGCCGCGACATCGAGAAACATCCGCGCCGTCGTCGAGATCTCAGGCGGTCTCCCCCCGCACTTCGCCGCCCAGGCCACCGCCGCCTTCCCACCCACGCTCATCCTTCACGGCGAAACCGATACGGTCGTTCCGCCCACCCAGGCGACCGAGCTCGACACCCTCCTCACCCGCCTCGCCGTCCCTCACCAGACCATCCTCTTTCCCGGCGAAGGCCACTGGTTCTCCGCCGCCGCGCAGCTCCGCATTCTCGCCAGTGTCGCCCAGTTCCTCGGACGGTATCTGTGAAGTACAGCGAGCCGTTGCCGCCCAGGCAATCTAAAATCGAAGCTGTGATCCGCCCCCGCACCCTTGCCGCCACCATCTTCGCCCTCCTGCTTGTGCTCGGCCTTGTCTGGCTGGTGTCGTCCTCGCGGCACAAAGCCGGCGCACCCAATGCCGCATCGAGCACGACAGCTTCATCACCCGCCGCCAGCGCGCCATCCACCACCGCCGGCCTCGGCCCCACGACCATCTACGCCCACAACATCATGCTGCGCAAAGGCCCGCAGTTCCGCATCTACATCACCTGGATCAAGGGCCAGATGCTGCGTACCAAACCCAGCCTCGATCCCTCCTTCGACAACTCCGACTCCTTCCTGCTGCTTATCCAGAAGGGCGTCATCCACGCCAATCTCGGCGACATCGGCACCTTCCTGAACGGCACCAGCTTCCCGCTGAAAAACGTCACTGTCCGGGGCCAGGGCACCCAGGTCAAGCTCACCGGCACCCTGCACAAGCTCCTCGTGCCCCTGCCGGTCGAGCTCCTCTGCACCGTCGGCGCCACCCCCGACGGGCGCATTCATCTTCACATCGACAAGATCGGCGTGCTCAAGATTCCCCTGAAAGGCCTCCTGCGCGGCCTCCACGTGGAGATCGACGACATCGTAGGCGCAACCCCCATGACAGGCGTCGAGGTCTCCGGCAACGATCTCTTTCTCAATACGACAGAGATGCTGCCCCCGCCCCACATCCGCGGCCTGCTCACCAGCATTACCGTCGCCAGCCCCGACCTGGTCCTGATCTACGGCAACACCCCCGACGACGAGGCCGCATTGGCCCAGTGGCACAACTTCCTTCGCTTCGAAGGCGGCACCCTGGGCTTCGGCAAGCTTTCGATGCACCCGGTCGATCTCACCTTGATCGACGCCTCGACCGATCCCTGGTTCGATCTCGACCTGGTCAACTACCAGGCTCAGTTGGTGAACGGATACAGCCGCATGACCACCCAGCAGGGGCTGGAGATCTTCATGCCGGATCTGGATGAGCTGACCCAGAAGAAGACCGGCCAGAAGAGCGTCTCCCTGAATTGGCTGAAGAATCGCTCCCAACCCGTTCCAGCCGACGTTCCAGTGAAAAAATAGCACATGGAAATAGCACCCAGGCCACTCACCCGGAACCAGCTACTGGCCGGACCATCCTCATGGGCTCCCAGCGGTTCTTTCCCTTGACACAGGATGGCCGGCAAAGATTATCCTCATCAGCGAAGCCCATGCATCCGAATCGCAGGTGCAAGCTGCGCTAATCTGGTCAGACCAACCTTCCGCTGGAGAAAGCTCCGTCCATGTCCATCCGAACCGCCAGCCTGCCTGACCAGGGCTTCACCTCGGCCGCCCCGGCAAAATCGAACGTGCGCTGGTTCGTCTGCGCGCTCCTGTTCGCCGCCACGACCATCAACTACATGGACCGCTCGGTCTTCTCGCTCATCGAGCCCCTCCTCCACCTCCAGTTCATGGGCTGGATCCCCGGCATCGACTCCGCCCATCAGTTCGCCTACAACCTCAACTACGGCCGCATCATCATCTGTTTTCAAATCGCATACGGCGTAGGCTTCCTCTTCGCCGGCCGCATCATCGACAAGCTCGGCACCAAAACCGGCTATGCTCTCGCCATCCTCATCTGGGGCCTGGCCTCCATCAGCCACTCCCTCGTCACCAGCGTCATCGGCTTCTGCATCGCGCGCGTGATTCTCGGCCTCGGCGAGTCCGGCAACTTCCCCGCCGCCATCAAGGCCACCACCGAATGGTTCCCCGCCGAAGAGCGCGCCCTGGCCACCGGCCTCTTCAACTCCGGCTCGAATGCCTCCTTCTTCATCGCTCCTATCCTCATCGCCGCGGTCACCACGCGCTTCGGATGGCATGCCGCCTTCATCACTACAGGCTCCATGGGGCTCATCTGGTGCGTCATCTGGCTGCTCTTCCCCTATAACAAGCTTCGCCGCGGCGCCACGCAAACCCAGGCCGACCTCGCTCCCGTCACCCAGCAAGGGTCGCTCTACTCCGTTCTCCTGCGCCATCGCGGCTTCTACGCCTTTGCCATCGCCAAGGCCCTCACAGACCCCGTCTGGTGGTTCTATCTCTTCTATCTCCCCAAGTTCCTCAACGAGAACTACGGCATGGACCTCAACCAGGCCAAGTATCCGCTCATCGTCATCTACACCGTCGCCAGCGTCGGCTCCATCGCCGGCGGCTGGCTCTCCGGCTTCCGTATGAGCCATGGCCACAGCGTCAACTCCGGACGCAAGTTCGCCCTCCTCCTCTGCGCCGTCGCAGTCCTCCCCATCATGCTCGTGCCGCACATGGGCGCCATCTCTCCCAACAATGCATGGCCGGCCATCGCCCTCTTCTCGCTCGCCGCCGCCGCCCATCAGGGATGGTCCGCCAACCTCTTCTCCACCCCCACCGACATGTTCCCCTCCACCGCCATCAGCACCGTCGTCGGCATCGGCGGAGCGGCCGGAGCAGCCGGAGGAGCCATCTTCACCTGGATCGTCTCCCACTACTTTTCGCTTCATCCCATGCTCATCTTCACCCTCGCCGCCTTTGCGTATGTCACCGCGCTCGTCATCTTTCAAATCCTCGTCCCTCGCCTCGGAGCCAATCGCGCCACCGCATAACCGTCCATGGCGACCCGCCTTACCACCGTGTTACCCTTCTCGAACGAAAGCGCAAGGAGCATGACGAAGCGTGAAAAAAGAGGCGAAAGAGCTTCATGACGAGGCCACCGGCCACAGCCAGCTCACCATGCAGGTGGTCGAACACGTCCGCTCCCTGATCAGCAAAGGCGAGGTCAAACCCGGCGACCGTCTTCCTCCCGAACGCGAGCTTGCACGCGAACTCAAGATCAGCCGCTCCAGCCTGCGTGCCGGCATCGGCTTTCTCTCCGCCATGGGCGTGCTCAAAAGCCGCCACGGCGCGGGAACCTTCGTCTCCTCCGGGCCGCCCGCGCTCGACTCCAGCTCCCTTTCGGTCCTCGGCGCGCTCCACGGCTTCCTGCCCTGGCAGATGTTCGAGGCCCGCCTGGTCATCGAGTCCAGCGTCGCCGCGCTCGCCGCCGAACGCTGCACCGATGAACACATCGCCGAACTCGCCGAAGAGGTCGCCGAGATGTACGCCTCGCTCAACGACCCGCAGGAGTATCTCATTCACGATGTACGCTTCCACCGCACCGTCGCCCGCGCCGCCCGCAACCCCATCCTCGGCGCACTCATGGAGACCATCACGGCGAACCTGTATGAACATCGCAGCAAGACGGTCATCAACGCCATCGACCTCAAGGAGTCGGCCGAGATGCATCGCGAGATCTACCGCGCCATCCGCTCCCACAACCCCACCCAGGCGCGCCTCACCATGGAGCAGCACCTGAACCTCGCCCGGGCCGCCCAGGCCTCGGAGCCGGAACGCACCGCGGAAGAGCTCACACCCGGGCCGCAGCCCTCTCAGGCTCCCGGTCCTGTGCCGGCATCCTGACCCGCTGTCCCTGCTAGACTGTGCCTTGACCTCCACCATGTCTGAACAACAGAAGAAGTTCTATCTCACCACCCCGATCTACTACGTCAACGCGCGCCCGCACATCGGCCACGCCTACACCACCATTGCGGCCGACGTCATCGCTCGCCGCCACCGCCTGCTCGGCGACGACACCTTCTTCCTCACCGGCACCGACGAGCACGGCCAGAAGATCGAGCGTTCCGCAGCCGCCGCCGGGGTCGAGCCCCAACAGTTCGCCGACCAGGTCTCCGCCAGCTTCCGCGCCCTCTGGGACCGCATGGGCATCACCTACGACGACTACATCCGCACCACCTCCGAAAAGCACAAAAAGGGCGTCCAGAAGCTCTTCCACACCCTTCAGTCACGCGATGCCATTTACTTGAGCACCTACACCGGCCAGTACAGCATCGGCGAAGAGATGTTCGTCGAAGGCCCACCCGGCACCATCGGCCCCGACGGCAAACCCACCGAGACTGTCACCGAAGAGAACTACTTCTTCCGCCTGTCCAACTACCAGCTTCCGTTGATCGACCTGATCGAAAGCAACGAACTCTCGATTCAGCCCGAGGTGCGCAGGAACGAAGTCCTCAGCTTCCTCCGCGGCAACGTCGCCGCAACTCTATCCATTGCAGCCCAATCCCCTGACGCCACCGCTGGGCCAATGTCAGAAGATGCCGTCCTCCTGAGCGAAACAAGAGAGCCCAGCAGTTCGCCGGCCGGATCAACACCTCCGGCTACCTCCCAGACCGGTTCCACCACGTCCGAACCTTCGGACATGGGTTCCGCCATCGCCTATTCCGCAAAGGGCACACCCTACCTTCCCGGAGCCCTCAAAGACCTCAGCATCTCCCGTTCCAGCTTCAAATGGGGCATTCCCGTCCCCGGCGACGAAAAGCACGTCATCTACGTCTGGCTCGACGCCCTGGCCAACTACATGACCGCCATCGGCTACGGGAGCGACGACCCCGCCGACCAGGCAAAGTTCGAAAAATACTGGCCCGCCGACCTCCACCTAGTCGGCAAAGAGATTATCCGATTCCATTGCGTCTACTGGCCCGCCTTCCTGCTCGCCGCCAACCTCCCCCTCCCCCAGGCGATCACCGCCCACGGCTGGCTCCTCTTCGAAGACTCGAAGATGTCGAAGTCCCGAGGCAACATCGTCCGCACCGAAACCATCCTCGACGCCTTCGGCATCCTCTGCCCCGCGACTCCTCCTAAACCGTCTTCTCCTCCTTCCTCGCTATCATCCACGTCCGCAGTGTCCCCCGCCGCCTCGGTGTCCCCTTTGTTGTCATCCCGCAGCGAAGCGGAGGGACCTGCGTCATCAGAAGCACCCCAACCCCCAACCAAAGCCCAGCAGGACCTCTTCGCCTCCGACGTCCTCCGCTACTTCCTCCTCCGCGAAATTCCCTTCGGCCAGGACGGCAGCTTCAGCTTCGACGCCCTCGTCCAGCGCTACAACGCCGACCTGGCCAACGGCTACGGCAATCTCGTCAGCCGCACGCTCACTCTCATCGCGAAGACGAGCAAAGGTTCGGTCGAAGACTGTCTTGAAGCGAACTCGCTGGTCTTTTACATGCCAAAGCAGTTGGAGACCCACAATCATCCGGCGAACGACGAACTGCTGTCCGCTTCGGAAGGTCAACTACTCGGTTGGCGTATGACTGAGATCGTCAGGTCAGTCGATAAAAAACTCGAACAGAATTCATTCGCCGACGTGCTGACCACGGTTGCAGCCGCCATTGCCAGCGTCGATCAGTTTCTCACCTCGCGTAAACCTTGGGCGGCTATCGAAACTCCATTTTCCCAACAGGGCCGCCGGTCCACCCTCTACACCGCAGCAGAAGCCATCCGCATCATCACCGCCCTACTCTACCCAGTACTCCCCTACGCCACCGCCCAGGTCTGGTCCCAGCTAGGCCTCGGCGACATCGAAGAAGCGGCTCGCAACGGCGCCCTGAAGAACTTAGAATGGGGAGGCCTTGCACCCGGCACCAGACTAGGCCCCCTTTCCCCCATCTTTCCCAGAGCAGACAAAGGACTCATCCAGATCATGACCGACATGGAATCCTCTAACGCCCCCATCCCCTCCAAGTTCGTGGACGAAAAGACCGCCCCCACCATCCCCGTCCCGACCGACCCCACCCACCCTGCCGCCGGCCCCCGCACCTCGTCCTTCAGCGAGCCCAACCCCGGAGCCCAGGTAGGCGCAGCCGCGGCCCCCAACCCCGACCTCGTCAAGACCCCGCCTCACGCGGAATCACAGGCCTCGGGCCCCTTCGCCGCCTCCGCCGCTGCATCGAACACCCCGAACACACCCCAGATCGCCATCGACGACTTCGTCAAGATCGACCTCCGCGTCGCTAAAGTTCTCGTCGCCGAACGCATCCCCAAGGCCGACAAACTCCTCCGCCTCGAAGTCGACCTGGGCTACGAGACCCGCCAGATCCTCTCCGGCATAGCCGAGTGGTACACCCCCGAAGAGCTCATCGGACGCCGCATCGTTGTCATCGCCAACCTGGCCCCCCGCAAGATGCGCGGCCATGAATCCCACGGCATGCTCCTCGCCGCCTCCAACGGCGAAAACGGCAAGCCCATCCTCGCCACCTTCGCGGATTCGGAAGACATCGCCCTGGGCTCCCGACTTCGCTAGATTGTCTTGCCACGGCTTCGTCTCTCCCGGCTTCCTGTTATTCCCAAGTTCAACACGAAAGAATCGTCGTCATCTCGACCGAAGCTGCTCACAGGCTCATCGTGAGCAGCGCAGTAGAGAGACTCCCGCATTTCTTCGTTGCCGTTGCCTGTTCCTGATCGGTGTCATCGGTGCAAATCGGTGTTAAGCCGTCCTGCCGGAAATAAAGTTGGAAAACGTGGCGTAATTTTCAGACCCAGATGAGGCGCAGTTTGCAATCCATCTTTACCACGCAATGCGCCACACTTTTACCATCAAAAAACCACACGCTGCACCCCTGAATTTCCGCAACCCCCTCCAAAAAGCCCCGTCAAACTAGCGTTTTGCCCGACTCCCGCCCGATCGCAATCACAAAATAATTTGCATTCACCTCGCCTGCATTTTTCAACCCGTGCATCACCTCGGAAGCCGCAAAGATCACCCCGCCCGGTCCCACCCGCTCCTTGGTTCCATCGTTGTCGAACTCAAGCTGACCCTCGCGCACCATCATGAACTCCGAGTGCCTGTGCTTGTGCGGAGGATGCGGCATCTGCCCCGGAGGCAGTGTCGTTTCATGCACTTCCACCGCCTCACCCGTCGCCAGAACCCCCTGAGCGACAGCCCTGCTCGCCCCGCCATTTGCCGTCTTCTTCACCGGCAGCTTGTCGAAAGCAAACACCTCCGAGTGAGCCAGCACGTTCTCCCCAGGCGCCCCCGCCTGCCCCTCAGCCATGCCGCCGCCCGCAGCCGCCAGCACTGAAAGCGCCACACACAGTTCCCGCCGATTCAGGTTTTTCATCCCAACATCCTACGCGCTCCACCAGAAACAAAACTACTTCTTCGTATCCCCACCAACCTGCACTACAAAGTATTTCGCGGGGCCATCTCCCACATTCTTCACACGATGCAGCGTTCCCAGAGCCACGTAAATCACGCCTCCCGCCCCGACCTTCTCCGTAATTCCATCATGCTCAAAGCCCACTGTGCCCTCCTGCACCAGGAGCAACTCCGAGTGTTGGATGACATGCATCGGCACCGGCGTCGCACCGGCCGGCTGCATGGATTCGTGCACTGCCACCACTTCGCCGGTCGCCAGTACACCCCGCAGAACGTCCCGGCTCTCCCCGCCGTTCGCCGTCTTCCGCTCCGGCATGGCTGCGAGCGGAAACACTCGCGAACTCGTCAGCCCTGCGCCCCCGGCCGATGCTCCGGAGTCCTGTGCCTTAGCCGCGATCGACATCAAAGTCAACGTCAAAACACCAACCCACACCCTATGCCGCACCACACTTTTCATCCACTTATCCTAGCCGAAACCAGCTCAGTTCGTAGCGGGAGGGTAATGGCCAAATTGCAGTATTCTAAAGGAGATATGCGCCTGACGGACTCCCACGCCCACCTCGACTTCTACACACAGACACCGACAGAACGCGAAGAGGTTCTACGCCGTGCCAGAGCCGCCGGCGTAGAGACTATTCTCTCCATCGGCATCGGGGACGGCCCCGACACCATGCACCGGGCCCTCGAAATCGCTCACGCTACCTCCGGTCCCGACCTTCCACGCATCTATGCGAGCGCGGGTATCCACCCGCAGGAGGCCGCCCATGCCAACAAAGTGGCGCTCGCCAGGCTCGCCCACCTCGCCGCCGACCCAAGATGCATCGCCATCGGCGAGATTGGCCTCGACTACTACCACGCCGATAACCCCCTTCCACCCATTCAGCGCCAGGCCTTCGTCGCGCAGATGCTTCTCGCCTCCAGGGTCCGCAAGCCCATCCTGATCCACTGCCGCACCAGCGAACTTGCCACTGAGCAGGCCAAGGAAACCTTTGGCGACGCCGATGCCTGGGAGGACCTGTTGCACCTCATCGCCGAACACTGGACACCGCACCGGCTCGGCGGCGTCATGCACTGCTTCTCCGGCACGCCAGACCAGGCCCGCCGCTCTCTCGGTGCCGGCTTCCACCTCTCCTTCGCGGGCAATCTCACTTACCCCAAATCCCAATCCATCCGTGAAGCGGCCTGCCTGGCGCCTGCCGACCGAATCCTCGTCGAGACCGACGCACCCTTTCTCGCCCCCATCCCCCTGCGAGGAGAGCGCAACGAGCCTGCCCACATCACCCACACCGCCGAAGCCCTCGCCGCGCTCCGCGGCATCTCACCAGAAGAGCTCGCGATGATTACCACAAGGAATTTTGAACACCTCTTCCCCACGACGGACGCCTCTTCAAACCATCCGTCCTGAACGGTGTCATCCGAGCAAACGACGTTCAAGCATTCTTCTCCGGCATAATAGGATTCGAAGGAAAAATTATGGCATCCGACAACAGCTTCGACGTAGTCAGCAAAGTAGAACTTCAGGAAGTCAAGAACGCAATTGACCAGGCATCGAAAGAGGTCCACGCCCGCTTCGATCTCAAGGACTCGAAGTCGAAGATAGAACTTGAGGGAACCGACACCATCCAGCTTGCCTCGCAGGACGAGTACAAGCTGCAGGCCGTCACCGAGATTCTTTCGCAGAAGCTGGTCAAGCGCGGTGTCTCGCTCAAGAACCTCGAGTTCGAGAAGATCGAACCTGCCGCCAACTCCAGCGTTCGCCAGAAGATAAAGCTGGTCCAGGGTATCCCTTCCGAAAAGGCGAAGATCATCGTCGCCGCCATCAAAGACTCGAAGAAGAAGGCTCACGCCAGCATTCAGGGCGACACCGTCCGGGTCGTCAGCAAAGACCGCGACGTCCTTCAGGAGGTTATGACGCTGCTGCGCGGCAAAGACATCGGCGTCGAACTGCAGTTCACCAACTTCCGCTCAAACTAATTGGACACATCGACCTGCGTGACGCGCCAACACGGGGCCGGATGATCCTTTGTCTCCATGAACATTCCCTGCGCGATTTTCGAGTCCACACCTGATGTCAAATTCACATCCTGATACTCTTATCCACGAGTGAGCACACTCTCCATCGCGACCGCAGCCGAGGTGTTCGATCTCCTCCGTGACGACCTGGCCGCCATCGAGCAGGAGTTCGCCAGACAGTCCGCCTCGAACGTTGCCGTCATCACGGATATCGCGCAGTATCTTATCTCCGGGGGCGGCAAGCGCATTCGCCCTCTGCTGCTGCTGCTGTCGGCCAAGGCGCTCGGCTGCATGAGCCAAAGCCGCATACGCCTGGGCGCGGTGGTCGAGATGCTCCACACTGCGACGCTCGTCCACGACGACATTATCGATGAGGCGGACAGCCGCCGCGGCCGCCCCTCTTCGAACACCACCTGGGGAAATGCAAAATGCGTCCTCGCGGGCGACTGGCTCTACATGCAGTCGTTCTCCACCGCACTGGAAGAACGCAACTTCCGCGTTCTCGAACTGCTCATCTCTCTCACTCAGCAGATGGTCGAAGGTGAGCTACTCCAGATGCAGAAGCTGGGGCACCTGATCAACGAAGAGGAATACTTCGACCTGATCTTCCGCAAGACCGCCTGCCTGTTCAAGGTTTCGATGCAGCTAGGAGCCGCCATTACACCTTCCTACGACTTCGCTGATCCGGAAGAGGTCGAAGCGCGGTTAGGCGAGTACGGGCGCAACCTCGGCCTCGCCTTCCAGATCGTTGACGACGTGCTTGACCTGACGGCAGCAGAAGACGTCCTCGGCAAGCCGGTCGCCTCGGACCTTCGCGAAGGCAAGGCCACCCTGGCCGTGATCCACGCTCTCGAACGAGGAACCGGGGCCGACCGCGAAGCCATTCGTACCGTGCTGGCCGACCGCAGCTTCACCCAGGTCTCCCACCCGCAGATTCTCGAAATCCTTCAGCGCCACGGCTCGCTCGACTACGCCATGGACACAGCCTGCGCCTACGCCGAGGCCGCCCGCCTGAGCATCGCCGATCTGCCCGACACAGAGGCCAAACGGGCGTTGCTATGGGTGCCCGGCTTTGTCACCAGCCGTGATCGGTAGACACGCAGCACAAGGAAATCATCCAGCGCTGTCGGTGTTGCACATGACTGGCGTTCGCTAGAGCAATGATCAACTCGCGTTACTTCACACTGAAAGCCGTGAAAAGCTGCGAGACATAACCGCCTTTGTTAACGTAAAAATTCCGCCCACTTCGGAAGAGGTTCCATCGGCAGCATCTCCATTCTCATCAGCTTCAGCCCCACAATTCGGTGTCCGGCCTCTGTCGAATTATCAAATAAGACGCTCTCATCTGCCAATTTGATAGCAGGTTGGAGGTTTTTGAAGCTACGCGTATATCGCCGAAGCTGATCTGCGATCGGCGATCGGCACATCATGACCGCCCTTCAACACCCGAGTTTTTATACGAGCGATGTTGATATTGACGTTCTCTGTTCCGGTGTAAAAAAGACGAGTTCGATATCCCAACTCTCGGGCTCTTACCAGCATCCGCGAATAGGTTCTACCTGAAAGCGTGGTCTCTACCGAAAACTTACCCTGTTAACCAAGAAGGCATCTGCGGATCGAAGGACCTCCCTGCCCGCTCCTATATCGCTCAGTTCAGCATTTGATTGGGATTGGAGTTCAGTACCGATAGCATCAGAATCAGGAACCGCCGCGTGCTGAAAGAAGGCCTTTGTCCAACGCGTCAGCGTACTCTTTCCGCACCCATTCGCTCCTGCGATCACCGTGAAGGTCGGCTGATTCAAGATGATTTGGCTGCCTGCTTCTGCTTAACTTTCTCTTCAAGCTTCTGCTGCCACATCCGCTCTACCTGAACTCCCTGACGAGCGGCTTCAGCAATCTTCTCTGCGAATTTTGCGAAGTCTTTTTCCATAGCGGTATTTCACTCCTCATCACATTGATTCGCGGCTACTCCTCATCCTCTTCAACACCTTCCTCCACATCAAGCCCCACCACCCGCATCCCGCCACTTCCCTGCTCTACCAGCACCTGGATCCGCCCCTCCGCGGCCTCCAACTCCTTCTTGCATGCGTTCGACAACTTCACCCCTTCTTCAAACAGGCGCACCGATTCATCGAGCGGAAGCTCGCCGCGTTCCAGCCGTTCCACAACCGCCTCCAACGCCGTCAACTGCTCCTCGAAGTTCGCCATCAGGACACCCCGACCACTGACATACCCAGGACATCGGCCGCCACGCCATACCGTCCAAAAGGCGCACTCACCTGAACACCCTGTACCATCGGACGCGCATCCGCCAGCATCTCCTGTGCGATCTTCACCCCCTCGGCGCGCGCCGCCTCCGGACCGCCCGCAGCCGCCATCCGCGCCATGATCTCCTCCGGCATACTCACACGCAGATCGTTCTTCATAAACTCCGCATTGCGCAAGCTCGTCAGCGGCCAGATACCCGCAATTACGGGTATGCGGAACTCTTCAATCCGTCGCAAGAACTCCTCCAGCACGCGCAGGTCGAATACCGGTTGTGTAATCGCAAACTCCGCGCCAGCCTCTACCTTGAACGCGAATCGCCGCACCTCCTGGTCCATATCCAGGACGCCCGGGTTCGCCGCCACCGAGATCGTAAACCCGGTAGACTCCCCAATCGAGTTCTTTCCGATATCCATCCCATAGTTCAGGCCATGCACCACGTTCACCAGCCCGATCGAGTCCACGTCGAACACCGCCGTCGCATCGGGATAGTTCCCCAGCTTCGGCGGATCGCCCGTGAGGCAAAGAATATTTTTGAGGCCGATCGAAGACGCACCCAGCAGATCGCTTTGAATACTCAGCACATTGCGATCGCGGCAGGTGTAGTGCAGAATTGTCTCGATCCCGACCTGCTGTTGAATCTGTACGCACAGGCTCTGCGCGCTCATCCTCGCGCTGGCCCGCGGCGAATCCGGCACATTGATCGCATCTACGCCGAGCCGGTGCAGTTGCGCCGCGCCATCCAGTTCCTTGCTGCAGTCGATGCCCTTCGGCGGAACGATCTCCACCATCGTGACGAACTCTCCTGCCGCCACCATCGCGCCAATCTTCGACCTCTGACTCAGTACGGGAGGCTCCACCTTGCCCGCCGCGAGGCTCCCGGACTGCTCCTCACCACTGCTACGAGACCTGTTGCCTGACCTGTTCGATCCTGCCTGCCGCATCACCTCGACGCCGTCTTCCATGGCATCCAAAGCTCGCAGCGCGCTCTTCATAGCTCTCGTGTAGCTTGGCGTCGTGCCGCAGCATCCACCCACGATGCACGCTCCGGCCTTCACCAATTTACGGGTAAAGCTCGCCATATACTCCGGCGATGTCAGATAGATCGTGCGCCCCTCTACGGCTCGGGGAATCCCCGCATTCGGCATCGCCGCAAGAGGCAGCGTTGTCATGGGACGCATTCGCTCGATCACGCTGAGCACGGTTGCCGGCCCCGCGCTGCAGTTGCACCCTACCGCATCCGCTCCCCACTCGGTCAGCTTCACAGCCGCAGCCTCCGCCGAGGCGCCGTCCAGACAGTTCCCGTCCTCGTCTACCGTCATCATGACGATCAGCCGAACTCCGGGAGCCTTCTTTCGCGCCGCGAGAATCGCCTGCTCCGCCTCCGCGAGGGACGTCATCGTCTCGATAATCAGCAGGTCGGCTCCTACTCCTGGACCGCCCTCCACCAGTGCGTCGATCTGCTCCGCGAACGCAGCCCTGGCCTCTTCCAACCCCACCTTACCCAGCGGTTCCAGCCTCACTCCAAGCGGACCGATCGCCCCTGCGACGAATGCCTCGCCCGCCTGCTTCTCGCGAATCTCATTCACGCATTTCCTTGCCAGCTTCACCCCGGCCAGGTTGATCTCGCGTACCTTGTCCCGCAACCCATGCATCTCCAGCCGAAATGCATTTGCGCCGAACGTATTTGTCTCCACGATCTCCGCGCCCGCCTGCAGATACTCCGCGTGGACCTCACGCACCAGCTCCGGCTGGGACACGTTCAATTCGTCATAGCAGCGGTTGATAAACACTCCGCGCGCATACAACATCGTGCCCATTGCTCCGTCGCAGAGCACCGTCGCCCCCGAAAACAGCCGGTCAGTCGCATCGAATCCGATCATCGCCCCAGCAGGAGCACACGCACCGGCTTTGTCCAACCCATCGCCCATCCTTGTCTCCGTGTCTCGGTCCCTGCGTCTTGGTCTCAGTGTCTTGCTACCATCCTAAGCTAGAGCGCGGACCCACTCCAACCGTTCATTCCACAGGCGCATCCATAGCCCCCAGCGGCCGCCTCGGCCCGCAGTCCTTTGTTATACTCAGCGGAGCAGCGGCCGCCAGAACATGCCGCGCGCAGGTTGGAGTTTGTTACCGTTGAAGAATCGAAGTCCCCTCGTCAAGTCTCTCCGCGCGCAGGTCCTCTGCAGCCTTGTTCTCGCATTCGCAGCCGCAGGCCTCACCTCCTGCCACAGCGACAATTACTACGCGTATCACTTCCCGCAGTACACCTTCGCCAACCGGCCAATCCCGCCCAGTCTGTTAGCCGAACGCGTCATGGTTGCGGTTTCGACCAACGGGTCCTCGGGAACGCTGCAGATACTCGATGGATCCCGGGACATTCGCAGCAATGTCCAAAACACCATCACGTCCTTCAGCATCTCCGGCACGGTGGGAGCTTTCCCAAATCTGATTCTCAACTTCCCCTCCGAGGTTCGGGGCTACGTCTACTCCAGCGTCGGAGGCACCCTCAACCAGATCAACTACGGCACCGAGGCGTCCACCGGCTCGGCGGGCACCTATCCCGGCGCCAACTCCATCGCAATCCCGGCGACCTTCGGTCATATCTATGCGGCAATTCCGTCCAGCGGTCAGCTAGTTATCGTCGATAGCTCCGCGACCGCCCCAATTCCCCCGCTCAATATCCCGGACGTCTACCAGGTCGCCGTCAATCAGGGCGATACAGTCGTGCTCGCCATGGTGCGCAACTCCGACACGGTGTACCGCGTCATTAAACTGAGTAATAACCAGTATCCGACCGCCGCCGCCGCCATCGCCGCAACCGGCGGTGTGGACTGCGAGCCCTTGAACGTTCCAATTTACTGTGCCGTACCGGTCAACACCGGCAGCATCGCCAGACCATTCGATCGGCCCATTGGAGCTTACTTCTCGCTCGACGGCACGACGGCATATGTCCTGAATTGCGGCGCCGAGTGCGGAGGGACCAACTCCAGCGTGACCTTCCTGCAGCAGTCCGCGCTCAATGTCAACTCATACTCCATCGGCTCTGCACCGAACGCCAACGCCTTTACCTCGAACATCCCGGTCCCCGGAGGCGCGACCATGGCGCTCTCCGATGGAACGACGCTCTTCATCTCAGGCCAGCAACTCCAGCCCGATGGCCTCTTCGCCGGCAACCTGTCCGTCATCAACCTCGCTGCGGCGGCCACAAACCCCGCCGCCGCAGTGACCGGCAAGTATTCCATCTCCGACGGCACCCACACCAAGATGCTCTTCGCCGACGACAACACCCTTTGGATCGGCTCGCAGTTCTGCGCCACCGGCGAGCGCGCGCACCTGGCGGCAGCGGGCAACACCTCACAGGCCGCAAACTACAACTGCCTGTCCCGGTTCGATCGCGGAGCCCTGACCGCCTCCATCGTTCCCGCCGTCAACCAGAACACCAGCTCCGCCGTCTCGTTCCCCAATACCAATCAGAACCAGTTCTACTACGGCGACCTCACCGGCCTGTGTTGGGTCCAGAACTACCATAAGGTCTATACGGCGTATGGCGGCCAGGTCCATGCCTTCAACACCGCCGACGGTTCCGAGATCAACAACGTTAACATCACCGTGCAGGGGACGGCGCTTGACGTAGCCTACCTCGATTCCGTCACCGATGCCGATAACTAAAAAGCAGGGTGTAGGGAATAGGGAGTAAGGAGCAGGACACAGGATCCCATGATTGCATCCTACGGGCGCAACGCGAAGAACGAGTACGAGCAGTTCCTGGGCACAGCTCGTGGCTCAAACCTTGAGATCCAGACCCATCTTTTCATTGCGAAAGAGCTTCAGTACAGCAACGAAGAGCAAATCACCCACGCCGGCAATCTCTCCACTGAAATAGCGAAGGTGCTCAATGCGCTTATCGCTAAACTCTGACCACGATGCCCTCTACCCCCTACCCTTTAGCCCCGGAACCCTGCCCTACCGACGTTCTCGCCATTGCCGCCCACCGGGACGATGTCGAACAAACCTGCGGGGGTACCCTGCTGGCCATGCACGCACGTGGGTGGCGCACAGGAATCCTAGATCTCACACGCGGCGAAGCCGGAACCCGAGGCACTGCGTCCGAGCGTGAAGCCGAAGCCAACGCAGCCGCCGCGATCCTCAAGGTCGCTCACCGCGAGGCGCTCGATCTTCCCGACGGCAACGTGGAGAACACACAACACAACCGTCTGAAGATTGCCGCGGTCCTGCGCCGCCTTCGTCCGCGAGTCGTCATTCTGCCGTACTGGCAGGGACGTCATCCCGACCACTACACCACCGCAACGCTGGGCTACGAAGCATGTTTCGTCAGCGGTCTGGCCAAGCTGGATATCCCAACCGCAACAGACGCCGAGACACCATCCGCGCCTCACCGCCCCTTCAAAATTCTCTACGCGAGCCTTTATGCGGATGTGCGCCCCACCTTCGTCGTCGACATCACGGTCTTTGCAGAGCAACGCCTCCAATCGCTCCTTGCGTATCGTTCTCAATATGGCAATAAGGCTCAGGGCGCTGGCCTCTTCGTTCCGGAGGAAGAGATTCGCGAGCGCACCTTCGCCACGGCGCGTCATTACGGTCTGCTTGCGGGTGTTCGCTACGCGGAACCGTTCGTACAGAAGGAGATCGGCCTCGTCGAAGACCTCATGTACCTTCCTGTGCAATCCATCTAATTATTTTCGGATGCATATGAATCCAAACATCCTTCTTTAACGTGAGTAAGATGATGGAGTAGTCAGTAAGTTGCAACTAGGAGAGGCACATCGTGGAAAAAAAACTGAATGACCTTATAGATAAGGCTCTATCTCGCCGAAAATTCATGGCAGGAGCCGGCACTGCTGCCGCGGCTGCACTGGTTGTCGGATGCAATAACAGCAGTCCCGCACCAACAACCACTCCGACACCCACCCCCACACCGACCAGCGCCGCCGTCACGGACGCCGACATCCTCACCTTCGCGCTGAACCTCGAATACCTTGAGGCTGAATACTACCTCTACGCAGCCACCGGTTCCGGCCTCTCCGCAACCGATGCAGGCTCAGGCGCTGGTACTACCATCGTTCCTTCCACCACGAAGGTGGTTTTTGCCACGCCATCGATCCAGCAGTACGCCAACGAGATTGCGCAGGACGAACTGAACCACGTCCGCTTTCTCCGTTCTGCGCTCGCCGCTGCCGGTGCCACCGTCCAGCCCCGTCCAGTGATCGACCTGACCTTCTTCGCGGGCCTCGGAACCGCCGCCAAGATCTCGGGCACCTTCAACCCCTTTACCGATGAGAACGCCTTTCTGACCGGCGCCTTCGTCTTTGAGGATGTCGGTGTCACCGCCTACCTCGGCGCGGCGCCGCTCATCACAAACAAGGCGTCGTATCTCGGAGCTGCCGCAGGGATTATGGGCACCGAGGCCTACCATGCCGCCGAGATTCGCACCATCATCGCCGGTCAGGCAGCCTCCAAGACCGCAACCGCCGCTCAGACCGCCGCACTCACAAACGCCAACCTGATCTCCACATTGCGTGGAACCATCAGCGCGCAGAGCGGGAACAAGGTTCCAGGCGAGACCATGGTGAGCATCAACAGCATCGTGGCAGCCGACACCAATAACGCCATTGCCTTCGCGCGCACGACCGATCAGGTCCTCCACATCGTCTACGGCGGCACTGCAGGCGTGGGCGTGTCCAAGGGCGGCTTCTTCCCTAACGGTCTCAACGGCAACATCAAAACGACAGCATCCTAAGGACGGGACATCATGGCAACTCAAGAGACACAGCAATTAGATGAAATCATCGCCAAGAGCCGTCGCAAGATGCTCTCTCTTGGTACCACAGCGCTCGCCGGTCTCGTCTTCTCCGGCCTCGCCACAGAAAAAGCAGAGGCACAGACTGCTCTCACTGACAACGATATTCTCAACTTCGCCCTCAACCTCGAATACCTGGAAGCGAACTTCTATAGCTTGGCGGTCAATGGTGTCACCATCGACAAGCTGAGTACGCCTATTTCGATCACCGGCGGCGGAGTAGGAACCCAGGGTACCGTCGTCACGAAGGCAAACTTCGCCAAGGTCCCCTTCAGCAATCCCACAATTGCGGCCTATGCGGCGGAGACTGCCACGGAAGAGGGCAAGCATGTAACCTTCCTCCAGACCGCGCTTGCCAAAGCCGCAGTTGCTCAGCCCCAGATCGATCTGGTCGCCTCCTTCAACGCCCTCTCGATGGCAGCAGGGATTGGCGCTACCTTTGATCCTTTCGCAAACGACGCAAACTTCCTCATCGGCGCTTACATCTTCGAGGACGTAGGCGTCACGGCATACCACGGAGCAGCGGGATCGATCAGCAGCTCGCAAATCCTCGGCTACGCCGCCGGCATCCTCGCAGTTGAGGCTTACCACGCCGGTCTGGTTCGCACCTCCATCAACGCGCTCGACGCGGGAAGCGGCACTCTGACGGGATACACCCAGAAGATCTCCGCCCTGCGTTCCCAGCTCGCCAACCCAACGAAGCCAGCCACAGGGACGCCGTTCACGACCAACGGCGGCCTCGCGGCAGACGATCAGGGTATCGACAACTCGCAGAAGGTTGCTCTCCAGGGCACATCCGCGACCTATTCCTCAACCACCATCCTCGATGCAGACAACAACAGCATCACCTTCGGCAGAACGCCACAGCAGATTCTTGCCATCGTCACCAATACCGCACCCACCGCTTCGACCCATGTGGGCCTGTTCTTCCCCGCGGGCCTCAACGGCAACATTAAGTAGAGATTCACTTTTATTCAGTCAGGAGGTCTCCGGCGCACCTGCCGGAGGCCTCTTGTTTTGCGCCCGGTCTCCAAAGGTAGCCAACATGTGAGGTCACTCCCCGCTTCGAAAACACCGGTAGATCGGCCCGAGAGTGATCGGCAGCGCGTCTCAAGACCAACTCACCGCCTGCGCTCTACCATCCGGCTGTTGCTGTCGCGCTCGACTTCCTTCATCACTCCGATCCCCTCCGCCACGGCGACCCGGTTCTTGCCTTCGCGCTTCGCCTGGTATAACGCTGCGTCGCTTTCGTCCAGCAGACTCTGCCAGCTCCAACCGCAGGTCTCCGACGAAGCCACACCCAGGCTCGTTCCCACGCTTATAGTCTTACCCCGAAACCTCACCCTCAGTGCGCGCACCTGCGACCGCAGACGCTCCGCCACCATAATCGCCTCGGGCAGCTCCGTATCCGGCAGCAGCACACAAAATTCGTCTCCGCCCATCCGTGCCACCGAGTCCCGCTCTCGCAGCGTCTCCTGCAGCACCCCCGCCACGGCCTGCAGCACGGCATCCCCACATGCATGTCCCATCTCGTCGTTCACCGCCTTCATGCCGTCCAGATCCATCATTACCACCGCGAGCGACCTCTTGCTTCGCCTGGAACGCACGATCTCCTTCACCGCCAGCCTCTTCAAAGCCCACCGGTTCAGCAGGCCGGTCAGTTCGTCAACCTGCGCTCGCCACATCAGCTCGACGCGCAGCTTGGCGGTCGAAAGGAACATGAACCCGAATGCCACCGCGGCGTTGGCCAGGATGCCCCCCGCCATCCACCACTCCTGCATCTCCGCAGCCGCCTGGGGATACTCCGGCGACCGGTAGCCCAGGGTTACGATCGCCACCATCAACATGATCAACGCATCCAGCGAGAGCGCCGCCCCGGTCAGCCATCCCGCCAAACGTACATCTTCGGCCGAAAACCGGAACACCACCGACGCAATCAGCGCCATCTGCACTCCCATCGTCAGGCTGACGAGAAACAACGCAGCCGGAAAGGTGCGCGGGGCAAGCATAATGTAAACGGCTCCCACAGTCATCAGGACGAGCAGCAGATATTGCAGCCACTGCAGCAAAGGACCGCGCTCCAGCAGTTCGGTGAAGCTCCGGTACAGCATCGTCACACCCACGACTGCCAGAACATGCGCCATGGCCTCGACAAACTGCTGCGGAATCGGCAGCCATGGGCCGCATCCCACCAGAAGCAGGGCCGCCGCCCGGCTCAGGTTCGCCCCCGCGAACCACCCCACTCCCCGCGAAGCTCCGCTGGTCCGCGCGTTCACCAGCATCGCGCCCGCATAGAGCACGTAGAGCAGAATATTCATCTCCGCCAGCGTGCGAACGTCCACAACATGCGTCCAGTCCCTGATGGCCACGCCCGCGCACTCTACCATGCCACCGCCCCGGCCCGGCATTGGCCTGCATCGCACAATGGGAACAAGTTCTCGACCGTTGGATCAGGCAGCTTCACCAGAGAACGCCATTTCCGCAATCGACTATATCTTGAAAAAACCACGCGCTCGATCATGCTCTTCTATGCCTCCGAGGAAATAGTTATCCTGCAGCGACTCCGTACCCGGACGCTGCGGGAAACGATCATCGTTCGCGAAGGAGAGAAGCTCTGTGCCCATGCTTACGACGGTGTATCACCGCTCTATGCTGCATTGCCTCCACGCGCCGCAACCTGCACGCGTTCCCGAACGAAGCGCACCACCTCATCGGTGACATACAGGGGCGGTCGCGTCGCCAGCACCGGCGTTCCTTCTACCAGCCTCAGCGAAACGCCCTTCCACTCCGGCCGGGCCAAGTCTCCCTCCGGCACAAGCACAGCATCCGCCCGGTCCAGAAAGTAGCGCGCAGACTCCTTGAAGTCCGCCGTTCCGGGATCGAGCACGCTCAGGTACACATCCGGACGCAGGAAGCGCATGATGCTGTTGGACTCGATGATCGCGTTTTCAGAGAGCGCCAGCTCCTTGCGAATCCGTGGCATCGCCTCTGCCAGATCTCCCATCCTGGTCCGCACCCAGAAGGACCGCACTGCTCCCGCGGTCAGGTACCGCGCGGAGTCCGATCCGGTCGCCGTTCGTGCGCGGTCGAGCCGCTCCTCGCTGACGGCAACCGCATGCTCCGCGGTCTCGCAATCGCAAGGCTCCCCATTGGCCGAGCACATTCCATGCCCGAACTGGGTCACCTTTAAAGCGGTCCAATGCATCTCCGGCATGGCCGCGATCAGGCCCTCCATCACGCTGGTCTTGCCGATGTTTCTCGTGTGCCCGCCAACCACAACAATCGCCATAGCTCACCATGAAACAACCTGAGCTGATCGGCAGCCCCTTTCTATTATCGCCTCTTCAACCGCGCGAGGTCTTGCAGGTACTCCCGCAGGGGCCTCGCCGGCCGTCCCCAGAACACCTGTCCAGGGCCGCGCATCTTCTTACCGCTCAGCACCCCTGCTCCACCCCCCAGAATCACTCCTGCACCGACGGTGGCATGCTCCCCGATGCCGACCTGGCCGCCCAGAATCGCGCCGTCTTCCACCACGCTCGACCCCGAAATTCCGGTCTGCGCCGCGATAATGACATTCTTTCCTATGATGCAGTTGTGCCCGATGTGCACAAGATTGTCGATTTTGGTACCCTTTCCGATCCTTGTCTCTCCCAGGGCTCCGCGATCGATCGTCGTATTCGCTCCAATCTCCACGTCGTCCTCTACGATCAGCCTGCCCTGCTGTGGAAAGAGAACGTACTCGCCCGTGGCCGGGTCGCGCGCGTACCCGAACCCGGTCGAGCCCAGCACCGCTCCTGCCTGCACCACGACCCGGTCGCCCAGCACGGTTCCCTCGTGCACCGTCACACGGGCCAGGAGCGTGCAGCCTCTGCCAACGACCACTCCGGCTTCCAGGACGACCCCAAACCCCACGCTGGTGAAATCTCCAACACTCACCCCATCTCCCACCATCGCCGAAGGATGGATAACTCCCCGCAGTTCACCAGCGCGCAGCCTCCGCGCAACCAGGGCAAATGCGTAGCGCGCGTCCTCCACCCACAGAATTCTGGGGTCACAAGGCTGCCCGGCCACTACGAGCCGGCGATTCGCCAGGATTACCCCGGCGTTCGAGTCCAGCGCCTTGGCGAGAGCCGGGCCGTCGACAGCAAATACAAGCGAGTGCCGAGCGGCTCCCTCGATGGCCGACACATCCGTAATCTCCACATCCAGCCCAGGCGCGCTCACATCGAGCCGAGTCAATTCCAGCCCCAGCCATCCCGCGATCTCTCCCATCGTCGCCATCAGTAGATCCCCTTCTCTCCCGGCGGCCGGGTCTTCCATCGCCGGTGCATCCAGAGCCACTGCTCAGGATAGTGCCGCACGTACCGCTCAATCACCGCCGTGAAGTTGGCTGTATTCACCAGTGCGTCTTCTTCCGGGCTCTGCGTATGTACTACCTCCAGCGGCTCTCCAAAGCGCAAAACATACCTGTTCTCGCTCTCCTCCCAAAGCAGAAAGCCCGGAACCACCGCCGCTTCCGTCCTTGCCGCAATTCGCGCCATTCCCGAGGCCGTACAGGCCTGCACGCCGAAGAACGGCACGAATACGCCCTGTGGCGGCGTCATATTCGTATCCATCAGAATGCCTACCGTCTCCCCGGCTCGCATCGACGCAATCAGCCCGCGCGCAAAGTCGTCCTTGTGGATCACGCGATTGCCGTGCTGACAACGAATGCGGTTCACGAAGCGGTCGACCAGCGGATTGTCCAGCCGCCGGATCACCATGCCCATCGGCATTCCCATCAGCGAATGATAGAAGCTCGACAACTCCCACGCTCCCAAATGGCCAGTCAGAACGAGAACTCCTTTGCCCCTGTCCCGCGCCAGCAGATAGTTTTCCAACCCCTCGTATCGAATGAACCGGCTGGCCTCATCGGGGGTGTAGTCCGCCATCTTGCAAAATTCTGCCAGCAGATATCCCAGATTTCTGTACACGGAACGAAGAATTCTCAGGCGATTCGGCTCCGGCTCCTCCGGAAAGGCCAACTCCAGATTGCGAATACCGACCCTGCGCAGCCGTCCGAAGCCGTGGAAGGCTATCGCACCGATGCCCGCGCCGACCGCACGCGCCGACCGCCGTGGAAGCAACCGCACACCGCAGACGAAGAGCCACACAATACAGAATTCAAGCCGCTCGCGAAGGCTGGCCTGCTCCTGCGTTATCTTGTCTTGGGTAACTTCGCTCAAGCCTGTAGTCTACCGGGTCCTGCAACTTCCTCCCGATCCAAAAGGAAAAGGCGACCCGATGGGGCCGCCTCTCGCCTTCAGCACCTGTTCGATTTACTGATTTTTGGCAACAACGAAGTACCGTGCCACAGTGCGAACGAACGGCCGCGCCTCGGCAGGAGTCGGCTGTCCGCCCTTCAGTACCGTCTCGAAGGGAAGATCCGAACCATAGAGCGCGCGAGTATCGCCCTGGTTCTGCGACACGACTGTGCCATCCAGGTTGATTCCGGCGAAGAGTCCCTTGCTTCGTGAGTAGGTCAGGAACTCGGCGTTCAGCTTCCAGTCAGTACCCGCCGCGGCATTGCGGCCCACCGGACCGGCCGAAGCCGCGGCATCCGCGCCCAGCTTGAACTTGTTCTTCAGCATGTCCTGAAGTCCCTGGCGGTTCATAGCGATCATGACGAGATCCGTGGACTGCCCGCCAATCTGAAAGCCGAAGCTTCCGCCCGCCATCTGCACACACACTGGTGCGCTCCACTTTCCATCCTGCGTGCGGCAGGTTGCAACGCCTTGGCCGTACTGGCCGCCAACCACGAACGCCGCCTTCTTGTAGCTCGGGACGACAACAACGCAGGAGGCCCCGGCCAGAATGCTGCTTGGAATCGACTTGTCCGGCGTGGCCATGATCTGCTCGATTACCGCGCTCGCATCCGTCAGCCGTTGCGCCACCTTAGCCTTATCGTCCTCCGCACGAGCTGCCAGAGAACCGGCCACCATGGCCAAACCGCACACAATCACCGACATCTTCTTCATCATAAATATTCCTTTACTTTCAAGAGCAGAAATTTGGGCCGAGAGACCTGCAAGCTCTTTTATTACAATACAATTTTGATGAATAAAGCACGAATCTAGTTGTACCTCACCCGGTTGCTACCTGACAAAAAATGGGGGTTGTAGAGAAAAAGCCGGAGCATTCCGGCTCTTTCTCTACAACCCCTCTCCCAGGTCTGTATTGCTTGTATTACTTTGCGCCACATTCCGGGTCCTCACAACGGTACGAAGGTATGCATACCTTTGAGTACCTCTGATTACTATTCAGTTAACACTTTTTGCCGCGGAACTGGCCCCGTTCCGGGATCCTCATCGAGAAAGCAGATTCCGGTTCACTGCCTGAACCGTTAACGCGATGCGATTTTCCACCCCGACCTTGCGCATCAGCCGGCCTACGTGAGCCTTCACCGTAATCAGGTCTATTCCCAACTCCTGCGCAATCATCCGGTTCGGCTGACCCGTCACCAGCAGGCGCAGCACTTCTTTCTCACGCCCGGTAAGCCTCGGCTCTGCTGCACTCTTGTTTCGTGTCGCCTCGGAGGTCGCCTCAAGCAGCCTGGCGAGTACCTTACGCGGCGCCCATGCAGATCCATCCTGAACGATTTCGATCGCCAGCCGAACTTCGCTCGCCGTCGCCGAATGAGCCAGGTAGCCCTTCGCGCCGGCACCGATGATTCGCTGAATATAATCGTGATCCTCCTCCAGCCCGAGGACAATCAGCCGAAGATGCGGCCGCGTTCGCTGGAACACTCTCAACAGTTCGAAGATGTACTCCGTGCATGCGGCATCGACCAGAATCAGCGAAACACCGGACGAATCGAGGGCTCCCGGGACGGACAGCGGGACCAACTCGACCGGCTCCCCGGCAGCGAAGATCGTCTGCAACCCAAGGACTCGCAGCGGATCCGTTGCAACCAGACCCATCCGCAAAGGCTCATGCGGCTTCTTATCGTTCATGGTGCAAAGCCTCGTTACTCAGCATCCTCAAAAGGAACAGGCCGGTGTAGCGCACGAAAGCGCATGTGCGCCAGAGTTACAGCTTTGGCAGAACGATGCCCTGCTGGTTCTGGTACTTCCCCTTCCGGTCCGCGTAGCTCACCTCGCACACCTCGTCGGACTGGAAGAAGAGAATCTGGCACAGCCCTTCATTCGCGTAGATACGCGCCGGAAGAGGCGTTGTGTTCGAGATCTCCAAGGTCACGAAACCCTCCCACTCCGGCTCGAACGGCGTCACATTCACGATGATCCCGCAGCGCGCGTAGGTCGACTTTCCCACGCAGATCGTCAGCACATCCCGCGGAATCTTGAAATACTCGATCGAACGGGCCAGCGCAAACGAGTTCGGCGGCACAATCACGCTCGCCGCCTGGACCGTCACAAAAGAACGCTCATCGAACGCCTTCGGATCGATAATCGCGCTGTTCACATTGGTAAAGATTTTGAACTCATCTGAAACCCGCAAATCATACCCGTACGAGGAAAGACCATACGAGATGACACCATCCTTTACCTGCTTTTCGCTGAACGGCTCAATCATTCCATGTTCCGTCGCCTGCTCACGAATCCAACGATCGCTCTTGATAGCCACTCTGGTGTTTATCCCTTCGTTCTACGATTCAATTCTCTCAAGTTCCGCAAAAGGGTGTAAATTGGCTACGGTCCAAACGACTGCCATTCAACGGGTCATTAGATTCTTCATCTTACGGCAGCGTTCTTTCGTTGACAATCGCCTTATGAGTTCATACCATCACGGTACTAATCCAGGTCAGTAAAACGTTTCTCCAAATTAGAGCCCAAGGACGGCGGCCCAGATGATCAAGCAGGATCTAATACAGCGGGTGGTTGAGCGTACCGGCCTGCCAAGGACCAAAGCAGAGTCCGCAGTCGACGCCATCTTCGAAAGCATGAAGCAGACCCTGATCGCCGGCGACCGCATCGAGCTTCGCGGCTTCGGTGTCTTCACCGTCAAACCGCGCAAGACCGGCATCGGCCGCAATCCCAGGACAGGCGCTGAAGTCACCATCGCCCCAGGCAAGGCGGTCCGCTTCAAGCCGGGCAAAGAGCTGCACCTCCTCGACTAACCCGTAGCCGCGGTCACATCAAATGAACGGCATCCACGTCCACCACCAGGTTGCGGCGAGCGATTCCCTGCGCCTCAGCGAACGCCAGCATCCGCCGCAACGTGTCACCCAATGCCTGCCGCCGCTCCGCCTTTAGCACAAAGTGATAGCGGTAGATGCGCTTCAATCTCACGATCGGAGCCGCCGCCGGCCCCAGCACTCGAATCTTGTCCAGCCGCGCCTGCTGGAACCATCTGCCCAGCGTCGCCGACCACGCCGTAGCCTCCTCCAGCTTCTCGCTCTGAATCAGCACGTTCGCCAGCACGGCAAAAGGCGGGTAGTGCATCCATCGCCGGTACTGCATCTCCTTCGCCACAAACCCTGGATAGTCATGCTTCGCTGCGAACTCAATCGCATAGTGGTCCGGGTGATACGTCTGCACCAGCACCTTCCCCGGCAGATGGCCCCGCCCAGCCCGACCGGACACCTGCGTCAGCAGCTGAAACACCCGCTCTGCCGCGCGGAAATCCGGCAGCCCCAACGCAAAGTCGGCCCCTACCACTCCCACCAGCGTAACCCCGTGGATGTCGTGCCCCTTCGCAATCATCTGCGTGCCGACCAGCAGGTTGATCTCCCCGCCATGCAGCCGCGCCAGCAGCCGCTCCATGTCGCTGCGCCCCCGTACCGTATCCCGATCCATCCGCCCGATCCGGGCCGCCGGAAACAGCTCCTGCAGCCTCTCCTCGCCCTGCTGTGACCCCGCCCCCAGGAAATAGAGGTGCTCACTCGCGCACTTCGGGCAGTTCTTCGGCACCGTCCGGCGAAATCCGCAGTAATGGCACTCCAACCGCTCCCCAGGCTGCGCAATCGCATCGCTCAAAGCCGAAAGCTCACCGCTCACCGCTCTCTTGTGATACGTCACCGAGATCGCACAGTTCTCACACTCGATCTTTTCCCCACAGCTCCGGCACATCACCGAAGACGAGTACCCTCGCCGGTTCAGCAGGAGAATCACCTGCTCTCCCCGGTCTAGCGCGCTCTGCGTCTCCTCCACCAGCCTCCGCGAAAAAATCTGTTCCTGCCCCGTCTCCCGGAACTCGTTTCGCATATCCACCAGCTCAACCGCCGGCAACGGACGATCCATCACCCGCTGCCGCATCTCCACCAGCGCATACCGCCCTTTCTGCGCATTGGCCCAGCTCTCCAGCGACGGAGTGGCGGACCCCAGCACAACAACCGCCCCCTCTCCTGATTGAGTTAACTTCGCCCGCATGACCGCCACATCCCGCCCGTGATATCGCGGCGTCTCCTCCTGCTTGTAGCTCGAATCATGCTCCTCATCGACGATAATCAGCCCCAGGTTCACCATCGGCGCAAACACCGCGGATCGCGTCCCCACCACAATCCGCGCCTCGCCTCGCCGAATCCGATGCCACTGCTCAGCCCTCTCATCCGGCGTCAATTGAGAATGCAGGAGCGCCACCTCGCCGCCAAACGCCGCGACCATCTGCCCCGTCATCGCCGGCGTCAACCCGATCTCCGGCACTAACAGCAGAGCCGAATTCCCCTTATCCAGCGCCCTTTGCATCGCGGCAAAATAGACCGCCGTCTTCCCCGATCCCGTAATCCCATACAGCAGATGCGGCCGAAAGCCACCCTTCTCCATCGCCGCGACAATCGTCCCCAGCGCCTCCATCTGCGCCTCGTTCAAAGCATGCTCGTGCGCATGTTTCTTCCCCTGCGCCGACACCCCGCCCAAATGAAACTCCTCCGCGACCTCCTCCACATTTATCAGCCCGCGCTTCACCAGCGTCGCCCGCGTAGACTCCGGCACCCCCAACCTCACCAGGCTCAAACGCAGCTCCCGCATCCGCATCCGCCCTCCCGCCGAGGCAAGCTCCGCCATCGCGGCCAACTGGTTTTCATTCAACCGAGGCAGCCGCCCGCCCGCGCCCGCGTGCTCCATAAGCTTCGCAGGCTGACAACTGAGACCCGATACCTCCGAACTGACCTCCGGCAACTGAGAACCACCCACCAGCACGGCCACCTTCTCCAACCGCCTCGCATCCCTCTCCTCCGCCACCGCCTCGCGCACCAGCCACTTCTTGCGAACCATCCCCTCCAGCAGACCCTTTCCCGAGCCCGTAGCCGACCGCAGCGCTCCCATCTTCGCCGCCTCCCCGCCTTCCAGATAGTTCAGCACCGCGTACTCCCGGTTCTGCTCCTCCGGCGTCAGCTTGGACCGTCTCGAAGATCCCTTCACCGCGCCCTCATACAGCACCCGCCGCCCCGCCTCGGCAATCCTATAGAGAACCTGCCGTTTCACCTCCGCTCCCAGCGGCAGCATCCCACGCAGCACCTCACCCAGCGGTGCGACATAGTATTGCGCGATCCAGCCCGCCAGCTTCATCAACTCGTCCGGTAGCAGTGCGGCCTCATCGAGCACCTGCTGCACCGCCTTCACCTCGAACCCCTCCGCCGGCGCATCCTCATGCACCCGCACCACCACACCCATCAGCTTCTGCCCGCCAAACGGCACCAGCACCCGCGCCCCAACCACGGGTAGAGCGCCACCTACCAGATAGGTAAACGCCTGGTCCAGCGGGACAGGCAACGCAACATCGCAGAACCAGGCCATTCCTTCAGCTTAGCCGCTCACCTTGTTCCAGCCAATCTGCCCAATCCTGAAGCAGATCAGGAACTTCGCAATTTTTCTTGAAGAAATTGCTCAGATCCCGTGGGGTGCCGTGTACCTCCATAACAATGTGTGAAATTCGTATGAATCGATCCCCTCCAGACATTCACCGGGCCAATGCATGCTTTCATAGGGTTAGCCAATTTTCGGGAGGGCACGAATGCAAGTAAGAAATAGCCGACTCGCCGCTTGCTCCAGCACCTATAAAGCCGGCATCATCCTTGTCTCTACACTCCTCGCCGTCAGCCTCACTGCATGCAAATCCAGCAGCAACGGCGCGAGCGAAAGCGTCACACTGAACGGTGCAGGCAGCACCTTCGTCTATCCCGTCATGTCGCACTGGACCCAGGACTACAGCTCCAAGCACAATGGCACTCAGATCAACTACCAGTCCATCGGCTCCGGCGGTGGCGTCCAGCAGGTCAAATCGGGCACAGTCGACTTCGGCGCATCCGACAATCCGCTCGACGACAAGGCCCTCGGAGCCATGAAACCCATGCTCCAGATCCCCGAGACCGCCGGCCCCGTCTGCCTCACCTATAACCTTCCCGGGGTGACCCAGCCTCTCCAACTCTCTGCCGAAGCCATCGCAGGCATGTTCCTGGGCAAAATCACAAGCTGGCAGGACCCGATCGTCAAAAAGGACAACCCGGGCGTCAACCTCCCCAACATCAAGGTTGCTATCGCTCACCGCACCGATGGCTCAGGAACCACCGCAGCCTTCACCAGTTACCTCTCCGCTGTCTCGCCCGAATGGCAGTCGAAGATCGGCAAAGGCAGCGCGGTCTCCTGGCCGGTTGGACTCGGAGGCAAGGGATCGGAAGGCGTCACCGAGCAGGTCCGCCAGTCTCCCGGCGGCATCGGCTACGTCGAGCTCATCTACGCCCAGCAGAACAAACTGGCCGTCGCCCGGGTCCGCAACCTGGCCGGCAAATACATCGAACCCAGCACCGCCAGCACCACCGCCGCGATTGCCGCCTACGCCGACCAGCTCAGCAAGGATCCCCGGACCCTTATCGTCAATCCCCCAGCCTCGGCCCCGGACGCTTACCCCATTTCCACCCTCACCTTCCTCATCATTCCGAAGGATGGAACAGACCAGGCCAAGCGCGCCGCTTTGAAAGGATTCGTCCAGTACATCATCAGCGACGGACAATCGGTAGCCGCCGGCCTCAACTACGCCCCCCTGCCTGACGGAGTCAAACAGTACGATCAGCAGACTCTTGACCAAATGACTGTCAACGGCCAACCCGTTCGATAGCCCGCCGTCTCTTGATTCATTTGAGAGACAAGATGCCCGGCCGCGGCTGGGCATCCGCATTTAAGGCACTCGGCCGCCATGTTAGGTCCCAACCTAAACTTCCGGTTCCAATGTCGAGCTAAGAGAACCATTGCCCATCAAGGAGCATCGCCGAGATTCAGCAAGTCCCTCGACTTCTGCGACGCGCATCGCCCTGGCCCGGATATCCATAGCGTCGCCATCGATGACGCTAAAGACGCGTATCACAAGGTCGAAGAAGCCGAGGTTCGCTTTCGTTACGTCATTCGACATAGCCCCATTCCGAAAACCATCGTAAGGGCCGCCATTCGTCTTCGCCGCTAATCATTCTCGTCTGCTGGGTACACAGGCATAGCGTTACGGCCAAAGCAGTCACATTCGCTGTCGCCATTGAACTGCGATAAATCTTCTAACGCGTTGATTAAAAGCCGTGACTAAACGGACGCGAGCTCGTGGTCAACCGAAGTACTGCTCGGAACAGTCTGCTTCCATTCGCCGAGAGAGCGGCTCAACAATGCAGCGGCGCAGCCCTCGCCGCAGAGAACAATAATGTCGTTCTTCAGAGCAATGTTCGAATCCCACGGCATAAAGCCGATTCCGAGTCTCGTGACCTTGGCCAGCACCCAATGGTTGCTCGTTTTCTTCTGTATTCCGCACAAACATGTAAATATCGTCATTGCCGCCATACTTACCTCATTTCTTCTTGACAGAGCTGCGAGCGTACTACGTGTACACAATTGCACGTTGTCTGCCACATTCCTTCGCAATCTAAATTCGGTAAAAAATCCCCAACAATCCTTATTTTCCGCAGCGCGCCTTCCGATTCGATGCAGGTTGGCGAGCAACTTCTGTCAATAAGCCGCTAAAGTGGAAAGTATTTTCCTGTCTATGCAAGAAGTTTGTACTACTCCGCTCGATGCGCAGCGCTCCTCACCTCAGGCAAGAGATGCTCTGCGTGACTCATAGCAGGCAACCTAAGCCCTGACTGGCGGCTTCAGTCCAAGCTCCCCCATAACCATCTGCAAATCCTTCCATGCCTCACCCTTCTGCCGCGGATCGCGCAGCAGAAACGCCGGATGATACGTCACCACCAGCTTCGCCCCACGGCAGCTATGCCACCGGCCCCGCAGCGAACTCAGCGACTGCTTCACCCCCAGCAGATACATCGCGGCCGTCGCCCCCAGCGCCACCACCACCTGCGGTTGCACCACATCCATCTGCTGCAGCAGAAACTGGTCGCACGTGTTTGCCTCTACAGGCTCCGGCACCCGATTCCCCGGCGGCCTGCACTTCACGATGTTGGCGATGTAAACGTCCTCCCGCCTGAGCCCCATCGCCAGAATCATATTGTTCAGTAGTTGCCCCGCCTTCCCAACGAAAGGCACTCCCGAAGCATCTTCATCCGCACCCGGCCCTTCCCCCACAAACATCAGCCGCGCCTTCGCATCCCCATCGCCGAACACAATCGTACGCCGCCCCGCATACGCCAGCGGACACCTCGTACAGTCGCCAATCTCCGTCTGAATTGCACTCAACGCGTCAGCCCGATGCGCGACAGCCACCCGGCTCTCTGGCAACGGCGCAAGATCGTCGAAACTCACCAGCTTCGGAATCGAAGTCTCCACAAGAGCAGGTTGGTTTAGGACAGGAGTAGTTTGCCTCGCCTCGGAAGGCGCAGCCTTCGCTGGAAACGCAACAGCTGCCATACCAGTGTTCGCCACAATCTCAGCGATAGGAGCGGGAAAAACAGCCTCAGCTTTGTCGGCAAACACTGGCTCACCCTGACGATAAAAGTCATGGATGCCAACATCACGCAAATACTCGACGTAAGCCCGCAACTGCTGGGCGGCATCCCCCGCTTTTACATCTACGGCCATAGCCTTATGGTATCGCGGCTACTGCAGCAACGTATCGATCGCAGCAGGAGGCATTTCTTCGCTGAGAACAAACTTCACATGCCCCTGCTGGATCTCATCCTGCGCCACCCGGCAAGCCTTCATCGACTTCGCAACGATCAGCGGCGAAGCACCCGACTGCAATTGACGCGCCCGGCGCGCTGCACCCTTGACCAGACTGTACTTGTTGTGGAAAGCATTCTCGATCGTCATGCGTTTCACCCCTGATGTCTGAAGTTGATACCCAAGTTATATCTCAGACAGACTGAATGCCCTACACAAATCGCAGTCCATAACTCGTCTTCATGACGAAAATGTGCTCAACGCCGCCTTCAACCGCGACGAAGCGGCATCCGTCCTGCACTTCGAGGCCATCGCCTGCACCCCATCCCGCACCCCGCGCTCGCACAGCACAATCGCCCGCATCTCCATCACCGCCTGATCGAGCACGTCGTTTACCAGCGCATACTTGTAGTCCCAAATCTCCTTCAACTCATTCCGCGCCTCGGCCAGACGGTTCTGAATCACTACCTCAGAGGTAACATGCTCCGCCTCGCTTCGGTTCCGCAGTCGCATCTCCAGCACCTGCGGGCTAGGCGGCATGATGAAGATCGAAACTGCTTCGCGGCGCTTCTTCATCACCTGCATCGCACCCTGCACATCGATATCCAGCAGCAGGTCCTTGCCCGCGTTCCCCGCATGGGCCAGCGCCGAAACCGCCGTCCCGTAGTAGTTCCCAAAGACCTCCGCCCACTCCAGAAAATCCCCCGCCGCAATCATCCGTTCGAACTCGTCCCGAGTCGCAAAGTGATACTCGCGCCCATCCTCCTCGGATCCTCGCGGCGCCCGCGTCGTATACGAGATAGAAAAATCCAGCCCCTCGACCAAGGTCCTGAGCTGACTTACCAGCGTCGATTTACCCGATCCGGACGGCGCCGAAATAATAAAAAGTATGCCTGCCATGCGCCTCAATCACCTGCTTGAAATGTCGCTCCAGTGTAACAACGCAGCTATCCGTGCTACTCCAGATTCTGAACCTGCTCCCGCGCCTTCTCAATCTCCGCCTTCATCTCCAGCCCAAGTTCGGTAATCCGCAAACTGCTCACACCCGCTGCCCCACTGGTCTTCGACAGCATCGTATTCGCCTCCCGGTTCAACTCCTGCAACAGGAAATCCATTCGCTTCCCCACTTCGCCTCCCTCATCCAGCATTGCCACAAATCGCTCCACATGCGTACGCAGACGCACTGACTCCTCCTCAACGTCGCTCTTCTCCGCCAGCACCGCGGCCTCGGCCATTACCCTCTCCTCGCTCACCGGAACACCTTGCGTCAATTCCATCAACCGGCTTCGCAGCCTTTCGAACTGTGCCTCCCGCACACCGCTCCGCAGCTTCGTCATCTCGTCCGCAAGCTCGCCCAGGCGCGTCATCGATCTGCGCAGCTCCGCTCCCAGCGCGGCGCCTTCCTGCGCTCGAACCTCAGTCAATTTTTCCACCAGCTCCGTCACCTGCGACAGCACCGCTCCTTCCAGCCCCGGGCTCTCTTCCACACTCACGCCGCTCTCAGCACTCATCACTCCAGGAATCCGCAGCATCGCATTTACATCCGGTTCATATGCCAGGCCATGCGTCTCCGCTGCCTTCCGGTAAGCCGTCAAGTACGCGTTCAGCAAAGCGGTATTCAACTGAATCTCGGTATTCGCTCGCTTATCCAGTTGCAGGGTCACCTCCACATGCCCGCGCCGCAAACGCTCCTTCAGCATCTTCCGCATCTGCATCTCCAACCCATCGCAGTTCGACGGCAGCCGCAGACTCAAATCCAGAAAACGATGGTTCACACTCTTTATCGCCAGCATGAATCCGCTGCCGTCCCGCAGAGCACCGCGCACGCCGGCATATCCGGTCATCGAATAAATTGCGCTCATGCGATACCCTCCAGTCCGGCGACCAGCGGCGCATCCAAACCGGCTGTCGCCACCGGCTCGTCCTCACTAAACTGCATGTTATACAGCCGCCGGTATGTCCCCGAGTGCTGCATCAACTCCTCGTGCGTCCCTATCTCGGTAATCTGGCCGCTCTCGATCACCGCGATCCGGCTCGCCCGCCGCACAGTAGAAAGCCGATGCGCGATCACAAACACCGTCCGGCCCTGCATCAGGTTCGCCAGCGCCGCCTGCACAAACTGCTCGCTCTCCATATCCAGCGCCGAGGTCGCCTCATCCAGAATCAGGATCGGAGCATTCTTCAAAATCGCCCGCGCAATCGCCAGCCGTTGCCGCTCCCCGCCGCTTAACCGCGTGCCCTTTTCCCCGATCTTAGTGCTGTATCCCTCCGGCAGGTTCAGAATGAACTCATGCGCCAGAGCCATCCGCGCGGCTTCTTCCACCCTGCTCATCGGAACATCCGGCTGACCGTACGCAATGTTATTCCGCACCGTGTCGTTGAACAGCACCGTCTCCTGTGTCACCTTCCCGATCTGTGCCCGCAACGACGCGATCGTCACGTCCCGCAGGTCGTGTCCATCGATCAGAATCCTTCCTTCATTCACGTCGAAGAACCGCGGAATCAAATTCACCAGCGAAGACTTTCCCGCCCCGCTCGGCCCCACAAACGCGATCACCTCACCCGGTTCGACCGTCAGGTTGATCCCATGCAACACCTGCCTGGTCTCGCCTTCTTCACTCGCATACGCAAAGCCCACGTCGTCGAACTGAATGCCGGCGCTGAACCCCTTCAGCACATACGCCCGCTTCTTCTCCTGCACATCATCCACCGCATCCATGAACTTGAAAATATCTTCGCTCGCACCGAGCGCCTGCTGAAAGCTGTTGTAAAACCCGGCAAACTTCCGCACCGGATCGTACAGCGTGAACACCGCGATCAGGAACGTGATGAACGATCCCGCCGTCATCTCCTTATGCTGAATGCTGATCCGCCCCAGCAGCAGCAGCAGCGCAATCGCAATCGAAGCAATCAGATCCATCAGCGGCGAACTGATCGCCTGCACGCTCACCGACTTCAAATTTGCATGGAGTAGTCTGCGGGCCGCCCGGCGAAACCGGTTCATCTCCCACAACTCCATCCCGAACGCCTTCACGATGCGGTTGCCCGTAATCGTCTCGTGAAGAATGTCCTGAATCTCCGCCAATTTGTCCTGTCCCTTGCGCGTCGTCTGCCGCACCCGCCGTCCAATGCGCCGGGCCGAGAGGATGACCACCGGCAGAAACAGCAGCAGCACCCAGGCCAGCTTGCCCCCTACGATGACCACCGCAATCGCCGTAAAGACCAGCGTAAAAAGCTGCTGCAGGAAATCGCTCAGCACGCTCGACATCGCAAACTGAACCTTCTCGATATCGTTGATCAGCGTCGACAGCAACGTCCCCGTCGTATGCTTCTGAAAAAATCCCACAGAACGCCGCAGCACGGCGTTATACAGGTCGTTCCGCAGGTCGGTGATCATGCCGAATCCCGCACGGTTCACCAGGTATGTGCCGGAGTAATCGCAAATTGACTTCAAAAACGCCGACCCCACCAGCGCCACCGCTACCACCGTCCAGGCGTTGTGGAAATAGCTCGGCAGAAGCCGCTGTAGATTCACGACATGTTCCGTATGCGGTATGCGAAAGACCAGCACCAGCCCCGGCGGCGCATCCGGGCTCAACACATTGTCGAAGATCGGCTTGACCAGCAGAATGCGGAACGCAGCCATCGCACCCACGATCGCCATCAGCGCAACAGAGATCAGGGAGTACAGCGCATAGGGCCGAACATACAGCAGCAGCCGCCAGATGCGCCTCAATCCGTCACTCTCCCGTTCCTGCTCAACGCCCTGCGCATATCACCATTCTATTGCGCCCGGCCATCCGCTTGCAGCTTCACGCAGCTTCACTTCGGCATGTCTCGGTGCGCCGTCTTTACTCGGTATCCCTCCACCACCATCCGCTTCTTCATCTCCTCCGCGATAAACACCGACCGGTGCTGCCCGCCCGTACATCCGAAGGCGACCGTCAAATAGCTCTTGCCTTCCTTGATGTAGTGCGGCAAAAGAAACTTCAGCATCTCCGTCGTCTTATCCAGAAACTCCGCTGTCTGCGGAAAGTCGCGCACATACTTCGCCACCTTCGGATGCTTCCCCGTCAGCTTGCGAAACTCCGGCACAAAATGAGGGTTTGGCAAAAACCGCACATCGAACACCAGATCGGCCTCTGCCGGCACACCGTTCTTGAACCCAAAGCTGTTCGAAGAGATCATCAGGCCGCGATCGCTTTCCCCGCGCTCGAACTGAGAGTTGATGTGCCCCCGCAGTTCATGCACGTTGAACTTCGTCGTGTCCAGAACAATATCGGCAACGTTGCGGATCGGGTCCAGCCGCTTCCGCTCCGCCCGGATCGACTTCACCACCGTATCGCTGCGCCCCATCGGATGCGGCCGTCGCGTCTCCGAGAAGCGCCGGATTAGCGCATCCTCACTCGCCTCCAGAAACAACACGCGAGTCGGCAGCACCCGCCGCACCGTCTCCAGGATCGAAGGAAACTCCTCCAGCCGCATTCCCTCACGGACATCCACAACCAGCGCCGCCCGCTCAATCTCCGCCGACTGCCGCACCAGGTCCGCAAACCGAGGCACCAGTTGCAACGGCAGATTGTCCACCGAGTAGTACCCAAGGTCCTCGAACGCCTTCAGCGCAGACAGCTTCCCCGACCCCGAAAGCCCCGTCAGGATCACCAGTTCGCCGTTCTTCTCAACGTGCGAAGCCGCGCGGCTCTTCTTAGCCGTGGATTTTCTACGCGTGGGTTTCTTCACCGCTGTTTTCTTCGAGGGGGTCTTCTTCACTGCTTTCGTACCATCGCTGCGTGGCATGGGGAAATCCTAGCATCCGCTCATCGAATCGAGCATCCATCCGTGTTCCGAAGTCCCTGTCATCGTTGCCAGATCGCGTCAACCTTCAGCTTCTACGGAACCTCGATCAGCTCCATCTTTCCATCCCGCTTCCGGTAGAGCACCATCGCCTTCCCCGCATGATCGCGAAACACAAACACATCTCGATCACGGAACGCAGCCTCCTTCACCGCCTCCTCGAGCGACATCGGCCGCAGCGCAACCCCATCGGTCGACCGCGACACATGCGGCTCAGCAAGCGGCGACTGTGAAGGAAACGAATGCACCAGCATTGGCACAGCCTTCCGCCCCACGCTGCTCTTAGCCGCCACCTTTACCGCTGCCTTCTTCACCGCAGAAGCCGCCGTAACCGCCGCTTCCCCAGCCGTTCCCTTCACATCTTCCTTCGGGTGCCGCTTGATCGTCGCCGACTTCTTCTTATGCCGGATCGCCTGCTTCTCTATCTTCGCCAGCGCATCGTGCAGCGCGGTCTCCATCTCGGTCGCCTCGCACCGCGCCACCAGCTTCTGATGCCTGGTTTGAACCGTCACCTCGGCAATCTGCCGGTATTTGTCCGTCGACAAAATTACGTGCACATTGCCGGAATTACCCACGATCTTAGCGATCCGCGCAAGCCCCGCCTCCGCCTGCGATTTCAGCTTCTTGGTAACGGTCGTCTGTCTTCCGGTGTACTCAACATCCATCCTGTTCACCTCGTTCCCGCGATGTAAAACGAATCCGCAGACGATCAGCGTACACGACGTTGGTGCGTGCTTGGAATCTGCATATCCTCCCGGTACTTCGCGACCGTTCGCCGCGTCACCTGGATGCCCTGCCGCTGCAGCTCCGCCGCCAGTTGATCATCGGTCAGAGGCTTGCGCTCGTCCTCCTCCTCAATCAGCTTCTTCACCTTGCGCTTCAGCAGCACCAGCGGCAGGTCCCCGCCCTCCGGCCCGTTCACGCCCTCCGAGAAGAAGAACCGCAACTCGAACACACCCTGCGACGTATGCACATATTTGTTCGCCACGGCACGGCTCACCGTCGAAGGATGCACTCCAATCTCCTCCGCGACTTCCTTGATCATCATCGGCTTCAGAGCATTTACGCCGTGCTCCAGAAACTCCGTCTGGCGCCGCACGATCACCTCGCACGTCCGAACAATCGTGTTCTTCCGTTGCTCGATATTTCGCAGCAGTTGAATCGCCGACTTGTACCGCTCTTTCACGTACTCTTTCACGTCCTTCTCGGTCTGCTTCAACTGCAGCATCTTCCGGTAGCCCTGGTTCAACCGCAGCGTAGGCAGGTCCTCTTCATTCATCAGGACGACATAGATACCGTCGCGTTTGACAAAGGCCACATCCGGCTCGATCAGCCGAGTCTCGCTCTGGTTGTAGCGCTGCCCCGGCCGCGGATCGAGCGTCCGGATGAACTCCACCGCCGCATTGACCTCTTCCGCGGTCCGGCCGCAGCTTCTCGTCAACTCGCGCATATCCTTCTTCTGCAGCAGCGGCAGGCAATGCGTCACCACGTGCGTCGCAATGCTGAAGATGTCCGTCCGATCAGCCCCATTCGATGGCGAGGACGCACATTCCACATCGCCATAATCCTCATCGCGACTCGCGCCATTCGCAGACGCCACACTCGCAGCAGCCGTCTGGCGCCGCCGCAGAACCAGTTCCGCCTCTCCCTGTTGCGCGCAGATCTGGATTAGCAAACACTCCCGCAGGTCCCGCGCCCCGACACCCACCGGATCAAGATAGTTCACGACCTTCCTCGCCTCGGCAACCGCCAGCAGCGCAACACTGTCTTCGTCGGCCTCCGCCGCAAACTCCAGTCCGCCATCTTCCCCGGCTCCGTCGTTCTGCTCCGGCAGCGGCTTTCCCCAGATCTGTTGCGCGACCCTCCCCCTCGTTCCTCGTTCGAAGGGAATGGGCTCCGACCGCGCTGGCGCTCGAAATTGCATCAGCGACTCCACCATCTCTTCATCGCTTGCCGTCAGGTAACCCGTCTCGTCCAGGTTCCCCACCACCAGCTCCGCCGCCTCCCGAACCTCCGGCGTCAACGTCAACGAGCCCAATTGCCACAACAAGTGGTCGCTCAGCGAGCCGGGCTGCGAAAGAAAATTCTCAAATGAAGGCTTGTCGTACTCCTCGAAGTTCGACGCCGTCTTGAACCCAGGATCCAGATAATCCTGAAAATAGCTCCCAAAATCGATCTCGTCGAACGGGTCCTTCTCTACCCGCGCCGTCTCCGCCGCTACCTCCTCGGCCGACCGTTCCCGGTCACCCTCCAGGCCCGACCGCTCGTCGAGTGAAACCGTAGACTCGTCCAGCTCCTCCAACACGGGATTCTCCACCATCTCCGTGTTGATCATCTCCTTTAGCTCAAGCTTGTTCAGCGCCAGCACACTGACCATCTGCACCAGTCCAGGCGTCAACACCTGCCGTTGCGAGACTTTCATGTTCAGCTTAGGTTGCAGCAGCACGTATACCCTCTCCTACTTCAATCGCAAAAAAACTGCTCTTCAGCAGAGGCTTCGCTCGCCTCCCATGTCCCCGGATACGTCCGGAAGCATTCAGCCCCATCCCGTGCCCGGTGAAACGACCAGATGTTCGGCTTGGCCACAGTCTACGCCTTCAGCCCGTCGTCTCGCTGCAAGTCTAACCCGTACAATGTGCGCGCCATCTGCACCGATAGCAGCGTTGGCTTACAACCGAAGTTGTACTGCCTGCGCACGAGGGCTCCACCTGCGAAAGCCTCACTCGCCCTGGATCGTCTAATCCATGGAAAAATTTTCACCGAGATAGATTCGTCGTACCTCAGGATCACGCCCCAGCTCACCCGGCGTCCCCGTCTTGAAGATGCTCCCCTCCGTGATGATGTACGCGCGATCGGTTACCGATAACGTCTCCCGCACATTATGGTCCGTGATCAGCACCCCTATCCCGCTCTTCTTCAATCCGAAGATGATCTCCTGAAGATCCAGGACGGCGATCGGATCGATCCCCGAAAACGGCTCATCCAGCAGAATGAAGGCGGGCTCAATCGCCAGGCATCGCGCGATCTCCACCCGGCGCCGTTCCCCACCGCTCAAGGCATAGCCCCGAGTCTTTCGCACATGGCCGAGATTCAACTGCTCGATCAGCTTTTCCGTCCGATTCCGGCGGCTCTCCCAGCTCAACTGCTCCTGCGCCTCCAGCACCGCAAGAATGTTGTCCTGCACCGTCAGCTTGCGAAACACCGACGGCTCCTGCGGCAGATAGCTGATGCCATAGTTTCGCGCCCGTAGGTACATCGGCAACCGGCTGATATCGTGTCCATCCGCCAGCACCCTGCCGCCGTCCGGCCGTACCAGCCCCACGATCATATAGAAGCTCGTCGTCTTGCCCGCGCCGTTCGGCCCCAGCAACCCCACCACCTCGCCTTGTTCGATCGTCAGGCTCACCCCCTTGACCACCTGCCGACCGCCGTATGACTTGCTGATCTCCTCTGTCGATAATGTCTTCATTCCCTGTTCTTCACCCGCGTCTCCGTGCGAACCCGTTGTCCCTTGCCTCCTCCATTAGAAACCACGACATCGTCATCGCCTGAATGGAAGCGCAGCGACGCGCCTGTCACGGTCCCCTGTCTCTGGTCCACCACCTTCGGCAATACCGCCGCTGTTCCGGTCAGCACGAACATCCCATCCCCAGCCGTATACACCACCTGCTCGCCCGTCGCCCGGCGTCCCGGCTGCTCCATCGTAATGTCTCCCGTCGCAACGATCCGCTCGACCCCACCGCCCATGAGTCCGCCGCCTTGGGCCGGGTCGGTCTTCCCCAGATTTGTCTTCCCCAGCCCAGTCTTTCCACCTTCTGCCGTCTGCGCCGCAACCCCCTGCGCCGCACGGCCTCCAGCCGCCGCACTTTGCATGTAGACCACCGCTTGCTGACCTCGCATCATGCCATCGGCGCTCTCTACCTGCACTCCGCCGGTAAACTCAGCCTGCCGCGCCTCATCCGAGTACATCAGCGCCCCGCTCGCGACCCGAACGACCTCCGTCTTCCCAGAGCTCCCGCCCGTCAGATCCGCCGCTTTCCCCTGCCTCCCACCGTCCACCGCCTTCACCCCATACCCCGTCCTTCCACCTCCAGTTCCAGCCCCACCCCCTGCACCGGTACCGACCAGAACCGTATGCACCACCAACCCAGCGCCCTGTCCCTCCCCATGCGCCAGCAGCCTGCCCTGCTTCTGCTCAAACTCCAGCACCGGCGCCTCCACCTGCGAGCCCCCCTGCCACAACCGCGCCGGCCTGCCCGGCCCTCCGTAGAAAATCGCCTTCTGCTTACCACGCTTCAACTCCGCACGGACGGCCAACACATGCACCGGCTCGTCCGACCCTCCCGCCTCCCTGTAGCTCGCCTTAACCGATCCATCCGCCGTAGCATCCCCCAGCCCATTCCCCGACCCCTGCTCGGTCACCACACGGTCCGCCCACAGCACGCTCGTACCATCGCTCACCTGCACCTCGCCAGTCAGGATCATTCGCTCCAACCCGCCGTCGTACACCGCCTTATCGGCCGTAGCCCGCTCTTCTTCGGGCGCATTCGAATCTCCCGGCTTCCGCACCGGTACCTGCGTCATCACCACATGCCCCTGCTCCACTGCGGAAGCAATCTCATCCGCGCCTGGCCGCCCATGCGAATCGCCATCCGCGATCGGTCGGAATCTCGCCACCAGCGAATCCCCCGAACTCGTATTCACCACCCCCGTAGGCCCCACCCGCCGCAGCACAGTATGCCCCGCACCCTGCATCTCCGATAGGCGCGAAGCCCCATTCACCGTCACAAAATGAGCCGTCAGCACATCCCCCGCCAGCGCCGAACTCGTCGAAATCCCCGACCCTCTCGGCCCCGCGGCTCCCCCACCCGGACTGACCACCTTCACCCGAGCCGCGCCCGTTGCCTTTGCATCCCGAAGCTCCGTCCTGCCACCATCCGTTACCATCGCCAGGTCCACCGTGTTGCCGCCCAGCTCACGCTCGCTCCACAGATCTCCCTTTGCCCCAGACACGCGCACCCGCTCCTTCAGATGAACTGCGCCCGTCATCTCCACATGTTCCACCCGCCCCGCCCTGTCGAATATGGCTCGCCCTTCAGCCGCTTCCCCCTGCGCCTGCCGCAATGGTCCATCCTCTCCATACTTCAGCCCGCCCGCCAGCATCGCCGTCTGAGGATGATTCTCCTGGTCCAATCTCATCTCGCCTTGCGGAGCCATCACCTTCCCTCCCTGCCCGTTCGCCAGGATGACGTCCCCATCCGCCTGCAAGCGCTCCGCCGAACCATCCTTCCGCAGCGACACCACCACGTGCCGCGCCTGCGCCGTCTCCCCGTCGCCCGAAGCACCCGACCTGCCTCCAACCGCCCTGTATCTAGCCTGCGACAGAACCGCGGTCTGGTTCTGCCGGTCCAGCTTTGCCTCTGAAGCCGTCAGCACCACCGGCCGGTCATGCTCCATCCCGGTCACCTTTACCGAAGAATGCAGGATAAGCAACCCCGTGTCGGAGTTGTAGTCCGCCCCTACCGCGTGGCCCACCATGCCGCCGCTCGTGAATTCGATCTCCTTATCCGTCGCCGCCACTCCCAGCTTCTGCAGATAGACCAGCCCACTCGTCCTGATATGAATCAGCCGTGCGCTCCCGCTCGTCTTCTGAGCCCCGCGGCCGGCATCCA
Organism: Edaphobacter sp.; assembly: GCA_965277265.1. Classification (GTDB taxonomy): domain Bacteria; phylum Acidobacteriota; class Terriglobia; order Terriglobales; family Acidobacteriaceae; genus Edaphobacter. The sequence goes on from CBDICF010000003.1 coordinate 773,353, forward strand.
CCGCACCAGCCCCTCGCAGGTCTTTCCCGGCCGCGAAGTCCATCTTCCCGTTCGCATCCTGAGCCTCGGGCGCCTGCAGGTCGATGAAGACCTCGCCCATGGCCCGGATCACCCCCGCCGCCTGGTCCAGCTCGAACTCGCTTCCATAAATACGATCGGCCCTGTCCTGATTCTTCCCGTACACAACAATTCCCACATCCTTCAGGGTGTACTTACCGTCCCTGTGCTGCACGGACTTCGCCGCATGTACCGTATAGATGGTCTTCGAACCCACCGTCTGCGAGTAGGTATAGCCGTTGGTCTCCTGCCGAACATCGATCCCCAGCTTCCCCGGCAGACCCGTCAGAAAACGATGTGCCCGGTAGTGCGCATACCCCAGGAACGCACCAACGATCAGCACCAGCAGGCCCGCGCCTACCACCAACCCCACCCGCAGCCGCTCAACCGAAACGCTCATCCCTCACCATCTTCTCACCCGGGGTGTCCAATCGCGTTGCGTCCCATCCTGCAGACCGCTCTTCGGTGCCATCGTCGGGCCATGAGTGAAAATCGGTGGTAAGCTCCTCCTACTCAGCTCCCCAAGCTCTCGCTAGCGGTCTAAACTACCCTCATGGCCGATCAACTCTACCTGAGTCTCTGGTTCCCCAACTTCCGCTTCGACACCCTGCCCGCGGCGATGGTCTCGGTCATGCGCCAGTTCGCTCTGCTGAGTCAAGACAAGCGCGTCGCTGCCGCCAGCGTCTACCCCATCAGCTTCACCGAAGCCCCCACCTACCAGCGAATTTACGTCAACGACGACCGAGCCCAGGAGAACCACGACACCTCCGCCTCCATCATCGAAACCGCCGTCGCCGAGGCTACCGAGCAGCTCCACGACGACATGGCCTACGAATTCGAAATGCGCTGGCAACTCTGGTCGCCCATCGCCGACGACGACTTCCACAATCGTCTCGATATCGCCCCCGACGCCGAATCCCAGGAAGAGTTCGGGCGCCTCGACACTATCTGGAAGCGGCAGCCCTCCACCGTCCGCTTCCTCGGCCTCGGCCCCCGGTTCGACGACGCCAGCTTCGAGCAGAACGGCCACATCCGCATCGACTTCGGCCTCGACACCCCTTGGCTCGCCGAAACTCTGGCCGACGAACAACTCGACGAGGACGCCGCCAAACACATCCAGCAAAACGTCGAAATGCTCCTGGCCTTTACCCTCTCCGTCGAAAAAAACTGCGGCATCAGCAGCCGTCTCCTCTGGACCGAATCCGGCGAACCGCTCGCCCAGAAGCTCATCGACCGTCTCCAGCGCGTCAACTGACCGAGTAGCCCACCCAGACCTCCCGCTACCAAGGCGCCTCGGAGAACGAAGAGTAACCCGTCAGACCCGCCGACTCGTTATAGTGTTATCTTCCCGGAAGCTACACAGCAAGCGAAAGCGCGACCGAACGATGGATACTGTCCAAGATACGGGCAACTCACCCCCCACAGCCGGCTCCGACCGCGCGGCGGCGTTGCAGCCTGACTCCAAATTACGCTTCCTGTTTACCTTCCTTCTTCTTCTCCTCTGCTCCTGGCTCGGCATTGTCCTCTCGCGCCAGTCCGAGGGTGTCGCCACCATCTGGCTCACCAACGGCATGCTATTTGCCATCGTCATCGCCAGGCCACGTAACGTCTGGGTACGCTACTTCCTCATCGGCTTTGCAGCAGACACGCTGGCCGACGTTATCTACGGCGACCCGTTCGCCCTCTCCATCGGCGTAGCCCTGGCCAACTCCGTAGAAGTCATCTCCTCCTGCCTTCTCCTCACCTATTGGTTCGGCAACCCCTTCGACCTCTCAAAGCGAAGACCCCTGGTCGGCTTCCTCGGCGTTGCCGTCATCGGAGCTACTGCCCTCACCAGCGCCCTCGGGGCCTCGTGGACCCTCCTCTTCGTCAACGCCGGCCCCTGGTGGCGCCTCTTCCGCACCTGGTACCTGGGCGACATCCTTGGCATGGCGATCATCGCACCGCTCGTGTTCATCCTGCAGCGGCCCGGCTTTTTCGTGATGCTGCGCCGCAAGCAGCTTCCCAACACCCTTCTTCTGCTCGCCGTTCCCGCGCTCGTTACCGCCCTGGTCTTCAATCACCGCGCCGATCCGCTCATCTTCTTCATCTTCCCCGCGCTCCTGCTGGTCGTCTTCCGTCTCAATCTTCCCGGAACCGTGCTCGCCATTGCTGTCGTCGCCTGCATCTCGATCGCCTTCACCGTCCACGGTCGCGGACCGCTGATGCTGATCGCGGACTCCAGCATGTTGCACCGTATCGTCGTCGAGCAGATCTTCGTCGCCGTCGCGCTCTTCACCACCTTCCCCGTCGCCGCCCTGCTCGAAGAGCGAAAGGCACTCGAACTCTCCCTCCAGCGCAGCGAACAACGCTATCGCGAACTCGCCAATGCCGACGCCCTCACCGGCCTCGCTAACCGCCGCGGCTTCGACGAGCAACTCGAAGCCGAATGGCAACGCGCCCTTCGCACACGTCAGCACCTCGCCATTCTTCTTCTCGACGTCGACTGCTTCAAGTCCTACAACGACATCTACGGCCACGTCGGGGGTGACGAATGCCTTCGATGTATTGCCGGCGTCATCGCCCACACCCTCCAGCGCAGCTCCGACCGAGCCTCCCGCTTTGGAGGTGAAGAGTTTGCCGTTCTTCTGCCCGCCACCCAGCTTCCCGGCGCCCTGATCGTCGCCGAAAACATCCGCTCCGCCGTAGCCGCCATGAGCCTTCCCCATCCCGGCAATCTTCATGGCGTTCAAACCATCAGCATCGGAGCCGCCACGGCTATCCCCACTCTCGGAGATTCCCCCCGTTCTCTCGTCACCCTTGCCGACCAGGCTCTCTACCGCGCTAAACGCCAGGGCCGCAACCGTGTCGAAGCCGCCTCCACCACACTTGTCGCGGTTCTGGACTAATCCGCTTACCGCTCCACCACAATCTCCGAAAAGTCCGCTATTCCCGAGAAATCCGACAGTACCTTCTCCAGCAACGCCAAACGATTCGCCCGCAACTCGACCTCCGGCACCATCACCATCACCGCATCGAAGAACGCATCAACCTGCGGTCTCAACGTAGCTATCTGCTCCAGGGCCGCCGCATAACTCTTGCGCTCCCGCAACGAAGCAACCCGCTCCGCCAACTCCGCCGACCGCTCCGCCAACGCCTTCTCTGTCTCTTCTGTCAGCAGTGCCGCATCGAACATCCGGGCCGCCGCAATACCTTTCTCTTTAGCCTGCGCTAAGATATTTTTCATCCGCTTGAACGCCGAGCTCACCGCCGCAAAGTCATCCGATCCGCGCACCGCCGTCAGAGCTTCGGCCCGCGCCACTGCATCGCGAACATCGTTGCCCCCAACGGCCAGCACCGCCTTCACCACGTCATACGCCTGCCCCTTCGCCTCGCGCAGGTAGAACTCCAGCCGTTCCGCGAAGAACACCTCCACCCGCAGCCGCACCGCATCGCTCGGGGTAGCGGCGTCCGCAAGATCTCCCAGCGTAAGCGGCAGCGCATAGCCGCTCTCAGCCAGAATCTTCACCACCCCATTCGCCGCCCTTCTTAGCGCAAATGGATCCTTCGACCCCGTAGGCTCCAGCCCCAGCCCGAACATCCCGGCGATCGTATCCGCCTTGTCCGCAATCGCCAGCAGCGCCCCCTCCGCCGTCCGAGGCACCCCATCCTCCATCGACACCGGCTTGTACTGGTCATAAACCGCATCGCTCACCGTCCGCGAAAAGCCCTGCGTCCGTGCGTATAACCCACCCACTACGCCCTGCAACTCCGTAAACTCCTTCACGAGCTCCGTCGTAAGATCGCACTTCGCCAGTAACGCCGCCGAATCCAGAGCTCCAGAATCCACAACAGCGCCACGCGCCGCGCTTAAACCCGCAAGCCTCGCCGCGAGAGCACGAACCCGTTCCGTTTTGGCTGCATAGCTTCCAAGACTTCTCTGAAACGTAACATGCTCCAGCAACCCGGCCCTCTCGGCCAGCGGCACCCTTTGGTCAAAGTCCCAGAAGAACCGCGCATCGTTGAACCGCGCCCGCAGCACCCGCTCATTGCCATGCCGGACCACCGCCATCCCCGCCGCATCCGCCTCGGTATTCAGCACCGCCACGAAATGCGGAGCCAGCCTCCCATCCTTATCCTCTACCGCAAAATAACTCTGATGATCCCGCATCACCGTAACCAGTACCTCCTCCGGCAGCGCGAGATACTCCTCCTCAAACCCTCCCAGCACCACCGAAGGCCACTCTGTCAGATGGGTCAGCTTATCCACCAGCTCATGGTCCTCCCGCCACCGCAGCCCCTCAACCGTCCGCGTCACATGATCCAGCGCCTTACGGATCTTCTGCCGCCGCACCTCCACATCCGCCAATACGAACCCCTTCCGCAGCGACTCCTCATAATCGCCCGGCAGCTCCATCCGAATCGCCTCATCTCCAAACAGCACCCGGTGCCCATAGGTCACACGCCCGGCCTCGTATCCGCCAAAGCTCACCGGCACGACCTCTTCGCCCAGCAGCGCCACCAGCCAACGAACCGGCCTCACAAACCGCTCCGGCTTCCCCGGTCGCCAGTACATATTCTTCGCCCAGTAGATTCCCGCCAGCTCCTTCGGCATCTCCGCCGCGATCACCTCCGCTGCTCCTCTGCCAGCCTTCACCGAGGTCGCCGCCAGATACTCGCCCTTCGCACTCGTAACCGTCTTCAACTCCTCGACCGCAACCCCCGCCTTCTTAGCAAACGCCATCGCCGCCGGCGTAGCCACGCCATCCTTATAGGCCACCTTCACCGAAGGCCCCACCAACTCCTCGGCCACATCCTGCTGCCGTGCAGCAACACCCGCAACCCACACCGCCAGCCGTCGCGGCGTCGCAAAGCTCCTGCTGCCCGTTCCCGCCGCAACCAGCCGCTCCCGTTCCAGCATCCCCACCACACGCCGCTCGAACTCCGCCTGCGCCCCGGCAACCATCCGCGCCGGAACCTCTTCCAACCCAATCTCAATCAAAAACTCAGCCATCTCTTCTCCGTGCCTATCTCGCCACCGCATCCGCTGGCTTGCTAACTCGCTAACTGGCTGATCTGTCCCTGCGCCGCATACGCCTTCGCCACCCCAACCACCAGCATCCTTATCCGAGCCATCACTCCCACCCGCTCCGTTACCGAGATTGCCCCCCGCGCATCCAGCAGATTGAACAGATGCGAGCACTTCAAAGCCAGCTCATAAGCTCCCAGCACCGGAAACCGCTTCAACCGAAGCGCATCCATCTCTTCGAACTCTTTCGCCTGCTCCAGCAATCCCAGACACTCCGCCTCGTACAACTCCAGGTGTTTCCACAACGACCCCACATCTGCATAATCGAAGCTATAAGCCGAAAACTGCTCTTCCTCCGCCAGCCTCATCTCCCCATATGTCACTTCCCGGCCGGTATCCGGTTCCACCGCCCACACAATGTCGTAGATCGAATCCACATCCTGCAGAAAACCCGCAATCCGCTCCAGTCCATACGTAATCTCGCCGGTGATCGGATCGAGGTCCATCCCTCCGCACTGCTGAAAGTAGGTGAACTGCGTAATCTCCAATCCATCCAGCATCACCTGCCACCCGACGCCCCAGGCGCCGCCTACCGGCCACTCCCAGTTATCCTCTTCGAACTTGATGTCGTGCTCGCGCAGATCGATCCCAATCGCCGCCAGCGACTCAAGATACATCTCCTGAATTCTCACCGGCGGCGGCTTCAGAACCACTTGCAACTGCGTATGCCGAAACAGCCGGTTTGGATTCTCCCCATATCGTCCGTCCGCCGGCCTCCTGGAAGGCTGCGCATAGGCAATCCTCACCGGCTTGGGCCCCAGCACGCGCAGGAAAGTATCCGGCGACATCGTCCCCGCCCCTACCTCCACGTCGTACGGCTGCTGCAAGACGCAACCCCGATCCGCCCAGAACCGCTGCAGCTTGAACAACAGCTCCTGAAATGTCAACGCCTTCTTCTTCTCCGCAATCGACCGCATTCCACCCAGCCCTTTACCACCAGAATCCCTCGATTCTAAACGGTCCACGCCGAGCGCTCCTATCACTCCGCCTCGGCAAACGGAAACCGCGCCGCGCAAACAAAGAGAGCCACCAGCAGACACGCCTGGATCAGGCCGCCAAACAGCACCACCTTCGGAAACGTGAACAGCATGAACGAGCCGAACAGCGGCACAAACAGAAGCATGGTTCTCCCAAGTCCCCGAATGCGCACACCCGCTCGCTCCGCGCCGATCGCCACAAACACCAGCACCAGCCACGGCGTATACAGATCGACCAGCGTATAGAAGTAAGAGATCGGCGGCAGCATCACCATAAACACGCTGACCGCCAGCAACTGGTTCGCCACCGGCATTCTGCTCACCCTGCCGAAGAAGACCCACGCCATCACCACCGCGCCCGCCGCATAGTAAGCAAGCGTCAACTTCGCCAAGGGCAGACCCGCCGCGAGCGCCCCCAACTTGGCCAGCCCGAAGACCGAGTGGTTGGCCGCCAGCTCATGGATGCTCCACTCCGCCACCCGCACTCCCTGATATCCGAAAACGTTCCGAAGCGATCCCCTCCACGCTACCGCAACGCTGGGCCCCAGGTACCTCATCGAAGCCACTGACACCGCCGCGAACGTCGCCACTCCAACCCCGAACGCACGATACCTCCGCCTCGGCAACAGCAGCACAAGAAAGACCAGCGGGTACAGCTTTGTCGCGGCCGCCAGCCCCCACAGCACCGCCGCCGCGTCGTTCTTCTCCCGCAGATAAGCCCAACACCCCAACGCCGCGAAAATCCACAAAAACAACTCGATGTTGCCCCGTTGCAGCAGTCCCGCAATCGGAAACGACACCAGCACAATCGTCAGCGGAAACAAAGTCGCCGGTGCCCCGCCAATCCCGCTCTTCTTCAGCGCTCGCCGCACCCCCCACACCGCCGCGCCCAGCCACACCATGGCCGTGCCCAGGTAGAACGCCACTGGCCTGCCGAACGTGTACACCAACGCAAACAGAACCGCTCCGAACGGTGGATACGCCACCGGAGAGGTCACCGGATTCCCAAAGAAAGCCGCCGTGTGCAGCAGCCGGAACGTCGCCCTGTACTCCAGTAGATCGTCGTACCGCGACCCTCCGAGCGGGTTGTAGTGGGGCGGCGGAAACCCCATCCGAAACTCCACATACCCCACCAGGACCATCAGCCCGAACGCCGCCACCGACGCCGCCCAGAAGATCCGCAGCAGGTTCGGCAAAGGCATGCGTCCGCCCTTATCCGTACCAGCCGTCGAATCGAATTTGCCCTGCAAATCAGCGGAGGCCAAGCATTTCCTTGCGCGTCCTCCCAACGGCACTAAAAACAGCCGGCCTACAGAGAAAACTGGGAGTCCGTCCAGTCTAGCCGTCCCAGGCGCTGAATTGTCGGAAATTTCCAGTTTGTCTTTCGCCGCCACCGTGAAGCGAAACTTCTAGACCCCACCTACCGGTGCGCCAGGTATCGCAAAGCCGCCTGAGCAGCGTGGAAACCGGCCATTCCGTGAACTCCACCGCCCGGAGGAGTCGACGCCCCGCAGAGAAACAGGCCGTGCACAGGCGTCCGGTAGAGCAACGCCGTCGGGCGAAAGAGAAGCTGCCCCGGATTCATCGCCCCGGCCGACAGGTCGCCACCGATCAGGTTCGGGTTCCAGCGTTCGAGTGCGGCAGGAGTTGAGATGGAACGGGCAAGGATGCACTCGGGAAAGCCCGGAGCGAAGCGGGCGATCTGCCGCTCGACGGCATCGAGATGATCGGCTGTGCTCCCATTGGGGACGTGGCAGTAAGCCCAGGCGATGTGCTGGCCGGCAGGGGCGCGGGTAGAGTCGAAGAGCGACGGCTGCGCCAGCAGAACGAAGGGGCTGTTGGATGCGAAGTGGCGCTCGGACGCCGCAATCTCGTCCAGCGTACCGCCGAGGTGAACCGTGGCGGCGCGGCTGCACTCGCGAGCGGTCCAGGGGATGGGAGAGCTGAGGGCGTAATCGATCTTGAACGTTCCAGCCCCGTAGCGAAATCGCTCAAGCTTTCGACGGTACGCTGGCGGCAGACTGGATCCGGCGATCCGGACAAGCTGCCGTGGCGTAATGTCGGCCAGGACCAGGTCCGCTTCCGGCAATAACGTCACGTCTCGGGAAACCTCAATGCGGCCACCAAGAGTTTCGAAATAGTGAGCGAGGGCATCGCTGAGGGTCTGAGCGCCCCCACGGACGATGGGCCAGCCGCTGTGGTGACCCGCAGCCATCAGAACAAGGCCGACGGCGGCGGAGGTCGGCGTTTCGAGCGGCAGCACCGAGTGAGCTGCCATCCCTGCAAACAGCGCGCGCGCCCGAACGCCGGAGAAACGGGAGCGGGCGAGCGATGCGGCCGGCAGCAAAGCCGAGAGGCCGAAGCGGGCGAGCAGGAGAGGATGGCGCGGCATGTGCTGAATCGGTCCAAGAATATCCTCGGCAAGGTCCGCGAAACGCTCGGCAAGCGGCTCCAGCAGCGAGCGGTACTTGCCGCGATCGGCCGCGTCGAGATCGGCCACGGTATCCGCAATCGAATGTTCCAGCATCACGGCAGTGCCGTCGTCCAGGGGATGAGCGCACGCGGCAGGTGGTTCAATCCACGGAATGTCGATGGGAAGCGAGCGAAAGAACGGACTGGCAACGCCCATCGGATAAACAGAGGAGCCAAGATCATGGCGGAAGCCGGGCAACGTTGTCTCGCCAGTCGAGCATCCTCCGCCGATCTGCCGGTTGCGTTCCAGAACCCTGGTTGAGATGCCAGCCGATGCAAGTACGATGGCGGCCGAAAGACCGTTGGGGCCGGAGCCGATGATGGTGGCAGTTGGCATGTCGAGATATGGCATCAATATGGCATCGAAGACCACCAGGCTGGGTTCAACCTCTCAAACCGGTGGCATCGGTCCATAAGATGCACGGCCGCCGACAGACGGCATCCTCGTCGAAGGCATCCAACCCTTGCTCAGGGAGTATCCTTGCGATGCAAACGATCAAAAGTTTCTTCCGATACTGGTCCGATTCAACACATGGTTCAGGGAACCACTTCATCGCGCGCTGGCTCTTCCTCCGCGCGCTTGGCCTGATCTACTTTTCGGCTTTTTTCGCGCTCCTCTTTCAGGTTCGCGGCCTCATCGGCTCGCATGGCATTCTTCCCGCCGCGGACTACCTTCAGAACGTGCGTAGCCTCGGAGCATTGCGCTTCTGGTACGCGCCTACTCTTCTCTGGGTCTCCAGCAGCGACCATGTGCTCATAGCTCTCTGCTGGATCGGCCTCATCGCCTCGATTGCCATTGTCGCCAATTTCTGGCCGCGCGCGATGCTGTTCGTCTGCTTCTGCTGCTTTCTCTCGTTCGTCAGCGCGGCACAGGACTTCTCCGGCTATCAGTCGGACGGCATGTTGCTGGAGGCGGGCTTTCTCTCCCTCTTCCTCGCGCCCTCCGGTCTTCTTCCCGGCTGGGGATCGAAGCGCCCTCCCGTGCGAGCCGCGATATTTCTGCTGTTGTGGGAATGGTTCCGAATTTACTTCCAGTCAGGGGTGGCGAAGCTTGAGAGCGGCGATCCGACATGGCGCAACCTGACGGCGATGTATGAGTACTACCAGAACGGTCCGCTGCCCACGTGGATCGGCTGGTACCTGCAGCATCTGCCCCACTGGTTCCACATCGCCACCGCCGCTGCAACGCTTGGCATGGAGCTCGTGCTTGTCTGGATGGCGCTGCTTCCGCGCCGTTGGAAGGTGGCCTGTTTCTTCATCGTCACCGCCTGGCAGGCAGTCGTTATCGCCACGGCAAATTACGCCTTCCTGAACTACCTCGTGCTTGTACTCGCGTTCCTCCTGCTGGATGATACCTTCCTGTATCGCTTCGTTCCCTCGCGCTGGCGAAGTCGCCTTACCGGAAGCCGTGCGGGCGATGCGGAATCCGGGCAGGTGATTCCTTCCAGCGACAACGCGAAGGTTACCCCCGAACTCAACTCATTTGCATCTTTTCGCTGCGCCTTCTCCGCTGTCGTGCTCACGTGGATCTTCTACGCAACGGCCGTTCCCTTGGTGCAGATGTTCTGGCGCCAGGCTCCGCTTCCCGAAACGCCGCTTGCCGCACTCGAGCCCTTCCGCATCGCGAACCAGTATGGCCTGTTTGCCGTCATGACCCCGCATCGTTACGAGATCGAGTTCCAGGGATCGAACGACGGGGAACACTGGGTCGCTTACCCCTTCCGGTACAAGCCTCAGGATCTTTACCACCGACCGCGCATCTATGCGCCCTATCAACCTCGCTTCGACTGGAATCTCTGGTTCGCCTCGCTCGGCCCCTGGCAGCAAAACCTGATGGTTCCGCGGACGCAGGAATTGCTCCTCGAAGACGATCCTGACGTGCTCGGGCTATTCGCCGGAAATCCCTTCCGCAACGCGCCGCCTCAGTTCGTTCGCGCCGTTCTGTGGCAATACTGGTTTAGCACTCCGCAACAGAAGCGCACCACCGGTGCATGGTGGCGGCGTCAATTCCTCGGCTCCTACGCTCCAACCCTTACCCGGCTACCCAATGGCCGCTTCGGAATCGCGGAACAAGCCCCCTTCAACCCATCCAGCTAGGTTAACTCGATCTCCGCGTCCGCTCCATGCAGGCCGGGTTCGGTTTATGCCGAATTGCTCGTCGAATTTGCAAATCGATCCGAATAGAAGCGCGCCTAGTCTCTCCCTCTAGGTGGCGCATGGACACCCCAGGAAAAGCACATCTTGTACTCCGGAATCAAACTAATTCCTTCGAGCCTCATGGTTTGGCCCGTCTTTGCGATGCGGGCCTGCGCATCGGATGGAAGATAAACCGGCGCATCGCTCCGCATGGGCAGGATCTGAAGCTCTAAAGAAGGCACCGTTTCATCAACGGCAAAGCGGCGCAGGCCTACAAACCACGCCTGACCATTGAAGAAATTGTCGTCGAGCAGCCTCCCTCCACTGCTAAGTCGCGCCATATCTCCTGCATACGATGTGCGCAGAAATAGATTCGCGACACCTGCGGGCATCCGTGCCGGTCGAAGGCTCACGGTCCAGTCTGCTGCGCCTTGCGACCAGACCGTCTCCCGCGGTGCCTCTGCGACTCCCACAGGCCGCCAGCTCAGAGCAGGCCCCGTCGCTACTGGTCCGACACGACCGGCCGGGCGAATCTGCTTCGTCTCCAGCTTGACACTTACTTCAGGAACTCTCGCCACGAACTCTCCATCTGGGCCGCGTGTCATTGTCGCACTCGCCGTACCGACCTTCGATGAAGCTGGATACAATCTGAACCGAAAGCTGGCACTTCCCAGTTGACGCAGCTTTACGCTGTCGCTATCGCCAAATACGTCAGCTCGCGTCCGAAGCAGATGTCCCGCACCATCTCCAGGAAGCCTCCAGCTCTCTTCAGCAGCTGCAGCGGAGAGCAGTAGCAGATGCACCGTCGCACCTGACCTTGTCCGGACGTCGACAGCCTCGTCGTCGTGCGATCCAGCGGTCTCGATGACCAGGGTCGCCCCGGCAGCGTGTTCTTTGCGCAACCCCGCCGGCAGATGTATCTCGACTTCCGTGTCCTCCAACGCGAGTTCACAACGAATCCCCTCGACGCACTTGAATACAAACGTATCGCCTGTCGCGCCGCCGAGCCGAGCCACCAGTTGGGCCGTGCTGTACCGCAGGGAAACGCCCGACAGGTGCAAACCAAACGGCCACGCGAAGTACGCGCCCGAGGGGATAGTCACCGGAGCTTCGGGTATCGTCCGCCGGCGGCCGCCAGGTAGGGTCACGTGGAACTGCGTCTGCGGATGACTTGGCATGCGCGCGTCCCGTACATAGTTGTTCACAAACAGAAACCCGGCATGGCCATCGGTGCGCACGCTCCAGCGAAGCACACTCAGGTCTTTTGGCCCGCGCGGTACCATCTCCGGGGCGAAAGCAGGCATCGGCGCAAGCAGGGAGCCGAAATCGTTCATGCACGATAGCCTCACCCGTGAGCTCCAGCTCGAAAAGGTCTGGTCCATCTTCGAAGACCACGACGGCGATCTCTGGTTCGGTACCCGAGACCACGGCCTCTTCCGCCTGCACCAGCAGCAGCTCTCGCACTACACCACGGCACAGGGGCTCCCCGGCAACAGCATCTACCAGATCCTCGAAGACAGAAACGGAACCCTCTGGCTCAGCAGTCCGGATCGCATCTTCTCGCTCGATCAATCACCCCATCATGCGATTCGGAATTGCCGCCATCATCGAAGCCCGTCCCGGCATGACCGCTGTCGCACAGGTCGGCACCGGGGCCGAAGCCATCCGCCTCCATGGCCTGCACGAGCCCGACGTCACACTGATGGATCTACGACTTCCCGACATGAGCGGAGTTGAGGCAATCCGCTGCATCCGCCAAAGAACGCCTCAAGCTCGCTTCGTGGTCCTCACAACCCACGAAGGAGATGAGGACATCCACCAGGCAATGGGGGCAGGCGCTCAAGGCTACCTGATCAAAGGGATGCCCTTCGAGTCACTCCTCGAAGCCATCCAGAAAGTTCATCGCGGAGGCCGCTTTCTGCCTCCACCGGTCACCCGCGCCCTCGCCTCGCGAACGCCCGAGGCAGAACTCAGTTCGCGCGAACGAGAAGTCCTCCTGTTTCTGGCAAAGGACAAGAGCAACAAGGAAATCGCTGCCTTGCTCCGGATCAGCGAAGCAACAGTCAAATCTCACGTAAGCGCAATTCTAATGCGCCTCGACGTGAACGAGCGAACCCAAGCCGTCGTCACCGCTATCCAGCGAGGACTCGTTCACCTTTGAAAGTTCCATCACGCTGAACGAGCAGCCCGGCAACCGCCGAACTGCCCGTCTCCATCAGCTTCTTCGCGGAGCATCAACCGCCGGAACTATCCCTACGCTGCCGATTGAATAACTTCTTCCCGCACCACCTCATCCCGGATCAACTCCCGAGGTGTCTTGGGCAGCGCCACAGCCAGCACGTCCTCGATCCGGGTAGCATAGTGGATCGTCACGCCCTCGATCTGGTCCGGAGCTAAATCCTCGTCCACCTGCTGCTTACAATCCGATGGCAAGATCACGTCCCGCACCCCGGCCCGCTTCGCCGCCAGGAACTTCTCCTTGATTCCGCCGACCGGCAGCACATTGCCGCTCAGCGTAATCTCTCCCGTCATCGCGGTCAGCGGATGCACCGGCGTATCGGTCAGCAGACTCACCAGGGCCGTCGCCATCGTCACGCCGGCCGAAGGACCATCCTTCGGGATCGCACCCGCGGGAACATGGATATGCAGGTCCATCTCCTTCGTAAAGTCCTCGTCCAGCCCCAACGACGCGGCGTTCGAGCGCACCCAGGTCAACGCCGCCTGCATGCTCTCCTTCATCACATCGCCAATCTGCCCGGTGATCGTGAAGCCGCCCTTGCCCTTCATCCGGTTTGCTTCGATGAACAAAACATCGCCGCCCGCCGGTGTCCAGGCCAGCCCAACCGCCACACCTGCGCGCTTGGTCCGCTCCGCGATCTCCGTATCCACCCGCACCTTGATCCCGCCAAGAAACTCGTGAATGATCTCCGGCGTAATCACCAGCTTCTCCGTGCGACCTTCAGCGATCCGCCGCGCCAGCTTCCGGCACACAGTCCCAACCTGCTGCTCGAGCTTGCGAACACCTGCCTCCCGCGTATAGTGCCGGGCAATCAGATGCACACTCTCCCGCGGAAACTCGATCAGCTCCGGAGCGATCCCATTCTCCTTGATCTGCCGCGGAATCAGGTATTTCACCGCGATATTCACCTTCTCCTCTTCCGTGTAGCCGGTCAGTTCGATGATCTCCATGCGATCCAGCAGCGGCCCCGGAATCGTGTCCAACTGGTTCGCCGTGCAGATAAACAGCACCTTGCTCAGGTCGAACGGCTGATCCAGATAGTTGTCGCGGAACGTGTTGTTCTGCTCCGGGTCCAGCGTCTCCAGCAGCGCGCTCGCCGGATCGCCCCGGAAGTCGCGCCCAAGCTTGTCGATCTCATCCAGCATAAACACCGGATCCTTCACCTCGACCCGCTTCAGGTGCTGGATGATCTGCCCCGGCAGCGCGCCAATATAAGTCCGCCGATGCCCGCGAATCTCCGCCTCATCATGCATCCCGCCCAGCGAAATCCGCGAAAACTTCCGGTCCAGCGCCTTTGCGATCGACCGCCCCAGCGAGGTCTTTCCCACGCCCGGAGGCCCGACAAAACACAGGATTGGCCCCTTCATATCGGGCTTCAAACGCCGCACCGAAAGGTAGTCCAGAATGCGGTCCTTCACCTTCTTCAAGCCATAGTGATCCTCATCCAGAATCTCCTTTGCCTTCAGAATATCCACCTCGCTCGAAGAGGTCTTCGACCACGGCAGCACCGCCAGCCATTCCACATAGTTCCGCGTCAGCGAATAATCCGCCGCCGCGGGATTCATCCGGCTCAGCCTGCCCAGCTCCTTCAGCGCGTCCTTCTTGGTCTCCTCCGGCATTCCGGCGTTCTCAATCTTCTCCTTCAGCTCAGCAATATCCTTCTGGGTATCGTCCACATCGCCCAGCTCCTTCTGGATCGCCTTCAACTGCTCCCGCAGGTAATAATCCCGCTGCGACGACTGCACCGAATCCTGCACCTCGCTCTGGATCTTGTTGCGAAGCTGCTGCACCTCCAGCTCCTTCGCCAGATGCTTGTTGATTCGTTCCAAACGCGCCGAAATATCCGGCGTCTCCAGCAGCTCCTGCTTATCCGTCGTGGTCAAAAACGGCAGCGACGATGCAATAAAGTCCGCCAGCCGCCCCGGCTCATCGATGTTGATCGCAATCGTCTGTAGGTCGTCGCTCAGCGTAGGAGACGAGGTCACGATCTGCTGGAACTGGCTCACGACGTTGCGCTGCAGAGCCTCGGCTTCCGGCGTCTTCTCCGGCTCAATATCCGGAATAGCATCGCACTCCGCCGTCATAAACGGAGCCAATTGCGCAAACTCCCCCAGATGCACCCGTTCATTGCCTTCGGTAAACACAAACAAACTCTGATTCGGCATCTTGACGACCTTGTGTACTGTCGCCCGCGTGCCAATCGCATACAGATCCGCCCCCTGGGGGGAGTCCAGCCGCGCATCACGCTGCGCCACCACCAGAATCGTCTTCTCTTCACCTAGCGACTGGATCAGCTGGATCGAGCTCTCACGCCCCACCGTCAGGGGCAGCACCGCATGCGGAAACAGAACCGTATCACGCACCGGAAGCACCGGAACCGGCCGCTTTCCCGCAACATCTTCACTGCTCTTCGAGGCTGTCGGTTGAATCACACTTACAAAATCGTTTGGCATTGAGTGTCCCCTTGTCACATTATCAACTATTCGATGCAGCAAGTCCTCATCCGGTCGCAAACCTCGTTCTTACCAGACCGCGACCGCCTCTGATCCGTCATCGGCCCCAACACAATCGCCCATCAGTGTCTCCTCAGTCGCCCGCATCAAGCGGCAACATACCGCCCCAGCAGCTTCACCATCCGGCAGTGCTCCCGAAGAGCGGAAAGCGCTAGTTCGGCCTTCTCCCCTCTGTCAAACCGGACATCCACATAAAAAACATACTCCCATGGGCTGCCCGGCACAGGCCGCGACTCGATCTTGGTCAAATCCACTCCAGCCCGCGCCAGCTTTTCCAGCGCCGCAACCAGCGTTCCCGGCCGATGCTCAATCACAAACGCCAGGCTCATCTTGTCCGCCCCCGCCTCCTCCTCAAAGCCAGCATCGCTCTCCCGCCGAATCAGGTGAAACCGGGTGTAGTTCTCCGCATGATCCTCAATCCCACGCACCAGCGTCTCTGCGCCATACTCCACCGCCGCCAACTCAGGGGCAATCCCCGCCTCATCCCGCAAACCGCGCTGCATCAGGTGCTTCACGCTTCCCGCCGTGTCATAGAACGGCACGACCTCCAGCTCCGGATGTGCCGCCAGAAACCGTCTGCACTGCGACAAAGCCACCGGGTGCGACATCACCCTTCGCAGCTCCTCCAGCTTCGTCCCGGGCATGGCCATCAGGTTATGCCGTATGCGCAGCAGGCTCTCTCCAT
This sequence comes from Edaphobacter sp., assembly GCA_965277265.1. Classification (GTDB taxonomy): domain Bacteria; phylum Acidobacteriota; class Terriglobia; order Terriglobales; family Acidobacteriaceae; genus Edaphobacter. The sequence continues at coordinate 789,500 of CBDICF010000003.1, forward strand.
CGATCCGAACCGGCAACTCAAGCAGCAGATCGTAGTGCTCCGCCACCGACCCATGCAGGCTGTTCTCGATCGGCAGCACCGCACAATCCACCTCGCCTGCGATTACCTTTGCCAGCACCTGCGTCGACACGGCACACGCCACAACCTCAACCTCTCGTCTCGCGCCCAGCATCGTCAGGGCAGCCATGTGGCTGTTCGATCCCACCTCGCCCTGTATCGCCACCTTCAATCCAAACCCCTCCTTTTCTCGTTATTGTCAAAGCATATTTTATGCTCACTGGCAACTTGACTGGTCCCGCGAGCAACTTACAAAAGGTTGAGCTTGTTTCTACACATATCTGCGAACCGGGGGAAGCTAACGCCGGAATCGTCTAGGAGACCGAAATGCTTTGGACAATCACGATAATTCTATTCATCCTCTGGATCGTTGGACTCGTCAGCAGTTACACCTTCGGCGGTTGGATCCACATCCTGCTGGTCCTTGCCATCATCGTGCTCATCTTCAATCTGCTCTCTGGAAGACGACGAGCTCTCTGATTGCGCGAACTGGAGAAGGGGGGGCGAGTAGCCAAACCCCAACTGACCTGGACAACAGCGGCCCAGCCCTGAACATCACACTAAGAGCAAAAGGAGTCGACATGAACAACGACAAAGTAGAAGGCAAGTTCGATCAGGTTGCCGGCAAAGTGAAGCAGGCTGTAGGCGAAGCAGTCGGAAACGACAGGCTCGCGAACTCAGGCGCAGCCGACCAGGTCAAAGGGGCAGCCAAGGAGACTTGGGGAAATGTCAAGGACACTGCGGGCTCCATGCACGATGATGCACAAACCCGCGCTCGTGCCGGGAGCGGGAACCTGCACGATACCGCAACCAACACTGCTCACAAAGTCCGCGAAAATATCGTAGACAGTGCGAAAAACACCCGCGACAGTGTGAATGACAAGCTGGATAACGCCCGGAGCGAACACAACCGCTAACCCCATCGCAGTTCGGTCAATCCCGGTAAGGCCCGCATCCACGCGGGCCTTACTTGCGCAGCAGCACATCCGCTGCGACAAACCCGAAGAACGCCACCGAAATGACCCCATTCAACGTGAAAAACGCCGCATTCATCCGTCGCATGTCCCGCGGCGAAACAATCAGGTGTTCATAGATCAGCAACAACGCCACCAACATCACTCCCACAACGGCAATCTTCCCCAGCCCGAACACAAGGATCAGCCAGCAAAGCGTCAGCAGCATCCCCAGGTGCATTCCCCGGGCGATCCAGAACGCGGCCTCCACCCCAAACGCCTGAGGAACGCTGTTCAGCCCGACCTTCCGATCGTGCTCGAAGTCCTGGCACGCATACAACACATCGAACCCCCCTACCCACAGCATCACAGCCAGCGTCAGCACCAGTATCCGCGGATCAAGCGTCCCCTTCACCGCAATCCACGCCGCCGATGGCGCAATCCCCAGCGCGATCCCCAGCACCAGATGAGACCACCGCGTCACCCGCTTCATATAGCTGTAGGCCAGAATCACTGCCAGTGCCACTGGAGCTAACTCCAGCGTAAGCCGGTTCAGCATTGCCGCACCCAGTACAAAAACGAACGTAGCAACCATCACGAAACCGCCGACAAACCTGCCCTTCAGAACGCCCGCCGGCAGTGCGCGCATCGCCGTCCGCGGGTTCACCGCATCCAGGCGCGCATCCACCAGGCGGTTGAACGCCATCGCCGCGGATCGTGCCGCAACCATGCAGATCACGATCCAGCCCAGCACCCGCAACGGAGGCCACCCGCCTGCGGCCAGCACCGCTCCAGTCAACGCAAAGGGCAGCGCAAAAATCGAGTGCTCCCACTTGATCATCTCCAGCGTTACGACCGTGCTCCTCCACAATGTACTCATAGCTTCATCGTAAAAGAGGAAGCCCCCGCCGGCCTCATCGGAATCATCGGTTTTATCCGCCTTCCCACCAAAAGCGGTTCTCCAGCCGATGTACACCGGTCTTCAGCCTTCATCCCGACCCAGCGGAAGGGCCTGTGCAGCCGCTGTAGCCAAGACCGGTATACGCGCCACGAAGTGGCCGCCCCGCGCGTAGCGAGCCCGTCCGGCAGGACTTTGCAGTGTAGGCTCAACCGAAATCCGCTTTATTTCTCCGGAGCCGCTCCCGCGACCTGCAGATTATTGACCACCTGAAACACTCCCGGAACTCCATTCGCTCGTATATTCGCGACATCCTTATCCGACTCCGTATCCACGACTCCCGACAACGTCACATGTCCGTTCACGACAGTGATCCGAATCGGCTTAGCAGGATCGATCGCGTACTTGTTCAACTGGGGAAATCCATAAATCGACCGCGCCTCCGCCAGCCGGATTCGGTCATCCATCGGAGATACCGGCGCCACCTCGATATTGTCGATCACGTCCTTCACCCCGGGATAGTTCTCCACCACGCTCACCGCGGAGTCTTTATCCGTCGGCCCATATGCGGTTCCCCCCAGCGTCACCACCCCGTCCTGCACACCGATCGTGAATGCATTGAACGCCGTCGTCCCGTATCCCACCCGGTCGTAGGCCAGTTTCTCCGCCAGCTTGTTGCGCAACATCACATCGTCCACCGCCGGACCCGCAACCTGAATCCTGTTTTCGACGCCCTGCACATTCTTGGTGTGATGCGCCCGCCGGTCCGCATCGTCCTTTGCGCTGTAGACGCCGACCGTTCCCGTCAACGTGACTACTCCGTCCCGCACAGAACTCTTCACGTCGGCGAATCTCTTGTTGTCCAATGCCTTCATCACATCCGACTGAATTTGCGCATCCTTCGGCCCCATTCCCGCGGCCCCTGGCGAACTCTGGGCCAATCCGCTCATCGCTCCGCCAGCCAGCAGAACCACGGCCGGGCCAAACCCTCCGGCAGCATACAAAATCGTCCTCATCTTCATTCGTCGTTCCTCCGGAAATTGGCCCGCCTGCAAGACCGCACTCGCTCTTTCAATCTGTAGTGCCCTAACGATACCGCCGCCGCAGCTTGTACACAACACTGAACACGCCCGACTCATCCCGTGTCACCACCAGCGCATTATCGTGATTGAAGTCATACTGCACCTGGATCAACTGCTGCGCCGACGTATTCACATTTGTAGCGAATGTCGCCGTAATCTGTCTCGATATCTGCTGCTGCACGGTAATCCTCGCGGAAGAGTCTCCCAGCGTCCCCACAAACGCCGGATCGATCTTCACGCTCCCCACCCCGAATAGCTTCTCCACCCGATTGCTCACCGTCGCATTCAGCGCCCCACCCAGCAGCGCGCTGGTCGTCGGATCGGTTCCCGGCTGCGCCTGCCGCTCCTGGTACAGTTGAGCCTCCTCCTGCGTCCGTCCCAGCGCCAGCAGCGCAAACACGTCGCTCTCGCTCAACGGCGGCTCCGAACGGTACGTCGGCTTCAAACTCGTCGCGGTCCCATGCAGACCTACGGTGATGTCGTAGTTTTCCACCTGTGCCGTCACATCCAGGTCGATGGTCGGATCAATCCGCACCGGATTAGTAAAGTAAATGTCTCCCCGTTGCAATTGGTACTTCGTGCCCGCAAAGGTCGCGCTCCCATCGTTGATCTCAATCCTGCCGAGAATCGACGGCACCGCCGCCGTTCCCCGAACCGTCAGGTCCACCGTCCCCGCCAGCTTCGCATACGAGTTCTGAAAATCAAGCTGCGGCGCGCTCGTCACACGCACATCCAGCCGAATCTTGTTCGCCACGGAGCCGGGGTCCGGCGTAGCGCTCACCCCGCCCGCCGATGAAAACGCCGCCAAGTCCACATCCGGACCCACGCCGAAGCGCGTAATCAGGATTCTGCCGCTCAACAGCGCGCTCTCTCCCGTGCCCTGCAGCTTAAGATTCGCATTCGCGGTTGCACTCAGACCATACAGCCGTACCCGCACCACCTCGCCCGTCGCTGTCAGGTCGGCATACAACCCATTCTTGTACCGAATCGAGCCGCCGATCTTCAGGTCGCCGCCACCCGTCTTCGCAGTCAGGCTCTCAACCTGCAGCCGATCCTCATTGAACACCAGGGTTCCGTTCATCTTGCTCAGCCCATTCGGCACGCCGTCCATCGCCACATTCACGTTGTCGAACTGCACCTTGCCCGTCACCGAAGGATTTGCCACCCGTCCACCGGCCGCCACAGTGAACTCGACCTTCCCAGTCGACAGAAGATCCGGGTGAAAGGTGTGCAGCAGCGTCATACTCACGCTTCCATTCGCTTTCACATCCAGCTTGCCGCCCTTCGGATCGGTCACCCCCAGCAACTGCGCCGTGCCATTCGCCCGCAGGTCCGTATCCTGGCCCGTGATATGCACCTGCTCCAGCGTAGCGACCCCATCCCGCAGCCCCACCCGCAGCGGTTCGGCCGCCTTCAGCTCCACCCCTTGCAGCTTCACATCCACCTGGCTGAACTGAGCCTCTCCACGCATCGCCTTCGGTGTCTTCACCGGCCCGCTCACCGTCACCACGCCATCGATCAGCGACTGCGCCTGCACGTTCGCCGGCCCGAACATCGCCATCGGCTTCCCGATATCCAGCCCCGCCAGGCTCAGCTTCGCCTGCATCGGGTATTCGCCGGTCAACTGCATCTGTCCCGCCGCATTCAGCTTCGCCCCCAGCAGCGTCGACCCGGCCGTGAAGAACATCGTCGTCCCCTCGCTATGCACCGACGCAGCCGCATTCCCCACCGCCTGCCCCTCATACCTTGCGTCCACCAGCTTCAGGTTCGCCTTCAACCCCGGTTCGTTCGGAGTTCCATCCGCATCCGCCACCACGCTCACCAGGCCGTCTGCCTTCACCCTGCTCTTCTGCACCGTCACAAACTTGGACAACGCAAGATTGTTCCCCTCTAAATGTCCATGCAGATGCTCAGTCCGCATGTCATACCCGCCATTGCCCGCAATCTGCATCCCGTGCAGCCTCACCACCACACCGTTCGCCTCCACATCCCTTCCATGAACCGTCAAATCCGCCACCGCCGACTCATACGGCTCACCATAGGCCAAGCCGTTCACCAGCGAAACATGCCCGCCGCCGTTCAGATCCACCAGCGTCCCGGCTGCATGAGCATTCAGCGCAATCGTTCCCGTCAACGGAATCTGAGCCTGCTGCCCCGCAATGTGCAGCACATCCAACACCGGCGCATCGGCAAGTTGAGCCTTCGCGTTCACCGCGGAGCCCTCATCCCACAGATACGTCGCGCCGCGCCGCGAGACCACCCTCCGCGGTTCCACCTTACCCTCCAGGCTCAGCACCGCGCTCCCCCGCCTGATCGTTGAACTCGCCACCTCCACGCCGCCATCGGGCGAGTACTCCCCGTCCGCCGCCACTGAATCCGCCAACACATCGACAGCTCCCAACGCGAACTCCGCATCGGCCGCCTGCAGGTGCCCCTTCACATCGAGGTCTGCAATCCTGCCTCGCGCCGTGCCATCGAACTGCATCGGCCCATGCAGCGTCACCGGAATCGCCGCTCTCCCCCGCCTCCCATTCGCCTCCAGGTCCAGCGTCGTCAGCAACTGGTTGTACTCCGACAGATCCCGCACCGTCAGCTCCACCTGAAGCAACGTCAGCGGATCTCCCAGATTCACCCCCAGCAAACCCGAAGCCGCGAAATTCGTGCCCGGCATCTGCAACGAAATGCTCTGAATCCGCACCGTCTCGTTGCTTCCCGTGTAGTGCGCCAGAGTCTGTCCCGTCACCGGCGTATTGTTCAACGCCCCCCTGCGCTTCACCCCCGTCGGCGCAAAGGTCAGGTCTCCGTCCACCTCCACGGTATCGGAAACATCCTTCGCCGCCCCGCCCCACTCCACCTTCACCGGCCCACTCACCGCCGTGTCGAACCCCAGGTCCCCATAACCCGCTGGAGCCGTAACATCCATAACCGTTCGCAGAGGAATCTTCGTAACCACAGCCGTCAGATAAGCATGGGAAGTCTGCGCCACCGCCGCCTTGCCCTTGACCGCATCTCGCGGCGGCGTCTCCCCCAGCCAGTTCGCAATCCGCAGATCCCCCGCCGCGCCTCCCCCACCCGGCAAATACCCCGTCAACGCCGTCAACAAAAGCTCCTTCGGCGTCACATGCAGCGTACCCGAACCATCGACGTCATGCAGCCGCACATACTCATTGCGATACGCCGCCTTATGCAGCTTCGCCGTCCCCGTCAACAGGTAGCCTGCCGCGCAATCCGGGTCTCGCGGCAATCCCTCACCAACCGGCTTACCCGTCGCCTTCGCATGACCTCGCAGCCAGAACCGAGATCGCCTCTGAGCCACCGCGGGCGCCGTCGTGCAGTTGTGCCCCTTCAAATCCAGGTCTACCGTGCCCGCTCCGAACCCATCCAAATCAGCGAGCACAGCAATCTGCTTCAGCTCCAGCGATCCCCGCACCGTCGCCTGCCACTCCGGCCTAGCAAAATGCCGCACGCTGCCCGCAGCCTCCAGCGTCGAGTTGCCGCCCGTAACCAGGCGCAACGCCTTCAACTCAGCCACATCCCGGCCCAGCTCCGCCTCCACATGCAGCGTCGAGCGCGCCTCAACCTGCTTGCCCATCTTCGTCCGCAGATCTCTCAGGTCCACCGCCGCCCCGTACCGGTCATCCGAAGCGATATACCGAACCTTCGCATCCAGTGCCCGCGCCGTCAGATCGAACGGAATCGCACGGTCGTTCAGCCTGGCCACACCGCCGACCAGCAGTACCTCCTTCGCCCGCAGATCGAGCAGCGTATCGGGCAAAGATCTTTTGCTTTTACTCGGACGCCTGGGCACCGGCTGGTTCGTCTTCCCATCTTTATCCACAATCAAATGCATCTGCGGCCGATCCACACGCAGATAGTTCAAGCTCACATGCGACGCCGCTCCAGTCCCGGTCACATGCGAAAACAAGTTGAACAGCTTCACCCGCAGCACAATCCGGTCAGCCGAAAGATACGGCGCTTCGCCCGGCCCCTCCAATCCATGAATCACCAACCCATCCGCCTCGATCGCCAGCCGCCACAGGTCGAAGCTGATCGCGCGCAGCTCGACCCTGCCACCGGTCGCATCCCCCAGCACCCTCACCACCTCGCTCCGCACATGGCCGTCGAAGTTCGCGGTCGTCGAGTACCACGCGAATACCGCAAACAGCCCCGCCACCAACCCCAGCACTCCACCCAGCAGCCACGCCAGCCCGCGTCCCATCCGCCCGCCCAGCGACCGCTTCACCTTGATTACTTCCGTCGCGATCTTTGCCTCCAGCCGCTCCTTCCTCCGCGCCAGCTCCTTCTCCAGATCGCTCACCGCGCCACCTCACCCATCGCCGGCTGCATCATCCGCACGCTGCCCTGCGCCCGCAGCGACTTCAGCCAGTCCTCCAGCAGAGCCCCCACCTGCTGCTGCAGCAGAACCTCTTCAATCCGCTTCGAGATCGTCTCCAGCTTCGGCGGTGTCGCATCCCTCTTCGCATACTCCGGCAGCAGCGTCGTCGTGTAATAGCTCCTGATCTCCTCGTCCGAAATCGTGATGCCGTTCCGAAATCGCAGCTCGATAAACTTCAGCAGCTCCATACGCTTCCGCCACCGGTCGCGAAACTCCGCCACCGTGAATCCATGGTCGCCGACATACTTTTCCCACCCCGCATCCGTCTCGCAGTCATACTGCCGGCAAGCCGGAACATCCTTCCGCAACGTCAGCAACTGCGCATCCAGCTCCTTGTCCGATACCGCATCCTCCGGCTCCATGGCCGCCTGCTGCAGAATCAATGCCCGGTCCACCAACCGCTCGATCGCCCTCTGCCGCGTATAGTTCGTCACCGTCCGGTACGGCTGAATCTCCTCGAACCGCCGCTCTTCATCCACGTCGCTTTCGAGAATCACGTCGCCATTGACCACCGCAATCACCTGATCCAGCACCACGCCTTGTCTAGAACCGTTTGCCGAGCCTTCAACCGCCGCCGCGGTAACCTGCGCATGCAGCGCCACCCCATCCAGCACCCCCGGCACGACCAGGCACACAGCCGCGCACAACATCCAGTGCAGCATCGCGTGGGTCTTGAAGAGTCTCACCTAGAAGCTCTGTCCAATGCTGAAGAAAAAATTGAAATGCCCTGCCTGCCCTTCATGCGGAGGGTTATTGTAAAAGTCATAGATCACCGGATATACCGGCGGATTCAGGTTATAGCTGAAGTCCACGCGCACCGGCCCCACCGGAGTCCCATACCGTGCGCCCAGGCCCAGCGCATGAGAGAAGTAGTTGAAATCGCAGGTCCCGATCACTCCCGAGACGTTGCTGCACGTATCCCGGTTCGGTTGTCTGAAGCGCACAAAACTCGGAAACATATCCTTCGCATTCTGAAAGACGTTCCCCATATCGTGGAACACCACAAAGCTCACGTTATTGCCCACCAGCGGCAACGTCGGAGGCGGCAGCCGCAGCTCCAGAGTATTCACAAATGCAGCCGCGCCCCCCACCGGAAAGCCCGTCTGTAAATCTCGCGGTCCGGCCCCGTTGATCGGGAACCCCCGATGCGAATTCGCTCCACCCGCATACAGCCGCTCCGGCAGTGGAACCGCGTTGCAGCTCGGATTGGTCGTCAGCAGCACACCCGCGCAGGCCGTACTCCCCACGTTCGGGTTCGCTCCCGAAGCCCGCTCATACGCCATCCGCGTACTGCGCGCGAACACATACTTCTGCCTCCCGAACTGGTAATACGTCGAGTTCGTTCCATCCGTCTTCCAGAAGTCCGTCTGCGATCCAAACCGCGACGAAGCATAAAATCCCTGCACCGTCGTATAGGACCCCTTCGACGCATTCAACGGACTCGGCGACCGCGTATCACGAAACCACGTAACCCCCGGGCCGCCCACCCGCACCGGCTGCGACAGCAACGGAATCAGGTCCGCCGAAACCTGCAGGCTGTTCACCTTCACCCTCCTGTACTGGAAGTCATAGATAAACGTATCTCTCCGCCGCACCTTCTGCGTAGCCCGTATATCCCCTTCCAGCGTCGAGGAAGCAAACGTGGTAATGTCCTGCACATTCGAGTACCCACCCGATATCGCAGCGGACAGGTTCTTCCTCCCATACAGATGCGGGTTCTGCAGCGTAACGATCGCCACCTGTTCCAGCAGCCCATACGTCGTATGCAATGTCAGCGAGTCGTCCGTTCCCCGCAGGTTGATTCGTGACACGTCCAACGACACCCGCGGACTCACCCCCGCCTTTCCCTCCTGCGACAGCGTCTGCCCCGGCGCCAGCCCCAGTTGAATGCGCGACGCCTCAGAGATCGTCCCTGTCTGCGGCGTACCCGTCTGCGCCTCGAAGCCGAAGCCGTACGTCACATTCCATCGTTTCGCCTCTGTAACCTGCACCAGCACGTTCTTCTCAGGAGCGTCGCCGGCCGGATTCTGCACCGCCGTCACAACCTCGTTGAACAACGCAATGTCATACAGGTTACGTTGCGTCTGCAGCAGCGCCGTCTCGTCCAGCGGATCGCCCGCATGAACCAGGATCTGGTCCTTCACCGCCTTGGGCTTCGTCTTCACCACGCCCGAAAGCAGAACACGATTCACAAACACCTGCTCTCCCTCGACTACATTCAGCGCCACATCGGTCTTTGCCGCATCACCTGCCTCTTTCGCCTGCCTGATCTCGATCTTCACCTGCTCGAAGCCGTGACTCAGGTAATACTGCAGCAGCGTGTCCCGGTCGCCGGACAGCGTCTCCAGCGAAAACGGCTGCCCCGTCTGCGCATTCATCAACTCCCTCACATCCTTCTGCCGGCTCGCCGCGACACCCGTCAGGTCCACCATCCCAAACCTCTGCTGCGGCCCCTCGACAATGGTGTACGTCACCGCGATCTCTCCTACCTTCAACGGCCTCCCATTCGGCGTCGTCGCCAGGTCCTTCACATTGGTCGTTACCGTGGCTTCGTCGAAGCCGTTTGCACGGTACAGCGCCTGGATCGAGTTCACATCCCCCTGCACCAGCGCCGGACTGTACCGGCCGCTGCGCAGATACAGGTTCGACTTCTGTACCCGCATCCGCTCCATCAGCAGGTCATCGCCAAAGTAGTGATTGCCCTTCAGATCCACCGACAGCACCTTGTGCTTCCTGCCGCGGTCTACCGTGAACACCACCTTCTCCGCCGGCGTGTCCGCGCCCACCACCTGCACTGCCACCTTTGCATCGAAGTAGCCCTGCTGCTGTTGAAAGTCCCTCAGATTGAATACCCCTTCGTTCAACAGATCGTTATCGATCGTCCCCTCTTCATAGATCGGCACCAGCAGGTGCAGACGGCCCTTCGGCACCTTTGCCCCCTCTACCTCCACCTTCACCTCCGGCCCTTCGTTCACGCGGAAGTCGTAATCCACCTGCTTCCGAGCCGGGTCATAGGTCGACCTCTGAAGCGTCACCGTCGCCTCCAGGTGATCGCTCTTCTGATACTGCGTACGCATTCGGGATAAGGCATTGCTCGTCGTATCCCGGGTCACCTTGCTGCCGGCCTTCAGCTTGCTCCTCTTGCGAAACTCCGCCACCGTCAATCCGCCCGTCGTCCCCTCCACCGACACTTGCCCCACCCGCGCCTGCGGCCCGGTATCTACCGTATAAGTCGCATTCACCTGCTCGTCCTTTGCCTCTATTGTCGTCTTCGCCGAGACCTTCGGCTCGTAGTACCCGTTCTGCTGCAGCAACTGCTTGATCCCATCGGTTCCCGCCGTCACCTGGAACTCAGAAAACGCCCTGCCCGGCGATAGCTTCGTGGCAAACTCCAGCACCGACGCCAGGCGCTCGTTCTTCACCCCCTCGATCGTGACCCGTCCCATATAAAGCCGCGCCACCCCCGCGAAGATCAGGGTCACCGCTTCGCCTTGCCTCACCCCGCGAACAGCAATGTCACGATAGCGTCCGCTCGCAAACAATCGTCGTGTACTCTCCCGCACCTTCTGCGGATCGAGCGGCTCTCCCGCCTTCTGCGACAACTCGCCCGGCAGCGTATCGCTCGCATCGAAGGTCACACCCTCAAACAAAATCCTGTCGACCCGAAGCCCCTTCCAATCCCATACCGTTGTCGTCAAGCCATCTCTCGGCGCGCCGGTCGCAAGATCCCCCGCCGCACGATCTCCCTGCGCTTCAGTTCCCGCCGTTCGCTCAGCCGGAGCAGCCGCAGGAGCGGTAATAGGCACCTGTCCCGTCGGCTGCCCCGCTGCCGGCACCGAAGTCGTAGGCGCCACCTGGCCCTCGACCCGCCCCCCCGCCAGCAATCCCGCCAAAGCTGCCAGCGCCAATAGCCCGTGCCCGAGCCGCCCCCGCAATGTTCTACAACGAAATGTCCGCTCCTGCCCCAAACCACCGTCCATCTGTTCCAAACTAAGGTCTCGACCGAAGTAGAGACACCGTCTCTTCGTATTTCCTGTAGCTGTCTTCCGTTCTAAGGAACCTCTGATCAAGTTCTGTCTAACGTCCGATCCCCACACACCCGTCACTTCGACCGAAGCAGCGCAGCCTCACCGCGCTGCGTAGTGGAGAAACCCGCTGTCTTTCGCTCTCGTTCTTGCCTCTTCCCGTCCACCGACCTCAGCTCAATCCGAATTTCAACCGCTTCAAAAGTTCTAATCAGAGCTTCCCTGAATCCGTACTTCCCCACTTCGCGGCAAGCAAAAGCATGTTCCTGATGGGTGTCATCGGCGCAAACCGGTGCCGAGCCTGTAAATCCTGGTCCCGCAGGCCCACATCTATACTACGGAACAGTACAGTCGTTGGACGACCTCACCTTCCATCATGTCTCAGCCCCCGTCTCAGATCCCCATCAACGCCTCGCCGTCCAGCCACCCCCCAGCCGGGCCGCCCGACCCCGAAGACCGCTACTCCCGCCAGATACTCTTCCCCGGCATCGGAGCCTCCGGCCAGCATCTGCTCGCCTCCGCCCACGTCGCCATCATCGGCATCGGGGCCACCGGAGCCGCCGCGGCCTCCCTCCTCGCCCGGGCCGGTGTAGGCACCCTCACGCTCATCGATCGCGACTTCGTCGAACCCTCCAACCTGCAGCGCCAGATCCTCTTCGACGAAGCCGACGCCCGCGAATCCCTCCCCAAGGCCGAAGCCGCCCGCCGCAAGATCGCCCTCTTCAACTCCAAGGTCACTGTCCACCCCCGAATCGCCGATCTCGTCCCAGCAAACATCCACGAACTCCTCGCCCCGGCCGAACTCAGCCCGGTCGATCTCATCCTAGACGCCACCGACAACTTCGAAACCCGCTACCTCCTCAACGACTACGCCGTCCAGCAATCCAAGCCCTGGATCTACGCCGCCGCCATCGGCGCCTACGCCGCCACTATGAACATCCTGCCCAAACCCGCACCCGGGCACTCGACTCCCCACTCCCCGCTGCCTGCTCCCTACGACCCCACCGCCTGCCTCGCCTGCATCTTTCCCAAGCCCCCCACCGGCCCCGTCGACACCTGCGACACCGCCGGTGTCCTCTCCACCGCCGTCAATCTCGCCGCCTCCATCCAGGTCACCGAAGCCCTCAAACTCCTCACAGGCCAGCCCCACCTCATGCGCCGCACCCTCCTCTCCTTCGACCTCTGGACCCCCGAAGGCCAGGGCAACCTGGCTCGAAGCGAGATCAACACCTCCCGCCCAAACCCCGACTGCCCCGTCTGCGCTCACCGCCAGTTCACCCACCTCGCCGGCGCCGGGCGCCCCCATATCACCCTTTGCGGCCGCAACTCCGTCCAAATCCACGAACACCACCGCTCCGTCGACTTCGCCGCCATGCGCGACCGCCTCTCCCCCCAGACCGGCATTCAGGACCTCCGGTTCAACGACCTCCTCCTGCGCTTCCGCCGCGGCCCTCACACCTTCACCCTCTTCCCGGACGGCCGCGCCCTCATCCAGGGCACTACCGACATCACCCTCGCCCGGTCCCTCTACGCCCGCTTCATCGGCTCCTGAAAGCCAGCCCCAACCCAGCAACTGCACAACCTTTTCCATAGAAAACCAGTCTGATAAGAGACTCATAACTCCTAAAACGTTTGCGGTAGGCTTCGAGCAGGCGAAACTTCAACGGTGTACCATTAACTCATCCGGAGTCTAGCTATGCAGCTCCAAGGCCTACAAATGACAGAAAACAAAGCCGTTCCAGGCCTCTTCAAAAGAAATCCCCCAATCGCCGGAGAAGCCCAGGCCATCGAAGCCGCCAAGAACGGCGACGCCGAAGCCTTCTCCAAGCTCTATGCCCTCCACAAAAGACGCGTCTACACCCTCTGCTTACGCATGCTAGGCAATGTCTCCGAAGCAGAAGACATGACCCAGGAGGCGTTCCTCCATCTCTTCCGCAAGATCGGCAGCTTCCGCGGCGAATCCGCCTTCTCCACCTGGCTGCACCGTCTCACCGTCAATCTGGTCCTCATGCACCTGCGCAAGAAGGGCCTCAATCTCGTCTCTCTCGAAGAAACCATCAATCCGTCGGAAGATGACGCGCCCAAGCGAGACTTCGGCAGCCGCGATCTCAACCTCACCGGCTCGGTGGACCGCGTAGCCCTCGAACGCGCCGTCGCCTCCCTCCCCCCCGGCTATCGCATGGTCTTCGTGCTTCACGACGTCGAAGGCTTCGAGCACAATGAGATCGCCACCATGCTCGAATGCTCGACCGGAAACAGCAAATCACAGCTTCACAAAGCTCGTCTCAAGCTCCGCGATCTGCTCCGTCAGCCGCAATCTGCAATCGCTCAGCCTAACTCCCAGCCCAACTCCCACACCAACTCCCAGACGCCCGGCTTCAAGGAGGCGGCGGTATGACCCAAAACTCAGACTTCCCCGACTTCGACACAATGACACCTGCCGACTTTGAACATTTCCTGCCCGACTTTTTTGCCAATGGCGACGGCCACGTCAGCACCGACCCCCGCCTCCAGACCTTCCTCACGAACAACCCCGACTGCGCCGCCCTCGTCCGCGATCTCGAAACCATAGCCGAGCACGCCAAGAGTCTCTTCTCCCCAGCCGAACCCAGCGATGACATCTGGTTCAAGCTACAGGAAAAAATAAAGCAGGAACGTCCCGGACACGAAGCTCGATAAAGGGGCAGCGAAGCAGGACGCCGGCAAACCAATCCGGCCCGCCTAACCCGCTCCTCACCGGACGAGGCTACTTCGAAGAAGTGGCCTCATCCGCATACAGCGCGCCAATCTCTTTAGCGTACCGGGTCTCCACCACGCGGCGCTTCAGCTTCATGCTCGGCGTCAGCGTGCCATCCTCGACGCTCCACTCCTCCGCCACCACATGCACCCGCTTCATACTTTCAAAGGGCGGCAGCCCGGCATTCACCTTATCCACAATCTCCTGGTAGGCCTTCATCACCTTGGCTTCCCTCACCAGCGCGGCATGATCGCCTGTCGTCATCCCTTGCCCCTTTGCCCAGCCCTCCAGCGCGACGAAGTTCGGCGAGATCAGCACACACGCAAACTTGTGCTTGTCCCCCACCATGGCCGCATTCGCCACCAGCACATTGGCCTTCAGCTTGTTCTCGATCGGCTGCGGCGCAATCATCTTCCCGCCGCTGGTCTTCAGCAGCTCCTTCTTGCGGTCCGTGATCGAGAGAAATCCATCCGCATCCATCTTTCCGATATCGCCCGTCTTGAACCATCCGTCCGGTGTAAACGCCGCCGCCGTCTCCTTCTCGGAGTTCCAGTAGCCGACGAACACAGAAGGCCCCTTCACCTCCAACTCCCCATCCGCGGCAAACCGGCACTCGACATTCGCCAGCGGCTTGCCCACCGTTCCAATCCGGTGAGCTTCGGGAAAGTTCAGCGCAATCACCGGCGAGGTCTCCGTCAACCCATACCCCTCGAAAATCCGAATCCCGGCATCCGCAAACCACCCCGCCGTATCCATCCCCAGAGGCGCGCCACCCGAGATGAACACCTCCACGCACCCACCAAACGCCTCCCGAATCTTGCCGTAAACCAGCTTATTTGCCAGCTTCCAGCTCACGGATCCCGGCGTCTTCCCATCCAGCGTCTCCGCCCTGTGCGCCCTGCCCGTCGCCAACGCCCACTTCAAAATCCTGGCCTTCACGGGCGAAGCCGCCGACTTCCCCTCCACCGCCTGCCGAATCTTCTCGTACACCCTCGGCACAGCAACGAAAATCGTGGGATTCACCGACTTCATCGCCGCAGGCAGTTGGTCAAACTTCGCGCAGTACGCCAACCGCACCCCCTGCACCAGCAACGCATAGTCCACATGCCGCGCCGTCACATGCGACAAGGGTAGAAACGAGATGCAACTGTCTTTGTCATCAAACCCCAGCGGTCCCGTCGAAAGGTTCAGATTGCTCGCCAGGTTGCCGTGCGTCAACATCACACCCTTCGGGTCGCCGGTCGTGCCCGACGTATAGATAATCGTCGCCACATCCTCGGGCCGCGCCAGCTTCAGCATTGCATCGAACTCCGCATCCCGCTGCTGCTTCGCCCCTGCGTCTACCATCAGTGCTTCAAAGCTCTCCGCTCCATCAAGCTTCTCCGCATCCATCACAACCACACGCTCCAGCGCGGGCAGGTCCCCTGCAGCGGCCAGCTTCTCGTACTGCTCCCTCGACGACACCACCGCAACCTTCGCGCCCGAATCTCGCAGCATGAACCCGATCTGCTCCGGCATAAGCGTCGGGTAAAGCGGCACATCCACCCCGCCCAGCGCCAGCGTCGCGAAGTCCGTCACCTGCCACTCCCACCTGTTCTCAGACAGAATCGCAACCCTGTCACCCCTCCCCACCCCCCACCCCCGCAACGCCTCCGCCAGCGCGCGCACCCGCCCATACAGCGCATCCGAACTGATCGGCGTCCACCCGCCCTCCGGTTGCTGCGACAGCATCGCTGCCCGGTCGCCATGTCCCGTAGCCCGGACCAGAACATCATTCAACGTCACCAGATCGAACATCCGCACTCTCCAATTCCCGGAACGCCCCATACACATAGGAGCCAATCCAGATCCAACCCTCATCCAGCCCTGTCTCGAAACTCGAATACGTCATCTCAATTCAAGAAAACGCCCGGTACCTTTCGCCCTTGCCGTTGCCCGTTTCCGCAAGGAGCCACTATCTGTACAGCCTTCAGGCTCATCCGCCGCCGTTTCGCCCCTCAATCCCATGCAGCAGCACGTCGATCACCTGCGCCGCCGTCGCCTTCGAATCATAGACGCGCCCCGTGAACACCGCGGAACTCAGCAGCTCGTCGATCGCTCCGAACATACAGTGCGCCACCACGCCATCCGAGACATCCCTCCGGAATACCCCCTCCTGCTGCCCCCGCCGCACCACCTCGCGCACCACCTGAATGTACTTCACCAGGTGATGATGCGAGAACTCCGCGATAAACTTCGCGCTCTGCCGCACCTCGGTCTGCATCAGGATCGCCATACTCCGGTTCACCGCATGGCTCTCCAGGTGCACCTGCGCAATATATTCCAGCTGCTCCCGAGGGCCGTGCAGGGTCAAAAAAGCCTCATCCACCTGCCTGTGAAACCTGTCGAACGTGGTATCGATCGCCGTCCGCAGCACCTCGTCCTTGCTTTTGAAGTAAAGATAAATCGTCCCATCGGCCACACCCGCCCGCTTGGCGATCGCACTCACGGGAGAGCTGAAGTAGCCCCGCTCGGCGATCACCTCCACCGCCGCGTCCAGAATGCGCTGATACTTCTCGCCCCCCGGCACCGTAGCCATCGCCTTTGGCTCAGGCCTCGCCTTGTGCCCCGCCGTCTTCATTCCGCGCTTCAGAGCAAGCCCCAGACCGGAAGTTCCAGTCCCGCCACTCTAACCAAACAGAACAGCTTTGCCAACAATGAATTGCAATTCATTCAAACAGCGGCATCCCGATCGACATAACCTTGCTCCTGCGAGCGCATTTGCTATCAGAAGTAGTAAATCGTGCGGTTGCCTATCCCCGCTCACTCGAGAATCCTTGTATTCGCCTTTGCCGTTGTCTGTCTTCAAATCCGCGTTCTCCGTCAAATACGCGGTAAGCAGTTTCGGCGCTCAATCGGTGTTTCGGTGGAAATCACTGCTAAGTCTTCCAGCGGGCCGCGCACGTGCTCGCCCCTAGCTGAAGATCTCCTTCACCTTCTCGAACAGCCCGCGCGAGGTCGGTGTATTCTCCACCACCATCGTTTCGCCCAACTGCCTCAGCAGGTCCTTCTGCTGTTTGTTCAGCTTCGCGGGCGTCTGCACCCTGATCTCCACAATCAGGTCGCCCTTCCCATGCGAGTTCAAATGGGGCACACCCTTCGCTCGTAGCTTGAACTCCCGCCCGCTCTGCGTTCCCTCCGGCACCTTGATCGTCGCAGGGCCTTCCAGCGTCTGAATCTCCAGCTCCGTCCCCAGTGCAGCCTGCGGAAACGAGATCGGCATCACGCAATGCAGGTCGTCCCCGTCGCGCTCGAAGAACTTGTGCGCCTTCACGCTCAACACAACGTAAAGATCGCCGGACGGACCTGCAAACTTGCCGGCCTCCCCCTCGCCCGAGTAGCGAATTCGCGTATCCTGTTCCACGCCCGCCGGCACCTTCACCGTGATCGTATGCTCCCGCTGCACCCGCGTCTCGCCCCTGCACGTCTGGCACGGGTCGACGATCAAGGTCCCCGTCCCGCCGCACACCGAGCAGGTCCGTGCCACCGAAAAGAAACCCTGCTGAAACCTCTGTTGTCCGCGACCGCCGCACTGCGTACACGTCACCGGAGCCTTGCCCCGCGCCGCGCCCGTTCCCTTGCAGTCGGTACAGGTCTCCATCCGCCGGATCGTGATCTCCTTCTCCTTGCCGAAGACCGCCTCCTCGAACTCCAGCGTCAGGTCATACCGCAGGTCGCGCCCGCGCTGAACCCGCGAAGCCTGCCGTCCGCCGCCCCCACCCATGTTGAACATCTCGCCAAACAGGTCACCGAAGATATCCCCAAGGTCTTGGCCGTTCACGCCGCCGCTGAACGGATTGCCACCCGCACCAGGGCCGCCACCCTGGAACGCCGCATGGCCGTACCGGTCATACGCAGCCCGCTTATCCGGGTCGCTCAGCACCTGGTACGCCTCGCTGCACTCCTTGAACCGCTCCTCCGCTGCCGGATCGCCCGGATTCCTGTCCGGGTGAAACTGCATCGCCAGCTTCCGGTAGGAGGTCTTCAACTCCTGATCGCTCGCATCCCGCGAGACACTCAACACTTCGTAGTAATCAACCTTGGTCACGTTCGCCGTCGCCATATCCCTGAAATCTCTTCTCCATCTAATCTGCTGAAATCATCATCCCTGAAGCATGACCTCAAAGAGAGCCGTGAGGCCGAACGTAGCGAACAATCTCCGCATTGCGACTTTGCCGTTGCCTGTTCCTGATCGGTATCATCGGTGGAAATCGGTGTTAAGCCTTCCTTCAGAGGAGACCTAGTCCGCCACCTGGTCCCCGTTCGCCGCAATCCGCACTAGCGCCGGCCGCAGCAGCTTCTCGCGAATCCTATACCCCCGCCGAATCTCCTCCAGCACCTGGTGGTCCGGGAACTCCTTTGTTTCGATGCTCCCCAGCGCCTCGTGGATTCGTGGGTCGAACTGCGACCCGACAGTCTCCACCGCCTGCACATTCAACCCCTTCAGCGCATCTTCCATCTGTTTCAGGATCAGTTCAACCCCGCCGCGAAGCTGTTCCGCCGTTCCATTCGCCTTCAATGCAAGCTGAAAATTATCCATCACCCCAAGAAACGGCTCAACAGTATGCGAGATCGTGTAGTCCCGGGCATCGGCCCGCTCTTTTATCTCACGCTTTCGTGCATTATCGAACTCCGCCTGCAACCGAGCCAGCCGGTCCTGAAGCTGGTCCCGCTCGCCCCTCACCTGCTCAAGCTCGGCCTGTGCGCCGCTTATGTCCTGCTGGGGCTCCACAACCGCACCCAGCGTCTCTTCTTCCCCCTGCACGCCATGCTCGCCAATACTCTGTGCCACTACCTGCTCGGTCATCGCATCATCCTTCCCGTCGCCGGCCACGTCCTTGCCGTCTTTTCTATTGTTGCCCATTCCGGTCCATTGCGCGAATCGCTCTCTCCCCGTCATCTCAAACCCCTTCCAAACCCGCTCCCCATCCACCGGTCTTACCGAATTCAAATTAAACTTCAAAAACGTGGCGCATTTTCCGCGCTCCAGCAACCGTCTGTCAGTCTGCCGCCTTTACCACGCATGCCACCACAAACTCACCACCAAAACACCACGTTCTGCACACCGTTTTCTCGAAATACCCCAATTAAAACTACACTCCACCACGGCGTGAGAAGAGCGAAAAATTACTCCGCCGAATCGAGCATCCGGTCGAAGACCTGCGCGATATACCCCACCGCATTCATCGTGTTCTCGTAGTGCATTCGCTTCGGGCCGATCACCCCCACCGTCCCCCGGCTCTCCCCGCCCATCCGTGCCGGCGCCGCAATCAACACCAACCCCGCCATCTCCGGCGCATGCTCCTCCAGCCCAAAGACCACCCGCACACTCTCCTGCCTCGCATCGATATACGCATTCAGCAGCTCCACCAGCCGCTGCTTCGCCTCCAACGCCATCAGCACCTCTCGCAGCCGCTCCCTATCTTCTTGAGAACCAACGAGATTCGCCACTCCATCCACATAGACCGTCTGCACCGGCGGACCAGCATCCGGCACCGCCTTCACCCAAAGCTGCTGCACTGAGTTCAGCATCCTCTGGTATTCCGAACGCTCCCGCTCCACCAGTCGAGCCAGCTCCTCCCTTACTCGCTCCACGCTCCAACCCCTAAAGTTTTCATTCAGAAAGTTGGCGGCCGTCTCCAACTCTCTCAAAGTAAGGTCTTTATCGAGCGCCAGCACCCGGTCCCGCACCAGTCCGCTTCGCGTCACCACCACTGCCAGCACCCGCGACGGAGCCAGCCGCGAAAAATGCACATGCTCCAGCATGTCCCCATCCGCCGCCGCTGCAATCGCCACTCCCACACCGCTTGAAAGTGTTGCAAGCACGTGAGATGTTCGCTCCAGGACCGCTTGCGTTCCCGCTAATCCCACAAAGCTCAGGTCGATCTCTGACCGCGACCGCGCCGAAAGCCGCCCCGCATCCACCCGGGGATTCGTCCCGCCGCTCAACTGCTCCACATATATCCGGAACGCCCGGGCCGTAGGCACCCGCCCCGCAGAGGTATGCGGCTGTTCGAGCAGCCCCGCATCGGCCAGTTCGGCCATTTCGTTGCGCACCGTAGCTGGACTAAGTCCCATCCCTTCATTCGTTTGCAGCCGCGCAATGGTCCCCGACCCCACCGGTTCACCGGTCTCAATATAGCTCTCGATAATGGCCGTCAAAATAGCTCTCTGCCGCGCCGTCACTCGCTCCGCATCCGCCATTCGCCCCTCCATCACTCCACTCTACGCCAGCCGTCAACCGCCAGATCAGCAAGGAAGAAGGAGGTCCATCTTCGGCTCGCTCGTTGCGTCTGAGGTGGGCATTCGCCTGAAAGCGCGAACCACAATCTTCCTCCAGCTAAAAAATCTCCAACACATCCTCACTTTTCGCCGCAATCTGCTTTGCCTTGGCCGCCACCTTCTCGGCGATTGTGTAGAAATCCTTAGACAATTTCGAAGCCGCCCCCGCCAACGCCACCGGCAAGCCCCTATCCCCACCCTCGCGAATTTGCGGATCAAGTTCCACCGCTCCCAGAAACTCCAGCCCAAACTGCGCCGCCGTCCGCTCCGTCCCACCCGCGCCGAATACGTCGATCACCTGTCCATCCGGCAGCGTCATCTGCGACATATTCTCCACCATCCCAATCACCTCCACCTTCACCTGGTGGAACATCTCGAGCGCCTTCCGGGCGTCCTGCAGGGCCACACCCGACCCTGTGGAAACCACCACCGCACCGGTCAACGGCACTGTCTGGACCAGCGAAATCACCACATCCCCGGTCCCCGGAGGCAGATCGACAATCAGAAAATCCAGCTCCCCCCAATCCACCTGCTGCAAAAACTGCCGGATAATCTGGTGCAGCATCGGCCCCCGCATCACCATGGGCTTGTCCCCCGGCGAGATCAGCCCCACCGAAATAAACTTCACCCCATGCGACAGAATCGGCTCAATCCGGTTCTCCCCCACAATGTTCGGCTGCCGCGAAACCCCCAGCATCATCGGCACGTTCGGTCCGTAGATATCCGCATCGATCAATCCAACGCGATACCCCAGCTTGCCCAGCGCAACCGCCAGATTTACCGCGACGGTGGTCTTGCCCACTCCCCCCTTCCCACTTCCAATTGCCAGCACATGCTCCACTCCCGGCAGCGGTTGCGGCCCGTGCAATGCTCCTGCTCCCATATGTCCCATTATTCCTCCTTTATTCCCTCGAACTCACCGCTGAACCTCACCGCTGTCACACATGCCAGCCTACGCCCAATGCTGCCCGCATCTCCTTCTTCCTCTGCGTCTCTCCAGATCGCATCTCCCGCCGCCGTCCCGCATCGTCATACCTGCGTTTTTGATGCTCGGTCTCCGGCACCACCTGGGGAACAATCACCCTCTTGCCGTCATGATCCACCGCCACGAATGTCAGATAAGCTGACGAGACATGCCGCAACTGCTGCTCCCGCACATCCTCCACCATCATCCGAACCCCAACCTCCATGCTCGTCCTGAACGCTCGGTTGACGCTCGCCTTCAGAATCAGCAGTTCCCCAACTCGCACCGGAGCCACAAAATCGAGATGGTCCATACTCGCCGTCACAGTAAACGCCCGCGCATGACGGCTCGCTGCCATCGCGCCCACCAAATCTATATACTGCATCAATCGACCGCCGAATAAGCTTCCCAGCGCATTCGAGTCCGCCGGAAACACGATCTCGCTTCTTTCCGACTGAGACTCTTCTACCGTCCGCTTCAGATCCGAATCGCTCATTGCTATAAGTCTAAATGCCTCCCGATCTCGACTGGCGGGAAGCCACCCTCGTGACCGGAGCGAAGAATCCCAGAGCCGTTGCCGTAATCGGCGCAATCCGCGTCAGGCCGTCTCACACTTGCCAAGAGCACCCCATACACCGCACCATCAGTCCATGGACAAGATCGCCGCCCTCACCGAAATTCTGCAGATGGACCCCGCGAACGCTTTCGCCCGCTATGGCCTCGCGATTGAGCACATCAGCCGTGGCAACACAGACTCCGCCCTGGTCGAATTCACCACCCTTATCCAGCACAATCCCGACTACGTTCCCGCCTATCAAATGTCCGCCCAGACCCTCGCCAAGCTAAATCGCACCGAAGAAGCTCTGGATCGTCTTCACCAAGGCATCGCAGCCGCCAATCGCACCGGCAATCAGCATGCGCTCGCCGAGATGGAAGCCCTCCGCGACGATCTCGCCCGTTAGCCGAAAGCTTCGAAATATCCGTTCCATCAGGTTGAGCCCGCTCAGCCGAACCCTTCACCCGCGCCGCACATCTATACTTGAACCATGGCGACTCCCCTCCCGAAAACATTAGGCGCCCTTCGCGCCAGCGAGTTCACCCCAGCCCGCCTTGCCCGCAGCGTCAAAGACGAGCTCCGTGAAAATCTGATCGCTCGACTGCGCAGCAAGGAATCGCTCTTTCCCGGTATCGTAGGCTACCAGGACACAGTCGTTCCCCAGATCATCAATGCAGTCCTCTCCAAGCACAATTTCATCCTGCTCGGCCTGCGCGGACAGGCTAAATCCCGCATCCTCCGCTCCCTCACCACGCTGCTAGATCCCGCGTGCCCGTACATCGCCGGCTCTGAAATCCGCGACAATCCCTACGCCCCCATCTCTAAGTTCAGCCGCGACCTCATCGCTAAAATGGGCGACGACACACCCATCGCCTGGCTAACCCCCGATGACCGCTTTGTCGAAAAACTAGCGACCCCGGACGTGACGGTCGCCGACCTGGTCGGGGACATTGACCCCATTAAGGCGGCCCGCAGCAACCAGGACCTCGGCTCCGAGCTCACAATGCACTACGGCCTGCTCCCCCGCGCGAACCGCGGAATCTTCGCCATCAACGAGGTTCCGGACCTCGCCGGGAAAATCCAGGTAGCCCTCTTCAACATCATGCAGGAGGGGGACGTGCAGATTAAAGGCTACCCCGTCCGCCTGCCCCTCGACGTTGCCATCGTCTTCTCCGCTAACCCGGAGGACTATACCGCCCGCGGCAAAATCGTAACTCCCCTCAAAGACCGCATCGGGAGTGAGATCCGTACTCACTATCCCGAAAATATCGAGGAAGGGATCGCGATTACGTCTCAGGAAGCATGGACCAAACGCAGCAACGGCCACGAAAAGAAACAGCCTCACACAATCGAAATTCCTCACTACATCCGCCAGATCGTGGAGCAGATCGCATTTTCGGCCCGCGAGGATAAGAAGGTCGATAAGCGCAGCGGTGTCTCCCAGCGACTTCCCATCAGCACTATGGAACTGGTCATTTCGAACGCCGAGCGTCGAGCATTACTCCACGGGGAAGCCCTAGCAATCCCACGGGTGGGCGACATCTACACCGCTCTCCCCGGTATCAGCGGCAAGATTGAACTCGAATACGAAGGCGAGATGCGCGGCGCCGACACTGTCATCCGCGACATCATCCGCCAATCGGTCGCGACCATCTTCGACCAATACTTCGCGGCCACCAACACGCAGCAGATCGAACAGTGGTTCAATCTCGGCGGCACCGTTCAACTGAATGACGCGCAGCCCGCGTCCGGCTCGCTCGCCGAACTGCAGCAGATTCAAGGCCTCTTCGAGAGGCTGTCCCCGCTACAAATCAACTCGAAGAGCACGCCCGAGGTCTCTGTCAGCGCCGCCGAGTTCCTGCTGGAAGGCATGTACGCCCACAAGCGTCTCAGCCGCACCGAAGAGCGCAGCTTCACCGCAGCCGAAAAGAAGTCCCGTAACGATCAAGCGTCGCAATATGCAGAAAAAATTCGGGACCGCGAGACAGAACGCGATGAACATGCCAAAAACAGAACTCGCCGGGGCTTCAACTAAGAAGAGGCTACATACGGGCATCACTGACTGCTCGTGATCTCTGATGCGATATCAGTGCACTTTTTCGTGGACGACAAAATATGTTTCTGGCCTCCAGCCTAGCTTCTCGCCTTGGCCGCCAGCCGAAGAGACCGCATCACATCGCCGCCTCTCCGCTCAATGTTATCGCCACCGTACTCGCCCGCGACGGAGACTGGCCCGTCGCGCAAAAGGGCTACACTTCGACCCCATGCTCCCAACCGACGACGGTAGCTTCGATTCGATCGACCTTCACCGGGATGCTCACCTCGTCCGCATGTACTCCATCGATCGAACCACAGGCGACATCATCTACTTTATGCGCGGCTGCGACATCTTCCAGTTTAAAGCCTGAAGTCCTTCCAGTCCCGGGTGAGCAAGGCCACAGACGCACACGCTTTCACCACACGGCAGCCTGCAGCCAAAACCGGCTGCTCGAAATCCACCGTCGTCAACACATGCTGGGTACACTGAGACGATCCGATCGGACCTTGTCCGCTACACAAGATTCACCGGTAATATCGCTTCGTTATCATCGACATCTTGCCCCGAAGACATCGGCATGCGCCAGAGCAGTCCCCCGGCAACCATCATGAAGACCATATCTAACAGAAAACCCCACGCAGGTTCCATGTGGATTGCTATCAGCAGACGTTCGCCGTACCAAACGTAGCAAATCAATGCTAGAGCCCAGCGCGCCTCGACCCGTTTACGGTTCTTCAACGAGTATGCCGCAGGAAACAAGAGAACGACCTCGTCGTAGGCATGATGTTTGAACAGCGCCACACTGACTACGGCGAGAAGTGCCACCTGAAGCTCCCAGCTTATTCTTCTCTCACGGTGTGTAATCCGGTATAGCAAAAAGACTGTGAGGACGAGAGGTACACCATAGGCCACTAAGCTCACTACGAACGGCGCGACATGGCCCAACTTCAAGTACCAATCAAGCGTGTCCATCAGATTTGGTCCTGGTAGTCCAATGTACCCGGTGCGCGATACCTTCAGTGGCGCTATCAGCAATTGGAACAATGCAGTTGGATGGAGCAGGCTACCTCCCAACCATAGATAAACTGCCAGTAAGGCCGCGATCACGGGGGCAAGGCTCAGCAGTGCGGCAACGCAACCGATGCGCAGCCAAAGAAAAACAAAGACCGGTGGGGCAAAACTGTATTTGAAATAAGAAAGACCCAGGGTAAATCCGCTTGAGTTTTTAGGCACGCGGCACAATCCAAACACCCAAAGCATGAGCACAAACAGCACTAGCTGCCCATTTCCAATCGTATTGCGCATTGGAGTCGACATGACCAGCAGCGCCACCAGCACACCGCACCAGAATCCGCGCAAGCCATAAAATCGGCCGCAAAGAACCGCGCTGGCTGTCCCGAACGCGACATTGCACGCGGCCCAGAGCGCCGCCGCCACATTCATCGGCATCAAGCCGAATGGCAAGAGGAAGAGGTACAGAGCCGGCAGGTAATTCGGATACTGAGTCTTAAAGATACCGTGGACAGGGTCGCCTCGCAGGTAGTCGTCCCAGGGGTTCACATGTTTCAGCAGCAGATGCGTACCGCTCCACTGAAAATCTTCGCTGCGGCTTGGAGTCAGTGCATTGTGAACCGCCTGCCAAAGCGAAACGACAGCCATCAAGGCCAGGGCAGTCAAGAAGAGCCAGTGGACAGCAGTAATTCGGGCAGCTTCCTGCTTCTTCAACACTTGCATTGGGATAGCCTAGCATGCGATTTTCAGCGCTTCGCTCGATCTCATCTCAACCGTGACTCTGCTTCTGAGAGTCCGCTTTTCTTCCGCGAACCTTCACGCTGAAGAAGGCGCAAATCCAAGCAACATCGCTTCTGGTCGATCGCAAACCGGAACTTCTGTCCCGCTTTTCAACATAGATGCTGTTGCGCGTCTAGTATGAAGGAAGGGAGCCCTATGAAGCGCATTCGCTACACCAAATTCACCGGCGATCTCGCCTCCTCTTTCGGCCTCGAAGATCTTATGCAGGCCCTCTCCGATTTCCTTCTCGACTCGGGTTTCAACGACCCCTATGCCAACTTCCAAGAGTTCGACCGCGACCGGACGATGGAGAACCTCCGTGAAGCCATCAAGCAGGCTCTCGAATCCGGCGAACTATTTGACGAAGAGGCCCAGGAGAAATTCGATTCGCTTGACGCTGCACAGGTCGAAGAGTTAGTCGACCAGATCATCCAGAAGATGCAGGAGCAGAACTTCATCAACGCCGAACAGCCTGATCAACCAGGCGAAGGCCAGACCGGTACCGGAGAAAGCGCTCGATTCGAGGTCACCGACAAAGGTATGGACTTTCTCGGCTACAAAGCCCTCCGCGAACTTCTTGGCCCGCTCGGCAAGTCCAACCTTGGCCGCCACGACACCCGTCATGAGGCCTCCGGGGTCGAGACCAACGGCTCTTCCAAGCTGTACGAATTCGGCGACAACCTCAATCTCGACATCACCGCAACTCTCTCCAGCGTCTTCGCCCGCGAAGGAATCGCGACCGCAGTCGAGGGTGAAGAACACACGCCGCTGAACATCGAATACTCCGACATCCACGTCCATCAAGCCGACTACCAATCCTCCTGCGCCACTGTCGTACTGCTCGACTGCTCCCACTCCATGATCCTCTATGGCGAGGACCGCTTTACTCCGGCGAAACGCGTAGCGATGGCCCTCTCGCACCTCATCCGCACACAATTCCCGGGCGACACGCTCAACCTGGTCCTCTTCCACGACACGGCCGAAGAGATCCCCATCTCGCAACTCCCCCGAGTCAAAGTAGGCCCCCACTACACCAACACCCGCGAGGGCCTCCGCATGGCTCAGCGCATCCTTGCCCGCCAGACTAAGGACATGAAGCAGATCGTCATGATCACCGACGGCAAGCCCTCCGCCCTCACGCTACCCGACGGACGCATCTATAAGAATGCCTTCGGCCTCGACCCTCTCGTCATCTCCGAGACCCTCGAAGAGGTTAGCCGCTGCAAGCGCAGCAACATCATGATCAACACCTTCATGCTCGCCAGCGACTTCGCCTTAATGCAATTCGTTCAGCAGGTCAGCGCCATGTGTCGCGGCAAGGCATACTTCACTACCCCGGAAAATCTCGGAAACTATCTGCTCATGGACTTCATGTCCCGCCGCATGAAGACAATTCATTAAGCTTTGCAAAACTCCGGTCGCGCTAATTCGCAGGAGTCTTCTAACCTTCTGGCTAATATCAGTCTCGGTGCAACAAACCAAAAGATAGCTACTCATCGTTCTTTCTGCCAAAATCCAGTCCGAACTTCGGTGCAGACTTGGTTCCACTCACTCTCACGGGAATCTCCGCTCCAGCCCCGCTCTTACGGAAAAACGGATCGACCGGTCTCAGAAGCCATGATTTCCACCGCGAAGCCACCATCTGCGACAATTCCGCCTTCGTCCTAACCTTGCCCACGAACTCGAACTGATCGCCGTCCAGAGAGTACACGCCACTCAGTGCCACGGATGCCCCTGGCAGGGTGTAGTCGAGCCTGCTAAAGCTCAGCCTTCCATCCGCCATTACGAACGCCCCCACTATCCTTGAATGGACATCCGCCGCGCCTGGTCTCGCCTCTTTCGGGTTTCCTTGTGCTCGTAAGCTGAGCATATCGACCTTATCCTCCACCGCCGGATTCGTAAAGTGAATCTGTCGCAGGGTGAAGCCTCCCTTCAACCCGATCTTCCTCGACACGCTTTCCTTGCCAGGACGGATGTGCAGTCTCGTCTTCATCTCGAGTCGTCCCGTCATCACTACGGGCTGAGTCTTCACCGCAAGCTTGAGAAAATCCTCAATTCGCCCGTCCGGCACATTGATATCCAAGTTAATGATATGTCCCTTACCCTTTACGTTGATAACGGCGCCATTGCACGTAAATTCAGACCTGCCCAAACGAGCGTTCACCGGTTGAAGATAGGTATCTCCACTCGTGCCGTCCACAATCGCATGGAAGGTCGTCGACAACGGCACCGGACGATCTGCCGTGTCCAGCGAGAAATTAGGAGTGTTCGTGCTGCCCTCTACCTCAATCTTGTCGAGCAGCCCTTTGAAATCTCCCACTGACGACAGCATCCCGCCAATTCCTTTGATCGTATTCATATCCACATGATCAAACGTGTAATGTCCCGTGACCGTGGACTCGCCGGGGCTCTCGCTGTTCCAAGGCCCGAACTCTCCGACTGCGTGAATATCGCCGCGAGGGATCGCGTTCACCAATGTGGCGTCGTATAGCCAGGGAGCATTCGGCCCGACATCCCGCATGACGATACGGCTCATCGCGAAGGCCTTCGGGTCCTTATCCGGCCTCGAGGTCTCAAGGATGAGCCGCGAATCGTCGAAGACAATCTCATTCACTAGAATCTTAATCTTCCCCTTGCGTTTTGCGCGCTTTGGCGCATGGGCGCGCATTTCGCGGGGCGGAATGTCGATCACCATCCCCGTCACATGCACACTTCCCACATGCGTCGGCTTTATAAATAATCCCATCAAACTTGCATGAAAGGAAAAGTGCTTCAGCGCAATCAACGGTTGCGTCGCGCCGGCAGCAACCACGTCGTCCGGCGGAAAAATCCTCAATCCGTCACCAGAGACTTCCAACCCCCTCAACACCGACACGGCCAAGTCATCCAGTTCGACCCGACTATGAAAACGCGCACTCAGAGTCTCAATCACACGCCCTTTCAGAATAGGAGTCGCGCGATGCATCATCACCTCTCCGATTGTCGCCAGAGCAATCACCGCGAGCAATAGCGAGACGGAGGTCCACCCCCATAATCCTCGTCGCCTCGCCGCTTTGTGTTCACTCGAACTCACATACTTCTTTCGATCAAAAGTGGAACTACAAATTTTGATGCAACAATAGTATGGGTCGATTGTCATTTTCTTTCTTCGCATGTAACGGGCGATTCAACTTCTCCGAAGTCTCCTGTGCTCATGATTCGAAAACGGCTCCGCCGCATCACATCAGATAGTGGCTCGACGGTCTGGTTGTTCAGCGGTCCTAGAGACAAATTCGTGTTCATGGCTAAATCGATTGATTCCATTCCGCTACAAATAGCCAAAGAGCCCACTCCAAGCCGATTCTCCCACGCCTGGCGCGCGCTTCGCCATCGCAACTTCCGCCTCTTCTTCACCGGCCAGAGCATCTCGCTAGTCGGCACGTGGATGACCCGTATAGCAACGAGTTGGCTGGTCTATCGCCTGACCGGGTCTGCCCTTCTGCTCGGCGTGGTTGGCTTCGCCGGGCAGATCCCCACATTTCTACTCGCGCCATTCGCCGGTGTGCTTGTCGACCGCATAGACCGGCGCAAGCTGATCGTCTGGACTCAGATTCTCGCTGGAATTCAATCGCTCGCCTTGGCCGCGCTGACGCTGGCCAAGCTCATCACCATTCACGAAATCATCGCACTCAGTGTGCTTCAGGGCCTAATCAATGCATTCGACATGCCCGGACGCCAATCCTTTCTTGTCCAGATGGTGCAGGTGAAAGGAGACAAGCCAGACAAACAGGACCTGAGCAACGCCATCGCTCTCAATTCTTCGATCGTCAACCTTGCCCGCCTCGCCGGTCCCGCTATCGCCGGACTTGTCATAGCGGCCGTAGGAGAAGGCTACTGCTTCGCTATCGATGGCATCAGCTATATCGCCGTGGTTATCTCACTGCTCATCATGCGCATGCCGGAGGCCACGGCAAAACGCGCCGCCAACTCGATGCTCGAGCAGCTTCAGGAAGGCTGGTTCTATGTCTTCAACTTTCGGCCAATACGCGTGATCCTCACGCTTTTCGCTTTGCTAAGCCTAATGGGGATGCCTTACGTGGTGCTCATGCCGATATTCGCCTCTCAGGTTCTTCACGGAGGTCCGCACACCCTTGGCTACCTCATGGGGGCATCCGGTGTCGGCGCCCTGGTGTCCGCCATCTCTCTCGCACTCAGGAAATCCGTTCGCGGCCTCACTACCATGATCCAGCTTGCGGCGATCCTCTTCGGCGCAGGGCTCATTCTGTTTGGCCTCTCGAAGAGTCTCGCTCTTTCGCTGCTGATGATGCTTATCGTCGGATTCGGCATGATGCAGGGTCTCGCCGCCAGCAACACTATCATCCAGACACTCGTTCCCGAAGACAAGCGCGGGCGCGTCATGAGCTTCTACACCATGGCTTTTGTCGGCATGGCCCCCTTTGGCAGCCTTCTGGCCGGAGAGTTGGCTCATCGTTTCGGCGCACCGCATGCCATCATCATCACAGGGACCTGTTGCCTTGCCGGAGCTGCGTGGTTTGCCACACAACTTAAATCGATCCGCGTCATCATGCGACCGATCTACCTGGAGATGGGCATTATTCCGAGTTCTCTCGAACCCGCTCTGGAGGACCGCGCCGGAATTCAATAGCCGACGAACCTAAGCTCTCTCGACTCAGCCTCGCCGCTCTTTCCAAAGCCGGTATAACCCCCATGCCGCCACCGTGCAGTTATCCACGATCGTTCCTTCCAGCACCATTGCCTCGAACTCCGCCACACTCACCCGGCGCAACACCAGATCGCTCTCCTCTATATCCGGTTCGGCGTCGCCCCTCGTCAGACCCTCGGCAACAAAGACGTGGTGTTTCTGGTTCATCACTCCATACGCAATCTGCAGCGTCGCGATCTGCGTCATACGCTCCGCGGTCAATCCCGTCTCCTCCTTCAACTCTCCGCGCGCAAGTTCCTCCGGGACGACCTCCGCGATCTCCCAGCCGCCTTGCGGAAGCTCCCAATGCCGCCGTCCGACGGTATACCGAAACTGCTCGACAATATAGACGAAATCTCCGTCCGGCCCGCTTTCCAGCGGGATCACAATGCACGCCGGATCCTTATCGACAACGCCATAAATTCCTCGTTGCCCATTCGCACGCTCAATCACATCCTCTCGAACTCTCGTCCATGGATTGCGATAGACCTCCAGGCTACTGATCGTTGTTATCCTCACGATCGCTCCCCCATCGATTGAGCTGACATCCTCACTGCGCAACCGAAAACTCCAGATGCGATGGATACTTCTCCGAACAATAGATCGTTTGCGCCTCTGCCTTATACGCACTCGCCGGGGCCGTCATGATGTTCGGCACGAACGTCTGTGGGTTCCTGTCATACAGCGGAAACCAGCTCGACTGCACCTCGACCATGATTCTGTGTCCCTTCAGAAACGTATGGTCCGCTCCATGTAGACTCCACTTGAACTCCGTCACTTGGCCTGGCTGCAACGCCTCAGGCTTTTCGAAGCTCTTCACGTACCGTCCACGAAAAATCTCATCCGCAATCATCAGTTGATACCCGCCCATTGGCGACCGTGCATCATCGGGATACACATCGATGAGCTTAACCACCCAATCCGCATCAGTGCCGGTAGTGGCTGCAAAGATATCCGCCATCACATCTCCCGTCACGGTCACGTCCTTGTCGAGTACCGGCGTGTAGAAATTCACCAGGTCCTTCCGCCCGCTCACGAAGCGCTGGTCTTCCACCAGCCATGTCCTCCACTTCGAATCCTTTCCATAGGTCGCCTGGATCGGCCGGTTGCGATAAGGAATCGGATTCGCCGGGTCGGCTACGTACGAAGCCGCAATTCCCCCGGCTGAGGGCGCAATAAAACTCAGCCCCTGCTTGTCGATCAGATAGAGCTTCTCCGCACGAAAACCCTTTGTGGGTGGCCACTTACCGTAATGCTCCCACTGATTCACTCCCGTGCGGAAGCTCGCCGTATCCTCCAGGTCGAACCCAGCTCTGCCCTTCAGATACTCCTCGAAAAAAGGAGCTTCGATCGTCTTCCGGTACTGGTCTCCGGTGGCTTCTCCAAAGTCGAGCGGTCCAAGATGCCGAGTCGTTGAGCCCCATCCACCATGGTTCCAGGGCCCCAGTACAAGAAAAACCTCATGGTTTACGTCATGCTGCTTCAGCGCGGCATACTCCGCCTGTGTGCCCCACATGTCCTCCTGGTCCCACCATCCACCCACCTCGAGCGTCGGCACGTCAACCTTGGTCAGGTGATTTTCGACAGCCATGTTTTGCCAGAACTGCGTATAAGCTGGCTGCGTCAGAAATATCTTGGCTGTCGGCAGATTCTGCATCTTCGCGGCACGGGCGGCTCCGGCGAAGTTCACGTTCCGCAAGAAGAAATCGTAAGTATCTTCTTGACTCTCGACACGTTGGTCCGTTTTTTGAGCCTCCAACTGTTGCACGTAGTCAAAGCCATAAGTCTCACGAAATGCACCATTATGGAAGAAGTCATCGCCCAGCCACACATCCGTCATCGGCGCCTGCGGAGAGATTGCCTTCACCGCCGGGTGCGCATCGATTCCAGCCGACATCGCCAGAAACCCGGGATACGAGACACCCAGCACCCCAACTCTCCCGTTGTTATTCGGCACATTTTTCAGCAGCCAGTCGATGGTGTCCCGCGTGTCCGTCGTCTCGTCCACATCGTTCTTCGTGGTATGCGCGACGATAGCGCGGTTCATGATGAACTGCCCCTCTGACTCGTATCGCCCGCGAATGTCTGCATAGACAAAGATGTACCCGCTGGCAGCCAGCTCCGGTTTGCTGCTGTTCACGGTGTCCGAGGAGGCGCCGTCTGTGCCATAGGGCGTCCTCTGCATGAGGAACGGCAGCGGATCGCCTGTTTCTGAACCGATTGGACGAAGAATAATGGCGTGTAGCCTGACGCCATCGCGCATGGGCATCATCACTTCGCTGCGCACATATTCGCGAAAGTGATTGATTCGAATGCCTTTATCGCTCACTCGCAGCAGGGTCTCCGCACCGGTCGCTCCGTCGCCACGTTCTTTGATTGTGATCGCGTTTACTTTGCCGGCCGCATCGCGTTGTGCGTCGAATTCACTCAGCCCCTCGCCGGTCACAAAGCGGTCGCGAGACAATGGGAAGAGCTCCACCTTGGGGGTGCGCTCGCCTTCGGTGTACAGGTGGCCGCCTTCGCGGTAGAGACTCACCAGCACGTCGGGCTCCGCCGCCGTGCTGTAAGTCCCAATCAAATCATCGAGATCCGCTGCTGGCAGGATAATGCGTGCCTCTGCAGCCCGGGGAGACGTCTTCTGTTGCGCAACTGCGGACGCGACGAGCGCCAAGGCAAGACCTACCGCCAGACACGCACTATGCGTTCGCCTCATCCGCACCTCGATGCTTGAGAATGCCGTGGATTTTTGAAATTTCGCCCGCTACCCAAGTGCGACCGGGGCTGCTGGGATGGGGCTGGCATCGCACTTCCAGCCTTCTTTGCCGTGGGTTCCGTCGCAGAACGGGCGTTTGGAGGACATGCCGCAGCGGCAGAGCGAGATGGCCGGTTTCCCGGTCAGGTCCCACTCCTGCCCGTTGACATCGACCAGTGAGATCGGCCCTTCCACGCGAAAGGGGCCGTTGGGGCGGACGGTGATCTTTACTGCCGGCGCGGCTTCCGCGGGCGCAACCTTCAATGTTTCATCAGACATAGAACTCCCTTGAACCTCCGGAATTGGAGGATAGAGCCAGCATAGCAAAGCGAACTCTGCCCTGTTTTGCACCAGATTTTTTTGGTAGTGGCGGACCTGTGTTTTTGCTGGGGTTTTTACAAAAAACGTCACGAAGTTGTGGTGCTTCGCTGGTGAAGTTGTGGCGCCTGGTGTGGTGGAGCTGGTGAACTTGCTTCCTCTTTGACGGTACTGAACAATGCGCCACGAACTCCAAATTTATTTTCCATGCTGGAAAACACGCGATTCCACGAGGTAAGCCGCACACGCAAAAGTGGGAAGTGGACGCAAAAGTAGGCAGCAAGGGAAAAGGTAGGCCGCACATCGGGCGTTTCCTGGACGAGGGTCAGCCGCCGGGAGAGTCGAGCACGATCTCGTCCACGTAGCACCAGCCCCAATCTTCACCGGGCTCGGCGGAACGCATGATGGCATGGTGGGTCGTGTGGAAATGTCCGGTGGCATGACGGTGCGGCGAGGAGTCGCAGCAGCCCACGTGTCCGCACGAGAGGCACATCCTCAGATGGACCCAATCGCTGTGGATCTTCAGACACTCCTCGCAGCCGCGCGAGGATGGCTTCACCGGGTGGATCTGGTCGAGATGCGTACATTGCATACGGTTACCCCCGCTCTCGACACGATTCTATTCCTCTGTTGTCCGGTCTGGTGGCCGGTCAGGCGCCGGGTCGTCGGCGATTCCATACTCCTTCAGCTTCCGGTAGAGGGTGGTCTTACCGATGCCAAGCAGCTTGGCCGCCATCAACTTATCGCCTTTCAACTGGCGGATCGTGCCCAGGATCGCCTGCTTTTCCAACTCGGCGATGGACACGATACCGCGCTTTCCGATGTTGCCGCCGAGCGCCTGCTGAAGCTCGGCATCGGCGTTCTCGCGCTCCTCCATGGTTGGCTCAAGGGCCGGCTCAAGCTCCCGGTGCATGCGGAAGTCCTGCAACTGCGTGGGCAGGTCGCCCATGTGCAGCACGGGCCCGGAGGATAGCGCGCAGGCACGTTCGATGGCGTTTTCGAGCTCCCGCACATTCCCCGGCCAATCGTATTCAGCCATGATGCGCAGGGTCTGGTCGGAGAACGTCCGGTCCACGCCGCTTTCCTTGTCCAATTTCCTGAGGAAGTGCATTGCTAGACTGGGAATATCGCCCCGCCGGACGCGCAGCGGCGGGATGCGGAGGTTGACCACGTTGAGGCGGAAGTAGAGGTCCTTGCGGAAGCGGCCCTGCTCGACCATGCCGGCGAGGTCGCGGTTGGTGGCGGCTAGCACACGCGCCGAGATGGGCCGGGCCTGGGTTGCGCCCACGGGCCTGACCTCCTTCTCCTGCAGGGCCCGCAGCAGTTTGGCCTGCAGGTCGAGCGGAAGCTCTCCAATTTCGTCCAGAAAGACGGTTCCGCCTTCGGCTGAGGCCAGCAGCCCCTCTTTGGCGCGATCGGCACCGGTGAAGGCTCCCTTGACGTGGCCGAAGAGCTCGCTTTCGATCAGCGTCGGCACCAGCGCACCGCAGTCCACGGGAACGAAGGGCTTGGCGGCGTTTGGGCCGTTGAAGTGGATCGACCGCGCGACCAGCTCCTTGCCCGTCCCGCTCTCGCCCAGGATCAGGACGGGGTGGGTGGAGTAGGCGACCTTCGACAGGATGCGGTAGAGCTTCTCCATCTCGGCTGACTGGCCGACCAAGCCTCCCATGCCCTGCTGGGTCCTGAGCCTCTCGCGCAGCTCGCGGCTTTGCACGTCGATGGTGTGCAGATCCGCGGCGCGCTCCAGCACCGCTGTGAGGTCGCCCATTGTAAAGGGCTTGGTGAGATAGTCGCCGGCTCCGATACGCATCGCCTCGACAGCCGACGATACTGTGGCGAACGCAGTCATGACAATTACGGCCGTATCGGGGTGCAGGGTCTTGACCTGCTCAAGCAGCGGCAGCCCTCCACCTCCGGGCAGTTTCAGATCGAGCAAAAGAAGATCGATGCGTTGATGCTTCAGGATCGCCCGGGCCGCGTTCGCGCTGTCGGCTGAGAAGACGGGAAATCCCATGTTTTTCGCGATCGCGCAGCAAGCCTTGCGGACGGCCTCATCGTCATCGACGACGAGCACATGCAACAGCGCATGGTGTTCGGAAGCGTCGGTCTGGGGGAGATCTGCGTGGGGGAGATCTGCCGAATCGGACTTTGCCGGATCTTCCACTCTGGATGAGGCTGTACTGCTCTGCGTTGCCTTCATGATGTTACTTTACCCGTCTCCTGCTCCCGTTACTTCCGAGCGCAGGTGAACTTGTGTAGTCACGTTGAGTGCCAAAGTGGGACTTCTTTGTTAATCGACTTACAGGCTGGGAAGCAGAGTGTGACATTGCATTTCCCTGCAGTTGAGTTTCCCATTCTGGGACAGTTACGCATCAGCGGGGTCATCTGGATTTCAAGAAATGTCGACCTAGGCCAATTCCAATCGGTTTTCCCGATTCGGAACGATTCCCTATTCAGGAATTTTGGAGCCGATGACGGAGAACGCTTCGCTTCGCGGATGCCCACCAAAGCTCACCCGACCAGCAAGCTGGCGGGAACCCCGATGAGCCGCAAAAAAACGCAGCGAAGATGGGGCACCCGGTTCCGCGGCCAAAGCCGGGGACGACGGCGGGTCACTATAATCGCCTTATGTCCGCCATTGCCTCCGCACCTTCGACGCAGCTCTTCCGTCCCGATCACCGTACCGCTGACATGCTTCGTCCGGTCCGGATTACGCCGAATTTTGTGGCTACGGCCGAAGGCTCGGTCCTGATGGAGTCGGGTAATACCCGCGTGCTCTGCAATGCGACGATCGAGCAGGGGGTTCCGGGCTGGATGCGCAACTCCGGCCGCGGCTGGGTGACCGCGGAGTACGGGATGCTGCCGCGCGCGACCCTGACCCGCACCCCGCGTGAGAGCGAACGGGGCAAGGTGGGGGGGCGAACGCATGAGATTCAACGCCTGATCGGCCGCAGCCTGCGCGGGGTGGTGGATATGAAGGCTCTGGGAGAGCGCACCATCATCCTGGATTGCGACGTGCTGCAGGCCGATGGCGGGACCCGTACGGCGGCGATTACCGGGGCCTGCGTGGCGTTGGCCATGGCGCTGAAGAAGCTGGTTTCGGCCGGGACACTGAAGACGTCGCCGCTGCGCCAGATGATCGCGGCGACTTCGGTGGGAATTGTCGATGGGAACGTGCTGCTCGACCTGTGCTACGAGGAAGATTCGCGCGCTGCAGTCGATATGAATGTGGTGATGCTGGCCGATGGCGGCCTGGTCGAGACGCAGGCTACGGCGGAGAAGGAATCCTATTCCCGGCTGCAGTTGAGCCAGATGCTCGACCTCGCGGAGAAGGGCATCCGGGAGCTGCTGACGGCACAACGCGCGATTCTGGACGCGAGTGCCTGAGCGGCTTTTAGGTAACCGTACATCTGAGAACCTGTTTGGTAGCTATGCAGATGTTTCGGCAGGCTGATGCTTTCGGTGGGAGGAGAGCGGTTCGCTTCGCGAACGCCCACCTTCGGCACAAAGTACGCGCCGCAGATGGGGCACCCGGTTCTTGCACGATTTTGAATCCGTCTCCCTCGATGCGGAGCGGAATAGAATGCCGGTATGGAGACGCTGGAGAACGACATCGCACGCCTGTTTCTGGATCACTCGTGCCGCACGCTGGAGAGCATGACGGGACATCTCGGGGTTTGCCTGTCGCGGCTGACGGATGCGCAGATATGGGAGCGGCAGGGAGCCCATGAGAATGCGGTCGGCAACCTGGTGCTGCACCTGTGCGGAAATATGCGGCAGTGGGTGATCGCGGGGGTGGGCGGGGTGGCGGATGTGAGGGTGCGGGAGGCGGAGTTCAGCGCGGATGGCGGCATGGGGGCCGAGGAGCTGATGGGGAAGTTCGCCCTGACGGTGGCGGAGGCGCGCGGGATTATCGCTTCGCTGCCGGTTGAGCGGCTGGTAGACCGGACGAATCCGCAGAACGGCGAGGTGAGCGTGCTGGACGCCGTCTACCAGGTGGTGGGGCATGTGCAGCAGCATGTGGGACAGATCGTTCTGCTGACGAAACAGATGACCGGAACGGACCTGGACCTGACGATACCGCGAAGGTCAGTCAGGAGAAGTTAGAGCTTAGCTGGACGAGGTCCGGGTGGGGTGGGTGAAGCTGCGGGTGGATGGCTGCGGCGATGCAGGCGAGACCATCGAGCAGCGTGTTGGCGGGGGTGTTGAGGTACTGGTCGGGGATGCAGAAGACCCTGCGTTCGCGGACGGCTTTGAGGTGATGCCAGTTTCGCTGGGCGATGACCTTTTCGAGAGGGACGCGGTTGCCTGCGCCGCACCAGGCGAAGAGGAGGACATCGGGGTCGGCGGCGGCGATGTCGTCCGGGGTGGTGTGGGCGCCGGGTGTGCCGAGGAATGTGCCGCCGGCGACTTCGAGCAGTTCGGCGGCCCAGTGCTGGGAGTGGATGAGGGGTTTGCCCCATTCTTCGCAGTAGACGGCGGGGGTGTGGGTGCGGGCCTGGCTGCGTTGGCGGGTGGCGGCGAGGGCGGATTGCATGTGGGCGATGAGGGCTTCGCCTTCAGCCTGGGCGGCGACCACGGCGGCGATGAGGCGGATGTCGTTGTAGACGTCGTCGATGGTGTGGGGGGCGAGGGTGAGGACGGGAAGGCCGGACTTGAGTATGGCGGCGAGGGATTCGAGGCGGTAGGGGACGCTGGCGAGGACCAGGTCCGGTCGGGTGGCAAGGATCTCGTCGGTGTTGGCGGTCCAACTGTCGTGAAGGATGGGAAGATTTCGGCGGGACAGCTCGGGGAGAGCTTCCAGGCAGTATTTGGTGCAGGCGCAGAGGTGGTCGAGGCGGTCGAGAGCGGCGAGGGTGATGGTGATGGAGGGCTGGAGGGAGGCTATGCGCATGGTTGCGGATCGTCTTTCAGGGGTGTAGGTAAAAGATGGAGAGATGGCGGTTTATTCGACGGGGAGCTTGGCGTTGTAGCCGTCGCGGGCGATGATGGAATACTTCTGCGGCCTGCCTTTTTCGTCTTCCATGCGAAGGGGGTGGCCTTCGTTATCGACCAGGAGAACCTTGACCTTGCGGTAGCTGCCGTCGTTGTTGGTGTTGGTGGGGCGGTAGGTGAGGATGTACTGGTTGCGGATGGAGTTGTTGATCTGGGCGAAGATGTCGGGCAGGGCGCCCTGGAAGAGCGGGCTGAAGCTGAGGCCGCCGGTCATGGAGGCGAAGGTGTTGAGCTGGTTCTGGGCCTGGAGGTAATTCAGGTCGCGGATGCCTCCCCCCATGCCGCCGCGGCCGCCGTAGAGCTCCTGGACGAGGGCGCCGGTGCCGATCGAGAAGATGGTGACGTTGGGTGTGGCTTTGATCTTGGCCATGATCTTGTCGAGGGTGAGCTTGGAGAAGGTGTCGCGGCCGCTGCCGATGAGGATGATGTACTTGCGGCCTTCGATGCGGCTGGTTCGGTCGAGGGTCTCGTAGAGGGCGTCGAAGAGGTCGGTATCGGAGAAGCTGGGGATAACGAGAGACTGGAGCGACCGGGCGATGAGGTCTTTGTTGTTGGTGAAGTCGGTGAGGATGTGGGTGCGGAGGTCGTAGGTGACGACGGCGACGTAGTCGTTGGGGCGGAGGGACTGGAAGAAGCTGTAGGCGGCATTCTGCATGTCGTAGATGAGGTAATAGCTGTTGGCGGCGAATTCGAGCAGCATGACGGCGGTGATGGGGGTCTGGGCGACGCGGACGCTGGTGATGGTCTGGGGGACGCCGTCCTCGAGGATGAGGAAGTTGCCGGGCTTGAGGCCGGGAACGAACTGGTGGGTTTTGTCGAGGATGACGCTGGCGTCGATGTTGACGATTGGGACGTCGACCCGGAGGGAGTAGGTGGCGTTGCCGGGATTTTTGACCTTCGGCGTTTCGGGGGCGGCGGGCGCCGGGGCGGGCTCGTCGGCTTCTTTCCTTTTCTTGAGGATGATGCCGCCGTTGTCGGTGGCGGGGCCGGAGTCGTCGGGGGGTGGGGTGGGTTTGGCCTGCTGGGGCGGGGTTGCGGCGGGCGGGGGGGTGGTCTGGGCGAGGGTCTGGGCGAGTGTGCCGGGCAGGACGAGGAGGGATATGCAGGCGGCGAGGAGGAGGGTGCGGGGGTGAACGCAGCGGCCGGGATGAGGTTGAGTAGTCATCATCTGAAACTTTACTCCGAAGTGGGCGGATGGCTGTTTGACGGACCGGATGGGCGAATGCTTTGCGTTGCGGCCGGCTGGCTCTAGTCTGGTAGACGTGAAGACCGGGGTAAAGATTCGTCGAGCGGCGCGGGGCGTGGCGGCAGGGCTTGTGTTGAGTGGGGGCGTTGTCGCCTTTGGGTGGGGACAAGGGCCGGCGGGGAGCAGGGTGGCCGCGGCTGCACCGTATGGCGGCGGGGGTGCGTGGGTTCCGGCGGCAATGCCTCCGGCTGCACCGGCGGTGACACGTTTTTTTCCTCTGGCGGAGGTGAAGCGGGGGATGCGGGGTGTGGCGTACACGGTCTTCGAGGGCGTAAACCCGGAGCCGATGGAGGTGGAGATCCTGGGGGTGCTGAAGGATTCGCTGGGGCCGGGGCAGGACATGATCCTGGCGCGGCTGCATGGGGTGAAGCCGGAGTATACCGGGGTGGTCGCGGGGATGAGCGGGAGCCCGGTGTATATAGACGGGCGGCTGGTGGGGGCGCTGAGCTACCGGATCGGGCAGTTCTCGAAGGAGCCGATCGCGGGAATTACGCCGATTGAGTACATGCTGCAGGTGCGGGATGGAGATGGCTCGGCCTTGGCGAGGAGAGGCGAGGAGAAAAGGCAGACTGCAGGGGAAAACTCCATGTTCGGCTACGCTCAGGATCGGGATGACGGCGGATACTTGAAGCAAGGCGGAGACTTGTCGCGGGGCGAGGAGATGCAGGCGATGGAGACTCCGCTGGTGTTTGGCGGGTTCAGCCAGGAGACGGTGGAGCGTTTTGGGGACAGGTTCCGGGCGATGGGTTTGACGCCGGTGGCGGGGGTGGGCGGGGCGGATTCCACGGCGAAGCAACCCGAGCCGCTGGAGCCGGGCAGTGCGGTGAGTGCGGTCCTGGTGCGAGGCGATCTGTCGATGTCGGGGACGTGCACGGTGACGTATGTCGATCCGAAGCGGCTGCTGGCCTGCGGACATCCGATTACGCAGTTCGGTCCGGTGGATATGCCGATGACCAAGGCGGAGGTGCTGGCTTCGCTGGCGTCGCCGCTGAATGCCTTCAAGATCATCAACACGACAGAGACGGTGGGCGCGTTTACCGAGGACCGGTCGTCGGCGATCCTGGGCCGGTTCGGGGTGGAGGCGCGGATGATTCCGGTGGTGGTGGAGGTTGTGCCCCCGGCGGCTGCGGGAAGAGCCCCGGCGCAGGCGAAGACGTTTCACTTCGAGGTGCTGGATAACCGGCAGTTGACGCCTTCGGCGATGCTGGTTTCGGTGTACCAGACGTTGCAGCAGAACAACACGGCGACCGCGGAGATGAGCTACAGGCTGAGCGGCGAGATCGGGGTGAAGGGGCTGCCTGCGGTGCGTCTGGATGGACTGATGGCGCAGAGCGAATTTTTTCCGGCGGCGATCAACTCGGCGCTGCTGTTGAATGACCGTTTCAGCAAGGTGTACGGCAATGCACTGGAGCA
Organism: Edaphobacter sp.; assembly: GCA_965277265.1. Classification (GTDB taxonomy): domain Bacteria; phylum Acidobacteriota; class Terriglobia; order Terriglobales; family Acidobacteriaceae; genus Edaphobacter. The sequence continues at coordinate 830,744 of CBDICF010000003.1, forward strand.
GCCGGTAATTACGGGTGTGCGGTTGCGGATGGAGGCGGTCGCACGACGGATGACCGCGACGCTTGAGTCCGCCAGGCTGAGCAGGATGGAAGCCCGGCCGGGAGATGCGGTGGAGGTGGAGGCGATGCTTCATCCCTATCAGGCGGAGGCTCGGATGGTGCGCGTGAAGGTGGTGCTGCCCGACGACCTGACGCCGGGGCCGATGAGGGTGATGGTGAGCGATGGAGCGACGCTGGACCGGCTGACGACGCGCGCGGGGGCCGACCGCGATCTGGGGCTGGCGGATACGGTGGCGGAGCTGAACCGGCTTCATGCCAACGATCGCGTGTATGTGACGCTGCTGGACCATGAGGCGCAGGCGGTGGTCGATGGCGAGGCGCTGCCGGGAGTGCCGCTTTCGATGGCGAATGTGCTGGAGCCTCTGAAGGCCGCGCAGAAGATGCAGCTATCCGGTGAGAGCGTCGTGCAGGCGGGGTCGGCCGCGACCGGGTATGCGGTGAGCGGCTCGCAGGTGTTGACTTTGAATGTGAAGTGAACGTGAGTTCGACAGGTGCAGGGCGACGGCAGATTGGGGGTCAGTACGCCAGACGCCGGAAATGGGGCTAAGGCCCCTTGTGCGAACGTGTTGCGATTGGAGAAGCAATCGCAATAGCATTCTGCAGCGGGCGCGTGCGGAACTACTTCACCCTCGCATCCGTATGTAACGAGAATGATGGAGGAGTCGTGCGCTCACTTTACACGTTGGTTTTCGCTCTTGTAATTTGCCCAATGCTGTTCGGCCAGGAGACACAAAATCTTGATGCAAAAGAACGCGTCGCTCCTGTTGAGGTTCTGGTTCTAGCAACTTACCACATGTCGAATCCGGGCCAAGATGCTGTGAACATGCACGTCGATGATGTTCTTCAGCCAAAACGTCAGCAAGAGCTAGAAGCACTCGCAAAGCAACTGGAACTCTTCAAACCCACGAAAGTAGCCGTCGAAGCAAGGTCAGCCGCACCAAACTTCATCTGGAAAGCCGCACTTGATCCGAATGATCTAAAAGTAAAACGGAACGAGGTTTACCAGCTCGGTGAACGTGTGGCTCTTCGCAGCGGCCTCGACAAACTCTATGGAGTGGATAATGACGGGGACTTCGACCTGGAACCTGTCAAGACGCTGGACGCCCGAAAGACGGACGGAGTGCGCATGCAGAACATGATGAAGGGCATCCAAAATTTCGCTGATGAAGCTGATCGAAAGCTACATACATTGACCATCGGCCAGGCAACGGCTTGGATGAACTCGCCTGAGGCAATCAGAATGAACAGCAACTTCTATATGGAATCGCTCGCAATAGCAGACGGTGATGATCAACCAGCAGCAAAGCTCGATGCAGAGTGGTTCGAACGCAATTTACGGATCTGGGGGAAAGTTCTCCAGATTGCAAAGCCAGGAGACCGCATACTCCTAATCTATGGACAAGGGCATGCATTCTGGCTGAAATTTCTTGTGCAGGAGATGCCGGGCTACAAATTGGTTGACGCAACGCCATACCTCGACGCCGCTCTCCCTTTAGCGTCCAACCACCCGTCTGCCAAGTAACAGTGGACCCGCTTCTCGTCATTTACTCTGGGCGGTCGGAAATTCGAGAGCAGCTCTCTCGGCGCAAGAGCGGTTGTCCGTTCGCCTTCGCTCAAGGGGTGACATGACATGCGTTGAACGCGATGGCGTGGGTTCAGAACAAATTCTCTATTGTTGCCTCGATGTGAGCAAACGGAAGATATCTCCGGGGCTAAAGCCCATCGATTGGGAGTTCATGATGTCCGGGCTGAAGCCCAGACCTAATCCAAAGAACAAATGATATCGAGCTAAAGTCCGGATCTATGTCAGAGACAACAGCAAAAGCCCAAATATGCGCCTCCTCTGTACCAAAGAAAAGTCCGCTACAGGACGGGGATAGCGAGCCGGCTTCTCTGCGGTTACGGGTTTTTTGCGTGACGTGAGGGTAGGTCCGGTATCGCCAGGTCTTTCCTATTTGTTGCAGCGTGTTGCGGCGGATTTGCGCAGACCCTTGTTGTAGCATCACACTGTACGCGCGGACAGGAACCCCGCGCGACCAAGGGAAAGATTGTTATGAGTGAATTTCATGGTCTCGCTGTGCACGCGGCCGGTGCACATTTGCTGCCGTATAAATACAATCCGGGCGAGTTGCAGGCCCATGAGGTCGAGATCAAGATTTCGCACTGCGGCGTGTGCTACAGCGATGTTCATCTTATCGATAACGACTGGGGGATGAGCAAGTATCCGTTCATTCCGGGCCACGAGATTGTGGGGAGCGTAGTGGGGGTTGGCTCCGATGTGAAGGACCGGGCGATGGGCGAACGCGTGGGTGTGGGGTGGCAGGCGGATAGCTGCGGGATCTGCGAGTGGTGCAGGCAGGGCGACGAGCAGTTGTGCCTGAAGTCGCAGCCGACCTGCGTGGGGCGGAATGGCGGCTTTGCGGACAGGGTTCGGGTGAACTCAAAGTTCGCGGTTCCGGTGCCGGAGGCGCTTGAAAGCGAGAACGCCGCTCCGCTGATGTGTGGAGGGGTCACGGTGTACAGCCCGTTGCGCAACCATGGGGTGCGGCCTTCGTCGCGTGTGGGCGTGATCGGGATTGGGGGGCTCGGGCACCTGGGAGTGCAGTTTGCGAAGGCGTTCGGCGCTGAGGTAACGGCGTTTTCGACCTCGAAGGATAAGGAAGCGGAAGCACGGTCGCTGGGAGCGCATCACTTCGTCCATACGCGGGATACGGGCGCGTTGAAGAAGGTCGCGGGATCGTTCGATTTTCTGCTTTCGACGGTGAGCGCGGACCAGGACTGGCAGGGGTATGTCAATGCTCTGCGGCCGAAGGGGATGTTCTGCGTGGTGGGGGCTTCTCCTTCGCCGATGCAGGTGCAGGCGTTCTCGTTGATTTCGGGCCAGCGATCGATTTCGGGAAGTCCGTCGGGCAGCCCGCGGGATTTGATGGAGATGCTGGATGTGGCGGCTCGGCATGGCGTGAAGGCCGTGACGGAGAGCTTTGCAATGGCGAAGGCGAACGATGCGGTGGCGAGGGTGAAGAAGAACCTGGTGCGGTACCGGGCGGTGCTGTCGAACTGACGCGCGATCGCGGATTGGCGCGGAGGAACGCGGATACTAACGCTCGTACGGGCCGGTGTAGCGATGGGTTGCGGAACGGCGTAACGGTGATGGAAAGGATAAAGGCTGATAGGAGTGGCGAGGAGTCCGGTCGCTGCTTTTCTCGGCTTTCATCTTTTGGGATCACCGGTACGCCGTTCGGGTCTTGATCGGTGCTTTAGACTCAGGAACAAGATGATGCGACGAGTGTGGGTGTTGGGATTGGCGGCGGCCGGGCTGCTGCCGGGGTTGGCGGGCGCGCAGGGTACAAAACTGTGGAGCGTGGGACGGTACGGCGAGATGGAAAAGGGGTCTGCCGAGGATGTGGCGATCCGAAGCGATGGACGGCTGGAGGCGGGGCCGGCTACTTCCCTGCTTTACGCGACGGGCAAGAATTATGTCTGGTCTGTGGCGAGCGATGCCGTGGGGAACGGCTATGTCGGGCTGGGTGGGACGAGTGCCGGATCGGCTTTGGTGATGAAGGTTTTGCCCGACGGGAAGGCTGTGCAGATCTTTGCCGGGAAGGAGTTGGCGGTGCAGGCGCTTCGTGTGATGGCGGATGGAAGCGTGCTGGCTGCGACTTCGCCGGACGGGAAGGTGTACAGGATTCCGGCCGGCGGGGGTGCAGCTGCCGTGATGTTCGATCCGGCGATGACGGAGGAGAAACCGAAGTATTTATGGGACCTGGCTGTGGGTAAGGCGGGTGAGGTTTATGTGGCGGCGGGCGCTCCGGCGGTGGTGTATCGCGTGGCGGCGGGAGCGGGCAAGGCTGAGGTGCTATTCAAGACTGCGGACCAGCATATCCGGTGCCTGCTGCTGGGCCCGGATGGGATGCTTTGGGCGGGGTCAGATGGGTCGGGCGTGATCTACAGGTTCGCGACCGGTACGCCCGGGGCGAAGCCGTTTGCGGCGTATGCGGCGGCGCGGCGGGAGATTACGGCGCTGGCCATGGATGCGGCGGGCAATGTGTATGCGGCGGGTGTGGGGACGAAGGGGCATACGGCGCTGCCGCCGCTGGCGGTGACAGGGAATGTGGGGGTGACGATTACGTTCTCGCAGCCGGGATCGTCGGCGGCGGCCAATGCGAATACGCTGGTGCCGGAGGGGTCGGAGATCTACAGGATCGCGGCGGATGGAAGTCCGGAGAAGCTGCTGAGCCTGAAGGACGATGTGGTGTATGCGCTGACGGTTCGGAATGGGAGCCTGTTGGCGGCTACGGGAAATCGCGGACGGATTTACAGAGTTGCGACGAGTGCCGATGCCGCTGGGCAGTTTACCGACATCGCGCACCTTGAGGCCGCGCAGGGGATGGCGTTTGCGCCGGTAAAGGATGGGCTGCTGGTGGCGACCAGTAACAGCGGGAAGGTGTTTCGCGTTGGCGATGCTGTTGCGCCGCATGCGACGTATACGAGTGAGGTCTTCGACGCGCAGGGATTTGCGCAGTGGGGGCGGGCAGAGGTGCGGGCGGGGGCGGGGGCGGGATTCGACCTGTATGTGCGGAGCGGGAATGTGGAGAGCCCGGTGATGGGGTGGAGTGAGTGGGCGCGTGTGGGGGCGGATGGGAGTGTCGCGGTGCCGCCGGGACGTTTTGTGCAGTGGAAGGCAGTGCTGCGGAGTGGAGGCTCGGTCGAATCGGTGGGGCTGAATTATCTGCAGAAGAATATCGCGCCTGTGGTGGATGAGGTGGTGGTGCAGCCGGGCGCCCGGGTGGCAGCGGCTGTTGCCGTGGCGGCGAATGGGACGGTGCAGGTGAGTTTCCCCGCGGCTGCGGGAGGCGCTTCGGTGGTGGGGATCACGCCGGATGCGAATGCGGCTCCGCTGACGGCGCAGAAGGATAAGACCGCGGTGACGGTGCGGTGGCAGGCACACGACGACAACGGCGACGACCTGATGTTCGCGATCTGGTACAAGGGCGTGGGCGAGGCGAACTGGCGCTTGCTGAAGGATAAGCTTTCGGAGCGGGTGTATAGCTTCGATTCGGCGCTGCTGCCCGATGGGAGCTACGAGGTGAAGGTGGTGGCGAGCGATGCGCCGGTCCATACGGATGCGGAGACGCTGACGGGGGAGCGGGCGAGCGAGGTGTTTGTGGTGGACACGACACCGCCGGTGCCTGGCGTGCTGGAGGCAAAGATGATGGCGGGAGCGACGGGAGCGCCTGCGAAGATTCATGCGACGCTGGAGGCTCGGGATGCTACCTCGCCGATCGCTCATGCGGAGTACTCGGTGGATGCGGGGCCTTGGCAGTATCTGGAGCCGGTGGGGAAGGTGTCGGATTCGCGGATGGAGCGGTATGACTTTACGGCGGAGGTGCCCCGGGCGACGGCGACGGTGGCGACCCCGGTGACGGACGCGCGAGAGCACGTGCTGGCGGTGCGGGTGTATGACCGGTATGAGAATGTGGCGGCGGTGAAGGCGGTGGTTCGGTAGCGGACTGGCATCGTGGCCGATCTTCTCGGATAGTAAGCTGGGACTCGATGCGATTTGAACTGTTCATTGCGGCGCGATACCTGCGGGCGAAGCGGCGGCAGGCCGTGGTGGGGGTGATCACGGCGATCTCGGTGATCGGGGTGGCGGCGGGTGTGGCGTCGCTGATTATTGCGCTGGCGATTACAAATGGAATGCGAAGGGATTTGCAGGAGCGGCTGGTGGGTTCGACCTCGCACGTTGACCTGATGCGGGTCGCGGGGGATGGGATACGCGACTGGCGGCCGCTGCTGGCACGGCTGCGGAAGGTGCCGCATGTGGTGGCGGCGGCTCCGGGGCTGTATGGGCAGGTGCTGATCTCGCGTGGCGCAAGGAGCGGCGGGGCGCTGGTGAAGGGGGTGATTCCGGCGGATGAGAAGACCGTTGGGGATCTGTTGCAGTCGGTGAAGCAAGGGAGTGCGGCGGCACTGGAGCCTGTCCATGCTGAAGTTGAGACTCACGCACCAGGAGCGGGAGGTCGGGCACCCGGCGCCGTGGCGGTTCAGGCTGTGCCGCCGATCGTGATTGGGCAGGACCTGGCGGAGACGATCGGCGCGAAGGTTGGGGATGGGGTGCTGGTGACGAGTCCGCAGGGGGAGCTGACGCCGCTGGGACTGGTGCCACGATATCAGCGGTTTCAGGTGGCGGGGATCTTCAGGTCGGGGTTCTATCAGTACGATTCGAGCTATACCTTCACCCGGCTGCTGGATGCGCAGCGGCTCTTCAGTGAACCGGATTTGATCTCGGTGATCAGCTTCAAGGTGGATGATCTGTACCGTGCGGATAAGGTGGGCGCGGCGATTGAAGATGCGGCAGGGAAGGGCTTTCAGACGACGAACTGGATGGAGCAGAATCGTGAGCTGTTTCGCGCGCTGAAGTTGGAGCAGGTGGTGACGTTTATCGTGCTGGCGCTAATCGTTTGTGTTGCCGCGCTGAATATTTTGATTGCGCTGACCATGATGGTGATGGAGAAGACTCGGGATATCGCTGTGCTGATGAGCTTTGGGGTGCGGGCGGAGCAGGTGCGGAGAATTTTCCTGTTGCAGGGTTTGCTGATCTCGGTGATTGGAACGGTGCTGGGGTTGATCCTGGGGTATGGGGTGAGCTGGCTGGGTGGGCACTACCGGTTTATCCGGCTGGATGCGGCGGTTTACTCGATCGATTATCTTCCGTTCGCGCCGAAGGTCTGGGATGCGGTGATTGTGACGGCCGTGTCGCTCGGGGTCAGTTTGATTGCTACGCTGTATCCGAGCGGGAGTGCGGCGAAGGTGCTGCCTGCGGAGGCTTTGCGGTATGAGTAGAGGGAAAACATGAGCAAAGCCGATCGAACATTGAGACATGCCCATGAACTTCTGGAACGAAGTTTACTGGACGCACTGTATCGCATCGGCAGGCTGGAAGAGCTTAGCGGAGTACCTTCCCGGAACTCAGATTCAAATTCATGGATGAGGATTCCGTCGCTAAGCATAGGCGAAGCACAGGATACGGCTATCGGTTTGCTGCAGGGCCGTCTCACTCGTCTCGAATGTCAGTATGAGGGATAAGGTTATGCAACCGAGATCCAAGTCCAGGCGACCTAATCTTACGCTGGCGATTACGACGATTAATGCGTGGAAACGGATTGCGGTTTCGTTGGGAGCGTATCCGGGTCATTCGAATGCGAGCCCGGATGGCGGGGTGACGGCTTGACCGGATGGAATCACAGCGGCGGAGACGTGCGGTTTGAGGGTGGGGATAATCTGGAGCCGCTGCCGAGGGTGGTGGAGCGTACGGTGGTGCTGCGGGCTGCGGGGCTGACCAGGACGTATGCGGCGGTGTCGGATGGGGGCAAGTCGCAGGGGCGGCCGGCGCTGGAGTTATTTCGCGGGCTGGACTTGAAGGTTCATGCCGGGGAGATGATCGCGATTGTGGGGGAGAGCGGCGCGGGCAAGAGTTCCCTGCTGCATCTGCTGGCCGCGCTGGATAAGCCGACGGCGGGGGAGGTGTGGTGCGGAGAAAGACGGCTGAGCTCGTTCAGTCCGTCACAGGCGGCGGAGTATCGCAATCGCGATGTGGGGTATGTCTGGCAGTTTCACTATCTGCTGCCGGAGTTTACGGCGCTCGAGAATGTCGCGATGCCTCTGCTGGCCCGTGGGGTGCGGCAGGCGGCGGCGCTCGAAAAGGCTCGCTTGTGGCTAGGCGAGGTGGGGCTGGCTGACCGGGCGGAGCACCGCTCGGGCGAGTTGAGCGGAGGGGAGCAGCAGCGGGTTTCGCTGGCGCGGGCGTTGGTGACGGAGCCGAAGATACTGCTGGCCGATGAGCCGACGGGCGACCTGGACGGGAAGACGGCGGAGGCGGTGTTCGGACTGATCCAGGGGTTGCACAGGGCGCACGGCCTGACCAGCGTGCTGGTGACGCACAGTTTGGAGTTCGCGGGGCGCTGCGGAAGGGTGCTGCGGCTGCGCGACGGACGGCTGGCGGATGCCTCCGACCAAAGCTCCGACCGCGGATTACACGGATAAGAACGGATTGAAAGGCCTTCTTTCCGGCGCGGCATGGGAGACATCCTGAACTTCTCGGGTAGCCGTTCTCTTACTCATCCGGCCTGTTGTCACATAGCCGTTTTGATCCGCGTAATCCGCGGTCGGCTTTGTGTGTCCTGGACCGCTATCCATGGCCGATGCTGATCGGGGGTTGCACCTGGTCTGGTGCTGGTTTTGCACAATGCGCGTCTAAGAAGGTGCTAGGGTATGCATAACTTTCGGGGTATTTTCACAGAAGGTTTGCGGACAGATACACTGGTACAAGTGGGATGGATGCTTCGCAGCCTGGGGGCAGCCTGATTTGTCTCCGTGGCACGCGGCACGGAGATGGTTGTGGGACCAACGGCGCTATGCGGCCTTCGGGCTCGCGTGGCGTCCGGCCTGAAGGGGATGACATGTTCGAACGCTATACGGAGAAGGCGCGGCGGGTGATTTTCTTTGCCCGCTATGAGGCCAGTCAGTTTGGGTCGCCTTATATCGAGACCGAGCATCTGCTGCTTGGGTTGTTGCGGGAGGACAAGGCTCTAACGAACCGTTTTTTGCGGAGCCATGCGTCGGTGGAGTCGATACGCAAGCAGATTGAGGGACATACGACGATTCGGGAGAAGGTGTCGACTTCGGTCGATCTGCCGCTATCGAACGAGTGCAAACGGGTGCTGGCCTATGCGGCGGAGGAGGCCGAACGGCTTTCGCATAAACATATCGGGACCGAACACCTGCTGCTGGGGCTGCTGCGCGAGGAGAAGTGTTTTGCGGCGGAGATTCTGCAGGAGCGCGGTCTGCGGCTGCCGGCGATTCGCGAGGAGTTGCAGCGGACCACGCAGGAGAAGGCTCCGGCAACCGCGGGCGGCAAGGGACAGCGGGGCGAGCAGAGTATGCTGGCGGAGTTTTCGCGTGACCTGACGCAGAGTGCGATGGACCAGCAACTCGATCCGCTGGTGGGACGCGACGCTGAGGTCGATCGCGTGATCCAGATTCTGTGCCGGAGGACAAAGAACAATCCGGTGCTGATCGGCGAGCCCGGCGTGGGTAAGACCGCCATTGTCGAAGGGTTGGCGCAGAAGATCGCCGATGGTGAGGTGCCGAGCTTCCTGGCGGATAAGCGGGTGCTGGCGCTGGATCTTTCTCTGATCGTTGCGGGAACGAAGTATCGCGGACAGTTTGAGGAGCGGCTGAAGACGATTATGAAGGAGCTGATGGAGAATCAGAACTCCATCGTGTTTATCGACGAGCTGCACACGCTGGTGGGGGCCGGGTCTGCGGAGGGTTCGCTCGACGCGGCAAACATCCTGAAACCGGCATTGAGTCGTGGTGAGATTCAGTGCATCGGCGCGACTACACCTGCGGAGTACCGGAAGTCGATTGAGAAAGACCGCTCGCTCGAGCGCAGATTCCAGGCGGTGAAGGTGCCTCCGCCGAACGAGGAAGATGCGATCAAGATCATCATGGGGATCAAGGAGAAGTACGAGAAGTTCCATGCGGTGAGCTATACCGACGATGCGATTACGTTTTCGGTGTCGCACTCGAGCCGGTATATTCCCGATCGCTTTCTGCCGGATAAGGCGATTGATTTGATCGACGAGGCGGGCGCACGGGTGAAGCTGCGGCAGACCTCGATGCCGGAAGAGCTGACCGAGGTGCAGAAGCGGATTAAGTTCATCGTGCATCGGATGGAGAACGCGATTGCAAATCATGAGTTCGAGAAGGCTCGGTTCTACTCGGATGAAGAGCGCAAGGAGCGGGAGAATCTGCGGGCTCTGCGGGACAAGTATCACCTGGACGATTCTTCGGCGGGTATCGTGACGCGCGAGGACATTGAGGACGTGGTGAGCCGTTGGACGGGCGTTCCGATTACCTCGCTGAAGGAAGAGGAGACGCAGAGGCTGCTGCGCGTGGAAGAGGAGCTGCACAAGCGCGTGATCTCGCAGGATAAGGCGATCTCGGCGCTGGCGCGGGCGATTCGGCGGTCTCGTGCAGGCTTGAAGAATCCGGCTCGTCCGATCGGCAGCTTCCTGTTCCTTGGGCCGACAGGCGTAGGCAAGACGGAGATGGCGCGGACGCTGGCGCAGTTCCTGTTCGGTAGCGAGAAGGCGCTGATCCGCTTCGACATGTCGGAGTTTATGGAGAAGCACTCCGTGAGCAAATTGATCGGGTCGCCTCCGGGGTATGTCGGGTACGAAGAGGGCGGCCAGTTGACCGAGCGGGTGAAGCGCAACCCGTACTGCGTGGTGCTGCTGGATGAGATCGAGAAGGCGCATCCGGATGTGTTCAATCTGCTGCTGCAGGTATTCGAAGACGGGCAGTTGACCGATGGACTGGGGAACACGGTCGATTACAAGAACACGATCATCATCATGACCTCGAACATTGGGGCGAAGCATCTGCAGAAGCGGCAGGGGCTGGGCTTCCAGAGCGAAAAGGAGGACATGATTCTGGACAAGATGGAGGAGCTGGTAAGGGGCGAGGTGAAGCGCACCTTCAACCCGGAGTTCCTGAACCGTCTGGACGAGATCATTATCTTTACGTCGCTGTCGGATGCGGATCTGATGCAGATTCTCGAACTGCTGGTGCAGCAGTTGAACGTGAACCTGGTACACAAGGCGATCACGATCTCGGTGACCGACGATGCAAAGAAGTGGATTATCGAGAAGACGGCTTCGGACCGGACGTATGGTGCGCGTCCTCTGCGCCGTGCGTTGCAGCGGTTTGTCGAGGATCCTCTGTCGGAGGCGCTGATCGGCGGCGGCATTGCGCAACGGCCGGCGTTTCTTGAGGTGTACATGGAGAACAATCACCTGTTCTACCGTCCGATTGCAGCGGATGGCGAAGAGAAGCTGGCAGGGCTTGCGCTGACTACCGTTTAGCTTTTGCTTGTGTTTCGGCAGCAAATGACAACGAGACGCCCCGGCGATTTGGCTGGGGCGTATTGTTTAATCCGGAAGGAGATTGGACACTATGGATCGTCGCGATTTTGCAACCCTGCTGCCCGCGCTGCTTGCGGGCGCTGCGTTGATGCCCGAGGTGGGTGAAGCTGAAAGCTCCAGGTCGCACGGAACTTTGCCTCTGATTGAATCGGGAGTGTACAAGCCTTCGCTGCCGAAGGATGGGGCGCAAGCCGGACATGCGTCGAGTCACTACCTTTTGGGTATGTTGAAGGCGGGAAACATTCGGCTGGAAATGCATCAATCGACGATCCAGGCGGGGGCAGACCACGAGCCGGTGGGAACGCATCTGCATAATGAAATCTGGCTGATCCGGGAAGGCACGGCTGAGTTGACCACGAATGGTGTGGCGAGGAAGATGATCGCGGGCGATGTGGGAATATGCGTGGCGGGGGATACGCATTTCATCGCCAATACCGGCCAGGTTCCACTGTCCTATTTTGTGGTGACGGTAGGGCCGCCGGAATAGCGCTGGCTCCAGACGAACCGCATCCCGGCAGCATTCGCCGGGATGCGGTTGGGTCATCCATTGTGCGATTGCTTAGCGGTTTAGACGAGGGACTGTGCCGTTTTGACGGCGCCCTGGACAACATTCCCCGCTTTGTCGACGGCGTTATCCACCTGGCCTTTGGCGCGCTTGATAGCCTGCTGTGCCTCGTCGCTGAGGCGTTCGGCTTGTTCCTTCAGGTAATTGCCTGCGTCTTCGAGATAGTCTCCGGCATCGGTGACACCCTTGGTAAGTTTCTTGCGCGTGTTGACGCCACTTTGCGGGGCGTATAGAAGTGCAATGGCGGCCCCTGCGCTGACGCCAATGCCGAAAGCCAACCAGTAGTGTTTTGCGCTCATATCAACATACCTCAAGCTTAATTTGTGTCCCACTTCCTGTGTGTTCAGATTCGTGTGCGTGTTGATTGGTTGGTTTTGAACCTGGTCTCCACGCGCGGCATAGGTTCCGACAAGAACCGCGGTTAGACAACAAGGCCGGCGAGCTCTCGCGCACGCAGAAAAACCTTCGTGAACATGGGCCTGTTCAGGCGGCCTGTGTTGGTGTTGCGCAGGGATGGATGGTACGTGGCGAGCAGATGCAAGCCGTTGGGCAGAAGGTACTGCGCTCCGTGGGAGAAGCGGTATGCCGATTTCCGCGGAATGGCGCCGGTGTGGAGCAGATGGGCGAGGTAGCCATCGAAGGCGATCTTGCCTAGACAGACGACCACAAGCACACGGGTCAGCGATTCGATCTCACCAGCGAGGTGGGTCGAGCAGTTGCGAATCTCCTGCGGCTGTGGTTTGTCGCCGGGCGGGGCGCAGCGGACGACGGAGGCGATCCAGGCGTGGCGCAGCTTCAGGCCGTCTTCGCGATGGATTGCGCGGGGTTTGGATGCAAGGCCGAGTTCGTGCAGGACGGGGTACATGAAGTCGCCCGAGCCGTCGCCGGTGAATGGGCGGCCGGTACGGTTGGCTCCGTGGGCGCCGGGCGCGAGACCGAGGATGAGGATGCGGGCGCGCGGGTTGCCGAAGCCGGGCACGGGACGGGCCCAGTAGGTCTGGCCGAGATAGGCGCGGCGTTTGGTCTCGCCGATTCCCTGGCAGTACTGACGAAGCCGAGGGCACAGTTCGCAGGTGATGATCGAGTCGCGAATCTGCTGGAGCTGTGTAGACGTAGCCTGCGTATTGAGCGTGGTCACTGCATCCAATCATAGAAGCTTCGGCATAGCTTCCGTAGAATGAATGCTTCTGAGTGCAGTCGGTGTAGATTGGCAGACTGTACAACGCAGAGGGAAGAGATAGGCGGGACGTGGAAGATCCAAGATTAAGCAGGATGTACCTGGCGCTTCTGCTGCAAGGCTTCGAGCGGATGCGCAGGCGGATGTGGCATGCGGCCGTGATGAGGTCGGGGCTGCTGACCATGCTTGTGCTCACGATCGTGCTGGTCGGCCTGGCTTTCGGCTGGCGGCAACATACATTGGGACACTTCGGACAGTTGAAGAGAGAGTTGAAGCAGACCCCAGCGCCGCACGATACGGTGGCTCCGCGGCCGGGAGGGCAGGATGCGATTGTGCTGCAGCGGTCGCCGCTGCCGGGAGGCAATGGCCCGGAGTTCCTCTCCGCCACGCTGCTGCCGGGGCGCGGGATGAACGTGCTGCAGATCACGGCATATCTTCCGCAAAGAGGAGAGGTGCCGCTGCTCGCCTCGCCGTCGCTTAAGGATGCGGCCCGGCTGATGAATGGAACGGGAGTGGATGCAGCGGGAGGCGAAAGCCTGTCCGTGGGGAACCCTTTGGAGGTACCGTGGGCCGGTAGCATTCCAGGCACCGTGGCCGCGGGCGGGGGGGAAATTACGACGATGTGGCACGGGCGTCACTTGAGCCTTCCCGTTGCGAACGCGGGCGGAGTCGCTACAGGCGGCCTGCTGCTGAACCGGGCGTCATCGACCAGTGCAACGAACGTGATGCCCGATGGGGGACAGGCCCTGGCGAGCTTTCAGGCTGCGGATTTCAACGGCCACTGGATCTCTCAGACCGATATCACGACGACGGTGGAATTGAGCAGCCGTTCGATAGAGATGACCGTGCAGGCGAGCAACATGGGGACCGAACCCGAGCCGATGGGGATCGGGTGGAGGCCGCGTTTTCTGATCCCGAGCGGCAATCGCGCACAGGCGACTTTGCGGCTGCCAACGGCTGAGCGGGTTGAGGTCTCAGACCACGGCAGCGGAAGCACACCCACCGGAAGGATCCTGCCAGTCGCAGGAACGCTCTACGACTTTAGCGCAAGAAACGGCACGCGGCTGGGGACGCTGAGCCTGGACGACAGCTTCGTCCATTTGAAGGCGGGGTTCATGGACAATGGGCCTGTGGCGGAGCTGCGCGATCCGATGAGCGATTATGGTCTGCGTATCACCGTGATGACCTCCAACATCAAGTCGATGCGCGTGGTTGCTCCGGCCGGCGCGGCGTTTGTCTCGATCGATCCGCGGTTCAACTACGACGATCCTTTCGGCCGGGAGTGGAGCAAAGATGAAGACACCGGAATGGTGGTGCTGCAGCCAGGCCAAACCGTGCAATGGAAGATCCGGCTGGAGATATTTTCTCTGACGACGGACGAGTCTCAGCGGCTTTGATCTCCTGGATCGCCTGCCGCAGGCCGGCATGTGCGACACAGGATGAGCCTGGGGAGTGGACTACTACGGAGCTTCGTACGGATTGGGGTTTGACCCCCCACAAGCAAGGCTCGTACAGTAGAGATGAGGCTTAGACCGCTTGTTCCGCTGCAAATCGGGCGAGACGGTATAGACAGATTCCTCCTGGAAGGCATGGCTTTGACCCCGACTGAGATGACAGAGACGAATGAGGCTGCCGAGCAGCAGCCCGAACCGGCGCATACGCACGAACACGAACATCAGCAGGCACCTGCGCTCAATCCTGAGCTGACACGAGAGATCGAGGTGGAGGTTGATGCCGACGAGGTTTCAAAGAGCTTCCGGACTGTGGTGAAGCGCTATCAGAAGCTCGCGCGCATTCCGGGATTTCGCGCCGGGAAGGTGCCGGAGTCGCTGGTCCGGTCCAAGTTCGCCAAGGAGGTCCGTCAGGAGGTATTGGAGAGCCTGGTTTCGGAGCGATTCCGTAAGGCGATCGACGAGCAGAAGCTGCGTCCGGTGTCTGAACCGCAACTGCTGGACATGCAGCTGTTCGATGGACAGCCATTGAAGTTCAAGGCAGCTTTTGAAGTCGCGCCGGAGATCGATATCACGGGCTACGACACGGTGCAGGTGACGCGACCGGATGCCGCGCTTACGGCCGAAGAGTTCGATGCCGAGCTGGACCGCGTACTCGACAGCCATGCGACGGTTGAGCCGGTGGAAGAAGATCGGGAGCTGGTCAATGGCGACTGGGCAGAGATCGAGTTCCGCGGCGAGGTTAAGGATCTTGCCCAGACCGTGACCGAGGGTGGCGTGGAGAATGCTTCCACCACCGAACCGATTACGGGCGAGGATGTTTTGATCGAGGTGGGCGGGAAAAATACTTTGACTGCCTTCAACGATGCGCTGCTTGGAGCGAAGGCCGGGCAGGAGTTGAAGTTCGAGGTGGACTATCCTGCCGACTTCGGCGAGAAGCGGCTTGCCGGGCAGACCGTCAGCTACGATGTCACCGTGAAGAGCATCAAGCACAAGAGCTTCCCGGAGCGGGATGCGGAGTTTGCCAAGCAGCTTGGGGCTTACGACAGCTGGGAAGATTTTGAGGCGAAGCTGAGGGAGCACTCTGAGGATCGGAAAAAGAGGGCGCTTGAGAATGGCGTGAAGGACAAGATGCTGGGCGAGTTGATCGGGCGCTTCCAGTTCCCTGTTCCGGAGTCGTTTGTGCAGCAGCAGATCGAGGCGAGGCTGGATCGCGGTCTTCGCGCACTGGCCAAGCAGGGAATGTCGGTCGAGGACATGCGCAAGCTGGACTTCGTTCAACTTCGCTCTTCGCAGCGTGACCTGGCTGTCAACGAGGTAAAGGTGTCGATGATCCTGGACCGCATCGCGGACGCCGAGGGTGTCTCGGTGAACGATGAGGACCTGGACCGCGAGCTTTTGCTGATGTCGATACAGGCGCGGGAGCCGTTGGAGACGCTTCGCGCGCGACTGGCGACCGATGGCGGACTGGACCGGATTCGCGAGCAGATGCGGCGCGAGAAGACCGGCACCGTGCTGTATGAAAAGCTGGCCTCGTAGGTAGAGAAAGACAACAGAACTTCCTTCAAGGGATGCATAGAAAGAGAGTGGTATGGGATTAGTGCCGATGGTAATCGAGCAGACGAGCCGGGGCGAACGCGCCTACGACATCTACAGCCGTCTGCTGCGCGACAACATCATTTTTCTGGGAACGCCGATCGACGACAATATCGCGAATGTGATTATTGCGCAGATGCTGTTTCTGAGCGGAGAAGACCCGGAGAAGGACATTCAGCTCTACATCAACTCACCGGGCGGTTCGATCACGGCCGGCCTGGCGATCTACGACACGATGCAGTACATCAAGAACGACGTGGTCACGTTCTGCATCGGGCAGGCCGCCAGCATGGGTGCGTTTCTTCTGATGGCGGGCAAGAAGGGCAAGCGGTTTGCCCTGCCCAATTCGCGCATTCTCATCCATCAGCCGTCGATGGGTGGGTTGAGCGGGCAAGCGACCGATATCGACATTCACGCACGCGAGATTCTGCGCATTCGCGAGATCACCAACAAGCTGATGAGCTTGAGCACGGGCCAGTCGCTGGAGCGTATCGAACGCGACGTGGAACGCGACTTCATCATGACCGCGGCGCAGTCGAAGGAATACGGGATTATCGACGATATCATCGATCGGCCACGGACATAGCGACTAGAAGACGCGCTTGCGCTGAGCCCGGGCAACAGCTCCGGGCTCAGTTGTTTTGTGACCTGTTCGGGGTATATCGTTCGGTGCGTTGCTGCCGGTAAGCGATGTGAAATGGGTGTAAACTTGAGTTATACCTTTGCTGTGCGGAACACACAGGAGTAGTGGTACTTATGAAAACGTCACGGGGCTCAGACGAATCTCTTCGCTGCTCGTTCTGCCACAAATCGCAGGATGCTGTTGCCAAACTCATCTCGTCCCCGTCGGACTATCCCCGGGCTTACATCTGCGATGAGTGTGTCGCCGTCTGCAACTCGATCCTGGAGGACGACCGCACCGACGCCCAACCTGGCGCCTCCCCCACTCACCTGCCGAAGCCGCAGGAGGTGAAGGCTTTTCTCGATGAATATGTCATCGGACAGGACCAGACCAAGAAGAAGCTCGCAGTCGCGGTCTACAACCACTACAAGCGCATCCAGATGAACAAGACGCGCGGCAACGATGTTGAGCTTGCGAAGTCGAACATTCTGCTGGTTGGACCCACCGGCTCGGGCAAGACCCTGCTTGCCCAGACCATGGCGAAGATGCTCGACGTGCCGTTTGCAATTGTCGACGCGACGACCCTGACCGAAGCGGGATACGTTGGCGAAGATGTTGAAAATATCATTTTGAAGCTGCTTCAGGCCGCAGAGGGCGACGTTCAGCGGGCGCAGAGCGGCATTATCTACATCGACGAGATCGACAAGATCGGGCGCAAGGACGAGAACCCTTCGATTACGCGCGATGTCTCCGGTGAAGGCGTACAGCAGGCGCTGCTGAAGCTGCTCGAAGGCACGGTCGCCAATGTTCCGCCGCAGGGCGGACGCAAGCACCCGCACCAGGAGTTCACCGCCGTCGATACGACCAATATCCTTTTCATCTGCGGCGGGGCATTCGTCGGTCTGGAGAAGGTCATCGGGCGGCGTATCGGCAAGAAGGCGCTTGGGTTCAAGACCGTGGCTGATCCCGATGCGATCGAGGGCGACGTGACGCCGATCCGGGCTCAGCGCGATGCGGAGTTGCTACGCCGTGCGGAACCGCAGGACCTGCTGAAGTACGGGCTGATACCGGAGTTTGTCGGGCGTCTGCCGGTGCTCGGCATCCTCGACGAGCTTGACGAAGCGGCGCTGATCGAGATCCTGACCAAGCCCCGCAACGCCATTCTGAAGCAGTACACGAAGCTGTTCGACTATGAGGGCGTGAAGGTCACGTTCACCGAGGAAGCAGCTCGTGAGATTGCACGCGAGGCGCTGCAGCGCAAGGTAGGCGCACGCGGTCTGCGGATGATCCTGGAAGAGCTGATGCTCGATCTGATGTACTACGTTCCTGGTAACAAGAAGGTCAAGGAACTTTCCATCACCGCGGAGATGGTGAAGAAGCACAGCCTGACACTGCCGATGCTGCTGGAAAAGGCCGGGTAAAGAGACGCGCGATTTCGTATCCAGGCATCTGGAATATGTCTTCCACTGTTTCTACCGCCGGCGAACGGTGGCTGTTGTGCGTCCAGTGCGCGTTGATACTCGGCGTGACTCTGTTGACCACATCATCTTTCGCTGCTTTGGCGAACCCACGGCACAATCCCGCGAATTACAATCACCTGAAGCCGCAGTCGGCGATGCATCGTATGCGATGTTGCAACGTCTAATTGGAGAACGATGATAAATCAACCAAAAGAAACGCTGAGCGGCGAGGTTCGCAAACTGCCGATGATGCCCATCCGTGACATGGTCATCTTTCCACACATGATGACGCCCTTTGTGGTTGGCCGGGAGTCCAGCGTCCGGGCGCTCGAAGAGGCGCTGTCGGGCGACCGCAAGATCTTCCTCGCCACTCAGCACGACGCATCCGTCGATGAGCCGAACACGGAAGACATTTACGAGACCGGCACCATCGGCAATATCGTTCAGAGCGTCAAGATGCCGGATGGCAATATCAAAGTATTGGTTGAAGGTGTGGAGCGGGCCCGGGCGACCGAGATTAACGATGCCGATGGTTTTTTTGTCGCGACCGTTATAACCGGTAAGACCCAGCTCGACTCGACTCCGCAGGTGGAGCAGTTGATGCAGCGCGTTCACTCGCTCTTCGAGCAGTACGTGAAGCTGCAGCAGTCCTTGAACTACGAGACGATGGCCGCCAGCGTCCGCGCGGACGAGCCGGCGAAGCTTGCCGACACGATTGCGGCGAACCTGCAGCTCTCTATCGAGGAAAAGCAGTTGCTACTGGAGGTCTTCGACCCGGAGACGAGGCTCTCCAAGGTTGCCGATGTGCTGGATGTGGCGATCGAAAAGCTGAATATGGACCGCACGATCCAGTCGCGGGTGAAGCGGCAGATGGAGAAGGCGCAGAAAGAGTACTACCTCAACGAGAAGATCAAGGCGATCCAGAAGGAGCTTGGCCGAGGGGAGAAGTCCGAGTTCGACGAGCTGAAGAAGAAGATCGAAGCGGCCGGGATGCCGAAGGATGTGCTGGATAAGTCCATGCAGGAGCTCAAGAAGCTCGAAGCGATGCCTCCCATGTCGGCCGAGTCGACGGTGTCGCGCAACTATCTCGACTGGCTGCTTGCGGTGCCCTGGAAGAAGCGCTCGAAAGAGATTCGCTCCATCGAACATGCCGAACAGATCCTGAATGAAGACCACTATGGTCTGGAAAAGATCAAAGAGCGCATCCTGGAATTTCTTGCGGTGCGCCAACTGGTCAAGAATCCGAAGGGATCGATCCTGTGCTTTGTCGGGCCTCCGGGCGTCGGCAAGACATCGCTTGGAATGTCGATCGCGAAGGCGACAGGCCGCAAGTTCGTGCGCATGTCGCTGGGCGGGGTACGGGATGAAGCCGAGATTCGCGGGCACCGCCGGACCTACATCGGCGCGCTGCCGGGGCAGATAATTCAATCGATGAAGAAGGCCGGCACCAAAAATCCCGTGTTTATGCTGGATGAGATCGACAAGATGGCGTCGGACTTTCGAGGCGACCCGGCCAGCGCTCTGCTCGAGGTGCTCGATCCGGAGCAGAACACCTCGTTTCAGGACCACTATCTCGATGTGGAGTACGACCTCTCGAATGTACTTTTCGTCGCTACAGCGAACGTGCTGCACACGATCCCGGGCCCGCTGCAGGACCGCATGGAGATCCTGCGGCTCCATGGCTACACCGAGGTTGAGAAGCTGGAGATTGCCAAGCAGTACCTGGTGAAGAAGCAACGCGAAGGAACCGGCCTGACCGAGGAGCAGATCGTCTTCGAGGACAATGCGCTGCGGCAGATCGTTCGCGGCTACACACGCGAGGCGGGCGTGAGAAATCTTGAACGCGAGATAGGGAATGTCTGCCGCAAGGTAGCGCGGCGCGTGGTGAAGAACGGCGCGGAGCACAAGGAGAGCATCACAGGAGAAAACATCGGCGGCATCCTTGGCGTGGCAAAGTTCCGAGATTCCCAGGTGCATGAGAAGAGCGAGATCGGACTGGTCACGGGGCTTGCGTGGACGGAGATGGGTGGAACAATCCTCCAGACCGAGGTCCAGGTGCTCGACGGCAAAGGCAAGCTGACGGCCACGGGCCAGCTTGGAGATGTGATGCAGGAGTCGGCGCAGGCTGCTTTGACGTACATCCGTTCGCGTTCTCAGCATCTTGGTCTGGCCAGGGACTTCTACAAGAACGTCGACATTCACGTGCATGTGCCGGAAGGCGCGATCCCGAAGGACGGGCCGTCTGCCGGTATCACGCTTGCGACTGCTCTTGCCAGTGCGCTGACCAAGATCAAGGTGCGGCGGGACATCGCTATGACCGGCGAGATTACACTGCGGGGCAAGGTGCTGCCCATCGGCGGCTTGAAAGAGAAGCTCCTGGCAGCTCACCGTGCCGGGATCTTTGAAGCAGTCCTGCCGGAGGAGAACCGCAAGGACCTCGCCGATCTGCCGGAGCTGCTGAAGAGTTCAATGAAGTTGCACTTCGTCGAGGAGATGGATCAGGTTCTGAAGATCGCTCTAGAAAGCAAGCTGCCGGAGTTGCATGAGGAGACTCCGGAGGCACTTACCCCAGGCCTAGCTGGCATCGACCTGCCCCAGCCTGTAGCTCACCAGTAACCTTAGAAGGAATCACAGCCAAGAAAGCCGAGCGCGTCAGCTCGGCTTTCTTGTGTCACCTGAAGTTCGAGCTAGACTGCGCGTCTGCCGCTGACGAAATTCATAATGATGGAGATGACCGCGAAGATCAGTAGAAGGTGAATGAAGAAGCTGCTGATATGCAGGATGAAAAATCCGCCGAGCCACAGGAGAACCAGCACAACAGCCAGGATGAGAAACATGTCGAAACCTCTTTCAGTAGTACAGGTTGTCGCGCCGGGCGCGAATATACACAGGACATAAGAGGCGAAGAATCCGGTATACGTTGCTTGGAGATGAGAGCCAATTTCAGTGCGGAGTGTTCCTATTTGAGCATTCGGTCTCCGATCTCCGCGGCAACCCTTGGAGCAGAGAGACTTAGGGCCAGCCAGCGATTTTCGGCCACCTCAGCCCTGAACACAGCACGGGCGCGGCACCTCGCATCCTCCTGCTATTGACGGAATGAGCATGACCTCGTCTCCATCCTGGAAGCTGTAAGTCTCGCCTCCAAGGAAGCGAATGTCCTCATCGTTGACATAGATATTGATGAAACGCCGCAGCTTACCGTCCTCGTCCCTGATCTGGGTCGCGAGAGCGGGGAATGTCCGATCGATATCGGCCAGCAGGCCACTCAGGTTTGCGGCAGCAGAGTCGAACTGCTTGCGGCCATCGGTATGGCGGGTGAAGGCGGTGGGGAGCATGACTTTGATCGGCATCAATCGCCTCCCGCGGCAGCAAGTTCGGGCTCGGCAATCGTATCCAGGTCGCGGAGGTAAGCGTCAAAATCCGCAAGGCGCGGACGGACGGCGCGTTCGTGCGGGTAGCGTCCTGCCAGCGCGTCGGTCGTCTTCAGGCCATTGCCAGTGATGCACGTCACCGTTGTCTCATCCCTTCCGATGCGGCCGTCGGCGTAGAGCCGTGCGGTGACCGCAGTGGTAACGCCGCCGGCGGTTTCGGTGAAGATGCCCTCGGTCTCGGCGAGCTCCTGGATACCGGAGACGATCTCGACATCGGAGACGTCCTCTGCCCAGCCGCCGGTTCCGCGTATCATCTTCGAGGCTGCAGGTCCGTCAGCGGGGTTGCCGATGGCGAGGGAGCGGGCTATCGTGTTGGGACGCTGCGGCTCAATGAAATCGGCCCCTGCTTTGACCGCGACGGATATGGGGGAGCAACCGGTGGCCTGCGCACCGAAGAAGCGAACCGGCTTGTCTTCCACCAGACCCAAGGCGATCAGTTCGGAGAAGGCCTTGCGGATCTTGCGAATCAGCGAGCCTCCCGCCATGGGCACGACGACATTATCGGGCAGACGCCAGCCAAGTTGCTCGGCAATCTCGTAGCCGACCGTCTTAGAGCCCTCGGCATAGTATGGCCGCAGGTTCACGTTGACAAAGCCCCAGGCGTATTCCTCCGCAATCTGACTGCACAGGCGGTTGACGTGGTCGTAGTTGCCGTCGATGCGGACCAGTCGCGCGCCGTACACCAGGGTGTTGAGAATCTTGGCAGGCTCCAGGTCGGCGGGAACGAGAATGCAGGCCTTCAGTCCCAGGCGAGCCGATTGAGCCGCGACTGAGTTGGCCAGATTGCCGGTCGAGGAGCATCCGACGGTCTCGAAGCCGAACTTCTGCGCATTGGCAAGCGCAACGGAGACCACGCGATCCTTGAAGCTGAGCGTCGGAAAACAGACGGCGTCATTTTTGATGTAGAGATTCGTCGCGCCGATGCGGTTGCCGAGGTTGCGCGCTCGTACAAGCGGGGTAAAGCCCACGGGCAGGTCCGGCTGGAAGCCCTCGGGGATCGGCAGGAGCGCCGCATAGCGCCAGATGCTCGCGGGGCCGGCCGCTATATTCTCGCGGGTAAAGATGCCGCGGGCAGCTTCAAGATCGTAAGCCACTTCAAGTGGGGCGAGACAATCGGGGCAGGCCGAAAGCGGCTGATTTCCGAATCGCTTTCCGCACTCATTGCACTTCAGCTCATATCGGTTACAGGAATAGTTCATCGAACTCTTTCCGAGAGGAAAAAGGGCTGAGCTGTTGCGCTACCTCTTTGTGGGAATGGCCAGGTCCGGCCGGGAGAATGAAATACGGGGTGCAGACCTGGATTTCGGGACTGCGTGCTCCGAATCTCATGTTCCCTGTGGCCTAAGCCTTCCCAGGAGAGAGTTGACACCGGTACGCCTTTGTTCTGTCCGGTTGTCGTGGCGTCAAAGGGCTCGTCCCTCAACCACTCTGCATGAAATTCAACTCTGCCGAAGCAGACTGGAATAGATAGGTTGTAGCACAGCGGTGCCGCTGCTGCAAGTCTTACTCGATAGACCGGGTCGTCTTCTCCGCTATGTCGCGCACTCCTTCGGCGAACGCCGCCGGGTCAAACTCGGTGCGTACGATCTCATCCGGGCAGTCTGTCATGATGGCGACGCGCCAGTTACAGACGAAAGCAACCACCTGCGAATGGTTGGTCGACTTGATCGTGGAGCACATATGTTCCGCGTCCGGGATGCCGCTTTCGCCCTCGACATCGATCAGGATAATGTCGTACTTCCGCTGCTCGAAGATTGAAAGGCCTTCAGCATGGCTCAAGGTCGAATCGACATCGAATCCTGACATGCGCAGGACCTGGTCACGCAACGGACGAATCGTCTCGCGGCTGCAAATGTGCAGGACGGAGCACCTTTTATGTTGTGTGTTTTCCATTCTGTTTGGTTCACCGGCTCATGAGCATCTACTATCCTACCGCGTATACCCCACTCTGGTGCAGGTCTCGGGCGATCTGAACCGCGAAATACTTAGCCTGCGGAAGACGAACGATACCAGTTTGTGCTCTGCTCCGGCGTCCACTTGACAGCCACGGTGGCTAAGGAAAAGAAAGGAGTTCACGCGGAGGTCGGCGAGATAAACTAACTCCCGGAGTCGTAGTTCAGGTTTTGCCCCAGCCATCGTTCGACCTCAGCTACGCTTATCCCCTTGCGTTCGTGGTAGTCGGCCACCTGGTCCCGGTCGATCTTGCCTAGACTGAAATATCGCGACTCCGGGTGAGCGAAGTAAAGTCCACTCACGCTCGATCCAGGCCACATTGCGTAGGACTCAGTAATCTTCATGCCGGTGTTCGCCTGCACATCGAGTAAACGCCAGAGCGGCCCCTTCTCGGTGTGATCCGGGCAAGCCGGGTAGCCCGCGGCCGGCCTGATGCCCCGATATCTCTCCTGGATCATGTCCGCATAGCTCAGGTCTTCCTCACAGCCGTAACCCCATTCATCCCGCACGCGCTTATGCATGCACTCGGCGAAGGCTTCCGCCAGACGATCGGCCACCGCTTCCGCCATGATTGCGTTGTAGTCGTCGTTCTCGGCCCTGAAGCTGTCGCACAAGTCCTTCAGGCCAATCCCGCTGGTCACCGCAAAGGCACCGATGTGATCGGGCAGACCCGTCTTCTTCGGAGCGATAAAGTCGCCCAGGCATCGGCACGGCTCACTGCCTTCCCTGTTCGCCTGCTGGCGCAGGAAGTGAAATCGCTCGAGCACCTCTCCGCGCGTGCCATCGGTGTATAGCTCGACGTCGTCCTCCACGGCGTTGGCCGGAAAGAAGCCGTAGACGCCCCGCGCCGTGATCAGGTTTTTCTCGATGATGCGGTCCAGAAGAGCATTCGCATCTGAGAAGATCTGCCGAGCCTGCTCACCCTGTTGCTCATGCTCCAGAATGCGGGGGTAGATTCCCTTAAGCCCCCAGGTATGGAAGAGCGGCGACCAGTCGATGAAGTGACGTAGTGTCGCGAGAGGAAAGTTGTCCAGCACACGCACGCCGGTAAACGTTGGGACGGCGAGGTCTTCGGCACGCCATTCTATCGGAGTGCGCCTCGCGCGAGCCGCTTCGAGCGAGACGACCTGCTGACGAGGCGCGGAATGGGCCTTGCGAAGTCTCTCGTACTCGGCGCGATGCTGGGCCACAAACGCGTCCCTGCCATCGTCGCTCAGAAGGCTGGTCGTGACGGGAACCGCCCGGCTGGCATCGAGTATGTGGACCACCGGCTCGCTGTAGTGCGGTGCAATCTTCACAGCGGTGTGCGCACGGCTCGTGGTCGCTCCGCCGATCAGCAGGGGCAGCTTGAATCCCTGCCGCTCCATCTCCTTGGCCACATGCACCATCTCGTCCAGAGACGGGGTGATCAGGCCACTGAGGCCGATCATGTCCGCCTTCTCGGCCTTGGCGCGTTCGAGGATCTTCTCGCTGGAGACCATCACCCCCAGGTCGATCACCTCGTAGTTGTTGCAAGCCAGGACAACACCGACAATATTCTTGCCGATGTCATGCACATCGCCCTTTACCGTCGCGAGCACGATCTTCCCCTGGGCCTTGACGACCTGCCCAGCCGCCTCCATCGCAGCCTTCTCCGCCTCCATGAAGGGCGTCAGGTGGGCCACCGCCTTCTTCATCACCCGGGCAGACTTCACCACCTGCGGCAGAAACATCTTGCCCGCTCCGAACAGGTCGCCCACGACACTCATCCCGGCCATCAGCGGACCTTCAATCACCAGCAGCGGACGCCCCAGCTTGACGCGTGCTTCCTCGGCGTCGATCTCGATGTACGCGTCGATGCCCTTCACCAGCGCATGGGAGAGGCGCTCCTCGACCGTGCCGTTGCGCCACTCCTCCGCCTTCTTCTCATCGACGGCCTTGCCGACGCCCTTAAGCTTTTCGCCGTGCTCCACCAGCCGCTCTGTCGCGTCGGGCCGGCGATTGAGCAGCACGTCCTCCACCAGCACCTTCAGCTCCGGCTCAATCTCTTCGTAGACTTCGAGCATCCCGGCGTTCACGATGCCCATGTCCATGCCGGCCGCGATGGCGTGATACAGAAAGGCCGAGTGCATTGCCTCGCGAACCTTGTTGTTACCGCGAAAGCTGAACGAGATGTTCGAGACGCCGCCCGAAACCTTCGCATGCGGCAGGTTGGCCTTAATCCAGCGCGTCGCGTTGATAAAGTCGAGCGCGTAGTTGTTGTGCTCCTCCATGCCGGTGGCAACGGTGAGGATGTTCGGGTCGAAGATGATGTCTTCCGGCGGTAACCCGACCTCGTCCACGAGGATCCGATAAGCGCGGCCGCAGATGCGGATCTTCTCCTCATAGGTCGCGGCCTGGCCCTGTTCGTCGAAGGCCATGACGACCACCGCCGCGCCATACTTCAGCACAGTAGCGGCGTTCTGGCGGAACTTGTCTTCGCCTTCCTTCAACGAGATCGAGTTCACAATTCCTTTGCCCTGCAGACATTTCAGTCCTGCCTCGATGACCTCCCACTTCGAGGAGTCCACCATGAACGGCACCTTGGCGACCTCAGGCTCGCTCGCCAGCAGTTGCAGATAGCGTGTCATCGCCGCTACACCGTCGATCATGCCCTCGTCCATGCAGATGTCGAGGACGTTGGCGCCATTCTCGACCTGCTGCCGGGCCACGCTCACCGCTTCTTCGTATTTGCCTTCTTTGACCAGCCTGGCGAACTTCGGCGAACCGGCCACGTTGGTCCGCTCCCCGATCAGGATGTACACGCCGGGCTGCTGGGTAAAGGGCTGCGATCCCGAGAGTCGGAGCGGCTTCGTCTCTCCACCTGCGCCAACTCCGCTCACGCCGCGACCTCGATCCGGCCAAGCCTTCGTGGAGCTTTGCCTTCGATTCCCTTGGCGATCGCCGCAATGTGTTCCGGCGTATTGCCGCAGCAGCCACCGGCGATATTGATCAGCCCACCCGCTGCGAAATCGCCGAGATAGCGCGCCATGTCCTCCGGCCCCAGGTCGAACCCCGTCTCCGAAAGCGGATTCGGCAAACCTGCATTCGGATAGCAGGAGATCGCCACGTTCGCCTTTTCCGAAAGCTCTTCCAGAAATGGATACATCAGGTCAGGACCGAGAGAACAGTTGAGCCCCACAGACAATGGTTTAACGTGCTTCACCGCGTTCCAGAACGCCTCCGTGGTCTGGGCGGAGATCAGCGTCTCGCCGCCGCGTCCGACCGCCGCCGAAATCATCACCGGCAGTTCCTTGTCGCTCGCCGTCAGGCCGTCTTCATCGAAGACTTCACGGATCGCGACCAGTGCCGCCTTAGCATTGAGCGAGTCGAAGATCGTCTCAACCAGCAGCAGGTCCGAGCCGCCGGAGATCAGGGCGCGCACCTGCTGCGCATACGCAGCTTTCACCTGGTCGAACGTGACCACGCGGAAGCCGGCATCATCGGCATCAGGCGAGTTCGAGAGAGACACGGTCAGCGGCCCGATCGCTCCCGCTACAAACCGTTGCCGCCCCGATTCGTTCGCGATACGGTCGGCCCATTCGCGGCATTGCTGCGCGGATTTTTCATTGATCTCCCAGGCCAGACTGCTGAGGAACTGATCTTCGATGATCTTCCGGTAAAACTCGGGGTCCTTTCGGCCGCCATGCTCGCGCGGATCGTCTACGAAGAATTCGCTCTGCGTGATGCTGGTCGCGCCGAAGGTATTCGTCTCGATGATGTCCGCGCCAGACTCCAGAAATCGCCGATGGATGTCGCAGATCATCTTCGGCTGAGTCAGCGAGAAGAGGTCGCCATTGTTCAACAGGTCCTTCGTCGAGGACCTGAAACGCTCTCCGCGGATATCCGCTTCCTTCATGCCATAGGTGCGAATCGTCGTGCCCATCGCTCCATCAATAATGGCGATCCGACTCTCCATGAGCTTCTGAAGAGGATGTTGCTGGGCTGTCGTCATCTCTATCCCGTGTCCTTCATTCGTTCGCGGTGCATTGCCGCACCATGCCATACGGCCAGCCGTCGAGCATGATTAGTCTCAGTAATCCAAGCTGAAATCTGTCAGGCGAGAATTTCGGCTTCATCCTTGTCCGACTGCACCACATCGGGCAGCTTCGGCACGGGCACCAGCAGGTCTTCCTTGCGCATGACGAGATTCGTCGCGTTCAGGCTGGCAAGCTCGAAGCCATGGCCATGCGTGATTGCGTCCGTGGGGCAGGCCTCGACACAGTAGCCGCAGAAGATGCATCGGTTGTAGTCGATGTTGTAGACCTTGGCGTAGCGTTCGGCGCTCGATATGCGCGTTTCTTCCGTGTTCTCGGCGGCTTCGATGTAGATGCAGTTCGAAGGACATGCAGCGGCGCACAGAAAGCAGGCGACGCACTTCTCCAGGCCATTTTCATCCCGCTGTAACTGGTGCTTGCCGCGGAACCGCTGTTCGAATTTTGCGCCCCGCATAGGTCCCTTGCCATCGGGGTAGTTCTCCACCTCGGTCGGCTGGAACATTTCTTTGAAGGTGATGCTCATTCCCTTGGCGATGGCTGCGGCGTCGCGGACAATAGACATATCTTGAGTATACGACGTAGGCGCGGTACGCTAAAACCCATGAAAACCGCGGCCATCTCCACCTCCAGCCTGCTCGCGCTGTGCGTCCTTGCTCTCAGCCTCGCTCACCCGTTCGCGCAAACCGCATCCATGGGAGCCATGGCCGGCCACGACGCACCCCCGTCTACCAGCCTCACCCTCACCATCGACAACAAGCCCTCGACTCTCTCCGTCGCCGACCTTCAGGCCATGCCCCAGACCACCGTCATCGTGCATAACGAGCACACCAAAGTCGACGAGAGCTACACCGGAGTCCTCCTCGGAGCCCTGCTCGCGAACCATGGCCTTCCAGTCGACCAGACCACTCACCGCAAAATGCTCCGCAGTTACCTGATCGCTCAGGGCACAGACAAGTATTGGGCCCTCTACTCCGTCACCGAGATCGAGTTCTCCGAGCACACAGGAAACGTGATCGTCGCCACCAGCATAAACGGCAAACCTCTCGGCAAAGATGGCCAGTTCAAACTCATTGACAGCGGGGACAAGAAGCCCGAACGCTGGGTGCGCAACCTGAGCGCGATCACGGTCAAGAACGCCGAAGACCCAGCCGCCCGGTAGCAGCGCGTCTCTCATCCTCTCGTAACAAGCATCCGGCATCCTACGGGCAGCACGCCTGACTCCGGAGGGCCATCATGCCGAAGAAACCGTCTCATCCCGTCAAGCATTACCCCAAGCCTCCCGCCGACCCGTCAGCACCAGGCAGCGCCAGCGGCCAGCCGGTGTTCGCCCAGCCCAAGCCTTCCCCCGATCCCTCCGGCTTCAAAGATCCCGTCACCGACCAGAAACTCAGAGGCCTCACCACCCTCGGGCCCGTCCCCGCCGCAACCGCAGGCGCGGCAGAACCCATCCTCACACTCGAACAGGTCTACGGCAGCGACGGCGCTGCGAAGATAAAGTCAATCCAGCAATCCGGCCAGATCGTCTTCCACTCCGTAGGCGACACCGGCAGCGTCATCGGACCTGCAACCCAGTCTCTCGTCGCCGACAAAATGGTCACCGACTTCACAGAAGCCAATCCCGCCGACGTCCCCTCCTTCTTCTTCCATCTCGGGGACGTCGTCTACTACTTCGGCGAAGCCACCTACTACTACGACCAGTTCTACGAGCCATACCGCGACTACCCCGCGCCCATCCTCGCCATCGCCGGTAACCACGACGGCGTCGTCTACCCGCGCGACCCCGCCCCCACCCTCGACGCCTTTCTTCGCAACTTCTGCGCATCCTCTCCGGGCCAGTCCCCAGACGCCGGCAACCTCCTCCGCACCACCATGATCCAGCCCGGCGTCTACTTCACGCTTGAAGCTCCATTCGTCCGCATCCTCGGCCTCTATAGCAACGTCCTCGAAGACCCAGGCGTCATCTCCGGCGAGAACGGCCAGAACACCGTCTTGGACAGCCGCCAGATCGCCTTCCTCACCACAGCCCTCCAGCGCGTCAAGTCAGAGAAGTTCGCCGGCGCGGTCATCGTAGCCGTCCACCATCCCCCCTTCACCGGAGCGACCGAGCACGGCGGCAGCCCCCTCATGCTCGCAGATATCGACTCTGCCTGCACCGCCGCCGGAGTCTGGCCGCACGCCGTCTTCTCCGGCCATGCGCACAACTACCAGCGCTACACCCGCACCGTAAACAACCTGCAAATTCCCTTCGTGGTTGCCGGCTGTGGAGGCCACTCGCCGCTCTCCAAAATGCGCGGGACCTATCGCACCCCCTACAAAATCGACGACACCCTCACGCTCGAAAGCTACGACGACGCCGACTATGGCTATCTCCGCGTCGTCGTCACCGGCGCCACCATGACCATCGAGTTCCACCCCCAAGCCGACGGGGGCACCACCAAAACCCCCAATGACACCGTCACAATCGCACTTGCCAACCATACCGTGGGCTGATCCGAGACCTTCCGCCTCACTCGATTCCAAGCTTCTTCCACATCGCATCCACCCGCGCTTTCACGCCGGCCTCCATCGCGAGCATCGGAGGCCACGGCCGAGTGAATCCCTCCGCCGCCCACTTCCGCGTCGCATCGATCCCCATCTTGCTGCCGTAGTTCGGCAGGCGGCTGGCATGGTCCAGCGAGTCCACCGGACCCAGCGTGAACTGGATATCGCGCTCCGGGTCGATGTTATTCGCGGTCCGCAGCGTCACCTCGGCCACGTCCTGCACATCGCAGTCCTCATCCACCACGATGATGCATTTGGTAAACATCGCCTGCCCCATCGCCCAGATACCGCTCATCACCTTCCGCGCATGGCCCGCATAACTCTTTCGTATCGACACGATCATCAGGTTGTGGAAGACGCCCTCTGCCGGCAGGTTCACATCCACGATCTCCGGCATCGTCAACTGCATCAGCGGCAGGAAGATCCGCTCCACCGCCTTGCCCATCCACGCATCCTCCATGGGTGGCTTGCCCACGATCGTCGCCGCATAGATAGGGTCTTTGCGGTGCGTGATGCAGGTAATGTGAAAGACCGGATACTCATCCTGCATCGTGTAGAAGCCGGTATGGTCGCCGAACGGCCCTTCGGTGCGCAACTCACCCAATTGCACATAGCCTTCGAGAACATACTCCGCGTGTGCGGGTACTTCGAGATCGACCGTCTCCGCCTTGACCAGTTCGACCGGCTTCTGCCGCAGAAAGCCCGCGACCAGGTACTCCTCAACCTCAGGAGGCGCAGGAACGATCGCGCTGAATGTGATCGCCGGGTCAGTCCCTATCGCAACAGCAACTTCCATACGATCCCCGCGAATCTTCGTGAGCGTCGTCGCATTCAGCGTGTCGAGCGAAGCAGCCGCGGCAGTTCCCCCTGCAGTTAGAGCCATCAGATCGACGCGCGCAGCAGAATCGGGCGAGGCCTCACGCAGCCTCTCACGCATGTGCTCCGCCGCAACCTTCTGCCGCTGCCAGTGCATGCCCGTCGTCTTCCCGTCGTACACCTGCATCCGGTACATCCCTACATTGCGCTTGCCGGGCTGTCCTCCGGAACTGCGGGGATCGCGTGTAATCACGCATGGCAGCGTAATGAATCGGCCGCCATCCTGCGGCCAGGTCTTCAAAACCGGAAGCTCCAGCAGATTCACCGCGTCGCCACGGTGCACCACCTGCTTGCACGGGGCGTTCTTTGCGGCAATCACCTTCGGGAAGAAACTTCCCACCTCCGCCAGCATCGGCAGCATCTTCAGCTTGTCCATAAAGCTGAGCGGCGTCTGCGGCTTGATCAACGTCCGAATGCGATCCGCAATCGCGTCCAGCGAATCGGTCTCAAGCGCCATCCTCATCCGGCGTTCGCTGCCGAACTGGTTCATCAGGACCCTTGCTCCCTTATGCCCCTTCACATTCTCAAACAGCAGCGCCGGACCGCCGGCCTTCGTCGTGCCTCGTCCTAGTTTTGCGGTACGGTCGGCAATCTCCGCCATCTCCAGAATAGGGTCGACTTCAGCCGTGATGCGCTTCAGCTCCCCAGCCTGCTCCAACTGCTTCATCCATTCGCGTAGATCGTTGTAGGCCAATTCGCTCTCCTGCCGCATCGCGGCCCGCCACTTTATCGTAACGGCTCCGTCGGCATCCGGTAATCTTTCCTCTGCATCGACGACAGCATGGCAAAGCAGCCGTTCTCCTGTTCACCTCGCTCCATCGCAATGCGGCAATCGAAACCATTCGCGCAGCCTGCCTACCGCTGGGTTGCGAGCATCGCTTCGAAGTCGTGCTGGGCCTCCTCGATGAGGGCCTGATAGCCGCCGGGATCGATGAATACAGCAGGGCCCTCTTTGGGCATGCGGCCGAGCTTGGGCAGCAGGCCGAAGTACACCCCGTGTGCGCCGAGGAAGATGTCGCAGGGGAGAGCCCGCAGCGTGGCGAAGGTGTGCTCGAAATCTGTGGCGATGCCGGGGTATGAGGCCGGGCGGCCCGGAGTGGTGATAAGGCGGTAGTGCGGGAGCGCAGAGAAGCCGCCGACGATGACAAAATCGCGAAGTCTGCTGGCGGGGTCGCCTGGTATATGGGCGCGGAAGGTGAAGGTGGTGCAGCCGCGGGTGTGGCCAGCAGTCCTGTGCGCGATGAGGACGACTCCACCATGCTTCGCGTCGCCCAGCGTGATGGCGCTGCCGTCGTGGAGGACGCGGTCGACGCGGGTGGGGGTGAAGGCGGTGGTGATGTCCTTGCCAAAGGCGAAGTCGGTGTGGCCGCCTGTAGTCATCACGCCGGCGTCGCCTTCCATCACCATGTTGCGGGCGTGAGTTTCGCGCAGGATCTGGGCGGCTCCTCCGACATGGTCGAAGTGCGCCTGGCTGTTAAGGAGAACCTTGGTGTCGGCCCAACGGAAGCCAAGTTTTTCCACGCTGGCGCGGATCTGCCCGGGTGAGGTGCCGAGATTGGCGTTGATGAGGATGTTGCCGACGGGGGTAGTGACGAGATAACTGGCGAGATCACGGCTGCCAACGTAGTACAGATTGTCGGCAATGCGGAAGGGAGTAAGTGGAGTGGTCCAGTCGGGGTTGGACTCGGCGTGAAGAGGAACGGCGAGGATGAATGTGAGGAGGAGCAGCAAGCGGCGCATATAGGATGGTTATCCTATTTCAGGTTGTGGCAACTGCAGGTGAATCCAGATAGATAACGTTGATGAGAGAAGCGTTGCAGTGATGCGCAGGGCGATCTGCCGACGAGAACTGAACTGACGCTGGCAAAGCCTTGCTGCCTTAAGCCTTCGAAGTAGCCTCGCTGGACCTCGGGACAGCAACGCGAACGGTTCCCGGCTCTGTGGGAGACGTTCTCACAGCCGCCCCGGAGGTCGGTACGTCGGTGATGTAGTCAACCAGGGGATATCCTGCTCTCTTCCAGCCGTCGAATCCCCCTCGCAACGGACGCACCCGGTAGACGCCCATCTTGTGCAGTTGCATCGCCAGCTTAGCGCTGGTCTCTTCGCTAGGGCACGTGCAGTAGAGAATCACGTCGCGGTCGCGCGGAATGATCTCGCTATGGAGCTTCAACTCGTTAGGCCCGATGCGAAGAGCGCCCGGCAGCACTCTTGGATCGGGCAGGTAGTCCAGCGGATGCCGCAGGTCGACGATGAATGGCGGAATGTTGCCGCTCGTCTCCGCCGCGTCCAGCATTGCCTTCAACTCCGAGGGCTCCAGCCGAAGCTCCCGGACGCCCCGCAGGAATTTGCGCTGCTTCAATACCCGATGCGTCAAAAAGCCGAGCACCATCAGGACGAAGATGGCGAACGCGAAATGTCCGAGGAATTGAAAGAACGGCCCGCTTTTCTTCGCAATATCACCGAAGAAACGGCCCGCCAAAATGAAGGCCTCCGCCCATATCACAGATCCGGCGATGTCGTACACCAGAAAGCGGCCATAGGGCATCCCCGTCTGCCCTGCGATGGGTGCGGCCACTGTGCTGAGCCCGGGCACGAACTTCGCGAACAGCAGCGTGACCGGCCCGCGCCGCGTGAAGTACCCCTCGGTCTTCGTCACGCAGGTCGAGGCCTCGAACGAAAGCCGGCAAAGTAGCTTCAGAACGCTGTTCCCGTAGCGCCGCCCCAGCAGGAACCATATGGTATCGGCTACCAGGCAGGCAGCGAGAACCGCCAACAAAACGTAGATGTGATGGATGCGATGAGTCGCGGTAAGTGTTCCTGCCGTAAGCAGTAACGGGATACTTGGGACCGGTATGCCGACCTGCTCCACCAGCACCCACAGAAAGAGGATGAGGTAGGCGTAATGAACGAAGAAGACGAGCGCGATCGGCATAGAAATGGATTCCGTATCGTGTAGATGAGTGTACCGCCCGCTGGGATGCGAACAAGTAATTTTAATGTGCAAAGGCCCGGACGCGACGGCATCCGGGCCTCACTGAAACGGGGTATGCCGAGCCGCTCGGCCCGTGCTATTTTTCGATAGTCCCGCCAAGATGATTCACAATCAACGGCATCTCCACCAGATGCTGGCCGATAAACCACGACTGCAACTCATTCGGCCGGAGGATGTCGCTGACCACCAGATCGTTCGTACCCTGGTCTCCAGCTTTATCCGCCGCCTCCGAGATGTCCAGACAGCCCTTGATGATGAGCTTATGAGCCTCCAGCAGACGCGAGATCTGCACCGGAACCTCTTCCCTGCCCCGCGGCGGCCGCTGAACCTTGGTCACCTCGGCGACATCTCCGCCCATCGCGATACTGATGCCGCCGAGAAGCTGAATCCGCTCCGCAATGGCGTCCACCATCTCCACCTGCTCATCAAAGTGCTTGTCGAACAAAAGATGCAGTTGGTAGAACGTAGGCCCGGAGACCTGCCAGTGATGTTTTTTGTACATGTCGCGGATAGCGATCGAATCCGCAAGTAATTGGTTCAGCTGATTCACCATATCCGTGCGAACGTCTTCGCCCAGCGGATGGGGCATGTCGGCGATCACCGTGCCGTACTTCTGGATCTCCTTCGCCTGCGCATGCCAGTGAGGCGCCACGTTGGCGTCCTTGGACTGCATCTTTTTCATCGCAACTGCCATCTTCCACCTCAGTCTTTGTATGCTTTCTTCGGTTCAGATGCCCGAGTCGGCACAGCGGTTTTCCACACTCGCGTGACAG
Source organism: Edaphobacter sp. (assembly GCA_965277265.1). Classification (GTDB taxonomy): domain Bacteria; phylum Acidobacteriota; class Terriglobia; order Terriglobales; family Acidobacteriaceae; genus Edaphobacter. The sequence continues at coordinate 865,244 of CBDICF010000003.1, forward strand.
GACGGTTACAAACGACGCCTACTTGACCGCAACGTCCGGAGTCACGGACATGCCTGGACGAAGCGCATAGTCCCCGTTCTCCTGCTGCACATTGGTGAAATCAATTCGCACCGGAATTCGCTGCACTACCTTCACATAATTTCCCGTTGCGTTCTCCGGCGGAAACAGCGACAGCTTCGACCCGGTCGCGCCGCCGATCTGGGTCACCTTGCCGTGGAACTTCCGTCCCCCCAGCGCATCGACTTTAAGCGTCACATCCTGCCCAGGACGCATTCTGGAGAGTTGCGTCTCCTTGAAGTTCGCCGTGACCCAGAGGTTCGTCAGCGGGATGATCGTCAGCAGGTCCTGCCCGATGCCGAGGTTCGCCCCTACCTGCACATTCTTCTTGTTCACAATGCCTGCGGTCGGCGCCGTAATATGCGTGTAGCTCAAATTCAGCCGGGCCTGGTCGACCCTCGCCTGTGCCTGCTTCACATCCGCCATCGCGGAGTTCGCTTTTGCCTGCTGCGCCCTGATCTGATCCGGAGCCGTATTGACCGATTGAGCGGCTTGAAACCGCGACTGTGCGAGCTTCTGCAACGCCTGCGTCACCATAGCCTGCTGCGCGATTACCGTGGCTTCGGCCTCCAGGACCGACGCCGAATTCGACGCATCCGTCGCCACCGCGGCATCGAACTGCTGCTTCGAGATGACATCTTTCTGCACCAGTGGCGTGTACCGCTCCACGTCCAGGTGCGACTTCAACGCCGTCGCCTTCGCCGCATCCACGCGGGCCTGGGCCGCCTGCGCCTGCTTTCGCGCCTGCTCCACCGTAGCCACCGCACCCTGCACGTCAGAACTCGTCGTGCTTACGCTGGTCCTTGTATTCACATTGGTGATCGGCACATTGACCGTCGCCTGGATGGCCGCAGCCTGCGCGCTCGCAAGGTTTGCCTGCGCCTGCTCGAGCGAAACCTGGTAGTCCTTCGGGTCAATCTCAGCGATCGCCTGTCCGGCCTGCACCTGCTGGTTGTCGTCGATGTACACCTTCGTCACCTGTCCGGTCACACGCGAACTCACCTGGTATAGATCGCCGTCCACCTGGGCATCATCGGTGCTTTCCGTGAAAGTAGACCGCCAGTAGAAGATTGCCGCGCCAAGTACAAGCAGAATCACGACCGCGATAATGACAAACTTGCGTCCCGACTTCTTCTTCGCGGACTTCTCGTCATCCTCTCTCTGCCTGTCGTCGTCCTTATGGGGATCGGCCTGCGGCTGCTTATCCCCGCCACTCTGCTTGATCTGGACTGTGCCGCTGATCTCCGCCGTCTGGCCGTCCTGTTTCTGGTCCGGTTGGTCTGCCAAGTTACTTTCCTCCGAGATACTGTTTATAGTTTGTCTGCGCCACACCCAGCGCACGCGCCAGAGCCAGCTTCGCTACATTGTGCTGGTACAACGCGCTGATGTACTGATCATTCGCTTGTTCGGTCTGCGACTGCGCCTGGGATACCGGCAGGTTGTCAGAGACGCCGGCGTGAAATCGCTGCTGCGCCTCACTCAACGCCTCATTCGCCAGCTCCACATTCGAGTGGGTCGCTTCGACCAGCTTTGCTGCCGCTTCGATATCCAGAACGCTGTCCCGGACATCCTGATTAACCTGCTGCACCTGGTCCGACAGACGAGCCGCTGCCTGCTCATACTGCGCGGCCGCGACCTGCTCCTGGCCCTTGGTCCTTGCAATCTGCAGCACCGGTACGCTCACCTGTCCCGTCGCCGAGTACGTCCCGTGCGAGTGCCCCACCGTATCCCCGATATCGCCAAAGTCACCCGACACACTCAACACCGGAAGCTGGTACGCCCATGCCGACTTCTTCTCCGCGCTCGCCGACTTCACCTGCTCCGCATATGCAGCCAGATCCTTCCGCGACTTCAGCGCCTGCTCGAAGGCAGCCTGCGGATCGACATGATCGAGCGCCGCATAGGGCACCGGGTCGGTTAAATGGAACTTCTGTTCCAAAGGCAGCCCGATCGTCCTCGCCAGCGAGAGCTTATCCTTCTCAAAATTGTTCCTGGTCGAGATCAAGCTCTGCTGTTCGTTCTGATAGTCCACCTGCGCCCGCAGCACATCCAGCTTGGGACTCGTTCCCGCATCGTGCGCCGCAACCGCCTGGTCCAGCGACACCTTCGACGTAGCCAGCTCCGCCGTCACCGCGTCGATTCGAGCCGAATCCGCAATCACCAGCAGATAGGCATTGCCGACGGTCAGCACAACCAGATCGCGCGCATCCTCGGCCGTCAACTTCGCGCCCGCAAAGTTGTGCTTTGCCGCAATGTAGTTCTGCAGCGCCGAAACGTTCACAAGGTTTTGCGTCAGATACGCGCGAAAGTCCTCCACCTGGAAGGGTCCTATTATCGGATTCAACCCGGGAAACTTCAGCCCGAACGCCGCCAGGTTGATCTGCTGCACCTCGATGCTGGCCGAAGCCGTTACGGTCGGCAACAGCGCCTGCAACTCCTCCAGCCGCTGGCCGTTCGAGCTCTTCTGCGCCGAGGTCTGCAGGATCAGCCCAAGGTTCTGCCGCAGTCCTCGCTGAACTGCCTCGTCCAGCGAAAGCTCCAGCACACCGTCCGTCGCTTTACCGCTTACCAGGCTCCCCTTGAACGAGTCCTGAGTGGCCTGTGCGCCATTCTGGCCCGACGCACCGTAAAGGCTCTGCTGTGCCCCCGCGATCGCCGAACTCCCGGTGGCCGTGCTCGGACCGGAGTTCTGGTTTGCGGCTCCGCCCACCGTGCCCGACGAACTGGCTCCGGCGGATGAGGTTGAGTTTCCTCCGGGCGCCTGTGCCCTCCCGGGCGCACACAGCAGGCAGACGCCCAGCGCAAACAACGCGCTCCAGGCGGCTTGCGCTGTTTTATTTTTACCCATACCTGTGATCGTAACCTGCCTTGTATCAGTTTATGTGCGGGCTGTGCCGTCCGCTGTGAAGTTTTGTCTCCTTTATGATGCAGGAGTTGCAGCAGAATCTTCAAAAAAGCATTCCGATACACTCTCCAGAAGACGCAAGTACCCTGTGTGATAAGGACCGCGTACCTATGAATTTCGACGTGGGCTCATGTTTCTAGGCATCGACGTTGGCACCGGCGGGACACGGGCCGTCCTGATCGACCGCGCAGGCGCTATCGTCGATTCCTGCGCCGGCGATCACGCGTCCATTCGTTCCGAGCACATCGGCTGGGCAGAGCAGGACCCGGAAGACTGGTGGCGAGCCGCGCGCGAGGCCATCGCAGGCGTCATGGCGGCCGCCCAGCTGACAGGGTCAGAGATCGAAGCCATCGCCCTGACCGGCCAGATGCACGGCCTCGTCCTGCTCGATGCGGAGGGTTCCGTTCTCCGCCCCGCCCTCATCTGGTGCGACCAGCGCACCCAACCCCAATGTGACTGGCTTACTCAAACAGTCGGCTTCGATCGCCTGATCGAACTCACCTCCAACCCCGCCCTGCCCAACTTCACCCTCACCAAGCTCCTCTGGGTCCGCGACCACCAACCCGAGATCTTCGCCCGCATCCAACACGTCCTCTGCCCCAAGGACTATATCCGCTATCGCCTCACGGGCGAGTTCGCGATGGACATGCAGGAGGCCAGCGGGACTCTCCTCCTTGACGTAGCCCGTCGCCGCTGGTCCGCCGAAGTCGCCGACGCCGCCGGCATCCCCCTGGCCTGGCTTCCGCGTCTCTTCGAAGGCCCCGAGATCTGCGCCCGCATCAGCTATACCGGAGCAGCCGCAACGGGCCTCGACGCCGGAACTCCCGTCGCGGCCGGAGCAGGCGATCAGGGCGCGGGCGCGATCGGCATGGGCATCCTTGCACCCGGCTCCGTCTCAGTCACCATAGGAACCAGCGGCGTGGTCTTCGCGGCCACGGACTCGCCCATTAGAGACCCGCTCGGCCGCCTCCACACCTTCTGCCACGCCGCCCCTGAACGCTGGCACGTCATGGGAGTCACCAACAGCGCAGGTTTGAGCTTCCGCTACTTCCGCGATACCTTCGCCCCAACTTCCAGCTACGAAGAGCTCACCACCCTAGCCGCCCAGGCGCCGCCCGGCTCGGACGGTCTCCTCTGGGCACCCTACCTCTTCGGCGAACGCACCCCGCACCTGGACCCCAACGCCCGCGCCGCCTTCCTCGGCATCACCGCCTCGCACACCCGCAGCCACTTCATCCGGGCGGTCCTCGAAGGCGTTGCCTTCAGCCTTCAGGACACCTTCACCCTCCTCCACGAACTCGGTGTACCTGTCCACAGCATCCGGCTCGGAGGAGGAGGCGCACGCAGCGCCCTCTGGCGCCAGATCCAGGCCGACGTCTACGGCCATCCCGTAGACCTGCTCGAAGCCGAAGAGGGCGGAGCCTTCGGTGCAGCCCTTCTAGCCGGAACCGGCATCGGAGCCTGGCCTGACCTGGAATCGGCCTGCGCCGCCACCGTCCGTGTCGCCCACACCATCCAGCCCCGGCATATCGCCACCATGTCCGAAGCGTATGAGAACTACCGACGCATTTACCCTGCCCTTCGGCAGATGCGATAGATGCGAGGGGAGCTGTAGCCCCGTTCCGTCTCCGCCGCGACGACAGCTGACACGCCAATGCTTTGCGCTTTCCGTGCTAGCGCAGCCGCTTGCAATTTGGCAGCTTCGCGGAAGCATGCCCGGCCGCCTCGAAATAAACTCAACATGTCGGGAACCGGCAGTGTAACGCATCTCACCCGCTCTCCTTCACCCCGGGAATGGCTTTGATACCTTGTATCAACGCTGGTCTCGCCTCGCGTCTGGAGTGGAACTGAATCGTGGTTAGGTTTACCAAAGTCAAAGCTTCTTCTCTCGGTGCGGTCCTCGACTGCGACCTCAACACCGGCCATGGGATCGTAGGCGGCTCCGCAACCGACAACACCGATATCCTGAACGATTTCCTGGCGCGGGGAACAGCCAATCATCCGGTCGTACTCGAGATCGACGGGCCTTCCCTCATCCGAGGCCTTCATCTCCCCACCCTCGGCCACGCCTCGATCGTAGGGTTGGGTTGGGACACGGGATTCTATGTCAAGAGCGGATCGAATGCGGACGCCATCCATAATGGCGGGCCAGCCGCTGCGATCCCAACCGATCCCTACACCGCAGGGCAGCGCCTTCCTCCCGCAGCATCTCGCGGATCCAACGTGATTCTGTCCAGCTTTCGGATCAACGGAAACCGCGGCGATGGCACGACAGGCAATTCAAACTCCGGAAAGCCGCAGGGAAATTTCGCAGGCGGAGCTTACTTTCTCTTCGGAATCAATCTCATGAACCTGGATAACATCCAGATCGAAAACGTCTGGTGTTACGACATCGCCACGTATTCCGTCCGGCTGTCCAACTGCGGGCAAGCCACGGTTCACGCCTGCCGCTTCGAATCCCCAACTGCCTCCATCAACTGCGACGGCGTACATCTCAACGGCGGCTGCAACGACATCTTCATCGATGCCTGCTGGTTTCGTACCGGTGACGACAGCGTCGCCCTCAACGCACCCGAAGGATACGGCGGCCCCATCACCCGCGTCGTAGTCACCAACTGCATCGTCACTGCCGGCGCCGATATCATGCGCATCTACACGCACGGTCCGGGAGGCTCGTTCCCGGTAAGCAGAGTCGTCGTTGCCAACTGTACCGCCGCAGTCTACGCCGCCGGATTCCAATTCGGATTCCAGCAGGCGGGCGCCGCCGATGCCATCGCGGACGTAACCATCTCCAACTGTGCCGTCGAAGGAACATCCATCTTCGCCTGGGTGAACGACAACATGGGCACACTCAAAATAATCGGCTGCACCGTGCTTTCGCCACCCAAAGCCGACGCCTTCCTGCAGGTTCATGCGTCTGTCTCAAGCCTGACGGTCTCGAACTGCTCCATCTACCGCAGCCCGGCAGGCAGCGCCCCAGCCCTTCTGCTGTCCGGTTCTCCACAAATTGAGCGGCTGACCATCGACGGCTTCGCTATCGAGAGCCAGTCCGGCCATTCCTTCCCGGCAATCGCGGCCCTGAGCACAGCCGCCGGGCACATCGGCAAGCTCATTCTCAACGCGCTCGACATGACCGGCATCACGGCATTTACCTCGAACTGGTCCGCGTTTGCAGCCATAGGCGGCCCTGGAGTGATGGCCACCGGAGCGGAGTTTCCGGATGACGTCATCTCGGACGGAACGCCCTATCTGTCCGCAAACAGCCATCTGCCCTCCATCAAGGTTGGGGGCAAAATCAAGACCTTTTCGGAAAGATAGCTTGCGTCGAATCTCAACGCCACCAATCGGACCTCAGTTCCACCCCGGCCACCACCTCGGTCGGCCGGCCCGGCTCGGGAGCCCACAACCGAATCCCCCTCTGCTCCGCCACCTCCAGCATCCGCTCCATCGGCTGCCGCCAGCCATGCAACGCCAGGTCGAACAGTCCCCAATGAATGGGCATCATCAATCCCTCGCCTCCCAAAGCCTCGAACGCCCTCGCCGCACCGTCCGGACCAAGATGAATCGACTCCCACAACGGATGGAACGCTCCAATCTCCAGCATTGTCAGATCGAACGGTCCATACGCCTTTCCGATCTCGCCGAACCCCTCCCACCACCCCGAATCCGCTCCAAAATACACAGTATGTTTCGGACTTTTCAGAACGAACGAAGACCATAGCGTTCCAAACCGATCGAGTAATCCCCGCCCCGAAAAGTGCCGCGCCGGCAGCGCCGTAATCTCCAGCGAACCATCCGCAACGGTCACCCGCTCCGTCCAGTCCAGTTCCACAATCCGCTCCCCATCCACACCGAAGCGGCGCAGCGTTCCACCTACCCCAGCCGATGTCACCCACCGAACGCATTTCATCGACTCGAGCGCCGCCAGCCTCTCAATCGTCGCTCTCCCCATATGGTCGTAGTGGTCATGCGACACCAGCACCGCGTCCACCGGAGGCAGTTCCTCCAGCCGGACCGGAGCCGTAAAGAATCTCTTCGGCCCCGCCCACCGCACCGGTGAAGCGCGCTCGTCCCACACCGGATCGATCAGCACCCGCACCCCGTCCATCTCCAGCAGAAGAGACGAGTGCCCCATCCAGGTCACCCTCAGCCCGCTCGCCGGCACAGTCCCATACACCCCGGCATCCGTCCGAAACGGCCCCAGCGGCCGTACCGGCACCTTCTCCTCTTTATTCCTCAAATACAGTGGCAGCACCTTCAGCATCATGCTCAACCCGCCTATCGCAGTAGGAACCGGATTCAAGAATTGCCGTCCCGCCTTCTTCGCCCGCCGCAACATCGTCATGTCTCTGAGATACCATATAGGTCGCAACACCACCAGACAATCGCCCAAATCAATCGTGAATCTTCCTTCCCGCTTTCCATACATCCACATGTCCGGTATGCTTTTGCCGGTTCTTAAACTACTCTGAGCCCCCACTTCAACCGAAACATCCTTCGCAATCCGTCACCCACGCCGCTCGAGGCCCTTGCATTGCCCGCGGACCCGTTGTACCTTGTATTCAGCATGGCGAACCGCTTCCAAACTGCACTTCTCATCTCCTGCTATTGGCGCCGCCCAACGGCCAGCGGAGTCCTCGCATGCATCTCTGAACGTACCTGAATCTTCAGAGTCTTCGAATCTTCCTAGCCGCGCCCTCAAGGTCGCGGCTTTTTCATGCCCGCGGAACCCCAGCACAAATCAACAGGAGATGTGAATGCCGTCTACTCACTCCAGCACCGCCGCCATCCCGCCGCCAAACATCCCGGCCCACCTTCGCCGCGTCGTACTCACCGGATTCATGGGTGCCGGCAAGTCTACGGTTGGCCGCCTCCTCGCCGGACGCCTCGGCTGGAACTTTCTCGATCTCGACACGTACCTTGAAGCACGCGCTGGCGCGACAATCCCCAGCCTCTTCGCCACATTAGGCGAAGCCCGTTTTCGACGCCTTGAATCATCGGCCCTCGCCTCGGCCCTCGGACATACGCAAACCGTCCTGGCGCTGGGCGGCGGTACTCCCGAAGAGCTCACCAACCGCCTCCTGATCGAGCAGACGCCCGGCACCTTCACCACCTTTCTGGACGCTCCCTTCCCCACTCTCTTCGACCGCTGCATGCTCCAGGACTTCGGCGACCCGGGCCTCTGCCGGCCCGTGCTTCAGGATCCCGCCGCCGCTCACCTCCGTTTCGCTCGCCGCCATCCGCTTTACCGCCGCCTGGCTTGTCTCACACTGGAGGTCGGCAGTCGCACACCTCATCAGGCGGTTGACGCTCTCCTCGCCGACCTGTCGAACCTGACCGGCCTTGGCTGAGCCTGACCGGCCAGCCTGAATCTCACTGCGCACTCCTCCGCAGGAGCATTCCCGTGCATACTATCTGCATCTCATCACATGCACCCGCAAACAGGAGAACGAACTGGCAACCATCATACCTGCCGCAAGCCCCAATTCGAGTTCGAGTGCCGTCCTGAGCTCAGAGCCGGTTCAGATCCAGTCGTCCGGTCAAAAACCGTCCGGCAGAGCCATCCACGGCCACATAATCTTCTGCATCGGAATCCTGCTTCTTCTCGCCCTCGCCTGGACCCTCAAAAAAGAGCTCCTCATCCTTTACGTCAGCGCTCTGTTCGCCGTCATCCTCACGCCCATAGTGACCCGCATCACGCTCCTTCAATTCGGCCGCTATCGGCCCTCGCGCGCCATCGCCATCGTTCTTCTTATTCTTACCGTCGTCTGCGTTCTCAGCATCTTCTTCACCACCGGGCTGCCGCCTGTCCTGCGCGATCTCCGCCAGTTCTCTATCGACCTCCCGCAGCGGGTCCCAGAGGTCGTAGACCATATAAAGAAGCTTCCCATGGCCGACAAGTTCGGCATCGACTCCATCGCACAGCGTGCCGAAGGCGCAATCACGGCAACTGCCAGCTACATCGTCACCTCCCTTCCTCTCTGGCTCGCACACATCTTCGACGTCCTCACCGCCACCTTCCTGTGCATTTACTTCATGCTCGAAGGTGAATTCGCCTATGCCTTTTTTCTCTCTCTCGTCCCCCCTTCTCAACGAGAGCGCCTCGACATCACGCTTCACAAGGCAGAGCATAAGGTCAGCAAATGGCTCCTCGGCCAGGGCACTCTCATGCTCATCCTTGGAATATCGAGCACCGTCGTCTTCGGTCTACTCCACGTCCGCTACTTCGTCCTGCTCGGTTTCCTCATGGGCCTTTTCAACATCATTCCCATCGCCGGCGGCGTCATCACCATCTGCATTGCCGCCGGCGTTGCCGCTCTGGATTCCTGGACCAAAATGGCCGGCGTCTTCATCTTCTACTCGATTTACATCAACCTCGAAAACGCTGTCCTCACCCCGCGCATCATGCGTTCCAGTGTCAATCTGATGGGTCTGACCGTCCTTGTCGCCCTTCTCCTCGGCACAGCCCTGGCTGGCATCATCGGTGCCCTGGTCGCCGTGCCAACAGCCGCCATCATCTCCGTTTTCCTGGAGGAGTATGCCGTCCAGAGAAATTGAACCGGATCGCAGCTAACCTGCCCGCTTATGGTCCGGCGCCTCAAACTCTGGTGTAGAGTGGGTTTGCCCGGCAAAGCACCACACCACCCAGCCGGCTATTCTGGACCAAGTGCCTCCGCTAACGTTTACCCAACCCGCTCGCCGCAACCTGTTGGCCCCGGTGCTCATCGCCTTTGTGGTCATGGGTCTCGCCATAGCGCTTGTCATCCGCATCACCCCTCGCAGAACCGCTGATCTTTCTATTCTTCACACCTCCGTTGTTCCCGTTCACACAGTCTTCAAATCCGAATCCACCCTCGTCGGCCATGATCAATCCCAGGACGACTTGTATGTACTCACCACCCTTCGCATCGACGACCACCTCAACCTGCCGATCTTCCTGAAGGATATGACCGCAACCCTCACCACGGCTCAGGGCGAAGAACTCACCACCAGTGCCGTCGAAAAACAGGACCTACCCAACCTGTACGCCGCCTTCCCGGCTCTAAAGCCTTTGGCCTCCGCGCCCCTCCTTCGCGAGACGATCATCAAACCGGGCGAGTCCTCCGAAGGCATGGTCGTGCTCCACTTTCCCGTTACCAAAGAGGTCTGGGACCATCGCCGCATCGCCATGCTCAACATCGACCTGTACCATCAGGGTCAGCAGGGCGTCACCATCAGTCGCGCCAGCGAAGCCATACCCAATTCTCCGCCCAATCCCTCAAAATAAAAGCAATGGCCCGCCGCCGCTGGATCGCCGATACCTTCTCTCCCATCACCGGGCACCCCACCGCCGCTGCTCTCACCGGTGATCAGGCGGCCCACCTCGCTCGCGTCCTTCGCGCCGAACCCGGACAGATCTATGACGTCGTAGCCGGGGGATTCCTCCACCGGGCCGAAATCGTCAGCGTCACCGAAGCGCAGGTTCTCTTTACCCTCCACGAAGAGCTGCAATCGGACGCTGCTCTCCCCCTGCATCTCCTGCTGGCCATCTTCAAGTTCGACCACCTTGAGTGGGCCATTGAAAAGGCCACCGAGTTGGGAGCAGCGAAAATCACCCCAATCCTCGCCCGCCGCACAGAAAAGCACCTCACCCTTGCCGCCCCCAAACGAGCAGAGCGTTGGCGCCGCATCGCGCTCGAATCCTCCAAGCAATCCCGCCGCACGGACGTGCCTATAATCGCCGACCCGGTTCAACTCAGACTGGCTCTCGAACAGGAATGCAGCCCCAACCGCATCCTTCTCTCCGAAACCGAGCAGCAAACCACCCTCTCCGCCGCCTTGACCGCGACCGCCGGCGACCCGGCGTCCACAAAGTTTGAAGCGGGTTCTCCCTCCACTCACGCCATCGCGATAGGCCCTGAGGGCGGCTGGGCTCCGGATGAGATGGCCCTCTTCCTGCGGCACAACTGGCTGCCTGTAACCCTCGGGCCCCGCATTCTGCGCGCCGAAACCGCGGCCATCGCCGCAATCGCCATCGCCTCCACCTATCTCTGAATGAATCTCCTCGTTGCTGATACTTCTTCACTGAGGCAAGCAAAACGGGAGTCGATCGGGAATAACCCGGCCAACTCCCGTCAGACAAGCCAGCACGATCCCTATTTGTAGAAATTGAACGTAACACCCACACGCGATACAAAGCTATGCGTCCAGGTTCCGTTGTCCTGGTACTGTCCCAGATACTCTCCCGGAATCAACTGGAGACCGATTCCGTGATGCGTCTTGAAGTCCATCCCGATGCCGCCGGTTGCCACGGGATTCCAATCCGCAACATCGCTCAACTTCTGTGTCGACCGAATCTCTCCACCCTCCATAAAGATGAACGGCGTGAACTTCGATCGCGGAGCGAAGTTGATTCTCGGGCCCGCAGCCGCCATAAACCGGCTCTGCCCTGGATACACGCTTCTCATGTACAGACTCAGGAAATCGGCCTGCAGCCCGACATACTTCCCGAAGTTCACCTCCGGTACCGCCGACCAACCCATCAAGCTACGGTTTGCGCCATCCTCTCCCGGCGCGTACTGATACACATAGCTCGCAGTAAACGAACCCACGGGCGCGTCGCTCTTCCGCGCACTGAACATCCCTCGCCGGAAGAACCCGCCTGCTGCCGGTTGCTGCTGGTTCAACCCGGTCGAAATAGCAGCAGTATCCGTTCCTCCGGAAGGTGCCGCGCTTGAGCTATCCGGACTCTGAGAGTAGAGGGCAAGAGGTGCGGCGAGCAAAATCAAAACACAAGCTTTGTACATTAGTTCTCCCGTGGCCGCTTCAGATCGTACATTCAATCTAAACCTTGAAGCAGCTCAACTTAGCGAAGTATCGCCTAGGGGAATAGATGCGTCTCGACGCTCGAAAGTTGGGCATTTTTTCAGCATTGGCCGATACAAATTCACGCGTCCGGGGTAGACCCTGCGGCGCGCCGATCGGAGTGGCTTTTCAGCCGCTCAGGCCAATCCGGGGCTCTTTGCACTGGGGGGTGGGGGGGACGTCAAGCGGGTTGTGTCAAGCGGCACAAATTGGGAATAGCCAGCCTCAAACATCCGCCACACTCACAATCAGGCACTTGCTTCAAGCATCTGAGCGCGAGCCGCCATCCCATTGCTCAGGAGTTGTGTCATCTCGGCAAGGCAAACAGGTCTGCTATACAAAAATCCCTGCACCACAGTACATCCATACTTCCGGAGCGCATCCTGCTGCGACATATGCTCAACCCCTTCTGCGGTCACATCCATGCCCAAAGCCTGTGCCAGACCCACGATCATACGAACGATATCGGCGGTAGCCTGACCCGTGATCAGGCGCCGTACAAAAGACTGGTCGATTTTGATGGTGTCGATGGGATACCGCTCCAGATAGCTCAACGAGGAGTACCCCGTGCCAAAATCGTCACATGCAATCTGCACTCCCAGATCTCGAATTGACTTGAACAAAGCCCCCATCCGCTCCGGATTCTGGAGAAAAACACTTTCTGTAATCTCCAGTTCCAATGCATGCCGCTCGATCCCATTCTCACAAAGCGCACTCTGAAGCTCGTCAAAAAACTTTGGGTCCTCGAGTTGGCGAGTGGAGACATTCACGCTCAATTTGAACGATGGCTCGAGCGAAAGCAATTCCTTCCACATGCGTAAATGACGGCAGGCTTCATGCAGGACCCAGCAACCCAGCCTGACGATCAATCCGGTCTCCTCGGCCAAACCGATGAACTCCAGGGGCGGTATCATGCCGCGCTCTGGATGATTCCAGCGCACCAGGGCTTCGACGCCGCAGATTCGCTGGCTCTTTGTATTCACCATCGGCTGGTAGTGCAGCTCGAACTGCCTCGCCTCAATGGCTGAACCTAATTCCAGCCTTGTATTCAGGGCAGTCATCGCCTTTGCATGCATCTCTTCCTGAAAGATCGCAAAGCGTGAGCCGCCATCGTCCTTGGCCCGATACATCGCCGTATCCGCATCTCGCAGAATGTGCTCTGGATCGCTGTATCTTCCCATGCTGATACCGATACTGCCGGCGGTCATGACCTCGCTTCCTGCCAGACGCATGGGAATACCCAATGCCTCCAATATCCTCCCGGCTACAGACACGGCCTCTTCCAACCCGGTCACGTCGTCCAGCAGAAGGGTGAATTCGTCGCCTCCCATGCGCGAGATCGTATCCTGTGGGCGAGCGGAACTCTTCAGACGCCGCGCCACCTCCACCAGCAGCAAGTCTCCGACGCTATGTCCAAATCGGTCGTTTACTGCCTTGAAGTTGTCGAGATCGAGGAAAATGACCGCACAGCAATAATCGGCGCGGCTTCTGGAATGCTCGACTGAGATCTTCAGCCTGTCCATGAAATAAGCGCGGTTCCGAAGACCTGTCAGATGGTCGTGAAAGGCGGTGTAGGCAAGTTCCGCCTCGGAGCGCATCCTCTCTTTCACCTCGCTGGCAAGAGCCCGGTTGTGCGCCTCCGCCAGCCGGCACCGGACTGCGGCTTCCTCGTTTGCCTTGCGTTCACTCACATCGCGTTGTACCGATACCCAATGGGTAAACCAGCCAGTCTCGTCGGCCACCGGCACGATGCTCAACTCCACCCAGAACGTCGAGCCGTCTTTCCTGTAATTGAGAACTTCGACCTCAACGGGCTTCCAATCTTTCAATGCAGCCTTCAGGCGCTCCAGCGGTGCGTGATCGGTCAAGGGACCATGCAGTATGCGAGGCGTCTTGCCTATAATCTCTTCGAGCTCGAAGCCCGTCGTGCGGGTGAACGCGGCATTGGCATACACAATGCGCGGTCCCGGCATACTGATAGGCTCCGCCTCAGTGATCAGAACAGCGTCATTCGCATTGACCACCACCGACTCAAGCAGCCTGAGGCGCTCTTCCCTCGTGCTTCGGCTGTCCTCCCTTGCGCTGCTGGATCGCCGCAGCCGCTGCAGCTCAAGCTGGTCCGCCACTTGATTCGCAAGCGTTCGCAACACATACTCTTGCGCGCCGGTGAGCATACCCGGGTCGAAATCGCATACCGCCAACACACCTGAAATCTTGCCGTCCTGCTCGACCGGAACGCTCGCGAAGAACTGCAGCGCCGGTGAACTCTTCTGCAACTCGTCACCTATCGCCGAGCGGGCGCCATTTCCCGCAGAGAGGTCCAAGGCAAAGAGCGCTTGAATTAACTCATCGGTGGCGCCCAGCAGCTTGCCTGGCTCGCCGTGCCGGACGATCACGTCGCAGCGTTCCGAACCTCCTCCTGTATTCCGAAGGAGGAGCGCAGAGCCGCCGGTTCCCGCAATGTAAGCCGCGGACGACACGAGATGATAGAGGCGGCCCGCAGCGTCGGAGTCCGTTTCATCGATACTGGCCGGCATAATGACCTCAATTGCCATAAGCTTTCCTCGAATCACTCGATCAAGCCATCATGGCATAATCGTCTTCCTGCACGACCAGAGTCCGAAGCAGGTCATGCACCTGGCCGGCAGCATCGGAAGGATTTTCACGCACCTGATTGAGAATCAGATCCGCCAGCTCAGGCGATTCCATTGGATCAGATCCCGCGAATGCCATCGACCAATCAGGGAAGTCTCGGCCCGTCACGTGCTGGGCTTCCAGGATAGTCACGTCGGTGTGACGCGGATCCCGCTGAATCTTTTCGAAGATCTCTTCGACTCTAGACATTGGACCTTCAAGGACCTGCGCGAAATATCCTGCATTGAAAAGCAGAGCGCCCGTAATGCCCCGTGCTGCATTGTTCGTCCGGGCAGTTGTAAGGACCTTCCTGATCTCAACCGCCTGCTGGTCCAGCGATCCGCCAAGACAGTTCTGGCTGCAATAGAGAATCCTGTAAATCCTCTCGCTCATAACGAGACCTCTTTTCATGGAATACGGTTGGTTGGGAAAAGCAGATTGTCGACCAGAACACGTAGTTCTGAAGCAGGGACTACGTGACTCTCCAAATACCCCTGGACGGAAGAACAGCCATCCATCTGGATACGCGCGAGATGCTCACGCGTACTTACGCCTTCAACCAGGGTGGAAATCCCAAGACTCGCGCCCAGAGCGGCAATCGCACGCACGATGGCTCTCTCTCGCGCTCCGGTCCCGCCTTCTTCTACCAGGGATCGGGCGATCTTGATCTTGTCCAGCGGAAAATCGACCATCTGGCTCAACGAGGCGATGCCGGTCCCAAAGCTGTCGATCGCTACCTTCACACCCATCGATCGCAGGCTGTTCAATGCATGCAGTACAGACCTTCCGTCCCTGAGAAGGATGCTTTCCGTCACTGTAAGCTCAAGCCTGTTTCCTGGAACTCCGGTCGCGTCCAGCGCTTGCTTCATCGCCGCGATAAAGCGTTCGCTTTCGAACTGAAGAGGTGAAACACTCGCCGATACAGTCACATCGTGCGGCCACCTGGACGCCTCCCGGCACACCGCCTTCAGCACCCATTCTCCGATAGGAAGTATCATCCCGATCTCCTCCGCCAACGGGATGAATGCGGATGGCGGAAGCAGCCCGCGAGTGGGATGCCTCCACTGCAGCACAGCCTCCAATCCCTGTAGAGAAGTCGTCAGCACATCGATTTGTGGCCGGTAATGGAGTTCGAATTGGCGCAGCGCCAGAGCCTTGCGGAGTTCAAGTTCTGTCGATCGTCTCACTTGTGCCCTGGCGTGCATCTCCGGCTCAAAGAATACGAAGCAGCTGCGCCCGATCGCCTTTGCCTGGTAAAGCGCAAGGTCGGCGCTCTTCAGTAATCCGCTGCGTTCTCCCCCGTCCTTTGGACCCGTGGCGATCCCGATACTTACCCCGATGTTTACCGGACATCCCTCAACCAGGTAGGTTCGTTGGACCAGGTCCACGAGGCGAGCGGCGAGTTGCGATGCGTCCGAAGCCGGCCCGAGGATAATGCCGAACTCGTCGCCGCCCATGCGAGCCAGCGTATCGCCGTCGCGCAAAACGGACATCATTCGTTGGGAAACAAGGCGAAGCAGAGCGTCTCCGACCGCGTGCCCCAGGCTGTCATTCACAGCCTTGAAGCGATCGAGATCGAGCAGGAGCACAGTTGTGATTTCGCCGGCAGCCTTCGACGCGCGCAAGGCATCGTCGAGCCGGCGCTCATAATATCGCCGGTTAGCAACGCCGGTCAGATGGTCCTGGAATACATCGTCCGGCGTGTGGGCGAATAAGGCTCCGCTGTCTTCAGAAGGGGTAACGATGACCTCTGGAAGCGCGCTTGGCCCAATTCCGGCGAACTCGGTCGAATCCATTACATCTTGCAGCATTGGCCTTCTTCATGGGTCAAATGTGACCGCGCTTCACCAAGAGATACATCGGCAGCATCGGCGACTGACGTTATGTTGTTGCAGAGTTCACGGCGCCCAATGCTTCTTCCACCATCCTGAGCCTCGCGACCACCCATCGCAATGGCACGAACGGGTAATGCGCCCCCTCCTCAAACCGCCTGACCCCGGTTGCACGACGTGGTGGGCTCCAGGACTGGCAAAACCAGCCCTCAGGCCTTCTTCTGACCGGCGGAGTTCAGGCGGCAAACAGGCCGGCTCATGCCATTGCGCCTCCACAGACGCTATTTGCCTCTGACGTCTTGTACGATCCCCTTGGCTCGCAGGCCGGCCTCCGCCTTGCTGAAGTAATCCTCCACCGCACCCTGAGTCTTGATCCAGGCGATATATCGTGCAATCCCCTCTTCGATGGTCGTCCGCGGCTCGTATCCAATGGCGCGGATGCGGCTTATATCCGAAATCAGAGAGCGGATCTCACCCGGCCGAAACTCGCCGCGAGCGACGGGCGCCAATCCGACACCCAGTTGATCCGCGATGATCCCCGCCAGATCGCGCACACTCGTAGCGCGTCCACTCCCTACATTGACCGGCAGCCCGTCCAGCTTGTCCGTCGTGGCAACCAGCAGGTTCGCTCGGGCGATGTCTTCCACAAAGCAAAGATCGCGTGTCTGTCCCCCGTCCTCATACATCACCGGAGGCTGATTGTTCAAAAGCCGTGTACAGAAGATCGCAATCACTCCCGTATAGGGATTGAAGAGCGACTGTCTCGGCCCATAGGTGCACGAGTAACGCAGCGCAACCGTCGGAATGCCGGTTTGCTTGCCCCAAAGGAGTACCAGCCGCTCCTGGTCCACCTTGGTCAACGCATACACCGTCTCGCCACCCCCTGGGGGAAGTTCTGGAGTCGGAACCGAGGAGGTAACCTTGCCGCAGTTAGGGCAGTGTACGCTGAAGTCTCCGGCGCGAAGTTGCTCCGCTGGACGAAGCAGAGGCACCACCTGCCCGTGTTCAGGACAGTGAGCCATACCTTCGCTGTAGACCGCCTGCGAACTCGCGACGACGACCTTCTTGATAGGCAACTGGTGATCGCGGATTATCTCCAGCATCTGGGCCGTACCGAAGCTGTTCACCAGCACGTACTTCGCCATTTCCGGCATGTAGCCGCCGTAAGCAGCCTCATGAAAAACAACATCGATCCCGGTCAGAGCCGACCGCATCGTCTCGTAATCCTGCACGTTGCCCTGTTGAAACTCCGCGGCAGGATTGACCCAGCCAGGCTTGCCATTCTTGTGTGTCTGCGGTTCGAGATTGTCGAGAATCCGAACGCTCCAACCTTCCTGGAGCAGTAGATCGACTATATGTGAACCGATGAGGCCGGCGCCCCCGGTTACGAGTGCGCGCTTACCATGTGCAGTCATAGTCCTATCGTATCAAGCTGAACTCGACCGATCGCAACAACTCCAAGTCACATCTACGTCACAGTCCGGCATACCAGTCATAGCCGAGCTTGGTCCAGTAGTCATCCGGCTTCTCGTTGGTGTAGGCGATCAACGCGATGCGCTTGATTTGCTTGTAACCGTATTTTGTGGGCATATGCAACCGAAGCGGCGCGCCGTGATACTGCGTCAAGGGAGCGCCCATCATCTCCGTGACCAGCAAGGTCTGCGGATGACGCAGTACATGGAGGTCGTAGCCCGTATAGTAATCCCCGTCCGGCGTCTCCATATAGACATACCGAGGCTCTTTCCCGTCGATAAGCTCGGGAGGATATAGCTCGATAAAGTCAGCCATTTGAACGCCGGCCCAATGCACAATCTGACTCCAGCCCTCGATGCACTTGAACTGCGTAACCAACTCCCGTCGTGGCAGCTTCACCACGTCTTCCATGCTCAGCAGCAGACCGGGAGTGCCCGGCGGCAGTGTGGAATCGCTCTCCCCCGCTTCTTCCATCCCGCGCGGTTTGCGGCCCGTGCGGTTCTCGTCCTCCGCCGCCTTGGCCAGCATGGGCTCGGGAGCCATCTTGGCGGAACTGCCCATCCTGGGATCGACCTTTGTATCGTGTCCCTTGTCTTCGCCGGACGCGGCCGCGGTGTACCTGTACTCCCATGCGGTGACGTCCTTTACATAGGACGGATGCTGAACAGCGCCCTTCATGCCGACGAGCTGGAGGCGCCAGCTCTCCGGCACAAGCTCCATCTTCAGCCCATACACACCATTCACGCGCAGCGTCTCGGCCCGGCCGACCGGATACGTGGGAGCAAGCACGTGATCGCGAAATATCCCCCGAGATAGTGCGGCATTCGCCCGGAACCCATCCTGCAACAGATCCGGCTGCATGTCGTCCTGCGGTCCGCGATCCAGATAACGGTAGAAGCCATAGGCAGCCGCTGTCCCGCCCGCCGCGACCAGGAAGGAACGCCGCGTATGCCTGCGTGATGCCGCAAGCACCTCCGCATCCGCCGCCCTGCTGCTCTTCAGCCGGGCAATCTCATCGTCTGGCTCGGGAACATCGGCAGGATCATCCGAACCTGCACGCTGATCGCCTTCTCCCACATCCTCCGGAATCGTGGCCTCGGATTCGCCGGCAGCAGGTTCGGTTTCAGCCTGGAGTTTGTCCTCAGGACGCTCTTCAACAAGCTCTTCGGAAGACCCCTGGGGCTGCTTCTCCGGTTGCTGTTCGGTATCGCTCATCGCCAGCGTCTCCTTTCCGCCTCGGGCGACGGCGAGTCCGCGCTCTGCACCTCAACGCCGCTCACCATGGACCGAAAATTGTTCCAGCCCGCAATCGCAACCTGCGCCACGTGAACTCCAAAGAAGACCACAAATCCCATGGTCAGCCAGAAGTGCAGCCAGCGCGCCATCTCATATCCGCCCATCAGGGTCGTCAGCCAATGTACCTCTGTAGGCTTGTAAATCGCCAGTCCGGTCAGGAGCATACCCGCCCCCATCAGGATCACAGACGTGTACGCGATCCGTTGCGCGCCGTTGTACTTGATCTGAGCAGGCAGCCCCTTCCTCAAATGCAGATCAACAAGCGTCACCTGGATAGCTTCGCGCACGCTCCGGCGCTGCGGCAACAAAAAGCGCCACTCGCCGGAAAGCCACGTGTACAGCACGTACGCAATGCCGTTGAGGGCAAAGATCCACATGAAAAAAAAGTGGTATCCGAGCCCCTGCGTCACGTGGTACGGCACATGGAGCTTGGCATAGAACCAGTCCGGAAAGAGGCGGAACAGAGTGAAGTGACCCAATCCAATGCGATATACGCGGTGTGGATGCTGATACGCATTGTCGGAGTCGTTCCAATAGATGAGCAACCCGCTCCAGATCATCGTGAACAGCACAGGAAAGTTGATCCAATGCATCCACCGAATCGCCAGGGGATGCTTCCGCTCAAGCCGAATACTCGCTTGGCCTTTGCTCACACCGGCAATTCGCCCAGACTGATGCTCGTGTTCTCGCTCCTGCATCCGATTCCTCTTCCCAGCTAGTTTGCCCTCCGGTAGCGAATCGTCCGGTCATCAAGAAAATAGGCGGAGGAGCACCGATCCGATCCACAGATCATCGACTCCAGCCCGGCGCACTGCTGTCGCGTGATCAGCCCCAGACAACCGCACGCCGGACAGGCCAACACCGCCCAATAAGGGTTGTCCGGAGTGCCCAGGTCGCCCGCCCGCTCCAGCAGAAACAACGTGCCCGGCTCCATCTGCTCGGGAATCCACACTTCGATCAGGTTCAACTCCGCTGTCATGTTCGCCTCGTCGTGTTGCAACTTTGCGTTCGCGATTCGCACCTTGCACCAATGCTGTCGTCAGGCTGCGGGAGAAACCTCCAGAAGCGGCTCCTTCCAATCATTGTCGTGCACCACTTCTGGTGCATAGAATAGCGGAATTCCGGCGGCTGTCAATCCCTCGGTTAAAACGGGATGTGCGCCCGATCCTAACTGTTCGAAATCCCCCTGCCGGACGCCTCGAGCCCGCTCCCGATTCAGTCGGAGTTGACGCCGTGCGCGCCGTACAAGGCACGGTAAATCTCACGGTTCCGCAGAATCGCCTGCACGTACTCCCGGGTTTCCGTATACGGAATCGACTCCACAAACTCGGGCAGGTCTTTGTAGTCGCCGCTCGACATCCACTGCCGCACCGGCACATCGCCGGCGTTATAGGCCGCCAGCGCGTACTCCGGTTGACCGCTGAACCGGTCCAGCACCAGTCTCAGATTTGCCGTCCCAAGCTCCAGATTGGTCGCCGGATTCAGCAGGTCGTTCGCATTGAAGTGCTTAATCCCCTGCTTCTTCGCCATCGATTTCCCTACGGAAGGCAGCAGTTGCATTAATCCCCAGGCATTGGCGTGGCTCACGACGCCCGCATTGAACTCCGACTCCTGCCGTATCAGCGAGGCGACCAGGTACGGATCCAGGTTGTTTTTCTCGGAATCAGCCACCAGCCCGGCCCAGTACGGCTGCGGAAACAGCAGCTTCCAATACACCGCAGGAACCTGATCGATAGGCAGCGCATAAAACGGAATGCCGCTGCGCTTCATGGACTGCACCGACCTGGTGTACTCGCCGTAGGAGGCGAAGATCTCCGCCTGCGCCAGCGCTCCCCACTCGCCGGAGGTCGGACTCGCCTGGATCTCCGGTCCAATGTATTCATTCAGGGCCGCGTTGGCCAGCAGTCTTGCCTTGATCAGGTGCGGTTCATTCTCCGGCAGCTCGCCCGTAAGGTCCGGAACGACAGGTATCCGCACCGCGCTCAGGACTGCCGCGGGCTCCGCCACTGCTGCCTGCCCATTCAGCACGTTCAGCCTCTGCCGTGCGAGTCCGGCGTAATAAAAATTGGTATAGCACGAAGCCAGCACGCGGTAGTAGTTCACGGCCTGGGCGAAGTTGTGCTCTTGCTCCTCGTAGATCCGCCCTCGCCAGTACAGGGCGCTCGGCGCTTCAATCCCCGAAGGATACGTATCGATCTGTTCGTCCATCAGCCGCGCCGCTTCCGCATAGTTGTGCAGCCGGTAGTTCATCCACGCAGCGCGCCAGTGCGCAGACGCCGCATAGCTGCTCTCCGGAAACATCTTCACCAGCAGCGTGTAGTGATACGTCGCCTGCGTGGCATCATGCTTCAGCAGGTACATGTTGCCGCCCGAATAGAGCGCCTCCTCCAACCACCTGCTATGGGGGAAACGCTCCACCAGTTGCGTGATCAAAGCGTCGTGAGCCGCCTGGTCGTTCTCGTTGCGAGAGACCTCGGCCAGCAGATACAGCTTCAGCGCCGCGCTGTCGTCGGCGGTTTCCGGCAGCTTTTCGATATCCTTCCGGCTCAGGCGCTTCAGCTTCATATCGCAGGCCGCCGCGTAGATCAGAAGCGCGTCGTGATCGGCAGAGCTCAGACCGGAAGCATTGTGCTCGATCGCGTGATACTCCTCACCGGCCTCCGTATAGCGCTTCGCGTTGAAAAGTTGGTCGGCATGGATCTTCTGCTCCGCGGCCGTGAGCGCCACACCCATCACCTGCAGTTGCGCACGCGCCTGCGCGGCTTCCGGACTCAAAGGAAGCGCCGCATACAGCCTGCGAAAGACCGGACCTGCATGGCCCGTATCCCCGGACATCTGGTAAGCCCGTCCCAGCGCGTACCGAAAATCCGAATGCGTCGCCTGAGCCGTGTCCACCAGCGGAAGCAGGATCTTCAGCGCACCCTGCGAGTCGTTCTGTTGCAGATGAGCGTTGGCCAGCAAAACCGGAGCGTTCGCGTTGAAGATGCTCTCCGGATGCCGCTCCGCGAAGTGCTCCAGCAAAGCATACGCATCCGAGCCATGCCCCCCCTGCACCGCAGCCTGCGCCCCCAGGTAGTCCGCATAGTCGTCCAGCGCAGTTCCGCTGGTGCTCGCCTGACGAAAGGAGCCGACCGCCTCGGGATACCGGCGATCCAGCATATAAGCATGACCGAGCGCCAGATAGGCGGCCGATGCGCCTTCGCCTGGGTGCTCCCGCGCATAGCTTTGGACGCCGCTGTATGCGGCCGCGGACCTGGTCGCCGCCAGTTGCTGCGCCATCGGACGCAACTGCTCGGACGCCTTGAACGCGCTGGTCAGCCGGATCGTCTGCGCGGTGGGCCGGCCCCCGGCAGCAGCGTGCCTGAACTTTTTTCCCGCGGCCATCCTCTTACCCTTTGCACTACCCCTTGCCCGCGCGCTGGAGCCCGCAGCCTTCCTTTTCACTCCAGCTCTGGACCTGCTCGCGGGCGCGGCGCTTCGTTTGGCAGAACTCTTCGCGCTCGCCGTCTTCGTTTCGGCCCCCTGCTTCTTCGCATGCGTGTGTGCCTGCGTCTGGCCGTCCGCGACCCAGCCGCAAAACGCCATCGGCAGCAGCAACACAAGAGCAGCCAGCACCTCGACCCGAACCTTGCTCCAACCCTTCAAGTTAGCCTCGTCCTTATCCCAGCCCACCATTCCACTCTAAGCTGCCCGTGGCCGCGACCCTCGCCGGCCGGCCAATACGAACCAGCCCAGATACTTCCAGATTGGTTGTAGGCAGCCCACAGGCGCGCGATTGGCCGCCGAGCCGCATCCCGGCAGGTCTCAACAGGTGAGACGCAGGGGGAGAAGAATACGCCAACAAGGCGCGCCTCATTGCTCTCTTGCCGAGCGACATTTACACTGGTCCAGTACTGATACCAGGAACACGGAACTCGGCACAGATTAGCCAGTGTACTCCGCCCGCGTTTTCCCGCACCTTTTCGCACATGCCCGCCATCCAATCTCCAGTAACGGAAGAGGTCCATCCCGACGTTGCGCTTGTAGCGCGCGCAAAGGCGGGAGATACGGCAGCCTTCGAGCAGCTCGTCCGGCAGTACGAACGCCAGATTTTTCGCGTAGCACAGCACATCACACAGAACCGTGAAGACGCCGAAGACATCACGCAGGATGCATTCCTCAAAGCCTACGAGAAGCTGGAGCAGTTTCAAGGAAACTCCAAGTTCTCCACATGGCTGGTGCGCATCGCCGTCAACGAAAGTCTCATGCGGTTGCGCAAGCGAAAGACCAGCAAAACCGTCTCCATGGACGAGGATGTTCACACCGAAGAGGGTTCCATTCCTCGTGACTTTGCCGAGTGGCGCCCCAACCCGGAGCAGCAGTACAACCAGGCCGAGCTTGGTGACATCCTCCGCAAGACCATCCAGGGCCTCCCTCCCGGATTCCGCACTGTGTTCACTCTCCGCGATATTGAAAATCTCTCGACCGAAGAGACAGCGGAGGCACTCGGCTTGAGCGTCCCGGCAGTGAAATCCAGACTACTGCGAGCGCGACTACAATTGCGCGAACGCCTCAGCCGTTACTTCCGGCAGAAGCAGGAGGGCCAGCCAGCATGAACTGCACGGATCTGTTAAGCCAGCTCTCGGATTACTTCGACGGACAACTCAGCCCTGAACTCCTCGAAGAAGTTCGTACTCACACCGCTGGCTGCAAGCACTGCAAGGTCGTACTCGACACCACGCATCAAACCATCGAAGTCTACAAGGACAACGAGATCTACGAGGTCTCGACGGAACTCCGCGAGCGTCTGCACAGCGCGATCATGGCCAAGTGCACCAGGCGATAGTGCTTCGTCCGAATACACGCGGTAAGAGACGCCACTCCTCCCAGGAGTGGCGTTTCTTTTCGAGCAGGCTTCAACGACGACTGCGCTCAATTACCCGGTCGTAGTAACTCTCGTAGAGGGGTATCACACGCGACGCGCAGAAGTGGTCCTGCGCGGTTTTGCGCCCCGCCTCCGACATCCTGCGCAGCCGCGGCTCCTCTCCCAGAAGCTTGACCGCGGCCTCGGACATCGATTTGACATCCCCTACGTCAAAAACCAGACCGTTTTTCCCATCTTCGATGAGTTCAGAGACGCCCCCGACATGGGTGGCGATGCTTGGCACCCCGCAAGCCATTGCCTCCAGCGCCGCCAGCCCGAACGACTCCATCTCGCTGGGCATCAGCATCAGGTCGGCCAGCGGCAGCAGTTCGTTGACGTTATCCTGTTTGCCGATAAAGTGGATCTTGTCCTGCACACGGTGCTCGCGCGCCAGGTATTCTGCGATGCTGCGGTCGGGACCGTCGCCGATCAGCATCAGCCGCGCCGGTACCGTGCGGGCCACACGCGCGAAGACCTCCACCACATCCTGAATCCGCTTGACCGGGCGAAAATTCGAAAGATGGACGAAAAGCCGTTCATCCGGGCCGGCAAAACGCCCCCGCATAGCCGCGACCAGTTCCGGCCGGCGAATGTAGACGTCGCAGTTCACAAAGTTACGGATCACCTCAATCTCGGAGGTGATGGCGAAGGCCTCGCGCGTACGGTCGCGCAGATAGCTTGAAATCGCCGTCACCCCGTCCGACTGCTCTATCCCGAATTTCGTAATCGGCAGATACGAGCGGTCAAGCCCGACCAGCGTAATGTCGGTCCCATGCAGCGTGGTGATAAAAGGCAGTTGCAGACCTCGCGCGGCAAGCATCTGCCGGGCGAGCAGCGCGCTGACAGAATGAGGAATCGCATAGTGAACGTGAAGCAGGTCAAGCGAGTAGAACTCCGCGACCTCGGCCATGCGCGTAGCCAGAGCGAGATCGTACGGTGGATGCTCGAACAGGGGATAGTTCGTCACCGCCACTTCATGGAAGTGAATATTCGCCTCGCGCCCGGTCAGTCGAAACGGTTGCGAGTAGGTAATAAAGTGTATGTCGTGACCCCGCGCGGCCAGCTCGATGCCAAGCTCCGTCGCCACAACGCCGCTGCCCCCGTAAGTCGGGTAACATGTAATCCCTATCTTCATAGTCTCCCGGTAATCTCCCAGCGTCGGCAGCTATCCCAAACCGTGCCTCTTCTTTATAGCTGACGCTGATTACAAACCCCTTCCTCCGAAAGCGGCTGGGTTGGAATATTCGAGGTTCAAATAGCCGAGCTTCGAGTAGTTGATGAGTTCGGGCGCGTTCGGCTTCGAAATAAAACCGGGAACCTCCGCCAGGAGAGCCATCCGCTCCACCTCGCGATGATGCCGGAGCCTGGTTGGGATGCCGTCGAGTTCGCCGTCGTGATAGCCCGGATGGCAGCAAAGCTCGAAGCTCCCCTCGCGAGGCAACGACTCCAGAAGCTCACGCAACGTACTCGCAGTCAGAGAACCCGTCGTTGAGATACCCACGCTGCCATCCGTCGTCAGTACCCGCGCATCACGAATCTCAGGATTCCGGTCAAACTTTGCCTCCAGCCCGCTCAGGATCCTCATCTGGAGGCGGCGCAAGCGTCTGCCATGGCCCAGCGCCACGCTCCAGGCAGGCTCGAACGGCCTGCGGATCGCACCCACCGCCATACGCTCTGCTACGCGCAGCAAAGGACGCACGACCGCAGGGAAAACATGGGTATGTTTATGCGTATCCAGATGCGTTACAGCGATGCCCGCGCGCTGAACCTTGCGTACCTGCGCCATCGCCTCCCGCTCAATCTCATCTTCGCGAATCGCGCCGCGCAGCAGAGCCTGAACAAAGTCACCCAGCGAAGGCCGGAACGTCCTGCCATCGGCTCCCAGCAGTGTCGGTATGCTCTGCGGTTCGGACACCGGACTGCCATCGGTCAACACAACATGGCATCCAACCCCAAGCCCCGCATTTGCCCGCACAATCGAGACAGCATCTTCGAACGCCGCTCCAGTCGCCATCAGCGTCGCCGAGGTAAGCACACCGGCCCGATAAAGATCCGCAATCGCCCGGTTCACGCCCCCGGTCAGGCCAAAGTCGTCCGCGTTGATAATGAGACGGCTAGCCATAAAACGTCTATTGGAGCGGGTGGGAGTGCGTGAATCGCGACCGACCCTTGTCGTCCATCCGGCAAGCTCAGCAGGATCGGGGAAAATGGTGGGCAGTGAGGGACTCGAACCCCCGACATCCTGCTTGTAAGGCAGGCGCTCTAACCAACTGAGCTAACCGCCCATCGCGGCTCTTCAACCAAGCCCAGTGTATGGCAGCGGTGCCCCGGATGCAATGCTCACCTCTTCTCCAACATCCCCGTCGCGCGACCCTGCAAACCAACTATGATCGGAGAGCGATCGAACATCTCGCAAATCCACGCATCCAACCGTAACAGCGCAACCGCTCCGCTGCACCTTTGATCTCCTAATCCAAGAATCTCATGATCGCTGAAATCATCGCCGCCGGCTCCGAGATGCTCACGCCCTTCCGCCAGGACACCAACTCCCTCTTCCTCACCGCCGCGCTCAACGATCTCGGTGTGCAGGTCGCCTTCAAGACCATCGTCGGCGACAACCTCGCCCACCTCACCGGCGCGGCAGCCATCGCCCTCTCGCGAGCCGACATCGTCATCTTCTCAGGCGGCCTCGGTCCCACCGAAGACGACCTGACCCGCGAAGCCGCCGCTGCAGCGCTCCAGCTCGATCTCCACCCCGATCCTGCCATCCTCACTCAGCTCTACAAACGTTTTGCCGCTCGCCAGATGACGATGCCGCCCAACAATGCCAGGCAGGCCGACCTCCTCGACGGAGCCACTCTGCTGGAAAACAAAAACGGCAGCGCCCCCGGCCAGTACCTCGACACCACCCGCCCCGACTCCTCCGGGGTCCTGCAACGCAAGATCGTCATTCTCCTCCCCGGCCCTCCCAAAGAGCTCAAGCCGCTCTTCGACGAGCAGTGCCGCCCTCGGCTGGCACAATCCCTGCCTCCCCGGCATCTTGCGCGGCGCGTGTTGCGCATGGCCCTCGTCCCGGAGTCGCTCGTCGACGCACGCAGCGCTCCTTTCTACAAACAATACGCAGACGTTGAGACCACCATCCTCGCGCACTCCGGCGAGATCCAGCTCCAATTCCTCTGCGCCAGGCCAACCCTGGCCGAAGCCCAGCAGCGCGTCGACGAACTCGCCGGCAAAATCGAAGCCGAGATGGAGGAGTTCCTCTTCTCCTCGCACGAAGAATCCCTTGAAGAGGTCGTCCACCTGCTCCTCGGCATGCGCCACCTCACCCTTGCCACTGCCGAGAGCTGCACCGGAGGTCTTCTCGCCCAACGCCTCACCGCCGTTCCCAACAGTTCTCGCACCTTCCTGGGCGGAGCCGTCGTCTACACCACCGAGCTCAAGACCCTCTTCGCCGGCATCCCCAAACAGACCATCGACACCCAGGGCGCCGTAAGCGAGCAGGTGGCCCGCGAACTCGCCGAAGGCATTCGCCGCCGCACCAACTCCTCCATCGGCATCGGCATCACAGGGCTTGCCGGACCCGGCGGAGGCCCCCCCGGACCCGACGAGACCAAGCCGGTCGGCCGCGTCTACATAGGGTTGGCCGACGCTCAATCGACCACCGTCACAGAGCTCAACCTTCCCGGAGACCGCGAGCGCATCCGCTGGTGGGCCACCCAGCACGCGCTCGAACTGATTCGTCGCCACCTCATCTAGCCTGCCGCCGCCCAATCGCAATCTGTTTGCCCAAACATCCTCATCGGCCCTTGATAGACTCATCCAGACGACAATGAACCCGTGGCTCCTTTCCATTCCGATTGCCTACCTTCTCGGTTCGATCCCGTTCGGTTATATCCTCGTCAAACTCTTCCTCCATCAGGACATTCGCTCCACCGGCAGCGGAAACATAGGTGCCACCAACGTCGCTCGTTCGGGTGCCAAGGGTCTCGGCATCGCTACCCTTCTGCTCGATCTCGGCAAGGCCTTTCTCGCCGTCAGGCTCGCCCAGCACCTCGCTCCCGGAGACTACGACCCGGCGGTGGTCGCCGCAGTCGCCGCAATCCTCGGCCATGTCTTCCCCGTCTGGCTTGGCTTCCGCGGCGGCAAAGGCGTAGCCAGCGCGCTCGGCGTCTTCCTTGCCCTTACGCCGATCTCCGCAGCCTGCACCTTCGCCATCTTTTTGATCGTCTTTGCGATCACTCGCTACGTCTCTCTGGCCTCGATCGTCGGTTCGGCTACCTTCCCCCTCTTCGGCCTGCATTTCGTAATGGTCCGAACGCCTGTCGTCATAGCCGGCTTCCTCTTCATACCCCTGTTACTCATCCTCAAGCACCGGCAGAATATTCGTCGCCTTCTTGCCGGAACCGAGAACCGCTTCGGCACGAAGAAGGTCATGGCGTGAGCCGCATTACGGTTCTGGGAGCGGGAGCCTGGGGAACGGCGCTGGCCATCGCCCTGGCCCGGCGAGGAGGCCATTCTCTCTGCCTCTGGTCGCACTCCGCATCGCTGGCCGAGCAACTGACCGATGCCGGTGAAAACCTCCCCTACCTCCCCGGTTTCATCCTCCCCGTCGACATTCAGGTCACCTCCGACCTGCCCCGCGCCATCTTCGAGGCCGACATCCTCCTCTGCGTCACCCCGTCGCAACACCTGCGCGCCGTCGTCACCCACATCGCCCCCATGCTCACCAGAAACCAGGTCATCGTCAGCGCCAGCAAAGGTATCGAGGAGACCAGCTTTCTGCGCATGAGCCAGGTCATCGCCTCGGTCACGAACAACCCCTGCGGCGTGCTCAGCGGCCCGTCGTTCGCGCAGGAGGTCGCCGCCGGAATCCCGACCGCCCTGGTCGCCGCCTCGGTCTTCACCCAGGTCGCCCACACCGTCCAGCGCGATTTCTCTTCCACCTGCCTGCGCGTCTACACCAACGACGACGTCGCGGGCGTAGAACTCGGCGGCTCGTTGAAGAACGTCATAGCCCTTGCCGCTGGTGTCGCCAACGGCCTAAACCTGGGTCACAACTCCTCGGCCGCTCTCATCACACGCGGTATCGCCGAAATCACCCGTCTCGCGGTCGCCTGCGGAGGACGCCGCCAGACCCTCGCAGGCCTCTCCGGAATCGGAGACCTGGTCCTCACCTGCACCGGGTCCCTCTCCCGCAACCGCGCCGTGGGCATCGAGCTTGGCCGAGGCCGGCGTCTGCCCGACATCATCGCCGGGCTCAACGGAAAGGTCGCCGAGGGCATCCGAAGCACCGCCGCCGCCCTGGGCCTCGCCGCCCGCTACGGCGTCGAAATGCCAATCACAGAGCAGATGGACGCAATCCTGCACCGCAACAAGAGTCCCAAGGAAGCCATCCGCGAACTGATGAGCCGCCCCGGCCGCGATGAATAGCCAAGACGAATAGATCCCCGCCGAATAGCCCCCGTCGAACAGCCCAACGTGCTCCTCTCCGCAACGGATTTTTTCATCTCCTGCGCCGCATCCGTTTCCACTTGCCGTAGGCTTGATCCATGCATCAACAACATGACCTCAACGGACACATCCACCCGCCCGACCTTCCCCGCCACCGGACAGTTCTCGGCTTCAAGCCTCATATCTTCATCGGCGGCCTCGTCCTCATCGCCCTGCTCATCATGTATCTCCTGCTGATGATGCACCCGCGCACAGCGGCACCCACCCCGGGCAGACCCACTCCGGCCTCAAACAGCGCCCCAATCCCGAACTCCTGACCGGTTCGGCACATCGTCATAGTTCTGAGGGAAACTCTGACTAAGTCCTGTCTTCACGTCGGAGCCCCACAGACCTGTCATTTCGACCGAAGCAGCGCAGTCTCACCGCGCTCTGTCTTCACGTCCGAGCCCCACCAACCTGTCATTTCGACCGAAGCAGCGCAGCCTCACCGCGCTGCGCAGTGGAGAAACCCGCTGTCTTTCACTCTCGTTATCGCCTCTCCCCCTCAACAGAACTCTGCCCAATCCGAATCTCAACGGCTTCAAAACCCGTAATCAAATAAACGAAATTCTTACCCGGCCGCCAAGGCAGCAAGTCGTCGCAACTCCGGCAACACCATCCCCAGCGGCACCGCGTCCGCATTCCTGTTCCCAAGCGCAAAATAAGCCGTCCGATAGAGCGCATAAAGTTCGTTATAAATCGCAACCGCGCCGGCCCGCGGAGCATACGTCCGGTAAGGCAGACAAACCGCCTCCTGCGCCTCTTCTACGGTCTTGAACACACCCGCCGCCAACAGCGCGAAGATCCCCGAACCCAGGCTGGTCGGCACTCCATCCGGTACCAGCACCGGCTTACCCAGCACATCCGCATAGATCTGGTTCAGCACAGCATTGTTCTGCGGAATTCCGCCCGCGTTGATCACCCGTTCCACGGGAACACCATGCTGCGCCATCCGCTCCAGGATGATGCGCGTATGAAATGCCGTGCCTTCGATCGCGGCAAAGAGCTCGTCTTTCGCGGTGTGCATCAGGTTCCAGCCAAACGTCACGCCTCCCAGCTCCGGGTTTACCAGCACCGTCCGGTCGCCGTTATCCCAGCTCAGCCGCAGCAGTCCCGTCTGCCCCGCCCGGTACTCTTCCAGCCCCGCGGCAAGCTCTCTTACCTTCACTCCCGCCCGCCGCGCAATCGCCTCGAAGATATCCCCCGTCGCCGACAGCCCAGCTTCAATCCCCGTAAAGCCGGGATGAACACTGCCCGGTACCACCCCGCACACCCCCGGCACCAGCTTCGTCTCCTTCGCCATCGCGATAATGCAGGTCGAGGTTCCGACGACGTTCACCACATCGCCTTCGCGGCATCCCGCTCCAATCGCATCCCAATGCGCATCGAACGCGCCCGTTGGAATTGGAATCCCCGGCTTCAAACCCATCCGTGCGGCCCACTCGTCTGAGAGCGTTCCAGCAACAAGGTCGGACGTCCTGTACTCTCCGCCAATCTTCTCTCGAATCCCATCGAACAGCGGGTCCACCTTCGACAGGAACTCCTGCGGCGGCAGACCTCCCCACTTCGGATTCCACATCCACTTGTGTCCCATCGCACACACGCTGCGCTTTACCCTCGCGGGATCGGTCACGCCCGTCAGCGTCGCTGCCACCATGTCGCAATGCTCCAGAGCCGTAGCGAACCGCTCGCGTTTCTCAGGATT
The DNA here is from genome assembly GCA_965277265.1 of Edaphobacter sp. Classification (GTDB taxonomy): domain Bacteria; phylum Acidobacteriota; class Terriglobia; order Terriglobales; family Acidobacteriaceae; genus Edaphobacter. The sequence goes on from CBDICF010000003.1 coordinate 896,383, forward strand.
ATTCCGCAGCCAATGCAAGAGCTTCGCAAAGCCCCACTCGTGCGAATAAACATCCCCGCACCAGTGGATCGCCTCCAGGTCTTCGGCCAGCGCAAGCTCCGTAATCTCACGCGCTTCTTCATGCGCACGGTGATCGCACCACAGGTAATAGTCGTCCAGAGGCTGCATGGCCGCGTCCACCGGAATCACACTCGAACCCGTAGTATCGAGCGCAATCGCAGCCACATCGTCACCGCCGGCCCCGCTCTCGTCGACCACCTGCCGCATCGCACGAACCAAAGCGTTCATCTGGTCCCGATGGCTCTGCGCGGCGAAATCGGGATCGCCGCGTCTCCGCTCCAGCGGATATTCAGCAGAAGCCGTTCCCAGCCGCCCACGCGTACTGTCCAGCAGTGTCACCCGAACGCTCAGTGTCCCAAAGTCCACTCCCGCAACGATCGCCATTCCGCTCCTTGATTCCGCTCCCTTGAACATGAAACTCCGACGATCTGCGCAAAAATCGCTTGACTCGTGGTCAGCTCCGGGGCTGAGCCGCAGCGGGCACTCCACCCTGAGGAGTGTCTGGCGTTGCCGGCTTCTGTGCCGGCTTTTTACGCGCCGTGCGCTTCTTCGCAGGAGCCGGCGCAGGGCACGCCACCGCGACCGGCGCGGGAGCCGGAGCAACTGCACGGGCAGCCGCAGCCTGCAGGTCGCTTACACGCTGCTCCTGTGCCGATGCAGCGGACTGCAGACGGTCCCCGAGCGCGCGCCGTCCCTCTTCCAGTCGCGCCATAGCCTCTTCGAGCGCCATGCTCTGCTGACTGGACGCGGACAGCTTGCTTACCTCCGTCACACGAAGCACCACATCGTATAACGCTTCTACGTTGCGATATGCAGGCAGCACAGCCGTCACGGACCCCGGCGCCTGGTCCGCAGCCGCCAGAAGCGGAGGCAGCGTCGTGTCCAGGTCATGATGAATCGAGTTCACGTTCGCCTCGGTCGCTTCCCGCATCGCTCCCGAGGTCTTCCACTTGTCCGGCCGCAGTGTGTCAAGCGCTTGCTGCAACGCATCCAAAGAGGGCTGCAGCGTAGCAGAGGGCGGTCCGGCCTTCTGACCCGTCGCGCTGCCGTCCGGCGTCTGGGCTGCAAGAAAGGCGCTCGGCCCCCACAGGGCAGCCACGAATAAAACCGATAAAACGATTCGAATAGAAGACACTCTCATGAAGATCCTTACCCTCACCGGCGGTCCGGCGTCATTGCTTCGGCTGCCGAACTGGCACAGCTGTGGGATGCCGCTGAGCTATCTTCGGTCGTTCCCCCCGCGAACGCAAACCGTGGGCCCAAACTACCCACACGCGCCGGTGCCAGGCATCCCAGGCTTCACATGCAACTAAACTGGTTGTGTGACTCCCTCAACCCAACCCTACGCCGCCGCTCCGAAGAACAGGCTCGCCATCGCCCTGGACTTTCCAGACGAGCAGCAAGCCCTTACCCTCGTCGACCGGCTCGGCGGCATCTGTCAATGGTTCAAGGTAGGGATGGAGCTCTACTACACGGCCGGCAACGGCCTCGTCCAGGAGCTGCGCCATCGAGGGTTCGACGTCTTCCTCGACCTCAAGCTGCACGACATCCCCAATACCGTCGCCGGCGCAGTCCGCTCAGCCACCCGCGCCGGCGCGTCCCTCCTGACCGTTCACGCCAGTGGCGGAGCCGCAATGCTCTCCGCCGCTGCCCAGGCCGCCGCATCCCCCGGAGCTCCAACACTGCTCGCCGTCACCGTCCTGACCAGCATGGATGCGAACGAGCTGTCCGGAATCGGTGTGACCGCGACTCCCGCCACGCAGGTACTCCGACTGGCGAAGCTTGCCCAGGCCGCAGGCATCGGCGGAATGGTCTGCTCCGCCGAAGAGGTCGCCTCGCTGCGCTCCGAACTGAACGCGAACACCCTTCTCGTCGTTCCGGGCATCCGCCCCGCCGGATCCGCAATCGGGGACCAGAGACGCGTTGCCACCCCAGCCGCCGCGATCGCCCAGGGCGCATCCATGCTCGTCGTAGGCCGCCCCATCACCCAGGCGCCCGACCCTGTCTCCGCGGCGCAAGCCATCCTCGACGAGATAGCCCAAGCCGAAGCCGCAATCGGCCCACCCCCGAAAAAATAGTTTCAAATGATGGCGCAATTTTCAGCGGCCGGACAGCGGATGTAACTCTCCAGCCTTTGCCACGCACGCCACCACATTGCACCAGCAAAGGGCCACGTTCTGCCACCCGCATTTCGCAAAAACGCCCGCAAAAAGCACAGTCCGCCACAAGCGAAAAAAAATGCTGCTTACACACGTCGAGGAGCCCGGAAAGGCTCCTCGACCTATGTGACACTCAATAGAATTTAGAGCTTCTCGAAGAACTCGCACGCAGAGCAGGAGATGTAAACCCCGCCTGGTATGCCGCGCTCGCGGTCCTTCACCCGCTTCACAATGCGGGTCGGTTTGGAGCACTTCGGACAATCCGTGCTCTTGTTCGTATCCATGACCTTCTTACGGTCGCCGGTCTTGGCAATCTTCGCCATAATTCCTGTTCTCCTGGTATCAAAAGTTTCGGCTCGCGCGCCGGAAGCCTCGATATCTGCTTCTTATTCAGACACTTAGCATCGACTCATCTGGAACTTCTCGTGGAAGATTATCTCGGGCACAGGCCGCGAAAACCCAAGGAGAAGAGCTGCGATTGAGGCTCTCTCTAAGTCTACACGACACCATGCATCTTCAGCGGGAGGTTAGCTTGAGGGCATCAGGCCGACAAGTTTCGAGCTCGATGGGCCCGAAGCAGACGGGGCCTTGGGAGTGACCGGAAACTGCACTTTATCCGAACCACCGGCAGGCAACGGTTCCCCGGGTTTGCGCAGGGTGGGGGCTGGGGATGTTGATCCCTGGACGCTATCCGGAGCTTTATCGCCCATCGCGACTTCGCGGGTGGGCATAGGCGGGTTGAAGTCGCCAAGCTCGTCCTTATCGTGGATTTCGATGGGTTTGCCTAGGACAGCGATCTCGACGACGGTTACACGATCTCCTACAAACCGAACAAAGCGAACGGTTTGCGGCACATGGCCGTAGATCCACTCCTCGCTTCGGCCGCCGTTCGGGTCACCCGTCGGCTGGTCGCGTATCTTGGTCTCGGGAGCACCCATGGCTGCCAGAACCATCCTGTGATTCATCCCTACAAGCACATCATGGGCTGCAATGGATTCCTTGAGTGCAGGCGGCAGGGTGTCGGCATAGGCCTGTTCGGTGGACTTCACGCCGAAGTCGATGATCGGTTCGAGAAGCGCTTTGACCTCGGGAGCGGAGACCTCGGGTACAGGACCCTCGAAGAGGAGGGTGATCCGGGAGCCGGTTGCGCGTTCGCCGTTGTCCGCGGCAACGGGGGCGTCGTTGAGGCTGATGTGGCGGAGAAATCGGTGCTTCAGGTAAGGGCCACCGTTCAAGTCGATGAGAATGCGGTCGGCTTTAATGTCGAGCGCGGTGACCACGACGCGGTCGCCGGGAGCGGCGGACTGGCCCTTGTCATAGATCATCTTCTTGTATTCATTGGGGTTGGCGGTTAGCGGGCCGTTGGCGCGCAAGGTGAGGCCGGCTCCGAGGGGCAGCGCTCGATGGGCAAATCCCTGCTCGGCTTCGAGGTTGCGGATGAGTTCGCGGCGGCCGCGCTCGGTCATGTTCGTGGTGGGGAGGGCGAGATTGGTGGGCTTGAAATCGGCGGCGATGTCGGCGGTGGCGGACCTTTCGCCTACCACGAAGACCTGAGCGCAGGCAGTGGAGGCGGAGACCGCCAGGACGGAGGAAAGGAGGGTTGAGTGAAGGAGTTTGAGTGCCATGGGAGGACCTCAGGTACCCAACAGCTTGCTCTTTATTTCTGTTTTTGACAAGAGCCGAGCCTGCTCGCGGCGTCGAAACCGTCGGTTTTTTTCCGTATGGTGAATACAGCGTTTTGCTGGGCGTTTTAGCAAGAACGTGCTGCAAAACGCGGTTAAGTTTGGGCAAAGTGTGGTGGATTGATGGCAGAACGTGGCAAATTGCAAGCCGCTGTTCGGCGCCTGGAATCGCGCCACGAGAGTGAACTTTATTTTGAGCGGAGGTCTTGGCCGGATCGAGCCGGATCGATGGGACCGGGCGGCAGCCGGTCAGGACTTCGGCCAGGAGTCTGGCTCGTCGGAAACGGAGCGGGATTGCGGGGTGGAGGGGAGGATCTGAATCAGGGGAGGGGGTGGGGCGGGTCTTGCCTGCTGCTCCATGGCGACGTGAGCGGCGGGGGGTTGCGCCTCCATGGGGAAGCCTGCGGGAACGATCGGCGCAAAGGTGTAGTGCCAGGCGTAGTCGCGGGTGACGCGGACGAGGACGGCGATGGCGAGCAGGAGAACGACCGCGGTGAACAATGCGCCCTCCGGTCCGTAGTCTCCGCCGGTCAGCCGGAGTCCACCGAAAGCCCGGGTCTGAATGACTGTGGAGAAGTCGGTCATGCCGCTGATGGGAAGGCCGAAGAGCAGGCCCATGCTGGCGTTCCAGGCGAAGTGCAGGCCCCATCCCAACCACAGGCCATGGGTGCGAAGCCACGCGATGGAGAGCAGCAGGCCGGCCAGGGTCGTGACGAGGATGCTGACGAGGGTGGCGCCGGGGTTGAGGGTATGAAGAAGTCCGAAGGACAGCGACATGACTATCGTGGCTGCCACCGGGCCGATGGCTTGAATGAGGCGGCGGTAAGGAAAGCCGCGAAACGCAACCTCTTCGGCAAGGGCGGCGACGGCGAGGGTGGCGAGGTTGAGCAGGAGGAGCCAGAACGAGCGCGGCGCGGTCCAGAAGGTGACCTGCAGGGTTCCGGCGAGCGCCATGGGAAGAATGGCGAGAACGAGGCTTCCCCAGCCTATCGCGGCTCCAAGGGCCCACTCGCGGCGGGCGGTGGGACGGCGGGGCAGCCCGAGAAGATCGCGCAGGCTGCTGCGGCGCTGAGATAACGCCTGAAGAAGGGAGAAGCCTACGCCAAGAAGGAACAGGAAGAAGAAAGCGGAGAGAAGAGAGCGCTCCGAGAGAAGAAGAAAGCGGAAGGAGATGCCCTGGGCAGCGCTCGCGGCGAGTGCCTGGGAGCAGAGTATCCAGGCGACGGAGGTGATGAAGAGCGCAATCTGCAGCACACGGTCGGGGCGGGGCGGGGGCGGAGGCGGCGGGGGTGGAGGCGGCGGGGGATGGAACGACTGCAACGGGGAGCTCCGAAGGTTGAACTGCTTGAAATCTATTGTACGGATATGGGCGGGTTGGCGCGATTGAAGATGCGAGGCCCGGAACGAGCTCTCCGGAACAACTTCCCGGATCAACTTCCCGGAACAACTTTCCGCCCCAAGCGCGCGCGGCCTGGACAGCTTCGGACGCGATGACAATTCGACGATGCGACAATTTGTTAGAAGACCGTACACCCTGCGGACGGGCTTCGAGGCTGGACGACCCTGGCCCGCCCGCTACTTGGCGGCGGCGGCTTCGCTGGCCATCGCTGCCGGGGTTTCGGCCTTGATGACGAAGATGGTGATGGTCTGGCCGGGAGCTTCGATGGCCTGGTGCGGAGTTCCGGCGGTGATGTGGATGATGTCTCCCTTGTGGAGCGGGTGAGAGGTCGCTCCTTCCAGCCGAAGACCGTGAGTCTCGCCGTTCGCGCTCTGCTTCGGTTCGACTACGGTGCCGCCGGTGAGTTCTGTGCCTTCGCCGTCGACGACGATGAGGAAGTCTGAGAAGTATTGGTGGACCTCGGCGCCGCCGCTTTTGGTGCGGGCGGTGATCATGGTGTAGTGGCCGGGATATTTTGCGAGCGTGACGCCGGAGGTTCCGCCGGCGCTGGCCTTTGCCTTCTGGAGCTGCTCTGCGCCCTGGCGCGCGAGATCGGCGGGTGTGATCAGGTCCGCCACGGCTGCGGCTTCGGGGGTCTGGGACGCCGACGGAGCCTGCGACCATGCGATGGGTGCGAGCGCCACGCCGGCCGAGAGTGCGATCAATCCTGCAACACCTGTGATTCTTCGCCGCATCGTGATGCTCCTTTGGGGGCAAATGTCTTCTTTGAAACGATTCCCCAACCATACGAAACGAGGGCAGCGACCGTCAATGCGGGCTGTGAACGGGCGGAGTTGCTCCCGTGGCGCGGCACCACGTACATTGAGCTAACGATGCCAAGTCTGTCCGTGAACATCTTCGATCTCTTCCGTCTTGAGGGCAGGGTTGCCCTGATCACCGGTTCCGCGAGCGGCCTTGGTGCGGCGATTGCGATGGGCCTTGCACAGGCCGGGGCCACGGTGGCCTGCCATGGGAACAGGCGCGCTGCGACCGAAACGGCCACCGCCCTGGGTGGCGAAGCTGCGGCGTTTCGCGCCGATCTATCGTCCCCGGTTGGGGCTGAAGAGCTTTTTACCCAGGTAAAGGAGAGGTTTGGGCGCGTCGATATCCTGGTCAACAACGCGGGGACAATTCTGCGGGCGGCCGCGGAGGAGGTGACGCTCGAGGACTGGCAGCAGGTATTGCAGGTGAACCTGACCAGCGTGTTTCAGCTCTCGCAACTGGCGGCGCGGGACATGATTTCGCGGGGGAACACGGCGGGACGGAGCTCGGGGAAGATTGTGAATATCGCTTCGCTGCTGAGCTTTCAAGGCGGGATTCGCGTGCCCGCGTATGCGGCGAGCAAGGGCGGGGTGGCGCAGTTGACCAAGGCGCTGGCGAATGAGTGGGCACCGAAGGGAATCCAGGTGAATGCGATCGCACCGGGATACTTCAGCACGTCGAACACCGAGGCGCTGCAGGCAGACGAGGCGCGGAATCGGCAGATCCTGGAGCGCATTCCGGCGGGGCGGTGGGGACAGCCGGAGGATATTGCAGGGGCGGCGCTTTATCTCAGCTCCGCGGCGAGCGACTATGTGACGGGAACCATTGTGACGGTGGATGGCGGATGGATGGGGCGCTGAGACGCTCTCCCGGCACAATAGACCCGGCCCGATCGTGACCTGTTTTCGCCAAAGGCAACCATCAGGAACCTGGAAAGAATATGGCGAGGCGACTCCGGTTGAACGATGAATCGTGGAGATTTTATGCATCGAATGAGATGAGGAGAAAACATTATGCCGCAGAGCACACACGATCGCGCCGCAGAGTTCCATAACAAGGCCGCACACATGCACCAGGCGGCCGCAACTGCCCATGGCAAGGGCGACCACCTGACCGCTCACGAGCTCTCTCAGCAGGCGCACGAGCACTCTCGCGAGGCACAGGAGCATTCGAAACAGGTGTTTGAGGATGCCCGCAAGCCGTCCGCCACCGAGTCGAAGTGAGCGTGCTCCGCTTAACGGCTTGACATCTTGAGAGGCGCGAGCTTCGATGTGATCGGAGTTGTCAGCCAGGGCTGAGGAAGACATGGACGTGCAGCGGACGTTGCGGGAGGGGATGGTTGCTCCAAGACCGAAGGCGGCGCGGCCTATCGTGGTGATCGGGGCGGGCGGCATCGTACGGGACGCCCATCTGCCGGCTTATCGGAAGGCGGGTTTTCCGGTGGCGGCGATTGTGGATCGCGAGCGGGAGAAGGCGGAGGCGCTGGCCGGTGAGTTCGGGATTCCATTTGCCGGGACATCGATCGCGGAGGCTATCCGGTATGCGCCTGCGGACGCGGTGTTCGATCTTGGGGTACCGGGACCGCTGGCGGCGAGCGTGCTGAAGGACCTGCCGGATGGAGCGGCGGTGCTGATGCAGAAGCCGATGGGCGGGACGTTGGCCCAGGCAGAGGAGATACGGGCGATCTGCCGTGGCAAGGGGCTGGTCGCGGCGGTGAATTTTCAGTTGAGGTGGGCTCCGAACATGCTGGCGGCCCGGGCGCTGTACGAGGCCGGCTCCCTCGGGCAGATGCACGACATGGAGGTGTCGGTCAGCGTCCACACGCCGTGGGGGCTTTGGAGCTATCTGAATACGGCTCCGCGGCTGGAGATTCTGTATCACTCGATCCACTATGTCGACTTGGTGCGGTCGTGGTTTGGGAATCCGGCAGGGGTGTATGCGAAGACGGTGCGGAGTCCGGGGACACCGGAGCTTGCGGCGACCAAGAGTGTGATCACGTTCGATTACGGGGATGAGAAGCGGGTGTTTCTCGCTACGAACCATAGTCATGACCTGGGTTCGACCATGCAGCGGAGCTTTGTCCAGTGGGAGGGCTCCGGGGGCGCGATGCGGGCGTTGATGGGTGTGAATCTCGATTATCCGAAGGGCCGGCCGGATACGTTTGAGTACATCGTGCGGGGCGATGCCGGGTGGAGTGAGGCTCCGGTGAGCGGGAACTGGTTTCCGGATGCGTTTATAGGCTCGATGGGGTCACTGCAGTGCTTTGTGCAGGGGGAGGCGGAGATGCTGCCGACCAGCGTGGAGGATGCGATCGACACGATGCGGGTGGTGGAGGCGGCGTATCGTTCGAGCGAACGGGGCGGGATGGGGCTGCCGGAGATCAGATAGGACGCTCGCTGGGCTACGGGTTGAGGGCGCGCCAGATTTCGGGGTCTACGGGGATGCCGAGGCGGAGGTTTTCTTCGCGGAGGCGGAGGGTCTCTTCGCCGGGGTAGCGGACCGGTCTGCCCGGGTCGGCGGGGGTGGCGTGGCGGAGGGAATCGAGGATGCCGTCGGCGATGTGGGTGAGCTCTTGCGGGTTCGAGATGGCGGCGGGGTCGATGGCGAGGAAGATCTGGGACTGGCCGGCTTCGCGCACGGGATCGAGAGGGAGCTGGTGGGTGGCGAGGCCGCCGGAGAGCATGGCGGCGAGCATGTCAAGGACGAGCGAGAGACCGGAGCCCTTCCAGTAGCCTACGGGGAGGGCGCGCTGCGAGGCCTCGATAGCGGCCGCGTCGCGGGTGAGGTTGCCGGCAGCGTCGAAGCCTCCGTGAACGGGTAACGGCGTTCCCGTTTTACTGTATGAGGCGAGAGTTCCGTAGGAGAACTGGGACATTGCCATGTCGAGGACAATATGGCCGCCGGGATGGGGGATGGCGATAACGAGGGGATTGTTGCCAAGCGTGGGAGTGGCGGCGCCCCAGGCAGGCAGGTTGGCGAGGGTGTTGCTCCAGCAGAGGGCGAAGAGGCCGGATTCTGCGGCTAGCCAACCGTAGCTTCCGCCGCGCATCCAGTGATTGGTGTTGGCCAGGGCGATTCCACCGATGCCGTGCCCGTGTGCAAGGGAGATGGCTCGCTGCATCGCGGCGTAGGCGTTCAGGTTGCCCGGTCCACGATGGCCGTCCCAGCGCTCCAGGCCGCCGAAGCTGGCGGTTCTGGTGGGTTCGGCGTGGACGTCAATGCTGCCGTTGCGGACCATGGCGGCAAAGCGAGGGAAACGGTTAAGGCCGTGGGTGTAGACGCCGTCGCGTGTGGTTTCGGCGAAGAGGCGGGCGCTGAGGGCGGCTCGGTCGTCTGACAGACCGAGCTGCTGCATGGCTCTGGTCAGGGCTTCGTAGAGGGCGGCGTAGGGGACGCGGAGCATGGGGGTATTGTAGGGTGCGTGGGCGAGAGCAATCGCAGATCACTGCGGGATGACAAACTAAACTGATGCGCATGGAGTGGGGGGGCGGCAACGCGGCGGGGCAAATGCGTGTCCTACAATCTGAAGTGATGGAGCTTGAACAAAAATACGATCTGCTGCTGGGCACCCTGGGGGATCTGGGGTCGTTGCTGGTGGCTTACTCGGGGGGTACGGACTCGGCGTTTCTGGCCTACGCCGCGCATCAGGCGCTGGGTGAGAAGATGATGGCGGTTATTGCGGACTCGGCTTCCCTGCCCCGGGCGGAGTTGGCGGCGGCGCTGGCGTTCGCGGCGGAGCATGAGATTCCTATTCAGATTTTGCAGACGAATGAGCTGGAGAGCCCGGAGTATCGGCGCAATGATTCGCGGCGCTGTTTTCATTGCAAGGATGAGCTGTTTACCCGGATGGAAGAGGCTCGGATGGCGCAGGGATTTTCGCACATTGCGTATGGGATGAATATGAATGACAAGGGGGAGTTCCGCCCGGGGCAGCAGGCGGCGGCGCAGCATCACGCGGTCGCACCGCTGGTAACGGCTGGGCTGACGAAGGCGGAGATACGGGCGCTGGCGCGGCGGGCCGGTCTCGCGTTGTGGGACAAGCCGGCGTCGGCATGCCTGTCTTCCCGGATTGAGTATGGACGGCCGGTGACGCGGGAGAACCTGTCGCAGGTGGAACAGGCGGAGGCGGCGCTTCATGGCCTTGGGTTCCGGCAGGTGCGGGTGCGGCACCATGGAGAGCTGGCGCGGATTGAGATTGCGCGGAGTGAGCTGGCTGGAGCTTTGGATCTGGATGTCTTAGACAGGATCACGGCGGCGGTGCGTCGGTTGGGATTTCTTTATGTTGCGCTGGACACACAAGGGTACCGTTCGGGGTCGATGAACGAAGGGCTGGTGGATATTCTGCCTGCGGCAAGCCTCGCCTCATGACGAAGATCACGCTTCTGGAGCTGCTTGCGGCTGTCGAATCCGGCATGGTGACTGCGGGAGACGCGGCTGCGCGGCTGGCGAATTTCACCTACGAAGACATCGGTCATGCGCGGATCGATCACCATCGGGCGCTGCGCACCGGATTGCCGGAGGTGATCTATGCGCAGGGGAAGGCTCCCCACCAGACTGCCGAGATCTTTGCGCGGATGGCTGCGGCGGGCACGGACGTGCTGGCGACGCGGGCGGATGCGGCGACGGCAGCCGCGGTTCTGGCTGCGACGCCGGCGGCGGTCTACTCTTCGCAGGCGCGGACAATTGCCTTGAGGCAGACCGTCAAGGGAGAGCCGAAGGGGCACGTTGCCATCCTGAGTGCCGGGACCAGCGACCAGCCGGTGGCCGAAGAGGCTGCAGTGACGGCGGAGATCTTCAATACGAAGGTGAGCCGAATCTACGACGTGGGCGTGGCCGGGCTGCATCGCCTGCTTTCGGAGCGCGAGGCGCTCTCCACGGCGGACGTCATCATTGTGTGTGCGGGCATGGAAGGAGCGCTGCCGAGTGTGGTGGGAGGACTGGTGGGTGTGCCTGTGATCGCGGTGCCGACGTCGGTGGGCTATGGGGCGAGTTTTGCCGGGGCGGCGGCTCTGCTGGGAATGCTCAACTCCTGCTCTCCCAATGTCTCCGTCGTCAATATAGACAATGGCTTCGGCGCGGCTTATAGTGCGGTACTGATCGCACGTGCCTCATGTCACGGTCGCTGACGAGTGAGACATGCATGGTGTTTTCGCACCTTGTGCGTGACGAAAGGCGGACGGAGAGATGCTTCCTAACGATCAGAAGCCCTGGGCTAAGCCCCTTGCGCGCACCGTCATTGGCGTGACCCTTGTTTTGCTTGGCCTGCTGGCCTACTACCTGCAAGACCACCGCTCACTGCATATTCCGGAGATAGTGGGGATATTCCTGCTTTTCCTTACGATAGTGCCGCCCAACCTGGCGGTTCTCTACCCCTCGATCCTGCCGCATAAGCATGAGCCGGGCGTTCGAGAGGGGTCGAAATCGGTTGCCCCGCACGCAGCTCGATAGGCGAGGCTTCGCCTCGCTGCTGACCTGGCCCGAGTTCTTGCACGTGTCCCGAGTGCATGAACAAGAAGTGCTACTGATTCACTCCGCTGGCGAGGAACCCTCCGTCCACGACCAGAATCTCGCCGGTGACGAAGGCGGAGGCGTCGCTCGCGAGGAAGATGGCAGAACCTACGAGTTCTTCGGTTTTGCCGAAGCGGCCCATGGGGGTGCGCATACGCAGCTCCTTGCCGCGCTCGCTCTCGTCGAGCAGCTTCTGGTTGAGGGCGGTGCGGAAGACCCCCGGCGCGATGGCATTGACGGTCACTCCCTGCGAACTCCACTCGACCGCGAGCGACTTGGTCAGGGCGCCGACCGCGGCCTTGCTGGCGGCATAGGCCGTGATTTCCTTGAGCGAGACGAAGGTGTTGAGCGAGGCGATGTTGATGATGCGGCCGTAGCCGCGCTCCAGCATGTGCCTGCCGAAGATCTGGCAGGCCCGCAGAGTGCCTGTGAGATTGGTGTTCATGATGTCGTCCCAGGTCTCTTCGGAGACGTTGAGGGTGGGCTCGCGCTTGATCTTGCCTGCGCAGTTGACGAGGATGTCGACCTTGCCGAACTCCTTGACGGTGCCGTCGAGCAGCGCCTGCAGGGTAGCGCGATCGCCTACGTCGGAGGTCAGGCGGAGCGATCTGCGCCCCTTGGCTTCGATGGCCTTGGCGGCCTCGTCCACCTGTTCGGCGCGGCGCGAGCTGGCTACGACATCAGCTCCGGCTTCAGCCAGACCGATCGCCATTGCAAGCCCGATGCCGGATGTTCCACCAACGACTACGGCCGATTTGCCGGTCAGATCGAATAAGGAATGCCCCATTAAAGATGCCCTCTCCTGGTGATGAAATCGTGTCGCTTTATCTCTGGGCCGGGTGTTGGGCCGGGTGTTGGGCCGAGGGAAGCTGGTCCATAATCTGGCTGACAACCTCGTCCGGCGTCCGATCATTCATGACATGCAACGCATCGGGCGGCATCTCGAGAGTGGCGAACTGGCTGTCGAGCAGCGCGGGGTTCATGTACTCGTGCTTTCGCGATGCCAGCCGTTGCGAGATCAACTCCCTGGAGCCTTCGAGGACGACGAAACGTAAGGCGTCCGGCGGCATCCCCGCTCCGAGTGTAGCCCGGTATGCTGCCTTAAGGGCAGAGCAGGCGAGCACACCGCTTTTTCCTGATTGCGACCAGCCCTGGAGGAGGCGATTCAACTCCTCGAGCCAAGGCTGCCGGTCCGCATCGTTCAGCGGGTGACCGGCGGCCATTTTTTCCTTGTTGGCGAGCGGATGGTAGTCGTCGGCGTCGGCAAACGTTGAGCCGGTGCGTTCGGCCAGCAGCTTTCCGATCGTGGTCTTACCTGAACCCGTGACGCCCATCAACACGACAATCATTCCTACTCGCGCTCCCTGCCGATTTCGAATTGCATCTTCCGAGTCTACAGCCCGAGAAAGACCGGCTTGATGTGGCGCTCGAATAAATTAGCCGTCACATTGCGAGCTACGACCTCTTCATTGGCTTCGAGAGCCGACAGGTAGCGGTCTCCCATCCTGGCCGCGACCTTGAAGCCGACGTGCAGCAACTGCCGGAAGCTCTGGTTGTACGCCCGGTTGCCCTGGTCGTGGCGCAGCGCGGAGGTGAACTGCTCGCTGCTCCACTGGTTGACCTCTTCCGGATGCGGGAGCCTGGCGGGATCGATGTCGATGACGCTGGCATAGGGGCCGCACAACTCTTCACTATGTGCGTAGGCTTCGGCGTAGACCTCTTTTGCGATCTCAAGACCCGGGCCTCCGGCTTCGGCGAGGCCTATCAACTCTTCGAGCCAGGTGGTGCCGGCGGTCTTGAGATGCACGCCCGCATCGAATCGCTTGACGGCCTCGTGAATGGCTTTGTAGATGGAGAACTTGTCCGAACCGGAGTGAACGCTGAGCTTCAGGTTGTCGGGCAAGCCATACTTCTTTACCGCAAAGGCGATTGCCGCAAGGTCCTCGTTGAACTCCTTGGTGAACTGCGCTAGGTCACCGACGTAGTCCACCCCTTTGTTAAAGCGTCCGGTAAACTTCGGCGCGATGGTCTGGATGGGGATCTTTTCATCCGCGATGGCCGCGAGGATGATGAGCAGTTCGACCGGCGTCTGGGGTGAATCAGTCTCATCCATCGAGACCTCCGGGATGAAGCGTCCAGCGCCTTTGCTCTCCAGGAGAAAGCGGTAGATCTTTCCGGCGTCCTGCACGGCGGCGAGGAACTTGTTGGCGACGCCGGTGACGAATGCCGCGTCGGTCTTGAAGGGCTCATCGATGGAGGGAATCGTTACTGTGCCGACAAGCTCCGGGTGGCGGGCAACAAAGGCTTTGACGTCAGCTTCATCGGCCGGCTGACCGATCATATCGGCCACGTCAAGGGTGAAGAAGTCGCAGGGGTCGAGGAAGCGGCCAACGGTTTTGAGATTGATGTGGTCGGCATCGAGAAAGTACGGATTCTTCCAGCCGAGCTCATTCACCGCGGCATCCGCGGCGGCGCGGGTCTGGCTCGGCTCGGAGCCGATGATGGTATGTTCGCGGTTGGACTTGTTCCAGACTGGCACGACCTCGACGCCTGCATCCGCAGCCAGGATACAGGCCGCGAGCTGCGCTTTGGCCTGATGGGCGAACCGGTCGCCAACACCGACGGAAAATTTCGGAAGTTTCAATCCCTCACTCATTACGTACCTTTCTGGACTCCGCGGCTTAACTGGTCGAACCAATATTGCAGCCGTCCCAGCATACCGGGAAGAGGTGTGGGGAGCAACCCTGGCAGTATGACGCGGCGGTTGGTCGACCCAGCCGTCAGTCTTTGAAGCGGCCCTGGTAGGCCCAGAGACCGAGGCCGGGGTTGGAGATGTAGAAGATCTCCTCGCCGTCGACCATGTTCCAGCCGTCGTGGAGGGTCTCGGGGTTGTATTTTTTCGTCATCTGCGTAAGGTCGCCATATTCGAAGTGAACTCCTTCGATCTCCTGCCTGGTGAGATGGCCGGGACAGTAGCGGATGGTGAAACGGCCTTCGCTGGAGCCGTGGATGAGGTGCGCGGCGGCGCTGAGGTTGCCCGCAAGGGTGGGATCCTGCTTGACCAGTTCGAGCGTGCGCGGGGTGCCGCAGTACCCGTACCTGCGGATGAGCCTGTCGATGGCGGGATCTTCGCCGAATTCGTGGACGCCGGGGGCAAGGACGATCAACTCTGCGCCGTCGGCCAGCGCCATGCGGGTGCGATAGATGCTCTTGTTGCCGAGCCAGGTGCTTTTGAACTCGTGCGGATCGAGGAAGACGACGGCCTTCCTGATCTCGCGATCCATCATCTTGAAGTTGACCTGAAGGCTGAGAGCGGAGGCGAGTTCGAAGCACTCCGGGTCTTCGCCGATGTAGAGGCCGCGAATGACGAGCTTGCCCGCATCATTTTTGGCGACCACAGTGAGGACGTAAACGATGGGAAGGTTCTGGGCGAAATGCTCGCTTGCGTAGTTGAGGACCTTGCGCACGGGGGTATCGGCGCGGCCCATCATGCGCTCCATGCCATAGACCGCCCCAAGGAAATGGCTTCGGTGAATGCCGATGGAGCCGCCGGTGCCGATGAAGATGTTCTTGTTGAAGTTGGCCATACCGACGACCTCGTGCGGGACGACCTGGCCGATGGAGAGGATGAGATCGTGCCCGCTGCCCGTCTCTCTGCCTTGCACGAGGAGCTTGTTGATTTGGGCGGGCCAGGTGTAGTCGAGCTTGCCCTCGCTGACCTGGCGCATGAAGTCGCCTGGAACCTCGCCAAGCGTGACGATATCGTTGCGCCAGTCGTGTGTGCGGAAGAGAGGTCGCGGGGTGGCGCCGAACATGGTTGCAATCTCCTTGTCCGACATGGGCCTGTGGGTGCCGAGCGCGGGGAGGACGTCCGTGAGGGCGTCGCCGTAGTACTGCCAGATCATCTCGGTGAGGGCGCCGCTCTGGGAGTGCATGCGAGTGAAGTCAGGTGGGATGGCGAGGACTTTTTTTCGCTTTCCGAGCTTGTCGAGCGCCTCCGACAGGTTGGACCGAATCTCCTGGGGTGACATCTCCGTAGTGGCGCTTCCGGCTGCAAAGAACAGGCTCATAGGAGAGAATTTTACTCCCGCCGGCTTTGCTTCAAGTCTTCGCCGTTTTGGATCGAGACTCGGTGCGCATCACCTTCTAATCTGTAACGGTCTTTACTGACGATTCAACGGCCGGCCCGATCCAGACGGTCTGCGTGTTGACGAATTCACGAATACCGACCGACGCCAGTTCCCGTCCGTATCCGCTGCGCCTGACGCCGCCAACCGGCAGTCGGGGGTCGGAAGCGCTGACGCCGTTGATGAAGACGCCGCCAGCGTGAATGCGTCGCGCGAGATCCCGTGCCAGCGATAGGTCTGCCGTCCATAGATTGCTGCTGAGGCCGTATTCGGATGCGTTGGCGAGTTCGAGCGCCTCCTCCGGGCCCGCGACTCGCATCAGTGCGGCGACCGGGCCGAACGTCTCCTCGCGCACCACAGGCATGTCTGCTGTGAGATCGGCAAGAACGGTTGGCGCGTAGAAATTACCCCGTCCGCTGAGCCGGGACCCTCCTGCGACGACCCGGGCACCTGCCTTCACCGAGGCTTGCACCTGTCCATCGAGTTCCTCCAGCAGGTCCGCTCGGGCCATCGGTCCAAGCTGCGTTCCGGCCTGGAGCGGATCGCCGATTCGAAGCTGCGACGCGCCCGCGGAGAACTTGCGCTCGAACTCTTCGGCTATGCTGTCGACCAGGATGAACCGCTTGGGTGCGAGGCAGATCTGTCCGCAGTTGGAGAAACGCCCCCGCACGGCGGCGGTGACGGCCGCGTCGATGTCCGAGTCGGCGAGCACGATGAAGGCGTCGGAGCCTCCGAGTTCGAGCACGCTCTTCTTGAGCGCGGCGCCCGCAATGGAAGCAACGGCTGCTCCCGCCCGCGGACTTCCCGTCAGAGTAACGGCTGCGAGGCGGCGGTCGGCCAGCACACGGGCAACGCTCTCGACGGGAACAATGAGGTTGCTGAGCAGACCGCGCGGAAGGCCGGCACGGTTCGCGGCGTCTTCGATATTAAGGGCGCAGCGCATGACATTCGGCGCGTGCTTGAGCAGCACCGCATTGCCGGCCATCAACGCGGGTGCGGCAAACCGGATGACCTGCCACAGTGGAAAATTCCAAGGCATCACGGCCAGGACGACGCCGAGCGGAAGATAGGAGATGTAGCTTTCCGTCGCGCCGCTTTTTACGGATTCATCTCGGAGCCACTGCTCACCCATTGCCGCGACATGCCTGCAGTTCCAGGCGCACTTATCGACTTCAGCCTCAGCTTCGGCAATCGGTTTGCCCATCTCCAAAGTGATATCGCGCGCCAGGCGTTGGCGATCGTTCAGGAGCACGTCAGCCAACCGCACCAGCACAGCGCTTCGTTCGGCAAAGCTGGTGGTGCGCCAGGCGGCCGCTGCTTCCGCGGATTGGTCGAGGAGTTCTTCGACCTCGTGCTCGCTCTGAAAGCCGAACTCCTCCAGCAGTTCACCGGTCGCCGGATTGATGGAAGCCGGATGAAGCGTCTTATGCTCGGTTTGAACCACGTTTGATCTCCAATGTTGATTGAAGTGCTCGAACCATGAACCTATATCATCGCAGTCACAACAAACAAGCGCATCCCCGCGGGCTTACCTCTTGAGAGCGAGCCGCATACTGTCGATGAATGCAATCACATGAGGCGCTTGTTCCTCTTTGCGCCATGCCATGCAGATTCCGATGGTCGCGTTCGCGTCGGAGATGGGGATTGCACGCACCTCGCGGCTTGCACCGGGATGCGATATTGCCATTCCGCCGGCGATGTAGATTCCCTTGCCGGAGGCGACCAGGACCGTGCCCGCCTCCTCGTAGGGGCCGGTTCTGGTCTGCACGAGCTTCGGCTGGATCGCCGCCTGCTTGATAAGCTCCAGAATTTTGTCGTACACGCCCATCGACACGCTGCGCTTATGCAGCAGAATCGTCTCCCCGGCGAGTTGCTTGAGCGACAACGTGCGTGACCGGGCGAGCGGATGGGTCTTTGGCAGCAGAGCCATGAGCCGTTCCCGGTAGAGCTCTTCGCCTTCGAGCAACTCTCCGTCGAATGGGGGCCGCATGAGGCCGATGTCGATGTCTCGCTCGCGCAGGGCTATGTTCTGGCCCGAGGACAGTATGTTTTTGAAGTGAACCTCCGCGTCGGGAAGGAGCTTCAGGTGCCGCACGAGCGCGGTCTGGAGCGCATCGCCCAATCCTGTAGCGAAGCCGATCCGGACGCATTGGGATATGGGAGCGCCCGCCCGCTTTGTTCTCTCCATGACGCTTGCCGCCTGTGACAGGAGCAACTTGCCTTCCCGGAGCAGGACATGGCCGGCCGCGGTCAGAATCACCGAGCGCGATGTGCGTTGAAGCAAGGCCACACCCAGCTCTTCCTCGAGGGACCGGATCTGACGGCTGAGCGGCGGCTGCGAAAGGTGCAAACGCCGCGAAGCCCGGGTAAAGCTCAGCTCCTCGGCGACTGCGACGAAGGCGCGAAGATGGCGCAATTCCATGATGCCAATTTATACCTTTACGGTATAGATAGCGTTGAAAAAGTATTGGACTGTTCGTTCGCCGGAGGCTTATGGTTCATGTGCATCACAGTTCTTATCAACAGGAGCACCCAGCCATGAGCGTGACCGAAACCCTGCAGCCGGCAATGACTTCAAACAAACCCGAGGGCAAGGGCGCTCGACGCGGCGCCGAGCTGCTGGAGCAGTTGCACACGAAACCGCCCAATATCTGGTTTGGAGGCAAGCAGCTTGAAGACCCGGCGAGTTTCCCGTCGTTTCGCAACGGCGTCGAAAGCCTGGCAAGTCTCTACGATCTCCAGTGGCAACACGCCGACGAGATGCTGTTCGAGTCTCCTACGTCTGGCAACAAGATCAGCCGCACCTTCATGATTCCGAAGACGAAGGAGGAGCTGAAGAGCATCAGCAAGGCCATGAAGCTACGCGCCGATTCGAACTTCGGCATGATGGGCCGGATGCCCGACTACATGAATCGCGCAATGACCGGATATGCCTCCGGTGCTGCCTTCTTAGGAGAAGAGGACCCTCGCCTGGGCGAGAACGCCTGGAATTACTATCTGTATCTTCGCGAGAACGACCTTTCCATGACCCACACGCTGATCACGCCGCAGGCGAATCGGTCCGTGGGCACATCGCAACAGGCAGACCCCTATCTCGCCGCTCGCATCAAGGAAGAGACCAGCGAAGGCATTGTCATTCGGGGATGCCGCCTGCTGGCTACCCTGCCGCTTTCGGAAGAGATCATGGTGTTCCCTTCCACGTTGTTGAAGAACGTGGAGGACGATGCTCCCTATGCCTACGGCTTCAGCGTGCCAACCAACACCAAGGGGTTGAAGTTCCTGGTCAGGGAGAGTTACGACTACGGCGCCTCCCACTACGATCACCCGCTGAGCTCGCGGTTTGAGGAGCTCGACGCGGTCGTGATCTTCGACGATGTGTTTGTTCCCTGGAACCGGGTTATGCTCTACCGCAATGTGCAGCGTTGCAACGCAGCCTATGGCCGCACCGGCGCGCTGGCTTTGATGACGCACCAGGTTGCGTGCAAGAATCTGGCGAAGACGGAGTACCTGATGGGCTTGACTTCGCTGCTCGCGGACTCCATTGGGATCGACGGCTTTCAGCACATCCAGGAGAAGCTCGCCGAGGTATGGATCAACATGGAAGCGATGCGTGCCTTTCTTCGGGTGGCCGAGGAAGACGCTCAGCTCGATGAGTTCGGCATGATGCGTCCGGCGTGGGATCCGCTCGATGCCTGCCGCAACCTGTTTCCGAAGCTGTATCCGCGCATGACGGAGATTATCCAGCAGATGGGCGCGAGCGGCCTGGTTGCGATGCCGACCGAGGCCGACGTTCGCGGTCCGATGGCGGAGGATATACGGCGCTATTTCCAGGGAGCACGGGTTGAAGCGCAGGACCGGATTCCGCTGTTTCGATTGGCGTGGGACACGTGCATGTCGGCCTTCGCCAGCCGGCAGACGCTGTACGAGCGCTTCTTCTTCGGCGACCCAGTTCGCATGGCGGGAGCGCTGGTCGCCAGCCACGACCGCACGAAGTACATGGACCGCGTTCGTGCTTTCCTGGAGAAGTCAAAAAACGGAGGCGACGCCGTGTAGTCGCATCTGTACGTGCGGGTGCAATATCGGTGGGAAAGGAGCTTGTATGTCGATCGATCCGAAACATCTGAGGCAGACCGTGGGGCGTTTTCTGACGGGCGTTACCGTCATCGCCTGCGATATCGACGGCGAGGTTCAGGCGATGACGGCAAACTCCTTTACATCGCTTTCGCTCGATCCCGCGCTCATCCTCTTTTGTCCCGGCAAGAACACCCGGACAGGGCAGCAGGTAGAAAGGTTCGAGAGCTTCTCCATCAATGTGCTGCGAGAAGAGCAGGAAGCTTTGTCGAACTACTTCGCCGGTGGATGGAAGCAGCCGGTCCCGCCCCCCTTCCGGTTCGTCAAGCAGGACGGCATCCCCCGCCTTGAAGGCAGTCTGGCTTCGTTGCTGTGCGAGGTATACCAGGTGCATGAGGGCGGAGACCACTGGATCGTGGTGGGCGAAGTGATCGCGTTGCACCAGGGCATCGAACCGCTTCGCCCGCTCGGATTCCATGCCGGGCGCTATGCGAAGCTGGAGCATGCGCGGAGCTCCGCGGCTCCGGACCTGTACGCTCCAGTCGATCCTGAACCCGTCCACTATCATTACCAGAGCTATTGAGCGGACCATGCCAACCATCTACGCAGCGGCATTGAACTTCGAAGGAACGTACGCGGCGCTGGCTCCTGCCATGCACGCGCCCCCGTACAATGCACCGCCCGAGGCGCCCGTGCTCTACATCAAGCCGCCACACACCCGCATCTGCGACGGGGATCCGATTCCCTTCCCTTCCGGCGCTGAAAGCCTGCGTGCGGGTGGAACGTTAGCGGTGGAGATAGGCCGCACTGCACGCAGGATTGCCGAACACGAGGCGCTGGCGTATGTCGCGGGCTACCGCATCGCGAACGACATCAGCATCCCCGAAGCTTCGTACTACCGCCCGGCAGTGAAGCAGCGATGCCGCGACGGTTTTTGTCCTGTAGGCGCTCAGCTTGTCTCCTCAACCATACTTACCGACCCCAGCGCTTTGAACATTCGTATCTCCGTCAACGACGTTCTTTCGTGCGTTGCGAATACGGCAAACCTGCTCAGGAGTATCCCCCGGCTCCTCGCCGACATCACGGAGTTCATGACCTTGAGCCCAGGGGACCTATTGCTCGTCGGAGAGCCCGCTTGCTCACCTCTGATTCGCGCTGGAGATTCCGTACGGGTTGAGATCGACGGAATCGGATCCCTGAGTAACCCGGTCCTGGAGATCCTATGAAGAGAGCTCGTGTTATCTTTCAGGATCGTGAACAGACGGCAGTGGCGGCAGGTGATCGAATTCGGCTGCAGGATGGAACCACTGTGGACGAAACCGACCTTGAATGGCTGCCGCCGGTGCAACCCGGCACAATCTTCGCCCTGGGGTTGAACTATGCCGACCACGCGAAAGAGTTGAGCTTTCGTGCCCCCACGGAACCTCTCGTATTCCTGAAAGGTCCCAACACGTTGTGCGGGCATCGCCGGTTTACGGAGCGTCCCGGCGGCGTCATTCACATGCACTACGAGTGTGAGTTGGCGGTAGTGATCGGAAAGACGGCGCGCGAAGTCTCTCAGTCCGAGGCCTACAACTACGTCTCCGGCTATACCGTTGCCAACGACTATGCCTTTCGCGAATATCTTGAGAACTACTATCGTCCGAACTTTCGCGTCAAGAGCCGCGATTCATCGACTCCGATAGGCCCCTGGATCGTCGATGCCGCCGATGTGCCGGATCCGATGAACCTGCGATTGACGACAAGGGTCAACGGCCAACTGACGCAGGACGGCTCGACGCGCGATATGATCTTCACCATCCCGGCGCTGATTGAATATCTCAGCAGCTTTATGACCCTGAGCCCCGGCGACCTGATTCTGACGGGAACACCCGAGGGCCTGATCGATGTCGCGCCGGGCGATGAGGTCGTCACCGAGATCGAAGGAATTGGCCGGTTGGTGAACACCGTTGTAGAAGCTGGAGGCGAGGCGAGTGCCGCATTTCGTTCTTGAATACACAAGCAATCTACGTCCTGATGCCGCGATTCCAGCGCTTCTTGCCAAGGTGAACGCGATCCTTATCGCGCAGAACGGAGTCTTTCCGACCGGCGGCATCCGCTCCCGCGCCATTGAGCTGACCGAATATGCGATCGCCGATGGCCAGGCTGACGATGCGTTTGTCCATGCCACGCTCAAGATCGGCTCAGGCAGAACGCCGGAACAAAAGAAAAAAGTTGGCGATGAGATCTTCGCGGCCATGGAATCTCACTTCGCGGAGCTCTTTTCACGGCGCTATCTCGCGCTCTCCATGGAGCTCAACGAATTCAGCGAAGCAGGCACATGGAAGCACAATAATCTCCATGCGCGATTCAAGAAAGCTGCTGCAGCGCCGGACGCGAGTGCGCCGAAGGCAGCCGGAAGCAGGCCTGCATCATGACTGAGGAGTTGATTAAAGAACTCGCGGAGCGCCTCGATCAATCGGAGCGGACCGGCAGGCAGATCGGACAGTTCTCGCTTGAGCATCCGGAGATCACGATAGAGGATGCGTACGCCATTCAGCAGGCATGGGTTGAGATGAAGCTGCGCTCGGGGCGTACCGTGAAGGGCCACAAGATCGGTCTTACCTCGAAGGCCATGCAGAACACCTCGAACATCAGTGAACCGGACTACGGCGTGCTGCTGGACGACATGTTCTTCAGCGACGGCGCAGACATTCCCGCGAGCCGATTTATCGTTCCGCGCCTTGAGGTCGAACTGGCGTTTATTCTCGCGAGGCCTCTTCGCGGACCCGGCTGCACCATCTTCGACGTCCTGAACGCGACCGAGTTTGTGACGCCGGCCGTCGAGATAATCGATGCTCGCATTCACCCGATCGACCCGGAGACGAAGGTCACGCGCAAGGTCTTCGATACGATCTCCGATAATGCGGCGAACGCGGGGCTGATCGTGGGCGGCCGGCCCTTTCGACCGCTGGAGGCCGACATGCGCTGGATCTCCGCCGTGCTGTACCGTAACGGTGTTGTCGAGGAGTCGGGGGTAGCGGCAGCCGTGCTGAATCATCCGGCAAACGGAGTAGCCTGGCTCGCGAACAAGCTGGCCCACTACGGAGTTGGGCTTGCGGCCGGCGAGATCATCCTGAGCGGCTCCTTCACCCGTCCGGTGGAAGTGCGTCGACAGGACACCTTTCACATCGATTACGGCCCCTACGGCTGTCTTTCATGTCACTTTTCCTGAGGACTTGCTTGAGATGGATCACCCGAAGAACACCTTCAAAACTAGACTGCTTGCGGGAGAGACACAGTTTGGCCTTTGGCTCGCGCTGGCCAATTCCTATTCCGCCGAAATATGCGCGGGCGCAGGCTTCGACTGGCTTCTCATCGATGGCGAGCACGCACCGAACGATCTTCGGTCCATCCTTGGCCAGCTACAGACGATCGCGGGCTATCCCACACAGACACTGGTGCGCGCCCCGGCCGGCGAGGTTCATGTCATCAAGCAACTGCTCGATATCGGAGCACAAACACTGCTGATCCCGATGGTTGAAACCTCGGAGCAGGCCGCACACCTCGTCTCGGCTGTTCGGTACCCGCCTGCAGGGATTCGCGGCGTCGGCAGCGCATTGGCGCGGGCGTCACACTGGAACGCAGTCCCCGATTACCTCCGGAATGCTGATTCCGAAATCTGCCTTCTCCTGCAGATCGAGTCGGTGGAGGGAATGAAGAACCTGGAGGAGATTGCCGCAGTCGACGGCGTGGATGGAATTTTCCTCGGGCCGAGCGATCTTGCCGCGTCGTTAGGGCATCTCGGCGACCCGATGCACCCTGAGGTGCAGAACTCCATCCAGGATGCCATCCGGCGGATTCAGGCGGCAGGCAGACCGGCTGGGATTCTTTCCGCGGATGAAGCACAGGCGCGACGATGGCTGGCGCTCGGTTGCACCTTCGTAGCCGTCGGTGCAGACACCACTCTTCTGGCGCGAAGCGCCCGCGGGCTGGTTGCGCGATTCAAAGGCCAGAGCGATGGTTCGCCGGGTCCAGTAAAGAGCGTGTATCAGCAGACTCATCCCGAGTTCCTGCTCCAACCGGCGATAAACTCAACCAATCGTTTCGACGGATAATTAAACCAATGGCAAGCAATCCAACACATCCCTCCCCGATAGCACATGGTCCCGCAGGTATCGATCAGGCGTTTATCCAGTCAACCCGAAAGAAGCTCGCAGAAACACCCATCCAGCATTTCATCGACGGACGGTGGGCACCGGGGCATCGTGGCGAGACCTTCACCACGTCCGATCCCACGACCAACGCTCTCCTCGCAACCGTAAGCTCCGGCCATGCCGAGGACGTCGACCGCGCAGCTTCGGCCGCGCATACGGCCTTCAAACAGTGGAGCCGCACCAAGGCAAAGGAGCGGCGCAAATACCTTCTGCGGATCGCTGACCTGATCGAGAAGCACGGCGACGAACTTGCCACGATCGAGTGTCTCGACGCCGGCCAGGTCCTTCGCATCGTGCGCGCCCAGATCGCCCGTGCCGCGGAGAACTTCAGCTTCTATGCCGAGTGGGCCGAACGGGCCATGGACGGACGCACCTTTCCCGTCGACCACGAGTGGCTCAACTACAGCCTGCGTGTTCCGGTCGGAGTGTGCGGCATCATCACGCCCTGGAACGCTCCGCTGATGCTCTCTACCTGGAGAATCGCTCCGGCTCTCGCTACCGGCAATACCGTTATCCTGAAGCCGGCGGAGTGGTCGCCGCTGACCGCGTGGAAGCTGGCGCAGATTGTCGAAGAGGCCGACCTGCCTCCGGGTGTCTTCAATGTCGTTCAGGGATTCGGCGAGGAGGCAGGCGCCCCGCTCGTGGCACACCCTCTGGTGCCTTTGATCACGCTCACCGGCGAAACCTCAACCGGCTCCATCGTCATGAAGAACGCCGCCGACAACATCAAGCGGCTTTCGCTTGAGCTTGGAGGCAAATCTCCTGCCATCATCTTCGAGGACGCCGATCTCGACCGGGCGCTCGATGCGGTGGTCTTTCAGATCTACAGCTTCAATGGCGAGCGCTGCACGGCCAACTCCCGTGCGCTCATACAGGAATCCATCTTCAATGAGTTCACGGACCGCATCGCCACGCGAGCCAGGGCCGTGAAGGTCGGCGATCCGCTCGACCCCGCCACCGAAGTGGGCCCGCTCATCCATCCCGAACATATGCAGCGCGTGTTGGACTACATCAAAATCGGACAGGGCGAAGGGGCACGCCTGCTGGCCGGCGGCTCACAGGTTGGCGCCCAGGGTAACTACGTGCAACCCACGCTACTGACAGGCAGCAACAACATGAGAATCGCGCAGGAAGAGATC
The DNA here is from genome assembly GCA_965277265.1 of Edaphobacter sp. Taxonomy (GTDB): domain Bacteria; phylum Acidobacteriota; class Terriglobia; order Terriglobales; family Acidobacteriaceae; genus Edaphobacter. Next base: position 921,525 of record CBDICF010000003.1, read on the forward strand.
TTCGGCCCCGTGCTGACGGCGATCCCCTTCAAGGCGGAAAGTGACGCGCTCCGGATGGCGAACGATGTTCGGTACGGTCTTGCTTCCTACATCTGGACCCGCGACATCGCGCGAGCGCACCGGATGGCGCTCGACCTCGAGGCAGGGATGACGTGGATCAACAGCCACAATGTGCGTCACCTTCCCACACCGTTCGGAGGCGTGAAGTTCAGCGGCACGCATCGCGAAGGAGGCGACCACGCCTTCGAGTTCTACACCGAATTGAAGCACATTGCCGTACCTCTTACGGATCATCCGATTCCAAAATTTGGAGCTCCCAAATGATCTCGCCCAACGACGTCTTGCCCACGAATGACCTGCACCGCGACAGCCCGGCCGTGCCGAACGTCATTCGCATCGGCCACGCGATCCTCTATGTGACGAACATGGCCGCATCGCGACGCTTCTACGTCGATCTGCTCGGCCTCAACATCCTTCACGAATCGGAGACGGCGCTTCATCTGCGAGGGACCGAGGACCGCGAATGGACGTTGAAGCTGGAGCTCGCACCCGTGGCCGGCGTTCGCCAGATCGGCTACAAGATGGGCTCCGAACAGGATGTCGACCGGATGGCCGATCTCGCCGAGAGGCTTGGCCTGCCATATCGCTGGGAGGCCGAGCAAGATCGTCCCAGGCTGCTTCGCATGCAGGACCCCTTCGGCTTTCCGGTCGCCTTTTACTTCCAGTCCGTCCGGCACAGGTGGCTCCTCCAGGACTACCATCTCCATTCACGGACCGGTATCCAGCGGGTCGACCACTGCAACGTCCTTACGCCCCATGTTGGCGAAATGATGGACTGGTACATCAAGCGCCTGAACTTCCGGCTTTCGGAGTTCTCCGACGACCGACAGGGCAACGTCTGGGCCGCCTGGATTCAGCGTCGTGGCAGCGTACACGATCTCGCCATGACCAACGGCCTCGGACCGCGCATGCATCACTTCGCCTACTGGGTGCCTGACGGCTCGCGGATCTTCCAGATTTGCGACATCCTCGCGGGAGCAAAGGAATACGCAGCCATCGAACGAGGACCCGGCCGGCATGGCATATCGAACGCGTTCTTCGTTTACGTCCTCGACCCGGACGGCCATCGGCTGGAGTTTTACACCTCCGACTACCTCACCGTCGACCCGGATTTTGAGCCTATTCGCTGGGATGTGAACGATCCGAGCCGTCAGCAGCTTTGGGGCGGAATCGCGCCGAAGAGCTGGTTTACCGAGGGAAGTCCGGTAGAACGCTTCATTGGCGGATTTGAACCGCTGCAGGAGTCCGCCTTGCGAGGCATGCCCGCCTATATTGCGGAATGAACATCCCCCGGATGAGCTCCGCTCCTTAACGCAGGAGATCTCCCGCGATCGAGTACATCAAATCTCACTCCTCACGTTGACCGGTGCTCGCCGCAGCGGACGTGCATGCTTTGGCGGCAGCACTACCCGCGTGTCGGCACCCGAAGCCGGCATACAGCGGTGCTGACAGGTCGCGGCTGTGGCTGGTAGCGCTCTAGCAGGGTCGAATTTGCAAATGAAAAAATCCACTTGACATCGTTCCAGCGTCGCTGTTAGGTTCCGTATCGCATTTGAAACTATTTCTCACCGGCACTTCAAATGTGGAAAGAATCAGAACGCGTTCCTTGCAGATGCTTCAGAGTTCAATCTCCTTTAGCCAATTCAGGCTCATGCGCACGAAGAAGCACTGACGTGAGCCATTCGACCCATCGTTGCATATTCCTCAGCAATCCAACCACGGAGAGAGTTATGTCCAAACTACCCGCACGAATTCTCGCAGTCATGTTTGTGTTGGCGCCGCTGTCGATCACCGCTTCTGCGGCTGGCATTCCGGTTGGCTATGTCAGCTACGATGTCACCGGAACCAATGTAGCTCAGTTCGACGTTGTAAACCTGACCGGCGCGAACAGCTCCGGGCCGGGCGATACAAGTTTTCCCGTGACGACCCCGATTTCATTGTCCAGTCTCAGCCTTACGGTGGACTTCTCCGGGGGTGGATCGCGCGTGTTCGACTCTTCTTATTTCAGTTTGGACGCAGACGGGTTCTCTTTCGACGGCGAGCAGCTCTCGACACTGGCGGGTCCGCCGACCGGCCTTTTCGGCGCTACCGACGCACTCTTGACCGGGAGCTTCAGCACATCGGACTTCATGCTGAATGACGGGACCATGGCCCTGGTGTCCCAGTACTTCAGCGCAGCTCTCACCGATGCGAATGGATTGCTCTCCGGCGGCGATCTTGCCGTCATCGATGCGAACCCTGTGCCGGAGCCGGCGACCTGGACGATGCTCGGAATCGGCCTGGTCGGCCTGCTGAGCATGGCGGGCTCGCGCAGGCTGAGATTTCTGCCAAAGTATCGCCGCCCCGGTGTTGCATTGAGCCTTGGCTGCGTGTTGTTGTTGCTTCCAGCGGTCTCGAAGGCCGCAACGGTTAAGCTGGCAACGCTTACCAGTCCGAGTTCGGGAGTGGGGGCTTCGAATGTAAGCGTGACCGGAACGGGCTTCCCATCCGGAACGATCTCTCCTGCGACCACATTCGTATCGCTTGCCTCAGCGTGTGGCGGCTCACCCACGGCGGCGACCGTATCTTCCGTGCAGAAAGTACTTGGAACGAGTGACAGGATTCAATTCGTAATTCCCAGCACACTGGCCGCCGGGACCTACTTTGTTTCGGTCAGCGGCATCGACTCCAATGAGAACAGCTTCAGCAGCGGAAGCAGTTGCTCCACGCTGCAGGTCGCTGCGGGGCAATCGACGACACTGACGATCGACACGACCAACCTGAAGGACTGGAAGATCGCCAATGGCGCAATCTCCATCGACTTCAATGCACAGAACGGCAACATCTTCGGCATCTTCCCAAAGGGAAGCACGGATGACCTGATCGATCTTACCAACTCCAGCAGCGCCGGTCCCAAGGGCTTTTACATGGACAATGCGGGATTCGGCACGGTTGCCGGCGTCCCGGGCTACGCGAGTGCGGGCAGCTATATCGACTGGTGGGTCACCTATCCTTCGAGCAGCACGAACGCGTATACCTACAGCGAACATTGGGTCGTCACGCCGAACGATCCCGCGGTCCATGTCTACTTCGTCGCAGATCACTCCGCCGCGGATATCGCCGGATCGATCGGGCAGGTTCAATGGGTTCTTCGCAGCGACCTGAACAAGTTTCCGAACATCTACTCGGTCAATCCCGACCTCAGCAATCCCGGACCGATCGCCATCCCGCTGCCCTCAGCCAAGGAATACTTCTCCACCGATCCCGGCCGCGCGGTTCAGGACGCCACGGTCGATCTCCACGGCTTCACCGACATCCCCGCCGGCTTCAAACGCACCTTCGGCGACAAGTACGACTATTCAGGCTACAACTATCTGAACGTGGCCCATGGAACCTACGGCTCTGAGTACGGCGCATGGGTCGTGTTCCCGAGCAATGAGTCGACGGTCGGCGGTCCGACGAAGCAGAATCTCCTCTTCACCGGCAATCTCGATATGATCGAGCCCTACTCCAACCACCTCGACAACTCGCTTTCGCTGGCGACGCCGAAAGGAACGGCCTCTCATCGCCTCTTTGGGCCGTTCTATGTACGTTTCAACAAGTTTGGCAGCACCATCCAGACCCCGGATGATATGTACAGGGATGCCGTACTCGCCGGGACGAGCTTTGGCAACTTCTACGATCACGAGGCCCAGCTTGTGGCCTCCGGCTATATCCCTTCCACTGCGCGCGGCACGGTCCAGATACAGGTGAATGGTGTTGCAGGAAACAGCCCGAAGACCGCATGGGCCGTGCTCAGCGATCCTGGCAAGAACATCCAGTTCTCCTCCCAGGGCGCTCAATACTGGGCCGATATCAGCAACACCGGCACAGCAACGATCCACAACGTCATTCCCGGAACATACCGGCTCTCTGTCTATGTGCTCGGTCAATGGGGCGAGCTGCGGCAGGAAGACGTCGTGGTGAACGCCAACCAGAACACCACAGTTCCCACGCTGAACTTCGCCCAGGAGAACTTTGGCAGCGGCGCTCCGGTCTTCACGATCGGAACAGCGGATCGCTCCTCACACGAATTTCTGCACGGCCACGACGCCGCAGGCCACGACGACCGGGAGTTCTGGGGTACATGGAACTACTGGGCAGATTTCATGGCGAACAAGGGCGCGGTCATCTATAACGCAACCGACGGTCCCGCGGGTCCGGCCACCAACGATTTGACTAAATGGAACTATAACCATTGGCAGACCTTCGATCCCGGGCTGTACGGCGGCGTTTACAGCTCTGGCGACGATACGACGGACGGCTACAAATACGCTATTCCTGCCTATGTCGCCGGATTGCCAGGCGCGTCGGGCGCCAATGGCGTGTCCACGCGCATCCCGGCCTGGACGGTTCACTTTGCGAGTCCGCAGAATGTCACTGACAACGCATATGCCGTGCTCTCGGTCGCACTCGCTGCCGCGGAGGCAAACTACACCGTAACCCTGAACGGACAGCCGCTTACATGGAGCAAGCTCAACCCGAGCGATGCCGCCGTTCGCAGCGGTCTCTCCGGGTACACCCAGTGGATCGCCTTCCAGTGGGACACAACCGCACTGAGCCCCGAGGGTGCCGACAATGTACTCACAATCTCCGTCAACTCCACGCAGGGCGATCAGGATGATGCTCTCCGTCTCGAACTGACCAACACTTCGGCTGATCCAGCGGTCCGGGGCTGGCACGACTACGAGTACATTTACAAGTCCACCGACACAAAAGCCAATGACTCCTTACCTAACCCGTAGTCCACATTCGTCGGCTTAGGAGAGCACAACCGACCCTCTCCCACGGAGATTCATGCGGCGTAGGCTTTGGCATCGATGTCTTGCTGGCGCCTGCGCCGGTGTTTTGGCTGCCGGTACACTTAGCTCTTCTCAGCAACGATCGCATTTGGATTCAAAGCGATCTGCGCTCGATTCAGCGACGGAGGTACCGGCGAATAAACCTCCCAGCGACGGCGATTGGGGGGATCAGGGAGACGGAACCTACGTCAATCCGATCCTCCCGGGCGACTTCAGTGACATCGACGTGATTCGTGCAGGCCGGGATTTCTACATGATGTCATCCACCATGCAGTACTCGCCCGGTCTCGTCATTCTTCATTCCAAAGACCTGGTGAACTGGACCATCCTTGGGCATGTGATCAAAGACATCACCGTAATCGATCCGGAGTTATCCTGGAAAAAAATGAGCCGCGCGGGCCGGGGCATCTGGGCGGGAGCGCTCCGGTACCACGCGGGCAGGTTCTGGGTCTATTTCGGAACGCCGGACCAGGGCCTCTACGTCAGCACCGCGAAGAATCCAGCCGGTCCATGGTCGCCCGTTCACCTTATCCTTTCGCAGACAGGATGGGACGATCCGTGCCCCTTCTGGGATGATGATGGGCAAGGCTACCTTGTCGCCACTCATTTCCAAGCAGAGGGTCCGCAGCAGACCAAATACAACATTCACCTGTTCAAGATGAATGCCGACGGAGATGAGCTTGTCGCGGCATCGGATCGCATCATCCACCAATCGCGTGGGAGTGAGGCGAACAAGCTGTACAAGATCAATGGGTTTTACTTCCACTACTACAGTGAGGTCGCACCCGAAGGCAGGGTGGGCATGATGGAGCGTTCCAGAAGCCTGAGCGGTCCCTGGGAGATACATCAACTGATTCACGTCCACGCCGCCGCGGATAAAGAACCGAATCAGGGAGGACTGGTCGAACTGCCCTCCGGCAAGTGGTACTTCGTCACGCATCAAGGGCGCGGCGATTGGGAGGGACGTGCCGGCGTGCTCCTGCCCGTGACCTGGGTGGATGGATGGCCGATCCTCGGGCGCGTCGGGGCAGACGGCATCGGCAACATGGTGTGGCGTGCAAGAAAGCCCATCGAAGGCTTCTCCCGCTCGTACGTGTCAGCCAGCGATGATTTCAGTTCACCCGTGTTGAGACCGGAGTGGGAGTGGAACTACCAGCCGGATGCTACGAAGTGGTCTCTCACCGAGCGCCCAGGATTCCTTCGGCTGCACGCCTTCCCGCCGCTCAGGCCCGGCGACTTCAACAGCATCGGCAATGTCATCACGCAGCGGTCCCTGAGGACCAGGCGAAATCAGGTGATGGTGCGAATCGACCTGTCCGGCATGGTCGACGGGCAGCAGGCGGGACTTGCGCATTTCGCAAAGACGTATGGAACCCTGCGTATCGTCCAGGCCGAGGGCATCCGCCGGCTAATGTTCATCAGCAACCGGACAAGCCTGTCCGGGCCGGTCATCCATAACCGTGTCATCTGGCTGCGCTCCGAATGGGGCTTCGACGGAGTCAGTCAGTTTCTCTTCAGCACCGATGGGCACACGTTCCAAAAGTTCGGGCAGCCCTATCAGCTTACGTGGGGCTCATATCGCGGGGACCGCATCGGGATCTTCACCTTCAACTCAACAGGACCCGCCGGATTTGTCGACGTGGACGAGGTGCAGTATCAAATCGACCATCGAAGCAGGCGGAGGATCGAACCCAGTGCAGACGTTATTCCTAAGCCGATAACTCCCTGATGAACCGCGCAGCTTCCTGCGATCAGCCGGCAGCCGGGTAAATGGGAGGCGCTGAACCTGGTGAATCCAGCGGTACCACCATTCGAGACAGCGAAAGCTGCGGCGCTCCGTCCACCTCAAGGGCATTCAACCGCGCTTGAGGTGGAGGCCGACGCGACCTAAAAGTCGAAACGGGCGGCGAGCTGGATATCCCGGGAGCCGTTGGACTGGCTCGTCACGCGGCCGAAGGTGGAGCTCGCAGCGCTGACGCTCAAACCTCCGAACTGAGTGTGATTGTCGAGGTTGAAGGCGCTGGCCTCGAAAGTAAACTTCAAATGCCAGGGTTCGTAGACGTCGAAGGATCTGCGCAGCGCCATATCGATGTCGTATGAGCTGGGATTACGAAGGCCGAACGGCGCCGCGAGCGGAGCATTGCCGAAGGTGAAAGGCGCAGGCGTGGCAAACGCTGCAGAGGAGATGTAGGGCGTGGTCGCGACATCGGCAAGCGTACGCGGGTGGAACGCGCCGTTGATGCGCACTGGGCCGGCGCCGGGAACCAAATTCGGGAGGCAGGTGCCCGAGAAGGGAGCGGTGCAGCCTGTGGTGATGATGGCGAGCGGCGTTCCCGAGGTGAAGTGGAAGGTGGCGGAGGTGCTCCACCCGCGAATGATCCGGTTCGACAGCCAGAAGCCCCCGTCCCTGCCGAAGGGCTCCTCATACACAACGTACGCCTGGATGTTGTGAGGCGTGTCCGCGGGATCGATGCCGTAGGCGCGCTGGGCGTTATTGCCATACGCGGTCGGAGCGCCGTTGACGTCCGACAACGATTTGCTGAAGGTGTACGCGAAGCTGTACGTCAGTCCGTACTGCGGCTGCTGCTGGACAATGGAAAACTGAAGGGAGTTGTAGTTCGAATTGCCGACATCGCCCCAGATATCGGAGAAGCTGTTGTACTCGCCGAAAGGACGCAGCACCTGACCCAGCGACACGCTGGAGTTGTAGTTGGTGAAGCTTGGCTTCAACCCGGGAAGGATGGCTTGGGCCTGCGCCATCACCTTGGCCGCGGGCTGGGTGAGAAGGCTGCCGAGCACATAATATGCCGGATCGAGCTGGTTGGAGTAGATCCCACGTCCAATTCCCGTACCGAGAAAGTGGCCGGTCGATCCGGAGTAGTCCACCGAAAGCGTCGTCTGCTTCAGCAGTTCGCGCTGAAAGCCCAGCGAGAAGTTGTTGAAGTAGGGAGCGCGACGGCTCAGGTAAGGGTCCGCGTAGGTGACACCGTTAGGCGTACCAGTGTAGCCCGGCGTGTTGGTGTATCCGGTTCCGAAGGCGGGGTTGAGCGATGGCAAGGAGTAAGGCGCAATGCCGTTCTGAAGATAAAACGCCGGTGTGATGCCGCCATCACTGGTCGCATAGGAGCCACCGCCGGTAAAGCCCAGTTGCCCGGTTCCAGTCTGCGCGCCGCCGCGGCCGCCAATCCCTCCTGCCCGCGTGTAGTCGATCCCGTAGGAGCCGCGAATGACGGTCTTGGGGTCCACCGCATACGCGAAGCCGAGACGTGGAGCGAAGTTCTTCAACCAGATTGCGACCGGGGTGCGGCAGTTGCAGTTGTACGAGTTGCCGCTGCCGGCGAACTGCAATGCCCCCATCGCGCCTGTCGCAACGGGATTCGGCAGATTGATGTTGAGAAACGACATGCGGTTCTGGACCTCCCGGTAGGGTGAGTTCAGGTCCCAGCGCAGGCCAACGTTCAACGTGAGTCTCTGGCTGACGCGAATGTCGTCCTGGACGAACGGCGCAAACGTGAAGAAGCGCGCCCCAAGTACCAGGACAGAGCGGTTATCGTTGATACCGGCGCTGTCGACGGCTCCGGCCAGATAAGACGCATAGCTGTATCCCGTCGTGGTGTCGATCGTGCTGGTGGGTACACCACCCTTTTTCGTAAAGGTGGACGTCTCATTCTGCCCGAAGTTCTGATAGTAGTAGGTGCCAGTGGCGATCGTGGTGTCGTTCTGGTCAAGCCATTGATACTGTCCGCCGATAGCAAGCGAGTGCCTGCCTTTCACCAGTTGCAGTGTATCGAGGAGATACCAGCCGGTATTGTTATATCCGCCGGCGTTGGTTGTGCCCCAGTTGGTCGGTGCGTCCAGTCCGGCGAAATCCGTGCGGGGAAGAGCATCGGAGGCCTGGCCCGGCGGAAGACCCGTAATTCCTGCCGCCGTAGCTGCCCACGCAGGATTTCCCTCGCCCGGGTTGGTCGAAGGACCTCCGGTAAAATTCACCGCATATTTCAACTGGTTGATCGTGTGGTCGTTGACGGTCCAGTTATCCTCCATGATGCCGAGGTAGTAGAACTGGCTATTGCCGACCCCCGGCGTGTAGGGCTGCGGAAGGCCACTCTGGTCGCAGCAGGCCGGATTGGCGGCGCGGTCGCCATAGGTATACAGAAAACTCAGGCGATGTTTTGGGAAGAGGTCGAAGTCAACCTTGGTGCTGATCTTCTTATAGTTAAATCCGGTTGCGAAGCCGGCAAGATAGTTGTTCGTCACCGGCGACCCAAGCGGAATGACGGGAAGGAACTGCTGGAGGTATTTCGTCTGAGCTGAGATCTGCCCCGCGGGGATGATGTTGCCTTTGTACGCCTGCCGGACGCACGAGCCGCCTGTACACACGGTGCTCGTCGGATCGTAGATGGTGATCGGCGTGGGGTTCCCCTTCGAATCCTTCAGCAGAAGCAGCGCGCTGAAGTCCCCATTGCGCTCCTCCATGGTCGGAATGGTGACCAGCGCCGGGTTCGGCCCCTTCAGAAAGCGCATCCCGTCGTACGAGCCGAAGAAGAAGATCTTATCCTTGACGACGAAGCCACCAACCGTGCCGCCGAACTCATTTTGCCGCTCGACCGGCTTGACGGTCTGCCCGGTAGCGAGATTCGGAGTCTTCGAGAAAAAACCCCAGGTGTCGAGGACCGTATTGCGGAAGTACTCGAAGGCAGAGCCATGATACGTATTGGTCCCTGACTTATGCGTGTAGTTCTGAATGCCCTGGCCATCGTAAGCGGCGGAGAGCCCGTTCGTCTGCGCCTGAAACTGATCGACAGCATCGACCGAGAAGCCGCGGCTCACGCTCGAGTTATCGCCCTGGACGTTGATGCTGGTGATGGCGATGCCTTCGACATACGTCTCGTCGTGATCGATCTGGCCGCCGTTGAAGGAGCCGTAGCGGCCGTCGCTCTTGACCCCCGGAGTAAACGTAAGAAAAGAGGTCGGGTCCCGTGGTGCGCCGCTCATATTCAGCGGCAGAGCGCGAAAGGTGTCCGTCTCCATCGTGGATCCGAGAGTCGCATCCGTGGTGTTGATCGGCGGAAGCGTATCCGATACTGTGACCGTATCGCTGGCTCCCACGTTGAGCTTGGCATTGACGCCGAGCGTCTGAAGAGCATCGAGGACGACGTGCTCCTGGGTGAACGTTTGGAAGCCCGCCGCAGAGATCGTGATGTTGTACGTGCCCGGCTGAAAGCCGCCAACCGAGTAGAAGCCGCTGCCGGTGGAGGTCTGTGTGCTGACCACCCCGGTCTGAACGTTCGTGATGGTGATCAGCGCGTTCGGAAGAACCGCCCCGCTGGAGTCGCTGACGATTCCCTGGATGGTTCCTCGGCCGGCGAGCTGCGCGCGTGCCATGCCGGAGCAAAACGCCAGCAGCAGCGCGAAGAGCATAGACAGACGCGAGATGCGGGATATCGATGAGCGGAATCGCACGGTGGTCTCCTGAAAAAGTGTTGATGCTGCCGGCAGTTACCCGCCACTCCAAGTCTGGCTGTGACCCAGCGCAATATCTATAGAGCAACAGTATCTATAGAGCAACAGAGAGGCGATGGTCAAGGGAATTTCTCGGCTCATGACACCGCGTCCCAAACGAAGGAATCTTCCTCCCGTTTGGGCCGGGAAGGTAGCGGCTCAAAAAATGCGTATCCACAAACCTCTATCGAGCGTTGCGCTTCGGCTATAGGGATAAACATCGATGTGTGTAGCGAGCGCCGACCTGCGGCCACCAAGTAAACAGAAAGCCTCTTGCGTAGCCAAAGCCCTACGCAATCAACCTGCTATTCCTGGTTCGATGGTGCCCGGAGGGGGACTTGAACCCCCACGACCGTTTAGGGTCTGCGGATTTTAAGTCCGCTGTGTCTGCCGATTTCACCATCCGGGCATTCTGCTTATTCACTAACGACTCAAAAGTCGAATCAGCTTCGATCTGTGACTTCGTTAGCCAATTATGCTGATCTGGACGTCCCAGGAAAGGCGCTTCGCTCCCTTGGACACAATTCTGGCTGACCTTCTTCAGGCCACCACCTCTCAGCTTGTCCTCAGAATACACTTCTGGCCGCATTGAAATGTGCCATTCCATGCGGCCATCAAAGCGCAATCAGGGTTGGCGCACGCACGAATAGAGCCTGATCACGGTCGATCCATGCCCGTCGGCATTGTCGCGCCTCGCTCCTGCAGATCGCCTCCCTGACCAAATTTGTCTGCTTCCCGTCCGCCTTACTCCTCACCAGCCCTGAGAGCCTGCTGCACCTTGCTGTGTTTCACGCTGTAGGTGAAATAGATCAGCAACCCGAAGATCAGCCACGCCACCACAACGATCTTGGTCAACGCCGGCAAGGTCCAGATCAGGTACAGCGCGCTGACGATCCCGAGTATCGGCACCAGCGGCACCAGCGGCGTCTTAAACGGCCGATGCAAGTCGGGATTGCGCCTCCGCAGAATCCAAACCCCGGCACACACAATCGCGAACGCGAGCAGCGTCCCCATATTCACCAGTTCGCTCAGCCTGTCGATGGGCAGCAGCGCAGGCATAAAGGCCACGATCGCACCCACGACAATGTTCGAAATCCACGGGGTACGGAACTTCGGATGGATGACCCCGGCCCACTTCCACAGCAGCCCGTCCCGCGACATCGAAAAGAACACCCGCGACTGGCCAAGCAGCATCACCAGCATCACCGTTGCCAGCCCGAACACAGCGCCAATTTTGACCAGGATGCTGCCCCAACGAATACCCGTCGCGTCAATGCCGACCGCCACCGGATCGCCCACATTCAGCGCTCTGTAGTTGACCAGCCCGGTCAGCACGCCCGAAACTAGAATATACAAGATGGTACAGATCACCAGTGACCCAAGGATGCCGATCGGCATATCGCGTTTCGGGTTCTTGGCCTCCTGCGCCGCCGTCGAGACCGCGTCGAATCCGATGTACGCGAAAAAGATCGACGCTGCCCCGGCCGTGATGCCGCCGATGCCAAACGCTCCCGGTCCCTGACTCGGCGGAATGAACGGTGTCCAGTTCGCATGGGCCTGCGCCGGATGATGCAGGAGGAAATTGATACCCAGCACCAGGAATACGCCGACAACAGCCAGCTTTACGATCACGATCCCGGTGTTCAGGTTGGCGGATTCCTGGATTCCGACGATCAGGATAGTCGTAATCGCCGCGATAGCCAGGAAGGCGACCAGATTGAAGACTCCTGTCACATGCGGCAGCGAAGCCGGATTGACCCCCGCCGGCAGAGCCGCAATCGCCTGCCAGCGATCGTTGAAAAGATAAAGCACACTGCCCGGCGTCGTGGTCAACTGCGGCGGAATATGAATATGAAAGTCCTGTAGCAGCCCCACCAGGTACCCGCTCCAGCCAGAGGCCACCGTGGCCGCGCCGAACGCATACTCCAGCACCAGGTCCCAGCCGATGATCCACGCCACAAACTCACCGAGCGTGGCGTATCCGTAGGTATAGGCCGAACCGGCGATAGGGATCAACGAAGCGAACTCCGCATAGCACAGGCCCGCGAACGCGCACGTGATGCCCGCGACCACGAAGCTCAACATCACCGCGGGGCCTGCATGTTTTGCCGCAGCCTGTCCCGTCAGCACAAAAATCCCGGCGCCGATGATGGCCCCGATCCCGAGCGTAATCAGGTTCAGCGGCCCCAAGGTGCGCTTGAGTCCCGCTTCCCCCTCGTTCTCCGCCTCCTTCAGCAGACGCGAAAGCGGTTTGATAGCAAACAAATTCTTCATCAATTGAGGTTCTCCATGTTCCGTTCCAGACCGGCTCTTTCCAGACTCTTACGCATTCCTGCCTGCCGTCGCATCCGATTCGATTCGGCGCGGCATCCGCGTCCACATCAGGTACACCGGCACGCCAAGCAGCACAATCACCAGTCCCGGCCACGTATATTGAGGTTTGTAACGCAATAGTACGACACAAATCCAGGTCGCCATCACGATATAAAGCCCCGGCAGGATGGGATAACCGAAGGCCTTATATGGCCGCACCGCATCCGGGCGCGTCCGCCGCAGCACAAACAGGCCGGCAATCGTCAGGATATAGAAGATCAGAACCGCGAAGATCACGTAATCCAGAAGCTGGCCATAGCTCCCCGATAAACACAGCAGGCAGGTCCACGCCCACTGCACCCATAAAGAATTCACCGGGGTCTTGGACCTCTCGCTCAGCCTGCCCACCGCCTTGAAGAACAACCCATCGCGGCTCATCGCGTAGTACACCCGAGCCCCTGCGAGCAGCATTCCGTTCACGCAGCCGAAGGTCGAAATCAGAATCGCCGCTGCCATCAGCTTCGCGCCATAGCCCGCAAAGGCCTGCTCCATCACCGCCGTCGCGACCCGATCCTCCGACGCGAACTGAATCCCACGCCCCGCGATCGTCGTCGCAGTCGGATCGCCCGCCATCGGCAGCACGCTCAGGTAGACGAAGTTGCACAGCACATACAGCAGCAACACCACGCCCGTGCCAATCGCCAGCGACAGCGGCAGATTCCGCTTCGGATTTCTGATCTCCCCCGCCGTGAAGGTGACATTGTTCCACGCGTCGGATGAGAAAAGCGACCCCACCTGCACCACCGCAATAATCGTCAGCAGCCCGACATACGCCGTCGGCCCACCCACGCCCACCTGCACGGCATGGACGGTATGCCACCCGGCTCCCGCCCAGAAGTTATGCCAGCCCGCTCCGAAGTTTGCAGCCAGCGCGGCAGGATTCTTCACCACCAGACCGACCACCACCACGGCAGCCAGCGCGAGCACCTTCGCCGAAGTAAAAATGTTCTGCACCGCCGCGCCCATCTTCACGCCAAAGGTATTCAGCAGCGTCAACAGAGTGATAATCACGATCGCCGTCAGGTTCGCCGTATTCAGGCCGATCTCCATGTTCCCCAGCACCATCGGCCCCACCTGCCATGCCGGAACGTGCCCGATATGCCAGATCCAATTCTGCCCGCTGATGCTTGGAACAAAGACGCCAAGGAACTTGCCAAACGCCACTCCAACAGCGGCAATCGTCCCTGTCTGGATCACCAGGAACAGCGTCCAGCCATACAGAAAGCCCCAGAGCGGCCCCAGCGCCTCGCGCAGATAGACATACTGTCCGCCCGCCTTCGGCATCATCGCCGCCAGCTCGCCATAGCTCAGCGCCCCGATGATCGTCATCAGCGCCGTCACCAACCACGCCGCAATCAGCAGCGCCGGAGAGCCCAGCCCGCGCGACATATCCGCTGAAACGATAAAGATGCCCGAACCGATCATCGAGCCCATCACAATCGCGGTCGCCGAAAACAACCCCATCCCCTGCACAAACTGAGGAGCCGCCGCGCCTGATTGCATGTCATCCGGCCGAGTCACGGAAGGTTCTCGCATTCCATTTTTCACAAAATTCACGTTCGTCAGTTCTACCGGAAAATATCGAGAAAGTCTCTCGCCACTTTTTCGACGGACTCACCGGTGACCATCAGGCCGCCGATCACAGCCACCGAATCCGCCCCCGCATCGATCACGCTGCGCACATTTCCCCGCGTAATCCCGCCAATCGCCACCAGCGGCTTCGTAGTCAGCGCCCGCGCCCGCCGCACCCCCTCCAGGCCAATCACCGGCTCCGCATCGAGCTTCGTCCCCGTAGCAAACACCGGCCCGACCGCCACGTAATCCGCACAACTCGCCTCCGCCGCCCGCACCTGCTCCTCCGTATGCGTCGAAACCCCCACCCAGCGCTCTGGCCCAACCACCCGCCGCGCATCCTCCGGCGACAGATCCCCCTGCCCCACATGCACCCCGTCCCACCCAGCCAGCACCGCCAAGTCCGCCCGATCATTCAAGATCAGACGACACTTCGCCCCTCGAAACCCTTCGCGAATCGCACCAGCCACGCGCAACACCTCCTGCGGACCGCCTGCCTTATCGCGATACTGCACCTGTGCCACCCCAGCCGCCCTCAGATCCTCCGCAAAGCGTACCGCGTCCAGCCCATATCGTCTGAGCGCACCAGCATCCAGAATCGCGTACAACCGAGGCAGCGCCGCAGCCACCTAGCCTTCCTTCTGCCGCTCGAAAAACCGCTCCATAAACTTCGTATCGAACTGCCCCGACCGGAACTCCGCATCCGCAAAGATCTTCTGATGCAAGGGAATCGTCGTATGAATCCCCTGCACCACAAACTGGCTCAGCGCCCGCTGCATTTTGTTCATCGCCTCTTCCCGATCCGCCCCATGACAGATCAGCTTCGCAATCAACGAGTCATAGTAAGGCGGAACGACTCCCTCGGCATACTGCGCTGTATCTACCCTAACCCCATTGCCGCCCGGCAGGTTGAACGCCGTAATCTTCCCCGCGCTCGGCGTGAACTTCTCCGGATGCTCCGCATTGATCCTGCACTCAATGGCATGTCCCCGAATCTCCACCGGCTTGGTAACAATCGACGACAGCTTCTCCCCCGCCGCAATCCGCAACTGCGCTTTCACCAGATCGATCCCCGTCACCATCTCGGTAACGCAATGCTCCACCTGGATGCGCGTATTCATCTCGATGAAGTAGATCTTTCCATCCTCATCCATCAGAAACTCGATCGTCCCGGCGTTCCAGTACCCGATATTCTCAAGCGCCCTCTTGATCGTCCTGCCCAGCTCTTCCCGCAGCTTCGGAGTCACCATCAAGCTCGGCGCCTCTTCAATCAGCTTCTGGTGCCGCCGCTGGATCGAGCACTCCCGCTCCCCAAGGCTCATCACATTGCCATGCTCATCGGCCAGCACCTGGAACTCGATATGCCTCGGCCGTTCGATAAACTTCTCCATATACATATCGCCATTGCCGAACGCATTCGCCGCCTCGGTCGAAGCCTGCTGGTACATCGAGGGCAACTCCCCGGCGTTCCTGCAGATTCGCATCCCGCGCCCGCCCCCACCCGCCACCGCCTTCAGGATCACCGGATACCCGACGCTCTTCGCCCACTCCAGCGCCTCGCCTTCATTCTCGATAATCCCGTCCGACCCCGGCAGAATCGGCACCTTCGCCTTCTTCATCGTCTGCCGCGCCGTGGACTTCTCGCCCATCATCCGCGTCACCTCGGGCGGCGGCCCGATAAACTTGATGTTGCTCGCGCGGCACACCTCCGCGAAGTTCGCATTCTCGCTCAGCAGCCCATACCCCGGATGGATCGCGTCCACATCCGCAATCTCCGCCGCCGAGATCACCGCCGGCACATTCAGATAGCTCTCGCTCGACCGCGGCGGCCCGATACAGATCGCCTCATCCGCAAACCGCACATGCAGACTGTTCCTGTCCGCCTCGCTATAAACCGCAACCGTGCGGATGCCCATCTCCTTGCACGCGCTGATCACCCGCAGTGCAATCTCCCCCCGATTGGCAATCAATACCTTACGAAACATACCCACTCAGCCCACTTTCCGTTGTAAAAACGACACATCGGTCAACGGTTCACAACCGAAGCGATGCGCACAAAGCAGCCTCTCGCATCTCGGCTTTTATCCGCGTTTATCCGCGAAGATCCGCGGTCGGCTCTATGTCTTCGCCCGAATGGCAAACAGCGGCTGACCATACTCCACCGGCTGTCCGCTCGCCGCAATCCGCTTCACAATCTCTCCAGCCATATCCGCCTCGATCTCGTTCATCAGCTTCATGGCCTCCACGATGCACAGCACCTGCCCCAACTCAACCTGATCGCCTACATTCACAAACGCAGCGGCTCCCGGCGACGGCGACTCATAAAACGTCCCCACAATGGGCGACTTCACCTCATGCAGCGCCTCTTCGGCGGCAGCCAGCGGCGCCGCAGCCGACGGAGCGGCGGAAGAGCTTCCACCCCCATGTACCGAGCCAGCCCCACCCGAATGTCCGGATGCAGCCGCAGCAGGAGCCGAAGCCATCAGCCGCCCCAGTTGCGCCATATCAAACCCACCCGCAGGCGCCGCAGCCGGCTCACCCGCAAACTTGATCCGGACCTTCAGGTCGGCCTGCTCCATGTCGAACTCGGCGATCTCGTTCGCCTTCAGAAATTCAACCAGCTCCCGGAGCTCTTCCAATGTCTTCCCGTCCATCATGTCTCTTCCCGTGCCTCGTGCGGCACTATCTCTTTATTACAGCATTACAGCTCGATCCAGGCCTTCACACTGGGCGTCAGAATCTCTCCGCCCGTCGCCGTCACCAGGACCATGTCCTCAATCCGCACCCCGAACCTGCCCGGCATATACGCTCCAGGCTCAATCGTGATGACCATTCCCTCTTCCAGAACCTGCTTCTGCTTCGCGGCCAGCCTCGGCCCTTCGTGAATCTCCAGCCCAACGCCATGCCCCGTCGAGTGGCTGAAATACCTGTCCAGCTTCACCCGGCGCAGCACGCTTCGCGCCGCCTCGTCCACATCCTCCGCAGTCGCGCCCAGCTCTACAGCAGCCACCGCGGCCTCCTGCGCTTCCAGCACAAAATCATACACGTCCCGCTCACCTGGCATCGCCTTGCCCATGTGTACGGTGCGCGTCATGTCGCTCGAATATCCGTCGAGAATAACACCGAAGTCCAGCGTTACGAACCCACGCCTCGGCAGCTTGGCCCCCGTGGCGCGGCCATGCGGCAGCGCGGACCGCTCCCCACTCGCCACAATCGTCTCGAACGACATTCCCTCCGCTCCCGCCAGCCGAGCCGCGTATTCCAGCGTCGCCGCCACCTCTGTCTCGGTCACGCCCGCCTCAAGATACGTCAGCAGCCCCTCAAACAACCCGCACCCCATCTGCGCCGCCGCCCTCAGCCGCGCAATTTCTTCGGCATCCTTCACCTCGCGCAATCTGGCCACCAGCGACCCCACTGCCACCAGCATCCCGCGCCGCATATTCGCCGGCAACACCTTCCGCATACCGTCGAGCGCCGCCACCGTCGTATGCGCCGCATCGAAGCCGCACCGCGCCACCCCGGCCGCCGCCATCCACTCACAGGCAGCCAACGCCGCGGGCTTCTGCACAATCACCACCCGCGTTCCGGCAGCCTCCAGCCTCGCCTGCGCCGTATACCGCCCGTCGGTAAACAACACCGCCTTGCCGCCAACCAGCGCCAGCGCCGCACTCGAACCCGTAAACCCGCACAGATACCGAACATCCGGCAGATGCGTGACCAGCAGTCCATCCACCTCAGCCGCCTTTGCGGCAGCCCACGCTCTCTTCTTCCTGAACCGCAAATCCATCATCCTCTGCCTCTGGCAATTCTACCCAATCCAGCCGACACGCCGCTCCTCCCGCAGCCAAACCGTCAAACCCGTTATCATTGGGTATGGATGGTTCCCAACCCGATCGGCCGTCGCGCTTTACACGACGCAACTTCCTCATCTGTGCCGGAACCGTAGCCGCAGGGATGGCCCTCTACTCCGGCGAGATCGCCCGCCACGAGATCGACATCGTCCCCCGCACCTTCCCCATCCGGAACCTGCCCGCGCCCTTCCACGGCTACCGCATCATCCAGCTCAGCGACATTCACCTCGACGAGTACACCGAGCCGATCTTCCTGGAGCACATCGTCCGCAAGGTCAACGCCCTCGCCCCCGACCTCGTCCTGCTCACCGGAGACTTCGTCACCCACGGCTCCCTCACCTTCGTCGCCGGCCGCCACGCCGCCCATCGCTGCGCCGAGATCCTCAGCACCCTCACCGCCCCCCTGCGCTACGCCATCCTCGGCAACCACGACGTCGCCGTCAATGCTCCCATGGTCATCCACGCCCTCACCAGCCACGGCACCCCGGTCCTGGTCAACCAGCACGTCGCCATCGAGAAGAACGGCGAACGCATCTGGATCTGCGGCCTCGAAGACCCCGGCACCAGCCACCCCGACATGGACCTCACCGTCCCCGCCAAACCCGGCGCTCCTGTCATCCTGCTCTCCCACGAACCCGACTACGCCGACACCGTCGTCGCCCACCCGCGCGGCAGCTTCGTAGACCTCATGCTCGCCGGCCACTCCCACGGCGGCCAGGTCCGGCTTCCCTTCCTCGGACCGCTCATCCTGCCCCCCATGGGCGAGAGATATCCAGAGGGGCTCTACCACTTCGGCCAGATGCAGCTCTACGTCAACCGCGGTCTAGGCACCGTCGGCCTGCCCTTCCGGCTCAACTGCCCCCCCGAAGTCACCGTTCTCACCCTCCATCCCGCATAAAGCGAAATAATCCCTGTCGTGCGCCTTTGCCGTTGCCTGTCTTTTTGCTTTGTCATCCCGCAGGGACCCGCGGTTTCCGTTATCTCTATTGCCCAACCCGCTACGCCAAACGTCAAAATCGTACGCGAACGGTCTTCCGATCCAATAGCTGGCGCTACCTCCGAATAGCCGATAACCGGGAGTAAAATGACGGCAAACGCGTTTAGAACCGGAGAGATGGATGATACGGTCTAGTCGTTTGTTCGCCGTGGCACTACTCATTGCAGTTCCGGTCGAACTACTGAATCTGTGTCTCACAGCCGTAATGCTAGACCCTGGCCCTCCCAGCACCAGTTTGAGCGGTCGATTCCTCGCGACTGAATGGTTGTTCTTTCATTTCATTGGCTTTCGACTGATTGATTGGTTTCATTACCACCTCTTCGGCACAGAAAAGGCAGGTCTCATCGCGGCTTTTGCGTTGGCCTATTTGCAGACCGCAGTTGTCCTTTATGTCTTAGCGCGAGGAATTATCCGCTTGCGGAGGAGAAGCAAAGGCTCGCGGCTTCCTGCTGAAGCTCGTTAGTATAGTCCCTATACACCTTTGCAAGTTGACATAGCAGAAGCAACCTGCCATTCCGCGCCCTGCCAGTTTGTCCCCGGATCCACCCACCCCAGCTCGCCTCAACCAGCCCCAAACGCCGTAAGAAAAACCATCACCACCCCAACCCCAAACAGCGCCAACGCCCCGGCAAGCCGTCCCACGACGCTGTACCAACGCTTCCCGTTCGCCGACCAGCAGAGTTGAATTCCAAACCAGAAGGCCGCAACCGCAACCAAACCGAACCAGACCACACTCCAACGAATATGCAAAGCAGGCAAAGCCTACCGCGCCCGCGCGACCGGCTTCTTCTGCTTCGGCATCACCCTGATCGGAGCAGCCGTCCTCACACCCGACTTCTCGTCCATCCAGGCATCCAGCAGCGCCTTTTTGAAGCGCCACCGGTTCCCCAGCTTGAACGCAGGCACGAAACCTTCCGACGCATACCGGTACAGCGTGTCGCCGCTGACGCCCAGATACTCCGACGCCTGCCGGATATCCATCACCTCGCGCACCATCGCCTGCACCGCTACCGCCATCACATTCTCTCCGTCGAACGGCTAAAACAGCATACGAACAGCACCCTCTTTGTACCCGCTTTTCCCGCCCCGCACAACTAAAATCTCCGTTACCGCGAGACCGGGGGTTGCAGCCCCCGCATCACCGCCAGCAGGTCCTCCCCCACCGTGCGCGTCTTCGCAATCGCATCGGCCAGCGGGATGTCGGTGATCTCAGTCCCCTTCAATACCACCAGCCGCCCAAACTTCCCCGCATGGACCAGATCGATCGCAGCCACGCCATACCGGGTCGCCAGCATCCGGTCATAGGCCGAAGGCGTCCCGCCCCGCTGCGTATGCCCCAGGTTCACGCTGCGTGTCTCATACCCCGTCCGTTTTTCGATCTCCTCCGCCAGCGTCTGCCCGATCCCGCTCAGCCGCACATGCCCGAACGAGTCCACCGCCGACCCATGCGAACTCTGCTCCGTCTCCGGCATCTTCGCCCCCTCGGCCGCCACGACAATCGAAAACTTCTTCCCATGCTCCCGCCGGTATGTGATCAGCCGGCAAACCTCTTCAATATCGATAGGAACCTCCGGCACCAGGATCACGTCCGCACCCGCCGCAATGCCCGTCGTAATCGCAATCCACCCCGCATCCCTGCCCATCACCTCGCACACCAGCACCCGGTTATGCGCCTCCGCGGTCGAGTGCAGCCGATCCACCGCCTCGGTCGCAATCCCCACCGCCGTATCGAACCCGAAGCAGGCATCGGTCCCGTTCAGATCGTTATCGATCGTCTTCGGAACCCCTACGCACTTCACGCCCTTCTCGCTCAGCGCCAGGCTGATCGACTGCGTATCGTCCCCGCCCAACGCAATCAGCGCGTCCAGATTGTGCCTTCCCAGCACCTCGACACACTTCTCGAGGCCGCCCGGAATCTTCTTTACATTGGTCCGCGACGACCGCAGGATCGTCCCGCCCCTATGCAGAATTCCCGACGTTGTATCGAGGTTGAGCGGCATCGTCACGTCGTCCAGGACGCCCCGCCACCCCTCCATGAACCCGACAAACTCATCCCCATGGTGCAGCACTCCCTTGCGCACCGCCGCCCGGATCACCGCATTCAACCCGGGACAATCCCCTCCACCGGTCAACATCCCAACCCGCATCCTGCCTCCTGAACTCCGATTCGCCAGGTCGGTCGTTGGCGACCAGGCAACAGCAAAATCATACTCCTGCATTTAGACCCCTTTGCCGTACCGTCAGCGAGCCCGGTCAGGTGGTCGAAGTGAAACGCCTGAAATAAATTTCGCAAAGCTGGCGTAGTTCCAGACCGCCTTCTGCGTGGTGCAAAACTCCACGATTTACCACCCAATGCACAAATTAAGCATCATTTTCACCACGATTTCGCGCTGTGGAAATCCGAAATCCCCAATCAAAATGCCACTCCCACCACATACAACTTTTACTGGCAAAGAAACACCCGGACCAAAAAGACGAACCGGCACTACCGCCGCCCGATTGACGACCAAATTGGTCCGCAATACACTGGGAGGAGACGAAGAGCGTGCCGGCTCTTGCCATCGGTGCCGCGTCCAGACACCCCGGAGAGAAGAGAAACACCTTATGTTGCAGGCATTTATCATCACCCTCCGAGAAGGAGTCGAAGCGTCGCTCATCGTCGGCATCGTCTTCGCCTACCTCACCAGAATCGGCCGGCCTGAGCTCAAACGTACCGTCTTCTGGGCGCTGGCCTCAGCCGTCGCCGCCAGCGTCGCCGTCGCCGCCATCATCGCCCGCACCAGCTTCAACAGCGACATCGTCGAAGGCTGGGTGGAGCTCGCCGCAGCGGCCTTTGTTATCAGCATGATATGGTTCATGCACCGAACCGCCCGAAGCATGAAAGGCTCCATCGAAGACCGAATCTCCCAGTACACCGGAGCAGCCGGCGTCTCCCGCCTGGGCCTCTTCTTCTTCGTCTTCCTCCTCGTCCTGCGCGAAGGCGTCGAAACCGTCCTCATCCTCTCCGCCGTCACCCTTAACTCCACCGAGATCCTCAGCTTCACCGGCACCGTCCTCGGCCTCGCTGTCGCGGTCGTCTTCGGCGTGCTTTTCATTCGCGGCAGCGTCAAAATCAACCTGCAGCGCTTCTTCCGCGTCACCACCGTGATTCTCTACTTTGTGGCCTTCCAACTAATCGTCAGCGGCCTGCATGAACTCAGCGAAAACGGAGTCCTCCCGTCCAGCACCACCGAAATGCGCCTCATTGGCCCCATCGTCCGCAACGATCTCTTCTTCTTCGTCACCATACTCGCCCTCACTGGCCTCATGGTTCTGCTCGAGTACAAACGCCGCGTCCCCATTGACTTAGGCCCCACCGCCACACCCGCAGACAAGCGAAAGGCCGAGTGGACCCAGCGCCGCGAAAAGATGTGGATGACCGCCGTCGTGGCCACCAGCTTCCTCTTCATCTTCCTTTCCACAGCCGAATTCATCTACGCCAAAAGCTCCACCGCACTCTCCCCCACCGCGCCCGTCACCCTCGTCGGCTCGCAGGTCACGCTTCCCACCGCCGATGTCAACGACGACCAGCTCCACCGCTACGGCGTCCACATTGATGACGGCCACGGAGGCAATGTAGAAGTCCGCTTCCTTCTCTTCAAAAAGCCGGATGGAACTATCGTCTCAGTCGCCGACGCCTGCCAGATCTGCGGTCCTGTAGGCTTCTACATAGGCAGTCAGGGCATCACCTGCAAGATGTGCGCCTCGCCCCTCAACCCCTCGTCCATGGGACAGAAGGGCGGCTGCAACCCCATCCCGCTGAAGTCCACCGTGGGCGGAGGACAGGTCGTCATCGCCGCCGCCGACCTCCGCAGTCTGGCCCCGGTCTTCGAACGATGATGTTTTTCCGCCTCCTGCTCGAATCCTTCCGCCGCCAGCGTCGCCGCAAGCTCCTTGCGGGCATAGCCATTCTGCTCGGCACCACCGCCGTCACCGCCATGCTCGCCCTAGCCACCACCATCGGCGACCGCATACACCAGGAGCTGGCGGTGTACGGAGCCAATATCGTCGTCTATCCGAAGACCGATCTGCTCGACGTCAAAATCGGCGGCGTCGACGTGAAGCCGGCCAGTGGCGGCTCGTATATAAAGGCGAGCGACCTGGCGAAACTGAAAACTATCTTCTGGGCAAACAACATCACCGGCGTCTCCCCTGAGCTGCCCCTCCAAATCGACGGCACCACCCCGTCCGGCGCTCCCCTCAGCGCAAGCGCCGTTGGCCTCTGGTTCGATCACGCGCTCACCAGCGATCCGGCCTCCCTCAGGACCGGAGCGCCGCAGCTTCATCCTTGGTGGAAGCTCCAGGGAGCATGGCCCACGCAGCCAATCGAAGGTGCGACCGAGTCAGCCGCCGTCCTCGGCGCGGGTCTCGCCGAGCGCCTGAACCTCAAAATCGGGGACAGCCTCAGGATCAGCCTGCCGCCCGCTAACGGGCTCACCCCCGGCACGCCCCGCACCTATACTTTGCACATCACGGGCATCGTCTCCACCGGCGACAACACCGAGAGGCAGGTCCTGCTTCCCCTCACCGCCGCTCAAATAATCGCAGGCCTGCCCGACGCCGTTCGCCGCGTCGAGATCAGCGCCCGCACAAAGCCCGAGGACGCCTTCGCCCGGGTCGACCCAGATTCGCTCTCCCCCAAACAGCGCGAAATCTGGTACTGCCGCCCCTACGCCAACTCCATCGCATACCAGGTTCGCGAGGCCATCCCCGGCGCACAGGCGGATCAGGTTCGTCGCGTCGAACAGAGCGAAGGCAATGTCCTCAACCGCATCTCCGGCCTCATGTGGCTCATCAGCGCAGCCGCTCTTCTGGCCGCAGGCTTCGCCGTCAGCGCCGCGATGGCCACCGCGGTACTCGAACGCCGCGCCGAAATCGGCCTCATGCGCTCCCTCGGCGCCAGCAAATCAGCCATCGCACTCCTCTTCTATGCCGAAACTGGCCTCCTGGCCCTCTTCAGCGGAGCCCTCGGCTACCTGATCGGCTCCGGTCTTGCCGCATGGCTGGGAGCCAGGATCTTCTCCGGGGACGGGAGCATCCCCGAAGCCGTTCTCAACCCCGCCCTTCTCCCTGTTGTCGTCGCGCTTGCGCTTGTCGTAGCCATCGCCGGCAGCACACCTTCCATACGCTCGGCGCTCCGTATGGATCCGTCCGCCATCCTGCGGGCAGACGCCTGATGGCCCACAGCACTCCCAAACTGAGCCTGCCCCGCATGTTGCGGCGCTCCCTCGTGCATCGCCGCGCCCGCAGCCTCTCCGCCCTGGTCGCCATGACTGTCTCCGCCGCTGTAGCCACCGCGCTGCTTACGCTTTATGCCGACCTCGACGCCAAACTTCACAAGGAGTTCCGCAGCTTCGGCGCAAACATCGTCATCACCGCCCAGTCGAACGTGCCCTTGCGCCCCGGCGCGCTAGGAAAAGTAAAGCAGGCAGCAGGCCCGGACGCCCTCGCGGCTGAATTCGCCTACGCTGTAGCCACCACCAGCCAGGGCACCCCGGTCGTCGTCGCGGGAACCGACTTCACCGCCGTCAAGCGGCTCGACGCATGGTGGCAGGTAGATACCTGGCCTGCTGCATCCCAGGCGTCCTCGACTCCTTCGGCCGAACCTCAGGCGCTAATTGGGGAACGCGCCGCCAACGTCATAGGGAACGAAAAATCCGTCCATCTCACCTTCGCAGGCCACGCCATTACCCTGCCGATAGCGGGTCACCTCAAGACGGGCGGCGATGAAGACAGCCGCATTTACATGCCCCTCGCCGCCTTCGAAGAGTGGACCGCCGTCGCCCCAACCGTCATCGAACTGCAGATTCCGGGCGGCTTCGCGACGGTCGAAGCTGCCATAACCCGCCTTAAACAGGATCTCCCCGAGCTCCAGATTCAGCCCGTCCGCCAGCTCGTCGAGGGCGAATCGAAGATCGTGGACCGCACCCATGCCCTAATGTACGGAGCCGTCCTGCTCATCGCCCTCACGGTGGCGGTCTCGGTCCTCGCAACCCTGTCGGCGTCGGTCCTTGAACGCCGCCGCGACTTCGCCTTGATGAAGGCACTGGGCGGCTCCCAACGCCAGTTGATGGGCATGTTCCTCCTGGAGGCCTTCGCCCTCGCCCTCGCCGGTGTCGTCGCTGGCTTCGTGGCAGGCTCTGCCGCAGCCTGGGCCATCAGCGAAGGCAATTTTCACACCGCCTCGCTGCCCCACCTTTCTGTATTGCCTCTCGTCTTGCTTCTCAACTTCACCATCGCCGCAATGGCAGCCTTGTTCCCGCTCCGTGTGCTGCGCAGCCTACAACCCGCCGCTCTGCTGAAGGGGGAGTGATAGACCGATGAAAGAACTTCCAACGTTCGAGAGTCAAACGCGTCCGGACTGCGCGGTGATTGCGTTGAACGGCGTGACGCGCGAGTACAGCGGCCATGGCAGCGTGGTACGTGCGCTGGCTGATGCAACGTTCTCGATCGTTGCTGGGGAATGGGTTGCGATCACAGGGCCGTCCGGCTCCGGCAAGAGCACGCTGGTCAACCTGATCGGCTGTCTGGATCGCCCGACTTCCGGCCAGCTGAAGATCGACAATGTTGACGTTGCCTCGATGTCCGCGACCGAGCTGGACCGCTTTCGCGCTGATAAGATTGGGTTTATCTTCCAGCAATTTCACCTGATCCCCTATTTGTCGGCGCTCGAAAATGTGATGCTGGCGCAATATTTCCACTCCATGACGGATGAAGGCGAGGCTCGCGCGTCGCTGGAGCGGGTGGGGCTGGGCATGAGGGCAGAGCACCTGCCGAGCGAGCTTTCGGGTGGCGAACAGCAGCGCGTCTGCATCGCCCGCGCGCTTATTAACAATCCGCCCATCCTGCTGGCGGATGAGCCTACGGGCAATCTGGATGCGGCGAATCAGACGATTGTCGCCGAGCTTTTGCAGGATTTGCACCGGAATGGGCACACGATCGTGATGGTGACGCATGACCCTGAGATGGCCGGGCTGGCGCAGCGGAGGATCGCCCTGAGCCACGGAAAGGTGTTTTGCCACCCGGTTGGCGGCCCGATGGTGACGCTGCGCCGTTAGGCTTTCCGGGCTGTGGTGAGGTGGTTGTGTTTACAGGGGATCGGCGGGAAAAGAGGCTGGTTCCTGATGGTTTTTTTGTGGTGAATTGTGGCGCTTTGCGTGGCAAACGTGGTGAATTGTTCGCCCTACTTTTTAGCAGTTGTCCTACTTCTTCGCTTCGTCCAAATGACAATTTGAAACTCGCATATAGCAATGCCGATTCGGATTTATCGTTCGCCCCACTTCAGTTTTGTGCGGAGGACGCTGAAGAGACCGTTGGGGCGGTGGCGCAGCAGGTGGACGCAGGCCTCGGAGCGCTGACAGAGGACGTAGTCGTCGAGGCGAAGCTGCACTGCTTCCTGACCGTCGACCGTGAGATAGATTTCGTTGGGTACGCCGACGACGTGGACGCAGACGGTGGCGTCACCGGAGACGACGATAGGGCGAATGGTGAGCAGGTGCGGGCAGATCGGGGTCACCAGCATGGCGTTGACGCTGGGCATCACGATGGGGCCATCGGCGGCCAGGTTGTAGGCTGTCGAGCCGGTCGGGGTGGATACGATGATTCCGTCGGCCCGGAAGGTGGCTACGAACTGCCTGTCGATCTCGACTGAAAAGTCGCCCATGCGGGCGATGGTGCCCTTTGCGATGACGACATCGTTGAGGGCATCCCATTGCTGGATGGTCTCGCCTTTGCGGATGATTCCGGCGTGCATCATGCTGCGGACTTCGATGTCGGCGCGGTTGTCGCACCAGTCTTCAAGCGTTGAATAGAGATCGGACAGCGGGACTTCCGTGAGGAAGCCGAGGGAGCCGAGATTGACGCTCAGGATGGGGGTGGTGGTGCGGGCGAAGGCGCGGGCGGCGGCGAGCAGGGTGCCGTCGCCTCCGAGGACGATGACCAGGTTGGGCTTGTGGCGAGGCAGGTCGACGCGCTCGATCGGGTTCGGCGCCTGGATGTAGGCGGCGCTGTCGGGATCGAGGAGGTAGTGGTAGTCGCGCGCTTCGAGCCAGGCGATGAGGTCGCGGAGGATGCCGACGAGCTCCGGCTTCTGGGGTTTGGAGATGATGGCGGCTTGCAACATTGTTGTTTAGTGTAACGGGAGATGACGACGATCCTGTGCGTTTCAAGGCGTAACGGTGATCAGGAGGATAAAAAGCAGATAAGAGCGTTGATGTGAGTTTACTGACTTGCAATCATCTGGCGATTGCGAGGGCCGCGTTGTAGAAGCTGCTGTCGTAATACTTGTCCGGCGGGGGAGGGCTGCCGTTCCACTGACCCTCGACTTGGGCGCGCAGCTTCAGGACGTTCTTCAGTCCTTCGGTGTCGAGCTGTGCATCTTTCTCGAATCCTCCCGGCCTGGTGATTTCGAGGGCGTAGCTTTCCTTGGCAACCTGCGGGTCGAGATGGCCTTCCTGCATCAGCAGGGCGATGACCTGCTGCTTGTTTTCGGGCGCCATCAGCCAGCGCTGGCTTTCTATGTAGGCTGCGAGATACCTGATCAATGTGTCTCGATGCTGCTGCGCCCAGGCGCGTTCGGCGAAGTGGCCGCCAGCCTGGTACGCCCCGAGGGTTGCCGGTACGGATGCGAGACTCGACAGACCTTTCTGAGTGGCCTCGATGGAGAAGGGCGGCGGGAGCATGGACCCTGCGAGCTCTTTGTGCCGCAACAGGGCGGTGAGGCGCAGTGGCGTGGCGCCATAGGGGTTGAGCTGGTAGTCGCGCCCGGCCTGCATTCCGTGCAGGAGCAGAATGCCCTTCAGCTGCAAGGCATAGGCGGTGTTGACCGCATCGACGAGAAGCGTCTTGCCCCGGAGATCGTCGAACGCGTGAATGCCGGGCTGTACGATGAGGTCGTTCTGCGAGCCTTCTCCACCGGATACGATCACGACGCTGGCGCCTGCGAGTTCGACCATGGCGACGGCGTTGTCGACGGCGGCGTAGGCCAGGTTACCGGTTCCATCTGCCAGAGCTTCCCGCATCAACCCGGAGTTGGCGAAGTTCTGGGTCTTGACTTCGATGCCGTGCTTTGCAAAGGTGCCGCGCATCTCTCCTATAACGATGGGGAGAGGGCGGCCCACCAGGGTGAGCACAACGACCTGCTCTGCTTTGGGCTGCTGTGCGTGTACGCCGGGTGAGAGACACAGTCCGAGCAGCGCGGTCAGGGCCAGATACTTCGATTCAATCAGGTGCATCGTCTCTCCTGAGTCTTCCGCGGCCGGTGGGTTTGGCTGGGTGTGGCGGATTCGGTTCGGTATAAATCAAAAAACTGTCCTGTCGGACGGGCCCTTCCGTTGGTTGGGATCAAGACCGGAGCACATCGGTTAAAAAATGGCCCCAGGGAAGCTGTGACTGAAGCTTTTGAAGCCGTTGAGATTCGGATTGAGCTGAGATCTGTGGACGGGAAGAGACAAGAGCGAGAGCGAAAGACAGCGGGTTTCTCCACTGACGGATACCGAACGTTGGGAACTTACGCCTTATTGGCTGCTGGGCCCACTACGCAGCGCGGTGAGGCTGCGCTGCTTCGGCCGAAATGACAGGTTTTCGAGGCTCGGACGTGAAGACAGGACTCAATCCGCTAGATGAGGAAGGGATGCAGGCCCATTTCACTCGGCGGCGAAGCGGCGGAGGAGAACTCCGCCGCTTTCGAGGATGGTTATAGTCAGGGTTTTGGGTTGAGCGGCGGCACACCGAGGTCGCGGGCAAGCCAGGGGATAATGACCTGTCCGAAGATCTTCGAGTCGGGCCAGACGCCGACCTGCCGGCCGAGATGGCCTCCCTCGGGATTGATCCAGGCGTCCTTCGGGACATCGCCGCTGCTGAGCAACTTATAGATATCGGAGATGGGAACCTGAGTGTCGCGCGCTCCGGCGAGGATGAGCATGGGACAGGTCGGCTTGCCCAGCAGATGCTCGTTGACGAGGGACATTTTGGCGAACTCGTCGACTACCTGGTCCAGTGTGGTGACGTTGTCGAAGATGGCCATCATGGCGGGGATCTGATCGAAGAGGTACTCGCGATTGCCGAGGAGCGAGTTGAGGACATAGTCTTTCTGGAAGAAGAGATCGGCCGGCGGGGATTGGACGCTTACACCCCGGAGGCGCGCCTTCTCGACGATGGCCATCTTGGTTCCCCAGTAGGCTCCCCAGCTGACGCCGTGCATGGCGATGCGGGTCTTATCGACCTCCGGCCGGGTGCCGAGGTAGTCGAGCACCCGGGACAACATGCGGTCGGCGGTGGGGCTGGCCTTGACCGGAGACTGACCGGTTCCAGGGCCGTCGACCGCGATGAAGCCGATACCGTAGGGCAGGATGGCGCCGAAGCTTTCCGCAAGATCTTCCTTGCGGCTGTCGAGGCCATTGACGGCGAAGATCATCGGGACGGGACTGGTGGCTCCTTTAGGCATGCGCACGTAACCGGTGATCTCTTTTCCTTCGAAGGGAATATGGACGACCTCTAGTTTGGGGTTCATGAACTGGGCGTGGGTGAGGAAGGCGTTGATGGCCTTTTGGTAGGCTACCTTCTTCATCGGTGAGGCCTCGACGGGCCAGCGTCCGAAGGAGTAGAGATGCCATGCGCGGATGTAGTCGGCGTCGGCCTTCTTCGGGTCAGTGCTCTGGGCGGCTTTGCCCTCGGCCATGTAGCGGTCGCCGATGGCGATGAAGGCTTTGGCCCACTCATCCTTGTCCTTGGTGTGGATGTGGTCGAAGGCTTCTCGGACGTCCTCAGGGTGGAGACCGATGAGCGGATAGCCGCCGACTTCGGCGCGATGAATCGCCTCGGTCTTGATCTCGTCGAGCGTTCTTTCTTTCTGTTGCTGAGCGAGGGTGAGAGTGGGCAGCAGCATGCATGTGGCGACAAGAGCGTAGAAGCCGTGAGAGGAGATACTTGCCATTTCTGTTTGCTCCGAATTTTGGATGTCGATCGTGTTGCGGCGAAAGAGGTGCGGACTAGAAGCTTGTTGAAAGCATGT
Organism: Edaphobacter sp.; assembly: GCA_965277265.1. Taxonomy (GTDB): domain Bacteria; phylum Acidobacteriota; class Terriglobia; order Terriglobales; family Acidobacteriaceae; genus Edaphobacter. Next base: position 951,750 of record CBDICF010000003.1, read on the forward strand.
TCCGCGGCGCTTTGAGAGAAGGCCCGGGGCTGAAGGCTTGCGCTAATCCCAAAAGCAACGGCGGAGACTTTTTCAACAATCTCTTAGAAGGAGAGCTTGAGGCCAAGCTGTACGGCGCGGCTGCCTCCCGATCCAATGACGGGGTTGGAAGCGGCGACGTCCGGTGTTGCGCAGCCGCAGCCGAAGCCGCCGTTGCCCGGTACGGAGGGGTCGTTGTGTCCCCAGCCGTTCTGGCCGCCGAAGGGGTTGGCGAAGTTGGGATGGTTGAGGAAGTTGAAGAACTCGGCACGGAACTGCGCACCGAAGCGCTCGCGGAACTTCCAGTTTTTGTCGAGCGAGAAGTCCCAGTTTTTGAATCCGGCGTCGCGGAAGGTGTTGCGGCCCATCAAGCCGAAGGTGCCCGGGGCCGGCGGCGTCATGACAGAGCCACGGACCTTGTAGCATCCGCCTGCGCCGAGGGTCACGAGCGACCGGGCATGAGCGGTACACACAGGGTCCAACAAAGCGTCTGGTCCGGCGAGATAGGGAGTAGGAGTGGCGCCGGACTTGAAGTCCGAGGGATTGCCGAAGAAATCCCAGCGATCGACTCCCTCTCCGGTTTGGCTGAAGTTGTTGCCGGTATCGATCGGCCCCCAGGGCTGCGCGCCATAGAGGCTGACGATGGAGTTGACCTCCCATCCCTTGAGCGACTGCGCGAAGCCGTCTCTTCCGGGGATGGCGTAGGTGACGGCGAGGGTGAAGCGGTGCCGGATGTCGAAGTCGCTGCTGGCGTATTCGCGCCCGGGATTGGCGCTGTCCTGCGGCAGGCCGCTGCCTGCGCCGAAGTCCCAGTTCGCGCCTACGTCGTCGAGCGCATGGGAGTAGGTGTAGCCGGCGACGAAGGTGAAGTTGTGATAGTTGCGGCCGGTGAAGGTCATCTGCAGGCCGTTGTAGTTGGAGCGATAGATGTTGCCCATCTGGTAAATGAAGCTGAGGAAGGGAAACTTCGCGTTGAAGGGCCGTCCCGACTGCCCATCACCCTGAGTGTCGAGAGCCGGCACATTCTGGTTGATGTCATGAATGCCGAGCAACTTGGTGCCATGTGTGCCGACATAGGCGGCTTCGAGGGTGAGGTTGGGAGTGAAGCTGTGTTCCATATCGAGCGTGTAGCTGAAGACCTCCGGGGTGCGAAAGTTCTGGTTCATGCCGAGGATGCTGCAGGGATTGGCTCCGCAGTTGATGGTGCCGGTGGGAAAGACGGTGGATGGGCCGGCGTTGTATCCGGCGTTCCAGTTGAGGTTCGGTCCGACGAAGTTGACGGTGCCGACGGCGATGGAGCCCGTTCCCTGTGTACCTCCCGGGCCGACGCCGAGAGCCCCGGTTGGAATGGTGCTGATGCCGAGCGAGTTGTTGAGCGCCAGGAACGACTCCCAGTTGACGGTCTCGTAGATGAGGCCGCCGCCGCCGCGGACGACGGTTCTGCCGTTGCCGGAGATGTCCCAGGCGAAGCCGGCGCGCGGCGCGAACTGAGTGTGGTCGCCATTGTACGGGCCGCTGATTCCCTGGCCGACCTGCTCCAGGCCGCGCTGCGGATCGAAGTTGCCGAGCAGGTTGTTCGCTTCCTTCACCACCGTGTTCAGCTCCCAGCGAAGGCCGAGGTTGAGCGTGATGTTCTTGGTGATGCGCCAGTCATCCTGCGCGAACAAAGCGAATCCGTAGTTGTGAATGCTTCTGGTGGGATCACCGGTGAGCAGGCTGCCCGAGCTTGGAACGCCGGCGAAGAAGTCTTCGAGCGAAGTCGCGCCGGGGAATGCATCGGTGCCATAGCCGAACTTGATCTGTCCGCGTACTCCGCCGTATGCGCCGCCTTGAAAGCTGTCACGATGCAGTTCGCCGCCGAACTTGAAGGCGTTTTTCCCGCGGGTGAGCGAGACATGGTCGATGAGCTGATAGCGATCGTCGGGCCCCTGCACCTTGGGCCAGTTGAATCCTCCGAGCTCCTGCGGGAAGGTGTAGTAGTCGGAGATGTTGATGCGCGGCAGGCCGCCGTACAGCGGATTGGTGACGCCGGTATTCAAGCCGTACGAGGTCGCGGGGACATTGTGATCGTTGGGGAAGGTCGGCTGATAGAGCCGGTTGTAACCGAAACGCGCTTCGTTCAATAGATTCTGGGTCAGGATCCAGGTCCAGCTGACACCGACGACCTGGGCGCGCGTATGAATCTGCGTGAGCCACTTGGTCTGGAGCTGGTTCGCGTCGGACACCGTGCCGTTGTTGTTGCCCAGGAAATACAGCCCGTTGATGGAGTGCCGGTCATTCAACTGATAGTTGATCTTGGCCACTGCGTCGTCGGTCTTGACGTCATTGGGCAGTCCGTAGTTGATGGAGGTGGGCCCGGCTGCATTGGCGCCGTTGTTTGCAGGAAAACCGGAGCCGTCGCAGGTGATGGGCGGCCCAAGCTTGCATCCGCCGATCTGCAGGCTGGGCGCGCTGGGCGTGATGCCCGCCGCCTCGACTCCGGCGATAGCATCGGGAACGCTGGTGAGGGGGTTGCCGCCGAGAGAGACGGTTGCCGGCGTGGAGAGCTGGCTGATGCTGCTGACAGAATAGCTCTGGCCTTCGTACGAACCGAAGTAGAAGAGTTTGTCCTTCAGGATGGGACCGCCTACGCTGCCGCCATACTGCGTGAGCTCGCGGGGATTCTTCGGGCCGGCGGCGATGGTGTTGAAGTAGTTGCGCGCATCGAGCGCCGTGGTGCGGCCAAAGGCAAAGGCGGTGCCATGGAGGTTGTTGGTGCCGGACTTAAGCGCGACATTGACCATGGCGCCCGGCTTCCAGCCGTACTCCGCCGGAGGATTCTCGATGACGTTGAACTCCTGAATGGCATCGACGGGCAGGATGGTGGCGGAGTCGCCCGCAACGCCCGCGCCGTTGATGATGCTCTGGCCGGAGAAAGGTTCGCTGTTGAAAAGGCCGTCCACGATGTAGGCATTGTCCTCTGCACGGAGACCATTGGTGCTGGTGGTCGAGAAGCCGCCGCCCGGGTAACGGACGATGCCAGGGCGCAGCTGCAGGAGGTTTTCGTAGTTGCGTCCGTTCAACGGCAGATCGTTGATCTCTTTGTTGCTGAGTGTGCCGCCCAGAGCGGAGGAGGTCGTGCTCATCAGCGGCGTCTCTGCGGTGACGATGACGGTCTCGCTGGCCTGGCCGGTCTGCAGGGTGAAGTCGCTCTGCACATCGGAGGCGACGGCGACCTCGACGGTCCGTTCGCTGGACTTGAATCCCGCAGCCTCGACCCGGACCTTGTACATGCCGGAGATGAGATTGGGGGCGACATACTCTCCAGCATCGGTGGTCGTGAGGGTGCGCGTCGTGCCGCGCTGGAGATCGGTGATGGTGACGGTGGCGTTGGGGACGACCGCGCCGGAGGGGTCGATCACGGCGCCGAGGATGCGTCCTGTGTCGGTCTGAGCGCCGGCGGGAGCACAGCAAAACATGCACAATGCCGCGGCAGCAACGGCCGTTAGCATCGCCTGCGACATCTTTCTTGCCTTGTTCGCGATCATGCCTGGAAGTTTCACTTCGGGTACGCCCCCTGTATTTGTGGTAGGACAGCATTACCACTGCGTCAGTGAAATCGTCAAGAAAAGATTTAAAAAAATGCTGCCTCGTGCGCCGCTTGACAGGAAACGGGGCCTTTGCGGTATAAGGGTCGGACCACAAATCAGCACACGGCAGCTTTTGGGAACGAGGGTGAAGGATGGCCATTGCAAGCGTAAATCCGGCAACGGGCGAGGTCTTGAAGACATACCAGGAACTGAACAGCCAGGAGCTTGCGGGGAAGCTCGATCTGGCCGCAGCGGCGTTCGCCGAACACCGGACGACCAGCTTTGGCTATCGCGCCGAGCGGATGCTGAGAGCAGCGGAGATCTTCGAGGCGGAGAAGGAGATCTTTGGACGCCTGATGAGTCTGGAGATGGGCAAGCCGATCCAGTCGGCTATCGATGAAGCGGTGAAGTCCGCCTCGGCCTGCCGGTACTATGCCGAGCACGCGGAGCGCTTCCTCGCCGATGAGGTGGTGGAGACCAGCGCCAGCCGCAGCTACGTCTGCTACCAGCCGCTTGGGGCAGTGCTCGCGATCATGCCCTGGAACTATCCGTTCTGGCAGGTGGTGCGCTTTGTCGCTCCGGCTCTTATGGCGGGCAACGTGGGGCTGTTGAAACATGCCTCGAACGTTCCGCAAAGCGCGCTGGCCGTGGAGGACGTCTTCCTCCGCGCCGGGTTTTCCGCGGGTGTGTTCCAGACGCTGCTGGTTGGCTCCTCCAGGGTGGAGGCGATTCTCGCCGATCGCCGGGTGGTCGCCGCAACTCTCACCGGCAGCGAAGGCGCAGGCATCCAAGTCGGCGTTTCCGCTGCGAAACATATCAAAAAGATTGTTCTGGAGCTTGGTGGGAGCGATCCGTTCATCGTCATGCGAAGCGCGAATTTCGATGACGCCGTGGCTGCGGCTGTGAAGGCGCGCGTGGCCAACAATGGCCAGTCGTGCATCGCCGCCAAACGCTTTCTGGTCGAGGAGAGTATCGCCGGCCGCTTCGAGACGGAGTTTGTCCGGCGGATGGAAGCGCTCAAGGTCGGCGATCCGCTGGACCCGGAGACGGAGCTTGGGCCTCTCGCCTCGGCGAGCGCGGTCGAGGATCTGGATCGCGATGTGCAGAAGTCGATCCAGGCCGGCGCACGTTTGTTGACAGGCGGCAAACCTCATGAGGGCAAAGGGTGCTTCTACCCGCCCACCGTGCTGACGGATATTCCCAGAGATTCGCCCGCCTATAGCGAAGAATTCTTCGGGCCGGTCGCCTCTGTCTTTCGGGTGAAGGATGCCGGGGAGGCGATCCGCATCGCCAACGACACGCGGTTCGGCCTGGGCGCGAGTGTGTGGACCCAGGACGAGCAGGAGCGCGCGCTTTTCATTCGCGATCTCGATGCGGGTATGGTGTTCGTCAACAAGATGGTCGCGTCCGATCCGCGCGTTCCGTTCGGGGGCGTGAAGCAGTCGGGCTTTGGCCGTGAGTTGGGGCCGTTCGGGATTCGCGAGTTCGCCAATATCAAGACAGTCTGGATGGAGAAATAGAGCGCTCGAAAAGACCACTTGCCAATAGCAGGTGGTCCTGTGGTATAACCGCTAGACATTAAGGAACATGACTTCCAACGGCATGTGGTCTGACAGCCATTCCATGTACCGCAAAAACGGAGAAGCGAGGCTAATGAGCAGCACGAACCATGGCATCCTGTATACAGTTTCGACCCCTCCCGTACAGGTCCGCGGCGAGTCGAAGGAGATGCTTATGTACAAAGCGGTGCGTGCCTCAAGGCTCTACGAGCAGATTGTGCAGCAGATTGAAGAGTCGATCCAGGAAGGCCGACTGAAACCGGGCGAGCAGTTGCTGGCCGAACGGGAGCTCGCACTGCAGTTCGGTGTAAGCCGCACGGCGGTGCGCGAGGCGGTGAAGACGTTGAGCGAGAAGGGCCTGGTCGAGGCCTATTCGGGGCGCGGCACCTTTGTCACGTCGGGGCGCTCGCAGTCGATGCGCAATTCGCTGAACTCGTTCATGAAGAGCGGCGACCTGCAGAACTCGGCGTACGTCGCGGAGATGCGCGAGATTCTGGAGCCGGAGTTTACGGCGCTGGCGGCGGTGAGGATTGGCGAGCAGCACCTGATGATGATGCGCGAGGCGGTAGCCGTGATGGACCGCAGCATGGACCAGCCGGAGGCGTATATCGAAGCCGATCTGGACTTTCATCTTGCACTGGCGGAAGCGGCAGGCAATCCTCTTATTCTCTCGCTGCTCGACTCGCTTGTGGGGGTGCTGCGGGAGCAGCGGATGGGGATCTTCGGCGTTACCGGCGGACCGGACCGGGGGCAGGTTCATCACAAGCTGATTCTGCAGGCGATCGAACAGCGGAGTGCGTCGAAGGCGCGCAAGGCAATGCGTGCGCATCTGGAGCAGGTCCGGGAAGACTCGGCGGCGGCTACGGACGGTGAGGGAAGCAACAGTTCAAGAAAGCGAAAGGCATAGACGAATGGCGAATCTCGGCTTCATCGGACTTGGAGTAATGGGCGGCCAAATGGTCGACCGGCTGCTTGGCAAAGGACACACAGTTACCGGCTACAACCGAACCGCCTCAAAGGCGGACTGGCTGGTGAAGAAGGGCATGAAGCTGGCCGGGACTCCCCGTGAGGTGGCGCAGGCTGCCGATGTGGTCTTCGCGATGGTGACGAACGGACCGGCGTTGACGCAGATTATGGAAGGACCTGACGGAGTGCTCGCGGGACTTGGCAAGGGCAAAGTCTTTGTCGACATCAGCACGGTGGGCCCGGACCTGAGCCGAGCGATGGCTGAGAAGGTGCGCTCGCTGGGCAGCGACATGATGGATGCGCCCGTATCGGGCAGCGTTATTACCTTGCAGCAGGGGCAGCTTTCGGTGATGGTGGGCGGAAGCGCCGAGACTTTTGAAAAGATGAAGCCGCTGCTGCTCGAACTGGGTCCCAAGGTGACGCATGTTGGAGGCAACGGGCTGGCGCTTTCGATGAAGATTGCTTCGAACCTGAGTCTTGCGGTGCAGATGCTGGCCTTCTCGGAGGGCGTGCTGCTGGCGGAGAAGAGCGGCATAAAGCGGGAGGTTGCGGTGGATGTGCTGACGCATAGCGCGATCGCCTCACCGATGATCAAGTACCGCGGGCCCTTCGTGCTGGAGCAGCCGGAGGAGGCGTGGTTCGACGTGAATATGATGCAGAAGGATATGCTGCTGGCGCTGGAACTTGGGCGGAAGTTGAATGTGGCTCTGCCGACGACGTCGGTGACGAATGAATTTCTTACGTCGGCGCGCGCGATGAACTGGGCCAAGCTCGACTTTGCCGTCATCTTCGATGTACTGGCGCAGATGTCCGGCATTACCACGGGGGTTGGCAAATGACCATAGCCGTCAAGCAAGCCGCAAACGAGGCTACGGAATCGAGCGAGCCATGGATGCATGCCTATCGACAGATGGTGCGCATCCGTCTGTTTGAAGAACAGGTGAACGAGCTTTACACGCGCGCCCTGATGCCCGGACTCGCACATCTCTACGTCGGAGAGGAGGCGATTGCCGTTGGCGTTTGCGAGGCGCTGGGGAAGGAGGACTATGTCACCAGCACGCATCGGGGCCACGGCCACTGTCTGGCCAAGGGGGCGTCGCCGGACCTGATGTTCGCTGAGTTGCTGGGAAAAGAGGCCGGGTACTGCCGGGGCAAGGGCGGGTCGATGCATATCGCCGATCCGACTACCGGGAACCTGGGGGCGAACGCCATCGTGGGCGGCAGCATGGGGATTGCTACGGGAGCGGCTTTCTCGGCAAAGCACCTGAAGAATGGACGAGTGGCGGTCTGCTTCTTTGGCGAAGGCGCGCTGGGCCAGGGGCTGCTGTATGAGGAGATGAATCTCGCTCAGCTTTGGAAGCTGCCCGTGATCTACGTCTGCGAGAACAATCTTTACAACGAGTACACGCATTACAGCGAGACCACAGCGGGTGATATCTGCGGGCGAGCGGCGGCATTTGGAGTGCATAGCGAAACAGTGAATGGCCAACAGGTGCAGGAGGTCTACAGGACGGCGAAGAAGCTGATCGAGCGGGCGCGCACCGGCGAGGGTCCATCGTTCCTGTTGTGCAACACCTATCGGTACACCGGCCACCACGTTGGGGACATCGCGCGAGACTACTACCGCAGCAAGCAGGAGGAGCTGGAGTGGAAGACGGATCGCGACCCGATCAAGCTGCACGGCGAGTGGTTATTGAGCGAGAAGCTGGCCGATGCAGCAGCCCTGGCAACGGTCGCAGCTGAGGTGCAAAGCGAGATGAAGACAGCCGTGGACTTCGCGCTGGCGGCGCCTTTTCCGGGACCGGAAGAAGTGGAGATGCACGTTTATGCCTAATATGACGGGGACTGCAGCGAGTGGGGCTGAGACGACGATGCCTGAAACGAAGATGCGGGAGTTGACCTTTGCGCAGGCGGTGCGCGAGGCGCTTGCTGAAGAGATGCGGTCGGACACACGCGTGTGCATTCTGGGCGAAGATGTCGCGGAGGCTGGAACGCCGTTCAAAGTGTTGTCCGGTCTGGTGGAAGAGTTTGGCGTGGACCGCGTGCTCGATACGCCTATTTCGGAGGCAGGCTTTACCGGGCTCGCTGTCGGCGCGGCGATGACCGGCATGCGTCCCGTGGTCGATATCATGTTCGGCGATTTTTTAACGTTGACCATGGACCAGATGGTGAATCAAGCTGCGAAGATCCACTACATGTCCGGCGGCAAGTGGAAGGTGCCGATGGTGTTGCGCACGACGCTGGGAGCTTCGCGCCGCTCAGCCGCGCAGCACTCTCAGTCGCTGCATGCGTGGTTCAGCCATGTGCCCGGCTTGAAGGTCGTGATTCCGTCGACGCCGTATGACGCGAAGGGATTGCTGAAGACGGCTATCCGGGATGACAATCCGGTGATCTTTTTTGAAGACAAGATGATGCACCACAAGCTGAAGGGCCCGGTGCCGACCGGGGACTATACTCTGCCGTTCGGGGTGGCGGACATCAAGCGCGTGGGAACGGATATATCGCTGGTCGCGACGAGCAGCATGGTGCAGGTGGCACTCGGGGCGGCGGAGATGCTGGCCGAAGAAGGCATCGAGGCTGAGGTGGTCGATCCGCGGACGTTGTGGCCGCTCGACGAACGGACGTTGATCGATTCGGCGAAGAAGACCTCGCGCGTGATCGTCATCGACGAGGGCTATCACCGCTACGGCGTTACCGCGGAGCTTGCCTCGGTGATCGCGGAGGGCGCGTTCTACGATCTGGACAGCCCGGTGATGCGCATGGGAGCGATGCATGTTCCGATTCCCTTCTCTCCGCCGCTGGAAGACCTGACGGTGCCGACCGAGAAGATGGTCTTCGACGCGGCGCGCAGGATCTGCCGCAAACAGTAGAAATCAGCACAGGAGGTACGAAAATGGCACAGCCGACATACGGAACCATGCAGGTGGATTGGGAGCAGCGGATCGACTTCGAACGTTTGCGCAAGGAGCGGCTCGCGCGGGCCAAGGATCTGCTTGGCAAGTCGGAGATGGGCTCGCTGCTCTGTTTCGATATGAACAACGTTCGCTACCTGACGGCGACGCATATCGGCACCTGGGCGCAGGATAAGGCGAGCCGGTTCACATTGCTGCCGCAAAACGATGAGCCTATTCTCTGGGACTTCGGATCGGCTGCGCGGCATCATCAGCTGCATTGCCCGTGGCTGGGTGAGCGGTCGCGTTCGGGCATCTCGATGCTGCGGGGAACGATGTCTCCTGAGCATGGCCGAGCCGAAGATGTCGCGAGGAAGATTCGCATCGAGCTCGAAATGCGCGGGCTGCATAAGGAGCCGGTGGGCGTCGACATTATCGAGCCGCCCGTGCTGTTTGCGCTGCAGCGCGAGGGCATTACGATCGTCGACGGGCAGCAGTTGATGTCCGAGGCTCGCGTAATCAAGACCAGGGACGAGATCGCGCTGCTGAACCAATCGGCGGGGATGGTCGACGCGGCCTACCACGAGCTGTACATGGCGATGAAACCGGGCATGCGGGAAAACGAAGCCGTGGGCCTGGTGAGCAAGGTGCTGTACGACCTCGGCTCAGAGTATGTGGAGGCGGTCAACGCCATCTCCGGGGAACGCTGCAATCCTCATCCGCATGTGTTCTCCGACCGGATGCTTCGCCCCGGTGATCCTGTTTACTACGACATTCTGCACTCGTACATGGGATATCGCACGTGCTACTACCGAACGTTCGCGATCGGCTACTCCTCGCACGCGATGGTGGATGCGTACAAGCGTTGCCGCGACTATCTTGATGCGGCGATCGATCTGATTCGCCCGGGACGTACGACAGGAGAGGTCGCGGCGGTCTGGCCTAAAGCTACCGATTTTGGATTCCCCAACGAAGAGGCCGCGTTCGCGTTGCAATACGGGCACGGCATCGGCCTTGCCATCTGGGAGAAGCCGGTGATCAGCCGTCTGGTCTCGCTCGATCACCCGCAGGAGATCAAGCCGGGCATGGTCTTCGCGCTCGAGACCTTCTGGCCTTCGAAGGATGGCTGGAGCGCGGCGCGGATCGAAGAAGAGATTGTCGTCACCGAGACCGGTCATGAGGTCATCACTCGCTTCCCGGCAGAGAAGCTGATGATCGCGGGAGCTCACTATCACACCGTCGGTGGACCGCTGCCGACGACACGCGAGACGGAGCCCGAACCCAGCGAGGACGTTCGCGCTTTGCTGGCGGCCGGAGCAAAAAAGGAAGGGGCGGGGGCTTAGAGCCGGGGCCTGTACGGCCCAGCATTCCCCGAAGGAGACATTATGCCGATTAGCGTTGTGATGCCTGCGCTCGAGATGGCGCAGGAGACCGGAAAGCTTGTCTCATGGCTGAAACAGGAAGGCGATGCGGTTGCCAAAGGCGACATGCTGCTGGAGATCGAGACCGACAAGGCTGTGATGGAGGTCGAAGCGGCCGCGGACGGGGTGCTTGCGGGCATAACGGGCGCAGTAGGCACCGATATTCCTGTGGGGCAGACGATTGCCTGGATTCTTGCACCGGGAGAACAAGTGCCTGTAAGCGTTACAAGTGCTCCGGCGGAGGTAAAGACGCCCGCAGCAGAGAGCAAATCGCAGCGTGTGGTTGATCCGATGCCCGCCAGCACGGGCCAGATCTCGCCGAAGGCGCGCCGTCTGGCGAAGGAAGCGGGAATCGATCTCGGCAGCGTGCATGGCACAGGTCCTGGTGGGGAGATTCTGATGGCCGACATTCAGGCTCATCTCGACGGAGGGGGTACGCACGGGGACGCGAGCGCATCGGGAAAGCAGGATGGCTCTGCGCGGGAGACGTTGTCGTCGATCGGGAAGTTGATGGCGGAGCGCACTACGCAGAGCTGGACCTCGGTGCCTCACTTCTTCCTGCGGAGAGATGTCGATGCGACCGCTTTGAACGCCGCGCGCGCCAAGCAGGGGCCCGCGATCGAGACGTCTCACAGCGTCAAGCTGACGCACACCGACCTTCTAGTCGCTCTGGTGGCTCGTACACTCGCAAAGCATCCGCGGGTGAATGCGAGTTGGATCGAAGACGGCATTCAGCTGAACTCCGAGATCAACGTGTCCATCGCCATGGCAGTGGAGGGCGGAGTGGTATCGGCCGTCGTGCCCAATGCAGATCGTAGTTCCCTAGGCGAGATTGCGAAGCAGCGGCACGACCTTACAGAACGGGCGCGCGCCAATCGCCTTCGGCCCGCGGACCTGACCGGAGGGACGTTCACCATCAGCAATCTGGGCATGTTCGACATCGACTCGTTCAGCGCGATTATCACACCGCCTCAGGCGGCCATTCTCGCTGTCGGGCGAATCGCGGATCGCGTCATTCCGGTAAACGGCGTTGCGGAGGTTCGCCCGGTGCTCAGCCTGACACTCTCCTCCGATCATCGCGTTCTCGATGGGGCCAAGGCTGCGGTCTTCCTGAGAGATCTGGCTCAGGCGATCGAAGATCCGGACAAGCTTCTGTCGTAGAGAGGCTCAGCTTTCAGAGCCTGCGGCTGCGTGATCGCAGTGCAGGCGGCGGGTTGAAGGAGTATGAATGATAGTCACCTCTGACGCTGAACTCGCGCCTGGACTTCTCGCAGCGAAGAACCGAAACAAGCCGTTCTACCTCAGCTTCTGGTTCCAGGTTCTCGTAGGCGTTGCGCTGGCGATTGCCCTGGGCTACTTCAGCCCTGCGCGTGCCATCGCCATGAAGCCGTTAGGGGACGGCTTCATCCGGCTGATCACGATGATTATCACGCCGATCATCTTTTGCACGGTTGTCTCGGGAATAGCCGGCATGCAGGATATGAAGAAGGTCGGCCGGGTGGGAGGCAAAGCGCTGCTCTACTTCGAGGTGGTCTCAACCATTGCGCTGTTGATCGGGCTCGTAGTGGGGAACGTGGTGCATCCGGGAGGCAACTTCCGTGTCGATCCAGCCACTCTCGATGCGAAGGCGGTCTCCGGTTACGTCGGCCCAAATCATGCTATGAACGCCACCGACTTCCTGATGCACATCATCCCTACGACGGTTGTCGATGCCTTTGCCAAGGGAGATATCCTTCAGGTCCTGCTGGTAGCCTTACTCTTCGGCTTCGCTCTCTCCTCTTTGGGACCGCGCGCGAAGCCTGTGCTCTCCTTGCTCGAAACGGTCATGCAGGCCATCTTCGCGGTGGTCAACATCGTCGTTCGTCTAGCCCCCATAGGCGCGTTTGGGGCTATGGCCTTTACGGTTGGCAAGTATGGCATTGCGTCGCTCGGGCCGCTGCTCAATTTAATAGGGACGTTCTATCTGACTTCGATCTTCTTCGTGGTTGTCGTGCTGGGCGGCATCGCTCTCGTCGCGGGCTTCAACATCTTCAAATTCCTGCTCTATATAAAAGAAGAGATTCTGCTGGTGCTTTCGGTCGTCTCCTCTGAAGCCGCCATGCCCACACTGATGGAAAAGCTCGAGGCGATAGGCTGCTCGAAGGCGCTGGTGGGTCTGGTCGTGCCGACGGGTTATATCTTCAACACGGACGGAACTGCGCTTTACATGACGCTCGCGGCTCTCTTCGTCGCCCAGGCTACGGGCACTCACCTCACGCTGATGCAGCAACTCACGATCTTCGCAGTCGCCATTCTCACCTCGAAGGGGGCGAGCGGCGTGCAGGGAGCGTCGTTCATTGCGCTCGTCGCCACGCTGTCGGTTGTGCCGACGATTCCGGTTGCGGGCATGGCGCTGATCCTCGGCATTGACCGCTTTATGGCGATGTTCCGCGCAGCGGTCAACATGATCGGCAGTGGCGTGGCCACGCTCGTGATTGCGCGGTGGGAAAACGAGATCGACGCTGCCACCCTGGGCAGCCGCATGTAAGGCAGTGGTTGGTCATGATGGAGTGACCGGTCCACTGCGCGGGTCGTTAGGCAGTGTGGTTATGAGGCACAGTAGCTCAGAGCCACAAGATGGATCCTTCGTCGATACAACCTGCCCCGGCTGCCGCCCGCCCTGTCCTCGAACCATAAGAAACACCCACCCCGCAGACTTGACGGAGCCACTCCATATCCGAGCAAATTTCCTGTTGCTGTGGAGGGGAGAATTCTTAAGAGTGGCGTTTTCCTTGAGAGAAAACGGCCATACGAGCGAAGCGACACGGTAGACCCACAGGTGTAATTCGGGGTCTAGCCGGAAAGGGCGACTCCTTCGAGCCCCAGCTCCGCTGCACGGACCTGCATCGCGCCAAGGCAGTTCCCTACATGCTCGTCTACGCTCAACCCGAGCAACTCCGCACCGCCGATGATGTCCTCTCGCAGGACGGCGCGTGCGAACGCCTTGTCCTTCATCTTCTTCCGTACGCCCGCGATCTCAACCTCATGAATGGACTTCGACGGCTTGACCAGCGCGCAGGCGGTCAGGAATCCGGCCAGCTCGTCACAGGCAAACAGGGCTTTGTCGAGGTGCGACTCGCGCGGGGTTCCGGAGTAGTCCGCGTGGGCGAGGATGGCGTGCAGCACAGGCTCCGGCCAGCCATTCTCCCGAAGGAAATTGACACCTACAAAGGGATGCTCCTCGAGGGTGGGGTGCCGCTCGTAGTCCATATCGTGCAGCAGTCCGGCGCAGGCATAGCTCTCGATAAGGTTGGCGGCTTCCGCTCCGGCGAGCCCGAGCCGCGCGGCCTCGAGAACGCCGTACGATTCCGTACAAACCGAGACGGCCAGGCCATGTTTGCGCAGACTCTCGCCGTGGGTCCAATCCTGTAGCAAGTGCAACGCCTGTTCTCTTCCGATCCCCTCACCCATGATGAATCGCCGCTCCTTTTTCGGCTGCCATAGCCTCAACTCCGTGCCACCGCAAGTTACCAACTTGATTCCCCTTCCGGTTTTTGCCGGTTCTCATGGAGATATCCTACGGTTTCCCCTTGACTGCACAGTGTACCAGTGTCAATCTAGGCACATCACATGGTTCCGTTATCGGACATGTGCCGGGTCCTTGCTCTGGGTCCCTTCGCTACACACAATTTATGGCAACCATGATGGCACCCGTCGAACAACGTGAGGTATTGCGTTGCGACCACTGTAGTTTGGTGCAGTTCCGAACAGCGAACGCGCTGTGCCGCCGCTGCCACAAGTGCCTCGAGGTCGAAGAGCCGGAACCGGCTCCAGCCCCGCTAGCCCTGGTTCCCCCGCCCGCCGCGCAGGAAGGCGGTCTCCAGGTAGCCACAGCCGTTCGCGACCTGCGCCATGTGCGCAACCTGTCGCAGCGTCAGTTGGCCGCTCGCATGGGCGTTCCCCGGACCTACATCTCGAAGATTGAAAACGGGAAGGCGATGCCGACGCTTTCATCGCTCGACCGCCTCGCCCGCGCGCTCCAGGTGGACATCTCCACCCTGCTACGGGACGCCAACAACCGCCATCGTGACGAGACCGCGGTTCTGATGAACGATCCGTTCCTCGCGGAGATTGCCCTCTACACCTCGCAGCTCGATGCCCTACAGCGGTCTATCTTCCTCAACCACGTTCGAGAACTCGCCGCCGGACACCGTCGCAGCGCCTGAGCAGGCCGGGTCTGCCTTCCATCCTCTCCAGGAAGGGCGCCGGCATGCCTGCGGCGCTCTCCTCTCCGATCCGCCCACACGATTGCAACGCCTTCCGCTGCCGGCCCGACGAGGCGTTCGTTGCGCACCCTACAGCGGTGTGCTAGCGTCAATATCTGCGAGGTCGCTTTGCGCGCATCCACTTCCCAGCCCGGCACCAGCCGCGTCCATGAACTGTCTGCCGAGGAGCAGGGCATTTACCGGCAGCTCGACCCTGCAAGAATTCCCGAGCACGTCGCCATCATCATGGACGGCAACGGCCGCTGGGCCGGCAAACGGGCGCTGAAGCGATTTCTCGGCCACCAGAAGGGCGCGGAGTCGGTCCAGTTCGTCGTCGAGACCGCCTCACGCATCAATCTTCCCTGGCTGACGCTCTACGCCTTTTCGCTTGAGAATAATCTGCGCCGGCCCAAGTCCGAGGTGAGCTTCCTGATGAAGCTGCTGAAGAGCTACCTCGTCGGCAACGTCAAGCGCATGAACGACAACAACGTCCGCATGGCCTACATCGGCCGAACGCATGACCTTCCGCAAGAGGTGCAGGACACGATGCAGTGGGCGTCGGAGTCGACGGCGAAGAACACCGGCACGACCCTAACCCTGGCGCTCAACTATGGCGCCCGGTCGGAGATCGTCGATGCCGTACGCTCGATCCTTACCGATCTCACGACCGAGGCCCATACGCGCGGCTGCTCAGTGGAGGACCTGCTCGGCGCGGGCGCGCTTGAGTCGCTCGACGAATCGAGCATTGGCTGTGCGCTCTACACGGCGCACATGCCCGACCCGGATCTCGTCATCCGCACCTCCGGTGAGCAGCGCATCTCGAACTTCCTGCTCTGGCAGATCGCCTACTCGGAGATCCTGGTCACCGATCGCCTCTGGCCCGACTTCAACGGCCTGCATCTGCTGGAAGCGATCGCCGCCTACCAGCGACGTGAACGCCGCTTCGGTGGTTTGGGCGAAAGCTTCACCGATGAGGACCTCAACAACCTCGAGCCCGCTGACGAGGTCGCCGCGGAGATCAAGGACCATCTGATCCCGCAGCCGGACCCGGTGTTGTCCCGCCGCTAGCCTGCTGCAAACGAGAAAGGACCACTGCATGCCCGCAGAATTCCCGTACCTGACAATCCTCGATACCAGGTACAAGCCTCTCGAAGTGATCGAAGAGAAGCTGACCGCGGATGCCGCCCCCCACCCCTGGTACAACGAGACGCTTTGCAGCGTCAACGATTCGGTCGTTCGCCTCGGCGTCGTGCAGGGAAACTATCATTGGCACAACCATCAGCAGGAAGACGAATTCTTCTATGTCGTCGAAGGCTGGCTGCTCATCGATCTCATCGACCCTCAGGACCCGGCCACCACAGAGGACAATCCCCGTACGATCAGCCTCAAGCCTCGTCAGGGTGTCGTCATTCCCAAAGGCGTCATGCACCGCCCTCGTGCGCCACAGCGTACGGTCATGTTGATGGTCGAAACCGATACCATTCGGCCGACGGGAAGCTGATCCGCGCCCGCGTCCTGACGCATCAGCATTTATCCTCTAGCAAGACGCCATGAAACGCATTGTCACCGCCGTGATTCTGATCCTTGCCGTGCTTGCCCTCATCTTCTTCGGCCAGCTTTGGATGATCACTTTATTCGCGGCCATTGTTTCCGAGCTGGCGGCTTATGAGTACCTGAAGCTGGCCTCGGTCGGTGCGGACACGCATGGCGCGAAGCTCCGCATCCCTGCCTGGTGGATGGCGCTCGGCACCGCGCTTGCCTTTGTGGTCACGCTGCCCAACTTCCCGGTTGAGGATCAGCTCCCAGTCCTCAGCGCCTTGACCCTGATCCTATTCGCCTGGAACGGCTTTCGTGCGCCGCTCATCCAGGTGCTGCCGGACACGGCCCAGGGGCTCTTCGGGCTGATCTACATCGCCTATCCGCTGACGCTGGTTCCCCTGCTGTGGAAGCAGGAGGACGGTCCCGCGCTCGTCCTCTTCCTGATGGTGTGCGTCTGGGCCGGAGATATTGCCGCGCTGTATGTGGGCCGCGCCTTCGGCAAGCACAAGCTTGCTCCGCGCCTGAGCCCCGGCAAGACCTGGGAGGGCTCGCTCGCCTCGGTTGCAGGAAGCATGATGGCGGCCGGGCTCGTCATCGCCGCCTCGGACGCGCTCACCGCGAGAAACAACATGCTCCTGCACATCTCGGAGCCGCTCTGGCAGTCGCTTCTGCTGGCTGCGGTGCTGAACATTGCCGCCCAGCTTGGCGACCTGCTTGAATCCGCCGTCAAGCGCGGCGCAGGCGTGAAGGACTCCGGCACCATGCTGCCTGGCCACGGCGGCATTCTCGACCGGATCGATGCCCTGCTCTTAGCCGCGCCGGTCCTGTGGTATGTGCTGCTGATCAAGGACTTCTTCGGGCTTGGCCGATTTTAAAGCGGATACCGTATGATGAAAAAACGATGAGTGCAACTACGGACATGGTCGAGTCTCTGCGAGAGGTGGTTCAAGATCTTCTCGTTCCAGAACTCAAGTTTGTTGAAGTCTCGATAGACTCTTTGCGTACTGAGATGCAGTTGCGCGACGAGCATCAGACTCGGGCGATTCAGCATCTCTCTGAAAAGCTCGACTTCGCCATCGACATCCGCGAGCGCCTCGCCTCTCTCGAAGCCCGGCTTCCCCGGCAGTAGACGCACTTCTGCGAAAATAGCACCAGTGAAAAAACTAGCCATACTAGGTTCCACCGGCTCAATCGGCCACAGTACGCTGTCTATCTGCGAATCATTCCCTGACCGCTACCAGGTCGTCTCCCTTGCCGCGGGAAGCAACATCGATGTGGCCTATGCCCAGTGCCTCCGCTGGCGTCCGAAGGTCATCTCACTCGCTACCGAAGAGCTGGCCGGCATCCTCAGCAACCGGCTCAAGCAGGCCGGGATCACCGGCATTGAGGTCCTCCACGGGTCCGCCGGAAGCGTTCGAGCCGCCACCCTCCCCGAGGTAGACTTCGTCGTCTCTGCCATCGTAGGAGTAGCCGGACTGGAAGCCACCTACGCTGCCGTGTGCGCGGGAAAGACTATCGGCCTCGCCAATAAGGAGTGCCTGGTCGCCGCCGGTGAGCTCATCATTGCCGCGGCAAGGCAGCACAACGTGGCGCTGCTCCCCATCGACTCCGAGCACAACGCCATTCATCAGTGCATGCGCGGAGGCACACCGGCGGAGGTGAAGCAGATCTGGCTTACCGCCTCGGGTGGTCCATTCCGCGATACGCCGCTTGCCGACTTCGGCCGCATCACGCCTGCGCAGGCGCTGAAGCACCCCACCTGGGTCATGGGCCAGCGCATCACCATCGACTCCGCCACCATGATGAACAAGGGGTTCGAGGTCATCGAAGCCTGCCGCCTCTTCCATCTGCCTCCAGGCCGTGTCCGCACCACGATCCATCCCCAATCCACCGTTCACTCCCTGGTCGAGTTCGTCGACGGCAGCATTCTCGCCCAGATCTCCGTCACCGATATGCGCCTTCCCATCCTCTATGCGCTTGCCTACCCCGAGCGTGTGGCAGTCGCAGAAAAGGAAAACCTCACCTTCGATCTGACCACTCTGAGCCAACTCGACTTCTCCCAGCCCGATCTCGCTCGCTTCCCCTGCCTTCGCCTGGCCTACGAAGCGGCCGAATCCGGCGGGCAGGCCTGTATCGCTCTCAACGCAGCAGACGAGATCGCCGTCGCCGCATTCCTCGAAGGTCGTATCTCCTTTCCAGGCATCCCGCGTACAATTGAAGCAGTGCTTGGGCTCACCTCCGGCAACTCCCCGGCGTCCACTCACGACGTGCTCCAAGCAGATCTTGCCGCGCGTGACCGTGCGCGCGAAGTGATTGCCAGCCAACTCAACGGCGTCCGGCGGTAGCCACACTCAGAATTGGTAACGAGGTCTCAAACTCCCTAATGTCGACAATCATCCAGCTTGCCATCGTCCTTGGCATCATGGTCCTGGTCCACGAATTCGGCCACTTCGCCGTTGCCAAGCTGTGCGGCATCCGCGTCGAGGTCTTCTCCATCGGCTTCGGCAAACGCCTCATCGGCTTCAGGCGCGGAGAAACGGAATACCAGATCGCCATCGTTCCTCTTGGCGGATACGTCAAGATGGCCGGCGAAACGCCCGGCGAAGCTCCCACGGGCGATCCCGGCGAGTTCAACGCCCATCCCCGCTGGCAGCGCATGCTCGTCGCCCTCGCCGGCCCGTTCGCCAACTTCATCCTCGCGCTCGGCCTGATGACCGGCGTCTCGATGCTGCACAACGAGGTGCAGGAGTATATCGACGGTCCCGCTCACACAGACTACATCCCCCTCAGCACGCCCGCGAGCCGCACCGGCATCCAGAGCGGCGACACCATCGTCCACTACGACACCGTCGAAAACCCCACATGGGACCAGGTCGCCATTCGTTCCCTGCTGAACCTCAACCAGACAATTCCCTTCGCGTTCGTCCACGATGGCAAGCGCACCGACACCAAAATCTTCGTCGAATCGAAGAACGGCCCCGATAACTTCTCCCTCGACGTCCTCGGCCTGATTCCGAAGATGCAGAACACGCCTGTCCAGGTCCAGGCGCTCGAATCGAACATGCCCGCTGCCCGCGCGGGTCTGGAGCCGAAGGACAAGATCGAGGCCATTGACGGTCTCCAACTCCACTCCGTCGCATCCCTGCTTGCCTACCTGCAGGATCAGGCCGGCAAGCCGTCGACGCTCACCGTCCTCCGCACCGCGCCCGGCGGAGCCACAGAGACTCTTCCGGTCAAAATCACCCCGCAGTTGGCCGATACCCCAGGCGGCACCAAGGATTATCGGCTCGGCTTCGTAGCCGTCCAGCCGCCCGTCAAGATCGAGCGCCTGCCTCTCGGCAAGGCCATGGTGGCCTCCTGGCAGTTCAACAAAAAGGGCTCGCTGCTGATCGTCGAAGTGCTCAAACGCCTCTTCACCCGGCAGGTCTCGGTGAAGAGCCTGCAAAGCCCCATCGGCATCGGCCAGCAGATTCATCAGGCCGCCGAGATGCCCGGCTGGATGCCCTTGATCGGGCTGATGGCCTACATCTCGCTGAACCTCGGCATCTTCAACCTGCTGCCAATCCCAATTCTCGACGGGGGCATGTTGCTCTTCCTGGTGATTGAAACCATCATGCGCCGCGACGTCAACCAGCAGCTTAAGGAACGCGTCTACCAGGTCGCGTTCGTCTGCCTGCTCGCCTTCTTCGCCTTCGTCATCTTCAACGACCTCACGAAACTCAACATCTTCACCAGACTCAAGCCATAAAGACGTCGACCGCGGATACCACGGATCAAAACGGATGAGACAAGAGCATCCTGCTCAATCCGGCATGCGTGACATAACCCTAGGCCACGTCTCTGGTCTTCGACGTTCATCTGCTTTATTCGTTCGTCTCATCCGTTTTGATCCGTTTAATCCGCGGTCGGCGTTCTTATTCAGCCCCTCGCAGCTCCGCCACAATCTCGGCTGCCGCCTTTCTCGCCTCATCCTCGCGGTCCGGCGGGAAGCTGATTGCTCCCACGCGGGCGTGCCCTCCGCCGCCATACCGCTCGCAGATGGCCGCGAGGTTGACCAGCTCCGACGGCGCGCACTTGGTCCATGGATTTGTCCCGACCGACACCTTCGTGCGGAAGCTCGACTTGCTTAGGCCCACGTTATACGTCGCCTCGGGATGCAGATAGTACGGAATGAACTTGTTGTATCCCTCCGTCGGCTGGTCCGTAATGTCGAACGTAATCACCCCGCGTTCGACAGACGCCCGCGAACGGATCAGCTCCAGCGCGGCCCAGTGCCGCTCCATCAACGGACCCAGCAGATCCTGCACGAACCCCTGATCCAACACATCCTGCAGACTCATCTCCGTAAGCAGCGGAATCAGCTTAGGTATCAAATCGTTGTCCGATGAGCTCTCGATCGCCATAGTCAGCTTCATCGCGGGCGCGCCCATCTCTACCGCGGCCTTGGCGCTCTCATACCGCGCCCCGTCGACGATGTCGGCCCACTTGATCAACTCCGTCATGGGAGCGGTGTCGAAGCCGAAGTCCTTCCGCCCGACATGCGCAATCCAGCTTGTGCACGAGATGTAGTTCGGGTCGAAGAACTTCCGCATCCGCTGCGATCCATCGGCCTGCCCCGCCTCAAAGTCTTTCTGGTCTTCCGGTGTTAGAAACGCGCTCTGGTGATGATCGAACCACCATGTCACCTTCGGCGAAGGAGAATACTTGAAGTCCACGATCGCGTTCTCGCCGTCGCTGAACTCCTTCTCATCGAACAGCGCACCCGCCCGATGCACCAGGCCGCGATAGGAGAACGTGTCCGCCGTCTTCACGCACTCCCGATGAAACCGCGTGAACAGCGAAGCCGAACACGCCCCATCGAAGCATTTATCGTGATAAAAAATTCTGCATTCCACGTCGAGTCCCCCGATGCACCGCGCCTGTTTCAGCCGCGAAGACTCCAGCATAGCGCAGGAGGATCGATGCCGTGCCTGCCAGCGCATCCGATATTCCATTCTCGACAGCCGGGAACCGCGAAACCTTCTTCCGCGTACACCCGTCTGTCACACGAGGATCCTCCTTGAACGTCTCGACCGAACCTTTTGCTTCCGCTAGCACCCCGCCTGCCGCGCCCGGTTCGATTCCCGGCCCATCGATCCTCCGCACGATGTTTATCGGCCCTGACGGACTGCGCGCCGGTTGGAGCCTGCTCCTGTTCCTCGCCCTGTTCGCCGCGCTAATGGCTTCCGCTGTCGTCATCACACACAAGCTGCATCCGCCTGCTCACAAGACGCCCGCTTCCGCTGCGAACATCATGAGCCTGAAGTCCTCAATCATCAACGACTCCGTTCCGTTCTTCGCGGTCCTGCTCGTCACCTGGGTGATGTCGAAGATCGAGCGACGACCCGCCTCCGTTTATGGCCTCGGCGGGAGCAGCAAGCTCCCTCAGTTCTTCGCCGGTCTGGCCTGGGGCGTCATCTGCCTCTCACTGCTCGTCCTCATACTCTCGGAGGCCGGGCTGCTGATTATCGACAAGCGGCTGCTCTTCGGGGGCGAAATCTTCCGTTGGAGCGCAGCCTGGCTCATCGGCTTTCTCTGCGTCGGCCTGCTTGAGGAGTACCTCACCCGAGGCTACCTCCAGTTCACCCTGACCCGCGGCCTTACCGGAATCTATCGGAGTGCATTCAAGACCCGCCACAGCGCAGCTCTCGGCTTCTGGACTGCGGCAAGCATCCTCTCCCTTCTCTTCGGTCTCGGTCACGGCGGGAATCCAGGCGAATCCCCTATTGGCCTACTCTCCGCAGGACTGGCCGCAATGGTCTTCTGTTTCAGCCTCTGGCGAACTGGTTCATTGTGGTGGGCCATCGGCTTCCATGCCACATGGGATTGGGCGCAGTCGTTTCTTTATGGAGTCGCCGACAGCGGCACCATGGTGCAGCACCACCTTATCGCCACACACCCGCTGGGCCGTCCCATCCTCAGCGGCGGAGCCACCGGCCCTGAAGGAAGCGTCTTCATCGTCGCCATCCTCTTCCTTATCAGCCTGATCATTGTATTCACCCTGCCCCGCACCGATGGCGGTTACACTCGGAATCTCCAGATCCGGCTGCAACCCCGCGGTGGCATAACCGATTCGTCCATGGTAGAAGAGGCGCGAGTCAATCCGTAGGCATAGCCTGATACCGGCTTTCCGACAGATCCAGCTCGCGCTCCATCGACCGCAGCACATCATCTCCGATCCGCTCCCGTTCCCGCAGCGTAAGCAGCGTTTGCCGCTCGGCCCGCAGCGTTCCCTGGGCGATCGAGCGCAGACGCAAATACGTCTCTCCATCCAGGCCATCGGCGCCACCTGCGGCATTCGCATCCACCGCGGCCAACCGGTGCCGGTATCGGTGCAGCAGATCGTCGTAGATATGTTCCACGCCTGGGCCGTCGGTCCTCCGTCCTTCTTCCAGGTGATGGATCGCCGCCGAAAGCACAATCCTCCGCGCGTCCCGCTCCTCCCGCTCCATGCCTGTCGGCTTCGCCAGTCCGAGCCCGCGAATCATAGCCGGCAGCGTAAGCCCCTGCAGCACCAGCGTCACCAGGATGACGCAGAACGCGAGAAACACAATGAGGTTGCGTGTCCCGAACGGCTGCCCATTGCCGAGCACCTCCGGGATCGAGATCGCCGCCGCCAGCGCGATCACACCCCTCATCCCCGTCCACCCCACTACGAAGATTTCCTTCGTACCCAGCGGCTTCTCCGTATGCCCCAGCCAGCGCCGCTCCACAAACGATGCGAAGTTCATCACCGGAAACACCCACACCATCCGCAGCAGAATCAGCACCGCGCTGAACACCGTTCCGTAGAGCGCCAGCGTGCCGAGGCTATACCTCCCGTGGATGCCAGCCAGCACATACGGCAACTGCAGTCCGATCAGCACGAAGACCAGCCCATTCAGCATGAACGTCAGGGCCTCCCACGCGCCCAGCACCTGCAACCGCGCCGCAGCCGAGAGATAGGTGGCGCTTTTCCGGCTTAGATAGACCCCGCACGCCACCACCGCCAGCACGCCTGACGCCTTCGCCCGCTCTCCCGCCAGGTACGCCGCATACGGAACCACCAGGCTCACCACCAGCTCCACCGGCCCATCGTCGATGAACCTCTCCATCCAGCCGACGGTTACGCCAATCAGCAGCCCGATGCCGATTCCGCCCACCACGAGATACCCCAGCCGCATCAACCCGCCAGCGAGCGTCGGCGACTCACCCTGCACGATGATGGCCAGCCCAATCTCCAGTGCCAGCAGCCCGGTCGCGTCGTTCAGCAGACTTTCGCCCTCCAGGATGTCGACGATCCTCCGCGGCAGACCCAGGGTCTTCGCAATCGAAGTCGCCGCAATCGCATCGGTCGTCGCCACCACCGCACCCAGCAGAAACCCCGCCTTCCAGTCCAGCGCCGTGATGAAGCGGTCCGAAAACTCCGCCACACCCCAAACCGTGAACCCCACCAGCCCCACGGCCAGTAGCCCGATCACCAGTCCATTGCGCCGGAACTCCCGCCACGACATCGTCCACGCCGACGCATACAGCAGAGGCGGCAGAAAGACGACAAACACGATATCCGGGTTCAGCGGTATGCGCGGCATATGCGGCAGGAAGCTGATCGCCAGTCCGGCCAGCACAAGCACAATCGGATACGCCACCTTCAGCCGCTGCGCCATCACCGCAAAGCCGGCCACCAGCACAAGCAGCAACAGCATCACCGTTTCGACTGCGTGAAGACTTTCCCCAGACCCCATCCGGCAGACCTCTCGTTTTACTCCAGCCAGCCCCACCGCAGATTAACCTGCTTCGTGCCCGCCGGCAAACCATCTCACTGTTCCCGCCTTCCCGCGAACACCTTCACCGCAGCAGGCGCACCCTGCTACTTTCGTCCGCACCGCCACAGCAGGCATCCATTTAGACTCTGGATTGTCTATGGATTCCTCCGAACCTCTGCCGTCCGAACCCGTTCTGCTCACCCGCACCTCGCTGCAGGACGGGCCGGAGATGGCCGCGAACGACACGGCCCAGCATTCCGGCACGGGTTTGCAGGCAAAGCGCCGCCGCATCTTCGCGCGCACCGTCGTCGTCCTCACCGCGCTGGTGCTCCTCGTCGCCATCGCAGGATTCTTCTACGGCCGCCACTGGACCCGCCAGGCCATGAGCGCCTCGCTCCCCCAGCTCGACGGCACCCTGGCCATCGACGGTCTGGCCGCCCCCGTCACCGTCCAGCGCGATGCCCACGGCGTTCCCCACCTCCGCGCCGCCTCGCTCGACGACCTTGTCATCGCCCAGGGCTACATCACCGCGCAGGACCGCCTGTGGCAGATGGAGGCCCTGCGCCGTCACGCCGCCGGCACACTAGCCGAGATTCTCGGCCCCAGCCTTATCCCGCACGACCGCGCCCAGCGCATCCTGCAGATCCGCGCCTCCGCAGACCGAGCCGTCAAGGTCCTTCCTCCCGGCCAGCTTCATTGGCTTCAGCTCTACGCCCGTGGGGTTAACGCCTCCATCGCGGACCAGGGTGCTCACCTCCCCCTGGAGTTCCGTATCCTCCGCTTTCGCCCCGCGCCCTGGACCCCGCGTGACACCCTCCTCGTCGAACTCGCCATGTTCCAGGACCTCACCAGCAACTTCATCGGCGAGCTCGACCGCGAGGCCCTCTCCGCCCGGCTTCCCCTCACCCTCGTTGGCGACCTCTACCCCGTAGGCTCCTGGCGCGACCACCCTCCCGCTCAGCACCCGCTCGACCTCACCGCTCCCCAGACCGACATCCCCGACATCCCGCTCGACGAGTCCCAAACCGGGTCGCAGATGGAACCGGAGGCGGAATCGCACAGCCGGTCGAAGAAGCAGCCGCACAGCGAACCCCATAGGAATCCCAAATCCGAATCCGAATTGAAGACCGCCTACAACCTGGCCCTGCGCTCCCCCGAACACCTGGACGACCTCATCCACGGCCGCCGGCTCCTCGCACCAGCCCTCTTCCCCTGCGACGATTGCAAGGCCGGCTCCAACAACTGGGTCGTCTCC
Organism: Edaphobacter sp.; assembly: GCA_965277265.1. Lineage (GTDB taxonomy): Bacteria > Acidobacteriota > Terriglobia > Terriglobales > Acidobacteriaceae > Edaphobacter. The sequence continues at coordinate 976,996 of CBDICF010000003.1, forward strand.
GGCGCCCGCACCGCTTCCGGCAAGCCGCTGCTGTCCAATGATATGCACCTCAACCACGGCGTTCCCGGCATCTGGTACCAGGCCGACCTCGAAGCCCCGACCCCCACAGGTCCGTTCCACGTCTCCGGCGTCTCCCTTCCCGGCACGCCCTTCATCATCGTCGGACACAACGAGCACCTCGCCTGGGGCTTCACCAACCTGGGCGCCACCGTCCAGGACCTCACCATCGAGCACACCCGCGGCACCGGCTCCAGCGCCGAGTACCAGACCTCCACCGGCGCCTGGCAGCCGCTCCTTCACCAGCAGGAGATCATCCACGTCCAGGGCGGCAAGGACATCACCCTGGACGTCCCCGCCACCCGCCGCGGGTCGCTCATTGCACCCATCGTCTCAGGCATCTTTCCCAGCGAAAAGCGCGCACTTTCCCTCACCTGGACCATCTACGACCCGGCCAACGTCAGCGATCCGTTCTTCGACATCGATGCCGCCAACGACTGGCCCGGCCTCCATGCCGCCGTCGCCGGCTGGGGAGGACCAGCACAGAACATGGTCTTCGCCGACGACCAGGGCCACATCGGCTACCATGCGGTGGGCAGAATTCCGGTTCGCGGCAGCCTCACCCGACCCTCGCCCATCAATCCCGTTCCATCGGATGCGCTCGACCCCGCCCAGCTGTGGGCAGGCTACATCCCCTTCGACCAGCTCCCCCAATCCTACGACCCCGCGGACGGCATTCTCGCGACGGCCAACGCCCGCGTCACACCCGAGAACTACCCCTACCCCATCACGCTCGACTGGGCCGCCCCCTACCGCAACGAGCGCATCTGGAAAGTGCTCGGCTCACGCGTCCATCTCACCCCAGCCGACATGCTCGCACTCCAGACCGACGTCTACTCCGACGTAGACCACGTCATCGCCCAGCGCCTCGCCTACGCCATCGACCACGCAGACTCATCAGCCCTAGCCCAATCCGCCCTGGCCCCCAAGACGGCAAATGCCAAACGCCTTCATCAGGCCGCCGACCTGCTCCGCGACTGGAACGGCAATGTAGACGCGGACGCGGCCGCACCCGCCATCGTCGACGCCGCCCGCACCGCGCTCTGGCCTCTCCTGATCGACCCTCAGCTCAGCCGCCCGCCCGGTACACCAACCAGCCTCCGCTCCGGACTGAATCGAAACGACGCAGCCGAGCTCTATAGCTGGGGCGAGAAAGCCTATGCCCAGGAATGGCTCATCATGCACACGCCCGCCCGCTGGCTATCCGCCCGGTACCCCACCTGGGACGACCTCCTCACCGCCGCCGTTGCCAAAGGCCTGCACGACGCGCACGCTCCGTCCGACCTGTCGAAGTGGCGCTACGGCAAGGCCAACCCGGTCGATATCGAGCATCCCATCTTCAGCCAGTCCGCGCTCCTCCAGCTCTTTATCGGCCGGCCGACAGGAACCGGGCCGCAGCCCCAGAGCGGCGACCACACCACGGTCAAGCAGGTAGGCCGCGCCTTTGGCCCCTCCGAACGCTTCACCGCCGACCTCTCCAATCTCGACCACAGCACGCTCAACCTCGTCCTCGGCCAGTCCGGCAACCCCGCCAGCCCCTGGTTCATGGATCAGTGGCCCACCTGGTATCGCGGCACCACCCTGCCCATGCCCTTCAGCAACTCCGCCGTAGACGCCGCCACCACCCACATCCTGACCCTCAGGCCACGATAGCGCCCTGCTCCAGATCATCACGGTCGGCCTGAGGCACTATGGCTGATTACAGGAAACCGTAGCAAGCGCCCTCGCATCCATCCAGGTAATTCGACAAGCCCTCATCAGGAACCTATCGCTGAAGCGCCTACTCATCCTCGTCATCTTTCTGATTGCCCTCATCTCCTTGATCCCCGCGGCCCGCGCCGACCTGGGCATAGTCGTGGCAGACCCCACCGATCTCGGCTCCTCCCGCTACACCTCCGCCGGCCACTCGCTGGTCTATCTCTCCGGCGTATGCTCAGCCTCGCCCGTCCACGCCCGCCTCTGCCAACCCGGCGAACAAGGCTCCATCGTCACCATGTACCCCAACTTCAACGAAGCTCAGCCCTACAACTGGAACATCGTTCCTCTCAGCCTTTATCTCAGCGGCTCCCTCAGCCCTGGCGGCCGCCTCCTGTATGGCTCTCCCTCCATCAAGGAGGCGCTCGAGCTGCACGCCCGCGAACACCTTCTCCAGCCCGTCTGCCCCGGTACCGACTGTCCCCAGCTCCCCCACAGCTACTGGCGAGACCTGGTCGCCGCCACCGTCGACCGCGACCTTTTCCTTTACGCCGTCCGCACCACCCCCGCCCAGGACCAGATTGCCGTCGACTGGCTCAACCGCGGACTCAATGTCAACCGTTACAACCCCGTCACCAGTAATTGCGCCGACTTCGCCGCCTCGCTCGTCAACGCCATCTTCCCCCACTCGGTCCACCGAGACCTGCTCAACGACGTCGGCATGATGACACCCAAAGCCGCCGCCCGCTCCTTCACGACCTGGGCTCTCCGTCACCCCGAACTCGGCTTCTACAGCATCCACTTCGCCCAGCAGCCCGGCGATGTCCGCCGCAGCGGTCTGGCCCGCAGCGGCACCGAAACCGTCATCCATACCAAGAAATACCTCATCCCAGCCATCGTCTTCGGCGACTGGGAACTCCCCACATCCATCTTCGCCTCGTATATCTTCACGGGCCGCTTCAGCCTCTACAACACCTCGATGCAGCACACCGGAGTCTCCGCCTCGACCGCTGGAGCTCCCGCCGCAGCACTGCCCAACACCATCTCAAACACCCGGCAATTCAGCGTCACAGGCACACCCGAAGCATGGGCCGCGTACCGCAAGCGATTCAGTATCATCCAAAACTCTTCCGAGGCCCGCAGTCTCTCCATCGGCTCCAGACCTCCGCAATATGCCACGGCCGCCGCCTCCATAGACCCCGATGGCCTCCCGTGGCTCACCCCTGATCCCGCCGACCCCACCCGGCGCGTAGGCCTCAGCAGCGAAAATCTCCTCTTCCCTGCCTCCGACCCCGCCCTTGCCTTCCAGCTCATGCTCGTCCGTGTCCGCTACGCCCTCACCGCAAAAGGCCGCATGCGCGAATCGCTCCCCGAGTTTCGCCAGGACTGGGCGCTCCTTGAACGAGCCCAGTCCCGCCTCAAGTCCCTCCAGCAGCCCGAAGTCTCTCCACCTGCAATCGCAATCAGCCCCGATCAGCTCAATTCGCCCCAGTTCTAAGAGTCTGCTCGTGAGCTTGTCCAGACGCCGCCGCAGTGGAACTCCGCTCTGAGAGCAAATTACCTGTGGGGATACCGTGTAGCTTCGCTCTGATGATCGTTTTGTATTAGGGAAAACGATTCCGCCTAGGATCTTCGCTTCCCAGTAACAGGTAATTAGTTTGCTTTAGTCCCGGCCCAGAACCACCGCGTAGAACCCGTCACACCCATGCACCCCAGGAAGGGTCCGCAGCACGCCATCCCGCACCATCGAACTCAACTCCATACCGTCTCGCAGCAGTCCCCGCTGCGCGAGCTCTCGCATCGCGTCTTCTACCGGAAACAGCCTTGCTCCGTTGTCCGTAACCACCGCATCGACCACAGACTGGCACTCCTCCGGCTCCAGTGAGCAGGTCGAATACACCAGCCGCCCACCCGGCGCCAGCCGCTTCAACGCCGCCGAAAGAATCGCTCTCTGCCGCTCCGCCTGCCGCACCATGTCCTCCGCCTTCAGGCGATGCCGAATCTCCGGATTTCCCGCCAGCGTTCCCGTCCCGGAGCACGGCACATCGCACAGAATCAGATCGAAGCTCCCCTGCACAGCTTGGCCGTCGAGAGCATCGGCCACCCCGCACACCACCCGCTCCGCATAGGCGTACCGCCGCAGTCTCGCCTCTGTCTGCGCCAGCCGCTTCGCGCTTACATCGGTCGCCATAATCTCCGCATCGCCCAGCCGCCGCGCCAGGATCAACGTCTTGCCTCCAGGAGCAGCGCAGCAGTCCCAGACCCGCTTCGCTCCCGGCATTACCGCCGCCGCAAGCTCCGCCACCAGCCGCGAGCCGTCATCCATCTGCGGCAGGTCGCCCCCGTTATCGACGAACATCCCACCCTCCCCGGGCTCCTTCTGGTCCGCCTCGCATATGGCCAGCGCCGCCTCGCGTCCATACGCCGCCACCCACCTCTCCACCATCCACCGCGGATGTGCGAGCCGTTCCGCGAAGGCTGCAACCGACTCATAGACCCGCATACCCGGCCTTTGCGCCGCCGCCAGCTTGCGCAGCACCGCATTCACCATTCCGGTCGCGTGAGGCTCGCCCGCGGCACGGCAAAGTTCCACGCTTTCGCCCAGCGCCGCATGGGCCGGAACCCTGTCCAGATGCAGCAGTTGAAAAGCGCCCAGACGGAGCGCAATCGCCACCGGCTCGGCCAGCCTCTGCTCCGGACGCTGCAACAGACCGCGCAGCCGGGCATCCAGCGCAATCTGCCAGCGCAGCACACCCATCACCAGCGCCGTCGTAAGGTGGCGATCCTCCGGCGACAACGCCTCCATCCGAGCCGAATGCAGCAGCTCATCGCTATGCCCTTTGCCTTCGCCCACCAGCTTCAAGATCTCGAACGCAGCCAGCCGCGCCGGCGCAATCCGGGTCAACGCCACTTCGACAGAAGCCGTAGGTCCCGCGGAAGCCGGCCTCCTCGGGGCCGTCCCGCCGCCAGTCTTCCCGGCAAAGCGCTTCCCCGCATCCTGCCTGCTCTTGCCGGGCCGCTTCCGTCCGCTTCCTGAGTCGTCCTTCATAACCCCAGCCGCTCTCCGCTCTTCACCTGATACCCACGCAGGAACTCAGCCGCCAACATCCGCCGCTTGCCTTCGACCTGCACCTCGTCCAAATCCAGCACCGTTCCGCCACCACAATTCACCATCAGGGAACCATCTTCCACCATCAAAACACCAGCCTCATTCTGCCGGCCGTCTCGATTCTCCTTCGCGCACATCTTGTTTAGAATGAGCTTCTTGCCGCGAAAAACAGAATGCGCGCCAGGCCACGGCTGAAATCCCCGCCACCGGTCATAAATTTGCTTCGCGGACAGCGAAAAGTCCACCCGCCCATCCTCGCGCTTCAAAATCGGGGCCAAAGTGGCCAAGGAATGGTTCTGCGCCTGAGCAAACAGGGTTCCTGCCTCAAGCTGACGCAACGTCTCGACCATCAACTCCGCTCCCACGGGGGCAAGCATTTCATACACATCCGCCGCGGTCTGCTCCCGCCCGATAGGAACCGCCTGTGCCAGCAGCATATCGCCGGTGTCGAGCCCGGCATCCAACCGCATCGTCGTCACTCCCGTAACCACCTCGCCGTTGGCCACCGCCCATTGAATTGGCGCGGCTCCACGGTACTTCGGCAGCAGCGACCCATGCAGATTAATATTCCCAAACCGCGGCAACTCCAGCATCCACTGCGGGATAATGCGTCCATAGGCCACCACCAGGATCGCATCCGGCGCAATCGTCTCCAACTGCCCGCGAAGCTCCAGATTTTGCCTGATCTTCTCCGGCTGCACCACTGGAATGCCCCGCTCCACAGCCGTCCTCTTCACCGGTGAGCTATGCATCTCCAGGCCCCGGCCAGCCGCACGATCCGGCTGCGTCACTACCAATGCAAGCTCGTGCCCCGCCGCGATCACCGCCTCCAGCGTCGGAACTGCAAACTCCGGAGTTCCACAAAATACCAGCTTCATGCCACTCACCTGCCTGCCTGAACATCCGCGCATGCGCCGCTCTCAGGCGAAGCGCTCCAAAACCGTGCGAAGGACCTACCACTCGCCGTTCTTGATCAGCTTCTTGATCTTCCGGACAACCAGGTCGCGCTTCAAGCGGCTCAGCCGATCGATGAACAACACCCCGTCGAGGTGATCGATCTCGTGCTGCATCGCACGCGCCAGCAATTCATCGCCCTCCACCTCAAACCACTTGCCCGCCGCGTCCTGCGCTCGAACTTTCACCCACTCCGCCCGAGAGACCTTCTCGCGAATCTCCGGCAGACTCAGGCAGCCCTCCTCCTCCACCTGCTTGCCGGTGCGTTCGATGATCTCCGGATTGATCAGCACAATTTTCTCCTCCGGGTTTTTCTTGAAGCTCACATCGATCACTGTGATCCGCTGCGAGATGTTGATCTGCGGCGCAGCCAGGCCAATCCCCTGCGCGGCATACATCGACTCGAACATCTCTTCCACGAGTTGTTTCAGCCTGGCGTCGAACGCCGTGACCACCGCACCCGGCTTTGCCAGGACCGGATCCGGCCACTTCACCACCTCATGAATCCTGCCCGACTTCTTAGTCGCCTGTTCCGTCACTCAATACGCTCGAATCTGCTCGCAATAGCTGTTGAAATTTCGCTGCATCTCACGCAACGAATCGCCGCCGAACTTCTCTATCGCCAATCTCGCTACAGTCAAAGCGACCATCGCCTCCGCTGCCACGCCGGCGGCCGGAACCACACATACATCGCTTCGTTCGTAGGCGGCCTTCACCGGCTCACGCGTCGCGAAGCTAACTGAGCCCAGGGGTCGCCGCAATGTCGAGATCGGCTTCAAATAACCCCGAACCACCACTTCCTCGCCATTCGAGATGCCACCTTCGATTCCACCCGCATTGTTCTGCTCTCGCGAAAACTTCGTAAAGCCCTCGCCTTCATATCCGATCGCGTCATGCACCGCGGAACCGAGCGATTCCGCCGCCGTCACGCCCCGCCCGATCTCCACTGCCTTCACGGCCTGGAGACTCATCACTGCCTGCGCGAGCAGCCCATCCATCCGCTCGTCCCAATTGGCATGCGTTCCCACGCCCGGCGGCAGGCCATGCACCACCACCTCAAACACTCCGCCGATGGTATCGCCCGTGCGCAGAACGGCGTCTACCTCCGCCTTCATCGCCGCTTCACTCTCCGCGTCGACGCAATTCAGCAGCACCTCGTCTTTCTGCTGCAACGCCCGGATCTCATCCCAACTCACCGGCCGCGAAAGCTCCGCCATGCCTACTCGAATCACATGGCTGGCAACCTCAACTCCGAGTGACCGCAGCAGCAGCTTGGCCATCGCACCAGCGGCAACACGCGCGGCACTCTCGCGTGCACTCGCGCGTTCGAGCACATAGCGAGCGTCCGAGAAGTCGTACTTCAGAGTTCCCGCCAGGTCCGCGTGTCCGGGCCGTGGTGAAGCCACCGCCTTGTGCTTGGCCGCATCGCCTGCCTCAACCGGCAGTATGTCCGTCCAGTTCTTCCAGTCGTTATTTGCCAGCACTATGGCCACCGGCGACCCGATGGTCTTCCCATGCCGTACCCCACTCAAAATGTGTGCCGTATCGCGTTCGATGCGCATCCGTCCGCCGCGGCCATAGCCCTTTTGCCTGCGCCACAGCTCGCGGTCGATAAACTCCTGTTCGACGGTTACCCCCGCAGGAAGACCACTCACCAGCGCGACGAGGCTTTCGCCGTGGCTCTCTCCCGCTGTCGAAAACCGTAACATTTTCTTAGAAACCCCTAACGGGCGCAAACCCCAAGCCTAAATTGTAACAATCGAATCGTCCGATGCGGCGATTCCTGACCCTGAAGGTGCACCCCATAACAACGACCCGGAGCCGCAGCGAATCCGCACCTGATCGATGCCCGGAAGCTACTCTTGTTTCAGGTAGGCCTGCGTGTTCAGCAGCGGACGGTCCATGCTGCGCACCCAGTCGGTCACCTCGTCGCCGCTCCTGCCACTCGCGAGAGCCGCGGCAAACTCGTTCCGCACCGCCTGCATCTTCGCTTCCAGGTCGTCCAGCGCGCTCAGCAGAATCGCCTCCGGCGTCATGGGCAGCTTCGGCGAGCCGAACTCGTACTTGCCATGATGGCTCAGGATCATATGCTCCACCAACACACGCAATCTATCCGGAAATGGCGCAAGTGCCTGTACCTTCTCACGCAGCATCCCCTGTGCGATGCTGATGTGGCCGATCAACTGTCCCTCTAGCGTGTACCCAAAGCTGGACTTCCAATACAACTCCCGAATCTTGCCGATGTCATGCAGGATCGCACCGGTCACGAGTAAGTCGGCGTCCACCTCGGGATAGAACGGCACTGTAGCCAGGCAGACCCGCACCAGCGTCAGTACGTGCTCCAGCAGGCCGCCCAGCCATGCATGGTGCAGCCTCTTTGCCGCCGGAGCAGCCTTGTACGCGGAGCCGATCTCCTCATCGTCGAGAAACGCAAACACCAGCCGCCGCAGTTCGAGGTTGCTGAAGGCGTTCACATATCCCCGCAGCTCCGCCCACATCTCTTCGACATCGAACCGGGTTGCCGGCTGATAGTCGGCAGGCTCGACTTCGGAGTCCGCAGCGGGCCGCAGCTTCTGCAACGTAATCTGAAACTTACCCTGGTACTTCGAGATCCTGCCATGCACCTTCACATAGCAGCCCTCTGAGCAGGTCGCCACCGGTTCGGCGAAGTCCTCCCACATGGTGCCCGCCAGGGTTCCCGTCCTGTCGGTCAACAACAGGCTCAGAAACTGGCCGCCCTGCTTCTTCTCCCGCACCTGTATCGACGACAGAACGAAATACGAGGTGACGACCGCGTTGTCGAACTTCGCAGCATGTTCAATAAAAAAATCTTTCATCTTTAGCAGAATATCCTGCCTGCACGAACCGGATCGAACCTGCCTACGCGGAAATGCGAGGGCCGTGGCTTCGGCGTCCTGATCCATTCGCAGCCGAAACTATTGCGGTTGCTTGGGCGTACCCTTCGGCGTGACCGGTGTCGCCGGTGACCCAGGTGTTCCCGGTGGCGTTCCGTTGTCCGCGGGCGCGCCGGGAGCCGGAGCCGTCACCGGTGGCAGCGTCGTCCTGTCGGCATCTGCCGCTGGAGTCTTCGCCGGGCCCGCTGTGCCTTCCAGCGGAGTTCCCCGGTCGGGAGCCTTCGACGGAGTTTCGTCGGGCAGCGGCGCCGCGGGAGCTGGCGGCCTGTTCTGCAGCCGCTCCTTAGGAGCACCCTTCACCTTCTTCTGCTTTTTCTTCTTTACCGTGTCGCCATTCAGGCCGAGTGGTGCAGCCTGGGTCTGCTGAGCGAATTTTTCATCGGTGCTCTCGGGTGCTGGAGTTGCGAGCGCCTTCTCCCGGGCCTTTCTCGCCTGAGTCTTCTCCTTGACGATCTTTTCAGTCTTCGCGCGGTCGCTGAAGCGGGTCTTCTTCTGCTCAGTCACCTTGGGAGCGAATGGATCGGCATCGCCGGCGGACGAACTCTGCGTTTCGGTTTCCACCGGCGCAATCGCTGTCCCCGGTGCCGGCTCTGTTCCAGCAGCCATGGTGCCGCCCGGCGTTACGGCAGCCGATGAAGCTCCGATACCTGTATCGCCGCCGACCCCGGTCCCCTCCGGACCTGCCGGCAACGTGTTGCGCGGAGCCTGCCCGAACCGGATCTTCTCCCGCTTGATCTTCTTCGGCTTGGCGCTTGTCACGCGGCCACGCATGCTCGTGGTCACCTTGCCCGGCGTCGTCGTGTCAGCACCCGTCGCCGGCGCCTCGGCAGCAACCGGCGTTGCGACCGGCGCGGCCGCCCTGTTTGCCGTCGAATACCGTCCAGCCCGCTCAAACCTCTGTTTCTGCTGCACTCTCTTCTTCTTTACCACCGGCGGCGCGTAGGCAGTAAACACCGGCTTGGTCTCCTTCGGACTTGCGCCCGAATCGACGTATCCCTGCGCGATATCGATGTAAGCCTCCTCGCGCAGCTTGGTAAGATACGCGCGCAAGGCAGGCTGCATCTGAGCGGAATACATCGCCTCCTGTACCTGTTGCTCCACATCCTTCAACGGCGGAGTGCCCGCAGCCACATGGTCGGTCACCTTCAAAATTACGAAGCCCTGCCGTGTGCGAATCGGCGCTGTCGACTGACCCGCCTTGAGATCGAACGTCTGATCCTCAAGCACCTTCGCAAGTGCTCCCCGCTTGTACATCCCCAGGTCGCCGCCCTGTGCCGCAGTCTGGCCGCTCGAATAGGTCTTTGCCAATTCGTCGAACTTCGCGCCTTCCTTCAACTTCGCCGCGATCTCATCCGCCTTGGCCTGCGCTTGCGCAACCGCGGCATCGGTAGCATCCGCTGCGGTGGGAATCAGGATCTCGCTCAGCTTGATCTGCTCCGGCTGCGCAAACTCCTGTTTGTGCGCCTCGTAGTAAGCCTGCTCCTGGCCTTGGGTCATCTGCAACTTGCGGCCAACCTCGTCCCGCACTACCTGCTGGGTCAGGATGCTGTTGCGGATTTGCGCCTTGAAGTCCTCGAACGAAACCCCTTGAGAGCGGGCCGCCTTTTCCAGGTCTTCCATCGTGTCCAGGTGATTCTGCTTGCGAATATCGTCGAGCCGGCGAATCACCTCCGCGTCTACGTTCAGCCCAAGCTCCTTCGCGCGTGACAGCAGCAATTGCTGGTCGATCATGTCGCGCAAGAGATTCTTCTGCCTGTCGGCTGCCTCGGCCGTGCTCACATTGGCCTGCTGGTCTTCCTGCGCAAGCTGCTGCACGGCTCGCTCCACATCGCTCCGGCTGATGATCTGGTCGTTTACATGGACGATCACATCTTCAACAACCGTGCCGTTCGGCGTGATTGGGGCAGGTGCAGGCAGCGTCAACTGCGGCTGCGGCGAAGCCGGCAAGGTCAATGGGCTCTGATACCGGGGCGCCTGTGCCAACGCCGCTCCAGGCAATGCCGCCAAACATAGCCCGCACATCACCGCCAACTGCGAAATTCTCAATGTCATCGTCTCTCGTATCCTGCTTCAGCAACTGACTTCGGCAACTGCGCCCTGCGTTTCACAATCCGAAGCACATCCTCGTAGACTGCCAATCGGCGTGGATTGTTATCTGTAATTGGTATTCTAACCGCTCCCCACACCGTACCCATACCGGCAGGCTGGCTCACCTTCCGATGTTATACTTCGTCCAAAGCAGGATAGCGACCGCCGTCCGCCGCCTGTGTGCGAACCGTCGTTCCTTGTCGCTCCTTGTCGCTCCTTGTCGTTCCTCAGAGGTCAACCAAGCTCATGGCTCCCCGTACACGCCGCGCACTTCTTTCAGTCGCTCTCTTCCTGGTCACCTGCGCCGTGCTCGGCACGCTCGTCAACCAGAAGGTTGCCGCCCAGTCGGCCACCGATGAATCGACACTCCGGGATTCGCTTCACTCCTTCACAAATGTCTACGCCCTAGTCGAGCAGAACTACGCCGAGCCCCTGAACACCGACAAGACCGATAAAGCGATCTACGACGGCGCCATCCCGGGCATGCTCCACGTCCTCGACCCGCATTCCAACTTCTACGACCCAAAGGCCTTCGCGCAGATGCGGGAAGACCAGCACGGCAAGTATTACGGCGTGGGCATGACCATCCAGCCGCAGCCCAGGCCCGATGGCAAGACCAAGATTGTCGTCCTCTATCCCTTCGAGGGCACGCCCTCCTACAAGGCCGGCATCCGCCCGGGCGACGAGATCGTCACGATCGACGGCAAATCCACTGAAGGCATGGATTCCGCCGCGGTCGCCAACCTGCTGAAGGGCGCCCGCGGAACCCACGTGTCGGTCACAATGTCGCGCGAGGGCTCAGCTCGGCCACTCGTATTCGACCTCGTCCGCGACGAGATTCCCCGCCCGTCGGTCGACCTCGCATTTCTCCTCCGTCCCGGTGTTGGTTACGTCCATATCTCCAGCTTCATCGAAACGACCAGCCGCGAAGTAGGCGACGCACTCGACCAGTTCGGAGACATACACGGCCTGGTGATCGATCTGCGCGGCAACCCCGGCGGCCTGCTGAACGAAGCCGTCGACGTCTCTGACAAGTTCCTGCAAAAGGGCCAGATCGTCGTCTCGCAACGCGGCCGCGCCTTCCCCGACCAGGTCTATCGCGCCACCCGCGGGGAAGAAGGCCCGAAGTTTCCCATTGTCGTTCTGGTAAACCGAAACACCGCTTCGGCTGCTGAGATCGTCTCCGGCGCGCTGCAGGACCATGATCGCGCCCTGATCGTCGGCGAAACCACCTTCGGCAAGGGCCTCGTTCAGACGGTCTTCCAGATCTCCGAAAATACCGGCCTGGCGTTGACCACTTATCACTACTACACCCCCTCGGGCCGGCTCATCCAGCGCAACTACGATCATGTCTCGCTTTACGACTACTACTATGTCCGGGACGATGCCGCCCAGCCCAACAAAAGCAACCTGGAAGTGAAGCTGACCGACTCCGGACGCACCGTCTATGGTGGAGGTGGCATTACACCGGACGAGAAGATCGCTAATCAGAAGTTGAATCATTTCCAGGAAGGCCTTCTAATCCACTACGCCTTCTTCAACTTCAGCAAGCACTATCTTGCCAGCCATACCGTCTCCAAAGACTTTGTGGTTGACGATGCGATCCTGCAGCAGTTCAAGGACTTCCTCAAGGCCAACCAGATCGAATACACCGATGCAGATATCGCAGGCGTCAACGATTGGGTGAAAGAAAGCATCAAGAGCGAGCTTTTCACATCGCAGTTCGGACAGCTCGAAGGGCTAAAAGTCCGTGCCGAATGGGACCCGCAGATTGCGAAAGCAGTCACCTTCCTGCCCCAGGCTCAGACCCTCGAAGACCACTCGAAAATCGCCCAAAAGACGGTCACCGCCAGTCGCTGACGGCTCCGTGCATAAGGAACGGCGCTCAGTCACCAGGCTGAGCGCCGTTTCTATTCTGATCGATATCTGGAGCGGGAGACGGGGATCGAACCCGCAACCAACGGCTTGGGAAGCCGCTACTCTACCATTGAGCTACTCCCGCTACTAATTCCATTATAGCCACAACGGCTTCTACCGTCGGTACTCCGAGCCCGCAATCCAACGCCTGTTACTCTGGGGGCATCCATAGAGAAGGAACATGCTACCCCCGGCTCACCCGACTTCATCTTTGTCTAAAAGCGTAGGAGCGATTTGAACGACCAGGCAAATGCTGGAGGTCCGTGGAGCGACCGTCTGCGCGCGCTCAGGAACATGCCGCCCGTCCTCCGCATTCTCTGGGACTCCGGGCCAGCGGTCGTCTCCTGGGGCATCGGTCTTCGCCTCATCGTGGCGACCGTTCCCTTCGGCATCGTCAAAGTTGCCGCAGCCATCATCAACGACATCTCCATCGTCATACGGCACCAGCCGCTGCCATCCAATTTTTGGATTCTTGTCGCAGCAGAGGTTGGCCTTAACGTCCTCTTAGGCCTGCTCACCCGTGCCGTCGATTACTCCGACTCCCTGCTTGCTAACCGCTACACGCAGTACGTCAGCGTCCGCGTCATGGAGCAGGCCGCTCAGCTCGACCTCACCACCTACGAAGACCCCGTCTTCTACGATCGACTGGAGCGCGCCCGAGTCCAGGCCACCGATCGTCTCGCCATGATCCAGCTCATGGGCCGGCTGATTCAACAGGTCATCACCACACTTATCTTCTCCATCGCCCTTGTGCTGGCATCGCCATGGCTCCTGCTTCTCATGGCGTTCGGGGTGCTCCCCTCCTTTCTCGGCGAGACTCATTACGCCTTCCTCGGGTACGCCAAAAACTTTCGCCAGACGCCAGCCAAGCGCCAGATGGACTATCTCCGTCAGGTAGCCGGCAGCCGCGAAGGCGCCAAAGAGGTAAAGCTCTTCGGCCTGAATAAATTCTTTACCGAACGCTTTCAGACCCTCGCGAACCAGATCTACGTTGAAGACGTCGCCCTCTCTCGCTCGAAGCTCATCGTGGGCGGTCTGCTCGGCGTCATCGGCACCCTCGGCTACTATGGTGCCTACGTTTACGTCATCTGGCGCACTCTCCACGGCGCGTATGACCTCGCGGGTTTCTCCTTTCTCACCGGCTCAATCCAGCAGGCCAGCTCAACCCTCCAGCAGGTCTTCTCCACCGCCTCCGGCATCGCCGACCAGGCGCTCTTCCTCACCGACCTTATCGCCTTCTTCGACATGAAGCCGACTGTCAACTCCAACCCCAACGGTCTCACCACGCCAGCGACAATCCAGCGCGGCTTCGAGTTCCGCAACGTGTCCTTCACCTATCCGGGAACCAGTCGCACGGTCCTCAGCAACTTCAATCTCACACTCTCGCCCGGCGAACGCATCGCGCTGATCGGCGAGAACGGCCAAGGTAAAACCACCGTCGTAAAACTGATCACCCGCCTCTACGACCCCACCGAAGGCCAGATCCTGCTCGACGGAGTAGACCTCCGCGAATACTCGCTCGAAGACCTCCACCGCCACATCGGAGTGATCTTCCAGGATTTTATGCGCTTTGAGATGACCGCTCGCGAAAACATCGCGATAGGCCGCATCGATCGGCCACACCAGCAGAGCGATATAGAGTCCGCCGCGCACAAAAGCCTGGCCGATACGGTAGTCAGCAAGCTCGCCAATGGCTACGACCAGGTCCTCGGCCGGCGCTTCGAAGGTGGCGTCGAGCTCTCCGGCGGAGAGTGGCAGAAGATCGCGCTCGCACGTGCCTACCTGCGGGACGCCCAGCTCCTGATCCTCGACGAGCCCACAGCCGCCCTCGATGCCCGCAGCGAACTTGAAGTCTTCGAACGATTCGCCGAACTCACACAGGGGAAGATGGCTTTGCTCATCTCGCATCGCTTTTCGACCGTCCGCATGGCCGACCGCATTGTCGTCCTCTCGGGCGGCCGTCTCATCGAAGAAGGAACGCATCAACAGTTGATGGCGGCCAATGGCGTCTACGCAGGCATGTTTGAGATGCAGGCCGCAAGCTACAGGTAATCTCCTCACCGCATCCTAACCAGCAGTCATCCGGCAGGCGAGACTCCGCTGCCGACCAGCCAGATCGAGAAAGGCTCCATGGCACCGCTTCCCCATGATTCAATCCTCTCGGACCAGGTGTTGCCGCCCACGGCGCCGGTCCAGGAGCAGCCCGCCAGCCCGCTCCCGGAGAAGCCCGGCGTAAGCGATACCCACCTGCGCGAACACGCCGGCGCGCTAAGCCGCCAGTGGGAGATGCTTCCCATCGACCGGCGCCAGGCGGGCTTTTCGCAACGCCTCGCCAAGCTCAAGACAAGGCTTGGCAGCCTTCTTGGCCTCTGCCGAAAAACCGCAATCCTCCAGGAGCTCACCCCCGAGCTTGAACTGCTTGAAAGCACCCGCATGCTGGAGTCCGCCCTCATTGCCGGCGACAACACCGCCGCTACGTTTGCTGCGCTGCCCCGGGTCCGCATTGCGGCGGAGGGCGATCTGCCCCGAGTCGTCAATCTCGCTGAAGGATACCTCTCCGCCGCCCAAGGCATCTGGTCGCCCGAGTCGCTCACCATCTACGTGCAGCAAGCGCAGCAATGCGACGCTCTCCTTCTCGCCGAAGTCACCGTGCTGCCGCAAGCCCTCAAGCTCGCCCAGCTCGAATATATTCTCGACCGTGCCGAAGAAGCCTTTGCCGCCGGCCCTCTGCCGCCGATCGAACAGTCGCCCTTCTCGGCGATCCTTCACAGCATGCGCCGCCTCAACCAGTTCGAGTGGCGCACCGTGCTCGAACCCCTCATTGCCTTCGACGCTACCCTCCGCCAAGACCCCACTCAGGTCTTCGCCAACATGGAAGACGAGACCCGCCACGCCTACCACATGCGTGTCGCGGAGCTCGCCGCGCACGCCGACTCCAGCGAAGTCGAGACCGCCCAGGCCGCACTCCAGCTCGCCCGCGAAGCGAGCCGCACACCCGACGCCGACCCACGCCACGCCCGCCGCGTCATGCATATCGGCTACTACCTCTTCGCCGAAGGCCTTCCCCTTCTCAGCCGCAGAATCGGCTACCACGCGCCCCCGAAGGAACGACTCCGCAGCGTACTTCGCCAGTGGAACGAAGACTTCTACATCCTCGGCACATTTATTCTTTCTGTCGCGCTCATCGTTGCCATCATCGCTCCGCTGGTTCCGCACCACAACTTCTGGCCCATCATAGGCGCGCTCCTCCTGGCCCTGCTTCCCGCAACCCAGGGCGGCGTCGATCTCATCAATAACAGCGTCACCGCCATCATGAAGGCCCAATCGCTTCCCAAGCTCGATTTCTCGAAGGGGGTCCCTTCCGATTCTGCGACCTTCGTCGTTGTGCCTACACTTCTCTTTTCGGAGAAGCAGGTGCGCGAACTCTGCGACGAACTCGAAGCGCGCTATCTCTCCAACCAAGACCCTCACATTCACTTCGGCCTGCTCAGCGATCTCCCGGACGCCGAGGCGCGCCCTCTGGACGAGGACCGCAACCCCCTCGTCGAACTCGCCATGCACTACATCGACGGCCTGAATGAGAAGTACGCGTCGGCAAAGGGAGGCGCCTTCTTCCTCCTGCATCGTCACCGTATCTTCAACTCCCGCCAGGGCGTCTGGATGGGCTGGGAACGCAAGCGCGGCAAGCTCCTCGACCTCAACCAATTTCTCCTCCGCTCGTACGACAGCTTCCCCATAAAAGCCGGTCCAATCGAAGCTCTCCGTGACATTCGCTACGTCATCACCCTTGACTCCGACACCCAGCTTCCGCGCGCCACGGCCGCGCGCATGATCGGCACACTCGCTCATCCGCTCAACCAGGCCATCATTGATCCGCGCCTCCGTGTCGTCACGGCCGGTTATGGCATTCTGCAGCCCCGTGTGGGCGTCAGCGTCTCCTCAGCCTCCCGCTCCCGTCTCGCCGCTCTTTATTCCGGCGAAACCGGCTACGACATCTACACCCGCGCCGTCTCGGACGTCTATCAGGATCTCTTCGGAGAAGGGATCTTCGCCGGCAAGGGCATCTACGAGGTCAGCGTACTTCACCAGGTGCTGGATCGCCGGTTCCCCCGCAACGCCCTCCTCTCCCACGACCTTATCGAAGGCTCCTACGCACGCGCCGGTCTCGTCACCGATATCGAGATTATCGACGACTACCCCTCCCACTACTCCGCTCACGCCCGTCGCCGTCATCGCTGGGTTCGGGGAGACTGGCAGATCGCCCAATGGCTCTTCGGCCGTGTTCCCGACGAGACCGGAAAGTTCGTATCAAATCCCATCAACACCATCTCGCGCTGGAAGATCTTCGATAATCTGCGCCGTAGTCTCGTCGAGCCCGTCACCTTTGCCATGCTCGTGCTCGGCTGGTTCGTTCTTCCCGGAGGCGCACTCTACTGGACCGCGGCGACCCTGCTCCTGCTTCTCCTTCCGGTCATTGTTCAGCTTGGCTTTAATCTAGGCCGAGCCCTCCTGAAGCTCAGCTTCGTAGGCGCCCGAGAAAGCTTCACCATCTTTGCCGCGTCCTTCGGCTTCGCCCTGCTCAACATTACCTTTCTCACCCACCAGACGCTGCTGTCGCTCGACGCCATCGCGCGTTCGCTCATCCGCAGCCTCGTCTCCGGCCGGCACCTGCTTGAGTGGGAGACCGCCGCGCAATCCGAGCAGGGCCGGTCCAAAACGCCGCTCGACATCTACCTCCAGCTCTCCCCAGTCGTCGCCATTGTCATCGGCATCGCACTCGCCTTCGCGCATTTCTCTGCACTCTTCGCCGCCGGCCCCATCCTGCTGCTCTGGATACTTGCTCCAGCGGTCGTTGTCTGGCTGAACGCGTCGCCGCGGCGAAAAGAAGGCCCGCTCACGGCCTCTGACCGCATCTTCCTTGAGGACCAGGCCTTGCATATCTGGCGTTACTTCCTAGAGTTTGGAGACGAGAGAAATCATTGGCTCATTCCCGACAACGTTGAAGAGAAGAGCACTTTCCAGGTTCGCAAGCTTTCACCTACCAATCTCGGAATGCTCTTCAACGCAAGACAGGCTGCCTACGAATTCGGTTTCCTTACTCTTTCGGAGTTCGCGGAGCTGACCCTGGGGACCCTCGCCACGTACGACCGGCTCGAAAAGCAGCGCGGCCACATCTACAACTGGTACGACATAGAAACGCTTGCACCCATCCAGCCGTTCATCGTCTCCGCGGTCGACAGCGGCAATCTCGCCGCCTCGCTTTACACGCTTCACACGGGCGCGCTCGATCTTTTGAAGCGCCCCTTGCTCAGTGCCGAATCCTTCTCAGGCCTCAGGCAAATCCAACAAAGCCCGGGCTTTTCAAACGGAGCCAGACAAAACAACGCTGCACCCGGAACAAGCGAGGTCGCAGCCGACACGACAGCCCCGTCCATACGTTCTCAGGTCCGGTCGGCATTGCAAACGCCGCCTGCCTCCACCTCCGCGCCGGCCGTCACCAGCCGCTCCGCGGAGCAGGTTGCCAGTCCGCCCGACAGCTTCGAAACATGGACGGCACACGAGGCCAGCCGACGTCACGCGGCGATCTCCCAATTCGTGCATGACTACGCCCCATGGCTCTTGCCCGACTACGAACCATTGTTCGCCCTCATGCAGCTCAATGGAGCCGACGATCATTACATTCCATTACTCGAAAATGCCGCCGCGTACGCAAAGGCGCTGGAGCAAAGAGTCGCGGCCGCGATAGCCGCCCTTCCCGCCGGTTCTCCGCTCGCGACACCCGCCGTACAGCTTCTATCTGCCCTTCCCGCCGCCTCGCAACGCCTCGCGCAACTACAGACCGGCATGATCACCATCGCGAACGAGGCCGAGCGCCACGCCGACGCCATGGAGTACGGCTTCCTCCTCGTCGAATCCCGTCAACTGCTCTCGATCGGCTTCGACGGCCAGACCGGCGAGCTCCACTCCGCCTGCTACGACCTCCTCGCATCTGAAGCCCGCATCGCCTCCTTCCTCGCCGTCGCCAAAGGGGACATCCCCCAGCAGTCCTGGTTCCGACTCGACCGCTCCCATGTCCTGATCAAAGGCCGTCCGGCGCTGCTCTCCTGGACCGGCACCATGTTCGAATACATGATGCCCGCGCTCTGGATGCGCACCTTTCCCAACACCCTCCTCTCGCGCTCGCTCGAATCCGCCGTCCACATTCAGCGCGAGCACGTCCGCAACATCCCCTGGGGCATCTCTGAATCCGGCTTCGCCAAAATGGACCCCCTCGGACGCTACAGCTACCAGGCCTGGGGCATCCCATCGCTCGCACTGAAGTACGGCGCAGAAGATGGCCCGGTCATCTCTCCCTACTCCAGCTTCCTCGCCATGCCCTTCCTGCGCGAAGAGGCCATCGCCAACCTCCGCCGCATGTCCGATCTCGATTGGGTCGGAGCCTACGGCTTCTTCGAGGCAGCCGACTACACCCACGGCACACAGCCCCAGCTCGTGCGCTCCTGGATGGCCCATCACCAGGGCATGTGCCTGCTCGCTGTCGCTAATCTGCTCAAGGACAACATCATCCAGCAATGGTTCCACGGAACCCCGCGCGTGCGCGCCGCCGAACTGCTCCTTCACGAGAAGCCCCTTAGCAAAGAGACGCTGAAAGATCTGGAGAACCAGTCCAGGCTGGATGCAGTGCAAGCGCCCAAGCCGCTGAACGCCAGCGCAAAGTAAACCGCAGCCCCGCGAACGGCTAGCGAATGCGCCCATAAAATTGAAGGTCGCCAAATCGATCCACAACTCGCCAGTTCGAAAGAATCTCCTCCTCGGTCAATGTTCCTTTGATGAAAGGAGGATCTCGGCTCAGGATATCGATAGCCAATCGAACACAACTCTCGATCTCGCGGATCCAGTTAACTGAGCTTCAAATGCAGAAAGGGTCCTCCAGTAATCGCGAGGACCCTCCACACATCAAAACACCGGCATTTAAAAGATATTCCACAGCAACTGGTTATATACGTCGTGATGAAACTGCACCTCAGGCGCCTTCACAATCGTTCCCAGTAGCCGAGCGCAGCGATCCGCGGAAGCCTGCTTCAGATCCGCATATCGCGCTTTGACGTCTTCCCCCAGCAGCGTCTTCGTCCACGCTGCCGCTCGAAAATCTTCCAGAGCCGTGTAGATGTTATCCGGCAAATAGCGTTCCGCCTGCCGCAGGTTCTTGATCTTCGAGGTATCTCCCTGCAACCCGCTCCGGAAGATCGAATAGAGCACCAGGTAAGGATTGGCATCCGGCCCAACCGAACGCACCTCAACCCGCGCCGACTTTTCATTCCCGATCGGAATCCTCACCATCGAACCCCGGTCCGTCGCCGAAGCCTTGATCTGGTTCGGCGCCTCGAAGTGAGGATCGAGCCTGCGATACGCATTGACGCTCGCATTCAGCAGCAGACAGAGATCGTTGCCATGAGTCAAAATCCGGTCCGTAAACTGCCACGCCATCTTCGAGATTTTCTCCTGTCCATTCGGGTCCCAGAACAGGTTCTTCCCGCCCTTCGTGATCGACACGTTCGTGTGCATCCCGCTTCCATTTACACCAACAACCGGCTTCGGCAGAAAGCTCGCCGTCATGCCCATCTGCGTCGCCACCTGCCTGCAGATCAGTTTGTATAGTTGGATCTGGTCCGCCGCGGCTACGACTTCGCCGTATGAATAGTTAATCTCGAACTGCGACGGCGCAACCTCCGGATGGTCCTTCTCATTTTCGAATCCCATGGCCCGCTGCACCTCGGCTGTGGTGTCGATAAACTCGCGCAGCGGATCGCCCGGCAGCGTGTGATAGTAACCGCCCTTGTTCACATATTCGAAGCTGCCCGTTTCGTGATAACTACGCTCGGCATCGATGCCCTCAAACAGAAATCCTTCAATCTCATTCGCCGCATTCAGCGTGTATCCCTGCTGGTCGAACAGCTCCTGCGAGAACTGTTTCAGCACGCCGCGAATGTCCGCGCTGTACGTTCCGCCGTTCTTGTCCGTCACCTCGCCGAACACCATCACCTTGCCCGCGCCAAACACATCCGCCGGAACCCAGTAGAATGCGCTCCAGTCGATCGCCAGCCGCAGGTCGCTCTCCCGCTGGGCCGTAAACCCGCGAATCGAAGACCCGTCGAACGTCAGATTATCGTAACTCTTCACCAGAAACTTCTTGTCATAGTCCAGCATGTGCAGCCGGCCTTCGAGATCGCTGAACATCACCGTCACGGCCTTGATACGGCGCTCGTCGGTCAAATACTTCAGCCGCTCCTCCTGAATCACATCGGCGGCAACGCGCTTCCTGCGCTGGTCCTTCGCCTGCAGGTTCAGGTCCTCGAGTTCACCATACGGAAGTTCCAGAAAATCCCGAAATTCGCTCAAAACAAACTCCTTCTGCAATAACTACACGGCTGCGAAACCGCTGGGAAGATGTATTCAGGTGATTGGAAAGAGAGTGCACCCGACCGTTATCGAGCCACTCTACACTCAAAACTAACAGAAAACTGGAAGTGGCAAAAGAGAGAATCATCAGGTGTCACGAATATGTTTACAGTTTTCCCTCGGTTCGCGTCTGTACTCTTGAGCTCTTCGCCTTCGGCCGAATTCGCGACACGCGGCCAGCATAAACTCCTTCAGGCGGAATGCGATAATACAGTCTTCGCGAGGTGACCGGAATGGCAATTGCTGCCAAAAGCCTGACAAAGAAAATGGCCCGGATCGCACGCGGACTAGCCTGCCTGCAGGCATAAGGAATCCAGAATGTCGTCCGCCAACAAGAAGATCGGCCTCATCCAGATGTCATGCGCCCCGGACACCGCCGCCAACCTCGATAAGGCCGCAGACCGCGTCCGCGAAGCCGCCCGCGCCGGAGCCAACATCATTTGCCTCCCTGAGCTCTTCCGCGCCCAGTACTTCTGCCAGCGCGAAGAGCACGTCCTCTTCGACACCGCCGAACCTATCCCCGGCCCCTCAACCGAGCGCCTCAGCGCCATCGCCCGTGAAGAGAACGTCGTCCTTATCGCCAGCCTCTTCGAACGCCGCGCCCCGGGGCTCTACCACAATACTGCCGTCGTGCTCGACCCCAACGTCACCGCACCCCACCACATCGCGGGCATCTACCGCAAGATGCATATCCCAGACGACCCCCTCTACTATGAAAAGTTCTACTTCACACCCGGTGACCTCGGCTTCAAGGCATTCTCTACTAGCCACGGCAAGGTAGGTACCCTCGTCTGCTGGGACCAGTGGTATCCCGAAGCCGCGCGCGAGACGGCTCTCCGCGGTGCCAGCACCCTCTTCTATCCCACCGCCATCGGCTGGCACCCCTCCGAAAAAGCCGAATACGGCGAAGCCCAGTACTCCGCCTGGCAGACCGTCCAACGCGCCCACGCCATCGCCAATGGCGTCTTCGTTGGCGCAGTCAACCGGGTCGGCTTTGAGCATGGCGACGTGTTACACAACGGCGTCGAGATGAATGGACCCGAAGGCGCAGGCCTCGAATTCTGGGGCGGCAGCTTCATCGCCGATCCCTTTGGCCGCGTCGTTGCCCAGGCATCTCACGAAAAGGAAGAGATCCTGATTGCTGAAATCGACCTCAAGCTGCAGGAAGACACTCGCCGCAACTGGCCCTTTCTCCGTGACCGCCGCATCGATGCCTACACCGGCATCACCAGTCGCTTCCTCGACTGAATGCCATGTCGTTGAAGACAGCGAACACTTCTTCTCACTATTGGTGGAACCTCCACGCAAGCCTACTGAACCTGCGTCTCGACCGTCATCACGCGCAGCTCCGGCGAGACGATCAACGTCGCCTCTGTCCGCGCCTGGATCTCCGCCGCACTCAGCCCCTCAGCGACCTCTGTCAACACAAGCCCGGCATCGGTCACCTTGATCCAGCACAGCTCCGTGACAATGTCATGCACCACCCTCTCTCCGGTCAGCGGCAGCGTACAAGCCTTCAGAATGCGTGAGCTTCCCTCCTTCGTCTGGTGCTCCATCGCGACGATCACCCGCCGCGCTCCAGCCACCAGGTCCATCGCTCCGCCCATTCCCTTCACCATCTTCCCCGGAATAGTCCAGTTCGCCAGGTTGCCGCGCTCATCCACCTGCATTGCGCCCAACACACTCATATCCATGTGCCCGCCGCGTATCATCGCGAACGACTCCTCACTCCCAAAGTACGAGCACCCCGGCAGCTCCGTTACCGGCTGTTTGCCGGCATTGATCAAGTCCGGGTCCGTCTCCTCGTCGCTCGGCGCCGGTCCCACTCCCAGCATTCCATTCTCGGACTGAAACACCACATCGATTCCCTCCGGCAGAAAAGCCGTAATCATCGTCGGCAATCCGATTCCGAGGTTCACATAGAAGCCGTCCTTGAACTCCCGCGCAATTCGCCGCGCAATCCTCTCCTTGCCTGTCACGCAGCACCTCCGCTTTGGATAAACTGCGACTCCACCGGCTTGCGATACGCCGCGCCGACCACAATTCGCTTCACATAGATTCCCGGCGTCACAATATGATCGGGATCGAGTTCCCCCGGCTCAACCAGTTCCTCCACCTCCGCAATCGTCAGCTTTGCCGCGGTCGCCATCGCCGGGTTAAAGTTTCTCGCCGTCTTTCGATAAACCAGGTTCCCCAGCCGGTCGCCCTTCCATGCTTTGATCAGTGCCACATCCGCAACCAGCGCATGCTCCAGCACGTATATCCTCTCGCCGATCCTGCGCGTCTCCTTGCCCTCCGCGACAATCGTGCCGAGCCCCGTCGGCACATAGAAGGCCGGAATACCCGCACCACCAGCACGTATCCGCTCCGCCAGCGTTCCCTGTGGAACTAGTGTGAGATCCAGTTCACCCTTCAACACCAGTTGCTCCAGCCGGCGATTTTCCCCCACATAGCTTCCGACATGGGATGCTATCATTCCCGCCTCCAGCATAAGTCCCATGCCGAAGCCGTCGACGCCCATGTTGTTGCTGATCGTATGCAGCCCCGTCACACGCCTTCGCACCAACGCCGCAATCAGGTTCTCCGGAATCCCGCATAGCCCAAAACCGCCGAGCATGATGGCCGAGCCCGAAACAATGTCCGCAACCGCTTCATCCGCGGAAAGCACCACCTTATTCATCGCAATTCACCAGCAGTTTCCTCCCCGAAGCCACAAACCATACTATTTACTTTGCATGCACCGAGAACGTAAATGTCGTCGTGCTGCGCCGCGTTTCGCCCGGCTTCAACTCCGTAGTGGGAAAAGCAGGATGGTTCGGCGAATCCGGAAAATGCTGCGTCTCCAGGCATAACCCGGAGTTCTGCGCATGTCCTTCCTGCGCCTTTCCATACCGGGTTCCATCCAGAGAATTGCCAGTATAAAACTGAACACCAGGTTCCGTCGTTGTAACCGTCAAGACGCGGCCGCTCGCCGAATCGTAGACGCGTGCCGCTGTCTTCACCTCGCCGTTCTTTCCCCGTAGCACCCAGTTGTGGTCATATCCCCCTCCGATTTTCAGTTGCTCATTGTCGTCGTGAATACGCGCTCCGACTGCCGTCGCCTTACGAAAATCGAAAGGTGTTCCCTCGACCGAAGCCAACACACCCGTCGGGATCTGCTTTCCGTTCACCGGTGTGTACTGATCCGCGGGAATGGTCACGTAATCGCCTAGAATCGTTCCCTTCCCGTCGCCCGCCAAATTGAAGTACGAGTGATTTGTCAGGTTCTCCACGGTATCCTTGTCCGTTGAAGAAACATAATCGATCCGCAGCGCGCCATGGTGAACGGTATATCGTACATGCACGGTCAACGTGCCGGGATACCCTTGGTCCCCATCCTTGCTGACCAGCGTCATCTCCACCCCGTCCGCGATCGCGCGCCCTTGCCATACCCTCTGGTCGAAGCCGACCGTCCCACCATGCAGTGAGTTCACGCCATTGTTCGTCGGAAGCTGGTACTCATGCCCATCCAGCGAAAATTGCCCATTTGCGATGCGGTTGCCATATCGTCCCACAATCGCCCCAAAGTAAGTCTTCTTGTCGGCAACATACCCATCCAGGGCGCTATACCCAAGCACAACATTAGCCCTCTTGCCCTCGCGGTCAGGCGTCTCAATCGACACCACGCGAGCCCCATAGGTCATCACCTTCGCCTCAATCCCATCGCCCTTAAGCGTGTAGATATCCACCGCCGTCCCATCGGGAGTGGTCCCGAACCCCGCTTTCGTCACCGACCCATGTGCCGCCATCGCAGTTGTCATGCTAAGCAGCATAACCTGTAGCCACCGAACCGTCATTCGCCGCGTCCCTCCATGTGCCGGTCCTCCGGTATGCGTCGCTTCAACGCTCGCCTGGAAGCTTCCGCCGCACCTCGCAAATATACTTGACTCACCGGCCCTCGTGGAGCACCCGCTCCGGCGGCCAAGATAATAGAGAGAGATCGGCAGTAAGATGGTGACGTATTCGAATCGAGCAGAAGAAGGATCGACATGCACCTGCGAACCAGGACCTCACTCCTCAGCGCTTTCCCGTTGCTCTGTCTCTGTCTTCTCATCTCCAAAAACGCCTCCGCAGCTCCGCCGGACCGCTGGGTCGGCACCTGGGCCGCCGCACCCACCGACGCGCCCAATCGCCCAGACGCCTCCGGCGATCAACTCCTCAGTGCCGACACCACCTTCCGCGAAATCGTCCACGTCTCCCTCGGCGGTCCCACGGTCCGCATCGTTCTGAGCAATGAGTTCGGCCTGGACCCGCTCACCATCGGCGCCGCCCACATCGCTCTCAGCGCGCAAAAGGCTCCTTCAACAACAGGCGCAGCCTCAACCCCCACCAGCGACATCAGCCTCGCCTCCGCCAACCTCCTGACTTTCAATGGCCGCCCCTCCATCATCATCCCCCCCGGAGCCATGGCTGTCAGCGACCCTGCCAACCTCCAGCTTCCCCCTCTCGCCGACCTCGCCGTCAGCCTCTTCCTGCCTGCCCAACCCGTCCGCCAGATCTCTGTCCACGGCTTCGCCGACCAGACCAGCTACACGGCGCCGGGAAACGTCGTAAGTGCCAAAACCCTCGAATCGCCGAAAGAGATCTTCTCCTGGCCCTTCCTCAAAGGAGTCGATGTCAGGATCGGCGGCAACAGCGCCTCCATCGTCACATTCGGCGACAGTATTACCGACGGTGCCCTTAGCACCCGGAACGCCAACTCCCGCTGGCCCGACATCCTTGCCCGCCGCCTCCAGGCCGACAACAGGACCGCGGATCTGGGGATCCTGAACGAAGGGATCGGCGGCAACCGCATTCTCCACGACAACACTGGCCCCAGCGCCCTCGCCCGCTTCGACCGCGACGTCATATCCCAGGCCGGCGTGAAGTACGTCATCCTCATGGAGGGCATCAACGACATCGGCCACGCCACCGACCCTAAAAAGCCCTATGACGTCGTCACCGCCGAAGACCTCATCGCCGGCCTCGCCCAACTCGCCACCCGCGCCCACACCCACGGCATCAAGGTAATAGGCGCAACCCTCACCCCCTATATCGGTGCGAAGTACCAGTCGGCCGCCGGCGAAACTATGCGGGAGACCATCAACCATTGGATCCGCACCACACCCCAGCTCGACGGCGTCATCGACTTCGACAAAGCCACCCAGGACCCCGCCAACCCCACCGCGTATCTCCCCGCCGACGACTCCGGCGACCACCTCCACCCCAAAGACGCCGGCTACAAAGCAATGGGCGAATCCATCGACCTAAAACTCTTCACCACCAAATAGTGCTCAGCAGAACGCCAAAGAGGCGGCGGCAACAGCCCTGCGATCTCCGGTCTTATCCAAACCGCAAATCAAACCACCACAACCCGCTCCCACGGCTGCAGCACCTTTACCGAAGCCATCCCGGCCGCCGTCGCTGCATCAATTCCCATCTCCGTATCCTCAAACACCAGGCAATCCCGCGTCTCCACTCCCAGCCTCGCCGCAGCAATCAGAAACGGCTCCGGATCGGGCTTGCTCTTCGTATAATCCCCGGCGCACACCAGCGTCTCGAACCTGTCCAGAATTCCGAGTATTTCCAGCGACCTGGTGACCGACTCCCGCGTACTTCCCGAGACCACCGCAAACGGAATCGTCCCATGCGTCATCTCGATGTGCTCCAACACCTCAGGCACAGCTTCCAGTTGCGGCAGAATTTCGAAGTACATCGCCTCCTTGCGATGCGCAATCTCCTCGGCCGGCATCGTCAGCCCGTGCCGCTCATTCAGAGTCGCAATAATCTCAATCACAGGCATTCCGCCCCACGAATAAAACAGCTCTTCCGGAAACTCACAACTCCACTCCGCCAGCACCTTCTTCCATGCTTTGTAGTGCAGTGGCATCGAATCCACAATCGTCCCATCGCAGTCGAATAAATATGCCTTGAACGGCCCATCCGGCAGCTTCAGCTTCATCTCTTTCGTCCCCTGGTAACGCATCGCAAGAGAAACAAAGGGCGGCTGCCGACCGTCATTCCGGTCGCACCGCCGCCCCGCATCACTCCGAAACAGACTACTTCAACTCAATCCCGGCAAAGAAATACCCAATCTCAAACGCAGCCGTATCTTCCGCGTCCGAGCCATGAATCGCATTCTCCCCAATCGACGCGGCAAACTGTTTGCGGATCGTTCCCTCCTCCGCCTGCGCCGGGTTCGTCGCACCCATCAGCTTGCGGAAGTCGGCGATCGCGTTATCCTTCTCGAGCACCATCGGAAAGATCGGGCCGCTCGACATGAACTCCGTCAGTTCACCGAAAAATGGCCGCGCCGCATGGACATGGTAGAACCCCTCGGCCTGAGCCTTGGAAATCGAAAGCCGCTTGATCGAAACAATCTTGAACCCCGCCTTTTCAATCTCGGCGAGAATGGCTGCGGTATGGCCCTTGCGGACCGCGTCCGGCTTGATAATGCTGAATGTGCGCTGTGACAACTTTATTTCTCCTGGTTGAGTCTCTAACTAGAAGTGTAAAGCAACGCCTCTGAAACGCGCCCGTTCACCCGGTTGTAACCTGTCTCTGGAGCATGACGATGCGGATGATGCAAAGAACAGCCTGGATCTGGTTCGCAGGCTTCGCCGCCTGGATTGCAGACGCCCTCGTCAGCGTCCACCTCCACGACTGGCTGCACGCGCGCCTCGCTTTCATGGTCGCCATCGTCTTCCTGGTCGCCGGTTTCTTCTACCGCCGCCAGACCTGATCGAAGTCAAATCCACCAGTCGGAATCGATCGCAGGTGGAAGCCAAGGCATCCGCGATCACTCCCGATATGTTTCATCTTCAGCTCTTAATCCGCCTTTGTCCTTCTGATCGCCGTTACGCCTTCTTCAATACCGCCAGCTCGTCACATCCGCCCCAGCCGGAGCTGTCTTCCTGATCCGCTCCATGATCTGCGGCAGGTACATAGTGTTGTAGTGCAGCCGCGAAAGCGCGTTCGGCAGTGTCGGATCGCCATTCCAGCAATGCTCCGCCCGCGGCCCATACTTCACCTCGCCGTCATACGGAACCCCATGTCCCGGAGTCCCCGTCGTCTTCAGAAAATCCTCCATCAGGTATACCGCGTCGTTCAGAAAGTAAGTATCGTCGCTGCCCACGTACAGGTGAATCTTCCCCTGCAGCTTCGGCCCCAGCTTAGCCCAATCCCGCTGTAGCTTGGCATCCAGATCGTAGTGCGCCCGCCAGTATTCAGCCACCTTGTGGTCAATCTCGCCCGTCGTCTTATCGAAGATCGGCTGCGGATACCCATCCGCTCCCTGCGGCGAGTACACCGCCTGCCAGATGTCGAACTGGTCCCCCGACCGCCCTCGATCCCCCAGCGCCGCCTCATACGCCACATTGTCCCGCATCGAGATCAGCGTCTGCCCCAGATAGTTCCGCATTGCAGGCTGCTCCACCCGCTTGTTCGCCCCCTGCATGTAGAACATGTTCTCGTCCTTGTACAGATCGCGGGTCATATAGGCGTGGAAGTCTACCGGATCGGGACAGGCCACAAACGCGCCGTTGTAGTGGTCCGGATAAAAGATCTGTACCGCCAGCGACTCCCACCCGCCCGTCGACCCGCCATACATGAACCGCGCCCAGCTCTGCCCGATCCCGCGAAACTGTTTCTCCACCGCCGGCACCAACTCCGTCTCGATCGCATCGCCGTACGGTCCCAGATTGGCCGAGTTCACCGCGTACGAGTCGTCATAGTAGGGATTGGCATGTTGGATTTTCATCACGAGCACCCGAGGAAACTTCGGCCCGGTCCACTCCTGATACTCCTTGTACGCCTCCTCCTGCTGAATCCGGTTGTACCCCGCAAGATGGAACCGCTCCGAGTAGTCCGGCTTCAGATCCGGATCCGGCGGCGTCGTCCGAAAGTCCTCGAACCCGGTCACAAAGTGGTCATGGAAGATCACCAGCGGGAAGCGCGAGTTCGGATGCTCGTCGAATCCCTCCGGTACCAGCACCACCGCGCTCAGGTACATCGGCGTACCCCAGAACTTCGTCAGCAGCGCACTCTGTATTCTGATATGCCGAACATACTTGGTGTCCGTCTCCGGCTTGATCGGCGGAATCACCTGGTCGAGAGAGACGGCAATCGCCGCCCCGCCCGGCCCAACATGCACCTTCATCGGCTTGCTATAAAGATTTCCCGGCGCCAGATTCCAATGCTTCCCCTCGCCCCGGTCCGGCGACAGCTTGATCGTCTTGCCATCCGCCCGATGGAAGGTCTGATACAGGTCCAGCACCGCCTGCACGGTATAGTCGCCCGGCGGCACCTCGCTCAGCTTCCGAACCGGATACCCCGTCGCCGAATCGTCCACCGTAACGCTCTGTCCCGGCTTCAACCCATCCACGGTCACGCCAAATACCATCTGACTCTTAGGCGTGTCATCGATCTGCATCCGCGGCTCCTCGGACGGATCATTCGACAGCAGCATCAGCAACCGCCCATCCAGCGGCTTGGCCGACCGCCCAGCGGGAAAAGAAACCGACACAGCCTGTACCCCGGTCTGCGCCGTAAGCGGAATGCTGGCAGTCAAAATCAGCATGAGAGGAAGGATAGATAAACGCATGTCCGCAGTATACAAACGGCTACTACCGTGCTGATCTGTTGTTGCTCGACACCTTTTGCAAGCTTCAGTGGCCCGAGCGAAACATCTGTGTATTCGCAGATTATCTCGTGCACACAAAACCCGGAGAGCACCCACTCTCCGGTTTCCCACGACAACTCTTCTAAGCCTTACCCAGCACCCGGGCCATAGCCTCGCCGATCTCAGCTGGCGACTTCACGACCGTGATCCCCGCCTCTGCCATCGCCTTCATCTTCTCCGCGGCTGTCCCCTCACCGCCGGAGATGATCGCTCCCGCATGACCCATTCGCCGTCCCGGAGGAGCCGTCTGGCCGGCAATAAACCCGACCACCGGCTTCTTCACATGCTCCTTGATAAACTTCGCCGCAGCCTCTTCCGCCGAGCCCCCGATTTCGCCGATCATGATGATTGCCTCGGTCTCCGGATCCTCATTCAGCAGCTTCAGCGCGTCAATATGCGTCGTCCCGATGATCGGATCGCCACCAATGCCAATCGCCGTCGATTGCCCAATCCCACGCGTGGTCAACTGGTACACCGCCTCGTAGGTCAGCGTGCCCGACTTCGAAACAATCCCGACTGAACCTTCCTTGTGGATCCGCCCAGGCATAATCCCAACCTTCGCCTTACCCGGCGAGATGACCCCCGGGCAGTTCGGCCCGATCAGCCGCGACTTCGAGTTTTTTACAACCTCCCACACCTTCACCATATCCAGCGTAGGAATTCCCTCGGTAATGCAGATGACGAGCGGAATCTCCGAGGCTGCAGCCTCCAGAATTCCATCCGCGGCAAACGGGGGCGGAACGAAAATCACCGTCACATTCGCCCCTGTCTCCTTAACCGCCTCCTCGACGGTATTGAACACCGGCCATCCCTCATGGGTCGTCCCGCCCTTGCCCGGCGTAACCCCACCCACCACCTTCGTCCCATACTCCGCGCAACCCTTGGCATGGAACGTACCCTCACGTCCAGTAATTCCCTGCACAATCAACCGAGTATTCTTATCAACCAGTACCGCCATTACTTCCCACCTTTCGCGGCAGCGACAGCAAGATCAGCCGCTTCCTTCATCGTCGTTCCCACCTGAAAGTTCAATCCCGAATCAGCCAAAATCTTCCTGCCTTCTTCCACGTTCGTTCCTTCCAAACGCAGAATGATTGGTATCTTCACGCCCAGCTTTT
The DNA here is from genome assembly GCA_965277265.1 of Edaphobacter sp. Classification (GTDB taxonomy): domain Bacteria; phylum Acidobacteriota; class Terriglobia; order Terriglobales; family Acidobacteriaceae; genus Edaphobacter. The sequence continues at coordinate 1,008,007 of CBDICF010000003.1, forward strand.
TCGCCGCATTTACCACGCCCTGCGCCAACACATCCACGCGCAGAATGCCACCGAAGATATTGATGAAGATTGCCTTTACGTTTGGATCGCTCAACAGAATCCCGAACGCATTCTCGATCTGCTCCTGGTTCGCCCCCCCTCCCACATCTAGAAAATTCGCGGCACTTCCGCCCGCGTACTGGATGATATCCATGGTAGCCATCGCCAGGCCAGCTCCGTTCACCATGCAGGCAATCGTGCCATCCAGCTTGATGTAGTTCAACGCGAACTTCGAAGCCTCAACCTCCAGCGGATCTTCCTCCGCCAGATCCCGCAATTCCTTCAGGTCCTTGTGCCGGAACATAGCGTTATCATCGAAGTTGATCTTGCAATCGAGCGCCAGCAGCTTGTCGTCCTTTGTCGTGATGAACGGATTGATCTCCATCAGCGTCGAGTCCGTATCCACAAACGCCTTGTACAGCCCGGTCATGAACTTCACGGCGTCATTGATCTGCGTGGATTTGAGCCCCAGCTTGAACGCCAGCGCCCGCGCCTGGTATGGCTGAAATCCGACAGCCGGATCGATGTACTCCTTGTAGATCAGCTCCGGAGTCGTATGCGCGACCTCTTCGATCTCCATGCCGCCCGACTGCGATGCCATGAACACGATCTTGGCCGTTGCCCGATCCAGCACAATACCCAGGTAAAGCTCCCGCGCAATCGCCGAGCCCTCTTCGATCAGCAATCGCTGCACCTTCTGTCCGGCAGGCCCGGTCTGGTGCGTAACAAGCTGCATCCCCAGAATCGCCTTCGACGCCGCATCCGCCTCGTCGAGCGTCTTCGCCAGCTTGACGCCGCCGCCCTTGCCGCGGCCGCCCGCATGGATCTGCGCCTTCACCACCACAACCTTGTTTCCCGCCGCAAACAGGCTCTTTGCCGCCGTATCCGCCTGCTCCAACGTCGTCGCCATCTCGCCGCCCGGAACCGGCACGCCATACTTCCGCAGAATCTCTTTCGCCTGATACTCGTGAATTTTCATAGTTGTGTTCGCAAACTCCCCCGCGCGAGAAGTGTAGCGGACGCGTACAACGCCCCGCAATCGCAATCTCGCACAAGCGTGCGTTTATCGAACGGACCCCATCCCATGTTCCCCGGCGCGAACCCAAAGCTCGCAAGCCTCCCCTCTGGTCCGCATCCGCATCACATTCCTTTTCGAGGGCTCTCTTATGGACCACATCAACATACCCGACGAGCAGGTCATCTCCATCGACTCCATCGCGCAAGGCGTACGTGGTCTTCGCATCGCCTTCGTCAACGTGTTCTCCATCGAACACCCCGATGGTTCATGGACCCTCATCGATGCCGCCCTGCCTCACACCGAATCCCACATCAAGAGCTGGGCGGAAAAGCACCACAGCAAACGACCCACTGCAATCCTTCTCACCCACGGCCACTTCGACCACGTCAGCACCGCAAAAAACCTCGCCGAAGCCTGGGATGTACCTATTTACGCGCACCCACTCGAATTCCCTTATCTCACAGGAAAACAGGAGTACCCCCGTCCCAATGTGGGCGCAGGTGGCGGCCTGATGACGCTCCTGTCCCCGCTCTACCCACGCGAGCCCATCGATGTCAGTAGCCGTCTTCAAGCGCTTCCAGACACGCGCTCCGGACCCGCCGATCTGCCCGGACTCCCCGGCTGGCAACTGCTCCATACCCCTGGCCACACCCCCGGCCATATCTCCCTCTACCGTCCCGCGGACAAGACCCTCCTCGTAGGCGACGCCTTCTGCACCACCAAACCCGAATCCTTCTTCGAGGCCGCCCTCGTCCAGCAGCCCGAACTTCACGGGCCACCCTCCTACTTCACCTCCGACTGGAACGCCGCCCGCTCCTCCGTGCAGAAGCTCGCCGCCCTGAACCCGACAACCGTCGCACCCGGGCACGGCAAGCCGCTCTCCGGCCCCGACGTCCCGGAGGCTCTCAGACAGATGGCCAGCCGCTTCGATGAGATCGCAGTCCTGAATAACAAGCGGTAGGCAGCCTCGCCGAGCCCATCGTCTCCTTCCGTCCAATCCTTACCAGAAGCTTGTTCACAGGCAGCGAAGTCAGGAATCCGCACACCATCCCGACCTGCATCATTAGCCATTACAGCGCCCGGTCCGGCCTGACATGCGGCGAAGGAAACAGCATGCAGTACACCAGCGCGATCCATCCATCCATTTCCGACCTGAAACGCCGTAATCGACAGCGTATCCGCGTTCATCGCCGCCAGAATACCCGCGCCCGGCGCAAGATGCCGCATCGGCGCAATTCTAAAGTACTAAAAACAATCTCGACCACGCGCAACCAAGTTCGACACGAAAGCTCGCCAGTACCGCCCAATCGAGATTCACGCGATCGCCTCCAGCGCTGTCTGTCTCCTTACATCGTGTGATGCCGCCCCAGCCCACCTGCTACGCTTGAAGTCGATGCCCTCGCAGCCCATCCTGAAGCACATCCTCGAAGGCCGTGCCACCCTAATACGCGAACAGGCTCGCGCCCTCATGCAGCAGGTTCTGACCGGCCAGCTCACCGATATTGAGATCGCCGCCCTCCTCGGAGCCCTCACCGCCCGTGGCGAAACCCCAGCCGAAATAGCAGGTTTCGTTGATGTCATGCGTACCGCCGCCACGCCCCTTCCATTAACGCCCGTTGAACGAGCCGAACTTATCGACACCTGTGGCACCGGCGGCGACCTGAGCGGCACCTTCAACATCTCCACCGCCGCCGCCCTCGTAGCCGCCGCAGCGGCAGCCGGATCCCACACAATGGTCGCCAAACACGGCAACCGCGCCGTCACCTCGCAATGCGGCTCAGCTGACGTCCTCGAAGCCCTCGGGATTCCCGTCGACCTCACCCCCGCCGAAGCCGTCGAAGCTCTCCGCCGCCACCGATTCGCCTTTCTCCACGCGCCCGCTCTCCATCCCGCCATGAGGGCCGTCATGCCCGTCCGCCGCGCCCTCGGCATCCGCACCATCTTCAACGTCCTCGGCCCGCTCACCAACCCCGCCGGTGCTGCCGCGCAGGTCATGGGCGTCTACGCTCCCCGGCTCGTTCCCATCGTCGCCGAAGCCATGGCCCTGCTCGGCGCCCGGCACGCCTTTGTCGTCCATGGAGATACCGGAGATGAAGCCGCCAGAGGAGGCCTCGACGAAATCTCCATCAGCGGTCCCACCCAGATAGCCGAGGTCCGAACCGACCCCGGCCTTCCCGGACAAGTCACCCTCACCAGCATCACGCCGGAGGACGCTGGTCTCGCCCGAGCCTCCATCGGAACCCTCAAGGGCGGCGACGCCCACGCCAACGCCGCCATCCTCACCGCCATCTTCTCCGGCGAGCGCAGCCCCCGCCGCGACATCGTCCTGCTCAACGCCGCCGCCGTCCTCATCACCGCCCGCCTCGCCCCTAACCTTTCCGCAGGCGTTGCACTCGCCGTCCGCACCATCGACAGCGGAGCCGTCACGGAACTTGTCGCAGCCCTCGCACGTAAGAACTAGCCGGGTTCACTTCCTCGGCCCGCTCACAGGAGCATCCCTCCATGTCTACCTATCCGCCGCCCCACCCCGCAATTGACCCTACCCTCGTCACCACCGCCCTGGAGCTCCCCGGCTACCGCATCGTCCACAGTGCCGGAGTTGTCCGTGGCATCGTCGTCCGATCGCGCAACCTCTTCGCCACTATCGGCGCGAGCCTCCAAACTCTGGTTGGCGGCGATATCACCCTCTTCACCGAGCTGTGCGAGAAGACCCGCCAGGATGCCTTCGCCATGATGACCCTCCATGCTGCCCAGCTCGGCGCCAACGCCGTCATTGCCGCACGCTATGATGCCAACGAGATCATGCAGGGTATCACCGAGGTCCTCGCCTACGGCACCGCCGTCACCGTCGAAAGAGCTCCCTTGGAAAACGCCGCGAAATAGACAAAGGTCTTATGGCTCGAGTCACCGGTATCGGCGATCTTCCCTAACGATGCGCCCTACTTTGGTCCCGGTAATCAGGCCGGCATCCAACAGGCGAGGGTCAACTATCGAGTAAACGACCTCGAAGAACTCCTCGCCCAGCACTCCGCCGCAGGTGTGGCCATCGACCCCCACCGCGAACACTGCCACTAAGGCCGCTTCGCCTGGATCGCTGACCCCGAAGGCGACCGCATCGAGCTCTGGCAGCCCCGAAGGTCCCGTAACGCACCCTGCCTACCTCAGCTTTGCCACCCAATACCCAAACAGAATCAGCAGAAATCCAGCCAGTCCAAACACCACCTTCTGGCGTCCCAGGTAGCGTGTGCGCCCCGAAGTCATCCGCGGCACCAGCGGCACACCCAGCCCCAAGCCGCTCAAAAAGCCGCCCACATGTGCGAAATTATCGATTCGAATAATGTTCGTGAAGATCGTCCCCAGCCCGATCACCAGGTTCAGAACCGCAAAAAGGACCACAGACCGGCGCAGCCGCTTCAACTCCTGCAACGGAATCGGGAGCTTCTTGTTCGAAAGCAGCACAATCAAGATCCCCGCAATTCCGAAGACCGCACCGGACGCCCCGGCTCCAACCGAAAAATAATCGTGGAAAACCACATTCGATGCCAGCGCTAGCAGGTTTCCGGCGACTCCCGTGATGACATACACCGCAATCAGCCCGAGAGGTCCCAGCAGAGGCTCTCCCAGCAGGCCCAGGTTCCACAGACACCACATATTCGTCGCAATGTGTATCAAGCCCACATGCACGAACGTCGCCGTCAACAGCCGGTACCACTGTCCGTGCAGGATCAGGTCCGCGCTCGTCGCCCCGAAATGAAGAAGCTGGTCAGGCGTAGGATCCCGCGGCGAAACCCCATGCAGCACCATCCACCCAAAGACCGCCACATTGATCGCCAGTAGAAAATATGTGCCTGGAGCGCGAAGGACGTTCCACCCTTGTGCGGCGGAGCGCGACTGGGAACGTGCAGCCTCGCGCTCATAATCCGGAAACTGCTGCGGCGAGCCTTGGCTCAACTGTGGCGGCAGAACTTCGCCTTCAGTGTGGGGAGAAGAGGTCATGGGTATCGTCTTCTACGCTATCGCGCCCGGAGGCGTATGACAAATCTCGTCCTCGCCGCATCAAGCCCACATCGCCTGCAACGGCTGAACTTACATGTACGCGAGACTCTCGATCAGGTTTGTTTCCCACTCGGATCTGCGGGCTCGATCCAGACAGCCACAACGATGCATTAACATTGTGTTAACAAAATGAGGCTCATCATGAAAAAGAAGTCCCAGAGCATGGCCGACCCTATCGGTTTGAACCCCGTCGAAAAGGATGAACTGCTCCAGGTGATAGTCGAAACCCCGAGGGGTTGCCGAAACAAGTTCGCGTTCGATCCGCAGCAGAAGATCTTCTCCCTAAAAAAAGTCCTGCCTGCGGGGATGTCATTTCCCTACGACTTCGGGTTTCTTCCCAGCACGCTCGCAGAGGACGGCGACCCGATAGATGTGCTCCTCTTGATGGATGAACCGACGTTCGCCGGCTGTTTGGTAAAGGCGCGTCTCATTGGAGTCATCGAAGGGGAGCAGATAGAAGGCAAGGAGAAGACGCGCAACGACAGACTCGTAGCCGTGGCGGAGATGAGCCACGAATACGGGCACCTGAAGAAGCTTCGGGATCTGCCGGAGCAATTGATACGTGAGTTGGAAGAATTCTTCGTGAACTATCACCGGCTCGAGGGAAAGCAGTACCGCCTGCTCGGGTGCAAGGGCAAAACATCTGCAATGGCCCTGATCACGGCTGCAAGAAAGTGATTCGCATGAGTGACCTACTGCTTCGCTTTGCGATCGGCGGCTTGGTGGTAAGCCTGTTTGCATTACTTGGGGATGTCCTTCGTCCCAAGAGCTTCGCGGGACTTTTCGGGGCGGCTCCCTCCATTGCGCTCGCAACGCTTGGCTTGACCATTGCGAAACATGGCAAAGGCTACGCCACGATCGAAGCACGCTCGATGGTCTTGGGAGCCTTGGCATTCTTCGTCTACGCCTGGGCCGCTTGTTGGGTCTTGCTGCATCGAGAGGCTCGATCCCCCATAGTGACGCTGCTGCTCCTTCCCGTCTGGTTCGCCGTCTCCTTTGGACTCTGGTTTTGGTGCTTCGGATGATCGAGGTGAAGCTCGCATCGTTAAAGAGGACAGCCCCGCACGAATACGTTGTGCGATTCGTGCTCGGCGGTCTGGTCACAGCGGCCGCGGGCTGGGTGGCGGAGCGCTTTGGCCCAGCGATGGGAGGGCTTTTCCTCGCGTTTCCTGCTATCTTCCCAGCTGCTGCCACAATGATCGAGAAGCATGAGCGGGAGGAGAAGGAGCGTGCGGGTCTTCCCGTGGGCAAACGAGGCAGGATGGTAGCTGGAGTGGACGCGGGAGGGGCTGCCTTGGGAGCCTTTGGCCTGGCAGTGTTCGGCCTCATACTTTGGAAATGGCTGCCCGGACACTCCCCTTGGCAGATGCTGGCCGCAGCATCTGCAGGGTGGGTGATCGTGAGCACTGGCCTTTGGTGGCTACGTCGACATAGATAGAACCCAGATCGGCGTTTACCTACTCCACATGTGGCATGATAGATTCTGAGCGCAGCGTGCTTTGCCGATGCTTGTTGAATTGTCAGTCAGAGCACAACAAAACCTTCAGCCCCTTTGCTTGCTCTTTCCTCAGACCAGTCATGCTGAAAACGTGTTAATGCCCGTATAACTCCTCAGGCAGCATCCTTGGTAAAGCGATCCCGCAGATCAGCCGGGATACGCTGCTGAACCAATTCGCCTAGGAAGCCCGGAAGAGGTGTGGCAACGGCGACCAGAACCCAAAGGAGCGCCGAGAACACCATTCCCGCGATAGCCACCGCTTCAAGCGAGATCGCCACCGCATGAGTCTGATTCAATCGGACATGCACCGAAAAGATATGTGTAACGAGCTCGACCCTATGAATCACTACAGCTGCGAGCAGAAATGCCAGAATGGATAACGTGCTGACGCTGATCAGCAATACATCGATGGTCCGGGCAATCCGCTGGCGATGGCGGCAATGACTGCATTCCGCAAGGTGCTGGTCGTAGTCGGTCCGCATCGCCGGAGATAAACTGGAAATGTCGTAGCGCCATCCCGAAAGAATGTCTCCCACCACATGATCAGTGCAGGGAGTAGAACGTGTCCGGCGAGGCATCGGGAAGACTAACGCTACTTTTTTCATCGGCTTCTAATCCCCATTCTACTAGCTTTGATACCCAAAACCCCGGAAAAGATTCACCGATACGTAACACGGAGAGCACACCAGAGGCATCACGGATAACGAAAGATAACTAGATGGCTATACCCTGCCGATAATGAAGTGAGTTCGTCAATCGGGGATGGTGACGGTCTAAGCTGCACACGAGGGGGTCAACCGTGGCTCCCGGATTACTGCCGTCGACCCGAACAAACGGGCTGATTTCAAACGATCTCTCGGTGGAGAAAACCTGTCAATGCGCGGAGGATCGAGACGGAGAGGCAGGATTGCTCTGTGCTGGGCGGCCGCTTGGATTGGGGCGAAGTAAGATGAACAGCACAATCGTCAGAATAATGATCGCGAGGAGTACGAAAAGCAGGCGTGGGCCGGACGCTCCGGACTTCCTCGCCGAACTTTCGACGGGTGGTTGCATGCGTATTAGATGCTGGATCGATAGGCTATGTAGTCCATCGGCTATTGCTCGCTCATGTTCTGCTCCGCCCGGCGGAAAGCAGCGTCGCTGACATGGACTGCGCCCTGAAAAGGGCGGTCGATGTCGGCAATCGCGACCAGTACGAGTGAGACGAGCAGAGAAAAAGAGAATATCTGGACCGCGTGGAGGCGGCTGCTGGCGGTACCGAAGAGGCAACTTGAGATAACGGTGACGATCACGCCAAAAGTGAGAACACACCATAGGATTGCAGGTAGACGAGACGTGCTTTGCAGTTGACGGATACGGCGGTGCTCGGCGAGGGCGCTCAACTCGTAGAGAGCGTGATCTTCGGCGGTGAGCTGCTCGGGCGAGGCCGCCTTGACCGACATGAGAATGTGCCAGAGCTTCTGATTGATCTTTCGGCTCTCGAGCGAAGCGGTCTCATTGCGGGCCATGGCTGGCCAGTCGCGATTCAGTACCACATCGGCATAGGAGCGGGCAGCTTGCCGAAGCGGCTCTTGCTGCTGAACCGGGAGGCCCTCCGCCAGACGATAGACATTGACCAGTGCGTTGGCCTCCGCATCGGCGTTGAGTTCGGCGGCGCCCATGTTCGTCCAGACGGTGTAGAGCATGAATCCAAGAATAACTGCATAAGTAGTGCCAAGAATGCCAAGTTGCCATCCGATGATGTCATTGTGAACTTTGCGCTTTTGGCAGGGCCAGAGCCGGTCGAGAATAGCGCGAAAGAGAAGACTGGCGCTTACGATGAGGATAATGACGGCGAAATCCTGAGTTATGTCCAGCATGCGAATGATCTTATCGCGGGGCTAACGGGTTGCGAGGCCGAATCCACCTGCCAGCCTTAGTATCCTGGTTATTGGTAACGGATTTTTCGGATGGAATGCACGGGCATGAGGATTAAACCCTTTATGTCTGTCACCGCGAAGGGTACGTCCGCAAGTCCAAAGCGCACCGGCCTTGCTGAGGCAACTGCTGAGCACCGGGGTGAAAACAAAGACGGTGCCCAGATTCTCCTTGAAGCTTTGACCTCCTGTATCCCCTACGGGATCCCGATTCTGTGGACCGGTTTTCCTTTATACCCAACGGCTTGTCATTCCAGAAGCGAAAAGGAACTTCTGTATCCAAAGTTGTAGCCTGTTAACAGTCTTTGGTCTGCAAGCAACCTTTTGTTGATCTATACTTACCACATCGCCTAAGCGGCTTCCCCTGTGTGCTGGATGCATTCCGTCTCCGCCAGCCCCTCATCACAGGTTTGTACTACTCCTGCCAAATCTCACTCGCCGACGAGCGATCGTCAGCAACGTAGCTCTACCATCTCCCATTGAGGTTTGTAAATCCATGCGCATTGCATCCGTAGGCACAGCATTTCCCCCCCATCGCTATCCGCAGGCCGTCATTACTGAAGCTCTCAAAGAGCGTATGCAGGACAAATTGGAGATTCCTGGCGTAATGAACCGTCTTCACTCCAACTGCGGCGTCGATTTCCGCCACATCATGTTCCCCCTGGACACACTGGGAACGCTCTCCGGCTTCGGCTCACACAACGACCTATGGATCAAGGGTGCTCTCGAACTCGGGCAGGAGGCCATTCGGAAGGCGCTGGATCACGTCGGCCTCGAACCGTCGGATATCTCTGCCATCTTCTTTACCTCGGTGACGGGCATCGCCTGCCCAAGTATCGATGCCCGCCTGGTCAACCTGATGGGGTTCCCCAAGGACATCAAGCGTACTCCCATATTCGGCCTAGGATGCGTTGCCGGAGCCGCGGGGATCGCCCGTGCAACCGACTACGTCCGCGCCTTCCCCAAGCAGTACGCGCTTCTGCTCTCGGTCGAACTGTGTTCGCTCACATGGCAGGCGGATGACTATTCCATGGCAAATCTCGTGGCCTGCGGGCTCTTTGGAGACGGCGCCGCCGCAGTGGTCCTCGCCGGAGAAGAGACGCCGCTCGCCGAAAAGCCCACTAGCGTCGAGGACCCCTGTCCCCGCGTTGTCGATACCCGGTCTACGTTTTACCCCGACACCGAACACCTTATGGGATGGAATATCGATCACAGCGGATTCAACATTGTGCTCTCTGCTGACGTTCCTGAACTTGTCAGCAAGCAACTGCGCGGGACCGTCGAGGGTTTCCTCGATGACAATGACCTGTCCATGGGGCAGATCTGCAGCTTCATCATGCATAGCGGAGGGCCGAAGGTTCTCAAAGCCATGGAGAGTAGCCTTGACCTGCCTCGCGGCGCTCTGTCCGCTTCATGGAATAGCCTCCGTCAGCGGGGAAATCTCTCGTCTGCTTCCGTCCTGACGGTCATGCAGGACTTTCTCCTCAATCGCCCGGGGAGTCCCGGTTGCTACAGCATGATAGGTGCTATGGGGCCTGCGTTCTGCTCCGAACTGCTTCTTCTTCAGTGGTAGCTGACGGACTGTCGCGGCTCCCGTAGAGTCAAATCAGCGGCGAAGGGAACGTTCTTGCCAGCGACCTTCCAGAGGTTCGCTCAGTTGGGGTTCGGTGGATTTGACCTGCCCCCGGAAAACTCTACCAATCTGAGCTGGAGTTCTCTCGTAATAATCTGAACGAGGGAGCGAAGCGATGAAGAAGAGCCGATTTAGCGAAGAGCAAGTGATTGGGGTTCTGAAGCAGCATGAGTCCGGGGTGAAGACGGCGGATTTGTGCCGCGAGCATGGGATCAGCGCGGCGACGTTTTACCAGTGGAAGCAGAAGTTCGGCGGGATGGACGTTAGCGAGGCGCAGCGGCTCAGAAGCCTGGAAGATGAGAACCGCCGGTTGAAGCTGTTGGTGGCGGATCTGAGTCTTGGGGGCGAGGTGCTGAAGGCCGTCATAAGAAAAAACGGCTGGAGCTTGCCGGTCTGAGAGCCGATGTGGCGTTCGCTCAGGTTCAGTTCCATCTGAGCGAACGCACGGCCTGCAAGCTGCTGGATTTGGAGCGGTCGAGCTACCGGTATGAGCCTCGGCCCGACCGCAACGCGGCGCTCCGCGAGGAGATGATGAAGCTGGCGCGGCAGAAGCCTCGCTATGGGTATCGCCGGCTGCATGCGTTGCTGGAACGGCGCGGCTATGAGGTGAACGTAAAGCGCGTCTACCGGCTGTATCTGGAGGAGGGTCTGAGCGTGCGAAGGAAGAAGCGCAAGCGTCTGGTGCGGGATCGCGCGGTCGAACCTCGTTTGACGGGGCCGAACCAGGAGTGGGCGATGGACTTCGTGGTGGACGGGCTGGCGACGGGCCGGATGGTCCGCATCCTCACCGTGGTCGACGCGTACACGAGGGAGTGCCTTGCGCTTGAGGCCGACTTCAGCCTGGGTTCGGGCCGCGTGACGCGGGTGCTGGAACGGGCCATCGCCGAGCGTGGCCGTCCGGAGCAGATGCGCTCGGACAACGGCCCGGAGTTCACTTCGCGCCGGATGATCGGCTGGGCTGAGGACTGGAAGGTTGGCCTGGTCCACATCCAGCCGGGCAAGCCGATGCAGAACGGCCATGTCGAAAGCTTCAACGGCAGGCTGCGCGACGAATGCCTCAACACAAGCTGGTTCCGCACCCTTGGCGATGTGCGGAAGACGCTGGCGAACTGGAGGCGCGAGTACAACTGCGAACGCCCCCACAGCTCGCTGGACTACAGAACGCCGGAGCAGTTCCGGCAGAAAACAGGCTATGCAGATGTGGAAAGCAAAATGCGCTTCCCACATCCGCACAGCCTCAACGACGGCGATGAGAATAAAATCTCAAAGCAAAACCTAAACCGGGAAACTCCAGTTATGAATGGATGAGAAAACGGGGGCAGGTCAGATTCGATTCTAGCCTTAAGGGTGGAGGAGGATAGAAGCCGCGAATCTCTGGAAGATGATGAGTAAAGGGCAAGGCCGCGGATTAAAAAAGGACGGGAGCCAGTTGCGGCTCCCGTCTCGAAAGAAAAGCAACATTAGACGTTGAACTTGCGGCGAGCGAACCCGACGACGCCGAGCAGGCCGGTGCCGAAGAGTGCGAGCGAAGCCGGCTCGGGAACCGCTGGAGCCGCGACTGCTGACGATGACGCAGAGAACGACGTCAAGGTAGCCAGCGGTGCACCGGCAGAGTATTGAGAGGTAAACGTGAAAGTGGCTGGTCCTGACGTCCCGTTAAGGGGACCCGATCCCGTAAAGAAGCCGTCACCCGTCACATCGAGGCAAGTGCTGCCGCTGCTGCATCCGTTCGTACCGTTATTGATGTAGCCGGCGTTGTAATCGGTGAGATCAAAACCGAAGGTCTCGCCGTTACCCGATGTCGTGAAGAGCTGGATCGGAGTCATGCCAGGAGTGGTGTTGAAACCTTGATGATAGGGGAGCGCGCCGGGAAGGAAGGTAATCAGATTACCGTCAGTCAGGTAAGTGGCGAAGCTGCCCCCGATTGCGCCGGAGACGATCGAATTGTTCGCCGGATTGGATGTAGCAGTCACCGGACTTCCGGCCGGAACGTTGGGCGTGAACGTGATGCTGGAGGTGGTAAACGTATCGGTTCCGTTTGCGGAGAAATAACCGCTGAAGGAATCGGCATGCGCAACAGCGACGCTGCTGATGGCCAGGGCAGAGAGTACAACGAGATTCTTGAACATGGGTGGGTCTCCGGGGTAAGAATGGGCTACGAGGAATTCCTCACCTTGGCTAGTAGCAGTTCACGTGCCAATTCGAAGTGGCAAATTCTTGCGGCTTACTCCCGTGGAAACAGCAACTTAATATATGTTTTTCTGCTCAGGCAACCCGCAATGTGCAAATAATTGCCTATAAGGAGAATCAGTTTGACCTTTTCGCCTCTATGCCCACCGGCTATAAGGAAAGACTGACTTTATGCCAGAAAAATTTTCTACCTACTGAGGCAACCGAAGGCGCATAGAACTCATCAGGGAATTGGCATTTGGGGCCACTTTCAAGCCGATTGAGGAGCGCAGGAAAGAAGGAACTTGCGTCTTGATAATCTCTTCTCCTCAACCGGCTGCTGAGGCGAGATCGGCAAGGTGCTCACCAGCATATTGAAGAGTGACCTGCATGGCTCAAGAGTAGACGGAGAGAGACAGGTCGTCATTGAAAAGGGACGGGCGGACTCCTCGCGAGTCCGCCCGTCTTTGCTGCTGGCGTTTAAGGTTTGCGCGAAGCGGCTTTCGCAATCGCGCGGAGTTATTCGGCGGCTAGTTCTTCTTGTTCGCCTTCCATGCGCATCTGTTCGAGTTCGCGCTCCTCGGCTTCGATGGCTGCTGTCACTTCCTGCTGGACCTGGGCTGCCGCTTCCTCTAGCTCTGGGGAGAGCTGGACGTTTCGGTAGTACTCCATGCCGGTGCCGGCGGGAATGAGGCGGCCTACGATGACGTTTTCCTTGAGGCCGCGCAGCGTGTCAATGGAGCCGTTGATGCTGGCTTCGGTCAACACGCGGGTGGTCTCCTGGAAGCTGGCGGCCGAGATGAAGCTGTCGGTCGACAGCGACGCCTTAGTGATGCCGAGGAGGAGCGAGCGGCCGATAGCTGGCTTGCCGCCCGACATCAACACGCGCTGGTTCTCGGCGTTGAAGCGGAAGCGGTCGGTCTGCTGATCGACGAGGAAGGTGGTGTCGCCCACCTCTTCGATCTTGACCCAGCGCAGCATCTGGCGAACGATGGTCTCGATGTGCTTGTCCGAGATGGTGACGCCCTGGAGACGGTAGACCTCCTGGATCTCGTTGACGAGATACATCTGGACGGCGCGTTCGCCGAGGACTTCAAGGACGTCGTGCGGGCTGCGTGGACCATCGATCAAAGGATCACCGGCACGGAGGCGTTCGCCTTCCTGCACGTTGACGTACGTACCGCGGGGAACGCTGTACTCCTCTTCCTGACCGTTGTCGGCGGTGACGTAGACCTTGCGTTGCCCCTTCGAGACTTCGCCGAAGCGAACGACGCCGTCGATCTTGCTGATGATCGCCGGATCGCGTGGCTTTCGCGCCTCGAAGAGTTCGACGACGCGCGGCAGACCTCCGGTGATGTCCTTGGTACGCGTGGTTTCGCGTGGAATCTTGGCAAGGATGTCGCCGGGGAAGAGCTCGTCGCCGTCCGCGACCATGAGGTGGGCGCGGCTGGGCATAAGGTAACGCTTGTTGCCTTGCGCTGACTTGATGATGATGGCGGGTTGACGCTTCTCATCGGGCGAGTCCGCGACGACGAGGCGGGAGAGGCCAGTGACCTCGTCGACTTCTTCGTTGAGGGTAACGCCCTCCTGAAGGTCCTTGAACTGGACGGTTCCGGAGATCTCGGTGAGAAGCGAGAAGGTGTAGGGGTCCCATTCGCCGAGGCGATGGCCCTGTGTAACCTGCGCGCCGTCTTCGACCTTGAGCTTGGCGCCGTAGACGATTGCGTACCGCTCCTTCTCGCGGCCCTTCTCATCGACGATGGCAATGGAGCCGTTGCGGTTCATCGCGACCAGGTCGCCGGACTTCGAACGGACCGAGACGAGGTTGATGAAGCGGACTGTTCCGGCGTTCTTGGCCTCGAGGTGCGAGGCGTCTGAGACGCGCGATGCCGTTCCGCCGATGTGGAAGGTACGCATGGTGAGCTGGGTGCCGGGCTCGCCGATGGACTGCGCCGCGATGACGCCGACGGCCTCACCCATCTCGACCATTTTTCCAGACCCGAGGTTACGGCCATAGCACAGGATGCAGCAGCCGCGCTTGGATTCGCAGGTGAGGACGGAGCGAATCTTGACACGTTCGATACCTGCGGCCTGAACAGCGGAGGCGCGATCCTCGTCGATCTCCTGGTTGATCTCAACGATGGTCTTGCCTTCGAAGTCCTTAAGCTTTTCGAGTGAGACACGGCCAATGATGCGGTCGCGCAACGGCTCGATGGTTTCTCCCGCTTCAATAATAGGAGTGACATAGATGCCTTCGACAGTGCCGCAGTCGTAGTCCGAGATGATCACATCCTGGGCAACGTCGACCAAGCGACGGGTAAGATAGCCGGAGTCCGCGGTCTTCAGCGCCGTGTCCGCGAGACCCTTGCGGGCGCCGTGGGTGGAGATGAAGTACTGCAGGACGGTCAGGCCTTCACGGAAGTTCGCCGTGATGGGGGTCTCGATGATCTCGCCGGAAGGCTTGGCCATCAAACCGCGCATGCCGGAGAGCTGGCGAATCTGCTGTTTGGATCCACGAGCACCGGAGTCGGCCATGATGTAGATCGGGTTCATGGCTCCTTCCTTGTCGGCGCGCTTCATGTTGTTGAACATCTCATCGGCGACGCGCTCGGTGACGCCGGACCACATCTGGATGACCTTGTTGGAGCGCTCGCCGTTGGTGATGGCTCCGTCGAGGTATTGCTGCTGCATGGTGAGGACGGTCTTTTCGGCATCGCCCACGAGCGTGTACTTGGAGTCCGGGATGACCATGTCGTCCAGACCGACCGATAGGCCGGAGCGAGTCGCGTAGGTGAAGCCAAGGTCCTTGATACGGTCGAGGGTTTTTACCGTAACTTCGAGACCGAGGTTCAGGTAGCAGTAGTTGACGAGCTGCCCAATTCCCTTCTTCTTCAGCAGTCCGTTGACGTAAGGCATGCCTTCGGGAAGCGCATCGTTGAGGATGGCGCGGCCGACGGTGGTCGAGATGAACTGCTTGTTGAACTCGACCGGCTCTGTGTGGGTGAGGTCCTGATCGTCGTACGCGGTGGTCATGTCAAGGACAGGGCCGGTGTAGCGCAGACGAATCGGGGTGAGGGTTTCGACCTGCTTCGCTTCAAGGGCCATGAAGACCTCTTCGATATTGGCGAAGACGCGGCCTTCACCCTTGGCGTTGACCTTGGCCTTGGTGAGATAGTAGAGGCCGAGGACGAGGTCCTGTGTAGGCACCGTGATGGGCTGGCCGCTGGCTGGCGAGAGGATGTTGTGCGAAGCGAGCATAAGAACGCTGGCTTCGATCTGGGCCTCGGGCGAAAGCGGGATGTGAACGGCCATCTGGTCGCCGTCGAAGTCCGCGTTGAATGCGGTGCAGACGAGCGGATGGATCTTGATCGCCTTACCTTCGACGAGAACAGGCTCGAAGGCCTGGATGCCGAGACGGTGAAGCGTCGGGGCGCGGTTGAGCAGGACCGGGTGGTCCTTGATGACCTCTTCCAGGATGTCCCAGACGATGGGCTCCTGCATCTCGACCATTTCTTTGGCTTGCTTGATCGTGGTGCAGTGGCCGGTCTGCTCCAGGCGATGGTAGATGAAGGGCTTGAAGAGCTCGAGAGCCATCTTCTTGGGCAGGCCGCACTGGTGCAGCTTCAGTTCGGGGCCGACAACGATGACCGAACGGCCGGAGTAGTCGACACGCTTGCCGAGAAGGTTCTGGCGGAAGCGACCTTGCTTGCCCTTGAGGGTGTCGGAGAGCGACTTCAGCGGACGGTTGTTCGCGCCACGCAGCACGCGGCCACGGCGGCCGTTGTCGAACAGGGCGTCCACCGCCTCCTGCAACATGCGCTTTTCGTTGCGGACGATGACCTCGGGAGCGTGGAGGTCCATCAGCTTCTTCAGGCGGTTATTGCGGTTGATCACCCGGCGATAGAGATCGTTGAGGTCGGACGTGGCGAAGCGACCGCCGTCGAGCGGAACAAGCGGCCGCAGCTCGGGCGGGATCACGGGGATCACATCGAGAATCATCCACTGCGGCAGGTTGTCGGACTTGCGGAAGGCCTCGACGATTTTGAGGCGCTTGGAGTACTTGAGCTTCTTCTGGAGCGAAGTCTCGGTCTTCATGCGCTCGCGCAGTTCAATGCTGAGCTCGGCAATTTCGACGCGCTTGAGGAGTTCCTTGATCGCCTCGGCGCCCATCATGGCCTTGAACCCGGAGGGGCGGTACTGCTGGTCGAGCTCGCGGAACTTGGTCTCGTCCTTGATGACTTCGCGCTCTTTGACCGGCGCATCGCCTGGATCGACGACGACGTAGGACTCGAAGTAGAGGACGGCTTCAAGCTCACGCAGGCTGATGTCGAGCAGGTGGCCGATGCGCGAGGGCAGGCCCTTGAAGAACCAGACATGCGAGCAGGGGCTGGCGAGCTCGATGTGTCCAAGGCGCTCGCGGCGGACCTTCGAGAGGGTAACCTCAACGCCGCACTTGTCGCAGATAACGCCGCGGTGCTTCATGCGCTTGTACTTGCCGCAGAGGCACTCCCAGTCGGTGATGGGTCCGAAAATACGGGCGCAGAAGAGGCCGTCGCGCTCCGGCTTGAAGGTGCGGTAGTTGATGGTCTCGGGCTTGGTGACCTCGCCGTGCGACCAGCTGCGAATCTTCTCGGGACTGGCGAGCTGGATCTTGATGGCGTCGAAGTCGGCGATGGGTCCGGTTAGTTCAAAGGGGCTGGAGCGGAACATATTTGGCGTCTCCGTATACAGGTCCGGCGTTGTTCGCGCCTTGCTGCGGGTTGCTGCTGCTTTACTTCTGCCGGGCGGTGGGTGGTTAGGTCCGCCGCCTGCTTCTATTTCATGTGCCTTTTCCCGTTGGCCGATCCTTCATGAATGTTGAGCGTGAGCCTCATTCAGAAGGACCGTGCCCGGGGCGAGCGGTATCGACTAATCTGCTGCGGCAATGGCTGGCAGCGGCTGCTTCTTCTGATCGGCCTGTTTGATCAGTTCGACGTCGAGGCAGAGAGACTGCAGTTCGCGGATAAGAACGTTGAACGACTCGGGAACACCAGGCTCGATGGCTGCTTCGCCCTTGACGATGGCCTCGTAGATCTTGGTACGGCCGAAGACGTCGTCGGACTTCGCGGTCAGCAACTCCTGCAAGATGTAGGCTGCGCCGTAAGCTTCAAGGGCCCAGACCTCCATCTCGCCGAAACGCTGTCCGCCGAACTGAGCCTTACCGCCCAGCGGCTGCTGGGTAATAAGTGAGTACGGTCCGATCGAACGCGCGTGAATCTTATCGTCGACAAGGTGAGACAGCTTGAGCATGTAAATGTAGCCGACGGTGGCGGGCTGCTCGAACGGATCGCCGATCATGCCATCGAAGAGCTGCGTCTTGCCCGAGCTCGGAAGCCCGGCTGACTTCAGCAGCGCCTTGATCTCGGTCTCGCGCGCGCCGTCGAAGACTGCCGTGCCGAACCAGATGCCTCGCTTCATGCCGGCGGCAACGCGCATGGTCTGCTCGTCGTCGAGGTCAAGAAGCTGGTTGAGAGCGGCGGTTCCGGCAAAGCGCGCCTTGAAGAGCTCACGGACTTCGTTGGCCGACTCCATGGTTGCGGCGAGTTCGGCGACCTGCTTGCCAAGCTCATGCGCTGCCCAGCCAAGATGCGTCTCAAGGATTTGACCGACGTTCATACGTGAAGGCACACCAAGCGGGTTGAGGACGATCTCGACCGGAGTTCCGTCGGGGAGGTACGGCATGTCCTCTTCCGGCAGAATGCGGGCGATGACACCCTTGTTACCGTGGCGTCCGGCCATCTTGTCGCCCACAGACAGCTTGCGCTTCATGGCGATGTAGACCTTCACCATTTTGATAACGCCCGGCGAAAGCTCGTCGCCCTTCTGCATCTTGCCGATTTTCTCGTTGGTGATCTTGCGGAGAACATCAATCTGGCGCGAGGTCATCTCCTCGATCTCATCAATCTGCTCATTCACACGCGGGTCTTTATCCGCATACCGGATACGCTTGAGGTTACGTGTGCTGATCAGCTCGATGGTGTCGCGGTCGAGGACGTCGCCCTTGTTGAGTAGCTTCTTGTTGGTGCGCTCGTCATGCAGGTCGGCGAGAACTTCCTTTGAACCGAGAATGGCTTCGAGGCGCTTAAGCCGTTCGTCGGTGAGAATGCGGATCTCGTCGGCAAGATTGCGCTCGAGCTTCTCGATCATCTCCTGCTCGATCTGCTTGGCGCGCTCGTCCTTCTCTTGACCCTTGCGGGAGAAGATGCGGACGTCGACGACGGTGCCTTCTATACCCGGAGGGCACGTCAGCGAAGCGTCGCGAACATCGCCGGCCTTTTCGCCGAAGATAGCGCGGAGGAGCTTCTCTTCCGGCGTCAACTGGGTTTCACCCTTCGGCGTAACCTTGCCGACGAGGATGTCGTTATGGCCGATCTTCGCGCCGATGCGGATGATGCCCGAGTCGTCCAGATCGCGCAGTGCGTGCTCGCTGACGTTGGGAATATCGCGCGTGATCTCTTCCGGCCCAAGCTTAGTGTCGCGTGCCTCGATCTCGAACTCCTCGATATGGATCGAGGTGTAATAGTCCTCGCGGACCAGCTTTTCGGAGATCAGGATCGCATCCTCGAAGTTGTAGCCGCGCCACGGCATGAAGGCGACCAGAACATTACGGCCGAGGCCGAGTTCGCCCTGCTCCGTGCATGGTCCGTCGGCGATGACCTGCCCCTTGACCACGCGATCACCCTTACGAACGATCGGCTTTTGATTGATGCAGGTGTTCTGGTTGGAGCGCTTGAACTTCGTGAGCTGGTAGATGTCCGAGCCGACCTCACGCGAGAGCTGCGTGGGGTGATGCTCGCCTTCGACGCGCACGATAATGCGCTCCGAGTCCACCGAATCAATGATGCCGTTGCGCTTGGCCAGAATGACGGCGCCGGAGTCGCGAGCAGTGACGCCCTCCATGCCGGTTCCCACGAAAGGAGCTTCAGCAACCAACAACGGCACCGACTGCCGTTGCATGTTGGCGCCCATCAGCGCACGGTTGGCATCGTCGTGCTCAAGGAACGGAACAAGCGAGGCTGCGACCGAAACAAGCTGCTTCGGCGACACGTCGACGTAGTCCACCTCGGACTTGTTGACGAGCACGAAGTTGCCCTGGCGTCGGGCGTCGACAATATCCTGGACGATGTTCAGGTGCTCATCGAGCTCAATGTTGGCCTGCGCAATGGTGTGGCGGTCTTCTTCCCAGGCCGAGAGGTAGAAGCTGAAGGGAGCAAGATCCATGGTGCGCTTACGATCCTTCTTCAACTGCTCGTTCTGCTTGCGGGCCTCTTCTATCTCAAGATTGTCGCCCTGACGCAGACCCGACTCCCCGGCATTGGTCACCGAGACATAGTCGAGCGCACGGCCATCCTTCACGCGACGGTACGGCGATTCGATGAAGCCATACTCGTTGATGCGCGCAAAGCAGGAGAGCGACGAGATCAGACCGATGTTCGGACCTTCCGGCGTCTCAATCGGGCAGATGCGTCCATAGTGAGTCGGGTGCACGTCGCGAACTTCAAAGCCGGCGCGCTCACGGGACAGACCGCCGGGCCCGAGGGCTGAGAGACGCCGCTTGTGCGTAATCTCCGAGAGCGGATTGGTCTGGTCCATGAACTGCGAGAGCTGCGAAGAACCGAAGAACTCACGAATTGCGGCCATCACGGGCTTCGCGTTGATGAGATCATGCGGCATCGCGGTCGACATCTCCTGATACACCGACATCTTTTCCTTGATGGCGCGCTCCATACGCACGAGGCCAATACGGAACTGGTTCTCCATCAACTCGCCGACAGCACGGACGCGGCGGTTGCCAAGGTGATCGATGTCGTCCACCGTGCCGATATTCTTGCGCAGCTTCAGCAGGTAGCGGATCGTCCCGTAGAAGTCCTCGGGTGTCAACGTGCGCTTGTCGAGGCCACTGGGGTCCTGATTCTCATAGAGCTTGATGTTGAACTTCAAGCGCCCCACGCGGGAGAAGTCGTACTTGCGCGGATCGAAGAACATGCCCTCAAACAGCGCAGTTGCGGTATCTAGCGTCGGCGGGTCGCCGGGACGCAGCTTGCGGTAGATTTCGATCAAGGCCTCTTCGGGCTTCCGTACGGAGTCGCGGCGAAGGGTGTTTGTGATGATGTTTCCCACGTCGTCACGCTCGGGGAAGAAGACCTCGAAGCTGGTCACGCCGGACTGGATGATCTTGTGCAATTTGTCGGCGGTGAGCTCCTGGTTGGCCTCGTACAGCAGCTCGCCGGTGGTGAGATCGACGACATCGGAGGCGGTCATCGCGCCATCGAACTCGCTGGTCTCGACCTCAACCGCTTCGACATTGTGGCTACGCAAACTCTTCAAGGTGTGGGCTGAGATCTTGCGCGTCGCAACGGCAACTTCTTCACCCTTTACAGTGACAACAACGGCGGGACGTGTGCCAAGCAGGTTGCTGGGCTGACCTTCGCCCGCGACCTTCCAGCTCAGTTTGCCTTCGGCCACATTGATCGTATCCACAGTGTAGAAGGTCTTGAGTATCTCTTCATCGGTGCGCAGGCCAAGAGCGCGCAGGAAGATGGTGCCAAGGAATTTGCGCTTGCGGTCGATGCGGACATACAAGGTGTTCTTCTGGTCGTACTCGAACTCGACCCAGCTGCCGCGGTATGGGATGATTTTGCCAAGGAAGTAGGTGCGGTTGTTCGCCGTCTCGAAGAACACGCCGGGGGAGCGATGCAACTGCGAGACGATGACGCGCTCGGTTCCATTGACGATAAACGTGCCATTCTGGCTCATCAGCGGAATGTCGCCGAAGAAGACCTCCTGCTCTTTCATGTCCCGCAGGCTCTTGACGCCAGTCTCGGGATCCTTGTCATAGATCTTCAGTCGAATCGTGACCTTCAGCGGGGCAGAATAGGTCATACCGCGTTCTTCGCACTCCGCTTGATCGTACTTCAACTGCAGGCCAACAGGGTCGCCGCACTTGGTGCAGAAGTCCGGGGTGTTCTTGTTGTAGGTGCCGCAAAAATTACACAGCACATCGCCCGGATGAAATGGATCCGTGATGACCATGTGGCCGCAGGTCGTGCAGGCCGTGCGCAGGTGGTTGAGACCCTTGAGATAGCCGCACTTGCACTCCCAGTTGCCGATCGAGAAATCGACAAACTCAAGCTCGGAGACATTGCGGAAGTCGGTGATCGGAAAAACCGAAGTGAAGACGGACTGGAGCCCGTTGTCCTCGCGCTCCTGGGGCAGCTTGTCCATCTGCAGAAAGCGCTCATAGCTGCGGCGCTGGACCTCAATAAGGTTGGGAATCTGGATGGAGGTTGGGATCTTGGAAAAGTCTAGACGGCTACGGATCGCGCGCATTTCGCTGGGCATGCTCTCTCCTGAAACTGACCTTCGAGGCCTCCCGGGTGCGCTTGCCTGCATCGAATGGCTGGCTGCACACGGGAAGGGAGGGCTTCGGTCTTGCCCTCCGGGTTTGGCTCTGATTGCGCAACTGCTGGGTTTCGGGTCCCGCCGCCCTCGACTACAGCTGGCCCGTGCGCAGAATGTCTTGCCGTTTCGTGTTCCCCGGCAGAAAAAAAATAATAACTGAAACTTTTACTATCCACTCACGCCCGAAGCTGCTATAAACAACGCGTGCAGGGTGGTAATGCCCGCTAAACGGTAGCAAATACGTGCAAACACGGTAAAGCGCTCGAAGAGACAGCGTGTCTCATGAGCGCAAAGTTCGACTTGTGCACTGCTTCTATAAGAATGGTGTGAATGCCTGCCGCCATTTGAGGTTCGCCTACCCCAAAGTCTGCTGCCGCCAGTGAGACCTATTGCACCATGCGCTTCCGCCGCTCGAGGCATATGGTGGCCGGCTCCTTAGCCTGAAAACAGGATGAGCCGGAGTAAAGCTAAGTGTGCTGAGTCGCTTGATCCGCTGATGAAAGAGTCATAATAGACATGTCAAGGCGGAACGAATTTTCTCTAATGTTGAGAATATCGCGTTCCGCCTAGACTTGCAAGTTTGCAGGTATGCTATTTGATCTCGATAGTTGCAACGCCTTCAAATTTCTTTGCAATGGCGGCTGCATCATCCTTCGAGATGTTTTCCTTTAGCGGCTTCGGAGCACCGTCGACCAGATCCTTGGCTTCCTTTAGCCCAAGAGCGGTGACTTCGCGTACTGCCTTGATAGTGTTGATCTTATTCGCACCGGCATCCTTCAGGATGACGGTAAACTCGGTCTTCTCTTCAACCGGAGCCGCTGCCGCTGCGCCGCCGCCTGCTGCCGGAGTCGCAACTGCCGCTGCTGCCGAAACGCCGAGACGTTCTTCGAGCTTCTTGACCAGGGCCGAAGCCTCGAGAAGGCTGAGGCTAACGATTGAATCTTCCAACTGCTGCATATCTGCCATGTTATTTCTCCAATATAGAACTGAACTTTGTGGTTCCGATTACGTCCCCGAAGCCCGACTGCGCTTCGGCTGCCTATGCCTCCCAGGGTTTCCGTTGCGCCCAGACCAGCGCCCCCTGGATGACTAAGCGAAACTTGTTATCCTTCGACCGGGTCCGAGGCTGCCGCTTCACCCGCCTGAGAAGCGGTTGCGTTCTCCGGCTGCGCAGCGCCAGAAGGCTGCTCGCCAGCCGCCGACTCCTCGACATGAGCCGCTTCAACCGCTGAAGCCGAATCTTCAGCCGCAGGAGCGGACGGCTCAGGAGCCGACGACTCAGAAGCAGGCGCGGATGCTTCAACAGGAGGAACTGGGGCTTCTAGCTTTGCCTCGGAAGGTGCAGGGGCGGCGGAACCGGAAAACTTCTCCTTCTCCACGCCCTGATTGATCACCACAGCGAGATCGCGACCCGTAGCGTTGATGACCGTCGCCAGCCGCTGGGCCGGAGACTGGATCAGGAAGAGGAGCTTCGAGAAGAGCTCTTCCTTACCGGGCATCGTGGCCAGTTCGCCGATTTCCCGGACATCGATTACCTTGCCATCGATGATGCCCAGCTTGAAGGTGAACTCCGCATTGTCCTTCACCCACGTGGACAGCGCCTTCGCCAGCGCGACCGGGTCTCCCGACGTGTAAGCGACGGAAGAGACACCCTTGAGGCCCTTGAGCGCGGCTTCGATCTTCGTACCTTCGGCCGCACGTGCCGCAAGCTTATTTTTGACAACGTGATAGCTTCCACCCGCTCCGCGAACAGCCTTGCGCAGCTCGAAATCTTTGAAGGCTGTCAAGCCTTTGAAGGTACCGATAAGAGCGGATGTAGAGTGCTCAAGCTCTGCTGCGAGCTTGCCAACCTTCTCCGTCTTTGATGCTCTGGTCAATGCCATAGAAACCTAGCCTTTAGCTGCTAGCCTTTAGCTGCTAGCTGTAAATTTCGCCGTCATGCGGCTGAACCTTGAAATACAAACCAGCCAAAGCCGAAGCTAAGTAGCTGGCGGGCAGAACTTAAGCCTTGCCGGCTGCCTCAGCAGCGGCATAGTCGAGCTGGATGCCAGGCCCCATCGTAGAGCTGAGCGTAACGCCCTTGATGTACTTGCCCTTGGCCGCCGAAGGCTTCGCCTTGACCACGCTCGAAATTACCGTCATCGCATTGTCAACCAGCTTCTGGGGGTCAAACGAGAGCTTGCCCACGGGTACGTGAACCAGCGCCGTCTTATCGGTGCGGAACTCGACCTTACCGGCCTTAATCTCCTTAACCGCCGCTGCCACGTCCGTGGTGACAGTGCCAGTCTTCGGGTTCGGCATCAGGCCGCGGGGTCCGAGGACCTTACCGAGGCGCCCAACCGACTTCATCATGTCAGGCGTGGCGATCAAAGCGTCGAACGCCGTCCAGCCTTCCTTTTGAATCCGTTCGACCAGCTCTTCGCCTCCGAAGAATTCAGCGCCTGCAGCCTCAGCATCCTTAATGCGATCGCCCGAGGCAATGACAGCAACAATCTTGGATTTTCCCAGCCCATGCGGCAGAACCACTGTGCCGCGAACCATCTGATCCGCATGCTTCGGATCTACCCCAAGACGCATAGTCAGGTCGACGGTCTCGTCGAACTTCGCATACTTTGCTTTTTGCAGGAGCGGAACGGCGTCCACCAAAAGATAAGGGCGCTGCTCAACGAGCGCACGCGCCTTCACCAGATTCTTAGAGAGCTTCCTTGCCATTTTCCCTCGTCTCCCACCCCTCTAGAGATGTTCCTCCGGGCGTGGTTCTCGACTGGCCACAACGAACAGTTGAAGCACTCTTAGAATTATGCCAAGTAAGAGGCTTCAAGTCAATCAGTGCTCTTGTCTAAGTTGTCAGCGCTGGGCTGCTTACCGCGTAACAAAAACATGCCCGGGCGGCATCTTCATTACCAATTCGGTATCACCACTTCGGCGAAAACGACACCAGAAAAACGACAAAGATAATTCCGAAGAGGATCACCAGCAGCGGAAACCAATTATCCAGCCAAGATACCGACTCATTTGACGAGCTCATCTCAAATCCTCCTGATCACTTTCAAATGCTACGCGAGAACAGGGCCATGCTCAATCTGGTTTTCGCTTTTTGACCTTAGGGAACGGGAGCGGAGAGGAAGCCAATCAGTGAGGGACCGCGCTCTTCACAAGGCGGATCCAGTGTGCCGAGGCCGGCAGCCATTGAATTACGGCGGAGGTGGATGTATCATCTGGATTGCAGACGATTTTGTTCCGTCGTACGAGTGAGCCGTGAGCGTGCCGGTGATTTGACGGAAGAGATGAGTGGGCCACAGCCCACTTTTTATTTGCTCTGAAGAGCATCCTGCAAATGCATCAAAAGAACTTAAGAAGGCTTATGGCAGTGCAGATAGACGCAATTCGAGCTACCGCCCAGCGCGTCGCCGCCTCTCACAATCTGGAGCTGGTCGATCTTGAATTTACTGGCGGAGCGAAGTTTCGCACGCTGCGGGTTTTTGTAGAGAAGAATGCAGCCGCGCGGGCCAGGCTGGCTGAGATGGCTACAGCGGACGAGATGAAAGAGCCTGCTCATCTGGATGCGATACCGAAGGGCGTTCCGGTTGAGCGGCTTTCGGGTGTGACGCATGACGATTGTGCGGTATTTGCGCAGGATTTTGGCGCGGTGCTGGATGTAGAAGACCTGATCCCCGGCGCGGAGTACACGCTGGAAGTCTCTTCGCCAGGGCTGGAGCGCAGGCTGTTTCGGGCTGAGGACTACACCCGGTTTCAAGGAAGTCTGGTCAAACTGCAGACCTTTACGCCGGTCGGCAGCGAGGGAACGCCGGGCAACAGGCATTGGCAGGGCCGTCTGATCAGCTTCGCAGACGGGGTTTTGACGCTCGACCTTTCTGCGGTGAAGCAGAAGGGCAAGGCAAAGAAGGCCGCAACCAGCCAGATGGTCGAGATTGCACTGGCGAATGTCGAGAAGGCGAACCTGGTTGCGGAGATTTAGTTTTGGTTCTCAGGTTTCAGGTGTCAATACTAAGTTCAGTTTGAATGGTTGAAACGTTCGCAGGAAGTGAGAAAAAGGAATGGCAAGTGTTCTGTATCAGTCGATTGAGACGTTAAGCCGGGATAAGGGTATCGAGCCTGGGATCGTTGTAGGCGCGGTGGAAGACGCGATCGCGCTGGCGACCCGCAAGTATTACAAGACGCAGGAGAATATGCGCGCCGAGATGGATCGCGAGACGGGCGAGATTCGCGCATATGTCTATAAAACTGTCGTCGAGTCGCCGGAGCAGGTGGAGGACGACGTCAACCAGATGACGCTTGATCAGGCGCGCGAGCTTGCGCCGGAGGTTGAGATTGGCGGCGAGCTGCGCTTCTATAAAGACACAACTCCGCTGGGCCGGATTGCCGCGCAGATGGCGAAGCAGGTGATCTTCCAGAAGGTTCGAGAGGCGGAGCGGGATACAGTCTTCAACGAGTACAATCACCGCGCGGGCGAGGTGCTGAACGCGACAGTGAAGCGGCTGGAGCCGATGGATGTAATCTTCGACCTGGGCAAGGCCGAGGCGCGAATGCCGAAGCGGGAGCAGTCGCGGCTGGAATCGTTTGCCGTGGGCGAGCGGGTCCGCGTGGTGCTGCTGCGTGTAGACCGCGCAGCCAAGGGGCCGCAGGTGATTGTCTCTCGTGCCGCGCCGGGCCTGGTGCAGAACCTGTTCCAGAGCGAAGTTCCTGAAATTTATGACGGCACGGTGACAATTCGGGCGATTGCCCGTGAGGCCGGGGAGCGGACCAAGATTGCGGTGATGAGCCGCGACAAGGACGTCGATCCGGTGGGCGCGTGCGTGGGCATGAAGGGAATGCGGGTGCAGTCGATCATTCGCGAGTTGCGCGGCGAGAAGATCGACATCATCGAGTTCTCTGAGGAGATTACAACCTTCGCCGAGAAGGCGCTGCAGCCGGCGAAGGTGAGCCGGGTTTCGATTACGGACCTGGCGGACAAGCAGATCGAGGTGATTGTCGACGATACGCAGTTGTCGCTGGCGATCGGCAAGAAAGGCCAGAACGTCCGGCTGGCGGCGAAACTGCTGCAATGGAAGATCGACATCAAGAGCGAGGAAGAGAAGCGCCAGGAGGTCGAGGTCCAGATGCAGGCGATGAGCGGTGGGCCGTCGACGCCGATCGAGCAGGTGACGGAGCTTGGCGAGACGATCCTGGAGAAGTTGATTGCGGCTGGGATTACGACGGTCGAGGCGCTGGCGGATATGACGCCGGAGCAGTTGGAAGAGGTGCCGGGAATCGGCGAGAAGACTGTCGAGAAGATTTCGGTCGCGGTACGGCACTACTTCGGCCAGTACGAAGAGGGCGAAGAGCGGCCAGCGGCTTTGGAGACGGCGGCCGAAGCGGACACGGATACAGTCGCCGAGGGCGAAGAGGGAGAGGGGATTTCGATGGCAAAGACACCGGAGCAGATACTTGCTGAGGAAGCGGGTTCGGGAACGGCGCAGGAGATCAGCGAGCTTTCGACTGAGGATATTGCAGACGCTGAAGAGGCGGCCAGCGATGCTTTCACAGACGCGGACGCACGGGAAGAGCAGATTGAACTGGATAACGACACCGTAGATACGCTGGTGGCGGAGACCCAGGAGATTTCAGACGAAGGCATCGACAACGATGGGCATGATCGTGGCTAGCCGTACGGGCCGGGCATCATGCCACCTCCCTGAACGCGGACATCGCGATTTCGGGGATAATACAAATATCACCATAGATTCCTACCTCAATGAGGCTGATATGAACAGCTAAGGGCGCAGGGAAGCGAAAAGGGACGGATGAACAAAGTTCGAATCAACGATCTGGCACGGGAATTAGAGATGAAGGCGAAGCCGATTCTGGATGCGCTGACGGCGCTTGGCGTATCCAAGGAGAAGCCTTTGACGCATTCGAGCTCCATCGACGCGGATGAAGCGGAGAAGGTGCGCGGCTACTTCAAAAACGGTGGCCGCTCGGCGGCTCCGAACAGGCCAATGGCGGATAACAGGCCGAAATTCGATCTGTCGAAGGTATCGAAGCCGGGCGATGCGATGAAGGCGATCCTGGAGCGCAAGCAGGCTGAGAGCGCGGCCAGGTCGGCTCCGCCCGTACGTCCGGCGGTCGTCGTGGCTGCACCTCCTCCGGTATCTGCTGCTCCCTCCGGCGTGTCCGTTCCGCCCAGAGTGGTTGTTGCGGCGCCACCCGCTGCTTCCGCAGCGGCTGCGGCGTCTGCAGCTCCTTCGGCTTCACCGGGTCAGCAGCCGCCTGCGCCTCGGCGGATCGTTCCGCTGCCCCGTCAACAGGCAAATATCGTTGCACCGGCACCTCCTCCAGCGATCGCGAGCAGGCCTCCTGCCGGTCCGGTGATTGCGCGTCCGCCGGTGGTTGTGGCCGCGCCTGCGCCGCTCGCGGCTGAACGGCCGGTCGTGGCTGCCGCTCCGGCAAATGCTGTACCTATGGTGGCGAAGCCTGCGGCTCCTGCTGCACCTCCCGCAGAGACTGCTATATCGCCTGCTCCTGCTGTACCGGAGGAGACTGCGCCAGCTGCACAGGTTGCTGAAACGAGTGCCGCGACGGAGGCTCCTGTCGAAGCGACTCCCGCAGCGCCGGTTGTGCCTGCCGGGCCGCCTCCTCGCCGCGTCATCATGCCGCAGACTGGACCTCGCCCGATCTATACGGCTCCTCCAGTTGCGCCGGGAACGCCGGCGCGCAGCCGTCCGATCTTTGAACGGCCACGGCCCCAAGCTCCAGGCGCGCCGGGCTCTCGTCCCCAGTCGATGGCTCCGGGTGCACGTCGTCCGATGCATCCTACACGTACTTTTCCAGGTGGTCCGAGCGGCCCGGGCGGCGTACCTGGTCGTCCCGGCTTTACGCCCGGCGGTGCTCGTCCTGCGTTCGGTGCACGACCCGGCTTTGGCGCGCGTCCCAGCGGCGCTCCCGGTGCAGCCCCCGGCGCAATGCCCGGTCCGGGCGAAGGTATGCGCCCCGCAGCGCGTCCCGGCCAGCGGCGTGGAGGACAGCGCTACGAGAAGAGCAAGGAAGGCCCGATGAAGGGCTTCCAGCCGCCACCGCGTTACGGCGGACAGCAACTCTCGCGCGAGCCCCTGCCGATCACCAAGACGATCACGGTCACCGAGGGGATCAGCGTCAAGGACCTCGCCGAGAAGCTCGACGTACGCGGCAAGGATCTGATCGCGACACTGCTGATGAAGGGTGTCTTCGTCACCGTCAACCAGTCGCTCGAAGGAGAGCTGGTCAAGGACGTTGCGCGTCAGTTCGGCGCGGATGCCCAGATCATCTCGGTCGAAGAGCAGCTTGAGAACGAGGCGATCGAAGGATTCCTCGAAGACACCACCGGCATGGTCGAGATCAATCGCTCGCCCGTTGTAACGGTAATGGGACACGTCGATCACGGCAAGACATCGCTGCTAGACGCCATCCGGTCGACCGATGTGGCGGCTGGCGAAGCTGGTGGAATCACGCAGCACATCGGCGCCTACAAGGTTCACGTCACCAAGCCGGATTCGCCTGCGTTCGGACGCGAGATCGTCTTCCTCGACACCCCCGGTCACGAGGCGTTTACCCGCATGCGTGCCCGCGGCGCGAAGATCACCGACATAGTCGTGGTCGTGGTCGCGGCGGACGACGGTGTGATGCCGCAGACGCTCGAAGCGATCGACCATGCAAAGGCGGCGAATGTGCCGATCATTGTCGCGGTCAACAAGATCGACAAGCCGGATGCGAACCCGGATCGGGTCAAGCAGCAGCTTGCCGACCGCGGTTTGCAGCCTGAGGCATGGGGCGGAAGCACGGTCTTTGTCGATGTCTCGGCGAAGAAGCGTCTCAACCTCGACCTGCTCGAAGAGATGATCTGCCTTGTGGCCGATATTGCCTCTCCGAAGGCGACGCCGGAGCGGCCTGCCGTCGGTACGGTCATCGAAGCCAAACTCGACCGCGGCCGTGGCGCTGTAGCCTCGATCCTCGTCCAGAACGGTACGCTGAAGCTTGGGGACAGCTATATCGTCGGCAACACCTTCGGCAAGATTCGCGCCATGTTCGATGACCGTGGACGTTCCATTACCGAAGCAGGTCCGTCGACTCCGGTCGAAATTCTCGGCCTCGAAGGCATGCCGGATGCCGGGGACACCTTCCTGGTCATGGCGGACCGCGACAAGGCCAAGGGAATCGCGCAGTACCGCAAGATGAAGGAGCGCGAGGCGCAGCTTGCCAAGAGCTCCCGCGTCTCGCTGGAAGGTCTGGCCGAACAGATCAAGCAGGCCGGCATGAAGGATCTGAACCTGATCCTGAAGGGCGACGTGCAGGGTTCGGTCGAAGTTCTTGCCGATTCGCTGCAGCGCATGTCGACGGAGAAGGTTCGCGTACGCGTGCTTCACTCCGGTGTCGGCGCGATCACCGAATCCGACGTCCTGCTGGCGTCAGCATCAAACGCGGTGGTCATCGGCTTCAACGTTCGGCCCGACAGAAAGTCTGCCGAAATTGCCGAGCGCGAGAACGTCGAGATTCGTCTGCACTCGATCATCTACGAGCTGCAGGACGAGATCACCAAAGCGATGTACGGTCTCCTCGAGCCGGTTTTCAAGGAGAACTACGCCGGACGCGCCGAGATCCTGCAGGTCTTCAAGATCACCAAGGTCGGCCAGATCGCCGGCTGCCGCGTTACGGACGGCATCATCAAACGTGGAGCGCAGGCCAGGCTCCTCCGCGATGGCGCCGAGGTCTGGAAGGGCAAGATCTCCTCCCTCAAGCGGGTCAAAGAGGATGTCGCCGAGGTACGCGAAGGCGTGGAATGCGGTATTGACCTTGGCAACTTCAAGGACATGCGTGCCGGCGATACCATCGAGACCTACACCACCGAAACTCTGGCCGCGGAGTTGGGCCAGAACTCGGCCGCTGCACGGAAGGCAGAGAAGGCTGAGAAGGAACGCGAGGCCGCCGCAGCTGCAACCGCAGCGGCAGCAGCAGCGGAGACTTCGGTAAACGCCTAAGCAGACAACGATCATCAGCAAAGGCCGGGAGCGATTCCGGCCTTTGCTATGTCCATTTCCTTCATTGCTCTCTTACTCCTGGGCTCTGCGACAGATAAGATGGCCCCATGAATCTCGCTGCCATTCAATCCGCGCTGCGTGACCAGCATCTCGACGGCTGGCTCTTTTACGATCACCACTACCGCGACCCGCTGGCTTACCGCGTCCTGGGGCTTGGCGACGACCTGCATGTCACGCGGCGCTGGTTCTACCTAATCCCTGCCATAGGCGAGCCGAGAAAGTTGGTACATCGCATCGAATCGGGCCGCCTGGACGCACTGCCCGGCTCGAAGGCGCTCTACTCATCATGGCAGGAGCTCGAATTGCAAATCGAAATTCTGCTGGAGGGGAAGGCGCGGCTGGCCATGCAGTACTCACCGCGCAACGCGATCATGTATATCTCACTCGTCGATGCGGGCACGTTGGAACTGCTGCGCGCGATGGGTAAGGAGATTGTCAGTTCGGCAAACCTTATCAGCCAGTTCGAGGCGGTGCTTACCGACGCGCAGATTGCAACTCATTATGCCGCGCAGCAGCGTATCGACACGATTCTCGATGCGGGGTGGCAGGAGATCGGCAGCCGGGTGCGGTCCGGTGGCACGGACGAATATGCAATCGTCCAGTACCTGAGAGAGGCGATGCACCGCGAGGGTATGGTCTGGGAGCATGGTCCCAATGTCAGCGCCGGGCCAAACTCCGCCGACTCCCACTACGAGCCGACTGCGGCCAGCTCCAGGGCGATTGGCAACGGCGACTTCGTGTTAATCGACATCTGGGCGAAGCTGGCCGCTCAGTCGGAGTCCGTCTGGTACGACATCACATGGACGGGCGTGGTCGGCCGCGAGCCTACGGAGCGTGAGCGCCTTGTGTTCAACACCGTCCGCGATGCGCGCGACGCCGCAATCCTGACCGTGCAGGCGGCCTTCTCCGCAGGCAAGTCTATGGCCGGCTGGGAGGCCGACGACGCCGCGCGCGAAACGATTCGGCAGGCGGGATTTGGCGAGTATTTCACCCATC
The DNA here is from genome assembly GCA_965277265.1 of Edaphobacter sp. Lineage (GTDB taxonomy): Bacteria > Acidobacteriota > Terriglobia > Terriglobales > Acidobacteriaceae > Edaphobacter. The sequence goes on from CBDICF010000003.1 coordinate 1,039,844, forward strand.
GAACCGGTCATAATATCGGGCCGCTTCTCCACGGCAACGGCGCGAACCTGGACAATCTCGAAACCCATGATGAACGGCTCATCCTGCCCAATACGTGTTTCTCCGTCGAGCCCGGCATCTACTTCCCCGGCGAGTTCGGCGTGCGCAGCGAAGTGGATATGATTGCGCGACATCGCAAGGCGGAGGTCACCGGTCGCGTGCAGACTGAACTAGTCCGCATTTAGCGTGTGCCTAGCTGATATCATCTCTACTGAAATGAACACGAACGTACATGCACCAGCGCGGGCCGCTGGCAGGTCTTCTTCGACGCCGGCGCTGGTTCTAATCGCCGGCTGGCTGATTCCCGGCGCGGGGCACTTCATGCTGCGCAAATGGGTTCGAGGCAGTCTCTTGATGGTGTCGATCGTAGTTATGTTCACGCTGGGATTGGCGCTGAAGGGCAAGATCTACTCGCCCAATACCGGCGATCTGCTCGACATCCTGAACTTCGCGGGCGACCTTGGAACCGGGCTGCTGTATTTTCTGGCGCGGCTCTTCGATCTCGGCCAACTGACGCCGCAGGTCACGACAGCCGACTACGGAACCAAATTCATGGTGGTCGCGGGATTGCTGAACGTGATTGCAGCGGTCGACGCGCACTCGATAGCGACCGGAAGGAAGGCTTCGTGACGATCTCTCACTTCGGCGCCGTGCTCCTGTTTTCGCTCTTTACCTCTGTCGTCTTCGGAATCACGCAACGCGCGGAGCCGCGCATGATGATCCGCTTCGGTGCGTTCTGCTTTGTGCTGTTTGTCGGCGGGACCATACTTGGAAGCTGGCTGATGTGGCTGATCAAGCACTGACGCGCTAGGTCGCCCCCGGAGGGATTTGAACCCCTGACGCAAAGCGAAATCGAAGATTATTGGTGGGCCCGGAGGGATTTGAACCCCCAGCCAAGGGATTATGAGTCCCCTGCTCTAACCGTTGAGCTACAGGCCCATCTATGACATGCGAAACGCCTGCGACTCGCTGCTAAGATTCTGCAAGAGCGACGTGCTTTCCGTCTCACGATTGTAAATGCATCGGCTCGCCATGGAACGGGCATGGGGATCCTGTGCGGAGGTTTATGATTCGCTTCGACGCAATTATCGTTGGCGCTGGGCAGGCTGGTCCGCCGCTCGCTGCACGGCTCTCCAAAGCCGGGATGAAAATAGCGGTCATCGAAAGAAAGCTGTTTGGCGGAACCTGCGTCAATACGGGCTGCATCCCCACTAAGACGCTGGTCGCGAGCGCCTATGCGGCTCACATTGCCCGGCGCGCAGCTTTCTACGGCGTCACTGTGCAGGGCTCGGTCGGCGTGGATATGAAGGCGGTCAAAGCGCGCAAGGATGAGGTCTCCGGCAAATCGCGCAATGGCGTCGAAGAGCATGTGCGGACACTGGCCAACTGCACCGTCTACGAAGGACAGGCGCGGCTCGAATCCGCAACCCGGATCAGGGTTGGAGCGGAGGTGCTGACCAGCGAAAAGATATTTCTGAACGTAGGCGGACGCGCGATCATCCCGGATTTACCCCGGATCGAGAAGATTACGGCCCTGACGAACACCACCATACTCAACCTCGACGTGCTGCCGTCGCACCTGGTCATCGTGGGAGGAAGCTACATCGGACTCGAATTTGCGCAGATGTACCGGCGTTTCGGGAGTGAGGTCACGATTGTCGAACGGGGCGCTCGACTGGTGCAGCACGAGGACGAAGACGTCTCTGCGGCCATCAAAGACATTCTCGAAGCAGAAGGCATCCAGGTGCGGCTGGACGCGGAGTGCATCCGATTCGACACCCGTGGCGGGAGCCCGGTGGTTGGCCTGAACTGCAGGTCGGGCGAGCCGGACATTGTGGCGTCGCACGTTCTGCTTGCCGTCGGCCGACGTCCGAATACGGATGACCTGGGCCTCGACATTGCCGGCGTCGAGCAGGACAAGCATGGCTACATCGTGGTCGATGACCAGCTGCGCAGCTCAGTCCCGGGTATCTGGGCGCTCGGCGACTGCAATGGAAGAGGCGCGTTCACGCACACCTCGTACAACGACTTCGAGATCGTGGCAGCGAATCTGCTCGATGGCGAAGCTCGCCGGGTGAGCGACAGGATTCAGGCCCATGCACTTTACATCGACCCTCCGCTGGGACAGATCGGCTTGACCGAAGCCGAGGTGCGCAAGACGGGAAGGTCCGCGCTGATCGGCAAACGGCCCATGACGCAAGTCGGACGTGCCGTTGAAAAGGGCGAAACACAGGGATTCATGAAAGTGCTCGTCGACGCCGAGAGCAAGAAAATTCTGGGTGCCGCGATTCTGGGAACAGGCGGGGATGAGGCCGTTCATTGCATCCTGGACAGCATGTATGCGGGCGCTCCGTACACCACGATGACGCACGCGGTTCACATTCATCCCACGGTCTCGGAACTGATCCCGACCATGCTTGAATCAATGACGCCTCTGGAAGGCAGCGAAAAGGGTTAGCTCCCATTGCCTCGGCGGCTGTACCCTGCGATACTTAACCGTGCCCACACCGCACAAAATTGAAAAATCTGAAATGAGGTCGCGGACATGTCTGCAAAGTACATCTTCGTAACGGGCGGAGTTGTGTCTTCACTCGGCAAGGGTCTCGCCGCAGCCTCGATCGGCTGCCTGCTGGAGGCGCGCGGCATCAAGGTCAACCTGATGAAGTTCGACCCGTATCTGAATGTCGACCCCGGCACCATGTCACCCTTCCAGCACGGCGAGGTCTTCGTCACCGACGACGGCGCCGAAACCGACCTCGACCTCGGCCACTACGAGCGCTTCACCCACGCGAAGCTAACGCGCGACAACAATCTCACCACCGGGCGCATCTACGAGCAGATCATCACCAAGGAACGCCGCGGCGATTACCTCGGCAAGACCGTCCAGGTTATTCCGCACGTCACCAACGAGATCAAGAACGCGATGCGCAAGGTCGCCGCGGACTGCGAGGTGGCCATCGTCGAGATCGGCGGAACCGTCGGCGATATCGAGTCGCTTCCCTTCCTCGAAGCCATCCGCCAGATGCGTCAGGACCTCGGGCGTGAAAACACATGCTTCGTCCACGTCACGCTGATCCCCTGGATCGCCGCCGCGCAGGAGTTGAAGACCAAGCCGACGCAGCACTCGGTAAAAGAGATGCTCTCGATCGGCATCCAGCCCGACATTCTGCTCTGCCGCTCGGACCGCGCCGTCCCGCGCGAGATGCGCAACAAGATCGCTCTCTTCTGCAACGTCGAAGAGCCCGCCGTCATTGCCGCAAGAGACGTGTCCAGCATCTACGAGGTGCCTCTGAATTTTGCCGCCGAAGGGGTAGACACGCTCGCGCTCAAGTACCTTCACATCGAGGCCAAAGCCGCCGATCTCGCAAAATGGCAGGATATCGTTCGACGGGCCTACAACCCGAAGGACGAGGTCTCGATCGCCATCGTGGGCAAGTACGTCGAATACGAAGACAGCTACAAATCCCTGAAGGAGGCGCTGGTGCACGGCGCACTCGCGCATAACCTGAAGCTGAAGGTAACCTGGCTCGAAGCCGAGGGCCTCGAAACGCCTGATTATGCGTCGCAGCTTCAGGGCTTCGATGGCATTCTCGTTCCCGGCGGCTTCGGCAAGCGCGGTATAGAGGGCATGCTCAACGCGATCCGGTTTGCACGCGAGGAGGCAGTGCCCTACTTCGGCATCTGTCTCGGCATGCAGACTGCCTGCATCGAGTACGCGCGCAATGTCTGCGGTCTCAGGGGAGCCAACTCCGGCGAGTTCGACCCGGCCACGCCGTACCGCATCATCTACAAGCTCCGCGAACTCACCGGGGTCGAAGAGATGGGCGGCACCATGCGCCTGGGAGCGTGGGACTGCGTGATGGAGCCGGACTCGGCCGCCGCGCTCGCCTATGGAACGACGGAGATCTCAGAGCGCCATCGACACCGCTACGAATTCAACCGCGAGTACGAAGCCATTCTCACAGGCGCGGGACTCCGCCTTACTGGCACTACCCCCGATTCCACGTACGTCGAAATCGTCGAGATCCCCACGCATCCGTTCTTTCTAGGCTGCCAGTTCCATCCGGAGTTCAAATCCAAGCCGCTTGAGCCCCACCCGCTCTTCCGTGATTTCATCGCCGCAAGCTATCAAAATCGACTTGCAATCCACCAGGATATCGCCATGGGCAGCGGCATCGAAGCACGTTGATCGGTCGTATCGGTACTTCAGAGGTTAAAAAGTTCGCGGAGCCGTTTGGTTTGATTTCGGCTCACGGGGATCTCCGTCTTCTGCGGATCGTCCATCCTAAGCTGATAGCTGGACTTGAACCACGGGACGACCTCGCGGATGTGCTGGATGTTGACCAGGAAAGAACGATGCGCCCTCCAGAAGGTCTCCGGGTCGAGTTGATCGGTGAGTTCCTCGAGCGTCCGGCAGTTGGATTGTCCCTGGAAGTCCTTCGTGACGACACTGATGGTTCCTTCCTCAATCGAAGCGAAGCAGATCTCCGATTGATCAACCAGCAGCAGTCGGCTTTGCGCGCGAACGACCACCTTGCCGGAGTAGGATTTCGGGGCTTGCGCCTGCTCCTCGACAAGGCGTAGCAGGGCGTCCAGCTTGGCATCGCTGGCCGATTCTACGGGTGCCAACCGGCGGGCCATCGCCTTTTCGATGGTCTGCATCACGCGCTTGCGATCAAAGGGCTTGAGCAGATAATCGACTGCGTTGACCTCAAAGGCGCGAACGGCGTACTGGTTGAAAGCCGTCGCGAAGACTACCTCGGGCATGGGCACTTTGCGGTCGAGTAGCTTCTTCAGTACGGCAAATCCATCGAGTCCGGGCATCTGCACATCCAGGAATACCAAGTCCGGCTTATGCACACGGATCAGTTCCACGGCTTCGATTCCGTTGGTTCCCTCGGCGAGGACTTCGACGCCGCCTGCGCGTTCGAGCAGATAGTGCAACTCCTGCCTCGCGAGGGGTTCGTCATCGATAATGAGCGCGGTCAGTGACATGCCCGCGGCTAATCGCTATACGACCGAAGCCTGGCGGGGGCATGGTCCTCCGCGAGATCGTGTCCGCATTGCGTGCAGTACACGTCTGTGATCTGCACGCTGCGGAAGCACCGCCCGCAGGCCGGCGACATCTGAAACTGGCATTGGGGACAGAAGTGGACGCTGGAGGTAATCTCCGTGCTACAGTGCGGGCAGGGCGACAGCAGAGGCTGGCGCAGGAGGAAGTAGACCACCGCTCCGATCCCGCCGGGCATCACGACAACGATCAACATCCAGAGGGCGGCAGGCATCCGGCGGCGCTTGACGTCCCGGCTTACATAGCCGACCAGCAGGACATAGCTGGCGAAAGCAGTTCCCCAGGAGTAGCCCATCAGCAGGCGCATAGGAAGCATCTCGTGCTTGTGGTGGGGCAATATGCCATGAAAAAGATATTGGAATGCCCCGAAGATCAGGATGGCCAGCACGACGGACCAGAGGGGGATAAGGCTGAGCTGGTCTTCGCCGGTCTTGGTCCTGCCGGAGTTCATATTTCGCAGGTTCGACATTACAAGGCCTCTCTATCGGCACGCTTACGGGAACGGCGAAATAGTACCAAGGCGAGCAACGACATGGATACCGGCAGGAACCAGAGAAGCAGGACCATGAACTGGCTGCTGGCGTCGGGAACACCGTTGGGGGTGACATCGTACTGATCGAGCACGGTCCACACTGCAGTGCAAAGGATGACCAGAAGAGCGGAGCAGACGCCGAGCGGAATCCAAAGGCTGCGGGCGCGGCTGCGGCGGGCAGCCAGGGTGCTGGCGCGCTCCCGCACGACGCGATGTGTGCGATTGACGAGTGCGGCGCGAGCCGGAGCATTCATGCTCTGCAATGCCGTTCGGGCGAGGGTGCGGGATTCGTCCGGGATCTCGGATTTGGATTCGTACGATGGCGACTGGCGGAATTCCATCATGCATGCGCCTCCACGGTGGGACGCGCAGCGCGAAGCTGCTCCACATGTGGCTTCAAGGCTGCCAGACCTCGATAGAGCCGGGATTTCACAGTCGAGAGCGGCGCACGGGTGACGCCGGCAATCTCGTCAAGGGAGAGCTCCTCGTAGAAGCGAAGAACCAGTACCTCTCTGTAGGTGGAGTCGAGCTTCAGCAGCACTTCCGCGACCTCGGCGCAATCCTCGCGCGACTGAAACTGTTCGAGCGGAGACGGTCCGGCGATCGCAATTTCGAAGGGCCGCTCGTCTTCGCCGCCTTCGCTCATCTCGTCCAGGCTGGCCATGGTGCGCTTTCGAGAGAGATCGATGACAAGATTGCGAGCGATAGTAAAGAGCCATGTGTCGAATCGGGCCTTGCCGTTGTACTGCGCTCCCCGAAGCAGGACCCGCATCCAGGTCTCCTGAAACAGATCCTCGGCGACCTCGCGTTTGCCTGTGAGGAAGAGCAGATAACGAAGAAGCCGGTGCTGATACAGCTCGATCAACTGATCCAGAAGCTCAGGGTCTTGCCGCTTCAAACCTTGAGCAATCGCGGCGTTTTCGCTCTGAATCTGAGCGGCCATGGCAGCCGAAACCGGGATTGCCGTCATTCTCACATCATCTGAGACGGGCTTTCGACCGGAAAAGACTCGCGTTTCTTGCGAATAGGCCATACGAGACGAATTCTCCGCACTTAGAAGGTCTGAGATTTGGAATGCGAATGGGACAGGGGCTGCTGTTCTGCCACTATTCTAAAGCCTGAATCTCGATTCCCTGCTATCGCGGCGGTAAACTTGGTGGATGGAAGTTCTTTACGGTCTCCACCCTGTCGAGGAGGCCATCCGTTCCGGCTCGCGCCAGCTCGACCATGTCAGCGTCGCCCGGGAGCGCAAGGACGATCGCCTTGAGCAGCTGATCGAAACCTGTCGCAGGGCCGGCATCCGCGTCTCGCTGGAATCCCGCGACCAGCTCACCCGCCTGGCCCGCACGGATGCTCACCAGGGTGTACTGGCGGTGGTGCGGGAGCGAAAGTTTCTCGGCATTGAGGATCTGCTGGCGGCCAAGGAGGAGGGAGGACACCGGTTCTTCCTCGCTCTCGATGGTGTCGAAGACCCGCATAACCTCGGAGCGTTGCTGCGCACGGCCGAAGGCGCAGGGGTGGATGGCGTCGTACTGCCGGAGCGGCGGTCCGCACCTGTAACCGCGACGGTGGCAAAGACCTCCGCAGGAGCCTCCGAACACGTCCGCATCGCCCGCGTGACGAACCTGGTCCGCGCGCTGGAGCAGATGAAGCAGAAGAACGTATGGGTGCTTGGACTCGACGAGCGCGGTACGCCGGACTACATGGACTTCGACTTCAAGGCAGATTGCGTGCTGGTGCTGGGGCGGGAGGGCGCAGGACTGCATGACCTGGTAAAGAAGACCTGCGATCATCTGCTGCGCATTCCGATGGCGGGACAGGTATCGTCTCTGAACGTTTCGGTCGCAGGGGCCGTGGTGATGTACGAGGCGATGCGTCAAAGGCGCCGGCCCGTAGATGCACCTCCGGCACGGAAAGCTTCGAAGGAACGCAAAGGATTGGGATCTTGAAGAGAATGCCGCCTGGATTTGCCCGTTATGTCCCCGTGGTGCTTGCCGGAGTTCTCGCACTGACTCTGGCGGGCGTGGCCCAGGTGACGCCGCCAGCCGACACAACTGCCCCGCGCGGAACGGTTCTCTTCAATCGAGATCAGAACTCGGCTCCCAACGCGAAGCCGGTGCAAGTTCCTGACGTCCCGGCGGGAGGCAGCGTCACGGATGCGGAACGCTCTTCACTGGTATTTACGGCCTACGATCTGGACGTGCATCTCGCTCCCTCCCAGTCGCGGATTGCCGTTCATGCGCGATTCACCGTCAGGAATTCAAGTGCGACGCCGCTGGCCAGGCTAGCGTTTCAGATCTCCTCATCGCTGAACTGGGAGAGCTTCGCCACCGATAGCGGCGGACGCGTCGCGAGGTTGCCGTTTGGAGCGGCCATTGTCGATACCGATGCGGACCATACGGGCAAAGCGAAAGAAGCCGTGGTGTCGCTGCCACAGCCGCTGGCGCCCGGCGCAAGCATTGAGCTGACGGCGTTCTACTCCGGCACCATCGATCAGAGCGGCGAGCGGCTGGAGCGCATCGGTGCGCCTGCCGATCAGGCCCTACAGGCAGATTGGGACGCCATTACGGCTGAACGTACAGCGCTGCGCGGATTCGGCAATGTCCTCTGGTATCCGGCTGCCTCTCCACCTGTATTCCTGGGCGATGGCGCGAAGCTCTTTCAAACTGTGGGACGCACGAAGCTGTTGCAGGCGCAGGCTGAGGTCCGTCTCCGGCTGGCGGTGGAATACTTGGGCGATGCTCCGGATGCGGTTTTCTTCAGCGGCCGCCGCGCCAAGCTATTGGCAGTAAGCGAGAATGCAAACGTCGCAGTCCCCGAGTCTCCAGGCGTTGCGACGGCTGAGTTCGCGGAGAGGCCGCTGGGCTTCCGAACCATGAGTTTATTTGTTACGGACAGGGCTGCCACCGCGACCGCCGGAGACCTGATCGCCGCCGTGACCGATCACTACGACACACTGCCCAGCTACGCCACGGCTGCGGCAAAGGTGCAGCCTCTGCTAAAGGACTGGCTGGGCGCCGATCCATTGACGACGCTCGAAATCATCGACCAGGCAGGTCAGCCGTTTGAAGATGATGCCCTGCTAGTGACACCGATGAAGGCCAGTGACGCGAATGCGCTCGCTCCCACGCTGCTGCATTCCTTGACCCATGCCTGGTTCCGGTCGTCGCATGTATGGCTGGATGAAGGTGTGCCGCAGTTTATGTCGCTGCTGTGGGTGGAGCAGACCCAGGGGCGCGAAGCCGCTCTCCAGCAGTTACAGCAGCAGGTGAATACGCTCTCCCTCGCAGAGCCGGCCGTAGACCCGAATGGCGAGCAGGCACACGCAGGACAGAGCCTGATCGAGGCGCGGGATGAGGTTTATTACAGAACCAAGGCGGCCGCAGTGCTTTGGATGCTGCGCTCGATCGCCGGTGAGGATGCATTAAAAAACGCGCTTCAACTCTATCGGATCGACGAGAAGGCCGATGCGGATCCGAAGCAGTTTGAGCATACGCTGGAGCGAACGTCCAAGAAGGACCTGGCCTGGTTCTTCGACGATTGGGTGTACCGGGATCGCGGTTTGGCCGATCTCAGCATCGTCAGCGTGACGCCTCGCGCGCTGCCCGGCAAGGGAGACAAAGGCGCAAGCTGGCTGATCGCGGTCGAGGTGCGCAATGACGGCGACGCGGCTGCCGAGGTTCCCGTGACTGTGCGCTCGGGCAAGTTCACAGCGACGGAGATGTTGCGCATTCCCGGGCGATCCAGCGCTTCCACCCGGATCGTCTTCGAGGGAGAGCCGGATGAGGTCTTAGTCAACGATGGCAGTGTGCCTGAGGTGACGACGCCGATGCATACGAAGCAGATCGTTGTGCGGTAGAGATCGCAGGGTCCGGAGCTGCGGTGGGAATCGGTGGTATAGACAACCTTACATTCCTGCAAGCAGAAAGTTGGAGGGCAAAGGCCGGCAGCCCTGCTTGAGACACGCGATAGTTGCGACGATAACCCGTGCACAAAGGAAGATCTGTCGAGAGATCAGATCTTGATGAAGATGCGGTTGCGGAAGAGCAGCCAGACCGGTACAAAACACGCGGCGACGAACACGATTCCGAACAGCAGAGAGTCCATGCCGGGCGCGAAGAACGGCGCGAAGAGGTGGCCGAACAGATATGCCTTCAGCGTCACTTGTCTGCCGCTGTCCGGAACACGGATCGCGTACAGGGCGACTGCCAGCACCTCCGACAGCACGTACGCTGCGATGGCGTTAGTCCCGAAGACACGCCAGGGATAGCTCCACCGGCTGTCCGTCCTGTCGTCTCTCATCCACCAAGTACAAAGCGCAAGCGCCAACAGGGCACATCCGCCGGCAAAGAGAACATACGAGCTTGTCCAGAGCTTCTTGTTGATCGGGAACCAGACGTTCCAGATCTCTCCAGCGACGACCAAAAACGCTCCCGTGGCCAGCATACCCATACTTTTTTGCCGGATGCTCTTCTTCGTCTGGAGCCACATGCCGGTCAGCACACCGAGGAGAGTCGTCGCGATCGCGGGAAGCGTGCTCAGCAGTCCCTCCGGATCGCGGGTCACCTCATACAACCTCCCGGGCAGCAACCGGCGATCGACCAGGGCCACCCAGTTGCGATCGGAGTCCAGCAGAGGAATATCGCGGACCGGAAGCAGACCTCCAGGCAGAGGAATAAAACGCATCAGGATCCAGTAGCCGAGCAGGAGCACAGCCGCGGTGGATACAAGGAATACTGGGCGCCGCTTCCACAGATATAACAAGCTCGCACACAGATAGCACAATGCAATGCGCTGCAGCACACCGTAAATGCGCACTGTGCCAGGGTGAAAGTAAGGCAAGGCATTCAGGACAATGCCGATGAGAAATAGAACGATCGAGCGCCGGAGCGCATGCAACATCAGCGCCCGTCTGCCGATGCCGCGTGCCAGGCGCGAGCGGAAGGAGAAGACCAGCGCCGTGCCTGTGAGGAACAGAAAGGTCGGAAAGACCAGATCGGTCGGGGTGCAGCCGTTCCACTCGGAGTGTTTTAAAGGCCAATAAGCATGTCTCCACTCGCCCGCAGTATTGACCAGAATCATGGCGGCGATCGTGAAGCCTCGCAGAACATCCACCGACACGATGCGCCCGGCAGCAGCGCCCGGCAGCAGCGTTTCGTGCGCCACTGCAGATGGGGTCGCCGTCATCGGCTCTCGTCTTCCTTCCCAGCCTGCGCGCCGTGGCCGATGCTGTGCGATTCGCCCCGGCTGCTATCCAAGGTGAATACATCCGGGCGGCTATAGTGGCCGGCCACATCCAGGTCGAATTTGCCTCGAAACGTGTCGTCCAGGTCCAAGTCCGCAACCATCATCCCCTCTCCTGCAAGGGGTCCGGCAAGCACATCGCCCATGGGCGAGACGATGAGGCTTCGGCCTTCAATCGTGCCGCCTTGTTCGCGGACGTCCTCAGGCCAGTCGCTCTTCGTCAGGTGCTGACAGGCGCTGAGCACAAAACACCGGCCTTCATACGCGATGTGCCTCATGCTTGCCTGCCAGATCTCCCTCGCATCGACCGTGGGCGCGCACCATATCTGCACACCTTGCCCGTACAGGTGCTGGCGGTAGAGAGGCATGTAGTTTTCCCAGCAGATGGCAGTCCCGATGCGTCCAATCTCTGTATCGGCCACCTGCATGGTCGAGCCGTCACCCTGTCCCCAGATCAGCCGTTCGCTTCCCGTCGGTACCAGCTTGCGGTGCCGGGACAAAAGCCCGCCTTCCGGCGAGAAGACGAGACTGGAGCAGTAGAGTGTGGTGCCGGAACGTTCTATAACGCCGATCACGATGTGAAGCTTCAGCTCCTTCGCCCAGCTCGCCAGCAGCTCCGTCTCCAGTCCCGGACATTCGATTGCGGACTTAAAGTAGCGCAGGAACAGGTTGCGTCCTTCTGCCGTGCGATGGCCCACGGTAGCTCCAAAGGAAAGCGACTTGGGGTAGCCGCCGAGCAATGCCTCGGGAAAGACAACCAGCCGCGCGTCCTGCAACGCGGCATCGCGACAGAAACTCCCCACTCTTTCCAGGGTCGCGGGCGTATCAAACAGCACGGAGCCTACCTGGGCCACGGCAACTTTCATCCGTCGAGTGTATACGCGCCCGGCTGGAACGTGAGCTCAGAGCGGATTGCATAACGGTGTATGGTTCGCAATCTTTTCTTGTCATTCCGCAGCAAGCGAAGGGACCCGCGGTTGCAGTTGCCTTTTTTGTCATTTCGCAGCGCAGCGGACAAATTTGCGGTTCAATGGCCGTGCACACCATCAAGAACTTTGCGTCAGGCTGGGGTTTGTCCGGCGACTGAGTCCGGCCCACACCGATTCCCTGCCCTCACCGGTGCAGCCGGTTTCCACAACACACCGAAGACCTCGACGCAAACACTACGCGGTCGTCAGTTCACGCTCTTCGGCTTCGAACTCCTGACCGGGATGCGGCGGAAAGACGAGGCGTTCGGGATAGCGCCACCAGCCGGCCTCGGTGGCATCCCTGTCGATGGGAAGCCCGCGGGCCAGTTGGCGGGTGATTCTGGCCAATGAAGTAGGTCTGGGCACGCCGCCGAGAATGTCGAAGACCCCGGACTCATAAATGCCCGTATCCTGGGTACACAAATGAGGCCAGTTGAACGATCCGAGCAGCGCCCAGACCGTCACCGCCCGCACATCCACTCCGGCATCACGAGCGGCTTCGGCCTCCTGCCACACCTCCGCCAGCCAGCGTGCCTGCTCGGCCGGGTCGCAGCCCAGGTGAGCTTCCGTAATAGCGACCGGGAGCCCGTAGCGGGTCCATGCCTCGGTGAGAATCGCTCCGGCGCCGCTGATACCCTCAGCCCGCACCCGAACTGCTTCGATATCCACCAGCGGCTCCGCGCCTGTGTCTCCGCCCGCCAGGCCCGGATAGAGCTCAAGACGATGATCCAGAAACCTGTCGCTGGTGACGTAGTAATTCAACCCAAGTACCGAAGGAGAGCACGGATTATCCGAGAACCACAGTATCTCGTGCTCGGTCAGCCCCTGGTCGAGCAGAAAGCCGAACAGCGGATGCTCCGGGGTCACAGTACCGCAGAGAAGATCGGTGACCAGCCAGCGCCGATGTTCGCGCTCCATGCGAAACGGCTCCAGCGCAGGTGTAGCGAAGGTAGCTCCCCCGTCCTCGGTGTGGATCAGACGTGCGGCCGGCTGCACAGCTCGGATGGCCTGCATAGCCAGCGTCACTGCCTTCGCTTGATGAAACAGTGCCCGGACGTAACTTTTCATGCTCCGATGGTGCGGAAACCAGTGGCCATACAGGCAGGAGAAGCGCCCGGTGGTCTGAGGCTCGTTGATCGGCGTGTAGTCGATGACGTGCGGATAACGTTGCGCGACCTGGAGGGCGAATGCCGCCAGCCGCTGCGGGAATGCGGGATCGAGAAGGCTGGTGTCCGAAGGCCCGCTGCCGTGGTGCAGCAGCCCGACGACAGGTCGCAGCGCGAGACGCTCCATGTCCGCCATCAGTAGATCCCACACTCGCCAGGAGCGATCTGCGTCGAAACATTCCCACAGCAGCCCTGTGCGAAGTGTACGCAACCCGAGATCGGCGAACAGTTCCAGGTCTGAGGACAAACGGTCACGATGACCCGAGCGCTCAAGCTGGTCGAAAAATTCATTGCCTACACGATTCACGGTGCATTCGACACCGCCCCACAGCTCCAAGGGGGATTGCGAGTTCGGCACGGCATCTCCTTTAAATTCTCGACTTCCGCCAACGCCCGGCGCAACTACGTGTTCTCTAGTGAGGATGACGCGAGCGCCTGAAGAGTTTTCCCGAAGTTGAAATCATGCGCCTCCTGTCCTCCCTGGAAGCCTACGAATGCTGCAGCTCCATCAATCGTTTCCGCCACAGCAGATCCCCTGCTTCGCTTTGCTCCGGAACCGTCCCGCTGGTCGCCCGCGCCAACTCATCCAACGGAGCCTTCGGCGTTCGGTTCGCGTACAGCAGGCCGTTCGCCTCCTGGTAGGTGTCGGTAAACTGCGTGTAGCAAAACCCGGCCAGAGTCGGCAGCGGACGAACCGCTTCGAGCAGTGCGGAGTACCGGTCCAGCAACTCCTCCGACGTCCGGCAGCTGCTGTAGCCCCACGTCGTATCGCCAGGACTTCGCAGCGCGATTCCGCCAAATTCCGTGAGCACAATCGGCTGCTTACAGATCTCCTTCTCAGCCAGTTTCAGCATGCGTCCGCCGGGGCGCTCAAATTCGAACAGGCGCGCCTCCACCTCATCGACCCCATACCGTTTGGCCAGACGCGCCGGATGATCGTCATAATCATGGATGCCGATAATGTCGGTGGCGACGCTCTCCCAGCCATCGTTTCCAATCACCGGTCTCGAAGGATCGAAGGTCTTCGTAAGGTGATACAGCGCCTGGACATAATGCCGCTGCGCCGCGCTTTCGGGCAGATCCGGCACACCCCAGCTTTCGTTGAACGGAACCCAGGACACAATACAAGGATGGCTCAGGTCGCGGTTCAACACCTCGATCCACTCCCGTGTGAGCCGCTCGACCGATCGCTTCGTATATCGGTAAGCGCTCGGCATCTCCTCCCAGACCAGCAGGCCCAGGTGATCCGCCCAGTACAGAAATCGCGGGTCCTCGATCTTCTGGTGTTTGCGAACCCCATTGAACCCCAGCGCCTTGACCAGCAGAATATCCCGTAGAAAAGCATGCTCGTTGGGAGCCGTCAGTCCGCTCTCCGGCCAGTATCCCTGGTCGAGCACCAGCCGAAGCGGCCATGGACGCCCGTTCAAAATAAACCGGTCACCCTGAATCGCAATCGAACGCAGCGCGGTATAGCTCTTCACGGCATCGATCACCACGCCGTCCTTATCCAGCAGCGTGAGATCGATGTCGATGATGGTCGGCTTCGATGGGCTCCAAAGCAGGTTGTTGCGAAAATCGTCTATCCCAGGATCGGAGAGCGCGATTCTGCGATGTATCTCGCCCGCCGAGCGCGAACCCGCCGCCAGCGACCCGCTCGTCAACAGGTACGTGTCCTGTGCGAGCAGTTGATCGGCCGACTCCATCTTCACCGCAAGCCTGGCCCCCTCGGGAAGCCCTCCCTGCACGTGGACCTCAAGCCCGATCTCCCACCGCTCCAGGCTGGAGTACGTCCTGATCGAATCGATGAAAACGGCCGGAAGCACCTCCAGCCATACCGTCTGCCATATGCCCGTCGTCCGCTGATACCAGATCGAGTGCGGCTCCAGCTTCCAATCCTGTTTCCCGCGCGGCTTCTCCAGGTCCGCCGGATCGTCTTCGGCACGCACCACGATCTCCTGGTTGCCCTCACCCCGCAGCACATCGGTAAGTTCCACCGAGAACGGTGTATACCCCCCCTCATGCTCGCAGACCTTCACCTCGTTCACCCAGACGGTCGCCGTATAGTCCACCGCGCCGAAATGCAGCACCAGGCGTTCTCCAGCCTTCAAATTCGGCCGCTCGAAGCTCCTGCGGTACCAGGCCGCGCAGTAGAATCCAGTGTTGCCAATGCCGCTGGCCGCGGTCTCCGGCGCAAAGGGTACGACGATCGAAGCATCCCAGGCGACCTCCCGGGGGTTGCTCAACTTCGCCGCCGCATCGATCGAGAACTCCCACGGCCCGTCGAGCGAAATCCATTCGGCTCGCTGAAGCTGGGGCCGAGGATGACCAGGCAGGCTGGTCAACACTTCCTTCTCCTGCAAAAACTCCATAGCTACTCCAAGGACCCCATTAAACACAAAAGGGCCGCGCACAAAGCCGCAGCCCTTCCAGGTTCGGATTCAGTTATTTCTTGCTCGACGCCGATTTCGCATGAGCTTCGGTCGACTTGCCATGGGCCGCGGTCGAAGCTGCGTGAGCCTTTTCGGACTCCTTGTGCCCCTCATCGTGCGATCCAGCCTCATGCTTCGATGCTGCGCTGGTATGGTGGTTGGCCGCTTCGGTGTGGTGCTTCGCTGCATCCAGATGCGATTGCTTTGGCATTGTGTAACCTCTTTTCGGAGCCATGCTCCCAGCCAAATACGATGCTCGGAAGGTCTACTCCGTTATCCGGCATTTGCAGGCATCTGTCCCAGGCATTTACCTCAGGTACTCAATGCTCCAGGTTAAACGGAAACTCGAATACCGCCCCGGCGATGGGGAGCACAAGATTAACCTGCTGCGCTCGCCTGTCGCGCTCGAAGAAGACACGGCCCCGGGTCACTACATTCGGCGGCAGGGGCTCCATCGCCAGATCCCTTTGCGCAGCGGCACTCTCCGCGGCATCTCGCAGCGCCTTCCTCTTCGTGGCAAGGCCGATTTGCTCAATGCTACCGGCGCCGTCCTTAACCGCATCACCGGCAGTCGAAGCATCGTCTGCAGCCATATCCAGGACCGGAACCGCCGGCGGCGGCGGCACGTGCTTCAACTCCGAAGGAGCGATATAAACCAGGACCTTGGGTTTGGGCGCGACGACTTCGACGCGGAAGTCCTGCGGTGACAGGTTCATCGCATACCCGGTGTTGTTGGCGACGCTGACATCAGCCCGGGTATAAGACCCCTGACGCGAGAGGGACACCTTGACTGTAAATCTGGGTGTGACCATCACCTTGTAACTCCGTCCAAACAGCGTCTCGCTGGTGCATCCGGAGGCTGGTGCGCAGATGATCAGGTTGTCGGGAACGAGGTTTCTGGGCGCATTGGCGGCAAATAACGTCGCAGTACAGCTCATTGCGCCAAGAGCAAGGATGGATGCTTTCGAAAGGAGGGACATGGGGAGGACCTCTCTGGAACTACTAAAGTGAATGAACCTTAGCAGTTACCAAAATGGACCTCTATGACACCTTCGTTGTACCGCCGCTCCCATTTCGTTGTATGGGCGATCCCGGACTGTCATGCACATCGGCGAGTGGTGCCGGACGAGAAGAAGACTGCAGACGAGCGCACATGCGCCGCCTGCAGTCTGGGTTGTAACGTTGATCTCGATAATCCGAATCGCACAAAGCCACGCCTGGGTTCCGCCCGGTCCAGTGCATTCGGAAGGCGGAAGGTTAGGCGGGCTGAATGTTTGCAGCCTGCTTGCCCTTGGGGCCAGTGGTGATGTCGAACGTTACACGCTGGCCTTCCTGGAGAGACTTGAAGCCGCTGGAGTTGATTGCCGAGTAATGCGCGAAGAGGTCCTCGCCACCGTCTTCCGGGGTGATGAAGCCAAAGCCTTTTGCGTCGTTAAACCATTTCACTGTTCCGCTTGCCATTTTGATGCTCCTGATTCGGGGCGATACTTCGCCTCACATAACTTATGGTAGCAGGTGACCTTCGTTATCGCTGCTCCAATTCAAGAAATTTCTCCAAAACAGCCAAATCCTGGCGCACCATCGAGCCGTAGAAGCTTACTCACAGTGAGTTCGCGCAGAAATCGCCGCCCCAGCCAGGCCCGGCAGCTTACGTTTTGCCAGCTCTTCATTTACGGCAGGAAGATCGGTCTTCACCAGGTCGTTCCAGCTCGCGGTCACGGTCACAAGATCCCGGCAGTAATCCCGGTATGCGCCCTCCATCGCGGGAGTCGGTCCCGAGTCTGCGCTGTCGATCGTCTCCGCAAGACCGCCAAGTTCCTGATTCAACAGGCTGAATGCCGGCTTCGGCTTGCTGCCTGCCGGTCCTCCGCCGCCCCGGCCCTCGGGTCCCTGAATCCGGGAGACCTTGTCCTCCAGTTCCTTCAAAGCTGTAGAAGTGGCTGAGTCTCCGCCCTCAAGTATCTTCACGTCTGCCGCGATGGCCTCGCGAAGCGCAACCGCGCGTCGATAGTCCTCCTCGGTAAGCGTGACCAAGCCAGTCGCGTGCCTTTCCAGGTCGAACTGCCGGGTCAACGCGCCGGACGAGAGCAAGGAGTTCGATACACGCGGGTCGAGCGCAATCTCAACCGGCTGGGCATAGGTCTTCCCGTTCACCTTCAGCCGTACCTGGTAGCTTCCCGGAACCACCAGTGCGCCCTGCGGTTCGGCGGGCGTTGCGCCATACACCGCCGAGATCGGGTAGTCGTGCCGGATCGAAGCGGGCGGTGCATACCGCAGATCCCAGAGGAAGCGGTTCATCCCAACCCGCTTCGTCAGCAGCTCCGGGTGACCCAGCCAGTAGTCCGGCACATTCGGAGGCGGCTCCACCGACCGCTCCCCCGGCTTGCTCGAGAATTCGCGGACCAGCTGCCCAGAACTGTCGTAGATCGAAAGCGTGATGTCCTGGGCGGGAACGGATTCGAGGTGGTAATCGATCAGCGCGCCGTTCGGCGGATTCTGTCCGGCGGGCATCTCCGGCGGCAGCGGCGTATCGCCGTTCAGGTCCAGTTGCACCCGTAGCGCCTTCTCCGGACGATAAAGAAACGTCTGCCGCAGCCTCTTCGATCCCGCGTCTTCGGCAATCTGACGCAACGGGCTCAGGTCATCCAGAATCCAGAACGCGCGACCATAGGTCGCCGCCACAAGATCGCTGCCGCGCACCTGCAGATCTCGTACCGAGACCGTAGGCATGTTCAGTTGTAAGGCGCTCCACTGGCCGCCATCGTTAAAGGAGACGTAGGTCGCGTCCTCCGTACCTGCATACAGCAGACCTTTGCGGGCCGGGTCTTCGCGAACGACGCGCACAAACTCGCCATCCGGAAGCCCGGCCGTAATCGTCTGCCAGCTCTTGCCGAAGTCCCGCGTTCGGTAGATGTGCGGCTCAAAATTATTCTCCTCATGCCGGTCCACCGAAGCATACGCAGAGCCGGCCTCGAAATGCGACGCTTCGAGCATGCTGACCATAGAGACCTTGCTCAGTCCATCCGGCGAAACCGCGGCCCAGTTCGCCCCGGCATCCCGCGTCAGCTGAACCAGGCCGTTCGTCGTGCCCACCCATATCTCCCCTGCGGCGACGGGCGACGGCGAAAAGCAGTTAATCGCATTGCGATTGGGCGGCGTCAGCGTCTCGTTGGCCTCTTTGGTGCGCAGCTTCTTGTCCCGCGCGGCGGAGGTGTCGGCCTCCTGCTTCTCCTTCTGGTTGGCCGCTTCGGTGGCGGCTTCGTCGCCGGGACGCAGCGTCAAATCCGGACTGATCTTTTTCCAGTTCGTCCCTGCGTCGCGAGTCTCAAGCAGAAACTGCGTGCCTTCGTAAAACAGGTGCCCATCCTGCGGCGAGAAGGCCAGCGGCGGATTCTGTGCCAGGCGATAATCGCCGTCGCGGCTGAGGTTGGGCGAGATCGTCTCGACCTGCCGGTTCACGCGGTTCAACAGCACCAGCCCGCGCCCCGGACCGCCCGCGTAGATCATGTTCGGGTCCAACGGGCTCGGGATGATGTAGCCGAACTCATACGCCGCCACCGGATCCCAGTCGAGGAAGGTGATGGCCCCGTAGTCGCCCCGGCTCAGAACCGCGACGCTCCCGCTATCCTGCTGGGTGCCGTAAACCCAGTACGGGAAGCGATTGTCGGTAGACAGATGATAGATCTGCCCCGTCGGCTGGTTATACCAACTGCTCCAGCTCTTGCCCGTGTCCATGCTGATCGTCGCGCCCTGATCGCTGGCCATGATCATCCGCGCGGAGTCCGCCGGATCGATCCAGAGGGCATGGTTGTCATCTCCTCCTGGCGCTCCTTTATACGAGACAAAGGTATGTCCGCCATCCACCGACCGGTAGAGCGAGGTCTGTGCGACGTAGACGATATCCGCATTGTTCGGATCGACGAAGACCCGGCTGAAATACCCGCTGCCCGTAACGCGAGTGTCGGATGTGCTCTTCGTCCACTTGGCGCCCCCGTCGTCGGAGCGGTAGAATCCCGCAGCCTCATGCTCACCCGCAACCACGGCGTACACACGCTGGCCCCCAACCGCGGTGGCGACCCCGATCCGGCTGAGGTGATCCGCCGGCAGACCCGGACCTGCGACCGGTGTCCAGCTATCCCCGCCATCCGTGGTCTTGTACATCTCGCCGCCCTTGCTTCCGTTGATCAGGTCCTGCGTATTGCCCGGCGACACGTAGTGATGCCAGAGCGCGGCATAGCCGATCTTCGGGTTCTTCGCGTCGAAGGTAACGTCGATCGCGCCGGTCTCCTCGTCCTTGTACAGCACCTTGCGCCAGGTCTTGCCGCCGTCGGTCGTCTTGAAGACGCCGCGCTCCGAACTGCGCGCAAACGTCCGGCCCAGTGCCGCAACTACCACTGTGTCCGGATTTTTGGGATCGATCCACATCGTGCCGATATGCTCCGTCTCGCTCAGGCCCGTATGCGCCCAGGTGCGGCCCGCATCGGTCGATTTATAAACGCCGTTGCCCATATTGGCGGCAGCTCCGACGAGGCTGACGTCACCGGTTCCCACATAAAGTATGTCGGGGTTAGAAGGTGACACCACAATCGCGCCGATTGAAGCGACATGCACCGCATCGAAGATGGGCGTCCACACCACGCCGCCATCGACCGTCTTCCAAACCCCTCCACCCGGACTGCCCATGTAGTACGTCGCCGCGTTGCCCGGAATCCCCGCAACGGCAGACACGCGGCCCGCGCGAAACGGCCCGATCGACCGCCATTTCATCCCCCCGTAAAGCGACGGATCCGCCTGCTGCGCCCGCAGCGAAAGGCACAGGAGACCCGAAAAGGCGAAGACAGAGAAGATAAAAAGGACTCTATGAAACTGCCGGGCTGTGCCGATCATTCGATCTCCCTTATGAACAAATCTTCCTGATGTAAATCCTGCGGATCCGGCCTGCCTCCTGCATCAGAACGCCACACGCGCCGAAAATTGCAGTTGACGCGCGGGCAACTGATTCGTTACACCGGCCAACGGCGAGCCCAGTGTAAGCGGAGCAGAAACAAGATTCCCATAGGTGCTGTTAAACCCCACAAAATTCGCATGGTTCAGTACATTGAACGCCTCAGCCCGCAGGTTCAGGCGAACCAGTTCGCGATACATCGAAAATTCGCGCGCAACAAACGGATCGACCGAGTAGATCGGCGTTCCTCTGCCCGTGTTTCTGCCGACCACGACGCCGTCGATCACAGGCCGATCCGTCGTGACCCCCGTATCGCCGCCGTTGTTGGTCCCCGTAACCAGGTTGTACGGCAGGCCGCCGGCAAGCGTCGCAACGCCGCCCAACTGCAGCTTCCAGGGCGCAACATAAAAGCCGCTCAGCACGAAGCGGTTACGCTGATCGTAGATCGCATCGCCCCGCTCGGCCGCGCCGGTGAAGTTCGGATCGTTCGGGTTCTGGCTCGTCGTATCAGGGTCCACATTATCGATCGTATGCGACCACGTATAGCTCGCGAGTACCAGCCCCTTGCTCCCAAAGCTCTGCTTCAGGTTCACGTCCAGTGCGTTGTAGTGAACATAGCCGTCGTTCACATCCGTCTGAATCACGCTATACGGAGGCTGCTGTGCTGCGGTAGAACTGCTACAGTTCACCCCGGCCTTCTGAAAAAAAGCAATCCAGTAAGGCCGCGTGCAATTGGCCGCCTGTGCGGACCGCACCTGGTTTTGCGCCGTCCGAACAAAAGGCGCGGGCGGATCCACATCGAGCGGCCGGTTCACATGCAGCGTGTGTGTCCCAACGTAATCGAGGCTCAGGATCGTCGCCGAAGCAAGCCGCTGCTCCAGGCTCAGCGTCCACTGCTCGGAGTAAGGATTCAGCAGCTTATCCGGATAGCCCGGCAGGGTCGCTGTAGGAAAGAACCGGTCGAGGTACGCGCGGTCCCCAGGGCGAACATAAAGGCTGCGCAGCGGAACCACCGCGCCCACCGGGAACGCAGCCAGCGGAGCAGAGGCTACGCTGGTTGGAAACCCCGCCTGCCCCGGAGCCGCCGTGTAGTTGAACACCCCCTCAGGCCCGGTCAGCGCATAGTTCGCCTCCGCGTTGTCCACCACCTGCGAGTAATAAATCCCAAATCCCCCCCGCACCACGAACTCCCCCGTCCCCGCAACATCATAGACAAAGCCCGCCCGCGGACTGAAGTTCGTCTGTGAGTCCGTGAACGTCTGTTGCTCATACCGCAGACCGAGGTTCAGCGTCAGCTTCTGCGCCGCGTGAAAATCGTCCTGCGCGAACACCGCAAACAGTGTGTCATTCACCGTATAAAGCGCATTGCCGAAGCTCTGCTGATAATTGGCCACATTCGCAATATCGTCCAGATATGCGGCACTCTCGCACACCGCCACTGTCTCTGCGCAGGTGTTGTACGTAAACCTGCCCAGATAGATCGGCCCGCCAAACTCCTTGCTATTTCCTCCCGTATGGGCAAATGTCCAGTCTCCGCCGGCGATCACCTGGTGCCTGCCCAGCGATGCCGAGAGCGTCTCCCCAACCCCGTACTGGCGATTCATCAGCAGAGCGGACTGCGACGTCCCCGAGGTGAACGTGGCCGACCCCGCAATCGGCACTACAAACTGCGTTCCATTCACCACGGGATCGAACTCCGTAATCGGCGACGCAAGCTGAAACTGCAGCCGAAGATTGTTCACCAGCTTCGACGTCAGCACCGCCGTCTCCCCCAGCTCGCCCGTATAGGTCCTCCGACGGAACGTACGCGCCACGCTCGCAAGCGTCGCACCTCCGACAATCCCATTCGGATTGCTATCGTAGAACCCATCCGCGCCCAGCCGGAAAAACGCGTTGTTCTTCACATCGATCTGCCGGTCCAGCCGCAAAAAGCCGAGCAGGTCGCGATAGTGTCCAATAAAGTTTCCCGGAGCAAGCGCCGACGTGACAGGCGAGGCGCGGTTCTGCTCGCTTACCTCCCCCGCAACGAAGAAGTGCGTGGCATCGCTTCGAAACAGTCTTCCCGAAAGCGACGCGGCCGTCTGTGTCAGCGTATCGTTCGTAATGTCGTTGCCGCTGCTCGCATTCGCGGAGTTGAACCCCGAGAGCTTCGCCTCCGTACCCGAAGGCCTGTACAGCTCCAGCACCTCGCCATGCAGCTTGTCGCCGCCGCTCTTCGTCACAATGTTTACCACGCTGCCCGTGCTGGCGCCGTACTCCGCGGAAAAGCCGCTCGTCAGCACCGTCATCTCCTCCACCGCCGCCGCCGGTATGTTGGTAAAGATGGTCTGGCGTCCCCAGCTATCGTTTCCGTTGCTTCCATCCACCTCGAACCACGTCTGCCGCCGGCCCGCGCCGTTGCTGGTAAAGAGCTCCTGGTTCATAAAGATGTCGCCCTGGTTGATAGCGGGGCGATTGGCCGAATCGAGCAGCGGCAGATAGGTGATTCGCCGGTTCAGCAGCGGCATCTCTTCAATCTGCACCGACGTAAGACGTTCCCCCAGCTGCGGCTCGTCCGTGCGAACGTCGGTCGCCGACCCGGTCGTGGTAATCACCGTATTCCCGCCCGAAACGCTCAGCGTCACCACCACCCGTGCCGTGCTGCCTCCCGCCAGAGCAAGGTGCCGAAGGTGCCCCGGTGCAAATCCATCCTTCACCGCCTCCACATCGTAGGTTCCCGCAACCGGCAATCCGGTGAGCGAAAACTTGCCCCTCGCATCGGTCTGTGTCTCTCGATAAAAGCCGGTCAGCAGGTTCGTCACCCCGACCGAAGCTCCCGTCACCCGCGCGTTCGTCTGGTCCTGCACCCGGCCGGCCAGCGTGGCCGTATCCGGCGTCTGCGATCGTGCGCAGCTCCACGCGAAAGAGCCGAGAGCAAGCGCAACAGGTAGCAATCGGCGAAACGGTAACATCTCTCTCCTCACCAGCGCGGCCCGGTCCCTGCTCAAAGCACGGTCAAGCTCGCGGCCTTCCACTCTCCGAACGCCCTAAGCTACTGTTCGTCGCCCAGTTCGATCTGGTCTTCCACATCACGATCGATCGAACGCGTATCCAGCACCAGCATCGGAAGGCCCCTGTTGCGCAACTGCGTATTCAGGGCCTTCAACTCGGTCCTCTTCAGGCTGTTCCATTGCTCCAGCAGCCCCGCAAGCGGTTTAGCCGCGACGTCACACGCTTCCACCTGCGCCGTGGTGGGCGCCACATCGGCATTCTGGATCGAGTATTGCAGCCGCGCAAGCTGCATCCGCACTGAGCCGAGATTAGGCGGACCGGCAGGCCCTCCACGCCTTCCCCCAGACCCCTCGCTACCCGCGATCACATTCAACTTCGCCTCAAGCGAACCTGCCTGCGGGGATGAATCTGCTGACACTCCTGACGCCCCGCGCTTCCCCTGATCTCGCGACCGGTCCCGCAACTGCTCCCGCAACACCGTGATCTGGTGCAGCGCCGCAGTCGCCCGCAGCATATCGTCGTAGAGGGACTTTGAAACCTTGAACTGCTCCTGCAGATCCTCGGCCGAAGTCTTCACCCTCGGATCGAGAACCACCTTCAGCGGCTCGGACATCGTCCGTCCCCCCGCAATCATCCGCACCGTATACTTGCCCGGCATCACCCAGGGCGAAGATGGAATTGCCGGCGTGTTATGCGGCACAGCGTCGCTGGCATCGGGTCCGGTCGACATCCCCGGCACAGCCGGATACCGCATATCCCAGAGAAAACGATGGTGCCCCGGCGCGGTCGACACAACGCGCGGCGGACGCGCCCACACGGTCGGATCCGGGTAACGTGGATCGAGCGGCGGAACAGGATCGCTGCTCCTGAACCGTCCTACAATCGCTCCTGTGCTGTCCACAATCTCAAGCGTAACTGCTCCCGAAAGCTTCGGCCCGACATAGTAGTCGATCATGGCCCCGGCAGGAGGGTTCTCCCCCGTCGCCATATCCGGCGGCCACGGCGTTGGCGGATTCATATTGTTTCGAATTCGCATTGCCGTCTGCGGCGCGTAGAGATGCGCGTTCGAGGCTGCAATCCTCGCCGCTGCCTGCCGCAATGGAGTCACGTTGTCCAGGATCAAAAAGCCCCGCCCATGCGTCGCGGCGATCAGGTCGTCATCCTTGATGGCCAGGTCGCGCACCGAGCTGGCAGGCATATTCAGCCGCAGCGACTGCCAATGGTCGCCATCGTCGAACGAGACATACACCTGTGTCTCCGTGCCCGCGTACAGCAGCCCCTTGCGCTTCGGATCTTCGCGAATCGCGCTCGTCGCCGCTCCGGCCGGAATGCCGTTGTCGATCTCCTTCCACGTCCTGCCGCCGTCATGCGTGCGGAACAGATGCGGCCGCATATCGTCCAGCCGCAGCGTGTTCACGGCGGCATAGTCCGTCATGGCATCGAAGTGCCCGGCATCCATGTTGAACACCTTCCAGAAAGGCTTCATCTCTGGCGGCGTAACGTTGTTCCAGTGCACCCCGCCATCGGCCGTCGTCCAGATCAGGCCGTCATCCGTGCCCGCCCACAGCCGATTGATATCCAGCGGCGAAAGCCCAAGCGAATAGATCACCCCGCGCCGGGTCGTCGTCGCCGTAGGCGAATCCTTGTAAGCATCCAGCGTCTTCGGCAGCTCATAGGTCTCGCGGCTCAGGTCCGGACTGATCTCCCTCCAGTTCTTCCCGCCATCCCTGGTCAGCCACAGCGTATTCGCCGCGAAATACAGGCTGTGCGGCTCAATCGGCGAGAACTGCAGCGGCTCCGTGCGCAGCACCCGGTAGCTGCGCAGAGGCTTCGGCTCCACATCCTGGATCTGCCCCGTGCGCCGGTCATAGCGCGTCACCTTGCCGCCGTACACGATATCCGGGTCCAGCGGATCGGGCGCGGCATATCCATACTCTTCAATGCCCACCGGATGCCAGTCGTGGAACGTGATGCGGCCGTCATCGCTGCGGCTCTCCACACAGGCGCTTCCGCTGTCCTGCTGTCCGCCGCACACCCGGTACGGAAACGCGTTGTCCGTGCTGACGTGATACATCTGCGCCGTGGGCTGGTTGTACCACTGGCTCCAGCTCTCGCCGCGGTTCTGCGAGATGATCACACCCTGATCGCTGGCCAGCGCGACAATGTCGGTATTGTTCGGATTCACCCAGACGTTCTGGTAATCGTCGCCGCCGGGCGCGCCACGCAGCCCAAACCACGTCCGCCCCGCATCGGTCGATCTCCACGTCACCACGCTCGCAACGTACAGCGTATTCGGGTCCTTCGGGTCGGCCTTCGGAACCGGAACATCGCCGCCGCCGATGCGCTCTTCAGCCCGGGGATCGTTCTGTGGTGCATGAACCCACGTATCGCCGCCATCTTCCGACCGATAGATGCCAACCCCGCCGTGGAGCGTCGCCACCGCGGCGTAGACCCGTCTCGTATCGCTGGGCGCAATCGTCAGATTCACCTGGATAATCTCATCCGGCAGGCCGTTGCCCGTCAGCTTCTTCCACGTATCGCCGCCGTCGGTCGAACGAAACAGACCGCCGTTCGTCCCCGCCCACGCGCCGTTCTCCCACGGGCCTTCCTGCCGCTGCCACATGCCCGCGAAGACGACGTTCGGGTGCTGTGGATCGATCTGCACCTCCGATCCGCCCGTCTTATCGTCGATGTAGAGCACCTTCTTGAAGGTCCTCCCGCCGTCGGTCGTGCGAAAGATGCCGCGCTCCGCATTCGAGCCGTACGGATGCCCCGTCACCGCGACGAAGACACGGTTCGCATCCTTCGGGTCGATCGCAAGCTGGCCAATCTGCTGCCCATCGCTCAAACCGAGGTGTGTCCAGCTCTTGCCCGCATCGACGGACTTGTACACGCCATCGCCGGTCGAGAGATCCGGCCGCGCAAGCCCTTCCCCGCTGGCGACATAGATGACGTTCGGATCGGAGTCCGCCACCGCAATCGAACCGATCGACCCCGTAGGCTCTTTGTCCCACAGGCTCTGCCACGTCTGCCCCGCATCGGTCGTCTTCCACACGCCGCCATTCACCGCGCCGAAGTAGAAGGTCGCAGGCTGGCTCGGAACTCCAGCCAGCGCGCGCGTCCTCCCCGCCCGCATCGGCCCGATCTCCCGCCAACGCATGTCGGAGAACAACTGCGGCGACAAGGACCCGCTCTGCGCCACACTCGAACCGGCGCCGCCCAATCCAAGCAACGCGAAAAGAAGAAGATTACGACCGCGAACCGTCACATGCACTCCTGAACCTCATAAGGCTGGCTTCTCGATTGAAAAAAGCATATAGGAAACTGAGCCGGCCGCGGATAACTGATGGTGTGCCGAAGAGACGAATTACAGTCCGAAAAAGACTCCGCACTGCACACGCCTGCCGACCCTCGACGAATACAGCGGATTCAATACCACCCAGAGCCGGGCGGGCCACCTTCGCCATTGCGGTTGCCTGCCCTTTTGTTTGTCATTCCGCAGCGCAGCGAGGGGACCTGCGGTTCCAAGGGCCTACACACCAACGAGAACTTTGCTCTAATCGGGGTCGACAGGTTGCCAATAGGGTCAGCCTCGGTGGGCATTCGCGAAGCGAACCACTCCCCCTTCTCTACCCATAAGCCTGCATCGACCCCCCGACACCTCTCCATCGGCATCAAACCGGGCTCTTATCCGTCTTTATCGCTCTTATCCGCGTTACGCTTTTTCATCCGTGTTCCTCCGCGCCAATCCGCGGTCGATGCTATCGCTTTTGATCGGTCCCATCGGTGCGGATCGGTGGTAAGCCTCTATCTCGACAAACCCTGTAAGCTCCGAGGCGTCGGCCGCAGCCCCCGACCTCGAATCCACAGCCGGGCTCCCACCGCCGCCGCGCTCAGAACGAATGCAATCTCGACAAACACCTTACCCCCGTCCAGCAGGTCCGGCTTGCCGTCCTTCAACAGCGGATCGGTTAGGAAACTGTGCAGGAACAGCAGCGCAGCCGCCGGAAAAGCAAGATAATGCAGCCTGCGCCACAGAGGCCGCCCAATGCGGTGACGCAATAGCGACGACCCCAGGATCAATACCAGAAGGTACAGCGCCGCCGCCCCCGCAACATTCAGCTTCGGCTGCAGCGGAGAATGCACCGGCCAAAGCAGATCGACCACGCGGAACCGGGGCGCATGGAGAAACAGCAGCACCGTCGGATGAGCCAGCGTGAACGCCACCATACAGTACGCCGTCCACTGGTGCAGGGCGAAGACGTTCACATGGCGGTGCGGCCACCGGCGGACTGGACTGTAGCGCAGAGCGATCAGCAGTCCCAGCCACAGCGTGAGGGTCGCGGCCCCCACAGCCCCCAGGCCGAGATACGAACAGAGGTCGAGCACGGTCATCCTAAGCCATCCCTCCGTCCAGTTTCATACACCCTCAAAATAAAGTTGAAAACTCTGGCGCAGTCTTCGCCCTCGAAACAGCCGCTGCAAAAACCTCCACATTCACCACCCATCCACCACACAGTGCACAAACTTAACCACGTCTTCGCAACGCAACTCCTCAAAAACCCCAGCAAAAACAGCACTCCACCACACCGAAAAAAACCCTCAGGAGCGGTTGGCCACGCCCTCCTCGGCATGGTCGACCGGAACTCCCCGAGGATCAGGCTGGATGGTAACCGGCTGCGTATAGGTCTTGCCGCCGACGGTTAGACGCACCGTATACTCCCCCGGCTGCAGCCCGGCCGGACTGCGCCGTTGCCCGGGAACCGGGCGTTTCGGCGGCGCCACCGGCGCTGTACCCTCCGGGGGCGAGCAGGCGTCTCTCGGTCCCGGCACAGCCGCAACATTCGGGGCCCCGCCAAAGCGCGGTGTCGGAACATTGAGCGCAAAGCGATGCATCCCTGCCTCCGCAGCAGGCGGCAGCGCCGGCTCCCGCCAGATCGCCTGAACGTTGATTGCCTCGGTATCCACCGGGCGCACAGGCGTATCGCTCGCTCCGCAGGCCCGCACAACCCCAGTGCTATCAATAAGCTCCAGCTTCAGCGGAGTCGTTGGCGCCGTCTTGAGCCAGTAGTAAGCCAGAACCCCCGCCGGAGGATTCACCTCCTGCGGCTCCTCGTGCGGCAACGGTGTACCGTCCATCCCTCCCGCGCGAATCGCCATCGTCTCGCCCGGCTTGAACAGGTAAGCCTCCGCCGATACGATCCCTCCTCCGCCGGCCGCAATCTCCCGCAGCGCGCTCATCTGGTCCATCACCCAGAAGCCGCGCCCGTGCGTCGCAATATCAAGGTCATCGCCATGCACCACGATGTCGCGCACGGAGGTCACTGGCATGTTCTCCTGCAACGGCTGCCACCCCGCGCCATCATTGAAGGAAACATACACGCGCAACTCGGTCGCCGCGTAAAGCAGCCCCTTCTGCTTCGGATCCTCCTTAACGGAGTTCACGTAAGCCCCATCCGGTATTCCGCTGACCACGTCCTGCCACGTCTTGCCGCCGTCATGTGTCCTGTAAATATAAGGTTTGTCATCAGCAATCCGGTGACGGTCGACCGAAGCATATGCCGTATTGGCATCGAAATGACCGGCTTCCATCTGCGACACCTTGCTCCATGCCGTCATCGCGGGCGGTGTCACGTCCGTCCAACTCCTTCCGTCATCATGGGTTAGGTGAATCAGACCGTCATCCGTGCCCGCCCACACGATCTTCGCATCGAGAGGAGATGGCGCCAGCGCATACACCACGCCAAAACGCTCCGTCATGGGCTGGTCGATATCCTTCGCCGTAAGCGGATCGAGGCCGGCAGGCACGGCAGGGTTCATGCGGGTCAGATCAGGACTGATCTTCTCCCACGTACGGCCCCGGTCACGCGAGCGCATCACGAACTGGTTGGCATAATAGAGAGCTTCGTCAGCCTGAGAAAAGACCTGCGGCAGCGTCCATGTCTTGCGATCCGGATCGCTCGGGTCCGCATCCGGCAGCTTCCCGCCCAGCGAAGCCGCGACATTGAGAGTTTGATCGCATCGTCCCGCACCCGCGCCATAGAGGATGTTTCCGTCCTTCGGGTCGGGGATCACGGTGTCACTCTCGCCCGCCAGGCATAGCGGTTCCCAGTTGCGAAACGAGAGAACGCCCTCGCGCGACCATGTGCTGACCCCCACCGCGCCGCTGTCCTGCTGTGCGCCGTAGAGCCAGTAGGGGAAGCGGTTGTCGGCAGCGACATGATAAATCTCCGCCGTGGGCTGGTTGTACCAGGTACTCCACGTCTTCGCGCCGTCGACACTGACGACTGTACCTTGGTCGCTGCTCAGCACCATGCGCTTGCTGTCGTTCGGGTTCACCCATATCTGGTGGTAGTCGTCTCCGCCCGGCGCCCCCTTTACCGGTGTAAAGCTCTTGCCCGCGTCGGTCGTAAGATAAGTTGCCGTGTTGATGATGTACGCACTGTCGGAGTTGACCGGATCAACGGTGACCGAGCCGAAGTACCAGCCGCGGCCCCACAGACGCGTCTCCGAGTTCACCAGCCGCCATGTAGCACCCGCGTCATCGGACAGATAGACTCCGCCGCTTGGCTTGGGGGCTGGCTGCGTCGCTGTCCCTGCCGGTTGCTGCGGCGTACCGTCAGGCTTGATTGGGGCCGCGACCCCGGTGCCGAGGTCGTCCACAACCGCCCAGAGCCGCTTCGTATTGCTCGGCGAAACCGCAATGCCGATCTTGCCGACGAACCCGTCGGCAGGCAGGCCGCCGCTCAACTGCTTCCAGGAATCGCCTCCGTCCGTTGATTTGAAGAGACCGCCGCCGGGCATATTCGACGGCGCATATACCGCCCATGGCGGACGACGCGTAGCCCACAAAGAGGCATAGAGAACACGCGAATCTTTGGGATCAATGGCAATGTCGATCGCTCCGACATTCTCAGGATCCGACACCTGGAACAGCACCTTCTTCCAATGCGCTCCGCCATCGACCGAGCGGTAGACGCCGCGATCCGGGTTGGGATCGTAGACATGGCCAAGCGCCGCGACATACACGCGATTCGGATTCGTCTGGTCGACTACAATCCGTCCGATGTGCATGGTTTTTTCAAGCCCGATGTGAGTCCACGTCTTCCCCTCGTCGACAGATTTGTACATGCCGATGCCATAGGAGTGCTGACTGCGGATATCCGGCTCGCCCGTCCCGACATAGATCACGCTCGGATTGGAAGGAGCCACCGCGACCGCGCCGATCGAGCCTATTGGGATGCCCTGATCCGAGATAGGGAACCAGGTGCGGCCAGCGTTCTCCGTCTTCCATACGCCCCCACCGACAGAGCCGAAGTAGAACGTATTCGGCTGAGCGGCAGAGCCTGCGACGCCATACGAGCGCCCTCCCCGCATGGGCCCAACGTCTCGCCAGTGCAAGCCCGAGAGCAGGCCGCCCGGATACTGTCCGGCGGGGCTCGCCTGTTGGGCAGGCAGCGCCACTCCGAAGAATGCAAACAGGCATATCTGCGCAGCCAAAACGGACCAACCCCGTCGCACGGTCATGTCATCTGCTCCTATGTACTTCAATATGTTGAACTGACGCTATACAGTATCACCGATAAGCTGCCGCAAAGCAGCACAAACCGGGAAGGCTTATCAATCCAGGGTGGCGCCCTGGCGCGTTGTCGGTGTATGAAGTTGGAACCCGAAGTAGCGGATGCCGTGGCTTCGTGCATACTGCTACTGCGAAGGTAGTCTGCTCAGTACTTCACTTACGGAAGGTGGAACCATCGAACAGGTTATCTGCAAACGGTGCAAGTCCATCCACACGCAACGGCTGGCCCGGAAGGGATTTCTTCAGCGCGTTATTTTGCGACGCGCCGGTTTGCACCCCTGGAAGTGTAGTGACTGTGGCTGTCGCTTCCTTTCCACCAATCGTGGCTCACGACGGAGAGATCGAAACAAGCCGCCGGAGCGTCTTCCGTAAGTACAACCCCCCAGCAAGTTCAGAGCGAATCAAGGCAACCTGGCTTCTGCACGGTTCCAGTGGACCGCGCCGCTGAAGTACCCTGCCACGGTATGATCACCAAATGACCGCTGAAGCCCGCGCAAGAAAAATCAAGGTCCTCATCTTCGACGTGGACGGCGTCCTTACCGACGGCCAAATCTTCGTCATACCCGGCCCCGACGGCCATGGAATCGAAGCCAAAGGATTTACCGCGCACGACGGTCTCGGCATCAGTCTCGGCCGGCTCGGCGGCCTGCGCATCGGCATCATCACCAAACGGCAGTCTCAGACCGTTGCCATCCGCGCCAACGACCTGAAGCTGGAATTTATCTATCAGGGCCAGTCGCACAAGATGACCGCGATCAACGAAATTCTCTTGAGAACCGGCTGCGGCATGGAAGAGCTCTGTTACGTGGGCGATGACATCATCGACCTCCCCGTCATGCGCCAATGCGGTCTCTCCATTGCCACCGCCAATGCTCGCCAGCAGGTCAAAGCGGCAGCCCACTACATCACGCCTAACCCGGGTGGATGCGGCGCCGGCCGGGATGCCGTCGACTTCATCCTCACCGCGCAGGGCACACTCGACAAGGTCATCGAGCAATACCTCGACGAGTCCAATCCAGCCGCGGCCTCGGCTGACGTGGGCACAGGAAACATGTAGATTACAGAGAGCGAAGAAAGAACGAACAGGCGCGCGCTAAAATCATAGAATGCCGCTTGAAATCCCCAAATCCCTCGCCTGGGCACATCCCGTCACGGCAGAGTGGTTCCTCACAAAATTCGGCAGCCCCACCGAGCCCCAGACCCACGGCTGGCCCAGCATCCTGGCCGGCGATCCAACGCTGATCTCCGCCCCCACCGGCTCTGGGAAGACTCTCGCGGCTTTTCTGGTTTGCATCGATCAGTTGCTGCGCCAGTCTCTTACCGGTGAGCTCTCTCCCTGCACCCAGGTTGTGTACGTCAGTCCCCTAAAAGCCCTCTCCAATGATATCCAGAAGAACCTCGATGCTCCCCTCGCCGAGATTCAGCAACTGGCCTTGGCGCATGGTTACCTCTGCCCTCAAATCCGCACCGGCGTCCGCACCGGCGACACGCTTCCGAAAGAGCGCGCCGCCATGCTCCGCAATCCGCCGCACATCCTTGTCACCACACCCGAATCTCTCTACATCCTCCTTACCGCAGGCAAAAGCCGGGAGCATCTCCGCCGCGTACGAACCGTCATCGTGGACGAAATTCACGCCGTAGCCGACGATAAGCGCGGCGCGCACCTGGCCTTGTCTTTGGAAAGGTTGGATGCACTCGTCACAGGCGAGAACCGCCTCAGCCCCGGCCAGTTCCTCGCTAGCCTTGCCGCTCCACCACAGCGAATCGGCCTGTCCGCCACCCAGAATCCCATCGAACTCGTCGCCCGCTTCCTAACCGGGGTCCACGAGAGCCGCAAGCCCGCAACCATCGTCCAGGTAGGTCAGCGGCGCGAACTGGATATCGCCATCGAGGTTCCCAGCGACGAGCTCAGCTCCGTTACCACCAATGGAATGTGGTCCGAGATCTTCGACAAGCTGGCCGTTCATGCGCAGAGCCACCGCTCCACCCTGGTCTTCGTCAACACCCGCCGCCTAGTCGAAAAGATCTCGTTCGAACTAGCCGCCCGCATCGGCTCAGAGCAGGTCGCCGCACACCACGGCTCGCTCTCCCGCACCTTGCGCCTGGACGCGGAACAACGCCTGAAGAACGGCGAGATCAAAATACTTATTGCGACCGCTTCCCTCGAGCTCGGCATCGACATCGGCAACATCGACCTTGTCTGCCAGATCAGCAGCACCCGCGCCGTCGCCACGGCGATGCAGCGTGTCGGCCGAGCCGGGCACTGGCGCGGAGCCATCCCGAAAGGCCGCCTCTTCGCCACCACACGCGACGATCTCCTGGAACAGGCCGCGCTGATCCGCAAGATGCGCGCCGGCGAACTCGATCAGCTGCAAATTCCGCCGCAACCCGCCGACGTGCTGATGCAACAGATCGTAGCCTGCTGCGGTGCCGAGCCCTGGGAGGAAGACACCCTCTACAACACGCTTCGTCGCGCCTTTTCCTATCGCGACCTCACGCGCCAGACCTTCGACGCGCTCATCACACTGCTAAGTGAAGGCATCGAATCTTCGCGCGGCCGCTACGGCGCTTACCTCCTGCGCGATGGCGTCCAGCACCATCTCCACCCTCGCCGCGGCGCGCGTATGATCGCAATCTCGAATGGCGGAGCCATCCCCGACACCGCCCTGTTCAGCGTAATTCTTCAGCCTGAAGGTGTGCAGATCGCGACCCTCGACGAGCACTTCGCGGTAGACTCGAGCGCCGGTGACGTCATCCTCCTCGGCAACAGCAGTTGGCGCATTCAGCGCGTCGAAGCCGCCGGGCGAGTCCTGGTTGAAGACGCTCACGGTGCACCTCCCAGCCTGCCTTTCTGGGAGGGCGAAGCACCGCAGCGAACCTCCATCCTGTGCGACGGCGTAGGCGAACTCCGCGAACATATATCAGAAGTCACCCCGAACGTCACGCCCGGGTATATCTCTCCCGCGCATCCCGAAGTAGCTGCCGCAGCAGCCTGGCTCACGGAGACATGCGGCGTCTGCGCCTCTGGAGCCCAGCAGCTCATCGCCTACATTGTCACTGGCCGAGCCGTCCTCGGAGCCGTTCCGTCCAAGACCACCATCATCGCCGAGCGCTTCTTCGACGAGGGTGGGGGCATGCAGCTCATCCTCCACGCTCCCTTTGGTGGCCGCGTCAACAAGGCGTGGGGTCTCGCCCTGCGCAAGCGCTTCTGCCGCGGCTTCAACTTCGAGCTGCAAGCCGCGGCCACCGATAACGGCATCAATATCTCCCTCGCCGAGCAGCACAGCTTTCCCCTCGCCGACGTATTCCAGTTCCTGACCGAGCACACCGCCAGGGAGCTCCTCGAACAGGCCGCCATCGCCTCGCCGATCTTCAAGAATCGCTGGCGTTGGGCCGCCGGGCGCAGCCTTCAACTCCTCCGCATGTCCAAGGGCAAACGCATCGCTCCGCAGATTCAGCGCACCCGCTCGGAAGACCTGATGGCCTCGGTCTTTCCCCAGGCCGCAGCCTGCTTCGAGACCATTGTGGGCGACATCCAGATCCCCGATCACCCCCTGGTCAATGAAGTCATGCAGGACGTCCTCCATGAAGCCATGGATCTCGATGGTTTAATCGACGTACTCAAAGGCATCAAGGGTGGGGACATTCGCTGCCTCGCTGTGGATACTCCCACACCGTCCGTCTTTGCCCATGAGTTGCTCAATGCCAATCCCTACGCTTATCTCGACGAAGCCGGGCTCGAAGAACGCCGCGCCCGCGCCACTTCGCTGGGCCGCAACCTTCCTGAACAACCCGGCAAGCTCGATCCTGCCGCTATCGCTGCCATACGCCGCGAGTGCTGGCCCGACCTCCGCGATGAACACGAACTCCACGATCTGCTCCACTCTGTGATTGCCTTCCCGCTTCATCTCCTCAGCGGGGACAATGTCAGCGCGGAAGCTCGACACTGGCCACTATTTTACGAGTGCCTTCACCGCACTGGCCGAGCCCACACCATCCGCTGCGCGGGAACACCCTGCTGGGTTGCGACGGAACGCCTCCCCCATGTCGCGGCTCTTTGGCCCGCCCATAATGAGGAGACAGGCGGAGTCACAAAATCGGCGGCTCTCACGCAATGTGTTCAAGGCTGGTTACAGATACTCGGCCCCGTTTCGGCCAATTCCTTTGCACGTACTGTCGCTCTCGACCCTGCAACGGTATTCCAGGCCTTCCTCGCCATGGAGATGCAAGGTCTTCTCATGCGCGGAGCCTTCGCATACCCCTCGGCAACGGAAGATCACGACATCGAATGGTGCGAACGCCGTATCCTTCAGCGCATCCACCGGCGAACGGTCGCCACGCTCCGCAAACAGGTCGAACCCGTCACTCCCGCCGTCTACCTGCGTTGGCTCCTCACGTGGCAGCACCTCGCCCCTCAGACTCAGCTCTCCGGCGAAGAGGGGGTCCTCGAAGCTCTCCACCAGCTTGAAGGCTTTGAAGCTGCCGCCATCGAGTGGGAGCGCACACTGCTCCCCTCCCGTGTCGCCAATTACGACCCCCGCTGGCTCGACGCGCTCTGCCTCTCAGGCTCGGTAGGCTGGGGCCGCACCTCTCCCCACCCGGCCTGGTCTACCGGCGATGGCGCCGCTCCCCGCCGTGTCATCCCCACCAACGCCGCACCCATTACCTTTTACATCCGCGAGACTGCGGACTGGCTCCCCCATGCTCTCGCCCAGCAGGGCGTCGAAGAACACAAGCTGGCAGCCGCGCTCAGCCGCGAAGCCCTCCAACTTCGCACCGTCCTTCAGCAGCGAGGAGCCTGTTTTGCCAACGACATCCAGCGCATCCTCGCTTTCACCCGTCCGCAGACCCAGCACGCCCTCTGGGAGCTCGCCACAGCAGGCCTCGCAGCCGCCGACGGCTTCGACCAGCTTCGCGCCATCATGGACCCCCGGCGCAAATCTACCACTGGCGAGACTCCCGGCAAGCGCGCGGCCCGCAACTCCGCTGGTCGCTGGTCGCTCCTGAACGAACAGACGCACTCAACTCCTTCAGTCGATCTGCCGACCCGCTCCGCCAGTTCCATGGAGTCTGCCGCCATTGCCCGCGCTGCATCCGTCGTCGCCCATGCTCGCCAGACCGATCAGGCACTCGAATCGTTCGCCCGCATGTTCTTGACTCGCTATGGAGTTGTCTTTCGCGACCTCCTCGTTCGGGAGTCAAACGCCCCGAAGTGGCGCGATCTGCTGGGCATCCTGCGTCGTCTCGAAGCCCGCGGCGAGGTACGCGGCGGCCGCTTCGTGTCCGGCTTCGGCGGCGAGCAATACGCCCTCCCAGAAGCAGTCGAGTCCCTCCGGACGAGTCGTACCCGCGAGTGCTCCGCGCTGATCGCCGTCGCCGCAGTCGATCCCATGAATCTCGCAGGCATCGTCGTTCCCGGAGACCGCATTCCAGCCGTTCCGGGCAAACAAGTCCTTTACCGCAATGGCTGTCTATACGCCGAAAACATCCCAAGTGTCGCAGTTCTCACCGAAACCGCCGAACCCTCACGATGCCCGCACCTGCCGCCCGCTCTCATCCTTCCTGCCGCGAACAACGGCCTGAGGCTGTTCTAACGATGTCCGACCCAATCCAACCCCAGTCTGACCCGACCCGAGGACGGACGACAGAGTCCCAAACGGACCAGCTACGCCCCGAAGACTTCTACTACGAAGGACCTTACCTCGTCTTCACCGCCGCCTATCATCTTAAGCGCGGCTACTGCTGCAACTCTGACTGCCGCCACTGTCCCTATAAGTAATTACTGCGGAGCGGCCGGCAACGGAGGCACCCCGCCTTTGGAATCAGCAACTGCATCTCGTCCCGCACGCAGTGCCTGGGCATTCCGCACCAGCAGCAGCACACGGGGATCTTTCCGGTAGCGCCCCAGGACGGTATCTCCTCCCATCTCGCTCAAAACATCGAAGCCGCCCTCGCTCGCCATGGTCAAATAACGCAATAGGCTCGCCTCGTCGCCGCGCTCCGCATAAAGTCGCGCCATTTCGAAACAGTAGCGGGCGCGGTCCTGAGGAGAAAGCATATGTGCTGCGACTCCCGAAGTCCCTGCATGCTCAGCCATTTGTGGGTCCAGCCGCAACGCAATCTCATACTGCTTTCGTGCGTCGGCGAAATTTTTCTGTTCGAAATACGCTGTTCCAAGATTCGAATGAAACGTCGCTGACTTTTTGTCGAACTTGATGGCGCGGCTATAGTTCGATGCAGCTCTTCCGTAGCGTCCGTTCAGGTACTCAACCGCGCCAAGATTGTTCCATCCCTGCGCGTCTTTTTTATTCACGTGAACTACCCGTTCGAAGTAGATTCGCGCAGCGACAATATTGCGCAACTCCAGTTCGGTCACCCCGAGCTTGTTCATCAGTCTCGCTTCGGGCCCTCCGCGCCGCAGCGCATACTGGTAGTAATCCAAAGCATCCACCGGGTACCGTCTTGCCCGTAAAACATCGGCAGCAAGTTCAAGCTTATCGGCGCTCGCCGTCGCTGGATCGGGAAGATGCTCTTGCACCGCCATCCACTGCGGATCGCTGTGTTCCAAATCGCGAATGGCTTCCGGGCTGCGAACGCTGATCTGGCCGAATGCTCCAGCGTCTAAGAAGGACATGATGAGGAGGAGAAGAAGCAGGAAGGGGGAGCGAAGCAGCTTGCTCATGGCGTACCTCCAGGAGGTAGGGCTACATCATCCTCCTTGCCAGCTCACCTGTCAATATCACCTCTTCAGCGTGCTCGCTTCACCTTCAGCATTCGCCGACGGGGTCCCCGGAGCGACAACGGCCGCCTGCACCCTAAACTCCATTCGAGGAAAGGTAAAGCTCCCCCCCGCGTCGTCGATCACGTTTATCTGGCATACATACGTGCCTGGCTTCAGCTGAGTCAACGGCACGTCAAACTGAAATGCCACCGCATCCCGCTCCGGAGTGTTAATCGCGTCCGCCTCCACCAGTGGTGTCTCGTACACCTTAACCCCGCCACTCAGGAATTCGATACTCGTCAGCACCCGCACAGGCCCGGTACTACGCCGCGTCAGTCCCGGAGAGCTCGCCGGCTCCGCCGCCACCTTCTGCTTTGCTGGGTTGTACACCTCGTACAAGAAATAAAGATGCTGGTCTTGCCGAAACACGTGCGGTAGATTTGGAACCCACTCCACACCATCCCTCACTAGTGGATTAACCGTTTTTACTGCGTCTGAAATGCGCTGACTCGAAAGCACAATCGAACTCAGCTTCAGCGGCGTCTTTTTCATATCCGGAACCTGCAGATCGGTCTCGAAGCTTCCCATCGCGCCCGTCTGGTTCTCCCGCACCACAAATTTCAAATGATACTTACCCGGCGCCAGCGTAAATCCAGTCGAATACTGGATGTTCCTCCGCGCCACCTGCTGCGCCGCATCGAGCGCCAGCTTCACCGTGTCGCGCACATTTCCCACGACGATACCCTGCGCATTCTTCACCTGCCCGACCACATCGATATTGGCCTTACCGCGATCGCCATTCTTCACGAATGGAATCTGCGATCCTGGCACAATCAGTGACACCGGGATAAAAAACTTGTTATCTGCGAGCCTGAAGTACAACGCCTGCAGGTAAACCGCCACATCGGTC
The DNA here is from genome assembly GCA_965277265.1 of Edaphobacter sp. Taxonomy (GTDB): domain Bacteria; phylum Acidobacteriota; class Terriglobia; order Terriglobales; family Acidobacteriaceae; genus Edaphobacter. The sequence goes on from CBDICF010000003.1 coordinate 1,078,439, forward strand.
GCCGGCAGGTCGCTCCGCAGTTGCTCCATCAGCGCCTGCTCCCGGTCCTCCGTCTTCTGGTGCTGAAAGTCTGCCGGCGCATAGTATCCCGGCCGGTAGTCGATCTTCACGTCGCTGCGATCCAGCTTCACCGTCAAATGCCGATAGCCTCCATCCCGCGCCGTGTTGCTCGAGTGGAATCCGACGATGTAATAAGCCTCCGTGTCATGCTGCACCTGCTGAAACACGGGCCCGAAGTCGTTCGAGTCGAAGAACGCCTTGCCCCCGGTATCCGATGACAACGTAGCCAGCACCTCCTGCGATCCGAAGTTGGCATCCAGTTGGCTCTGCATCGCTCCTCCGCTATACGCCGCTGTTCCACGCAGGCTTCCCGTCGAAGCATTCCCTACCGGCGGCAGCGCCTCGAGCCCGCGAGAATCGACGCTGTAGATCGCCATATTCGCCTTCACCGCCTCGTTGGTCGCAGCCCGCATACTGGCCTGATTTTCGATCCCCTGGCGGGTTAACCCGCCGCTGAAGTACAGCAGACTCTTCCGCTGGTCCACCCGTTCCAGGCTCTTCGCGATGGAACGAATCGCGTATAGCTCACGATCAGTATTCAACGCGTTGTACTCGCTGTCGTCTGAAGTAAAGCTCGAAGCGTCGTCCGCCGTACCACCCGACGTGCCGCCCTCATTTCCGCTTGCAAAGCCAGTTCCTTCGGTCCCGTTGTACTTCCCCAGTCCCTTCAACAGTGCCGCCTTGTCGGAGGTAAAGTCCTGGTCCATGCTCAACCCTGTCGCCATGCTCACCAGCGCCACCAGGTCCGCCGGCTGCATCTTCTTGTTCACATAATCCTGCGCAGACTCCACCGCACGGTCGATATCCTCAGGCTGCATACTGCTCAGGTCGAAGAACATCACGATCAGCCGATGATCTTTCAGCTCCCTCGGATCTTCGGCAAAGTTGCGGTTCAGCAGATCCGCAATGGTCGCTTTGCCCGTGACTGTTGTTTTCTCCTGCAAGACAGCTGCATCGTCGACACTCTGATAGTCGAAGCTCGCAATCTTCTGCGGCTTCCCGTTCTCAAGAATCGTGAAGTCGCTCGCCTTCAGCCCCTTCACCACTTCGCCTGTCTTTTTGTCCCGCACCACGACGTTGGTCAGAACAATATCGGTCTGGACCTTCAGCGTGTACGTTCCCGACGCATCCGGCTGCTGCGTACACGCGGGCGCCGGGGACAGAACCGATCCAACCGCCAATGCAGTCACAATCAGTCTTCGTCCAACCGCGTCTGCTGCTCGCCTCACCATGCCGCCTCTCAAAACCGGTACCGCGCCAGCAAGGTCAACCGTCGCATCGCCGCAGCCGAGGTTACCTGTCCAAACGTCTGCGAGTTCAACGTCGTATCAATGCCCGAGTATTGCACCGTATTGAACACATTGGTTGCCGTCACCCTGGCCTCGAACGACCGCGTCTCGCCGAGCGCCACCGTCCGCGACAGCGAAGCATCCGCCGCGACCGTTCCCGGACCCTCGATCGACCCACGAGAAGCCGTCCCAAAGCCATTCCCCGGATTCGCAAACGCGGCCTTGTTAAACCAGTCAAGTACCGTACCATTCCCACGAATTGCCTGCGCGAACACCCGGTCGGGCCGTAGGGAATTGTTCGCGCCCGTAGCCGTCTCCGCAACCGTCGAAACGTAATGCGGTGTGTAATAAGTGCCTGAAGCAAAGGTGAAATCGCCCGACAGCGAAAATCCATCCAGCGTCTTGGACCAGAATCCGCCCTTGGTTAAGAACACCCGGTTCGGCCCGAACGGCAACTCAAGCACCCAGTTTCCCGTCAACTGATGGCGTACATCGAAGGCGCTGTTGCCCTCCTCCGCATTGAGATTCTGATCGTTCTGCGCCACGACAGCCTGCGCGCCCCCAATCGAAGAAGCATTATCGATCGAATGTCCATAGTGATAGGTGGCCTGTAACGAAACACCCCGCTCCAACCGTTTCCGCACGTTCACGCTCAACTGCTCGAACCGCGAGTACCCGAGCGAATCTTCGTAGTTGAACGGCTGCGCCAAAGGATTCTTTACTCCATTCACGGTTCGGTTGGGAGCCCGCAGTATATCCAGGTTCCCGCCCTTCGCCCCGTTGTACCCAACATTCGCCACGATTCCCAGCGGAAGTGTCCTCTGGATATCGATGTTCCACACCTGCACATGCCCCAACCGATAGAACGGGTTCACTGCATAGTTGTTCTGCACCGGCGTGGTCGAACAGCCGAAGCCATGCGCCAGGGTCAGCGTAGCCGGCGTGCAGCCCGGCTGGCCGATGATGTTGGTCTGCGTGAGGGCAAACGGAACCTGAGCCGAAAGCTGATTCGCGAAGCTCGCATACTGTCCCGTGTTGTAGTTGATCCCGTACCCGCCCCGAACTACCGTCTCTTTGAATATCTTCAGATTCGGACGATAAGCAAATCCGAGCCGAGGCGAATAGAGATTCCTGTCCGGATTGACCAGCGACCGTTCCGTCCCCGCGCTACAAGCTCCCGCAATCGCCACCGGACAAACGGGCGACACCTGAGTAAAGTCCACATTGTGGCTCAGGTTCACCAGCCGGTTGTCTTTCTCGACATAAGGCGAAAAATACTCATATCGCAACCCATAGTTCAGCGTCAGGCCGGATCTCGCGCGCCAATCGTCCTGCACATACCAGTCCAGCACATTGGCTCGCAGATATGTCTTCTGCGTAGCCGCCTGGATCGCTGACTGCTGCGGCAGCCCAAGCAGAAAATCCGCAAAGCCATACCCGCTCGGCGCGACAACAGGACACGTCACCGTCGACGAAGGCGTACACAACGATGCCGTCGTGGGATTCTGGGTCGCGTACCCGGTAAACGTGAACGATCCAACGACATTGTTCGGATTAGACGAGTTATTTGAACTCGAATTCGTCCCGCCGATCGCATCCGCATGGACCCGGCGGATGTCCAGCCCAAGGCGGATGTTATGTCTCTTATGGCTGTAGCTGACAAAATCCGAAACCGAGATCGTCTGGTTGATCGCATCGCTCGGCAGCGCCTGGCTCAATGGCGTGAAGTTCGAGATGCTTACATCCGGCAGTCCAAAATAGATCCCAGGATTCGCCCCGATCACCGGCTTCGGAATTCCGATTCCCGTTCCCACCAGCGGATCGCTCGCATCGGTGAAGTAGTTCCGCACCATGCTGTGCGACCGATTCCAGTTGATGGACGCATTATTGGTCAACCGCCCATACCCGATGGTATAACCCGCCGTAACGCCGTATCCTTCCGCTTCGCTCGCTCCCCCCAACGGCAGGAAGATAGTTCTGTTATCCGCCGCGGTATGCGAGTAGCTCCCATTGAAGTTGATGTTCTGCCGCAGCGTCGCCGGTCCACTCCTCTGTTGCCCGCGCATGCCGAATCCACTCGTCTGGCCGAAGTTCCGCACATACCGCAACGCCGCTGTGGCAGCATTGTTTCCGGCCGTTGTGACCGTCTGGTAGTTGTACCCCTGCCGCCCCGTGACCGCAATGTTGGGTGCGGGATAGTAGTTCAGCAGCGCCGCCGCCTGCGGCGAAACAGGTATCTGATTGTTCGCAAATGGGCGCCCGGTAGCCGGGTCATACAAGGTCAATGGCGTCGTCACGCCACCCACGGTCTGGGTCAACCCGGCGAAGTCCCCGCTCCGCTGTGCGACCGTAGGAACCGCGCCATACAGGTTCACAGGCGAAATATTTCGCTGTCCCGTCACATTGAAGAACACAAACTGTTTCGTGCTCGCCTTCACCAGCCCCGGTATAGAAGGCGACCCCGTAAAGCTTACCCCGAATCGGTTCGAACTGAACGCCGGCTTTACCACCGGAGCCCCGGTCAGCGAAAAGTTCGTAGCATCGAGCGCCCCGTTTCCACCAACGTAAAAGACCGCCCCATGCGGTTGGGTGGGATTGAACCCGCGAAATCCGCCACCTCCGCCGCCCCGGCCACCACGTCCACCACGTCCACCACCGCCAAAGCCGCCGCCGCCCATCATTCCTCCGAGCATTCCCACCACGGCGTTCGCCATGTCGCCGGCTGCCCCGCCCTGCCGCTGCGCCTGCGCAATTGCATCCTGCACACGCTGGCGGAGATCGTCCTCGCTGTAACCCGCTAACCCGTTAGTCTGTCCGATCTGGCCACTCACCGCTACCGAATCGGTCGACGACGCCTCGCCGCCCAGCCCGGAGAGCGACGGCATCTGCGTTCCAGTATTAAGACTTCCCGCGCTTGCATCGGCAGAATCCGCGGTCTCTCCCGTCACACTGAGCGCTTGCAGTCCCCGCGCCAGCCCCGCTCCGCCTGAAACTGCGGCTTCACGCTGCTGCTCCACCCGCGAAGCCAGTTGCAGACCGAACTCTGTCTCCTGCTCAGCCTTGCCTCCATTCAGGCCCGCCGCATTGATCAGCACCTCTTTCGTCTCCGCTGCAAACGCAGCCAGTTCTGCCCGTACCACATAGCGTCCATTCCGCGGAATAGCCATTGCAAAGGCCCCATTCACGTCTGTGGTCGTGGCGTACTTCTTACCCGTTAGCGTATTGGTCGCCGTCACTCCGACCCCGGGTAGCGGTACAACACCGGCCTTTACCGTCCCTCGCACCATCCCCCCTTCCAATGCGGGTGTAGATGCAGTCACCGACGGTATCCCAATTCCAGGCTGCTGGTCCGCCGGCCGGCCCTGTCCCACAGAACTTCGCAAACCCGCCAACATCGCAAGATTCATGACAAGGCAGAGCCTCCATTTCATCCGTTCCCGCACTATCCCCCCATCTCCTGCAATCGGCAAACCCGGTTTACTGAGGAAGTTCTGATGGATGCGGATTGGCTGGAACCGGAGCAGTCGAACCTGAAGGATTTGCAGCACCATCTCCGTCAGCCCGTCTCCGTCGCCTCTGTCGCATGGCAGCTGCGTCCATCACACCCAACTCCGTCGGCACAAACAACCCATTCTTCATGCCCCCGCGCCCCGCAACCGAGTCGCCCACCTTCAAATCCGCCAGCGTAATGCTTTCTTCGATCGGGCGGTTTCTTGCGGCAGTTCCACCCTCCAGAGCAGTGCCTGCTTCCATCTCGCCAGCGCCACTCATCATCGACGCCATTCCGCGCCCACCGTGCTTGAACGAAGTCTGCTCATCTACACCGATCACCTGGCTCACCCCGTCCGGACGCATAACGGTCAGCTTCAACCCATCCATATCGATCGCCGTTACCCTTCCCGTGATGTAGACCTTTCCCATCCCCTCTCGCGCCTTCTTCACCTGTTCTGCGTCGACCACGCCCACGAACACCGCGTGAATTGTCTTTGTCGGAGCGTCCATCACTCCCATCGCCCCCAATCCATCGCCCGCCTTTATCTCCGCCACCTTTAACGGCTGCCGGTTCCGAGTCAACCGCGTATTCGCCGACACGATCACCTGGTAAACCTCGCCCAAATCTGTCTTCACCGTCAGGTGGTCCCCTGACGTCCCGGTCACTACACCGCGCACCATCTGTCCCCCGGCAAACATCGCGCCACCATCACCGTCGCTCTCCTGTGCGACCATCTGGCGACCCGCGAGAGCCGTCAACAGCAGCAGCAACCCCGCTGCCCAGCCTTGAACGCTGCAACGCACCGTAGATCGACATACCATTCCGCACCATCCGTCTTCGCCCTTCGATCTTCGAAGCCTGTGCCTATACAGACGTAGCCCTGCCGCGAAAGACTCTCCCGCCCAGAAAAGTTGCCAGGCCGCGCCTCAACGGATAAGCCTGTACCGCCCCCGGCTGCACTACACTAGCGCCATGCATGAAGTCGCTCATGGCCTCACCTCTCAAAGCCCTCACCTCGAAGGCCACTTCGAGTCAACCGAGACCGTGCGTGATATCGTGATCGGCCTCTCCGATGGGCTGACGGTTCCCTTCGCTCTCGCCGCCGGTCTCTCCGGTGTTGCCGCCTCTCACATTGTCGTCGTAGCTGGTCTCGCCGAAATCGCCGCAGGCTCGATCGCCATGGGTCTTGGTGGTTATCTCGCAGCACGGGGCGACGCCGAACACTATGTCTCCGAGCGCCTCAGGGAAGAGCGCGAGGTCATTGAAAGAACCCGTGACGAAGAAGAAGAGATCTACGAGATCTTCGAGCAATATCACGTCGACCGAACCAGCGCAGCCCCCGTGCTCGCGGCTTTGAAACGAAACCCCGCCGCCTGGGTCGACTTTATGATGCGCTTCGAACTTGGCCTCGAAGAGCCCGCCGCCAATCGCGCCCACCGCTCCGCCCTTACCATCGCCGCCTCGTATGTAGCGGGCGGACTCATCCCGCTGCTCCCCTACATGCTCGTCCACGACAGCCTTGCCGCCCTCAGATTTTCTGTTCTCATCACACTCATCGCGCTTGCTCTGTTCGGCGCGATCAAAGGCAAGCTCGTCGGTACCGGATGGCTCCGCAGCGCGCTCCAGACCGTGACCATCGGAGGTGCCGCAGCTGCGGTTGCTTATGCCCTGGCCCGGCTTCTCAACAGCCACCACTAGACACTCTCCTCTGTCGCCGAGGCAGTTCCGCTTTTGAAGTTGGCCGGGCAGCTCTGAGTGACCTACGAGGCAACTCGCATCCAGGCGCCACAAAAAGCAACAAAACTAAGCCAGGTCCCATCCCATACCTGACACCTCCGGGTCACACCAAGGCCCCACCCCAGGAAAATCTCGCTATGACGACCGCCACGCAAGTGCTTGCCGATTCTTTTCTCGCCCGCTACAAAGCCGTCCGCCAGGCCAGCCGCCAACTCTGCGCCCCTCTCTCCCCCGAGGACCTGATGGTGCAATCCTGTCCGGAGGCAAGCCCCGTCAAATGGCATCTCGCCCATACCAGTTGGTTCTTCGAGACCTTCGTGCTCCGCGAGTTCGTCATCGGTTATCAGCCGTTTGATCCCGACTTCCACTGGCTCTTTAACAGCTATTACAACTCTCTCGGCGAGATGCCTGAAAAGAAACTTCGCGCCTCCTTCTCTCGGCCGCCTCTCGACGCAATTCTCGCCTATCGCGCCCATGTTGACGCCGCAATGCACACTCTGCTCCAACATCCGCTCGAGGACGAAGCAGCGCGCCGCATCGCCCTCGGCTTCGAGCACGAGCAGCAGCATCAGGAGCTCATCGCCACCGATATCAAGCATGCGCTCTTCACCAATCCCCTGCACCCGCCCTATCTGCCCGCTCCGGCCTGGCAGAAGAACGAGGCCATCGCGCCTCCGCTCGACTGGGTCGGATTTAGCGGCGGCCTCACCCGGATCGGTCTCACCCCCGGCCCGTCAGCACTCGACGACTTTGCCTTCGACAACGAGACACCTCGTCACACCGTCTATCTTGAGCCATTCCGTCTCGCCACCCGACTGGTTACCTGCGCCGAATACCTCGCTTTCATCGACCAGAACGGCTACAGCCGCCCCGAGTTGTGGCTTTCGGAGGGCTGGGCCACTGTACACGCCGATGGCTGGCAGGCTCCGCTCTACTGGCAACACGACGAAACCGCCCAATCCGGCTGGAGGATCTATACTCTCCACGGATTTTCGGCCCTCGAAGACCTCAGTGAGACGCCCGTCTGCCACCTCAGCTTCTTCGAGGCCGACGCTTACGCTCGGTGGGCCGGTCACCGCCTCCCCACCGAGTTCGAATGGGAGTATGCCGCCATGGAGCATTTACTTGAGTCCTCCAGGCAAAGTCCAGCAGACGCACCCGACTGGCGCGCGATCCCCATTGCATCGCTGCCTTTAGTTCCGGCCCCAAACCTCCTGGAAGCAGGGAATCTTCACCCCACCGCCGCCACAGGACTCTGCGGACTTCAACAGATCTTCGGGGATGTCTGGGAATGGACTCAATCCGGCTACACCGGCTATCCCGGCTATAAGCCGCTGCCCGGAGCACTCGGGGAGTACAACGGTAAGTTCATGTCGTCCCAGGTGATATTGCGCGGGGGATCATGCGTCACGCCGGCTACCCACATTCGCCCGACGTATCGGAACTTTTTTTCTCCTGCGACGCGCTGGCAGTTCTCCGGTCTTCGCCTGGCTCAGGATGTTTCCAAGTAGGACTCTTTCCACCGAGTTTGCTCCACAAATGTTCTGTTTCCTTGATTTCACGCACATCTGTGCTTTTTAAAGATTCCAGGCGTCGGCACGCCGCATCCAACTAGCTCGATGAGAGTGCAGGTACGGCTCGCGCCTTTCATCCAAATTCCGATTTGACAGGTGCCTCGAGTGTCCTCCTTCGCAATTGCCCCCGAAGCTACCCCGATCAGCACCGTCGACGCGATAGCAGAGGAAGTACGAGCCGGCCTCACTTCCGACCCTAAGTCACTGACACCATGGCTCTTCTACGACCAAGCCGGTTCGGATCTCTTCGAGCAGATTACAGAGCTGCCCGAGTACTATCTCACGCGGACGGAACGGGGAATCTTCAGCGCCCACGCGGCGGAAATCCTGCGGGAAGCGGCTGGTTCCAACGGCGCGCAGCCAGCCGGGAAGCTCACGTTGATTGAGCTTGGCGCGGGTACTGCGAGCAAGACCGGGATACTGCTTGCGGAGGCGGTACGGCAGCAGGGCAGCATCGTCTACCAGCCGGTGGACGTGTCCGAGAGCGCACTGGACTCTGCACGGGAGAACATCCTCGCCCATATTCCGGGAGTGACCGTACGCTGCCAAGTAGCTGATTACACACGGGAAGCGCTTCCGTTGAACCGCCTGCCGAATACCCGGACGATGGCGCTTTATATCGGTTCGAGCATCGGCAATTTTTCCCCGGAGGATGCGTGCGCGGTGCTGCGCAATCTGCGGGCGCAACTGATGCCGGGCGATACTTTGCTGCTGGGCACCGACCTTGCCCCTACCGGCGGAAACAAGACGGAAGCCATGCTGCTGGCGGCTTACGACGATGCGGCGGGAATCACTGCTGCGTTCAATCTAAATGTACTTACGCGGCTGAACCGCGACCTGGGGGCCGGCTTCCGCACCGGCTGTTTCCGCCACAAGGTGCTTTGGAATCAGGCCGCGTCCCGGATCGAAATGCATTTAGAATCAATCGCTTCGCAGCGGGTTTCGATCCCGGCCAATGCTTCGGGTCCGGCCCTGACGGTCGAGTTTGCGGCCGGCGAGACGATCCATACAGAGAACAGTTACAAGTTCACCCCGGCGCGGGTGGAGGCGTTGCTGAAGTCCGCGCGCTTTACCGCCACGCACTGCTGGCAGGACCCCCGGCACCTGTTTGCCGTGACTCTCGCGACCGCCATTTAGGCGTTTGTACACGATAAAAATCCGGCGCTGCCGGTGTGGTGTTTTATTGAGGTTTTTTGAAAAACCGGTTATCTGAACGTGGTTTTTTTTGTGCTCGATGTGGACATTTGCATGGTAGAACATGGATGCCGGACAGACGCTTTTTGGACGTGAAGAGTACGCCACGAAAACGGGATTTATTTTCTCCGGTAGTCGCCGCTCTTGCCTCCGCCCTTGCGCAGCAGGACGACCTCGCGGATCCGGATGCCCTTGTCGAGCGCCTTGGTCATATCGTAGACGGTGAGGGCCGCGACCGAGGCCGCCACCATCGCCTCCATCTCGACTCCCGTCCCGGCTACGGTTGCCGCTGTCGCTTCGATCGCCACGCCGCCCGTCACGAGGGTTAGCTGTACGTCCACAAAGCTGAGCGCCAGCGGATGACACATCGGGATCAGGTCGGAGGTTCGCTTGGCCGCCTGAATGCCGGCGAAGCGGGCTACCTCCAGCGGATTGCCTTTGGGATTGGCCGGAAGGGCAAGGAGTACGGCCTCGGACAGCTCTACGAATGCCCCCGCGACCGCCTCGCGCCGGGTCTCCGACTTGGCGCTGACATCGACCATGTGGGCCTGACCTGCGTCGTCGTAGTGCGACAACCGCGTAACCGCAACCGCAGCCCCTGGCAGCCCGTCCCCGACGTCGTCGACGATCAACTCCGATGCGTAGATCGAGTCTTCTTCGTTCATTTTGTCCATTTCTTGTCCTGCCGGACGGGCCCGCTACGCGCGGGGCGGTCACTTCGTGACTTGTATACCGGTCTTAACCACGTGTGATGCACGGGCCCTCCCGTTGGTCGGGATCGAGTACATCATCCTATCGCAGCAGGATGGTAATGACATCTCCGGCTGGGAAGCTTTCGTTGCCGGGAGGCAGGACCGCGTAGCAGTTGGCCCGGGCGTTGGCGGCGAGGTCGCCCGAACTCTGCGATCCGGCGAGGCGCACCTCCGGGCGGACCCGGTTTGAGGTCAGCCGGGCCGGAAGGAAGCGCGTCAGGCCGGGTTTTCCGGCGATCTCTTCGGCCAGGGTGGCCTGGACGAAGCGCGGTCCCTGGATTGCCGCGCCGCACATGGCTCGGAGCAGCGGCTCGACGAAGCAGTGAAACGTTACCTGGGTGGAGATGGGATTTCCCGGGAGGCCGAAGAAGAGCTGCGCGGGCTGAGCGCCGCGGGCGGGCAGGCTGCCAAAGACGACGGGCTTGCCGGGCTGCATGCGGACGCCGGTGAAGAAGAACTCCGCCCCGATATGTTGCAATACCTCCTCCACGAGGTCGTACTCGCCCATGGAGACGCCGCCTGAGAGCAGCATCAGGTCCGAGCGCGTGGCTTCCTCGACGATGCGGCTCAACTGCGTCCGTTCGTCGGGGGCGATGGGCAGCCTGACGGCCTCTCCGCCGGCGTTTTCGACCAGGGCGGCGAGGGCGTAGCTGTTCGAGTTACGGATCTGGTGGCCGTGGAGGACTACCTGGTCGAGTTCGACGAGCTCGTCTCCGGTGGCCACGATGGCGACCCTGGGGCGGCTATAGACGGCCAGGGACGAACGGCCGCAGGCGGCTGCGAGGGCGATCTCGGCTGCGGAGATCGGGGTTCCGCAGGCGAGGACAGCTTCGCCCTGGTGCGCCTCGCTGCCGCGCGGGACGATGTTCTCGCCCGGATGGACGGTACGGTCCCCGGTGAGGCGAACGATCTTGCCCGCCTGCTCGACATGCTCGATCATGACGACGGAGTCCGCCCCTTCGGGGATGGGTGCGCCGGTCATGATGGCGATCGTCTCGCCGGGCGCGAGTGGAGCGCCTTGCCAGCTTTGGCCTGCCCGCACCTCGCCTGCAAGCTGGAAGCTGCCCGCTGGGGCGTCCGCGGCCCGGATCGCGAAGCCGTCGCGGGTGGAACGGTCGAACGGCGGCTGGTCCCGGTCCGCGACGATGGCTTCGGCCAGAATACGGTTTCGGGAGTCCAGCAGCGCTACCTGCCGGGATGCGGGATTGCCTCGATTTGCGGCCTGTTGGAGCACGGCCTCGAGTGCCTGATCGAAATCGACGATACCGCCGGCAGGGTTCATTCCGTGTCCTCGCGTTGCGGCAATACCGGCGGTCAAACAAGCGCGAAACGTGCTGCGCACAGGATGAAGACTGCCGGTATTGCCCTGCAAACGTTACCAGCGGCATCAAGTCCTACGGTTACTGCCGCACCTTTAGTATCTGTCCGCTAACTTGATTGCCTTGTATTTTATTTGGGACAAGTCCAAAGGCACAAGCGGCGAACTCCGTCGTACACATATTCATGGTTTTTAGCTACTGCTTCATCTTCTCCATGAACGTAGGAGGCCTGACGAACAGGATTACTTGTCCGGGCTGTGGCGTGGCTGTGACTTTACCGCATGTGTTCCCCGAAGCATATCCGTGGTCAAGAACGTCTTTCGTGCTGAAGTTCTTGAGGTCTAGCCAAGAGCGGCTTCCTTCTGCCCCGCACAACACGTAGGGAGCATTGATTCGGAAGGACGCGTCGTATTTCACAACGGGATGCTTCTCGACGATAGTACCGTGGCCCGTCGAGAGGGGGACGTTCTCCTCATTCGGATTCAGCGTGAGTTGTAGGCGAGCAACGCCGTTGTCGTCCGTGGGTATCGCGATTGCTTCCTTGCGTTCCCCGCCCACCCAGACATTCACGTAGGCGGAAGTTCCAACCATAGGGCGTCCGTTTCTACCGTCCACCAACTTGATTTCGAGCGTTTGAGCAGCAAGTGACATCGCAGGCATGACCAGCAAAACGGTTACAAGGAGGTTGAGCCATCCACGGCGGAAGGATACGAGACGATGCCCGATCAGCATTTGGGGTATCCTCCCGCCTTCGTCATATTCAAGAGCCAGTGAAAGGCGGCACCGATTGGGTTGATCGGGTAGCCTGAGTCGATGTGGAACGTACCTTGGTTAGGTCCAAACGGCAGGGTCTGTGGGCTGTCTAGTACGTCGCCACCCACAACATGAAGGGTCGGCCCATAGCCAATGATGTACGTATACCAATGAACCGGATAATAGCCAGTTGATACGCCAGCCGTTAAGCCGCTGATATTCAGGTTCAACGTACCTTGGCCTGGACCCGCTCCCGTTGAGTCATTGAACGTGCTCGTGACATTAGAATTTGTATAGTTCGTCCCAAACTGATTATTAGTGGCGTTCAGAATCTTCGCCTGACACGCCGGAGGCGGTTCCTGCGCGTTACTTGGGGCAAGGCTAGATGCAGTGGCCGCCAACCTTGTCGTAGAAATAGCGCCATTCATCGTAACGGGATTGATTTGAAACGCCTCCGCTCAAAGGCCGGTCTGTAGCTGCAGTGGAATCTTAGAACCGTATTGGAGCGACATGAGTAGAGCTGGACCCTCGTTCGATTTTCACCGATGATACCGATCAGGAACATGCTGGGACGAGATATTGTTGCGGCGTGGAAAAGAGCAAGGGCGGCTGCAAAGGAAAAGGCCCCGAGCGGCTTTGCCCGGGGCCGTTTCTGTCGGTTGAATTATTGCTTCTTTCCGGCCTTGTAGCTCGACTTGACGGTCTCGCCGATACCTTCGAGGACCGCCTTTACATCGGCGGCATGGGGGGCGTCCGGGGCTAACTGCAGGTAGGTCTGGTAGGCGTCCACGCATCCCGGGGGGGCGGTGATCTTCTTGGTCTTCTCGTCGTAGGAGGCCTTGGGGATCAGAGCCTGGCCCTTGATGTAGTAGGCCTCGGCGCGCTTCGGGTCGGCGGCAATGGCCTTATCGGCGGCGGCCGCGGCGTCGTCCAGCTTGCCCGCGTTGTAGAGGGTCGCAGCCTCGTTGTAGTAGTACATGCCGGCCTGTGCGGGCTGGGTCTTGGCTGCCTGCTCGTAGGCATCGGCGGCATCCTTGCCGTTGCCCTGCTTGGCGTAGGCCTGGCCGAGCTGGTTGTAGGCGGCGGCGGCGACCTCGGGGTTGGGCTTCTTGGAGGCGGTGTTGAGGTCGATGCCTTTTTTGTAGGAGGCAGCGGCGTCACCATATTTCGCCAGGATCGCCGGATCGTTGGCCGGGGTACCGGCTGCCTTGGCTGCCTTGGCGGCGGCATCGGCAGCGCCGATCTGAGCGTCGCCGAGGGTGACCCAGAGGATGGGCTCGTCGGGCTTGGCGGTGGTGGCGCTTTGCATGGCGGTGATGGCGGCATCGTAGTTGCCAGCCTTGGTATCGGCACGGGCCTGGGTGAGCTGGGCGTTGAGGTTGGTGATTTTGGCGTTATTGGCGACGGCTTCAGCGTTCTTCTTCTTGTATTCTTCGAGGGTCTTCTTCTCCTCGGGAGTCATCTTGTCGATGTATTCCTTGCGGGTCATGTCGAAGTTGACGGTCTTGTCTTCGCCCGCGGCAAAGACGACGCTCTCGTTGAAGTCGAGGCTCTTATCGTCCTGATAGACGATGACGACATAGTTGCCGGGAGCGATGCCGCCGCCTTTGTAGTCGCCGTTCGCGTCGAGCGGGAAGGTGTAGGGATACTTCCGGTCCTTGGCGTCGGCGGAGCGATCGGTCGTGAGCCTGACTTCGCCCTTGGTGACGGGCTGGCCGATGGCGTTGTTGACGTGGCCGTGGATGCTCGCCGGTGCGGGCTGGGCCAGCAGGCGGGACGGGTGCGCCAAGGCCCAGACGGTCAGCAGGGCGAGCGCCAGGAGGCTGCCCCTGGTTACACTGAGCTTCAAGAAAGTCGACTTCAGTCCGATTCGTTTCATAGGTCTTTTTTCTCCTGTCCCATTGCTGCGGGCGAAAATCGTCACATTAATCTTTATACGAGACTTGGATGCCTATTTTACCTTGGCATACGGTATGGGATCGGAGGCGCCTGCGTCATGAAAGGCACGCAGCCGGAGAACGCAGCTCTCGCATACGCCACAGGCCTCGGTCTCGCCGGAATAGCATGACCAACTTACATGGAACGGTGCGCCGAGTTCAACTCCGAGGCGAACGATCTCGCTTTTACGCATGGCGATGAGGGGCGTCTGGACGCGGATGTCGCCGTCTTTCGTGCCGGTTTGGATGAGCTGGTTGAAGGCGTCATAATAGGCGGGTCGGCAGTCGGGGTAGCCGGAGCTGTCCTGCTCGACTGCGCCGATGAGGACGGTGCGGGCGCCGAGGACCTCGGCCCAACTAACGGCGGCGGAGAGGAAGTGCGCGTTGCGAAAGGGAACGTAGGTGACGGGGACCTGGCTGCCGATGGTTTTTTCGTCGGCAGAGGCGTGGGGAACGGCGATGGCGTGATCGGTGAGGGCGGAGCCTCCGATGCGGCGGAAGAGGTCGATCCGGAGATGCAGCAGCTCCTGAATACCGGTGAGGCGGGCGATCTCCTGGGCGGACTGCAGCTCTCGCGCTTCGGTTCGCTGGCCGTAGCTGAAGTGAACGGCGTAGACGTCGAAGTCGCGCGCGGCGATGGCGGCACAGACGCAGGAGTCCATGCCGCCGGAGAGGCAGAGGACGGCTTTTTGCCGGGCTGGATCAGGCTTCGTCATCCGGCAGCTCCTGTGAGTCGTCGTTTGGGTCGTCCTGTGGGGTGAGTTCATCGCCAGCTTCGCCGAGCATCTGGCGCGCCGCCGCTTCGTCGTGCCGGTGAACCTGGAGACGGGCGCGAAAGGCGAAGGACAGCAGGCTGTTGGCGTTTTCGCCCTGGAGGAAGCATTCGATGCCGGCAGACTCGAGCATACCCTTGGCCATCTGGGCGTTTACGGGCGCGAGAAACTTGCCCACGGTGACGAACTTGTCGGGATCGTCTGCCGGATTGTCGTTTGAGGCTTGACCGTTGCGTGGGGGGGGCCGGGAATTCGTCGTTCATTTTGCCTCGTAAGACTGGAGGTGGAAGGTGATGGTGCCCCAGAAGAGCTGGGCGCGGATCTGCACGGGCATGTGGCGGGCGTCGTCGGTGTACCAGACCCAGATTTTGCCGCGATTCTTAACGATGCCCTCATCGGCGGTGGGTTCGACGCGGATGGTCTGGAAGGTGCCGGCGGGGGTTTTGATCTCTTCGCGGGCCTCGACCTTCATGGCGACGGTGACGGTGCGCATGGAGTCGGCGAGCGGGAAACGGATGCTTTGGCCGACGACCATGGGCTGCGAGGCGGCGTAGAAGATGGCCGAGAGCGAGTCGGTGACGCAGGCCGGAATGGACGCGGTCTGCTCGGTGGAGGTGCCCTTGACGAGGTTCTTCTGGAGCTGCGTCTGTTTGCCCTGTTTGTAATCGAAGGCGAGGTCGCTCGAAACTCTGCGGCGGCCTTCGAGGAGTTGCTTGCTGAAGCCGGTGGAGCAGCCGGTGCGGGTGTCGAAGCCGGACTGGAACTTGTCGACGACGGGAAAGAGCATGGTGACTCCGCCGACGGTGTCCGCGGTGGCGGTGATCTTCTGCACGGTTCCCTGCTGTTCGAGCTGGAAGACGGCGGTTCCTGCGGTGAAGACGCGCCAGTCTACGGTGAAGGTGAGGGTCTGGCGGGTGGGAAAGACGTAGCCCGGAGGAGGAGGCTGGAGGATGGGGATGGCGACGGGGGCGGCGGGTCTGGGGAAGCCGAGCAGCTGCGCCTCCGCGGCGGGAGAGCCTGCGCCGCGCACCATCCAGAGGATCAACAGGACAAACGCGGGAAGAAGACGGTCAAGACGGTCACACTTCAGCAATGCGGCACTCGCACGGGTTTCAAATTTGTGGGGGAGTTGATTCCGGCCGTCGGCGCCTGTCAGCGCAGACCCTCCACGAGCCTGTGATGGTGGAGTAGAAGCCGGACCGCCAGCGCTGCGTAGATCGCGCCGGCACCCATCAGAGCATTGTACTCGCGGTGATGGAGCCACTGCACGCCGGAGAAGCGGCCGAGGCTGGCGTTCTGATGGGCGGGAAAGGCTGCGGGGGTGAGCCGGGGGAGCAGGCGTGGGACCTTGGCGGCGTACACGTCGAAGTCCGCGAAGTGTTGGCGGAGGTAGGCTTCCTCGCTCTGGATGGTTGGGATGTAGATGGCGGCGAAGAGGAGTGCGAGGGCGATGAGGATAAGCCAGCTGGCGGCGGCGGCGGCGAACCCGAAGGCGATCATCATGGAGCCGAGATAGAGCGGGTTGCGGGTGTAGGCGTAGGGGCCGGTGCGGGTGAGCTCGGCGTTTTTGCGTACATAGCCGGCCGCGTAGGCGCGCAGCCAGACTCCGGGGACGACGAGGAGGAGGCTCACGAGGAGGGTGTGCGGGGTGGGCCGGGCAAGCCAGAGGAAGACCGCGGCGAAGACAAAGCCGAGGGGTACGCGGATGCGGCGGGCGATCTTCTGCCAGGTCGTTCTGGTTGCCGTAGTCACTCTTTCACCTTACCTTGCCGGTGGGGTTCGGTGGATTGCAGGAGTTTGAGCGCCGATTCGACGACCTCCTGGGTGGTGATCTGGCGCAGGCCTGCTTCGGTCTCCGTGCGGCGGGAGTGGTCGAGGCGGCTGGAGGGATGGCGGAGCACGATGCCGCGGGTCGCGTACGGGCCGTTGCGCGCCGGGTCGGTGGGGCCGAAGAGGGCTAGGACAGGCCGGTTCAGGGCGGCGGCGAGGTGGAGCGGGCCGGTGTCGCCGGCGATGACGAGGGATGCGCAGCGGAGGAGGGCGATCATCTGGCCGAGGCTGGAGGGGACAACGGTGGCGGCGGCGATAACCTGGTCGACTTGTTGATTTCCCAATGATTCGTTGACGAGGGTTTGGTAGCCGGCGTGTTGGAGTGCGAGGGCGACGGCTCCGTAACGTTCGGATGGCCACTGTTTTGCGCCCCACCCGGCGGTCGGGGCGAGGAAGACGAATCTCCGGTCGCGTAAGGAGAGGCGCGTGAGGAGTTCGTCGCACCAGCGCTCCGCGGCGTCGTCGACGGGCAAGGTCACGGGGGCGGGTTGGAGTGTCTGGCCGATGGCTGAGCCGAGGAGCTGGCAGGCTTGATCGATGACGTGGGCTGCATGGGTCTCGACGGTTTTGGTGTACAACCAGCGCGCCTGCCTCTCGCGGGGGGCTGCCGGTCCGGCGAAGACCTTTGCTCCGGCGAGACGGCCGATCACTGCCGATTTGATCGAGCCTTGCAGGTCGACGCAGAGATCGTAGTTGTAGCCGCGCAGCTCGCGCCGCAGTGCGCTGATGTTGGAGAGAGTCGATAGGGCGACGGGGTTGCGCTTCCATCTCTGGGTGGGAACCTGATGCCAAACGTCGATGAGCGGCATGGCGGGGAGCGGCATGGCGGGGCTGCGCTGCTCGGAGTCTGACAATCTGTCGGGATGAGCCGATTGCAGGAGTTCGCTCCATCTGGGTTCGATGGCCCAGCCGAGGAACCAGTCGGGATGGAGGTTGCGCAGCGCGGTGACCGCGGGCATGGCGTGGAGCACATCGCCCATGGCGCCGATGCGCACGATCAGCACACGCAGGCTGCGTTGGATGTTCGAGGGCTGGGGGTTGGGAGGAAGATCGGCGCTCAGGTCCAAGCCGTCATTTTCTCACGTAGACTGACGCCTGCGCCGGTCGAGTACGCCGACGCGGGAGATGAGTTGCGCCAGGGCAGCTTGCTCGTCCAGCAACTCCACCTGGAGGCGAGTCACGATGACCGGTCCGATGGTTTCGAGGCGGTCGCGCAGCAAGGGCGTCAGCTTGACTGCGTCTTTTTCGGTCGTGACGAAGCCGTTGGCTCCGCAGCTTCGGGCACGTTCGAGCAGCTTCGCTATGTCTTGCTCGCCATAAGCATGGTGGTCGGGGAAGACCATGGTTTCAATGGGTTCGTAGCCTACGCCTGCCAGCATCCTGGTGAAGTTCCCGGGGCGGGCGATGCCGCAGAAGGCGAACGGCATGGCCGGAAGCGGCACTTCTCCGCCAACGCCCAGGCTGAGTTGTCTCCGAATAACCCAGATGGCCGGGTGGCCGCTGCCTCCCACGATTCGCGCTACGGTGCCGCGCAGCGCTTCCGCCTCCTCTTCGCGCAGCACGACGACATCGGCCTGGGCCAGCGTGGACAGCGGCTCGCGCAGATTGCCCGCGGGGAGCAGGGTGTCTTCGACATCCTCCTTGGTCAGCAGCACGATATCGAAGTTGCGCGCAAGCTGCCGATGCTGGAAGCCATCGTCCAGCAGATGCACGATGAACCGCACTGAGAGGTCGCCGGGTTCGCTCTGCTCCGCCATGATGCCCGCGAGGTAACGGTCCGCGCCCACAAAGACCGGAACACCCGACCTTTGCGCCAGCAGTACGGGCTCATCGCCATGCCAGCTCGCATCGTCATAGGGCTCGACGAGCCAGGTTGCGCGCGAACTTCGCTTGTACCCGCGCGTGAGAATCTTGACCGCGTAGCCGCGCCGCCGGAGGATGCCTGCAAGCATCAGAACCACGGGGGTCTTACCGGCTCCGCCGGCAGACAGACTGCCTACGCTGATTACGGGCGCGTGCAGGCGTCTGGGCGTAAGCCAGCCCAACCGGAACAGCTCTTTCTTGAGCCAAAGCGCCGCGCCATAGAGCGGACTGAGAGGCAGCAGCAGAGGTCTTCGCGTCCTCATCTCCCTGACACCCCCGGCTCGGTGAGCAGTTCCATCAGCGCCTCCACCATTTGCTTTGTGGCTCCAGACTGCGCCTGGAAGACCCGGTTGGCACGTTGTCCCAGGGCCTGTGCGGCGGCTCGATCCTGCAACAACCGAACCAACTCCGCTGCGACCAGGCCCGCCGGAGCGATACGGATCGCGTCGGCGGATCGCATGGTCTCCACGATCTCACGAAAGTTCTGAAACGAAGGGCCCATCACGACCGGCACTGCAAACTGGGCCGGCTCCAGCGGGTTGTGCCCTCCGGTGCCGAACAGGCTGCCGCCTACAAATGCCACGGCTGCCAAAGAATAGATGCCGGCCAGGTCGCCTATGGTGTCCAGCAGAAAGATGCTGCCGGAAGCGACTGCTACGGGGCGTTCGCGGAAGGCGCTCGCACGCGCCAGCTCCAATCCACTCGCCTGTACCAGCTCAGAGACAGCCTGGAACCTGTCGGGATGCCTCGGGGCAAGCACCATGACGGATCCGGGAGCCGCCGCCAGGACAGCAGGCCACGCCTCCAGCAGTACATGCTCCTCGCCTTCGAGGGTACTGCCGCAGACGAGCACCGGCGACCCGGCCGGCAGTCGGTCTCGAAGCATTGCTGTCAGCGGAGTCTCGCGGGCTACGCGGATGTCGTACTTCAGGTTTCCCATGACCCGCACACGTTCTGACGGCGCGCCGATTTTTTTTAGCCGTTCCGCGGTCTCGCCACTTTGCGCCAGGTAGAGTGAGATCTTCGCGAGCAAAGGCCGCCACAGATGCCGCAGGCGCAGGTACCGGGGAAAGGAACGGTCGGAGATGCGCGCATTGACGACGGCGACAGGAACCCCGCTGTACGCGCACTCGGCGATCAGCCTTGGCCAAAGCTCGCTTTCCATCAGCACGAGCAGCCTGGGCCGTAATACCCGCAAATATCGCCGGACTACGAACGCGAAATCGAGCGGCAGGTAAAAGACCGGCGAATCCGGCAGCCTCTCCCGCGCCAGCCGCTGGCCCGTCTCGGTCGTCGTTGAAACTGCGATTGCCCAATCGGGCAGAACGGTCGTCAGCTCTCGAATCAACTGCGTTGCCGCCAGCAGTTCGCCTACGCTTACCGCGTGAATCCAGATGACGTTTCGCCCTGCTACGGCGGCGCGCAGCTCTTTGGGGATACGTCCTAACCGGCCAGACAGCCCGGCACGATAGCGTCCGCTGGTGATCATGCGGACCAGCCAGAACGGCGCTCCGAGCACCAGCACAAGCAGCAGCAGCGAGCTATACACCAACATCAACACGGTTGCCTGCCCCTCGCTTTACCTTGTGCGCCAGCGAAGATGATAATCAAGTTGGCCATGAAGTCCCACCCCTTGCGAAAGATTCCGATCGTTCTAGTTACTAGCACGTGGGCCTTGGCAGCCCTGGCCTACGCCGCAGACAAGAAGGCGCCTCCCGCGAGGCCGGCCAGCCAGTATGCCGCCTTCGACACCCATCCGCTGGAACACTTGACCGTGGCCGCCGACCCGTGCGATGACCCGAAGGACTGCGATTTCTTCCGCCTGCCGTATGTTCAGCACGGGTTTATTCCCGTCCGAGTCATCTTCACCAATGACGGTGACGCCGCACTTTCGCTCGACGATGCGCGGATCCAGTTCATTTCGGCCAATAACGACAAGATCCCGGCCGCCACCCTTGACGATATCCAGCGACGGCTTTTTTCGAACAAGTACATCAAAGGCCGTGAAATCCCCCTGCCCGCGCCATTGCCGCCGATCCATCTGCATGACAAGCCGCTCGACAAGCAGATTACCCGGGACGATGACGACTTCGGATTCAACGGTACGGTGGTGAACGCACACAGCACCTTGGCCGGGTATCTGTTTTATGACGTGCGTCAGCTCGACGATCCGCCGCTGAAGCACGCCGAGTTGTACATCAAGATGGTGCATACGCTGGACGGAAAGAAGGAGCTCTTTCCTTTTACGATTTCGTTCGACAAGTGGCTTGCCGCACAGCCGGGGGCGAAGGCTTCGGCGACGGGGGCTGACAGTTCGCCTAAACTGTAAGCAGTGCACACGATGATTCCGCCTGCTTCCGACTCCGATCCGAAAATGTTCGACCGGCTCAACCTGCGCCCTGCGACGCGTGACGATGTGCCGCAGATCCTTGAATTTATCCGCGAGCTGGCTGCGTATGAGCGCGAACCAGATGCTGTCCATGCGACCGAAGCGGACCTGCTGCGCGATGGCTTCGGCCCTGTTCCGCGCTTTCAGTGCGTTATCGCCGAGCACGATGGTGTGGCGGCGGGATTTGCTCTTTATTTCACGAGCTATTCGACCTGGCGCGGGCATCATGGCATCCGGCTTGAAGATATCTACGTCACACCGGCGAAGCGAAAACTGGGGATCGGCAAGGCGCTGCTGAAGCATCTCGCGAAGATTGCCGTCGAGCAGGGCTGCCCTCGGCTGGAGTGGGACGTGCTCGCGTGGAACGCTCCTGCGATCGCTTTCTACCAGGCCATGGGCGCGGAGATGCTGACGGAGTGGCGGATTATGCGACTGAGCGGCGATGATTTGGCGATGGCCGCCGGATTAACAGTTCCGGGTAAGGACTCTCATTGATCCGCCGCATCAAGGTCATCGGCGGCGGACTTGCGGGTCCGGAGGCGGCGCTGCAGGCGGCTCGTTTCGGCTGCGAGGTCGATCTCTACGAGATGCGCCCGGCGCGTTCGACCGAGGCGCACCAGACCTCCGACTTTGCTGAACTGGTCTGCTCGAACTCGCTGAAGTCGGAGTCGGAGAATACGGCTCCGTGGCTGCTGAAACAGGAGATGCGACGGGCGGGGAGCGTTCTGCTGGCGGAGGCGGATGCAAGCGCCGTTCCTGCCGGGCACGCGCTTGCTGTGGATCGGGTGGAGTTTTCCAGGCGCGTCGCCGAACGCATTGCCGCCGAGTCCCGGATTCGCGTCCATCGAGAAGAGGTGACTAGGCTCGATGAGAAGGACGCTGAGACGCTGACTCTGCTCGCGTCCGGCCCGCTGACCAGCCCGGCGCTGGCGGCTGAACTGCAACGCCTGACGGGCGCGGACCACCTCGCGTTTTACGACTCCATCAGCCCAATCGTCGATGCGGGCACGATCGATATGGAGAAGGTCTACTTCGCCGCGCGCTATGACAAGGGCACGGCTGACTACATCAATTGCCCGTTCACGAAAGAGGAGTACGAACGCTTCATCGATGCACTCACGACCGCGGAACACGTGGAGGGTAAGGATTGGGAGAAGTTTCCGGTGAGCGGCACGGCCGAGAAGCTGCAGTATTTTGAAGGCTGTCTGCCGATTGAAGAGACCGCTCGCCGCGGACGCGACACACTGCGCTTCGGCCCGATGAAGCCGGTGGGCCTGACCGATCCGAAGACCGGGCGGTGGCCCTACGCGTGCGTTCAACTGCGGCAGGAGAATCTGCGTGCCGACAGCTACAATCTTGTCGGATTTCAGAATCATTTGAAGTTCGGCGAGCAGAGCCGGGTGTTGAAGCTGATCCCGGGGCTGGAGCATGCGACCTTTCTGCGCTATGGCCAGATTCACCGCAATACCTACATCCATGCGCCGTCGCTGCTGACCGAGACGCTGCAACTGAAGGCGCATCAGGGCGTGATGATCGCCGGACAGCTCTCGGGCGTGGAAGGCTATACGGAGTCCATTGCGTCGGGGATGCTGGCGGGGCTGTATGCCGCCGCTCTGGTTCAAGGAAGAGTGCCGGCACCTGCGCCACGGCTGAGCGCGAACGGTTCGCTGACCCACTACATCACCCATGCCGAGACCAAGAAGTTTCAACCGGCGAACATCACCTTCGACCTGCTGCCGCCGCTCGAAGAGGAGCTGCGCAGGAAGATGCGCGATAAGAAAGAACGGCACAAGCTGCAGTGTGACCGCGCGCTGGCGGCATGGGATGGATGGCTGGACGGCTTCCCTCGATAGCCGGAACCGCTGCCTGCTCGTGCCCTGAGGCGACTTCGTACAACTTTACGAGCGCTTCTCCGCGTCTCTTCCAATGTACGGGCCCGTCATGGTCCCCGATCGGAGAACCTGCAAAGCTCAGATACGACCGGTCGTATTTTCAGATTGGAATGAGAGGTAGAACGATGAAGCTCTACGCCGTAGCCATCCTTGCATTCGCCGCGATCTCGACCTGCGCACCGGCCTTCGCGAAAACCAACAGCCCGGCTACCCGGGACCAGGCGAGCACCGCACATGAGGACACCAAGTTCCTTGAAAAAGCCAATCAGGGCAATGTCGATGAGATCGATCTCGCCAAGCTCGCACTGCAAAAGTCCAGCGATGAAGACGTGAAAACCTTCGCTCAAAAGATGATTGACGATCACACGATGCTGATGAACAGCATGAAGCCGTTTGCGAACGAAGCCGGCCTCCAGACGCCGACGCACATCGACGCCGCAACAGAGGCGCACAGGGCAAAGCTCGACCTGCTGTCTGGCAAATCGTTCGATAAGGCTTACATCAAGGACATGGAAGAGGACCACCACAAGGACCTTGAGGAGTTCATGGCAGAGGCGAAGTCGACCGGCTATCCGGAGTTCAAGAGCGCCGTTGAAAAGGGAGAAAAAGTGGTCCGCGAGCACCTGGAGATGATCGACCAGATCGCCAAGAAGAACGGCATCGCTGCAGTCCCGGTACCGTCCGGAAAATAGCGTCTCGTAGTGAACCCAAACCTCGCACGCGCACGTCCGTCACACGGGCATGCGCGCATAGGGTCGGCGCTTACTCTGTTTTCTTCTTGTTTCGCGCCTTGATCTTGAACCAGATCGGGCTGCCGATGAAGCCGAAGTTTTCGCGGATCTGGTTGCCCAGGAACCGCTCGAACGAGAAGTGCATCTTGATGTCCTTGTCGGTGAACAGGACGAAGGTCGGCGGAGCGACCGCGGCCTGCGTCATGTAGTAGATGCGGACGCGCTTGTTCATCGGAACGCTCGCCCTTTGGAAATCGACTTTTTCAAGGAAGCGGTTCATCTGCCCGGTGGTGACGCGCTTGCGCCGCTCACGGGCTACGAGTTCTACCTTCTTGAAGACGGACTCGATGTTCTTGCCGTCGGCTGCCGAGATAAACAGCAAAGGCGCATAGTCCAGGTACTTCAGCTTGTCGCGGACTTCCTGCTCATAGGTCTTCTGGTCGGCCGGCGGTTTGCCGTCGAAGAGCCGCATGCCGTCCGGTCCGGTGCGCGTCATCAGGTCCCACTTGTTGATGACGATGATGACGGAGCGGCCGCTCTCGTGGGCGTATCCGCCGATGTTGGCGTCGAGCGCGGCGACACCTTCGCCCGCATCGATAATCAGCAGCGAAACGTCCGCCGCTTCGAGGTGTTTGCGCGCCATGATGACGGACAGCTTCTCTGCCATCAGCTTGGTCTTGCCTTTGCGGCGAATGCCTGCCGTGTCGACGAAGCGGAAGCTGTGGCCGTCGCGCTCGACAACCTCATCGACTGCATCGCGGGTGGTCCCGGCAATCGGCGAAACGATGGCCCGCTCCTTGCCGGTCAGCGCGTTCAGCAGGGTGCTCTTGCCGACGTTGGGCCGTCCGATGATGGCGACCTTGGTCTCGCGGCTTTCGTACTCGCCATGGGACCGCAGCCGCCGGACCCGTTTGGCGCCATCGGCGATCGAAGCACCCGTGGCGGGACTGTAGTCGGGGCCGGTCTCGTCCTCTTCCGCCTCGTCGTTTGCGGTCAGCATCACCTCCGGCTCTTCGATCTCCTCCTGCGGCTCCGGTAGCACGTCGAAGACGGCATCGAGCAGGTCGCCCATGCCGGAGCCGTGCTCGGCGGAGATGGGGAGCACGTTCCTGAAGCCGAGCCGACGGAAGTTTTCCGCCTGCACCTGCATGGCCTCGGTGTCCATCTTGTTGACCGCGAGGAAGACGGGCTTGCCGCCGCGCAACAGCAGACGGGCGAGTTCGAGGTCGGGAGATGCGAGCTCGGTGCGGCCGTCTACCACCATGACGATGGCGTCGGCTTCTTCGAGCGCGACCTGGGCCTGACGGAAGATCTCCGCCGGGATCAATGCCTCGTCGTCGGGCACCACGCCTCCGGTATCGACGATGCGGGCCTCGCGTCCCATCCACTCCAGTTCGCCGTAAATGCGGTCGCGGGTGATGCCAGGCTCGTCGCCGACGATGGAGCGCCGCGAACCCGTGAGGCGATTGAAGAGTGTGCTCTTGCCTACGTTGGGGCGGCCGCAGACGGCAATCAGGGGCAGTGTCCGGGCGTCGACGCTCTCGGTCTCGGTGACCATCTGCGAGGCGAGCAGCTCGATGTCGCGCCAGTCCTCCTCGCGGCCTTCCATATTGGCGGAGCGCGGAGTCTGGCGGCCTACGATGCCATCTGCCGGTCGCACTGCCTTTGGGCGAGCCGAGGCAGCCGGTTTCTTCGGCGAAGGAGTCGAGCCTTCGGGACGGACCGTCCGCCGCTTCTCCTTCTCGGGAGACTGTTTCGTGACGCGCGAGGCTTTATCGACGGCTGCGCGCTTGGTCGAGAGAATCTTCCGCTTTCGCGGATCGACGGCTCCGGTCGTAGCGGTCGACTTTGAAGCGCGTCCTTTCTTGGGCCGGGTACTCGCCTGCCTGTGCTTCTTGCCTAATCGCTTCTTATCGTCGCGTTGCGCCATTGTTCTTGCCTTCTCTCGGCACCGTAGCGCCTTGCTTCATTATAGGGATGCAGTTCGGGTGCAGCCGTTCGAGTGTCCTACCACGATGGTTCCGACGCACGTACTCTGCGCGAGTTGCTGGAAATCGTCGAGGTCAACCGAGACCGTCGAGATGTTATGGAATGGATTCTTCCGTTAGCGCAATTCGAGTGTATTTCGACGTGACAGCATGTGGGTCGATTTGACTGCCGGCCGGGTGATTGGCGTTCCGCTGGCCTGGTTTCCCCGTCTCCTGCGCAACACCTCAGAGCAGCGCGAGCAGGTTCGAATCAGCAGCCGCGGCCTGCATTGGGAGACACTGGACGAGGACATCTCCATCACGGGCCTGCTGGCGGGACAAGGCGACCAGACCACACGTAAGACCTTCGCGGCTTAGTCGACCATCGCTCAGGCTTATCGAAGGAAACGCGAATATCCGAATATGATGGAGATAGCCGCCCGTGTCCTCTCCTATCCAAATCGCAGTCGCTAAGCCGGAGCGTGTCCCGCAGGAGAATCTGCCGAACCTGCACGACTTCTTCGCGCCCGGCGGTGTGCTCTCCCGCTCCAGTCTGGGATTCGAGCACCGCCGCGGGCAGTACGAGATGGCGCGGGCTATCGAATCGGCCTTCAAGGAGAAGCGGCACCTGATTGTCGAGGCTGGCACAGGAACGGGGAAGACGCTGGCCTACCTGCTGCCCGCCATCCGTATGGCCCGCGAGCGGCAGCAGCGCATCATCATCTCCACCGGCACGAAAAATCTCCAGGAGCAGCTCTTCTTCAAGGACGTGCCGTTTCTTGAGTCGCTGCTGGGGCCGCTGAAGGTCTGCTACATGAAAGGCCGCGCCAACTATCTGTGCCGTCATAAGCTGTATGCGTTGCGGGATAACCCAATCCTGAACGGGCTGGAGGAGATCGACCAGTTTCACCATATCTCCGACTGGGAAAAGACCACAGAGACAGGGGACCGCGCGGAGTTGGACACGCTTCCTGAAAACTCGCCACTATGGCACAAGCTCGACGCCCGGACAGAGGTCTGTCTCGGCCAGAGCTGCCCGGACTGGGAGCGGTGCTTCGTTACCGCGATGCGCCGTAAAGCGCTCGAGTCGGACATCGTGATTGTGAATCATCACCTCTTCTTCGCCGACCTGAACATAAAGCAGCAGGCGGCGAATGCGCCCGACGCGGGCATCCTGCCGGAGGCCGCCGTGGTCATCTTCGATGAGGCCCATGAGCTAGAAGAGGTCGCGTCGAACTACTTCGGCATCGGCCTGAGCACACAGCGCTTCGACGAGCTGACCCGCGATGTGGAGATGATGCTGAAGGCGAAGCAGGCCAGCACGTCGGCGATTGAGAACGCCTGCGCTACGCTTAAGGAACGCTCCAGGCTCTTCTTCTCCGTGCTGCCTGCCGAGCCGGGAGGCACGTACTCCGGCGGTGGGAGGATGCCTTTCCTTCACCGTGAATCGTTCCTGGAAGAGAGCGGCGACACCTACACCGCGACCCTGAACGCGCTCACCCGGCTTGAGGGCGAGTTGGAACACCTGAAGAACGTCGAAGAGTCCTCCGGCCTGCGCAAACGTGCCGCCGACATTCGCGCTCACCTCACGTTCCTGCTCGAATCCCCGGACCGGAACACGGTCTTCTGGATCGAGCGAAGGGCTGCGGGCGGGGTCAGGAATCTGGCCAGGGGCGCGGCCCACGCAAGTTTCCATACCCATCTTCAGGCCACCCCCATCGATGTCTCGGAGTTGCTCACCACGTCGCTCTTCGACAACTACAGCTCCGTCGTCCTCACCTCGGCGACGCTTACGGTTTCGGGCGGCTTTGACCACATCCGCAAGCGCCTGGGCCTGGTCAGCGCACGCGAACTGGTCGTTCCGTCGCACTTCGACTATGGCAAGCAAGCGCTGCTATATCTGCCGCCGAACATGCCCGACCCTCGCGAGCCCGACTTCCCCGAAAAGGCCGCAGAGCGCATCCGCCGTGTGCTTGAGATAACCAAAGGCCGCGCCTTCTGCCTGTTTACCAGCTACGCGCAGATGCGCAACACCTATGAGCGCCTGTTGGCCGAACTGCCTTATCCCCTCCTGCTGCACGGCACAGCTCCGCGCCATGTGCTGTTGCAGCAGTTCAGGGACACGCCCAACGCCGTCCTTTTCGGCACCTCCAGCTTCTGGCAGGGCGTCGATGTGCAGGGCGAGCAGCTAAGCTGCGTCATCATCGACCGTCTTCCCTTCGCCGTACCGTCCGACCCCATCGTCGAAGCCCGCATGGAGGCGATCGAAACCCTGGGCGGCAAGCCCTTCTTCGACTACCAGATCCCCAATGCTGTGATTACGTTAAAGCAGGGGTTCGGCCGCCTGATCCGCAGCCTCGATGACCGCGGCGTGCTGATGCTGCTGGACCCGCGCATTCAGCGCCAGCGCTATGGCCGCATCTTTCTGGAAAGCCTGCCGCCGTATCGGCTCACCCAGGAGATCAGCGACGTGGAGCAGTTCTTCGCTCCTTAAGCTAGCGCGTACCCGTTTTCTTCGTCTGCTGCATCGCCAACCACTCCCGCAGCGCTTCATCCACTCGCGTCTGCCATCCGCTGCCCGTCGCCTTAAAGCCCTCCAGCACATCGGTGGATAACCGTATCGAGATTGGCTTCTTCACCGGAGCCTTCTGCGCGCCACGGTTGATTTGCCGCAGTTTCTCCTGTAGTCCCATGGGCAGATCGGCGAACGTACCCATCCGATCGAACTCAGCCTCGGTCAACTCCCTTATATACGCTAACCTGTTCCTGCACCAGCAAACAGGACGCAAGCGCACATTCCCGGCGGACGTCTCGAATTTTTGAGCGCCCACCTTACCTATCTACCATCGCGTTGTTGTCAACCTTCAACCCACAAGGCTAACGTCATGAGCAATTGCGTCAAAGAATGCCGATAGATCATCGAAGTGACATGCCTTTCGTAACGCCCCGGGCGCTGGAGATCTCCGCTGCCGCTCCTAGAATCGGATCCGCAGGAATGGGTTTGAAGCCCGACAGTAGGGTCTTCGCCGTCTTTCTGTGCGGCATGTTCGCGTTCATCGTTCTCTACTGCACCCAGCCGCTGCTTCCTCTGCTCTCCCGAGTCTTCCAAGCATCGGAGACCAAGGTGAGCCTGACGATCAGCGCCTCCACGCTCGGCGTCGCCATCTCCGCGGCGCTGCTTGCGCTGTTTGCCGAGCGCGTCGACCGCAAGCGCACCATCATCGGCTCGATGATCGCTCTTGCCCTGTGCACTCTAATGACCGCAACGGCGACCAGCCTTCACACACTGGCGCTCTGGCGCTTTCTGCAAGGGTTGCTGACCCCTGGGATCTTCATCATCACCATCGCCTATGTCACCGAAGAATGGCCCGCATCTCTCGTTCCCCGGGTGATGAGCGTCTATGTTGCCGGAACGGTCTTCGGAGGCTTCGCCGGTCGCGTCTCCGGCGGCATGTTGGCAGAACGGTACGGCTGGCGTCCGGTCTTTCTGGTGCTTGGGCTTGCCGGCCTGCTGGGTGCGG
Organism: Edaphobacter sp.; assembly: GCA_965277265.1. GTDB lineage: Bacteria > Acidobacteriota > Terriglobia > Terriglobales > Acidobacteriaceae > Edaphobacter. The sequence goes on from CBDICF010000003.1 coordinate 1,107,513, forward strand.
CGATCACGCAGCGCCTGCTCTCACCTGGCCAGCCCAGGCGAGCTAAGCCGCAAGGCCAGTCTCCGTTCGCGCCGCTGCGCAACAATCTGCGCAACAGGCGTCTGCTCGCCACCTTCGGCATCGGCTTCTGCATGTTATTCACCCTGATCTCGGTCTTCAGCTACATCACGTTCTACCTGGCAGCCGCGCCCTTTTCGCTCTCGACAGAGGAGCTAAGCTGGCTGTTTGCGGTCTATCTCTTCGGCCTGATGGCTACACTGGCCACGGGAACCATACTGGCGCGAATAGGACTGCGCCACGGGATGATGGCCGCCGTCGCGGTGTGTCTTGCGGGCGTCGCGATCACACTGATTCCGTCGCTCGTCATGGTCGGTCTCGGCCTTGCGTTAACCGGCTCAGGAGTATTCATCGCCCAGACCTGCGCCAACAGTTTCCTGCGCGATGCCGCACCGGCGGGCAGCCGGGTTTCAGCCGCGGGCATGTACATCTGCAGCTACTACATCGGCGGCACGGTGGGAGGCATTCTTCCGGGCCTCATCTGGAAGTTTGGAGGCTGGCCCGGTTGCGCCGCCCTTACCAGCGTCTTTCTCCTCTTCGCAGGCTTGTTGACTTTCTTCGGCTGGCGCACCCCTCCTCCCACACCGGATCCGATACTGGTCTGAGGCAGCTTCAACGGTCCGCCGCGTTCGGAAGGGCTTTCACCATAAAATAGATTCATAGGCATGGGACGCAACCTGTACATTCTCGCCGGCACGCTGGTTCTCTTCGGCCTGGTCTCCTGCGGCGTCGCGTATACCAACATTGCCCAGCAGCCCGGTTCGCCTGGCGACGTCGCGCTATGGCGCACCATGGGTCTCGCCCTCTTCGTCATCGGCCTTCTCGTCGCGCTGGCAGGCATTCTTTCGTCTCTCTTCGAGCAAGCCGAACGTCGCAATGAAGAGGCCCGCCGCGCCCGCCGCCGCCGTTAGAGCGCATTACCTGTTACTGGGCAGCGAAGACTATAAGCGGCAGCGTTTTCCCTTGATAGAAAACGACTTTAGGAGTGAAGCCACACGGTACGCCCACAGGTAATTCGCTCAAGCCCCAAGAAGACACCAGCGCGAAACGCCGCCCGCCCGGATCCAAAGGGATACAATCGAACTATGCTGCCGGCGTCCGCCAGCCACTCGGAGATCGATCCGGCGCGGCACGGCAATGACTGATATCGAGAGATCGAAGGGATCCCAGCCTCATGTTTGAAGTCACCGTAGAAGCCGGTTTCTCCTCCGGCCACTACCTCCGCAACTATCGAGGCAAGTGCGAGAATCCCCACGGCCACAACTACAAGGTCTTCATCACCTTGATTGGCGAGGAGTTGGATGAGGCGGGCATGCTGCTCGACTTCAAGCTGCTCAAACAGGTCATGCGACCCACCGTGCAGTATTTGGATCATTTTATGATCAACGATCTGAAACCGTTCGACGAAGAGCTCAATCCGAGCGCGGAAAACCTTGCCCGCTACTTCTTCCAGCAGACCAGCGCTCAGGTTCACGAGATGAGCGCCGGCCGCGTCCGAGTGAAGGACTGCACCCTCTACGAGACCGATACCAGCTTCGCCCGGTACTACGAATAGGGCGTTCAAATGCGGCCTATGTCGTAACTACCATGCACCTTATCGAACTCTACAAATCCGTACAGGGCGAATCTTCCTTCACCGGTCTTCCCTGCATCTTCGTCCGGCTCGCCGGGTGCAACCTGCGCTGCGCCTGGTGCGACTCCGAGTACACCTTCACTGGCGGCAAGCCGTACACCGCGGACGAGATCGTTGCGCAGATCAAAGCCCTCGCCCCCTGCACTCTCATCGAATTCACCGGCGGCGAGCCTATGCTCCAGGCTCGCGAACTGCTGCCCCTGATGGATCGCCTTCTTGCCGCCAACTACACCGTCATGATGGAGACCTCCGGCGAGCGCCCTTTGGCCGACGTTCCCAAGGCCGTCCACAAGATCGTCGACGTGAAATGTCCCGGAGCAGGCGCGGCCGCCAACAGCTTCCGCATCGAGAACCTCGACGCTCTCACCGGCATCGACGAGGTCAAGTTCGTCCTCACGGATCGCGCCGATTACGAGTTCGCGCGCGCCTTCATTCACGGCCATGCGCTGAACGAAAAGGCCGGCGGCATCCTCCTCAGCCCCGCCTTCAACAAATCCCCGAGCCCGCTCCGCACCACAGAGAATGCCACGCTCGATCCGCGCATTCTGGTCGAGTGGATGCTGGCCGACGGCCTTCCCGCCCGGCTCTCCCTGCAGATCCACAAATTTATTTGGGAGCCCATGAAAAAGGGCGTTTAACCACTGCACCATCTCTGTTTGCCAAGCATCCGCAGGGCTGTCGAGCCGCATCACACGCCTAAGTCTTACCAACCTCCCCAGGAGTTGCTTATGCTCAAGGCCATTCGACCCCTCGTCCTGATCGCCGCCGTCACCGCTCTCCCGGCAGTGCTCCACGCCGATACCTATAACTTCGCCATCAGCACAGGCGCAGCCAACAAAGATCCGGCAACATCGTTTATCGCCAGCGGTACTCTTACAGGCGCGGTCGATCCGCATAATGCCTCCGCGCTCGACATCACTTCGATCACCGGCGCCGCCAACGGCTATAGCTTTCTCGGAGTTGTGGATGCCGGAGCCACAAATTCCACGAAGACCGCAACTTCCAATGGGTTCACCTTCGATAACGTGCTCTACACGGGAACAGGCGCGAACCACGCGGACATGAACGGCTTCCTTCTCCAACTCAACAGCCCGTCCGGGGTCAGCCTCGCACACGTGTTCTATACCGGATCGACACCCACGGACCCGTACGAGGTCGATGTGGTCGATCCCGGAGAGACCGGCGCACTCACCCCGTTTGCTGTCCAGAGCTTTAGCATCACCCCAAGCACCTCCGCGGTCCCTGAGCCGTCTACGATCGCTCTCCTGGGCACCGGTATTCTCGGCCTCGCCGGAGCGTTTCGTCGCAAGTTCACCGGCTGCTAACCGCTTCGCCTACAGGATTCATCCCAGGCATGGCTGATGAGAGCTGTTCAGGCTCTTGTCAGCCATGTTTCGTGCTGCCTTCTCTGCTGCATGCCGGTAGAATAGTCGCTGGAGCCGATACCTGAAGATCCTCATCCTCTCCCCGCACCGCGATGACGCAGCCTTCTCCACCTCCATCGCCATCCACAACTGGCTCTCCACCGGCCACACCGTCACACTGCTCAACGTCTTCACCCGCAGCCTCTACGCCCCGTACTCGGACGCGGATTTCGTTCACGAGAACGATCGCCTTTCCTACGTCTCCGCAATGCGGTTGCGCGAGGACGAACTCTTCCTTCAGCGAATGACGCAAAATCTGCCGACCGCGCGCAAGTCCAATCTCAAAATGCTCGACATGAATCTCAAGGACGCTCCCATCCGCCTGCGCTGCGCCTTTGACCGGATCTGCGAGACACCGGTTGACCCCGAAGACCCAGCCATCGAGAAGATCCGCAAGGCCCTGGTCCGGCAGTCCGAAGCCGGGAATCTGGACGCTCTTGTCCTTCCGCTTGGCCTCGGCAAACACGTAGACCACCTTACTGTCCGGGAGGCTGCGCTGCCGTTATCGATCAGCCTGCCCTGCGCCTTCTACGAGGACCTGCCCTATGCCGCTCTCACGGTCTCTTCCAACGAGTCTTCCAACAATTACCATCATCCCTTGAACCCTGTCTTCTGCAGCATGGAATCTGCAGTGGAGTTCAAGCGCCGTCTCGTGCTTGGCTACGCTTCGCAAATCGAAGAAGAGGCGGCGAACACCATCAGCGGCTTCGCCCAGAATTACAACGGAGCGGAGCGCCTTTGGGCCAACCACGCCTGGCAGACCATAGCTGAACCGAATCGCCTCAGCGTCATGCAGCCTTGACCTTGAACTTCCCTGCGCGAGACAAAGGCGTAACGGTGCTCAGCCCAGCATCTTCCGCACCGCTCGCCGGACGGTCTCGGTGACCATACCGTAGACCACATGCGTGGCCATCTCACTGGTGCGCTCCCGCGTGGTCTGCTCTTCCGGCTCTGCCGACAGGCCCATGGCCGGAAGCGCTGCCCCGTGGGTGAGCGAAGCCAGCGCCGTCCCGAAGCCGGCGCCATCCTTCGAGGTAGCGGACGGATAGTATTCTGCCAGCGCTCCGTAGGCCGCCCCTGTCAGCGCTCCGAAGCCCCAGTGAATCGCCTCCACGGATGCTTCTTTTCGGATGCCCTGCAGCGGATGACCGGCCAGCTTGTCAGCCAGCACCGCCGGAGGTTCCGGCTCCCCATGTGTCCGCGGCGGATAGATCTTCTCCGTGATGCTCTTCGCCGCGGTAGCCACCAGACCGCCGATCAAGCCCGCGAGCATTCCCTTGAGCAGCGACCGCTCCGGCGTCTTCTCCTGCGGCTCCGCTACTTCACCCATACCGTCACTCATCCACACACCTCGACCGAACTCATGCAGCGTAAGATGCACGCCAGCGTCATCCGGTAGCGTCCGGCAGCACAAGGTTTTTCGGCCGGGAGTTTTCGATGGGACCACGAGCGCGAATATCGCGCAACGCCAAGATAGACAGAGTCAGCCAGTCAGACTCAGACAGACAAACACTCAATCGGTGTTGTCGGTGTAGATCGGTGGTAAGCCTAACTCTTCGGCGTTTTTCTACGGTCCCGAGTATTCGAATTCCAGAGAGGCTACGCCAGGCCTAGCCCTTGCCGTTCTCGATATGGGTGATCTCGCCGTCACGCATATGCAGGATGCGGTCTGCGATCTGGGCGGCCTCGGGATTGTGAGTAATCATCAGCACGGTCTGGTTGAGTTCGCGGCTCGACTGTCGCAGCATCTGGAGAACGGCGTCCGAGTTCTTCGTATCGAGATTGCCCGTGGGCTCGTCTGCCAGCACCATGGCGGGCCGGTTGATCAACGCCCGCGCAATGGCGACACGCTGCTGCTCGCCGCCCGAAAGCTCGTTCGGTCGATGGTCGAGCCGCCCTTCGATCCCAAGGATCTGGGTGAGATGGGTGAGCAGCGGCCGGTCCATTTCTTTCTTCGCCACGCCGCCAAGGTTCGAGATATCGTGGGCGATTTCGATGTTGCCCATCGCGGATAGTGTCGGTAGCAGGTTGAAACGTTGGAAGACGAAACCGATTTTCGCTCGTCGCATCCTGGTCCGCTCCGCGTCGCTGAGCGCGGCGAAGTCGACGCCGTCGATCAACACCGAACCGGATGTCGCATGGGTAAGACCGCCCAGGATATAAAACAAGGTCGATTTGCCCGAGCCCGAGGGTCCCACAATGGCGACGAACTCGCCCGGTTCAACTGCAAAACTGACGCCGCGCAGAGCCGTTACCTCGAGCTTGCCGGATTGATACGTCTTGCCCAGGTTCTGGGCGACAATGATGGGAGCCATGATGTTCTTTCCAGTCTACGTGAAGGAGGCGGCATGAACCCCAGAGAACTGCTCCTGTTCGCGGTCGCGGGTTGGACCGCACTCGGCGTGCTGGGGGTGACGCTCTCCTGGGCGCGCCGGGAACGGGCGAACGCAAAGCGCGGCATGGCCTGGATCGCCGGCATCTGGGCGCTGTACCTGGGTGCTCTTCTGACCGTCTCGTTGACCCAGCCTCGGCATGTCGTATCACCTGGCCAGCAGCAGTGCTTCGGCGACATGTGCTTCACGGTGACAGGGGTCGAGCAGTTGCCTGGATTTCTGATCCGCGACGGCAGCCGCCTCGTCCGCGTAACCGTGCGAGTGAGCAACCGCGCGAGCAGAGGAGTGCAGGCCGAGAGCCTCATGCGGGCCTACCTGATCGACGCCGAAGGACGGCTCTGGCAGCAATCTCCCGGCATCAGCGGAGTGCCCCTGACCGCACAGGTAGGCGCCGGGGACTCAATCGTGAGCGAACCGATTTTTAAGGTCGCCCGCGATGCGACGGGTCTTGGCCTGGTCTTGACGCGCGGGCGCGGGCTCCCGCAGATGCTCGTCATCGGAGACCCCGACAGCTGGCTGCACCGGCCCACCGTGGTGAGCCTGGGATCGCGCTAGGCTGGGATGCGCAGGACGCCTGGCGGGAGCAGTAGATCCCTTGTCGCGCCGGCGACTACGCGGCGGTATGGCCCAACGCCAGCAGTGAATGAAGCGTAAGGTCTTCGAGGAAGCTGATCTCCAGCCGAATGGTAACCACTTGTCCAAGATCGGCCGCATTGGAAAGATTCTTTCGGCAGGTACACAGTTCAGTAAGCCCGAGGTGGCCGGATCGCGTCAGTTCCAGGCCGCTCGACACGATGGACGCATACAGATCGAGCGCGGCGCGAAGCTGGATCTCGATCCGGAACTCCATCGTGGTTGGCGAAAGCGTCTTCCGGTCCAGCACCCAGCCGCCGCAGTCGGCGAGCGCCGAGGTGAGCGCAGGCAGCAGACCGCGGCGCTCTTCGTAGCTGAAGCCCTGGATTTCGAGAGATTGCATCCTTCGCTGGCCGCCCCGGCTGGTAAGTTCTGCCGCTAGTTCGTATATCGGAGAGGATGCGGAAAGCGTGATGCGCAGGATAGGTACGAGGGTCACATGACGGCCGTTTCAGCAGGCACCGTAAAGCCTCCGCGGCCTGCCGCAAAACGCCGGGATGTGCAGTTCGGCCGCGCCTGTAAGAGGATGGAGAGTGCGAGGTGCGGGATGATTATCGGCCTGGGAACGGATCTGATCGAAATCGAACGGGTGCAGGCGAGCATTAATCGCTTCGGCGACCGCTTCCTCGACCGCGTCTTCACACCCGGCGAGATCGCCTACTGCATGAGGAAGAAACAGTCTGCCGAGAGCTTCGCCGCACGTTTTGCCGCCAAGGAGGCCGCTGCCAAGGTTCTCGGAACCGGCATCAGCCGCGGCGTCGGCTGGAAGGAGTTCGAGGTGCGGCGGGAGCCCGGCCAGAGACCCACGCTCCACCTCGCCGGACGCGCCGCGGATCTGGCAAGGGCCATGGGCGTGCGCCGGATGCATCTGACCCTGTCGCACAGCCGTACTCTCGCCATTGCAGTCGCCGTCGCTGAGGACTGACCAATTCTGCCCCGAACTGATCCAGACTGCGGCTCCGCTGAAACCAACCCCCGTCCCCGTGCATCCACTCCATAAGTGCCAGGCACGTACCGCAGCCCTGGTACTCCTATCCGTCTGGCACGCCTCCAGTTGGATGAAAGGACCGGATACCTGTAATGTATCCTGACAGCTACCGCGCATCTCGGTGACTGTAGTTCGAATCCAGCGTATCGGATTGCGGTAGAACGAGACATAAAGGAGAGCTATGCCCAGCCAGCAGGAGGTCCGGTGGTCGCAGTTGAAGGTGGGCATAATCGTATTGATCGCGAGCGTCGTGCTGATCACGCTGCTCTTCCTGATGACGAGCTCGTCCGGTCTCGGCATCTTCTCGCACAAGCTGACCGTGACTACCTACTTTGAGAATTCGGCCGGCTTGAAGACTGGCGCAGCCGTGGACCTCGAAGGCGTAACCATCGGTGCGGTCAAGTCCGTCACGGTCGTCAATGCTCCAGACCGCAAGCTCACCCCGGTCAAAGTTGTCATGAAGTTGAACGACCAGTTCGCGCCCAACCTGAAGAAGGACTCCAAAGCCTCGCTCTCGACTGTCGGTGTTCTCGGAGACACGGTAGTCGACATCAACAGCCAGTTTGCCGTCGGCGCAGCGCTCCAGGACGGCGATGAGTTGAAGACCACTGAAACCCCCAGCCTGACGGACGTCGTCAAGGCCAGTCAGGGCACCATCGAGAGCCTCAACGTCATCCTCGCCAAGATGAACGTCATTGTCGACAATTTACAGTCCGGCAAAGGCTCCGTCGGCCAGCTCATCAACAACCCGGACCTCTACAACAAGGCCAGCAAGACCGTCGACGAGCTCCTGACACTCGAGACCAACCTGAACAACGGTCGGGGCTCAATTGGCAAGCTGATGACCGATGACACGATGTACAACCGGCTGAATGGCGCCGCAGGCAAGCTCGAAAGCATCGCAGACGCGCTCAACGCCGGCAAGGGCACTGCGGGCATGCTGCTCAAGGATGACACGATGTACCGGAACCTCAACTCAACCCTTGTTCACGCCAACTCCATCCTTGCTCAGGCAGACGCCGGCCAGGGCGGGCTCGGCCTAATGCTCAAGGATCCCAAGTTCCGCCAGGATCTCAGCAACACCCTCACCCAGATGAACGCGCTCGTTTCGGGCGTAAACAAAGGCCGCGGAACCCTCGGCAAGCTCGCCACCGACGATGCTGCTTACGCCAACCTGAATAAGCTGCTCACCGCCAGCACGGAGCTCGTCACGACCATTCGCAGCGATCCCAGGAAATATCTGACCATCCGTCTCAAGATCTTCTAGGAATTTCTTCGTCCCGCCCGGCAGCGCATCCGCATTTACGTTTTCGAACGGTAAGTGTAGGGTGGTTACGACCTTGAAACCAAGGTTCTGCCAGGGAGATCAATGAACTTCAAGCCATTCGCTGCACTCTTCATACTGTCCACGGGCCTCTGTCTGGGACAGTCGTTCGCCGCGCCCGACGCCATTTCCGGCATGGCGCCCGGCCCCACCACCGAACCAGCGCGTCCCATCGTCTTCGACCTCTCGGCCATCGACAAGACCGCCGACCCCTGCACGGACTTCTACAAATTCGCCTGCGGAAACTGGCTCGCCAAGAACCCCGTCCCGGCCGACCAGGTCCGCTGGGGCCGCTTCAACGAGCTCGCCGAGCGCAACACCTACCTGCTCTACGCCGACCTGAAGACCGCAGCCGAGGCCCCGAAAACACCGCTCCAGAAAAAGTACGGCGACTACTTTGCCGCCTGCATGAACGTCGACCTCGCAGACAAGCTGGGAGCCAAACCCGTGCAGCCGGCCATGGACAAGATCGCCACCCTGACCGACAAAAAGCAGCTCGCGACCCTCGTAGCCGATCTGCAGAAGCAGTACGCCGTGCCTGTGTTCTACGGCTTTTACGTTCAGCAGGACCAGAAGGACTCCACCCAGCAGATCGCCAGCACCAGCCAGGGCGGCCTTACGCTGCCCGACCGCTCCTACTACCTCACAGAGGACGCCCGAAGCGAAAAATTGCGCGGCCAGTACGTCGAGCATGTCACCAAAATGTTCACGCTTCTCGGCGACACGCCGGATCGCGCCGCCGCTGAGGCCAAAAGCGTTATGACCATCGAGACCGCGCTGGCCAAAGGCTCCATCGACCGGGTCGAACTCCGCGATCCTGCCAAGCGCTACCACATCATGACGCTCGCGCAACTCCAGGAGCTCGCGCCCAACTACGACTGGAACGCTTATCTCGCGGGTATTCACATCGGGCCGTTCTCCACGCTCAACGTCTCCACGCCGGACTTCTTCAAGGCCTTGAAAACGGAGATCGACTCCTCGAACCTGGACGATCTCAAAAGCTATCTTCGCTGGCATGCGCTTCGTGCCGCCGCACCCGCGCTCTCAAAGCCCTTCGTCGAGGAGAACTTCAACTTCTTCTCCGCCACCCTACAGGGCCAGAAGGTCGAAACGCCCCGCTGGAAGCGTTGCACCCGTGCCACCGATGCCGCGCTCGGCGAGGCCGTCGGCCAGGACTGGGTCAGGCAGAACTTCCCCCCCGATGCCAAGGCCAACATGGATAAGCTCGTCGCCGCGCTCGAACAGGCTCTCGGCCAGGACATCAAGGAGCTGCCCTGGATGAGCGACGCCACCAAGCTCGAAGCCAAGGCCAAGCTCGACGCCATCCGCAACAAGATCGGCTATCCCGAAACCTGGCGCGACTACAGCGCACTCAGCGTCAAACGCGACGACTACCTCGGCAACGTTGAACGCAGCGAAGACTTCGAACGCAACCGCAATCTCGCCAAGCTCGGCAAGCCCGTCGATGAGAAGGAGTGGGGCATGACGCCGCCCACCGTCAACGCCTACTACAGCCCGGCCCAGAACGACATCAACTTCCCCGCCGGCATCCTCCAGCCTCCATTCTTCGACAACGCCAAGGATCCCGCGGTCAATTTCGGCGGCATCGGCACTGTCATCGGCCATGAGATGACCCACGGCTTCGACGACCAGGGCTCGAAGTACGATCCCCACGGCAATGTGCGGCCCTGGTTTACTGCGGACGATCGCGCCAAGTTCACCGAGCGCACCGACTGCGAGGTCAAGGAGTACAGCAGCTTCCCCGTCGCCGAAGGCCAGAACCTCAACGGCAATCTCACCCTCGGCGAGAACACTGCGGATAACGGCGGCATCCGGATTGCTTTCCAGGCGCTGCAGGAGGTGCTCGCCAAACAGGGCGCAGCCGCAGAGCCCGGTTATGTCGATGGCAAGCGCGACGGCTACACCGAACAGCAGCGTTTCTTCATCACCTTCGGTCAGCTCTGGTGCGCCAACCAGACCGAGCAGAGCGCGCGCGTCCAGGCCAAGACCGACCCGCACAGCACCGGACGGTGGCGAGCCGACGGCACCGTGCAGAACTTCGAACAGTTCGGCAAGGCCTTCGGCTGCAAGGCCGGCGAACCCATGATGCCCACCAACTCCTGCCGCGTCTGGTAGCTCAAAGCGAGCCGCAAAGAAGGGGTCCGGACCTCCGTCTGGACCCCTTCTCCATGCGCACAAAACAGCCCCCCGCATCTGGCCTTCGCCGTTGCCTGTTCTCGATCGCCCTTCGTCTTAATCCGCGAACCTCCGCGCAAATCCGCGGTCGAAGTCTTCGCCGTTGCCTGTTCCTGATCGGTGCCTTCGGCGCAAATCGGTGTCGGGCCTCCTCCGGTCCACAGCAAGATCGCACGAATGCTCATCCGCAAGTGGCGCAAAGTCGCGACAGCTTCTACAATTAGCGGAGGAATCGTATCCCTACAGAGTTGCTCGCAGTAGAAGGTGGTCGCAGTCTGCCACTGGCGAGGATTAAGGAAGCGCATGAAGTTGAGCAGGATTGGCCGGATTTCGATGGCCTTCGTAGTGTCCGTGGCGATGGGTCTTGGCATGACAGCGTGTGGTGGCGGCACGATCGGGTTCATGTGGGTGTTGGGTACGCAATATAACCAGATCGCCGCATTCAAGATCGACGACTTTACCGGTAACCTGACGACGGTGGTGGGCTCGCCCTTCACCTCGGGCGGTGCCGATCCGGTATCTCTCGTCGTCTCGACCGGTGGCCGTTTCGTCTATGTCGTCAACCACGGAGTCTCAGGAACGCCCCCTTCTGGATCAGGGTCTCTGCCCTGTGGCACAGGCGGCGGAATTGCAGAATTCAGCGTGGGCGGCCAGGGTGTGCTCACCTTCCAGCAGTGCTTCACCAGTCAGGGTTCGAATCCCGTCTGGGCGGCGAAGGACAGCACCGGCTCGTTCCTGTATGTGCTCGACAGTCAAGCGCCCGCGTTAACCGCTGCCGCCGGAGCGCCTGCCAATCCGCTCCCGGCGTATGGCGACATTACCGTCTTCTCGATCGCCCAGGATACCGGACGTCTCTCGCTCGTGGTCAACCAGCAGGTCAAGGATCCAGTGACCCAGGCGCAGTTGACTTATTTCCCCGTCGGCTACAATCCCACCATGCTGGCCGTTGCTGGCGGTGGCTGCGTCTTCACGCTGAACGCCGGAGGAACGCCGGGAGCGAAACAGGCAGCGATCCTCCCCACCGTAACCCCTTATGGCGCATCCGGCGGACAGTTGGCCCAGACCACCAATACCGCCATTCAGATTAACGCGACCCGGCCGACCTCAATTGTCACAGGCCAAAGCAACGTCTACATCACCGATGCAGGCGCGCAGAACTCCCCTGGGCAGATCTTGCCCTTCACCGTTGGCTCATCGACATCCTGCTCTTTGAATACCGTCACCGGCGGTCCGGTTGCCAACCTGCCGGGAACCTCGAACCCGGTCTATACCCTCACCGACAGCGCGGGCCAATATCTCTACGTCGCGAATCAGTCCGGCACGAACTCGTCGGTTCCGAACAGTACTATCTCGGGGTTCAATCTCCAGAACACCCCGGCGACACCGCTCCCGGGTACGACCAACCCCTCTGCGGTAGGAGCGGGTCCGGTCTGTATGGTGGAGGACCCTTCCAATCAGTATCTGTACACCTCAAACGGCGACGGTACGGTTACCGGCAAGATTCTCGACCGTACCTCCGGGCAGTTGTCCCCTCTCTCTCGCGGATCGACCTTTACCGCGGTAGGACAGGCAACGTGCCTTGCGGTAAGCGGAAACGTCGATTAGACGCCAATCGGCTGGCGCTCGAACGTCGAAGTTGCCAGCTATAGACATGGGACAGGATGCCGGCAAGGGTCCTGAGCATCGGTACACAGCAGAAGCGGGCGGAAACGATTTGCCCCGGAGTCAGGTAAGCATGAAGTTGAATAACATAGGCCGCGCAGGACTGGCCTCGGTAGTCTCTTTGGCGATGTTGGGCGTGACGGCGTGCAGCCGTGACTTCATCCTCGGCTACGTGTATGTTCCCACAGCAAGACCATTGGCTGCAGGATCGAACAACGGAGGGATCAGCGCCTTCGGAATCGATTTTCTCTCCGGTTCCCTGGTTCCCCTTGCGGACTCTCCTATTCCCGCAGGCAATAATCCGGTCGCGCTCGTGGCTTCGCCGAATAACCTGAACCTCTACGTCGTCAACCAGAACGACTCGAACGTGATGGTGTACCAGATCGGCACCGACGGCAAGTTGTACAACCTGCAGACCGTCAACGCAACCGGAAGCACGCCGACCGCGGTCGCTATCGATGCGCAAGGCAAGTTCCTTTACGTCACGTTCCGATATCAGCTCGGACCGGCCGGCCAGCAGTTCTACTCCACTGCCTCTCCCGGACCCGGCGGCGTATCCATATTCCCGATCAACTCCGATGGCACCCTGGGTACCCCGACCACGACTCTGGTCGGCAACAATCCCGTGGGTCTCGTTACCAGTAAGCCGCAGATCAACGTGCCTGCTGCGGGCTTCGTCTATGTCATCGACCAGGAGACGTTATCCAACGGCAGCCCTGGCGGTGTCGTTCTAGGCTTCTCCGAAAACCTCTCCACAGGCGCCCTCACACCGGTCCCCGGCACCGTGATCACCACGCCTGCGGGCGGCAAGACCGTGGCGTCCGGCTTCGGCGCGGGAACAACGCCCAGTGCGATTGCGGAAGATCCCTCGGCCCGATTCGTCTACATCACCGATCAAGCCAGCAACCAGCTCTATGGGTACACCGTGCTTAACACCGGTGCGCTTTCGCCCATGCCGACCGGACCGTTCACCACGGGCGTCTTCCCCGTCGCGGTCACAATCGACCCTCGCGGCAAGTACCTCTATGTCGCAAACGCCACCTCCGCCACTGTCAGCGCCTACGCGATCAACGTTGCGACAGGAACTCCGACCGGCTCTGTAGGCTCAACGGCTACCCTTACCGACACCAACCCAACCTGCATCGCCATCGATCAGTCGCTCGGCATCTATCTGTACACGTCGAACTCTCTGGCGTCGGATGTGACCGCCCTGCAGCTCAGCCCCAACACCGGCGGTTTGACGCAAGTGCAAAACACGCCCTTCCCAACCTCCGGTCTTCCCACCTGCGCCGTTACCGTGTCGAACGGAACCCATGCGACGCAAATCATCAATCCGTAACAGAATGTAAGCTCGACCCATAAAGGCCCCGCGCATCGGGGCCTTTATGCTGCCCGGCGAGGCTTCCCGTTTTGCAGGTGATGCGGCCAGTCCCGAAAAAGAATGTCCAAGTCTTGGCGCATTTTCCGGTGACCATGAAATGAATCGCCTTGAATCCAGCTTTACCACGCAATCCACCACGTTCAACCACGCAGATACCACATGCTGCATCACCTTTTTCCTGCAACCCCTATGAAAAGGCCAGCAAAACATCGCAAAACCACCCTGCGCAGCCCCCAATATTTTTCGCAATCGCCGCCTGAACGCCTGCGGAAATCCTCAAGCGGAAGCCTGCGTGGAGCCGGGCAGCCCGTTGGTCCTGTGGGAAAAACGTCGCAGAATGGCCTTACGGGCCGGCGTCTCGACAAAGTGAAAGGCGGCCAGCGCAAGCAGGACCAAAATGCCATACGAGAGCCAAGGATCGAAGGCCGCCATGTGCAGCCGCTCCGGGACATGATATGTGTGGAGAAGCTGAAATACATTGAAATGAATGAGATAGAGACAGTAGCTGCTCTCTCCAACCAGCAGCAGCGGACGCCAGGAGAAGACTGCCGAAATCGCATGCGGCCCGCTCAATCCAAGCACCAGCGCCGCGAAAAGCGGGGTCATCAGCCCTCCGTGCATCAGCAAGTAAGGCGTATGCAGCACGACCGTATAGAAGAAAACGCCAACCGCAGCAAGACTGAATGCCGATATCAGGAACCTCTGGCGCGGTGTTAAGGTTAGAGCCAGTTGAAGTTTGCCCAGCGTAACTCCACTCAGGAAGGTGCAGACATACGGCAGAGGCGTGTACTTGAGAAACCGGATAAGTTGGGAAGAACTATAACGGTCCACAGGACCGGCAAGGTGATCCGGATTCAGCAGAAGGTACGCCGTATGGGGAACAAGTCCAACAATCCAAAGGCCAAGTAGCACAAACACAAGGTACAGAGGCCGCTTAGGCCAGGGCGCACGGATCAACCACGGAAACGCCGCATACAGCACTACCTCGCAGGAAAGAGTCCACGCAACCGTGTTCCAGAACGTGGCAACCGACGGGCTCCAGCCTTGCAATACCAGAGGCGTCAGCAGGAGTCCTTGCCAGAACTCGAAATGGGGCCGAGCCAGCCACTCATCCTGCAACATACGGAAGGAGAGCAGCAGGACGAGCAGATAAACCGGGTAGAGGCGCGAAAAGCGAGCCAGCCAGAACTCGCGCTTGATTAGCGTCTTGGCTCGATCCGCGTAGTTGTAGGTCAGGATGTAGCCGGAGATAAGAAAGAAAACGCTGACGAACACATACCCGTTATCGATGAAAGGAAATAAGATACCCATGTGGGGCGGCGTGAAGTGGAACAACACAATCGCAAACGCAAGCAGGGTGCGAATGCCCGTAAGCGCCGGCAGGGCAGGCCTGCGAGCAGACACAGGCGCCTGCGTAAGCACGGGCAAGGACAATGACTCGATCTCAGGTTCAAGTAAGCTGGTGTTCACGTGGATTATGGTCCGGTGTCGCTGCTGAACGGCTGATAGGTCGTAGCCGCCTTTTATCTAGACGCGAATCTTGAGGTTTTGACGCGGTTAATCGGTATCAATTGAATCTCATTGCGATGCGTTGCGGGCACCTGTTCGGGAGAATAAGTGACCTGCAGGCATTTCAGCGCCTCTCATCGTAGAAAGAGGTCTGAACCAGTGCACTATGCAGTTACCAGCGAGCCGAGTTTTTCGCCGCTCACGACGCGCACGATGTTCCCTGGCTCGCGCATGCTGAAGACCATCATCGGCATGTTGTTGTCTTTACAGAGCGAGACGGCGGTGGTGTCCATCACCCGCAGGTTCAGCCGAAGTATGTCATTGTAGGTAATCTGTTCGAAGCGGGTGGCCGTGGGATCCAGCTTCGGATCGGCGCTGTAGATTCCATCCACCGAGGTGGCCTTCAGGAGAATGTCTGCCTTAATCTCCATGGCGCGCAGGCTGGCGGCGGTATCGGTGGAGAAAAAAGGGTTTCCTGTGCCGGCCGCGAAGATGACGATCCGGTTTTTCTCGAGGTGCCGCATGGCCCTGCGACGGATATATGGTTCGGCAACCTGGTGCATCTCGATAGCCGACATCACGCGGCAGAAAAGGCCGAGCTTTTCAATGGCGTCCTGCATTGCGATGGCATTGATGACGGTAGAAAGCATTCCCATGTGATCGGCAGCTACACGATCCATGTCGATCGCCTGCTGGGCAACGCCGCGAAAGAAGTTGCCGCCTCCAACCACAATGGCGATCTCGCAGCCCAACGCGTGTACGGCTGCTATCTCAGCGGCTATTTTGTGGATGAAGATGGCATCGATGCCGAAGCCTTTGCCCGCGGCCAGGGCTTCTCCAGAGATCTTGAGGAGGATTCTTTTGTACATGTCAGATGTAAGTATCGCATGTGCGCTATCGAGGTGGCGGGGCTGGCGGCCGCTTCGGAGCACCGACTTTATTGCAAGAAATCATGTTTTCCGATGTTCCGTGAGACGGTATCAGGCCACTGCGGTAAGGAAATCCATGCGCAGGCGCTTCTTGCCAGCCCTCTCAAAATCAACCAGCACGTTAGCTTCGTGGATGTCGAGCACCTTGCCCGGGCCGAAGCGCTTATGGCTTACCTGGTCGCCGAGACCGAATGCGGGCGGTGCCGGCGGCACCGGGAGGGTCTCCGGGGCGGTGGTCAGGATTTCACCATGGATGGTCTGAATGCGCGTGATATCCGGATCGGTCGAGTCAAAGGAGGGCACCGTCAAGACCGGCGCGGGTCGCGCTTGAGTAGCGGTGCAGTTGTCGCAGTGGCCACAGGGCTCCCCCTCGGGATCGCCGAAGTAGTCGCGTATCAGCTGCGTACGGCAGGTTGTGGACTCGGCATAACGCATCATCTCGGCGAGGCGCTCCTTGTCACTCATGCCGCGGTCGGCGTAGGTTCGCAGCAGATTTTCAAGCGCCTCATCGCCTACCGCCTCGGCGGATTTCAGCGTGTAGCCATTACGGCCGCGACGGACCAGTCCGCCTTCTCGAAACAGATGCAGGATGATCTGGGTCCGGCGCTGGCCTACATCGGCCAGAGATGCTACGGCAGCATTCGTCAGGGTGGGCGTGGCGGATGCGTGCGGGTGCGAGACCATTTTCATTTTGTCGGTAGAGCGCCCGGCAAGCACCTCGAGCACAGCCCGGAGCTCGTCCAGTTTCGGATATCGTCCGGCGAGGAAGAAGCTTTGAATTCGTCTGTCTTCAAGGCGATAGAGCAGGGCCGCGCGGGCAGGTTCGCCATCACGGCCGGCGCGACCGGCCTCCTGATAGTAGGTCTCGAGCGAGTCGGGAAACTCGAAGTGATAGACAAATCGGATGTCGGGTTTGTCAATGCCAAGGCCGAACGCCCTTGTGGCGATCATCACCTTGTGGTCGCCGCGCATGAACTCCTGTTGGACTTGCTCGCGATCGCGAGTTCTCATACGTCCGTGGTAATGGCCCGCGGAGATGCCGTGCTCCGTCAGCCAATGATGGAGGTCGTTCGCGGAGCGCACGCTGGCTGTATAGATGATGCCGCTGCCCTCCTCCTTCTCGAGCATGGTGGCAATGCGGGCGAGCTTCGCGTCACGGTTAACAATGGGATGTACGGAGAGAAAGAGATTGTCGCGTGCAGTGCCGGAGTTGATCAGGGTAGCGCCCGGTATGTCGAGGCTGGTCAGGATCTCCTGAACGACCCGCTCCGTGGCAGTGGCGGTGAGCGCCAGGACGGGAGGGTTGCCTAGGACCTGCCGGGCGTAGCCCAGATTGAGGTAGGCCGGGCGGAAATCGTGTCCCCATTGCGAGATGCAGTGCGCCTCGTCGACCACGAAAAGCGAGATCCCGCCACCTGCCATGAGACTCTGCAGGAACTCGGCATTTTCGAGGCGCTCGGGTGTGACGTAAAGCAGCTGCGGAATGCCCCGATCAATCATCTTCGCTGCGGCGTCTGCCTCGGCGCGGGTGAGGGTGGAGTCGATCTTCTCAACCGCAATCTCGGCCTGCTCGGCCTTCTCCTGCTGGTCCTGCATGAGGGCGATGAGAGGTGAGACGACCACCACAGTCTTCGGCAGCAGAAGGGCGGGAAGTTGATAGGTGAGCGACTTGCCGGCTCCCGTCGGCATGATGGCGAGGGTGCTGCGACCATTGAGAACGGATTCGAGTACCTCACGCTGCCCCGGACGAAAGCGCTTGATGCCGAAGTGCTCGCGTGCCTGCTGGAGGACATTTGTCCACTGAATCGTTTTGCCGGTGGCGTTGCGGTGGGTGAGTTTCGCTGGATGGGAGGCGGACTTATTTGGACTCGACGTGGTGGTGTGTGGCATATCCCCCTGGACTTCCCCTGATGTGAGGTGGGATGCCGATTCTTGTGCCTGGGGTGGATGTCTCGCGGAAGCGGGCGGTCTGCATCCGGACAGGGTGAGTTGTTCGAGCCGGCAAAAGGAAAGCCCGGACTGGTCGCCCGGGCTTTGTGGGTTGGAGACGCTGGCTGCCTAAGCCGAGGCTTCTTCAGCGGCTGCCTTGGTCTGAGCTACCGTCCAGTCGGTTGCGCCGACTTTGAAACGGGCAAAGCGACGGACGCTGATGTTTTCGCCGAGCTTGGCCACCTTGGCGGCGATGAGCTGCGCGATGGTCTGCGAAGATTCCTTGATGAAAGGCTGGTCGAGAAGACAGAACTCTTCGTAGAACTTGGCAAGCTTGCCGGTCAACATCTTTTCAATGATCTCGGCGGGTTTGCCTGTGGCGGCTGCCTGGGCGCGATAGACGTCCTTCTCACGCTCAAGGTCTGCTTCCGTGACGTCTTCGCGGCTGACGAAGCGCGGATCGACCGCGGCGATGTGCATGGAGATATCGCGGAGAAGCTCCTGGAAATCGTCGGTGCGAGCGACGAAGTCGGACTCGCAATTGAGTTCGAGCAGCACACCGATTTTTCCACCCGCGTGGATGTAGGTTCCGACGGCGCCTTCATTGGTGGTGCGGCTGGCTTTTTTGGCAGCGGAGGCCATGCCACGCTTGCGGAGAACAACGAATGCGTCCTCCATGTCGCCCTTTGCTTCCTGCAGGGCCTTGAGGCAGTCGCCCATGGGGGCGCCGGATTTATCGCGGAGTTCTTTGACGAGTCTTGCGTCGATTTTCGGGGTTTCGCTCATAATTTTTTCGCTATCCTTCTGATGATGCAACGTGGGTATTACTGGACAGTTGACGCAGAAAGAGCGTGGCGTCGAATCGCTTTCGCGGGGCAGCCACGCTCTCTGAGAGTGAGTGTTCGTGGACTGACTTAGACGGCGGCCTGTGCGGAGATGGCCTCGGGCTCGGATTCGGGCTCGGAGGCCGTGGGCGCCTTGCGGATGTTGCCGCCGAGGACTGCGGCCAGATCAACCGTCTCGTCGTCTTCAATCGAGGCTTCGGCAACTCCGGCGGACTCGTGGATTTCGAGGTCCGATGCCGGGGCTTCACCCTCTTCCCCAATGTGCTCGGGAGAGACGGCGAGAGGCTGAATATCGGCAGCTTCCGTCGCGAATGCCTTCTCGGAGACCATCTGGACGCCCTCATAGGCTGAGTCCGCGATCTTCGTGGTGAAGAGGCGAATGGCGCGTAGAGCATCGTCGTTGCCGGGGATAACATAGTCGACCACGGTGGGGTCGCAGTTGGTGTCTACCACGGCGACTACCGGAATGCCGAGCTTGCGGGCTTCGGCGACGGCGATGGCCTCGTTGTTCGAGTCAACGACGAAGATGGCATCGGGAAGGCGCTTCATGGCCTTGATACCGGCGAGGTTGGTGGTGAGGTGCTTGCGCTCACGCTCCAGTTTGATGACTTCCTTCTTGGTGAGGAGTTCGTATCGGCCATCGGTGGACATGTCGTCCAGTTCTGTGAGGCGCTTGACCGACTTCTGCACGGTGACCCAGTTGGTCAGCAGACCGCCCAGCCAGCGACTGTTGATGTAGGGCATGCCGGCGCGGGTGGCTTCCTCGGCGATGGCATCCTGGGCCTGGCGTTTAGTGCCGACGAAAAGGATGAGCTTGCCGGTCGAGGTAAGGTCGGTAACGAACTTCGAAGCCTCCTTGAACATCTTGAGGGTCTTCTGGAGATCGATGATGTAAATGCCGTTGCGCTCGCCGAAGATATACTCCTTCATCTTGGGGTTCCAGCGCTTTGTCTGATGCCCGAAATGGACGCCCGCTTCGAGTAGTTCCTTCATTGTGATGTTTGCCAATGTAGCTCCTTGGTGAAGACAGCCGGACCGATACTCCGGTGCCTGGATTGATCCCTGGTGGACCCTGTGGGTCTGGACCGTGAGGGAGATTTGATTCCCTGCCGCAAGGGTTGAGACCTGCGGGTGATGCGAGGTGTTGCCGGTTCTCAATTGCCAGCCCGTTCTTCCAATGCTGGAGAACGGAGCACTGACAACTGAGAACCCAAACGTTAGCGTTTGCTGAACTGGAAGCGAGCGCGAGCGCCCTTCTGACCATATTTCTTGCGCTCTTTGCCACGCGAATCGCGGGTAACGAGGCCTTCTGCCTTCAGAGCCTTGCGTAGCTCCGGGTTGAACTCCATGAGTGCGCGGGCGATGCCGAGCTTGACTGCATCGGCCTGCCCCATAACGCCGCCGCCTTTGACGGTCGTGATAACGTCGAACGTCTCGCCGATGTCGGCGATGCCGAGCGACCGCCTGGCCGCTGCACGTTGTTGAGCGGTGACGAAGTAGATGTCACACTCTTTCTTGTTGACGGTGAATTTGCCGCTGCCCGGACGCAGGAAGACGCGTGCGATCGAGGACTTGCGACGGCCGGTTCCGTAGTATTGGATCAGATCTGCCATGGTGCTCCTTGAACTTGCAAAGGGCCGGGGCTAAAGCCCTTTTCCGCCCTGTTTGATCAGCGGGCTAAACTCCGCTGTTAATCTCAAAAAAACGTCCCATCGACGGCAATCCGCCAACTAACCTTCGAGCGTGTGCGCCGGGTGCGCGGGAACCATCACCTTCGACGTGAGCACCTTGGGCGCGTTGGAGGCATGAAAGTCCATGGCAACTGGCTGCTGGGCAAGGTGCGGATGCTGGCTACCCTTGTATACCTTCAGCTTGGTGGCCATCTGGCGACCCATTTTGTTCTTCGGCAGCATGCCCTTGACGGCCTGCTCGACGATGGCTTCGGGGCGACGGGCGAGCAGCTTGACGAACGACTCTTCGCGGAGGCCGCCAGGAAAGCCCGTGTAACGGCGATAGAGCTTCTGGTCGGACTTGAGACCCGTCAGGACGATCTTTTCGGCGTTGATGATGATTACGTGATCGCCCATATCGATGTAGGGGGTGTAGAGGACGTTGAGCTTGCCCGCGAGGATGGAGGCGGCCTGGGTGGCGAGGCGGCCAAGGGTCTTGCCGCTGGCATCGAGCACAAACCATTTGCGCTTGATATCTTTGCCGCTTGGGATGGTAGTGGACATCGCTTGATTTACTCCCTGATTCTGCCGTCTTCAGTGTTCGGCGTGGTGCATGAAGAAAGGTGTTCGGCTAATGGTTCGTAAAAGCAGGGCTTCCGAAGAAGCCAGGTATTGGCTGTTCCGGGCAGAATGGCTGACCGAGGAAGAAGAGACTCTCTTCCAACGCCCGGGTAGTAAACCGCCTGACCAGGACTACGCACGGCCTATGGGATGGGTGCTTCAGGGGCTGCTCTGTGGAGAGCTGCTCCCAGTGGGCCCATCACGAATGGCACGAAAGACCTCGGATGCCGGATCGATGTGAACGATGAAAACACAGACGTACAGGCGCCAGGCTGCGCGAGATTCAAGAATAGATGATCATTCGGCGGGAAGTCAATGAGAGAACTGCGGTTGAAGCTGCCAAACGACTAGTGCACAAGCTGAGCGGCGCTGGGCTGCTGGCCGAAGCTGGTCCTAAGCAGCCTTGGGATCGCTGGCTTTTTGGAGTGACGACGCACCCGGCCAGGCATCAGGGGATCGAGGCGGTAGAGGATAAGGAGGTTACGATCAGGGTCGTCCATGGCGGGAAAAGCGGCCACCCGATGAAGATGATAGAGCGGTGCAAGAGCCTCCATCTTGTCGTCATCGATCTGGTTCCAGGCGATGTACCAGCCCGGACGGTAGGCTTCAACCCGGACGGCCAGGTCCATGGTCCCAAAGTCGTCGCATATAGAAGGCAGCCCGGTCATCAGCGACAGGTTGGAGCCGCTGATGGACAACACCAACGGGCTGTGGGTCCGGTCGGCGGCGACAATCGTATGGATCCGTGCGGCAGCGCTGGTGAACGTGTATTCCGGGGTCTCGACGTAGTGGAGAGTCTGGCGCGCATCCTTGACGACGATCAGGGTCAGGATTGCCGCGACGCAGGCGGTTCCCAGCCGGCGCAGCGGGACCGTAGCCGGGGAGCCCCCGAGCGTCCAGACCGTTTCGAAGACCACCGGAACGAGCAGCGCAAGTGGAATCGCGATCACCAGGTAGTACCGGGGCTGCAGGTTGTCGTGATAGGCCAGAAATGCCGCGTACCCTGCGGCCCAGAGAAGCAGAGCGGTGATCAGCGGGTTGCGTAGCAGTCGGGGGCGGACCAGGAGAGCCGAAAGTGCGGCGAGAAGAGCCAGCGGGTAGAGCAGACTGCCTATCCAGAGGCCATCCGCAAGGGTGTCGCGAAGAACGGAAAGGGCATTCGCCGGCGTGATGCCGGTGTAGGCGTTGGCACTGAAGAGATAACGATAATCTTCCAGAAAGTGCGGCCGGACGAAGAAGGCGAAGTAGCTGAGCCAAAGCGTCGCAGCCAGAACGGCGGGGACGAGGATCAGGCGCAGGAACGCTCCCAGCCTATAGCCAGAGCGCGCCCAAAGAATCCAGGCGATCGCGGGGAACAGGAAGACGGCGGTGGTTTTGGTGAGGACCATCAAAGGGAGCAGAAGGCCAAGCGCCAGGAGGGGAATGACGCGCCATGGTTTTCCGGTGCCCGAACCTGCGTACGAGGCGGCGAGCAGCGCCATCAGGGCCAGAAGGATCAGCAACGGCTCCAGGATGGCGATACGGGTAAATGCATAGCAGAAGGGGCTGACGGCGAGGAGAAGCACGGCGATGGCAGGAGCGAGCGAAGTTGCGGACCGTGTTTCGGCCGGGAGCCCGATTCGTCGCCAGCGGCGCAGCAGAAGATAAGAGCAGAGCAGGATCAGGGCAAAGATGCCCACCGCGAGTGCGCGGGCTGCGATCAGGTGAACGCCTGTGAAGTGGAATACGAAACCTTCGAGCAGAGGCCAGATGGGGAGGGCCGCGGCGGGGTTGAAGTCGCCGGGAACGTACCAGTTACCCCGCTGGAAATATCGAATGGCGGCGTCGCCGTACCAGCCCTCGTCGGTATATTTAGCCCAGTCCATCCAGGGAGAATGATTTGGGAAATCGGCGCTGAGGTGGAGAGCGTGGAGGGCAAGAAAGATTGCAGCCAAGAGGAGGAGCAGAGTTTCGACTGCCCTCGCTTTTTTGTGATGAAGCAACGGATTAGCTGGAAATTGGTTCATGTCGGCGAATGCTACGCAACTCCCCCGGATAGGAGTTTAGAAGTTCCAAAAGTGGTTGCCCCCCGATCAGGAGACCAGGCTGGCCTTTGACCTTACCCCATCTCAAACTCTACTCGTAGGAGAGCGCGTCGATTGGGTCTTTGATGGCGGCCTTCAATGCAGGGTAGAGTGCGCCGCACATCGCCCCGACGAAGGCGATCCCCACTGCCGAAAAGACCCAGGCGGGAGTGACAGAGAAGTCGAGCGTGGGGAACTTGTAGTGGAAGATCAGCCGCATCAGGTACGTGGCACCAACGCCAAGGATGATCCCGGTAATCGCAAGCAGGGCAGTTTCACGCAGGACGACCGCGACGATGTACAACCGGGACGCGCCGAGAGACTTGAGGATGCCGATCTCGCGTGTGCGTTCCATGACAGCGGTGTACATGGACTGGAAAATGACGAGAAAGCCGATAATGACTGCGGTGCCGATGACGATGCGAAGGCCGATGTTGAAGCCGGGAAGTTTGTTTGGGGTCAGGGTGGAGAGCAACTCGTCAAGTGTCTGGACGTCATACTGGCTCATGCCAGGCGTGGCGAGTATCTCTTTGCGAACGATCTCTGCATTCTTCGGGTCATCCAGCTTGAGGTAAAAGAGGCTTGCCTTGTCGGGGGTGCCCCCGATGGCGTTCATAGCCTTGATTGGGATGAACTTGCGGCCGCCCTTCCCATTTTCGACGATGCCGCAAATTTTGAAGGGGTGGTTGAGGATGGTCATGGTGTCGCCGATTTTGAGACCGCGCGCGGCCTCGTAATCGTCGATGATCACGTCATCGGGGCCGGCGAAGGGCCCTCCTGCGAGGAAGACGAATGGACGAAGCGCATTGTAGCTTGCGAAGTCTATGCCGTAGATGTTTTCGAGGCTCTTGCCTGCGGTGAGTTGGATATTTACTGGGGCGGCGACGGCGACGTGAGGTAGTGTGCGAAGGACATCGGCAACCTGGATGGAGGCAGCCGCACCGGACATGCCGATGAGATTGGTCATTGCGCCGGGGTGCGTGATCATATCCATGCCGATTCCGCTGGTACGGGTGCGCTGTCCATTCAGCATGCCCAGCATGATGGCCGAGATGGAGAGAATCATGATGACTTCAATGGCGACGGCGAAGGCGCTGATGAGCGAGCGCAAAGGGCGATGGACGAGATTGCCTACAACCAGCTTGTTCATTCTTTAAACAGTGTAGGGGAAAACGCAGCGGTAAGCCTCCCCTGAGATGATTCGGGTAACTCGGCACGCGCCCCGGCCTCGATCAGAATTTCGTATGGGTGGGATCGGCTGCGGGTCGAGCGCCACTGGAATTCGCGACCCCGATGAGCTCGCTGGCCGGATAAGGAGTGGAGAAGAGGGTCTCGCGACAGATCTGCGGCGCGGTCGAGGGTGGCACGATCAGGTAGTGAATATCTTTATATCGAAAGCCCGTCATCTCATACTCGCCGCAGACGATCCAGTCACCAAACGGCATGGACTCACTAAAGGTGCCGAGTTCGCTCATGTCGAGATAAAGGAAGTCAGGCTTGCTGGCCGCGCAGGCCGCCTGGCGCTGGTCTTGAGTCAGCCGGGCGAACTGCCTGCCGTCGACCAGGCCGGAGAGATCGCAGATATTCGCTTTAGAAAAGTAGCCGATCACGCCTACGTCCGACGCGACGCCGAGCTTGCCTTCAAGCACATCCAGATGACGGTGCGGAATCGTGTCCATCAGCTTCGCACGATCGTGCAGGATCGGATAGACCAGCGAGATTTCAAGGGGTTGCGCGAGCAGCACGAAGGCAAGCAGCGCATAGGCGAGCACACGTCCCGGCGCATCCTGCTCAATACCGGGGCTGTCGCGTGGCAGATCGCCGAGCTCGAGGATGTTCCAAAGCACAGGAAATAAGAGCGTCCAGATCAGATAGCGGATGCCCTGGATCTCCTGCCCGCGCAGGCCCGCGAGGAAGAGGGTCAGGGGGAAGGCCGAGTTCGCAAACAGGATAGGTAGCGTGATGCGGCGGGAACGGAAGAGCAGTAATAACGTGAGCAGCCAGAGTAGAAACATGCCGATACCCAGGCTGAAGCCGCCGATGATTGCGTGGGCTGCCGGTATCAGGGTCTCGCTCAAAGGCCGGAGACCGTGGGACTTTGCCAGGGCGGTGTCCGGGAGCAGAACATGCATCTTGAGCACGATCGCGGCTATACCGAGCAGGCTGCCTGCAAGCAGGTGACTGGAGTTGAAAGCGGCGTTGACCCAGGTTCGCGGGCTCCTGGGGTCACTCGCGGCGGAGGCCCGCCGAAATGTGGCGTTTGCACAGACGATGGCGCAGAGCATGGAAAGCTCCGTGCGAAGCATCACGGTAAAGAAACCGAGGACGACCAGCCCGATGTAGTTGCCCGCGGAGGTCGCCGAACGTCTTGAATCGCGGAAACCCAGCCAGCAGACAAGGGAGGTGAAGCAGAGCACCAGCCCTGTCTCCATGCCGTCGTCCAGCCAGCGGATCGCGGAAGGAAGCACCAGCAGAAGCAGAAGAACGAATCCAAGCAGACGCACCCGCGAGAGCTGCCGCGGTATCGCACGTGCAAGCAGGGCTGTCATGCCCGCAAACAGCAGGAGGTGGGCGACGCTCGAAACACCGCGCGGCAGATTCGGGGAAGTGATGAAGCTGCGCAGCACAGCCAGCAACGAAACATAGAGGAGACTGGATACTCCGTAGTTGGGATGAACGCCGTCGTAGGTGATGTGGTGCGTACGCAGGAGATTGTCGGCGTATCGCAGATGGATCAGCGCGTCGTCGAGTATCGACGGCCAGGACCAGACCATGCAGGCGATAAGCCAGACAGCCAGCAATGGCACAGCGATCCGATAGGTTTTTTTCATAAGGGAAGACGGCTGCGACTTTCAAGTTCGCTGCTGGTTGGATCCATTCTATGCAAGCTACAGCTTGCGGCAAATTCAACCCGGACGAACAGGCAGTTCCCTACTCCACATCCTGGCATCACCCAGCCGGTTATAGACGAACACCAGACACAATAGCAGTGGGATGAGCAGACGCAGTTCGCGCAGCTCTCCGCTGATGAGAATCGTGACGATATAGGGAGCGCTGAGCACCAGGAGCACGACGGCGGGCTTCCGGCTCGGGTACTCCCGCCGCGCCAGCCCTGCGGCGATGTAGAAGAGCACTCCGAGAGCAAACAGGCTTGGCAGCGCCCACTTGCCGCCGAGTGTGACACCTTCTGCGATCGAAGGCGCACCCGGCAGGAAGACGCGCAGCCCGGCGTAGCAGAGCGCGAAGAGAACAAGGTGAAAGATGCCCGCGCGAAACCAGGTCTTCGCTTCGGGAGCTTCGGCGAACAAGGCCGTTGTCAGGAGCGCGGGCGTAACCAGGAACTGCGTCTCACGATTGAGCGCGCCCAGAACAGCAGCAATCCCAAGAACCACGTACATGGCCGCTGCAGAGCGCATCCGCATAGCCAGAAAACACGCCAACATCAGCACATACGCAAGCTGATCGTAGGGCGTCACGGTATAGGTTGACAGCGCCATTATCAACACGATGAAAAAGTAGAGGGCGAGGCGCAGATCGCTGATTCCCTTCCGGCGATCCCAGAGAAAGAGAAGGAGGAGCAGATTTGAAAGATAGAGGAAGACCGCGTTCAACAGGACATAGGCGCCGTAAAACAGGAGCGTCGCCTGGGGATCGGTCGGCATTGGAAACGCTTGATCGCGGTGATGGCTGGATAGGAGGCCATAGGTATGGAGGAGCAACTCGCGGCCCAGGATTCGGTAACGGTAGATCCCGCTGTCGTACTGATCGAGGAATCCCTGCAGATGAAAGACATGCGAGGTATAGGCGCTTCTAAGCCAAAGATGGGTGGCGACGATCATAACGAGCGGGATAACCGCCGCGAGAGACAGAAAGGGTCCTCGCTGCGGAGAAGCCGCTCCGGCAGAGGGGTCTTCCAGTCCGGAACGCGCCTGCCTGCGAAGGGCAAGGACCGCTCGTC
The DNA here is from genome assembly GCA_965277265.1 of Edaphobacter sp. GTDB lineage: Bacteria > Acidobacteriota > Terriglobia > Terriglobales > Acidobacteriaceae > Edaphobacter. The sequence continues at coordinate 1,134,728 of CBDICF010000003.1, forward strand.
TGAGCCACTCCGACATCAGATACCCTGAAGCTCGGCAAGCTCAGCGGTCTTGACCAGCCGTCCACGCCGGCTTACGATCGACAGCTTCTCGGTATCCAGAATTTTGCGTACCTGGTCCTTCGCATGGCTTGCCCACGGGCCCGCACGGTCGAGCCGCACATAAGCCATCCAGTGCCGCAGTGCACGCCGCCGCTGGCCCTGCCGCTCATACGAGAGAGCCAAATTGTAGTGCGCATCAGCATACTGGGGCACCAGCTCTACTGCCTTCTGGTAGGCTGCCGTCGCCTCTTCCAGCCGCTGCATCTCGTCCAGCACATTGCCAAGGTCGAAGAACGCCAGCGCATACTCCGGGTCCGCCACCGTGGCCTGCCGGTAGAATCGTTCCGCCTCCGCATACTCGCGCAGATTGTAGTGAATGGTGCCGAGATTGATCGCCGCGGGAGCGTGTGCCGGACGCGTCGCGAGGATTGCGTGGTACATCTCCATCGCCTGCGGAATCGAGCTCGGGGAGTCCTCCATCTGCACCGCCCGCAGAAACATCTCCTGCAGCTCGCCGGCCTGCCGTGCGGACGCATCCGCTCTGCTGACCACACGCAGTTCCCGCTCGGGCGAGATGTCGAAATCAAACGCAAGCTGCCGCGTTACAGGATCCATCAGCGCGCCGCCATGACGGAAGCTCAATCGCGATCCCCTGTGTACCAAACTCGTTTCCATCAGCGGATTCCGCATACCCGCCACGCGCTGCATCGCATCCACCGAAGCGCGTATGCTCGTGGCCGAAATGCGCGTAGTCGCCTGCAGGTCGCGCATAGTCCGCAATTGGCTCAAAGCTTCGAAGGTGTAGTGTTCGCGTGGAGAGATCAATCCCGCTCGCTCCCACGCGGCAAGCTGACGCGCATGCAGGTGCAGGATCCGGATTACGTCTTGACGGCTGTATCGGGTCACGTAGGTGTCTCGGTTCGCCTCGTCCTGCGGTTCAATCTCGCAGACTCTTGTTGGAGTATGCCTCGCAAAACAGCGCCAATCAAGACCGAAGACGGCTAAGCCCATCAGATATCAGTGGATAACGCGTACCAAATGTGGTTCGCGGAGCACAATCACCGTCAGATTGCCTAAACCACCATCGGCCCACCATTCCGTCCCGATCGAAACCGTTCAGAATCCCAACGCCTTAATTCAAAGCGGGAATACTTCCAATGCACACACTCGGTCTGCTAGCATTGCGTCCCTATGGACTCCTTCAACTCCGCCCGCCGGGATCTTCTTCGCTTCGGTAGCATGGGAATCGCCGCAGCCGCAGTGACTTCCGTTCCTGCCGCCTACGCAGCCAGGCCCTCGACTACAGGACGGACCGTCTATGATGTCCGGACATACGGCGCGGTGGGGGACGGCAAGGCAGTCGATTCCCCAGCCATCAACAAAGCTATCGAAGCAGCGGCATCCGGGGGTGGCGGCACGGTCTTCTTCCCGGCCGGTGACTGGCTCTGTTTCTCCATCCGGCTAAAGAGCCACGTCGCGCTCTACCTCTCGCAGGGCGCTACCATCGTTGCGGCGGATTCCCCGCTCCCCGGCCAGACCACCGGCTACAACGGAGGCACCTACGATGCGGCCGAGCCGAATACAGCCTGGGACGCCTACCAGGACTACGGCCACAACCACTGGCACAACTCCCTGCTGTGGGGTGAGGGTATCAACGATGTCAGCATCACCGGACCCGGCCTGCTCTACGGCAAAGGCCTCAGCTTCGGAGCCACTCGCGCCGCACGCGGGAACTACCCCATCTACAAGGCTGAACAGCCCGGCGTCGGTAACAAGACCATTGCCCTGAAGAACTGCCGCAACGTCATCTTTCGCGACTTCTCGATCCTCAAGGGAGGCCACTTCGGCCTGCTGCTCACCGGGGTAGACAACGTCACCATTGACAACCTTAAGATCGACACGGACCGCGACGGCATGGACATGGACTGCTGCAAGAATGTCCATGTCTCCAACTGCACCGTGAACTCGCCCTGGGACGACGGCATCTGCCCTAAGAGCAGCTATGCTCTGGGCTATAGCCGGGCTACAGAAAACGTGACCATCACCAACTGCTACGTCACGGGCACCTACGAGCTCGGCGCTATTCTCGATGGGACTTTCAAGAAATTCGCTGCCGACGCCAAGGTCCCGCGCACCGGCCGAATCAAGTGCGGTACGGAATCGGACGGAGGCTTCAAAAACATCACCGTCTCCAACTGCGTCTTCGAGGGCTGCGACGGTCTGGCGCTCGAAAGCGAAGACGGCGCGCTGTGCGAGGACATCACCATCTCCAATATCACCATGCGCGATATCTTCACCTCGCCCATCTTTCTCCGTCTCGGCTCACGGTTGCGCGGCCCCAAGGAGAGCACGAGGGTCGGCACAATGCAACGCATCCTCATCAACAATCTTGTCAGCTACAACGCGGCTTCCCGGCTGGGCTCCATTCTCAGCGGCATTCCCGACTACCCCATCAAGGACATCAAGCTGTCCAACATCTACCAGCAGCATGTGGGCGGTGCCGCTCAGGATTCGGAGGCGATTCGACCGCCGGAGTTAGAAAGCAAGTATCCCGACCCCGGCATGTTCGGCCCCATGCCCTCGCAGGGCTTCTTCCTTCGCCACATCCGCAATCTGGAGATGAGTCACGTCGAGGTCCAATGCGCGGCGCCCGATCCGCGCCCAAGCTTCTATTTGGATAGCGTAGACCGTGCGGACTTCATCGCCATCACCGCGCCGACGGGTGTTCCTGCGTTTCACCTGGACAAGGTCACTGACCTGAGAATCCTTCTGAGCCGCGCCGCGAAGGACACACAACTTGCGACAGCGGACGGGAAGACTCTCTAGCTAAAGACGCTACTCACGAACAACCAGAATCCGCGATTCATACGGTTCAAGCGCCAGCGTAGCGGTGATCGAACCTTTGCTCCGGTTGGCATGAAGATCCGTAATCTTCGCCGTCTGTGCGTTCCAGATCTCAACCCGTTTTCCCGCGCTGCGCAACGTCACCTTGTGGGACAGAGGGCGTGCGCTCTCATTGAAGAAGAGATAAACATCAGCATCCTTGAGCCTGCGCTTCATGCACCGCAGCGCAGTATCGCGCGTATCGAGTCTGACATCAGGGCTCGGGATTGCGGCGCTCACCGCGTCTTCGATGTCGGAGGGGACAACCTGAGGAACAGGAGATACAGTAGGCGGTTGGGCCGGTGGCGTAGGTGTCGGCCCAAGCTCGCCGGTGGTCACGGATGCCCAGGAAAAGTCTGCGGGTGTGGCCGTTCGGGCGTCCAGAATGGTCCTGCCTGCGATTAAGGACGGGAGGTGTTCCAGGAAGAGCACATGGCCACCCCCGCTGGCGAAGGCGTGAAGCCGGTCAACGGCCGCTTGCGAGAGCAGAGATGTGCCGGGCAGCAGAACGATGGTGAACTGATTCCCGCTGAGCGTCTGGAGCGTACCGCGGCCCGCGATCAGGTCCTTCGCCAGCGCATCTTCGCTGACAATATCGAAGTCTACCTGCCGCTCCGACAGCATCTCTTCGGTAGCCACGAAAGCCCGGTCGGCAGCCGCATCGCCCATCCACATGGAACTTGATGGAAGATACAGCGCGACCGATGCAGTTGGCCTGCCCATCGCCATGAGGTAGCTCATCCGCTGCGTGTACCGCATCAGTGCGGGAAATCCGGGATCTGCCATGAAGGAAGGTGCAGGCCGGATGCCTTTGCTCGTCGATGGAAAGTACATGACCTCCACCAGATTGATGCCACGCACAAACTGCTCGTTCAAGATGTAACGTGCCTGTTCGAGGTTTGGCAAAGGACGGTAGGCCGCAAAGCTCTCTGTGAAGGCGCGCGGCTTGCCGTAGACGTGCGACGCGGAAGATGCCAGCCGGGGGAAATCGGAGATCGTATCGGGATCGATCTGGTGCCAGATGGTATCGATCCCCGGCACCTGGACGTACCGCATATCGCGGAAGAACTCGCCCTCACTTCGTACGAGCTGCATCTCCATCTCTTCGTGGTTGAGGTGCACCTGGTATTCAAGATGGTTTTCCGCGCACCAGTCCCCCTGCACCTTGAAGAAGCCGTCGCGAAACATCTGCGAGAAGACGTCCCAGTAATCGGCTTTGGCGCGCTGCTGTTCTTCAGTCAACTTCGGCAGGAAGAAGCTCGGAACGAATGGTCGTACGTCATACCCTTTTGCAGCCTGGAATCGCTCGAAGAGCTTCGGTGTCCATGGCAGGCCGCTGATGGAATAGTCCGGCTCGTCGCCGCGGAAGCCCATGATCGTCTTGCCGAATTCGTCGCCCACGGCACGTTTGTATTGCTCGTGGGTGAATTCGATGAACTGCATCGTCGACGCAGGGTCGAGATAGTCTTCGAGCGACTGCGAACCGTCCTTGACTCGTTTCGGATTCGTATCGGACCGTGTGGGAGACGTCTTGAACTGATGCTCGACCACCGACACCTGCCAGTTCCCTGCCGGTGCTGTCCACGAAATCTCGCCATCATTCACTTCAAGCGGCACGTTGATGCCAGTCGTGGAATTTACAGCGCTGGCGGCCACCACCGCCGGTCCCAACGCCTCGTTCACGACGTCTCCACCATTGACACTAAACTTTCTGGATACCACCAGCGCCTGCATCCGCAGCTCGGGTTTCAACTCCGTAAACTTGCCGCCCGCGAACCCGCTTGGATAGCCTGCGTCGTCGACGATCCACACCCGCATATTTCGTCGGCCGGCCTCTTCTATGAAGCTGCGGAAGAGCTTGAAATAGCCATCGGACAAGTACGGGTACGGCATGTCAACCCCGGCCTGCACGGTCACAGCCCGATAGCCGAGCGACTTCAGCGTGTCCAGGTCCCGCCGTATCACGGTCTCATCCATCCGGCCGCCAAAACCGTAGTAAGGCTCCGGTCCATACTCCGGTGGAGGTGTTTTCCAGGCGGACGCGACCTCTGAGGTCGTCGGCATCTGCATCTTCTGCCAAGACTGACGCAACGAGTGCTGCTGCTGAGCCACCGCGCTAAGGGTATAGAGGAAGATCAGAGCCGTCATGCATCGCTTCATCGAGTCGCTCCCCGCGCAGTCCAGAACTGTATGCAACAGCGTAATACAGGAGGAAGCTATCGTTTGGAAATTATTTCTCAAATGGAAATCGATATAGCTCGGCCCTGCCAATATCCACCACTCGGATCGTCCTACGTTCATTTCGGCGGAGCATAATCCGCATCGGGATTGCTGCCAACTACCTCTTCGGCAGCATGGTCGCTCTATTCGCTATCGAAGGCGATCCGCGGAAACTCTGCGCAAGCAATCTCTGGTGGGGCCGGGCCGGGTTAACGACTCACCGGCCATGCTCTTCCAGATACTTCTCCACCTCCAGGGCTGCCATGCAGCCTGAACCGGCGGCGGTGATGGCCTGCCGGTAGCGTCGGTCCTGGATGTCCCCGCAGGCGAAGACGCCGGGCAGCGGTTGTCCATTCAGGGTGGGGAAGACGTTGTGCTGCGTCAGGATGTAGCCATCTTCATCGAGGTCCAGCATGCCCTTGAAGGCGGAGGCATTCGGAATGTGACCTATCCCGAGGAACATAGCCGAAACGGGCAGGATATATTCCTCGCCTGATGCACGATTTCGGAGACGTAGTCCTTTCACGTCCTTGTCTTCTACCCCGAGAACTTCTTCCACGGTGGTATTGGACAGGAACTTTATATTGGGATGGGCCATCGCGCGTTCGAGCATGATCTTGGAGGCGCGAAAGTTTTCGCTCCGATTGATGAGCGTGACTTTGGTACCGAACCGAGTGAGAAATAGCGCCTCTTCCATCGCAGAGTCTCCCCCGCCGATTACTGCTATCTCCCTGCCGGAGAAAAAGAAGCCGTCGCAAGTGGCGCAGGAGCTGACGCCATGACCTATCAGCGCCTGCTCGGATGGCAGGTTGAGCCAGCGAGCGCTTGCGCCGGAGGCGATGATCAACGTCCGCGTGTGGATCGTCTCCTTGCCTATATTGAGCTCGAAGGGACGCTTGGTGAGGTCGACCGAACTGAGATGAGCCATGCGCAGTTCGGCGCCGAAGCGAACGGCCTGCTTCTTCATATTCTCAATCAATTCAGGCCCTTGCACACCTTCGGGCCAGCCCGGGAAATTTTCAACCAGGGTGGTGATGGAGAGTTGGCCGCCCGGCTCATGGCCTTCGAGCACGAGGGGCTTGAGGTTGGAGCGTGCGGCGTAGATGGCAGCGGTAAGACCGGAGCAGCCGGAACCGAGGATGACAGTGTCGCGCGTCGTGTTTTCAGACATAGGGGCTTCTCTAGTGTAAATGCGCAGCATAAAACGGATGCAAACCCGGCTTTGGTGAAAGAATTGAGGTTATGGCAGATCTGACATTGGTTTACGGCATGAGGCTGCTCCCGGCGGATGAAGTGGCAGAGGTGGGCGAAGCGCCCGTGAAACTGAAGAATGGCAACGAGGCGCATGTGACGATGCATGTGCTCGAAGGCAGCCGGGAGCAGATTGAGGGGCAATTGCGCATGAGTCTTGACGCGTTCTTCGAATTTTATCCGGAGATATAGATCGGCTGAGGCTCGGTTGTGCCCGCCCGATGTATCGAAATGAGTCAATGTAGCTGCTCGGCCCAATCCTGACGAAGATTCAGGAGAGGAAGCAGCAACATGGCGGGTCTATTTCGGCCTAAATTTCGACTGTCAGTCCTTTGCATCGTATGCCTTCGTAGATTCACGCTTTGGCGAAGCTTGCTGACGGCACTTATGCTGACGCTGATCTGGACAGCGGTTGCTGAGGGACAATCCGGCGTCATCAGCCGTGAAGTACCGGCGCCTCCGCAGACTATCGAGACCGCACTGCGTCAGATGTTTGATAAAGCTGGGATCATCTTCGTTGGACAGGTGACGGCAGTCCGGCGCCCCGACGGTGGCGGTGCCAATGCCGCATCCGGGTGGGTTGAAATCGAGTTCCGGGTGGATCAGGCTGTTCGTGGGTGCAGCTCAGGAGGCACCTACACTCTGCGAGAGTGGGCCGGGTTGTGGGGCGGCGGCGATCAGCGTTATCGCATCGGAAGACAGTTGTTAATGCTGCTGTACGCTCCGGGCACATCGGGGATGAGCTCTCCTGTGGACGGCCTGGATGGAGCGATACCAATTGTTCGAAGCGGGACCGTGCCACTGGCCAGCAGCAGCTCTGCCCGCTTGGCGCCACCGGCGGTCGATCTTCGCTGGGTAGGAGCTAAACTGCTGCGGTCAGTCCCCTACGGCAGCATATCCGCCGCCATTCGACAGACCGGACAGACGGTTCGAAATCACCCTATGGCCGTTCCAGGAACCGGTTCGGCGGTCGCGGAAGGTTTGGTGACGGAGCACACGGGTTCGGCATCGATTCCCGCGCAGCAGGCCTCGGTTGACCTGGTGTTGGGGATGTTTAGAGCTTGGAAGGCGGAACAGAAGGTGCAGGATGCGGCTCGCTGACCTAACGGCGAGGAGTTGGCTCCTCAGCCGTCGCCGAACGGCTGCCGCAGTGGCATTGTGCTGGCTGACTGCTGGAACGGCTCTTTGGGCCGGCAATCCGCGTTGGGTTACGGGGCTGCCTTACTTCAACAATCAGGGTCTGCCGGTCGTCTGGTATACCAGCCAACCACTTTACTTCACCGACCCGGGAGATCTGAGTGCGAGTGTGAGCCATGCCGCTGCAGATGCAATCGTCGCGGCAGCGGCGGCGGTGTGGAACGCTCCAACGGATAGCCTCGTGCTCTCCTACGGCGGCGAGCTTAATCAACACGTCAGCGGCGCAAATGCATTCGCCGGCCCGAACGGTCTGATCTTGCCCAGCGATGTGCAGAGCACGAATTATCAGGCGAAGCCGATTGCGGTGATCTACGATACCGACGGGTCTGTCACGGACCTCCTGCTGGGCAATGGAGCAAGCGATCCGACGAGTTGCCGTCAGAATGGAGTCACCGAAAGTGTCGATTCGATTGTTCCGGCCGGATATATCCAGCATGCTGTCATTGTCTTAAACGGACGCTGTACCGGACCCGCTCCCGAACAGGAACTGGAGATGCAATATCAGCTTATGAGGGCCTTCGGGCGAGTTCTTGGGCTGGGCTGGTCGCAAACCAATGACAACGTCTTTACGGGCACTCCGCTGCCAACGTACAACCAGGCACTGAACTGGCCAATTATGCATCCGATCGATATCATCTGCGGTCCCTATAGCTATCAGTGCCTGCCGCAACCTTTTACCCTGCGTCCCGATGACATTTCGACGCTCGCCATGTTGTACTTCATCCCACAGGGACAAGCTGCCCCAGGCAAGGTCGATTCGCTGTACCGCTCCAATCGCATCCTCGGAAACCTATTGTTTCCGACCGGGCAGGGCATGGCTGGAGTCAATGTGATCGCGCGACGATGGCAACAGTATACGGATGCATCCCAGCAGGAGGGGTGGTATACGGTCTCCTCCGTATCGGGCTACCCTTTCAAGCGACATCAAGGCAATCCGGTGACCGGGATTGACAACTCTCAAATGGGCAGTATGGGCACTATGGGAGGCGACCATGAAGGATACTACGAACTTACCCGGATCCCGATGCTTCCTGGCGACTGGCAGGACGTTTTCATCGACACTGAACCTGTCAACCCGCTGTACACAGGACAGTATTCGGTTGGACCCTATACAGATAACGTCGTGGAACCTTCGGGAACGAATGTGGAGCAATTGGGTTACGTGTTGCCCAGCTACAGTCAGCCGGTCATCAATTTATCGACAAACGGCGCGGCGAGCAGTTGCGGCGCGGGAAGTGCGGGAACCGAAACCGCTCCGGCTGCAATTGCAGCAGGTGGCTGGTGGAACGGACTTCTCTGTACGTATGGCCATGCGTCCTGGTCCGCGCTCACGATCAACGGAAATCGCACCTTCACGGTCGAGGTGATGGCCGAAGACGAGCAGGGTTTCGCCTCGACTGCCAAGGCCATGCCGGTGATCGGTCTTTGGAACGCAAGCGACCCGACCGGGACTTTGCCCACCGTGTCGTTCGCCAGCGAGGCTTTTAACGGGGCCGCAACGGGAATGACCACGCTGACAACCGTGAATACCCAGTCCCGCCAGCTACGAATGGTCATCGCGGACCAGCGCGGAGCGGGCCGGCCAGACTTCAATTATCAGGCCCGGGTTCTTTATGCGAACGCGCTTAGCCCTGCGGCACTGCCTGCGGCGGGCGGCACGATTACCATCACAGGAATGGGATTTCGGACAGGGAACGCTGTTACCGTGAATGGCGTTCCGGCGACAGTCTCAAGCTGGAGTCCGACGGCCATCGTGGCTGCTGTTCCTTCGCTTCATGCTTTGGGTTCGAACAACGGCCTGGCAGCGGATGTGCGGGTAGAAGATCTTTCCACCGGCGGCACAACCGAGATGGTGCAGGCCCTGACCTACGGGACCCCAGCGCCGGTGTTGAATCTGCTGACCGCCCCGTCAGGAGGCCAGGTTGTGTTGCAGGATGCGAGCGTTCCATTTGCGGTGCAGATGCTGGCCGCAGATGGGATTACACCCATGCCCGGTCAGCCGGTCGTATTCACTTCCTCAGGTAGCGCGGTTCAGTTCGGCGCCTGCGGACTGGAAGACTGCACGGTTACGACGAACAGCCTGGGCATTGCATCGACCGCCGTTAGGCCTTTAGCCGCGGGTTCGATCACGCTATCGGCCGCGGGTTCGGCCGGCAACCAGGCTGCTTCATTCAATGCCGTTGCGCGAGTTCGAAGCACGACGGCGGTCCAGGCCACGCAATACATAGCAGAGGGCGCTAAGTTCGTTTGGACGCCACAAGCCATCGTCTCGGATAGTACGGTCTCAACTATCGGGCTACCGGTAGAGTGGCAGGCAATCTCCGGGCCTGTCGCGCTGTCGTCCTCGCAGTCGCAGGTCGGTGCTCAGGGGGTTGCGCAGACGGTCGCGACCATTGGCCCGCTTGCAGGCGGAAGCCAGGCCACTCTGTCAGGATGCGCCTGGACAACTGTATGTGCGAGCTTCGCGGCTGAGGGGATTGCGGGGGAGGATCTCCGCCTAGTCGTAGTAAGCGGTGCAGGTCAGACCCTGAATATGAGCGGCACGTCTGCCCCGGTGGTATTTCGGGTCACAGACACGTTGTCTCACCCGGTGGCGGGTGCCGCAGTACAGATCTACCAGACGGTGAACCCATCGACGCCGGTTTGTCCGGAGAGGGGCAGATGTCCAATAGCACCCGTTTATTCCACGTCCTCCTCTTCGATCGTCTCCGATGGAAATGGTCTCGTGACCGTGACTCCGCAGCAGATGGTTGGAGTTGCCGGCGAAACAAATATCGCTGCAGCAGCCGGAACCGAAGGCTTCGTATCTATGACATTGGAGGAACATTCGTAACCTTCCATGTTGACTGAGCCGGGCAGTTCAGCATAGCTGCCCAATGCTTCAAAGCACCTGATCTGACTCTTAGCTGCAGCGCGAACGTTCATCATCGGACGTATGCGCCGCGGAATCAGATTGAGCATCAGATGACGTGAAGGTACTTTCGAGGAGTTCTGGAGCATGGCAAAGCTGGCAGCGGCTGCAAGCGGTAACGTGCGCAAGAGGGTCGTTGTGCTTGGCGGAGGTTTCGCAGGGATCAACGCAGCGTTCGAATTGGCAAAGCTACCGGTAGACGTGACACTGGTCGACCGCAAGAATCACCACACCTTTCAGCCATTGCTTTACCAGATCGCGCTGGCGGTACTCTCTCCAGCTGACATCGCCCAGCCCATTCGTTCACTGGTACGCGATTTCAAGAACATTGAGGTCTTGATGGACGAGGCGTTGGGGTTTGACCTTCAGCAGCGCAGGGTGTTTCTGAAAACAGGCTCGCAGCTGCAGTACGACTACCTTATCGTGGCTACGGGATCGACTCACTCCTACTTCGGGAAGCCCGAGTGGGCCCAGTTTGCTCCTGGGCTGAAGACGATTGAGGACGCAATCGAGATCCGGAGACGCGTTCTGCTGGCCTTTGAACTTGCCGAGCGCCAGATGATGGAAACGGGAGTTCATCCTGCGCTCAACTTTGTCATTATCGGCGCTGGCCCCACTGGGGTGGAGCTTTCAGGCGCAATCAGCGATATCGCGAAGCTGTATATGGCCAGGAACTTCCGCCACATCGATCCGTCGATGGCTCAAGTACTCATTCTGGAAGGCTCGTCGGAATTGCTGGGCGCTTACCCGAAGGATCTTCAGGTCAAAGCCCGCGAGCAGCTTACTGCGCTAGGCGTCACCCTTCGCACAGGCGCCCATGTTACGGACGTTCAACCCGGATTCGTCATGGTGGGAGACGAGCGCATCGATGCAGTCGTGACGCTCTGGGCGGCTGGCGTTCAGGCCTCACCTCTGGGCAAGCTGCTTGATGTCGAGACGGACAAGAGAGGTTGCGTCCTGGTGGACCGCCACTTAAATCCGCCGGGGCGGCCTGAGGTATTTATCTGCGGCGATCTCGCACATGTAGAACAGGATGGCAGGCAAGTCCCGGGGGTCGCGCAGCCCGCCATGCAAATGGGAAAGTACGCCGCAAAGAGAATCGGCCGCCTTGTTTCCGCGTCTCACGGCAGCGACGGCACAGGAATAGATTCGAACTTCCGTTATTTCGATAAAGGAGACATGGCAACGATCGGTCGCAAGGCGGCAGTCGCGAAGATCGAGTGGCCCTTTAAGGCACATTGGAGCGGCTTTCCCGCCTGGGTGATGTGGTTACTGGTCCACATCTTCTTCCTGATCGGTTTCCGCAACCGCCTCGCTGTCTTTCGCCAATGGGCCTGGACATATCTCACTTTTAAAGACGGAGCGCGGCTAATCACTGGATCGCAGGAACTGCCGGGCTGGGATGTTCAGGACGGGCGACATGGCGGCCTTACCACCAACCCCTTGGACCTCGGCTCACCGAAAACGTAACAACGGCATCCTGGATCAAAAAAGAGGCCACCAGCACGGAGCTCTTTTTGGCCGTATCCAGTTACTTTGCGGAATCTTCGATTCCCTTCCATTCGGTCGCAGTCAGATTCACGTCCGCCGCCGCGATATTTTCTTCCAAGTGCTTCACGGACGAGGTCCCAGGAATGGGCAGAATCACAGGCGACCGTTGCAGCAACCACGCCAGCGAGAGCTGTGAAACGGTCACCCCGTGTGCCTTCGAGGACGCGTCGAGCTTTCCGCCCGGCCTGGCCAGCTTGCCCGCCGCGACTGGAAACCAAGGAATAAACGCGAGCTTGCGCTCTGTGCAGTAGTCCACCACATCCTCGTGCTGCCTGTCTCCAAGATTGTATTGATTCTGAACGCTCACAATATCCACCACCTTGCGGGCCTGTTCGATCTCCTGCGGTTTCACCTCGCTGAGGCCAACGTGCCGGATCTTGCCCTGCTCCTGTAATTGCTTTATCACACCCAAAGATTCTTCGACCGGCACCTTGGGGTCAAAACGATGAAGCTGCCACAGGTCGATGCGCTCGACTTTAAGCCGCCGCAGACTCATCTCGACTTGTTGCGCCAGGTATTCTGGACGGCCCACCGGAAGCCATTTATTGGGACCCTGCCGAGTGAGACCAGCTTTGGTTGCAACAACAACCCCTGGGGCATATGGGGCAAGCGCTTCGCCGATCAAACGCTCACTTACGTCCGGTCCATAAGAATCCGCAGTATCGATGAAGTTGACGCCCAACTCAACTGCGCGTCTCAGCACCTTTTTCGCCTCTTCTTTGTCTTTCGGCTCCCCCCAGATGCCTTCTCCGGTGAGACGCATTGCCCCATATCCCAGCCGGACGACTGGGAGGTCTCCGCCCATAGTAAAAGTTCCGCTCGCCTTCGCATTCAAAGTAGCCATACGCTATCCGATGCGGCTTTGTGCCCAAAGGTGCATTGTCTCTCCCTCCTCCAGAACCTTCAGCTTGCCCGTGATTCCCAGGCGAGCAGCCTCAGCCACAAGACGCTGCAAGGGTTCGTCCATCGGCTCCCGGCCTAGACGGAAGGTTCCATAGTGCATCGGTATCATTCGCTTTGCTCCGAGTTCGATAAATCCTCGCACCGCCTCCTCCGGACTGGTATGCACGGTGCGGTGCGTATCAGGGAAATACGCTCCGATCGGCAGAAGCGCCACCTCTGGCTTCAGACGTTCTCCAATCTCCTTGAAACCGTCGAAATAGGCTGTGTCCCCTGAGTGATAGATGGAGCGGCCGTCCTTTTCGACCACATAACCACCGTATCCTCGGTGAGTGTCGCGAATCATTCTGGCTCCCCAGTGCCGGCACGGAGTCATGGTGACGCATAACCGATCCATCTCGATCTGTTCCCACCATGCCAAGCCATGAACTTTAGAGAATCCCAGCGTTGCCACCAGATCCTCTACTCCTTTCGGGACGACGACCTTCGGCGAGTTTCCCGTCAATCGTCGCGTCGCCCGAATGACACGTCGCAGCGATGACCGGTCTAGATGGTCCATATGCGCATGAGTGAGCAGGACAATATCGATCGGAGGCAACTCCTCCAGCAGCAGCCCAGGACGGCGCTGTCTCCGCAGCACAACCAGCCGGGTCGAAAATACCGGATCAACCAGAAGCTTCTGTCCCCCCATCTGTAACAGGAAAGAGGAGTGGCCGATAAACGTCACTCCGACATCATTCGGTCCCACCAACTCGGGTGAGCGGTGGGCGCCTGTCATTGGCTGGGCATGGCTCTCGCGGACGAGCCTCATCAGCTGACGAAGCTTGGTCATTGACCGGTATCTGTTTCTGAATTTGTTCATCGTTTCATCCCACCAAAGAGTTGGATGCCGTCTGCTCCCAACGCACGCTATCTCGCAACCATGCAGAGGTTAAGCCTACCCATTCGTCGCGGCACTGCATCTACATAGAAACAGCAATTCAACACAAGCAGGGGCATACGTTATCACTAGCTCGGATCCAATTCACGACTCTGTCCCGAGTCCCCATCTTCAGCGGCCCGTCTGGGACCTCGTCTCTCGTTCTCCCCTTCACTCTCTCTGGAACCTCGAGGGAGTACCGGTCGGCGTCATCGTGAAACATACCTGGACCTCTCTCCTTAACGACAACCTTGTAGGCCGAGCTGCCGAACTTGGCTTCTATTTCCTGTTCGCCCTTTTCCCAACCCTCTTCACCGCGACCTCTCTGCTTGGCCTGGCGGCGCGCTCGGCCTCCCATATCTATTATTCGCTGCTCGGCTATCTTTCCATCGTCATCCCTCCTTCCGCCATGGGAACGGTCCTGGATACCTTCAATCAAACCACTGCTGCCACCACGAGCGGCAAGCTCACATTCGGCCTGGCTGCCGCGATTTGGTCGGCCTCCGTCGGCTTCTCCGCCATACAGGACAGTCTAAATACGGTCTACAAGGTCAAAGAGACGCGCTCTTACCTGGCCGCGCGGCTCTCCGCCATTGGAGTCACGATCATCCTGATGGTGCTGTTCACGCTGATTCTGGCTTCATTGCTTGGCGGCGACTTTTTCGCGCGTATGGCCCATTTCCGCATCTATCATCATTTCCTCTCATCTACAGTCGGCTGGGCGTTCCGAACTCTAAGCTGGATACTCGCCACTCTCCTGCTTTCGTTCCTGTTTGCGGTGATTTACTATTTTGCTCCGGACGTGAAGACCAGTCACTGGCATTGGCTGACCCCCGGCTCTGCGATCGGGATTGTCGGCTGGCTGCTGGCCTCATTTGGCCTCCGCATCTATGTTCATCTGTTCGGAAACTACTCGGTTACCTATGGGTCGCTGGGGGCGGTGATCATTCTGCTTACCTGGTTTTACCTTACCGGTCTGATGTTGCTGCTGGGAGCCGAGATCAACAGTGAGATAGAAGCTGCCGCTGCCGCGAGACGTCTGGCAGCACAAGGCAACCTCTCTGGAGCGCCCGCGTCCGTCATGCCGCAGACCGCAGCCTGATCTCTCCCGTCAGGCTACAATCTTTCATCTACATGAACCTGTATGCGATTGTTCTCGCGTGTATTGTCCTAGCCCTTCTGGCCGTTTCGCTTGGACGACTGGGGACGGTGAAGACCAAGGCAGACTATCTGGTTGCGGGCCGTTCCCTGCCTGCATTTGTCCTTGTCTTCACTCTTTTATCGAGTTGGATCGGCTCCGGCTCTCTCCTCGGCGGTGCGGAAAACGCCTACAGACACGGCTTCGTGGCTCTGTGGCAAGGTGCCGGCGGCTGGGCGGGACTGCTGCTCATCTATTACATCGCGCCGCGCGCCCGAAAGTTCGCCCAATTCACCATCCCAGATCTGCTGGAGGTGCGTTACAACCAGGCTGCGAGAGTGCTTGGCGTAATCGCGATCCTGTTCACCTACACCGCGATTACCAGCTATCAACTGATCGGCGGCGGAGACATTCTGCACCTGATCTTTCCGACCATGATCACGGCCGATCTCGGCAAATTCGTTCTTGCGGCCTTTGTCATCCTCTTTACGGCGATCGCCGGTATGAGTTCGGTAGCTTATATGGATGTGGTCATCGGCTTGCTTGCCACGTTTACCCTGCTGATCGCACTCCCTGTTCTCGCGCACCAGGCAGGCGGATGGGCGCATATACGGGCGACACTGCCCGCAAGTCACTTCCAGGTCTTCGGTGATCTCACCTTTGTTCAGGCGATGGAGCTCTTTGTTCCCCCCTGTCTCCTTCTGCTCGGGAACCAATCGATGTATCAGAAGTTCTTTTCCGCGAAGTCGGAGAAGGCAGCAAGCCGGGCCGTCATTGGATGGCTTATCGGAACGATCATTCTCGAATCCGTTATTGTCGCGATCGCTGTGATCGGCTCCGCGCTCTTTCCGAACGGCGAGGTACACGATCGCCCTCGGGAGATACTCGCCTACGCCGGCCTGCATGGGCTCACCGGATCGACACCGCTCAGATTGCTCGGCGCTTTGCTCATGGGCGCCATCTTCGCGAAGATTATTTCGACGGCAAACAATTATCTTTTCTCGCCTGCAACCAACCTCGTCAATGACGTCTTCGTGCGTTACCTGCAGCCCACCGCGAGCAACAAACGAACTCTGATCGTCAGCCGCCTGGTAGTGGTCTTCCTGGGTTTATGGGCGCTCTACCAGTCCATGCATACCGAATCCGTGCTGAAGAAATCCCTCTACGCTTACACGATCTATGCGGCGGCGCTTACGCCAGTCATCTTGGCGGCATTTTTCTGGAAGCGGGCGACCGCCGCAGGTGCTGTCGCAAGCATCGCTGCCGGAACCGTGATCACCTTTTTTTGGGATACTCCGTTTATTCACCACAACGTACCCTCAATCATCAGCGATCGCGACGCTATTTTCCCGGCTCTTCTGGCCTCGCTTGTAAGCCTTTTCGTTGTCAGCCTGGGTTCCAAAGCTCCTGACCGTGAGCAGCTTCAGCCCTTCGAATGACTGTTGTACGGCTGTTTCTCCCGATTGAGCTCCACGATCAGCCTTTATTCGCGACATGCACTCTCTGTCCCCTCTGTATCGAAAACGAATCTGATTTTCACATTTACCTTTTCCTTTCTGCTGCATCCTATTCGAATACGTCAATGAACCAAACGAAAGGGAGATATAAAGATGCCAACTTCGACTCAGGAAACCGACCTCAATGATCCGATTCGCAACATCGGACCAGATGCAACCGCGGAATTCGACAATTCGGCCAGCAACCCGACCGAGCATGCCAGCAGCGAAAACCTCAACGTCGCACCGAAGGACGATAAAGAGGAAGATATCGACGAGGAAGACGATGAAGACGAGGAAGATGATGATGACGAAGTAGAAGATGATGATGACGAAGAAGCAGAGGACGAAGATGATGAGGAAGATGACGACGAGGACGACGATGATGAGGACGAGGAGGACGATGATGATGAGGAGGAAGAGGAGCCTGCCATCCCTACGAAGAAGAAAACATAGGCCTCCCCTCTAAGCACTCGGAGTGCCGCCATTCACGCTCTTCAATGGAGTCTGCCTAGTTTGTTACATTCGGGATACTATTTTGACCAGCGGAGAACTGGTCTAGTATCCGGCTTCGGTAACAACGTTTTTTAGCGGATCTCCCGAGATGTACCTTCTGACCTGCTCGGCTCCAAAGCGGAAGGCGCGGTGAATAAACTCAGGTGTCGAACCGCCCACATGAGGAGTCAGCAGGCAGTTGGGGCTTGACCACAGCGGATGCCCGGCAGGTAAGGGTTCCGGGTCCGTCACGTCCAAGGCGGCGCGAATTCTTTCGCGATCGAGCGCTTCAACCAGCGCATGGGTATCTGCAACGGCTCCGCGTGCCGCGTTTACCAGAAGCGCACCGGTCTTCATCAACGCAATCTCTTGTCTTCCAATCAAACCCCGAGTTTCGTCCGTAAGTGGTACGACAAGTACCACGACATCCGCTTTGGGCAGGAGTCGGTGCAAGTCACTGATAGCATGGACCTCCGGCTGCTGCCTCGCAGTTCGAGCTATGCGAACAATGTTCACCGAAAATGCCTGGAGACGAGCCTCGATTGCGGTGCCGATCGAGCCATAGCCCACGATCAAGACTGTTTTGCCGTAGAGATCCTCGCCAAGAACCCGGTACTGTCCAATCTGCGCTCCTTCTTCACTCAGAAAACCCCTGGGTGCCGACGCTTGCCCTTTCCATTCCTGCCGGGTCTGCATATCGTGGAAAAACGGAAAGCGCTTGTACGAGGCGAGTATGGCTGCCACGACCCACTCGGATGCCGAAATATCATGGATGCCGCGCCCGTCGCATAAAGTGACGTCTTTGGGCAGCCACGGAGTGATCCAGTCCACGCCCGCCATCATCGATTGCACCACCTTCACGCCTCGCAGGTGAGCAAAGGCCTGCTGCGCATCTTTCCGGGCAAATGGGAGAATCCAGAGATCAACTCGCTGAGATCCAGCCGGTCGCCGGGGGATTCGCACTATTTCAGCCTCTCGTGGGAAGTCGACCAGCAACTCCGGAGCAAGTTTTTCATCGACGCCGACTCGAACCATATATTGAGTGTGCATGATCGAGTAAAGAAAATAAACCCGGCGCGGAGCGGAGAGCTCTCAAGGGCAAAGATGTGGACCTGATGCGTGCATGTCCCTCATTTTGAACAATCCTGCGAGAGGAATCCGGCAACCTCCTATATCCTGTACTCACTTCCGCCGAGCATCGCATTACTCTTTAGAGTTCTTCCGGAAATTTGCGTCCTTAACCCGGTGACCATACGTCAACAATGCAACAGACGAGCTAGCTGCGCCCGAACGTTAGCGTCCAGCGAGGGAAAATACGTTGTCAGCTGATCCAACTGAACAGTCAATTATCGGACCTGATCACCAACTGCCTGCGCCTGCAGCGCCGCCTCTAAAGCACAAGGCCATTCGGACCGGCGTATGGATCGTTTTACTCTTGATCTTCACCGTTGCTTTCTTTCTGGTCCTGCGACAGCATTCGAACACAACGAAGGCTGCATCCTCATCGCGTCGTGGCGGAGGCGGACCGGTCACCCTGACCACTGCCACGGCAAAGCGAGGTGATCTCGGCGTCTACATCGACGCGATCGGCACGGTTACTCCGGTATATACGGCATCTATCACGAGTCAGGCGACCGGGCCGATCACTGCGGTTCACTTCAAAGAGGGGCAGATCGTCCATCAGGGTGACCCGCTGGTGGATATCGATCCAAGGCCTTACCGAGCCACCCTGTTGCAAGCGCAGGGAACACTGGAACGGGACGAAAACGTCCTCGCTCAGGCAGAGATGGATCTGGGGCGCTATCGCACTGCATGGAGCCGGGATGCTATCCCGAAGCAGACCCTCGAAGATCAGGAGAAGCTGGTACTGCAGGACCGGGGCACAGTGAAAGTGGACCAGGGCGTAGTGCAGTCGGACCAGATTCAACTGCAATATTGTCACATTACGGCTCCGTTCACCGGCAGAGTCGGCTTGCGACTGGTCGATCCCGGGAATGTCGTGCAGGCGAACGGAACCACGACCATTGCGGTGATCACGCAAATACAGCCGATCACGGTGATCTTTACCATTCCAGAGGACTATCTCGGGCAGGTGCAACCACGTCTGCAGCAGAGGGCTAGGCTACCGGTCGATGCATTTGATCGTGCAGCGCTCAAAAAAATTGCAAGCGGTACGCTTCTAACCCTCGACAACCAAATCGATACCACGACCGGCACAGTGAAGGCACGAGCTTCCTTCACCAACAAGGACACCGCGCTCTTCCCTAACGAGTTCGTCAACGCACGTCTTCTCGTGAACACGTTGCATGGCGCGACACTGATTCCGTCTTCCGCCATCCAGCATAACGGCGCGACCGCTTTCGTCTATGTTCTGCAGAACGACACTGCTCACATGCGTACCATCCAGGAGGGCGTCACGGACGGTAGTACCACTGGAGTTACTGGCATCAATCCAGGCGATCTGGTAGCCAACAGCAGCTTCGATAAGCTTCAAGACAATGCCAAGATTGTCGTTTCGAGCAAGCCGATACCAGTAAGCACGAGTGGGAGTAATGCTCCTTGAGTCCTTCACGTCCCTTCATCCTGCGTCCCGTGGCGACGTCTCTTCTTATGGCCGCGATTCTGCTGGTCGGGATTGTGGCTTATACGCAGTTGCCCGTCTCGGCGCTGCCCGAAGTAGACTATCCCACGATCCAGGTGCTCACGTTTTATCCCGGAGCCAGCCCGAATGTGATGGCGACGACGGTCACGGCGCCGCTCGAACGGCAGTTTGGGCAGCTTCAGGGGCTAAGTCAGATGACCTCGACCAGCTCAGGGGCAACCTCTGTGGTGGTGCTGCAGTTTAACCTCAGTCTAAACATTGATATCGCGGAAGAAGAGGTGCAGTCTGCGATCAACGCATCGCAGAGTTTCCTGCCTGCCAACCTTCCTGCGCCGCCTATCTACAGTAAGACCAATCCGGCCGATGCTCCGGTGTTGACCTTGGCAATCACATCGAACACGATTCCACTCTCCAATGTAGAAGACCTCGTCGATACAAGACTGGCGCCCAAGATTTCACAGCTGACCGGGGTCGGCCTGGTTAGCATCAGCGGCGGGCAGAAGCCTGCCGTCCGCATTCAAGCCAACCCGACGGCGCTCTCCTCGTATGGCGTCAATCTCGAGGATCTTCGTACCGCCGTTACGCAAGCCAGCGTAAACGCTGCCAAGGGAAACTTCGACGGCCCACGCCAGAATTACCAGATCGACGCGAACGATCAACTGGTGACGAGCGCAGACTACAAGAACGTGGTGGTCGCATACCGGAATGGCGCTCCGGTCATGCTGACGGATATCGCAAACATCGTCGATGGAGTAGAGAACTCCAGCCAGGCTGCGTGGATGAACCAGACACCGGCCGTCATCATGAATGTCCAGCGTCAGCCGGGCGGCAACACCATCAGTGTCGTCAGAAGCATCAAGGCATTGCTTCCGCAACTTGAGGCAAATCTGCCCAAGGGAATCAAAGTAACGGTCTTGACCGATCTAACGACGCCTATTCAGGCCTCCGTGACGGATGTCGAGTTTGAACTGCTATTGACCGTCGGCTTGGTCGTCATGGTCATCTTCCTGTTTCTGCGCAATTTGTATGCCACAATCATTCCCAGCGTGGCTGTACCGTTGTCCCTGATCGGGACCTTTGCGGCAATGTATGCCCTGGGTTACAGTCTCGACAATCTGTCGCTGATGGCGCTCACGATTTCGACCGGGTTCGTTGTCGACGATGCCATTGTGATGGTCGAGAATATCTCCCGCTACCTGGAAGAGGGCGATCCGCCGATGCAAGCGGCCCTCAAGGGAGCTGAGCAGATCGGCTTTACTATCCTATCGCTCACTGTTTCTCTGATTGCCGTGCTCATTCCGCTGCTGTTCATGGGCGACGTGGTCGGGCGCCTTTTCCGTGAGTTTGCGGTTACCCTGGCGGTCACGATCGTCGTCTCGGCTGTGGTCTCACTGACGCTTACGCCGATGATGGCATCGCGCATCCTGAAGCACAATCCAGAGTCCCAACAGGGACGCTTCTACCAGGCTTCGGAACGCGTCTTCTTGGGCATGATCGACTTCTATGCACGAACGCTGAAGGTTGTTCTGCGCTACCAGACGATAACCTTGCTCGTAGCGGTCGCGACATTGCTGCTGACGGTATATCTATACATCATCATTCCCAAGGGCTTTTTCCCTGTTCAAGATACCGGAGTTATCCAAGGCATCTCGCAAGCCTCGCAAACGATTGCATCGAAGGCGATGGCACAGAAGCAAAAGGAGCTGGCGAAGGTCATTCTCGCCGACCCAGCCGTTGAAAGTCTTTCCTCCTTCATTGGTGCCGATGGGACAAACACGACCCTCAATAGCGGAAGGATGTCGATCAATCTCAAGCCACTGAATCAGCGAGATCTCAGCGCCTCCGACGTCGTTCGCCGATTGCAGACGAAGCTTAAGGATGTTCAGGGGATTGAGCTCTTTATGCAGCCGGTCCAGAACATCACTGTCGACGACCGCGTCAGTCGAACGCAATACCAATACACCTTGGAAGACCCGGACCAGAATGAACTGAATGACTGGACCGCACGTTTCGTGACTCGCCTCAAGCAACTGCCGGGCCTGGAAGACGTGGCTACCGACCAGCAACTGGGCGGTCTCGCGGTGTCGCTGGTCATCGACCGCCCGACGGCTTCGCGACTCGGCATCGCACCAACTACCATCGACAACACGCTGTACGACGCGTTCGGCCAGCGCCAGATCAATACGATGTACACGCAATTGAACCAGTATCACGTGATCCTGGAGAGCCAGCCGCAGTTTCAGCTCGATCCTGACAAGCTCCACCACCTGTACATCCAGTCCAACGCAGCTTCCGGTACCAGCGGGGCTCCTGCTACCTCGACATCCAATGGCTCCAGCTCCGCGGGTTCAAATGCGCTGACTACCTCCACGCCCTATACTCCAACGGCGAATACGCTTGCACCTCCTGTGAACGCACTGGCCTCAAGTACGAATGCTTCGATATCCAGCAGAGGCGCCACCTCTGCCGGTGCTACAAGTTCAAGCATCAGTAACGCAGTGCCATTCAGCGCCTTCTCTCACTTCGAAACAACGACCGAGCCGCTTGCGATCACACATCAGGGACAATTCCCTGCAATCACCGTCTCTTTCAATCTTGGTCCAAATGCGGCTCTTGGCAGCGCCATCACGGATATAACCAAAATTCAGAAAGACATGCACATGCCGGCCAGCCTTCAGGCCGACTTCCAGGGCACGGCAGCGTCGTTCCGAAACTCGCTCTCGAACATGCCGCTGCTGATATTAGCAGCTCTCGTGACGGTCTATATCGTCCTCGGCGTCCTGTACGAGAGCTTCATTCATCCGATCACTATCCTCTCCACCCTGCCCTCCGCTGGCGTAGGCGCCTTCCTGTCACTCATTCTCTTTCACCAGGATCTGAGCGTCGTAGCCATCATCGGACTCGTTCTATTGATCGGTATCGTTAAAAAGAACGGAATCATGATGGTGGACTTTGCGTTGGAAGCGGAACGTCACCACGGAAAGAGCTCGACCGAGGCGATCTACGAGGCTTGCCTGCTCCGCTTTCGCCCCATCATGATGACCACCATGGCTGCGTTGCTCGGCGGCCTGCCACTGGCCTTCGGGAGCGGGATAGGCTCCGAACTTCGCCGGCCGCTCGGCATCGCAATGGTCGGCGGCCTCTTATTGAGCCAGGTGCTCACGCTGTACACTACGCCGGTGATTTACATCTTCTTCGACAATCTGGCCGAGCGGTTCTCAAGAAAGTCGAAGATGCCGGAGACAGGCAACGAGCCACAGCCACAGTCGGCGGGGCAAGCATGAACATCTCCGCACCCTTTGTTCACCGGCCGGTCGCCACCACGTTACTGACCGTGGCGATCGCGATTGCCGGCGGGATTGCGTTCAACGTGCTTCCTGTCTCTCCGCTGCCCCAGGTGGATTTTCCAACCATCTCCGTTAACGCAAGCCTCCCCGGAGCGAGCGCCGAGATCATGGCGTCCTCGGTCGCGACGCCTCTGGAGCGGCAGTTCGGCCATATCGCCGGCGTCACCGAGATGACCTCTGCCAGTAGTCTCGGATCGACATCGGTGACGATCCAGTTCGACCTGAGCCGCAACATCGATGGTGCCGCGCGAGACGTGGAAGCAGCGATCAACGCTGCGCGAACCTACCTTCCCGCGAACCTCCCAGGCAATCCGACCTATCGCAAGGTCAATCCGGCCGACGCCCCGATTATGATTATCGGGCTCACCTCAGACAAGTACGATCCGGGCAAACTCTACGACGAAGCCTCGACGGTCATTGAGCAGAAGTTGTCGCAGATTCAGGGCGTTGGACAGGTGAACGCAGGCGGCGGCGCGCTGCCTTCGGTGCGCGTCGAGGTGAACCCCACCAAGCTAGCCAGCTATGGCCTTGCCATGTCCAATGTCCAGTCGATCCTGAGCCTCCAGAACTCGGATTTAGCCAAAGGGCAGATCTCCGATGGCAACATTACAGCCGACATCATCGACAACGATCAGATCTCGCATGCAGCGGAGTACAAGCCGATCATTGTCGGCTACAACAAGGGCGCTGCGGTTCGCCTTTCCGATGTGGCGGATGTCGTCGATTCGGTGCAGAATATTCGGGCTGCGGGATACCTCAACGGCAAGCGTGCCATCAATCTCATCGTCTTCCGGCAACCCGGCGCAAATATCATCGACACCGTCGACCGCATCCGCGCACAACTGCCGTCCATAGAAGCTTCAATCCCCAAAGGAATTACCACGACAATCGTTCAGGATCGCACCACGACGATCCGCGCGTCGGTCAGTGAAGTAGAGCGTACGCTGATGATCTCGATCGTTCTGGTCATTGCTGTCGTCTTCGTGTTTCTGCGGAATGGCCGTGCAACCCTTATACCGGCGGTAGCGGTGCCGGTGTCTCTCATCGGCACGTTCGCGGTGATGTACCTGTTGGGATACAGTATCGATAACCTGTCTCTGATGGCACTCACCATCTCCACCGGCTTTGTGGTGGATGATGCAATCGTCGTCATGGAGAACATCACGCGCCATCTTGAAGAAGGGGTCAGCCCCTTCGCGGCTACCTTGAAGGGTGCGCGGGAGATTGGCTTCACCGTCCTGACAATCAGCATCTCGTTGATCGCCGTCTTCATTCCGCTCCTGCTGATGGGCGGGATTGTCGGCCGACTCTTCCGTGAGTTTGCGGTCGTGCTCTCCACCGCAATCCTGGTGTCGATGGTCATCTCTCTCACCACAACGCCGATGATGTGCGCCTACCTGCTGCGTGATGAGCGCGGACGCAAGCATGGCCGCATCTATATGGCTACGGAGAGGGTCTTCGACTGGGTACTGTCGTTGTATCGCCGCAGCCTGCACTGGGTCCTGCAAAATTCCGGCTTGACCCTCACGATGCTGTTCCTCACTATCGCTCTCAATGTCGTGCTCGTGATCAAGATACCCAAAGGATTCTTCCCGCAGCAGGACACAGGAGTTCTTGCGGGTGGTATTCAGGGCCCGCAGGACTCTTCTTTTCCGGCGATGAACAGCTCGCTTCAGCAGTTAGAAGCCGTGGTTAAGAGTGACCCGGCGGTCGAGAATGTAATTGGCTTCACCGGAGGCAATGGCGCCACCAATGCGGGCAGCCTGTATATCACCCTGAAGCCTCTTAATATCCGAAAGGTCGGCGCTCCCGAGATCATCAACCGGATTCGTCCGAAGTTGAATCGTCTGCCTGTCGCCTCAGCCTTCCTGCAGGCCTCGCAAGATCTTCGCATCGGCGGCCGCTCCAGCAGTGCGCAATATCAGTACACGATTCAGTCGGACAACATCACTGACCTCAAGTTCTGGGGGCCAAAGCTCTTGGCCGAGATGAGACGTCTGCCTGGGCTGCAGGACGTCAACTCCGACCAGCAGAACGGCGGCCTGGACGAGTTGCTGACCTACGACCGCGTGACCGCGGCAAGACTCGGCCAGACGGCCCAGTCGCTCGACAGTTCGCTTTACAGCGCCTTCGGACAGTCCGAGGTATCTCTGATCTATACGCAGTTGAACCAGTATTATGTCATTCTTGAAGTCGCGCCCGAGTACTGGCACAGTCCCGAGGGCCTCAAGAATATCTACCTGCATCCCGCCGGAACCAGCAGCGTGACGGCCACCGGAAATGTTCCGCTCTTCGCAATGGCCAAGAGTCAGGCTAATACCACACCACTTGCGCTGAACCACACAGGCCTGTTTCCCTCAGTCACGGTCTCCTTTAATCTCGCGCCCGGCGTTTCACTCAGTGACGCAACGCTTGCCATCTCACAGATGCAGCAACGTCTGGGCACTCCAGCTACAATACACGGGTTTTATGCAGGTACCTTGCAGGCGTACCAGGCGTCGCTGGGCACCGAACCGGTTCTTGTCCTGACAGCGCTGATGGCCGTATACATCGTTCTTGGCGTCCTGTATGAAAGCCTGGTGCATCCCCTGACGATTCTTTCGACACTGCCTTCCGCCAGCGTGGGTGCGATGCTCGCTCTGATGCTCTTCAAAGAGGACCTGAATATCATCTCGATCATCGGTATTGTCCTGCTGATCGGCATCGTCAAGAAAAACGCGATTATGATGATCGACTTTGCATTACAGGCAGAACGCGAGGGCGGCATGAGCACAGAAGAGGCAATCTTCCAGGCTTGCATGCTGCGCTTCAGGCCTATCCTGATGACAACCATGGCCGCTCTCTTCGGGGCTGTTCCGCTGGCGTTCGGCACCGGGACGGGCTCTGAATTGAGGCGCCCTTTGGGTATCACGATCGTTGGAGGGCTCATTGTCAGTCAGCTTCTCACGCTGTACACGACTCCGGTTGTTTACCTCACGCTTGACCGGCTGCGCCTGCGCTTTTTAGGCAAAGAGCGGGACAACTATCATCCAGCGGACGGCTCCCTTGCCGCCGCGTCAGAGTAATCGTACATGCCAAAATCTATGACTAATGATCGCCTGCTTACCGCGTTATGGACCGTCGCGACGGCGTCTTTGCTGACGGGTTGCATGGTCGGCCCGAAGTACCATGTGCCCGCCGCCACCCCGCAGATGCCGCCCCCGGTCTACAAAGAGTCCACCACGCAATTTCGGGACACGGATGGATGGAAGGTAGCTCAGCCGCAGGATGCCATGCTTCGGGGCAAGTGGTGGGAGATCTATAACGACTCCGAGTTGAATGCGCTTGAAGATGGATTGAACATCAATAACCAGAACATCAAGCTGTACTTCGAGAACTTGATGGCAGCCCGCACCTTGATTGCGCAAGCGCGGGCGCAACTCTATCCCACTCTGGCGGGCGGACCGACGTACTCTCGCTCGCGTACCTCATCCAACCTGACCAACTCCGCGTCGGCCAATACTGGACGGCAGAGCTCTGTCGGTACGCTGGGATTGACTGCATCGTGGGAGCCGGATCTCTGGGGCAGGATACGGAATACCATCCGCGAAGAGCAGTACAACGCGCAGCTTAGCGCAGCCGATCTCGAGAATGAGCGGCTGACCGAACAGGCTACCCTGGCCATCACCTTCTTCGAGATTCGCGGTCAGGACGCGCTCGAGAAGGTTCTGAACGATACGATCGAGGCAGATAAGAAAGCGCTTCAACTCACGCAGGCTCAGTATGATACCGGGATCGGCGACCGGATCTCCGTAGTCGAAGCTGAGAACACGCTCGAAAATGCGCAGTCCGCCGCGATCAACTTAGGTGTGCTGCGATCCCAATATGAGCACGCGATTGCGACTTTGATCGGTACGAATGCCTCCAGTTTTTCTATCCCGGTAAAGCCGGTCACCGCAACGCCGCCGGCCATCCCGGTCGGGCTGCCGACGCAACTGCTTGAAAGAAGGCCGGATATCGCCGCCTCCGAGCGAAATATGGCATCTGCTAATGCTTTGATCGGTATTGCCGATGCGGCTTTCTATCCTGCTCTGACGCTGAGCGCTGGGGGCGGGTTTGAGAGTTCGACGTTCAAACACCTGTTCGATATACCCAGCCGCTACTGGTCGATTGGGCCTAGCGTGAACGAAACGCTGTTCGATGCAGGGCTTAGGCGCGCGACCGTAAACCAATATATAGCAACGTTTAACGGTGATATTGCAAGCTACAGGCAGACTGTTTTGACGGCGTTTCAGCAGGTGGAAGACTATTTGGCCACCACTCGTATTCTTTCGCAGCAGGTCATCAAGCAGCAGCAGGCGGAGCGGTCGGCACAGCGCTTTGTGGACCTGGAGATGGCGCGGTATCAGACCGGGGTCGATCCGTACATCAATGTAGTCACGGCGCAGACGACGCTTCTGAGTGACCAGCAAACCCTGGTAGGTCTTCAGATACAGGAGATGACGGCTTCCGTGGAACTGATCGAGGCGCTTGGCGGGGGGTGGGACAGGACTCAGTTGCCGACGCCGAAACAGGTATCGCAGAGGCTGACCAAGGCGGAGACGACGATACAGAAATAGTGCGCTGTGTCCGTACTTTTTTGCCGATGGTGTAAGGATGGTTTTGCAGGGGGTTTCGAGGAAATGCGTAGTGCAAAACGTGGTTTATTTTTGGCAAAGTGTGGCGGATTCGCGGTGAATGCGGAGGTTTTGATCTTCACGGACGAGGGGCTGAGATTTGCGCCACGATTTCCAGGTTTATTTTTCGACGTCTCCGATCCGGCTACGCCTCTCCGGGGAACTTGACTTCGTCGCTGCCCGAGGGTAGATGTTGACGATGGGATTCTTGAAACAGTTCTCCTTTTGGAATGCGGCGGCTTTGCCTGTAGCGCTGTTTTGCGGCATGGCGCTGACGGGCTCGGCGAGAGCGCAGCAGGTCCCGCCTCCCTCCTCCGGTTTGCCTGCGGCTTCCTCTGCGGGACCAGTGGCAGGGAGCACCGATTCCGCCGATCCTCCTTTGAGCGAGCGGCTGCATGCGTCGGAGGCGCGGCTGCACCTGGCGGTTCCAGCCAATGCGAAGCTGCCTACACTGTGGCTGGTTGGCGACTCGACGGTTCGCAATGGACATGGCGATGGGGCGAACGGGCAATGGGGGTGGGGTGAGCCTCTGGTCGATTACTTCGATCCGGCGAAGATCAATGTCGTCAACCGCGCGATCGGCGGGTTGAGCAGCCGAAACTTCATCACAGAAGGGCACTGGGAGGAGGACCTGGCGATGATGAAGCCGGGCGATATCGTGCTGATCCAGTTTGGACATAACGATGGCGGAGCGATCGACGATCCGGCACGTGCGAGGGCATCGCTGTCTGGCACAGGCGACGAGACCAGGGAGATCGAGAATCCGGTGCTGAAGATGCACGAGACGGTGCATACCTTTGGATGGTATTTGCGGAAGTATGTCGAGGATGCGAAGGCGAAAGGGGTCACGCCGATCCTATGTACGCTGATTCCGCGCAAGAGCTGGAAAGACGGCAAGATCGTCCGCAATAGCGATACCTATGCGGGCTGGACGCGGCAGGTGGCGGCCCAGGAGGGTGTCGGGCTGATCGATTTGAACGAACGAATCGCTTCGCGCTATGACGCATTGGGCGAAGAGAAGGTAGAGCCGCTGTTTGGCGACCCGCATACGCACACGTCGAGGGCCGGCGCGGAGTTGAATGCCGAGGTGGTCGTGCAGGGGCTGAAGGCGCTGAAATCTGACCCTGTGGCCGGCGACTTCTCCGCGAAGGGGCGGGCGGTCCCGGCTGGATAGCTTGACCGCATCTTCTGTATGGGCCCTCCCGTTGGTCGCGATGAAGACCGAAGACCGGAGTACATCAGTTGAAGAACCGCTTCGGCAGCAAAGTTCTAGTCGCCACAAGCTACTGAATACACAGGATAAGTACAAGGGATGTGCCCCTAAGGTGCTATTGGCTTCTCTGCCCCCGGAGGTGGAAGATCGTGGTTCGTGGATGATGCGGTGAAGGTCAAGTCCGAGTCGTTTGTGGCGCGATTGCGTGCGGTTCTGTCGCCGGCGCTGATTGGTATTGCAGTGGCTGCAGCGCTGGCGGGCGCGGTGGCGACGTGGCCCGGAACGGTGACGCACATTTCGTCGACCAGCTTTCTACCGCACGGGTTTTGCTATCTGTGGAATCCGCAACTGCTGGCTCTGCATGTGGCATCGGATGGGGTTATCTTCGTCTCGTACATGGCGATCTCGATCACCCTGGCGACGATGCGGTTCCGGTTTCGGCGCGAGGTTCCGCTGGGATGGATCGTCATCGCGTTTGGCGTGTTTATCATTGCCTGCGGCTTTACTCATTTAATGGACATTATTGTCTTGTGGAAGCCGCTGTACTGGCTCTCTGGCGATGTGAAGCTGATCACCGCGTTGGCGTCGGCCACGACGGCGGTGGTGCTGCCCTTCTGTGTGCCCAAAATCATAGAGCTGCTGCGCGAGGCGCAGAGGTCGAAGACCAATGAGCAGAGATTTCTGGCGGCGTCGAACAACAGCAACGAAGCCTTCTACATCCTCGAGAGTGTCCGGCTGGGTGGGGAGATCGTCGATTTCCGGTTCGTTTTTGTGAACGCGAACGGAGGGAGCCTGGTGTCCTACACCCCGGATGAGTTGATCGGGCAGCTCCTCTGTGAGGTACTGCCGGTGTATCGGACGGATCACTTCTTCGGCAAGTTCAAGCATGTAGCCGAGACGGGCGAGCCGCTGGTCGAGGAGTTTGCCATTGAGACGCCGGGGGTGAACGCTTCCTGGCTCTGTCACCAGGTGGTTAAGCTGGATGACGGTATCGCGGTTTCGACGAGCAATATCAGCGAGCGCAAGGAGGCGGAGTTGCAGGCGCGCAAGAGCTTTGCGTTTACCGAATCGCTGATTGCGAGCTCTCCTTTCGCAGTGATCGCGATGGATCTGGATGGGACGATCTCGGAGATGAATCCGGCGGCGGAGCGCATGATGGGGTACGACCGGGAGGAGCTCGTCGGAAGGGTCTCCACCCTGGTGTTCCATGATCCGGATGAGATAGCGCACCGGGCAGCCGAATTGAGTCATGAACTGGGCGCACCGATTGCGCCGGACATGGCCGTGTTCACGACCAAACCCAGGCAGGGGCTGACCGACGAAGCGGAGTGGAGCCTGATCCGCAGGGACGGGTCCCGGATTATCGTGCAGCTTGCCATGACTGCCCTGACCGGCCCGGCGCAGACGATCACGGGATGGCTGGGCGTTGCGTATGACATAACCGAACGCAAGCAGATGGAAGAGTTTATCTCCCACCTGGCGCACCACGATGCATTGACGGGCCTGCCGACGCGCACGCTGCTGCATGACCGTGTGCAGATGGCGTTGCAGCGTGCGAAGCGGAAAGGAACGAAGGTCGCGCTCCTGATGATCGACCTGGATAACTTCAAGCGGGTGAATGACCTGATGGGCCACTCGGCCGGGGATGAACTTCTGGTGCAGGTGGCGAAGCGTTTGCAGGGAGCGCTTCGAAAATCCGACACGGTGGCGCGCATGGGGGGCGATGAGTTTGTGGTTCTGCTGGACGACCTGCACTCGGACGGCGAAGCCGAACTGGTTGCGGAGAAGCTGATTGCCACTTTGTCGATGCCGGTTCATGTGGGCGAAGAGGAGCATGCAATTTCGGCGAGCATCGGGTTGTGCCTGTATCCGGATGGAGGCGAGGATAGCGCCGCGCTGCTGAAGAATGCGGATGCCGCGATGTACCAGGCGAAGGCGGACGGACGCAACATGTACCAGGTCTTTTCGAGCAACATGGCTCTTGCGACGACGAAGCGGCGGCAGCTCGAAACAGCGTTGCCCCATGCCCTTGCCCACAATGAATTGGAGCTGTTGTACCAGCCACAGATTTCGTTCCGCACGGGCCGGGTGACAGGCCTG
Organism: Edaphobacter sp.; assembly: GCA_965277265.1. Classification (GTDB taxonomy): domain Bacteria; phylum Acidobacteriota; class Terriglobia; order Terriglobales; family Acidobacteriaceae; genus Edaphobacter. The sequence goes on from CBDICF010000003.1 coordinate 1,165,645, forward strand.
GAAGCCCTGCTGCGGTGGCATAGCCGTAGTCTGGGAACCGTGCTGCCGAACGAGTTTATCCCTGTGGCCGAGCAGACCGGCCTGATCGTTCCGATTGGCGAGTGGGTGCTGCGGACGGCGTGTCGCGAGGCGAAGGCGCTGGAGAGGAAACTTGGCCGCCCGTTGACGATCGCGGTGAACCTGTCACCGCGTCAGTTTCAGAAGGACAACCTGTCGCAGACGGTGGAACAGGCCTTGGCCGAGAGTGGGCTGGCGCCGGAGCATCTGGAGCTGGAGATCACCGAAAACATCCTGGTGAGCGAATCGGCGAAGGCTATGCGTGTGCTCGACCGGGTGCGGTCCCTGGGCGTGAGGATCGCGATCGACGACTTTGGCACGGGATTTTCCAGCATGTCGTACATCCTGCGGTTCAACGTGGACAGATTGAAGATCGACCAATCGTTCATTCGGAATATGGCGACCGATCCCAATAGCTGTGCGATCACCCGCGCGATTATTGCGCTGGCACATGGATTGAAGATCAATGTTGTGGCCGAAGGGGTGGAGACGGCGGCGATCCGGGACCTGCTGCGCGAGGAGGGATGCGACGACGCCCAGGGGTACTTCTACTCGAAGCCGGTGCAGGAGAGCGAGTTGTATGCGCTGGTGACGGGCATGGAAGGGGCCATGTCGCATGCAGTGCTATCTGAGGCAGGATGACGGGACGGGCAGAGGTTTGGAGGGCTTACCGCCGATTTTCACCGATCGAAGGCGATAAAGCGTCGACCGCGGATGGGCGCGGAGGAATACGGATACGAGGCGGATAAGAAGGGCCTCATCGAATTCAGGGTAACGGGAGACGGTGGTGGGCCGTTCAACCAGGTCCCTCCGCTACGCAGCGGTTTTACAAGTTAAAGAACAGGCAACGGCAACGGGATCAGGGGTGGTTGTGCGGGCTGCGGTTGGGGCCGGCGGGGTGGGCGGTGTTGTTGGTCCAGAGCTGGGGGCCGTGCCAGGCGCGGGTGGCGGTCAGGTCGATGCGATAGGGACTCGCGGCAGGGCCGTTGGGGAGAGCTTCGGCGAGGCCGTCGCCCAAGGGCGGGAGTGCGGCTGCAAGGGCGAGCAGGCGTGCGGTGGAGGCCATTCCGGTGAGGTGCAGGGTGTAGCCGGCAGAGTCGATGCGGCCATCGAGGGTGGCGGGCTCCTTGCCGCCGAGGGAGAGCGAGGTGGGGGTAAGGACGAAGCCGTTCGCGAAGGTGGGCGGGGTGGGACGGGGGCGGCTGCGGCGCGTTGGAATTGCGACCTGCGTGACGGAGATGAGGGTGACATCGCCCAGAACGAGAGAGGGATTCGCGGCAGGCGAAAGGGCTTCGTAGGGGCGGGAGGAGACGATGGCCTGGAGCGTGGTGGAGGTGTTGGAGGAGACTTGGGCGTCCGGGGCGATGAGGCTGGCGGCGTGGAGGACTAGCTCGCCGGTCCAGCCTGCGAGCGAGGCGGGTGCGGGGGACGTGCGGCGGGGGGAAGTTGTATCTGGCGAGGCGGTTTCGGGAGAGGGGGTTTCAGGAGAGGCTGGGTGGTAGGAGAGGTTGCCGGTGAGCGAGCCGGCGGCGGTGATGTCGGAGGGAACGCGGGGAGTGGCTATGCGGAGCCAGTTCAGCAGGGTGGCGGCGGGCAGGCCGGGGGCTACGATACTGACGATTGCGGAGCGGGGGTGGCGGATGTCCGGGAGAGTGCCGGTGATGGCGAACCTGGGCGCGGCCGAGGAGCCGGAGGGTGGCCAGTTGCAGCGGATATCGTCGAAGCCGTGGAAGGCGGCGGTGGAGGTGGCGAGGCATTGGAGGTCGAGGTTGAGCGGACGCGCGGGGATGAAGTCGGCGCGCCGGGCGTCGGTGAGTTGCAGGCGGGTTTGGAGAGTGCTGGCGCCTACGGTTCCCTGGGCTGTGGCGGATAAGGTCATTTCTCCGCGGAGACCGGCGTCGCGGCCGAGGAGAACGCGGGTGGCCTCGCCGAGGGGGGCGTTGCTCCATTCAGCTTTGAGGTCGAGGGGAACCTGGTCGAGGGAGGCGGCGCGGCCGAGGGTGCCCTCGAGTTGGAGGGTGCCGGTGTCGGAGGCATCGGTATCGGTGCGGGCGGGGTGGGCCTGGAGGCGGAGATGCCACTGCTGGGGGTCGGGGAGCCAGAGGGCGAAGTCGGCTTCGGTGAGGGAGATGGGGGTTTTTTCGTGGTCGAGCTTGAGGTTGAGGCGGGCGCCGGTGGCTTCAATGTAGGGGAAGCGGGGCGCGGGGCCGGAGCGGCGCTGGGCGGTGGGAGCGGCGTCGATGTGGGCGGCGTGGAGGAGGATGCTTTCGAGGTTCCACTTGCCAGCGGCGGTGTGGACGAGGTTGACGCTGGGGTCGGTGAAGCTGATGGTGGAGAACTCGACGCGGCGGGTCCAGAGGGAGCTGAGGCGGAGGGTGGCGCGGACTGACTGGGCGCGGATGATGGGTTCGGCGCCGAAGGACGGGTCTTCGTCGACTACGAAATTTTCAAAGGTGAAGCCGGGCAGAGGCAGGAGGTTGAGCGAGACCCTGTCGAGGTGGACGGGGCGGCCGAGGCTCTGGCTGATGCTGGAGGCGATGCGGCGCTGGTAGCGGTTGACGCTGATGAGAGGCGGGAGAAGGACGAGTAAGAGGATGGCGAGGGCGGCGAAGGCGAGGTAGAGCAGGCGGCGGAGTCTGCGGGTGTGCAGGTGGTCCGCGGAGTTTTCCGGCGTATAGGTTGGATCGGTTTCCTGCATGTTTCCTGGCCGGCGCAGGAAAGAGGCTGCGCCGGGCCTGTCCTCGTTAGCGGATGATGTGGAAGGTGCGGTTCCAGCGGGTCTGGTCGAAGATGTGGACCAGGATGTGGCCCATGAAGCTGAGGCGGTCGCCGATGGACTGCTTGTCGATCTGATCGGCGGGAGTCTGGAAGGACCAGTAGACGAACATGGGGCGGCCTACGATGTTTTCGCGGGGTACGAAGCCCCAGAAGCGGCCGTCGAGGCTTTCGGTGCGGTTGTCGCCCATGGCGAAGACTTTGCCGGGCGGAACGACGAGGTCGTCGCCCTGAATGTGATTGGGGAGATCGTTGGCCCAGGTTGCGGTGACGCCGTAGTCGGGGGGCGGAGGGATGCTGGGGAAGTCGTCGCGGTACGGGGTGTAGGCGTGCTGGGGGTCGCCGTCGGCGATGGGCTTGCCGGCATAGGGCTCGTCCTGGGCGACGCCGTTGAGGTAGACGATGCCGTTGCGGAGGTGGATATGGTCGCCGGGGATCGCGATGGCGCGTTTGACGAGGAAGAGGTCGGGCTCGCCGGGTTTGAAGAAGACGATGATGTCGCCGCGGCGGATGTCGCGGTAATCAATGAAGGGAGCCCACTTGGCGGGAGGCGCGAGGGTGACGCGATCGACCAGAACGTGGTCGCCGATGAGGAGGGTTTTCTCCATGGAGGCGGAGGGGATCTCGAAGTTCTGGAAGACGAAGGTCATGACGAAGAGACCGATGGCGAGGACGGTGCAGATGGAGGCGAGGGACTCGAGGGGGGTCTCGGTCTGGTCGCGCTGTGCGATCGCGGGTTCTGGCGCTGCGGCTTCGGTCGTGTTGGTCAAGACTGGTCTCCCACGCGTACAGGTGTCAGTGTATCGCTGAATGGGGGCGGAGGGGGATTGAGGCGGAGGCTTTGCTGCGCGAGCGGATGCTTTTCGTTACGATGTAGGACGTATGCCTTTCCCTATTAAGACGTGTACTGTCTGCTCAGAAGAGTTCGAGCTGAAGCCGGATAAACCCGGTCTGGCTAACCGTTGCCCGCAGTGCAGCGCCGACGACACGCGCGACCCTGTGACCAAGCGCCGCATGGATGCCGTCGAACGCCAGGCTGAGAGTGAAACAAACGCGGCCAGACGGCAAGCCATGAAAGAGCTGCTCTACCGCAGGGATAGCTGACGCGGCCGATCCGGATGTGAAGGTCGATGTGCCTTTACTCCACGATCTGGAGGGTTCGGCCCCATCGGGCGAAGTCGATGAGGCGGTCCATGATTCGATCGAGGCGGGTGGGGTGACGGCGGTTCGGGCCGGACGAGGCGGCGGTTTGGGCGAGAGCGGCGGCGGGCTCGTCGTTGCTGTGCTGACGGAGGGAGAAGTAGACGAGCAGCGCTTTGCCTACGATGGCGTTGCAGGGGACAAAGCCCCAATAGCGGCTGTCGTCGCTGTCGTTGCGGTTGTCGCCGAGGACGAAGTAGCTTCCGGTCGGAATGATGAGTTCGCCGTTGTCGATAAGGCTGCGCATGCGGATCCACCAGAGGGAGTTGATGTCGGGATCTGGGGTCTGGAGGCGTGGAAAGTTGTCGCGGAAGTTGTCGGGAGGGCTGGGGCGATAGACGGCGTAGGGTTCGGTGAGGGGGACGCCATCGATGTAGACGCGGTGGGCGTGAAGGCGGAGGTGGTCGCCGGGAAGGCCGATGACACGCTTGACGAGGTGGAGGGAGGCGTCGACGGGATCGTGAAAGATGATGATGTCGCCGCGGTGGATGCCGGCCGCGGGGAGGAGGCCTGCGGAGTTGGCTGGGCCGTTGGGGGCGGTGGATTGTTTGTCGACGAGGAGGAAGTCGCCGACCAGCAGGGTGGACTCCATGGACTCGGACGGGATGCGGAAGGGCTGGACGCAGAAGGTGATGATGAAGATGGCGATGACGATGATGGAGAAGAGGGTCTGGATAGCGGGCAGGAGGCCCGTGGTTTGGTGGTGAGGAGGCGCTGGATGCCTTGGGTGGGAGGCTGGTGGGCGCGAACTCGGAGCAGCTTTGGTGGTGGGTGCCGCAGTTTGGAGGATGTCTCGCGAGAGTGAGGGGCTGGAGGAATCCGGCGCGTTCGGCGGGTGGGGAGAGGCGCCGGGACTGACAGCGGGAAGAGTCATGGCGCGGCCTCTTCCTGCGGTGAGTGCGCCGGGAGGAGATGTGCGAGCGCAAGGCGGGCGGCCTCCTGCTGGGCCTGCTTCTTGGTGTCTCCTTCCGCGTCAGCGAGTGGGGTGAAGCCGCCTTCCTGATCCTGAATGCGGACTTCGATGCGGAAGCGCTTCTGGTGGTCGGGGCCGGTCTGGCCGGTGAGGACGTAGAGCGGCTGTCCGGCGCCGGTGGCCTGAAGGTACTCCTGGAGAGCGGATTTGTGGTCGCCGATGGCGCCGCTGAAGGTGTTTGGGACCTGCAGTGCGAGGTGCAGCTCGGGCAGGGCGGGGTGGACGATGTGCCGCTCGATGAACGTGCGGGCGGCGTCGAGGCCGCCGTCAAGGTAGAGGGCGGCGATGACCGCTTCAATTGCGTTGGCCAGGATAGCCGGCTTGGCGCGGCCTCCGCTCTGCTCTTCCCCGCGGCCGAGCAGGAGGAGGTCGCCGAGGCGGATTCGGGCGGCTACTTCGCCCAGGTGACGCCGGCTGACCAGAGAGGCTCGGAGACGGGTGAGTTCGCCCTCGCGTGAGCTGGGGAAGCGGCGGAAGAGGGCTTCGGCGACGATCATGCCGAGGACGGCGTCGCCGACGAATTCGAGCTGCTCGTTATCGGCGGCGGGATCGGGGAGGGCTTCGGGATGGTTCTCGCAGGCGAGAGAACGGTGGGTGAGCGCCCAGGTAAGCAGATGCGGCTGTTGGAATGTGTGGTCGAGTACGGCGGAGGCGGTCGCCAGGGACGCCTCGTTTGAGCGCGAATGACCGTTTCTTTGTTTGCGTGTGGTCATTGAGCCCCCTCTGCGCTTTAATGTACCGGACAGAACCGCAGATTGCTCGTTAGTGTGGGTCCGGCGCGGGGCGGTAGGCGTCCTTCTGGGCTTTGCCGCTGGGGTCGAGCGGAGCGTCAGGAGAATCGTCAGGTTCGGCAGGCTTCTGGTGCTCGGCCGGCGGGGCGACGAAGGGCTGCTTGAGACCACTTTCAGCGGCGGCGCGGGTGTCGGGCTGGCCGTCGCGAACGGTGAGCGCAGCCTGATATTCGGCAAGAGCCTTCTGACGCTCGGCGTTGATGTCGTAGAGGCGGCCAAGGTAGATGTGCGACCAAGCGAGCATGCGGGGGTCTTTGGATGAGCTGAGCGTAGCCTCGAAGTCCCCGATAGCGGCGCCAGGCTGACGCTGCATGAGGTTTACCCGGGCGAGGACGTAGTGGGCGTGGGCGTGGTCGCCGTGAGGGTCGGCCAGGGCGGTATTGGCGAGAGCCGTGGCTCCAGGAAGGTCGCCCTGAAAGATCTTCTTCTCGGCAAGATCGAGCCCCGTGGGCTGCTGGGGAGAGCGGCGGAGGACATCATGGCTGCTCTCGGGAAGGAATGCAATCTGCTGGTCGCGATGACGCTCGCGATCGACATCCATGCCATAGATCATCTCGCCTATGTCTTCCTTGAGGCTGATGTTGTCCCTCTCCATCGTGCCGAGCTTCTCGTAGAAGTAGTCCACGAGGGTCCAGCCCTGGCGCATGTCGAGGTCCACGGTCTTGCGCCGGACCGCCTCGGCTTCGCGGTTGTAGACGGCCATTTCGGCATCGTAGCGTTCGAGGTCGACGCGGGCGGTGGCTCCCGGAATGGGTTTGGGCTTAGCGAGGCCGACGTCCATCGTTTTGGCTTCGACGGCCTTGATGAGGCACTCGGCGAGCAGTGCGACGATGTCGGATTTGTACGTGAACTCGAGGGGAGCCTCCTGGACGGGCTTGAGCAGGGGCAGGAGGCGGTCCATGGCGGCGGCGCGGGCATAGACCAGCGGCTCGACCTCGTAGTGGAGATAGCTGTGACGGATGTCCACCATGTTGACGCTGGCGGGAGGCTCGGCTGCCGGGGAGGCTACGACGATGTAATCGTTGGCGTAGATGCGGGCGTTGGTGAGCGAGGGGGCGAGCATGGGTTCGAGCAGAACGAGGAAACGGCGGCCATCGTAGCTGCTGACGGGAAGACGGAGATAGATGTTGGTGTCGAGGATGGTGCGGGTGAGGGGGTCGTGGATGCGGTTGACGAGCTCCTCGTACTCGGCGCGGTGGCCTACCCAGATGGCGTTGAGGTTGACCTGGGTGGCGAAGGTACGGAGGAGGGGAAGCATGTTGACGACCTGGAGCGAGTCGGGGGGAAGCTGAGTCTCGTCGGCAGTGGGGGTGAGCTCGGGAGGCGGCGTGAGATAGAGCGAGAGGGAGATATACTGGGCGAGATTGAGGCCGCTGTCCTGGAGGGTGTGCTCGCGGATATAGCCACAGAGAGCATCGCGGCTGTCGCGGGCAGGGGCGGAGGTCTGGAGTTCGGCGTTGATCTCGTCGCGTACCTTGCGGCGGACGGGGCTGGAGGCGGCGAGATCGGTATCGTAACCGCAGGTATTGAGAGCGGCTGCGATGTAAAAGAGGGGCTCGCTGGTTTCAAGTGTGATCGCGGAGCCGCCGGCCTCAAGCGGGGCGAGGCGGGGCGCAGCGGTTTTGGGCGTGGGCTTGGTTTCGGCGGCGTCGGCGGGGCTGCTGGTGCTGCTGGAGGAGCCGGAGGGATTGGATTCGGGCAGCTGGGTCTGGGCGGGGGGGCGAGCGGGGGGTTGCTTCTGCGATTGGGCGGATGCGGACGCGCCAAGGCCGGTCAGGAGAACAGATGCGGCGAGACAGAGGCGGGCAATGACTGCTGATAAGTGGAGGTGCGGCTTGTCTGGGGGGAACACTATAGGATTCGACACTCACAGCGAGTTTAAGGCAGCAGGGGTCCGCTGGCAAGGTGCGCAGCGAATGGCGTGTGGCTGCGACCTGGACCAGGGATGGGCCAGGAGTGGGCTAGGAGTGGACCGAGATACCGGAGAAGGTGAGGACGACTCGTCCGCGTGCGGGAGAGCCGAAGACGCTGGCAGGCTCAAAGACGCTGTCCAAAAGCTGATCGACAATCTGGCTTTGCACCGCCGCATTGGTGGGACCCGAGACAATGTTGTAATCGTAGACCTTACCTTGCGAGTTCACATACGCCTCGACGACGATGACTGTATCGCGACTGGTGACGATGGCCCGTGGATCGACCGAAGTGTAGAGGAAATGGGGAGACGTGATGGCGCCGAGAGGCTCGTCGTTGGCCATGACGGGCTCGGGAGCGGCGACCATGCCGAGCAGCAGTGCGATGCTGCCGACGAGCACGACGGCCCCGGCAACACCGGCGGAGACCTGCACGAGCATGGGGCGCACGGCGTTGTCCCAGTGGAGGCTGACAGTATCGAGCCAGCTTGCCTTTCTGCGAGCCTGCTGGTGGGATATGGCCAGCCTGAGTTTGAGTCCGAGGTCGGCGGGAGCTTTGACCGAACCGAGAGTGGCGAGGGACTGCTGCATGATACGCAGGCCGGAGAATTCGCTGCTGCACTCGTTGCAACACTCAAGGTGATCGGCGATCTGCTGCATCTGACGGCCGCTGACTGCGCCGTCGAGATACGGCGAGAAAGACGAGCGGATTCTCAGGCAGGTTCGATTTGATATGTCTGCTGTCGGTATTGTATTTGCTCTGTTCCCTGTCGTGGTCATCGCGTCACCATCTCTCTGGATGTTCGTGTATCAGCGTAGGACGCAGAGCCTTCGAGTGCCATACCACTTTTGTTTACCAGTAAGGCACGGAGGGCGGAGCGGCCGCGGGTGAGGCGCGACTTGACGGTTCCTAGATTGACGTTCAGGATTTCGGCTATCTCTTCATAAGCGAAACCTTCGATTTCGCGCAGGATGACGACGGTACGGAATACCTCGGGGATCTGCCGGAGGGCGGCTTCGACCCGTTCGCGGACTTCGGCCTGCGCGGCGTGCTCGTAGGGCGAACTGCGGCTGTCGGCCAGGGTTGCGCCGAGGCAGATGCCGTCATCTTCGCCGGAGCCCGACTCCTGGCCGGCGGGCGAGTCGATGGTGATCTCCTGCTTTTTGTGGCGCGACCACCACCGGCGCTGGTTGGATGCCTCATGCAGCGCGATGCGATAGAGCCAGGTGCGGAGGCTGGCTTCGCCATGAAAGCCGCGAATGCTGCGGAAGACCTTGATGAAGACTTCCTGGGTGATGTCGGCGGCGTCAGCGGGATCGTTCAGGCTGCGGGCGATGAGGGAGTAGAGCGGCTGGTGATACTGCGCGATGAGCAGGGCGAACGCATCCTCGGAACCGGCCTTGAGGTCGGCGATGAGAGCGGCGTCTTCGGTGGTGATGCCAATCGCGCTGGCTAGATTGCCCACTATGGTGCCCGCCTGCATATCGGGTGTCCTTTACAGTACGACGTTCGGGAAGCTGGTGGCAACTGGCAACCGTGGAGCGGACGAGGCTCTTGGTAGTTGAAGCGCGGGCGGCAGATGCGTGCCCGCCGGCAGAGTGCTCGCTCACTCTAATGTTCTTAGACACCGGGAGATAGCGGATTAGTTCCCGGGAGCCGTTGACGAATTTGCCGTAGTCGGCCAGAATAGAGAGAGTCCTTTGTGAGAGTGGGCCTGTGGCGCAGCTGGGAGCGCGCTTCCATGGCATGGAAGAGGTCATCGGTTCGATCCCGATCAGGTCCACCAAACAACCCCTCACAAATCAAGCAGATACCGGAAGCGGGCTCACCCCCTCTCCTGGTCGTTTGGTGTCATTTGGTGTCAAACGCTGAATTGACTTGCGCCGACCCACAACGACTCTGCCGGTCTGTGCCGAATTTTTCGGGCTCTTACCCACTGAACCGCGCAGTTCTCTGTTGATCGAATTGATCGTCGATTGCACACTTGCCGGAATTTCTTGCATGTATACATCCGTCGTGGTGGCCGTACGAGAATGCCGCATGACACCCTGCACGTCCTTTACCGTGCCCTTTTTCTGAGCCAAGGTCGCGATTGTTCTGCGAATGACTTGGAAGGTGAGCTTCGGCAACTTGAGATCGCGAGCGAGTTTGTGAAGAACCCGCTTGCGAAAGTTGTCCGTGTCTAAGAACCCTCCGACTTCGTTTGCGAAGATGAAGTCGTCAGGTGAGAGGAGCGGCGATTTCGTCTTGTCCTTCGCAGCAGCCTCGCGAGCCCGTTTTTCGCATTCGAGACGCCATGCCTGCAGGTCATCGGCGAGCTCCTTCGGGATATGAATGACCGTCAGACTCTTCTTCGTTTTCCCCCAGTCCCGGATATTGCCTTTATAGACAGTTTCCGCAACAGTGAGGGTGCACGCCTTGTAGTCAAAACGCTTCCATCGAAACGCAAACAGCTCGCTTGGACGGAGCGCGTTGGTCATATCAAGTTCGAGCAATATGCGGTCTCGAAGGTTGAGCTTCGAGAGCGCCAATCGAAGTTGATCCCAGGTAAGGGTCGTCGTATCCGTGGGTCGCAGCTGTGCAGGAACCTTGACCTTTCGTGCGGGGTCCTTCACGAGGAAGTCTTGATCGACTGCCTCGGCGAAGATGTCCCGAAGGTATGCACGCATCTGCAAAACACGGTCCTTGGATCCGGTTGTGGCCAGCTTGTTGAGATGAAGCTGCAAGCTGAACTTGTCGAAGTTAGCCAGCGGAATCTCACCGAGAGGTTCGATCAGATCGCGTTGGATGAGAATCGTTTTCGTTTTGGCTGTCTCATCTTTCCATGCAGCTTCTTTTAGGGGAAGAAAGCGATTCTTGACGAACCAGGAAAAGGTTACGGAGCCGTCGTTCATGACTCTGGTAGGGGAGCCCGGCTGCCCTATCTGTTTTGTGATCTCACGTTGAAGTGCTTCGCGGGCCTCGAACTTAGACATCGTCGATTTCAGCCCTAGAATGACTGGAACGCGAAGGGTTTTCTCTTCTTGTGACGTTGGATCGTTCACGACTCTGCGGTAATACCCATACCACTGTTTTCCGCGGGCCGTGACGTATCCACGTTGGTGCGTAGTCCCCATTTGTTCCTCAATCCTGTGGCGGGAAAGAGAGGGCGCTGCGTACATTTTACTGGGATCGCCGCGGAAAATCACGAAGTCTCAGGTCGTCAGCGGCTCTCTCTTTTGGCATCGCGCGAATGTCGATATAGCGCGCGGGCTGCGATTCAATCACGAAAATTTGGTCGAAGCTTATGCACGCCGTCGCATCGCAGAGAGCCTTTCGCGTTCGTCGATGAACGCTTCGATTCGACTCGCGCGGTAGCGAAGAGCGCCGTCTCCCATCCGTATCACTGGTAGTTGAGGGCTTTTCCGGGAGGAGTGGTCCCATACCCAATCTCTGCTCACGTTCAGTCTGCGTGCGACATCATCGACCGTGAGTAGACGGTCTGTCGCTTCTTCAAACGTGACTCGTTGTGGCGGCTTGCGCCTCTGTAAGTCGGCATCGACTTCAGTTTGTGGAAGAGCAGGTTCGCTCTGTGCGGTACGCTGAGCTGCTATGAGGTCCGAAGCGGGCATATGTCTTCTCCGACGAGTGTCTTCGGAGAGCCTTCGATGCTGCGGGCTGTGGCGCCTCCGAGCTTTCTCCATCAGGTACAGCCTTTGCCTACCATCCAAGGTCGGCGCACCCGTTGTCCAATGCCGATTTGGAAGTTGCTCATTCCAAAACGGCATAAGTGTCATTGACGGCTGCTGTTCCCCGGGTAGATACTCCCAACATTCGCGCGACGCGGGTGCTGTTCAACGATTTGCTTCACAGAGTTCTTAGTGGAGTTGGGCCATGAATCTCCCCGATATTCATCTCTTGCAAGCGGCAATCATGCTCGCGGAAGTCCGCAACTATTCACGAGCGGCGAGGAAATTAGGGATACAGCAGCCGACGCTGACCAAACGGATACTCGAACTCGAACACTTCATCGGCTTTCCCCTTTTTCTTCGATCTACACAGTTTGTTGAGCCAACAGACGCTTGCCAGCAATTTCTAAGAGAGGCAAAGCAATGTCTCTTTCATGCAGAGCGGGCGATTTACGTGGCTCGGGTTGCCGAGCAGGGAGCTCAATCAGTCCTTCATATCGGCAAGTCGCAATATACGGACCCCTATCTGATTTCGCTGTTGACCTCGATGTCGCTGCCGCTGTTTCCGAACCTGGAAGTTTCGCTGTCGAGTATGGCGTCTACTGAGCTTGAGACCGAAGTCCTTCTGGGCAAGTTGGATCTTGCCGTGGCAACCGGCGAGTTTGACAACCCCAAGATCACTCAACTCGAGCTAATGCAAACGCCGTTTTACATAGCCATCCCTGAAAGCAGTTCTTTGGCCGAGTACAAAGAGCTAAATCTCGCCCAACTCAATCAGAAAGCTTGGGTTCTTTTCGAGCGATATGTTCATCCGCCTCTTCATGACACCATTTTGAGGACCGCCCATCAAGAGGGGGTGCAGCCTCGCTCGGTCCGTCATGTGGTCACGGCGGAAGAGTCCGCTCAGGAACTCTACTCGGAAACAGGGGAAGTTGCTTTCTTGACCTGTGCTGGTGCTTGGCGAATCGCACGCAACGGACTCACAATGAGGCCGTTGATTCACCCGGTGCTGAAAATTTCTTCCAAGTTGATTGCGAGGGCGGATGACTCATCGAGGGTAGTCAGTGAGTTTGCAAAGGCTTTGAGACGCAAACTGGACTCCCAACGGCGAAGCCAACTCGCCTTGCCTCTGAACGCAAAACAGGCTTCATGACTGACCATCAACTTCGGAACGCGCTACGATTTGCACGTTGAGCGACTCGGACGAGTGACAGAACGGACACTCATAAAGCCCACGCACCATATCCCTAGCGGAAAACTGCTCTGGGCGAATGAGGCGTCCGCAGGAAGAACACTTGTGCGTATGTATGAGGCGGGTCGCATTGTGGTCTTGTTGACTCATGTCATTTCCACCCGGCTGTTTCACCTAATGAGCGGCCTCTCGTTAGAGATTGAAGCCGCCTGTAGCCTCAAGACGCTGTCCAGTTAGCCACCTGGCATCGTCGCTGCATAGAAGGGCAACGATGCTCCCGATGTCGTGCGCTTCACCCAGCCGTCCCAAGGAAGTTTGCGCGATGATCCATTGCTGAGCCTGAGGATTGTTGCGAATGGCGGCGTTATTGAAGTCCGTGACGATTCCCCCAGGCGCGACCGTGTTTGCTCTTATGCCACGAGAGCCATACTCTTTCGCCACATATCTCGAAAAGACTTCAACTGCTCCCTTGCAGGCAGCGTAGGCCGCATACGCAGGAACGTTGTAGCGGTCTGCGGCAGCGGTGATGAACACGACACCGCCCCCATTGTTCATCATCTTCAAAGCCTTTTGCGTGAGGAAGACAACGCCCTTGAAGTGAACGTCCACAAAGCTGTCAAACTCGGATTCGTTTAGGCTGTCGATAGGGATAGCCTTCCCGAAGCCGCCGTTATTGACCAGAAAATCAATTTTCTCCGTGCCGAACCTCTCAAGCAGGAGGGCTTTCAGTCGATCGAGGAACGCGTCGAAGGACGATGTGGTGGCCACGTCCAACTGCAGCGCCAGCGCCACCCCGCCGGAGGCTTCGATTTCCTCCGCGACGCGGTCGCCTTCCGTTTTGTTCGATTTGTACGTCAGCACGATTCCGACGCCTACGTTGGCGAGGGTAAGCGCTATGTCCTTGCCGATACCTCGGCTGCCGCCCGTCACCAAGGCAACCTTCTTGCTTGGAAGTTGACCGTTCTCGATCATCACGTTTTCTCCCTTCTGAGCCTTGCAAGGTCTCGCTTAGCGCGTCAGTGTCATCGCGATTACAAGAAGCCCGAAGATGACTACTATGAAGCGGGGCTGCGGATATTCAATGGAGAGAAGTCCTATCACGAACCATGCAACCGCAGCCGTGCCGCAAAGCAGGAGCGCTGGCCATTCTCCTAGTACCTCAATCGCTCGACGCGCGATGAGAAGTCCCAGGATGCCGAAGACGACTTGTCCGACCGCATATGCTGTGTTCAGGCCGTAATACAACGTCGTTTCCGGCCCTGGAAGACGTTTGTGGCGTAAATACTGGGCCAGCACATCGATCAAGAAGTGCATTGAGCCGGCGAAGGTTAGCCAACCAAACGCGACATTAACGAAGACTTTGTGGAGAGACATATTTTTCCTTTTTGGCTGCGGTTGTAACTTTGCTCGGTCGCCGCTTAGACGGCTCCGACAGCAATGGCGCTCTTCGCGGAGTCTACGATTGCTGTTTGTGCTGAGCGCGGCCTCCAACCCAATACTGTCTCCGCCTTGGCGGAGGTGAATACGTGCTTTCGGCCCAGAAGCGGCGCGGCAAACTTCATTTGGCGATTGAACAGCGCGACGATACGCAGCACGAAGTCGGGCATTGCCTTCGTCGGTACCTTGTTTGCCCTGTCGCCCAATGCCGACTGCAGAACACCCGCGACATCGGCCATCCACACCCAGTCGCTTGCGGCGATGAATCGCTGGCCTGCGGCTTCCGGGGCGGTCATGGCACGAATGTGCAGATCCACCACATCGCGGATATCAACGACGCAAAAGCCGATACGCGGGAACCTGGGCATACCTCCACTCAACATGCGCTGTGCGAGATGCACTGGATGGAGGTTGTCTTTGCTAAGGGCGGGTCCAGTCACGGCGGACGGCAGAATCGTGGTGAGAGTCGTTGATCCCGTTTGAGTCTTCATGAAATCCCAGGCGGCCCGTTCCGCCAGCGTTTTGGCGAGGCGGTAAGGTCCAAGGTCGGGATCGTTCGAATCCGTCCAGGTGGTTTCGTCACTCACGGAGTCTGGACTCGTCATCGGAGGTCTACAAGCCTCGATCGCAGAGGTCATCACGACGCGATCCACACCGGCGCGGCAGGCAGCGCGAAGTACACGAAGGGCGCCGTCGCGCGTTGGGACGATCAAGACATTTGGATCGCGCGGAGCCTCGACGCCGACCGGAGCCGCGATGTGGAGAACATAGTCGCAACCAGCGACCGCAGTATCCCAGCCCTCGTCGCTGGTAAGGTCGGCCGCGAAGAACGATAGCCGGTCGCCCGGCTCAACCTCGGTAGAAACCTGCGCACGAACTGCCGCCTCTTTGTCCAGGCTGCGCACTGTCGTGCGAACGGTGTAGCCTCGTTTCAGTAGTTCGAGGATGGCCCAACTCCCTATAGAACCGCTTCCCCCCGTCACCAATACAGTTTTTGACATCATTGTTTATCTCCTTTTCTAACGCTGTGTTCCTGACGAAATACGACACTGCTTTTAATGTCTGTCCAGACAGTCAATTAGCTAACTGAAAATCAAGCCACCATACGCCAGAGAGCTTCAAAGCCTTCCTTACAGTGCCTCTTGGCGTGTGCTGCATCCTGAGTCATGAAATCCATCGTCGCTTCCGCTACAGAGTTCATGATCGAAAAGACGAATCTCTTTGGGGCCTTCTGCATGGGACCGTTGGCACGGCTACGTTCCAGCAACTCAGCAACACCTGCCATGGTCTTGTGTGCGGTCAAGCGGGTCTCCGGTAAGATAGCGTCGGAGACATCAAGCTGCGCGAGCACTCGCCGCTTCTCCGGATAAGCCACTGCCCATTCCATCCAGTTCCGCCAAACATAAAAGACTTGTTCTCGAAGCTCAGCACTTGCAGGAACGTCCTTCAGAGCAGCGCGTGCCATATCGCCCTTCAACTCAAGGTAGAGCTCATTGAAGAGATCCGGCTTCGTCTCAAAATAGGTAAAGAGCGATCCATTAGCGACGCCAGCTTCCTTGGCGATCTCCGCCGTCGGAGCACTTAGTCCCTGGGTGAAGATGATGCGAGTCGCTGCCTCTAGAAGTGCAATACGCTTTTCGTCACTTCGCGGCCTTGGCATTCTGTGAGCATATAGGAAAGTGTCTGGTCAGGCAACTACCCCTTCACCTGACAGCAGCCAAACGGATTAGATGTCGAGAGAGTCGCTTCGTTAAGAGAAACGGCTCTGGAATTGCACTGAATCGCCGAATCGCTGTTTGAGCCATGATCGGCAAACGGAAATCGCCTGCCGCTGGGGAAAGTTCTTTGGCTGAGATCAGCAATTCGTCCGCTTTCATAATCTCGCTGCGTTCTAAACGGCGAGAAGCGCGTTGCGACCACTAAAACGAAGAGCCAGTCTGGGTACTGGCTCTTCATCATTCCCATGATACCGGCTGTTTGAATTTTCTTCGGAAATGTTGGTTGGGAGACGGCGCCTTGTCTACAACCCGCTTCGCACAGAGTTAGAAGATAAGGACTTCTTCGTCATCTTGCTCCTCTCCATGCTCAGACTGGCGCGGATTACGCCGCTGCTGCTGCAGAGAGCACAGATTCGAGGGGAGCTAGAAAGTCATCGCGGGATTGCTGCCCCAGGTCGACGACTTTGCTGCCGCCTGCCGCAACAAACGTCACATCTTCGATGCCGATGACTTTAAGAATCAGCCGCAGGTACACGGTTGCGATATCGCGATCGCGGATCGGCGAACCTTCCGTATATACGCCGCCCGAGGCCATCAACACAGTGCACTTCTTTCCTTGTACTAGGCCTTCGCCAGTTGACCCGAGGGTACGTCCCTTGCGGACAATATGATCCACATAGGATTTCAAGTTAGCCGGAATGTTGTAGTTGTACACTGGCGTGCTGATTGCGATGTGGTCTGTCGCGAGCAGTTCGTCGACGAGTTCATTCGAAACAGACAGAACTTCTTTCATCTCAGGCGTGTGCGCTTCGACCGGCGTGAGGCTTGCGCCCACCCACGGCAGGTTCATGTAGGGCAGATCCATCATTGCGAGATCACGCTCGATGACCTTACCGTTAGGATGTTCCATCTTCCAATTTGCAAGGAACTTCTTGGCCAGATTCCGGGAGATGGAGTATTCCCCGCGTGGGCTTGCTTCGACGATCAGAAGCTTCGGCATACACTAATCCTTTTGGCTGTCTTGGTGGGAGCGAAGGTAGCTCTCTGTTTCTTTCGTGTTTGACGGTCCATCGTTCGCTGCCGCACATTACTGTCCTGTTTGAAGAGTAGTTACGCGCGAACATCGCCGTGTTCGAACGGCAGGGGTGTAGCCGACGTCTTGTGCCACAGGAAGTAGGTGGCCACAAGAACGATGAAGAACGAGAATGGGAGCAGTGCGTAAACGCGGTCATACGTGATGACGTGTGCTGCCGTCGCGCCCAGAAACTCGATGGAAAAGCCGGCATATGCCCATTCCTTCATCCGGGGCAGTTTGCCCGTCAGGATTGCTATGCCGCCGAAGATTTTGAATACACCCAGAATTTTCATCAGGTACAACGGGAAGCCGAGCGTGAGCATGATTTTCACGATGCTGGCTGGGCCGCTGGTGAAAGCCTCTGCGAAGGCCCCCAGAGTGCCCGGAACGAACATCAGCAGCGTCAAAGTCCAATAAGTGATCTTGTTTCGCCGCAATTCCTTGGCAGCAGGAGCCCGGGTTACGGCTTGCGGCGGAAGGTGTGCGGCGGTACTAGCTGTCGTCTGCATTTTCGGATCCTTTCACGTGCTCGCGGAATCAATTCCGCAGTTGCAATTACGAACAACCTGTTCGTAGAGCTAGTATCGAATGCATATGAAGTTCCCACAAGAAGGCACCTTTTTGAGCGAAACGAACAAGTTTGTTCCTACCGATGCGCTAGGTCCCGCAGACTGCAAAGGACTTGCCGAAGTGCTGATGAGCGTCGGCGACAAGTGGACGATCCTGGTCGTGGGCGCGCTTTCCAAAGGGCAGTTGCGTTACAACGAAATCCAGCGACGGGTCAGCGGAATCTCACAGCGAATGCTGACGCTGACTTTGAAGCGGTTGGAAGCGGACGGGCTCGTAACCCGCACTCTCTTCCCGAGTGTCCCGCCACGCGTGGATTATGAGCTGACGGATTTGGGGATGACGCTCCGCGGCGCGCTGGTTCCGCTTCATCGCTGGGCGGCTGGAAACAGACAGGCCATACTTGAGAATCGGGCGAAAGCCGGTTTATAACTCTTCTTCGGTCTTTTTAAAAGGTAACAATATACTTTAGCCGACCTTAGCATAGAGAAAACTTGGCAAGGAACGGCGTTCAATATTGCTCAGATTTAGGAACTGGTTCGGCGTAGTTTTGCAATCAACACAAATTCGTGAACGGCTTCGCCTCCACAAGGGGGCTTATTTTTTCGAAGTGCCGAATGTGAGGTCATACGATGCCAGACTATACACATCGAAGAAAGCCCGACGGCACATGGGACTCCATTTGCATGACCTGCTATCGCACGTCTGCGAAGTCTCAGACCGAACCAGAACTGAGAGAAACCGAAGCGATGCATCGGTGTGAAGGTACGCCACAGTCGCGGCCCATCCAAAAGGCGGCCTACAACTCGCTGACGGGTTCTACTTGATCTGAGGTTGCTTCGCGGTGCGGCCTCAATTCATGTAGTTCTTCTGCTACAAAGCCCGCGCATGTTCCGTCTGAGAAGGTTACAAATAAACCGTCTCCATCGTCTCGCTTTACCGTCACTATCTTTAGTTTCCCCGGATCGCTCATTGCAATAGGTTAGGCACGACTAAGTGGGAAGTCTGGTCAAACTGAGACACTACCTAGATCATGGCCGCATTGATGCAGGAATGGCGATACGAAGAACCAAAAAGTAGACCCCGGTCAAAGAGACGCGGGCTCGTATTGTGCTAGGGCTGCGGTTACTTCGAGTCCTTCTTGGGAGAAGGCGTGTGACTTCGTGCGTCGGCTGTTTTACAGATAGGGTGTTCCTTCCAAGGCAGAGCACACTCCTTTCGTTCCCCGATCAATGAGGCCCAGGAAAGCGGTATTTGCCTTCTTCAAGTCATGATCCTGCTGAAACACTCGATGCGCTTCGAGGAGAGCTACGGCCCAGGTTGCGACCAGCAAAGAGGCCGCCAGGCTTGCGAGTGGGTCGGGCAACTTGCGCTTCACCGAGCCGGCGAGTGCAGCGGTTAGTGTATCCGTCAACTCGTCACGAATCGCTCGGGCGCGGGCTTTGAGCGCTTCACTTTCCTCAATCGCTGCCATGTAATGGTCGGTGCCTTCTTCAAAGAAGCGAACGTAAGGACGCTTGTTGGCAACAGCCCAATGGGCGAACAGTCGCAGCGCTTCCACGGGAGGCATCCCCGCCTTTCGTTTCTGCAGGCTGGCTAGCAGTTCTTCGCGACCCACCTCGTCCAGGTCGAAGAACATGTCTTCTTTGCGGGGGAAATGATTAAAAACCGTCATCCGCGATACGTCGGAGGCCTCCGCGATCTCATCCACCTTCACCTTGTCGAAGCCTCGTTCGATGAACAGGCGCGTGGCAACGTCAGAGATGCGCTGCCGTGTGGCGAGCCGTTTTCGAGTCTGTCGATTAAGCATCGTGGTTTTTCGGAAACCTTAATCATCTTACTGCATCTATATTTATACTTAGTATAATGTTAGAGGTTCATATGACAAAGCATCTGAAGCGCAAAGGAATGCCCTCAACGAACCCAACCCCTAGTGTTCTTATTTCAGGAGCGAGCTTTGCCGGGCTGGCCGCAGCTTGGTGGATGAATAAGCTCGGCTACTCGGTGACCGTCGTCGAGATTGCGAAGCGACTGAGGAAGGGCGGAACCCCTGTCAACATAAGAGACGGGGTGATCGACGTTGTCCGGCATATGAATCTGCTGGAACGCATCAAGTCCGAAAGCTTGGCCTTCAGACCGATGACATTCCTTGATGCCCACGGATCGCCGTTGCCCCTCGATCTATCGCGGGCAGAAGAGCAGCCGGAAGAGGAATATGAAATCGAGCGTGACGTACTCCTCGACTTGCTCTTCGGTGAAGTTAGGAACTGTGCCGAGTTTACCTTCGGGGACAGCATCTCGGGCCTGAAGGAATTCGCGGACGAGGTGGCGGTCACCTTCGCGAGTGGAAGACAGCGTTCCTTTTCCCTTGTGCTCGGTTGCGACGGCACCCACTCCGCTGTAAGGAGGATGTGTTTCGGCGAAGATTCTTCTTTCCTGTTATTTCTCAAGTGCTATTTCTCCCTCACCATCGTCGAGAAGTTGCTGATCGAAGAAGACACGTCCCAGATGCTCAACGTTGCCGGCAAGACGATCATGCTCAATGCGTACAACGGCAAGACGGATATCGCATTCTGCTTCTCCTCCGACAAGGAAATCGACTACGACCGCCGGAATACGGACGAGCAGAAGCGCATGATCCGCGAGAACTTCGAAGATGGAGGCTGGAGAACACGCGAACTACTCGACGAGATGAGCCGCTGTGAAGATTTCTACTTTGATAAGCTCTGCCAGATTCGGATGCGCTCTTGGTCGAAGGGGCGAGTCGCTTTGGTCGGCGATGCCAGCTACTGCCCGTCACCAGCAGCAGGGATGGGCGGTTCTGTAGCAATCCTTGGCGCTGCAGCCTTGGCCGATGCGCTTGGCAAGCACCCGGGAGATCTCAAAGCAGCATTCAAGGCGTACGACGAAGGTTTCCGACCCACCGTGGAAGCGATCCAGACACAAGCCGTCGAGTTCGGCCTGGAGATGTTTCTGCCGAGATCGGAAGAGGCGATACAGGAAAGGAACGTGCGGCTCGCCATTGGCTGAGTAAGTGTCATAGGTTCTCAGAAACGAGCCAGCGTCCCCTTATCCTGCCCTGATCAGATTTCAGGACCCTGGCCGACTTCGCGGTACTAACCCGAAGCCCATCGACTCACGCGGCGATTAGAAAACGATGAGCTCGCCGTCTTTAAATCGGCGCACCAAAGCCTTCCTACCGTGGCCCAGCTAGCAGCAGCCGCCTTGAACGGCACCCAGAACATGGGCGTGGCTTGCGACTCCAACCCAATAGCTCTTGTGTGTCGCCTTTGCGAGTGCCAAATCGAACCTCCATCAACGCGGAAGAACTCATTAATCGCCTTCGCCAAGCATCACGGCGCGGAGATCGTAGTCGACAGGATCAAACCCGGTCGCCAACGCCGCGGCTGCCTTGATGTGTGCCTGAATGCCGGGCAGCTTGCTCATGGCCGCATAGTCTTCCTTTGATTGCCATTGCGCGTAATTGACGACCTTGCGCCGGTCGCGACTGACGTGGAGGTTCGCAGAGATGAAGCCGGGTTGATCTCGAAAAGTCTCTTCCGTAGCCTTCTGCAAGTTCTTCACCAAGCGGTCTGCGTTTTCAGGTTCAACGGAGAAAGTGTTGATGAGTGTTAGATATCCGCTGCTTGCGTCCAACGTTGCAGTTGCCTGCTTTGATTTTTCTGTGTGAACGGTGATTGCGTATCCATCCGGGTCACGGAAGACGAAGAATCTTCCAAACGGTCCATCAGCAGGAGGGAGAAGGATGGGTACGCCTTTCTCCACCAGTTGCGCGTGGAGCGCATCGGCATCCGTTGCAGCGAGCCAAAGAGACAAGCCCCATCCCAGCTTGCTCGTTGCATCGAGGTCAATCATCGGTGTCCGGATCGCAAACGGGATAGGTTTGGTTTTGAAGACAACCGCGCCCGGTGGATTGTGCGGGGATGCAGTGAGACCGATTTGCTCTACGTAGAACGTCCTGGAAGCCTCAAGGTCGCGTACCTGGAGCGCGATAAAGCTTGGCCCGATCAATTTCGGCATAGTTTCGTCCTTGCTGATGGTTGTCATGTTCCTTATAATATATAAGGAACCTTATATGTCAAGCATGGAAGGCACATGGGCGAACATGGCACCAGAACATCCGATGGCGGATCGGTTAGGTTACGTACTCAAGCGAGCACAACACGCACTCCGGACAAGCATGGATGACCAGCTCAGCCATCTAGGTGTGACCACGGCCCAGTTCAACGTTTTATCCGCAGTTCAGCGGCAACCGGGCATTTCGAATGCCTCGCTTGCGCGTGGGTCCTTTGTCACAGCACAGAGCATGTTGGGGATTGTGGCGAACCTGGAAAAGATGGGGCTCTTGCATCGGACGCCACACGAGATACACGGACGCATCATGCAGAGTGAGTTGACGCAAAAAGGTACCGAGGTGCTGGCAAGCGCAAGCGAAGCAATCGCTGATATGGAGAAGAGAATGACAGTCGGCTTTACTTCAAAGGAGATCGTCGCTCTACGGTCCATGCTCCAACGGTGTGCCCAGAATATGGATCCCGCTTAGAGCCGACTGTTCAAATAAGCCAATCGGTATGGTGCCTGCATGGCGAATAGAACTCATATGTCGCATTGTCAGAAGCAATCCGTTTTAGGGTTGGAAGGCAGCGGCTATAAGTTTCGTAACAGCCTCGTCCCCCCTTGAGCACATCACCCTTTGTTCAAGAAGCAACAGAAATTGCCTATTAGGAAGAAAGGCACAGATGACTAATTGCAAACCAATCCCACAATTAAAAATGCCAAAGCTATTGCGAGGAGTGCAACACGCCAGCGGTGAAGCAAATCCCATCTACGCCGGTACGTCTTCCAGTCGGGAAGCGGAGTGGAATTCTCCCACGATTTGATACGGTTGTTGACCGGCACGAGCGCAACAAGCGTATAGATGATCGCCAGCGTCCACAAGACGGCTGATACAGCGATCCATGTGGGTAAGCGGCCAAATTGATGCCACTGGATTAAAACCGCGGCTAATGTCAGTGAAAGCGTAAGGGCGTACCAAAACGGCATGACCGTCCCCAGCACACGAGCGAGGGCGCTTGCTGCTGGCAGGTGAACATTATCCGGAAGTTTATCGAGCGTTGGATGAACAAACACGGCGATGGCCAGTTCAGATCCAACCATCAATCCAGCGACAATAATCGCAACAACGTTTAGGACTTCCATCACGAATTCCTCCATAACAACAACTTGAGATGAGTTACCTCATTTAAGAGGGGAGCTTGTTGAAGGTATGAGGATTGTTGATTCAACGCCAATGATGTCCGACACATCAAAGTCCCTGATGTCCGCAGCAAACTCTTTACTTTGCATATACCGCTGAGCGACTTTGCCGGGTTCTTCGCCCGCCGCATACGAGGCCAGCACAAAGAGCCGTGGCTCGGCATCATCCTTGGCGGTCCAGAAGCCATGGGCTTCAATCCCGAATAGCGGAAAACTGCTGAGATGACGGGGATAGATCTGATTCATGTAGAAATCGAGCGCCGCTTTGGTGCGCAGTCTGTACACGCGAAGTTCATAAGTCCTCATTATCATCTCCAACTTCATGACTTGGGTAAAACAACTGCTGGTCGTTCAACCAACCCACATTCACCATCTCAGAGCGCCTGCGATGCCGATCTTTCCAAGGCTTATACCCGCTGGCCTTGCGGGCTCACGGGTGTTTCGTACCGGGATACTAGCTGTTGGCGATGGTTACCGCCTTATGAATATATTCATCGCTCATGAGTTGAGCGACCGTGAATGTGGCGAGATCGGCACGAGTCAGCTTATGAGCAAGTTCTCCTCTTTCAGCAGAGAGGACGTGAATGCTTCCTGTACCTGAATCATCGGTGAGAAAGGGTAGGCGAACCATAATCCAATCGAGGCCGCTTGCATCCACAATCGCCTCCAAAGCTGCTTTGTCCTTCATCTCGCTCCGCAGGAGTGTAGACAGGAAGAGGCGTTCATACCAGTTCGTATTGGCCAAGCTCTCTCCTTCACCAATCACGGAAATGACCACGAGGCGGCGAACTCCGCATGACTGCATAGACGCAATGATGGTCGCGACGGTACTTGCTTCAAGCGTGGTGGTCTTGAACGAAAGCTTGCCGCCGATCGTGTCGATCACGGCGTCTTGCCCGAGCATGGCCGAATCCATTGCGGACCGGTCCCTGGCGTCGCCCTCGATAATGCGCACGTTTGAGTCCGGGGAGTAGCCCTTAGCCTTGTGGACAAATGCGGTGACATCATGACCGGCGGCCAGGGCTTTCTCAACAACGGCCATACCGCTCTTCCCCGCAGCTCCGATAACCAGAACCTTCATCGATTGAATCCCCTACTTTCATTTGTGCTTCGATAAAACGACTGCGCTGATCTTTATCTGTCGTCAACGGTCGGTTTCCCAAAACAAAGAAAGTAGACATGTGGAACAAGAACCACCACCGGCAGTTCTCTCAAATGATACGGACCAAGAATAGGCCTACGACAACTTCAACAGTGCAGGTTAATCCATGAACCGAGAATGCCGTTGATTTCGATCCGCCGGACGCCAGAATGTTTAACATGTCGCCAAGAGGGGTGATGGCAAAAACGAGTAGAGCTATGCCCACCGTCCGCGTATCTGTAGTCAGCATCAATGTCAGCACGACCAATCCAGATACGATGTCACGAACCCCTTTAAGGCGTAGCCATGCACGAGTGTCAGCATCGGGTGCAGGCGGTTTCAGACCAAATGATCCCGTCATTCGTCCAGGAGATATAACGTAAAAACAGCCGATGGCAATGATCGCCGTAGCCAAGAGCGCAGCTAGGGAGAGCAGTATAACGTTATGCATAAACTGACTCCTATAGAAAATTTAGCGACGCTCTACTTGAAGCAAGGAGCTGGAAAAATAGGGGTTTTGAGCAATCGGGTACATCGCTGTCCCTTGTTTCGATGCCAAAGTCAAGTGAGTGGAAGGCCATGTGAATGTATATCTGCTGCCTGCGAGGTTCGTTTTCGACAGAGGCATGTCTACTCCTTTGTGTTTGCGTTGGAGTTTTCTGCCAGCGCCACACCCGCCAGAAAACGCTGCAGATAGTTACTGACCACCGAAGGAGATTCCAGCGGAAGCATGTGCGAGAACCCTGGAAAAATGTGCATCACGGAACCGGAGATCTCCTGGTGTAAGAGCTTGGCGGACGATGGTGGAGAGCTTGGGTCCAATTCCCCCGTCAGGATGAGCGTTGGAGCAACAATGCGAGGAAGGTCACTGACGATCTCGAAAGCGGAAATCATGTCCCACATCGCTCCGTGTACCTCAGGGTCATCGGTAAGTAGCGTTTTGGTGACACGATCGATCAAATCCGGACGCCGTTCCATGGTTGCCTTGGTGAACCAGCGCTCCAGACATTCCTGCAGAACGGCCTGCATTCCACCTTGACGCACGCTGGCAGCTCGCTTCCGCATGGCTTCGCGGGCTTGCTCCGAGAACGTCGGCGCAGTCGAGATCAAGGTAAGAGAGGCTACACGCTCCGGATGAGCAACAGCAAAGGCCTGAGAGATGATGCCACCAACCGACAAGCCGACGATGTGCGCAGCCGAAGTGCCTGTGGACTCGACAATCTGATCGAGAAAGCTTACTGCCTGCGAAATGCTCCAGTCGTTCGGAGTTCCGGGGCTTTTTCCTTGGCCCGGTAGATCGAAGGCCACTACGTCATATTGATCGCACAGAGTGTCGATCTGCGAATCCCAATACGTCAGATCCAACCCCACGGGATGAACAAGGACAATCGGAGTTCGTCCTTTTGGCCCAGTGCGGATTGAGTTAAGCTGCCGCAAGTTCTTTTCAACGGTAGTGCTCATAGCTTGCTCCAGAACTTGCGGGTGTGTGTCAAAGGTGGAGAGGTCAACGCTGCTAGTGTTCGCCCTTCCAGGAGTCAGGGTGCTCGTCAAGTTCAACCTGCAGGATGACGAGAAAACGGGCCACCATCATGTAGTGACCGACCAAGAGGATTACGGTCGCGAGGTCGCGGTCACACAGCACATTCTGAGCCGCGGCAAAGATTGCCTCCGATACCTGGGGAGCGGCGACACATGCGTCCACGAAGGCGAGAATTGGTTCAAGCGTCCTATTTTCTAGAGCCTCTTCACCGGCTTCAATGGCTGCAATCTCCCCGTCGCTCCAGCCAACCTTATGTGCCTGCTCAAGATGCTGCATCCGCTCATAGTCGCTACCTTGCAGAGCCGCGACGCGCAGGATGACAGCTTCTCGAAGCTTCGGGTCCAGACTGGAGGCCCGCAATGCATTGGCCAAGTTGGGGAGAGCACCCGCGAGCCGGTGATCCATTACGAGCAGCCCACGCGTGAGATTTGATGGAAACTTGTCGTACTGGATCTTTTGTTCTTCTGTCATTTCCGCGACGGGAACGAGAGGGATTCGGGACATGAGCATCTCCAGAGTTCGGGCCGTGCCTTATTCTGCAACGACCGTTGCTAAATAGATGCATAGGGAGTGCTGCATAGATGCCTAGGTTTGGACTATTTCTGAAACGATGGCTACAATAATGAAAAGGAGGTCGCATGGCAGCGCGAGGAAGACCGAAGGGCTTTGACAAAGAAACCGCTCTGGAGCGGGCGATGCTGATCTTCTGGGAGCGAGGTTTCGAGGCTACCGGGGTGGATGATCTTGCGACTGCGATGGGTATCAGCACGTCCAGCCTTTATGCCAGCTTTGGAGGGAAAGAGAAACTTTTCCTTGCGGCGCTGGACCACTACCAGGGTGGGCGAGGTAGATACACAAAAGCCACCATGGAGAGTGGGGCGACGGCGCGAGACTCTTTTAGGAATCTATTTGAAACAGCGGCCGTGGAACTCACTCGTGCGGATCAGCCTCGAGGTTGCATGCTCGCCCTGGCGCTGCCGACTTGTTCGCCAGAGATGGAACCTTTGCGAATGAAGATGAACAAACGAAGAGGCATATCGTTCACTCGCTTTTCAAAACGTTTAGCAACAGCTGTTGAAGACGGGGAGATCAAAGCCTCTTGTGACATCGACTCGCTAGCACTCTTCTTCCTAACGACTCTGCAAGGAATGTCGATCCAAGCTCGCACCGGAGCATCGAGAGAAAGGTTGATGCAGGTAGGCAAGTTGGCCATGCAAGTTTGGCCTGGAACATAACGCGACTGTCCTATGGTCCGTTTCTTTAGTCTTGAACGAGCGTGTATTGGGAGGAACCGGGGCGGCCCAGATCATTTCCTACACGGCGGCTTCTGAGGAACCAGGATTGATCGCTGAATACAACCAACCCATGAATCATCTTCACTGAGGAGACACGATGATAAGAGGACAGGTAGTTGCAATTACAGGGGCCAGTAGCGGCATTGGGAAAGCTACGGCATTAGAGTTGGCTCGCCTTGGAGCAAAGCTTGTGTTGGGTGCACGGCATGAAGAGGCTCTTGTGAAAGTGGCCGAAGAAATCCGGACCGCCGGAGGCGAGGCCGTATACAGCATTACGGATGTAAGCAAGCGTGATGACCTTCTGAAACTCGTACACCTTGCCCAGGAAAGCTTCGGTCAACTCGATGTTCTGTTCAGTAACGCTGGTGCTATGCCCATCGGACCATTTGACGAGCTTGCCGTAGATGACTGGGAAACGATGGTGGACGTCAACATCAAGGGCGTGCTCTTCGGGATTGCCGCTGCACTCCCCGTCTTCCGTCAGCAGGGCTCCGGGCACTTCATCCACACGGCATCGACTGCTGCTCGTAAGACGGTTCCGAATCAAGTGGTGTATTCGGCCACCAAGGCAGCGGTTCTGGCTCTATCCGATGGCCTGCGTCAAGAGCTGGCAGGACAGATACGCGTCAGCACTGTGCTGCCCGGATTTACCGACACCGCATTCAGCGAGCATGTGAAAAGCCCTGAGCTGAAAGCGCAGATGCAAAAGGCGGGAGAAAAGTTCGCGATGTCGCCCGAGGCTGTGGCTAGGGCTGTTGTTTACATCCTGGAACAGCCTGAAGGCGTAAATATCGGTGAGGTAACGCTTCGTTCGAAGGCGCAGGCATGACATTTGTTGCAGCGCAAATACTGGCGTACGCGCTTCTAGGCGGTTGAGAGTGGCCATTACCGCTGAGGTATAACCCCTTTGCTGCTCCAGGCTCGACAGTGCAACGTAGCCCAAGTTGGTAAACAAAAGAAGATTCCCCGATACCAAAGCGGCGACTCGTGCCTTCCCCTCAGCGAGACACACACGGGGTGCAAGCTTTCTGAAGGCTACTCGGAAGCGTATCGGAGCGAAGCTAACCAAAGGTCATGCGCTCGATGCATGTAAAAGCTGCCCTCTGCTCCCGACTTCTTGTCGGCTGGTCCGATGCCGACCTCTTCTGTCACTGCTCTGCAACCGCCCTCGATTGGTAAGAAATGCCACGCATGGTAATGACTCGACCCAGATGGCGCGACAGTTTCGGGTTCCCAGCTTAGGCGCTCCCCAAGAACCCACTCCGTGATCTTCGCCGTGATGGGTGTGTTGAAGATAGATAGAGAAAGAGTACGCCCTCGCCCTGGAGTTTTGTTCGGTCCCTCAACCCTGACATCTTTCACCAGGATGAACCATTCTGGCCATGCCGTAACATTCGCCATCTGAGCGAAGACATGCTCGCATGGTGCCGGAATGAGAAGCTCGTTATGGCTGAATTGCGCAGCCGTTGCCGGGTCGAAACCCTCTGGCCAGTGAATAGCAACGTCTCGGTGTGCCAAATCATTCAGGGCGATGCCGCGCGCCATGCCTGGAGTCTGTGCGCGGGCGGGTTGAAGCGATCCTACTGTCATCAAGAGAAGTACGCCTAACCATACAAAGACTCGCTGCATGTGCCTAAGATACAGAATTCTGCGATTGCTCGCCTTACCAACGTTATACCGACCTCTTAAGAGCCTCGTTCCCTCTCCGTCACCTTCCCCCTTCCTGCATGCGGCGCACATGGAACCGCAATACGGCTTATCCGCCTAGAATTTCGCTATGAGACTGATCCCACCCACCAGCAGAACACCGCCTACGATGCGGCCCACGTTCAGTGGGTGAGGTTGCATTCTGAACCAGCCGAAATGGTCGATCAGCAGCGAGGCAATTAGCGCAGCAGTGACCGTGAAGCCTACGAATGGCCCAGCGCCCACTTTGTTGACTAGCGTAAGGCCGGCATACACCTGCACTGCTCCCACCAGCCCTCCGACGACTGCCCACCAAGGCAGTTCAGCCAAGTCCTTCTGGGTAGGCAGCGGGTGCGGATGGATCAACGACGCGCCCGCGAAGAAGAAGGTAATCAGGGCAAATGAGACGGCGGACGCAAGCCACGGGTTCACGACATGCTTGTTGAGTTGGCCGTTCATGGCCGCCCCGCAACTCTGGAGCGCACCTCCGATGATGATGAATGGAATGATCCATCCGGCGTTCGCATTCATGAGACTCTCCTCTGTGTTTAGTGTTTTCCAACCAGCATGTTCATAAGGATCGCTCCACCGAGAGCGGCAAAGAGTGCCACCGGCATCGCGACCGCGCCCACTTTCAAAAACTTCCAAAAGCTCACGTCGAGCTTCTCTCCGCCTGCTTCTTCGCCGGAGTCCTTGCGAAGCGCGAGGAGCCACAGAATGGTAGCGAGAGACCCAGTGACGGACAGATTTGGCCCAAGGTCCACGCCGATCAG
Organism: Edaphobacter sp.; assembly: GCA_965277265.1. Classification (GTDB taxonomy): domain Bacteria; phylum Acidobacteriota; class Terriglobia; order Terriglobales; family Acidobacteriaceae; genus Edaphobacter. Next base: position 1,194,721 of record CBDICF010000003.1, read on the forward strand.
AACGGCATTCGCGATCAGTCCCTTTGCATGAGCCGTTTGAATCGTGCCGCCTGCGATAAGACCTAGAGGGAGATTGTTCACGATGTTGTTCGCAACCCCTACGACGAAGCCGACGACGAGAGCGCCCAGGTTTTGACCCAAGTGCGATGCCCAGGCGAGCCACTGCTGTGTGAGGTTCAAAGCCCCCTGACTCTCGACAGCATCGACCATGACAAAAAGGCCAGCGACGAGCAGAAGCGTTGACCAGCTAATCTCGCGGGCAAGTTTTGTGGGATTGCTGCTTGCCTTGATCGAAACGACAGCGGTAATCACAAGTGCAGCAAGGCACGTAGGCAGTCCCAAGTCCTTCTTGAGTGCGGAAGCCGTCAGAAGCACGGCAATCATCAGGGCAAGACCGGCTAGGACCAGTTTGCCGTTTGCACTGAGTTCCACATCGTCGACTTCGCAGTCGATACTCTTGCAGAGATCATCGCGGAACAGAAAGCGCATGACGAAGAAGGTCGCGACGATTGAGAGCAGGGACGGCACTCCAAAGTCTGCCAGCCACGTACCAAGCGGTGGCATCCCGGTATGGAACACCACGAGATTCGCAGGGTTTGAGATCGGGAGAACGAAGCTCGCGGCGTTCGCAATCAAGGCGCAGACGAACAGGTACGGAAGCGGTGAGACCTTTGCCTTGCGTACCGCCGTCAGAATGGCGGGCGTCAACACAACTGCTGTCGCGTCATTCGACATAAAGATGGTCACGAGCGTTCCCACCCCATAGACCAGTAGGAACAGACGCGAGCAACTCCCATTGGCTCCGCGCACCGCCACAGAAGCCACCCAATCGAAGACGCCTTGCGCCCGCGCAAGTTCACTCAAGAGCATCATGCCAATGAGGAACAAATAAACGTCGCTGCCTTTGGCCACGGCTTGCCCCGCCAACTTCAGCGGGACGAGCCGCAATACGATGAGCAGAAGTGCTCCACCTGAGATCCACCAGACTTCGGGGATTCCACGCGGGCGCGTCAGCATCAGTGCGATGCTGACGGCGACGATCAAAGGCAGAATAACGTATGCGACATCCGTCGGTATCATCACCACTTCTTCCCATTCTTATTGGGTCCTAGCTGAGTTCCTAGAAGGCCATGCTCCGGCCACGCCTCCAGTGCATTGTCCTGATCGCGCTCCTCGGACTTCCGTTCCGTCTGCTCACCGACCGCGAGCCGTATCTCGTCGCTCGCTGAATTTCCATGCGCATCCTTGAAGGACACCTTCAAAGGGTGTGTTCCTTCACTCGGAGTCGGCAAGTCCGCCTCCCAAACGTGGCTGTCGCCTACGCGCTTCATCGCGTGCGTCTGGCCGTCCAGATCGGCGCTCGCCTTTAGGGCTTCCACCTCGCCCCAGAACTTCGCTCGGACCTTCAAGGCTTCTTGCGGTGTCTCACTGGACTTTGTCAGAAGCCGTTCGTCACTCGGCGAGGTGATGATAGCGATGGGTAGTTTGCCCAACTCTACGAATCGCCAGCTTACGATGTTGCCGTCAAGGTTGGTGACTGAATAACCTACTGGCCCCTCTTCAATTTGTCCGGTGGAGCGGGTGGCAGTGTAGAGTGTCCGGCCATCATTTGCTATCTCGTTGTAGTGGGTGTGGCCCATGTCAATCAGCCGCACGTCGTAATCGCCGACGAGACGGCTTACCTCTTCTCCGCCGACCTTCAGATCACTGGGGTAGCAGTGCAACAGGAGAACTTTGGTCTGGCCGCTTTTTGTAGCGAGTTCCAACTCATCCTCTACCCACCTCAGCTGCTCATCCGACACTGTGAAGGAAGGAGGCTCAGGTACGTCGAAAGCGTTCATCGCCAGAAATCGCGTACCTCCCACCGTGAAGGCGTAGTGAGTTTCTTCCGACATCGCTTCCTTGAAGTTTGCGAAGCTCTTTTCATGAACATCGTGATCGCCGATGATGGCGCACCAGGGCGCCGTGAGACGGTCCAGTTCGCCGCGCACGACTGCGTAGGCGGCGCGGCTACCGTCGTCGGCCACGTCTCCGGGCAGGAAGACGAAGCTCACAGAACCGGCGAAGGCTTGATTGACCTCATTGACGATGTCGGCCAGGTCGAGGTGGTTCTGCTCACCGGCCTCTGTTATGTGGAGATCGCCAAAGTGGACCCAGCTAACTACACCGGCAGCGTCGGGTGAGTTTGGCTGGAATTGGCGTTTCGATGCGAGAGTGTTCATGCTGGAATCTCCTGGGGAGTAACTGGGGAAGATGTGTTGTTGTCTGGTTCATTCTCGTTCGTAAGAGTCTCGGGAATCGCCGTCCACAGCAATGCAAACGCCAGTACGGCGATGGCTCCCAAAGACAAGAAAGAGACTCGGTAGCTGAAGTGCTGGATCAGCTTCCCGCCGAACGTCGTGCTGAGAGCTGCGCCGAGCCCGACTGCTGTTGCTAGACTGCCTTGAACGAGATTGAAGCGGCCCGTGGCGCGGGTTCTGTCCGCCACCACGAGGATCGAGACAACACCAAAGATTGCGTTCGCGACACCGTCCAGTAGTTGGATCGCGATCAGGTTTTCCGTGTTGTGGGTCAAAGTGTAGAGAAGGGCGCGGATCGGAAGAACACCAAAGCCAATCATCAGCAGCGGCTTCCGTCCGTGTAGGTTAGCGAACCGTCCGATGGCCGGGGCGAAGCACATGATGACGACCTGCGTCACGATGATGCAGGCCGACATAAACGGAGCTGCAGAAGCCCGCGAACCATGCGAAAGCATCTCGCCGAGTTGCGGCAACATCGCCGCATTCGCAAAATGGAAGAGGAAAGCACAGGCGAGAAAGACCAGGAGAGTGCGGTCTCCAAGCAGTGTTTTCATCACGGAAACTCTCGCAGCAATCTCCCTCCCATCCACTTGAATGGCTCCACCACGAGCGAGGTCATAATTGATGTCCTTGCTTCTAATCGCTCGAATTGCGAGCACGGTGGGAATGGTCAGTACAGCAGCCGTGATGAAGATAGCTCGGTTGCCGAAGAAGTGACTCATGCCTGCAATCAGAAGCGCACACGCCACATTGCCAGCCGAGTTGAAGGACTGGTTTTTTCCAAACTGGCGATCAAAGAAGGTCACGCCGACAATTCCCATGGTGACGGCAGCAAGTGTCGGTCCCAGGAATGGCCCAGCACCTCCGATAAGCACTTGAGAGGTATACACAGCCCAAGGTGCAGCCGTGATACTCAGCAGGACAGCTCCTACAGCGAGAACGGCTGAAGCCAGCACGAGAATCAGTCTCTTTGATCTCAGTTGATCGACAATCGCGCCAGCCGGAGCCTGTAGAGCCACTGTGATGATGCCGCCGATGGTCAACGCCATCCCGACTCGCCCCGGCTCCCAACCGGCTCCCGCCAGGTAGGCAGCGAGAAACGGCCCGAGGCCGGTTTGCACGTCGGCAAGAAAGAAGTTAGTCGCCTCCAGGGCGCGAATACTTCCTTTCTTCTCGGGATCGACTTCGGTAGCGTTGACCATTCGAAGCAACTTTCTATGGACTAAGCACTTTTGAGTTGCAGGTTCTTGCGGCCACTCTCAAGCTTGAGGGAACCGTGCTGCTTCACATGAGCGAGAGCTTCCGCAGCTCGCGCAAACTCAAGGGCCTGATGATAAGCGCGAGTCTTGAACGTCTTGGTGGCGCTGTTGCGAGCACTTTGATAGATCCCGGTCAGAATGCTGGAGTGCTCGTCTTCTTCTCCCCAGTGTTGATCCGCCCTTCGCGTCAGTTCGTCGAACTGCTCCGTGATCGACTCTTTGAGTTCGGCAGAGACGCGCACGATGCCAGATACCTCGCTAGCCAAGACCGCGAAACTGAAATGCTCCGCTGCTCGGAGAAGATCGGCAGCGTCCTTGTTGTGTCCGTCATTGATCGCTCGCTGAGCTAACGCGGTAAGTTCGGCAACTGCATTCGTCGCAGAGGACTTTGAGCTTTGGCGGAGCACTGTTACTCGCCCCATGTGCTCATAGGCGCGGCGCAAATCTTTCGCTTGGTGATGCTTGTCGTGGTGATGCCCGGCGGCTTTCTTGGCGGCTTTCTTTGCAGCTTTCTTCGCTGCTTTCTTCGGAGGTGGCATAGAGTAGTTCCTTCTTTCTCTTGGCAAAGGGTTCGATGCCATTGCAGTTCGGCCCATCGAACAGGCTGGCTATTTGTCACAATCTGGTCTGTTACAGCTCCGTTCGGATGCGTGGCCATAAAGGTCGCGCGCATCCGGTCAGGCTTGGGATACAGCCGGGATCAGAGGCAGCCTTAGTTTTGAGGCGGCGGCGGAGGGGCCATTCCGTCCGGCGGCGGGGGTGGTGCTGCTCCACTCGGAGGCGGAGGAGGAGGCCCAGCTTCGAATCCGGGAGGCGGCGGTGGAGGTCCATCTGGGCCTGCCGGCGGTGGGGGCGCAGCCGCAGTCACTCCACAGGGTGCAGGTGCACCAGCTCTGTTTCTGCGTCGCGGTGAGGGTGCGGGAGGTGCCTGCGGCGCGCCCGGTGGCGGTGGTGCCACCCCTTCAGCCAGTGGCCCCGGAGCGGACGCATTTGCTGTAAAGGTTTGATCGTTCAGCCGGACGGTTGCCGCTTCGACTAAGGACTGTCCGTTGATCTCTGACTTCGTGCCGGTCACTGTTATCTTTTGGCCCTTTCGGACGGCCGTGCCAATCTGCCCGCCGAGTCCGGGTGCCAGATCAACGACACTGCCATTCTGGAGGTACAAACTGCGTACCTCTCCGCTCGGACCAGCATTGAAAGCGCGGACGCGAGAGGATTGGGTGACGACAGGGAGTTGCTGCAGAGTAGGCGCAGTCGCCGCACCCGCATCTGGCGGAACAGCGAGAGGCGCTGGAGGCGTGGGACTCTGTGCAAACGCCACAGAGCTTAGTGCAAGCCCGAGAGCGGTGATTTTTAGGGAAGATGGAATGTGCATCGGCAATACCTCTACCCGTCATAGGGCAAGCGACGTGCCATTCCTTCAAATTGCCGAAGTCCTCAATCACCGTACATTTCGCGGATTGGAGACTTCAGGAGCGCTACGACCCGACCGCAATTCGCTCACCTGCTGTGCGGATTGCGTACAGATCGTTCCCAATGGCTAAGGCCTTTGCATCTGATCTCCATAACAATGGCCAAAACCGGCATGATTACCGTTGGCAGCCAAGTTGCATACCATAACGACAGGTGCTTGATAGAAGTTCGAGGAGCGCGAGAGAAAGGAGCCGAATGCCGAAGATATTTTGGAGAAGCCTTCGCTCCCGTATCCTGTTGCTCGTCGTTCTGACGTTTCTCTTCCTGGCGGCTGCTGCCATCAGTCTGTTTACATTTCTGCGCAATCGTCATGCGGAAACGCTGTCGCTGACGGAGCACCATCTTGTCAGTGTCGCTGCAGGTCTCGCGAGGAACTACTCCGACAATAGAACCGCTGATAACTCTCTGCGAGCTATCGAGCCGGGACCTCCGCCGCCGCCTCCCCCTCCTCTCGCACCTCAGACGCCTCCGGCGCCGCCGCACCCAGAACGCGACAGGCCACCGAATCCCAGACCTGATCTCCTCAAAGGGCTCACGGCCGAGACCTTGCAGCACGAAGACGGCGTTGAAGGCGGCTTCTATGCTGCCAGAGCCGATGCTCTGATTGGGTATGCCTTCCCGACTCATGAGGGACCGGGGGCCGAAAAGGGTATGCCTGAACGAGAACGCCCTACCATCGAGAATCTTGCCCGAGAAGCGGTAGCGGCAAACGCTATCAAGACCTTCCGCTTTGAAGGGCCGCATGACGCCATCCTCTTTGTAGCCGCTCCAATCCACGAGCCGTCACGGACAGATCAAAACGCCAAGTCCACCGATGACGTTACCGGCGCTGCGTGGCTCATGGAGCGTCTACCCGGAATCGAGGGAGGACAGAACCGAGAACTCTTGTTTGGAAGTGTCGGGTTCGGAATCGCGGCACTGATGACCGCGCTCCTCGCGGTGTTCGTTACGACCGAGATTCGAAGTGGAGTCAATATCGTTCTCCAACGATTGGGTTCGATGGAAGGCGGCTTGCCAGCAGAGAGTCAGCAGATGCAGGGTCGGCCTCCGCTTGAAGAATTCGACCGCGTCTTGCACGGCATTGATTCGCTGGCGCTCGCCTTGCAGGAAAAGATTGAGAGCGAACGGACACTCGAATCTCAGGTCCGCCACAACGAACGACTCTCCGCGCTAGGGCAGTTTGCCGCGGGCATCGCGCACGAGCTGCGTAATCCGCTTGGCACAATCAGAATGCGGACACAGATGTGGCAGCGTTCTGCCGACCCCGAAGCTGCCCAGCGGAGCAGTCTCGTGATCCTTGAAGAGATTGACCGTCTGGATACAATCATCAGCCGTCTCCTCTACTTCGCCAGACCGATCCAGCTTCAACTTCAGCCCGTCTCACTGGATGATCTATGCGCGGTCACTGCCTCGACATGGGCGGACAAAGAAGCGGCCAAAGGCATCCAGATTATCTGCAAGGCAACATCGCGCAGCGTCGTCACGGCAGACCGAGGTCGGCTGCTTCAGGTGCTCGACAACCTGATGGAGAACGCGGTGCATTCAGCCTCGCACTCCACCTTGCAGAGTGGAAACGTAACGATCAGCACAAGCCTTGACGCTGACTTTGCCCGCATCGACATCATGGACAACGGGCGGGGATTTACGCCAGCAGCCCTGCATCATGCGATGGACCCGTTCTACACCACGAAAGACACCGGAACAGGACTTGGCCTTTCCATCTCTTTTGAGATTGTGCAGGCTCACGGAGGCGAGCTGCTTCTCGCCAACAGCGAGGGAGGAGGAGCCGTCGCTTCGATCAGGCTGCCATTGGATGGCAATGACCGGGATACCCTAAAAATGGCAGAACAAGAGGCAGGGCAAGATGTCTGACGTGCTCATCGTAGACGACGATCATAACTTCCGGGAGACGCTTCGGGAACTGCTCTCTGATGCGGGATACCAGACCCTTGTCGCAACTAATGCTGAAGAAGCGATCGCCTTGCTTCAGACTACGACTCCCGACCTTACGCTCTGCGATTGGAAGATGCGCGGCGGAGGAGGAGAGCAGTTTCTTAAGAGCCTACAGTCAGAAGGGCTGTTTACCACCATGCCTGTCATCATCCTCACCGCCCACGGTACGGGGCCAAATGCGATGCAGGCAATGCAGCTAGGGGCCTATGACTTCATTACAAAGCCGCTCGACATCGACCTGGCTCTCGCCACCGTTGCTCGCGCTATGCGGCACATGGAACTACAGCGCGAGGTCGAAGTCTTACGACAGCAGCGGTTCAGGGACAGCTCTATTGAAGACTTTACTCAATCCGAAGAAGGGTTGAAGCCTCAGCTCATCGGTAACTCGCCAGCATGGATTGAGGTCTTCAAGAACATCGGCAGGGTCGCCGCAACCGACGTGGGCGTTTTGCTGTTGGGAGAATCGGGAACGGGAAAGGAGGTCGTTGCTCGTGCTATTCATCAAAACAGCGCGAGAAGCCGTCGCTCTTTCATCATCCTCAACTGTGCAGCCTTGCCTCCCGAGCTTCTGGAATCCGAACTCTTCGGACATGAACGTGGCGCGTTCACCGGAGCAGTCGCACAGAAGCGCGGGAAGTTTGAAGCCGCTGACGGCGGATCGATCTTTTTAGATGAGATCGGCGAACTACCGCTATCGCTTCAGCCCAAGCTCTTGCGCGTGCTACAGGAGCACACCTTCGAGCGGGTTGGCGGAACGGCTTCCATCCATGCCGATGTCAGAGTTATTGCCGCAACGAATCGTCCCCTGGAGGACGACGTGGAGCAGAAGACCTTCCGTGCTGACCTTTTCTATCGCTTGAACGCCTTTACGGTCCGGCTCCCGCCACTGCGAGAACGCCAGTCCGACATCCTTCCATTGGCGGAGTATTTCCTTGCGCGCTACGCTCAACGAAATCAACTCGCCTCGACTGGCCTCTCTGCCGATGCCATCGTGGCTCTACAGAACTACTCCTTTCCAGGCAATGTGCGGGAGTTGGAGCATTTGGTCGAGCGGGCTGCCGTCAAAGCGGGGGGACGGGCTATAACAGCCGAGCTCATTCAGGAAGAATTAGCGAGAGAGAAGAGTGCCATGCCCGGTCTCTTCGACGCTCAAGCAGCCGAAGGAATGCCTTTCCATGAGGCGGTCGCAAGTTGGGAACGCCATCTCATCGAACAAGCGTTAAAGGCGTCCCATGGTAATAAGTCGGATGCCGCCAGGAGGCTCGGAATCCATCGGCGCTTACTCTACGAGAAACTGACTCAATTCCAGATGCTCTGACTGTCCAACTGTCACATCGCTGCGCGTCGCCGAGTTTCAGGGAAGCCGCATTTGCGTCGGAATCGACGAAACGATCTTTATTCCTTCGCGAAAGAGTTTCGTAACAGCCTCGGAACGTCTTCTGCCGCGCAGCCGGCGAGCGGGGGCCGATCCGGGAGCGGAATGAGAGTCCGGGAGAAACCGAAGGGGGTTCTCCCGGCGCACAAAAAAATAAGCTCCGGACGCATCCGGGGCCAGAGAAGCGGGGCGAAACGCCGCGCAGGCGTTCTAAAGGCATGACGAGGGGGCTGCCGGGCTGGCAGCCCCTCTCCCGTGAACGGCACTCAAGCGGCCTTCTTGGCTTTGCTCACGGTCTTCGGAGTCTTCTTTGACCCGTCCTTCGCGGCGAACTCCTGCTTCACCTTGAGCGCGATGGCGTCCGTGTCCACCTTGTACACGGTAGCGGCCTCGTTGAGTACTTGAGCCGGGTTATACCGGGTGCTCATGTAGAGGATGGTGGTTTCAACTAAGACACTACCCAATACACTTTCTTCGGCACGGCGGAGGTAGGCCACAAAGAGCTTGCCGAGAGAGTCGGTGTCTTTGGCCTTCTTGATGCCGTACCTGCGGGCAACGATGGACAGACGGTTTTCGTCCAGCAAGGAAGCCAGTCGCTCGGCGACGAAAAGTAAATCACGTTTCATCAACCGCACCGGAACAGCTTCGGCGATGGCGGCGAGGGTTCGGATGCCAGTCGTGTTGGCAATCGCGGCCTCCCTACGCTGCCGCTCCTCCTGTGCCTTCGCCTTTGGGTCATCGGCGACCTTCTGCGAACGCGGCTTGGGGTGATGCACTGGGCAGGTTGGCTCCGTGCATACCTGGCGAATTTCGCCCTTGTCGATGCCTTCGGACACGATGGCTTCGGTGGTGAACTTGCACGTCTTGAACTCCGGTCGGGTCGCCTCTTCTTTGCTGTTGGGTTTGTCGGGACGAACTTCGACGTACTTGTTACGCGGCAACGTCGCGCTGCCCTCCTTCTGCTGTCCATAGGCCGTGCTGATTTGCACGAGCTTGGGCTTAGCAGCGAGGGTCTTAGCAACATGGGCATCGACCTTCGCCTGATAGCAGAGGGGATCGGTGCAAGCGTCCTGCTTGCCCATGTCCAGAAAGAGGAGCTTATTGTGTCCTGTCCGCTTGGGGCAGTCCACGCAACTCCCCGCCGCTGGCACGAGCTGCGCATCGCGCTTGTCGAAGGGAGCGAGTTTGAGGATGAGAAGAATGTTCGTCTCAATCCAGAAATGCAGACTGCGAACGGGGAGCAAGATGCGTTTGGCCTTCTGGCCTCCCGCGCTCCAATCTTCTTTGAAGCAAGCGGCAAGAGCCTCTTCCTGTTGAGCGGGCTGGAGCTTCGCCAGCAAGAGCGCATGGCCGACGCCGATCTCCTCGCGATAGAACGCATCTACGACGGTCTGCGATAGTTCGGTCAAGCGTAACCGCGCGGCCACATACACCGGACTCTTGCCCGTCTTCGCGGCAATCTGTTCGATGCTGTACTTCGGCTCCTCCAAGTTGAGGAGGGCGCGGAAGCCGTTGGCTTCTTCCATTGGGTGAACGTCGCGGCGCTGGAGGTTTTCAATCAACTGTGCCTCCAACACCTCGGCATCGGTGAGGTTCTTGATGCGAACCGGCACGGTGGCGACTTCGGCCATCTGCGCGGCGCGGTAACGCCGTGCGCCGAAGACGATCTCGAAGCTGCGCTCACTGGTAGGCCGCACAAGCAAGGGAGAGAGAACGCCCTGGCTGCGGATGGTTTCGGCCAACTCCTTCAAGGCCTTCTCCTCGAAGATGCGGCGGGGGTTGGTGGTGGACTCGGTGAGCATTGCAAGCGGTAGGTCGCGGTACTCAGTGGTATTGGTAACGGTGGTGGTGTTCATGGTGACAAGCTCCTTTCGAGCGGTTGCATTGCATGGGGTGGTGGAGCGGTCGCACTGCCGTATGTCCGCTCCGTGGAGGGAAACGGTTTAGGCGCGTGTGGGCTTCTGCTTTGCGAAGGCTTCGGCGAAGCCCTCCTCTCGCAGGTTTTTGTCCCACTGCTTGGCGAAGCGCTCGTGTTCATCGTGAAGCTGCGAGTGATAGCAGTAGTTGCCTTCTCGGATGAATCGGCTCCACTGCTCAACCCCTGCGTAATCGTTGCGGAAATAGAAGGGATTTAGGTGCGGCCCTCCCGCAAGGCCAAACTCGAAAGACATCTCCGGGTCACGCATCGCATCGCCGTTCTGTTCGCCGTAGTGACAGACAGAGATTGCGGGAAGTCCACACGGGCCGGATTCGTCGGTCGCCTCGATTACCAGCGCCATAAAGGGCGGGTTCTCGATCTTGAGATAAAGGCCGTGGTGCCAACCTCCGGCCTGTTTGAGGATTTGAAGGATGGTCTTCATTACGCCACCTTCGCCAGTTCTGCATCCGGCATCGCCGCCTGTTCTGCGGTCGGCGGCTGCAATGCGGCAAGGATGACGGCGGAGGCTTGCTGGATAACTTCAAGGCTTTCAGCCAAGAGCGAAGCGTTACCGTGATAAAGCTGGATGTAATCGGCGTTATGTTGAGCTCAACATAACGCCGATTATGTTGTCTTCGCAGTTATGTGACGTTCGGCGTGTTCTACCCTGTGAACACTGGGGATTTGCGTTGCCGAACGTCACATAAGCTGGGCTAGAGTTGAGCGAGGAAGGTGAGCAGGTCGGGGTTATCCCGCCAGCGTTTCCTTCCAGTCATCTGCTTCTGTTCGCACATTCCGAGTGCCTTTGCTTTCATATCGAGGTCGGTCTCGGCGTATACGTTGGTGGTGTCGAGCGAGACGTGCCCGAGCCACGCGCGGATGGTATTGATGTCCACGCCGGCGCGAAGCAGGTGAGTTGCAGTGGTGTGGCGGATGGTGTGCGGTCCGATCTTCTTCTTTTGCATCTCGGGGACGGATGTGGCCGCAGTCCGAGCATGGCGGCTGACTATGTCATGGACGCCGAAGCGTGTCAGAGGTTTGGCTGTGCGGCTCAGGAACACGCGCTCATGATCCTGCCGCCCGCGTGTCAGCTCGCGCAGTGCAAGTACGGTGGAAGCCCACAGCGGGCAGAGACGGACTTTATTCCCTTTGCCTTTCAGGCGCACCGACGATAGAGTGCCGCTGCCATTGCCACATAGCGTCATATCGCCTATCTCCAGTTGCGCGGCTTCATCGGCACGCGCTCCAGAGTTGTAGAGGAACAGTAGCAGCACATGATCCCTATGCCCAGCCTTCGTCGTCCGGTCGGGTGCGGCTAGCAGAGCGTCGATTTCGTGCTTGTCTAGATAGCCGACGCCAACGCGGGTCGAGCGCTTGAACTCCACCGACCGAAGTTGCGCCGACCAGCCGAGATCGTCCGGACTGCGCTGTCCGACGAAGGCGGCGAACGCATGACAGGCTGCCAGACGTTGATTGCGCGTGGAGATCGTGCATTCGCGGTCCTCTTCGAGATGGCGCAGGAAGGCCCGAACAAGATCGGCGTCGATGTCGGCGATAAGAAGTCCGTCCGCCTTCTTCCGTAGTTTGCCAGCCGCGAACACGATCAGAAGACGCAACGCATCCCGATAGCTCTGCTGCGTGTTCCGCGAGAGATTGCGATCATCGGGCAGATGCTCCATCAGGAAGCGCCGCACCCAGGGGCCGAGAGTACGTTTATCATTCATCGCTGCCTCCGCATACATAGCGTTCGAAGCGACGGTTCGCCTCTCCCAGAAGCTCCGGGGTCATCGTCAGATAGCGCTGCGTCGAGTGCAACTCGACATGCCCAAGATAGGTCGACAGAGCAGGCAGAAGAGCCTGCGGATCGTCACCTTTTCGATACCACTCTGTCAGCCGGTGGACAGCGAAGGTGTGCCGAAGATCGTGGATGCGTGGTTGGTAACAACTGCCGTCATCCCGGCGAACGCCCGCAAGGTTGCACAAGAGCCGGAAGCGCTTTTCAACCACCTGACGTGGAACCTGCTTGTGTAAGCGGGATTGGAAGAGCGGTTCATCGTTGCGATCCACTCTTCCCGGCAACGCAAGATACGCTCGCAGATGTGCGTGAACATCCGCTCCAAGCGGAACCAGCCGCGACTTATAGAACTTCGTTCCCCGGACAGTGAGGATGCCATTGCTAAGATCAACATCGCCACCACGCAGCCGCAGCGCTTCACCGATGCGCATCCCCGTGCCGTAGAGCAGAAGCAACAGCGCGCGGAAGGTTGATGGCGACATAAGACACTCATGTCTTTGCTGGCAGCGAGGAACGGCAGCCAGCAACACCCGCAACTCGGAGACGGAGTAGATGTAGGGAACGAAGCTGGTCGTGTACTTCGGGGCCGGTGGCGGTAGTGGTGCCATGTGCAACTCTTCTCGCACGCGCCAGTGCTCGAAGAAGACCCGCAACGTGCCATACTTGTGCCGCCAAGTTGCAGGGCCAGTTCGTGGGCCAGCCAGGAAGGATGACATCTGGTCCGGCGTAAGAGAGGAGAGTTCTATCTCCCCATGACTGCGCGATAAGGCGCGGAGCACAGCGGCTGGGCTGTAAAACTTTTCGCCCATAGCCTGACGCTTTGCGATGTACAGATCGATCGCTGCCGACAGTTTCATAGCCGACCTCCAAGATCGAAGTCCGCAACACGGCGCAACATCGAGATATCGGCTTTGACGTAGATGCCCGTGGACATCGCGCTCCGATGCCCCAGCAGGTCGCCGATCTCCTTCAGCGACAAGCCCTCCTGCAACAGGTGCGTCGCGCAGGCATGACGCAGACTGTGCGGCCCGTTCCGTCGGCACTGTATGCCTGCAACCTTCAGCCGACGGCTTGTCAGTGCCCATAAGCTCGACGGCGCGACGCATCGATAAGGCATATGAAGCGTCACGAAAAGATGCCGGCATTCGGTGCGCGGCCGCGCCTTGGTGATGTACTCCAGGATCGCTTCGCCCACCTCGTGTTGCAGAGGGTATCGCTGCGTTCCGCCGCGCTTGGAGTGCGTCACCGCGAACGTCTCCGCTAACCAGTCGAAGTCGCTCAACAGAAGACGCGACACCTCTCCACTGCGCAACCCATAGATCGCGAACAACGACAGGATCGCTCTTGCACGGAGAGCGGACACGCTCTTGCCCTCGATGCCTTCGAGCAACCGCTGCACTTCCGTCCATGTCGGCCCTTCCGGCAGTCCTTCATGGACATACCTCCGGGGGCCCGCGATCCCTTCCGCGATGCCGGATTTACACCAGCCGCGCCGCTCGGCATGACGGAAAAAGGAGCGCAGCGCCTGTGCGGTCACCGTCACCGATGTCCGGTTCCAGCGCGTACTGCCTTGCAGGATCAGGAACTCATCCACATCCTGAAGCCGCACACTCGCCAGGCAAGGACGCCTCTCGGCGAACCACGTCAGGAACTGCGAAGACTTCCATCGATGCGAGCGCACCGACAGCGGCGATAGCCCCTGCTCCTCCGTCATCCATCGCGCGAAGTCTTCAAGATGATCCGTGAACCAGGGGCGTGGCTTGGGCGGCGACTTCAACCTACCCGCAAAACGCAGCCACTTCTTCGCCACATACTCGAAGTAGCTCTCCGTCCGAACATAGGTGCGAGCCCTGGCATTCGCTTGCTGCTGTTCGCCCCAACACCGCGCAGCCTCTTTGACCTCGCCTTCAGAGACATCGCGCAACGTCTCCAACTTCAGCAGATCGATGACGTGCAACATCTGACCAGACACATTCCGAAGCGCGGCGCGGCTTGTCCCACGCTCCTGCAAATACTTCAGAAAAGCTAATCGCTCATCCAACAACGGAGCGTCACGGTGACGGTTGAGTGCGAACGGAAGTTCCAACAGCGTATCCAGCATAATCGGGGTCTCCTTGATCCCGGCTCATGCTAGACCTCCAACTTATGTTGTCTTCAAAACCGCTACCCCCAGTGTCCATAGGGCCTCACGGGCCAAACATCACATAACTGCGAAGACAACATAATCGGCGGAGGCCGAACCCGTCTCCAGTCCTACCGCTTTGCCAATCACAAAGGCGATAGCTTCGGCCTCGGTTTCCTTGACAACTTTGGTGGTGGTCGTCCGTCGTTCGGCCTTGTGCAACATCTCGTGCGCCAGTTCGTGAACGAGCGTGGAAAACTCCTCGGCCTCGGCTTGTCCGGGCAGGATGGCAATGCGTCCGCCGTAGCTGATACCAAGCGCGGGAGCGATCTTCTCGGTAAACGCAAGTTCGATGCCCTGTTGCTCAATGAACGAAACAAGACGGTCGCGATTGTCACCAACGCTGCCGCTCATCTCACGCAAAGCGGGAAGCTCTGCGCCTTCGGTCTGCTCCACGTCGAAGACGTAGGCGTTGCGAAATCCGACTAGGACGCGCGTGTTCTGTTTGGTGATGTCCTTTTCGGCTTCCTCGTCTTTCTTGCGCTTGATGCCGATGATGGGAGCAAGAATGCGAATCCCTTTATCGCCCTTCTTCACCTTCCGTCCAAGTTGGTTCCATGCGTACAGGCCAGCAACGCGGGTTGCGGTGGGGCGCTGTCGGGCAATCTCCAAGATGTTTCCGAAGCTGTAGTTATGGAATCGGCTCATCGCGTCGAGGTAGGCGGTGAGTGCGTCGCTGTGTCCTGCCTCCAACTGCTCGATAAGGCTCTTGACGTTTGCGGCAATGATTTCTTTGGCTGTTTGCCGTTGCTGCGGTTGTTTGGGGTTTTCGTTGATGGGGGTAACGGTGTTGGTGGTGTTCATGGGTGCTTCCTCCTTGGGTTCTGGCTTTTGCACTTCCGCGTTGAAACGCGGCATGTACATGCCGAACGCCACCTGGCGAAGGCGGGGGGTAGCAACTGCAAGGGGAGCGGGTATCGCCCACCCGTAGGGCGCGGTTTTTGTCGCGTGATTTTTCGCAGAAAAATTATGGGGAAACCCCTTGCGGGCGCGAGCCGGGGCAGAGCCCCCTTAGCGGCTTTTGCGGTTGTTTGTTTCTGCCGGAGGGGCGTTGCGGGGAGGGTGGACCGCCCCGCTGAGGAGGGTGGCGAAGGACGCGCAGCGGCCGAAGACAGGGAGGATCGTGTCCTCCCTCTTTGCCCAACCGTACGAGTTGATTTGTAGAAATCTCTGTGCGAAAGGGTCCAATACTCGTTCAAAATCTCTAGCCGTGGGACGACTGGCAATCATCTGTTGACATTTACGCAACGTTGCTGCAACATTGCATCAATATTGATGGAGGGTAAAATGGCTTCAGACGCGATAATCGGTAAACGAATTTCGGCATTGCGGGAGGAAGCGGGGTTCAAGCAAAACGAACTGGCGAAGCGCCTGTCTTGGAGCGCCGCCCTCTTGTCCAGGGTAGAAAGCGGTGAACGGCCACTTTCTGCTGACGAATTGAATATTGTGCTCTCGGGAATTGGCACTGAAGAAGCCAGTCGGTTGCGCGAGATATTATCCCGAACTTGGACAATCTTGCCGGAACCCGATTTGGCAGAACCCGATCTTGACCTGCTCTGGCAAGCCGAGTGTGTTGCGTTGCAAATACATGAGCTAGCGGAGCGCCCGGACGTGAAGCAGTTCTTTGAGCGTCGCCTTATACGCTACGAGCAAGAGCTTTTGAATTCCGCACTCACCGTTATGGACAAGCGTTATCGCGCAGCCTTCATCGGTACTATTGCGGTCGGCAAGTCCACGGCTATTTGTCGCGTTGAAGGCCTAGAGATTCCATCGACCAAGGGCATGCCCCATGCGGTCCTTGAGACCGGGGCAGGTGGAATCACTATTTGCGAGGTCCACGTAAGAAAGGGTCCCGGGCACGGTCTCATCATCGAACCTTGCACTGAATCCGAAGTAAGGCGCTACGTGACCGATTTTGCGAGCTTTCTAATTAGCGCAGTTCAATCCACCGTCCCCTCTGACGCTTCGGAAATCGACGGCAGTTCTCCCGGCGTCTCTAGAGAGGTGGAAAGAGCTATTAGGAATATGGCTAACCTGCGCAGAAAGCGTGCCGAGAAGAAGCCGGATGGAACCGTGATTCCGGCGATAGACAACGCACGTGAACTCGCGAAGTCGATCCCGGAATTGAAGGGATTGATAGTTGAAATCTTGGCACGTATGGAACTTCACAAACGGGATCGGCGGGATATTTGGCTTGACGAGAAGGGTGGTACAAGGTCACCACTTGAATGGCTTCAGGACACATTCGAGAAAGTCAATAACGGTCGTCATCCGGAGTTCACGCTTCCCAAACGCATAGAGCTCATCGTACCGACGAGCATCCTGAGCAGCGAGACGTTATCTCTCACGCTAATCGACACACAAGGAATTGACGATATCGCAGGAAGGGCTGATCTGGAGCAACATTTTGACGACCCTCACACCGTGACTGTTCTCTGTACGACCTTCAATGAGGCCCCGTCTACCTCCGTGAGGCACCTGCTAACCAGAGCAAAAGAGGGTGGCGTGAGGACCATCGCGAGCAATGTTGCAATTCTTGCGTTACCGAGGCCAGGTGATGCTCTTGCGGTAAAGGAGCATGGGATTCGGGTGCAAGACGATAACGAAGGTTACGAACTCAAGGGAGAAGAAGTTCAGCTCAAATTGCATCCGCTCGGGCTACCCTCGATACCGGTGATGTTCTTCAACTCTGCGGAAGATGCTCCAGAACTCCTTCGCGCATTTCTGCTAGAACGTTTCGAGGCTGTCAGGGCTTCGCATCGAAAGACCCTAAGCGACATTATCAATGGCGCGAACAATCTGCTCTTGAATTACGAACAGGAACAATCGAAAGAGGTAATGGAGGCCGCGTCACATCAGCTGGGCGTGTGGGTGGAGCACAGCGAATCGAAGTCAGGAGCTGCAACTGGCAGGCTTCACGACAGTTTGATCTCAGAAATAGCGACTGCGCATCCCCGGACCGTATTTGCTTCTGTAGTGCGCGACGGAGCTTGGTACAACCTTAACTTCGCACACGAACTGAGTCATGGGGCGCGGCGTATCGCAACTAGTTTGGTTGAACCAAGACTGCTAAGTTTTAGCGCGATTGCCAAAAATCTCATTGATGATGATGACCTCGCCGAAGCGCACGATCTCGTGCGTCAAGCAATGAGACTGATGGAAGATGGTTTCGACGAAATCATCAAGAAGGCTCAGCTGGTGGGCCAAAGTGTGTATGCTGACGAGCTCAGTAAAGACACCACGTTCTGGGCGGCGTGCGACTCTGAATGGGGCAAAGGCGAAGGCTATAGGGCGCGGATCAATTCGCGCAACAGGCGATGGTTTGAAATCGATCATCATGGGGATGCTGATAGCAGGGTGACAACCATGGTCCACGAAAGTTGGCACGAAGTGGTCAAAGACCTCGAAGCCCTTCTTGGTCGTCTATCCTCGGTCGCAGAGAAGGACTAATCGTTTATGCTGGACGCGACCTAGGAACGCCTTCAGGAGCGCACTTCAATCGCCGGAGTTTCATTCATGCCGAAAGCTGCTCCACCCGATTTTGCGAAGCATGACAAAGAGATGTCTCATCTCAGTAGACATGAGCAACGGTTCATTTTGTCCCCACGTCGCTTCAAAGGAGGGGTCCCGCTACCTCCTTTGAATTGGGCGACAGTGAACTTTAATGCTCAGCAGATCAAGACTGTAGTTGCCCAGCCAGGGATGTATGCGTTTTCCGTGGTTGCAAATAGGCTTGGTCTGCCTCCCCATGGGTTTGTCTTATACATCGGTCAGACGGGTGCGAAGCACGATGCCCGAACACTCCGTATTCGGGCCGGTGAATATCTAAAAGAGAAGAAAACTGGAAAGCGTCGGCATGTTTGGGAGTTCCTCAACAAATGGTCAGGACACCTCCATTTTCATTTCGCTCCTCTGGACCCAAAGACGAACGACCTCGAAGACGTGGAGAAGAATTTAAATGACGCACTGATGCCTCCATACTCTGTGAATGACTTCACTCTTGAAATCAAGGCTCAAAAGAAAGCTTGGCAAATGACATGAAAACTTCTAAGAAAGAAATCAGGCAATACTACCCAAGCCTACGGGGAGTCTTTGGCGACTGGATTTATTATTCATGCCTCATGCCGGCCAATGACGTCGCTACGCGCATCAACTACGCGGACGAAATCCACCCCAGCAAAGCACTATCTACCCTTATTCAAAGAGTTCTGAATAAAGGGCGAGCGCACGAGATAGGCGACTATCTTCTCCGTGAAGACCAGCGGTTCTTCAATTCAATGGTTGCAGCTGTGTATAACGGAGAGCCGGTTTGGCATGGCTTCGCCAACTTTAAGCCACAAGTTGACGATATCGACCTCGCCGCAGTGTCAGAGGACGCCGAAGATAGCGTCGGCTTCTTGAGTTTCACCGGAACAGAGAAGATTTTCGCCTTAGATGGACAGCATCGACTCGCTGGCATCAGAAATGCCCTAAAGCGCAATCCGAAACTTGAGCTCGGCGATGTTTCATTATTGCTGGTGGCGCACAGCAATAGTAAGACCGGCCTCAAGCGAACGCGGCAGCTCTTCACAACGCTAAACAAAACAGCGCGACCAGTTGGAAAAGGCGAGATTATTGCTCTCGACGAGAATGACACAATGGCGCTCGTCGCGAGGCACCTTTTCGACTTCGTGCCTGCGTTCTCTGACAAAAGAATCAAGTTTGCTCAGGCTGACAACGTATCGCCAAACGACACCGAGCTCACGACAATCGGGAATCTCTATGACATTCTGTATGCACTTTTTACAAAGTTTCCGACTCCTAAAACTAAACAAGCGCTAAGGTTTTTTCGTCCCTCCGATGAGGACCTTGCGGTATACGTCAAGACTGCGCAAGAGTTCTTTGAAAGGCTGTCGAAAGCCTTTCCGGAGCTGGGTGATTTTTATAAGGCAACACCCGAAAAAGCTGGGGAGGTTGTGAAAGCGAATCGAACTTCGCAGGGAGGACATATCCTCTTCCGTCCGATCGGCCTGCGAGTGTTTGCCGAAGTGACTTCCGTCTTGCTCGCAAACGGCACGTCATTGGAAGATGCGGTGTCTGCACTCTCAGCTCTCCCAGTGAATCTGAATGTTAGTCCGTACAACGCGACGATATGGCGCAACAAGAAAATTGTGGCGAATGGACGGGTCTTGTTGAGAGACATTCTCCTCTATATGTTGCGTGCGGGGGGGGATTCCAACGCCCTTCGAAATCGAATGTCGCGAGCTGCAGGGATTCCAGCCGCAGACGTCAGACTGCCGAATCGAGTTAGCAGCTCAAAGTGATTTCTGTCAGGATTTTCAAACGTATAAATATGGTGACCAAATGGATCTGTTGGCGTTGCTAAAGAAAATCAGTGCTTTGGAACGTGCGCCGAAAACGTCCAAAGGCGACTACCCGGCCGCACAATCACCATACAAACCAATTCTTCTGCTGACAGTGCTGTGGCGCATCCAGCAGAATGCACCGCATTTCAGCGAAAACACGCTTCGTTTCGATCTCTGCTGTAAGGACTTCGAGAAGCTGTATTCGTCACTTTATGGTCCTCCATCTTCGGCGATCGGCGGGATGGCAACACAGGCGTTTTGGTACTTGGGAAGCGGCAAACCCCGAATATGGGAGCTTGTGCCAAACGAAGGCCAATCGGAGTCTCTCCGAGTCGCCCAGGCGGAAAAACTGCAAGTCAAGACCGCGTCAAAGCTAAATCAAATGGTCGCGTCGGCGCGATTTGCTGATCCGGATTGGGCGTTACTTCAAGATTCAGACGTTCAGCAGAGTCTGATCTCCTTCCTGATCTCTCGACACTTCACCGACGTTAGACGAGAATTAGAACGGCTCTAGGAATCTGGAAACGTGCCTGATACGGGTCGAAAACGGCTCCTCTAAACCTGTATACACTTGATGACACTTGCAACCGCACCGTTTGGAGTCAAAATGCCCGAAGCACCAATAAAAGTTGGATTCAACGCCGCCCGCATGTGCGAGGCGATCGCCCGTATAGGGTACGAACCCCACACTGCGATTCTGGATCTCGTCGACAACTCGGTAACAGCCGAGGCCACCTCTGTCAAAATCAGCCTGCACTTGGCACCAGGAAAGACTCTACGTTCACGTAATGCCGTTCGTTTGTATCAAATTGTTGATAACGGTAAGGGCATGAGTAATTCGGGCGTCCAGTCGTCATTTGACCTCGGGGGCGAGAGCGCATATGGACCGCAAAGCCTATCAAAGTATGGACTTGGGCTGAAATCGGCCGGCCTTTCGCTAGGCTCACGGATTAGCATCGTGTCAAAACAGAACGGTGTCTTTACGAAACGATATACGTTTGATCGTGACGTTATAGAGAAACTCGGAGAGTTTGTAATAACCCCTGAGGAGCTGTCGAGCACTCAGAAAGACGCATTGGACACAATCCTCATGGAGGACCACGGTACTGTCGTGGAGATCGAAGGGTCCGAGAGCGTAAACCATCCTTCACCCTGGTCGACGGCCGAAAAGCTGAGGAAGCAGATTGGCGTGGTGTACTACTCGTTCCTCACGCGGGCGGAGAAGCCTCTCAAGATCGCGATTCGCAGCTGTCCTGATGGGAAGAACCAGCCATTTGAGGAGGTGGGTGCTCGGGACATGCTGTTCGAAGGAACCTCTCAGTTCAAAGAGCATTTCAACCCTGAAAATTACGATTACGTCAGTCCCTATCTCGTTCTGAAGGCACCGTGGAAACTTATGAGCGTTCAAGGCGATGAGTTGCCTCCGATAGAGGTTAAGGCAGTCGTCTTTCCTACAGACTCGATGGCCAGCAACATGTCTCCACTCTCTAAAGAAGACAAGATGATGATCACAAATTACGAGATCACAGCTGAAAATAAAGGATTCTTCATCTATCGAAATGGAAGACTGATCCGTTGGGGCGACGATCTTGGCGGCATGATTGGAAAGGACGATCGGAATCTAAGAATCCGAATGGACCTGAAAACCGAACATGACGATGTACTTCACGTAGATGTGAGCAAACAGCGCCTTGAAATCGATGATGAGAGTATCGCCAAGCTCAAAGTAATCATCGGGAAGGCGTTAGCCACATCTAGATCCGTGAGGGACGACTGCAAGAAGAAGATTCATAGCCCAACGGAAGATGAGGGCGCCGTTTTCACCCAGACTGTCAGAAATGTCACAGAGGATGATCCAGAAGAGATCATTGGCGGCGCGGCATCTGAGGAGACGCAAAAGCGTCGTAAGAAGCGAGCAGAAGAAGGCATCAAAGCGGTTGAAGAAGTAATGGCAGAGGAGGCCGAACGTGGTGAGCCTTCGCCATTAGCGCCAAAGCATACTGATGAGTTCAGAAAGGTTGTTTACACGGCCAAAGTCCCGTATGGGCACGTTTGGACGCCGCATTTCGATGCGACGGAGGGCGTTTTCGTATGCATCAACAACATGCACCCATTCTATCAAGAGGTACTCAATCGGATGTCCGAAGGCAGCATCGAACGCGTTTGCACCGAAGCGCTAATATTTGCTTCGGCGGTAGGAGAGAGCAACGTTCGAGATAACTTGGACGAGGTCAGTCCCGAGGTGTTGGATAAAGTCTTCAATAAGTTCCATAAGAATATTGGCGCTTGGTTGAACGATTGGACGACTGAGAACACTAACCTCTTGAACCGCAATGATTGAAGCCGCTGGAAAAGTGTGGGGGAGAGCCAACGCCTCGTACCTATATGTGATCGTCTATGAGAGCCACCTTTATATCGGCGAAACCGGTGAGCTGCCTCCAAAACGATGGGGGCAGCATTTAAGCAGCGGAGGAACTCTTAGAGGAAAGACCGTAAACGCCGGCCTTAGTTTGCCGGGGACGACAGACATTCTATTCATCGGTGTTCGATGCACTGCCATTGACTCAGTCGATATACTAAAACGCAGGCTCGCGAGGCGAGCCATTGAGGAAGAACTTCACAGACAGTTTTCTTTAGACAGTTGGCTCTTGGGGAAAGAGTACAACATTCTCTCGCAAGCACCATCGCCTCCTGTCCGCTTTGCCTGGGCTTTTGATCTATCCGATGTTGCGATGCAGATTCGTACGCACGTCATCAAAGAATTTCAGCTTTGGTCGGCGGGGGCTGACACCGGGGATAAGAGCCCACCGCCCTCATAGATTGACGGGCACTACCCTTCAGTGCTCGTTTTCAAGGGTGCCACGAGACGAACCAGATCCACAACACTTCTGACCTTTCTTGCCGCCAGGTAAGAGATTCCTCGGTGGAGGTGCAACTTGAACTGGGCGTTAAGCTGCGCAGCTGTGTATGAACCAAAGTCACGAGCCATGCGAGCCGCAAGAAGAGCTCTATAAGCTTCTTCTTCAGGGCCGGCGAATGTTCTCCAACTCATTTCGACTGAGCTGGCCACCTCTGCACCTTGGACCGTAGGGCGAGTCGGTTCAGCTAAAGACACACATAATGCCCACCTGCATAAGACATTCCAACTGTCGATACCCGTGTTTCGTTTCAGCGCTATCAACTGTGTCTTAGCTTTCTCGTTTACTCTGATTACTTCAATAGGAAAAGGATCATTACTCTGTAAAATAGCCGGTCGTGATTTGTGAGCCATACGATCCTCCCTCGAAAGTAATCAGGTAATTGTGAGCAATGTACGGCTTTAGCAGCTTCCACATCCTGAAATCGATCTCTTCATCAGTAGAAAAGATAATAGTTTGATGGCTAGCCTGCGGGAAATAGTTCTGCGCAATCTTGGCCCTGTGCTGACTATCCAACCTTCCCAAAGGGCTATCTATCAGGGTGGGGATGCGCTTTGCCGCTGTTTTCGCCAAGCCGCTTAACGTCGCAAAAGCCAGGATTTGACGTTCGCCAGCAGATAATTCCGCAGCAGACATCGAAGAGCCGGTCGAATGGCGCAGATGGAGGATGAACGTTTTAGGATCAATGGTTAGGTCACTAATAAGATCTTTCTTTCGTGTTAGCCCACGGAAGATTTCGATGATCCTGGTTGCGATGTTGGCTGAATAGTGGCGAACAACGGCCTGTTGATACCTAATCAAGGTCTCGTCCGAGCGCTCAATATGATTAATGATTCTCCTATGATCCGCGTTGACCGTTTTACGTGAGAGAGCGGAGCTAACAGCAGCATCAAGTTGAGATGCCACTGAGACACTTCTCCCTACTAGTTCGTTCATTGTCTGGTCTATTGCTGCCATTTGAGCGACCAAAAGGTCGTGCTCGTTCTGGAGTAACACAAGATTTGAGGAAAGCTCCGCCATTTGAATATCTGCGGGCACTTGGTCCAATGCCTCGCGTGCTTGTGCGACTCTTCGGCTTATTCCTTCGTGTGCCCTTAGGCCCTCTTCAGCTTCGCTTTTAACAAGCGAACGTTGCGCGGCATCGTACCTGGATAAACGGTCGCTATTTACGCCAAGAGTACAAAGCCGCGGTCCTCGCGACGCTTTTGGGCGCGTATTCTCCAGTTCCGTGGTGATACGTTTTGCCAACGATTTTTGGATTCCGAGTTCAGCAAGAAGTGTGACGAACTCCCGGTCCCGTTTTCTCAGAGCTCTGGCTATGAGGCCAGCGTGCTCGGCGTACTCCTCTTCCGACGCTATCACTCGACCTTCATCAAGAAGGTCGCCAACAAGAACAAGGGGTAGCTCGCTGCCAGCAATACTTCTGAGGCTATCAGTTGATCGCGTGAGCTCGCCGATGGCTTCGAGCTCGCGCACTTTCCAACGCTCCAATGAAGCAAATGCAGCACCGCCGTTTGTTCGAAATCGATCTTGGGCACTCATGAGTGCGATTAGAGTGCGATCTAGTTTGTTCTGTAGGCTTGCGCGCTCCTGGGCAATCGGCTGTTTTGCAGCTTCGATGGCCACCGCCTGCTCTTCAAACTTAGCAATATCTCCGATATTGTCGTCCTCGACGAGCATTGCTGCTCGTCTGCGCTTAAGGGTCTTAAGGTTCCTTCGCAACTCATCGACCTTGTCCAAACCTAAGAGGACATATAATCCGCGCTTCACAATATCGGCGGCAGTTTGGCTCTCGGTGAGGGTCTCAATCTTTTCTCCATCGAAGAAGAACAAATCTGCCAGTCTCGGCGGCAAGATTGACATGATCATGGATGACCAATTCTCGGTTAAATATTGATCAAAGTTGGATGCTACCGAAATTGCTAAGTCTTCGTGAATCTCATTGTGCTCGGTCCGTCTCCATGTTCTACGTATGACAACTGAGTCCAAGCCAAGCTCTTCTCGGAGATCAACTGTGAGTTCTACCCAAGCCGCTTTATTTGGCGCACTTCGGTTTATCAGGCCAAGAAGAAGTGCCTGATACTCGCTCTTAGAACGGATGTGCGGTGAGTCTCCGCCATAGAGCGCAATCTGAAACAGCTGCAGTAACGTTGTCTTCCCGCTTCCGTTGAGTGCCCCAATCAAAACGATCGATCGATTGTCTTCGGGTTGCAGGTCAAGCAGGTGCTTTCCGATGAAAGGTCCCACATTTTCCAATGCCAGTTCACGGAAGGTCATTTGCATCCATCTGCGTCGAAATTTGTACTAGAGGACTAGAGATCACTTCCTCTTCGTCTGGGTCGCTATCTACGAAACTTCCGCTTTTCAAGCGGCTTAGAGCGATCTCAAGGGCTTCCGAAGAGTCAGAGAAAGCGTGCCGATCAACAACACGATCCAAATCATCCAGCACTCTGGCTCTTCCTTTGCCGGTAGCAGCAAGACTTTGCGTCGCGATCAAATTTCGGATGAGTTCATAGTGAAGGGTCGAGTCACCCTCTACTCTTGTAGACTCTGTTGCGAGTATTTCGAGCTCAGCCGAAGACATGATTCCGTAAAACCTGCCTTGCGTATTTTCGATCTTGATGTTCCTAGTCTTCGAGACAATCGCAGGCAGAAGATCCTCAATCTCATACTTCTCCTCGACCCAAATTCTCCTAATCTCGGCGAGCTCCGCTTCGGTGATCAGTTCAAGAGGCGGCATTTCCTCCGGGAGCTGCAAGTTCGCTGCTTTTTCTGTCAGAAGCAATTCTTCGAGCAGCTTTGCGCGATAGGCTTGCGTGTAGGGGCCATGCACCAGCCTCCCAGCATGAACGAAGAGGCTGCCGTTCATTCTTCGAAATTCTCGGACTGGACGATCCGCTAAATTTCCTAAAAAGGTGTTGCGAAACTGGAGAAGTGGTTGCATCCAGTTCTTTTCGGAGTCATTTGCGATCATCGATTTCATTGATTTGTCTTCGGTAACCATCGTACAAACGTAGCATCCGAAACGGCTGTCTCCACAGCTTGGCGTACTTGTGTCGACGACCAGGGGGCACTCGCCGTCGGCTGTGGCCCCTTGGTACATCCCCAACAAGTGTTTATTGTCAACGCCCCACGGATTTGGCGACTGCATCAGAAATTGCCAGACATCGTCGTTCGACCAGTCTGCGATCGGAGCGTAAACCCAGCTTCGATCCAGTTGCCCGTGACGCTGGAGTTTCTCGCGAGCTCCGACCGAGTATTTTTCTATGCTTGAGGCCCTAGCGGAACTTTCCGCCTTTCTCGTCCCGAGAGCAAGAATAACTTCGCCATGTTGTTGAACAACATCTCGTATGAAATTGTTCGATGGGTTTATCTTGAGACGCTCGGTGCACCACCGGAACTTCGGGCGTGGAGCGGGGTATCCCTTGCCGATCATATTTACCCAAAATCTATCCTTCAGTTCGGGCAACAATCTGTGCGGAGAGAATGGCAAAGCCTGTTTGGCGGCGGCTTCGCCCATCGTCTTCAATGACGCAGCTACCCAGCTCGATACGATTGGGTTCTCAACAAGAGTATCTGTACTAATCACATAGATGGGCTTTTGACGAGAAGACCCCGGGAGCTCAGAGATGGCGCGCCAAATTAGCTGTAAGGTCGCAGTAGAGTCTTTGCCCCCACTGTATCCGACAACCCAGGGTATGCTATCGGCTCGATAAAGTTCTTGGATTTCAGCGATCGCGGTACGTACCGTCGTCTTGAAGCCAGCAGCTTTGAAGACCGACGGTTTAGGAGTCTTAACGTCTAGATTCACTATTTGCCTCCAGCCGGCGTTGCCGAGATCCGTTCAAAATCGACGGTGGGGAGCTTGAGTCGCTCCTTGATAAAATTCGCCGTCAACGTAACACTCGCAGTCGTCTTTGAGATCGCCCCACCAAACATCGCTCGTCCTTCCCAGTCGGCTTTATTTGAACGCGACCAGTCAATCGTTTCCAACGGCTTTAGCCTTGCTTCCCATCGCTTCGGATACTTCGCGATCAAAGCCTTCCCAACTAGCCCGAGAGCGTGCAAGACCACTGCGTGAGAATGAATGAAGTCTCTCCGCACCTCTCCGGAAGACTGCTTTCCCTGTTGAACCAATTGCCAATCAGGCATATAGGTTCCAACGGCATCCCAGTACCTCACTAGCAGTTCAATAGCCTTCGTTCGATCTTCATAAGCACTTCCTTCCATGAAGGCACGATTGGCGCTATAGATGGCGCTCAATGTGAACAGCTTTCTCGATCTTTCAGCTAGGGTCGATCTTTCAAACTCGACAACGTTGCGAAAAATCTTCGTGAGCGCTATCGCCTCGCGGGTAATCGAGGCAAGGTCATCACGCTGGTCATAAAGAATTCCTAACGACCGGGACGGACGGGCTGCGTGCATGTTCAAGTCCGCAAACATCTGCTGACTTCTATCCAAACCGCGATCATGGAAGAAGACGACTGCAATCGTTTCATCGCCGAGCGTTGGATCTTCTCGAAGAGCCGATTCAATGGCTGCCCTTCGATGTTGGCCGTCGTTGATGATGAACCTCGCATTCATCTCGACGCGAAGCAGTCCTAGCCGGTTGGCCGTGTCTTTGTCGCTGAGTGGCTCAAATTGAAGTCCTCCGTCTATGGAGGCTGTGATTGCGGAGAAGACATAACCGTCCCGATTCTTGACGATGTAATCCGCGATTCCAGGCACACGAGACTTGTTAAGCACTCTTTGAGCACGCAATTCTGGCTTGAGCTCTTCTTCATCAAAAACGAAGAGCTTCGGAATGAGCCTTAGAGGGCACATCGAGATGTAGTACTCCCGCTTTGACTGGATTCCTCGAATCGCCGGGAAGCGGTACTCGAACGATGCGTCCAAGGGCCTTCTCCTGTTTGTTATAGTTTACACAAACAGTTTGTGAATGGAAACATACACAGGGGTAGGCAAATCAATGGTTTACCTAGATTGCAATGCGAGCACGCCGATAGAGCCGGAGATTGCCGAGTCCGTCTCGGCTTGGCTGAAAGAAGAGTTTGGCAACGCCAGCAGCAGAACACATGAGTTTGGCGTACGAGCGAAGCGGATGATTTCAGCCGCTCGTGCGGAAATCTCTGCTGTCGTAGACGCGGAACCTGAAAACGTCATTTTTACGAGCGGCGCAACGGAGAGCAATAACATTGCGATACTAGGCCTGGCTCATTGGGCGGAATCCAGTGGCAAGAAACATATCGTGACCTCTTCGATTGAACACGATGCGGTTCTGGCCCCAATTCGATGGTTGCGCGATCACGCTGGGTTCGATGTCACCGCTGTGGATTGTGGAATTAGTGGTGTAATCGATCCCGAAGACATCAAACGGGCGATGAGACCGAATACCGGTTTGGTCTCGCTTATGCACGTCAACAACGAGACAGGCGTCATCCAGGATCTGTCTGGTCTTTCGCAAGCGCTCATGGAGCATCCTGCCTATCTGCATGTGGATGCAGCACAAGGGTTCGGGAAAGAATTTGCGGGTCCGCGTCATCGGCGAATAGATATGCTCTCGGTCAGTGGACACAAAATCTATGGCCCCCAAGGCGTGGGTGCTCTTATCGTCCGGAAGGACAGCAGGAGAACTGTTCCGCTGAAGCCCTTGTTTTACGGCGGAGGGCAGGAGGGAGGAATGCGCCCTGGGACACAGCCTGTTCATCTGATTGTCGGTCTGGGAATGGCGGCAAAGTTTTGCCTAGAGCGTGGTCAGCAGCGAAATGAGTCAAACTTGCTCTTTCGTAACCGGCTAATTAGCGGATTGAAGGACCTGCCGGTTCGTTTCAATGGAGACCAAGATCGAGTCATGCCGCATGTTGCCAATCTAAGCGTTGAGGGGATCGACTCTGAGGCCGCGATGGTGGCACTGAAAGGGTGCATCGCAATATCTAACGGGTCTGCTTGCACCTCTTCAAAATATGAGCCAAGCCATGTTCTTACTGCAATGGGGCTCACCCGAGATCAGATTGATTCTTCACTTCGATTTTCTTGGTGTCATCTGACGCCGGAGGTTGATTGGGATCAAGTTGAAAGCAGTCTTCAGGGGTTCTTGAGCTAGACCAGATCGAACATCGCAACTTTAGGCAATCCCACCTGATCACAAGCCTATTTCCATCGAACTCGTGTTTTTTTCGGGCGCTTTCGACACGGAGTGTTCGTGGGTTGGAGCAGCCGCCGCCATATCAGCTCGTGCGAGCGCCTCCGCTGTCGATATAGGTTGAGCCTCGCGACTATAGAACTGGCCATGCGAGTTGATGTGTAGCCATGCTCCCGTCTGCTGGTGCTGGTAGCTTTGAATGTCGCCGGTCTCCCGCCTCCAATCGTAGGCAGTTGCTTCGTTTGGCAACGCAGTTTGTATGGGTTCGTAGTGGCGGCGGTCAATATCGCTTTGGGTTTGAACTTTCTCGTTCGATGGGGTCTGAGCTTCATGCTGGAACTGCCGCCGCTGCTCTTCCTGGGTCTGCTCTCTCGTGTTTGTCATGGTCTGCTCCTTGGGTTGCGATTGTTGGGTTTGTGTGTCGCCGTTGGGTCTGGAGACCTCGATGGCGGAGGCTTTGCTGATGTCGGTGCTGAGGCGTTCGGCAAGGGTTGAAACGTCGTTGGTGTAGATTCGCGCGTCCTGGGATGCGCGGGAGACAGACACATAGGCGAATCGGGTGTTGATGAGTTCTGGGTGCGCTGTGGTGTCCATGTTGACGAGGACACGATCTGTGGTGAGTCCCTGGGAGCTGTGCGACGTGACTGCGTAGCCATGGTCAAAGTGCCGCATTTGCGATGTATCGAACGTCAGAGTTCGGTCCTTCTCGCCATCCATGCGAACGGTCATAGCTGGGCCGTCGATCCGCTCGATGGTTCCCAAATCCCGGTTCTTCACATCCATATCCGGCTTGCTCACCGTGAACTGAATCCGGTCTCCCTCCGAGAAATCGCGGACGATTTCGTGGTAGGCTGCGATGCCGTGTAGCCTTTCGGGGTTATAGGTGACGTGCTGGCCGTCCTGCCGCTCGACCGTGAGCTCGTTATCCTTGGGGCTCGTGGAAACGACGGTGGCGTAGGTGCCACGGTCGATTCCGAGTTCCTTGCTGCCTCGCGTGTAGTACAGAACGTCGGCTGGCTGGTACAGGGCGGCCCAATTCCGGTCGGCACTGGTCAGTTCCGATCGCTGCGTGAGAACGGTCATCGGGTGGTTTTCTTTCGACAAAGCACCGCTGTTCTGCAACTCCGCGCGGACGGCATCGTTGATGTCGCGGCGGCTGGCATTGTCGGGCGAGACAATGAGCGTATTCTCAGGCCGCGCCACATAGTCTTTCGCAATAGCCTCGATCCGCTGCTGCCGGTCGGGGATCTCTGTGATGCGCCCCTGCTGCTGGAGAAGCTGCACTCCTGTCGCGGTTTCGTTGCGCGAAAGGTGCTCGACGGCGCGGAGAAGTTCCGGGTCTTTCTGACGAACGATCTGGTCAAGCTGGGAGGTACGCATCCCAGCTTCCTGCATCTGCTCGAAGGGCTTTCCGGCGTCTACGCCCTGGTGCTGCCGCGTGTCGCCGATAAGCAGCACCCGGTCTTGCGGGCCAATCTTTTCGAGAAACGATTGCATCTGCCGGGTGCTAGCGAGACTGGATTCGTCGAGCATGTAAAGGTGCCGCGCGTTCGGATCTCCCGCGTTTCTCTCGACGCCTCCACGCGCAAGGAAACCTTGCAAGGTGTCGGCTGGAATCCCTGCATCGCGGAGCTGGCCGGCAGCGCGGCTGGTGGGTGCAAAGCCTTCCACGGCGTAGCCGTTTTGCTCCGCACCCTCGCGAATACTGGAAAGAGCCGAGGTCTTGCCTGAACCTGCTAAGCCCTGCAGCCCGTGTATTCGGTCTTGCGAGGTAAGCACCTCCTCGATGGCTCGTTGCTGGGCTGGATTCAGGAATTCTCGGGAGCGGGAGTGGGCGGCGGCGGCGTCCTGACGCATGATCGGTTCGGTGGTCTGTCGTCCCTGTTGCATCTGCTTGATGGTGGAAAGCTCCTCGGCAATCGCCTCGCGGGTCGTGAACTGGCGGCCCGTTTCATGCTTCTGGCCGGGTGCGATCTGGAACTCACCGGAGGTCACTCGCTGCTCGAAGTGGCCGCGTACCTGGCTGTATGTCAGGTCGCCCATGCCACGCCGGAGGGCATCGCGCATGATGTCTCGTTCATCGGTGACGGCTTCGCGCTCGAAGTTGCGACTCTTGGCGAAACTTACCGCTTCTTGGACCTGTTCCGGTGCCGTTGTAAGCGGCTTCCGTTCCATGCTGTTTGCACGGTCTCTCGCCTCCTGGACGACTCGATCTGCCTGATTGCCAAACTCGGCTGCTACCTGTCGGTGGGCTGCCAGCACCTCGGACGGAGTATGAATTTCCTTCTTGTCGCGGGTGGTGTGGGCTGCGATCTGTGCGGCCTCCGGCCCAGCAAAACCACTCTTTTCGAGGTACTCCCGAATCTGCTGGCTGCGGGGGCTGGAGGCGTCGAGATACTCCTGCGTGTAGCCCTTGATCTCGGGTGCGCCGCTTCGTCCCGGCGTGATCTCGTAGCCGAACTGAGAGAGGCGGTACATCAACTCGGATTGGTAAACGGCGGTCGCAAACTGCTGGCTATCGAAGTAGCTTTGTGGCTGGACGGCGCGAGTGGAACCGTCCGCGCGTTCCGTCATATTGAAGATGACGGCGTGAGTATGGAGCTGCGGCGCGGCATAGCCATCGACCGGACGGGCGGTGTCATGCTCGAACTTGGCGGCAACAAACTTCCCGGTTGTTTCGGGGGCGTGATTTCCGCCGATCCGGGCCTGCGTGTACCGCTCCAACTCTGTAAGGGCCGTCGTTACAGCTTGCCGATGGGCCTCACGCACCCGCTCGTCTCCACCGACAAGTGCGGTCAGCGACACAGACTTTGGAGCTGAGAACGTGGCATCCCAACCGGCCCGATGCTCGACGGGTTTCACTGTGGTTCCGTCGGCGGTCGTGTACTCCTGGCCGTTACGGTGCCGAACCAACTGCTCGCCGGTGAGCGGATTCTGCCCTTCACTGAGGCGAGCGAAGTGTTGCGCGTCGATGCCTCCGGCAAGGCCGTACTGCTCGGCCATCCTTCCTTGCCACTCTCCAAGGATCGTGTCGCCCTGCTTCCAATAGTTCTGCTCGGCAGACGTGAACTCCTTGGCGTGATACGTCTGGGCCTGACCGGAGCTGAGCGGTTTGGAGATGGTGAGCATGGGCGTCCTCAGACACGAATTGTTTCATCGGCAGCTATCGGTACTTCCTCTTCTTGATCGTCGTCTGGGCTGTCGGGATTTGCTCCACTGGACGCGATCTCTTCTTCTGTTGGCTCGTCAGGCTCCGCGTCGTCTTCGTCCTCCGTCGCGGCAATCGAGGGGGTTGGAGCTGGCGCTGCGCCGGGTGTAGCGGCCTCCAGGTCAATCCCCGGCGCGACGAGTGCCGACTCCTTCGGCACGAGCGTCTTCGGATCGAATGGCAGCTCGTCATCCTCCACCTTGCGCGGCACGAATCCGGGTGTGGTCTGTGCCACGTCCATGTACTCGAAGTGGAAGCGGGCTACGTTGTTGCCCAGCTTCAGGAAGGCATGGCGGTTCTCCAAGCCGGAGATTTCTGAGTCCATGACCAAGGGTTCAACCTGACGGTCTATGGTGAAGTTCTTGCCAGAACGGGAGCCGTCGAAATGCGTCTCCTTCATGCGCTCGATCTCGATCTTGCCGATGGCATTGGACACCCATTCGGCTGCTTTCGGCTCCGTTGTTTTCAGGAATATCTTAGTCGCGGGTTGCGAGAGCATGACCTCGGCAAGATGTCCGTAGATGACTTCCAACTGAGCCTTGCCCTGGAATCCGAGAACGAGAGGGTTCTTGGATTTCCGGTTTTCGGTGATGGCCGTATGGAGTTGCGGCAGCCGCTGCAAGCTGGCGAGTTCGTCCAAGACGAACCAAACGGGAGTCTGGTTCTCCTGCGGTGCAGTGAGGAGCCGCATGACGAGCAAGTCGATCCAAAGGCTGTGCAAAGGCCTCAACGCCTCGCGTTCCGTGGCACTCGACGTGATGAAGATCCAACCTTTGCGTTCGACCGCCCATTCTGTCGCACTCCACGTTTTGTTCTTGGCTTGTTCCTTGGTGGGAAGCATCCGAAGGCTGTCCGCCACCAATCCAAGTGAGGCCAGAACACCGTTCCGCTGCTGCTGTGCGCCCTTGGCAATCATGGCCTCCATCTCTGTCCCGCGCACTCGTTGGTCGACCTCGGCGGGATTTGAGAGCCAGCCCACAAGCTGCTGCGGATTCGGACCGTAGGTCAGAAGATGAGCGAAGATTTTTTGGGGCGTCTCAGTAAAGAACTCACCCTTTTTGTCGCTGGTCGGCTGGTAGAGCGACGCAGCGATAGCCTTGGCTTCGGCCTTGCGGCGTAGCTCCTCGGACGGTCCCCAGTAGGGGCACCGTTCGTCCAAAGGATTGAGAACCAGGTCGCCCCGCTTCTGGTCGTAGAACCTCTGAATGAACTCGCAAGCCGGGTCATAGACGATGGCGGAATGCCCCCGACTCTGTATCTGCCGGAGCACCTGCATAATCAAAGTTGTCTTGCCGGCCCCGGTGTCGCCCATGAGTTCGATGTGCTGCGCCTCGGCCTGCAACGGGATACGCATCATCTCTTTGGCTTCGGTGGTGACGAAGCCGATGCCATCGCCATTCACGGTCTTATTGAACTCTTTCGGCGTGAGCAGGACGGGGCCTTTGAGCCGCCGTCCGTACTTCAATTCCTTGCGTCGGCGGATGTCTTTGCGGATGGTGAACGGAAGCTGCGCGAGGAGGGACAGCAGGCCGAAAAGGAGCGGCGGAGTGTAGATGCTGCGGAGCTGATCGCCGCCGAAAACGGCGGTGCGAAGGTAGGCATGGAGCGGCGCATCGAAGAATGTCTGCTCCGGGCCGCGATAAAGAATGCGAGGCCCCTGCGCGGTAGCGTGGGCCGATACGGCAAGCGGGATGTGCTTACCATTCGGGGTGGTGGTCACCCCCTCCTGCACGTCGGCCTCGGTTGCGAGGCGGGCCAACTTCGCTCCATCTCCGACGTAGAGGAGCTGATACTTGCCTTTCCTGTTGAGCGCTCCCCCTGCCCCGCTCTTTGCGTAGATCGGCGTGTAGAACTGCTGCAACGGCGTCTGTCCGTAGCTGAAGCGGAGGTAGACGAAGATGCTCGTCAGAATCAGGGCGAAGAAGATCGCACCGTAGCTGTATATGGGCGAGTGTGGTGGAAAAATGATGGTCTCTTTGCGACCCCATTGTGTGGTGTTCATCATGCACGCTCCAGGTCTTGCATCGCGTCATCGGCGACGCTGCGTTTGCGTTTCTTGACCTCAGCAACCATGTTGTCGAAGGCTTCGGGTGTGAGCTTTTGTCCAGTAGCAAGCGGGCGAAAGAGGTTTGTAAGCATGAGGCGGATGCCCATGATTTCCGTCAGCTCAGTGCTGGCGAGCGATGTGCCAGCGCCTTTCGCCAGTTCATTGCGGATGAGCTGGCGGATGAGTTCGCCACGCTGCACACCGCGAGTCTTTGCAAGGTCATCAAGGTTCCGAGTCTCCTTGCGCGTCAACCGAGTCGAGACGCTGATCTCGCGGAACACCTCGCGCCGCTGCGCGGCCTCTGCGATTTCGTCATCCTTGAGTAACGACATTCCAGCCTCCAAACCGCGTATTCGCGTGAATACGGCTGTCTCCATGCGTATTCATCGCGCTGGTAAGTGTCTGGTTCCACTGCTTCGGCTTCATGAATCCGTGTAGCACCGCTGCACGACCCTCGGAGGGGTGGAGTGTCAATATGCTTCCGGTGCGTAGCACCGTTTCCACCCCGCCGAGACTGCTGAAGGAGGCCACTACTTCGTCCCCTGAGTAGCCACTGGAGTTGAGGGAGTAGTTGCTGGGGGAGTCGAGCGCCGTCCGCGCTTGGCTCTCTCCGCTGCTTCCATCGGCCTGCGAATACGGAGCGGATGTTCCGGCTTCCTCCCATCCGCTGTCTGAGCGAAGGTAAGGAAGTCCTTGTCTTTAGAGAACACGTACTCCAGGGCCTTCGAGACAACCTCGTCCGAAGGCGCATTGATGAAGAGTGCGTACTGGTCGGTCCGATGAGCAATCGACTCGTCAAGAGCGATGGTGGCGGTGACTTTGTTGACGGTTTGGACTTCGAGTAGTGCCATGCTGTTTCTCCTTTAGTGATGAATGGGTGCAACGGAAACTGTGGGCCTGTCGAACTGCGCCCACTCGGCAGGTAGTGCAAGCTGGGCAGAGTCGGCGGTGTTAGCCCGATTGAACTTGGTGTCGAACTCGAAGACTTTGGCTGTACGGTCGTAGCCAAGAACTTCAACAACCTCGCTGATCTTGCGACCATTGGCGTACCGCTGTAACTGCACGACGTACTGCACAGAGTCCGCGATCTCGGCGGCGATGTCATCCCGGTTGGCTTGTTGATGCGAACGCATCGCAAGCTCGCCAAAGCGACGCAGTGCTTTCACGGCGGAACTGGCGTGAATGGTCGCCATCGAACCGGCGTGGCCTGTATTGAAGGAATCGAGTAGAGTCCGGGCTTCATCTCCCCGGACCTCGCCGAGGATGATGCGGTCGGGACGCCAACGTAGAGCGGACTTTAAGAGGTCGTTGAAACTCACCTGGCCGGTGTGTCCGTCCGTCTGGCACTCTGCGGGTAGCAGGTTCGGCTTGGCGATGCGAAGCTCTGAAGTATCTTCAATGACGACGATTCGTTCGGACTCAGGGATGAAATCCGTGAGTGCGTTGAGCAATGTCGTCTTCCCACTACCTGTTCCGCCGCTGATGAGAACCGTCTTGCCGGAGGCAATCAGACCGCTCAGAAACTCCCCCAACGACTCTTCTAATGCACCCGCCTGGATGAGCAACGGAAGCGTGTAGCGGGTTCTGGCGAACTTGCGAATCGTGACAGACGGATGCGGACGGACGACTGGAGGAATGACGGCGGCAAGACGGCTCCCGTCCGGGAGTTGTGCATTGAGAAGCGGCTTGTCCGCTCCCAGCTTGCGACCGAGTTTGTTGGCGATGACATCAAGCCCGGTCAAAAGCTGCCGCGTCTCGAATTTGACCTCGGGTGCGGGATAGAGCTTGCCACGTCGCTCGTACCACCACACGCCGTCGGGGTTGCCCATGATCTCGCTTACGCTGTCGTCCAAGAGCAGCGACTCGATGGGACGAAGGAACGGAAGTATCAACTCGAAGCTCATAGCGTCCTCAGAGAAGTAGGCAGCCCAGAGATACCGGGCTGCCCGCTTGGGTAGGAGAAGGCGGCCTATGCGGCCGCGTCCTCGGTTGCGATCTCCTCGTGTTCTTCGTACTCCGCTTCTTCGGCGGCGGCCTGCTCGGCCCGGTCGAGCTTGAGGATGGACTTCACCTTGATCTCCCAGATGCGCTGCTTGATGTCCGTCTTCTTGCTGTCGTACTCCCGGCTCCGCAACTCGCCTTCCACCTGGATATGTGCGCCCTTGGTGAGGGTGCCGGCGAACTCCGAGAGCTTGCCGAAGACGATGCAACGGTGCCATTCGGTGTGCGAGATGTACTTGCCATCCTTCTTGTAGAAGGACTTGGTTGCCAGCGAGAGGGTTGTGAAGCTGCGGTCGTTGTTGGTGCGAACTTCTGCGTCGTTGCCGAGAAAGCCGATGAGGGTTACTTTGTTCTGGTACATGGTCGTGTCTCCGTCTGTTGAATTTCCCGAACTTGCTCGGGTCACTATTGAGCGAAGTGGGCCCGGCTCCCAAGTGCCGAAGCTCTGCATTTACGGAGGGTCCGGGACGGAAACCGTAACCCGGAGGGCGGCGTAGCCGAAGCAGAAGAGCGAGCTGCCGCAGGGCGCCGGATAGGCCCCGAAGCAGTGACCGTGCAAAAGGCGGGATACAAAACGGCAGACACATGCCGGAACTGAGTTCTCATCTGCTCTTTGGCTGCGGAAGTTTGCCCCAACTGCAGCGTCATTCGAGCGACCGGGAACTTCCGTGAGGGATGACCATTCGCCAACGTCGTTGCATGGCTTCTGGCCTCGGTTCGCCGCGAACACCCTGCACGGGCACAAGTGGGGTGAAGCAGCCGGATTGGCAGCAAGTTGGGACATCGCAGGGCCTCGTGGGATGGGGGAGTCTGTTCTCTAACTGAACGCCTGGTCAACGCGGAAACGGATGATAGTCAAGCCGAGAGGATCAACCGTGGTCTTCTCGTTCGATACCTGCGGGTTGAAGACGTAGGTGACGGTGGCTGTCCACTTCTCCCGCTTCAAGACGCTTTGGTCGCCGGAGTTGGTGAACACCTTGTCGAACTCGATCCGTGCCGAGTAGGGCGACTGGCGCAAGTCATCGAGGATGACGTTCTTCACCTCGATGTCCACATACGGCAGAGTGGAGTCTTTGACGTAGGTAGCGATGGTGTTGTTCTTCTGCTCCTGCTCGATGACGGCGCGCTGCACGTCCGCATTGAGGAAGTAGAGTGCCTGTGTCTGGTCGCGCTCGATGGTGTAGCGATTGCGGCCAAAGTACAGGTTCGCCCAGCGGGTGAGGTAATACTTGTTCTCGGCCTCCTGGGGCCGGTAGTCGAAGTTCCGATAGTCGATCGCTTCGGCGTGTCCAACATCGCTGATGCGGATGATGAAGGGCTTTGCCGATGCGAGTGCCTTCTGGCTCTTGAATACGAGCAAGCCAAGCATCACGCAAAGTCCCGCGAGGCAGAGCATGGCGATCTTGAGGTAGGTGTTCGTCACCAGCGGGTCGCCATACTGTTCCAAGTAACGCTCCGCCGCACGGCTGATGTCGGGAGTGACTTCAGACTTCATAGATTCCTGCATGACGAGTCTCCTTATCCAAGTGCCATAATCGCGGTGGTAATCATGCCCATGCCGCCGTCATGCCCGCTGCTCGAACCGGAGAAGATGGAAGCGGTGAGAGCCGGAATCTTGAGCAGAACGAAGACGTTGACGAGGATGAGCAATAAGAGCAGTGGGAAGTTCTTGACCATCGTCGCCGGGTCGGTCGCATTGATGAAGTTGGTGTAATAGGCGGTAAGGATGTGACTGAGGACGCTCAGGCAGGCCGCAGCGACAACTTTATAGAAACTGAAACTGATGAACGCTTTGAGCCAGCCCCAGAAGAGGAAGTCGAGTTTGTCGAAGACGAGGAACGGGATGAACACCGGGCCAAGGAGTCCGACAACGGTGCTGGCGATGGCACCGTATCCGACGATGGCGGCAATGAGTGCCGACAGAAGTCCGAGCAATACCTGCGTGATGGCGAAGATCAGCACTAGATACGGCTGCTCGAAGCTCGCCACCATGCCGGGGCCGGCGTTCTGTTGTGCCTGCGACAGCGTATTCATCATCTGGTCGGTACTATCCGTTCCAATGAGTTGAACGAGGTTCTGAGCGCCGCCGTTGATGTAGCCTTTGATCGAAGATCCCAGTCCTGGAATGGACGAGTCGTAATACTTCACCATGACGTAAGCGAAGGTGATAAGCATGAAGAAGCTCAAGAAACGCGACATGCTAAATCCGGGTCCGCCCTGCGAGGATGCAAGGGCCTCCTGCACTCCGAACCAGACGAGCATGATCGTGGCGAGGGCGATGCACATACGCAGGCCCATTGCGGTAACGGAGGGTGCGGCTGTCGCCGAGAGAGAGTCGCACCCTTGAGTGATGAAGTTCAGTAGTCCCATACTGCAACCCCCGCGTAGTGGATGAAAAGGTTAGTAACGCATTGCGGACGATGCACCGGAGTAAGCCGGAGCGACGGATGTCTGGAAGTTGTTCTGGTAGCTGGTTGCGTTCTGGAAGCTCGCCTTGAGAGCGTCCTGCTGCTGTTTGCCAGCCATCATCTGCTGGAGCGATTGGGTGGTGCTGATGGAGTTCGTCTCCTGCTGGGTGCGGAGCATCAGCAGGAGTGCCTGGTTGATCCGCTGGAGAGTCGCCAACTCGGTTTGCTGGGTTGGGTCGATGGAGTGACTTGCGGCCTCCAGGTTGGCGATGTCCGTCGCCCGCTGTTGTGCGTTCGACCGGATGGTTCCGAGAGTTTGCAGCGTAGTTGCATTCACAGAGTCGTTCAGGTCGCTTGTCGCGCCCTGGGCGGCGATCTGCTGCTGCGATTGCGTGGTCAGACTCCCGTATCCGGGTAGTTGCGACCCGGTACGGGGGACGTAGGCTTGCGTCGCCAACGATGCGCCGCTGCCGGTATTGGCGGCGTTCGTCCATGACGAAGTGTTGTTGTAGGTGTTGGCGGAGGTGTTGATCGCCGCCTCCCATGTGTACGGCGAGATAAACGGCTGGTAGAGCGTCTGCGGTGCCGTCATCATCTGGCGGGTAAAGTTGTAGGCCTTGATCGCGGTCTGCATCTCCTGCAAGGTATTCGCGCTGATGCCGGTTTCCTGCACGAGCTGCTGGATCGCATGGCCTGACTGTGTTGGGTCAAAGACCACGCCGCCAAACTGCGCGTGCGCAGTGGAGGCGAGGGTCGCGGATAGGAATGCTGCAAGTAAGACAAGTCGTTTCATGGCTAGTCTCCTCTTCTTTGGGTGGTTGCTACTTGGGTTGCGGTTTGGCCGGTGGCTTCTGAGTCGCCTTGTCCGGGTCGTAGCTCAGGGCCGAACCGGCCCCGGTGTATGCGGGGGCAATGTTCTTCT
The DNA here is from genome assembly GCA_965277265.1 of Edaphobacter sp. Taxonomy (GTDB): domain Bacteria; phylum Acidobacteriota; class Terriglobia; order Terriglobales; family Acidobacteriaceae; genus Edaphobacter. Next base: position 1,233,967 of record CBDICF010000003.1, read on the forward strand.
GAAAGTTCTTCTCGTACTCCGCCTGATCCTTCTCGATCTGGCGGCAGGCCTTGGCGGTGTTGCCGTGTTCAAAGCACTCGGTGAGGGCCTTGCAGGTGGTAGCCGAATCGCCTGGTAGACACTTCTTGTCGGTGCAGCCTGCGAGCGTGACCAGAGCGAGCGCGAGTGAGGCGTAACGAGCTGTTCGCATAGATTCTCCTAAAACGTCTGGGGTATGTTGTGGTTGGTGTAGGCCGGAAGGAGCATGTCCTGGGTGAAGTAGATCTTGACCCGATGCCCCTCCCGGATGGTGATGGTCGGTGGTATCTGCATAAACCGGTCAAGGATGGTGGTAGAGGTCTGCGACACGCTTCCCGCCGCGCCGTTGGTGAATGCCTGGGAGCCGGAGGTGGTGATTGTGCCGCCACCGGACTCGATCTCCCCGGCACCGGCGATGATCCCAAGCGCAATCGAAGTACCAAAGATTTGCAGGTAGTGGTTGTTCACCTTGTCCTTCAGGCCTTCCTCGCCGATCTGGTCGAGACCGTGAAATTGGTCGAGGTCCACGGAGTAGCCGTCCGGCATGATGAGGCGATGAAAGACAACGGCCATCCGGCGTTGCTGACCGAAGCCCGCCGTGCCGATCTTTTTCGCCTCGCCCAACATGACCGTCCCGTCCGGGATGAGGACGTGCTGGTGGTCGTGCGAATAGAAAGGGTTGGAGACGAGCACCTTGACCGGGCCGACGGCATCTCCGTCAAGCCGATTCATCAGCACCGTGTCGAGCACTGCGCCCTCGAAGATGACGTAAGGCTGCCCAACGGCTGCATTCAGGTTCACTTCAGGGGCTTTCTTCGGCGTCGCCGGAGAGGCTTGCTCGCCAGCCGCACGGCTAGGTACAAAGCTCGAACCTTCGCCGCCAGCTAGTGCGGCGGCATACGGGCTCGCAGCGGAGACGGGCATCATCTGAGGCGAGTTCTGTGGTTGCGCCTGATGTTGCTCTTCTTCCTTGCTGTGACTGTAGGCAAGATTGGAGGCGAAGCGAGAATCGAAGCTCAACTCTCGCTCCTTGTTGGCGAGCTGCTGCTGTTGCTGCTGCTCGGGCGTGAGTTGAGGTTGGCCGTTCTGTGGTTGTCCGTTCTGCGGCTGACCCTGCGGGGGCGGCATGTTGGGTTGGCCGTTCGGGCCGTACATCGCCGCCGCTTGTTGCTGTGCGGGAGTCTGGCTTGCCGCCATCGCCGCCGCAAGCTGTGCGTCCTGCTGTTGCTTCTGCTTTTCAGTCGCAAGCTGGTTCTGGAGGTCGGCGATGTTGTTGGCGGTGTTGTCCTGCACAAACGGCTGCGGAGGCGTTCCCTTGGCCGGGGTGCCGTTCGGTGTCTTCTTCTTGGAGCTGAAGAGGCTCGCCGTAATGAGCAGAAGGATGGCACCCAGATAGACGAACATCTTGATGTTCTTGCGTATCACTCCCTTCGGCTCGGAGACATTCTGCGAGAGCTGCGGTGTCTGATCCGTCATGACGTTACCCCTTCCGTGAGAAGTCCATGTGCTTCTTGCCGATCTCGATGTATCCCTTGTCCACGATCTTCGGGATGATGTAGGTGCCGTCGCGCAGGTCATAGTTGATGAGGTCGGGCTTGCCGTCCTTCATCTCGTACACGCTGAACTTCTCGCTGGCCGTCGTCTTGATGTAGGTGAACTTGTCGTCGTGGTAGATCGACTGGACGGCGAAAGGGTCTTCGTTCTTGAACGTGTAGTCGAACTTGAGCTGCAGCGGGTACGCGCTCTTGTACTCGTCTACCGCCTGGGTGACGTGGCTCTGCAACGTCGCGAGCTGCTGTTTGGCCTGGTCTAGCTGCGCGGCGGGAACGTACTGCGCCGGTCCTGCCGACGCTGTGATCGAAGACTGATCTGCGGGCTGGACGATCACCTTGAGGTCGGGGTCGCCGCCCTGGGTGGAGATGTCCTGCAAGGTGAAGCTGTAGATGTTGCCCTTGTCGGTAATCAGATTGAGGTTCGTGCTGATCCCCGGCTTGGCCGGGTGGACGAAGCAGAAGCTCCTCACCACATCGACGATCCAGAAATCCTTGTCGCCCGTGGCGGCTTCCATGATCTTCTCGGTGGCTGGCACCACGATCAAGGTCGTGTACTTGACCTTGGCGCGGATGGGCACGATGTCCTGCGAGTGATACTGCACCGTTCGGGCTTGCTCGGCGGGTGCAGCGGGTGTGGATTGGGCAAAGGCCGCTGTCGAAGACAAGGCCGATGCGAGTACGAGAGCGAGAAGTGGGATCTTCATGCGACAGCTCCTTTGCGGTTGGGGGTTGCGGTGGACGCTGCGGGCTTCTTGTCCGCGGCGTGTTGCTTCGGGGGAAAGGGGTGATCTTCGGCCAGCCGGCGAACGCCTTCGGCGACGCCATAGCGGGCGAAGTAGTCGCGCTTGAGGTGGTTGTCCTTGGCATTGTTCGTGGCAATCCAGTACGAAACCGAATCCACGTTGAGGCGGACTTTCTTGGAGGTCTGCGCTTTGCGGATGAGCATCTGTCCGCGTGTGAGGTCGGAGATGATCTCAAGCTCCGTATCGTTTAGGTGGAATGCCTCGCGGTATACCTCCCGGTTCATCTCGGGGTTGGCAAGGAAGATTTTGGTCGGGCAGCTCTCAGAGACGATCTGGAGCATTCCCGACTCCTCAAGCTCCTTGATGGACTGCGTGGCGAGCATCATGGCGGCGTTGTGTTTGCGCCAGGTCTTCTGAGCGGTGACGACGTAGTTACGAATCGTCTCGTTCTTAATGAAGAGCCAAGCCTCGTCCAGCAGAAAGAGCTTGAAGGTAGAGAGCCGTTTCGGATTGCCGATCTCAAGCGAAGCCCGATGCAGGACATAGAAGAGCAGCGGCTCCAGAACGTCCGGCGCGTCACCCCAGCCGCCGAAGTTGAAGGTCTGGAAGCTCGAAAACGTCAGCGTGTCTTCCGCGTTATCGAAGAGGAAGCCGTACTGTCCGTCCGTTGTCCACCGATGGAGCCGCTCCTTTAACTCGCCGATGATCTCGGCGAAAGTCGAGAGCGTCCGCTGCGCGGGCTCGATGACGTACATATTCTCGATGGCTGCCCATAGCTTCCGCTCCTCTTTGAAGTCGAGGTGGTATCGCTGGCCGGTGCCTTCGATCAAGACGCGAAAGAAAGAGAAGAGAAATTGCAGGTTCTCCTTGCTAGGCTCCAGTGAGAAGGGGTTGATGCGGAAGTCGCGCGACTCCTGGCCGACGTTCAGGTAGCTCCCACCGAAGATTTCGGTGAGCGATTGGAACGAGCCGCCGATGTCGAAGATGTAGGTGAGCGGCTTGTATTTCTGAGCATTGGTGAGCAGAAAACTGCATAGGAAACTCTTACCTGAGCCGGTCATTCCGAGGATGAGCGTGTGGGCCACCTCACCGTTATGCAGGTTGAGGTAGTAAGGCGTGGCGTTGTCCGTCTCCATGACGGCCAGGTACTCACTCCCCAGATGCGGGTTTTGCTTCTCGCCTTGCAGGATGGTGAAGAAAAACGAGAGGTCGGCGTAGTTGCTCAGCAGCATGTACATCTTGCGGAGGTTCTGCGCGTAGTTGCCGGGAACCACGGCAAAGAGCGCATTGAGTTGGTTGTAGGTTTCTGGGAAGAGTGAGCCGTCTGCGTTCGTAAAGACGGTAGCGAAGTCGGCAATCTCGCGGTCGATTACGGACTTGTCCTTGCCATACAACACGATGGTCAGCGAGAGGTCGCCTAGCGTCTGTCCGTCACTGAGTGCGCGAAGGCAATCTCCAAGAACCTCGATGTCCGCTTGTTTTCCTTCGTCAATCAGCACGTCACGCTGATTGACCTTGCTCTCATCCTTCATCGAAGAGATGAGTCCTGCCTTCGACATATTGGCGTGACGCCGCCGTTTGACCACTTCCTTCTTCGCAGCATCTGTTGCGAGCGAAGTCCATTCGGTAACGGCATAGAAGTTCGCCTCTATCTTGAGCAGCTTGTCGAGCACCAGCGGGCGTGTCTCCGTGATGGCCTCCCGCATCGTAAGCAAGCGTACGAAGTGATCGCCGATACGGAGGTGGTCGCGCTCCGCTTCGATGTCCGAGTTCACCACCTGGAAGTCGAGGTATTGCGAAGTCTGGGGTCTTCCGGCGATACGCCACGCATCGAAGTTGAGCAGACGGCGAAGAAAGTGGAACTGGTCGTCGGAGGAAAGTATCTCGATATCGACCTGATCCCGGAGCTGCTGCTCAAAGGCCTCCACACGCTGCTTGAGTCGAAGAAGGTCACGCTCTATCTGAGAGCGGAGCAACACCTTCATGACGTTGCTGGTGAACTGCGCTTTGAGTTCCCGAACCGCGCCCTCTGGATCGCTTGGGAGGCGTCCCAACGCGGCCATGATGCCGGTCTTCGACCTTGCTCCTTCAAGCACCACCGCGTAGTAAATCTCGATCTCATAGAGATGGTCGAGTTTCGACTCGAAGAACTCACGGCGCTGGTCGATGGCCGCGTCGATCAGCGGGTCGCCGTAGTGGGCAAATGGCATCTCTGGCCGATTGGTCTTGAAGAGATACTGATAGACATGAAATCCCGGTCCGAAAGACTTGAGGGCCGCTTCCAGCCTCTTGACCGCGAACTCCTGCCCGGCTTGGTCAAGGCTCTCGAAGTCCACTCCGCAGACCTTGAGAATCATGCCAAGGTCGCCGCTCTTGGTGAGGAATGTGGTTTTATCCCAGAAGCCGTAGAGGTTGATGTTCGCGTTGAGCGAACCGGCCTCAGTCCACGGCTTGATGATTTTGGCGAGTCGTAGCATCAGCGTATCTCCACGTTCGGGGCTTGTTGCTTGGCGGCGTCGTAACGCAACTTGAAGCGTTCGGACTTGCCCATGATCTTGAGGAATGCCGGGTCGGTGGTCGTGATCCAACGACCGAAGATGTAGCCTCCGATGAACACTGCGGCACCGGCCAGGAGCGAGTTGAGAAGGTTGAATGCTCCTACCGCTCCAACGCAGACTAAGTAGAAGACAGTGCGCTCGACCCCGAGATACGTGAGGGGCTTATGCAGAGCCTTGTAGACCCGATTTCGGCGTCTTGGTGTGAGTTCTGTCATAAAGCCCCTCGCGGTTGAATGAAGCGTGAGCGGAATGACGAGACCAAGGGGCTATGAACCCCAAAGCCAAGTCAGTATGTTCGTGGCCATCACCGCGATTCCGGTGCCAGCCGCAACTCCGGCGAGAGTCTTCTTGGCGCCGGGTTCTCCGTGGGCAAACGCATACCCGCCCAACACAATCGCAATCAGGCTGCTTACCTTGGCTATCGTTCCGGTGAAGAGCGTCTGAATGGATGTGAGACCTGTGTCAAAAGGCGAACTCCCGGTTTGAGCGTGGGCTGCCAGTGGAAACAGGAGAAGGGCGAGCAGTAAAAAGCCCGAGAAGGAAGGCCGATGTATCGGCCTCTCGACTCGCACTGCACGGTGAAGCGTCTTCATGTTTGCACCTCCATCCGACTAGAGTTCGTCGGGTATGGCGCAAACGTAAGGGCGTAATGCGGAGCTCGTCCAATAGCAAAACGAAAACTGCTTATTCCAAAACGGAATAGCGAAGAGCGATTCGAGTTCTATTCCAACTCGAGATTTCGGAGGACTTCGGGTTCGCCGACACCACCGCGAAAGAGGCATGTCTCCGACTTGACTCTGCTAGAGCAGCAAAAAGACAGGGAGGTGCCATCTTCGAACTCCAAGGAGAGCTCTTGTTCGTGTGCTGAGTAATGCGTAATTTTGGCTGAAGCGATTACCTTGCCCGCCAACTCTGGAAGTTCTATATCGTCCACGGGAGGCCTCTTTTGGCGTGCCGTTGCTCTGGATAGCGGTGTGTATTACACACTATAGGTTCTCTGACACTGCGGGTCTCTCTGTCGATTCCCCAGCCCTCGATGTTGTTCATGCACAACATCGCTCTTTGATCCTAACGCCACGCTTAAATAGTGGCAAATGACATCTGTATCAAATTCGGAAGGAGACTCCGCCATCTGCGAAGTGAGAGGGGGTGGAGCCAGGCTTACCTCGCGGAGGTGTCTGGAATCGGACGCTCGCACATATCGGAATTGGAAAATGGTCGCCGCGAAGCTGGACTTCGCATTTTAGAGACCCTTGCTGGGACTTTCGGTGTCACGCCAGCTCAACTCCTTGAAGGGGTATGATTCGAGCGGAACTGTAGGCATCTTGGATAAAGCTTGAAGAGTTCACAAAATGCTTGTGAGCTGGCCCGCCACGACCCAGCCCACTGCCCTCTGATTTGGTGTCAAATTGGTGTCAAAGACCGCCGACTGGGCCGGTTTTGCCGGTTTTATCAAGTTCTAAACACCGTGTCGTCAATAACTTAGGTTTTCGAAGCTTCCATGGCATGGAAGAGGTCATCGGTTCGATCCCGATCAGGTCCACCAATTATTTCAACAACATAGCGGACACCCCAAAAACAGCTTGGTAGCAACTTGGTAGCAAATTTCAATTTGCCTCGTTGCTCAAACGTGCCAGTCATCGCTCATCTCCCTTCTGAAGCGTCTCGCTTCGAGTTCATCGCCAACATTTTTCGCCCGCGCTAATTCACCAGCGCGGATGCTGTCGTTGCCGTCTGCGGGCCTACCTTGCCGGCCAGCTTCTTCATCGTGCCGTCGAGCTCGTCGTGGATGGAGTCGACAGTTGCGCGTACCCCCTCCGCAATCTCCTGCATATAGATGTCGGTCGTGGTTGCGACACGGCTCTCTTCTGTGTTCGCTCCGCACATCGGTCATCCTCACTCCGAAGACCTCGACAACGAGTACCTCAATATCTTCGAGACTCGTACCCGGACGCCGTTCTTTCAGGATGTGTATGTGGACGGCGTGAGGGTCATGCTTATCATCGGTCCTACAGGGTCAGGAAAAAGTGTGGTGGGTAACGCCACCGTCGCCCTGGAACAGAAATACGGCGGTTTTACCTACATCTTCGACATCGGCGGCAGCTATGAAAGCGTGGTGGAGCTGTACGGCGGCAAGGTTGATCGTGTGGGCAAAGACGGGCCGCGAGTGAATCCGTTTGCCCTAGAACAGACCGAAAGCAACATCAAGTTTCTCTACTCGTTTATCAAACTCCTGCTCACCAATGGCGGTGCGGAGCTGGAACCGGAAGACGACGATGTGATCCACAAGGCCGTGCAGGATATGTACCTGCTCGACCCCGAGAACCGCCGCCTGTCCAATCTATTTCTGCCCAAGAAACTCGACCGCTATCTGTCGAAGTGGGTCGGCAAAGGCATCTACAACGCCGTCTTCGACAACGTCGAAGACAGCCTCTCGCTCTCGCGCCTGCAATGCTTTGACTTCCAGGGCGTCAACAACGAGCAGTACGCCGACCTGATCGAGCCGCTGATGGTATGGCTTCTTCGGCGCATCAACGACGTTCTCTACAACCCGGCGAATCTCGGCGTTCCCAAGCACATTTTGATCGAAGAGATCTTCTCTTCGATGAAGAACAAGCAATTGCTTGACGGCGCGCTTGCTTCCATCAAGACCGTTCGCAAGAACCTTGGCGGCGTCACCATGATCGGCCAGTCCGCCGACGACCTTGGTGCCAACGCCGACAGCATCGTGAACTCCTGCACATCGTTCCTGTTCCTGAAAGACGCGACCTTCAATCGGAAGCGGTATGCGGAGCTGTTCAAGATGAACGAACAGCAGATTGCGTTGTTCGAGAGTTTGCAGGATCGCGAGGCGCTGTATATGCGGCGCGACGGCATCACCAAAGTCGTCACGTTGAACCTCGACAAGCGCAGCTACGCCACCTTCTCCACCAAACCGAAGGACCGGGTACGGCGGTCGAAGCTGATTGAAAAGTATGGACTCACCGAGGGCATCGATCGCTTTGCCCAGGGAGAGACCGTGTAACCAACCCAACCGAAGAAAGGCCAGTGCCATGAAACCACTCATCCCCATCGTCGTCTCCGCCGGACTTGCGCTGGCCTCTTTGCCTTGCCACGCGGTTGATACCCATCCTCTCCAGCCGAATGCACCACGTACCGTCACCGTGTCCGAGGCGGACACGCCTCCTGTGATTCGGGCCGGCCTGCTGCAATCCACGCTAATCGTCCTTCCCGCCGAGGAGAAAGTCGCCAATGTCTTTGCCGGTGACACTGTCGATTGGGTCTTCGATGGCGGCCATGTCGCCAGCCGTTTTATCAGCGTCAAGCCCAAGGTGGCGAACGGATCGACGGACATTCACATCGTCTCCGACCATGGCAACGAGTACACCTTGCAGTTGCATGAGATCTCCAGTGAACCCGATGCCCACTTCGATTCCAAAGTTTTCATCGCTCCGGGCGACCAGGCGGCAAAAGACCGGTTGGCACAGCTTCCTGTCTTTGTGCCTGCCGCTGACTTAGAGAAGGCCAAGCAGGAGGCGGCTACGGCCAAAGCAGCCCAGGCAGCGGAGTTGAAAGCAGAAGAGACGAAGGCCGAGCAGTATCGCAGTCAATATCCCAGCAACCTCCACTTCGATTACACATGGGATCAATCGAAGGGTAAGGCTCTTGGCCTTCAGCAGATCTGGCGGGACGACAAGTTCACGTACCTGCGCGGTCAGTTCCAGGAAACGCCCGCCCTGTACGAGGTCAAGGACAAGAAGGGGTCGCTCATCAACTTCGATTTCAGCAATGGCCTATATACCGTGCCGAAGCAGTTGGACAACGGCTATCTCGCCATCGGCAAACAAAAGGTCGAATTTCACCGCGCGGGAGGGGCGAACTAGTCATGACCGAGCAGAATCAGAATCCACCCGCCACTGTCCCCGACCAGCCGGAAGCGAAGTCCCCACTCAAGAAGGGTATGCCCGTAGTGATCGTCCTTGTTGTCATCATTTCCCTGATTGGCGTTGCCAATGTATCGAGCCTCTTGAGCGGGAACAAGAAGTCCGCTCTCGCGAGTGCGCTACCGATGCGTCCAGCAGCTCCGAATGCGCAGCAGGTCAATAGCTTTGAGACGCAGCAGCAGATGCAGGCCCGCCGTGATGCCGAGGAACGCCAGCATCAGCAGGAGTTGGCCGCTGCGATGCAGCAGCTACAGGCCGAACAGAGTATCCCTGGCCCAGAGGCAGCCGGAACCCAACCCATGACAGCGGCGCAGCGCGATGAGATCTATGGCAATAGCCCCAACGCACCGCAACACACCTCGAATATCTCGCAGGCCCAGGCAGAAGCCAAGCAAAAGCAGCTTGCGAAGGAAAAACAGACGCAGGACGCCATCAATAGCGATACCGTCGCCATCGACTTTGCCCATACGGGCGCAGCCGCCGGCTCCGCCGTCCCCTTGCAGGCCACAACTGCTGTCATGGGGGAGCGCGACGAGGCGCATCCCCAAACAGCATCGGAAACGACCCTCGGGACATCTTCGACCGACAGAGCCAAAGTTGAGCAAGCTTCCTCTACTCAGCCGCCGAAACCGGATGCCAAAGCCAACGCAATGGCTGGATACGACTTCGATAACTATCAGGGCCGTCTCTATCGCATCTTCGAAGGCACCGTATTCGAGGGCGTTGTCACCAACCATATCGACGGCGGCTTCAGCGGGCCAATTCTCGTCATGCTTACCACCGACTACTACTCCCACGATCATGAGCAACTTCTGATGCCCCAGGGCACGCGGTTAATCGGCACGGTGCAGAGCGTCGGCAACGCACAACAGCGCAAGATGTTCGTCACGTTCCATCGCGCTGTGTGCCCCGATGGGTTTTCACTCGATTTCGACAAGTACATCGGGCTTGACCCACTGGGGACGACCGGTCTTGCAACCAAGGTAGACCACGGCTACCTTATGGCGTTTGGCGCAGCCGCCGCCATCGGCGGCCTCGGTGGACTCGCGCAGATCGGCAACAACGGCAGTGTCTTCACACCTTCGACCGAGATTCGCAACGGAATCTCGGAGCAGTCCGCCGCAGAGGGCGAGCAGGTGCTGAACCACTTCCTGAACCGGCTTCCGATCATCACTCTCAAGGAGGGCTCCCGCGCTCGCGTTTACGTCGGGCGCGACATCCTCATCCCGTCCTACGCGGAGCATCGCGTCGATCCAACCATGTAAGCGTCGTTGCGGAGGCAGCCTTATGAATACGAGCAGTCCGAGACACGACCATCTGTTCCGCAAAGCGCGGGATGCCCAGCGCGGCGGTCACGATGCCTGGGCCGTGCAGTCCACCGGCGAAAAAGCCGCCGTTGCCCTTGTCCTCAATCGTGCCGATTGGCTTGCGGAACACGGATACACCATCGCCGAAGCGATCGAGCGTACGGGACCAGAGTGGGTCGCAATGATTCCCCAGGTTGCTCGCAAGCTTGCAGAGGAGGAGTAACGCCATGCAGACCATTTCTGTCCGTCGCTCTTATCACTTCTCTGGAATCATCGCCGCTGTTGTGCTCGCCCTGCTTCTCATTGGGACCAGTAAAGGGCGGAACGCCCTCGCATGGATTTACCTCACGGCAACTGACGCGGTTGTGAACGCGACTCACATCCACGGTTTTCCCCTGGACAGGCTCGACCCAACCTGCCCGCAATGCATGTAGTTCAACCCAACCTCAGGAGGTTTTATGAAAGTCACACTGACTAACCGCCGCAAGTGGCTCATTGGTGCAGGAGCGGCATTGTTGCTCACGGCAACCCCGAGCTTTGCTCTCTTCGGCATCGGAGATATTGTCTTCGACCCGACCAGCTACGCCAGTCTCGTATCGCAACTCACCACTCTTCAGTCGCAATACAACATGCTGAAGAACAACATCACACATTTTTCGGCCAAGCAGCAGTGGCAGACGACGCTTCATGCTCTTGAAAATGTCAACGTCGCCAATATGTTTGGTGAGACGGCGGGAATGAGCATCGCGCTCAACACCAACTCGCCGAGCGCGTCGAGCACGGCATGGAAAGCAGCCACGGTCACGATGAACGGTGGTGCGCCTACTTACCTCGCTGGCCAGTCTCTCGGTAGCTCACGCACCTCGCAACTGGCAATGATCGAGACGGCCGATTCGGTCTCTCCCGACTGCCTTACTGCAGTGGGCCAGTACCGCGCGGCGAGAACCCAGAACACCTCAGCGAACAACTCGCTCCTCTCGCAGCAGTTCGACGGCGGCGATGGCACCAACAGCGAAGTGCAGCAGCTCAACCTCCTCAACGCGGCCGAGGCACAGCGACTCGCGGAGATGCAATCGCAGGGCACACTTCATGCCTGCCTCGCTTCGCAGATGACGGTTGCCAATATGGAGCGACGGAATGCCGCTGTCGAAGACCTCAATACAGCCGCCTTCGTTCAACAGCAGCGGTCTACGAATGACGTAAGCGCGGCGAACGAGAGTAGTACCTGGCAGACCTATCTTCCTTAATACGGAGACACGATGCTGAAACTCATCAACACGAAGATTCTTCTTGCGATCCTTGCGGCGCTGGTCGCCATCGGCAACGCCGCGATTTATCAAAGCCACGAAGCGCATAAAGCCGCCGAGGCCGCAGCCAAGGCAGCAGCAATCCTTCAACAGCAACAGCACGACGCGGACGAGCAGAGGAAGCAGGATGAGGCCTTCCGCAAGAAGGTAGAGCAGGACCAGAAGCGGCACAACTCCGCCGCAGCCAACGAAGGCAAGACCTGGAAGACATACATCCCTTAGACCCCATCTGGAGAGTGCCGTTATGGTTGCCACAGTTGTTCTAGCTCAAGCTCTACCGTCCGCGAGTTCCGGTGTCGATTGGCTCTACCAGTTCACCAACAATTTGACCAACCTCACGACGCAGAATGGTGGCGCTTTGACTCAGCTTGGATTGACGGAATTGAGCTGCATCTCGCTCTTCACGCTCATCAGCATGGTCATCAACTGGAATACGTCGGGGATGACGCTGCGTTTCCACACCCATCCTGTTCGGGCCGGCGATCTGACGAACTTCCTACTGCGACTCATTATCTGCTGCCTGTTGGAGAACTACTGGGTGAACCCGTTCCCCGGTGCCAGCTTCGGCATCAATCACTTCTTCTCGTATATCTCGCAGGCGATGGTAGCGGCGTTCGAGCAACACTCGCTCGACCAGTTTCTTCAGTTGCTCAAGACAGCCGGGGACAACACGCCCACGCCGTCCTTTACTGCGCCGATTCAGATCCTTTGCTACGTGCTGGTGCAGCTTATGCTAGGGCTGGCCTCCGCGATCTTGTTCGTCATCAATTGCAGTGCTTTCATCCTGTATGGCGTGACAGCTCTATTCGGACCGATCTTCGTTCCGCTACTGATGACGCAGACCTTCCGTGCCAAGTTCTTTCAGTTCCTCGATGTTCTTATCAGCTTCGCGATGATTCGCGCGGTTGCCGCCGCCTTCATTTTTGTGTGGGCCGGCTTTATGAACGGCTTTCTCCAGCAGACCTTCAACGGCAACTATTCGATGGATATGTGGATAGCCAATTTGATCCCTTGCTTAATGGTCTTCGTCGCTTTCATCATTAACATGCTGTTCATTCCGAGCATGACCCAGGCCATCTTTGGAGGTGCTGCTGGGCTCACATCGGCGGCTCGCAAGACGATTGGTGGAACGGCATTACTCTTTGCGAAGGGAGGCGGAGCGTAAGTCTTATGGGCGATCTTTGGGGATATCTTCTGCTCAGTCGAGTACGGGTGCGCCGTCCTCGTTGGTTCGTGCCATTCGTAATGATCTTCCTAGTCGGAGTGATCGTTGCCGGCTTGATCTATACCTATGTCGTTTTGAATGCAGTCCGTGAAAGGAGCGAGAAACCTCATGTCCACGCACACCGCACCCATTGAAAGCACGCTGACGCCGGAGCAAGCGCTGCTCACCGACCACATCGGAAATGAGGTCTATGCCTCCCATTATGCCGAGCGGAAAGCATATCGTCTTGTCATCGGTTGCGGAACGGTATTGCTGCTTGGTTCCATGTGGCTAAACTTCTCGTTGGCACACCGTCCGATTGCGAACCGGTACATCCGCATCGACGAGATGGGCCGCGCCCAAGCAATCCAATACACCGACCTTAATTACAGCCCGCGTGAGGGTGAGGTACGGACATACCTTACCGATTGGGCCAACTATCGCTACACCATTGGCCGGGACACCATCGCGAAGAAGTACCCCCTCAACTACTACTTTCTTTCGCAGACGCTCGCCTCGCAATTGATGACGGCTGACAATGCCAATCATCTCGTCTCGCAGGTAGTCGCTGGACAGATCGAAACGAGCGACGTGCAGGTGAGGAACGTCACCATCACGTCTATGTCAGACGAGACCGTTCAGGGCACACGGATCGCCCGTGGAACCGCCCTTGTAGCCATCGACAGGTTCTACTCTGCCCAGAACTCCCGCGAGCCCCGGACAGAGCATTGGATGCTGAGTATTACCTATTATCTGAACCCCAAGCAGGTGAGCGATCAGGCCCGCATCTTCCCGCAGTTTGAGACGATCAATCCACTCGGATTGACCATCACGGAGTTCCACGAGAATCGGCTCTCCGTCGATCCCATCGCGCCGGGAACCAATGCAGCGTTGCCGGCACTACCGGCAACGCCAGCTACAGGAGTGACGCGATGAGCTACCACTTGATCCTTCCGTTCTTTCCTGAGGAGCTGCGGGTGCTTTTGCTCGACCCGTCCATCTCCGACTTGATGATTAATGGCACCACCGGCGTCTACGCAGATCGCAATGGCGTCATCGAGCACATCCCGTTGGCAACGCCGTACACGAACGATCGCCTTCAAGCAGTGAACGCAAGAACGGGATAATCAGCGGCGGAACCAGTTCGGGGAAAACGACCCTAATGAAGGCCCTGCTTGACCACGTTCCCCAGCATGAACGTCTGGTAGTCATCGAGCAACCCGCAGAGTTGAAGGTGAACCATGCCAACGCTGTTCGCTGGGAGGCTGTTGAGGCGATCCCGGGCCAGGTTGCCATCACTCCAAGCCAGCTCTTAGCAGCCGCTCTGCGTCATCGTCCGGACCGCATCATCATGGGAGAGATACGAGATGAGTGTGGCTATGACCTGCTGCAAGCCATGAATACGGGGCATGGTGGCACGCTCTCCACCATCCATGCAAAGTCCGCATGGGACGCGCTAAATCGTCTGTCCGATTTGGCCCTGAGCGCGCGGGCCAATCTCAATCACGCATTCATTCGCTCCGAAACAGCAGAGGCCATCGATTTTGTTCTGTACTGCGAGCGCGATGCCACGGGCCGCCGCCGTGTGCGCGAACTGATTACAGTTACCGGATACACCCATGCGGACCAGAGCTTCCAAACGGAGGACATCTATCGTGCTTCCGCCGCCTGAGCATCAGGCATACAGCTAGAAAACTTAACACGAATCGAGGTCACTGCGATGTACCGTCATGCTGCCAAATTGGCTGCACAGCCCAACTCGTCTCTAAAGGCGCCCAGCGTGGCATTCCGGCATAGCCGTGAGCGCAACGGAGGGTGCTCTACGCCGTCCTTTTGTGTGGCCTTTGTAGCGATGAGATGGGCTGCGGTTTGGGCGAACATTCACCGCCGGGATCGAGAGTTTGACTTCGGTGCATCGGGGAGCCTTCCGCCTCGTATCCCGTCCTCTGCTCGGGGTCACGCTTCGGGGCCAAACCGGCGCCCTGCGGCTCGGCGTCGTTCTGCTTCGACTACGTCGCCCCTACGAGGTCTCGGTTCCTCCCAAAAGAAGTTTGAGAACCGCGGCAAAAAACACCGCACAAACTTCTTTCGGGCCCCACCAAGAAAGCACTCCTTGGCGCTTGGGAGCCGGGCCCACTCGCTGGCTTTGCCAAGTGTGACCCGAGCAGGATACGGGAAATTCAACGAAACGGAGATCACCACCATGTACTCAAACAAAGTCACCCTCATCGGATTCACCGGCGCTGATGCAGAAGTTCGCGCCAACAACGACCGCAGCCTTACCACTCTCTCGCTGGCAACCAAGTCCTCCTACAAGAAGGACGGCAAGTACATCGAGCACACCGAATGGCACCGTTGCGTCGTCTTCGGCAAGCTCGGAGAGTTCGCCGCCACTCTCAAGAAGGGTGCTCATATCCAGGTCGAAGGCGAGTTGCGCAGCCGCAAGTACGACAGCACAAAGACCAACACCGAAGTGACCATCTGGGAGATCCGGGTGAACTCGCTTCTCAAGCTGGATCGGGCTCAGAAGGCAGCGGCGGAAGACGAAGAAGAATCCACCGAGGAAGAGGCCGCATAGGCCCTTCCTCCTCTCCGGAGAGTCCGGCATCGAGCCGGACTTCTTCGGCTGCTAAAGGCCCATGACATCGCGCTCGCAGGACTGGACAGATCGGAGGTATCGAGATGAATGAAACAGCCAAAGACTTTCTTACCCGTTGCTTCGCTCCGGGAGACACGATCGCTCTCTTGCTTCGCAACGAGAGCACCGCAAAGACGCAACAACGCATCGTTCCTTTGGAACGTGCGCTCGCGCCCCGTTACCGGGGATGGCTCGCTCATGAGAACCACTACGGTGCGAATATCTATGTGGCTGCCAATCCGCTGCTCTCCGGCAGCCGGAAGCGTACCAAGGATTGCATCGCTTCCATTCGCCACCTGTACATCGACATCGATGTGGACGGAGAAGCCCGGCTCGCTGCGCTCCGGGCTTCCGAGCTTGTGCCGGAGCCGAACGTGATCGTTTCCACATCGGCTGGCAAATACCAGGTGTTGTGGCGCGTAGAGGATTTCGACTTCTACACGCAAGAGATGACGCTCAAGCTCCTTGCGATGGCTTTCCATGGCGACATCTCCTGCACCGACTGCAACCGGGTTCTTCGCATCCCCGGTTTCAAGAATTGCAAGTACGATCCCGCGCAGCTCGTCACCGTCGAGTACTTCTCCGATGCGACCTACCAGCCCGATGATTTTCATCTGTATGTCGTGCGCGAAGCCTGCATGATTCCACCTGTCCCACAACAGCCGATACGCCGCGATATGCAAACCAACTCCGAGCATGATTGGGCTTGGATCTCGCGTGAGCTTGCCCACGGCAAAGATGCCGTGACGCTCACGCTGGAGTTGGCTTCGCGGCGCTCCGACAAGCCAAATCCAACTTACTACGCCCAGCGCACAGTCGATATGGCTTCGGCCCGTCTCTGGCTGATGGAAGGTACATCCATCGCGGACGTGATCGCCATACTTGAGAGCCGCAGACAGCCCGAAATTCCCGCAGCACTTTGCTCCGCTCGTGCGCGGGAGATTGCGGCCACGGCACAACGCATGATGCACGCAACAAAGTCGCCTGAATTTATTACCCAAAGGAGAACAGCAATGCCACTACTCGAAGTTATCCAAACCCGCCAGGTCAGCGCCTCTATCCGGCTCACTGATTCAACCGCTATGCAGGTCGATCAGTACGCCGCTTTCATCCGCGCATCGGCAGATGATGTGGTGGAACAGGCGCTTGCTTATGTCTTCTCGAAAGATCGCGACTTCCAAGACTTTCTGAAGACGCCACAAGCGAAGCAAGCTTCTTCGACGCTTCGCATTCGCAGAGCGCCGGCTAATGATGCAGCGGAGCCGCCCGCAAAGAAGCCGGTATCTCCCGCATCTTCGCCAGCACAACCAGCGGCATTCGTGGCGGGATCGAAAGCATGATCCCGCTGCTAAAGCAGTGGCAGAGCCACTACGGTGCTGCGCACCGGAAGAATGTTGACACTCCATCCCTCGAAGGGTGTCGTTTTAGCCGAAAGCGGATTACTGTTGTCATCCGCTTTCAGGTCAATGACTTAAGAGGGGGCTGATTACAACTGTAATCCGTTGTTTTCAGTTGTAATCAGCCTCTTTTGGAGGTTCCGTGCTCCTCGCAACCACACCAAATGTCCTCGCCCCTGAGGGCCGCCTTCGGCGGTCGCGAGGACGTAGTGCCCGCGCCTTTTGCGTCAGTTCCCGCGTGACCCAAGAGGAGTTGCGGTATCTCGAAAAAGCTGCCGCCGACAACGGAAAAGCGGTGAGCGAGTGGGCGCGCGAGGTATTGCTCGAAGCCGCGCAGCGCACCGGCCCAGATGTGGTCCTGGTCGAACTCGTCGCCACGCGCATGTTGCTGGTCAACATGCTGAAGATGATCGGGCAGACCCGCGCTTTACCCGAGACCGAGTACACGAAGATCCACGCGGAAGTGCAAAAAGTGAAGCGCCGCATCGCCCGCGAACTGGCAGAGCAAACAGAACGGTTGAACACCACAAAGGAGAGCTAAGCCATGGCATCGAGCTGGGGAAGAAAAGAGACCCTCATTACACCGCCGACTGTGCCGGTGTACACCTTCACAGCATTTGGAGTTGCACTCCTGTGCCTCTGCTTCTTCGCATGGCAGCGGGTCGCGTTTTCCATGCCCATCATGCAGCGGAGCTACTTCACGGAGTACGTCTGCGCGACCGTGGGCTCGGCCTTCCATCAGGACGGCGAGTACCGGCTGTTTTATCTCGACGGAGCGAAGAAGAGACAGCCGCGCCTTGCCCTCCCGGTCGATTTCGAGGACGGCCAAACGACGCTCCCGAACGGAAAGACCGTTCCTGTCCAGCTCACCGCCTTACCGCGGGCGCAGGGCTATCGCTGGTTCGGGTGGAGCCTTCCGCAGAAGTTCGAAGACGCTTCGCTGTATCGTTGGCTTCGCTTTACGTTCTTCAATGGCCAGAGTATTCCGCGCCTCTTCCTTTTGAGTTACATCCAGGCCGGGGTGCCATTCGCCATCATGCTCTGGTTCTCCGTCCCCGCCGATATCAAGCGGCTCAAAGTTTTGAAGTATGGCCGCGTCCTCCGTGGCCCTGAGATGATGAGCCCGCGCGAGTTTCACCGCGCCGTCATGCGCGAGTTCTGGCGTCATCCTATGGGCGAGTTTCGTGCTTGGAGAGCCAGCAAGAAAGGTGGCAACCAGGCCCATCTGGGGCTCGGTTTCAAGACCACGGAGATGACCGGGCTGATGCGGATTTCGCCGGGCAAAGAGTCCCAGCACTTCCAGATGATGGGCGACACCGGCGCGGGCAAGACGACCCTCATCATGCAACTGCTTCGGCAGATTCGGGACCGTGGCGATGTGGCCATTGTGTATGACCCGGCCTCGGAGTTCGTGCAGCGGTTCTACGACGAAAAACGCGGCGATATCATCCTTAATCCGCTCGACGCGCGGTGCCCGTTCTGGTCGCCCGCCATGGAGATCGAGAGCAACCAGGAAGCCACGACCATTTCCGAATCCCTGTACCAGCCTTCGGGCGGCAGCTCCAACAGCTCGAACAAGGAGTTTTTCTATCGGACGCCCGCCCAAATCTTCGCTCATCTGCTCCGCGAAGGGCCGACGCCGCACACGCTGGCCCAATGGATGGCTGATGAAACCTTCCTGCAAAAGAAGGTCAAGGGGACGGAGATGGCGTTCTACATCGACCGCAAAGCCGGCCCCCAGGCGGCAGGCGTTCTGGCAAGTTTAGGGCTGGTCGCGCAGAGCCTCCGGTTGCTCCCGAGGAAGGAAGAAACCACGTCGATGTGGAACGCCACGGATTGGGCCAAGAAGCGCAAAGGCTGGATCTTTATCACCTCCAAGAAGTCTCAGCGCGAGGTGCTGCGTCCGCTCATCTCGCTCTGGATCGACATCCTCGTGATGCGCTTGATGGAGATTCCCAAGCCGGGGCAAAAGCAGGTCTGGTTTGTGATCGACGAGCTGGCCAGCCTGCAGAAACTTCCCCAGCTTCATAGCGCCATGACCGAGAGCCGGAAGTCGAAGAACCCGCTCGTGGTCGGCTTCCAGGGCCGCGCCCAACTGGAGGACATCTACGGCAAGATCGCCGAGGTCATGTTAAGCCAGCCCGCCACCAAAATCTTCATGAAAACCACAGAGGGCAAAGCCGCCGAATGGATCTCCGACACACTTGGCAAGGTCGAGATCGAACGCCTGAAGGAGACGCACTTCGACGGCTCCCGCGCGGGCAAGAACTACACCATCGACCGGCAGATCGAGCCGCTGGTGATGGCATCCGAAATCTCCGGTCTGGACGACCGCCGCGCATATCTTAAGCTCGGAAATCGGATTGCAAGGTTCGACTTCGACTACCACGGCCTTCCGACGGTCACGGACGCATTTATCCCTAGGGAAAACGCCGACGACAAGCTAAAGTTCGATCGCCGCACCCTTGAGCCGCTGGCATCGCCAGCGTCCCCGACTCCGGTCGAACCTGCGACACAGCCAGAGACGCCGACGGAGCCCAAGCCGGAAGCCAACGACCCGCAGGAACCCAAGCAGAAAGGAGGCGCGCAGTACGGGCGCGCCCTCACGCTGGCCTGGGATGGACCCGAGGAAAAAGCCAACACACGAACCATCGAGCAACCGGCAGCGCAGTTCACCGGCATAGCCGCCGTCGCTGCCGAATTCCTTCAGGAGTTGCAACAGTTCCGCGAGTCGCTGGAGGAGCAGGGCCGCGACTTCTCGGAAGACGAGTTGAAGGCGGTCAAAGAGGGGTGGGCCGATATCGTCAAGCGGGCCGAAGAGCAACCGGAGCAGACCACTTCCGACCCGATCCTGCTCACTGATTTAGACCCTTACCTTATCTCCGTGCATGATCCTCAGCACCATCCCCATATCCTGCCGCCTTACGACGATGAGCAGTTCAGCCTCTCTCTGGAGTAACCGCCGATGCTGACGATTTCGAAGGCCCTCAACGCCTCGCAAGCGGGCACGTATCACACCAAGGATTTCGTGTCCGAGACACAGAGCTACTACGCGAAAGAAGACGTCCTGCTGGGCGAGTGGCAGGGCGAGTTGGCCGACAGGCTCGGCCTCTCGGGAACCGTCAGCAAAGCCGACTTCATGGCTCTCGCCAATGGCGGGCATCCGCAGACCGGCGAGCAGATGGTGAAACATTGTATTGCGAGCGAACAGACTAACCCGGATGGCTCCATCACCAAAACGGTGGAGCACCGGGCTGGTTGGGACGCTACCTTTTCCGCGCCCAAGTCCGTATCCCTGAGCGCTCTTGTGGGCGGGGATGATCGCGTGCGCCTGGCCCACCGGGAGGCGGTGACTGCCGCGCTCTCCGAATTGGAGCGATACACCCACGCGCGGATTGGCGGCAACAACCCTGCCGAACAGACCGGGCGGTTTGTCGCGGCCAAGTTCGAGCACGACACCGCCCGCTCGGTAGACGGATACGCCGCCCCCCAGCTCCACACCCATGCCGTTGTGTTCAACGTAACGGACCGTAATGACGCTTCTACCCGGGCCCTTGATCCGAGGGCCTTCTTTGAGAGCCAGAGTTACGCGACGGCGGTGTACCAATCGCACCTGACGTACAAGCTCCGTGAGTTGGGCTATGAGCTGGAGCGTGGGCGTTCAGGTGCCCCCGAAATCAAAGCCTACACGCAGGAATACCTGGATGCGTCCAGCCCACGTTCCGAGAAGATCAGGGAATATCTGGAGCGGAATGGGTATAAGGGGCCAGAAGCCGCAGAGATCGCCGCGCACGTTACCCGCGAAAAGAAACAGGACCTCACGAAAGAGCAGGTGTTGCAAGCGCATCGGGAGGTCGCCGCCGAGTTCGGCAATGAAGCGAGCCGGGTTGTTGCAGACGCTCGCCAACGATCTATCGAGCAGGGCGTACGCCAGCCTTCCCCCGTCCGTGCTCAGGAGGCGATGACCTTCGCCCGCGACCATTTGTTCGAACGCGAAGCCGTTGCCGATGAGCGGGCGATCATGACCGCTGCGCTTCGGCGCAGCATGGGTGAGGCGACGTTCTCCGAAGTCCGCGACCAGTTCTCGGCACGCCGCGAGCAGGGCCAGTTTCAGACTGTCACCCAGCGGACCTATGACTCGGCGCCACGGTATACGACGCCCGAAACGCTTGCCGCCGAGCGAGCCAATATCCGGCAGGTTCGTGATGGCAGGCATGCTCTTGCACCCATGATGACTGAGCGTGAAGCCTTCGACCAGGCTGACACGCGCAGCTTTCTAAATGACGCCCAACGTCGCGTTGTGCATGAGGTACTGACCACGACGGATCGAGTCCATGGGCTTCAGGGGCTCGCCGGTTCAGGGAAGACCCTGAGCCTTGAAACCATCCGCGAAGGTGCGGAGAGGAACGGTTATAAGGTGGAGGGTTTTGCGCCCACATCCCGCGCTGCTGCCCAGCTCCGCGAAGCCGGAATTGAGGCGAGCACCTTGCAGAGCTTCCTGGCTCGCAAGACCGAAACCGAACCTGCCAGCCGACATCTCTACATGCTGGACGAATCCTCGCTCGCCTCTTCGAAGCAAATGCGGGATTTTCTTCAAAAGGTCTCGCCCGAGGATCGGGTTCTGGTTATCGGCGACATCCGCCAGCATCAGGGCGTGGAGGCCGGCAAGCCTTTCGAGCAGATGCAGCAGGCCGGAATGCAAACTTCGAAACTGGATCAGATCATGCGCCAGAAGGATGAGGGGCTTCTCAAAGCGGTCGAGCACCTTGCCACCGGAGAGACAGAGAAGGGCGTCGAGTTACTGACCCAGCACGGCCGCGTGACCGAGGTAAAGAATGGCATGGATCGTATCGCGGCTATCGCCAGGGACTATGCCGCCCAGCCAGAAAACACCATCGTCGTCTCCCCGGACAACCGCAGCCGTCAGCAGATCAACGAGGCCATCCGCGCAGAGCTGCAAAGCACCGCCCAGCTCTCCCGGGACAGCCTCGCCTTCCAGACGCTCGCGCATCGTTCCGACCTCACCGGTGCAGGACGCACCTGGGCCGCGCTCTATAACCCCGGCGATGTGATCCGTTACGAATCCGGCAGCAAGGCTCTCGGCTTCGAGCGCGATTCCGAGGCCCGCGTGGTCAACGTGGACGCCCGGACCAACACGCTCACCGTTCAGAAGCAAAACGGCGAACAGGTCTCCTACGATCCGAAGCGGCTCTATGGCGTGAACGTTTTTGAGGAGCGCAGCCGGGACTTCAGTTTGGGTGAGCGAATCCAGTTCACTGCCGGGAACCGTGATCTCGGCATCGCCAATCGCGACCTCGGCACCATCACGGCCCTTGAGGAGCGCTCCATCACCGTTCGCATGGACGGCAAAGCCGGGCGCGAGGTGACCTTCGACCCAACCGAGTTCCGGCAGCTCGACCACGGCTATGCGGTTACATCCCACAGCTCGCAGGGACTCACCGCCGACCGCGTGATCGCCAATATCGACACCGATTCCAGCCGTTCGCTTATCAATGACCGTCTGGCCTATGTCGCCATCTCCCGCGCCGCCTACGATGCCCGCATCTACACTAACGACGCCGCCACATTGGGCGAGCGGCTGTCTACGGATGTCTCGAAGAGCTCGGCCCTCGACCTCAACGATGTGCGGCAGGCGGTGGATAGCTTCCGGCGCGATGACCCGCAATCGGCCACCATGCTCCTGCGCGACACCAATCGCATCCATGTCTACAGCGACCCGGAACACCGCCTGGCTGCCGTGGCCCAGGATTACGTTTCGAAGGAAGACCGCGCCGTGATCTTCGCTCCCGATAAGACCGAGCGTGAAGAGCTTACACGGCTCATCCGTTCAGACCTCCACGAGCGGGGCAGGCTGGGCGAGACTTCCAGCGCCACCGTCCTCACCGACAAGATGCTCTCCGACAAGGATGCGAAGTTCGTAGCGAATTACGAAGTCGGCGACGTGATCCGTTATGGCAGTAAGGGCAACGATGAGCTGGGCATCGTCCCGAACACCTATGGAACAGTGACCGGCGTAGATGCCGAAAAGAACCTCATCGCCGTCATCGGAACGGATGGCAGCCCGCGCTCCTACAATCCTGCAACCGAGTGGCAGACGCGCCTCAAAGCGACCGTCTACAGCCCTGAAGAGCGCGAGCTGGCCGAGGGCGAGCGCATCCAGCTCACCCGCTCCGAGTGGGATCAAGGTATCCGCGTCGGCAATCTCGCCACCATCGAGCAGATCCACGAAGATGGCGGTCTCTCCGTCAAAGTCGATTCGGGAGCGAGCCTGCAGCTCACCCCCGAGCAGGCGCAGCACGTCGAGTATGGCTATGCCATCGAATCGACCAAACGCATGGCTGTCGATCGCGTCATCCTGAGCGGCGAAGCCGAACAGATCACCGCACAACGCGAGGCCCTCTCCCAGCTTCCGGCCAAGCTCCACGAGCTGACCGTGTACACATCAAACGGCTACCAGCCTGCCGTGCCTGAGCCTGCCGTGCAGAAAGAGTTTGCCATTCCTGCTGTCGCCGAAATATCCACCCCGGAAATTCAAGGGCCATCCGTCGAACTTGAGGGCTATGCCATTGAGATGTAGCTTAGGAAGACTGGTCCAGGCGACCTGACAAGCCCGGGGCCGTGTTCAGTTTCGCAGCAGACATTCGGACGGCTTGAAGTGTTGATCAGCAACAGGTCTGAAGATCGAGGCCGAGGAGATCGTTGTGGATGCCCGAGAGCAAGGTGCGTACGTCATTCAACTCATCGCCGAACGCTTTTCCTCGTTCGCCACAGTCGGCGGCCCGTTGTTCGCTGGCGAAGTGACGTTTGAGGCGCGGTCAGGAAATCTCTACCTTACCGAGACGCGTGCCTGGTTATTTCTCGGCAAAGACTACGACAACGACCACACTTTGACAGGTGAGGAAGTAACTGCAATCGCAACACCCTTGGTCATCGCTCGGCGATTGCTCCGTTCCATGAGCACGACCATCGCGGACTTCCAGACCCATCTTGATCTCGTCGAGACGAAAGCCTCCGACGTTACCGCTCTGCTGGGTTTCTATCTGAGCGATTCGACCGCCACCGTCGTAGACGCCATCGCACTACGGCAATTCAATAATTAGCTGAATAGGAGGATGGATACATGGATGATTCCGATATGTATGAGATATCAGTCGCAGTCGGAAAGCAGATTGCCTACTTGAAGGTTTACCGTGACGAGCAGGATCGACAAGTGCTTCTCGGCTTCACGGACGGCACCGAGCTAGCCATTGACATCGAAGTGAGGTCCGTTACCTCCGCCGTTCTCTACAAGGCCACCCCAGGAGTTCCAGAGACCTTGGAGCGGTTTGACGAATCTCCGTCCGAGGAGAGTCCATACCGCGCAGTGATTCGGGCATCGACCAAGCGGCTCGCCTAGGCTGTGCAAACCCGGAAGCACCCTCCCTCGTGGTCCTCGACTGACGTTCGTTGAAGCAGGCCGACTCGCCTGTCCATGTGCAATCTCTAGCTCAAGTCCGTCCAAAGAAACCGCAGGCCTGCGGAGGCAGAGAGTTTCTGCCGGAAGACAAACCTCCACGTCTTCCGCGACAATCAAAAGGTCAGCAAAAATTGTGGGCTGAGGAAGAACATGATTCGAAATGTAGCTGCACTGCTGCAGGCCATTCAGTCTAAGGAAATCGAATCCATTGCGCGGTCTGGCATTTCACATGCGCCGACAGTCGGTACGCAGTATGAGGGGCTGACGAGTGCTCTACTGAACCGAATCATCCCAGCGGAGTTGAACCTTGAGGTGGTAACCGGCTTCGTGGAAGGAATTGACGGCACTCTGAGTGGTCAAATAGATTGCATGCTTGTGCGGGGCGAGGGTGTGCCGGTTCCTTTCGTGGCAGGTGCATATAAGTGGCCGATCCGTGATGTGCTGGCTGTCTTCGAAGTGAAAAAGACGCTCTTCGGCGAGGACCTCACCGACGCCCATGATCAGCTTCAAAGCTTCATGGAGAAGTTCTGGCCTTACCTCGATACCGTGAAACCAGGAGATGGGGTGGATATTGCACCCCCGCGCTATGTCTACGGACAGATTGTTGGGGAGCCCGCTCCCGTCGGCCGAGAGTTCGACACCCTGCCATTTGATAAAGAGCAGGTTCTCCGGTTGCTCATCAACGATCACATCGCTCCGCTCCGCATTATTCTTGGATACGGGGGCTACAAGAGCGAGCATTCTCTTCGGGATGGGTTCCTTAACTTCCTTTCGCGAAATCATAGCCGGCCAGGATACGCCGGAAGCTCATTGCCGAGCCTGATCGTCTGCGGTGCGAACAGCGTGGTGAAGGTCAATGGTCAGCCGTACTACTTTCCACTTCGAGACGGCCACTATCTTTGTTTCGCATCTTCGTCGGAGAACCCGATTCTTTGGATTCTGAATCTTGTGCTGACGAAGATCTCGAATTTGTATGCCGCGCCGGAATGGTATGGCCGCGACCTGACGATTGATCACTTTTCGCCTCTGCTGTGGGGAAGAGCCGAGAATCACGGCATCCGGAAGGGTTGGGTCTACACCGAAAACGTAATCAGCAAGAAAGACTTAGGGACGGTTCCGGCGCTCACCACGGAAGAATGGCGTCCTGTGAAGATTACAGAATTGCAGGCTGTTCTCCTCGGGCTCGTCGGCAACGATGGAATACACCGCGACGAACTCATCCGGGAACTGCAGGGGATCGGCGAGACAGAGCACACCTCCTTCGAAGCTGCGCAAGACCTGGTGGAAAAGCGGCTCCTCGGCTGGAACGCAGACAAGCTCGTCTTTCTGACGCGCCACTGCGCGACCGCATTTACAGGGAGTGGCGAGATGGTTGCCGCTGACATGGAAGACAACAGGCTATTTGAATGGATGATGCGGGAGGAACAATGGAGGAAGTCGTCTTCCCAGTCAAAGCCGCCTCCTTAGGCAAAGCAGGTGTCGAGATCTGATACCCACTGCCAGCGTTATCCGCAGACGAGACGGCTGCGGAAGAGCTTCAGTTCTGGACTACCCTCTTCCAGCCTTTTGAAGAACTGCGGAGGATGAAAACCTTTCGATTTGGAGCGAATCTCCGAAAGAGCGACACTCGGAGAGACATCCTCTACTAGCTTGAAAAAGATCGCGCAGGCAGTCTGGGCCTCTTTAAAGTAATCTTCGAATTCGTCCCGCGAGACACCGAGATCGGACCGGTGCGACTGCCAAATTTCTTTGGGGCTCCCTGCCACGATTCGATCGACCGTCACACAGATTGAAATCACAGCCTCGGGAGCTTTGGTGTAAATCCAGACCTTGCAGCCCGGCTGGATCCGTGGAGCACGCCGACGGAGCTCTGCTCCTTTCTTACCCGCAACGATCCGCTCAACGAATTTATGCCGCACGGAAATGACGATATCGCCTTTACTCACGGGTGCCTTGCCCTTCGGTAATGATCTGTAGCAGTTGGGCCGACGTGATCGGTCGGGAAGTAATGAGATTGGATCCGTCTACGCAGCCGAATGCGCGCAGATGTTTGAGTGCTACAGGATCTCTCAGCTTCATCACGTTGTCCACGGTCGTGGCCGCAATTTGGACTCCTGAACTCAAGTCCCTAATGTCTTCTTCGGAAACCACTCCGCCATCGATAAGAGTGGCAGCGATTTGGCTCTTGGCTACGATGACAGTGCTGGTGACACGCGCCACGGCGACTGCAGCGCTTCGTCCGTTCGACTTTCCCGATTCATAAAAAACCACAGGTGTTCCCTTCGTCAGAAGCCGCTCATTTCGCACCGTGCTGAAGTATGTTCTTTCGTGAAGTATAGCCGCCTGTCGCTTCGGTAAGAGAGAGGCTTGTCGCGCGGTGCCGAGGAGATCATCCGCGTAGGAAGCTCGGATCGGCGCGAGAACAGCGCCTCTGCCAGGTAGTAGGAACAGGGTCGGAGAGAGGATGGTCTCAAGGTCGATCATGAACTCTGTACCGATTTGATTTTGGAATTGAATTCGCAACTCTTCATCGGCAATCGATCCAAAATCTTCTGTAAAGCGCATGTCAGCGGTCACTTGCAGATTCTGCCGCACCGAAGGCCAGGACTTCGCATCGACGACACCACCTATCGAAAGACGCTGATATCGGGATACCTCTGCGTCGCCCCCAGAGCAACGCATGAAACCATAGCGGATGGCTACATCCTGAGTACCAACCGCGCTATTAGGAATCAGAATTTGAACGCGGGCTGGCCCTCGTTCGCTAGCAATTCTCGAGAGCCGATTCAGCAACGCATTGACCGCGACCAAAGACGACACCTGATCTTCATCGACAAGAAGCAGCGCTTCAAGGCCACCTTGTAGTACAGATTGAGGTTGCCAAAAGGCGGCGCAGATGACCTGGTCTTCGAAGGCGATCACCAGTGAGCGCCGGGTGCTGGCCTGAACGCCTTCTGCTATGGCGAGACTGCGCAAATCTCGCGGTAGCTTCACAGAGTTCGCCAGTGCTCGTATAGCTACGGAATGAGTTGCGGTGACATCCGAGGACCGTAGATCCCTGTCTGAAAACCCAATGTCGAAGGGCGAAGAAACACTGGTGACAGACTTGAGGGTTTCTGCGAGATCCTTTACATGCAATGTCCGAATCCCGAATCTGGTCTCGATGGCCTGACTCGCCCGCACCAACGCATCTTCCGCCGTGACGAACGCTGCGATCTTGTGGTGCGCTGCGATGGCCAAATGGATCAGATCGGACCTGTCCTGGACCGTCAAGTTCCCCGCCGCCGCTCTGACGGGAAAGACGATTGCAGCAAGCTCATCAACGATCTGCCCATTCACTCCGTTCGGGGGAGCGGGAAGGGTGGGAAGCTGTAGGGCGAACTCCAGGATTGGGTCTTGGATCGTGGTCGCGGACCGCCGTAGCTCGATCGCAAATTCCTGGGTGACGGTCAGCCGCATGATGTTATTGAACGCTGCGCTCATGACTACGGCGCCGTACTCTGAACGTGGCCGCCGTTTGACCACGTCGAAGAAGACATTGAGATCGATCGCGAGAATAGTCGTGAAGTTGGGAAGCGGATCAGTCAACGGAATGCCCGAAACTGGCCGTCTATACCCAAAGAGAGCAGGCGTGTTGAACTGCCTGGCGCGTACGTTGATGGTTCTTCCGCGTGTCGCCCCTCCAGATTTCGTGGCAACAATCTTGAACTTAAGTGAATTCCAGAAGGCATTTGAGGGAAGCTCTGAGGCGACACGGGCAGTGACGCTGAGATATTGCTTCTCTTCTAGGAGCTCGAGTAGGGCCTGGACGAGGAGCCTGCCGACCCCGTGCTTCCGATGTTCGCTGGCGACATAGACCTGAAAGATCTTGGCATGAGGGTACGTGGCTCCGAATAGGATGTGTCCGGCGTAACGGGAACCCTGACCTCGCCGGTCCACGGCAACAAAGAGGGTGCCCTGTCTTGCGGCCTGTTCATACGCTTGAGCCGGCAAGAAACCTAGCGCATCGCGATTGGAATCGGCGTTAGTTTGCACCGATTGGACCAGGCGAGGAACCCCGTCCGGCTTTCGTTCGATCTCGAACAGACGTTGCGATCTCGACAAACAGTGTCTCCCCGAGAGCTTCCGCAGGGGAATCCGCGAAAGTTCTTGACGGAATTGAGGATAGCAAGCCATCCAGACCTTTCGCTCAGAAAAGGGTGACGCTGAATCGAGATGCAAATCACTGCGCCCCACTCATCGATTATATTCGCCTTTTGTTCGCTTATGTCTGGATTGTGATGGGAAAGAGTCGAGGAAGCCAACACCTCGCCTATCGAACTGCTACGCGAGCGGCATCGCTGCCTCTAGGCCGCTCACCCACTGATGAAAATGTGGGCACTGCTGGCGCATCATTTGGACACCGACTTCCTGTGCAGCCAGTGTCCCTTCAATCACTTTGCGGTAAGAGCGATACACGCCCGCGACTCGCTTAGACGGAGCCAGGTTCGGATCGTCGTTGATGTCTTCCGGCGTGGCGAACGCATTTCGAATAGCATGTAGTTGCCCTGAGAGCAGCTGTTGCCCAAGCCCTCGAGCGAAGGCATCGGGATCACTGAAGAGCAGCCCCTCGAACTCGTGGACCTGAAGATAGGGATAGAAGCGGCGCTCAGGCTGATGGTCGGGAATCGAAGCCACTATGTCCTGATAGATCGCCTGCTCGATGACCTGTGCTTTCTGGAGTCCTGTTTGATTTGGTTGCAATGGCAAACCGGGGAAACCGCTGCCAAGACCATAAAGGTCGAGCATGGTAGAGCAATAGGCGGTTGGGTCCTGCCTCAGGTGGAGAAGAATGTCGCGCTTCACGCGAGCATAACTTACGTTGCCGCCCTTGCGTCCGGGAACGCCCAGGAGGATCGGCGTGACATAGATTTCGTTGGGCCAGAGGATCGGAGCAAGCACATTCTCGACGAAGGACTCTTCGGTCTGCCCTTCGACGATGATCTTGATCCGTGTCACCGGGCGATCTCCGCAGGAGCCGGCGGTTTCTTCTGACTATTCAGGCGAGGCCGACCTCCAAGGAGATTCTTTTGCCACAGCTCTCCAAGGGTATAGTCGGCGAGCCACTCGTTCAACTGCGGCGTCTCGAGACGGAGAAACGTCGATTGCCCGGCAAACCGATCCACAACCACGATGTCCTCCGGCGTGAATTCATTGAGGAGCAGCGCCGATTGGGTAGACAGGATTACTTGGTAGAGCGGATAGCCGTAGGGCGCTATAGATTGCTGCACAAGATTGCCGAGGAGGGTGAGGGCGTAAGGATGAAGTCCCAGTTCCGGCTCATCGAAGAGGCTGGTTCGGGGGCGTTGCGGTTGCAAGAGTGCTGTGGCGAGGCAGATGAAACGCAGCGTCCCGTCCGACAGCTGGCTGGCAAGCATGGGGTAAACCGAATCTCGCTGCTGCCACTCGAGCTGGATAAATTCGGGATTGGCCGGTGTCGGTCGCAGCTTGAAGTCATCGAAGAACGGCGCGGCCAGACGTACGACATCGCGAATCTTCCCGTAGGCTTCGGGCTGCGTTTGCTGGAGGCGAAAAAGAAACGCAGCCAGGTTCTCGGCGCTCGGGCGAAGAACCTCGTTGTCATTGATCGCCCCCGGACGGCGAACCTTCGAAAACTGGCTTGTGTCGTGGAAGTGGTAGACAACCCAATCGGAAAGCGCCGCCCAGACGTAATGAGCGACGCCCCGGCTGGCTCGGACCCCTGAATCGTCTTTATGGTCTTTCAGCTGTGCTTCGAAATGACCAGATCCGAGCGATCGCTTCGACTCTTGGCCAGACGTGAGGTGACCGCGATAGATTGTCGATTCGGATGCGAACACAAGCCGCCCGTCGACCGTGGGCACAAGCGCGAACTCATATCCGTTAGCACCGAACCTTAGTGTGGCCCTGAGCTCTTTTGTTTCCTGTGGTCCGAGATACAGGCAAACGTCTGCTCCACCTTCCTGGGCGAGAAAAGTCTGGAAGCGTTGCTCGAAAAGCTCGCGGAGCATCCGGAAAAAGCTGACGAAGTTGCTCTTTCCAGCCCCATTTGAACCGATGAGGACATTGACATTCCTGAGTTCGAAGGGGGGCAAGTCCCGAATGGACTTGTATCCCTGAATCGAAATGGAATTGAGTATCTCGCTCATAGGAAAAGGAGCAGCGCCAAGCCGCTCACCTCCATGATTCTAATCTCAACGGTCTGGTCGAGAGCTCTCATACGTTTGGTCAACAACTTAGGTCCAGCTGGCCGCTCCGGAAGACATCGACAGTTCGTATCGGGCCGAGCGGCGCAGATGTAAACCGATGCGGGCTTGAAACACACGATGCAGGTGCGCTTCTCAGGCGGGAGCGTGGTCCAGACCCGTCCTTCGGCAATTTCAGTCAACGTCCAAACGCCTGTTCATACGCTTCATATTGCTTGACAAGTCGAATGGCTATCTGGGAAGCCAGCTCTGCGGACGTGAAACTCTTAGCGAGCTCACTCACCCACCAAACGACATTTTGTCCGTTCGCCCTTGCCTCCAGGGACCACACCTCACTGGGTATCGGTGAACTGTCTTCCATAAACACACCTTGGGCAGTGGAAGCATGGCGGTCGAAACGAACCCGGCATGTCTGAGGAACGCTGTTGCGCTTTCCCGGGTCGGAGAAGCTCGCAGCCACATCCTTCAGTTGCAAAAATTCCTGATCGGAACCCTGATACGGAGTCCATGCAAACGGGTTTCCGTCCACCGCTTTTCCTGCCGTCAGCGTTCTCGTCAAACCTATCAAGCGCTGCCACTCCTCCGCCGCTCCCTGGGCAACGACTTCCTCAGCCGTCTTGAAGTCGTTTTGTTTGGCTTCGCGTTCCTGCAAGAACTGCTCAAAATCGCTTCCCTCCAGTTCTTCGTCGACCTCGGCGGCTACATTCGTGGCTCGAATAGCTTCCTCAATCTTGGTTACTTCTTCATCGCTGAGTTCGGCAAACTGACGCCGCTTTTTCCCAGACAGTGTCCCGTGGTTCTGCAAGATGAGCCGAACCAGCAAAGAAGCCCTGGCATTGGGCATGTCCACAATCTTCTGAGCTGCGCTCATCGCTTTGTCGAAGACCTCAAGGAATTCGATTTCCTCCCGCAGATCCTTGCGAATCGTTTCTGCAACCGCCTCGTAGAGGTACTCCGCCTGCGCCGTGGCGTCGTAATAGCGATATAACCTGTCCGTCTTGTTCAACACGGTAAGCTGCTGCTGTTCGTCCATGTCATATTCGACCTTCGGCATGATCTTGCCAGAGAAGGCGTTCAACGCGGCGTCATAGGCTTTTGGGTCACGCAGCATGGCCGCCGACACGGGAAACAAAAGTCCCTGTGGCGCGAACTTCAATTTCGCCAGACTGTGGTGAATGAGGAAGCGATGAATGCGCCCATTTCCATCCTCGAACGGATGGATGAAAACAAAGCCGAAACCCGTAATCGTAGCCGCACAGATCGGATCGACCGCTCCATCCTCGACGCGGGCAACGGTGC
Organism: Edaphobacter sp.; assembly: GCA_965277265.1. Classification (GTDB taxonomy): domain Bacteria; phylum Acidobacteriota; class Terriglobia; order Terriglobales; family Acidobacteriaceae; genus Edaphobacter. The sequence goes on from CBDICF010000003.1 coordinate 1,265,636, forward strand.
GCATCCAGCCATCCATGAGGGAAGCTACGTCCTCCGGTTTCGGACAAATGAAATGAACAATCTGCGTGTAATTCGATGCCGTTTGACCAACGTAATTCTGGATGGCGCGCCAGTCTTTCTGCGCATAACGCGGATCGACAATAGAATTTTGCAACTCCACGAAGGCTTGTTTATCGCCCGTATCGAAGTGGTCCGCTCGACCCAGCGCAGCGACGAAGCGCAACGTCCGGTCTGTACTTGGCACCTCTCCTTCGATCGCAAAGGAAGACTTAGTCTCTTTCGTAAAGAGATAATGAACTGCGCGCGCCAGCAAGGCTGGGGCTACCCCTTCGACGATGCTCTTCGCCTCTTCTGCCAACCGCTGCTGCATCGCGACGTTGAGCCTGTCGGTGCGCCGAATCATCGGGCAGTAGTCCCGATTTCCCAAGAGATTGTCGATGATGCGCTGCCGCCGGACGCGCACACCGGTTGCGGTGATATGCAAAGCAGGGTCCAATAAAAGCACGTTATCTGTCGGCGGAACCTCCGGAACATCCAGCGTCACCCCCGTCAGCAATTCGTACAGATACCAAGCGCGCCGAGGATAGCGGCCAATGGGCTCACCCTTGATCCAGGCTTCCAGTTCTTTTCGGTCGATCTTAGCAAAGAGCGCTGAGAGCACATTTAGGTCAATCGGCTCGTATCGCATAGCGAAGCGGAGATGGCCGAACACGTTCTTGGGTGCATAGCTGAGGGGATATTGCTCAAGAACAGACCCGTCGGCAATTCTGGTCTTCCTTGCACCACGGACGACTTCAGAGCGAACAGAGGGAAGAACCACATCCAGTCCAAAGTCTTCGATCAGCCAATGGAGGCCGATCGCCTGAGCCGCTGATTTGAGTGTGGAATCACTAAATGTCATGGGAAACCGCTAAAGACGACTTGGTTTATGTAGAATTTGCTAAACCATATTGACCATACGATCATGCAAAAACACTAAAGTCAATCCAAAAGCGCTAAATTTGCCCACGCCATCACCGAAAATACTAAAACTAGGGCTTGTCAGAGACCTGAAGCCCGTCTTTTAAAGCGCACTACCGGGCAAGCACCCGCTCCCTACAGCCTATTTATGAGGATGGCGGTTCCCATCTGCGGCCCTCAGAACGTCTCCTTGAAACTTCTCGACCTCTTCCCGCCTATTCCGCAGTCGGATCGCCAGATCCGAGCGCCGTTGCACAGTGGCAATCCATTGCGAGTCCGGCGCTCGGATGATGCCCATCACCGCCACACTATCGTTCGGTAGATTCGTTTCCAACGCCAACATGGCCGATAACAAATCCGGAGACTGTCGGGTAATGTACGCACGGCAGATGTCCCACTGCGTGGGCATCAGGTAACAGTCCCTCTCTCGAAACGGTTTTGCGGACAAACTAACGACAGATTCTAGCCGCCTCAGTTCCCCAGCAAGATCTCTGCACTCGCTCTGGAAGACTGCTCTTTGATAGGTATCCGTATCCCTGCGCTCCAAAAGCAAGATGTCCAAAGTCCGCGCAGCGGCCGATGCTTGCTGCCGGGCAGCTTCGCTCTGCTCTTCGGCGGCCTTTGCCATAACCTGCGCGCTCTTGAGATAACGGTAGTTCAATACTGCGAGAACAATGACGACGACCCCATTCACCGCCGTCGCAAATGCCGCCACGCTGTTGATCGTTAGCCAATCGAAATGACGCATCACTTTTCTTCACTCACTAACCGAGACCGTGCACGGCGTACCGTCTAGCAATCTGAACACATTCGCTTCCCAATGCGAACTATTCCGACGCCAGGGCCGGTTGACTAGGGCCTCATGCTTGAGTAGAGGGCAATATCATGAACCTAGAGCGATTGACGAACCACCCGTTTATGCTCCGTAAGCGAAGCGGAGTTGAGGTCGCATTCAATGGACTGCTGAGCGCGAACCAACTCACCACTTTCGACGCGACCCTGCCCGTCGAGGAAGGCGATACGATCAAGCGCACCCTCCCCAACGGTACAGCCGAACACTACCTCGTCGTTGATACTGGATTCCACGACCGCTTCCGAACAATCGCTGCGCACTTTCAGACAAGGCTTCGCAAAGAAACCCCTTTGAATGCATATTGACATCGTTATACGAACCACAACGCCAAGCGTATTCCCTCAGGTTCAATTCAATGAACCGAGCTCTATCCACGGTACGAATCCCCAGTCGGAAGGCTGTCATGCGAATCTTTGTAGACGAATCGGGGTCGTTTTCTTGGAGTACGCCGGCGATTTCTCTGATGGTGGCTGTCGTGATCCCCGATGGATCGATGGACGCTTTGACGTACCGCTTTCTCGCGTGGAAGAGTTCGATTGTCGGAACTAGCACCCGCGAATTGAAGGGCAGTGAGCTGGATGCCGCTCAGCTTCACTCATTCGTTCAGCAGGTTTTGCCTCGATCTGAACGTTTTCCCTTTCTTACCGTTGTCGGGGCGGATACAGCAGAGAGTCAAGAGAGTCATGTGGCGATGGCGAAAGATCAGCTTTCCGAACAATATGCCCATACGGCACGGCTGCTTTTGGAACGAGACCCACCGAATAAATCCTTGGCGCAGAGCTACACAGAAATATCGGGATGGACGAAGAAGCGGAGCGCAGTCAATTTCCTCTGGATCGTAACCGCCGAACGAACCATCGCTGAAGCCATACAGCTGATGATCTGCGCCTTCTTGGAGCAGGAGTACGATCACGAATTTGAGAATATCGAGATTGCGATCGACCGCTCTTTTATCAAGGAGCGTGGCCCGATCACTTTCTGGCTGGAGTATGTTCGTTTAGCTCACCTGAACCGAGCCAAGAAGGGCCAGGCCGTCTTTGTCCCGAAAGACTGGAGGCTCCGCGACCATCCGTATCATCGCAAGTATCGAAAGGAGCCAGGGATCACTGACTTCGGCGACCTGTTGCGGGATCATATGAACTTTGTTGACTCGAAGACATCCATCGGCATTCAGATAGCCGATGTCTGTGCTCAGATTTGCCGCAGGTTCCACAACGGTGATACGGCCCTCGAAGCCTATGAACTGCTGCGAAACCGAATCACAGGGCGCGACGGAATCCAATTGCTGTTAGTGCATTTCGATGGAACAAGCGTCTTCAACGACAAACCTGAGAACTACGTCCGGCTGCGTACAACGGAAGAACAAATTCAACAAATAAGAACCGTCGCCTCGCAGACAGAAGAAGACCCGGAATAGAGACATGCCCTTTCACAATCAATCTCCGCTTGGCCCGCTGGCTGGGCAGAGCGTAGGATCCACGAAGAGGTAATGCCCAGATGAGTATCGTTCCGCTAGGAGAAGCTAGATTCTCCCTGAGCTGTCAAAAGTGCGGCAGCAATGAACTCACGATCCCAGACGAAGCGACCGACGATAGCCCTGTCACATGCTCTGGGTATGGCGCTGAAATTGCGCGCTGGGGAGATGTGAAGGTCGCCGTTACGGAAGCAGCGGCACAGAAATTCAAACAATCTCTCGCGGGCACCTTCAAGAAGAATTTCAAAAGCTCGTAGAGTTCATCCTCAAAAAGGTTCAATAGATCTCTTCCTGCAATATCAACGCCGCGCCATATTACAAACTGTCCCACTTATCCAACGCCAAATTGCCTATCGGCAAAGATTTGCTATGGAACCCTCAAATCTCCCGTTGTAACCAATGACGCAAGGGCGGCGCGAACCTGGACTTCGGTCGGGTCGTCTTCGCACATCACCATGCGCCACTCGGTTTCAGATTTGGTGAATACAAGGCCATGGACGTCCATCATCGCGCAGAGAATGTCATAGATGGGAGTAAAGACCTCGATCGAGGTCCATCCAAATTCGTTGAGCCAGAGTTCGTCTAAGGTGCGCCGCAGACGTCCTGAGCGCTGAGGACCTCAGGTTAATAGTTCTGATCACTGCCTCAGCGGTTGTCAATTGTTGCGACAGGACAAATCACATTTCCAGCTTGTGATAGGCCCGAAACGCGACTCGTCGATTTTCTTCAAATTAGCTGGACGTCCATGCCCCCGGAATAAATGATTGAAACTAGGCAATTTCCAGAGGACGTCTTGTAGTCGACCATTCTAAATCTGAGCACACCCGATGTTTACAGTTCGGCAAGTCAATGCCGGAGTCTAGGCAGGCATTCCAAATTGCAATCTGAAGCGAACGTGACGGGCGCTACTTCTTTCGGGCGTCAAGTGGGGTTGGTCCACCGTTGCAGAGCTTCTCTGGCCGCTTCCATTGCTTCGCCTTCCTCATACATCACGACCCGCCATTCCTCCCCGTGCCTGGCAAATACCAGTCCGGATTGGGCCATCATCTCGCAGATCAGATCGTAGATAGGCGCAAATACTTCGATCGATTCCCAGACGAACTCCTGCAGCCAAAGTTCATACAGGGTGCGTTCGAGACGCTTTATGAGATCTTGCACCGGAGGATTCTTCCGGAAGACCTCGTCCAGGCGCGCGGTGCAATCTTTCAGATTTCGTTCCACCCCGTGGACATGGCCGAGCAGGTAACCGGCGCAGATGAAAACATCCCCAAAGATCTGCTGAAGCTCGCGAAACACATCGCCCGCGCCGCGCCCCTCGCGGTGTGCCTTGATCTGTTCCTCTGCCGCTGTAAAGCTGTCTTCGATCGCCCGGCACAGAATCCCTTCAAACTCCGCAATCGCTTCCGGGCGAAACGTCGCCGAAGACCGGCACGCGGCATATTCGCTCCAGACATCCATCGCCTTCAAATAGGTCTGACGCGAGCGGTTGCCGCACTCGAGCGGCTTTCCGTAGCTGTCGGGAAACATCCGGTACAGATGGCTCTCATGTTCCACATGCGCGGCTTCATGGGCGATGCAGCCCAACGCCAACCGTTGCATTTCTGGCTCCGGAGACAGTGTTGATAGCGCCAGGCCGCGACGCAGCACGATATGGAAACGCAGATCGCCCTCGCGGCGGACCGCCGCCGTCCGTGCCATCTCCATGACCTCCGGTTGGGGGTTCATCTCTAACGGCACCTCGCCTTGGGGAAGGTCCTGCAGAGCGCACGCAGTCGTACGGCAGTCCGAGGTGACCGTCACGCCATCCAACGCCTGCAATTCGATCCCGGAAAAAGTGACGACGTAGAGTATTTCTTCGATGGTGACGGCCAGTGCGTCTTGTAGCTCGGGTTCTTCAAAGCAGGAGAGATCGAGACGGCACCGGTCCGGTAGCGGCAGGCGCGCTTCACCTTTGGGCGCGAAGTTTAGTTCACGAATGGCGCTCATCGCGGATGCCCCTTCGCTCTCGCACGTGGAATTGTCATGCGCACAAAGCCGTGCCTCCATCGCTTACTTAGGGGCAAACCAGTTCCCGGTCCCTTAGAGACAGGCGAGAACCATTTCCGGGGAAGATTATGCGGGATCAGCATAACTCCTCAATCGGAAGGGTGGGAAAACGTCTGCGGTGCGCCCCCGCAAACAGCCCTAGAACCCATGATCGGGGAGTTGGAAAGCCGTTGATACGCGGCTCCGTGGACCTTTAGCTTTAGGGGCCTGGACATACGTCCACAGCTCCCCGACCGCGAAAGGCGTAGGGAATCTTTCAACACGCTTGACAGCGTGTGTCGTATCAAAGGGGTTTCCACACCCCAGGGCGGTGCGTATCCGTCCCGTCTTACATCATCGGATACGGCGACTGATTAGCGCAATGGCAAGCCCGATTCTGTGAGAATTACAGCTTTTTGCTCCTCGAGATAAGCCTCCTCTCGCGCTGCGACCGCGATTCGTTCTGCGCCGCCACTTCTCTAGCCTGTTCTTGCCGGTATGCAACGATGTTGTGCGCCGACGGGAACGAAGAAGCTCACCACCGCGACCGTATTCTCATGTCGCGCTGCGGGCTAAAATGGAATGCTGGCCACGAGGGGGGATGATGTCGCTGCTTAAACAGACTTTATTGGATACCTACGGCGGCTTCGCGGATAAGCGAATCAAGAAGATCGAAACGGGAAAGACCTTCATTGCAGACGATCGCGGCCCTGGCGATTACGGCGCCGACAAGGATCTTCTGTCGTACTTCTGTATGGTCTTCGTTACCGTCTTGAACGAAGAGTCTATCAAGGTTGGTCTCCACCGAAACGTCCCGATCAGTGAAGGCGTCAAGCAGTGGGCCTCTAAGGTAGGCGGTACTTTGAATGCCGGAACGGGTATGAACGGAAGTTTGGAATTTGAAGTTCGAAATGGCGAACAGGAGAAGGTGTTGGAGCTGGCGCAAGCCATAGATGCTATCGTCCGTCCCGGCGCTCCGCGGTATCAAGTTGCAAGCTACAAGTATGTCTGCCCGCGCACAGCTGACTCTTTGCGCCGTCTGCATAGCGCGCTGGACCGTGCCTGGTCGGAGTAAGCAAGCTGGCTCGGTAGCGCATTCACCGGGATCATTTGCAGGCGAACCCGTAGAGTTCTGAGCGAAGCCGGAAGGCTTCAGGAGCGCCCTCTAATATCTCGCAAGCGGAATCGCGAGTTCCGACATCATCGATGGAACCCCGGTGGATAATCGTTGCCTTGTCGCTTGTGCTCTTCAACACCACAATCTGCTCTGCGTCCGAAAGGACCGCGATGTTGGCGTTGTGAGTCACGATAATAATTTGCCGGCGTTCCTTTGCGCGGCGGAGAACCGGCACTAACGTGCTGTAGATGAACTCGCTATCGAGATTGTCTTCTGGTTGGTCGATAAGCAGGGGTTGCGTGCGATCAGATGACAACATGAGCGCGAGAAGCACTGACTGCTGTTGGCCGAGGGACAGTTGCGTAAACTCGCGGATACGCGGCTTCGGTGCTTGCCCCGGAACCGCGATCATCCTTGTCACCGTTAACTTCGGTAAATCCTCGATGTGAATGCGTTCAAGCGCGTGGATGAGTTCCGGCGTGTTGAGCCGCAAGAGAATTGCATCCGCTTCACCCTTACTGAACGCAGCCACACTCGGAGCGCTCTGGAGCCCAGTGAGCGCCGAACTGTCTTGAGCACGGATGGCCGTCAAGAGCTTCGGCACTGTGAGCTGTTGAACGATTATTGAGGCGCGTGGCACTTGAACGGTTTTCCAGCCCATCGCTTGCGTTATGAGATTTTCAGCATCGGGAGAGTAAGCGTCCTCCCGGTACTTCAAGCTGAGGGTCAAATCCTTAAGCGACGACCCCAACACCGAAGTCGCTCGCGTTGCCATGCCCGCTCGCAGGGTGGACATTTTCCCGCGTGCAGACCAACGACCCTGAAGGATGCCTTTGCGTTCCGTTTCGAGTCGCAGAAGCTCAGCTTTCCAAGTCGCGAGGTTTGAAAGATTCTGCTTTGCTGTCGCAGCATCGTTCGCCAACTTCTGAATAAAGCCCATGTCGAGCTGTATACCCTGAGCTTCGAGCGCCTTGCGCTTTTGCTCAATCTCTTCTGCGGCAGCTTGGTCGCGCGTCTTCCACTGAAGAAGGTTCGCCTGAACAATGGTCGTCAACTGTGAATAGTGCGCTGTCATCTCCGTGCGTGAGGTCACGGCTGCGGCCTCGAAAGAATTTACTCCGGTGAGGATGTTTTGCAATTCCTGGCTGTCCGTGGTCCCGGCAACTGGAGACACCGCCTTGAAGCGTTTGATTTCATCAGCAAGCGCACCTGAAGTTACACAATCACGAATACATTGGACATGCTTGACAATTTGGACCCGCTGCTCTTTCTCATCAGAAAGCTGCCGTTGCAACGCAATGACCTCTTTCGCTTTTGCAGTTTCAAGCGCTGTCAGTTGCGCGTTCGCCACTTTCAGGCGCTGATCCCAAGTGGGAATCATCGCAACCTGTTGCTTCGCTTTTTCAATAGCCTGCTGCGATGTCAGCAATTCCTCACGAGCCTTCGTTTCCTCCGCTCTGGCGGAAGCGAGATCAATAAACTTGTCCAGGTAACGCATCAGACCCATCGGGTCCTTCTCGGCACTCTTGCTGATTGTGGCCGCGTCTCCTTGCCCGAAGCAATCCATATCGAACTCGATAGGCCCGTCCAAAGGGTCGGACACGTTCTGAACGTCGCCTCCTGTGACCCGATTCAAGGCGGTTACGACACCTGCCGCATCTTTCCAGAAAAGATCAATCTCACTCGGCCAAACTTCAGAGTCCAGCATGTACGCTTGGCCGCCGTCCGCAGAAAGTAGCCGTATTGCCTCCAGCGTCGTCGATTTCCCTGCGCCGCGCCCGCCGATGATGCAATTCAAATTTTTGCTCAAACGGATCGTTGTGCCGGAAAAGAAACCGCCCTCTAAGTGCATTCCCAGCACAAAGGGAACCGCGAATGGGATTTCGTCTTCGATACGGACGCGCACCTCGGCGTCCAGCAGCGCAAGCCTCAGTCCCAGAAAGGAAGGCGTCTGCATCTTGTAGCGAGTCACCCGGCTTTGACCGTTCGAGTTCAGTCCGACGTTCGCAAGGACATGCGCGTCGGAACTAACAACCCGCGCGAGAAACTGCCGCGCACCCAAACCCAGCGCCGCCGCTCTCTGCGTTCCAATTTGTTTTCGTCCAGCGTCGGGATCTTGCGGACTGTAACTAACGGGCGTCGCACTGTCTTTCAGCTCAATCCCCAGCAGACCCTTGTGCTTCATGACGTCTACTTTGTGAGGTGCATTCCCCGGTACTTCTGTCTCGAATCCCTTTGCTCCATCAACATGTGCCAACACGCAAAACCCGCCCAAGCTATCGACCAGGTTGATGCAGTCGAGAATGGCAGTCTGGCAGCGCGAATTCGCTGTCCCCTGATCGGCAAGATTGATTTTGCCGTGGAATTGCTGGAGTCGTTGGACGTCGGGTAGATAGCACAGTAGATGACCGTCAGAGGTTGAAAGCTCAACGCCTGGGATGACACACAAAGAAGTACCTGCCGCCGCCTGCAGCGCTTCAGGCACGCCAGAAATTTCGTTGTGGTCAGTCAGCGAAATCAGCGAGAGCCCTTCGGAAATGGCCTTCGCCACGATTGCTGTTGGCGTCATCGTCTGGTCCTTCACGTCATGCGAATGTCCAAACGAATGGATATGCAGATCTCCGCGAAAAAAAGAGGCACCGTCCGTGAGCGCCGTAACTTGATCAACCTTAACCATCGGCCACCTCTACCAACTGGAACTGTATCAGTATGGGCAAGTTAATTCTGAAATGACAGGAAGCACCTAACGGGAAGAAGTCTCTTCCCGCGCTCTAGCCGCTTGCGTCTTTCGCTCCCATCTCTAGCGGGCCAGTTCCCGCCCGCAACGCCCACCCTATAAGTCATGTGCGCTAACGCGCACGTATGCGGAAACCAAACCTTGCTGAGGGCTCTGCCCTGGCGCAGCGCAAGGGGTTTCCCAACAGTCTTCCGCGCTCTCGCTTGTGCAGACCTTCGCTTCGCTCGTCCTCCGCTTTGCTCCGGATGGGAGATACCCCTCCCCTTGCGCTTTGCCGCCCCGCCTTCGCCAGGAGGCGTTCGGCATGTAGGTACATGCCACGCATGGCATGAAAAGCAAAAGCAACCGCAAAGGAGAGACACACCATGAGCAACGCAGCCACCATCCCCACCGTCACCCCGTCCACACAAAACCCCAAACAGCCGCAGCCACGGCAAACAGCGAAAGAGATGATCGCCGCTAACGTCCAGAGTCTCATCGAGCAGCTAGAGGCCGGACACTCGGATGCACTCACCGCTTACCTGAATGCGATGAGCCGCTTTCATTCGTATTCCTTCGGCAACGTTTTGGAGATCGCGAGACAGCGCCCGACAGCCACGCGCGTTGCGGGCATGTACGCGTGGAACCAGCTAGGCCGCCGTGTGAAGAAGGGGGAGAAGGGCATCCGCATTCTGGCTCCCATCATCGGGATCAAGCGCAAGCCAGATGCTGAAGCCGAGAAGGACATCACCAAGCAGAACACCCGCGTCCTCGTTGGCTTTCGCAATGCCTATGTCTTCGACGTAGAGCAGACCGAAGGCGTCGAGCTTCCCGCCATGCGCGAAGTGTATGGCGATGTAGGTGAGAATCATGACCGTCTCGTTTCGTTCATTGAGCGTCAGGGCATCGAGCTTGTCTATAGCGAGAACATCGCTCCCGCGCTTGGCATGAGCTACGGGGGGCGCATCGCCATCCAGCCGGGACAATCGAAGGCCGAAACCTTCGCCACCTTGCTCCATGAGCTGGCGCACGAGATGTTACACAAAGCCGAGCGGCGCACCACCACAACCAAAGTTGTGCGCGAGACAGAGGCCGAGGCTATCGCCTTTGTTGTCGGCAAAGCCGTAGGGCTTGAGGTTGGAACCGCGAGTGCCGATTACATCGCTCTCTATCATGGCAACGCCTCGTTGCTGATGGAATCGCTGGAAGTCATTCAACAGACCTCCGCTGTCATCCTTGCCGCCTTGGAGTCGTCCGCAGCCAAAGAGACGATGCCCGATGCAGAACTGGCGAAGGTGGCGTAAATGCAGACCATCCTTCAAATCCTCAAGATGGCCGGAGGATGGCACCCCGGCCTCTATCTCAAGATCGACAACGCTCCGTACATGGAGCTTGTCATCGAGGCGATGGACGAGTCCGGCCCGATGGGACTTCCCGCGCTTTCCGTCGCGCACTACGGCGAACAGAACGGCGACCTCATGCGTGACCCGGAAATGTGCTTCGAGCTTGGCTTGGCGGGTGGCGCGCATCTCGATCCTTGGTACTGGCGCAACGATTACGTTGCCGTCGAGCAGTGGAGCCGGAACATCGTGCGCGACCACTACGTGCATCTTGTGCAGCTTCACGAGCAGCACAAACGCTTTGCCGCGACATGGGACAACAACCTGCGCTTGCAGGGCTTTGTCGAGGCTTTTACGGACAAGTGCATTCGTGGCTAGTCCGCTCCCTTGGAGCGGAACAGCCAGCGTGTCTCCGCTCCGCGACCGTTCACCCTTCAACTGCTCGAAAGGAGCACACCATCATGGAAACGCAGATCGTCAATGCCACGGAGTATCGCAACTTCTCTCTCGCTCTACTGAGTGAGTCCAAAACCAACCCGCGCCGCACCTTCGAGGAAACCGCCTTGAAGGAGCTGGCAAAATCCATCCGCACCCAGGGCGTTCTCTCGCCACTGCTGGTGAGGCCACTGACCGAGAACGGCTTCGAGATCATCGCTGGAGCACGGCGTTACCGCGCCGCGCAGATGGCCGAAGCCCCGGCTGTGCCCGTTCGCATCGTTCATCTCTCCGATGCGGCGGCGTTGGAGGCTCAATTGGTTGAGAACCTAATCAGGTCGGAAATCCACCCGATGGAAGAGGCGCAGGGATTCCGCGCTTTGCTCGACTTGGAAGACCCGAAGTACAGCATCGAGCAGATTGCGGCGAAGGTCGGCAAATCGCCTGTCTTCGTGGCTTCGAGGTTGAAATTGAGCGACCTTGTACCCGCAGCGGTGGAGGCGTTCTATGCCGATGTTATCGGGGTAGGACACGCGCTGCTGTTGGCGAAGCTACCCGCCGACCAGCAGGAAGCGGCACTGTCGGCGTGCTTCAAAGAGGTGTACAACGGAGGATCGAAACCCGCTCGTATCCTGCTTCCCGTTCGCAACCTGCAATTCTGGATCGACAGCAATGTCCTGTTGATCTTGAAAGACGCGCCGTTCAACAAACGCGATGCGCAGCTTGTTCCCGCCGCTGGCAGTTGTGCCGACTGCCCGAAACGGACAGGACATAACAAGCTGTTATTTGGCGATGACCTCGGACGGCAGGGCGACCGGTGCACTGACCCTAACTGCTATCAGGCGAAGGTCTCGGCTCACGTCGCCCAGACCGTAGCGGCGAAGCCGGAACTGGTGCAGATCAGCACGGCCTATGGTGGACAGAAAGAGGGCAGCGCTGTGTTGCCGCGCAATAAGTACACCGCCATTCGGGACGATAAGCCGAAATCGAAAGACGACGCGAAGCGGCCCGAGTTCAAGGTGTGCAAATTCACCACCGAGGCCATCATCACCGAAGGGAGCGACGTTGGCACCATCCATAAGGTATGTGCCAATCCCAACTGCTCGGTGCATCATCCAAAGCAGCCAACCAGCCGCAACGATGAGAAGTGGAAGGCCGAGCAGGAGAAGCAGCGCAAAGAACAAGCCGTCGCCAACACGACCGGCCTCCGTGTCCTTGCCGCTGTGAGCGCTGCCGTTCCGGTTCGGTTGCTCAAGCGTGACCTGCTCTTCATTCTGGAGAAGCTGGTAGGCGTCATGGATGAGAACCGCGTCGAGATGCTGGCAAGGCAGCACGGCATCCGCCAGAAGCGCGACGATGGCGGCATCGGCAAAACGCTGACTGCCTTTGTTCGTCGTGCGGATGAAGGTACGCTCTCCCGGCTGCTGGTGGAAGCTAGCATCCTCTTGGCGTCCTTGCGGGGGAATCCCGCTGCGATCCTCAAGGAAGCGGCCACCGCCTACAAGGTAGACACCGAAGCCATCGCCGCAAAGGTGAAGCAGGAGTTCGCAGTGAAGGACAAGGCGAAGAAGGCAGCGCAACCAGCGGCCAAGGTCGCGAAGAAAGCTGCTTAGTTGCGACAGGCAGACGGGCGGCAGGGAGACACCTCGACGGTTTCTCCCTGCACCCACTTCCATCTTCCCTCCGGCCTTGCGCCCGCCGGCTGCGCGGCAGAAGACGTTCCCCCTTCTGCACTTTCCCCTTGAATGCCTGCGGCGCCTCTCTGACGTGAAATCCGTTTGTGAGGACTGATCGCCGCCCTTAAGCGGAACAGGTTCATCGGGCCGCCACGGATCAGCACTTCAAACCCCAACTCGCAAGAAGGCAAAGAGTCACTGCCAGAATCAACACCTGTGGCAGGTTGAGCATTCTTATCGTCCGATCACATCCTGGTGTGCCTCGGGACTAAGCCTCGCTTAGCAAGCCGATTCCCAGATGCCTCAAAGCCAGTTCAGCGGTGCGCTTGAGCTGGGCTTTCGTGGAGCCGTTCGCGGCTTGAACTGCCAAACCACTGAGTAGCGACGAAAGATAGCGGGTGTAATCGTCGATGTTCTCTTCTTTGGAGAACTCTCCGGCTCTTCTGGCCTTGAGAAGACGGGCCTTGAGCACGGCTTCATTCCGAAGCCGTATATCGAGCATCAGAGCCTTGGCAGGTTCCGTGTCCACACCGCAGGACAATGACCCAGTCAATGTAAAGCAGCTAGCCGGGTATTCCTTGCCACCCAGGAACTCCACCGTGTTGTAAAACGCAGCCCGTATGAATGTTTCAAATGTCGGCTCTGCAAGCGCCCGCACCATGTACTGTCCCGGTACTTCGATATAGCGTTTCGCCGCAAGCGCGAAAAGTGCCTGCTTATCGCCGAACGCTGCATAGATACTGGACGGGTGAATGCCCATCGCGTGCGAGAGATCCGCCATGGACGTGCCTTCGTAACCCTGTTTCCAGAACAGACGCATCGCGACATCGAGCGCGGCTTCTTTGTCGAAGGCAGCAGGTCTCCCGAGCTTGTTCGAGGTCTTCATATTCTTTTAGACGCTAGATTCTTGAATCCGATGCAGAGTCGCCGACATCTGTAACGATCGTACGAGATATTTCTGTAATGCTTATTCGAGAATGGATCGCTAGGCACTCCCGCCCGCGTGAGCTATTGAGGGCAGCTATGACGCGCGAATAGCCGGATATTGTGTATGCCAGCCTGGTGGGCAATATAGGCGATCTTTACAACCGCAACCGCAGCAAACACTAAATATCTATGGAGAGTCGAATGAGCAGACTGAGTGGCAAGGTAGCGTTGATCACTGGAGGCAATAGCGGGATCGGGTTGGCAACGGCAAAGTTGTTTATCAAAGAAGGAGCTTTTGTCTACATAACGGGGCGAAAAGAAGCCGCACTCGCAGAGGCCAGCAAACTTCTGGGCGAGCAGTCGCAAAGTATCAAAGTCGATGTGTCGAACCTGGGTGATATTTCCCGCATGTACGACGTTATTGCTGAACGGCACCAGCAGCTCGATATTGTTGTGGCCAATGCCGGTGGTGGGGAGTTCAGCGCGCTAGGAGAGTACACCGAAGATCATTACTCCCGGACGTTTGATGCGAACGTGAAAGGGCTGATCTTCACGGTTCAGGGAGCTCTCCCTTCTTTGCATTCCGGCTCGTCCGTAGTGCTTGTCGGGTCGCAAATATCCATCGAAGGGGTCGCGAATTTTGGCATCTACGCGGCAACGAAGGCAGCTGTGCGCTCGCTGGCGCGAACGTGAACTGCTGAACTATCAGATCGCAACATCAGGGTCAATGTTGTTAGCCCAGGACCCACGGACACTCCGGCGATCTCCGGTCTAGTGGATCGCGATCCGACGCGGGATGCTGAACTCAGGAAACTATTAGCCTCATCGGTCCCACTCAAGCGTATGGGTACTGCAGATGAGTCAGCGAACGTCATCCTTTTTCTTGCGAGTGATGAAAGTAGTTTCGTAGCTGGAGCTGATTACGTCGTAGATGGTGGCAAGACGGGCGTTTGATCCCAGCGGAAGCGAAGGTGTCACCCGTCGATGAGGTAAAGAAGCACGGGTGGCGCCTCTTCACTAATTACATGCAATGAAATTTAGAACGCGGAAGGAAAGCACCATGGAGATGACTCGCAGACAATTTTCGGTTGGTGCCGGCGCGGCTGGAGCATTAGCCTTCGTGAACGGAAGTTCCAGCCTTGCCGCAACAACGAAGGGAAACGAAGACATGCAGAGTCAACCTGAAGGAAAGTCGTTCTGGCCCAACGGGGCACGCCTGGCCGTCAGCATCTCTCTCATGTTCGAAGGCGGAGGGCAGCCCATCTCGGGTGCCCAGAGCGCCTTCGGCCCGATCCTAGACGGTCTACCAGACCTCCCGGCGAATGCGTTCTTCGCTTATGGACATTACGAAGGAATACCCAGGGCACTGAACCTATTCGATAAACACAACATCAAAGTGTCGTGTTTCATGATCGGTAAAGCCATCGAGAATGCCCCGGATGTAGCTCAGGAGGTTGTACGTCGCGGGCATGAAGCAGCGGCTCATGGCCGTGCATGGTCGCCCTCTTACAACCTCTCTCGTGAGGAAGAGAAACGCTTCATCGCCGACTCACAAGAATCCATTCATCGGATTACCGGGCAGACAGCAGTTGGTTGGAATGCATTCTACATGCGCAACTCGGTCAACATCCTGGAGACACTTCAGGAGCTGGGTTTCTTGTACACCATCGATGAACCGAGCCACGATGAACCCTTCATTATTCCGGTCAAGGGCAAGGACTTCGTGACCGTTCCCTATACGCTCAGCATGAACGATATCTCGTCTTTTCCACTGGAGGGCTACAATCCCCTTGCCTATGAACAGGCTCTGAAAGACGAGTTCGACCAGTTGTACGAAGAGGGCGCGGGTCGCCGCAGGTTGATGCTCATAGGCATGCACGACCGGATCAACGGCCATCCGAATCGTATTCGCGTACTTGATCGATTCTTAACGTATGCCCAGGGTCATGACGACGTTTGGTTTGCGCGTAAGGATGAGATTGCGAAGTGGGCGCTGGAACACAGGGAGGATACGCCGATCGTACACCGTGGGTCGGCAAGCATTTCGGGGCTGCAAGGTAATTGATTGGCCATCTCAATTGTTTTTACCGTTGAGGAATAGCCGTAGTTAGCGCCCTTGATGATGGGGATTTGAATCGTAAAGGGCTAGATGCAAGAGACCCAGTCGACGGGGCGCAGCCGAAGAAGCTCCGCATTTCTTCTCCGGCCCGTCCTTCTTCTCCAGCGTTGGCGGTTGCTCTATAACCCAGTGCTCTGGCCTTCAGGTAATGGAGCTTAAACCTGCCCGGAGGACAGCCCGCCTCAGGGCCTCCCATGCCGACAGCGACGATGTGCTCCGACCAGGGAGCTACGGAATCAAGAAGCTGCAAGGCCTCGTCAAGTGGCCTGTGGCGGTGAACGCTCATAATGAATGCGGCGCTCATGGTGCTGCTCAACCGCGCATCCTCGATAGCGCCGAGCACACCATTCAAGATGGTCTCGAGCGGCACGCCGCGCTCAGTAAATTTCCCTGGCCCAAGGAACTGCTCCGCTCGCCGCACCTGCTGTTGGCTGGCTTTCGCAAGATATGCAGAGGTTACATCGTAAAAGTCTTGCTCGGTCACGAAGACCCGGCAACCTTCAAAGTACAGTGCGAGGAAGTCCTCAAGGTTAGCGAACTGTTAAGCAGCGCGAAGAGCGTTCTTTGACCGCCACCGCAACGCTATCCGATTCCACTCAGCCAGTCGAAACAGCATTTTGGGTTCCAGCGTGCCTTCCAAATGCACATGAAGCTCAGCTTTTGGAACCGTTCGGATGAACTGCTCAGTACAACTCGCCGTTTCCATCTTCATCATCCTTGTTCGGGAAGAGACAATTGCATAGATAATGCTGGTGCGCCTATCGTCAACAAGCGATTACTGACGATGAGCCGACATATCATTACCTATCACCAACTGGTGAGCCACTAACCATATGGAGCTAGCCGACTCCACGACGGAGGGGTGGGCAAGGCGGCCAATAACGGCGGGAAATACCTCAAGTGCGAGTATGAAGATGCTGATTACTAATCAGCCCTGCGGAACGCGCGGCTCGTCACTTGGATGTTATTTCCGCAAGGGTCTTTGGCGTTCGCGTAGCAATATCCGTCTGCCCGATGGGGGGAGATAAAAACAAGCCCGTCGCGGGCACTCCTCTCGCAGAAGCCAAAGACGTCTTCGACGTCAAACACCAGTTTCACGGTAACTTGTCCGGTCTTCACTCCCTTTGCGGCGGCATGAATCATTAGATTTGCTCCGCCACCCTGTGCCACCAGCTCAATGATTTTGTCGCCGGGG
Source organism: Edaphobacter sp. (assembly GCA_965277265.1). Taxonomy (GTDB): domain Bacteria; phylum Acidobacteriota; class Terriglobia; order Terriglobales; family Acidobacteriaceae; genus Edaphobacter. The sequence goes on from CBDICF010000003.1 coordinate 1,282,473, forward strand.
AGACGAAGCACTTTGAACCCAAAATGCTTTTCGTAGAAGACAACCGTCCCCTCTACGTCCCGGGCATAAAGAATCAGCCGGTTTAGTGCGAAAGACATCGTGTTCTTTCCTCTCTGTACGGAACCTCTCAAATCCTCTCGATTCTAGATCGTCATCGGCCAAACGCCATAAGGCGGATTCGTTTTTTGAACATCGCCACCAGTCCTGATGCCGACTCTCGACATCAGCCAAGTATAGGAAGCAGTCAGCAGATCGTTGATGCGCTGTTCGCAGAATCACCACGTCTCGGGAATCTCATCCACAGAGCCGGCTCCATGCGCATGAGCTATCCGCTATGCCGCGTCCGTGGTCATAACGATTCGAGGAGTTGCATTCTCGGTAGACCACGCTTCTGCGATGTCACTCAAGGGGAGTTCTCTTGCTTCGATTTGAAAGCCAGCCTCGGATGTAGCCTGCATCAGCTTGTAAAGAATCAGATTGATCTCTTCCAGAGGGATACTTCCAATCCCGCTACCCATGATCTGAATGGTGGAAGATTGTAGCACCGCTCCAGGAAGTGCAATGTTGGGTGCGCTGGTCGTTCCAATCTGAACGAAGCGAATCGGCATCATCCTTCTAGCCGCACTAGCTGCCACAAATATTTGTTCTGCACTTGCGCCCCAGAGATAGTGGAGCACGACATCAGACCCTTGCCGCCAAGCCAAAACTCATACAAATCAGCACGGCCTATGAGTCCGCCCCGACAAGCCCACCAGCAAAGGAGAGGCGACCCGACCGGAGTTCAAGACGTGCAAGTTCACCACCGAAGCCATCGTGTCCGAAGGTATCGACAAGGGCGAGATTCGCAAGGTATGCACGGAGCCAACCTGCCCGGTGCATCACCCCAAGCCGCGTTCGCAGAAGGTCGCGGATGACCCCAAGGCGAAGGCGCAGGAGGAGCGACAGCGCAGGGAGGTTGCGATTGCCAACACTACTGGCATTCGTACTCTTACCGCCATCGCCGAAGCCGTTCCGGTTCGGTTGATGAAACGTGATTTGCTTTTCGTCGCTGAACGGCTGGCTTCCTTGCTGGACGAAAACCGTCTGTCCATCATTGCCCGCAGGTACGGTATCAAGAAGGCCAAAGACACCGATTCCCTCGGCAAGCTCTTTGCGGCCTATCTTCGCCGTGCCGAAGAAAGTGTATTGGGTAGTGTCTTAGTTGAAACCACCATCCTATACATGAGCACCCGGCATAACCCGGCTCAGGTACTCAACGAGGCCGCTACCGTGTACAAGGTGGACACCGATGCCATCGCCCTCAAGGTGAAGCAGGAGTTCGCCGCGAAAGAGAAAGCGAAGAAGGCAGCGCAACCAGCTGCCAAGGTCGCAAAGAAAGCTGCCTAGCGGCGACAGGCATAAGGGCGGCGGACCTGCCGCCCTTCGCTTGCTTTGTGCTCGCCGAAAAAAAGGCGGCAGGAGACACCTGGCCGGTTTCTCCCTGCACCCATTTCCAGCTCCCAGCCCTTCCACCACCGGCTGCGCGACAGGAGTCAAGTTCCTCCTCCTGCACCTTCCCTAACTGCGGCGCCCAACTACCGTGAACGGCGTTTATCGTTAGCGACCTCTATCTTCAGAAGACTCTGTCGCTAGACGGGCCACGCCTGCATAGCTGTGTCGGCGATTGCTAATAGCTTTGTGCGCGCCGCACCATCACGGGCCAGAGTAGACATCCCCTGGATCACAGCCATGATGTAGCCCGCCATGGCCGCTGCGTCTACCATCCGGTCCGGTCTGGATGTCACATTGTCCTGCTCGATCCTGCTTCGAAGATGCTTCTCAATCCCTAGAGGGATTTTTGCCAACGCTTTCTGTACGTCGGCTGCGCCAGGGGACAACTGATTGCTGAACTTGCGAGCAGACACCCAGGCGGAGTGTTGGCTCTGTACGCCAGCAGACCACGCCGTCTGGCCGGACCAGCGATGCGCCTCCGCTCTGAACTCCGAATAAGCGTTCGAACTCTCCCGCATTCCGGAACAGGACATCTTCGCCGACGATGACGGCCCGTGTGGAAACCCCAAACCCTGTCAGAAGCCTCCTTGGCAGGTTCGCGCCAGGCAGGATTGCTGGAAAGTAGGACGAAACCTCCCGTAAACAGGTCAACGGTGGAGATGGTTTCACCCTGGTAAATGATCCATGCGTGAGGAGCACGCACGCCCGGCTGTCCGGCCCACGCCTCCGGCGTACGGGCATGCGGCAGATCCTGGCCTGCACCGATCACCTCAGACGAGCGGTATAACTGACCGAGCTCCATAGCGATGTCTCCATATAGGGTGCTCGCTGGCTGCGCGTGCAATTGAGGCCTAAAGACGCCTATCCGTGTTTGATAAGGATTCTAGCGGCTTCCTTGTTGATGGCCGCAACTTCGGAACGTCCGGTCGCTTCGGCGATAACAAACGAACCCTCGATGAGTGACAGAAGTCGGTCTACCAAACCCTTCCGATCTTTCACCTTTAGCGGGGCTGCCAGCCGCTCAACGAACTCTCTCGTCTGAGCGAAGTGAGTGGCAAGGTTTAGCTTCACTTCGTCCGCATCAATCTCAGGTCCGAATTCGGCCATTCCCTTAATGAAGGGGCAGCCTTGGAAGCCGGGAGTCTTGAAAGCGAATTCAAGTGCGTCAAAAATGCCGAGTATACGGTTGGCCGGAGTGCGACTAGCAGCCGTGAAGCGCTCTAAAAGGATGAACCACTCTGCGTTCTTATAGCGGATGTATTCCGCCACAAGCTTCGATTTCGAGGGGAAGTGCTTGTAGAAGGTCATCTTTGCAACGCCACTTTCCGCAATGATGCGATCTATTCCGACGGTATGCACTCCGTAGCGGGGGAACAAATCGAGAGCTGTGGATAGCACTCGATCTCGCGGAGCCAGCTCCTTGCGCGGAAATGCCTGAAGATTTTCAAAGCTTTCGTGTCCAGCGGTTTCCATGAGCTTCACGCTTCCCCATCCAATATCAATTTTAGCATGAAGGAATACAGACAGACCTGTCCAGTATTTACTGGACAAGCCAGACAGGTCTGTATATTCTCTTGAAAGAGATCAAGACGTTTTGATTTCTCCGCCCTCTACCATCCTTGTAAACGAGATGAGGAGGTGGTGGAGACAAACAAGGAAGTACATGAATGCCAAATGGAGACAAAACTAGTGAATAAGAGAGTGCTAATCGTCCATGCCCATCCAGAACCAACCTCATTGACACGCCAGTTGGTTCAGGTCACGGCGGAGACGTTAGAGGAACAGGGACATGAGGTGATTCAATCGGACTTGTACGGCATGAAGTGGAAGGCCGTATATGATGCAGACGACTTCCCGAGCCGTGCCAATACGGAGCGCCTGTCCTACATTGTGGAGTCGGCAAATGCATATGCCACGGGGCAGCAGACTGAAGATGTCGTCGCAGAACAAGCCAAGCTTCTATCGGCAGATGCAGTAATCCTGCAATTTCCTCTTTGGTGGTTTGGTGTACCGGCGATTCTGAAGGGGTGGATAGAACGAGTTTATGCCTTCGGGTTTGGGTACGGCTACAACGGAGGCACCAACGAATACCGCTATGGCGACGGCGCACTGAAGGGTAAGCGGGCATTGGTTGCAGTAACCGCAGGAGGCCACGCACCCGACTACGGCCCACGCGGCATCAATGGCCCCATCGACCAGCTTCTGTTTCCGCTGACACATGGCGCTCTTTTTTATCCAGGGATGGATGTACTGCCTACGCATATCGTCTATGGGGCAGCCCACATGACGAAAGCCGAAGAGATCGAGGTAGCGAGGGAGGCATGGAGGGGACGTGTCAAACATCTGTTCGAGGATTCACCGATTCCGTTTCGGCGGCAGAACGGTGGTGACTATGTCAAGAGGCATACACTTCGCGACGACATCGCACCGGGGATAAGCGGTCTGGCAGCGCACGTCGGCGAATAGCACTCAAACAGAAGCGCTAGCCCCTACGCAACAAGAGCTGGCATAGCAAGCGGCAATCTCAGTAACTTGGGTGTTTTATCGATTGAGGAGTCGAAGATGAACGAGATTTACTGGCCGGAAAAATACCTCCCCGGCACGACGGACAACTTTGTTTCGAACGAAGTGATCGTAAAGGGACTGTCAGCTGCTGACGTTTGGCCCATGTTGAACAACACGTCGGCGTGGCCAACGTACTATCACAATGTTTCGAAGATAGGGTTTTTTGATGGAAAAGGTCCGGAGTTGGAGGCGGGAGCGCGTTTTCGCTTCACCACATTTGGCTTGGATGTGGAAGCACACGTTGTCGAGTATGAAGCTCCGGCCCCATGCAGGCCTGCCCGAGTTGCGTGGCGGGCCTGGGTTGACGGTAACGAAGAGGAAGCAATCGACGTGATCCATGCATGGCTGCTGGAAGATTTGCCAGGCGGGCGCGTGAAGGTGCTGACGCAGGAATCACAGATTGGCAAACCGGCACAGGCAATGGCGATGGCCAAGCCGAATCCGATGCTGAACGCGCATCAGGATTGGCTGGAGGGCCTAGTTCGCGCCGCCGCATCAGCCAAACCCTGAGGCAGTGCAGTGTCTGCGGTCTTGCCGTGCATCAACGTGAGCCCGCATTCGTCTCGAACATCTCTCTTGGCACATCGGGAATGTACACACCGCAGCATTTTGCTCCGACATCACGAGAATAGAACTTATCTAATTCGCAGCCCATTGAACGGTTCACCGCGACCACAACTAAGACTAGGAGACTCGAATGAACATAGTAAACAAGGCAATTACGGTTATGGGTCACGCTCGCGCGAAGGGCGGGCATGAAGATGCCGCTCGCGAGGTACTCAACGGTTTTGTTGAACCTGCTCGTAGCGAAGAAGGATGCCTGCGCTACGAGCTCTTTGAAGACCTCTATTATGTCGGTAGCTTTTACACCGTCGAAGAGTGGGCCAGCGAGCAAGCTCTTGAGACGCACGTCAAAGTTCAAAAGCCGGAAATGAATAAGCTCCTCCCGCTGCTTAGTGCCGAGGTTCGCATCAGCATCGTCAAGGCGCTCACATAATGCAAGCAGGTCGGCATCTGCGCCGGTTCGGCTTTCCGATCTAACCGCAGACCCGGAAATTGTCTCTTGATCAAAAAGCCGAACGCGCCATCTAGCGGTAATCGCATGAGGTGTCACGACGCAGAGTGGATGTTCGAATACATGCATGATAATCACACCGCACACCCTCTCGCACAGTGGCTGCGTCGCCATTCCATTATCTGGAGCCAGTGCGGGCCGACGGCCGTAGTAAACAGGCACGTCGGGCGTGAGGCCCTTAATTTGATGAGTTCTTTAATTTACGAGCAAGACACAACGATCATTCTTGATGCGGGCGACAATCGAATTCTCGCTGTAGCGATCGGATACCTCTGCACGACGAGAGATGGGATGCTGCCGGGAAGTATGGGAGCGTCGGTTGGCATACCTACCGCTCTTGGCTGGACGAAACGGGAGCACCGATGGGAGTGCAGCAGAAGCTCATGCGGCACGCCCAAATCTCGACCACGATGAACGTGTATGGCAACGCGCTGATGGAAGCAAAGCGGGAAGCCAATGCGGCCGTCGTTCGCAGAATATTGAGGAGCGCATAACCCATGACGCGAGTGTCCAAACGTGCGAAAACCCGGCGGAGCAAATACTCTTGCTCTTACACCGGGTTATTCCGGGTTGGAAGTTTCGCTAAGTGGTTGCGGGGGTAGGATTTGGGTTATGAGCGATCATTGCGCTGGCAACTCGGCGGTTGGGGAAAAGCTATATCGCGCAATACGCCATTCTCCTCCGTTCATTTTGCGAAGCAGGAAAAGCTCGTGGAAGGTGGCGGGAGAGCTCTTTCGAGTGCTGGCGGGGGTGAACAGTCCCGCGGACTCCGTACGTACGTAGGCCCACTCTAGAGACATCTCCACCAACTCCTCTATCTTCGTCTCCATCCGGAATTGAATGTGCTGGAAGGTGTTCTCGTAATTTTCGAGAACGCCTTTCCGCCCGACGACTGTGGGTTGAAGAAACGGCAACATCACGGGATCGTCTGTATAAAGCTTGAGCGCTGCGTCGACATCGCTGCGATTCAGGGCGTCGAAGTATCGCGCGATTGTGTTCCTGATCGCGGCGTCGTTGGTCTTAGCATGGAGGGTCATTGAGAAGCCTTTCTGGAGTGTGAGTTCGACGGAATCGTTCGCGGATATGTGCTGTCGAGAACCATCCTCTCCCCGAAGCGGGCTTTGACCGCTTCGGGGAGAGGCACAGATGTCAGGACTGAAGGAGGAGATTGCGCATCACAAGCGGCTCGCCAAATTGTTGCGAACGTCCCACCGCTAGATTGCCGAGGTCAATGGAAGCGAATCCGAGACTCTCGATGACCGCGCTCACCGCAATACGCGCTTCGGCATCATCACCCGACAGGAAGATGACACGCCGGCCAGCGCTCTCTTCCGGGGTCGCAGCGAGAACTGCTGCAGGAAGTGTGTTGAACGCCTTCACCACGCGTGCACCGAGTAGGTACTCCGCCACCACTTCAGACGAGAGCTTTCCGCCCAGATCCGTGGGTGTAAAAGCGGGAAAGTCGATGGCGTTAGTGGCGTCAATGACGATTCGTGTAGCCCAGTCTGTCTTGTCGCCAAGCTGCGCGACCGCCGAAAAAGGAAGCGCCAGAATTACGATGTCAGCCTGGAGCGCCCCTGCCAATTCTACAGCCGTGATACTTGATCCAAGCTTCTTGCAAAGAGGCTCCAGCGACGCCGGGCCACGATTGTTTGCAATCGAAACGGGAATATTCTTTTGTGCAAAGTGACCAGCGAGCGCGGAGCCGATGTTTCCAGATCCAAGGATAGAGAGTGTCATGATGTGCCTTTCCGATACGTTCTCCTGGATCTCTATCAGAGTTCCAGACCGTTCGAGACCGTAGGGACTCGCACCGGTTAGGCAATCATATCTCAGAAAAGTATGTGTGTATGTAACATAACTACACTGTTTTGGTGAAAGGCGATGCACGTGGAGGCGTCTTGAAGTTCCCTCGCTTGCGAACATCCTTCATCACATCGGCGATGCTCACGCCGGCAAGCTCGTCCTCCATTGCTTTACGCGCTCTGTCCAGGCTCGGGCTTAGCACAGCTTGGATGTTCTTCCCGACCGTGCAAACCTTGCTCGGCGTCGACCTGTGCAGCGCGAACAGGTCGCCCTGCTCCATGATGTTGTAGACCTCGAGCAGGGTGATCTTTTCTGGCGGTTTGGCGAGCAGCGCTCCTCCGCCCGCACCCAGTTGCGAGGTCGTCAAGCGAGCAGCCGCGAGACGGCCAAGAAGAGCTCGTATGACTGTAGGATTGGTGTTTGCGCTGAAGGCCAACTCTTCTGATCGAACAGGTGTTCCCTCATTCACAGCCAAGGAGGTAAGCACATGAACCGCAACGACGAATCTGGAGCTTGTAGCCAAAGTTAATCTCCGTATGTGTGTTCAGCATACACATACAGATAGAGCAGAGATGATTCGTCTTGATGAAACGCTCTTCTCGTCAGTTGAGGCAGGTTTGGACCTATCTGGATGGGACAGCCCGCAGGTCTTATAAAACATGTAACCAAGCAGCCGCGCAATAATGCCTTCGGACAGATCGACTTTACACCGGGCAGCGGCAGCACGGCAGCTGCGCCAAGATCTGGAAGCGCCACCTGCAATCGCAAGGCTTTGGAAAACTGTTCGCGCGTCAGCGACCAGAAGCAGCATGAGACAAGAGGCTGCATCGCAGGCTCTTCTCTCATCACCGCAGCAGGTCCAAGTTCCCATCCCTGCCGCCTCTTTGGAAGACATCTCAAGGAGAAAGTCGGCGTTCCACGCACGGGCAACGAGACACGTGCAGGGAACGGACTTACTATTTCAACCCGTATCGTGTAGCGGGCTTGCCACTCTCGAACACAGCTTGCATCAGTGCACCAGCAGCAGCCTCGAAGTTGCGTAGCAATGTCTCGTCTTGAAGTGAGGGAACCGTGATCAACTCGCCGCGATCAAGACCGGAGAGAGCCGCATCCACGCAATCCTCGGTGGTCATGACAGTAGCCGGGTCGATCGTATCCAGGGAGACGCCAGCGACATCCCAACCTTCGGACACTACGGCGCCCGGCAGAACTAGTTGAACCCGAACGTTAGTGCCCGCTACCTGCTGCTGAAGTATCTGCGTGAACTGAAGTACGTAGGACTTTGTTGGACCGTATACGGGGATCCAGGTGATGGGAGCTATTCCAGCGCCGGAGCCGATATTGATGATCGTGCCATTCCCGCGTAGCGTGAAGCGTTCCAGAGCCGCCTTCGAGAGTGCCGTGAGCGCCGTGACATTGAGGGCGATCATGTTGGCCATGACTTCAGGCGCTGTTTGCGTTAGAGGTTTCGCCAACGAGTAGCCCGCGTTATTGACCAGCACAGAGATCAATTCATTGCTGGCTATCTTCTCAAGCGTCGCAGAGAGGCCGGCGGGTTGACTGAGATCTGCGACGAGCGCTTCCGCCCGGATGGAGAAACGCTCCTGGAGGTCGGCCGCGATCCGCTGGAGACGGTCGGTGCGACGTGCTACGAGAATAAGATCGTAACCACGCGCCGCCAAACGGTCGGCATAAACCTTCCCGATTCCTGAAGATGCGCCGGTGACGATAGCAGTCCCAAGGCTGCTGGAATTCGATTCGCTCAATGTTTTCTCCTTGATGGTGCACGTCCTGACAGAACGCCATGTTCCAATGCTAGGTTCGGACTAGCGGTTGAGGCTTGCAACCTTGGTGCCCGTCTTCTTGCGGTCGGCCAGGATTTGGGCTTCCGGCAGGAAGGTGATGGCCCTGGCTACCTCGGGGTCCCAGGCAGCGGTGACCTTGAGGCCTTCGGTTTGGCCGAATTGGCTCTTGAAGAGCTCGCTCTTGATGCTGGCCTTGAGCCAATCGTTTACGCCGGCGATCTCTGCGTCCGTGTATTCGACGTCCTGGGACTTGAGGAAATCCTTGAACTGCTGCATCACGGGGTCGTCGACGGTGAAGTCGCGGGCGATGGTGTGGTTGGCGAGGTAGTGCTTGCTGAAGTTGAAGAAGGCATAGTGCTGGTAGAGCGTGCTCTGGAAGTGGTTCAGCTTGGTTGGGTCGATCTTCTCGTCCGGGGTAATGCCGCCGCCGCCGTAGACGGTGCGTCCGGAGTCGGTGAGCTTGACCTCAAAGTTCGACTTATCCTTGGACGTGGTTCCCTGGTCGCGGCCGTAGTAGTAGTCGTAGAGCGAGGCGCCATCGTAGTTCCGCTGGATGAGTCGGCCGGACGGCGTGTAGTAATGGTAGGTGGTGAGCGTGAGACCAGTGTTATCGGAGATATGGAATTCGGTCTGGACGAGGCCCTTGCCGAAAGTGGTTTCTCCGGCGATCAAGGCGCGGTCGTGATCCTGTAATGCGCCGGTGACGATCTCGGCGGCGGAGGCGGTGCCGCGATTGACCAGGACAACGATGGGGTACTTGGTGCCCTGCTCGCCGTGGGAGGCGCGGTAGACCTGGTCCGGAAACGCGCGACCGCGTTGGCTGACGACGATCTGGCCCTTCTGGAGGAACTTGTCGGACATGTTGACGGCTTCGATCAACAGCCCGCCGGGGTTGCCACGGAGGTCAACGATGAGACCCTTCATGTCGTTGTCCTTGTTCAACGTATCGATGGCGTCGCCGACTTCCCGGCCGGTAGTCTCGATGAAGCTGGTGACGCGGATGTAGCCGATGCCGGGACGAACGTTGAAGGCGAGGTCGACGGACGGGCGGGTGATGTCGTCGCGGACGAGATCGAAGGTGAGGAGTTTGGCTCTGCCTTCGCGTTCCATACCTATGGCGACGTGGGTGCCCTTGGGGCCTTTGAGCCGGGAGGAGACGGTGGAGGAGTCCATGCCGGTGGTGGGTTTGTCGTCGATGGTGCGAATGACGTCGCCGGGGCGGATGCCCGCTTTATAGGAGGGCGACCCTTCGAACGGTGTCAGGACGACGACCTTGGTGCTGTTGCCGGCCTTATCGGGCTGGGGCTGGATGGACATGCCGACGCCGTAGTACTTCCCGTGCTGGTCTTCGCGCATCTGGGCCCAGGCCTTGGGATCGAAGAAGTTGGAGTGGGGATCAAGGGTGTGGAGCATACCTGGAATCGCGCCGCCGTAAACGGCCTTATCAATCTTGTCGGTATCGAGGCGTTCGGCGTAGTTCTGCTCGACGATGGAATAGACGTTGGTGAAGGAGTGCAGGGAGTCGCGCAGGGTGGACTCGTCGGATGCCGACTGAGCAGCCACTTTATGGCTGATAGCAGACCCGAGCACGGCGCAGGTCGCCAGAAAGAGAGTGACAGAGTAGAGAGCGCGGCGTGTGTGTGGGGCCATTTGCTGATGTACCTCGAAATAAGGCGGCGCGTGGCCGGGGGACAGGTTAAGGGCGCAGAAACCACGAAGAAAGCGGCCTGGCTATTCATCCACAGAGGGGCGGTATTGCATCGTCCCTCGGCTCTCAAAGTTCAACAATCGCGCGGGGCGAAACCGTGCTGGTTTCTCCCTACGCCCTCATTTCGCCTCACCCCGGCCCGCTCGCCGGGGTCGCGCTAGGAACTTTGAGGAACATTCGACGCAATCTATTCCCGCCCTTCAAGTCAACCGCTTTGGGCAAGCATCTTGAGGCCCCGATCCCCCGTGCATGCTGTGATGACGGCGCTTTTTGAAGATGCGACGGGGAACGGGCGTTGACAAATCCGGAGCGGTCAGCCTCATCGCTTCACATACACAACTTCGCCTGCGTATTGCGGCTGACCTGCGGGCCACGAGATATCGACCCACGCCTTACCATTCTCGACCAACGTCATTCGACCTTCCCCTTCGGGCTTTCCATTGCGAGCAACCTTGTAGATGAGCACCTCTGGACCCTCCGCAATGACACTTAGCGTTAGTCCAGGCGTAGGCTTCGTCCTATGGATCTCCATCGGCATACCGTCAGTTTTCCCCGTAACCACTTCTCCAAGGGATGGAATCTCCCACTTGATCTGCCCGTCGGGCTGCAATGTAAATCGATAACCATCCGCAGCCTGATCTTTGGCTCCGGGAGTGCTTCTGCTGGCATCGAGAACCCAGGTACCGTTCCACGGATTTTCTGCCGGTGTCGTCGCAGGGGCTAAAGAAGCAAGGAGGAGAGCAGTCGCCAAGGTAAATCCCATATTTGATCTTCACTTTCCGTTGGTTACACCAACATTGGTTGTGGTTAACGAGCGCCGATTTTGCTTGGATGTAGCCTTCCATCAGCAACGGGCAGTCAAGAGCCGGTCTGCCGTTGCCCTGGCTTCTCGCCTGCCGCTTGTACGCTCCTGATCCATCCATCGATCCGAGCGTCCAACATGTCCATGGGTAAGTTACCGGCGCTCAGTATCTCGTCATGGAACTTGCGGATATCGAAGCGCGGGCCAAGCTGCTGCTGTGCTCGGGCGCGCAATTCGCGAATCTTCAGTTGACCAATCTTGTAACTGAGGCTCTGGGCGGGAAGGGCAATGTATCGGTCGATCTCAGCCTGAATAGTCGGTTCGTCGGCGGCCCCGCTCTCGCGAAAATAAGAAACCGCCTGGTCGCGGGTCCATCCATCGGCGTGGATGCCAGTATCCACAACGAAGCGAACAGCCCTCATGAGTTCGAGATTCAATCTGCCGTAGTCCGAGGCGGGGTCCTGAAAGAAGCCAATCTCTTTGCCCAGCGCTTCCGCGTAAACGGCCCAACCCTCGGCATACGCGTTATTCTGAAATTCTGATCGAAAGGCCGGCAGGCCTTTTAGATGCTGCTGAATAGTGACCTGCAGTGCATGCCCCGGTATGCCTTCGTGATAAGCCTGTGTTTCATCGCTTATCAGCCGTCTATGGGCATAGTTGGAAGTAGCCACGACCACGCGGCTCGGGGTGCTTCCGTCTGCGTTGCCACCGACATAATGCGTACCCATTTGCGGTTGTGATTCAGGGACTGCTTCGACGACCAGCTTAGCTTTAGGGTAGTCAAGAAATAGCTCAGGCAGTCGAGGTTCCATTTGGCTGACGTAATGCCTATAGTCTTCAACGATTTGTTCCGATGACGTTGGGATGTACTTGGGGTCATTGTTAATCGCGGCGCGAAAGCTTTTCAAATCCGTATATCCCGCTTTGTGAGCAAGGTCGGTGAGGAGCCCATTGATGCGAGCAATTTCTCGGAGCCCGAGCGCACGAATCTCAGCTGGGGTCATATTCGTCGTGGTCTCTTCGTGGATGGCGTTCTGGTAGCGCCGCGCTCCATCTGGAAGGCTGCTCATTCCGATTGCGGTGCGGCCATGCGGCGCGTAGTCGTCCGCAACATAGGCCGCAAAACGTTTGTATGCGGGCAAGACCTCATTGTTCGCCGCAGCGACAATCTCTTCGGTGAGACGCTTCTGATCTGCCGCAGAAACGGACGATGGGAACTTCGTCGTCGGCAAGACGAAAGGATCTTCAGCAACAAGCCCCTGGCACTGAGCGGGGATTTGCTCAAGCAGGAAGCGCACCGGCATCAACCCGTCCTTTTCTCCCTGTTTCAAAACTTCAATCGTCTGCTGGAATGCCAGCGGCATCTCATGCAGTCGCGTGATGTAATCCTCATAGTCCTTGACCGAATGGAATGGCAGGGATCGAGGAACGTCCGCGAGATCGGTGTGAATGCCTCTGAATTGCGTGAGCGGCATCTCATAGGTCTTCAGAGAATAGTCGGTCATCCGTTGATCCAACTCCCGCAGCATCAACTCGCGCGAGATCCGATCCTGTTCGGGAAATCCATCTGAAGAGATGGTGGCGAGCCGGGACCGGAACCCGCGGTCGATCGCGTTCTGACGTGCGCTTCCTGCGAGCGAAAAATCGCCGAGTAGGGACTTCTTCTTTCCTGAAGTAGGAGCTGCGTCCGAAGCAGCTTGCTCTTTGAACAGCAGATTCTGCCGATCAAGCCTGTTCTGCAGGGAAGATGCCTCAAGTTTCTTCCCCTTCTGACTCGCTCCGCCGGTCGGCGTCTGGTGCAGCACGATTGAAGCCGACTCATCTGTTCGGAGACTGAACGACGACGAGGGCGTGCCATAGAGCAGCATAGCCAACAACACAGACATAATTTACCTTTCGCGGTTGAGCTCAGAAATAAGGGGGCCTAGGTGCTTGAGGGTCCGGCTTAGTAGAGGCCGTAACGTCCCTTTACAGATTCCAACAGTCTTGCGGAGTTGAAGCCAAGACCATCGCGGAAGACTAACTCGACGTTCTCTATATCGTTGACATGGCTGCTTGGATTCCCCTTGACCACAACGAGATCAGCATTCTTGCCAACGGCAATTGAACCGATATGATCCGCCTGGCCGAGATAAATGGCGCCGTTGAGTGTGGCAATCTTGATCGCCTCGACAGGTGTGAATCCGCTGTCCACAAGGAGTTCGATCTCACGCTGATCTCCGAAGCCGGGCAGAATATGTCCATCACCGGTGGGGTCCGGCCCCGCGAGCAACAAGCCACCAGATGCCACGAAACGACGTTCTAACTGCTGTCCACGCTTGAAGCCAACTTCGTGATAACGCCGGTAGCCATCCCGGCTTTTGGTCGTATCGGCATTTCTTTCATAAAGGTAGGTTTCCCTTGCTTGAGGCGTCATCGCGTCGAGAGCACGTTGTTGCAAAGGCGGATTCATGTCTCCATCTTCTTCAAATACAGGAAGCGTACTCGTGACGGCGACATGCTTGGATACCAGCAAGGCGATCAGTGCTTTCGCCGCTGGCCCATCCGGGTCCATCGCCTTCAGCGTAGGGCCACCAGACGTGGAGGGGCATACGTCAGGCTCTTTACCGGGATCGAGTTGGGTATTGACGAAGAAGCCGTGCTCTAGATTGTCAATGCCCAACTCTGCGGCTTCCGGATAGGTAACCGAGCAAAGATGTCCTGTGATCTTGAGCCCTTTCGCATGGGCTGCTTCGGTGGCCGCCTTTAGCTCGGCGCGCGTGATATGGTCGTAGGCCTTGAAGCTCGTCGCGCCTTGCGCTGCCCAGTATTCGACCGTCGCCCGAGCATCCTCTGGACCGGTCAGCGTGTGCATCTGTAGGAAGAGATTGGGAGCTCCCTGAAGATAGGGTCCAGTGACATCCATGTGCGGACCGGGTGTGTGGTTTGCTTCGATCTCGCGTTTGAGATTCAGTTCAGCGTAGGGTTCAACCGATCCGGTGGTTCGGAGAGTGGTGATGCCGTTCGCCAGATAGAGACGTGGAGATGTGTAGGTCATCTGCGGCAACAGAGCGGGATAATTCGTCTGGTGCTCGGCATTGTCATCCGGCCGGGCTACATAGAACAAATGATCGTGCATCCCTACGATTCCGGGGAGCAGAGTACGGCCTGTCATATCAAAGACGGTCTTCCCATCTGCCACATCGGTACGTACGGTTGGAGCGAGTGCTGTGATCTTTCCATCTGTGATTTCGATTGTCTGATTCTCTAGCGGTGCTGCCCCCGTGCCATCAATCACTCCTGCATGAATCAGGCGAACCGAGCCTCTGTGTGCATCGATATCGACGAACTTGCTGACCTCAGGAGAGACCCGTGCAGGTTGACTTGCACCAGTTTGCAAGACGGCACTATTCACGGTTTCTGCGTGTGCTCTGCCATCAAAAGCTAACAAGAGCGAGAGGGCATAAGCAGAAAGCCGACTTCGATTCGCAAGCTTGGACTTGATGATGCGATGCTTAGGCAAAGAAACGGAATCATGTTCAGCTAAGCGTTGTTGTGAGATGGTCTCTTTGAGAGGGTGGGGCCAAGTGGTATAGGGGTAAGGCAAGCGGTTCTCTCCAAGCTGTTCTGCTACTGTTTGTCACTTTCACTGTTCAAGAGGCAACTGACCAGATACAGAATGTGCTTCTGCGCTCGTAGCGAGAGCGGCAATGGCGAGAACTCCTGCCCTGTAAACGAAACGTCCTGAGACGAATTTCATCCCAGTCAAGTGTGGCGCGCAGGCGGGCACCTAAACCTTCATAAGTCGCCACCTTACGCTTGCCCTTGTGCTGCAGTGAATCGATCAAACTCATCCTCTTCATGCCACCGTCCCCGCTGACTCCCTCGTATCCCTCGAAGCGATTTATCAAATCAAGCGAAGCGGACGCTTGTGATGAACCAATCAATCCCTCGCGGTTTTTCTTGAACGTCCTCGGGTATAGGCGCTGTCCCTACGCAAAGACCTCTTCCTGCTCTCTTGAAAGGGACGTTATACCGCCTGATCACTTAGCCGCGGTAGCGGGACGCCGGCGTACCTGTCTGGGCGGAGCCCATCAGCGTTGTGCTGGCCTTGATGTAACTTGCGAGCAGAGCAAGGTTTTCCACGGAAGGAAGCGCAACCTCTTCGCCCATGTCCAAGCTCTTGAGCGATGCTGCTACGCAGTCTTCGGCAGACATGATGATTGATGAATCAACGTTCGAGCTGTCCCATCCCTCCGTTGCCGTTCCTGCGGGAGCGACAAGCTGAATCTTCACCGTGCTGTCCGCATGCTCGGTCTGAAGACCGCGCGTGAAAGAGAGAACGAATGCCTTCGTTGCGCTGTAGGCGCTCGTGCCGGGATAGCCCGCAAAGCCAAGCACCGATCCGATGTTGACAAGTGTCCCTCCACCTTTTGCTTTGAAACGAATGAGCGCGGCCAGGGAGATATGCACAAGCGCATCGATGTTAACTCGCAGAAGGGTGTCAATCTGATCGAGAGTCGCATCTGTAGCGGGTCCCATCAGCATGATGCCGGCATTGTTCACCACCATCGTGATCGCGGGTTCGGTGCGGATCACCTCAACTACCCGTTGCACATCTCCGGCCTTACTAAGGTCGGCAACAACCTTCGTGACTTTGTTCCCATAACGAGCCTGAAGCCGAGTCGCCAGTTCGGAGAGGCGGTCCGTTCTGCGCGCAACGAGAAAGAGATCGAAACCCCGTTTTGCCAGCTGCTCCGCGTATTGGAGTCCGATCCCTGACGACGCTCCTGTTACTACTGCAGTCCCTGTTGTCTGTTCTGTCATCTTCTAGTCCTGCCTTCTTTTGAAACTTCATGAGCAATTGTGAAGCTGCTATTGAGCGCCGACTCTAACCTGGCATCGGACGCCGGGGATGTGGCCTGTAAGAAGTTAGCTGCGAGATGGGATGCGCCCCATTCCGCGAGGTCGTCCAGCAAAGAGATGAGAGGCTCTCGTATGGAATCTGTGAGCGTGTATTCAACATGCAGTACGGAACCGCTGAGGTCTCGTCTTAGGATGATTTGAGAGGCTTCCAAGAAACGTAGCCTTGCTGTAAGAGCTTTCTTAGACGCCAGCGGTATCTCACGTCTAAGCTCGCTGAGACGCACCGGACTTTCACGCATGGCACAGAGAATCTCTACTGTCCATTTACCCTGCAACAGCTCAGCGACGGTTGAAACTCTCTTTGTGTAGGCGATATCCAAGTTGCGACCAAGACCTGCTCATACTATTTCTCGTGAGTAATTAGTTTCGCCTCATCCTTGAGAGCAAGCCCCTAGGATCATTTCGGCCGGAAACTGGGCCGTGGCTTTGCGCTGCAGCGTTCGTATGCGGACGTCCTATGCATCCACGACCACCAGGACCTTCATCGCGTCCTCCTTTCGCCTCACACTTTCGCCCATACATATGCACGATCTGACAATTAGAGGCGCACGAAAACCAATGGTTGCAAATTATTCGGCGGTTATTTACGATGTGCACATCGATCGATTTGCCATTGTAAGGAGGCGCCTTGCACCCCAAATCGTTCCTGTCTCGTGACAGGGGAATGACCTTTTGCAGACAAAAAGCACGGGAGAGTTGTGAAAATACACGCGTTTAGAAAAAGTCTCCTATTAGTCTCAGCAATATCCATCGTGCTGGCTGCACCGGCGGATTGGGCACAAAATGCGTCCCCTACGCTCCTTGCTTCACGCAATAGCTTCGCTGAGAAAACGATCACAGTACCCATGAAGGCCGATCGTTGGCTTTCGAACGGCAATGCCACGTTCACGGCTGACGATCATGCCCCCGATGGAGTGCTTGCGATCAGTAAGGGACCTGTCGATGTGAAAGGTTTGACCTTTCGCGATGGCACAATCGAATTCGATATGTACATGCCGGATCACGGGATACTTGGAATTAGGCTCCGCGCGCAGAATCGAGATAACGCCGAAGCTCTCTTCTTCCGCCCACAGAAGGACTGCAACGCCTCTCCTGATTGCATGCAGTACATGCCCCTTGAGCACGGCGCGTACGAATGGGATTTATTCCCGGAGTATCAAAGTTCCGCGCCCATTCGCACCCTGAGCTGGAATCATTTTCGAATCGTGGTCATGGGGTGGACGATGCGTATCTACGTAAATCGTTCCAGCAAGCCAACGCTCAGCGTGGATCACATGGAGGGCGGCGCGCTGTCTGGGGGACTCACCTTCGGAGGTCCGGCAAAATATGCGAATCTCGTGATCACGCTTGCGAAGCCATTATCCGCCGCAGCCCAAACAGTGCCGGAGCGGAAAGACGGATTCCTGCGACACTGGAAGATTTCAACGGCATCCGTACTCGCCTCCGTTCACGACCCAAAGCTCGATGCTCCGATGGGCGTTCAGCCGCCTTATGCGTCGATGCCCCCTGATGGTAAGGCTTGGAAAGCCATAACTGCTGAGACGAAGGGTCTGGTCAATTTCTCACACGAAGTCGAGTCTGCGAAAGACGGTTCGGTGATCTCTCTGGCGTGGGCAAAGACTACGCTCGTCTCCAACAAGGCACAATCGAAAAAAGTCCAGATCGGCTGGGTACGCGAGATCTGGGTTTACGTGAACGGAACCCTTGTATTCTCGGACAGAAACATCGAAGGTCTTCCAGCGGCGAAGGCGGCCGACGGACGAATCTCGTTGGAAAACGGAACGTTTCTGTTGCCGCTCGAAAAGGGCAAAAATGAGATCGCAATCGCGCTAGACGATAATCTGCCGGGCAACACGCAGCACTATGGATGGGGTATGGAATTAAAGCTTAGAGATTCGACCGGGATCTCGTTGGAGACGGAAAAATTGGGTGGCCAGTAATGATGCTTGGGTTGGAGTCTCTCTTGACGGAATACCGCGAAGAGTAGAGCCGGTGGGAAGATCGTAAGAGTACACCTAGGAATTTTTACCAGTATCAATCGGACTGACGCTGCAGATTGCACCGGGCGATTGCGTTGCTAGAGAACCAACCGCCCATGCGGCTCTATTCTCCGAGCCGGGATGTCGTGAGTGAACTGTGCGGGTGGAGAGCATGTACGCGACACTAGGATCTTCCGATCCGATTCGATACAATCGAACATGCGTCTTGTAGTGTCGATTGTCTGCGTTTTGTTCTGTATCTCTGCGGTCGCCCAAGTCGGCGTAGGCCCCTTCTCCATGCCTTTGCCCACTCCCATACCTGAGCCGCGCGATCAGAAGTTTAGGGGTACGATCCAACTTCATGTCGATGCTACCGACACGTTTCATAGCCTTTTCCGCGTAAGCGAAACCGTGCCAATACAGAGCAGCGGCGAAATGGTGCTGCTTTACCCTGAGTGGGAAACGACCAGCCACAGCCCCACGGTATCCGCTATAGAGCTGGCAGGCCTCCGCGCAAAGATCGATGGACACGATCTCGAGTGGCGACGCGATACGATCGACATTCACGCCTTTCACTTGACCATTCCTGCGGGCTCACATTCGCTGACACTAGATTTTCAGTACCTTCCGTCGCGCTCCTCAGCCAAGTTGCGCCCAGAGATGGTCGATGTAGAGTGGCAACATCTTCTGCTCTATCCTGCTGGTTGGTTTGCCCGGGATATTCCGGTGGTTGCCCAACTGGAACTTCCCAAGGGGCTGCGTGCATTTACCGCGCTCACGCGGCTCCCCATCCTTGATAGCTCATCCTACTTTTTGGCTTTCGCGCCTGAAACACTTGATCGCCTCGTTGATGCTCCGGTTTATGCCGCCCGATACACACGACAGTTGGACCTCGCATCTTCATCCCATGTCCCCGTCCATCTTGATCTTCTCGCAGATGAACCTGCGGACCTCGATGTATCGCCCACAGATCTGGGAGAGTTGCGGGCCCTGGTGGTGCAAGCCTCAAAGGTGTTCGGCCCCCCACCATTTCGCCACTACGACGCTTTGGTTTCGCTCAGCGATCAGCTTTCGCCCGGTGGCGGCCTCGAACATCTGGATGAGGGCGAAGACAATCTGCCGGCAAACTACTTTACGGCAACCGGGAAGCAGTTGAACAACCGGGACTTGATCGCGCACGAGTATATTCATGCCTGGAACGGCCGCTTCCGCCAGCCCGCTGGTCTGTGGTCGCCAAACTTCAATCGACGGACTGACCCCTCGATGCTGTGGGTCTACGAAGGACAGACTGAGTTTTGGGGCCGCGTGCTCGCGGCCCGTGCCGGCCTGCGCACGACGCAACAGACTCTGGATAAACTTGCGCTTGACGCCGCACTGGCCGCCCCACGTAGTGGCCGCGCGTGGAAGACACTCGCCGACAGTACACTCGACGTTCTCTACATGCCCGGACATCCAGTTACTTGGCGCGACTGGCAACGCCGAGAGGATTACTACCCGGAAGGTGTTCTGGTATGGCTCGATGTTGACGCGCGTCTGCGCGAACTCAGTCAAAACAAGGTGAGCATCGACCAGTTTGCTCAGCGTTTCTTTGCCACGCACGACCGTGTGGAAAGCATTTCGACGTACAGCTTTCAGGATGTTTGCGATACGTTGAACACGCTCGCACCTGCGGATTGGAAGAGCTTCCTGAATCGGCACCTATTCACACACGCCGCTTCCGTCGCCATCGCCGGGCTAAAGCGCGCAGGTTGGCAGCTAACCTACACCTCCATTCCGACCGAAACGTTCCTGCAGGATGAAGCCGATGCTGGCGTCATCAATCTCGACGATTCGATCGGTGCTGAATTCCGCCCCAACGGCAGCGTTCGCTCGGTTACGTGGAACGGTCCCGCTTTTCGCGCTGGACTCTCCCCCGACGTCCATGTCGTCGCCGTGAATGGACACCCCTTCTCTTCGTCCGTCGTGCGTTCCGCTATCGTGGACTCTGCAACGGTCCCAATATCTCTGACGTTGCAGGATGACGAAATGCACCGCGATATTATCGTCCCCTACGCCGGGCCGCTGCGCTATCCACATCTAGAGCGCATACCCAACACGCCCGATCGCCTCTCGGCGCTGCTTGCCCCTCGTTAAGGATCGCTCGGCGGAGATGGCTTGAAAAGATTCGGTTCGAAGCCTGTGCCAGAAGTGTCTAGCTTTACTGGTCCTCTCGTGCTGCCAAAGTACGGCCTTTGGAAAATTGGATGAGTCCTGGTGCTCCACGGCATACATCCAACGGCTCCTAAGTAGACAGAAGTTCTTATTACTTCGAGGCATTAAATCGCCAGACCGCTGTGACTGTTCTCTTCGTCAATAGCGGAAAAGCTGGACGCCTGTCCAAAGCCTTGCGATCGTCGGCTCGACCAAGACAGCACGGTCCGGGCTTCAAATCTTCGCTTCATTGTTGTCAATTGCGGTCTGCTTAGCGAAGCTTATCCTCCCAGCGTACACGGGCATCTTGGGACCATTATCCCGACCGAACTATCGGTAGCGACAAACGGTTATGGTTGTTCGATGACATGGTGAACCACGAAGCCCCGCAATCACAGTGGGAAGAGTCTCCCTGGGAGAACAGACGAGAGATAGCGACTATTTGCGGTCGAAAGCGCCACCCGCTAATGGCAAAGTGGTCGGTGTGTCCACAATGATAAACCAACGAATAATTTGCAACCAATGGTTCGTATACGCCTCTAATCGACATATCGCTTGTCTGAAGTGGCGAAAATGCAGGGCAGAAGGGGGATGTAAGGGAGCTTCTAGTGATCGGGGCGCGTCGCAGGACGTTCGCGAGTGACACGCTGCACACGGTTCTACAACCCTAAATTCTGTTCCTGTTTACTTTAGTTTTGAATCGCCCTCGCGACCTGGTTGTGATAACGCGGGTTAGCGACGCCCGCAATGAGAGTTAGTTGAAGGAGAGATAATGAAACGACGGATCGGCAAGCTATTCCTCGTACTGCTAAGTTCAGCCTTGGTTGTTCGCGGCCAGAGCCCACAGTCCCCGCAGATGGTTCCGGCTGCCACAAGCAACATCGTATCGGACACCGTGGATGTCCAGCACGTACTTGATGCTTATCACGCAGCGGTTCTCGCTCACGATGGAGCGCGACTCGCCAGCTTGTTTCTCCCTCAGGGGAGCACCTGGATCAACGTGCTTTCTGACGAAGCCTACGCGCGTGTCAAAGCCAAATCGCCGAATGCGACAAGGGTTCGCGTCGGCAGTTATACAGACTTTGCTAAGTTGGTATCCTCCTCGAAGGCAAGCTTCGATCCGACCCACACAAACATGACGATTCACACTGACGGAACAGTGGCCTCCGTGTACTTCGACTTCATCTTCCTGGTTGATGGAAAGGAAACGAATCGCGGAAGTGAGACTTGGGTACTTGTGAAATCGGACGGTGGATGGAGGATCGCCGATATCACTTATTCATCAAATCCTCGTCTGTGATTGATTGTGATCGGTCGGAGAGAATGCGATAGGCGCAGCCAAAGCGGTTCACCTGAGTGATGATAAGTGGGTATCAACATCCAGCTTCGTCCACTCCAGGCTTATCACCTCGCTGAATCACTACAGTTGGCTTCAACAGCTAAACGCTCAACCCTAATAATTCCGATTGTGTTTTCCCACGACATATCAACTGGGGAGCCAGGTCATTAAGAAGGTCTACGACTTCAACGAGGCACCGGCTCCATTGCAGGCCTCGAATCCGCGCAGCACGTTGGGAAGCTCGTCTTGTGTGTGCTAAGCACCCGGAATTATCTGGTGAAGAAAGAGAAAACTATGGGCACTAAAATGTCCGCCGCTAGGAACGGGCAGGCGTCGGTGCGCTCAAAGGCTTTGAGATTTCCAGCCGAATCCGTAACCGCAATCGCCACTTCAAATCCGATCTGCTGAGAGGCTGCGCGAGCTATCTTGATCAACTCGTTCGCTGCGCTTCGACGGTAATGGTGTGGGCTTGGGTCGATCTCGTTACAATCGTTGCAATCGACAAGGCCTGGACTGCCGCAGCCTTTGGGCTGTCCACCCACACATGGGCGTCGATTCTGACGAACCCACTTGTTTCCCAGCTTGCACATCGACCGCGTCTTGTAGCGGTTGGCGGTGGTTATCCCGTGATCGAAAGCGGTAGGGTGATCGGTGCGATCGGCGTCTCCGGTGGCACCGCCGAGCAGGACCAGCAGGCAGCCGAAGCGGCACTGAGCAGCCTCGACTTTACGCTCCCCGAAGAAACAAAGCTTGTGCAACTCACATCGATCCGCGGCAGATATGACGAGGCACGGGGCCACCCGGAGCCCCGCGTCCGCGCCTCTTACAATCGTTCAGCCGATCGTCAGTACTTCACGTTTGCTAAATCCTCGATCATCCCTGGGCCGGTCGGCTCCCAGCCCAGCGTCTTGCGCGTCCACTCGCTAGACGCCGGCATGTCCATAGTCGCTGCGTGACCAAAGAACGGTCCAAAGTGTTCGCCCGCCTCTTCTGCGGGGATAGCAATGGCCGGCACGTCGAGGCCCCTCGCTATCGTCTCGGCAATATCGCGCAGGGACACGCCTTCTTCCTGTACCGCGTGATAGGTCGTCACGCCCGATCCCGTGTTCTCGACCGCCAGATAGTACAGGTGTGCAACAGCGTGCAGCGGGGCTGCAGCCCAGCGGTTTGAGCCGTCGCCTACGTAGGCCGAGGCACCTTTCTCGCGTGCGATCTGAATAACCTTCGTCACCAGTCCCTGCTTGCGCGTGTCGTGCACCTGCGGCAGACGCACAATCGCCACATGCACACCCCTTGCCGCAACCGCCTGTGCCGCCTGCTCCGGCCTACGCGGCATTGCAGCCGATTCTGCTGGAGGATCAGTCTCTTTGCGAGGCTGGCCCGGCGCGCCAGCCGTGATTCCGATGCCTGAGGTGACCACCAGCAGCTTGCCCGGCTCAAGCACCGATCCCATCGCTTCAATCGCCTTGATCTCATCCTGCGCACTCTGCGCGAACTTCGACATATCGTCGTGGTTGAACGCCAGGTTCACCACAGCGTCCATGCCGGTTGCGCCGGTGCGCAAACAGTCGAGATCGGTAAAGTCTCCGCGAAGCACCTCCGCGCCCACGGCCTTCAACTGCTCCTCGCCCGCGTCGCTGCGGGTAAGCCCACGTACTTGGTGGCCCGCTGCAATCAGCTCCTTTACCAGCTCCGTACCAATAAATCCCGTTGACCCCGTTATGAATATACGCATCGTCGCCTCTCCTGTTGTTGGTAGCCAGCCTGTGGTGGTTGCGTCAAAAAAGTTGACAGGTGAATCTCTGCCTTGTAAAACGGGGTTAGTCCCCGGATATATAGGATAACCGGGGACAGTCCCCGGTTGCATTTTAAATTCTTGTCCGTTCGGCATGTCGAAAAAGAAGATCTCGCCATCTCCGCCTGCCCGCAAACCCCGCGCCGACGCGGAGCGCAACCGCGAGCGCATTCTTGAGGTAGCCAAGAAGGTCTTCACGCGCGATGGCGCCGCCGCGAGCCTGGATGAAATCGCGCGCGAGTCCGGTATCGGCAACGCCACCCTCTATCGCCACTTTCCAACTCGCGATGATCTCATCGGAGCGGTCTATCGCAGCGAGGTCGAAAAACTTGCGTCAGCTGAACAGCGCTTCGCCGCCTCTATGCCGCCGCTTGAAGCGCTCCGCGCCTGGATGCTTCTCTTCATCGACCATGTCGCCGCAAAGAGCCTTATCATCCCAGCCATGAATACCGTCGCCGGCGGTGCCACGCGCCTCCTCGAAGGCTCCCGTTCGCTCATCCATACCGCCTTCGTATCCTCCGTGAGACGCGCCATCGCCAGCGGCGATCTCCGCTCGGACACAGACCCCGATGACTTCGTTCGGGCCCTCGTCGGCATCTTCCACACCGCCGCTCTCCCCGGTTGGGAGCCCAGCGCCCGACGCCTCGTCGATATCCTCATCGCAGGTTCCCGCGCTGCGAATAAGCACTCCGCCGCTTCGCCCCGTATACAGCACCAATAGCGAGGCTCTGGCACCATGCAGCCCGGCGTCGAGTGGACGAGTAAGGGGGAGCTCTGACCGGCGACTATACCTGGCAAGACGCAGGACGGCTCCGCAAAGGTGCCTTCAAGTCTCTACGGCCCTTCGCAGCCTCAAACGAGTGATCCAAATTCCTTAGCGTACGATTTTGACGTTTGGCGTAGTGGCCCCTACTGGCCTCTCGTGCGACCAGGAAGGACTACGGCTTTGGTAAAGGGAATAAGTCTTGATACGCCACGGGCATACCTCCAACGTTTCCTAAGTGGACAGAGGCAGTCGTGGCTTTGTTGCACTGGAGCGGCTGGATCGCCTAGAGATTGCACTTTTCGGCAGTCGCGGAACAGTTTGGAGGCCCGCCCAAAGCGTTGCGATTGTCTGCTCGGTCACGAGAGTCTGGTCAGACAATCCAGGCACAACTCCCTGAATAACAAAGAGTGTGGCGAGGCCAAAGATCGTAAACCACCAAGTGTGGGCTATCACGATGTCATCCCTATTTGGCAATTTTTCACTCTTGGCAACATCGAAAAAGAGCTGCACAAAGCGCGCGAACAACGGCGCACCAAGGTCGTCGATATATTGTCCAGCGCGGACGCCGTTTCTGTTCTCAGGCCCGAACCAGACGTTGCGGAACTGCTGTGGATGGTCAATGCAGAATTGAATCAAGCCGCGTGACGTTGCAAAAAGGCGTTCCTTCGGTGCGGGATGTTTAGCGGCAGTCGCGTCGAAGTTCTGAATCATCAGCTCGATCGTCTCGCGGCTCAACTCAGCAAGAATGTGCCATTTGTCGGGGAAGTGCTGATAAATCACAGCATGCGTATAGCCAATCTCTTTAGCGATCTCGCGAAGCGTCACGGCTTCGTAGCCGCGATCGGCAAACATCTTGCCTGCAGCCGCAAGGATCTCGCCTCGAAGTCTTTCCTTACGCTCTAGCCGGCGACTTGGTGATGTGGTTGTCATCTGAATAGCTTAACTCCTTCTGGTCGAAATTTCCGTCCAGTCGTTGACTTCTAACCCTTGGTTACAGTATAACCGCGGGATAGATTGTCGGGGCTGAAAACGCTTCGGTTCAAACGACTGATTGCCGTACGAAATCGCAGAGCGAACACCAAGGGAAAATCATCGATGCGACTCAACCGAACTCACATAACTTCAACTCTTCTTCTTGCGATGTTGGTTTCGGCCGGGTTGACCCCGCGGCGACTTCGCGCGCAACAGACCTCAACGCTGACCATTCAAGTCACTGGGTTGAAAAACGCTAACGGACAGGTTTGTATCAGGCTGTGGAACAAGAAGGATGGATTTCCCACGGACGACAGAAAAGCATTGCGAGCCATAGAGGTGCCCATCATCAACGGCTCCGCAAGTGCGGTGTTCACCGCAATCCCGTTCGGCACATATGCGGTGAGCACTTGGCACGATGAGAACAAGAACGGGAAGTTCGACACACGATTTCCTGGTATACCGTTGGAAGGCTACGGCATATCGAATGGTACGCGTGGAAAGCTGGGACCTCCCCCGTTCGATCCGTCGATCTTCCCAGTTCACAACATAGCGACCACAGTTCCCGTCGCGATCCGCTACTGATCAGAAGTAAGTCCCTTTCCAGTGGAGTCTTGGCGAAGAATGTCGCTCCGCTGATGAATTGAAGCGAGCGTTTCGAGGCTTATCCTCCCTGAGTGCCCCCATCTACTGTCGTCGTTCCGACAGACTACTCGGAAGTCACACTGCTTTCGGCGGATGGTCAAGAGACTGAAGCACAAGGGTCAGAAGGCCGCCACAAAAGCGGCCCAGAGAGTTTTCTGGATGATCCCCCGGTTGTTCTGTGTACGAGTGTGCGGGCGGTGAGTCACAGCGATTCCGCACCAACGATTTTTTTGCAACCAATGGTTAGCTAGCGCTTCTAATTCCTAGGTCGCGTATTTGGATTGGCGGCCCAATACGAGACAGAGGGAGAATGCGATGAAAGTTCTAGTGATTGGAGCAGCGGGTAAGAGCGGGGAGGCGCTAGTAGATGAGGCGTTGGCCGCTGGGCATAAGGTGACGGTTTTCGTTCGCGGCGCTGCCCAGTACAAGAAGGCGAACGTCAGGGTTGTGGCAGGCGACGTGCTTGACGCGGCTGCCGTTGACCCTGCGGTATTTGGACAGGACGCGGTCATCGACGCGCTAGGCGGCAAGACACCGTGGAAAGTGACGACGATGGAGACGAAAGCCGCACACAACATTGTGGACGCGATGCGACGCCACGGCGTGCGGAGGTTGCTGAAGATTTCGGTTGTTGGAGCAGGCGATAGCGCCAGAAACGCCGGCTTCTTCAACAAGCACCTGCTGATGAAGACGTTTCTGCGCGGTTTGCTGGTAGACAAGGCGGGTATGGAGGCAGAGATCGAAGGCAGCAACTTGGATTGGACGCTCGTGCGGCCGCCGATGTTGACCGACCATGAGAAGACCGGCATTGCCAGGGTGCTTAGTACTGAGAGCGGCGAGAAGGCACACAAGATCGGGCGCGCGGATCTGGCTGCCTTCATGGTGCAGCAATTAGAAAGCAGCCGGTATGTACGTCAGGCAGTGACGGTAACCACCACATAGCTCGTCCGCCGCTCCGATCGATTGTGCTCGGTCGGCAATGTTTCACGCGACAGATAGCTGTAAAACTTCATGGGACTGGCGAAGTGGTAGCTGCGCAACTCACAAGCTCTTGCATTCACATCAGAGCCCTTAACTTGGCTCACGAAAGGATTGTCTTATGTCGAACTTCCCTACACCGCTTGAAGAGGTCCTTCATCACAACGTCATTAAGAACAACAAAACTGGCGGCCCGACGCTGGATATCGGGCCTATGCAATTGCTGTGGAGGGCACTGGGAGAAAACACAGGCTACACCTTTTCCATTTTTGAGATGACGGTTGTGCCGGGTATGGGTATTCCACTACACAGGCACCCATTTGCAGAGTTTTTCTACGTGCTGGAAGGAACTTTGTCGATAGGATTTTGGAACAACCAGGGTGTCACTGAGTGGGACACGTGTGAAGCCGGAGAGAGTCTTATGGTGCAGCCCAATGCGCCTCACTCATTCTTCAATAAGAGTGAGCGTCCGTGTCGCGTGCTGAGTGTCTCGACGTATCACCACGAGCGAATGATGAAGGATGCGGTGCATCCGGATGGCAGGACAGACTTCTTGCCTGCTCAACTCACCCAGGCCGACTTTGAGAAGTTGACGAAGTCGATGGAAACGAACCAGACATTTCTTGTCGCAGACCACGCTTAGTACGGGGCGTCTCTTGAGTTCACGCCTGAACTTAAAGGGTGTGCCGCTACACAAACGGGGCTGCAAATACGACCCCATATCGCTGTAACAACACCAAGGAGAAAACGAATATGTATTTAGTCATGGGCATTACAGGAAACGTTGGAGGTGCCACGGCGCGGCATCTTCTGAAGCAAGGCAAACAAGTGCGAGCACTTGTACGCGATCGCCAGAAAGCGGCGAAGTGGGCTGAGCAAGGCGTGGAGTTGGTGGATGGAGACTGGAACGATGCGACAGCCATTGCGGCGGCCCTCAAAGGTGTTGAAGGAGCGTTTGTTATGTTGCCCTCCGTATGGGCACCATCGCCTGATTACAGAGAGGCAAAGGACGTTATTGCGAACTATGTCGAGGCGCTGACCATAGTAACGCCCTCGCGGGTGGTGGCACTCTCGTCGATGGGCGCGAATAAAACAAGCGGGCTGGGGATGATCACGGGCTTAGCACTTTTCGAGCAGGGTCTTCGCGACGTGACCTCTCCGGTTACCTTTGTGCGCGCAGGCGGGTTCTTCGAAAACTTTCTTTTCGGCTTACAGGCCGCCCAGGGTGGAACAATACCGGTCTTCTACAATCCTACGGACCGAAGATCGACCATGGTCGCGACGGATGACATCGGCGCAGAGGTGGCAACGCTTCTCACCGGGCCGGCGTGGTCAGGGCATCGCGTCATCGAGTTGGGTTCGATGGTAAGCGCGGATGAAGTGGCCGCACAATTGGGTGAAGTCTTGAAGCTCGACGTAAAAGCCTTCGCACTCCCGCGTGCCGCCTGGGCCGATGCGTTCCAGCAGTTCGGCGTCCCGAAGGGTCACACTGGACCTGCCGAAGAAATGTACGAGAGCGTTAACGCGGGATGGATGGACCTCGGGGTCACGGGTACGGAGCACGTAGAGGGTACGACGTCCGCACGCGATGTATTTGCGGCTGCACAGAACGCCGTCAAGGCGTAAGTCCAGGCGATCTTGACGATCTCGGATCCGTTAACACTTGTTCGGGTGCAAGGGTTGGACCGGACAGCTGACCGTCCGGTTCCACGCTGTCGAGAGGCCATCGCGTCATGATCGAAAGAACAAGAAGGAGATCCTTTTACTATGAAAACTGAACGGACAATAGATAAATCCGTGCAAGCAGGTCGAGCAACTCAAAGAGCCGCAATGATAACTACCGTCGTGGTCGCCTTCATGTGGGTGTACTTCGGCAGGTTGTATCTAATTCACGATCCCGACGAATGGAGGATCGCCAATCAGCAGCTCGAATACCCGCTCTACATCATCCCTTTTATTGGCGTAACCCACATCCTTGGTAGCGTGGGCCTTCTGATTCCCAATATGCCTCGATTGACCGAGTGGGTCTATGCTGGTCTCAGCTTCACACTTTTACTTGCGTTCTATTCACAACTGAATGGTGGTGGCAGTACCTGGGACAAATTCGATCCGATTCTCGTCTTGGCGTTCGTCTTCGCTTCGTATGTATTGAGACGCCGCATGCGCGCAAACAGGTGGTCGATATGAACAACACGCTCGGCAGGTTTTCGTTTTTTCCCCGCACACCGCTAGCGACACCATCAGTCCTACTGAACGCGATCCCCTTCAGCAGCGATTACTGATAAGAAGCCGACTTGAACGAAGCCGCTGCGCGGCGGACGCATTCGTGTGCGCTGGGCGAGCTGTCGGAGCGACGATCTGAGGTTGTCGCAGAGAAGAGGACTATCTGTGACTCATCTACGTCGGGTCAGACTGGAAGAGTTGGAGCGGCGCAAAGAGGCTCCTGAAGTGGCAATTGGAAGACCAATGCCGTTCTCGACCCATAATCTGGTCTGCACCCGCTTACAGCCGTGACTACTGTGCTTAGGAGATGTTGCTCCATATGTCCCGTTCCCGCATCACCCTGCTTGTTGTTGCACTAACAACCTACATATTCGTTTCCGCAAACTCACATGCGCAGACAGTCGAATCTGATTCTGCTCTGGCTGCGCAGTTGCGTAGAAGCGACGAGCTTTTGCTCTCGGCGGTGCATACGGCAGATCGCTCCGTCTGGCAGAGATTTGCGGCGTCTGATTTCTTTTATCTCGACGAAGAAGGGGGCGTTACATATCTCAGCAACTTTCTTCAAGATCTAGCGCCAATGGCCACAAAGCCGCTGCAAATACGGACCTATAAGCTGACCCGAATCAACGAGACAGCAATCGTCCTTCACGAGGACACAGATGAGAACAAGGTTCGATATATCTTCACCGAGACATGGCAGCGTCTGGACGGCACGTGGAAGCTACGCGCGCTCCACATCACAAATGTACTTTCTGATCCCCCCGCAATCAAGCTAAATACAGCCCAGATTGAAGAACTGGGGGGGACCTATCGTTTCGGTTCGGACACATTCACCGTTCGTGGAGATGGTGATCGAATCCTTGCTAATCGTGCGGGTGTCCCAGAGCGGGAACGAAAAGCCGAGACGCGCGATGTGCTGTTTACTCCGGGAGAGCCCCGTAGGCGCATAATTTTTCTTCGGGACTCGATGGGAAAGGTGACTGGTCTCGTCGTGCGCTATGAAAGCAGTGATACTTTCTGGACGAAGGTCCCCTGATTCGCTCCCGTTGCAAGCGTCCTGATCTGCAAACTTCGTAGTGACAAGACGTTCGTGCTCCATTCCTTCGAGTCAACGTCGCAATAATGCCGATAGCCCCCGCGCACCGTTATTGTGTGACGTTCCAGCAAAAGATGTGATCTGTGACGTCATGAGATAGTGTCTCCTTCGCTTAACTATGACTCGAGGAGCAGAGCGCTGAAGCAGCACCAATGGAATTGAAAACCCATTTTCATATCTTGAAGACTTGAGCTAAATGCCGTGGAGGTCCTTAGAAGTCCATCGAGGGCGCGCCCAAAACCCTTGGGACTGCAAGCGATCCTGCTGTTTCTGAGTCGAGAAGCTCTAAAAGATCCAACCAAGTGGTCCGAATAAGATCGGGTGCGAATTCCTATCCCGCATGTGCGCAACAGCTGAACCTGGGAGTGTTCAGAATGCCAATACATGAGATTTGGAATTGATTGGCCGTCGCGCCGGAGCCCGCCTCGCTGAGCGCGTTGTCGATTCTGTGAAGAAATCCGCATCCATAGGCACGTCCGGATTTGTGCAAAGCGTCGGCGCGATTGAGCAGGTCCGCGAGCACCGGACGGCGCGATGGAATAATTACCGATAGCACGAATGGGGCCACATTCCCGAGATTACGAGACGAGGGCTCGAAGCCGACCGCCGAGCTCTTCGCAATACACTTGCGAATCTGAAAATTTGTACGTACTAATTAGTACAAAGTATGAACTCTCGTCAAAGTTTAGTACGAAGCGCGCAGGAGCTCCTCTGGGAGCGGGGCTATGTAGGTATGAGTCCGAAAGCGATTCAGGAAAGGGCGGGAGCTGGCCAAGGGAGCATGTACCACCACTTCAAGGGGAAATCCCATCTGGCGGCAGAAGCAATCCAGCAGAGTGCCGCGTCTTTTCGTGATGGAGCTGACAAGTGGCTGAGTGCATCAGGTACGCCACTTGAACGGATTCGCGGCTACATGCTCCGTTCCCGTGAGGTTTTGAAGGGCTGCCAAATCGGTAAGTTGACCCAAGACCCCGATATCGCTGCGGATGTGGATTTGCGTCGCCCGATAGACGAGACATTCGAATGGCTTCAACTCAGAATTAAGTCCATCTTGGAGGAGGGGCAACAAAACGGCGAGATTTCCACGGAACTGAACGCCACCGAGGTCGCTGCGACGCTTATTTCCGTGATCCAGGGCGGCTACGTTCTCGCTAGCGCTGCTGCCTCTCCTAAGCCATTCCACCGCGCGATCCGAGGTGTTCTCAGCTTATTACGATGAAGCTTACCGCGCAGTCGGTCACGGACACACTGGGTCTTGGTAGGAGCGCCGGAGTTCCGGGAACATGGAGACACGCTCTCGCTTGTTCCCTTCTTTGGTAAAGGATGAAGCGTTGTGTTGCTGCCTACTTGCTCATTGGTTGCAGAATTTCAGCGATCCGATCCGGGGTATTCGGAACACGCTCCAGCACGGGATGCCTTTGCCCACCGTGATAGTCAAGATGCAGGTCAGAGATTTCGCCAGTGTTGTCGACCTTGAAGTCGACGGGCGTCGTCGTCGTTTTCGCGGCATCGATTGCCTGCCGCAGAGTCAGGCGCGTGAACGGTTGACCGTCTACCGCAAGTATCTTCATCCCAGGACCGAAGCCTGCCTGATAGGCAATTCCGTCCATTATCACGTCGGAGATCACGCCGTCAGCTCCGATGCTCATGGCGAGGGAATACTGAAAGTCTTTGTCAGCACCTTCTTTGTAGACCAGCCTGTAGCCGGCTCCAGCGATGCCTTGAAGAGGTGCTTTTGACAGAGCGTGAAGGCGTTCGGTGAGGAAGCCTTCCCAGTCGTTGGGAACGATCTGATTCAAGCAAGCAACGATGTCGTGGAAGGAGTACGGAACAACTTTGGGACCGGTATCCCCACCGAGGCCATGGAAGAGAGCCACAAAGTCGTTAAGAGATTTCCTGCCGTTCGACTTGTCGCGGATCGTCACATCAACATCGAGCCAGATCAAGTTTCCTTCGCTATAGAAATCAAAGCCGTTTAGACGCCAGTTATCGTAACTGGGATCCTCACTGCTCCAAAGCGGGTAGGCCATCGTGTCAACGTCGTCAAGATCTCTCCACTGCATACCTGGACGGCGATCATAGTAGGCAGCTTTCGATGCCAGAACATCCAAAAAGTCTTCCTTGGTCGCGTTGCCTATTCTCGTGGTCATCACGGTGGAAAGATAGTCTGTCAGCCCCTCGTATACCCACATTCCGTTCGTATTCACAGGGGTTTGAAAATTGGGTGTGGCGAGTCCTTCAGGGCGCCGATACTTGCCGTTCCAGCTATGAAGAAAATCGTGGATCGTGTAATTCGCGTAAAGCTTCTGCCCTTTCTCATTACGGAAAAAATTGGCCGCACGACGATTGTCCAGGGACTGCAGGTGATCGATCGCCGCTTGCGAGATGTTGTTCGAAAGCGTGATGAGAAAGCGATAGTCGTCATAGTGATGGCTACGAAACAGTAACCCGGCCTGGCGAATCGCCTGGCTTAATTCATCAATTCGCGCTTGAGGGACTTCGAGATCTTCCGGGTGATCCGCTACTATGTCGAGGTAATGCCTGGGTGAAACTTCGGGGGCAAGTGCGACTTCTCGGAAGTAGCGTCCCGCAATCATCGGGGAATCGACGAGTTGTTCGAGCGAGACGGGCTGAAATTTTACGATCGAGCTAGTAGTCGGCTCCATCACGCCCGCCACAGTCTTGAGCGACGTAGCCGTGTGCCAACCGTTTGGCAATGTGACCGTCGGGGTGACGGTGAGATCGGCGACTCGCGTATCGGGTCCGCTGTAGGGGTAAAGGACGACAGTGTTCCAGTCCAACACCGCGAGGTTTGCATCTGATGATCCGTGGGCGTCCCCATTCTTGTCCGCCGTAATGAAGTCGAATCTGACTTCGATGGAGCGGACTCCATTCGGAATGGTCAGATGATAGAGATACGGGTCCAAGGGATCACGCTTCCAGGAAAGAGGCTGGCCGACAACCCCGCTGCCATCACGGCCTTTAATGAATAGGCCTACCTGCTGCGTTAGAGGAGCGGGCTCATGTTCGTTCCGAATCCATTCTGGAAAGGCGAGGGTCAATGGACCGTCTTGTACGGGAACAATTTCGGTCGCATGAAGCAACTTGCGAGGAGCGTCGCGCAGATCCACGGAAAGACTTAGCGGCAGTTGTGCCAGTAACTGGCAGGCGCTTGATAGGAGCAATGCTAGATATAACGGCTTGAGACGTGCATGAAACATAAAACACCTCAACACGAGCGAATTGATCTGCTGAATCTTTGTGAATATGCAACCATCGAGAATCTCGAAGGAGTGCGTTGCAGGGCTGAGGAGCCGACGCGTGGATCTACTCCCGATTACTCTTGGCTAAGGGGGAATTTATTCCGCTCATCTGCAGATACGCTCAGCTATCCATATTGGCGAGGCGACGGGCACCGCAGGTCATTTCAAAGGTTGCTGCGGTAGTTTCTTTAGGTGTCTAAGTTCCTCATCCGTCTGCTGAATGCTGGGGCCGGCGAAGTCAAAGAATGCCCACTTACCATAGCGTTCGCTCACTTGGGGCAATACCGCTTTCAAAACGTCTGCACTGCTTGCCCCATGTGTCTGTGCCTGGGAAACCGCCTGACGAAGAAATACGAGGTAATCGCGAAAAGCTCGAATGTCCGATTCATCCCCTACAGTTTCGCCGTGGCCCGGAACGAACTTTGCTAAAGGGTAGTCGCGGAGTAGCAAGTTCAACGTTTCAATCCACTCTTTGGTCGACGCATCAATTAAATTAGGCAGCGCGCGATTCCAGAAAAGATCGCCACAGAAAACGACATTCGCCTGAGCATCGTAGATGATCGTATCCCCTCCGGTATGACCAGGCATGACCCGCAGGACTTCACCACGACTTATTCCGATATATGCTGTAGCACCTTGCGTGTATGTCAGATCCGGAAGGTAGAGACTGTCCACCCACTCCCGCTGCTTTGGTGTAATCTTTCCACCAAAAAACTTCAGGTTTTCTGTTCGCATCCAAGAACGCACATTGTCTTGGGCCATAACGGTAGCGCCAGATTTTGCAAAGACTTCGTTCCCGGCCACATGGTCAAGGTGGTAGTGCGTATCCACCACATATCGTACGGGTAACGTTGTTTTTTCTCTGATCGCTTCCAACATCTTTTGCGCCGCTGCCGAACTCTCAAATGTATCCACCACTAGGACCGCTTCTGGCCCAATCACAAAGCCTGTGTTTGAACCTGCCAAATCTGGCTTGGCGGTCGACTTATCGATCGCCGCCCAAGCTCCGGACCCCAGGTCCCGCAATGAAAAAGGCGTCGGGCTTTGGCACGCTGCACTCAAGCACAGAGAAGCGCACATCGCATATGCAACAGGCACAATGGAATTCTTCATAGATGTCACTAGTGGTGTACGAATCGAGCCGAGTCCCAATGATGTACTCAGTAGTCCTTTACCTGATCTCAAAAAGGTTATTATACATACTAGTAGGTACAGCGACCGCGAAAGAAACCAGGGTGACGGAGAGTGGTAGAAGGCGTATAGAATTCGCAATTCACCGTCATCCAATCAAGTGTGGCGTGAAGGCGGGCACCTAACCCTTGATAACTTGCCACCTTGCGCTTGACCCTTATGCTGCAGTGAACCGATAAAGCTCATCGTCCTCTTACCACCGTCACCGCTGATTCTCTCGTTGCGATCAATGCGAGCTGCTGCCAAGGCTATTTGAGCTAAGACAAACAAAATGCAGGGATGATGTGGTCATTTACTCGGGGGAAGATACTCGTACCGATAAAATCTGCTGACCTCCTGAAGGCGTTCCATGTCGTCCGGCAATCGAAGCGAAGAAATCTCTGCGAAGTACTCGTCCAAGCCTCCACCAGTTGTTGTGAACATCATTTTTCCCGCCGAATGCCCGACGTTCCGGAATCCGTGATAGTTACAGCGAAGGGAATACTTAATCTCGCCTCTGTGGAATGGCGCCCACGAATCGCCATTAAAGAATTCGAATTCACCGTCGATCACTGTGAAGACTTCGTCCTCTCCAAGATGACGATGTGGAGGTGGCCCCCCACCTGGAGGCGAAGTTTGCACGCCAATCACAAATGAATAATTTGTCGTGGCGCTCGAAGCAATGATTTCGATTGGCTCCCCAAATACATTGATAACTGTTCCGTTTTTCACTCGTACTCCTGTTTAGCTTGCCTTCGCATGAAGGCCAAAGGCCAGTTCTTATCGCAATGGAGTCGTCAACCGCAACAACTTTGACGTTCGCCTTCTTGTACTGCGTGGCGCCGTGCAATAAAGGCGCGCCTTATGCAAGGGCCACCGGCGCACACTTCGCTCCGATCACTAGAACTTTCATCCCCCTCGCCTCTTATATGGCGTCCATCAAAGCGCGACCTGACAATTGGAGGCTCGGGCAAACCATCGGTTGCAAAATATTCAGTGGTTGTACATTGGGGAAGATCGAGGCTATACGCGGTATAGATTTGCGAAATATTGGCATAGATGTTTGCTGGTTAACTGAACATGACGATCTCGCACCATTCCAACCCGCTATCAACCGACATCCGCCGACCAAAGGCCCGCGCCGAAGTCCATCGCCGACGATTCCGAGATCATCTTTCGAGCGGGAACAGATTTTGCAAACGGTATCCGCAGAATTCCGACGTGGAATTCGTTCAATATAACGCCGCGTCAAGTTGTACAAGTATCGTTTGGTATTTCTCTGGGTTTTCGACTTGCAATCGTCCAGATTCATCAGCTTCCATCGAATCGCTGGAAGATCACGAATGGCAGGTGTGCTCAGTAGGTTCCACTCGGGCCTGAGTGTATGAAAAGACCTAAGAAAGAGCTTTGATCTTTCATCCAGGCGGGAGCGAATCTCCGCAACCAATTGCTCTCGGGTTGCGAGAAGCGCTTCCAAAGAGGTTTCATCTACCGTCATTCCGACAAATTCTCTCTCGAAGGTTTGCCTTATGTCCTTTAGGCGGGGTTGCAGGAGCTCGTGCGCAGGACGATTGTGACTCAGTATGGATGCGAGTAATGCTTGGTAGAGAGCGTCATCAACCCCTTCAGCGGCAAGCAGGTGCTGGACATCGAACAGATCGCGAGGATGCTGCCGGTCAAGTGCAGCGACCATTTTCCCTGCGTAGAGATCGGCAAACGAAACGACTTGGATCTCAGCGAAGCCGAATCGCTCTTCTACGATTGGCCGGACAGCCTTTAACTCCGTCGGATGGACAGTGCCCCGAAGTACGGGAGTGACTTCGATCTTGATTTGAGCGTTTCTTTGACGAACAAGGACGAGGGTTCCGCCCGCGTTGGCGCTGTCGGTGACGACGCTATCTGGGATCGCTTTACGGATCTTCTGGGCAATACTACTGAGCGCAGATCGTATCCCGATAAGCGATGTCTCTCGGTCCTCGATCGGCAGATAAACCAGATCGATGTCCACCGAAAGGCGAGGCAGGTCGCGGACGAAAAGATTGATTGCTGTTCCGCCCTTAAGAGCAAAGCAAGTCTCGGTCGCCACATGGGGCAATACACGGACGAGAAGAGCAACCTGTGCCTCGAAAACTTCACTGGCCATCGGTGCTGCCTCCGGCGTGGAATAGTTCCATTGGAAGCGTGATCTGATAGCGCGGGTCGAAGTGGCCTTGGGGCACCAGTTGACGCTTTCCTTTCCGGAGATCGACGGCAGACAGATCCAGATGTTTGAACCAGGCGTGTCCATGTCTGTCCGCGTACCAGAGGAAGAGCCGCTTTACCTTCACACTCCTGCATTCCCGCAGGAGCTTCCCCAGCAGTTGAGGACGGAGATTGGCCAAACCTTCCATGACGACATCGACTTGATGAAAGCTCTCGCGATGCGGGAGTTCATCCATCATCTCCAGGATTGCTCGTTCAGCAACTGACATGGTCAGCGACCATTCCCAGGGGCTTGTGGATTCCACATCCTTTAGCGATCCTGATGCTTCGCCGGAACGCATATCGTAACGCTTTGCTTCAACGCCGCTATTGGAGTTTGCAAACAGCCCCAAAGAACGGGTTTCAAACTGAGCGGATATCGGCAGCTTGGCAAGCCAAGATGGAAGGCCCGCCCCGTACAAGTAAACTCGCGAAGTGTCGCCCGCTTCAACGTAATGAGCATAGCCAGACAGTTCGACCGCCGTTCGTCCGCCGACGTGAACTGGTTTGTGCATGACCTGCTGGAGCGAGAGCACAACAACATCCCATCGAAGTGCGGCCTTGGTGAGTTGGCTTGGGCGTCGATAAATGCGGGGGCCTATTCTTTCGAGCCAGCCCCTATCCACGTAGTCCCGTATCGACGAACGAGTCAGTCCCTGGGCTTGGAGCCAGGCGCTATCCGCCAAAAATCCCTCCGGCAAGGTTAGCAGCATGCGGTTTAGACGAGACGATCTTTGTGCGTCCATAACGCACATATTCATATATACATAAACTTACTGTCAAGTTCATAAAATATCACTATTGTGCGTCTTGAACGCACGTTGGAGCCTTATCGCAAACTGAGACAGGTGGTGGTGAACATCAATCGGGCTGCCCGCCCACGGCACAGCCCGATCGCCCGATGATGGATTTTTGGTAGCATTTTGGTAGCAAATACCGCCGATTAGGCCGGTTTTGCCGGTTTTACCGACTCATAAGTGTTTTACCGTCAATAACTTACGGTGGCACCCGTAACATGGCATGGAAGAGGTCATCGGTTCGATCCCGATCAGGTCCACCAATTATTTTAATGACTTGCAAGCTCCCTCCGTTCCCGCGTCGTTTCATTTGGTGTCATATTTCAAACACCTTCACTGACACAGCGCCACGCTTAAGCGGTTTCCCTCAGACAAGAACAGCATCCGGGAGTGGGTTCCGCGATTTTCCGCTCATTTTTCGCAGACGACATGCGTCAACTGCTTATGGATGGAGTAGGCGGTTGCCTGCACGCTCTCAGGAATCTCCTGCATTGAGACATCTACGACGAGACTTATGCAGCGATGCCCCTTCAGGCATCCTCCAAGTTGACGCGCTACAAGCCCACTCTACGACGCACCAGCCCTAACATTGCAAGACATCCGGTCCCCATGAGCATCAGGCTCTCGGGTTCCGGTACCGGCGCCGGATCGGAAGGCAGGTCCACCAACGAAACGAGTCTGTCGTGGACGCCGTCGATGAACACTGCATCGCCTTTGCTGTTGATGAATCCGCCATCGAAGCTGCCGTCCATGAGGAAATCCGTAGCGGGGTCTGTACCGGTCCAGAGCCCGCGCTGATCGCCGATGAATCCTGCCATGATTTCGAAACCGTTATTGCACATCCCGGCGATTGCTCCGGCGCCTGCGGCCTCGGCACATCGCGATCCGTTGTCGTAGTTCAGGTCGGGCGCGACGGTCGAGAAGACAGGGCTCGCATTCCCTGTGTAGTAGGTTTCGAAGCAGTTCTGAGCATGCGCGACGCCGGCGCACGTGTCGGAGGCCGCGTAGTTGAGAGTATCCGAGACGTTGACGACGAAGTTGCCAGAGGAATCGATTCCGTAGAAGCCTTCGCTCTGGGTGTACTTGACGGTGGTGAGCGAGTAGGTATCGGCAAAGGCAGATACAGCGGTCAGCAGAAACGCGGCGGCTATCACAAGTACGGCAGCGACATAGGACTTTTTCATCGAGAACGACATTGGTGGATCCCCTCTATGCATAACTCTGCACACCGTATATGCATATGGACGGCCAAAAGGGCGGTATTCAGAATCAATCACTTGCGTTGATTACATCCCGAAGGTGAAAAGGATTGCCTACTCCCATCACAGGGTTTTCCCACTTCAGGGCAACGCGAAGGCCGTGGCGGGCGAGTGTATCGTTAAGATCATCAATATCGCCAAAGCCGTCGTCCGAGACGAGACGATCTGCCGCCCCCCAAAGGAGAATCATGAGCGCCAGCGCCACCCCACCCGCTTCTTCGACTCGCACCCCGGTAACGGAAGGCCCTGCCTGGAAGGCACTCCAGGCACACCATGAGGAGCTTCGTACACTGCACCTGCGGCAGATGTTCGCGGACGACCCCACCCGCGGTAAGAAACTGGCCATCGATGCGGTCGGGCTCTATCTGGACTACTCGAAGAACCGAGTCACCACCGAGACGTTGAAGCTGCTCTTCGATCTGGCGAAGGAGGCTGGCTTGACAGGCCGGGTAGACGCGATGTTCCGGGGCGACAAGATCAACATTACGGAGAACCGCGCGGTGCTGCACGTTGCCTTGCGTGCGCCCAGGGGCGAGGTCATTAAGGAAGACGGCAAAGATGTTGTCCCGGAGGTCCACGCGGTGCTCGACCGGATGGCCGAGTTTAGCGACAAGGTCCGCGGGGGAGAGTGGAAGGGGCACACCGGCAAACGCATTCGCAATGTGGTGAATATCGGGATTGGCGGCTCCGACCTGGGTCCGGTGATGGCGTATGAGGCGCTGAAACACTACAGCCAGCGCGACCTGACCTTCCGGTTTGTCTCGAACGTGGATGGAACGGACTTCGCCGAGGCTGTGCTCGACCTCAAACCCGAAGAGACCTTGTTTGTCATTTCGTCGAAGACCTTTACCACGCTCGAGACCATGACCAATGCGCATACGGCGCGTGAGTGGCTGCTGGGCGGCCTCGGCCGGGACGATAACGCTGTCAGCAAGCATTTCGTTGCAATCTCGACCAACGCGGCCGAGGTAACGAAGTTCGGCATTGACACGGCGAACATGTTTGGCTTCTGGGATTGGGTGGGCGGCCGGTACTCGATGGATTCGGCAATCGGGCTTTCAACGATGCTGGCGATCGGACCGCAGAACTTCCGCGCGATGCTGGACGGCTTTCACCAGATGGATGAGCACTTCCGCACGGCGCCGCTGGAACAGAACCTGCCTGTGATTATGGGGCTGCTCGCAATCTGGTACAACGACTTCTTCGGCGCCCAGACCGCTGCCGTTCTGCCTTATGAGCAGTACCTGAAGCGGTTTCCAGCCTACCTGCAGCAGTTGACGATGGAGAGCAACGGCAAATCCGTGACCCTCGAAGGCACAAACGTTGGCTGCGATACGGGACCAGTCTACTGGGGCGAGCCGGGCACCAACGGGCAGCACTCCTTCTATCAATTGATTCACCAGGGGACGCGGCTGATTCCTTGCGACTTCATCGCCTTTGGGCAGACGCTGAACCCGCTGGGGCGTCATCATGACATTCTGCTGGCCAACGTGTTTGCGCAGGCGGAGGCCCTGGCCTTTGGCAAGACGGCGGAGCAGGTGAAGGCGGAGGGTACTCCCGACTGGCTGGTGCCGCATCGTGTGTTCGAGGGCAATCGGCCTTCCAATGTGATTCTGGCGGAACGCCTGACGC
Source organism: Edaphobacter sp. (assembly GCA_965277265.1). GTDB lineage: Bacteria > Acidobacteriota > Terriglobia > Terriglobales > Acidobacteriaceae > Edaphobacter. The sequence goes on from CBDICF010000003.1 coordinate 1,322,975, forward strand.
CCGAGGCGCTGGGCAAGCTGGTCGCGCTTTATGAGCACAGCGTCTTTACCCAGGGAACGATCTGGAACATCGACTCGTTCGACCAGTGGGGAGTGGAACTGGGCAAGGTGCTGGCACAGCGGATCGTGCCGGAGCTCGAGGGAAAAGCCAAGCCGGAGTTGAAGCATGACAGCTCGACCAATACCTTGATTGAGCGCTATAGGAAGATGAAGCAGTAGGTCACCGGCACCCGCATCACTCCCAGTGGGCGGTGTGCCGCTGCAGCCACCAGCAGGCGGGGCTTCCAGATTGAGGGAAGATGGAGCGGCTGCACCTCTGGTCGACAACGCCCATCCAGTCGTATTCGACCTTGTTGCCTTTGAGCGAGGACGCAAGAAACTGGTTGACCGCCACCGTGCGGTACGCGGTGCCGCGCGATACACGAACCTGGAGGACGATCCAGTCGGCGGCATAGAGCAGCGCCAGTGAAGCGATCAGCGCGAGCGCTATCTGGCCCAACCATTTCATGCTCCGCCTCCCTTTTCGGGTCCAGCATAGCACCGGCAACGCGTCCGGATGCCAAATCGGTATTCTCGCAGGGGAGCAACAGAGGAATTGCTCCCTTTCGCGCAGCCTCCTCCGTTACTCTAGAGAGGTAACTTAGAGGGTCGAATGAAACGCATCGCAGTAGTTGGCCGTTGGACAATCTCACTGGCGCTCGCGCTGCTGACCCACACTGGCCGGGCGCAAAACGCAACCACCGCAAGCCAGCAGCTTGAGCTGTCCGCCTTTGCCGGGGTCACGGGCACCTTTACCGACCTTGAAGGCGGCAAGAATCTGGGCATTACAGGAGGCGTTGACCTGACCTACCTGCCGTTTCGCCTGTTGCGCCCATCGCTCGAAATTCGCGGAACCTACCCGGTCGATAATGGCACGATCGACGGCCAAAGGAATTTCCAAGGCGGAATTAAGGTTGAACATGACTTCGGGCGTTTGCGGCCCTATGGAGATTTTCTGATTGGCCGCGGTCAGATCGATTACGGATTTGGCGGCTTTCCTATAGGCGATATCCTCTATATCAGCTCCACTTCGACGATCTACTCCTTCGGCGGCGGGGCGGATCTCGACCTGACACCGCACGTTGCGCTGAAGGGCGACATACAAATCCAGCACTGGGACGCGCCTGTCGTCGCTTCGGGAACCATCTATCCCGTGGCACTTACGCTGGGCGGCGTGTACCGATTCGACTTCAACCCGCGCCACCATCGCAGGCGATAGCCTTTCGATCAGGCCGATTCCTGTCCGCATGAAGCTGGACTCCGGGCGCCGCATAGGGTATCGTTTGGCCGAAGCTAAAAATCCTGCAGCTACGGAGTCATCCTATGGCCCGTCGTATCTCTCTTTCTCTGGCTATCGCCGCAGCCGTCCTGATCCTGACCATCTCCGGCCGCTCCTGTCTCTCACAAACCGCTCCCGCAGCGCCCACATGGTCCCAGGGAGACACGCTCCGAATCATCCAGGACGTGCAGAAAAAGCTGGGCAGCATGCCAAATTATTCGGTGTTCGACTGGATCACCTTCGGAATCCAGGGCAAGACCGTCATCCTGAAAGGTTATGCATCCCGCCCTGTGGTCAAGGAAGATGCCGCGCGCTCGCTGAAAGGGGTACCGGGAGTCGGTTCGGTGGATAACCAGATCCAGGTGCTGCCCAACTCGCCGATGGACGATCGCGTCCGCGCCTCCGTGTACAACCGCATTTATACTCAGCCGTCGCTGCGCAAATATAACGCCAACCAGGGCTCGCTCGCCCGAGCACTCGGACCAGGCGGCCCCAGTGTGGCCTTGATGGCCGGCGGCATCACCCAGGATCCGCCTCTGGGCTATCACGCGATTCACATCATCGTGAACAACGGCCACGTGACGCTGTACGGTGTCGTGCTGAATCAAAGCGACTCTGCGATCGCCGGCATGCAGGCGAACTCCGCTCCGGGAGCCTTCAGCATCGATAACGACATCATTGTTCAGGGTGCGGCGAGCAGTTCGAAGTAGACCTGTCGGAGCAGCAGACGGCGCAAGAAGCCCTGCATCTGTTCTGGAGACCCGGCAGTGAATACTTATCGAAAGACTTGGCAGGCGGCCTTGGGAGAGCCGGAGAGGCAGCGGCTTCCAACACCGTAAACTAGGTTCAGCGATGCCGCTTGAATCTCCCAATACCGCTCCGACGTCGCAGGCAGACTCTCCCAACCCGAGCGGCTTCGCTCCACTGAAGATTGCGCTCTTCCGCGACCGCTGGATTGCGAGCACGATCTCGTCCGTCGGGACGTGGATGCAGGACACCGCGGGCACGTGGCTGATGACGTCGCTGACCGCCTCTCCGCTGCTGATTGCGCTGATGCAGACGGCGGCCAGCCTGCCCGTGCTGCTGCTCGGGCTGTTGGCCGGGGCGACGGCGGACATCTTCGACCGGCGCAAGCTGCTGATCTTCTGGCAGGCGTGGATGCTGGGCTCGGTGGGAATTCTGGCGGTGCTGACGTTTCTGGGCCATGTGTCCCCTTGGGCGCTGCTGGCATTCACTTTTCTGCTGAACATCGGTTCGGCGATGAACAACCCGGCCTGGCAGGCCATCGTGCCGGAGCTGGTGCCGCGCGAGCTGATTCCGGATACCGTAAGTCTGAATGCGGCGAGCAACAACCTGGCGCGAGCGGTGGGTCCGGCGCTGGGCGGGTTGATGGTCGCGGGATTTCAGCGGGTGCATACCGGCGCGGGTTCAGTGTTTTTCCTGAATGCGCTTTCATTTGCCGGCGTCATCTGGGTGCTGGTGAACTGGAAGCGGATTCCGCTGTTCAAGTCGGCGCTGCCATCGGAGCGGATTGCGGGTTCGATCCGCTCGGGGCTGCGTTATGTGCGGTACGCGCCGGACCTGCAGTCATCGCTGGTAAGGGCTTTTGTGTTCACGTTCTTTATCTCGGCAATCTGGTCGCTGCTGGCGGTGGTAGCGAAGCGCGATCTGAAGCAGGGGCCACTTGGATATGGCATTCTGAACGGCTCGCTGGGGCTTGGAGCATTGGTGGCGGCGACAACGCTGCACCGGGTAAGACAGCGATTTTCGGCCGACAGGATCCTCGCCGCGTCCACTCTCTACAACGTCGCGGTGCTGTTAGTACTGGCGTTTGTGCGCAATCCTTCGATCATCATCGGGACGCTCGTGCTGTCGGGGTTCGCCTGGACGAGCACGATGTCGACGATCAACGTTTCGGTGCAACTATCCGTTCCGGCGTGGGTGCAGGCGCGGGCGCTGGGCACCTATCTGATGACGTTTCAGGGCGGGATGGCGCTCGGGTCCATCGTCTGGGGCTCGATCGCAGAGCACAGTTCGACGCCGATCGCTCTGTCGTGTGCGGCGGGCGGCCTGCTGATCACGTTTCCCTTCGCGCGCCGGTTCCATATCCTGCAGGGACCAGTGCCGGACCACACTCCTTTCAAGGCCAGGCGGCCTGCGCCCGAACTTGCGCCGGATACGGAGCCGACCGACGGACCGGTGCGAATTTCCATCGAGTACCGGATTCCGGCGGAAAACTACGCGGAGTTCACGCTGGAGATTCACCAGCTGCGCGGGGTTCGGCTGCGGGATGGAGCAATGCGCTGGGGCATCTACCGCGATGCAAGCGACAGCGAGCATCTGAACGAAACGTTTGTGATGGAGTCCTGGCTGGACTTCCTTCGTTCGCGCGAACGCATCACGGAGGCGGATGAAGCGATTCGGGCTCGCGTTCGTGCGCTGCATGAAGGGGACGAGCCGCCGAAGATCTCATATCAAATCTACGCAAAAGAGGTTATGACCCCGGTGCCGGCATCGACCCCGTAGGGCAGGTTCGTATCGCCACACCCATCTCAGACGAACGTTGTCCCGACCCAAAGTGACCTCTGGGATTCGTTTGTCTGGAACTCCGTTTCTTGAGATTGATCCGTGGGTAATGAACTTCCCTCTGTGCCCAAATGCTTTCCGTTTGCGCCTGCGTCCTGCCGCGCAAATCCTTGCGAGGCAAACGGAGCCTGGCTCGCCTCGTACTGCTAATCCTTGACAGAGGTCGGGTTGCACACTTCAACGAACTTGGAACAGGAGATGGCCGCCTGAGTGCTTACAAGAGTGCAGTCCTACATCCTGTCAAATTTTCTTTGAGGCAACCGATCATGAATGTATCTCTTCGCACCCTGTCCCTGGTCTCTTGTGTGGCTGCTTTTCTGGCAGCCAGTCCTCTTGCGTTCGCTAACTCCATCAGCGGATCTGTCTACACCAATCAGGCGCCCTATTCTCCGAACACTCCTCTGTTGCCTCCTGTAGGCGGGCCTGCCGGTACCTTCACCATCAACGGCATCAACATGAACAGCGCCTACAGCTCGCCATTTTTCCCGAACGGCTACACCATTGGCGGATTCATCTTCAACGGCGGCAATACCATAACGAACCCGGCGAACCTCTCGGGCGATTCCAACCTCATGAACGAGAGCCTGAACAACACCATCTTCGAGTTCACGGGAAGCACGCATCTGACGGCGGGCACGACCTACACCCTGACCCACGACGATGGCGCCTACCTGTACTTGAATGGCGGAACCACCAACGTGCTTCAGGGCCCTATGAACTCGGGTCTACCGACTGCGGCAGAAAATTCGACGTTCTCGGTCGCCACCACGGGCAACTACGATTTCGCCATTGAGTACACCGAAGTCAATGGAGCGCCCGGCGTTCTGGATGCACCGTTCGCATCCACGGCAGCAACCCCGACGCCTGAGCCCAGCAGCTTCATCCTGCTTGGCAGCGGCCTGTTTGCAGCGGCTGGCGTGATTCGCCGCCGTATCGCGGCATAACTGCTGGTTGTGGCAGCTTCGTGAGTGCCTGGACGAGTAGCCTGAACAGAGATGCTTTGCTGTTCAGGCTGCTCGCAAGATGACGGAGTAATGAATTCAGCGGATGCGCAAAGTACGCTAAAAGATGCCTGCCGAGAACGTCGATTCCACTTCCCCTTGCAGAAAATTGCGGTGATGCGTGAAACTATCGTGAGGTTGCTTAGAGAAAAGGCGCAGCAAGTCCTTTATCTTGAATAGTTTCGACAATGCCACAAAAAAGAGTCGAGAATGGCCCGTCGGATGCATATGTGAAGCTGTTCCTAACTCCAGGGCCAACTTCACATCGAGGCGAAATAATGAAAGCATCTTTCCGCGCGCTCTCTCTCGTATCCTGCATGGCAGCCTTGCTTGCGGCCGCCCCTCTTGCCCAAGCGGGCATCACCAGTGCCACCGTGTATCAGAACATCCCTAACGCCGGCAATTCAGCAGATGCGGCGAACATGTCCTCCAGCCTTGCCCATGCCAACTTCTCTATCGGAGCTCTGGGCATCGACTTCACCAGCCCACCGTCGACTTACACCACTGCAGGCTTCCTCAACAATCCGACTTTCAGCGGTGCTGCGAACGGGTTCAATTCCGCCGCCACGGCTGACAACCTGGAGCTTGTGATTGCGGGCAGCTTGTTCTTAAATGCCGGCATCAACACGCTGTCAGTCGGACATGACGATGGTGCCGTGTTGAACATCGCCGGGTTCGGTAATGTGGTGAATGCTCCCGGGCCGACCGGGTTCTCGTCATCCACCTTTACGATCAACAATACGGGCGCTGCCGGGAATTTCAACTTCAACCTCAACTACGCAGAGTGCTGCTCAGCTCCGGCCGACCTCGTTTTCATTGCCAATGGCACGAACGTAGGTGCGACTCCTGAGCCCAGCAGCTTCATTCTGCTTGGCAGCGGACTGCTCGCAGCTGCCGGTGTTGTACGCCGCCGTCTGATCGCATAACTCACCTTCACCTCACCGCTGCGGATCGAAGCAGGAAAGCCTGAACCGGGAAAACTCCCGTTCAGGCTTTCTTGTTTGTGGCGAAGAGCACTCTATCCGCAACCATCATCCGCTCGACTCTACGTACAGCAGTGTTAGACGGCAGGACCAAACGCCAGATCGATGAGAGTCTTCTCTTCGATGTCGTGGGCCTTGGCCGAGCCGGTTGCGGGTGTGGCGCTGGCGTGGCGTTTGACGCTGAGTATGGTGCGGTCGCCGGCCATGCGGCGGAGTTGCGGCATCACGAAGGAGAAAGCTCCCATGTTGGCGGGCTCTTCCTGGACCCAGACGATCTCCTGCGCGCCGGGGTGCTGGTCGAGTGCGGCTTGAAGTTCGGCCTCGGGCCACGGATACATCTGCTCGAGGAAGAGAATGCCGACGCCCATGTCCTTGCGTTTGTCGCGTTCGACGCGGAGGTTGTGGCCGATCTTGCCGCTGCAGACGAGCAGGCGACGGGGATTCTGCACCTCGTTATCGGGAAGGACGTTCTGGAATCTCTCTTTGGCGAAGTCGGCCAGCGAGGATGAGGCGTCGGGGTGACGCAACATGCTCTTCGGAGTAAAGACGACGAGCGGTTTGCGCCACGGACGCATCGCCTGCCGGCGAAGAAGATGGAAGTATTGCGCGGCGGTGGAGGGCTGGCAGATCTGAATGTTATCGTTGGCGGCGAGTTGAAGGTAACGCTCAATACGGGCGCTGGAGTGCTCCGGTCCCTGGCCTTCGTAGCCGTGAGGGAGCAGCATGACTATCCCGGAGAGCAGGCCCCACTTGGCCTCGCCGGCCGCTATGAACTGGTCCATGATGATCTGGGCGCCATTGGCGAAGTCGCCGAACTGTGCCTCCCATAGGACGAGCGCTTCGGGGTAGTCGCGGGAGTAACCGTATTCGAATCCGAGCACGGCCGCCTCGGAGAGGAGTGAGTTGTAGACCTCGAACTTGCCCTGTTTTTCTGTCAGGTGAGCGAGGGGGATGTAACGGACCTCCGTCTCGATATCCACCATGACGGCGTGGCGCTGGTTGAAGGTGCCGCGCTGAGAGTCCTGGCCGGTGAGGCGGACGGGAGTGCCCTGCTCAAGAAGCGAGGCGAAGGCTACGAGTTCGGCCATGCCGTAGTCAAAGGGGCGCGTACCCGCTCCCATCTCTTGACGCTGCTCGAAGAGTTTCTTGACCTTGGGATGGATGTGGAAGCCGTCAGGATACTTCGTCAGGGCCGCGGTAAGCGCGTTGATACGCTCGGCGGGGAGACCGGTGGGAACGTCGTCCTGGGGTAGAAGTTCGCCGCCCTTGTAGGGGTCCCAATAGGCGGGCAGTTGCGCCAGGTGCGGCTTCTGGTCGGCTTTGGAAGCGGCCTTCTGGTCGTCGAGAAGAGCCTGCTGGAGCTGCTGGACCTCCGCGGCAGGATCGACGCCGATCTGCTTCGCGTAAAGCTGGTAGAGGGCAGGGCGGTCCTTGATGATGGCGTAGCGTCGGGGCTGGGTGACCGTCGGGTCGTCCACTTCGCTGTGGCCGTGTTTGCGGTAGCCGACCAGGTCGACGACGATGTCGGAGTGGAACTGGCGGCGGTAGTCGGCTGCGATCGCGGCGACCCGGACGACGGCGTCGGGATCTTCGGCGTTGACGTGGAAGATGGGGATCGGAAGGCGTTTGGCCAGATCGGAGGAGAAGCGCGAGGAGTTGGACTCTTCCGGAAGCGCCGTGAAGCCGAGGAGGTTATTGACGATCACGTGGATGGTGCCGCCGACATTGAAGCCGTGGAGGGTGGCCATATTCAGCGTCTCGGCTACGATGCCCTGACCGGCGAAAGCTGCATCGCCGTGGATAATCAAGGGGAGGACCTGGTCCTTGCCGCCCTTGCCGATGCGCTCCTGTTTGGCGCGGGTGCGGCCAAGAACGACGGGATCGACGGCTTCGAGATGGCTGGGGTTCGAGGCGAGGTGGAGCGCGATGACCTGACCGCTGGGGGAGCGGTATTCGCCGGTAGCGCCGACGTGGTATTTCACATCGCCGCCGCCCATTGTGCTGCGCGGATCGACATCTTCGAATTTGGTGAAGATCTCAGAGGGCGCGCGGCCAATGGTGTTGGTCATGACGTTCAGGCGGCCGCGATGGCTCATGGCAATCATCGCCTTGGTTACCCCCGAGGCTGCGCTGACGGCGAGGACGCGGTCCAGGAATGGGATAAGAACGGTCAGCCCTTCGAGCGAGAAACGCTTGGTGCCGAGATAGCGGGACTGAATAACCTGCTCGAAGATGTCGGCATGGATGAGCTGGGTGAGGATCAGCTTCTGGTCTTGAACTTGATTCGCTGCGGAGGGGGTCTGCTCCATGCGCTCCTGCAGCCACTGGCGCTGCTCGGGGCTCGGGATGTGCATGAACTCGGCCGCAATCGTGCCGCAATAGAAGCGCCGGGCCTCGGCGGCGGTCTCGCCCTCGGGCGCGGGCGTGGGGAAGGGCTCGGGCGGAAGATATTGGCCGAGCGGGTCGAGAGAGGCCTGCAGGTAGCCCCAGCGACGGAAGATGTCGAAGGTGGTTTCGCGTTCGTGCTGGTCTATATCTGGCTTCGGAGCTGGCTTCGGACCTGAGCCTGGTACTAAGGTGGATGCTGGAGTCTTTGCGGGGGCTGGTGGGGTAAGAGTCGCTGCCTTGGGGGCCATTGCTTCCTCGCTTGCAATCTATTCGCGAACAGCTTTTTCGCGTTCTCTTCTATGCTAGACCCTTCGGCGATTGGACGCACATTATCTTCCTTTCATCTGCGTCGACGGACTACGAAACGGCACTCCGGGCCTGCTGAAGCTTCGCTCCGGGAGTTCGGTGAGTGTCGCATTGCTGCGGTGACGCCAGGGGCGTCTTGAGCGTAGTTTGAAAGTATGGCGGCTGGCTGGTTTCGACTTCTGGTAGTGCTGACGCTCCTCTGCGAAGCGGGTCTCGCGGGACAGCGCGCTTCGGCATTGGAACGGACTCCGGCGTTCTCCGCGGCGGCGGTCCAGGCTGCGCCCACTACCGAGACAATGGGCCACGCTGCCGAAGAGAGCGAGCAAGACGCAGACAAACCGCTTCCCGACATACCGAAGTTGATGCACGAGGTAGAGGCGAACCAGAAGGCTGCGGAGGCCATCGAGAAAGACTACCTGTACCGTTCCGTGCAGACCGAGCAGGAGTTGAACAAACATGGCGAAGTGAAGAAGACCGAGACCCGTGAATATGACGAGTTCTGGGTGGAGGGCGTCCCGGTGCATCGGCTGACCCGAAAGGACGGCAAGGAGCTAAGCGCCGCGGAGCAGAAGAAGGAGAGTGAACGGATCGACAATGAGGTGGCAAAGGCAAAAGAGAGGCGCGCGAAGGCAGACCGGAAGGGCAAGGAGACCGACCCTCTCGGCCATGACGAGATTACAGTATCGCGGCTCCTGGAGCTGGGGCGCTTCACGAATGCGCGGAGGATGCAGCTGAACGGGCGGAACACGATCGCGGTCGATTTCGCGGGCGACCCGGCGGCGAAGACCCGGAACCGGGCCGAGGATGTAATCCGGGATCTGGCCGGCACCGCCTGGGTAGACGAGAGCGACCGTGTGCTGGTGAAGGTGGAGGGCCACTTTTTGAATACGTTCAAAATCGGCGGCGGGTTAGTGGCGAACATCCAGAAGGGAACCAGCTTCGGGTTCGAGCAGCGCAAGGTGAACGGCGAGGTGTGGCTCCCGGCCATACTTGAAGGTCATGGGTCGGCACGGGCTTTGCTGTTCTTCAGCTTCAATGGGAACGTCCGGGCGGTGGATTCGGACTATAGAAAGTTCAAGGCCACATCGACGATTCTGCCCGGGATCGATAAAGTCGAGCCTGCGGATATTCCTCGGTGAGGTCTGGTTTGCGGCGATTGCTAAGCCCTTGCCGAAATGCTCCGCTCCGGTCAGGATAACGTTGCCTGGGATGAGGCAGGCAGTAGGGCTTAAATGCGCAGAGGGACAGCCTGAGCCGTCCCTCCCGCGAAACCTGGTTGCTGCTGTAAGCCGAAGCGCTAAAGACTAGAGAGGCTGGACGTCAGACGCCTGCCAACCCTTGGGTCCCTTTACCACGTTGAATTGTACAGCCTGGCCCTCTTGAAGGCTCTTGAAACCGTTTGAATTGATCGCCGAGTAGTGTACGAATACATCCTCGCCGTTCTGACGGCTGATAAAGCCAAACCCCTTGGCATCGTTAAACCACTTCACTGTTCCCTGTTCCATGTTCGTTATTTCCTTATTGCGATGAATTTGCCGCTGGATCCAAATCGGGGTTCGTACAGTACGAGCATTGCAGAAAACCAATCTGTTTCAAACGATGTGTAAAGGTTAGCACAGTAGTCAAGTTTTTTTGCGGTAATCGCCTTAATGGTTATCACTGCACTGGTTACGATGCAGTGATGGCGCTCACGTGGGGAGATTGGAGCGAACGATCTGCTCGGCGCAGGCGAGGACTTCATCGAGAGTCATGGTGGTGGAGTCGAGGATGATGGCGTCCGCCGCGGGCTGAAGGGGCGATTCCGCGCGATGCCGGTCGCGGTAATCGCGCTCTTTCAGGTCGCGCAGGATGGCCTCTTCGGCCTCTCGATGCTGCTCGGCAGTGAGGGGATCGGGTGACCGGCGGGCAGCGTCCTGCTCCGCTGTGGAGTCGGCTACGGCGCGCGATCCGGGCGCGGCCTGCCGGTAGCGCCGGTTGCCCCGTACCTCGGGAGCGGCATCGAGAAATATCTTGACCTCAGCGTCGGGAAAAACGGCCGTGCCGATGTCGCGGCCCTCCATGACGACCCCTCCCACTTCTCCAAGGGCGCGCTGCTGCTGGACCATCCAGGCGCGAAGGTGCGGGTGAATGGAGATCTGCGATGCGGCGGAGGTCACGTCCTGGTCGCGGATGCGGCGGGATACGTCGATCGTGTCGAGCAGGACGCGATTGCCCTCAAGCTGCGGTTCGAGAGTGATGCGGGTGCTGGCGGCCAGATCGAGAAGCGGCGCCTCCTCGTCGAACGCGTAGTCGTTTTCAATTGCTTTGAGGGCGAGTGCGCGGTACATGGCTCCAGTTTCGAGGTTGAGGAAGCCGAACCGGCGGGCGAGATGGGCGGCGAGCGTGCTCTTGCCGGCGCCGGCAGGCCCGTCAATGGCGATCACCGGGCGCCGGCGTTTTTTGGACGCAGCAGGCTCAGGCTGTGCAGGGGTGTCGGTGGGCTGCTGCGGCGGCATCATCCGGCGGATTCATCCTTGTCGGGCTTGAACTTCCTGGTCGGCGTGCGATTGCCGAACGGCTTCTTATTGCCCTTGAACTTATCGAAGGTGCTGGCAGGCTTGCCGGGACCGCCTGTCTCCGCTTTGCCGTAAGGCCTCTTGCCTGCGAAGCTGCCGGATTTCGAAGCGAAGCTGCTGCCCGATTTGCCGGCATAACCACCGCTCGTCTTGCCGTAGGGCTTCTTTGCGCCGAAGCCGCTCGCCGGCCTGCTGCCGGGGTAATCACCGGAAGCTGCGGGACGGGAGGGGCGGGCAGCACGATCCGGGCGATCAGACGCGAACGGCTTCGGAGTTCTGGGTGCGTCAAACTTGCGGAAAGGGGGACCGCTGGGACGGCCGGCGCGGCCTTCGCCTCGGTCTTGACGGTCACCGCCATAGCTGCTGCCGCTGCGCTCGTTGCGGTTGTCCCGATCGCCGCGTGGGGAGAAGCTGCGGCCACCGGCCTGGGGACGTGGTGCGTAGGATCCCGGAGTGCGCGGTGCGCCGGCTGGCCTGTCGGATCTGTCCGGCCTGTCACCAAAGGTGCGGCGGGGCGGGCGGGTGTCGCCTGCATCTCCACCGGGCCGAGGGGTGAACTCGCGGCGAGGCGGGCGGGCATCGTTGTCCCGAGCGAAGCTGGGCTTGCCGCCGAAACCTTCTCGCTTGCGGCCGAAGGTGCCAGGCTTGCTGAATGTCTTGCGGGGGCGGTCGGAAATATCGCCGGGGGCTGCATCGCCGTAAGGGCGTGGCGTGAACTCGCGGCGCGGCGGGCGGCTATCGCCGGATTCATCGTTGCGCCGATAGGTGGGCCGGTCCGCCTTGTAGGAAGAGCGGGCGCTGCTTGCGGAAGGATGATCGCCGCCGAAGCTGGGCCTTCCAGATCCGCCTTCGCGAGGCGCATAGGGCTTGCGAGCGCCGAAGCCGGAGGAGCGGTCACTGCCGGATGCGGGCCTGGAGCCGAAAGACGGGCGCTTCCCTTCCCGGTCGTAGCTGGGCTTGCGGTCTCTGGGCTCGTTGGAGACATACGGGCGTGAAGTTGGTTTCGGACCAGCTTCGCCTTCGGTGTTCAATCCAGACTGCGCGGCGGCGAGGCGGTCGGCCTTCTCTTCCGCCCAGGGCTTGGTGAAGCTGGGGCGGTCGGGGCGGTTCGATTCACGCGTGAAGGGGCGGCGAGCCGGACGATTGGAATCATCGGAGTTGCGTGAGCCGCCTTCGGCATTGCGGCCCGGCTTGGCGATGTATCCCGTACCGACTTTGCGGGGCTTCGGAACGAACTTGCTGATGCGGTCTGTAGCTTCGGCGCCTCCCGCCATGTCGCCTTCTGTCGTGACGACAAGGTGGCTGATGTCGTCGCTGGCCTCGGGGGAGGGGACATCGGTTGCGAGGAAGGCAGGGAGTTCGCCGGTGACGTGGAGGACGGTCCGGCCTTCGACGGCTACGGTTTCAAGCTGACGGGCGGACATAAGAGCATGGACGACGTCGCGGATGCGCGAGCGCGCCGCTACAGGCGAAAGGAAGGTCTCGATCTCCTCCTCGGACGCTACAATCGCCTGGCCCAGATAAAGCGAGATGAGAGCGGAGAGCGCGGTGGGCTGTCCCGCATTCGCTCCGGCTTTGATCTGCTTCGTGAAGCGGGTCGAGGTGAGCTCCCACAGGGTCGCCGCGCCGTCGGGCTGCGGGATGGGCAGCACGCGAAGGTGCTGCCAGAGTTCGGTCAGGGCGCGCAGAACGGCGGTCTCGGTGACCTCCTTGCCCAGCTGGGTGGCGAGATCGTAAGCGGACATACCCGTTGCGTGATCGTTGGCGCGCTCCGACAGCACGGTAAACGTATTGAGCGCGAGCGGCGAGACCCTGGCGGCTCCGCTGGTGGAGGGTGGCTGCTTCCAGGCTTTGTCCCCGCGGAGAGTAAAAATATAGGGAAACGCAAGGGGCGAGACAATGAAGTCGGGGGTCTCGCTGCCGGTGCCGGTCGGGTTGCCGAGCAGGTTGAGCGGGATGGCTCCGCCGTCGGCGATCAGGCGGGCCAGCAGGCTGCGCGAAGAATCGGTATCAGCCAGGGTGGGAGCGGCGCTCGCGGCGCCAAGAATCGCCTCGACGAACGACGGCGCGGGAGCGGGAAGCTGAGCGGGGCGCGGCGTGAAGAGGACCAGGCCGGCAGTGTTGAGCCAGTCGCGGAGCATGTTGATGGTGAGAATGGGCTCGGCGTCATGGTGCCAGTGACTGAGGCGGCCGGCGGCGAGTTGATCAGCCGTGGGTATATTTAAATTGCTCAAGGTGTTGCCTTCCTGCTGGGCGAAGCGATGCGGAGAAAGATGCGCGCTGCAGCAATCCTTCGCCTGGGCTAAAAGGATGACACGGAAATAGTTGATTCGAGCGGTGCGGTTCTAGATACGCTGAAATGCCTTCTGTATGTCTCTATAAGAATAACGCAAAGCGATGGGTCTGCCGTGGGGACACGCGGTGGGATGCTCGGTTTTTGCCAGCGCGTCGAGCAGCCAGGCGATCTTTTGCTCGTCCAGCGGCTGATTGATCTTGATGGCGGCATGGCAGGCGATCGAGGCGGCGATGCGGCGGCGGCGGGCTTCGGCGTTTTCCGTCTGCCGGTTGCGGTCCGGAACGGCGAGGACCTCTTCGATCATCCGCTCGAGCTCCGGGCCTTCAAGACCGGCCGGAGCCGCTTTGACGGCTAGGGTGCGGGGGCCGAAGGGTTCGGCTTCGAAGCCGTTGCGTTCCAGCTCTCCCGCTATCTCGGCGAAGGTGATCATCTGGGCCGGCAGCAGATCGATAAGGAGCGGCATCAGCAGGCGCTGGCGCTGAGTCTGCTCCGTGTCGCGGTCGCGCAGAATGCGTTCGAAGAGGATGCGCTCGTGGGCGACGTGCTGGTCGATCAGCCAGAGGCCCTCTTCGTTGGTGGCGAGGATAAAGGAGTCGCGGAGCTGACCGAGTGGCTTGAGGGTCGAGAGGGCGGTGAGGGTGTCGGCCTGCTGCGGGGTTGCGGGCTCGTCGATTGCTTCGCTGCGGGTCTGCATCGATTCGTAGCCCACGGGAATGGAGTGGCCGGAGAACGCGAATCGCCCTGGTGACGGTGGGACGATCGGGGCAGCCAGCTGGAAGGTTGGGGAGTGGATTGGCCGGTCGAAGACCGCAGTATCGGCCGCGGTTGGGTCTTCTTCCGACTGAGGAAAGGTTGTTGCCTGGCCGGGATGGAAGAAGGGATCTTCCGATTGACTCATTCCAGCTCCGGCAACTCCTTCGATAAGGTCATCATCATGACCGCTATTTTGACCATTAGCGCGTATGTCATAGGGTGCCCCGGGCAGCGGGCTCACCTCGATCAGAAGAGAGCTGGACGCACCGTGCGGGCCGTTCTGAAGCGCAGTGGCAAAGCTGGCTGCCGGACGGGCCTGCATCAGCGTGGTGCGGACGGTGTCGCGGACAAAGTCGTGAACGAAGCCCGGCTGGCGAAACCGAACCTCGGTCTTGGCCGGGTGAACGTTCACGTCCACCTCCTGAGGGGGCATCTCAAGAAACAGCAGGACGACCGGAAACGAGGTTGGCGGGAGAATGTTGCGGTACGCCTCGCTGAGCGCGTGCAGGATCAGCTTGTCACGGATAAGCCGCTGGTTGACGAACACGTAGATCGAATTGCGATTGAGCTTTTGCAGCTCGGGTTTGGAGACGAAGCCGGTGATGCGAAGATAGCCTGGGTCCGGCGCTTCGTAGTCCAGCTCGCGCTTCCACGGCGGGGGCTCGGGCAGACCGGCGCGGCTGAAGTCGAGCTCGGCCGCGGTCGGGAGCATGTAGTTGCTCGTCTCCTTGCCGAAGATCTGGAAGAGGCGGTCGGCGGCGCTTCCTACCGCGGGCGCGATCAGCAGGGCCTGGGTGGCCGAGTGCAACTCAAAGTGCCTGTTGAAGTGAACCAGGGCGTAATGGGTAACCAGCGCTGCGATATGGGACAGCTCGGTCGATTCGGACTTGAGAAATTTCCGCCGCGCGGGCGTGTTGAAGAAGAGATCGCGGAGGGTAATGGTGGTGCCGGTGGGGAGGCCAACATCTTCGACGCGCAGAATGTTGCCCCCGGCGATCTCGACCAGCGTTCCGGCGACATCTTCGTCCGCGCGGGTTTCAAGCGTCAGGCGCGAGACGCTGGCAATCGAGGGCAACGCCTCGCCGCGAAAGCCGAGCGTGGCGATGGAAAGCAGGTCATCGGAGGTGCGAAGCTTGCTGGTGGCGTGACGTTCGAAAGCGAGCAGCGCGTCGTCGCGGCCCATGCCGTGGCCGTTGTCGGCAATGCGGATGAGCTTGCGGCCGCCGGCTTCTACCTCGATGCGGATCCGCGTGGCGCCTGCATCGATGGCGTTTTCGAGCAGTTCCTTGACCACCGAAGCCGGGCGCTCGACAACTTCGCCGGCGGCGATCTGGTTCGCCACGAGGTCGGACAGGATGCGAATGCGGCCCATGCCTCGATTGTACGAGGCCCCCTTCTACGAGGCCCGATCGTACGAGGCGGCCAGCGGCCTGCCGGAACCTGCGTCCTAACGCGCCGTCACTTCGATAGCAATGGTGTGGTTGATCACATAGCTGCCGAAGTTCTTGTCATGTTCGGCGGGCTGCTTCGCCCCGGAGGCGTCCGTCGCGCGTGACTTGAGACGATATTCGCCGCGCCCGGGTGGCACATTCCAGACGAAGCGCCACCGCCGCCAGACGCCATACTCGCTCGGGTCGATCAGTTCCGTGTCCGACCAGGTCGCTCCATCGTCAGTGGAAACTTCGACACCGGTAACCTCGGGCCCACCCGTCCACGCCGCGCCGAAGACCGTATAGCGCCGGCCGGCAGCCACAACCTCACGGGTGCGCGGCCTGGCAATCGAGGACTTCAGCTGAATCTCGCCAAGCGCGCGGCGAACCGGCAATCCTCCCTCGTCGTCCCAGTAAGCGTAGTCGGAGGTCTGCCAATAACCGTGAAACCGCTCCGTGACAGCACGAATTCTCCTGAGCCACTTCACCGACGCCATGCCATAGAAACCCGGCACGATGGCGCGCAGGGGATAGCCATGATCGGCCGGGATGTCCTCCCCGTTCATCGCATACGCGATCAGGACCTCTCGCGCCTTCGCCAGGGGAAGGCTCCGCGCATAGGTGATCTCACTCGGCGGCGTGGGCTTCGTCTTAGCTTTGCCCGAATCCGCCCCTTCAAAGACAAGCTCCACGACACTGGAGTCGAGATGTGCGCGATCAAGCAACGTGGCCAGAGGAACACCCGTCCATTCGGCCGTGGCCGCCGCGCCAAGCTGCCACTGCGCGCCCTCTTCAGCCGGACTCAGAAAAACCCGGCCATTGCCGGCGCACTCCAACGTCGCGGTGCGGGTCTCAGCGGAAAGCCGCTTCAGGTCCTCGACACCCATGGCAAACGGGCTCTGCACGGCGCCTTCGATCTCTAACACATGGGCCGCGCCATCCAGGTGCGGGGCCTTGAAGTGGCTGCGGATGTAAAAGAGGTGGTTCGGAGTAAGGCGGTCCCGGAGAGCGGCGCCTTCGCTGAGAAGGTCGAACGGAGACTCATGATTCACCGGCTCGCGTTCACGAACAATCAGCCCGGCGCCGGGAATCGTTGGAATTGGAAGAGGCTGAGGATCGATTTTTTTCACGGAACTCCAGAAAAGCGTAACTCCAGGGGTAAAGGCCGGCTCTCTCTTTGGATGCGGTCCAGGACCAGCGTGAGTAGGCCGGACACGGAGAAGCGGGCGCCGCTCAACCTCACAAAATCTCGTTCACCAGCGCGGCGGCAGCGGCACATCTCCGGGATGAGTCATAAAAGTTGCGGCATCGGAACATCTCCTCCGGGTCTCAATCTCCGCCTCTTTCATGAGATCCATCGGCAGCACGCAAGTTCCCTCTCCTCTGCAAATTTATGCACTTACTTGACTATCGCTTAGGCAAACTGGTGGAAATCTGCGGTTTTTACCCCTTTATCCCGCATCCTGTCTTTGGTATCTCAGGTGCTTCCTCCCCAACGCGCGCCTTTTTTTGACTGCCGCCAAGGAGTTCCATGAAAAAGCTTTCACTTGCTCTCGGAGCGCTTGCTCTCGCGGCTATGCCCGCCATCTCCGCCCACGCCGACACCTTCAGCTTCAGCTTCACCGGCTCGGAGTTCTCCGGCTCGGGGCTCTTCGATGCCACCCTCCAAACTGGCTCGACAACCGCCTACGACATCAACCGGGCCTACGACGGTTCGGTCCAGAATCTTGGCGGTATCACATCGAACATCGTGAGCCTTCTGGATGTAAACACATTTCAGGGCAACGACAACGTACTGATGTATCCGGGAGTCGTCGTCGATCCCACCAATCCCGGCGCCTTGCCGCTGCAATACTTCGATGAGGCGGGAGTCTCCTTCCAACTCGCAGACGGCAAGCAGGTCAACATCTATTTCGGTGGCGCTTATCAGGAAGCCATCGGCGGCCCGGTGGGCGACGTGAACATCGTGGAAACAGTAGATGCCATCAGCGTCGATCCCGCGGGTTCGCCCGTTCCAGAGCCTGGCAGTCTCGCGCTGCTTGGAACCGGAGTACTGGCCGCAGCCGGTGCGATCCGCCGCCGCCTCATCGCATAGCCCATCCCGAAACCGCAACACAAGAAGCCGCCTTCAACAGGGCGGCTTCTTTGCGTCCTCTTTTCGTCCCCCATGCCCTGCACGACTCGCCTCTAAGCAATTCGGCAACCCCGAATGTGGATGATAAATATTTTCCTGCGCTGGGCAACCATTTGCACAACGTCTCACGCCAGTTTTTGGCAATGCAGGTTTTTCCCTGATTTTCTTGCATTCTCAGCGGTTCTTCGTTTGGCAATTCACTTGCATCCTGCACCCGCATTCCAGTAATTCAACTGCTTCTCAGGAGACATATGAAATCTGCTTCGCTCATACTGTGCGGCCTTGTTCTGGCTGCCCTTCCCTGCACGTCCGCCCTTGCCGACACCTTCAGCTTCACCTTCGGCGGCCCGCACGACCCTATTTACGGTTACGGAACTATCACCGCAACCCCGGACGGCACCACTGCCGACGGCGGCCCTCGCTATATTGTCAAAGGCATCACCGGTGTGACCGCCGGCCAGACCATCACCGGCGTGCTCGATCCCGGAACCTTCCCGGTCGGCTTCGGCTTCGGACCAGGCAATGACAACCTTCTGAGCGATCCAGCCAGCTTCGATGCGGCAGATGGGACCGGCGGCGACAGCTACTTCGATACCCTCGGACTCTCCTACCAACTCGCCAACGGCTCTTACATCAATCTCTCCGAGAACGACGATCAACTCAAGGGCTACAACATCAACTACTTCGACGTTTTCACCCAGTCGTACATCACGCAGACATCCGATGAGACGATCTCGATCAGCGCCGTTCCCGAACCCGGCAGCTTCGCGCTGCTCGGAACAGGAATGCTGGCCGCCGCCGGTGCAATCCGCCGTCGCCTCAACGCATAACTCACCCGCGATCCCGCAGCACAAAGAAGCCGCCTTCAACAAGGCGGCTTCTTCACATCAAAAAAACAAATGTGTCACTCTCCACGTTGCTTTTTCGACTTCTTGCCCTTCTTCGTCTTGGGCATCTTGACCTCGGTATCGCGGTCGCCAACCATGTGCAGGCGCATGAAGTTGGTCGCTCCCGATTTGGTGCGTGTCCCGGCCACAATGCCGACGATCTGACGCTGATGAACATGGCCTTGCGTCTCAAGAATCTCTTCGGCCATGCCCACGAGTTTGTCCGTATCGCGGAAGCGCTCGCACAGGATGGGATACGTCCCCCACAGCATCATGCAGCGATTGATCACCTTTTCAAAAGGGGACAGCGCGAAGATGGGCGGCTCGGGGTGGTACTTCGAAAGCAGGCGAACCGTCGCGCCGGACTCCGTAAAGATCGCGATCGCAGAGACGTCGAGATCGTCCGCGGCATGCGACATGCACTCGCAGATCGTCTCCGCGATCGAGAGACGAACGCTCGGATGATGGCCCAGCGCGGGCGGCGGATCGATCCGGATCTGGTGCTCGGTCTCGGTAACGATCTTGGCCATCATGGCGACAGCCTCGACAGGATATTTTCCCGCTGCGGTCTCGCCCGAGAGCATCACGGAATCAGTGCCGTCGTAGATTGCGTTGGCCACGTCCGAGGCCTCGGCACGCGTGGGCCGCGGATTTTCAATCATCGATTCCAGCATCTGCGTGGCCGTGATCACCGGCTTGCGGTACTCGGCAGCGCGCCGGATGATGTGCTTCTGGATCGCAGGCACCTTCTCGGGCGGAACTTCAACGCCAAGATCGCCGCGCGCGACCATAATCGCATCGGTCACTTCGAGGATGCTGTCGAGGTGCTCGATCGCCTGCGGTTTTTCGAGCTTCGCGATGATCCACGCGTCGGAGTTGAGCGCCGCCAGCCGCTTCTTCACATGGCGAACGTCGTCGGCGGTGCGGACGAACGAGACCGCCACCGTGTCCACACCCTGGCCGATGGCGAAGATCAGGTCTTCTTCGTCTTTCTCGGTGAGCGAAGGAACGTTGACGGCGATGCCCGGAAGGTTAATGCCCTTGTTTTCGCCGAGCATGCCGCCGTTGACGATCTCGCAGGTAACGTCGGAGCCCTTGACCGCTTCGACGCGCAACTCGATCAAACCGTCCGACAGCAAAATGCGGGAGCCGGGCTCCAGATTTTCAGCAAGCGTCTTGAAGGTGGTTCCAACCAGCGCGGCGGTCCCTTCAATCTCACGCGGAGTGATGGTGAAGCGCTTGCCCGCAATAAGCTGGACGGGTTTGTGTCCTTTCAGCTTGCCGGTCCGGATCTTGGGGCCCTGCAGGTCGGCGAGAATGCAGATCGGCTTCCGCTCTTCTTTGGAGACGGCGCGAACCATGCGGATCAGGTCGGCCTTCTGAGCGTGGCTGCCGTGCGAGAAGTTGAGACGGGCGACGTCCAAGCCGGCCCGGACAAGCTGACGGAACACCTCGACAGAGCTGCACGAAGGCCCCAGGGTGGCGACGATCTTGGCGCGGCGCGAGCGCTCGGTTGCAGGGAATACTGGGTTGCTGGAGGCTTGATTCGGAGAGGTCTTCATGGGTCGCTGTGCCGGGTTCTTTCTTTCCGCCAAGGAGAACGGATGGTATGACCAATAGGTTTTGCTTCCGTGGCCATTCTACCCGCGCGAAGGCCGGTTTGGGGCCTTAGGCAGTTTCGCCATCAGCCTTCGAACCCGAAAAACTGGCGTGAAACTCCGTGTTGAACTCCGCACCGCAAAAGACGCTGAGCGAGATAATGTAAAGCCAGAAGAGCAGAGCGATGCCCGCGCCGAGCGAACCGTAGACCTGCGAATAATTGGCGAATCGGGTCACATACCAGCCGAACACCAGTGTGGCGAGGAACCATAGGAAGGTCGCGACGATAGCGCCGGGCAGCGTTCGCTTCCAGGACTGCCGCATCGGCGTCCCCATATGGTAGATCAGTGCGACAATGCCGATGCTGCCGGTAAGCGCGACAGACCAGCGGATCAGCAGCGCCAGCAGGAAAACGGGCGTCCGGGCCGCGGCCATGATGTGCAGGCCCAGCCACTCGGTAATCAAATGACCGAAGACGATAAGGGTGCTTGCGAGCAGGAACGGTATCAGCGAAAGCGGGACCAGCAGAAGAGCGCGGCCGCGGCGCTGCCAGAATGTCCAGCAGTCCTGCGGCAGGTTGTTCGCGCGGCGAACGCCTTCCATCAGGGTTGCCAGGACGCTGGATGCGCCGCTGAGGCTGACCAGGAACGCGATGCTGAGGGCGTGGGTGGACTTGATGGTGTGCGGCGACGCGACAAAATAGCTCTCAAGAAGCGGGCTTACATCGGCGGGAAGAATGCGATCGAAGAAGAGGGAGAGCTGGAAACGCAGCGGGGCCGCGCCGGGAACCAGGCTGACCACCGCGGCCGCCACGATAAGCGCGGGAAACAGCGCGACCATCGCCGAGTACGCCGTCGACTGGGCCAGGTTCATGCAGTCATGGGCAAGCGTCCTCCGCAGAGCGCGGTGCAGGACCGCGGGCAGGCGCAGCAGCCGCCTCACCGGAGCAGCTCGCAGGTATACGAGGCGAGGCGCTGGATTACCCCTTCCACTGGTTCAGGAACTCGGTCACGGAGGCTGGCTGCATGTAGCGCATGTCCCCAAACTGGCCTGTCGCCTGGGAGTAGAGAACCTTGCCATCCGCGTCCAGGACCGCCAGCGCGGGCACCCCCTTCTTCAGCGGAACGCCATATCTCTCGGCTACAGCGACGTTCTTATCCATATGGCCGACATCGATATAAACGACCACGAAATTCCCTGCGATCAGCTCCCGGTTAGGGCTCTGGTGGAAGTAAATATCGAGCACCTGGCAGTCGCCGCACCAGTCGCCGCCGAAGTCTAGGATGACGCGCTTGTTCTCATGGCGAGCCTGCTTCAGGGCAGAGGCAATCTCGGCTTTGGGATCGGCATCGGCGGAGTAAAGGTGCTTCTTCACGGCGGGCGGCGTCGTAACGGGCGTGCGCGTGGGAGCCGCTGCCGGAGTCGATGCGGCGGGCTGCGGCTCAGGTGCTCCGGGATGATTGCCCTTGCATCCTGCCATCAACCCGGCGGTGGCAAGTGAGAGCAGAAGCACGGCTGAACCGGCCAACGTGCGACGCTGAGGCAAATGGCTCGCAATCATGGAATGAGGTCCTCTGTCTGTCAAATCGCTGGTTTGAACCGCTTCACCGAATGCTTCTGAGTCGTAAACAATCCGCGTTGCAACCGGGCGCCGCTTAAGCCTTCCAACGGTTCAGGAAGTCCGTGATCGCGGACATGCTGGCGTGTTCGAACTCCTTGTCGTGTTCCGCGTAAAGCAGCCGGCCATGGGAGTCGAGTACGGCCAGGGCCGGAACACCCTTCGTAATCGGAACGTTGTACTTTTTGGCGACATCCACATTCTCGTCCATGTGGCCGATGTTGATATGGACCAGGATGAAGTATCTGGCAAGCAGCTCGGCGTTGGGGCTTTGGTGGTAATAGATGTCGAGTACCTGGCAGTCGCCGCACCAGTTGCCCCCAAAATCGAGCAGGATGCGTTTGTGCTCGCGGCGCGCCTGCACGATCGCGGCAGAGATGTCGCTTGCAGGATTGGCCGTCTCCGAGTAGAGGTGCGGGTTCGGCTTGAAAAGACCGCTCTGTGCCTCCCCTGGAGCGTTGAACCCCATCGTCGCGAGCACGAAGAACGCTATTACGGCGAGGCGGATACGTGGCTGCCTGAACATCGAGTCGAACCTTTCCCTGGCGCCCAGTCGAACGCGAGCTTACTACCAGATGATGCATGAAGAAGCGGCACGACGCAAAAACTTTGCCTCGACCACGCGCCGGACCACCCCTATGGCCGGTGCTCCTGCTTGCCCGTATAGAAGCCATCGCGAGTCTGGACGGCGAGACCTTTCTGGCGCGTGGAGAGATCGATCTGGTGGTAGCCCGCGGCGGCAGTGTCCTGACCCGGATTGAACCCGAGGCGGTACTGCGCGCGCAGTTCTTCGGCAATCTGTGTATAGATCTGGGCGACATCTTCATTCTTCCTGATCTCGAAGACACGTCCGCCGGTCTCGGCTGTGATCCGTTCCAATATCTTCCTGCCATCGGTGCGCCGCTGGACAGGAGGGAAGTTGCTGCCGCGGCCGCCCGGATACCCCCCGCCCGGATACCCCCCACCGGGATAACCACCGCCCGGATAACCACCTCCGGGATACCCACCACCCGGATACCCGCTACCGGGGTAGCCACCTCCCGGATAGCCACCTCCCGGATAGCCGTTCGGATCTACAGGCTGGCCGTTGCCACGGATGCGCTCCGGTTCATCGCCCTTCCAGTAAATCGCATAGACCACCGTATCGGCGCGCTGTGCGGCTTCTATGGAACGGACGATGTTCTCGCGGCTCCCGCTGTCGGCGCCATTCGAGAGGAGGATGAGCACCTTCCTGCCCTGTCGCTTCGCCATGATCTCGTCGGAGGCCAGAAAGAGCGCGTCGTAGACAACAGTGTTGCGGTGCGCGCGACGGCTGCTGCCAGCGTCCGGAGACCCTGTAGTGTCGGGCGGCGGGGGCGTATCGATCTCCTTCAGCGCCGCCTGCAGCCTGGGACGAGAGCCCGTGAGGTCCTGCAGCAGTTCGGTCTCGCTGGCGAACTGGATCACAAATCCCTGGTCTCTGGGCGTGGAGAGCATCTGGTCGAGGAACACTCCACTCGCGCTGCGTTCCTCTTCAAGCACACTGCGCTGGGAGAGGCTGGTGTCCACCAGCAGACCCAGGCTCAAGGGCAGACTGGCGTCCTTCTCAAAACTGCCTACCGTCTGCGGCTTGCCATCCACCTTAAGGATCAGATCGTCCCCGGTCAGATTCTGAACGAGAGCGCCCTTGTGATCGCGAACGACAACAGGAAGGCTGACGAGATGGTCGTCCGCAGAGTTGGTTCCCGTCGCAGCAGCGGGTGGCGCGGCCGGCGTCTGTTGCGCAAAAGCCAAGGCCGCAAACGGCACAAGCAACGCAAGCATCAGGCCGATGCGGGCCGGCGAAAGGCAACGGGTAGAGCTTCGGACATCCATGTTGACTTAGACGATAGCGGAGTAGACGGGTTTCAGCCCGGAATCGGTGCCCGGTGGAGAACAAGTGTATCCTGACGGCACGATGCGACATCTTCTTCTCCCGGCTGCTGCAGGGATCTTCTGCGTCTTATCCTCCTCCGGTTGCGCCTCGCTCTCCGCCACCGCCGCAACCGCGCTTGCTCCTGTCACCACAACGAAGCCTCCCAAAGGTTTTGCGCGAGCCGTAGTCCTCTGGCCCGCGGGCGCACCCGAGGCCCGGGGCAACGAAGACGGCGACATCCCGAAACTCTACGTCTATCCCGCGGCCGGCGACACGGCACACGCGTCCGTCATCGTGCTGCCGGGCGGCGGCTACACCCACCTGGTCATGGAGAAGGAAGGCGCCGTCGAGGCGCGCTGGCTTAATGCCCACGGCGTCACCGCATTCGTGCTGGAGTACCGTCTCGGCCCACGCTACCGTTTCCCCGTCCCCATGCTGGATGGAGCGCGCGCCGTCCGGTATGTCCGCAGCCATGCCCGGGATCTGGACATAGCGCCAAATAAAATCGGGCTCTGGGGATTCTCCGCCGGCGGTCACCTGGCCGGGTATCTCGCTGCCGTACATGACCAGGGCGAAGCCAAAGCGCTCGACCCCATCGACCGCGCCGCCGACCGCCCCGACTTTGTCATCCTCTCCTACGGACGCTTCTCCATGGACGACTCCATCCCCAGGACCGGCAACATGGATGGCCTGCTCGGAAAAAACCCCGCACAGGAGAAGATCGACGCCATCTCCGTCGTCAAGCTCGTCACCCCGAACACCTCGCCCAGCTTCATCTACTCCACCACCGCGGACCAGACCGTAAACTCCATGAACGCCACCGCCTACTACGATGCATTGAAGCGCGCCAAAGTCCCGGCAGAGCTCCACATCTTCGAGCGCGGCCCGCATGGCACCGGCCTGGCGCAAGGGCTCAAATCAACGCCGGAACTGGCAATCTATCCAATCCTGCTGCAGAACTGGATGCAACTGCATGGATGGATGGCCAGGAACCAGGACTTCGCGGCTCGCAAATAATGCCTCGTACCGGACGCCGATAGCAGCGAGTCCCTAAGCACGTCCGGCCCCCGCCTTTGTTGTCGCCAGCCTTTGTGTCTGGAAATTATTGTCGCAGGACCGGCCGGGACTGATAGCTTTATCTAGATTTAGCTTGGCTTCCCAGCGGCCCAGGCATTGCCGCCGAAGCACCCAACGGATTCGAGGATCGAAGCCTGACGGCGTATATTTTTAGGGTGCATCCTCTTTGCAGCATCACTTACTCGAATTTAGAACCATGGCGTTGACATACACCAGGGTGCCGGTTGCCTGACACCACAGCAATTTTGGCGAACCAGTAGTGGGGCTCACGTGGCAACCTTGACTGCCGTCCTTCTAGCGTTGTCCGGTGCACTGGTGGTGCTGTTGGCGCTCCGGCAAGAGCGTCGCCGAACCGTCCGGCTGCGAAGAGCGCAGGAGGCCCACGCTGTATTTCTCGCCGCGGCGGAGACCAGCCTGGACGCATTCCTCCTTCTGCGCTCGGTCAGAAGCGACGCCGGCGCCATCACCGACTTCCGCTTCATCTACATCAATGCAAACACCGAGCAGTTGCTCAGCAGGTCGCGCACCGAACTGCTCGGAGAGACCCTCTGCTCAGCGACACCGATGCGCCCCACCGCCGCCATGTTCGCGCGCTTCTGCCGCGTCGTCGACACCGGCGAGCCTCTCAAGGACGAATTCCCCGTGCCGCCCTCCATGCTCAAGACGTCCTGGCTGCGCATCCAAGTCATCAAGGTCGGCGATGGGCTGGCCATCACCTGCAGCGATATCAGCGAGTCGAAGGCAGCGCAGCAAAAGTATGCGCAACTGGCGGAGTTCAACCATTCCGTATTTCAAAACGCTCCGTTCAGCATCGTGGCCGCGGATACCGGCGGGACGATTACGGCGGTCAACGTGGCCGCCGAAAAGCTGACCGGCTACAGCCGCGAAGAGTTGATCGGCAAGGCTCCGCTGACCCTCCTGCATGACGAACGTGAGCTTCTGGGCGAGGCCGTAGGGCTAGACCTCTCGGCCGCAGTCGAGCGCGACGGCTTCAAAGTCCTCACCGCCAAGACCGCCGCAGGCGAGATGGACCAGCATGAGTGGACCCTCGTCCGGCAGGATGGAGTACGCATTCCTATCAACCTGGCCGTTCGCGCCGTGACCACCGATGCAGGCGAGGTGACCGGCTTTGTCTGTATCGCCTTCGATATCAGCGAGCGCAGACAGATGCTCACCTATGTCACTCACCTCGCCACCCACGATCAGTTGACCGGTCTCGTAGGACGCGCTCTACTGCAGGACAAAATCGTGCAGGCGGTCGAGCAGTCCAAGCGCTATGGAACCAAGGTCGCCGTCTTCGTCATCGACCTCGACAACTTCAAACGCATCAACGACTCCCTGGGCCACACGGCCGGAGACCGCATCCTGATCGAGGCGGCCAACCGGCTCAAGCGCTCCGTACGAAGTACAGACGTAGTCGCGCGTGTGGGCGGCGACGAGTTCGTTGTCGTCATGACCGACATCGTGAGCGTCGCCGATGTCGAGCAGTGCGCGCTCAATCTCGTGTCGAGGCTCGCGCCCGAGATCCAGGTCGATGATCATCTGGTCCATGTCACCGGCAGCGTCGGCGTCTGCATCTTCCCCGACGTAGCCTCCGACGCGAAGCATCTGTTGAAACGCGCCGACTCCGCCATGTATGCCGCCAAGGAGAACGGCCGGAACCAGCATCAGATCTTCAGCGAAGGCATGTTGAAAGAGAGCGCCGACCGGTTGTCCCTGGAGCATGCGCTGCGCCACGCCCTCGCCAACGGTGAGTTGCGCATGAACTATCAACCGCAGATCTCCCTGTCCAGCGGATTGGTCACCGGCATGGAGTCGCTGATGCGCTGGATCCATCCGAAGCTGGGCGAAATCTCTCCCGGTCAGTTCATCCCGCTTGCCGAGGAGACCGGCCTCATCGTACCCATCGGCGAGTGGGCCTTCATGACCGCCTGCCGGGAAGGCAAGGCGCTCCAGGAGGAGATGGGGACCGAGTTGACGGTCTCTGTCAACCTGTCGCCCAGGCAGTTCCAGCAGAAGAATCTGGTCGAAGTCGTCGAGCTGTCCCTGCTCCAGAGCGGGCTTCCCGCGCACACCCTGGAGATCGAAATCACCGAGAACATGTTGATGGCAAACTCCGAAGACATCCTCAACAAGCTCGAAAAGCTGCGGGAGCTTGGCGTACGGATCTCGATCGACGACTTCGGAACAGGATTCTGCAGCTTCTCCTACCTGCTGCAATATCAGGTCGACCGGTTGAAGATCGATCAGAGCTTCGTAAAGAAATCTGTCACGGACGCCAACGCGGCCGCGGTCATAAGGGCCATCATCGCGATGTCCCACGGGCTCAATATCAAGGTGGTCGCGGAGGGCGTCGAAACCGAAGAGCAACTGCGCTTTCTCCTGCGCAGAAAATGCGACGAGGCGCAGGGCTACTTCATTGCGCAGCCAGTTGCGGCGGACCAGTTCCACACCGCCGTGCGCACCCGCGGCAGTCTCGCATCCTTCCTGCAGAACGCCTGAACGCGCTTCGGGAAGGTACCTGCAGTTGTTTGTCCTTTTTGTTTGTCATCCCGCAGCGCTTTTATTGTCATCCCGCATCGCCTCTTTGTTGTCATCCCGCAGCTCTTTTTTGTTGTCAGCCCGTAGCGCTTTTTTGTTGTCATCCCGCAGCGCTTTTTTGTTGTCATCCCGCAGCGCAGCGAAGGGACCTGCGGTTCGATGACCTACACCTATCGAGAACTCCGCCCGACAGTACTGCTTCCAGCCCCACGGAAAACCATCAGAAGCAATCGGCGGCTCTCCTCCGACACCATCTGGAACGCCTTTGCAGTTATCGCCCTTAAGATCTCTTATCCGTGTCGATCCGCGTCAATCCGCGGTCGGCGGTTTGCCTGTTCTCAATCGGTGTAATCGGAGATATCGGTGCAGATCGGTGGTAAGTCTTCCTTCACCCGCCCGGGCCCTCCACTCACACTCGCGACTGCCTCCGCCGGATCAGATGATAGATAGCCAGCAGGATAAGCGCTCCCAGAAGCGACATCAGGAAACCGGCAGACTGATCCGGCCCATAGTGGCCTATGGAACGTCCGATATACGTTCCCAGAAACGCGCCGGCGATGCCGATCAGCATCGTGATAAAAATGCCTCCCGGATCCTTGCCCGGCATGATGAACTTGGCAATAGCTCCGACGATAAGACCGATCAGAGCCGTCCAGAGAAGATGAATCATGGCAGTTCCTCCATTTCGCCGGCATGGCCGGGCTGATGCAGCGGTGCGAGAAGAATACCCCAGCACTCGCCCCATCCGGTGATCTGATTTCACGCGAACTTTGGATTTATTCGCTGCGCTTCGATCTATTCGCTACTGCGAACGATCAGGCCGTTCTTCCACAGCGCCAGAACAACGTCCATCTGGCTGTTGTGCGGAATGCTTTCGCCTTCGGTCACCTCGGCCCACAGGTTCGTGACCGTCTTGTGGGTTCCCGCGTTCAGCAGAGCGACCGCGCGCAGGGCATACGACTTATCCTTGTTCGAAGGCGCATACTGGCCGGCGGGAATTCCCTTCACCAGACCGGCTTCACACAGGCTCAGGAACGCAAAGCGCGGGCCCCCTTTCCGCTGGGCCGATGGACTCGTGGGATACAGCTTCTGGGTAGCCTGCTGCCAGCGGCTCTGCGGTGTCAGGGGCTTGCCGTACGTCTCCATACGGGCCGCGATCAGAGCGGCTTCACCGTACTTGTTCGCCATGATTTTCTCCTGTGAACCTGGTGCCGCCTTCTGCCGTTCTAACGCGTGGTGACCATCTTGTAAGCGGCCTTGGCCGGACGGCCGTGCTCTGTTGGGGCGGCCTGCTGCCACAGCTTCAGGCCCCCGTCGATGGCATTGCTATTCGCGCCAACGACAACATGACTGGGAAGTTCCTTCATCAACTTCGCATTGCCGCCGCCCAGCAGCACGGAGTCGCAGACCATGGCCGCCTGCAGCCGGGCCATGATATCCAGGACAGACCTCCGCCACCGCTTCTTGCCGCGCCGCTCCAGACCCGCCAGACCGATGTACTCCTCATACGTGCGGCCCTTCTTGTAAGGCAGATGCGCAAGTTCGAGCGGAATCACAATACCGTCGAAGACCATCGCGGAGCCCAGGCCGGTGCCGGTGCCGAGAAACAGCATCCGTCCCTCTTTATAGCCGCCCAGCGCCTGCATGGCCGCATCGTTGATAAAGCGGATCGGCTTGCCGAACGCCTTCTGGTAAGGAAAGTCGATCCAGCCCGCACCGAGATTGTGCGGCTCGGCAAGCGGATGATCGTGCGCCACCGGGCCCGGATAGCCGATCGAAATACAGTCGTACTTCCAGCTCTGGGTCGAGGTCAGCACCTGCCTGCACATCTCTTCCGCGGTCAGGGTTGGGCCGGAGGCAATCTTGATCGGAACCCGGACGTCGCTCGATGCAACCTTGATGTTGGTGCCGCCAATGTCGATAACCAGAACTTTCATGATAGTTGGATGTTAGCAGCCGGCCTGCTCCTCCCCCAGCCCGGAACCGTGCGTCCCACCTTCGCGACAGTCTTATCGTCGCTAAGGTCGGCATTCGCGAAGCGAACCGCTCTCCCTCCCCCACCCCAAAAGCTCGCATGACCCTGCCGAATCATCTCCAAAGTCATCCTTCAGGTGCCTTACAGGCGAATCGGATCGAGCGGGGTATCCTGCCCGGCCAGCAGAACGCGATTGCCCAGCAGCGTCGGGTGGCTGCTCAGCGCCTGTTCCGCGCACAACCGCGCCAGCTCCGGCGCATTGTTCGCCTCAGAAAGATGTCCCAGCACAATCCACACCGCCCCCCCGTCGTAGTCCTTCTCCAGAAAAGAGGCCGTCGCCTCGTTCGACAGGTGCCCCACGCGCGACAGCACACGCTGCTTCACCGACCACGGATACGGCCCATCGCGCAGCATCTCCAGATCGTGATTGGACTCCAGCAGCAGCACATCGATCCGCTTCAACGCCGCCTTCACGTTCGGCGGCATATACCCCAGGTCGGTCGCCACCGCCATGCGGATGCCCTCCGCCTCGAAGACAAACCCGCAGGGATCGGCCGCGTCATGTGGAATCGTGAACGGCATGATCTCGATATCGCCGATCGAAAAGCTCTTCCCGGCATGAAAATACTCCACCGCGGGCAGGTGAGCCGGATCTGCCTTTTGGGCGGCCGCGGGAATCGGAGCCTCGGCCAGCTCCAACTCCGAATCGCACGCATTCTCAGAATCCGCGGAATCCTCAACTCTCCCCGGGTCAGCCCCCGCATAGATCGTCCGCGACCTGTTCAGCGCCGACCCCAGCGATTCCGCTTCCCCCGAAATATGCGCAATCGAGGCGCGCTCCGCCGTCAGGTCATAGCCCGGCTCCCCCGCCACAGCCGACGCACGCGCCTCTTTCTCCCGCTGAATGTGGTCCAGCCACTTCGCATACGTCATCGTCGTCCGCGGCGTAAGCATCCGCACCCACGCCCGATGCGTCGGCTCGGTCACAAACACCGGAATCCCCAGCCGCCGCGCCAGCACCGGAAGACCCGCGACATGGTCCTGGTGCTCATGCGTAATCAGAATCGCATCCAGCTCCGCCGGGTCTTCCCCCGCCACCGCCATGCGCCGCAGCAGCTCCCGGCACGACAGCCCCGCGTCCACCAGAACCCGCGTGCTGGAGCTGGCAATCACGGTGCTGTTGCCCTTCGATCCCGAAGCCAGCACGGTCATCCGCATCATTTCGTCGCCATTCCCGTCACGTAGCCCACAGCTTCAAGAATACGCCCGCTCGGCTGTGAGTATCGGCCCCGGTAATCCATCTGGTTCCACCAGGCAGACCCAATCCCGGCAGCAGTTCCAAATCCAAATAAATCCGAAAACAGTGGCGCAATCTTCAGCCGTCCGAAACGCGCACCGTAATGCACATCCGATGTCCACATCTACCACGCAATGCACCACACATTCACCACGAAATTTCACCCCATTCTTCACCGGAACCCTCAAAAACGCCCGCAAAACAATAAAAACCCATCCGCCCGCCACACCCTGATTTTTCCGCCGTACAACCACCGAATCCCCACGCAGATTCACCCCAAACCCCCGCAAACGTCCTAAACTGAAAGCACGATGATCCTCAAGCTCGCCTGTCTCCCGCTCCTCACCACGTTGGCCCTCGCCCAGACAACACCCCACCGGACATCTCCCACCCACCGCACCGCGGCCACAACCCCCGCCAATCCCGCCTCCACCCTGCCCAAAGTAGCCGGTATCCCAAAGACCCTCTACGCCCTCAAATACATAGACATACGCCTCGGCACCGGCCCACTCGCCGAGCCCCGCAAGTTCTACACCGTCCACTACACCGGCTGGTTCCCCGATGGCACCAAGTTCGACTCCTCCGTTGATCGCAACTCCCCCTTCACCTTCCCCTACGGCGCACACCGCGTCATCACCGGCTGGGACACCGGCTTCCAGGGCATGCACGTCGGGGGCAAGCGCCGCCTCTTCGTTCCCTACCAGCTCGCATACGGCGACATGGGCAAACCGCCGCAAATGCCCGCCAAAGCCGACCTTATCTTCGACATCGAACTCATCAGCCAATCCGACACCCCACCCGAACAACCCGCACCTCCACCACCACCCCCCCAAGCCCAGCCCCAGGCAGCGCCAGCGCCCCCGCCTCCTCCCCCCGGCTCGACCCCGCAAGCCGATAAGCCCACGCTTCCGCACCCAACCCCAACTCCGCCGCATCCTCAGGCCTTCTAACCGTATCTAATCCCCGAACGCCTACGATAAACACTCATGCTGGAACGACTTAAGCCGCTCACACCATACCTCAGGCGATACTGGAAGAGTCTCGCCTGGGGCGGTGTGTCCACCATCCTCTACAACATCATCAAGGTCCTGCTCCCCGCCGTCATCGGCCACGCCATCGACGACATGCGCCACGGCCTCACCCAGGCCAAGATCCTCCACCACTCCCTCATTTTATTAATCATCGCAGTCTCCTCCGCCATCTTCCTTTACATCACCCGCCAGGTCGTCATCGGCGCCTCCCGCGAGATCGAATTCGACATCCGCAACGACCTCTTCGCCAACCTCGAGCGCCAGTCGGCCAACTTCTTCCACACCCACCGCACCGGCGACATCATGGCCCGTACCACCAACGACCTCAACGCCGTCCGCATGCTCCTCGGGCCGGCCATCATGTACTCGGCCAACACCATCGTCTTCACCGCCGCCGCGCTGCCCTTCATGTACCGCATCAGCCCGAAGCTCACCCTCTGCGCCTTCGTTCCCCTCCCCATCGCATCGGTCCTCGTCCAGTACTTCGGCAACCGCATCCACCGCCGCTTCGAGCGCATCCAGGCCATGTTCTCCGACATCTCCGCCAAGGCCCAGGAAAACTTCTCCGGCGCTCGCCTCATCCGCGCCTTCGCCCAGGAAGAAGCCGAGATCGCCTCCTTCGAGACCGCCAACCGCGAGTACATCAAGCGCAGCCTTTACCTCGTACGCCTGATGGCCATGCTCTGGCCCACGCTCGAATTCGTCCTCGGCCTCTCCCTCATGATCACGCTTCTAGTAGGCGGCCACGAGGTCGTCGCCCACCGCATCTCCGTGGGCCAGTTCACCGCCTTCAACGTCTACATGGTGCAACTCACCTGGCCCATGATCGCCGTCGGCTGGGTCGTCAATCTCTTCCAGCGCGGCACCGCCTCCGTCGTCCGCATCGACGAGCTGCTCAAGCAGAAGCCCGACATCGCCGACGATCCCGCAGCAGTCGCCTCTGCCGTACCCGCGCCCACCTCCGTCGCCGGAGACATCGAGTTCCGCAACCTCAACTTCGCCTACCCCGGCGGCCCGCCTGTCCTCCAGAACATCAACCTCCGCATCCCCGCAGGCTCCAGCCTCGCCATCGTAGGTCCTACCGGCTCAGGAAAATCCACCCTGGTCGGCCTCATCCCGCGCCTCCACGACGCCGCTCCCGGCGAAGTCCTCATCGACCGCCATCCCATCC
Organism: Edaphobacter sp.; assembly: GCA_965277265.1. Taxonomy (GTDB): domain Bacteria; phylum Acidobacteriota; class Terriglobia; order Terriglobales; family Acidobacteriaceae; genus Edaphobacter. The sequence continues at coordinate 1,355,814 of CBDICF010000003.1, forward strand.
GCCGCTTCACCCTCGCCGAACTTCGCAGGAGCATCGGCTTCGTCCCGCAGGAGACCTTCCTCTTCTCCGAAACCATCCGCCAGAACATCGCCTTCGGCAGACCCGAGGCCTCTGAGGAACAGGTTGAGGACGCGGCCTCCATCGCCCACATCCGCACCGAAATCCTCGAATTCCCCAAAGGCTTCGAAACCCTCGTCGGCGAACGCGGCGTCACGCTCTCCGGCGGTCAGAAGCAGCGCACCGCCATCGCCCGCGCCGTCCTCCGCGATCCCCGCATTCTCATCCTCGACGACGCCCTCGCCAGCGTCGACACCTACACCGAAGAGCAGATTCTCGGTGGCCTTCGTCAGGGCATGGGCAGCCGCACCACCATCTTTATCTCGCACCGCATCTCCACCGCCCGCAACGCCGATCAGATCGCCGTTCTGGTCAGCGGACGCATCGCCGAGCTCGGCACCCACGAGGAACTGCTCGCCCGCAATGGCTACTACACCAGCCTCTTCGAAAAGCAGCGCCTCGAAGAAGAGCTCGCCGTGGCGACCTAGGAGCAGTTTCCCTGTCGGTGTACAGGCCAGTCAATGCAATCATGGCCGTTTTCTCTCAAGGAAAACGGCACTCCTATGAATTCCCCCTCCACAGCAACAGGGAAATTGCTCTGAGCTAGGCCAGCCAGCGCGACACAGCCGTCACCTCCGTCACAGCCTGCAGCGCGGAAGGCGGAACGAACTTCTCCTCGCGCGTCCGCAGCTCCCTCGGCAATACCCGTCCCGCCTCCGGATCGCGAGCCACCACCACCCAGGCCTCACGCACATTGCGGACGTACGCGATCACCTCCTGAAACTGCTCCACCGACTCCACATGGGACGCCTCAAGCGTCATCGTAAACATCGTCGCGTAAAAATCGGCCAGCGAAGCCGCAACGCTGCCGCCCATCTCCGGACGTAGACGCGCCTGCAGGTACATCAGAATGTCGATCACCTTCTTCACCGCGACGCGCCGCCCGTGGACGTCATTCTCCTCCACGCACTGCATCGCCCGATAAAGAAAACGAATTGCCCCGTCGTACAGCGCAACGATCAACTGCACCCCCGTCGCACTCGCCAAAGTCTGCTGCTGATAGCTCGTCTCGCTCAATCGTCTAGCCCCCCGGATTCTGGTTGTAGCCTGTAATGGCGCTGTACATCTCATTCACCTGGTTCAGCTGCGACGGAATCGACTGGAGAATCTGGTTCGCCGTATTCAGCTCAGCCGTCAGCTGCGTTTTTTGCGTCGCCAGCAGCGCATTCTCATTGGTGACGTCGAGATTCAGCGCCGCCTCCTGCGCGGCGTTCTGCTGCTGAGCGAGATAGATCGATCCATTCGGATTCTGGGTACCGGCACTGTTCAGCGTGGCCGACATCGTCTGACCGAAGCTGCCCGCATTCTGCAAAAAGCCGGTTACATCGGAGAAGTTCGTGTTCAGCGCCGTATTCAACGTATCCGCGTTCAGCGCCAGGGTCCCGTCTGTGTTGACCTGAATGCCAAGCTCCGTAATGTTCTTGATCGCCCCGCTCGCGGATCCGGAAAAGAGAGATCCCGTAATCTGGCTCTGCAGCAGCGCAAGCGTCGGACTGCCAAACAGCGGCTCCGCGTTGCCGCTTGAGTCGTGTCCCTCCTGCGTATTGATGTCCGTGATTACCTTGTTGTAGGCAGAGACAAAGCTGCCGATCGCCGTTCCGATCGAGCTCGTATCGTTGGTAATCTGCACCTGTACCGGAGTCGCAGAGGACGCGAGCAGTTGAAAGGTCACTCCCGGAATGACGTTGCTCACCGTGTTCGATGCTGTCGTCACCGAGACACCGTCTACGTTCAGGCTCGCATCCTGTCCCGCCTGCCCCACCTGAAAGGCAATTGCGCCGGACGAGGCGCCCGACAGGGCGGCCGTGACCGTCAACTGACCGGCCGCACCGCTGGTCCCGCTTACGAGAGAAAGCCGCGATCCGGAAGAGTCTGTAATCACGCTCGCATTCACGCCGATTCCCGCAGAATTGATCGCCGCCGAAAGAGTGTTCAATGTCGTGTCGTTGTGGCTACTGTCCACGTTGAAGGTGTGCCCCTGAATCGTCAGCGTGCCCGCAAGCGTATCCGCCGGATTCGCAATAGCGCTCGAAACTTCGGATGAAGTCTGCGCCAGGGTGTTGATCGTGATCGTATGGCTGCCGGCCACAGCCGTTGTACTGGCGGAGCTCAGATTCAACAGATTGGGATTCGAGCTTGCTCCCTGCTTCTGCGAAAACACGCCATCGAACGCCGTAAGCGCCTGCAGACTTGTAGAAAGACTCGAAAGATCGCTCCCCAGTGACGTAAACACCGTGTCCTGCGCCTTCAACGCCGTCAGCTGGTTATTCCACGGGGTCTCAATCGCCTGTTCCGACGCCTGGATCTGCGTGACCGTCGTGGCCACGTCGAACCCTTGTCCGCTGCTCGCCGATCCGAAGTTCAACCCAACGGTGCCCATCGCGCGCTCCAATCTCCGTTCACACTCACCACAAGCAATTCCGCTTCCAACTCTGAAGGCGGAAGTAAGAGCAATTTAACCTGCTTGCGAAAAAGCGGCGGCAGCCGGGCCAACCCTCGCCCCGGCCACCGCCTGCTGGGACTATTGCAGCAGCTTCAGAATCTCCTGCTGCACGCTGTTTGCCTGCGCAAGAGCGCTGATGCCGGTCTGGCTCAGCACCTGGAACTTGGCCAGATCGCTTGTCGCCTGACCATAGTTGGTCGACGCAATCGAACTCTGAGCCGAAGACAGGTTCACCGCCTGCGAGCTCGCAACATTGGCTGCGGCGTTCAACTGGTTGATGTTGGCGCCGATGTTGCCGCGCTGGCTCGACACGTCTCCAATCGCGGTGGTGATCTTGCCCAGCGCCGTAGTGGCCGCAGCCGCGGAGGCCAGGTTCGAGGTCGACAGGTCCTCCCCGGCGGCGGTTGTGATCGTACCCGCGGCATCGGTCACCGTGAGCCCCACACTGGTCTTGCCCAGGGCACCCGTCGTCGCTGCGATGGTGGTCGTTCCGCCCGCGGTTCCGTCGCTGACCACGAAGTTGGTCGCAGTCGCCGAAAACACATTGGTGCTGTTGAAGTTCGTGTTACTGCCAATGTTGCCGATCTCGGTCACGATGCTCTGAAACTCCGTATCCGCCGCCGTCGATTGCGCCGTGGTCAGGCCGCCGTTCGAGGCCTCAGTAGCCAGCGTAACCGCGCGGTTCAGAAGGTTGGTCACCTGCGACAGCGCGCCATCCGCGGTCTGCAGCAGTCCGACGCCGTTCTGCGCGTTCTGCGCCGACTGGTTCAGCGCCGCCTCGTTCGCCTTCAGACCGTCCGAAACCGAAAGACCCGCCGCGTCATCCGCGCCGCTGTTGATGCGCGAACCGGACGAGAGCTGCTGGAGAACGGTCTGCAGGCTGCCCTGCGTCTGATTCAAATTGTTCTGTGCATAGGTTGCTGCAACGTTAGTAAGAATGCCCAAGGACATAACGAAACGCTCCTGTACTGCTCGGTTGAGTTGCCGCGACGCCGCCCCGGTGTCCGCCCGGCGAAGTCATCCTGCCCGCAGGCAGGAACGAGATCCGGTTCACCATGCGGAAGGCTCCGCGTTCTCCCACCTCATCGGCTAGCCCTCCGCGCACTTTAGCCGTGTCCGCCTTCGCGCCACACCCTTCGCCCATACCGTCCTTTCCTCTATTGGCCGTCGCCGCCTTGGCCGATGAACGAGTTTGAAAGGAACCTCCATGATCGAGCTGAAACGCCTCAACGGTAACCCTCTCTCCATCAACTGCGACCTGATCAAGTACGCCGAAGCCTCACCCGATACCGTGCTCACCCTCATCACCGGCGAAAAGCTCGTCGTCCTTGAGTCCTGCGCCGAAGTCTCCGAGCGCGTCCTCGCATACCGTTCTGCCGTCCTCCGCGCAGCATGGCCCGAAGCCGCGCCCGCACTCTCCGCAAAATCCGCTCACCTCGCCGAGACCACCGTTCGCACAGCCCACCCCCGCAGCGAGCCGGAAGCATAGTCCGAACCCGCCCCTGAAGCAGACTCTTCACAGGCTATTCGCTATTCAAAGAGAGGCCCCATGGACATTGCCAGCATCGGCGGCATCACGCTCGCCCTCATCGGCATCCTCGCCGGCATGATGATCGAAGGCGGCAACATCGCCCAGATCACCCAGCCCACCGCAGCCATGATCGTGGTCGGCGGCACACTCGGCGCGGTCATGCTCCAATTTCCGGTCAACATCCTTCTCGCCGCCGCCAAAGCCGTAGCCCGGGTCTTCTTCCACAAAGGCTCCAACGGCGAAGCCACCCTCTCCCAACTGGTCGCCTTCGCCTACAAGGCCCGCAAAAGCGGCATCGTCTCGCTCGACGCCGATCTCCCCGCCATCACAGACCCGTTCCTCAAACAAGCCCTCACCCTCGCCGTCGACGGCACCGAACCCAGCGAGGTCCGTAAGATCATGCAACTCGAGCTCGACAACAAATCCGAGATCGAAGAGAAGATTCCAGCCGTCTTCGAAGCCGCCGGAGGCTACTCCCCCACCGTCGGCATCATCGGAGCCGTCCTCGGCCTCATCCAGGTCATGAAGAACCTCGCCAACATCGACGAAGTAGGACGCGGCATCGCCACCGCCTTCGTCGCCACCATCTACGGCGTCGCCATGGCCAACCTCCTCTGCCTCCCCGCCGCCGGCAAGCTCAAATTCCGCCACCGCGAAGACCAGAGAATCAAGGAGATGATCCTCGAAGGCGTCATCTCCATCATCGAAGGCATGAACCCCCGCATGATCGAAACCAAGCTCCGCACCTTCCTCTTCGACGAAAAACCCGCCGGCGCCAACCAATCCGCGGAGGCCGGCGCATGAGCCGAAAAAAACATCCCGAACACGTCAACCACGAGCGCTGGCTGGTATCCTACGCCGACTTCATTACCCTGCTCTTCGCCTTCTTCGTCGTCCTCTTCGCCTCCAGCCAGGCCGACAAGCACAAGCAGGAAAAGATGGCCGACGCCATGAAGTCCGCCTTCACCCCACTCGGCGCCTTCGAGGCCCACTCCAAAACCCCTCCGCTCTCCAACCTCAACGCCCCCGCGATCTCCGACGCCCCACCCGCCGCTCTGACCCCGCCGCTCCCCCCCACCTCCCTCGAAACCCCCGAGGCCACCCAGGCGCGCCTCGCCAAGTTGCTGGCCCAGCAGATCGCCGCCGGCAACATCCGCCCTGGCAGCATCACCATGCGCATCACCCCCGACGGCCTCGTCATCTCCCTCCACGAGGCTGGCTTCTTCCCCTCCGGCTCAGCCCAGATCCGCGCCGCCTCCATTCCCATCCTGTCCCTGCTCGCCGCCACCCTGCCCGCCAACCCCATCCGCGTCGAAGGCCACACCGACAACATCCCCATCCACACCCCGCAGTTCGCCACCAACTGGGAGCTCTCCACCGCCCGTGCCACGGCCATCGCCCGCCTCCTGCTCGACCGCGGCCCCATCGACCCCGTCAACCTCTCCGCCGCCGGTTACGCCGAGTTCCACCCCGTCGCCAGCAACGCCACCCAGGACGGCCGCACCCAGAACCGCCGCGTCGACATCATTCTCCTGCGACACCCAGCAGCTTCACAATGACCCGCTTCGTCCGCTGCCCATCGAACTCCGCATAGAACACCCTCTGCCAGGTCCCCAGGTCCAGTCTTCCCTTCGTCACCGGCAGCGTCGTCTCATGATGCAGCAGCAGAGCCTTCAGGTGCGCATCGGCATTATCCTCCCCGGTCCGATGATGCTTATATCCCGGCCACCGCGGAGCCAGCTTCTCCAGCCAAGTCCCGATATCCTCGATCAACCCGTTCTCATTGTCGTTCACATAGATCGCCGCCGTAATATGCATCGGCGAAACAAAACACAGCCCATCCACCACTCCGCTCCGCCGCACGATCTCCTCTACCTGCGGCGTAATGTGAACCATCTCGTACCGCTCATCCGTCTTCAACGTCAGATACTCCGTATGCGCCTTCATCGTAGCCATCGATACCCTCCCAAAGCCCGCCAAACCGGTATACCAATAGATGCATGAAGCTCTACGTCGCCTCCACCAACCCCGGCAAGCTCCGCGACTTCGCCACCGCCGCCCCGCCGCACGTCACCCTCATCCCGCTGCCCGGCCTCCAGCACATCTCCCCACCCCCCGAAGACGAGCCCACCTTCGAAGGCAACGCCCGCATCAAGGCCATCTTCTACTCCCATCACGCCCCCGGACAGATCGTCATCGCCGACGACTCCGGCCTCGAAGTCGACGCCCTCCACGGAGCACCCGGCGTCCGTTCAGCCCGCTACGCCGACGACCACGCCTTCCCAGGCCCGCCCTCCGCTACTCCAGACGCCCGCAACAACCTCTACCTCCTCCAGGCCCTCGCCCTCGTCAACATCCAGCATCCAAAATCTCGCTACCGTTGCGCCCTCGCCGCAGCCCGCGACGGCCAGATCCTCGCCTTGGCCGAAGGCACAGTCGAAGGCGAAATCCTCCCCACCCCACGCGGCGCCGGAGGCTTCGGCTACGACCCGCTCTTCTACCTCCCCGCCCACCACCAGACCATGGCCGAACTCGACCCCCACACCCGCCTCTGCATCAGCCATCGCGGCCGAGCCCTCACCGCCCTCCTGCAAGCCCTCCTACCCACATAAATCCCCGCAGGATTTCGCCCAACCCAAAAAATCGCACAATCATCACGATAACCGCACAAACGAAAGCACTTTCCTTGACGCCCGTCAGACCGGAGCGGAATAATCGCGATGCTGCACCTTTTCTCCGGCTGAAGACGCCGAAGACATAGAAGACACCAGACCGCACCGCAGCCCGTCAGCACCAGTCAGTATCCGTAAGGAGCACCCATGGCCACCGCCGCCCCGCCAGCACCCCCTGCCTCACCATCCCCCCATGGAATGACCAGGGGCGTGCAGCCCCTCCGCGCCAACGAGGGCCACTCCTTCCTCTGGCGCAGGCTGCACTCGCTCTCCGGCATCGTCCCCATCGGCGCCTTCCTCATCGAGCACATCATCTCCAACTTCGAGACCCTCAACGGCCCCCTCGCCTACGCCCAGCAGGTCAAGTTCCTCAACGCCCTCCCGCTGGTCCGCGTGCTGGAGTGGGTCTTCATCTTCATCCCCCTCGCCTTCCACGCCCTCTATGGCCTCTTCATCGCCTTCCGCGGCCGCGTCAACGTCAACCTCTACCCCTGGGCCTCCAACTGGATGTACGTCTCCCAGCGCATCACCGGCGTCATCGCCTTCCTTTACATCATCCAGCACGTCTGGCGGCAGCGCTTCTCCGGCATCTCGCTCCCCGAAAACCCCGGCGCAGCCTTCCACAAGGTCCAGGTAGAACTCTCGAACCCCTGGATGCTCGCCATATACGTTATTGCCATGATCGCCACCACCTGGCACTTCGCCTACGGCATCTGGCTCTTCGCCGCCAAATGGGGCATCACCCCCGGCGAACGCGCCCGCAAACGCTTCGGCTACGTCTGCGGCGTCTTCGGCGTCGCCCTCTGCCTCATGGGCCTCGCCAGCATCTACGCCGTCGTCTGGGAGTACCCCAACGCCCCAGCCAACGTCATGCCCGCCCAGCCCGCCGGTGTCACGCTGCCCGCACCAACCGCGCCTCCACCAAATTCAACGAACCCTACGCAGCCCGGACAGGTGCAGTAAGGCGATGTTAAAGCCTATGCAGGAGATTGCCGGCGAGTTGCTTTTAGGAGCTATATGGCTTGGTGTCGGATCGCTGATGGTCATGCAATGTCAAGTCAGAAACTTAGTGACGCAGTCTTTCAAGCTGCGATTGAGCCCTTCAGAAACAAGAGAGGTCATCCAAGCGCATCGGGCGGCTTTTCCAACAAGCAGCTTCAGGAAGATCGCCGGCTATGGCTCGGCAGCTTTAGGTTTAGCGGCAGCAATCCTTGCACTTGTCGCATCGCGATAAATTAGTTCTCAACAACGAAGTAAATTTGCTCTTAGGAAGTCGAACTCAATGGCAGCAACCCCAAGAATCATCGTAGTAGGCGGCGGCCTCGCCGGACTAGCAGCCGTCATCAAGATCGCCGAAGCCGGCGGCAAGGTCGACCTCTTCTCCATCGTCCCGGTCAAGCGCTCCCACTCCGTCTGCGCCCAGGGCGGCATCAACGCCGCCAAAGACCTCAAGGGCGAAGGGGACACCGTCTTCAAGCACTTCGACGACACCATCTACGGCGGCGACTTCCTCGCCAACCAGACCCCCGTCAGGAACATGACCGCCCAGGGCCCCGCCATCATCGACCTCCTCGACCGCATGGGCGTCCCCTTCAACCGCACCCCCGAAGGTCTCCTCGACTTTCGCCGCTTCGGAGGGACGCTCTATCAGCGCACAGCGTTCGCAGGCGCAACCACAGGCCAGCAACTCCTCTACGCGCTCGACGAGCAGGTCCGCCGCCACGAGTCCGAAGGCAAGGTCACCAAGTACGAAGGCTGGGAGTTCCTCTCCGCCGTCCTCGACTCCAAGGGCGCATGCCGCGGCATCACCGCCATAGACCTCCGCACCATGGAGACCCGGACCTTCCCGGCAGACGCCATCATCGTCTGTACGGGCGGCAACGGAGCCATCTTCGGCAAATCCACCAACTCCGTCGTCTGCACCGGCTCCGCCCAGTCCGCCCTCTACCAGCAGGGAGCCTTCTACGCCAACGGCGAGTTCATCCAGGTCCACCCCACCGCCATCCCCGGCGAAGACAAGCTCCGTCTCATGTCCGAGTCCGCCCGCGGCGAAGGCGGCCGCGTCTGGGTCCCCCGCGACAAGACCGACAAGCGCGTCGCCCGCTCCATCCCCGAGGCCGACCGCTGGTACTTCCTCGAAGAGTGGTACCCCAAGTATGGCAACCTCGTCCCCCGCGACGTGGCCACCCGGGCCATCTTCAAGGTCGTCTACGAGCACGGCATGGGCATCGACGGTCAGCCGATGGTCTACCTCGACCTCACCCATCTCCCCAAGGAGCGCCTCCACAAACTCGAAGGCATCCTGGAAATTTACGAAAAATTTGTGGGCGACGATCCGCGCGAAGTCCCCATGAAGATCTTCCCCGGCATGCACTACACCATGGGCGGTCTCTGGGTCGACTTCAACCAGCAGACCAACATCCCCGGCGTCTTCGCAGCCGGAGAGGCCGACTACTCCATCCACGGCGCCAATCGCCTCGGCGCAAACTCCCTTCTCTCCTGCATCTACGGCGGCTTCGTCGCCGGCCCCCAGGCCGTCCAGTACGCCAACTCCCTGCCCGCCCAGGAAGGCGACGGAGGCCACGCCGCCGAGCTCCAGCGTCAAAAGGAAAAGAACAGCCTCCTCCTCAACAACCCCGGCACCGAGAACCCCTTCAAGATCTGGCGCGAGCTCGGCGAGACTATGACCAAGCACGCCACCATCATCCGCTACAACTCCGGTCTTGAAGAGGCAGACGCCAAGATCGTCGAGCTCCTCGACCGCTACCGCAACGTCAACCTCTCCGACAAGAGCCAGTGGGCCAACACCAGCTTCGCCTTCACCCGCCAGCTCTACAACATGCTCCAGCTTGGCCGCGTCATCGTCCAGGGAGCCCACCTCCGCGACGAATCCCGCGGAGCTCACTTCAAACCCGACTTCCCCGAACGCAACGACGAAAAGTTCCTAAAAACCACCAAAGCCGCCTTCAAAGACAACGCCCCCGCCTTCGAGTTCGAAGACGTAGACATCAGCCTCATCAAACCCCGCCCACGCAGCTACGCCGCCACCACCTAGCGAGCCCCGGCTCTTTACCTGTCGTTTTGTTTGTAACCCGTAGGGACCTGCTTCTGTCGTTGTACTTGTCGTTGCACTTGCACTTGCTTTGTCCTTTTGTTTTGTCATCCCGTTGGGACCTGCGGTTGCCTTTCGTCCTTGCACTTGCTTCGCCCTTTATTTGCACTTGCAACCAGCCGCACCTCTAGGAATCGACTCCAAACCCGTTCGCACCATCTAACCGAGCATGAACATCAATACGGTCTACATCGCGCTCGCAATCGTATTCGCCCTCTTCATCACAACCATGTTCGTCTATAGCGCCCGCCTCAAGACCCGGCAGGCAACGATGAACAAATTTGGCCGCCCTCCCGTCAGCCAGGAAGAGGGCATCGCAATCGCAACCGAAACAGGCAGGCCAGCCGAAAAAGAATTTGAGGACCAACAGCATGGCACAGGTCGAAACCCCTAAGCACCCGGCATCCAGCCGCACCATCAAGGTTGAAATCAAGCGCCAGGCCACCCCCGACGCCGCAGCCGTCACCGAGAAGTTCGAGGTCCCCTACCGCCCGAACATGAACATCACCTCGCTCCTCGGCGAGATCGCCTTGAACCCCGTCGACGTCACCGGCAAATCGACCACCCCGATCACCTACGACGCCAACTGCCTCGAAGAGATCTGCGGTAGCTGCGCGATGTTGATCAACGGCAAAGCAAGAATGGCCTGCTCCGCCCTCGTAGACAAGCTCCACCAGCCCATCACCCTCGCCCCGCTCTCGAAGTTCCCCGTAGTCCGCGACCTCTCCGTCGACCGCTCCGTCCTCTTCGAAAACCTCAAGAAGGTCAAAGCCTGGGTCCCAATCGACGGCTCCTACGACCTCGGCGCTGGCCCCCGCCAGCAGCCTCAAATTCAGGAACAGCGCTATCCGCTCTCCAACTGCATCTCCTGCACCATCTGCATGGAGGTCTGCCCCCAGTTCAACGACGTCACCAACTTCGTCGGCGCAGCCACCATCGCCCAGGCCAGGCTCTTCAACATGGACCCCAGCGGCTCCGTTCTCAAGGAAGAGCGCCTCCGCGCCCTCTCCGGAGACGGCGGCATCCAGGAGTGCAGCTTCGCCCAGAACTGCGTCCAGGCCTGCCCCAAACAGCTCCCCCTCACCGAGGCCATCAGCGACATGGGCCGCGACGTCTTCATCCAGCAGGTCAAAGACCTCTTCGCCCGCTAACCCCGAACACCACAGCACGGCCACCCACCCCCGGCAATCGCCGGCGGCGCAAAAGTATTTGTCCTCATCCGTCGTAATCGGTCTTGAACCCGATCCGTATCGACCCGCGTCAATCCGCGGTCGTGCTTTATCGCCCTTGATCCGTCTCATCGGTGAAAATCGGTGTCACGCCTTCGGCCATCGAACGTCTGGATAAAAGTGTGGATTCGGATTATCTTCACCCTATGACCGAACTTCTCTTCAATGTGACGCAGGAAACAGACGGCGGTTACGTTGCCGTAGCCGCTGGCGAAAGCATTGCTACCCAGGGCGACACCTGGGAAGAACTCTGTTACATAGTGTTGGACGCGGTCAAAGGTTACTTCTTCGACTCCGAACCTCCTGCCCGCATCCGGCTCTTCCTCCATGTAGAACAGGTCCTGGCCGTAGCGTGAAGGTGCCTCGAAATCTGAACGGCAGAGATCTGGCCGACCACCTTATCCGGCACTGGAACTATATCGAAAGCCATCAGACTGGCAGCCACATCGTGCTACGAACTGAAGCGCCGTCCGGATAAACTCTACCCATTCCCGCGCACAAACCGCTCCGACCGGGAACGCTCACTGCGATCCTGCGTATGGTCACGGAACACAAGAAGATCACCCGCGACAACCTTCTATCCAAGCTCTAGTCTTAAGCCCACCACCCCTCCGGGCTCTAACGTCAGCACGGCCACCCACCAGCCGGCAATCGCCTGCGGCGCAGAACGTCTTGCCCTGATCCGTCGTAATCGGTCTTAAACTCTCGATCCGTATCGATCCGTATCGATCCGCGGTCGTGCTTTATCGCATTTGATCCGTCTCATCGGTGAAAATCCGTGTCAGGCATTCAGAGCCATCGAACGTCCTGGCCAACAACTCAAAATAAATCCCGAAAACCTGGCGCATCTTCAGCCACGCGAAAAGTGACAGCACAGCACCACCTTCCGTCCACGACCTGCACAAAACGAACCACGTTTCACCATCTCGTTACACCACGCTTTTCGCCCTATCCCTATTCAGGACCAAGCGCCGCACCAGTCGCCACAACCGGCTGCTGCTTCAGCAAAAAGTAGTCTTTTTCCCACAAAGCGCGATAAAACTGCCCGGTAAGCTCCGCCGCCTTCGGTCCAAACGTAGGCCGTCCGCCCTCCAGGAAAATAACCGTGACAATCCGCCCATTCGGCGTATCCGCATACGACCCAAACCACCCAAACCGCGTCCCATTATTCGAGCAGGTTCCCGTCTTCCCCATCACCGGAAACTGCTTGAAATTCGCCCGCAGCGACCGCGCCGTTCCATAGTCCACAGCCGCTTCCATACCCACCGAAATCTCCGGGATCAGCGGCGCAATGTTCAATGTTCTCTTCACCTTAGGCTCAAACGTCGCGACATCCACAGCCGTCTCCGGATGCTGCAAATAGTACAAAGTCCCCCCATTTGCGATCGCCGAAACCAGCGCCCCCAGCTGCAGCGGAGTCATCGAAACGCTCTCTCCGAACGAGCACATCCGCCCCACTCCGCCCAGCGCCGCCGGCAACTCCTCATCCGGGTAAGTCCCCAACTGCTCCCCCTGAATGTGGTACCCGGCAAGCTCCCCAAGCCCAAACTCATTGGCATAATGCTTCACCCGCTCAAACCCCAGCGACCGGCCAAGTGTCTCAAAATAAAGATTATTTGAGTGAGCCAGAGCCTCCGTCAAAGTCAGGTGGTACTTCCCGCCAAGATTGACCGGCGTATCCTTCCGGACAATCCCCTCCTCCAAAGCCGCCAGGGCCACCGTCAATTTGATCGTCGAACAAGGCTCCGCCCCCCGCGAAAGCGCCAGCTTCTGGTTCACCATCGCCAGAATGCGCCCATTTGCAGGGTTTATGGCAATCGCCGTCCCGTTCATGTTTCCCAGCGCCTCAATCGCCGCAGCCCGAACCACCGGATCTTCACCCTCGGTCACATCTCCCAGCGTCAAATTGTCCGCATACGAGCTGGCCGAAAAATGCTCCTGATACCTGGTCCGTCGCACCGCCAACGTTGGCCGGGCACCCCGTCCATGCCGCCGCCTAACCGTCGTGGCTACAACAACATGGCCCGACCCACGCGATGCTCTCGAACGCCCCCTTGCACGAGCGACAACATGCGTCCGACCCGCAGATTTATGCTTCGAACTACTCGACCTGGTCATCCCAAGCGCACTCAGTCCAGCACACAAAAAAACGCCCAAGAGGATCGCCCCGTAGACTCTCACCCATTTCGACATAGGACGCCTCCTCAAAGAAGATGAGATTGCAATCGGACTGCCAACCCTCCGATAAACATCTCACAATTCTCTTATTTGACTACAAACGGCACAAAGCCACTGTGCAACTTTCGCACCACGTTCCTAACTCAACGTCGTGCATTAGTTACCGCGCCGAAGGAAAGCTGGGATATCCAGCTCATCCGGTTCGGGATGGTCGGACGAAACCGGCGGCGCACCGCTAATGCCCTGAACGCGAGCCGGTATCTCATTCGAGGATTCCGCCGCCCAGCCCTCCTCTTCCTGGATGCGCACTGGCACCGAAGAGTGCATTGGGCCCTTGAAGCGCTCCGGCAGACGCTCAATGGCGGCCTCTGCCACTCCGGTCCGCCCCTGCCGCTCCTCGTTGCGTGACTGTGGATGCCGAAAAAAATCATCATCGAAGATAGAGGCAGGCACAGGCACCAGTTCAGGTTCGATGCCGGCCCCTGTTGCAACGTTCTCCCTGCCTTCGGCCCCCGAGTCATTCGGCGGGACGGATGGCTCCTCTGAAGCGGGCTCACTCGCAAAACGCGGCGTTTCGGCCCTCTGCGCCATCACCCGCGGCTGAATCGGCACGTCATAGCGCATCGTAGGCAGTGTGGCCTCGGCAAGCATGCGTTCCCGTCGCTGCGGCATCTCCTGGTGCTTAAAACCCGTTGCGATAACGGTAATCTTCACCTCATCGCCCATCGTCTCGTCCTGCACCGCGCCAAAAATAATGTTCGCATCCTCATGCGCGGCGTTCTGGATGATGCTCGAAGCCTCGTTTACCTCGCTCAGCTTCAAGCTGCTCGATCCCGTAATGTTGATCAGGATTCCGCGCGCTCCATCGATTGCTCCCGCCTCCAACAGCGGAGAGGCCATTGCCGCCATCGCCGCATCCACCGCGCGATTCGGCCCCGCCCGCATCGCCGTCCCCATCACCGCATAACCCATACCCGCCATCGTGGTCTTCACGTCGGCAAAGTCGCGGTTGATCACGCCAGGAATTGTAATGATGTCCGAGATCCCCTGTACGCCCTGCCGCAGCACGTCATCCGCAATGCGGAAGCTCTCAAAAAAACCAGCATCTTTCGCCACGGCCAGCAGCTTTTCGTTTGGAATGACAATGACCGTATCGACCGACTCCAGCAACTCCTGCATCCCGCGCTCTGCCTGCATCATCCGGCGCTTGCCTTCGAACGCAAACGGCCGAGTCACCACCGCAACCGTCAGCGCGCCCATCTCACTGGCCAGCGAAGCGATCACAGGAGCCGCACCCGTCCCCGTTCCTCCGCCCAGCCCAGCCGTCACAAACACCATATCCGCGCCTTCGAGCGCCTCGATGATCTTGTCGGAGTCCTCAAGCGCCGCCCGCCGCCCCACGTCCGGGTTCGCACCGGCACCCAGCCCGCTCGTCAGCTTGACACCCAACTGCAACTTCACCGGCGCGTTCGAAACCTGCAGCGCCTGCACATCCGTATTCGCCGCAATAAACTCGACGCCCACCACATTGGCCGCGATCATGCGATTCACGGCATTGTTTCCTCCCCCGCCTACTCCAATCACCTTGATCCGCGCACCGCGTGGAATCTCGTCGTGGTAGTGAATACGGAGGTGGTCGTCAGGCAGGTTGGACATGGAAACAGGTACTCCTTCTGGTAATCCTCATTCTGACATCTCCCAGCAACCCGCATGGGCCGCGTTTTCCACCGGTGAACCAGTCATGGTTCATCGATTCGTGGCCTGTTGCGAAAGCGCTAGAAACTCCCTGCGAAGATTGCCTTCAGTTTGGCTCGCAGCCCACGCTCTTCACTGGCGCGCCGTACCTGCGTCCTGTGGGTGTACAGCAGCATTCCGATCACCGCCGCAAACTCCGGCCGTGCAAGCTCCTCAGGCATTCGTGACAGCGGCACCGGATAGCCGATTCGCGCGGGAACCCGCAGCAGGCTCTCCGCGTTGTCCAGCAGGCCTGCCATATTCGCTCCTCCGCCCGTCACCACGCACCCTGCGCCGAGCGCCTCCAGCACACCTCCCTGCCGCAGGTTGTCCCGCAGCATGGTAAACAGCTCACGCGCACGCGGCTCCAGAATCTCCGCTAGAAATCTCTGCCGAACCATCCGCGCGGGCTGGCCGCCGGAGAATGCGAGATTGCCCCCAACCTCGATCTCATTCGACTGCGGGACTGCCGTTACGACGCAATGCCCAAAGGTCTTCTTCAGATACTCCGCTTCCTCGACGGTTACATGCAGACCTACCGCCAGATCGTTCGTAAAATGGTCTCCCCCAATCGGCAGCACCGCCGTGTAGGCGATCGAGCCCTCAAAAAACACCGCCAGCTCCGTCGTGCTGGAGCCTATATCCGCCATGCAGACGCCCAGCTCCCGTTCGTCCGCGCTCAGGACGGCCTCGGCCGACGCAATTCCCTCGTACACCGTGTCCATCACCTCAAGCCCGGCGCGATTGGCGCAGGTAATGACGCTCTGAGCCACGCCGCCCGAGCAGGTCGAGAGATGCAGATTCACCTCCAGCCTATTGCCCACCATCCCCACCGGATCATGAATCCCCGGCTGATCATCCAGGATGAACTCCTGCGGCAGCAGATGCAGCACCTCGCGGTCCGGCGGCAGCGCGACCGACCGTGCGCGGTCCACCGCGGCGCGAACCTCCTCCCGCGTAATCTCGCGCATCCTGCTTCCCATACTGATGCCGCCGCGCGAGTTCACGCCCCGCACATGCGTGCCCCCAATCCCGACCACAGCAGTCTCAATGCCGGCCTTTGCCACCCGTTCAGCTGTTAGAGCGGCACGATTGATCGCCTCCGCTGCCGGACCAAGCTCAGAAATAAGCCCCTTCTTCATGCCGCGCGAGGGCTCGATCCCGTGTCCGCGATAGCGCAGTACACCGTCCTGCAACTCAGCCACCAGCACCACGCTTTTCGTGCTTCCCGCATCCAGCACGGTGATCAGGTTGTCCTGTTTCTGGTTCATGGATGGACTACCTTGGGAGGATAATACCGTGGCGTGCCACCTGCCGCCTCTGCCACTCTTGCGTTATGCTTGGCGGCAGACGCATGGGTCTTGGCCTTCGTTCCACCCGCCTTCGCCGTCGCCCGAAACGCAACTTCGCTCCTGGCCTTCACCGAACCAGGAGCCTTTGCACGGGCGGACGCCTTCTGCGGGACCCTCGCCTTTAGAATCACTGGACGCCTGCTCGGCACGGCTCGCGGTCTCGCAGGTGATCCCACCGGAGACTTGTTCGCTGCCTGTGCTGCCGGCGCACCCGCTGCAGCGGTCTTCAAGTCGTTGGTCGCCGCTGCCGTATCGGAGACAGGTACAGCCGACCCGGGCTGCATCTCCAATACCACTTGCCGCTCATACCGCATGTCTACCGACGACAGCTTCGGATAGACGGTACGCCACTCCGGCAGATGTTCCTCGAACCGGCGATACCGATCCAGAAAATCAGTATCGCCAAAGTGGACAAAGATGTCGCTCGAGTGATCCGGGATCAGTGCCTTGACATCCTCCGGGTTCGAAAGGTCCACCTCGCTCAACTCCTCCGAAATCTTCTGCCCGGAGCTATCCAGATCCGCCGCGAACCGCCCGAAGATCTTCATTCGCGCAGCCCTGGTTGAGAGCGGATCATCAGGCGAGATCCCCGAAACGACCGGGAAGGAATAGTGCGCATTGCCCTTCGCGTCCGGCGGCATATCCAGCAGCACACCTGCCGCGTCCACCAGGCCGATGTGGCTCCCCTGCCGCACAAACGCCACCGGAGTTCGCTCCACAATCGACACGCGCAGCCGGTTCGGCAGCAGCCGCATCACCGTCGCATGCGCAACCCAGGGCAATTGCTCCAACTCCGCCTGACGCTGCGGCAAAGACACACTGAAGATGTTCCGCTCGATATCCTCGCCAAAGACACTCAGCAACTGCGTCCGCGTCACATGCGCATTCCCTTCGAAGTCGATCGAAGAAGACGACGGAATATAAAACCGCTCATTGTGCAGCAGCACAGTGCGCCCCAGCCAAAGCGCGCCGAAGCACAGCCCCAGGCAAACCATAAGAGCAGCAGCAGCAGCCCACCTTCCTCCAGTCGTCCTTGGAAGGCCACGATATCTCAGCCGAAGCCCGCAAGATCCGGATCGCCGCCGCTCCCCACCCGCTTCCTCATCCTCATCGAAACCGCCTGCATACCCATCAACAAAGTCGTGGCGCGGCTCCCTGGCAGGCGAGCCGGAGACCCGTCGCGGCGACGCAAACTCCGGAGCATGGTTCTGCCCAGGCGGCTCTAGCACCGCCGCGCCACGCTTCGAAAACATATCGGTCTGTCGCACGCCTGAGCAGGGCCGCGAGAATCGCCGTCCTGAGCATACCCCGTTCCAACCTCTCCCCGGTCCATCTTCTTCTGCATGTACCCTTTCAGGAACTTACCCAATTGTGGTCAGACGATCCAGCAGCAGCGGTCCGGCCTGCGAGACGCTCCCCGCCCCGAGTGTAAGAATGACATCCCCCGCCCGTGCCTCACGCACCAGCCTCTCGACCGCCGCAGCCATCGACTCCGCATACTCGACTGCGCTCAGGTTTGGATCTCTCGCCCCGCGGATCGCCTTCACCAGCGCGGCTGCATCCACTCCCTCGATCGGCTCTTCGCTGGCCGCATAAATATCCAGCACCTGCACCGTATCGGCATCGCCAAACGCCCTCGCAAACTCTCCCATCAGGTCCCGGGTTCGCGTATACCGATGCGGCTGAAACAGAACATGGACCCGCCCATGTCCGCACTCCCGCGCCGCCTGCAGCGTAGCCAGGATCTCCGTCGGATGGTGGCCGTAATCGTCCACGATCGTGACTCCGCTCTTGACGCCCTTCACCTGAAACCGACGGTCCACGCCGCGGAAACTCTCCAGCCCCGCCGCAATCTGTTCCGGCGCGACTCCAAGCTGTACACCCACCGCCACGGCAGCCGCTGCGTTCAATACGTTGTGACGTCCCGGAACATGAAGCCGGAAGACACCCAGCGCCAGCCCTTTGTAGTTCACCTCAAAGCACGAATGACAGTCCGGATGCTTTGGCAGCAACTGCAGTTGGAAATCCGCATCGGCACTTTCGCCATACGTGTAGACCTTCCGCCTTACCCGCGGCAAAACCGTACGCAACAGCGCATCATCGATACAAGCTGTCGTCGCCCCATAGAAGGGAAGGCGGTCCATGAACTCGACAAACGCATTCTCCACATCCGCCATATCGCGATAGCAGTCCATATGCTCGCGGTCGAGGTTGGTCACCACGGCCAGAACCGGCGACAACTTCAGGAACGACCTGTCGCTCTCGTCAGCCTCCGCCACCAGGTACTGCGAGTTCCCCAGCCGCGCATTGGAGCCCAGGGCATTCACACGGCCGCCCACCACCACCGTCGGATCGAGCCCGCCACCAGCCAGAACGGCCGCGATCATGGAGGTTGTCGTCGTCTTCCCATGCATCCCGGCCACCGCAATTCCATACTTCAGCCGCATCAACTCCGCCAGCATCTCCGCCCGCTGAATCACCGGGATCTTCCGCGACCGCGCCTCGAGCACCTCGGGATTGCTGCTCGAAACCGCCGAACTCGTCACCACCACGTCGCTCGCCGCCGCGTTGGCCGCCGCATGACCTTCAAAAATCCGCGCTCCCAGTCCAACTAGCCGATCGGTCACCGCGGATCGCCGGAGGTCCGATCCCGAAACCGAGTAGCCCATCGTCAGAAGAATCTCCGCGATCCCACTCATACCGATCCCACCGACTCCAATAAAGTGGATGCGCTGCGTTGGCGCAAAAAAGAAGTGCCCAGGTACAAACATTGACCTTACGTTTCTCTACTTTCGTAGAACTTCAAATCTGTCGCAAAGCACATGAAATGCCTGAAGTCGACGCTTCCTTCACTTTATCAGCCCTCCCGCAGCAGATAGCGGACGAACGTATGCTATACAAACTCCATGCCCACCCGCATCGCCCGTTTGCTTGCACTTTGCTCTGCCGTCCTGTTGTCCGCCTCCACCGCCGGCGCTCAGCAAGCCGCACATAGCCTGCTCGCCACTCCCACCACCGTAGCCTGGGGCTACTATTGGGCCCGTGCCCAGCCTGTCCTGACCGTCCACTCCGGCGATACCGTCTCCATCCAGACCCTCTCCACCTGCGGGCCGCCTGAGCGCCTCAAGGCCATCGGGATTGCCGATGCGGATATTCCTCCCTATGTAGGGGAGATCTACACCAGGGTTCCCGCCTCGGCGAAGGGCCCCGGCGGCCACATCCTGACCGGCCCCGTCGCAATCGCAGAGGCCGAACCGGGCGATGTCCTCGAGGTCCGTATCAAGAAGGTCGACATCGATGTGCCCTGGGCCTGCAACTCCTTCGGACCCGGCCGCGGCTTCCTCCCCAACGACTTTCCCTACGGCCGCACCAGGCTCATCCCGCTCGACCGCGCCTCCATGACCGCCAACTTCGCGCCCGGCATCAGCATCCCACTGCATCCCTTCTTCGGCAGCATGGGAATCGCTCCGCCTGAGGGGGCCGGGAAATACAACTCCGCTCCGCCCTGGATGCACGCCGGCAACATCGATAACAAGGAGATGGTCGCCGGAACCACTCTCTACATCCCCGTCAATGCCAAAGGCGGCCTCTTCGAGGTGGGCGACGGACACGCCGGGCAGGGCAACGGCGAGGTCGATATCACTGCCATGGAGACCATGCTCACCGGCACCTTCCAATTCATAGTTCACAAGGCCCAACCTGAGTCGCAGCCACAATCCCAGCCAGGCGAAAACCCCCAACGCCTCCTCTGGCCCCGAGGCGAAACCCCCACCCAGTACATCGCCATGGGATTCGACGAGGACCTCAAGACAGCCACCGAGATGGCCGTCCGCAATATGATCACGTTCCTGTCGGAGCAGAATCCCGATCATCCCCGCCTTTCCCGCGACGACGCGTATGCTCTCATCTCCGTGGCCTGCGACGTCGATATCACGCAACTCGTTGATACCAAGAGCGGA
Source organism: Edaphobacter sp. (assembly GCA_965277265.1). Classification (GTDB taxonomy): domain Bacteria; phylum Acidobacteriota; class Terriglobia; order Terriglobales; family Acidobacteriaceae; genus Edaphobacter. The sequence goes on from CBDICF010000003.1 coordinate 1,376,141, forward strand.
GTTCACGTAATGTGCCCCAAGAGCCTCTTCACCACAACGCTTCCCGATAAGAAACGGCCCTGACGAGCCGCAAATATCATTCTGGTCCGGAATCGAAGACCCGGCTATCGCACCACGCAATCTATGTGCAACAATTGCTTCGAAACTGTGTCTAATAAGTAGGCGATTGTATCGGCGAATACCACCGGACAGCCGTTCGTCCTTGCCGTCCGCGAAGCCCGGTGCAGCCAAGCACGACCGGGCACACGAAGGATTGGCGGGAAGGCTAACCCATGACGTTTTCTCGTCTCTTCCCAATACCCTTCGCGGCTGTCGTACTCGCCGGGTCGCTCGTCGCGCTCCCCGTCGCGGCACACGCACAATACCCTCCAAGTCAGGAAGGATCGCAATACCCTCAAAGCCAGGAAGGATCACAGAACCTCCCCCCCACAGGTGAGAACAACGGACAGTACGGCTCCCCCGCCGCTCCTCCCGCAGACCAGAACGGCGGCCAATATGCTGACCAGAACACCGGCCAGGATGGTTCCTACGGGGCACAACAGGGCAGTGGTTACGCTGCAATGCAGAATGGCTCACCTTCCGGGATCGGTCAGGCCCCTCCTCCCATACCCGATTACGAGCAGCCTCCCGCTCCCGGCGACAGCTACATCTGGACTCCCGGCTACTGGGCGTGGGGAGGGGACGGCTACGAGTGGGTGAACGGAGCCTGGGTTCAGGCGCCCTACACCAACGCCCTGTGGACGCCGGGCTACTGGGGCGACGGAGATGATGGCTATTTCTGGAACGCAGGCTACTGGGGACCCACCGTGGGCTACTACGGCGGCATCAACTACGGCTTCGGCTACTTCGGCGTCGGTTTTTACGGCGGCTACTGGGGTGGAGGGCGCTTCTTGTATAACCGCGCCTATTGCAACATAGGCTACGGCCGCGGCTTCGGCTACTACAATCGTCCATACAATGGCTACTCCGGACGGCCAGGCGGTGCCAGCTTCGTCCGCGCCAATGGCTTTCACGGTGACCATGGAGACCATGGTTACGGTGGCTTCGCCGCTAATCGCGGTTCCGGCTTCGCTAACCGTGGTTCAGCCGTGAATGGCAATACTCGCGCCTCCAGCTTCGCCCAGGCAGGCAACCGTTCCAACTACGGCGGAGCTAACAATTCGGCGGTACGGTCCTATAACGGAGTCAATAGCTACTCCGGCGGCTCCCGCAGCTTTGCCCAGCCGGCCCAAAGCCATGGCAACTACGGCGGAGGTGCCGGCGCCAGCGCTGGATTCCGCAGCGCTCCAGCTGGGACAAGTTTTCACAGCAATCCCAGTAGCGGTGGTTTCCACGGCACTCCAGGCGGGAGTAGCGGTGGATTCCAGGGCGGTAGCGGCGGTGGTGGATTCCACGGCGCTCCAAGCGGGAGCGGCGGCGGCTTCCACGGTGGTGGCGGCGGTGGCGGAGGAGGTTCACACGGAGGCGGTGGGGGCGGGCATCGCTAACTTTCATCCCAAGAATAAGACAGGCTGAGGAGACACTTCTCAGCCTGTTTCTGTTCCCGCCGCTTGGCTCCCTGCCAGTTCCACTATCATCTCCGCGATCACCCTTACCGCATCCGGGTGTGCCAAACCTCTCGCGCGCGCGCCCATCTCCTCCCGGCGGCTGTCGTCGAGCAGCAGCGCTTCCAACCTGTCCAGAAGCCCCTCGGGAGTAAGTTCCGCTTCGATCACCAATTCAGCCGCGCCCGCCGAGACAAATACCTCCGCATTCTTTCTCTGGTGGTCATCCGCTGCGAGAGGAAACGGTACCAGCACAGATGGTTTACCCGCCGCCGCTAACTCCGCGACTGTACTCGCGCCGCTGCGGCACAGGATCAAATCCGCTGCGGCAACCTCATCGACCATCGCATCCAGATACTCCTGAACCCGGACGCGTCCAGTCCCATTCTCCAGCAGCAGCCCAGCCCGCCGGTATCCCTCTCTTGTAGAATCCCCGTGCCGCCCACCTGCCTGGTGCACGATTTCTAAATCCGAGAAGATCGTGAGCAGCCTGCCCGCAATCTTCGGCATCACTTCATTCAGCGCCCGAGCACCCTGGCTTCCCCCAAACACCAGCAATCTCCTGCTGCTCCTCGCTGGTTTCTGTTCGATCGCAAAGAACTCTTTCCGCACCGGAATTCCCGTCACCCGTGCCGCACGAAAGAACGCCCGCGTCTCCTCGAAGTTCACCGCCGCCGCCGTCACCCTCCGCCCCACCAGCCTGTTCGCGAGCCCCGGCACCACATTCGGTTCAAACGCCAGCGTGGGCACGCGCAGCAGAATCGCTGCCATCATCGCCGGTCCCGAAGCATACCCGCCAACCCCAACCACCGCATCCGGATTGAAACTCCGCAGCAGCCGAACGCACCGCATTACGCCCAGCGGCAGATCTGCCACAGTCCGTGATCTCGTCGCCAGACTCACATTCTTCAACTGCCCGACCCGGATCAACTCCAGCGGAAATCCGGCCTCCGGCACCAGCCTCGTCTCCAGCCCCCGCGCCGTGCCCACAAAACGCACCTCGGCCCCGTTCGCATCCCGAAGCTCACGAGCGATCGCCAGTGCCGGAATCACATGGCCGCCAGTCCCTCCCCCCGCAATCAAAATCCGTAAGCGCTGACCTGCTAACTCGCTGATTCTCCGGACCGCTGCCACCTAATCGATCTCACGCGTGATATTCAGCAGCACACCCATGCTCGCCAGCGTAATAAAGATCGATGTTCCACCGGAAGAGATAAAGGGCAGCGGAATTCCCTTCGTCGGCAGCAACGCCAGCACCACACTCATGTTGAAGAACGCCTGGATCAGGATAGCCGTCGTAATCCCGAACGCCAGAAACCGCGCAAACGGATCAGTCGAAAGAAATGCAGCCCGCAGACCACGGTAGCCCAGCCACACAAACAAACCGAGGACCAGCAGCGCCCCGATCAGCCCCAGCTCTTCACACACATTGGCGAAGATAAAGTCCGTCTGCACCTCCGGCAGATAGAACAGCTTCTGCCGCCCTTCCATCAGCCCCAGACCATGAATTCCACCCGTTCCAACCGCAATCAGCGACTGCAGAATATGAAACCCGCTCCCCCTCGGATCGGCCTCAGGATTCACAAACGCCAGCATCCGCGCCCTGCGAAACGCCACATGAAACAGCATGAAATACAACACCGGAGCCGCCGCAGCCGCGCCAATCGCAAAATATTTCGTCCGCGCCCCAGCCAGATAAAGCATCAACGCCGTAACGGCCATGCACACCATCCCGGTGCCCAGGTCCGGCTCCTTCAGGATGAGCGCCGTAAACAAGAGCGGCACCGCTACGGCACGCAGAATCGTTCCCTTCCAGTCATCCATCTGGTGGATGCGAGTCTGTAGAAAATAAGCCAGAAAAAGTACCAGCACAGGCTTCGCCAGCTCCGACGGCTGAAACGTAAACAGATTTCCAAATCGCACCCAGCGATGCGTATTATGCGAGTCTTTCATCGCAAACACGCCCACCAGCAGCAGCATCGTAATCGCCACCGCCGGAAACACCACCTTCGCGTTATTGTAGGTGCGGTAGTCCACCCGCATCAGCAAAACCATCGCGATCAGGCCCAGCACCGCCCACAGCGCCTGCTTCACCACATACGGGTATGGAGATCCAAGGCTCGACTGAGCCATCACCGCCGACGCGGAAAACACCATCACCAGCCCAAACAGCACCAGCAGCAGCACCACTCCGAAGAGCCACTTGTCCACCCCTACTCTCTTCGCCATGCCATCCCATCCCGCCGCAACGCTGTTTGCCTAGCCCAATTCCTGTACGATCTGCCGAAACATCCGTCCCCGATGCTCATAATTCTCGAACTGATCGAAGCTCGAACAGGCAGGAGACAGCAGGACCACATCACCGGCCACCGCAGCCTTCGCCGCCTCCTTCACCGCCGTCTCGATCGTGCCCGCTTGCACCATCTTCACTACTCCATGCAGTTGACGCTCAATCTTTTCCGCGGCCGTACCAATGGTGTAAACAACCTTCACCCGCTGCTTCAACATCTCCGCCATCAATCCATAGTCCGAGTCCTTATCCTTGCCGCCAAGGATCAGGTGAACTCCCCCGCTAAACGAGGCAACCGCTTTCATTGCCGCATCCACATTCGTGGCCTTCGAATCGTTATAAAACTCCACCCCGTGCAGACTATTCACCAGCTCCAACCGATGTTCCACCGCCCTGAATTCAGCCACCGAAGCGCGTATGCTCTCCGCGGAGATCCCCGCCAGTTTTGCCGCACACACTGCCGCGAGCACATTCTCCACATTGTGCGTTCCCTTCAAACGAATCTCACTCACTGGCATCACCGGCTCCGCCCTCCCGCCCTCCCGCGGCAAAAACACGATGCTTTCGCCGTGCACAAAGGCCCCCTGCTTGATAGGCCTTCGCCCACTAAACCAGTAGATCTGCGCCCTGGTCTTCAGCGCCACCATCTGTGTCGCCTTATCCTCTGCATTCAAGACCAGGGAATCCTCAGCTCCCTGCCTCTCTGTAATCCTGCTCTTCGCTGCCGCATAGTTCTCGAAGCTGCCATGCCGGTCGAGATGGTCTGGCGTAATGTTCAACACCACCGCAATCCATGGATGAAATTCCTCCACAGTCTCCAGCTGGAAGCTCGAAACCTCCAGCACACTCGTCGTATCCGGCGTACTCATCGCCACAAGGTCGATCACCGGCAGCCCGATGTTTCCTCCCACCAGCGTCGGCAAACCCGCATCGCTGAAGATCTTCCCCAGCAGGCTCGTCGTGGTGGTCTTTCCATTGGAGCCCGTGATCGCCACCACCCGGCCCTCCAGAAACCGGCTGGCCAGCTCCACCTCGCCAATCACCGGCATCCCAAACGCCTTCGTCTGCCTCACCTCCGGCGTATCCATCGGGACTCCCGGTGACACCACAATCAGATCCTGCCGTCGAAACGTCAGCAATCCATGGCCACCCGACTCGACCATAATTCCGGCATCGAGCAGCGCGGGAATCTCATTCGCCAGCGCCACGGCGCTCCGGGTATCGCTCACCGTCACCCGCGCCCCTTGCGCCCGCAGAAACATCGCCGCCGACAAGCCGGATTTTCCCAGCCCCACCACCAACACCCGCTTATTCTTCAGCTCCATCATTGTTTTCTCACGTGAGTTCTGCACGCAACCAGAATATCTCCAACTTCTTTGCTCTCACACAGGTGACCATAGCTACTGTCACTTGGATCACTTGCGGGGAAATCCAAAATCAAATGCGAGTTGTCGGCCCACGAGATTGTTGGCTCAATCGGATCAAGGAGAGTGCCATTTGAGCGGCCGCTGGCAACTTGCTTTGACAATGGACTCCACCTTCGCCGTTCGATCACCCACACCGAAGTTCCAGCAGGTACGTTCCCGTAGATCATCATTCGGGCGGCGTGCCTGCCATCGGGCGAGACGATCAGGTTACCGTGATACTCACACCCTTGTGCCGTAAACAGGAAAAGGGAGAATAGCCAGATTGGCAGCGATGTAATCACTGTGAGAACACGGATCGTAACGACTGGCCACTGTCGGCGAGTCTTGTTCAAGCGAAAAACTATCCCTATAAGGATTAATGGGATAACTGCCAGCCCGACAATTCTGATCCACGGCAACCAGAGTTCCAACACTCACCTCAGCTTCAACGTAGTCAACGCAAACAGCGCAAACACCAGCGCCAGAATCCAGAACCGCGCGATCACCTTCGACTCCGACCAGCCCAACAACTCAAAATGATGGTGCAGCGGAGCCATCTTGAAGATCCTTTTCCCATTCCGCAGCTTATAGCTCCCTACCTGCAGCATCACACTCAGCGCCTCCAGAATAAAGACCCCGCCAATGAATGGCAGCAGCAGCTCCTGCTTGATCACCACCGCCACCGTCCCGATTGCTCCACCCAGCGCCAGGCTCCCCACATCGCCCATGAACACCTCCGCCGGATGAGCGTTGTACCAAAGAAAACCGATACTCGCCCCTACCATCGCCCCGCAGAACACCGTGAGTTCGCTCACCATCGGCATCCGCTGCAACTCCAGGTAGTCGCTGAAGACCACATGCCCGCTTACATACGTCAGGACCGTCAACGCACCCGCCGCGATAATCGTGCACCCGATCGCCAGCCCATCCAGGCCATCGGTCAGGTTCACCGCATTGCTCGAACCCGCGATCACCAGCATCACGAAACCCACGAAGGGCAGGAACGCCAGCCAGTGCATATGCGGGATATGCCCCATCCAGGTCCACACTAGGTCGGGTCGAAACCGCTTCGCAAACGGCACCATCAACCGTGTGGAATACTCTCCACGAAACTCCAGCCGCACCAGCGCAATCGCCACCGCGCCGCTGGCCAGAAACTGCAATCCCAGCTTCGCCCGCGCGCTCAGCCCCTTGTTTCTCCGATGCACAACCTTGATGTAATCATCCGCAAACCCGATCGCGCCAAACGCCAGCGTCGAGAGCGTCACCAGCCAAACCAGCGGATTCGAAAGATCCGACCACAGCAGCGTCGGCACCAGGATCGAAATGCAGATCAGCACGCCGCCCATGGTGGGCGTTCCGCTCTTCTTCTGGTGCGACTGCGGCCCTTCCTCCCGGATGTACTGCCCAATCTGAAACTCGCGCAGCTTTTCAATGACGAACGGGCCGATCAGCAAACCGATCAGCAGCGCCGTCAAACTGGCGAACACCGTGCGGAACGTAAGATAGCGGAAGATTCGAAACAGCCGGAAGTAGGGAAACAACCTCTGGTACAGCAGCCAGTAAAGCAAACCATCTCCGCCTTTTCACCCGCGGCGTATGCGCATTGGCTCTACGGGTCACGGATATCTTAACAGCCTGTACCTCTACCGGCCTGTGGTTATTTCCTGCGTGAACCAAGCCGAATCCCCGATCCCACCTGATCCAATCCGCCGGCCCGGTCTGAAGCCCCGCAAACAGCTTACAATCCGTTCTCCAGCGCCAGGCAAAGCCCCTCAGCCGCCATGGCGAACTCATACGCCAGATGAGCGTCATGGTCCGCATCCTCTGCCTGTCGCAGCAGCTCCACCGATACCGGATAAAGATCCGGTCCCTTGCCACGCTCCAAGTGCTCAATCGCTTCAAGTCTGCGGTCAGTCCCGGCCACGAACTCTTCCAGCCACTTCGGCCCAGGCGTCGCCACCTTCTCCCGATGCTTGTGCCGCGCCGCATACAGCCCCGCCAACGACAGATGCTCCGCCGCCCGGAGAACCCCAAGCGCGCGCATTGACTTCTTCTCGCCCGCGCCATCCTTCAACGCACCCTCATAGAGCTTCACTCCTCGCGCCAGCAGGTCCCGAAGATCCTCGCCCGTTCCCTTCTCCATCAATGAGATCACCACCGAAGCGCGCTGCATGTGATGGAACGCCGCCATCAAACCATCGTCGGGTCCAGCAATCCTGGTCAGGCCGGCCAGCTTCTCGTCTCCGTGCTTTGCCGCCTTCTTCGCATGTTTCTTCGCTGCGTGTTTAGCTGCTTTCTTCGCGTGTTTCTCCGGCCTACCAGATTTCGACTTTTCAAGAGCCTTGTTCCTCGCCGCCAGTCCAGCAGTACCGCGTTTCACGATCTCATTCGCCATATCGTTATTATGCCTCCGTCAGAAAAAAGTTACGCCGAACTGGCCCGCAAAACAGCCAGAGCACGCTCCAGCCGCACTCCCCGCGAGCCCTTCAGCAATACCGCATCGCCCGCCCGCAGGTTCCTCTTCATCCATTCACCGGCTTCCTCGGCGTTCAGCAGAAACACCGCCTCCGCGCCGCCCGCCAGTGCCGCACCCACCAGCGCCTCCGCCGCGCCGCGCACACCGACAACGGCGGATACCCCCCGTTCCGCCATTCGCAAACCGCAACCCGCATGAAGTGCATCAGCCTCAGAGCCCAGCTCCAGCATCTCTCCCGCGATGACAATGTGCCGCTCCGCAGGCATGGCCAGCAGTGCATCCACCATTGCGTCCAGCGCCTTCGGGTTCGAGTTGTAGCAATCGTTGATCAGGGTCGCCCCGCGCCATTCCAGCACCTCGCCGCGTTGATCCCCTGCGCGAAGACCACTCACTGCCGCCGCACACTCCTCCAGCCCCATCCCGCTGCGCAGCCCCACCGCAATCGCGGCAAGCGCGTTCAGCACATTATGTGTGCCCAGCATCCGAAGCTGGACACTGGCGCGCTCTCCATGCGACACCACCGTGAACACCACGCCCTCCGCGCCCAACTCCGCAACATGAACCGCCTGCACCTCCGCGCCGTCTCCCGTCCCGAAGAACACCGCGCGACCGCCCAGTTCTCTCCCGAACGAAGCGACATACGCATCGTCGAAGTTCAGCACCGCCACCCCATCCGGCGGCAGCGCTTCAACTAACTCATACTTCGCCCGGGCGATCCCTGCCAATCCATCCGGGAAAAATTCCAGATGCACGGGTGCAACATTCGAAACCACGGCCCAGTTCGGCTGGGCGATTTTTGCCAGTGCCGCTATCTCGCCGGCGTGATTCATGCCCATCTCAAGCACCGCGACCTCATGCTCCTTCTCCAGCCGCAGCAGTTGCAGCGGCAGCCCGAAACCGTTGTTCAAATTCCCCGCCGACTTCAGCACCTTGAACCTCGCCCCCAGAACCTGAGCCACCGCATCCTTCGTCGTCGTCTTCCCTGCCGACCCGGTCACCCCGATCACCCGACCTCCCCACTTCTGCCTCACTGCATGGGCCAGCTGCTGCAGCGCCTGCAACACGCAATCGTCTCCATCCGCCACGTGCAGCAACCGTGCCTCATCTATCTCCGCAGGCACCACCCAGCGATTGCTCACCACCGCAGCCACGGCCCCATTCGCAAGTGCAGCCTGCACATAGTCATGCCCGTCCAGCCGCTCGCCGCGTACAGCAAAGAAGAGCTCCCCCGCGCCAATCGTGCGCGAATCGATCCCATACCCCAGCGCCTCCGACGACGTATCAAACTCGCCATCCGCGTGGATCCAATCCGCCACCTGTCCCAGCGTCAACTTCATCGAACGTATCCTCTCACGCACTCAAAGCTCGCATGCTCCATCCTGCTCATACTCATCGCCCACGCCTGCACGCCACGCCTGCGATTGCCCGCTTCGTCTCTACGCCAGCTCTTTGAGAACATCTCCAGCCACAGCGACATCATCGAACGGCACAGGACCGTCCTTCAAAATCTGCACCTTCTCATGCCCCTTCCCTGCAATCAAAACAATATCCCCAGCACGCGCCGCACGGATCGCAATCGCAATCGCCCCCGCCCGATCCTCCTCCACAATGCAGGCGGCTTCCGTCTCCTTCACGCCCGCCAATGCCTCCTCGATAATCGCCGTCGGGTCCTCGCTCCGAGGATTATCGCTGGTCAGCACCACCAGATCGCTTCCTTCCCCTGCCGCGCTCCCCATCTTCCTCCGCTTCGTCCGGTCCCGGTCCCCGCCGCACCCAAACAGCGTGATCACCCGGCCGCCACGCTCCTTCACCAGCTCTCGCGCCAGCAAAATCAGGTTCCGCAACGCGTCGTCCGTGTGGGCATAATCGACAACTACGGTCACATCCCTCGCCACAGATCGCACCACCTCGAACCGGCCCGGCACCTGCGTCGCACACTTCGCCCCCGCCGCAATCTGCTCCAGCGTCAATCCCCGGGCCCACGCCGTCGCACTCGCCGCCAGCAGGTTATAGACATTCACCCGTCCTGTCAGTGGAGACTGCATATCCACCACACCCGCCGGAGTCGCCATGCGAAACCGCGTCTCTCCAGCCTGCATCCGTACCTCCTCCGCGCGGAAATCCCCGTTGCCCTTCAATCCGTACCGGATCAACTGCGATCCCTCCGCACCAACCACGATCCGCGCCCCGGCCGCATCATCCGCGTTCACCACAGCCACGCGCGGCGGCGGCGTTCCCACTCCCGCGAACAGTCTCGCCTTAGCCGCCAGATACCGTTCCATCGTCCCGTGATAATCGAGATGGTCCTGGGTCAAATTCGTAAATATCGCCACATCGACCGGCATGCCCCACACCCGCTCCTGCTCCAGCGCATGGCTCGACATCTCCATCACCGCCTCGGTCGCACCCACCTCAAAGCCGTCCGAGAACGTCTCCAATACATCGCGGGACTCCGGCGTCGTATGCGCGGACTGCCGCACCTCGCTCCCCACATGCGTCTCGATCGTGCCAATCAGAACGCACGTCCTCCCCACGCTGCGCAGCATGGCCTCCAACAGGAACGCGGTAGTTGTCTTCCCGTTCGTTCCCGTCACTGCACTCAACGCCAACCGCCGCTCCGGGTGCCCCATCCATGCCGAACTGAGCTCCGCCAGCGCCCTTCGGCCATGCTCCACCAAGACAGCAGGAACATCAGGATGCTCCCGGCGCAACCGCACCAATGCCTCGTGCGAATCCGTCACCACGCCCGCGGCCCCACGCGCAACCGCCGCGTCTATGTAGAGGCTTCCATCCGTCGCCTCGCCCCGCATTGCGACAAACACGTCCCCTCGACCGACCCGACGCGAGTCGTACTGAACGCCTGCAACCTCAGCCGAACCGCCGGAACCACGGGCGCACTCGACCGACGCCACACCCGCAAATAAAGTATTCACATCCATGTAAGTGTCATGCTAACGAAGATCCGAGACTTCCGGCCTCTACCGGGTAAACCGTACCACCACCTCGGTCCCTGCCGGAACCATCGTTCCTGCCGCCGGCACCTGCTCTCGAGCCAGCCCGCTCCCCAGTGGCTGCACCCGTAACCCCGCTGCATCGGCCCGTTCCACCACCGTTCGCAGCCCCGAGCCTTCAAACGAAGGCACAGGAACCCGCAGGCTCGCATCCACCACCACGGCGCCTCTCTCCTTCTGCGGCAGCATCGGCGCACCAGACGCCGCAACTGCGGGAACAGGCAATCGTGCAGACCTATCGCCGTCATCCGGCATCCTCGAACTAGTCCCTCCATTCGACTGGAACGCCGCCACGACCTTCGCAGGCAACAGGTTCAGAAGCGCCTTCTCGCTTGCCGTACGCTTCGGCGCGACCGGAACAGGTTGTGCGTCCTGCGCAGTCTGTGCGTGTGCCGCCGCAACACTCACCTGTGCATGCAGCGGATCGTCTGCCGGCAGGCTATTCACATCATCGAACATCGCGGTCAAATCCGCCGCGCTCTCGGAAGGAGCATCATCGAACACCTCCTGCCGCGCAGCCACCAGCATCTCCTTCTTCGTCCTCAGCGGTTGATCATGCGGCACCCCCAGGTACTCCAGCACCTCTTGCGCGACCTCCGCAAATACAGGCGCGCTCGCCGCACCGCCATAGTGCTGCACTTCGCTGCCGGCCGTCGGCGTGTCGATCACAACGGCAACCGAGATTGCCGGATTGCTCACCGGCGCAAATCCCGCGAAGCTCGCCACCAGCTTCGTATGGGAGTAGGTGTGTGTCTCCGGATCGATCTTCTGTGCCGTGCCCGTCTTGCCGCCGGAGCTGTATCCATTCAAAGCCGCCTGCCGCCCCGTTCCTTCGACCACAATACCCTGCATCATCATCCGCATCTTCGCAGAGGTCATCTCCGTAATCACCCTGTGCGCACCATCCGGCAACGTCGCCGGCAATTGGTTCGAAGGCCGGAACGCGGCAGGCTGCAGCCGGGCATCGCCCTTCATCTCATCGGTCGATTGCAGCAGCACATGCGGCGGCATATAGACGCCGCCATTGGCAATCGCCGAAACCATCGTCACCAGTTGCACCGGCGTCACGCCCACCTCCTGCCCGATCGCCATCGACAATATGCTGGTTGCACCCCATCGTTTCGGACTACGCAGCAGACCGCGCGTTTCGCTCGGCAGTTCGATCCCCGACCGCTCACCAAAGCCGAACGCCCGCATATAGTCATAGAACTTCTGATTGCCCAGCTTCAGCGCCATCTTCGCCGCACCTACGTCGCTCGAGTGCTCCAGCGCATACTGCACCGTCACCCTTCCAAAGTGGTCGCTCCTGTCGTCGTGCAGTGTGCGGCCATACATTGTCATGGAACCGCCCTGGCAATCCACGATGTCCGTCGGCTGAACACCGGCAGCATCCAGCGCTGCGGAATAAGTCACCAGTTTGAACGTAGACCCGGGCTCATACACGTCACTCACGGCAAGGTTGGTCAACGCTCCCGCATTCATGTGTCGCGAATCGTTCGGGTTGAATCGCGGAGAGATCGCGAGCGCCAGCACCTGGCCCGTGTGGGGATCCTGCACGACAACCGTTCCATGCAGCGCCTTTACCTTCTCCATCTGCGCATCCAGGGCCCGTTCCGCCATGTATTGAATATTTGCGTCGATCGACAGCACAAGATTCTCGCCCGGCTGCGGCTGGCTCTCTTCACTCCCCAGCACGTGCCGCCTGGCATCGAGCGCCGTCAACATGTGCCCCGGCTCGCCATGCATATCGTCGTCGAACTGGCGCTCCAACCCGCCCAATCCTATGTCGTCGGTTCCTACATACCCCAGCACCTGCGCGGCCAGATCGTTATTCGGATAAAAGCGTTTGAACTCCTTCTGAAAGTACACGCCCTTCAGGTTCAGCTCGCGTACCCGGTCCGCCGTCGCTGCGTCCACCCGCCGCGCCACCCACGCAAATCCATGCGATGCGTTGAAGCGCGCCAGCATCTGCTGCTTCGACGTAAAGTTGTCCTTCGGATCGGAGTGAACGATCTCCGCCAGAATCTCTGCCGCGCTGGCCCTGTTATCGCCAAGCTCCGACGGCACGGCATACACGCTGTCCACCTGCACTGTAACTGCAAGCTCCCGCAGATTGCGGTCATACAAGACGCCGCGCCGGGGAGCTACCTCGAATGTCCGCTGCTGCTGCATCGCGGCCCTATGAACAAAATCGGAGTGCCGCACCACCTGCAGCCAACTGAGCCGCAGAGCGATAATCACCGTCCATGCACAAAATACAAGCGCCACGTAAGCAAAACGGATCCTCCGTATTGGAGCGGTCAACGTCTGCCGTGGCGCCTTCTTCATCTCTCACCTAAAAAAATCTTGCCGCACGAACCTGCCGAACCGCCCGATAGAAGAAAAGCGCACCCCGGTCCGGGGAAGAAAAACCTATCGCGCAACTTGCAGCCGAGGCATACTCGCCTGGGCCAGCACCGGCGCATTCGGGTCACTTCCATCCGGCCGAACCACCTGTCCCGGCTGAGGCGCATCCAGACCAAGCTGTTTCGCAATCTTGTCAATCCGGCCCGGATCGGTCAGTTGCGCCTCCGACAATCGAAGCTGCCGGTTGTCCTCGCGCAACTGCTCCACCTGCTGCTTCTGCGCCTCGACATGGTAACCAATCTCGATGGCTGAAAAATGCTGCCAGACATAGACCATCACCAACACAAACAGCACGCTCATCACGGCCGTGAAGGTGCGCATCTCGCGACGCCGCTCAGGATCATCCGCCTTCACGATTCTGCTGTTATCTATGTGCTTGGTAAAGAAGACCTCAGGCGTCGGTCCGCGCCGTGAGCGCCGCTGCGCTTCAAACAGTTCGCGATTCCGCTCTGCCATCGACTCGCCGCGGCCCAGCGTCTGCTGCCGTCGCGCGCCCATCAGTCCCATCTGTTGTCCCGCCATCGCCGAAGCTGCCATCGCGCACCTCTTACTTTTCCGTTACTCTTTCCGTTTCCCGGGTTCCGCTCCGGGCTGAATCGTGTGCCACTCTCCTCGCAACGTACGAACCGGGCCGGGATCGCTATGGGAGGAAGGGACTTTTTCGTACAGAGTTGTCTTTCGCCTGAAAGAAGGTGGGACAACCCCGGCCCGATCACTTGTCATCTCTTACAATTGCACCAATCTTCGTGCAAAGAGAATCTTGTACCTAAATTTTTTCCGCAGCCCGCATCTTTGCACTTCGCGACCTTGGATTCCGCATCTCTTCCTGCTCTCCGGCCACAACCGGCTTCTTCGTCAGCACCTCGAACACCTTATTCCGGCCGGCTTCACGGAACGCATCTTTTACCAGCCTGTCCTCGAGAGAATGGAAGCTGATCAAGACCAGCCTTCCTCCCGGCTTCAGCAGAGATTCCGCGCTCTTCAGCAGCGATTGAATCTCGCCCAACTCGTTATTCACTCGAATCCGAAGCGCCTGAAAGGTCCGTGTTGCCGGATGAATCTTGTCTCCTTTCATTGAAGGGGCCGCGGCCGATACGATCTGCGCTAACTCCGCTGTTGTCGTAATCGGCCGGGCCCTCACAATGGCTCTGGCGATTCTCCGCGACCTCCTTTCCTCTCCGAATTCGTAAATCAGGTCGGCGAGTTCATTTTCGTCTTCCTGATTTACCACTTGCCCGGCCGTCTCCCCGCTGCGCGTGTCCATCCGCATATCCAACGGTCCATCGGTCCGAAAACTGAATCCTCTGTGCGCCTCATCCAACTGCATACTGCTGACACCGAAGTCGGCGAGCAGGCCATCCAGGCTTCCCGGCTCGATCACACTTGCCGCCTCCGAGAAAGCCCTCGGCTCAAAAACCACCTCCGGCATCTCCATCCCAGCTAGGCCAAGCTCTTCCCGAACCTCTTCAAGCCTCGCCCTAGCCCCTTCCATCGCCTCCGGATCGCGGTCAAAGCCTATCAACCTGCCCCGGCCGCCCATCCTCTTTGCAATTTCGGAAGAGTGTCCCGCCAGTCCCAGCGTCGCATCCACAATTACTCCGCCCGGCCGCACATTCAGATACTCCAACGCTTCTTCTAAAAGAACCGGCACATGGTGCGAACGTTTCATCTCACCGCCTCTGTGCTGCCCCTGGGGGCCAATTTCAAAACCCTAAGCAACAACCTTCGTCTTCTCTGCAAACGCCTTCAGATCGGCATCTGTAAGCTCTACCGCCCCGCTCGCCTTCTTCATCTCGGCATCGAACAGCTCGGCGTTGACAACCTCCAGAAGCGTCTGCGAACCGAGAACATTCACCTCTCCCGTCACCTTCGCCAGCTCCCGCAGCTTCTGCGGAATCAATACCCGTCCCTGGGCATCCATCTCGGCCATCTGCCCGTAAAAGTTCGTGACATCTAGAAACTTCTTCCGCACCGGGTCCATCGGGGACATCCTTGCCAGCGACGCTTCAACCTGCTCCCACTCTTTCAGCGGGTAAACCTGCGCCCGCTTCCCATCCATGCTGGTGATGTAGAACTGGGGCCCGTAAAGCTCATCCACACGGCGCTTGAACTCGGCCGGCAGCTTCAGCCGGCCTTTCTCATCCACGCGTGTTGGGTGATTTCCCCGAAACATACCTACCTCGATACCCTTGCCGTCTCAGATCCCGCCGGAAACGTCGTCTGCGAGTAGAATTTTGTCACCGGAGGCATTGTTAGTACCCACAAAACTCCAAAATGTTCTACTTCGCTCCACCATCGTCGCCGAGCGGTCGAACCATGTAAAGCGGTTTTTTGTGCAAATCTCTGCAATTCCCAATTTAGATTGTGGAAAACCGGGCCACTAGTGTGGGAGTTTCTCCGTAGTACAACATCTAGTGTTAATCCAGACGGTTCATTGCAGCCCCGCTACTTGCGAGTCCCAGAACCATCTGATAAGCGAATAAAAGGTGAAAACTAGACGCCGGCGCCGCCCAGCAGCCTTTTGCGCCTCAGCAGCCAGACAAGATAGATCAGCACCGCGATATTGATCAGCAGCAGACTCACGCGGAACCAGTCAGGACGCCGGACAAGCTCATAAAGCTCCCAAGGGAGAAATGAGATCGTCAGGACCAGAGTCAGGTACTCGGCCCATACCTTCTCCAATAGCAGCCCCGCGCCCTCGGTTAAGGCAAGTGCAGAGTAGCCGAAGGTCGCCAGGCTGATCTCTCTCAGCCGGTGTGCGTCGATCAAATCTACTTTGTTCAGCAATAAGGCAACAAACCGGCTTTCAGGATCGAACTTCAGAGCCGTCGCCAGCCGCATCACCTCATCGCCGAGATCTTTATGCAGCAGGTGGATCGCTCCGAACCCAAGGCAGAAAAACAGGATCGATTTGCCCAGCTTGAAAAGTCCGATCAGCAAGAGTCCGCGATCGTGCCCTCGCCTGGAAACCTTCTGCCCCACCTCCATCGATTCCTGCCCGCCCAAAGTTTTAATCTGCATGAAGTCCGACCTTCAGTTGACGGGGAGCGGCTGCAAATGTCAACGCATGCACCATGTCGGGTCCACTCGCGCTCCATCCTGCTTCCACACCATGCGACCAAAACATCCTTCGATTTTGTGGATGGCACACATCGAAGCGTTGCCGGGCAATCCACTCCGGTCGATAAGTCGTAGATGCTATTGAGTGCCCTGAACGTAGGGACGAGCTTTCAGAAACCAGAACGATAAGGATAACGACAATGAAGAAGACTTTCCTCGCTGCCTTGGCTGTCGCCGCTCTAGCCATCACCTCTCTCTCCGCCCAGGCCCAGAAGGACCCCGACGTCGGTGGCGCTGCCATGTATGCCAACAAAACCATTGTCGAGAATGCAGTCAACTCGCCAATCCACAAGACGCTCGTAGCCGCCGTCAAGGCAGCCGGACTGGTCGACACTCTCAACAGCGCCGGTCCCTTCACCGTCTTCGCGCCTACTGACGATGCCTTCAACAAGCTGCCTGCCGGCACGGTCGATAACCTCGTCAAGCCCGAGAACAAGGACACGCTGGTCAAGATCCTTACTTATCACGTCGTTCCAGGCCGCATCACCTCCAAGCAGATGGAGAAGATGATCAAGAAGGGCGGCGGTAAGGCCATCCTGAAAACCGTTCAGGGCGAAGACCTTACGGCGACCATGTCGGACGGCAAGATCATGCTCACCGATGCAAAGGGCGGCATGGCCACTATCACCACAGCGGACGTATACCAGTCGAACGGCATCATCGATGTCATCGACACCGTCCTAATGCCCAACTAACTCGTCTCTAAAGAATCTCCTCGGGCGCCTCTTCGGGGGCGCCTTTTTTTTCTGTGGTGAAGGTAGCGTTTTACAGGCGTTTTTTGCAATTCGCGGTTCGCAAACGTGGTGTTTTTATGGACACGTCGTGGACGCGAGCATGGTAGACGTGGTCATAGAAACACCGCTTTTCACGGGCTGAAGACTACGCCACGATCTTCCCTCTTTTTTGCGATATAACTCATCCATGCGCCACACCTATCACTCCGAACAGTGGCTTCCCTACCCCGTCGAACTCGTCTTCGCTTTCTTCGCCAATCCCGAGAACCTTCCCCGCCTGATGCCCGCCTGGCAGAAGGCCCGCATCGAAGAAGCCGCCTTTGCTCCTCCCCCACCCGCTCCCTCTTCCGCAAATCCGTCGCAGGACAAGACCATCGCCGCCGGCGCGGGTACACGCATCACCCTCAGCTTCCGACCCGTTCCCTTCTCCCCCGTCCGTATACCGTGGAAGGCGGAGATCTCCGAGTTTGTGTGGAACGACCATTTCTGCGATCTCCAGCTTCGAGGCCCATTCGCCTACTGGCATCACTGCCACAGCGTTCACGCCGAGCCCCGCACCGGCGAATCCGGTCAGCCCACCCCAGGCACGCTGCTACGCGATCAGGTGGAGTACGAGCCGCCCTTCGGCAGACTGGGGGAGGTTGCGAATTCCCTCTTCATCACGCACCAGCTACGCAGCACCTTCGACTACCGCCACAAGCGCACCCGGGAACTGCTCGCCCTCATGCAGCCCTCCGCGTCCGCGTAGAAAGCCGCCAAGTTTAGTGCTTCGCCAGTACCTGTTCCATCATCCTGCTCAGGTACGGCTTCGCTCTCTCCAGCGCAGCTTCGGCCGTCAATCCGTACTTCTCCCGCAGCGACTCGACCTTGCCGTGCTCGATGAACGCGTCCGGCCAGCCTACCCGCACGACCGGCACCTGGAGCGAAAGCTCGTTCAGGGTCTCCATCACCGCCGAACCGAAGCCCCCGGCAAGCACATGGTCCTCAAGCGTCACGATCAGCCCGCACCGGCCGCCGAACTCAGCGACCGACTCCCGGTCGATCGGCTTGGCGAAACGCGGATTGATTACCGCCGCCGAAAACCCTTCCAGCCGAAGCATCTCCGCCAGCCTGACCGCCTCCGGCAGCATTGCCCCTAAACCATAGATCGCGACGTCGACTCCATCCTGAATCAACTCGGCCTTACCGATCTCGAGCGCCACCGGCTGGTCCTTCACCGTCGCCCCAGGTCCCGTCCCGCGCGGATAGCGGATCGCACTCGGCCCGTCATGCAGCATCGCCGTGTACATCATGTCGGCCAACTCGTCCTCATCCTTCGGGACCATGTGGATCAGGTTCGGCACGCTTCGCAGATAGCTGATGTCGAACAGCCCATGATGGGTCGGGCCGTCGTCTCCGCTCAGGCCGCCCCTATCCATGCAGAACACCACAGGCAGATTCTGCAGACACACATCATGCACGATCTGGTCGAAGGCACGCTGCAAAAACGTCGAGTAGATCGCGCAGAACGGCTTGAACCCTTTCGTAGCCATTCCAGCGGCGAATATCACGGCATGTTCCTCCGCGATCCCCACATCGAAGTAGCGCTTTGGATGGTGCGGCCGGAACAGATCGAGCGCAGTCCCATTCGGCATCGCCGCCGTGATCGCGACCACCTTGTCGTTGCTGTCCGCGAGTCTGGTCAGCGTCTCGGCAAAGATCTCCGAGTACGTCTTCTGCCCGGCAGACTTCGTCTCACCCGTCTGCGCATCATACGGCCCCAGCCCGTGAAACTTCTTCTGCTTTTCGATCGCCGGCTGGAACCCGCGTCCCTTCTGGGTGATCGCATGCAGCACGACCGGCTTGTTCTGCACCTTCAGAAACTTGAACGTCTCGATCAGCAGCGGCAGATTATGTCCATCGAGCGGCCCGAAGTAGCTCAGCCCAAACTCCTCGAACAGCATGCCCGGCCCAATCAGCCCCTTGGCGGCCTCTTCCGCCTTTCGGGCGACGTGCCGCACCGTCTTTCCTCCAAACCGTTCCAGCAGCCCCGCCGCCCGGTCGTGCAGACTCGAAATGGTGGGATTGGTCACAATCTTGTGGAAGTACTCCGCAATCGCCCCGACATTCTTATCGATCGACCACGCGTTATCGTTCAGCACGATGATCAGCCGCTTCGTCTGTGCGGCGATATTGTTCATCGCCTCAAAAGAGATTCCGTTGGTAAACGCGGCGTCCCCCGCCAGCGCGACGATATGCTCGGTCCCGCCCGCCATATCGCGGCCCACCGCCATTCCTAGCGCAGCGCTCAGCGCCGTTCCGGCATGGCCCGCGCCATAGCTGTCATGTTCGCTTTCGGTGCGCAGCATAAAACCGTTCAGCCCGCCGGGTTGCCGGATCGTATGAAACAGCTTCTCGCGCCCCGTCAGCAGCTTGTGAACATACGCCTGATGGCTCACATCGAAGACAAAGCTGTCCTTTGGCGTATCGAAGACGTAGTGCATGGCCAGCGTCAGCTCGACAACGCCCAGATTCGGCCCAATATGGCCTCCCGTCTTCGAAACTCCGATAATCAGCCTAGCCCGAATCTCCTCCGCCAGTTGCGTCAGCTCGGGAATGGAGAGCTTCTTAATATCCGCGGGAGAATTAATTGTCTCTAGAATGTTGCTCATCGAAAGCCTGTTCTGCAGAGCCGCTCACCGAGCCTCTCGCCCTGCCCCATACCCATACCGCAGACTCACTCGGGTCGAATGCGGTAGCCCTTAAGTATACCAATCCCCGCGCTCCCGGCTTGCAAGGCAGCGGCTGTTCAGAGACTCGCTTGATCGCGCTGAAAAAGAACACTGGCAAAGGCGACTCCTGAATCTACTCATTGTCGGAGCAATCTCGTGACCCGCTTTCGTGCAGAGTTGCGCTCGACCAACGCTGTACCAGCAGCATCTAGTCCTACATTTAACGCTGATGTTTTCAATATCTGCCCACGATCTTGATGGCCCTGCGTTTTATTTGGGGCAAGTACCAGCCGACACGAGCGCATCAGCCGGAAAGGACCTCTATCCACTCGCGTTTCACCCATCCAGACTTGCAGCCAGTCGTCTTATGCATGTCAAGCCCATCGGGCGAGGCGATTCCACAAGGACTATTCGCGTCCCCATAAGAAACCTTGTACCAGCCCCGACCCTCGTCACAGGTATACACAACGGCGCCATCATGAAGCGTATCGATTTGAGAAAACTTCGACCCTGGACCCGACCGCACAGACACTTTGCTTTGAGGTCCCTTGCGGTTTATCTTCGCAAAATTACACAAGCTTGGCATGACATGAGGCGTGGCTGCGCCATTTGACTGCTCTCCACCCTGCTGCACAGCCAACAGCATTAAAATGAACAAGGAAACAATATACATAAACAAATCTCCAGATGCTGTCTGTTAATGTGTACCTGCGGGACAACCATACTTCGTGGTTGGAACATTTATGGTCACACTTGCATTGGGTCCGAGACCTCTACCGTTCACAAGCTCAAGGACTAACGCGCCTGGGTCGCGCGCCATAATCATGGCCTGAACTTGAGCAGCCGAACCAAAGCTCGCCCCAACAGCTTGTGTAAGTCTGTTGAATGATTCCGTGATTCGCCCGTTAGAGCTCGTCACCGTACCAAAAGCGGTTGCTCCTATAAATCGCATATCTGGACCACCCGTCTGCGCTCCTGTGAATTGAAACGGTATAACTGCTGCAGAGCCAGGCGTAACGGTTACACCCGGAAAACCCTGATGTCCTACATTCGCCGGATTGCCAGCCATAACGTAAGCAGTTCCAGTACAAACGGTCCGACCGTTACGTGGGGCAATAGTAGATGCAGTAGCGGCAAACCTCGTCGTACACATATCATCGTCCGATCTTCAATCAAATTCTCTTCATCATCTTCTCGGCGAGCTTTCCTCCAACATGTTTACCGCCCGTAGCAGCTCTTATCCGCCTTTATCCTTCTGATCACCGTTACGCCTCTTCTCAATCGCCGCGGCACCCTACCGAGGCCCCGAAGCCCCCGCGCTCAAGCTGAAGATCGGCAGATACAGCGCAATCAAAATCGTCACCACCACCACGCCCATTACGATCAGGATCGCCGGCTCGATCAAGCTCATTGCCGCCGTCAGATTCGTCTGCACATCCTCTTCAAAAAACTCCGCCACGGAGTTCAGCATCTGCGGCAGCGCGCCCGTCGACTCACCCACCTCGATCATCTCGATCGCCAGCTCCGGAAACACCTTCGTCGCCTGCAGGCTATCGGACAGCCCCTTACCCTCCCGCACCGTCTCCACCGACCGGTACACCGCCAGGCTGATCTGCTTGGAATCGATCGACCGCGCCGCCGTTTCGAGCGATGGAACCAGCGGCAGCCCGCCGGTAAGCAGCGTCGAGAGGGTTCTTGAAAACAACCCCACCTGGTACTTCAACCAGACATTGCCAAAGATCGGCAGCCCGATCCGAATCCTGTCGATCGCCGTGCCCCCCGCCTCCGTCTTGGCCCAGCGGAAGATCAGATACCCCACCGCAGCCACGACCACGGCGACGTAGATCCCGTAGCTCTGCGCATCCCGCCCGAGCTGCAGCAGAAACACCGTCAACGCGGGCAGCTTCGTCCCCAGTTGCTCATACAATCCCGCAAATCGCGGCACCACAAACGTGATCAGAAAGATGAACAGCCCGATCACCATCACGATCAGCAGCGCCGGATAGATCAGGCTCGCCTTCAGCTTCTTGCGAAACGTCAGCGACACCCGCTGAAAGTCCAGAAACCGCTGCAGCACCTCTTCCAGATTTCCCGACCGCTCGCCCGCCAGCAGCGTTGTCGTATACACAATCGGAAAGCCGCCCTGCGCCTCGAACGCCTGCGAAAACGACTCCCCCGTTCGCACCCGCGCCGCCACATCCTCCAGTTGCGCCCTGAAGTTCGGGAGCTTCTGCCTCCGCCCCAGCAGCTCCAGCGAACCCAGAATCGGCAGCCCTGCTTTGATCAGCGTCAAAAACTGCTGGTTGAAGATCAGGAAGGTCTCCAGCTTCACCTTCTTCTTCCCCGACCCGCCCAGCACGTTCCGCGCCTTCACCGAGTAGACGTAGTACCCCGCCTGCGTAAACCTCGCCCGCAGCTCCTCCGCCGTAGCCGCGGCGTGGCTCTGCTCCTGCACCCGGCCCCGCTCATCCGCCAGCTTGATCACAAACTCAGCCATACACCGTCAACTCCATTCCATCCGAACCGTATTCCACTTGGACGTTCCGAACCCTCTTTAGCTGGCCATCCCGCCTACCTCCGGAGCATACTAGACCCATGGCCACCGCCTCCACCTTTCGCGCTCAGGAGCAGTTCACCAAACCCGCGCTGCAGAACGCCGAAGGCTGCCACAACGGCGAAGCCGTCACCCTCCGCGAATACCTCAGCACCACCTACCATCCCGACTGCGACTACGTAGATGGCCATCTACAGGAGCGCAACGTGGGCGAACTGGATCATGCCAGAGTACAAGCGAAGATTCTCTTCCTCCTGACTGTGAACGCCGCCGAGTGGAACATCGAACCTCTACCCGAACTGCGCCTCCAGGTCTCTCTCTCCAGCTTCCGCATCCCCGACATCATGGTCCTTCGCGCCGGCCATGCCGTAGACCGCATCGTCCGCGAGGCTCCGCTCCTCTGCATCGAGGTTATCTCTCCGGAAGACACCTTCAAGCGCCTCAACGAAAAGGTCGTTGACTATCTCACTCTCGGCGTCCAGCATATCTGGGCCTTCGATCCCGGCTCCCGCGAGGCTTACCTGTGCGATGCCAACGGCTTCCATAAGATCACCGTGCCGGAACTGACCATTCCTGAAACCCCCATCCGTCTAGCCCTTTCCGACGTCTTCCCCACAGCCTAGCCGGGTTCCCGGCCGTCTATTCGCATCTAAACTCCTGCCGCCCGGCGCCGACCGTGCCTGCAGGAGCCCTCTTTGAATCAGCCCCTCGCCCTTGCCTACGACTCCTTCCGATCCATGCTCGCTACCACCCTCCGCACCCTGCCCTACATCGCGGTCGGCCTGCTCGTCTTTGCCATCTTCTACTTCGCCTCCAAAAGCACGCGCCGGCTCATCATGCGCTTCACCCAGACCCGGAGTCCGCATCACAGCGTCGCGCTTGTGCTCGGCCGCCTGGCCGAAGGCGCGCTCCTCCTGCTCGGCGTACTCGTCGGCCTCATGGTCGCGGTCCCCTCCTTCAAACCCGCCCAACTCATTCAGATCCTCGGCATCGGTTCGGTCGCCATCGGCTTTGCCTTCCGGGACATCTTCCAGAACTTCCTCGCCGGCATCATCCTCCTGCTTACCCAGCCCTTCCAGATCGACGACCAGATCATCGTCGACAACATGGAAGGCACCGTCGAGCAGATCGAAACCCGCGCCACCTTCCTCCGCACCTACGATGGCCGCCGCATCGTCATCCCCAACAGCACCCTGTTCACCATGGCCGTCACGGTCAACACCGCCTTCGAGAAGCGCCGCCTCCAGTCCGATATCGGCATCGGCTACGGGGATGACATCGACACCGCCCGCAAACTCATCCTCGACGCTCTCAGCGGACTCGACTCCGTCTGCAAGGAACCCGCGCCCGAGGTCCTCGTCACCGCCATCGGCGACTACAGCATCAATCTTCGTGCCCGCTGGTGGATCAATCCACCCCGCCAGCTCGACACCTTCCTCAGCATGGACGCAGCCCTCACCGTCCTCAAGAACACCCTGACCGACCACGGCATCGATCTGCCCTTCCCAACCCGCCAGATTCTCTTCCACGACCAGACCGAGTCCACCGACGGCAACCGCGCCACCCAGCGCGAAGGCTGGCCGGCCCGCAACGGACAACCGACTATCCCGCGACCCTCAACGTGCCCACCCGCCGCTAATCCGGAATTTCAAAAATAAATCGTAAAAATGTGGCGCATCTTCCGCCGCACCGATAAGCAAGTCATTTGCCCAGCTCCACCACGCAAATGACCACAACATGCACAAAAAAAACCACGCCCGGAACACACGTTTTCCAAAACACCCCTCAAAAACATCAGCAAAGACGCAAAAAACCTCCGAGAACCCTCCGAGGTTTTTTTGAGAAAACAGGTGAGACTAGACGCTGAACGAAGACCCGCAGCCGCACGTGCTCTTCACTGCGGCGTTCTCGAACTTGAACCCGGCAGCCTCCAGGGTCTCCACATAGTCCACCGTGCAGTTCTGCAGGTACATCGCCGAGGTCGCGTCCACAAATACCTTTAGATCCTCGAACTTATAGACCTTATCCATCATGCCGCTCTGGTTCTCGAACGACATGGAGTATTGAAAGCCCGAGCATCCTCCCCCAACCACGCCAATCCTCAGCCCGGCAGGAACCGGATTCTGCGTCGCCATGATCTCCCGGACCTTCACGATCGCGGCCGGAGTCAGCGTCACAGGCGTAGTCGAAGCAGGCGCTCCCACGACAACTTCAGGTGTAATAGCAGGCGTTACGGTCGCAGTCGACATTGGCAAATCTCCTTGTATCTTCCACCTTTAAGTGTATGCGCCCGCCCCCGCTACGGCAAGCCCGCATACCGAATCGCGTAGACTTACGCTCGTTTCGAATGGGCTGAGAGAGCGCAAACGGCAAGCGCAGCAAACCGGCGACGCTAGGTGGTGGCGGTGTAGAACTGGGCGATGTTGCGGAACTTCCGGTAGCGCTGCTCCAGCAGTTGATCGAGCGGCAGGGCACGGAGCGCGGCGAAGTGGAACTGGAGCCTGTCATCGACGAGGGCCATGGCAGCGGTGGGATCGTTCTGCGTTCCGCCGTCGGGTTCGGGCAGAACATCGTCGACACAGCCCATCCGTTTGACATCGACAGCGGTGTATTTGAGGGCGGCGGCCGCCTGCTGCTTTTTTCCGGCGTCCTTCCACATGATGGAGGCGCAGCCCTCGGGTGAGATGACGGAGTAGATGGCGTTTTCGAGCATGAGGACACGGTCGGCTACGGCCAGGGCCAAGGCTCCTCCCGAGCCGCCTTCGCCGGTAATCGTGGCGATGGTGGGGACACGGAGGCGAGACATTTCGAGGAGGTTGCGGGCGATGGCTTCGCCCTGGCCGCGCTCTTCAGCGCCGATGCCGGGGTTGGCTCCCGCGAGATCAATGAAGGTGAAGACGGGGCGGCTGAATTTTTCGGCGATTCGCATGGCGCGGAGGGCCTTGCGGTAGCCTTCGGGATCGGGGCTGCCGAATTTGCGGGCTACCCTCTCCTTCAACGTTCGACCTTTGAGATTGCCGACGACCAGGACGGGGTCGCCGTGGAAGCGGGCCATGCCGCAGGACATCGCGGCGTCGTCGCCGAAGCTGCGGTCGCCGTGGATCTCGCTGAAGTCGGTGAAGAGGGCTGCGATGAAGTCCATCGGATAGGGACGCTGGGGGTGCCGGGCGAGCTCCGTTTTGATCCAGGCTTCGGGAACGGGAACGGGTGCGGATGCGGGTTGCGCTCTGGATGTTTCCTGTTCGGGCATTGTCGTCATTGTAACGAAGTGCGGTCGACCGCGATGGAAGGCTTACCACCGATTTACACCGATGATACCGATTTAAGGACATAAAACCGATCGAGGATTTGCGCGGATCTGAACGGATCAATATTAAGAACGGATAAGTACCTAACCCGATAAAGGCCAGCGACCGCGTCTTTCGATATCAATCGTTGTTGGCTTTGGACGGTCTTATCGGTGTGATCGGCTGTATCGGTGGTACGCCTTCCTGTTGGGGCTAGGGCGCGGGATGGGGGTTGGGTTGGACCTGCGCGGGCTGCGGCGGTGAGGAAGGTGGGACGCCTTTGGAGATTTTCTTGAGGAGAAACTCCTGGAAGAGCGCGCTGATGGCTCCGGAGGCGGTGCCGATGAGGGCGTTGCGGATGGTGAGTTCCGCACCGTGGCGATCGGTCTCCGGGTAGTAGAGGTTGGAGATGCCCGCGCCGGCGAGGCTGCCGAGGACGTTGGAATAGTTGGGCTGCCAACGGCCGTTGTCGCCTTTGCAGATGACGACGGTAGAGATGGCGTAGAAGATGCGGGAGCGCGTGGTTCCGGTGCCTTTATAGAAGTAGCGGGGGTCCTGGTGGAGGAGCGCGGGGAAGACGGCGCCGCCGAGCATGGTGCCGCTGAAGGCGTCGGTGTAGGAGGCGCCGACGCGTTTGCCGTAGCCGGCCGCACCCTGACCGTAACCACTGTAGGCATCTGCGGCCTGCTCGATGGCTCCGGCGAAGCCTGCGCCGAGAAAGGCGACGGGATCGATTGCGTTGCGGAAGGCGAGTTTGAACTTTTGTCCGGACGTGAGGGGGGCGGCGTTCCAGTTGTAGGAGACAAAAAAATTGGGGAAGATTCCGATGACGCGCTGCTTTTCTTCGGCATGGATCTGCTCTTCCGCAATGTCGTGCTGGGTGAGGGTAACGTCGATGCTGGTGGTCGCGGTTGCGATCTGCAAAGCGATGGGGGGGAGTTGGTGGGATTCACCGGGTTCAATGACGAGGTCGTGCTTTGTGAACGGTGCGAATCCCTTTGAGGTGACGGTCAGAGTGAAGCTTCCGGCGGGGAGGGCGGCGATGCGGAAGCTTCCGGCACCGTCGGTTGTGGCGGTGCGTTGCGTCTGAGAGCCGGCGGTGAGGAGGATGTGCGCGCCGACCACGATGGCGCCGTTTGGGTCGACGATGGTTCCACTGATGCTGGCGTCGGATTGCTGGATGGGCGACTGGGGCGCGGGTGCGTCGGGGAAATCATTGTACGCGAGACGGGGGTTAGGTTGCGCCTGCAGGAAAAGGTTAGGAATGGTGCCTAAGTAAAGGATGCATACGAAAAAGCCGAGTTGGCGCGGGCTCAACATTGCTGGCATATGCCATTGAGATGCGAGAGAAGTGGGGCTTCAGGAGGCATACAAAAACTTACCACCAATTTGTAGCGATCACGTCGATTCAAAGACATAGGCGGGGATTTGGATGGGTATACAGCGCAAAGCTGTCCTTGCCCGACGGGCTCCCTACGCGCGGGGCGGTCACTTCGTGACTTGTATACCGGTCTTGACTACTTCGGCTGCACAGGCCCTTCCGTTGGTCGGGATCAAGACTGGATCTCATCGGTTGTACAACCGCGGCTAAAACTGACTTTCTGCTGGTTTTGATCTTCGTTATCCGCGTTCATTCGCGGTCGAGTTCTTCGCTTGATGCGTTGAAGGCCTTAGTCCATGACGCGAACGCCGCCTCGGCCTACAAGCTCTTCGATGTTGTCGATGAAGAGGCGGTCGGCGGCGACGAGGAGGTTGTGGGGTTCGAGGACGGCGCAGAACTCGCCGGGCTCTTCAAGGTCGAGCAGGACCTTGCCCCTGCCGGGTGCGCCAAGGAAGACGGCGTGGAGCTTTTCGAGGAGGGCGGCGTCGGGGTTGTGGAGGGGAATTTTGATGCGGAGGGATTCGGGCAGCTTGAGCTTGACGTCTTCGAGGGCCTGGATGCTGGAGACGGCGAGTTTGGGGGCGGAGTCCTCTTCGCCGCGAAGGGAGCCGCGGATGATTACCGGGACGTCGATCTTGAGCTTTTCCGCGAGCTTTTCGTAAGACTGAGGGAAGGCGATGAGTTCGATCTTGCCTACGGTGTCTTCGAGGATGGCCTGGGCGTACATTTCGCCGGAACGTTTGGATTTGGCGACCTTGAGGCCGGTGATGACGCCGGCGATCTGGATTTCATTCTGAGCTTCTGCGTTGGAATCGCGGCCGCGGCGGAAGGTCTGGGGTTCGGGCTTCATCTCGCAGGCGGTAGCGGTGTCGATGACTTTGAGGTTGCGGAGCTTTTCGCGGTACTTGTCCATGGGGTGACCGGAGACGAAGAAGCCGAGGACCTCTTTTTCGTTCTGGAGGCGGGTGTGCTCGTCCCACTCGGCTACGGCGGGGAGGGGGTCTTCCCTGGCGGAGGCGGCGGGGGTGATGTCTGAGTCGAAGATGCCGAAGAGGCCATGCTGGCCGGAGGCTGAATCGCGCTGGGACTTCTGGGCGCGCTCCATGGCTTTGTCGAGGGCGGCGGTGACCTGGGCGCGGCCTCCGAAGGTGTCCATGGCGCCGGCCTTGATGAGGGATTCGAGGACGCGCTTGTTGAGGAGGCGGAGGTCTACCTTTTCGCAGAAATCCCAGAGACTCGAGAAGCCCTGCTTGCCTTCTTCGCGCAACAAAGTGCGGGCGGAGATGATGGATTCGATGGCGTTGTGGCCTACGTTCTTGATGGCGGCGAGGCCGAAGCCGATCGCTGCACCGGATTCAGTACCGACCGGGGTGAAGTTCGCGTCGGAGACATTGACGTTGGGGGGAACGACGGGGATGTTGATCTCGCGGCACTCGGAGATGTACTTGACTACGTTTTCGGGTTTGGAGGTTTCGCTGGTGAGCAGCGCGGCCATGAATTCGACGGGGTAGTGGGTCTTGAGCCAGGCGGTGTGGTAGGCGAGCAGTGCGTAGGCGGCGGAGTGGGACTTGTTGAAGCCATACTCGGCGAACTTGGCCATCAGATCGAAGATATTGCCTGCGATTGCTTTGGGATGTTTGTTTTCGGCGGCGCCCTCCATGAATTTGATCTTCTGCTTGGCCATCTCGGCGGCATCTTTCTTGCCCATGGCGCGGCGCAGCATGTCGGCCTGACTCAGCGAGAAACCAGCGAGGCGGTTCGAGATCTGCATAACCTGCTCCTGGTAGAGCATGACGCCGAGAGTCTCGGAGAGGATCGGTTCGAGTTCAGGAAGTTCGTAGGCGACGGCGCGGCGGCCCCATTTGCGCTCGATGAATTCGTCGATCATGCCGCCCTGGATGGGGCCGGGGCGATAGAGGGCGTTGAGGGCGGTGAGGTCTTCGACGGTGTTGGGTTTGTAGCGGCGGAGGACGTCGCGCATTCCGCCGGACTCAAACTGAAAGACTCCCGACGTTAATGCCCGGTGGAAGACCTGCTCGTAGGTGGTGATGTCGTCGAGCGGGATCAGGGCCATGTCGACGGTGGTGCCGGTCGTCTGCTGGATGAGCTTGAGGGCGTCGTCGATGACAGTGAGGGTAGTCAGGCCGAGAAAGTCCATCTTGAGCAGGCCCATCTTTTCGACTGCCTTCATGTCGTAGGCGGTGACGATGGCCTCGTCTTTGGTGCGGGTGACGGGAACGAGTTCGGTGAGGGGTTTGGGGGCGATGACGACTCCGGCGGCGTGGACTCCGGCGCCGCGGACCAGGCCTTCGAGGCGGAGCGCGGCGTCGATGACCTCCTTGACGCGGGGGTCGGAGTCGTAGGCGGTGGAGAGGGTGGGGGAGTCTTTGAGGGCCTGGTCGATGGTGATCCCGATGGTGGGGGGGATCATTTTGGCGATGCGGTCGACCTCGCCGTAGGGCATCTCCAATGCTCTGCCTACGTCTTTGATGGCTGCCTTTGCGGCCATGGTGTTGAAGGTGATGATCTGGGCGACCTGGTCGGAGCCGTACTTGCGCTTGACGTACTCGATGACCTCGCCGCGGCGGTTCATGCAGAAGTCGATGTCGATATCGGGCATGGAGATGCGCTCGGGGTTGAGGAAGCGCTCGAAGAGCAACTCGTTCTGGAGGGGGTCGATGTCGGTAATCTGCATGACGTAGGCGACGAGCGATCCGGCGGCGGAGCCACGGCCCGGACCTACGGGGATGTTTTGTTCGCGGGCGTACTTGATGAAGTCCCAGACGATCATGAAGTAGCCGGGGAACTTCATCTGCTTGATGATGTTCAGCTCGCGGTCCAGGCGCGCGTGGTAGTCGGGGATGGTCTTTTTGAGCAGACCGCGGTCGCGGAGATGGGCGACGGCGGTGTCGAGGCGCATCTGGAGACCTTCGCGGCAGACCTGTTCGAAGTAGGTGTCGAGGGTCTCGCCTTCGGGTACGGTGAAGTCGGGGAAGGGATTGTCGACCTTGGTCATCTTGAGGTTGCAGCGGTCGATGAACTGCATGGTGCGGGTGCAGACTTCCGGGTTCTGGGAGAAGGTGCGGAGCATCTCGTCCGCGGACTTGATGTAGAACTCCTGGGTGTCGAACTTGAAGCGCTTGGGGTCGTTCATGCTGCCGGCGGTCTGGACGCAGAGCAGGATTTCGTGAGCGCGGGAGTCGTCGGCGGCGACATAGTGGCTGTCGTTGGTGGCGATGAGGGGGATGTTCAGGTCGCGCTCTAATTTGAAGAGCTGATCGCAGACGGCCTTGTCCGGTTCGAGACCGTGGTCCTGGATTTCAAGGAAGTAATTGCCTTTGCCGAAGATGGTTTCGTATTCGCCGGCGGTGCGTCTGGCATCGTCGTACCTGCCGGCCATGAGGTGCTGGTTGACCTCGCCGGCGAGGCATCCGGAGAAGCCGATGAGGCCTTCGGTGTGTTTGGCGAGGAAGGCTTTGGAGACGCGCGGCTTGCGGTAGAAGCCGTGGAGGGCGGCCTCGCTGGTGAGGCGGACCAGATTGCGGTAACCGGCTTCGTTTTCGGCGAGGACGAGGAGGTGGTTGTACTTGTCGTCGTTGAAGGGGGCGCGGTGATCCTCGTTCTTACAGACGTAGAGCTCGCAGCCGAGGATGGGCTTGATGCCCTTCTTCTGCATGGCGTCGAAGAAGTGGACGGCTCCGAAGATGTTGCCGTGATCGGTCATGGCGGCGGCGGTCTGGCCGATCTTGCTGAGGTGCCCGGCGAGTTTGTCTACGTCGCAGGCTCCATCGAGGAGGGAATAGTCGGTGTGGAGATGGAGGTGGGTGAACTCTGCTGCCATCTGTCTAGTTTAGAACTGCTGCGGCCATTGGAAAACGTGGGACCAAATAGGTTGAAACAGGATTAGAATCTGAGCCAATGAGCGGGATCTTCTTCACGGACTCGATTCGTTTGTGGCTTCGTCGCAGGGAGCGCGAGAAGAGGCTGGCCGCTGCGCAGGGGTGGCCGGTCGCTACGGGCGAGGTGAACCGGTGGGAGATTGTGGATGCCGATCCGGAGGCCAGCCCGACGGGGATGATGGTCCAGATTGAAGCGGGATTCCACTTTATCCTGAACGGGGAGTACTTCGGCGGATATGTTCGCAGCGTGGCGATGGTTCGGCGCGAGGCTCAGACGGTGGCGAAGGGGAGCCCGGCTGTTCATGCGCGGTACAATCCCGCAAATCCGGACTCGGTTGTGGTTCTGGCGGAGGACAACGTTGAGAATCTGCCGTTTCGGGTGTTCCCGGGTTGAGAGCGTGACACGCTGTTCAGTTGGATCGCAAGTATGCTACTGTCCGGGAGTTAGATCGGGAGATAGATGACGACGAAGCCCGACAACAGCCGCCACACGCCCAGTTTCATCGCGGACCAGGCAGGCTCCACGCCGACGATCGACGAACGGGCAAACTACTGCTTTGGCTGCGGGCCCGCGAATCCGCAGGGGCTGCACCTTAGCTTTACGACGGATGCGTCGAACCCGGACGAGATCACGGCGACGTCGCACTTTCAGCTCGACCGGATGCATGAAGGCCCTCCGGGGCATATTCACGGCGGAATTATCGCCACGCTGTTCGACGAGGCGATGAGCAAGCTGAACCGTCCTTTGAACGTCCTGGCGATGACCCGTCATCTGGAGATCGATTATCTGCGACCGGTCCCCCTGTACCAGCCGCTGGTGCTGATCAGCCGGCATCTCAATCGCCCCGCGCGAGCCGATGGCAGGCCTGGACGCAAGCTGTTTCATCACGCGGAGATTCGGGATGCCGGCGGCGCCGTGCTGGCGCGCGCCAAGGGGCTGTTCATCGTGATCGATGAGGCCATGCTCGCCGCTGCGGGCATCTCCGCGCCTCAAGGTTAGGCCGGCCTCGGGCTTCCGCGTCCCACGCAGTCGCCCGGGGATATCCCGGTGCATGTCGCCGCATCTAGTCACGAGGATGATGATGACAGTGGAGAATCCAGCTATTTTTTGCGTGACAGGTTCGGTCGCATGGGAGCAGCGGAACCCAGCCGGGTGAGATGCTGCAAAACTGCTAAACTTAAGGGTGTTGCGCGGGACCCGGGACGTAGCATGGGCAGACCGCAGCGTACTAGCAGCTCACTCGCAGCTCACCAGGAGAACCCCATGGCAGACCACACCACGAACGGCACCGGCAAGCCCGCATCAACGTCCTTCGACACGCCCTCGCTTCGGCTGAAGCTCGGCCTGGCCGAGATGCTCAAAGGCGGCGTCATTATGGACGTGATGAACGTGGAGCAGGCGCGGATTGCCGAGGAGGCCGGCGCTATCTCGGTGATGGCGCTCGAGCGGGTTCCTGCGATGATTCGCGCGGAGGGCGGTGTGGCGCGGATGGCGAGCCCGAAGCTGATCAAGCAGATTATTGCGGCCGTCTCGATTCCGGTGATGGCCAAGGCCCGCATCGGCCACTTTGCGGAGGCGCAGGTTCTCGAAACGCTGGGCGTGGACTTTATCGATGAGTCTGAAGTGCTGACGCCGGCCGATGAGGTGTATCACATCGACAAGCACGCTTTTACGACGCCGTTCGTCTGCGGAGCGCGCAATCTAGGCGAGGCTTTACGCCGCATCTCGGAGGGCGCAGCCTTGATCCGAACCAAAGGCGAGCCCGGCACCGGCGACGTTGTCCACGCGGTCCAGCATATGCGCCAGATCGTCCGCGAGATCAAGGCTTTGACCGTCCTTGGCGACGAAGAGCTGTACAACGCGGCGAAGGTGCATGGCGCGCCCTATGAGCTGATTCGCATGGTAGCGAAGTCGGGTAAGCTCCCTGTTCCGAACTTCAGCGCCGGCGGCATCGCCACGCCTGCGGACGCCGCATTGATGATGCAGCTTGGCGCAGAGACGGTCTTTGTAGGCTCCGGCATCTTCATGAAAGAGCGTGCCACGCCGCTCGATGTCGAACTTTGGGAGCTGGAGCACGAGCGATCGGGTCTTTGCAAATCGCACCAGGTCGGCGAGCACCGGAATCCAGAAGAGCGCGCCGAAGCCGTCTCGCGCGCCCGGGCTATCGTCATTGCAACAACTCATTTCAACGACCCGAAGATTGTCGCGGAGGCGAGCGAGGCCGTGGTTGGCTCGATGA
Organism: Edaphobacter sp.; assembly: GCA_965277265.1. Lineage (GTDB taxonomy): Bacteria > Acidobacteriota > Terriglobia > Terriglobales > Acidobacteriaceae > Edaphobacter. The sequence goes on from CBDICF010000003.1 coordinate 1,409,203, forward strand.
AGGGCCTGGCCGCAGCGGCGATTGAAGAGCGCGATCTGATGCAGACCCGGGGCTGGTAGGCGTGTGAGGGGATGGGCAAAGGCGCTTCGTCCGTATTCCCGGAACCGCTCGTGAGAGTTACCGTTAAGCAGGGTGTGCCTATGATCTTCGGCGCGCTATGCCTGCTTTCGTCATGCGCCTGGATAGCAGAGCCTTTTGGCTCTTCCAGTCTGCCTCCGCTCGAACGGCAGGGGCTTTTGTTTGCCGCCATCGGGATCGTATCTCTTCTTCTCTTACGCGGATCGGCTTTACGGCTGAAGGACAAGGCGTGGGTGCATCTGGCGATTGCGGGGATCGCACTTTTCAGCGTTCCGGAGATCGCAATCAGTCTTGCCAGCGGTGCGGTGCCGGAGATCAGCCGCTCCGCGCTCTTCGCGATGGTGCCTATCGTTGTAGTGGTCGTGACAAGCGCAGGGGCAGGGACTGACGGATCCGAGATAAATGCGGGGCGGTTCCTAGCTCCGGCTCTGGTGGGATTGGGTGGACTCCTGCTCCTACTGCCGCTGAATTTCTCGGGGGCTCTCCGGGGTCAGGTGATGACGGGAGTCATCGTAGCCGCCGTAATCGTGGTTGGGATGGCCAGCGTCCGGCTGTATCGCGTGCTTCAGAGCTTCACCCTGGGGGAGGCGATGGCCGTGATCTGCCTTTCGAACGCTGCCGTGCTGCTGATCTACGATGCTGCGCGCGTGGGGCTGGTGTGGAGCGGAGGCGGGTTCGCCTCCCTGCTGCTGCCGCCGTCGCTGGTGGATTTGGCTGAGATCCTGATGCTGGTCGCGTTGCTTCGCGCGATGCCGCCGGTTCGATTTGCGTCGCGTTACCTGCTGATACCGCTGCTGACCGTGGTGCAGGGCTACATATTGATGCGTCCCGTGCTGACGGTCAGGGTTGTCGCTGGAGCCGCGTTGCTGGCGGCGGGTACAGGGTTGCTTCTTTTCCTGCAGCCGGCCGAAGACCAGGTTAATCTGTCGCTACGTTGATACCGTGCAGTGGCAGATCTCCGGGGCAGACTGGCGAGGGTACACTGCAGGAGATGGCTGCTTCGATGTACATCGTGGTGGAAGGCGAGGACCCGGGGTTCGACATCTTCGTCAACGGCCGCTCGCTGGCGCGGCATGAGGAGGCCCTGGAGCGGCTCGCGCTGGAGCTGGAGATTCGCCCGATGATCGAGTTCTTTTCAGCCGATGAGAACTCGATGTCGCTGCTGATTGAGGAGGGCGCCGGGAACCCGGATTTGCTGCGACGCCTGCCGCCGCCACAGTGGTTCGCGCCGGAGGGCGGGCTGACCACGGTGGAAGCCCTGATCGGGGCGATCCGGCGCAACCCGCATGTGTTGGGCGATGCCCGCGAAGAGGTGCTGCGGGAGCTGATCGAGTATGCGCGGGTACTGCGAAAGGCGGCTGAGCGGAGGCTGCGCTGGCACCTGGCGTTTAGCTGGCGCTGAGGAGGCTACTACGGTTTCACTGATCCCGATCACGATTTCGCTAGAGGAGTCATTCGCGGCCGGCCGGCCGGCGGTCCCGGTGGCGCAATCCAGCCACCCAGACCAGCCCATCCGCATCCTTGACCCTGTACCGGAATGCTTTCGACAGATGGGTCACCGTGTCGGTTGCAAGAACCGTATGCTCATCCCTCGCGACTGCGGCAAAGTCGCCGGCCGAACCATGCAGATACACCGCGGCCTCCACCGCTCGCGCCACGTCATTGGGGAACTGCGCCAGCATCGCCGCCACAATTCCGGTCAGGATATCCCCACTGCCGCCCTTCGCCATCGCCGGATTTCCTGTCGTGTTGACGGCGATCGAGCCATCGGGGTGCGCCACCAGTGTCCGCCATCCCTTCAGCACGAGCGTCAGTTTATGCTTCATTGCGAACCGCCGTGCCAGCCCTAAGCGGTCGGCCTCTACCTCTTTTACCGTCAGCCCCGCCAGCCTGGCCATCTCGCCCGGATGAGGCGTCAACACCATCACCCGGCCCGTCCCATCCAGCAGCTCCGTTCTGCCGGCGAACGCATTCAGCGCATCCGCATCGATCACCGTGGGCAGCCTCGTCTTTTCCACTAGTTGCCGCGCAAACTCCGGGGCTTCGCCCTCGGTCGAAAGCCCCGGGCCTATCGCCAGTACCGTGATCTTCTTCATCAGGACGTCCAGCTTATCTCCCTCCAGGTTCTTCAGCGACACCGCTCCTTCGGGCCCCTGGTCGAGCGGAATCATCATCAACTCCGGCGTAATCAGCGCGACCGTATTCAGGATGCTGTCCGGAACCGCCGCTGTGACCAGCCCTGCTCCCGTGCGCAGTGCCGCCAGCGACATCATGGACGGGGCTCCGGCCTTGCCGTAACTTCCACCTGCGGACAGCACATGTCCAAACTTGCCCTTGTTCGAGTTGACCCCGCGCGGGGGTTCCGCGATGGCCTTCGAAGCTCCCGTCCAGGTGAGCCCTGTCACGGACTGTACTGCTTCGGCGGGCGACCCGATGTCCGCGACCGCCACGCCGCCGAAGACCGCCGTCGTCAGTTGCCCGAAGATGTGCGCCAGCTTGGGCGCGGTAAACGTAACCACCGCGTCTGCCCGAAACGCTCCCTCAGCCTTCTCCTCCATCGAATCCGCATCCCAGCCGGACGGAAGATCGACCGCCACCACGGGCGTTTGCAATGGTTCCACGATGTCTCGCAAGGCTGCGGCGGTTCCACGCAGCGGCGGCTTGAAACCGGTTCCCACGACTGCATCGATCAGCAACTGCGCCCCTCCCAATGCATCATGGCAGCGGCTCAAGGACTCGTCGCCCGATACTTCGTTCACCTCAACGTCCGAAGCGTCGGCACGAAGCCTCTGCAGCGCTGAAGCAGCCGCTCCCTTCAGTTCCTCTATCCGCCCGAGCAGCAGCACCTGCACTCGTTTGCCTCCGGCGGCCAACGTTCGCGCCGCGACCAGTCCGTCGCCGCCATTGTTGCCTTTGCCGCAAAGCACCGTAACCCGCATCGCCTTTGGATACTGCCGCAGGCAAAAAGCCGCCACCGCGCCGCCCGCTTTCTCCATCAGGGTTTCGACCGGTACGCCAAACTCGTCAGCCGTCCTGCGATCCGCCGCCGCCATCTCCGCCGCTGTGACAATCTTCATCTGCTTCCCCCCCATTTCAATCTTCGATGCTTTCTTAAGACTGGAGTGGAATCATCCTTGCTGCGACCGGGCTTAGGGGATGAGGAGGAGCTTGCCTGTGGTGTGGCGGGATTCGAGGTCGCGGTGGGCGTGGGCTGCGTCGGTGAGGGGGTAGGTGTGCTCGTGGCGGAGCTTGAGGGTGCCGTTGGCGACACCGTCGAAGACGGCCTTGGCGCGGGCGAGCAGGTCGGCGCGGGTGGCGATGTAGTCCTTGAGGGTAGGGCGAGTGACGTAGAGCGAGCCCATGGTGGAGAGGCGGATGAGGTCGAAGGGAGGGACCGGGCCGCTCGCTCCGCCGAAGAGAACGAGGAGACCGCGGGGGCGGAGGACTTCGAGGGATTTTTCGAAGGTGGACTTGCCTACGGAGTCGTAGACCACAGGAAGGCCGGAGCCTTGGGCCAGCTTCTTGATCTTTGCAGCGAAGTCTTCGCGGGTGTAAAGGATGGTCTCGTCCGCACCGGCGGCACGGGCGAGAGCAGCCTTCTCCTCGGTGGAGACGGTGGTGAAGATGCGGGCGCCGAGAGCCTTAGCCATCTGGATGAGAAGAAGGCCGGTGCCGCCTGCTCCGGCGTGGATGAGGACCTCATCGCCGGGCTGGATGGCATACGTCGAGTGGGCGAGGTAGTGGGCGGTCATGCCCTGGAGGATGGCGGCGGCGGCCTGCTGGAAGGTGACGCCCTCGGGAATGGGGACAAGCCGGTCGGCAGGGGCAACGGCCAGCTGGGCGTAGGTGCCGGGGACGCCGCACCAGGCGACGCGGTCTCCGGCCTTGCAGGTGGTGACGTCACCCGAGACAGAGACGATGATGCCCGCGGCCTCCTGCCCGAGGGTGTACGGCAGGGTGGCGGGGTAGCGGCCTTCGCGAAAGTAGGTGTCGATGAAGTTGACGCCGGAGGCTTCGATGCGGATGAGCGCTTCGCCGGGAGCAGGGGTGGGGGTCGGGAGATCACGAAGGGTGAGGACGTCGGGAGAGCCGGTGGTGAGAATCTGGATGGCTTGCATGATGGTTGGATGCCAGAGTACAACGACTACGGCTGGAGTGGGAGAAGTTCTTCTGGTACCGCGTCCCTGCGAGCACCCCAAACTCACAGACCATCATCACGACGGAGGAGACGCCGATCGAAGTTGCGTGTTCGCGGTATCGGACAACCGTACAGGACATCTTTTCGTGTTCCGACAACCACTATTGGATGATGGCTGGCAGAGGTGTGCTTGGAGGTATTTCTGGGGCAAACGGCACGCTGCAGTTGCGGTAGCCTTTGAGCGCGAAGAAGAGAAGGTAGGCGTAGCAGAGCAGGACGACGGCGTAGCTGCGTTGGTAGCCAAAGGCATCGGCGAGGAAGCCCTGGATTTCGGGGATGACGGCTCCGCCAACGACCATGGTGATGAGGATCCCGGAGCCCTGGCTGGTAAATCTTCCGAGGCCGGCAACCGACAGCGGGAAAATACAGGGCCACATGACGGAGTTGCACAGACCGCAGGCGACAAGGGCCGCGAGGGCTACAAGCCCGTGGGCGAAGATGGTGATCGCGATGAAGGCGACCCCCAGGAGAGAGACGAAGGCGAGGGCCTTCTGGGCCTGGATGCGGCGGAGGGCGACAAAGCCGATGAAGCGTCCGGTCATGGCTCCGCCCCAGTAGAGCGAGACGTATTTGGCGGCTGCTTCGTGAGTGAGGCCGCCCATCGAGGGCTGGCCGAGGAAGCTGATCATGAAGCTGCCGATGGCGACCTCGGCGCCCACATAGAAGAAGATGGCCAAGGCTCCGAGGCGCAGGTGGGTGAATCGCCATGCGCTGCCGTCGGAGGACTGGGCGCGAACATTCTCTTCGATGACGCCGGGGAGAGGGACGAAGGCGGTGAGGACTGCCATGAAGAGGGCGCACACAGCGAGCAGGGCGTAGGGAGCCCGGACGGAGCGTGCCAGTTGGGCGGCGGATGCGCCTGCGGCGATGAAGATGAAGGTGGCGCCGATCCTGGGGGCGATAGTTGTGGCGATGGAGTTGAAGCCACCGGCCAGGTTGAGGCGTGAGGCCGCGGTTTCAGGTGGGCCGAGTGCGCCGACGTAGGGGTTGATGGCGACCTGCAGCAGCGCGAGTCCGCTGCCGACCACGAACAGGGCGAAGAGAAAGAGCGGATAGAAAATGATGACCGAAGCGGGAAGGAACAGGAGAAGGCCAAGCGCCATGACGGTGAGTGCGACGACGATGCCGGATTGATAGCCGATCCGTCCGACGATCCAGCCGGAAGGTAACGACATGACGAAGTAGGCTCCGAAGAAGCAGAACTGCACCAGTAACGCGGTGACGTTGGTGAGATGGAAGAGGTCCTTGAAGTGGGGAACGAGGATGTCGTTCAGGGCGGTGATGAAGCCAATTCCGAAGTACAGCGAGATCATGAGGATCAAAGGAATGGTGTAGCTGCTTGGGCCACCCCCGATAGCGGCGGTGCGATCTCGTCCTGCGACTCCGATGGCCATGCTTGATCCCCTTGTTTCTACCTGCCGCTAAGTATGGTTGACTGTACAACATGAGCAACCGCCTGCACCTGTCGATCTGGCCTGGACGAACCGCAACGTGATGCCCCTGTCGTCATAGGCTCCGCTGATCACCCGGACTGGAAGGTATCCCATGACTTTATCAACTCCATGATGGATGATGGTCGAAGAGGACGATAGAGTGCGACAGCTTTCAAGGCGTGGATTCATCTCTGGAATCATTTCGGGTTCGGCGGCGGTGTCGGTCGGGGTGTATCCGTGGATTACGGAGGCGGAGACATTTCAGGGCAGCGGATTGCTGCTGGTGGGGACCCAGACGAAGGGCGACAGCAAGGGAATCTATGCGTACCGGTTCGACTCGAACACAGGAGAGTTGGTGCGGATTGGGCTGGCGGCTGAGGTTGGCAATCCTACCTTTCTGGCGCTGAGGCCCAAGGGGGACATGGTCTTCGTCGCGAACGAGCTGGACCGGTACGAGGCAAAGGCGAGCGGCGCCGTGTCGAGTTATGCGCTGGACAGGAAGACCGGAAGACTAACGAAGATCAGCGAGGTGGCTTCGCTGGGCGGGGGTACGTGCCATGTTGCCGTGGACAGGACGGGGCGGTCGGTGTTTGCGGCTAACTACGGCGGCGGGAGCGCTGCATCTTTTTCGGTGAGCGCGGATGGCCGGCTGAGCCCGGCGGTGTCATTTGAGCAGTACAGCGGGCATGGACCGGACCGCGATCGACAGGAGGCGCCGCACGCGCACCGAGTTACGGTGTCACCGGATAACCGGTTCCTGCTGGTCAACGATCTGGGTCTCGACCAGATTCACATCTACAACCTGGATGCGGCCACCGCGAAGCTGACGCCGAACGATCCTCCGGCATGGAGGTCCGCGCCTGGAGCGGGTCCGCGCGCGCTGCGATTTCATCCGAACGGCAGGTGGGCTTATTGTGTGACCGAGATGACCTCCATGGTGGATGTTCTGCATTGGGATGGCGTTCGCGGCACACTCGACAGGCTGCAGGAGATTTCGCTGAGGCCGCCTGACTTTCAAGGGGTGACGACCGGCTGCGACATCGTCTTCGACCGGAGTGCGCGGTTTGCGTATGCGGCGGACCGGTTTGACGACATTATCGTGACCTTTGCGGTGTCGCCGGTGGATGGCAGGCTGACTCTGCTCGACAGAATTTCATGCGGCGGGAAGGTGCCGCGCCATCTCGCGCTGGACCCGAGCGGACGTTGGCTGCTGGTGGCGAACCAAACCTCGAACAACATCTCCGTACTTGCGAGAGACATCGCTACGGGCAGGCTGACAGAGGCGGCGAAGAGCTTTCCTCTGTCCACGCCACAGTGCCTTGTCTTCGCGTAAAGCTGCTGCTCGAAGGCCATCTGCGGACCGATGCTACTCTGAGGGGTTGTCGGCGTTAGGCAACAGCTTGTAAGCTCACGTATGGCTTTAGTTAGAGCGACGGGACCATCTCCGGGGTTGACAACCGCTCTCCTGTGTGGTCGACGGAGATCGAACTAAATATAGGAAAATGCATCGTTTAAGGGATGTTTTTCATATACTTGAGGGATGGTGAAGTCACTCGGAAACGAACGTGCTGCGACTCTGCCGGGAAGATGCAAGACGGTCTTTACGCTCGCAGCCCTGGTCGTCATGTCGGCACTCGCGGCAGACACCGTTCCCCAGACAGCAACGCTACCGGCGGGTGACAGGACGACGATCCCGATGCTTCACGAGGTCAGCTCCTCTGACATCGTGAACACGGTTGCACCTCCCGCCATCAAAAGAACTACCGTGTTGACGCGCCTTACGCGCATCAAGAGCGGGTTGGCAAGCTGGTATGGGTCCATGCTTCAGGGCCATCCCACGGCCAGTGGGCTCCCGTTCGATATGAATGCGCTTACGGCAGCACACCGCACGCTTCCCTTTGGAAGCAAGGTGAAGGTGACCGACCTGCGTAACCAGCGTTCCGTGGTGGTGACGATCACGGATCGCGGCACGCTTCGACCCGGTCGCGTGATCGATCTTTCGGTCGGGGCTGCGCAGCAGCTTCGGATGATTGGAATGGGACTTGATCCTGTCCGGCTTGAGTTGCTGAGTTATCAGAACTGAAGCAAAATCAGAATCGGTGTCCCCAGAACGAGAACAGATAGCGGCAGATTACCGGCGTCTCCACACTGCGGCGTAGCGGTGCGCTTGCGCGTTCGACTTCGCTCGGTCGAGATGCCGTCCTTGAGATGAGTAAAGCGATAACTCGGCTTTTATTCGGATCCGGCTGATTTCTTCGGGGTCCACTTCTTGCGGGCGGGGGCGGTTTCGACCTGTGGCGTGTCCGCTGCAGCGCTCCTTTCAACCGCTGCTGAAGCGCCGGAGGGAGATTCCAGTCCGGTGGGTTCTGCGGTGGCAACGGGTGGGGCGCTGGAGCGAGTGGTCGCTTGAGCCTTTGGCTGCCACTTCTTCCGCTCTGGAGCAGGAGCTGGGAGCGGAGCGGAAGTTAGCCCGGGAAGATCGGCTTCCGCGGGTTTGATGGAGGCTGCGTCGGCTGAAGAGGTCGGATGGGCGGCTTTGGGCTGCCACTTCTTTCGCTCCACTGGCAGGACGGTTTGAGCAATTGAGGTTGGAGACGCTTCGCGCGGCGGAGAAAGTGGAGCAACGGGAGCCCTGGGCTGCCACTTCTTGCGATCTGGGGATGGCGGGGCGCCTGGGGTGGGGGTGGGCAGGGGCTCGGTTGAGGGGCTTAGGACCAAGGGCACGGCCGCTGGAGCCTGTGCTGCGGCAGGGGCAGGAGCGCCGGTCATAGCGGGCACGACCGGCGCCGCAGTGGGCATGGGCGACGCTTCGGCAGCTGGCGTGGAGCGTGAGGTTCCTTTTTGCCTGAGGACGCCTTCGAGCAGCAGCTCTGCTACATCCTTGATGACGATTTCGATTTCGCCGATGCCCTCGGCCTTGGCTTTGAGAGGTGTGCTGCCCAACATGCTCTTGCAGAAGGGACAGCCGACGGCGAGCACCTTTTCTCCAGCAGCGGATGCGAGCGTCTGTTGCACCTCGCGGAAGCGATTGTCCGAGATGCGCTCGTCGCCGGGCTCTTCCTCTTTCCAGAACTGAGCGCCGCCCGCGCCGCAGCAGAAGGCGTTCTCTCGCGTCCGGTCGAGCTCGACTGTCTCGTTGCCGACGATGTGCAGCAGGTTGCGCGGCGCGTCGTAGACGCCGTTGTGGCGGCCCAGATAACAGGGATCGTGGTAGGTGATGGTCGCCTCGGATGGCGCAGAGACGAGTTTCTGCTGCGAGACCAGCATCTCGAGGTACTGGGTGTGATGGATGACTTTGTAGTCGCCGCCGATCTGCTTGTACTCGCTGCCGATGGAGTTCATGCAGTGGGGGCAGCTTGCGACGATGAGTTTGGGTTGGACAATGTTGAGGGTGGCGACGTTTTTGTCCGCGAGTTGGCGGTAGAGGTATTCGTTTCCGGCGCGGCGGGCACTGTCGCCGGTGCAGCACTCTTTTTTGCCGAGAACGGCGAAGTTGACCTCGGCGTGGTTGAGGAGCTCGACAAAGGCGCGCGCGGTCTTTTGCGCCTGGGGATCGTAGCTGGCCGCGCAGCCCACCCAGTAGAGGACGTCGGGGGTGGGGTTTTCGTCGGTGGTCTTGACGTCGAGGCCGTCGGCCCAGGCAAGCCGCTGCTCGTGGTTGATACCCCAGGGATTCTGGGCGCGCTCCATGCCGCGGAAGGCACTCTGCAACTGTGCGGGGAACTCGCCCTCTGCCATGACCTGATTGCGGCGGATGTCGATGATGTCGAGCATCTGCTCGTCCTGGACAGGGCAGACCTCCATGCAGGCTCCGCAGGTGGTGCAGGCCCAGGCGGCTTCGGGCGACAGGGCGAACTGCAGCAACGGGCGCGGACTTTCGCCGCCGGATTCGAAGGCTGTGCCGGTCAGGGAGAAGATGCTCTTCTGGCCGGCGAGATCGTTCAACTCCATACGCTTGTTGATCTCGAGCGCGGCGGGGCTGAGGGACTTTCCGGTAGCCGTGGCGGGGCAGACGTCCTGGCAGCGATTGCATTGGATGCAGGCATAGGCATCGAGCAGGCGCGGCCAGCCGAGGTCTTCCATGCGGCTGGCTCCGAGGGGCGGCGCTTCGGAGTTGGATTCTTCTAGATCGAGCGGTACGAGCGGCAGAACGCCCGAACCGGTTTTGCGGTTGACGAGGTACTTCGCCGGCGCCATGAAGATGTGGACATGTTTCGTGAAGGGAAAGTAGGCGAGGAAGAGGAGAACGCTACCGAGCGCTCCCCAAAAGCCAAAGATACGCCAGGCTTGGGCGTTTGCCGGTGTGAAGAGATGCGACAGGGCGGTGGCGAAGGGCTGGAAGCGGTCGGAGCCCTCGGCGGCAATTCTAGCGCCCGCGCCGATAGCCCGGCTGCCTACGTGGAAGAGGATGAACACCGAGACAATGATGGAGTCGCGGGAGATGGTTCCGAGCCGGATGTCCGGATGCAGCAGGGTTCGGGGATTGAAACGGAAGTCGCGGCGGCTCGGGAGGGCGAAGCGCCGGACGATCAGCGCGATGACACCGAGCAGGACGAGAAAGCTGAATCCGTCGGCGAGCGCGTTGTAGATGGCGCCGGGGAGAGATGCCGATGAGATGGAGTAAGGCAGGAAACCTTCTACCGCGTCGACAAGGTTGACGAGAATGTAAAACGAGAAGCCGTAGAAGATGAAGGAGTGAAAAAGGCTGATGACGGGGCGGTCTTTGAAGGTTCGCTGCTGCGTTAGGGTAGTGACGAGGGAGTACCAGAGGCGTTGGGGAAGGCGATTCAAGCGCGGGTCGGGGTCGGGCCGCCCTCGTCGGACTCTGAGGTACAGGCGGCGGAAGCCCTGTGCCGCCAGAGCCAGGGTAACGAGGGCGAAAAGGGCGAAGGCGATCTTCTGGGGGAGTGGCAGCATGGGGCTTGCACCGCTTCGTACTGTTTTCAGCTCTGGGTTACTTTTTCAGCTCTGCGATGATGGCGGGGACAAGCTGTTTGACGTCTCCGACGATGCCGTAGTCGGCAATTTTGAAGATGGGCGCCTCGGCGTCCCGATTGATCGCAACAATAATCTTGCTTTTGCTCATGCCGGAGAGGTGCTGGACCGCGCCTGAGATGCCGATGGCGATGTAGACCTTTGGCTGCACGGTCTTACCTGTCTGGCCGACCTGTTCCGAATAGGGGCGCCAGCCTGCGTCGACAATGGCGCGGGTCGCTCCGACCGCCGCTCCGAGTTGATCGGCGAGACCTTCGACGTGCTGGGTGAAGCCTTCGGCGCTTCCGACACCGCGGCCACCTGCGACGACGATCTCCGCTTCGGAGAGCGAGACGCGCGAGCTGCGTTCGGCGCTCTTCCCGGTTATCTGAAGGCGAGGCGTGGGAAGATCGAGATCGATATCGAACTGCTCCGCGGCTTCGGTGCGTGGGGTCGCGGGAGTGAAGACGCCGGGCTTGACGGTGACTGTCACGACGGGAGCGCTGGTTTCGATCTTCTCAGTCACTCGTGCGAGATAGGTGTAGCGCTCCGCGACGAGGTTGTCTCCCTGGGCTTCGAGGCTGATGACATCTTCAAGCAGCGGACTGTTCAGCTTGACGGCAACGCGTGGACTGTATTCGCGACCGCTGCGGCTGCCTCCGATGAGAACGATGCTTGCTTCGCCTTCGCTGGCGATCTGCGCGACGGCAGCTGCCCAGAGTTCGGGGTCGTACTGGGCGAGAGCGGGAAGATCGGCGACCAGGACCTGATCGACTGCGCGCGCGATCTCCGCGGCTACGGAGACAACGGCGCTGCCGAGAACCAAGGCGGTTACAGGCGCTTCGCGTCCGAGCTCACGGGCAGCCGTAACCATCTCGTAGGTGCTCTTGTTTACCTTGCCGTTTGCGTGTTCGACAACGAGAAGGATCATGCGATCACCCCGGCCTGGTTGCGCAGCAGATCGACCAGCTGCGAGGCGGCTGCGGGAACATCCTTGCCATCGAGGATTTTGTTTTGACGGTTCTTGACCTGAATCTCCGCGCCAAGAAAAGTCACGTTGGGAGTGATGTCGAAGTGCTCCAATGTCTCTTTCCGAAGCTCTTTCTTCTTCGCCTTCATGATATTGGGCAGGGTGGGGTAGCGTGGCTCGTTCAGGCCCTGCTGGGTGGTGACCACGGCGGGCAGCTTCAAGGTGAAGGTCTCGTTGCCCTCGTCGATATCGTGCTTGCCGGTGAGCGTGTCTCCGGTGAGCTCGAGCGCGCTGGTCCAGGTGACCTGAGGCCAGTTCAGGCGCTCGGCCGTTGCTGCAGCGAGAGCGTGGCTGTCCCAGTCGGCCTGCTGCCCGCCCGAAAGAATGAGGCTCACCTGCTCCTGCTGGGCAACCTGCGCGACGACTTTACTGAGGGCGATGGGATCGAGCCGGAGGTCGGTTTCAACGTGAATGGCTCGATCGGCGCCCATGGCGAGCGCGGTGCGCAAGGCGTCTTGTACACGCGCGGGGCCTACCGCAAGAGCGACGACCTCCGCTTCGATTCCGCTCTCGCGAAGACGCAGGCCCTCTTCCACGCCGTATTCGTCCATGGTGTCCATCACGAGTTTGCTGTTGTCCAGATTGACGGCGCTATTGCTGATGTGAATGCTCTCTTCTGCATCCGGGACCTGGCGAAGGAAGGTCAAAATTCGCATGATGTCACACTCGTTCCCTCTGCCTTATGGCGTATTCCTTGTGAGTGAGCGACCGCTCCCCAGGTCAACTCAGTTCGTCTCGGATCTTCGATCCTTTTTCGAGATCAGATGCGGCAGCGAAGCCGCGAGCAGCCCAGTGCGATTCACCTGGAGCCGCGTGCTTTGCAACTAATCCGGGCTGCCTGGCACTGACGGGAAGGATACTGAATCGGTATTCAGAAAGTCAACGCCAGCGCACCGGAGCCTGATTGTGATCGCCTGCTCTGGCGACCTGAGCTTAGACCTTCAGGCCTATCAGCAGCATCAGTTCGATCCCGTTGCTTCTGGCGACGATACCATCTCGCAGCTTGTAGTCGAACATCATCTTGCCGTCCTCGATTTCATCCTGAAGGTGAAAGTTGTGGAGACCGCCCTCCGCGAGCGCACTTATGCTCGTCAGTGCGAGATCGTGCGTGCTGATCAGGCCGATCGCGCCGGTGGCAAGAAGGGCGCGAACGACACCTTCCGCGCCGATGAGACGATCTTTGGAGTTTGTGCCCTGCAGCAGTTCATCCAGCAGGAAGAGGACGGGATGTTCTTCCGCCAGAGCGCAGATTGCACGCAGCCGTGTGATTTCGGCATAGAAGCGGGAGCTGCCCTCATGAAGTGAGTCCTGGACAAGAATGCTCGCGCCCAGGTGGAACGGCGTAAGCTGCAGGCGGGCGGCACGAACTGGAGCGCCGGCCATGGCGAGGACCGTGTTGATGCCGACGGCGCGCATCAGGGTACTTTTGCCGGACATGTTGGAGCCGCTGATGAGCATGGCCCGGGTTTGGCCGCAGACACTGACGTCATTGCGAACGCAGGTAGCGGCGGGGAGCAGAGGGTGGCCGAGTGCGCTCGCGTTGAAGCACGGGGAACCGTCTAGGAACTCGGGAAATGGGTCGGCGGGGTGTTCGTAGCTGTAGGCGGAAAGCGAGAGCAGGGCCTCGATTTCCCCGATCGCGCTGAGCCAGAGGCGCACGGAGGCTCCATGGGCGGCGCGCCAGGCTTCAGCCGCATAGGCGGTCTGAACGGCGTATAGCAAGGGAATGTTGAGGAGACGCAAGGCGGGATTGTCTAGCGACTGAATGCAGTCCACGATGGTTCGCAGGCGACCGATAGCGGCCGAGCCGGTGCGCTGTTGCGAGGAGAGTTGCGTCTTGATCGCTTGCAGGTGTGCGGATTCGAACTGTTCGCGTTCCAGACGAGCCAGGAGGGATGAGAGCAGGTGCAGATCCTCGAAGGCGCGCCCGGTCGAGTGCAGGACCTGCGCGGTTCGCTTGCGCAGGGAGGAGGTGATGGCGGCTTCGGCGATCAGGATGGCGAAGAAGGGAGCTGTGGTTCCGAACTGCGCCCATGTGATCGCTGCCGCAACGGCTGCTACGGCGAGCACAAGAGCGAGCCAGCGCAGCCACGGCGGCGTGAGTCGATTGGGGGATTCAGCCCAAGAGGTGAGCGCCTCTGCGTTAACAGAGGCCTTGATGTCTTTGCGAAAATTCTTCCCTGGATCTGGGCTCGGATCGTCGCCTAGAATGGCGAGATCTTCGCGGAGATCGAGGCGTCTACGGAGTTCTACCACAGCATCTTGGCGCTGTAGCAGTTGCGATACGTGCGCAGGCGACAGGAGCCAGCCGGCGAGAGTGTCTTCTCCCATGCTGGTGCGGGCCAGAGAGAGAAGCTCGAAGAGGCTGCCATTGCCGAAAAGGTCGAGGTCGGCGGCGTAGAGGCTGGCGTGTATATCGCTGGCCCGGATATCGACGCGATCTCCCGTTTGTCCGCTGCCAATCCAGCGGTCTTCAATCCGCGCCAGGCCTCTTTCGTAGAAGCACACGGCACGCTCTGCACACGAGCGTTTGCGAAGTATCCTTGCGTGGAACACCACGACTGCGACAAAGAAGAGGAGCGGAAGAAGCAGCCACCACGCTGAGAAGGCATCCCCGTGGAGCGAGAACCATGCGCCGATCAGGGCGGCAACGACGATGAGAAGGCGAACGTTGCCGATCCGAAGATGTAGCTTTTCGAAGCGCGCCACTTCTGCCTGCCGAGTTTGCCGGCGTTGCTTGTACTCCTGGGAGGGAGACACTGCTGAGGGGTCGGGCACAGAGGGTATTATCGCGCACCTGTTGAGCGGCTTGCGTTCACAGCCTTACAAGTGCGCTCGCCATAGAGTGTTAGGTTGCCGCAGAAGCAGCGTCGAGTGCGTTCGTAGAAGCGACACGCGAGTACCACTTCGCGGAGTCCTTGATGAAGCGGCGTTGCGTCGGGAAGTCGATGTAGACCATGCCGAAGCGTTGGGTGTAGCCTTCCGCCCACTCGAAATTATCAAGGATGGACCATGCGTGGTAGCCGCGCACGTCAGCGCCGTCGTGGATGGCGTGTGCGAGTTCGCGGAGATGTTCGCGGTAGAAGTGGATTCGGCGCTGGTCGGCGACTCTGCCACTGGCGTCGGGGTAGTCGCCGTAGGAGCATCCGTTTTCGGTGATCTCGATGGGCAGCTTGTAGGCGTTGGCGACCCGCATGACGATGTCGTAGATGCCGCGGGGGTAGACCTCCCAGCCGTTTTCTGTGATGGGACCTTCCCTGCCGTCGACCACGTCGAAGCCCATGGATGCGTACGAGGGCTTTTCGGGGACTGGAGTGGTGGGAGCGGAGGCAAGGCGGCGGAAGTAGTAGTTCACGCCGATCCAGTCGAGCGGGGCGGTCATGCGCTTGTCGTCACCGCTCTCGAAGCCCATTGTTTTCAATGGGGTGCCGTGGACGAAGGCGTCGGGGTACTTTCCGTGCAGCGCGGTTTCGAGGAACCAGACGTTGTTGAAGGCGTCGAAACGGGAGGCGGCGGCGGCATCCTCGGGTGCATTGGTGAGGGGTTTGACGGGTGACATGCTGAAGGCAGAGCCGACCTTCGACTTGGGGGCGATGGCCTTGATGGCGCGGAAAGCGTCGCCCTGCGCTAGGTTTACCGTGTGGGAGGCTTTGAGGAAGAGGTCGAAGTCGTTTTTTCCGGGCGCGTGGACGAGCTGGCCGTAGCCGAGGTAGGTGAAGACCCATGGTTCGTTGAAGATAGCCCAGGTCTGGATGCGGTCGCCGAGGGCGCGGACGGTGAGGTCGACGTAGTCGGCGAAGCGTGCGGCGGTATCGCGATTGGGCCAACCGCCTTTATCTTCAAGGGTTTGCGGGAGGTCCCAATGGTAGAGGGTGACGAGGGGCCTCATGCCGGCGGCGAGCACGGCGTCGGTGAGGCGCTTGTAGTAGTCGATCCCCTTCTGGTTGGCGGCTCCAGATCCGGAGGGCTGGATGCGGGGCCAGGCGATGGAGTAGCGGTAGCTGTTGAGCTTCATCTGCTTCATGATGGCGATGTCTTCGGGGAAGCGATGGTAGTCGTCGCAGGCGATGTCGCCGGTCCAGCCGCCCTTGACGCGACCGACGGTGTGGCTGAAGCGGTCCCATATGGACTCGCCCTTATCGTCAACATTCCAGGCGCCTTCCACCTGATAGGAGGCGGTTGCGCTGCCCCAGCGGAAGCCCTTTGGGAAACTCACCTGGCCGGCTGAGGCGGCTTGACCTGCTTCCTGGAGAGGCGAAAGGAGGGCGGAGGCGCTCGATACTTTCGGGAGAGCGGCAGCGGCGGCCCAGGCGGAGGTGGAGGCGAGAAAGCTGCGGCGGTTCATGTCGGGAGGGTCTCCGGGAGTGTCTTCAGGGCGCGTCTGCGCGTGAAAAAAATTACGTGGCGAGAACGCTGTATTTGTGGGGTTTTCGCGGTAAAACGAGTGCAGAACGTGGACAAGTTATGAACACATTGCGGTGTTTTGTATGGTGAACGTGGTGATCGGAATGGCGCGTTCTGGGAGACAAAGAATGTGACAGGTTCTTGAGATTTATTTTGCGAGCGAAAGAGTGATTGACGTGCTATCAGGAAGTCTGAGTAAAGAGAGTGCGCTAATCGGACAAACATGACAGAGATATCTTCTCTGCCGCGGCAAGGTGAACTCCTCGGAGTGGGGGAGGATATCCGCCGGCGAGGAGGAGTCCTCTTCGCCGGCGGGTGTGGATGAGGGTTGAGGTTAGAACAGCACTTTGAGCACGAACTGGAACTCGCGCGGGACGTAGTTGGGGTCGGTCGCCGAGATGGTACCGAACGACGCGTTGCCAAACTGCTGGTTCGAGCTGTTGTTGTTCGCTATGAAGAAGCTGGGTGTGTTGGAGATGTTGAAGGATTCGACGCGGAACTGAACTTTCGCACGTTCCGTGATGGGGAAGTCCTTGAAGAGGGAGAGGTCGACGTGACGGAAGTGGGGGCCAAACAGCGAGTTGCGCTGGGTGTTCCCGATGGTTCCGAGGGTTTGCGGGGCGAAGGCGGTTACATCGAAGAACTCCTGAAGGGTTTTGTGACCCAGGCGGGGATCCTTGATGGTGTCGGGACGGTCCGCCCCTCCAGAGTTCTGGGGCACCGCACGGTTTTGGAAGCCTTGCGCCACCCCTGTGGTGTTGCCGGCGTCGATTGCCTTATCTAAGCCCGAGCCGCTGTTGATGATCGAGAAGGGCTTACCGCTCTGCCAGACCGCGATCATGTTGGTCTGCCAGCCGGCGAGAGCGATCTTCTTGATGCCGGTGAACTCTTTACCGTACTGCAGTTGATAGTTCAGCGAGAGGGCGAAGCGGTTTTGGATGTCATCTTCCGAGTTGCCGTACTCGGTTGCACGGATGTTGGTCGGGAGAGCGTGAGCCCAACCCTGGTCTCCCTGCTCGGAGAAGCCGCTGATGTCGCTCAACGCCTTGGCCCAGGTGTAGTTCGCATCAAGCGCCAGTCCCTTGGTAAAGCGGCGCTGGAAGGAGGTCTGCAAGGCACTGTAGTTGGAGACACCTTCGGTCGCGAGATAGCTGACGCCACTCAGATTGGGAAGTTGGCCGTTCAGCGGACGTGCTGACCCGGCAGAATTAAGGAACGGGTTGAACGGCAGGGGTTGGTTGATGTTATCGATGGATTCCGGCAGATGCTGGCCGATGTTACCGACATAGCCGATGGTGAAGACGTTGGCGCCGAACTGCTGCTCGACCTGCAGGTTGAACTGCTGGATGAGAGCTGACTTGAAGTTGGTCGCTTCGGCCACAAACCCGAGACCGGGGATCGTGGACAGGTTAGCGATCTGGGCTGCTGTCGGCGCTGAGGGAACTGGAATCGCCTGGGTGCTGCTGATGGCTCCGGGTTGACCCTGTGTGGCGCAGTCCGGGTTCTGGCCCGCACTGGCTCCAGGGACGGTGGCTTCAAGTTGCACGGCAAGGGTGGACTGACAGGATGGAGCGTAGACGGAGGTAAACGGCGCATTCTTCAGGTCGCCGTTAGAGGTGTAGTTACCGGGGAAGTAGCTGAGCCCGTAGCCACCGCGAATGACCGTGGTGGGTGCCGGCGAGTAGGAGAAGCCAACGCGCGGAGCAGCATCGCGGTAGTCGGTCGGGATGCCCGCGGTTGCGCTGACACCGTTGACGCCGGCTATCTTCAATGCGCCCGATACCGTTGCCGGTGTGGAGCCAAGCGCCTGCAGATAGTCGAAGTTCGAGATGTGGTTATGGGCTTCGGTGAAGGGGGTGAAGAGGTCGTAGCGAACGCCGTAGACCACGGTCAGCTTGGGGCTGATCTTCCAGCTATCCTGCGCGAAGCCGCTGGGCTCCCATGAGCGGTAGTCGGGCGGGGAGATGTTGAAGTTACGGGACTGGCTGACGAAAGCACCGACCAGTGCCGAGGCAAGCTGGTTGTTCTGCTGAGTCAATTGATCCGGATTGCTGTCGCTGGACGGATTGAACTGATAGGCCCCGACCGCGGAGGCGCTTTGCACGTTGCGGGCCTGCCTGCGAATGAGGGCTGCACCGAATTTGAAGTTATGGTTGCCCTTGGTCCAGCTAACCGTACCGCTGTACTGGAAGGTGTTGTCGATGTCCTGCAGGGGAACGTATGCGCCATCGCCTATGTCGCCGAAGGGACCGATCGAGACCGGGGTCAGAGAGTTGGCGAAGGGGCTGAAGGAGGTCATGCTCGCGGGGAAGCCGATATACGACTGATCGACGTTGGTTCCGTAGTTGAGCGGGAGGGAGAGGTTGTTGATGCGGGTGAACCCGGCCCTGAGGTCCGCCAGGAGCGAAGGGCTGAAGGTGTGGGTGTAACCCAGGACATACTGCTGGGCGACGTTGGATGCGGGACCATCGAATGCATACCTGTTGCCGCTGACCTGGATGCCATTGACCGTGCCAAATCCCGGCGGCGTAAAGGTGGCTACGTTGTTATAGGAAAAACGTCCGAAGACCAGGTTCGAGTCGTTGAACCTGTGGTCGACACGCGCATCGTAGGTGTTGTAGTTCTGCGTAACGTTCGGGCTGATGGTGAAGTTGCTAGCGAGCGGGTTTCCGCCGGCGCAAGCCGGCAACGGCGCGTCTCCGCAGGTCGGCTTCGGGAACAGTTTCAGGTAGTTCAGCATCAACGGATTGATAGCATGACCTGCGGTGCCGTTCGACGCGTTGAGCAGCGCCTGGGGCGAGCCGCCGTTGAGGCTGTTGATGTCGTTGTACTCGGCGAGGGTTGGCACGGTGCCGGTGTCGGTGGTGCCCCGAACCTGGCGAAACCCTTCATAGTCGAAGAAGAAGAAGGTTCTGTCGCGGAAGATGGGTCCGCCGATGCTGGCGCCGTACTGATTCTGGCGCAGCTCGGGCTTGGGCCCTTGGGCGGCCGTCTGGAAGAAGTTGCGGCCGTCGAACATGTCGTTGCGGAAGTACTCGTATACGGAGCCGTGGAACTGGTTGGTGCCGGAGCGAGTGAGGATGTTGATGACACCGCCGGCGGTGCGGCCGGCCTCTGGCGCGTAGCTGTTGGTCTCGACCGTGATCTCCTGAATGCCTTCGACGTTCGGCTTGATGCCGATGGTGCCGATGATGCGCTCGTTGTCGTCGATACCGTCGACTACCCAGTTGTTGAGGCTGGAGTCCTGTCCGTTGACCGAGAGGCCGGCGGCGTTGGTGCGGCGATCGTCGGGACGGCCACCACTCGAGAGCCCGTTGCCCTGGCCTTCGTTGGCGCCGGGAACAAGGGCCACGAGCTGGACGAAGTTACGCCCATTGAGGGGAAGGTCCTGCACGGCCTGGGCCGTTACGGTCGAGCTGACGGTGGCGCTATCGGCCTGGAGGAGGGGGGTGCTTGCCGTAACCTCGACGGTGGTGGACTCTGCACCGGTCTGGAGGTGGACGTCGTTGCGGGCGCGGTCGCCTGCTTCTACCGCGAGATCCTTCGTGATGGAGCTCTGAAACCCAGAGGACTTGACGGAGACGGAGTAATGGCCAACGGGCAGGAGGGTGAAGTTGTATTCACCGGAGCCGTTGGAGGTGGTCGTGCGCTGCTCGTTCGTACCGAGATTGGTGACGACGACGGTGGCGTTGGGAACGACGGCTCCGGTGGGGTCGGTGACGGTGCCGAGGATGTCGGCGGTGCTCAACTGTGCAAGAGCGGCTGAAGTAACCAGCAAAAGCATCGCCAGAAACATCATGGGCGGCTTGAGCCTATGGGAGAGCGCTCGCCCGCACTGGCCAATGCGGTTTTCTGCGGATTTTGGTTCGAAGTTAATCATGTGTGTCCTCGGTGGTGCATTAGTAAAACGTTTCAGTTGAGAAAAGCTTGTGGTTGGCGCGGACAGTAGTTGAGCTGTTCAACCTGCTGACGCGAGGTACGCTGGATTTTTTTGGGAGTCGTCGTCGCTTCGGGTGCTTCAAATGACCAATGTGAGGCACGATCTTTCAAACGTTTCAGCACGAAGAAATACGCATATCTTCTCCGGTTGGAAAGTCTGCGGGATCGGCTTACCCGTTGTCAAGATATTTTTACAGGGAGGAGCTTCGAGGGTACGGGCGGGCAGGTGTGAAACGGTGCGGCGACGGCAGTTTCTTTGATGGGATCGAGGGAAATGGAAGCGCGAGGCGAAGCAAGGGTCCGGTCACTTCATGATTGTGCGGCCGCCCGGAGGCTGACATAGCTCCGCCCCGCATACAACCGATACTCTGCCCCGGACGAAAGCACCTGCAGGGGCCGCGGCCGTTCCAATCCGGCATCCCGTGTGGCCCGTGCCGTAAACACGTCATGCCCGCCCACATCCATGACGACGAAGCTATCCCCGACAAACCCGCAACCGTAGGCCCCCGGAGCCAGCCGATGCCCGTCGATCACGAGCGCGGCCTCGGTAATCAGGTAAGCCTGATATTTCTCCTGCACCTGGCTCGAATACCCGGACGTATCCACCAGCGCCACCAGCATCAGGCTGTCGTCTCTGAACCGCACCCCACCCGAGTTGCGTCCCTGCAGCGAAGCCGTCCGGCCATGGAAGAAGACCGACGGCGGAAGAATCCTAGCTGCTTCCACCGCACTTAAGACGGAAGCTTTGGACGAAGCCGCGCCTGCCGCAGCCCGGGAGCTACCCGCCTCCTGCGCCATGGCAGCCATGGGAGCTATTGACCCTAAGCCGCACATAAGCAGGGCGATACCGAATCTTCTGAACCTCATAGAGCCTCCCAGACTATTCCCAGAGTGATTCCGGCCTCACTCCCACACTGACTCCTGAACGCCTACAGTGCACCGCAAATCAGGCGTGGTACAGCATACGTGACAGACAACTCGCCCGGCATCCACGTTTTCAACGCCTCATCAACACCTCAGCAGGCGGTAAGCTGGGATTGCAGGTGAGGAAGTGGCCTCCGCCGCGTCCGTTGGAGCCACCGGAGCATCCAACAAGAGGAGACGATGAAAATCCCGTACCTTCCAGCAGGAATCCTCTTATACGCCGCCGCCATACCCATGCTGTCGGCGCAACCTGCGTCCGCGGCACCGCCAGCCTCGGCTCCGGGACAGACCGCCATCGTCGTAGACGCCAAGGCGCAGACCACATCCTTTCCCCACTTCTGGGAGCAGACCTTCGGGTCAGGCCGCGCGATCCTGTCTCTTCGGGAGGACTATCGCGACGACCTCCGCACGGTGAAAAAGGTGACGGACTTCGATTCGGTGCGCTTCCACGGCATCTTCATGGACGATGTCGGCCTCTATGACCCTAACGCCCATACCCAGAATCCCGGCCAGGCCGCCGAAGCCGCACAGCCCGGCTCCATCTACAACTTCTCCTATGTAGACCAGATCTACGATGGGCTGCTTGCCAACCATGTCCGCCCGTTCGTCGAGCTAAGCTTCATGCCCAGGAAGATGGCCTCCGACCCGGCAGCCCTGCACGCCTTCTGGTACAAGCAGAACGTCTCGCCGCCCAAGGACTACACGCTCTGGGACGGGATGATCACCGCCTTCGCGCAGCACCTGATTGAGCGCTACGGGATCGACGAGGTCTCGCAATGGAACTTCGAGGTGTGGAACGAACCGAATCTCGACTTCTGGGGCGGCAAACCGAAGCAGCCCACATACTTCGAGCTTTACGACCACACCGTCCGGGACCTGAAGCAGGTCAGCAGCCGCATCCGGGTAGGCGGACCTTCGACCGCGCAGGCCGCCTGGGTGACGGCCTTTCTGGAGCACTGCAAGCAGAACAACGTCCCTGTGGACTTCGTCTCGACGCACGTGTACGCCAACGATACGGCCAAGGATATCTTCGGCACCACCGAACAGATTCCGCGCGACCGCATGGTGTGCCGCGCGGTCGGCAAGGTCCACCAGGAGATCGCGTCGTCCGCCTTCCCGCGCGCGCCGCTGATCTTCAGCGAGTACAACGCCAGCTACGCGAATGAGCCCGACGTCACCGACACCACCTACATGGGCCCGTGGCTCGCCGGAACGATCAGCCAGTGCGACGGCCTGATCCAGTCGATGAGCTACTGGACGTTCTCCGACGTGTTCGAGGAGCAGGGGGTCGTCCGCACGCCGTTCTACGGTGGATTCGGCCTGCTCGCGGAAGACTCGATCCCCAAGCCTGCCTTCAACGCCTTCGCGATGCTGCACCGCCTGGGCGACCGCCGTATCCCGGTCCCGTCCGACGCCGCGCTGGCCACGGTTCGCAGCGACGGCAGCGTCGTCATCGCGCTCTGGAACTACGCCGCACCGTACGGCACCGGCGCCGCCTACACCCCGCCGCCGGCCCAGTTGCCGCCGGGCCGAGACTTCCAGCTCAGACTGAATGGCGTCGCGGCGAACGCCTCGGCCCGGATATGGCGCCTGGATGCGGACCACGGCAATGTGGTGAAGACCTTCGACGCCATGGGCCGTCCGGCGTTTCCGTCGCGAGACCAGATAGCCAAGCTCCAGGCCGCGGGACAGCCCGGCGCACCCGAGGACACCGCACTCGCAAACGGCAGCCTGACCGTCTCCATTCCTCCTCAAGGGCTGGTCCTGATCGAGATCCCCGGCGGCCGAGGCGCCCACTAACCCATCTGGTATTCCGCGTTTCGCGTATGCAGAACATGACCGTATGAACGACATAGCTCCATGACCCTTGGTTCCTGCCGAACAGAAAAAATGACGCGGCGCAAAGCCGTGAAGCTTCTCGGGGGCGCTCTTCTCTCGAGCGCGGCTCCGTTGTCTGCGCTCGCCCAGACGCCCGGCCAGACCAGCGTTCAGACCGGCAGCCAAACCACCCATCCGCCGCCTTCCGTTGCTTCCCGTCTGCTCACCGACCTCGACTTCGCCTTCCTCGATGAAATGGAGTACGCGGCCTGTCTTTACTTCATCGAGCAGGCCCACCCCGCCACCGGACAGGTGCTCGACCGCGCCACCAACAAGAGCACCACCGGCAAGCTGGACACACGCTTCGTCGCGAGTATCGCCGCCACCGGCTTCGGGCTTACCGGGTTGTGCATCGCCGATCGAAGGAAGTATGCGGCGACCGACCGCCTCAAGAAACTGGTCGTCACCACGCTCGAGTTCCACCTCAACAGCATGCCCAACGAGCACGGGTTCTTCTATCACTTCAACGACAACAAAACGGGAAAGCCGCTGATCAATAGCGAGGTCTCCTCGATCGACACGGCCATCCTGCTCTGCGGCGTGCTGAGTGTGCGCACCTGGTTCAACGACCCCCAGATCACCAGCCTCGCCACCCAGCTTTACAACCGCGTTGACTGGCCCTGGATGCTGAACGGCGGCAAGACCTTCTCCATGGGCTGGCGTCCCTCCTCCGGCTTCATCGCCACCCGCTGGGACCACTACTCCGAGCTTATGATGCTCTACCTGCTCGCCATCGGCTCCCCCACCCACCCTATCCCCGCCGAGTCATGGAGCGCCTTCACCCGGCCGCCGATCAAATTCGCCGGCTACGAGTACATCAGCGGCCGCGATCCCCTCTTCGTGCACCAGTACTCCCACGCCTGGTTCGACTTCGCCGGCAAGCGTGACGCGTACGCGAACTACTTCACCAACTCCATCGTCGCCACCGAGGCGCACAAGGCCTTCTGTCTCGGCCTGAAGCGCGGCTACAACGACGACTACTGGGGCGTCACGGCCTCGGACTGGGAGCACGGCTACACTCCCTGGGGCGGTCCGCCGCTGATGGGACCCGTCGACGGATCGGTCGTCCCCTGCGCCGCCGCAGGATCGCTCCCGTTCCTTCCCGTAGAATGCATCCGCGTTCTTCGCTCGCTCCGGGAGACCTATGGGAAAGACGCCTGGGGCCGCTACGGCCTATGCGACGCCTTTCACCCCGACCTCCACTGGTACGATACCGACGTGCTCGGCATCGACCTCGGTATCGGCCTCCTGATGGCCGAAAATCTCCGCACCGCTTTCGTCTGGGACAACTTCATGCAGAACCCCGAGCCTGTGGCCGCTATGAAGCTCTGCGGCTTCCATCCCCTCAGGGCCTGAAGCGTTGCCGGCTACTCGGGGAGCGTGAGGATGCCGAGGAGCGGGATGCGGACCCAGGTGGGGCGGTTGTCGAGTTCGTAGAGAAGCTCGTAAAGGGCTTTGTCGAGGAGGTAGGCGTTGAGCAGGAGCTGCGCCTGCGTGGGGTGGGGGATGAGGTTCGGGTTGGAAGCAGTGATGGTGAGCTGATAGGCGTGGAGAAACTCGGTGGAGACGGCGTTCTGCCACAGGCGTGCCCAGGCTTCGAGGTTCCTGGCGTCGGCTTCGTTGTTCGGGGGGCGGCGCTGGCTGAAGGCGTTGAGGCCGGCGTAGGCGGCGTAGCTGAAGGAGCGCAGCATCCCGGCGACATCCTTGAGCGGAGACTGTTTGGCGCGGCGGGCGGCGAGCGACCGGGCGGGTTCGCCTTCGAAGTCGAGGATCACGTAGTCGTCGTGGGCGCGGAGGACCTGGCCCAGGTGGTAGTCGCCGTGGATGCGGATGCGCTGACCGGCTTCGGCAGGGTTGGCGGCGGCTATGGCGCGGGCGCGGGAGAAGAGGTCAAGGCGGCGGCTGAGGACCAGGGCGGCGTTGTCGGCGACGACCTCCGTCAGGTGGGACATGCCGCGCCTTAAAGCGTCGAGGGAGCGGGAGATCTGGTCTTCGATGCGGGTGGCTTCAGCCGTCAGATGTTCCGGGGTAAACGGCTCGGCGCTAAAGCCGGGGTTGTCGGTTGGGGTAGCCAAGGCCAGGTGCATCTCCGCGGTGCGGCGGCCGAGGAGACCAGCGGCGGCGAGATAGAGGGAGGCCTGTTCGCGAGCGATGGCCGGAACCTCCTGCTGCGAGAGAAAGGTTGGGGGATGGCCCAGGTCCTGGGGCTGGGGCAGGATGGCCACGCAGTCATAGAAGTGGGAGAGTTCGTCGAGGGTCCACTGCCAGCCGTCGCCCTGGTTTTCGACCAGGCCCTGGAGCATGGCGAGGGTGGTGGGCTGGACGCTCTCGGACGCCAGGCCGGAGGACGATTCGGAGTCCGAAGCGGGAGCCATGGTGATCTCTCCGAGAAAGGGAGCGATGCGCGGGAAGTGGGCGACCTCAGTGAGGAATCGGCCGATCTCGGTATCGGGGTTTTCGCCGGGCTGGAGGCGGCGGAAGAGCTTCATGATGAGCTTGCCGCCGTAGAGGATGGAGGTATTGGACTGCTCGGCCGAGCCGGTGCGGGCGGGAAGCGGACCGGGACTCCGAACCTCCGCGTAGGCGTTGCTGCGGTGGCCGTGCAGGCTGCCGGTGCGGGTGGGCCGACCGGTGTCGGTTTCGATGAGGCAGAGGATGGCCTGGCGCACGTCTTCCCGGGCGATGGCGTCGTGCAGGATGGCGGGGCCGGTAGGGGTGGTGACGGTAGCGAGGATGCTGTTGGGATCGCTGGCGCGGATGGTTTCGGCGGCTTCGCCCGTGGTGATGGCGAGTGGAAGCTGGTAGACGGCGGTGCTGTCGTCTTCGTAGGTGAGCTGCAGGAAGGCGAGAGCCGCGTTGAGGCCGGGGAGTACGGCTGAGTCGATGACCTCCACGGTTTTGATGGTGCGGGATTTGGCTCCGAACCAGCGCTGGTGGGGCAGGTAGTTGATCAGGAGCTGCTGGACGAGCTCGACGCCGGGAGCTTTGAGCAGGCCCTCGATGCCCTGGTTCACGAGGTTCAGGATGGGTTCGTCGTCAGGGATCTGCACCGGCTCGGAGACTTCAGGGGCGGGCTGGAGTTCGAGCCAGAGGAAGGAGTAGGGCGCGAGGGTGAGGGGGTAGGGCGCTGACGTGACGGCGGGGAAGGTGACGTAGCCGAGCATCTCGACCGGGACCATGCCGGTGTACTTGCTAAGGTCGAGCGAGACGGGCTGGGAGAAGCGGGAGAGATTGGCGACGCAGAGGACGGTTTCGGTGGCGCCGTCCTCTTCATAGCGACGGATGTAGGCGAGGATCTTGCGGTTTTCGGGGTTGAGGAACTCCTGCGTGCCGCGCCCGAAGACGTGGAAGAGCTTGCGCAGGGCGATCATGTTGCGGGTCCAATGGAGGAGCGAGGACTGATCGGAGAGCTGGGCTTCAACGTTGATGGACTGGTAGCCCCAAATGGGGTCCGTGATGACGGGAAAGTAGAGACGCGCGGGGACGGCGGTGGAGAAGCCGGCGTTGCGATCGGAGTTCCACTGCATGGGGGTACGGACGCCGTTGCGGTCGCCCAGGTAGATGTTGTCGCCCATGCCGAGCTCGTCGCCGTAGTAGATGATGGGCGTGCCGGGGAAGCTGAGCAGGAGCGAGTTGAGCAGCTCGATGCGGCGGCGGTTGTTGTCGACCAGCGGAGCGAGGCGGCGGCGGATGCCCACATTGATCCTCATGCGGGGATCGGCCGAGTAGGCGAGGTACATGTAGTCGCGCTCGTCGTTCGAGACCATTTCGAGGGTGAGTTCGTCGTGGTTGCGCAGGAAGAGACCCCACTGGCAGTTGGCCGGGATATCGGGGGTCTGGGCCATGATGTCGGTGATGGGGAGGCGATCTTCCTGGCGAAGGGCCATGTAGATGCGCGGCATCAGGGGGAAGTGGAAGGCCATGTGGCACTCGTCGCCGTCGCCGAAGTAGGGCCGGACGTCGGTGGGCCACTGGTTGGCTTCGGCGAGGACGAGGCGGTTTGCGTATTCGGCGTCGATGGCGGCGCGGATCTTCTTGATAACGACGTGGGTTTCGGGAAGGTTCTCGCAGGTGGTGCCGTCGCGTTCGACGAGGTAGGGGATGGCGTCCATGCGGAGGGCGTCGACGCCCATGTCGAGCCAGAAGCGCATGGCCTTGAGGACCTCTTCGACCACGGCGGGGTTGTCGAAGTTGAGGTCCGGCTGGTGGGAGAAGAAGCGATGCCAGTAGTAGGCTCCGGCGACCTCATCCCAGGTCCAGTTGGACTTTTCCGTGTCGGTGAAGATGATGCGGGCTTCTTTGAAGAGCTGGTCGGTCTGGGACCAGACGTAATAGTCGCGCTCAGGCGAGCCGGGAGGGGCCAGACGGGCGGCTTTGAACCAGGGGTGCTGATCGCTGGTGTGGTTGATGACGAGTTCGATCATGACCTGCATGCCGCGGAGATGGGCGGCGTCCAGGAACTGCTTGAAGTCGTTGAGGGTGCCGTAGCTGGGGTTGACGTCGACGTAGTTGGCGATGTCGTAGCCGTCGTCGCGCAGGGGCGAGGGGAAGAAGGGGAGGAGCCAGAGGCAGGTAACGCCGAGGTCCTGCAGGTAGTCGAGCCGGGACATGAGGCCGGGAAAGTCGCCGATGCCGTCCGCGTTGGAGTCCTGGAAGGCGCGGACGTGAATCTCGTAGATGATCGCGTCTTTGTACCAAAGGGGATCGGTGGCGCTGGCGGATTTTTTCACTCGTTCTATCTCCCGAATACATGGGATGCACTTCAGCTAGAAGATGCAATGAGTATTCGTTGTGAAAGCGATGACGATCGGCTAAATGCCAGAGGGATTGACTTGATTTTGAAAGGCGGTCCTGATCTCGCCCGAAGAGCCTTCTACGCGCTCAATAATGAGCTGACATATGACTGAACCGGGAACCATGCGCAGATGGAAGAAGCTATGGTTGATCAGCTCCAGCGTGATCGGTCCATGAAACCCACAATGTATGGTGGGAGCGGTCAGATGGACAGTGAGTCCTATCCGTGCGAGCGAACTTCTTCCCTCAACACGCGCTGCCAAGCCCGAATCCCGTTTGAGGTGGACGCTTTCCCTCGTCTGCGCGAGGAGCACCATCGGCTCCTTTGAGTACGGAGGGAAGACAAAGCTGCCATCCTCCTGAGTTGAGAACGATTTCAGATATGCCTTCGCGGTCCTTTGATAGGTCTGAAGAGCCAGATTTAACTCGATCTTAGCCCCTTGGACATTGAGGATGTCAGCGTTCCAGCCTTGAAATTTCTCTCCCAACGTAAAGTCTACCGCAGAACTTGTGTATCTAGTTTCATCGGGCGCAGGCGCAATCTCTATCTGTCCCAACTTCAGAGCGTTTTGTATAGCTTTATCGCTGAGGATCAGAGTAGTTACGCAACAGCAGACGGATGCTCTCTATTGACCCAGGTCCGCAAACCCCCAACTACGGGTTGGCCGGGTATTTCGACGAGCACGCGATCAGCCTTCCTTTCGACAATGTAGACGCAAACTTTCCCTAGGCCGTCCTTCTGGTCGAGCGGTTCGCTGGTCACAACTATATCTTGACGGTTCACTATGGCAGAGGATTCGCCTAGCGTGACGTAGAGTTCATTGTCGAAGAATCCAGATGCGAGGACACAATCAACGTATTCAGTGGGCATTTCGGATCTCCAGGCAGCATTCTAACGCTAGCATTCAGGTCTGTTGAAATTTGGTCAGATGCGTTTCGCGTCACTGGTTTGCAAACGCCTGTTTGAACACTCTTTATGAGTCGGATCCGGATTTCCTCGTGATGCGGAAGATGTGAGCGGGCAAAACGTCGGGGCGAAGGGCGACGTAGTTGCTCCGGTCGTGCCATTGGTATCGCGCCCCGGTGAGGAGATCCTCGACCTCGAAGCTTTCGTTGTGCGGGATGGCGAGGCGTTTGAGATCGAGGTCGATCCAGCCGGATTGCTCCTGGGTGGGATCGAGATTGATGGCGACGAGGATGGTGTTCGCTCCGCTGGATTTGCTGTAGCAGAGGATGTTGAGATTATCGACGGGATGGAAGTGCAGCGAGCCGTCGCTCTGGAGGGCGGGATTGTCGCGGCGAATGCGATTAATCTGAGTGATCAGCGGAGCCAGGCTGTGGGTTGCGGCGCGGTCCCAGTGGCGGAGCTGGTACTTCTCGCTGTCCAGATATTCTTCGCTTCCGGGCTTGGCGGGAAGGTTTTCGCCTAGCTCGTAGGCGGGGCCGTAGATGCCGTAGTTGGCGCCGAGCGTCGCGGCGAGGATGAGCCGCTGGATGAAGGCGGGGCGGCCTCCGGTCTGGAGTGAGGCGTGGAGAATGTCGGGTGTGTTGGGCCAGAGGTTGGGATGGAAGAAGTCGGTGACGGGAGGCTGGGTGATCTCCTCGAAGTACTCCTGCAGCTCGTCCTTTGTGGTGCGCCAGGTGAAGTAGGTGTAGGACTGGGTGAAGCCGGCCTTGGCGAGCGAATACATGACGTGAGGACGGGTGAAGGCTTCGGCGAGGAAGAGGACGTCGGGATGTTTTTTGTGGATCTCGGCTATGCACCACTCCCAAAAGGGCAGCGCCTTGGTGTGCGGGTTGTCGACGCGGAAGATGCGAACACCCTGGCGGACCCAGTAGGCGAAGACGCCGCGGAGCGCCTCCCACAGCCCGCGCCAGTCGGGGGATTCGAAGTTGAGGGGATAGATGTCCTGATACTTCTTGGGCGGATTTTCGGCGTACTGGATGGAGCCGTCCGGGCGGATGGTGAACCAGGAGGGGTGT
Source organism: Edaphobacter sp. (assembly GCA_965277265.1). Classification (GTDB taxonomy): domain Bacteria; phylum Acidobacteriota; class Terriglobia; order Terriglobales; family Acidobacteriaceae; genus Edaphobacter. Next base: position 1,438,838 of record CBDICF010000003.1, read on the forward strand.
TCGGCTACCCAGGGGTGGTCGGGGGAGCATTGGAAGGCGATGTCGAGGGCGAGCTCCATGCCGTGGCCGCGGGCGGCGGCGGCAAGGTCCTTGAGGTCGCGCAGGGTGCCTAGCTCGGCATGGATCGCGGTGTGGCCGCCCTCACTGGAGCCGATGGCCCAGGGGCTGCCGGGATCGTTGCCGGAGGAGGTGACGCTGTTGTTGGGGCCCTTGCGGAAGGCGCCGCCGATGGGGTGGATCGGAGGCATGTAGAGGACGTCGAAGCCCATGTCGGCGATGCCGGGGAGAAGAGCCTGGACATTGGCGAAAGTGCCGTGTCTTCCGGGGTCGGGCGAGGCGGAGCGGGGGAAGAGCTCGTACCAGGTGGAGTAGCGGGCGCGTTCGCGGTCTACCCAGAGGTGTAGCTCCTGCGGATAGCGGCTGGCGAGAGTGAGGTCGGGGTGGCGGGTGACGGCGGCGGAGACGTCATCGGTGATCGGGAAGCTGTAGCTGGAGGCGCCGCTGTCGGCAAGCTGGAGGAGATGGGCGGCCGCTTCCGTGAGGAGTGTGGCGTCTTCTGTCCCTTTGGCGCGGTGCGCGGCCTGCTCGACCAGGATGGCTCCGGAGCGGAAGGCGAGTGGGATGTCCTGGATCTCAATGTTTGCACCCGCCTGCAGGGAGGACGAATCGGCCGGGGGCGGCTGGGTGGGGGAAGACTGGGCGGCGAGCCGCTTGCGGAGGTCGGCGGTCCAGGTGTCGAAGTGGTCGATCCAGGCTTCGAGGGTGTAGGACCAGTCGCCCAGCTTGTCGGCGGTGAAGGTGGCCGACCAGAGATCGTTGGTGAGAGACGTGAGCGGCGTCGAGAGCCATGGATCCGAACCGGCATGACGATACAGGAGACGGCCGGAGATGTGGTCGTGGCCATCGCCGAAGACAGCCGCGGTGACCGTGACCTGGTCGCCGATGATTCGCTTCGCCGGATAACGCCCACAGTCGACTTGCGGCGTGACGGCTTCGATCACGACACGTTTACGGCCTTCGAAAGGTTTCATATCGCCTATGTCTTGATCTGGAGATGATTGCCCTTGCGCGTTGGGCGGGCATGAGTCTGGCGAGCCCGTAGGATGAATATAGTCTGCTCTCTGGAAAGATGCAGACGCGACCGCTGGCGTTTTCCGGTCCGATTGCGGACACCATGGCGGACGCTCCTGCGGAGATCCGGATCGTCGCGTATACCTGGATGCAGCTCGCGGGAGGGGCTGTACTTTCGCCTCTAACGGTGGCTGCAGCATGGTCTGCTGAGTACGCCGGAATCTGCATCTCAGGTGAGAGGAGACTTGAAACAAGCATTGTGGATAGAGGTGTTTGCATCGAGGAGGCCATCGGCTCCCGAATGAAGAAGTCAGTTGACGGCGAGCCGCGGCGAACGTCTATGATCGTTCCTGAATCATGATCGCGCGGACTGAGGCGTCTCACTCCAACAAGGAACCAGGAACTTCGACAGGTTTGAAAGCATGGAAATCAGTGAGTGTAACCTTCCCGGCCGGAGCGCGGTGCATCAGCCGGAGAGTCTGTTTGAGCGATGTTCCTGGTTCTACGCGCTTTGCCGCGAGTACCTGTTCCGGGATCATACGCAGGAGATATCCCGCTCCCTGTTCCCTGCTGCCGGTCCGGCGGCTGGAACCCATGTTCTTGAGCTGGGGTGCGGCCCCGGCTTCTACGCCTGCCGGCTGGCACAGGAATACCCTGAGGTCATCACCACCGGGGTAGACCTTTCGCAACGCCTGATCGCACGTGCACGGTCCCGGGCGGCGAGCAGGTCGTTGGATAACTGTACGTTTTGTTATGGCGACGCGCAGGCGCTGCCGGAGCTTCCCCGCCCTGTCGATGCCATTGTCGTATCGCGGCTCTTCCTTATTGTGCCCAACAAGGAAGCGGTGCTGGCGGAGATCTTCCGTGTGCTTCGCCCGGGCGGGCGCTGTTTTATCGCCGAACCTACCTCGGGATTTCGAACGCGTCTTCCTCTGAGCTGCATGTGGCTGCTGTCCCGGCTGACGAGCATTCCCGCAGGCAAATATCGCGAGCCCCAGCAGGCCGATGTGATGTCGGGGCAGGACTTCGTGGCCTTAATCGACTCGCAGCCGTGGGAGTCGGTGGACGTGGAGTACGACGGCTGGTATCAGTATGCCGTCTGCACAAAGGCGGCAACTGCAACGGAGAGCGAAACCGACACCGAGACCGAAGAAGACTCGCGGCAGGCGCTTTCGCAGGGCTCCAGCCGGAGCGCCGCCTGAGACAAATGTCCTATCCTGTTTTGCATCCCTCCGATCCGGATCCTGCGCGCCGTGGGCTTTGCGCGCTTGCCGTGATGGCGAAGGCTCCCCGCCCCGGCAAGGTGAAGACCCGGCTTGCGCCGCCGCTGACACTGGAAGAAAGCGCCGCGCTAAACATCTGCTTTCTCCAGGACACCACCGAGAACATTGCTGAGGTGGCGGCGGCGGGAAGAGCGGCCGGACTGATCTCCTACACGCCTGTCGGGGACGAGGCCCTGTTTTCCGGCATCCTTCCTGCGAGCTTCGCCCTTGTCCCACAGCGCGGAGACGGCTTCGGGGAACGCCTGCTGGCTGCGGCGGAGGATATTCTGGCCTGCGGCTTTGGAGCGGTCTGCCTGATCGATTCCGACTCGCCGACCGTTCCCGCAGAGGCATTCGAGCAGGCTGTGGCTGAACTTGCACGTCCAGGCGACAGAGTTGTGCTTGGGCCTTCGCACGACGGCGGCTACTATCTGATCGGCTTGAAGCAGCCGCACGGGGAGCCGTTCTCGGGGATCTCGTGGAGCACCTCAACGGTGTACGCGGAGACGTTGGCGGCCTGCTCCGCAGCGGGCCTGGAGCTGGTCGAGTTGCCGCTCTGGTACGACGTGGACGATGGCGCCACGCTCGATGTCCTTACCGGCGAGCTGCTGGCCGGAATTGCAGCGCCATTCACCACGGTACCGGGATACAAGGCTTTGCACAGCCGCGAATTCCTGCGTCGCCGACAGGCTGAGGTTCCAGCCCGATGACGACACGCGCTCCCGGACACTGGACGCAGTGGAGGGAAGCCAAAGCCTGGCACACCAACGCCACGCTGTTGCTGCTGGGGACGGCCTTGCTGCTGCTTACCCGCCAGCTCGTCAGCGAGTTCGACCACTACACGATCGGCTTCTCCGGAGTATCAGGCTGGTCGGTGATCGTCTACGCGGCCGCTGTGTGGCTGATCCTGACACAGCCCGTGGACCGGTTCACGTTTCCAATCATCCTTGCCGTGGCCATCGCCTGCCGGCTGGTGACGCTGTTTCCCGATCCGGTGCTTTCGAGCGACGTGTACCGCTACGCCTGGGACGGGGTGGTGCAACATGCCCACATCTCGCCGTACCGCTACGTTCCGGGCGACCCTGTGCTGAAGTTTTTGCGCGAGCCGAACCAGGACCTTTTCGACAACATCAACCGCCGGGACTATGCGCATACGATCTACCCTCCAGCGGCGCAGTTCCTGTTTTACCTGATCACCTTCATCAATCCGACGGTCACGTTCATGAAGACGGCTATGGTCCTGTTCGAGGGCCTGACCCTGTATGCGATCGTCAAGCTGCTGCACCAGTTCGGATTGCGCCGCGAGCAGGCGCTGCTGTACGCATGGTGTCCGCTGCTGATCTGGGAGATTGGCAGCTCGGGCCACCTGGACTCGGCTGCGATGGCCTTTATCGCGCTTGCGCTGCTTGCCCGGTACCGCAGGCTGCCGGTTGCGACGGGCTTATTTCTCGGCCTCGCCATCATGGTGAAGCTGTACCCGATCGTCCTTCTTCCCGCGCTGTTCCGGCGCGGCGAATACAGGATGCCGGCGACGGTGGCCGCGGTGATCGCCTTCGGCTATGCCTGCTATGCGAGCGTTGGAATGCGTGTCTTCGGGTTTCTGGGCGGATATGTGAAAGAAGAAGGGATGGAAACGGGAACGCGCTATTTTCTCCTGGAGGCGACACAGCATCTTCGCGGTCTGCATACCGTCTCCACCGACACCTATCTGGCCTTCGTGGCGGCGGTATTCGCGGCGCTGCTGGTGTGGTGCTGGCGGACCTGCTGCAACCCGCGCAAGCCATCAGGCGTGCATGGACCGACGAGTGTGGCCACACTAACGAAAGCGTTCGGGCTTCCCGCAGAAGCGGACTTTCTGATGCCGGCATCCGCGATCGCTCTCACGCTGATGCTGCTTTTTTCGCCGCATTATCCGTGGTACGTGGCGTGGCTGATTCCCTTCTTCGCGCTCGCGCCCAGCCTTACCGTGTTCACCTATACGTGCGGCCTGTTTTATCTCTGCACGACAGCGTTGGCGGTGGGCTCCGGACCGTTGCAGTTCCGCCTCAACGAACGTCTCTATGGCAGCTTCCTTATCGCTTTTCTCGTGGAATTGGCAGTTCGCGGCTGGCTGTGGCGCAAGGGAAAGATTCTTGCGCCACAGTTGAGAACGGAAGCCGCTAGACCAGTGACTCAGAGGCAGGCATGAGCAGGATTGCCCCGCTGACCTCCTCAGCCATCTCCGTCATTATCCCCGCGCTCAATGAAGAGGAATCGATAGGCCAGGTTGTCGCCTCGATGCCGTGGCACCTGATCGCCGAGTGCATCGTCGTCGATAACGGCTCGACGGATGGAACAGCGGAGGTCGCGAAGGCGGCGGGGGCTCGGGTCATCCAGACGCCCTGCGGCTATGGCAGAGCGTGCAAGGCCGGGTCGGAGGCAGCGGTCAGAACCAGCACGATTCTGGTCTACATGGATGGAGACGGCAGCGACATCATCGCCGACCTGCCACGGCTGGTTGCGCCGATCGAAGCGAACGAGGCCGATTTTACAATCGGCTCCCGCATCCGTGGCCAGCGCGAGCCTGGGTCCATGCTGCCGAGCCAGGTCTTCGCCGGGCATCTCGTAAGCCTGCTGCTTCGTATCTTCCTGGGCGTTCGATACACCGATATGGGGCCGTTCCGTGCGATCCGGCGGTCGTCATATGAGCGCCTGCGCATGGCGGAGATGACCTATGGCTGGAATCTGGAGATGCAGGTGAAGGTGGCGCAGCACGGGCTTCAAATACGCGAGATCGTGGTGGGCTATCGCAACCGGATCGGCGGCACGAGCAAGGTTTCGGGCGACCTGCGGGCCTCGCTCAAGACCGCAGTCCGGATCGGGGCTGTGCTGTTTCGCACGGGTTTGTCGCGGCGCGCCGGGATCGCGGAACGATAGATACATCGGGCAGGCCGTTGCGTAAGAATCGGGGGGCGGCGCTTTGGTTCTGTGCGACGTTCTGAGCGAAACTTTTGTGGGATGGCGATTGCCGGTGGATTGACTAGTCTGATCGTCGGATGAGACCCCCGATGACCCTACAGACGAAGCACAGCACCAGCGGTACCCAGACACAGACTTTCCAAGGCGACCGGAGCTCCGGCAGATTTTCAATGTGCGCCATAAGCATGAACGCGGCTGTTCTCGCGTCTTCCTTTGCTATATGTGCATTCGCGGGTACCGCCATGGCGCAGTCGAATCTGCAGGTAACCTACGGGCAGAATGGGCTACAGACGCTGGCGTATCAGGGTGTCGTGCTGGAGAACCTGAATGCGACTCCGTCCGATGCCTTCCACATCTGGCATATGAAGGCGACCGACCTGAACGGCAACGTCATCTCTACGGGCCAGTACGGCTGGGGCGAGAGCAACAACGGACGCGCGTGGAACCCCGACACCCAGACCTGCACCTACAACTTCGTCTGGGGTTCGATCAGCCTGCACTATGTGCAGAACGGCGCGAATCTGGACATGATCGTGACGACGGCGAACAACGCGGGCTCGGGGATCATCTTCGACGGAGCCACGATCTACCCGCTGGGGTTGAATTTTCCGCAGCTTCCCGCGGGCTTCGGCAGCACGTCGTACAACCAGTTTGCGGACAATACCACCGGCCCCGGCGTGACCCTGGCGGACTATGGCGCGGGTGAGGTTGCGGCGGTCGTTCCCGATGCAACCAGGCCGGTCTACAGCGGATTTCAGCCGAGCGGCAGTGGAAACGGCTACACCGCCATCATCAGCGGCACGAGCCCGGACAGTCTGGCCAGCTACATGCCCCACAACGACCGGCCCGTGAACCCGGGACAGACCGATACCTACACGGTTTCGTTGCGTTTCGCTGCTTCGGGCACAACCACTGCGTCGCTTGCGGCCGATGCCTACAAGAGCTGGGCGGCGACCTATCCACCGGTCCTGAATTGGACGGATCGACGGGCGATCGGCACGGTCTATCTTGCCAGCTCGCCTTCGGGCGACATCCACCAGTCCGGCGGATTCCCGAACAATCCGCGCCGCTATTTCAACGACAGCAGCGCGAACGACTTCGACGTGACGACCGCCAATGGCATGGCCGCATTCCAGGCTCGTGTGCTGGCGCAGGCCCAGACCAACGTCGCAAATCTCAAGCTGCTGAACGCCCAGGGCGCGATTACGTGGGATATCGAAGGCGAAGAGTTTCCGCAGAATACGAGTTATGTCTGCTCGCCCGATCAGATCGCCCAGGCGGCTCCCGAGATGGAGAGCGCCGTCATGGACGCAAGTTCGCCGTACGCCGGCATGAAGCTGGACGATGCCTACTTCAAGATCATGACGAGTGCGGGCTTCCGTGTGGGGGTTTGCGTTCGGCCGCAGCAGTTCACGCGAAACCCCGACGGCACGGCCGGGCAGAGCTACCTTCCCGATGCGGCGGTGGCAGCGCAGTTGATCGGCAAGATGAAGTACGCGCACGATCGCTGGGGGGCGACGCTGTTTTATATCGACTCCACGGTGAACTCGATCGGAGGCGTGCTCGACGCTTCGATCTTCCAGCAGGCTGAGGCTGCGCTGCCGGATTCGCTTGTGATCCCGGAGGAGACCAATGCTCGCCACTACGCGTATGCGGCGCCGTTCAAGAGCTTCCTGTTCCATGGCGACCTCGGCACCGATGCGGCGGTGTACAACTACTATCCGGATGCGTTCAGCGCCAATCTGGTCAACGATGTCGATCCGGCCACGCTCGCGGCGGCACAGTCGCAGCTTACGAAACAGGTCAGCCAGGGCGACATCCTGATGGCGCACGTGGACTACTGGCAGGAGAACAATCCCGTCATCGTGCAGATCTACCAGAACGCCGGAGTGCGGAATCCGACGGCGCCTCCGGTGGTGAGCTCCACGTCCACTCAGCTTTCGGCCTCATCGGCGACAGTCCTTGTCGGGGCGAATCTCACGCTGGCGGCAATCGTTTCACCGGCAGCGGCAACCGGCGTTGTGAGCTTTTATGACGGCTCAGTACTGATGGGAACCGGTACGTTGAGCTCTGGAATCGCGGTGTTTTCGACAACCGCGCTGACGCAGGGCACACACTCTCTCAGCGCGAGCTACGCTGGGTCTGGCAGCTTTGCGAAGAGTGTCTCAAGCACGGCGACGGTGACGATTACGGGCATTCCCGCGACCACGACTCTGCTGACGGCTTCGGCCACTTCGGTTGCCGCGGGTTCGAGCGTCACGTTTACGGCGAAGGTCAGTCCTGCAGCCGGCGGCATGGTAACGCTGTTTGACGGAGCGAATGCGGTGGTGACCGGCGCACTTAACTCCGGAGTTGCGATCCTGACGAGCGCGCCCTTGACAGCCGGCACTCACAGCTTCAAGGCGGTGTATGGCGGCTCGACCCAGGCAACCGCGAGCACGTCCGCTGCGCTGGTTGTGACGGCGACTGCAGCCGTGAAGGCGACGACGGTGATGCTGTCCGCTTCATCCACGACGGCTCGCCTGGGGACAACGATCAGGTTTGCGGCGAGGGTATCGCCGGCGACAGCCACCGGAACCGTCACCTTCATGGACGGCGCTACGATCCTGGGGACGGCTGGGTTAGGCTCCGGGAGCGCCACGCTCTCGACCGGCAGGCTGGCGGCCGGAACGCACTCGCTGACGGCGGTGTATGGCGGGTCGGCGAGCTATGCGAAGAGCTCCTCGAACGGTGTGACCGTGACGATTACTTCGGCGGCTGCCTCGACGACAACCCTGCTGGCTGCATCGGCGACCTCGGCGCAACTGGGAAGCAGTGTGATCTTCACGGCGACGGTAAACCCCACTGCAGCGGGCAGCGTAATGTTCTACGACGGCGCTGCGGCGCTCGGAACCGGCACGCTGAACGGTGGGACTGCGACCTACAGGAGCAGCTCGCTCGCGGCGGGACAGCATAGCATCCGAGCCGTCTTCAGCGGATCCGGGAGTTTTGCGGCGAGTACCTCCGGCACGTTGACGATTACCGTCACGGGCAATGCAACCAGCGGTCTGGCAATTCTTTCGCCGGGCAGCGGAGCAGCCGTCTCGGGCACGATCGTGGTCTCGGGCGAGGTGAATCTCTTTCTCGATGCCGCCGGCACCTTCCTGATGGTCGATGGAGCGGAGGTGGGTACGCACCGGGTTACCAGCGCACCGTATCTTTATCCACTGGACACCACGACGTTGTCCAATGGACCGCATACCGTTCAGCTTTGGGGGCATGACATCGGCAACAACACGAGGGTGTCGGCGCCGGTCGTGATCACCGTCGCGAATTAGATCGGCTCTCCAACTGATATATACACCGGTCTTCGGGCTTCGGGATTCATCCCGACCAACGGGAGGGCCTATTCAGCCCGTTCCGCACAGACAGGTATACAAGTCTCGAAGTGACCGCGCGAACCGGAGCCCCGCAAACAGCTCTCCGTTTGTGGGGTGACTCAACCGCAGGAGGCCCGTCCGGCAAGGACAGCTTTCTCGTGCAGGACTGGCCGTTTGTTACAGAACGCAGGCTTCTACTGGGGCGGTCTGGCGGAGGAAGGCGAGGAAACTCTTCTCGTCGTAGGGCATGTACTTGCTAAGCGGGGCTGTGGCAATGGCCTGGATGAGTTCGGAGCTAAGGGCGGTCTCTCCCGGCTGATCGGGCGACTCGACAATCCACTCTGCAAAGGCGGCGCCATCGGTGGTGCTCATCAAGAGATAAAACGCGGCCAGCCTTGCGCAGATGTCTCCACGCCGCGGGTCTTCGCCATAGAACTCCCAGATGGCGGCCAGCGCCCTCTCGGCTGGAGAGACCCAGACGGGATCGGACTCGGAGCGCACACAGTCTGAGGACAATCCATTGCGGGAGCGGCTCTGCGTTGGAGTAAGACGGCCCTCGACGAACTCAACAAACAGACAGAGTGCAAAGGCGATCTCTTCGGGATCGGATACCGGAACGTAGTGAGCGGAGAGAGGAATGTGATTTACCCGCGAAGCCACCCAGTGAGGCTAGATCGATGTAATGGGTGCGTACCGTTCGAGATGGATGTCGCCGAGCGGGCTAGCGGACGAGAGAAAGCCCGGTCCTCGGAGCCTGCGCGCGGAGCCTGCAAGCGTGTTCTTGTGCTGCATATGAGGATACGTTCCGCTGCCGGGCCCCGCACTCCCCCAAAAGGTGTAGGCCGTGCTGTCGTCGCCTGCCAAAGGCAGCCGCACTCTTCTCGCACTCTTCTCCAAAACCGAGCCGAGTTGTTGGGAGATGAATGCGCGGATCTCACAATGACTCGGTATTTCCCGCTCGCAAAAGCTCTCGATCGCGGAAGGGCGCACACATTTCTTTTGCATTCCAGCAGATAGAGGCTCATTATTGTGTGATTCTTGCGTATTAAAAATTCCGCAGCCCGGCCCGTCGCGCGGATCGCGAACCCTCAGCTTCAAAAAAAGGGAGAGTATGAAGAGCTTCTGGAGCGCTGTATTCTGCCTGGTCCTGCTCGCGCAGGCCGGTCTCGCCGCACCCGCAAAACACATTACCTCGCCGGAGGAGGCCTTCGGCTTCAAGCCCGGGACCGATCGCAAGCTGGCTGACTGGACGGAGCTCGTCGGGTACTACAAGAAGCTCTCCGGTGAGACCGGCCGCATTCACTTCGAAGAACTCGGCAAGACCACCGAGGGTCGCCCGTACATTGCCCTGACCATCTCCGCACCGGAGAACCTGGCGCACCTCGCGGAGTACAAGGAGATTACGCGCAAGCTGTCCGATTCGCGCACGACCACTCCCGCCCAGGCCGCGGACCTGATCCATCGGGGCAAGATGATCCTGGTCGTCACCTGCAATGTCCATTCGACGGAGATTGCCAGCTCCCAGAGCGCAAGTGAGTTCGCCTACCGGATGGCTTCGAGCGATGACCCCGAGGTGCAGAATATCCTCCATAACGTCATCCTGGTTCTCGTACCTTCGATCAATCCCGACGGCCAGCAGCTCGTCGTGGACTGGTACAAGAAATATCTGGGGACACCGTACGAGGGCAACAGTCCCGTCGTGATCTATCACAAGTACGTCGGCCACGATGACAATCGCGACTGGTACAGCTTCACCCAAGTCGAGACGAATCTCCTCGTCGAAAAGGTCCTCAACGCGTACCATCCGCAAATGTTGTACGACCTGCACCAGATGGGATCGCTCGGGCCGCGCATCTATATGCCGCCGTGGGTCGATCCCATCGATCCGAACGTCGATCCTGTCATCCAGCAGTCGATGAATGCGGTCGGCTCGTCGATGGCCTCCGACGTTGCCAGCGGAGGGCGCAAGGGTGTCCTGATTCACGGCGTATATGACCTCTGGTCGCCGGCCCGCTGCTATATGTGCTACCACGACACGCTGCGCATCCTCACGGAATCGGCCAGCGTCGATCTGGCCACGCCGATCGATATTCCCTTCGACCGGCTGGACAAGGGCATCGGCTATGACGCGAAGGTAGCGGCGTGGAACTTCCCCGATCCATGGAAGGGAGGCATGTGGCGGCTGGGCGATATCGTCGATTATCAGAAGGCGGCCTTCGCCTCGGTCACACGCACCGCATCGGTCGATCGGGAGAAATTTCTGCGCGACTACTACACCGTGGCGCAGCACCAGATTGCGGCTGAGGGGCGACCGTACGCCTACGTCATCCCTTCGGGGCAGGCCGATGCGGCCGTCGAGGCTCGCCTGATCGATATCCTGCGCGAAGGCGAGATCGAAGTCGGCGCTTCTACTGCCGATTTCAACGCGGCCGGCCAGCATTTTCCGAAGGGCAGCTATGTCGTCCTGATGTCACAGCCTTTTGGCGCATGGGCCAAGACGCTGCTCGAGATCCAACACTATCCCGATATTCGCGAGTATCCCGGAGGCCCACCGCAGCGTCCGTATGACGTCACCGCCCAGACCTTGCCTCTGCTCTTCAATCTGAAGGCCGTTGAGGTGAAGGAAAAGTTCACGGCGGAGACGACCCCGGTCACAGAGGCCAGGATCGCCCCGACGGTCATTCCATCCTCGGCTCCCAATGGCTACTTCATCGATGACCGCTCCAACAGCAGCCTGTATGCGTTGATCGCGCTTACCGGGCAGGGCGTGAAGGCCTATCGCATCACGGGACCGGGCTCCGATCCAGGGACGATCTACCTTCCCGCGCAACCAGGCCTCGCGGCGAAGCTGCGTACCGTTGCCGCAAAGTTTCCTCTCACCATCTCCGCGCCTTCCTCGGCGCCGGCAGGCTCCGCGCTTGCAGTCGCGCAGCCGCGCATTGGGATCTATCAGAGCTGGATCGCCTCGATGGATGAGGGCTGGACACGTTGGATCTTCGACCATAACGAAGTCCCGTTTACCAAGCTGGTCGATGCCGACATCCGCAAGGGAGGGCTCAACGATCGTTTCGACGTGATCATCCTGCCCGACAACTCCCCGGCCGCGATCACTGCTGGACGCGCAGGACGCGGTGGCGAGGGGAACGTTGGCGCGGCGAAGACTCCGCCGGAGTTTACCGGGGGTCTCGGTCCCCAGGGTGTCGCCGCGCTGGACGCGTTTGTGAAGTCAGGGGGCACAATCGTGGCGCTGAACAAGGCGTCGGGCGTCTATGCCAAGAAGGAGGGCTCCATCGTCAATGTGCTCGATGGCGTTCCCCCGCGCGACTTCTACATCCCGGGTTCCATCCTGGAGGTGAAGGTGGACACAACCGATCCGGTGGCCTTTGGCTCGACCCCGACGCTGCCGATCTTCTTCGAGACCAGCCCCGCCTTCAAGGTGTCGGGCAACGCCAAAGCGGTTGCAAGCTATACCAGCGATGATCCGCTGCTGAGCGGCTGGATTCTCGGGGGAGCAAAGCTGAACGGGAACGCGGCGATCGCAGAGCAGCAGGTGGGCCACGGACGCCTGATCCTCTTCGGCTTCCGCCCGCAGTACCGCGCCCAGTCCGAGGGCACATACAAGCTCTTCTTCAACGCCCTGCTCTACGCAAGCTCGAAGCCTGCGAGCCTGCCGGGATCCAATCACTGAGGAATCGGATTGCTCAATCCCGACCAACGGGAGGACCTCTGCAGCCGCTGCAGTTAAGACCGGTATACAAGTCACGAAGTGACCGCACTCCGCGCAGGAGGCCCGTCCGGCAGGACAACTCCGCGCTGTATACCCAACCGAAATCCGCCCAGAAGTTTTGGAGCTTGTACAGGATGTGCCTTTGGCGCACAATGGACGCTCCAATAATCTGTCTCCAACTTGAAGGGATGCTTCCTTGATTAAGAATCGTCCGCTGCTCACTTCGGTGCTCGTTCTCTCCGTGGCCCCACTCCTCTCAGCGGCGTCTGTCTTCGCGCAAGAGTCTCTCCGTTATCAGAAGCCTCCCGCGGCAATCGAGCAACTGCTTGACGCGCCGAAGGAGCCGCTGGTGCATGTTTCACCCGACCGCAAGCTTCTGCTGATCGAACAGCCATCCACCTTCCCCACAATCGCCGAGGTCGCAGAGCCACGCTACCGTCTGGCCGGCCTTCGGTTCAATCCAAAGTCGAACGGACCAAGCGCGGAGACCTACTCCACCGCGCTCAGCCTGCAACCAACCGCAGGCGGGCAGATGAAGCAGATGAAGCCGGTGACAGGAGTCCCGGAGAAGCTCAAGGCCACTCATGCGATCTGGTCGCCTGACAGCAGACATGTGGCTTTCGTCGCGAGGGCGGAGGCAGGAGGTCTGGAGCTCTATGTGATCGATGCCGCGACAGCGCGTGCGCACCGCGTCGGTACGGTGCGGCTGAATGCCGTGCTCGGCCAACCGTGCGAGTGGATGCCGGACAGCACGGCGCTATTGTGCAAGATTATTCCCGCCACACGTGGGCCTGCGCCGAAGGTCAGCGAGGTTCCGACCGGGCCGAACGTCTCCGAGAACCTGGGCAAGGTAAGCCCGGCGCCCACCTACGAGGACATGCTGAAGACGCCCGAGGATGAGGCGATCTTCGAGTTCTACGCGTCTGCGCAACTGGCGGTGGTGCCGCTGGCCGGGGTTCCCAGGACGCTGGCGGTGAAGGGCCTGATCGACGACGCCACACCTTCGCCCGACGGCAGGTTTGCGCTGGTCCAGGAGCTGCACCGGCCCTTCAGTTACACGGTTCCGGCGGAGCGGTTCCCACGCAGGACCGAGGTGGTGACGTTGAAGTCGGGTGCGGTGAAAGAGCTCTTCGACCGTCCGCTGGTCGATAATCTGCCGATCTCACGCGATGCCGTGGAGGCCGGACCGCGCGACTATCAGTGGCGCAGCGATGCCCCGGCGACGGTGGCGTGGGTTGAAGCGGCCGATGGCGGCATCCCCACTCCAAAGGCGACCGTGGTGGACCGAATTTTCGCGCTGCCGGCCCCGTTCGAAGGCAAGGGCACGACGATTCTGGAGACTCCGATGCGGGTGGCTCGCGGGGGCTTCGGCAGCGGGCAGGGTATCGAGTGGGGCAACGAACACCTGGCGATTGTGACGTTGTCGCGTTTCTCCGATCGCCGGACGATGATGTTGGCATTCGACCCATCCTCGCCGAAGCAGGCGACAGCGCTCTACACGGGCTCATCGCAGGACCGTTACCACAATCCGGGACGTCCGCTGACGGTGAGGAACGCCAGCGGACACATGGTATTGGAGCTCACCGGGGATGGGCAGGGGATCTACTTCACCTCGCTGGGCGCCTCGCCGACCGGAGACAGGCCGTTCGTCGCCGTGATGCCGGTGTCGGGTGGAGCGGAGAAGATCCTTGAGCGCTCGGCCGATCCGTTCTACGACGAGCCGGTCGCGCTGCTTTCCGACGACACCGTGCTGATCCGGCGCGAGAGCCAGACGCAGCCGCCAAACTACTTCGCCGCTTCGCTGACCGGCAGCGGAGAGCCGGTGCAGGTGACGGAGTTTGCCTCACCCTTCGCCGGGATCAACATGCCGACCAAGCAGTTGCTGAAGTACAAGCGCGCCGACGGTGTCGATCTGACGGCGACGCTGTGGCTGCCGGCCGGCTATGACAAATCCCAGGGTCCGCTACCGACGCTAATGGAGGCATACCCGGCGGAGTTCAAGACGCGCAGCGCGGCCAGCCAGGTGAGCGGCTCGCCGAACCGGTTCCCTAGCTTCGGCTGGGGCGGCTCCGCGGTTTACTTCGCCCAGGTAGGCTATGCGGTTCTCGAAAATGCGAGCATCCCGATCATCGGGGAAGGCAAGGCGCAGCCGAACGACACCTACGTCGAGCAACTGGTGGACGGAGCGAAGGCGGCGGTCGATTACGGCGTTTCGCTTGGCGTGGTGGATAGGAGCCGCGTGGCCGTGATGGGGCACAGCTACGGCGCCTTCATGACGGCGAATCTGCTGGCCCATACCAACATCTTTCGTGCCGGTATCGCTCGCAGCGGAGCCTACAACCGGAGCCTTACGCCGTATGGATTTCAGAACGAGGAGCGGACCTACTGGCAGGATCCCGACGTCTACTTCAAGATGTCTCCGTTCAGCTACGCGGACAAGATCAAGACGCCGCTGCTGATGATTCATGGCGAAGCGGATGACAATACCGGAACGTATCCGATGCAGAGCGAGCGGTTCTATGCCGCGCTCAAAGGGCAGGGGGCGACCGTGCGCCTGGTCTTCCTGCCGCTTGAGGCACATCACTACTCAGCGCATGAGAGCGTGCAGCATATGCTCTGGGAGATGGACCGGTGGCTCGATACCTACGTGAAGCCGCCGGTAGAGCCGGCCAAGGATGTGGCGGCGCAATAGGCTTGCAGCGGAAGCCGAACTACCAACAAATAAAGCTCTCCAAGGACGGCCAGATTCCCATGGAAGATTCCAAGCGCACCCGTGTTCCTCGGCTCATCGCATTCGTCTGCGTCGCCACCCTCACCACACTCGCCGCCGCCGCGCAGAAACGCCCTATCGCACCCGCGGACTTCGATTCGTGGCGCACCCTCACGGGGCAGGCGCTCTCGAACGATGGACACTTCCTTGCCTATGGACTGTTTCCCCAGGAGGGCGATGGCGAGGTCGTGATCCGCAACATCGCCACCGGCAAAGAGTGGCGCGAGGCGGCAGGCGAACTTCCCCAGCCGGCTGCGCCCGATCCCAACTCCGAAGCCCCCGCGCCTCCGCGCACGATCCAGCTCAGCTTCAGCCAGGACTCGAAGACCCTGGTCTTCCTGAGCTATCCCAGGCATGCCGACATCGAAAAGGCCAAGGCCGACGCCAAAACAGATAAGACGGACAAGACGGATAAGCCAGATAAGACGACCAAAGCTCCCCGGCCAAAGCCGCAGGAGGAGCTGGTCGTCGTCGACCTTGCCAGCCAGAAGGACACACGTGTTCCCGGGGTGAAAAATTTCCAGCTCCCCGCCAAAGGCGACGGCGTGCTCGCCTACCAGAGATACCCGCCTCCCGGCGAAGCTGCCGCACCCGAAACACCGGCCGGCAGCAAGTCCGATGCTGACGCTGAAGCAGAGGACCAGCGCGGTGCACGTGCGGGCGGCAATGCCTCAACTTCAAACAGCGACTTCGGATCAGTTCTGATCCTCCGCAAGCTTGCAGACCAGTCGGAGCGGTCGATTCCCGACGTGCTCGAATATCAACTGGCCAAGGACGGGAAGATGCTCGCCTACTCCGTGGCCTCTCCGCGACATGATGCGGATGGCGTGTTCGCCGTGTCGACCAGCGGCGGGGATCCCCGTGCCTTGATTGCGGGCAAGGGCAAGTACGAACATCTCGCATGGGACGATGCGCTCGACGAACTCGCGTTCATCGGGAATCCCAACCCCTCGACAGAAAACACAGACGAAAAAGCAGCTAAAGACGATCTACAGGCCAGGAAGCCACTTTACAATCTCTATCTCTGGAAGACCGCCGACCCTAAGGCGGAGGAGGTCGTGAGCTCGAAGACCCCCGGACTCCACCCCGGCTACGTCCTGCATGACCACGCTTCGTTGACATTCTCGAAGGACGGCACGCGGCTGTTCTTCGGCGCGGCGCCTCCTCCACCGCCCGCCCATGCCACCGCCATCGACGAAGACAAGCCGTCTTTCGATCTGTGGACCGCCAAGGACGACTACATCCAGCCGATGCAGAAGGTGCGTGCTCCCGCAGACCTCAACCGGTCCTTCCGCGCCGTCTATCTGGTTCCCGAACACAAGACGGTTCAGCTTTCCGACGAAACTCTCCCCGAAGTTACACCGGACGACTCCGGCCGATACGCCCTCGGCTCCGACGATCGGGCCTATCGCCGCATGCTCGACTATGACGACCGCTACGCCGACACATACCTTGTCGACACAGCAACCGACGCCCGCACTCTTCTGGTCAAGAAGCACCTCGGCAATCTTCGCTGGTCCGGCGACGGCCACTATGCCCTCACCTTCGACGGCAAGGATTGGATTGCCATCGCGATTCCCTCCGGCGCCCAGGTCAACCTCACTGCCAAACTTCCCGTCCACTTCTGGAACGAGGAAGAGGACACCCCCGGCACCCCTGGCCCGTTCGGCGTAGCGGGCTGGACGAAGGACGACAAATACGTCCTCCTCTACGACCACTACGACGTGTGGCAGATTGCTCCCGACGGCAGCTCGGCGGTCAACCTCACACAAGGCCTGGGACGCAAAGGCAAGGTCGAGTTCCGCTACGTGAAGCTGGACAAAGACCCTGAAGACAAGACGATCGACCCCGCGCAACCGCTTCTGCTCCGCGCGGAAGACACCCTCACCCGCGAGAGCGGCTTCTACACCGCGCGTATCGGAGGTCAAGACCAGCCGCATCGGCTTCTATACGCGGCGAAGGACTTCGGTCCGCCCATCAAGGCCAAAGATGCCGATGTCTATGCGCTCACCGCCCAGACCTTCGCCGACTACCCCAACCTGTACCTTACCGACGCCTCCATGAAGAACCTGCGCAGGGCCTCGGACGCCAACCCGCAGCAGGCTTCCCTGCTCTGGGGCACGGACGAGCTTGTCGCCTTTGAGAACCTCGACGGCGTCCCGCTGCAGGGCATTCTGTACAAGCCCGAGAACTTCGACCCGCACAAGAAGTATCCAATGATCGTCTACCTCTACGAGAAGCTCTCCGAGAACCTCAACCACTTCGTCGATCCCAAACCGATGGATAGCATCAACATCAGCTACTACGTCTCGCACGGGTACCTGGTTTTCACGCCGGACATCGTCTATACCACCGGCTATCCCGGTCAAAGCGCCCTCAAGTGCGTTCTGGGCGGCGTCAACGCGGTCGTCGCGCGCGGCTTCGTAGACGAGAAGAATATCGGCATCCAGGGCCATAGCTGGGGCGGCTACCAGATCGCCTATATGGTCACCCAGACGACCCGCTTCAAGGCCGCCGAGGATGGAGCGCCCGTCGCCAATATGATCTCCGCCTACGACGGCATCCGGTGGGGTCCCGGGCCGGCCGCGTCAGTTCCAGTACGAGAAGACCCAGAGCCGTATCGGCGGAACACCCTGGCAGTACCCGATGCGGTTTATCGAGAACTCCCCCATCTTCATGGTCGACCGCATCCAAACGCCTCTGCTGATCGTCCATAACGACGCCGACGACGCCGTGCCGTGGTACCAGGGCATCGAGTTCTTCCTCGCCCTGCGCCGCCTCGATAAGCAAGCCTGGATGTTTACCTACAACGGCGAGCCGCACCATCTTCGCCGCCGGCCCAACCAGAAGGACTACGCCACCCGCATGGCACAGTTCTTCGACTACGAGCTCAAGGGCGCGCCCGAACCCGCCTGGATGCAGCACGGAATCCCTTACCTCCACACCCCCGCGCAAGTCGTGCCGTGATCACCGAAGCCCTCCCGCTGACACCGGCTGAGGCTTCAAGTACGTCCTGCCGGACGGGCCTCCTGCGCGGAGTGCGGCCACTTCGCGGCGTGTATACCGGTCTTGACCACCTCTGCTGCACAGGGCCTCCCATTGATCGGGATGAAGAATGAAGGCCAAAGTACATCGGTTGGAGAACCGGCTCAGGGATGCGCATTGGCTTCCTTGCCCGGAAACGCAACTTCATCCGTGGACGTCGTCACAGTGCCGTACTTCGGGTTGATGTACTGCTGCAGAAAAGCCAGCTCCTTCTCCCACGCGTCCAGCCGATGCGCCGGTTGCGAAAAGCCATGCATCTCTCCCGGATAGGTGAAGTAGAAGTACGTCTTATGGTGCTCCTTCAGAGCCTTCGCGAACTCCATCGACTCGCCCGGCGGCACCTGCGGATCGTTCTCGCCGTGCAGAATCAGCACCGGCGTCTTTACCTTGTCGATCGACAGCAGGACGTTCGCCTTCCGGTAAGTCTCCGGCTTCTCCTCCGGTGTGCCGCCCATCTTCATCATCCACCGCACCGAGGATGGCCGGTTGGTGCGGTAGACGAACAGTTCGCGATCCACCACGCCAAACATCTCTATCGCCGCCGCGAAAAGATCCGGGTAGCGCACCACGGCATAGGCGGTCATGGTGCCTCCATGGCTGCCGCCGCCTATGGCAATTCGCTTCGGATCGACTAGTCCGCGGTCGACCAGGTACTTCGCTCCCTGGGCCACATCGTCGATCTCGCCTCCGTTCGAATCTTCGACGTTCAGATTGCGAAACACCTCGCCATACCCCGTGCTGCCGCGGTAGTTGGGCTCGAGGACGACGTATCCCTGCTGCGTCAGATACTGCGCCCAGGCGTCGAATTTGAAGCCATCCTGCGCCTCCGGGCCGCCGTGAATCCAAAGCAGCGCGGGATACTTCGCCGTACCGCCTGTCCTCGCTGTCGCGGGTGTGTAGAGCATCCCGGCGATCTCCCGGCCGTCGAGCCCCTTCCAGGTCACGCGCTCGGGTACACGGGCCGATGCCGTAAAGTTCAGCGGGGTCGTGTGGCTAAGATAGGTGGGTGTACTCGAAGAACCCACATCCTGCACCAAAAGGTTGTTCGTCTCTGTCGGGGATTGGCGGTTGAAGTAAATCTTCTTCCCATCGGGCGCCCATTGCACCTGGAAGGCCAGTCCGGGCTCATCGAACTTCGCCACCTGCTTCGCCTCGCCCCCTGCGGCAGGCATCATCCAGACATTGCGCGCCTCCAGCAGCCCCCGGCTGGAAAGGAACGCGATCGATCGTCCATCAGGCGAATAGACGGGGTCCGTATCCTCGAACGCGCCATCCGTAATCTGCTTCGGCGTGCCGCCTCCGGCAGGGATCGTGTAGATGTGGTCCCAACCCGAATTCTGCAACACGGTCACCAGCGTCTTGCCATCCGGCGACCAGTCCGCGCCGCGAATCGACCAGCCTCCGCCGCGGTCCACGGGCGAGGTATACAGAACAATCGCCTTACCCACCGGCTCTCCGGATAACGGGTCGAACTTCAACACCTCAAGCCGTCCGCTGAAGAACTCCTTGCCCCGCGCCGTGTAGACGACCTCACGCCCGTCCGGTGAGAAGCGGGCACCCGAGGCTTCCACAAGCGGCGGAGTCAGAAAACTCGTTACCGCCCCATCGCGGCTCACAACCATCACGCTGCTGACCCCGCGCCGTCCGCTCTCAAACAGAATCCACCTTCCATCACGCGACCAGGAAGGGCTTCGATCCGCAGCCTGCCGGGGGTCTCCACTCCCCGCCGGCGCGCTGGTAAGCCGATGCGGAGCGCCGCCCGCCGCGCTGACTACCCATATATTTCCCTGGCTCGCGTAAGCGATCGTCTTGCCGTCGGGAGACCACGACATCCCGCTCTTTCCGCCTGTTGTACTGGTCAGGGTCTCCGGCCACCCGCCCGCGGACGGCATCAGTACGATCTGTCCGCCGCGGCCAAAGGCGATCGTCTTCCCGTCCGGCGAGATCGATGCGTCGACCTGTGCCTCAATCGACAACAGGTCCTGCAGCGTAAGCGACGGCCGCTCCTGCGCAACCACGGCAGGAATGCTGAAGGAGAACACAATGGCGGTCGAGATGATTCCGCGACGCAGACGTACGGATCGTTGTATGGATAGCATGAATGGTTCCTCAAACAGTCTCTGAGAAAGTGCTGACGGACGGCAGGCCGCCCGCAGGATGGATGTGATTCCAATGCCGGTTCTTCAACCCGAACGGGTCAAGTGCAAGTCGAGCCCGGCTCGGTGAAATCTGTGACGGGCAGAGGCACAATGTTGCACGAGCGGGCAGCATACACGGTTTGCGATCGTTTCTGCTATCCAAATTTCCCTGCCACCTGTTACCGTTCCGTTCTTTGCCGGAGAAGGTCGCCTGAGGATTCGCTCTTCAGAGTCAGCGGCGGGAATTGAACACTGATTTTTCTTGTCAGTTGTTCTAATTTGCATATATTTAACGCTCTTATCTACTTTTTTTGTACTATCCGCCTGCCACGAATCGAAAATGCTCCAGAAATTGAGAAATCTAGTTTGGCCCTTCAGATGCTCATCAATCAGACACACCAAGCAGATACCACCGCTCAAGTCTCCGGGCAACCTGAGATATTCCTTGCACCTTTGTCGAGGTATCACATGCGGATCGCGCTTCAGCTCAGAAATCTGTTCAGGGTCATTCTCCCACTCTGCATTTGTCTCATCGCCCTTCCTCTCCATGCGCAATCCAGCAGGGGTGCAATCACAGGAAACGTCGTTGATACCTCCGACGCCAAGATACCGGGCGCGACGGTCACTCTTACGTCTCCCTCTACCGGAACCTCGGTCACGGTTATGACGAACGCAGACGGAATCTACCGTTTCGAAGCGGTCCCGCCCGGCGACTACGTGGTCACAGTCCTCCAGCCCGGCTTCACCAAAGAACAGCAGACCGCTACGGTCGTGGTCGGGTCAAACGTCGGGCGCGACTTCACGCTTCATCCCGGCTCCTCCGACACCGTCGAGGTTCAGGCCAATAAAGCCGCCGAGTTGCAGACCGAGGATGCCGTCCGCGGCGGCACACTTCCCGCGACCGCCCTCCCCGAACTGCCCATCCTGAACCAGAACTCGCTGAACCTGATGCTTACCTTGCCCGGTGTCGCCCGCACCAATACCGGCAGCAACGACACCAGTGGTGTCGGGTCGGTCAACGGAGCTCGCGGGCGGTCCAATAACTTCCTCATCGACGGCCTGCAGAACAACGACATCTCCATCGGCGGTCCGCAGTTCCGCATCACCAACAACGACGAACTCCAGGAGGTCAGCTTCCAGACCTCCAACTTCACTCCCGAGTACGGCCGTGCGGGCGGCGCGGTCGTGAACCAGATCACCAAGTCCGGCACCAACCATCTTCACGGCACCATCGCCGAGGTCTACCTCAGCCAGATCTTCAATGCGAGCACCAATTCCCAGCGGATCAACTTCAACAATGGCAGCACGTCCGTTCTGAAGAACAAGTTCCACGAGAACATTCCCGCCTTCACGATCGGCGGCCCCGTCGTCATCCCGCACCTCTACAACGGCCGCGATAAGACCTTTTTCTTCGGCGCCGGCCAATGGGATCGTTACTTCGCCAATAACGCCGGGACCAGCTTCATCGTTCCCACGGCAGCGGGATACGCGACCCTGCAGGCGCTCGCCCCCGCCTGCCCCAATGTCGCCAACTACCTGAAGAGCCTCGGCGATGTGCGCGGCTCGACCGGCGTCGGTGTCGCCGCGATCGACATCAGCGTTCCCAGCAATCTCGCCGGAACCACCTGCAACGGAACGGCGCGCCCAGGCCAGACCGTCCAGGTGGGCAATTACGTGCGAACCGTACCCGAGATATCGCTCGACAACAATCACCTGATCCGTGTCGATCATGTGGCTTCAGAGAAGCAGACGCTGATGTTCCGCTGGCTCTACGACGATACCCAGGACAACATCGGTGGAACCGTCGGCGTCAATCCCAGCTTCGACGTCCCCTTGACCGTCCGCACGATGGGAGCGAACTTCAACCACACCTACGTGCTGTCGCCTACCCTTCTGAACGAGTTTCGTTTCGGCTTCGTCCGCAACAAATACACCTTCTTCAACGTTCCTGGCATCGCCGATACGCTCCCCCTCTTCACGGTGAGCGGCATCACCTCGCTCAGCCTCGGTGGCAACTACCCCCAGGGCCGTATCTCGAACAACTTCCAGTACCAGGATGCGGTCAGCTACAACAAGGGTACACACGCCATGAAGTTCGGCGTTGAGCTGCTTCGGCAGCTCGCCACCCAGCAGGCTCCCTACAACAGCCGCGGCGTCTACACCTACCAGTTGACCCCGGTCACAGCCAGCGCCGGCGTTACCGCTCCCATCACCGCACTCGCCAACTTCATCGACAACGACGCTGGGCCGAACGGCTCGGCAAGCATCTCGCTGGGGTCCGGCCGATACCATCCCAACCTCTTCACCTGGACCCTCTATGCCCAGGATGTCTGGAAGACCTCTCCGGACTTCACCCTCACCTACGGGGTTCGCTACGAGAACTTCGGCCAGCCTGCGAATATCTTCAAGTATCCGGCCTTCACGGGAACGGCGAACTCCGATCTCCTGAACACCGCTCGCGTCCATAACGACAACAACAACTTCGGCCCGACCGTGGGCTTCGCATATAACCCCCATTCGCTTCAGCATGGCATCTTCAACGGCACCACGGTCCTGCGTGGCGGCTACCAGGTCACCTACGATACCCAGTTCAACAACATTCTTTCGAACCTCGTCGCCGGCGTGCCGAACACGATTGGCAATGCCACGGTCGTCAGCACCACCTCCGCAGCGACTCCGCGCGGCTACGTCAACCTGACAGCCTTCCCCTTCACTGCCGCACCCGTAAACCCGTATACGGCGGAGTCGAGCAAAATCAACCAGAATCTCCGCAACCCGTACTATCATCACTTCTCGCTCGGCATCCAGCAAGAGATGCCAGGTAAAGTCGTGCTGGATGTGGCCTACGTCGGTTCCCTTGGTCGCCAGGAATACTTCACCAACAACTACAACCCCGCCCTGCCGAATGCCACCTTCACCTCGACTGGAACGATCACCACGCCGACGTACGGAACTCAGACCCTGCGGCTCTTCCCCAATCGTGGCGCGATCTCGATCCGGGATGGCGGCATGACGTCCTCATATCATTCGCTCCAGGTCCAGGTACGCCGGCAGACCATGCAGACTATGTTGGGCGGCTTCTCCTTCTCGTCGTCCTACACCTACTCCAAGTCGCTCGATACCATCAGCGATATCTTCGCGACCTACGCCAGCGCTGCGCTTCCGTCGCGTTCGCAGACCCTCGCCGGACCGTTGGGTTACATCGATCACGGTCCGTCCGATACCGATCTACGTCACATCTCGTCCACGGTTGTTCAATGGCAACTGCCCGGTGTCGGGAATCGCTTCGCCAACGAGTTCGTGGGCGGCTGGACGCTCTCTCCCATCCTGTTCGTAACCAGTGGGCAGCCCTATACGGTATTCAACGGAGCCGACCGCGATCTGGACGGCATCTCGACCAGCGACCGGCCGGACGTGGGCAATCCCAGAGCTCCGGTCAACACCCGCGGTCTCGTTACCGCAGCCTGCGCGAGCGGCCTCTACAACGGCAACGCCACCATCACCACGGCGAACCCGGTTTCGGCAAACTGCATGAATCGTACCGACGTGCACTTCGTCCAGGTCACGGCTTACTCCCCCACCAGCCCTTCCATGGAGAGCCGCAACGCCAACTTCACGACCCGCTATTTGGATCTGGACCTCGACATCCTGAAGAAGTTCGACATCACGGAACGCTTCAAGGCCGAGCTTCGCGGGGAAGCCTTCAACGTCACCAACAACGAGAACTTCACCACGCCCTCCGTCCCCAACAACGTCACCACGCAGAACGGGAACAACTTTCAGAACTTCGTGGGGACGAACACAACCACGAATGGCGCTGGCCGAACACTTCGTATAGGAGCCAAGATCCTGTTCTAAATACGGAGTTGTTTGTCCTTCCGTAGCGCAGAGAAGGAATCGGCGTTTGCCGTTGCCTGTCCTTTTGCTTGTCATCCCGCAGCGCAGCGAAGGGACCTGCCTTTGCCTGACCTTTTGTTTGCCATTCCGTAGCGCAGCGAAGGAACCTGCGGTTTGATGGGGTCTGCACACCATCGAAAGCTTCGCCCTGAAAGACACTCACCGCCCGCGAAGAGCCCTTACGAAAAATAAACCTGCGCGATCTGGCGTAGTCTCAGACCCTCGGAAAGTGGCCGTCCGCACTCCACGTCTGCCACGCATCCGTCCACATCAAGCACAAACTTCACCACGTTTTCACGCCGGCAAAGTCGCATATCACCCAACAAACACGCACTCCTAACCACGCCCGAAAAAAGACCGCCGTACCCACGCTAACCAATCTCGAAGCTGACACCCTGTGCAAGGGGAAGGTCGGTTCCGTAGTTGATGGTGTTGGTGGCACGGCGCATGTACTGCTTCCACGCATCCGAACCGGACTCACGGCCGCCCCCGGTCTCCTTCTCGCCGCCAAAGGCCCCGCCAATCTCCGCGCCCGAAGTGCCGATGTTCACATTCGCGATGCCGCAGTCGGAACCTGTCGCTGACAGAAAGCGCTCTGCCTCACGAATATTCAGCGTAAAAATAGACGACGAGAGGCCCTGAGGGACATCGTTCTGCAGCTCGATAGCCTCGTCCAAGTCACGGTACTTCAAGACATACAGGATCGGCGCGAAGGTCTCCCGCCGGACGAGATCGGTCTGGCTCTCCACTTCGACCAGCGCCGGACGAACGTAAAAAGCGTCCTCTGAAGTACCTTCGACACGGATCCGCTCTCCACCAGTGACTTCCCCGCCTTCGCTGTGTATCAGCTTCAGCGCACACTGCATAGCCTTGAAGGAATCTCCATCGATGAGCGGACCGACGAGCGTGCCGGGCTCTCGCGGATCTCCAACTACCACAGAGAGATAGACACGTTTGAGGCGTTCGAGAAAATCGTCATAGATCGTTTCATGCACGATCAGGCGCCGCAGCGTGGTGCAACGCTGCCCTGCGGTTCCCATGGCCGAGAATGCAATCGCGCGGAGCGCAAGGTCGCGATCGGCGCTGGGACAAACGATGGCGGCGTTGTTGCCTCCGAGTTCCAGAATGGAACGTGCGAAGCGGCCGGCGAGCACGGGTCCAACGGCACGGCCCATGGCGGTGGATCCGGTGGCTGATACCAATGCAACCCCTTCATTTTCAACGAGCAAGCGCCCGAGCTGAGCGTCTCCGAGCAAAAGCCCCGCGAGGCCTTCGGGCACATCACCCAACCTGGCGGCCGCCCGTGCGTACAGGGCGTGCGTGGCGAGAGCCGTGAGGGGCGTCTTCTCCGAGGGCTTCCACACAACCGCATTCCCGCAGACCAGCGCAAGCGCCGCATTCCACGACCAGACGGCGACAGGAAAGTTGAACGCAGAGATCACCCCGACAACCCCCAGAGGATGCCACGTCTCCATCATGCGATGCTGCGGCCGCTCGGAGGCAATGGTGAGACCGGCAAGCTGGCGCGAGAGTCCGGCGGCAAAACCGCAGATATCGATCATCTCCTGCACCTCACCGAAGCCTTCGGACAGGAGCTTCCCGGTTTCGAGAGTCACCAGCCGGCCAAGCTGCTCGATCGACGTGCGCAGTTCTTCGCCGAGTATGCGAAGCAGCTCACCGCGCCGGGGTGCAGGCACACTCCGCCAGACCAGGGATGCGTTCTGCGCTTCGGCAATGATTTCCCTGGCCGAATCCTCGTCGGTCTTCGAAACGCGTGCAATCACCTCTCCGGTGAGCGGCGTCCGAACGATCAGCTCGCCGCCGGTGTAGGCAGCCTCCGGCACACCAAGCTGCGAGAGCAGATCGTGCACTTCCCTTTCGAGCGTCGCTTTCAATAAAGTCCCTTGAACCGTCATCTTATCTTCCCTTTCTTTTGCTTTCTTCAGGCAGGTCCGCCTTGATGGGATGCACGCACGACGCACTCTTCCAGAAGGTCGAGGGCGACGTCCGTCTCCGCCTGCGTCACGATCAGCGGAGGGC
The DNA here is from genome assembly GCA_965277265.1 of Edaphobacter sp. Lineage (GTDB taxonomy): Bacteria > Acidobacteriota > Terriglobia > Terriglobales > Acidobacteriaceae > Edaphobacter. The sequence goes on from CBDICF010000003.1 coordinate 1,465,105, forward strand.
AGAGCCGAATGGTGTTTTCCCCGCAACCCAGCAGAAGAAGACCGCGTTCAAAGGCCAGATCCACGATGCGGTCGCGCAGTGAGCCTGCCCTGGTGCGCGTCTGCTTGTCTTCCACAATCTCCATACCGATCATCAGACCACGTCCGCGTACGTCGCCGACGATCTCGTGCGTCTCAACCCATGTGCGGAGCCGCGCCAGGGCTGCCCCTCCTACAGTGGCTGCGTTGCTCATGGCTTCGCGCTCAATGATATTCAGCGTCGCCATGGCCGCAGCTAGACAGAGCGGATTGCCGCCATACGTGCTCGCGTGCGAACCGGGCACCCAGTCCATGATGTCAGCCTTGGACATACAAACGCCCAGCGGCATACCGGAGGCGATGCCCTTGGCGATGCAGACAATATCCGGCTGTACCCCGGTGTGCTCGATCGCCCACCACCTTCCAGTTCTGCCGACCCCGGATTGGATTTCGTCCGCAACCATCAGGATGCCGTGGCGATCGCAGATGCGGCGAATCTCTTCGAGAAAGCTGTTCGGAGGCACCACGTAGCCGCCTTCACCCTGGATTGGCTCAACAAAGATTGCTGCAACTTCTTCGGGCGGAAGCGTCGTCTTGAAGAGCTTTTCTTCCATAAAGCGGGCGCACCCAAGGCCGTACTCCTCCTCCGACTCGGCGCTGGAGCATCCGCGGTAGGGGTAGGCATAGGGGATGTGAGTGACGCCGGGAAGCAGCGGGCCGAAGCGCCTCTTCTGTTGAACCTTGGACCCCGTCAGTGAGAGCGCGCCCATGGTGCGGCCGTGGAAGCTGCCGAAGAAGCTGATTATGTTCTGCCGACCGGTATGATATCGCGCCAGCTTGAGCGCGCATTCGATGGCCTCCGCGCCAGAGTTTCCGAAGTAGAAGCGATGCGGGCCGGCCATGGGCGCGAGGGCCGAGAGACGCGCTGCAACACGTGGCATCAGGTCGTAGTAGAAGTCCGTTCCGGACATGTGAATGAGTTGCGCAGCCTGCTCCTGAATCGCTTGTACCACTTCAGGATGACAATGGCCGGTGGAGTTGACCGCGATACCGGCGGTGAAATCGAGAAACTCGTTGCCATCGACATCTTCGATCCGGCAGCCTCGTCCGCGCTTGACAGCGAGCGCATAGCCTCGCGTGTAGCTGGGCGAAAGCAGACTTTCGTCCTGCGCGATAAGCTTCTGCGCATGCGAACCGGGTAGTGAACTGGTAAGTTTCGGGCCAAAAGCAGCGTGCATTTCAGGGGAAGCCAGGCGAAAGGAAGCCTGCGTCAAGATGCTCATCAGAACACTCTCCATGGAAAACAGCAGTGGATCTACGAAGGGTCGCAGGCCAGTGAACAGACTCAGAGAGCAGGCATGGCACGCCAGCCGACCGGGCTGCTCAATCGTGCGTGGCTCTCTGGAGCTGGATCTGGAGAGTCTCTAATCGCCGGAAAAGAGATTGGGGCGCGTGCTGCTCGGGAGAGCGCACTCACGTACCCGCAACCGACGACAGGTATTGAAGCCGCTTCCGCTCCTCACCGTATCTCTGGTTGAAATCGCAGGCGTCAACATGCGGATCACCCCTCTTTTGCGGTAAGTATAAACGCGAAACCTCGCTACTGAGAAGCGAGTGACGATGAAGATATGAGTGGCAGAGACATTCTTGTTCGCGGTGTTGCGGAGTTCGCTTCCAGATCCGATGTTATCCGGGGAAGAATAGAAACAAGATCGGGGTAAGGAGGGCGAGATCCGCGGCGGCGCGGAGGTCGATGGCAGACAGGGTGCGGCGATGATGGTGGAGCAGAAGCAGGAGCAGCGTCGAGAGAGCGCAGGCGGCGGGGATGGGCCAGGGAGCTTGAGAGCGTGTTGACGGGTGCTTCAGATCCGCCAGGAAGAGCATCACGGCGGCGACGGCGATACCGACGGCGAGCGAGCGGAGATGGCGAAGGGCGAATCGGGTGGTGGGGTGCGCGAGGCCGGAGGCGGTGAGGGGGTTGGAGGCGGGGTGCTCCCAGGCATAAATGAAGAGGCAGTTGAGGCTGCAGAGGGCGGCGAGGAGGAGAGCTGAGGGAAGCAGCGTCGACTGGAGGTCTGGGCGCCGGGCAACGGTTGGGATGAAGATGGCGGCGGCGAAGAAGATGCCGACGGCGATCTCTTTGGGGAAGCGGTGGGCTCTGCGGGAAGAGTCTGCCGGACCGCGGCCTGCGTGGATAAGAATGAAGTAGCCGGCCAGCAGACCACCCAGAAAGAGATAGAGATGGATGGAGGCGGCTTCGAGGCGCGGGAGCAGGATGGCCGAGGCGATGGAAGCGAAGAGCATTCCGACGAGGAAAGCTCTGCGGTGGCGATGGTGAAAATAATGACGGGCTTCGAGCTGGCCGGAGTGAATTGGCGATCTGGCTGCGGTGAATACGGCGTTCAGGTGCGGGGCGGTCAACGTCCGTCCGTCCAGGGCACGGGCGTCCTGGATTCTGGCATCCAGGATGCGGTCGGCGGCGTAGAGCATCCAAACCACGGCCGCCATCGCGATGAGGGCAGAGACAGGAAGGCGGATGTGATTGGACCACGCGACAAACCAGGTCCAGAGAGTGGCTACCGTGGGGGCATCGAGAGAGAGAAGATGCCAGAGAGTGAGCGGGTTGAGCCTTGGGTCTGGGCTGGGAGAGGGAGTGCGCGATTCGCTTGTTCGATCCGGGCGGTGAATCGGAGCTGCGGTGGTCACGGCTTATTCCAGGTACTCGGCTGGCGACGCGAGGGGAATTGGTCTGGAAGCTCGTCTGGGCCCCTGGTTGGGATTTCGCCAGGACCTTTTCTCGGGACCTTCTTTGGACCCGGCAGCCCAGTGTGCGGGATCAATGTTCGGGAAGATGTTGTCGCGGAGCTCGATTTGGCAGAGCCGGGTCTGCTGGGTGGGGTCGAGTTCTCCGGTGGACTGAAAGGACTGCCAGACGGCTCTGAGCTCGTCGAACTGATCGTTGTGGGTCAGGAATCGCTTTTCTGCGTAGTCTCGGGCGGCGCCCGTGGTGATGAGGGATTGCCAGTCGGAGGACTCCAGGAGGAGCAGTTCGCGGCAGAGCTGCTGGACGATGCGAAGGCCGAGAGGAGAGTCCTGCCATAAGCTGCCGGTACAGACTTCGCGGGTGTAGAGTTCGGCGGAGTAGATGTGGGTATAGGTCCAACTGGTCTCGGGGTTGAGCCAGACCTCACTGTCGCCGCCTGCCCCCCAGGAGCCCTGGTGCATGGCGATGGAGCCCGCGCGGGGGTAGCGGTCGAGATATTCGGCGCAACTGATGAGCTGGATGTTGCTTTCGGGGGTATGCAGGGCCCGGGCGACGGCTTCGAGCCAAGAGGCGCCCTCAAACCACCAGTGGCCGAAGAGGTCTGCGTCGAAGGGCGAGCAGAGGATCGGGGGAATGGCGTCCCCGGAGCCTGGACTGAGGATCTGACCGACGAGTTGAGCGAAGTGGCGGGCGTGCGCCTGGACACGTTCGGCCGCCTCCTCAGGGGAGTAGGGCTGCTTTTCGTCCATGGGAACGTAAGGGCCGGTGACACGCCAGTAGCGGTGACCGCCGGGCCAGCGTCTGCGGTCGAAGTCGAGGTAGGCGGGGTCGCCGGGATATCCGCTTTCGCCGGACCAGACCTGGACTCCGGTGCGAGGATCGCGTGGGAAGACGGTGGTGAGTTGAAGCGTGGCTTCGGCGGCGATTGCGGCTTCGATTTCGGTGTAAGGGCCGTCGACGTAGTACGGCTGGTACAGAGTGCGGTGGGGATTGTAAACGGCGGGCTGTGCCTGAGGGTGGTGCGAGATGGAGTTGTCTGGAGGGCGGGAGTCTTCGATCAGGTGGGTGTCGGCGACGAAGAACTCGATACCGGATTCGGAGAGGGCCTGTTCGATACCGATGCGGTTGAAGGACGCTGTGGGAGGAGAGTCGCCCGCGGTCGTTACGGGGTAGCTCCACGAGCCGGCCGGACGGTAGCCGCACTCTGGAATCCAGATGCCGCGGGGGCGCTTGCCGAGGTGTCGGATGTGAGTGGCGACGGCGGTGCGGATCTGCGCACGGAGGCTCTCGTCAGTGCCGAGGAGGGGCATGTAGCCGTGGGTGGCGGCGCAGGTGATGATGTCGATGAGGCCAATGTCGTTGAAGCGGCGAAAGGCTTGAACGATATTACGATCGAATCCGTTGAAGTCCTTAAGTGCCAATGAGAAGAAGTGTTGCCAGAAGCGTGCGGTCTGGGCGAGGTGGTGTTCGCCTGCCTGGAGGAAGTAGGCCTCATCTTCGCGCGCGGCGACGACTTTACGTTGGAGATAACTGGGGAATTCCGCGACGAAGACCGGGTGGGCAAGCTGCTCGAGGAGGATGGGGGAGATGTTGAAATTGCAGTTGAAGCGAATGCCGTCGCGCTCGAGATTTCCGAGAACGCGGAGCAGGGGGAGATAGGTCTCTGCGGCCGCCTCGTGCAACCACTCGAGGCCGTGGGGCCAGGTACCGTGGTTGACGACATAGGGAAGATGCGCGTGGAGCGTGAAGGAGAGGAAGCCGGCGGGGTTGCGCTGTTGCCTTGTCAATCCAGTCCTCACTTGAGTGTGGCAGGGGCACGTGCCGGCAAGCCTGCTTCTGGGTTGAGTTTATACCAGTTGGCCGCAAACAATTGCGACCCAATCGCGACTGTGAATCGGCGATTGGGACAGATTCCTGGCCTGCCGGGAACAATCGACTCAAGGTCGGAGCCGGGAGCAGGGGCGGCGCGCAACCTAAATCGTCTCCCAGCCATCTACCGTAATGAAACCTGCCCCTCAAGGAAGTTCGACCTTCAGCCAAGGGTAGAAGTAAAGCCGAGTTGGCAAAGGCATGTAACGAATTTAGACGTGGATTCGAACAGAAGAATGGATTCTGTATTTCAAACTTGAACAGGAGAACGAGCATGTCTGACATGAACAACGATAACGAGAGTGGAATCAGCGGACTGGGATGGTTTTTGGCGGGGCTCGGGGTAGGCGCGCTCGTCGGCGTGTTGTACGCGCCCAAGGCAGGCAAGGATATGCGTGACGATCTGATGTCCAGTGCAATGGACGCCAAAGACCGCGCTGCAGTTCTGGCCCAGCAGGCGCAGGATAAGGCTTCGGAGCTGACCGCGCAGGGCAAACAGCAGGTTGGCGAATACGTCGACAAGGGCAAAGAGTATTACGACAAAGGCCGGACGCAATGGTCGCAGTATGTCGAAAAGGGCAAGGGCCTGGTTCAGGACCAGCAGAATAAGGTGACGGCTGCCATCGATGCAGGCAAGGATGCGTACGCGAGCTCGACCGCGCCGTCGCAGACTTCGCCGTCTCAGACCTCGTAGGCAGGACGAAATGGAATGGCCCGGTCTACCTGTTCTGGTGGCCGGGCCTTTGATTGCTGATTGACGCGCAAAAGATTGAGGGGCGGCTATGTTCGCAATATGCACGGGGTTGGCGGGAATGTGGATGCAGGATCCGGGTTCCTTATCATCTGGGAACTCCACGCTATTGACGGTCTTCGTGGCTCTGGCTGCCTTTGCGATGTTGGTACAGGCGGTCGCATTAGTCGCTATGGCGATCGGCGCGGCCAAGGCGCTGAAGCGTGGCATCGCCATTGCGGAAGAGGTGCGCGTGAAGGCGCTTCCTATCATCGAAAGCTCACAGGGTCTGATCCGTGAGACCCAGGAGTTGATCCGCGAGAACGCGCCGAAGGTAAAAGGGATCACCGAAAATTTAATGGAGACCAGCGATCTGGTACGCAATAAGGCGCGGGATTTCGAGGCGACAGCGACCGATGTCAATCTGAAGACTCGAGCGCAGGTGGCGCGGGTGGATGGGATGGTGTCTTCGGTTCTGAATACGTCGGCAGAGATCGCGGACACGATCCAGCGAGGAATCAAGATTCCGGTGCGCGAGGTCTCAGGGGTGGTGAATGGCCTGAAGGCGGGACTGGATGTACTGGTGGGCCGGGCGAAGGGCTTCGGAAGCGGCAGGGTTGATGTTGCTCGTGACCGGAGCCAAGGCTGGTAATGCCCGAAGCTCGTTCGACGACATGTGAAGGTTGCGAGGCCATTCGGTGATTTGCCTTGCCGACGGATTATTTCAAGCGCGAATCACATGGGGCTGGAACATCGTAGCTGGCTGGTGCTATGAAAATGCGAGTTCCCTGCTGCGCAACAGGCTGGTGACAGCGTCCAGTGCGGCGCCCCAGTTCTCTTCGGCAGCACCCGCGCTATGGCCGAGCGCCTTAATGTAAAAACTGACGGCGAAGCCTTCCTGGGGACCGGTAAGGTCGACAAGAGCGGGGCGGATCACGCAGTCAAGCATGGCGTATGGCTGATCGAGCAGGGTGGCGTACCGGACGAGACGATGCATTAGCTGCTCCTGCTGATGGAAGGAGGCGAAGAGGGAGCGCTCGCGCCACAGGATGTCGATGTAGCTGGCAAATCCGGCGGGGAAGTCTTCGACGCTGAGGTCCAGGCTCGCACGAAGAGCGTCGAGTTCCTCCTGATCGAGCGGCCATGCGTCGCATTTTGCGGTGAATACCGGGGAACGCGAGGCGTTGAGGGCCCGAAGGGCATGCATCAAGGGTGGGTGCTGTTCGGCTTCGCAGAGGTGGTCGAGGTCATAGGGGTTCTCGCGAAGATCGATGAATCGGCGGTTGCCCGAGGGATCGGACGGATCGGACCAGGGCACAACGAGGACAGGATCGTCTGCGGAACATTCAACGGACCATTCGGAGAGCATGAGCTCTTATCATACAAAGGCTCACGGCATAACCTTCGAGAACGCGGGTCGAAGCAGTTCAGGCGTTGGCGAGCAGGAAGCGCAGCAGTGTATGTTCCGCCCAGTAGCCGTCATAGTTGCCGTCGTTGTGGTCCTGGTCGAGGCCTTCGCCGGCACTGGGTTGCGCGAGGAAGGCACAGTGGCCCCCGTGTTCGGTTTCGATAAGGGTGACATTCGGGTTTCCGCGAAGTTGGCTGCGGCTCTCGGCCGTGATGCGGATGAAGGGATCATCGAGCGCATGGACGAGCAGGGTGGGCACCGCGATGCGGTCGAGCACACGAGCAGCCGCAGCGCGATGGTAGTAGTCTGCCGCGCCAGTAAAGCCGGAGTAGAGCGCGGTGATGCGGTCGTCGAACTCGCGCAGAGAGTGGATGCCGATGGCTCGGCCGGCGTCGTAGGTGCGCGGAAACAGTGTGGCCTTGCGGCGAAAGCGGCGCAGCAGGGCGCGCAGAAACTTCCACTCGTACAGGCGGTTCTGCGGGCGGTGCAACGCGTCGGCGGAGGGGCCGAGATCGATCGCGGGCGAGACACCGATGACCGACCGGAGCTCCGGCGGGGCGGAGGCGCCGAGTTCTCCGGCGAGCTTTAGGACCAGGTTCCCGCCCATCGAATAGCCGACCAGGGAGACGGAGCTTAGCTGGTATCGTGCGACGAAGAAGCTCATCACGGCAAGCACATCGTCCGACAGGCCGGAGTGGTAGAGGGTGGGCGAAAGCGCTTCGGTTCCGCCGCAGTTGCGCATGTTCATCCGGACGACATTGCAGCCGGCTCGCCAGAGCTTGCTTGCATTGCCGATGACGTATTGCGAGTTCGACGAGCCTTCGAGTCCATGCACGATGATGGCTGTTGGCCGGGTGCTGCGTACTTCGGCGGCCTGCCAGTGACAATCGCAAAGCACTTGGCTTGCGGTTTGGGTGGCGTTCGCGGGGGAGACCTCGACCAGTTGCCGCTCGGCAGGCGTCAGATCGCTGATCCGCGGCAGATAGTTGCCGAGAACGGTCTGTACATGGCCACCGCTCAGAAAGCGCCTCGGCCGGAAGGATGTGCGGTGATTGGCAGCAGTGCAGGGATCCGACGGCGGCATTAGGCTGACCCTGATCTTGCGCGGGAGCGGGCGAAGTCGAGGAAGGCGGAGGCATTGAGCGCGCCGGTGGGCTCGTCCTCGTGTTTGAAATACACATAGACGTCGCGCTGCTCGGCAAGTCTAGAGAACCGCCGGGCAAACTCTTCAAGCTCCGCTGGCGTGTAGCCGCCGTTACGGCGCATTCGAAAGCAGGTGTGTGTGGCGGATGTGTGCACCTCCGGTGTGGTGAGGCTATCGCTTTCGGCGATGCAGAGTGCAGCGTTTTGCTCGCGCAGAATAGCGTAGATCTGCTCGTCGAACCATGATTGGTGACGGAACTCGAAGGCGATCGGAAGTGCTTCTGGGACTCGAAGCTCTGCGGCTCGAAGGGCCAGTGTGGCGAGAAAGGCGGTGAGGCGCTCTGGATCGGCCTGGAAGTTGGGAGGAAGCTGGAAGAGCAGCAGACCGAGCCTGCCCGCCTCCCGCACCGGCTGCAGCGAGGCGAGGAACTGCGCCACGTCGTCGTCACAGTCGCGCAGCCGCTTGAAATGAGTGATGCGCTGCGGGGCCTTGAAGCTGAAGCGGAAGCCTGCTGGAGTGGCGTTCAGCCAGCTTTCAAGCACCTTCGCCGTGGGTAGGGCGCGGAAGGTATAGTTCACCTCGACCGAGGTGAGTCGGGACGCGTAGAACTCGAGGAATCGCTTTGCAGGGGTGCCCGGTGGATAGAACTCCGGCTTCCACGTGGCGTAGGCCCAGCCGGAGGTTCCAGCATAGAGCTTTGACGGCGCTGTGGGGTAGGTTGAGACGAGCGGAGTTGGGCCGGGAGAGGGTTCGACGGGAGTTGGGATAACGCGGGGCAAGGTTGGTGGCAATGCGTAGCTGGTACTGAAGAAGTTTGGGGCGGCTAGTGGGTTTCGAACCCACGACATCCGCTGCCACAGAGCGGCGTTCTGCCACTGAACTATAGCCGCCGTATACTGGGATTATAGCACCGTCGGCCTGTGGGCAACTCTCGCAGGGAAATCGGGAGGGGTCCATGGCATTTACCGCGAAACCTGAGGTCCTGTCGCCGCGGGTGAGGCGCGGCAGCAAGGCCTTTACCGACGAGAACCTGGACCTGTTGTCGCATGTGCTTGATGACTTCATCAAGATTCCTGGCACCTCGATCCGGTTCGGCCTGGATGGGATTGTGGGCTTCATCCCCGGGATTGGCGACCTGATCGGCGGCATCGCCTCCTGCATTATCATCGTCGCGGCGTGGAGCCGGGGCGTGGCGTATGTGACGGTTGCGCGTATGGTGGCAAACGTGGCGATCGAGGTGGTGGTGGGCTCGGTGCCTGTGCTGGGGGACATGTTCGACATTGCCTGGCGGGCCAACCGGCGCAACTACGCTCTGCTGACCGGAAGCGTTTACGAACCGCGCAGATATACGGTGCAGAGCTGGCTCTTTCTCGGCTGCCTCTGCCTGGTGCTGGCAGCGTTGGTTTTGCTCCCCATACTTCTGCTCACCTGGATCTTCGGGAGCATGATGCACTCCGTGTTCGGCACGGACCTCCACTGGCATCATTCAGGCTTCTGAACACGCGTCGTGAACGATGCGATAAACTACAATCGTCGGGGCGTAGCGCAGTCTGGTAGCGCATCTGGTTTGGGACCAGAGGGTCGGGGGTTCGAATCCCTCCGCCCCGACCAATAACTCAATCAATGACAGTCTTGCCTGAGGTTCAGGGAAAGAGAGTCACTCTCACAAAGGCCCTTGACTTCGTGGAACAACGAGCGTCCACATTCCGGCATCTCACCTCGTGGCAAATTAAGCGACGAGGTCAGCTATGGGAAGATCGGCGCGGGTCGCTCTTATCGTAGTCGGTGCGGTGATCGTGCTTGTATTCGTCGCTGCCGTTTCCATTCCGCTCTTCCTCAATACGGACAGCTTTCGCACCCGTATCGAAGCGACTCTTTCGAAGTCTCTGGGCCGCAAGGTCACGATCGGCAAACTGAATCTGTCGGTATTGTCCGGCGGCCTGGTCGCTGAGAACGCAACCGTAGCCGATGATCCTGCTTTCAGTGCACAGCCATTTATCCAGGCTGACACCGTGAAGATTCGCGTCCAGATACTCCCTCTGCTGCTTCACCGCCAGGTGCTGATTCGGGGGTTCTCGCTGCAGTCACCCAAGGTCCAGCTTCTGCGCGCTGCTAACGGCAAATGGAACTACTCCACGATCGGTTCGGCCGCCAGCAGGAGCAGCCAGGATGAAGAGACGAAGCAAACCTTTCCTGACCTCACAGTGGGCAAGGTCGATGTGGAGAATGGCCGCATCACGGTCGGTGCTGGGGTTGGCTCAGAGGTTAGCTCTGGACCCGGCGGCACATCTGTCCCCATGCCTACACGCACGTATGAGCAAGTGAACCTCTCTGTGCAGAACTTCGCCTTTGCCGCCTCGTTCCCCTTTACTGCCTCCGCTCATCTACCTGCAGACGGCATCGTGTCGATAAGCGGAAAAGCCGGACCGATCAATCAGCAGGACGCCGCGGCAACGCCCTTCTCCGGCCGCCTGGAGATGAAGCACATTGATCCCCTTGCGGCAGGATTTGTGGACGCGTCGGACGGCATATCGGGTCTGATCGACAGCCTGGTCCTCGATGCGGCGTGGAGTGGCCAGCAACTCCACGTGACCAAACTTCTCGTCGATACACCCCATCTCACCATCCTGCGCACCAACACTCCTCGTCCTCCTACGCCGGCCGCCGCGAACCCAGAGGGCACCACGATGCTGCAGACTCTCTCGGTCGACGACGCACAGATCAAGAATGGGTCCGTCACCCTGGCCACCGCCGGGCAGACCGCCGCTCCCGCCGTGTACCAGAAGCTGGATGCGCAGATCACGAATCTTACCCCGAAAAGCATCTCTCCTCTCAGCCTCAGCGCCGAGCTTCCTAACGGCGGTTCGCTCACTGTGAACGGCAAGGCGGGTCCGTACAAACAGCAGGACAGCGCGGCCACTCCGGTGGACGCTCAGGTGAAGCTGACCCACTTCGAACTCGGCAGCGCAGGCATTCTCCCGCCCGACGCAGGCGTGAGCGGCAATGCCGACCTGCAGGCCCACATCCAGTCGAACGGCCAGATTCTAAGCGCGACCGGCACCTCCCAGATAGCCGGCATCAAACTCGCGAAGAACGGCCAACCCTCGGGCAAGCCGGTTCAGGTCCAGTTCAATATCGCCGAAAATCAGGCGGCGAAAACAGGTCAGATTCAGCAGGCCGTCATCCAGGTCGGGAGCGCCCTCATCAACCTCTCCGGCACATTCCAGACCACCGGACCTACGACCGCGCTCAACCTGAAGGTCGATGGAAACGGAGTCTCGATCAATGAGATTGAAGCGTTTCTCCCTGCGCTCGGCGTCCATCTGCCGCAGGGGTCGCGCCTTCAGGGAGGGTCGCTGACGACTGCGCTCAGTGTATCCGGCTCTACCGCCCACCCTGTCATCAGCGGTCCCGTGCGGCTCGACAACACACAACTCGCAGGATTCGATCTCGGCTCGAAGCTGCAGAGTCTTTCGCGCATTACAGGCGGCCGCATCGGCTCGGCCACCGGGACAGGAACGAACATCCGCTCGCTCAGCATGATGGTTGAGGAGGCTGATGGCGCAATCCGCACGGATAAGATCGCACTCGACGTGGCAGGTGTGGGAACGGCCACAGGAGCAGGCACCGTTTCGGCGGCGGGAGCCTTGAATTACAACGTACTGCTGAAGCTCACGGGCCTGACTGGCTCGCCATCCAATACTGCGGCAACTTCAAGCGGTGGAGTAGCGGGAATCGCGGGCGCACTCTCCGGCCTGATCCCGGGAGGTGGTGGCGGCGGTACAGCCGCCGGTCTTGGAAATGGCCTTGGGAGCGGCATCGGCAGTATTGCCGGAGCGGCCCTTCGGAATGGGATACCCGTTGCTATCGGTGGAACGACCAGCAACCCTACGTTCGCGCCTAACCTCAGCAGACTTGCCACCGGGATTGGAGCAAATGCTGCCGGGGGGCTGATCAAAGGCAACGGAACCGGCAACGGAAAGCAGAATCCGGCTCAGGCGAACCCTCTGGGGAATGTTCTGGGCGGTCTCCTCGGAAAACATAAGTGAACTCAGTGAATCGCGTCCTGATGCGAGCCGCGTTGTGTCTCATGGCGGCCAGCGTACAAGCGCAAGCGCCGCAGCATCTGCGCAGCAAGCTGTTTGTCTACGATGTGCATGACGGCTCCTCGCGGCTAGTCTATACGGCGGATTCCATCTGGGAGGCGCCTAACTGGTCGCCCGACGGAAGCTATCTCATCTCGAACTCCGGCGGAAGCGTCTACAAGTTTGTCCTCAGGCAGGACGGCACAGCCGAGCCGCGGACGCTGGCCATTCCGGCTGGATATATCTGCAACAACGATAAGGCTCTCTCTCCCGACGGCGGGAAGCTGGCTTTTTCAGCGACGCTCGCACCCAACACGGGATCGCAGGTCTTCCTCGCGGATGCTGATGGCGAGCACGTGAAGCTGATGACGGCAGATTCGCCCAGTTACTTCCACGGCTGGTCGCCCGATAGCAGGACACTTGCCTTCGTGGCGCAGCGCAAAGGCAGCGGACAATATGACATCTACCGGATGTCCGCTGCAGGAGGACCGGAGCAGCAGCTCACTTCCAACATCCACCAGGACGACGGACCCGACTACTCGCCGGACGGCAAGTGGATCTACATCAACTCCGATCGCTCGGGGAAGGAGGCCATCTGGCGCTTCCCTGCCGACGGCGCAGGACGCAACGACACCAAGGCCGAGATGGTCGTCAGCGATGGACTCGAAGACTGGTTCCCCCACATCTCGCCCGATGGCAAGAAGATGGTATACATCGGTTATCCTGCCGGTACGCCTACCCATAATCCGCGGGACGTTCGTGTTGCGCTGAAGCTGGTCGCGATCGACGGTGGCAGGGTTTCCGCGACTCAGAAGACGCTGGTCGAGGTCATGGGCGGCCAGGGAACGATGAACGTCAACTCATGGGCGCCGGACTCGATGCGCTTCGCCTATGTCACGTATGAGGTTCTACCGTAGCGCCCGCTGCGACGACTCATTGCCTCGCCTCTGCTGTGGCAACTAGTGCGCTCTCCATCCAATTGCGTTCGTAGTGCAGATCGACCCATCGGAAGATCGTCTCCATGTCGAGCGCTCGACTGACTTCAGAAGCCAGCCTGTTCAACGATCGCTCGCGAAGCACCTTCCAATCATTCAGTTCCGTGGCTGCGGCGAGGCCGTGGAAGGTGCGCGCAGCCCGGATGAACTCATGGCGGAACTCATCGTTATCGAAGATTCCATGCAGATAGGTACCGAAGATTCGCGTGTCCTTGGTGATGCATCCATCCCGTATGCCGGACGTGTCTGCCTCGGATAAGTCCGCAAAGTGGCTGGCGTCGGCTTCATAGATTGTTCGCCCAACGTGAATCTCGTATCCGGAGAGGCTGCTCTGCTTTACAGGCTGCCCGAATAGATAGGGCTGGACCATCCTGCCCGAAGCGTTGCGGGTGATCTTCTCTGTTTGCATGATGGTCCGGATTGGCAGCAGGCCGAGGCCGGCTACGGAGCCTCGATGTTCAACCGCGGAAGGATCAGCGATCGTTGCGCCCAGCATCTGCATACCGCCGCAGATGCCTGCAACCAGACCCTTTCGTGCGTAGCGCTGTATAGCGGAGTCGAACCCCGTACTGCGCATCCAGAGCAGGTCATCCACGGTCTGCTTCGTGCCGGGAAGGATGACGAGATCGGCTTGCGCGATAGCCGCTGGACGATTGCAGAACAGCAGCGACACGGACGTCTCAGCCTGCAGCGAATCGAAGTCGGTAAAGTTCGAAAAGAAGGGCGTCGCAAGCACGGCTATGCGCAATGGCCGAGTCGGCGATGCATCCGAGACTTGAGCATCGGTCCACTCTGTCGGTGAAGAGAGCGGCAGGCCAAGGCTATCCTCTTCTTCCAGGTTCAGGGAAGAAAGGTATGGGATGACCCCCAGACACGGTTCATCCACCCGCTCTTCCATCATGTGTACACCTGGAATCAGAAGGGCGATGTCCCCGCGGAATTTGTTGATCGCAAACCCGCGCACACGATCCCTCTCCCTTGCTTCAAGCAGCTCCAGTGTGCCCAGGAGAGAGGCGAAGACGCCGCCTCGGTCGATGTCGCCGACCAGCAGGCAGGCTGCGTCCGCCATCTCAGCCATGCGCATGTTCACGATGTCGTGCTGCTTCAGGTTGATCTCGACCGGCGAGCCCGCGCCTTCGAGAATGAGGATGTCATGCCGCCTCGCAAGCTCCTCATAGCTCTCACGTACGACCGGCATCAGCTCTTCAACTCGTCTCTGGTGGTAGTCCGCGGCGGTGACGCTGTCCCATATTTTGCCGCGCACAACAATCTGTGAAGACGACTCGCCCGACGGTTTGATGAGGATGGGATTCATGTGGACCGATGCTGCGATTCCGGCGGCCTCTGCCTGGAGCGCCTGCGCACGGCCTATCTCAAGGCCATCCGGCGTGACGGCAGAGTTCAATGACATATTTTGCGATTTGAACGGCGCAACCCGGTGACCCTGCTGGGCAAAGATGCGGCAGAGCGCCGTCACTATCAGCGACTTGCCAACATGGGAGCTGGTGCCGAGGACCATGATCGTCCGTGCCCTCATCCTTCTGGCCTTTCTTCTACGCAGGCCGTCTCGTAGCGGTCGAACGAAAGCACGCTTTCGAGTGATGTGCGTCTCTCCCATCCGGCGCGCTCCAGGTCGGGCGAATCCGCGAACGCATCGACATAGCCGAGACATAGATAGGCAACCGGTATCATCGTTTGCGGGATGCGGAGAACACTTCTGAGTTGGTCCGGATCGAAGATGCTGACCCACCCGACGCCGATGCCTTCGGACCGCGCGGCGAGCCAGAGGTTCTGCACCGCGCAGACGGCAGAGTAGACCGCGGTCTCGGGCATGGTGCGCCGGCCAAGGCGATGTCCCTGGCTGCTCTCGGAGTCGCACACCACGCATACGTGTTGCGGGGCTTCAAGAATGCCCTCGAGCTTCATACCGGCATAGTTCTGCTGCCGTTCGCCTTCGTAGCCGCCGAGGGCCTCCCGGTTGGCATTCAGGAACACCTCATGAACAGCCTGACGAACGTCAAAACTGCGCACAACGATAAAGCGCCATGGCTGCATCAAGCCCACCGAAGGTGCGCTGTGGGCGGCCTCCAACAGCCGGTAGAGCACCTCGACCGGCAGCGGCTCCGGCAGAAATCCGCGGCGAACATCTCTCCGCTCGCGGATAGCGCGATAGACTCCCGCGCGTTCGGCCTGGTCGAACCCCGGCGCTCGTGTCACTTCCATGCTCTCGACCACTTCGGGCCCGGCGTGTCTTCCTTCCGCAGACGCGCATCCACTCCGGCATTCAATTCGATCAATCTGCCGAAGAGCCAGATCAGGTCCGAGAGCCGGTTGAGGTAGGCGACTATCTCGGGCTTGACCTCCGCTCCCGATTCGGCGAAGCGCACGACGTTGCGCTCTGCGCGCCGGCATACGGTGCGAGCCATCTCATACGCGGCGGATTCGGTGTGCGCTCCAGGCAGCGACCAGTCGCCCAGAATTCCTTCGGTCGCCTCGATCCGGTGAACCAATTTGGTAAGGCTCTCCACGTCCTCAGCCGAAATCACCGGTGCGCGCTTCTGGCCTTCGGGTGGCGTGGCCAGCGCCCCACCCACGCGGAACAGGGTGCGCTGAATTGCCTCCGTCCAGTCGTGAATCTCCTTGTTGGTGCATATGCTGCGGGCAAAGCCGAGCACGCTGTTCAGCTCGTCCACGGCGCCATACGTCTCGACCCGCAGGTCTGCTTTGGAGACACGGACACCTCCAGCCAGTCCGGTCTGGCCGCCATCTCCTTGAGTCGTTGCAATACTCATAATTCATCTCCCTTGTGGTTCGTCTTGTAGTTTGTCTGTCGTTTCGTGGATTGGCTGGTGCGATCCTTCGATTATGAAAGCGCCTCGCACCCATCCAGAGGAGCCTCCTCTGTCACACTGTATGGCGCTGGCACACTGTATGGAACCAAGGCGCAGTAGGATCTGGTCTTCTCCCAGGCCTCGGATGAAGAGAATCCGCACAGTCGCTGCAGCACCGCGCGCAACACTCCGGCGTGGGTCACGACGGCGATGCAGCGATTCTTCGCCTCTCCGCTCAGCCACTGTACTTCATCCAGCACACGCCGTTCGAAATCCTGAACGCGCTCCCCACCCGGCGCACAAACGTGGGGATAGTCATCGATCCAACGTTGGGCATAGACGCTGTCCGCGCGCTCAACCTGCTCCCATGTGAGGCCCTCCCAACGGCCGAAGTAGACTTCGCGCAGGCCAGGGCGCAGCCGGCACTCGACCGCGCGAGATTGCGCGATGACCTGGGCCGTCTGCCGGGCGCGCAGAAGGTCGCTTGCATAGACTGCATCGATGGGCTCCGCCGCGAGCACGTGCACCAGCGCAGCGAGTTGCGTGCGGCCACGATCGTTCAGTGCCGGGTTGGACTGGCCGCAGAAGGTGCCGGCCATGTCCGTCTCGGCGTGTCGAATGAGGATGATCTTGCTCATGCGTGCCACTCTCCGCAGAGGTAGACCGCAATCTCCGAGAGCTGATTGGTGGCGCCGAAGCAGTCGCCCGTCACACCGCCTATCTTCCTGGAGTAGAACCGCCCGCTGAGAAAAACCATGAGAAGAGCAGCCATGATCGGAGAGATAGCAGCCCAGCGCAACGCAAAGATCACAACCATCAGACTGAATACTGAGCCCGCGATCAGGGATGGCTTCGTTGTGAGGTGGGCAATTCTCGCGCCCTGGCCGGCGTTATCGCGTGCGGCCGGAAGAAAGTAGCTGAGCGGCAGTGCAGTCCAACGGCACAGCACATGGGCGGAGATGACGTAGGCTGCGAAGTGTTCCAGCGGCAGCGATGCGAGCAGCAGGTAGCGGGCCAGCAGAGACAACATCAATGCTGTCGAGCCGTAGCTTCCTATCCGGCTGTCCCCGAGAATAAGCAGAATCTGCTCCTTGTTCCAGCCGCCGCCAAATCCGTCCGTGGCGTCGGCCAGCGCATCTTCATGCAGGCAGCCTGTGATCAGCACAAGGTAGACCAGGACCGCCAACGCGACGAGAGGGCGGCCGAAATGCGGCAGCAGCAGACGTTGCAGCAGCGCCGCGCCGGAGCCGATCACAAGTCCGACCAATGGAAAAAATTTGACCGCACGCGAGAGCGAATCCACCTGAAAGGGGACAGACGGCATGGGGATTCGGGTCAGAAACTGGAATGCCGACGCCAGTTCTTCGCTGAGCCGCCTCGTATGCAATGCCGCCTTCATTCGATGGCTCCGCTTACGCCGGCTGCGGCGAATGTGGCCATCTCGTTATAGAGACACAATGCGGATTCGATGACCGGCATGGCCAGCACGGCGCCGGTCCCCTCACCCAGCCGCATATCCAAAGAAAGAATCGGCTTCAATCCAAGAAAGTCGAGGAGAATTCCGTGGCCTGGCTCCTGGGACTGGTGCCCGGCGAAGAAGTAGTCGCGCACCTGCGGCTTCAGCGCGAATGCAACCGCTGCCGCTGCCGTGGAGATAAAGCCATCGACAACGACAGCAATCCGGTAAGTGGCAGCGCCCAGCATCATACCGGTCATGGCGGCGATCTCGAGCCCTCCGACGCAGCG
Organism: Edaphobacter sp.; assembly: GCA_965277265.1. GTDB lineage: Bacteria > Acidobacteriota > Terriglobia > Terriglobales > Acidobacteriaceae > Edaphobacter. Next base: position 1,482,694 of record CBDICF010000003.1, read on the forward strand.
CAGCACCTCGAAAGCAGCGGGCGTTCCACTTGGGTCAAGAGAGCCGAAATGCTTATTGATCACGGCATCGACGACTCTGCATTTGTGCGCATGTACGTCTGCATCCAGACCGGTGCCCCTTCCCGTGACTGCCCTCGCAGGCTCTTGCGTGAGCACGGACGCGATGACGCTGGCGGCTGTGGTGTTGCCGATTCCCATCTCACCGACAGCCAGCAGATTACAGCCTCCTTCCTTCGCTGCGCCGGCTAAACGGAAACCGACCTCGAGCGCGGCTTTCAATTCCGCTTCACTCATTGCCGCATCGTGGAGCATGTTGCGCGTCCCCCGGCGGACCTTGCAATGCAGCAGACCTGTTGCATCTGAGAGATCGGCATCGACGCCAACATCGACGACGTTCATCTCGACCTGATGGAGCCGCGCAAGCACGTTGATGGCTGCACCCTGAGCGAGGAAGTTCAACACCATTTGGCGCGTCACCTCAGAGGGATACGCGCTCACTCCTTCGGCACAAACTCCGTGGTCCGCCGCGAAGACATACACCGCTTTGTGAAGTGGCTCAGCAGATCGCTCCTGACGAATCGCCACCATCTGCGCTGCGATATCTTCGAGTCGGCCAAGACTTCCGACCGGCTTCGTCAAGATATCCAGATGGGCGCGGGCGCGGGCGTACCAGAGATCACTTGAAGGCGAGATGCCGGAGGTCATTTCGGAGACCAGTAATTCCGCGGAAGCATTCATCCGGCCCTCCTGGTGTGGATCTGCTCGCGCTCCAGCAGCAGAGGATGACGACGCGGCGGGCAGTTGAAGGCCTTTTCAAGAATCGAGGGCTTCAAAAGTTCGTCCGGCGCGCCGCTCATCAAAGGCGTTTCGGGACTCAGCAGCAGTACTTTCGAGAAGTTGCCCGCAATCAGTTGGAGGTCATGTATCGAAGCGAAGATCGTGATGCCTTCCGCGCGCAGGAAATGCAGCAGGTCAATCAACTCTATCTGGCGGCCGATATCGAGATTCTGGGTCGGCTCATCGAGCAAGAGCAGCCTGGGTTGCTGCGCCAGGCCGAGAGCGATCTTGACGCGCTGGCGTTCGCCTCCGCTCAGTTCATTGAAGATCCGATGCTGCAGCCCGGCAACATCGGCAAGCTCCAGCGCGCGGTCGACAGCGACGCGGTCCTCGCGACCCGGGCCACGCAGCAGGCCAAGATACGGCGTCCTTCCCTGCTCCACAACCTGACGCACGGTGAACTGAAACGGCAGATCGAGCTGCTGCGGAACGAATGCAACGTTGCGTGCTACAGCTTTCAGCGCGAGCCCGCTGAGCGGTTCACCATTCAACTGAACGCTGCCCGAACTGCATCGCAGCACTCCGGCAGCCAGACGAAGAAGCGTGGTCTTGCCAACACCGTTTGGACCGATGAGTGCCGTGCAGCTTCCCTCATGCAGATCGAAGCTGGCTGATCGAATGACATCGCGTCCTTCATAGCCGAAGGTGACGTCGTTGAAACGCAGAAGTGTCTTCATAGGGCATAGCTCTGTTTCGTCTTGCGGAGCAGATACAGAAAGAAGGGGCCGCCGAGGAAGGCCATCAGGATGCCGACCGGAACTTCCGTAGGGGCGAAGATGGAGCGCGCCAGCGTATCGGCGAGCACGAGAAAGATAGCGCCCGCCAGTGCCGTCACGGGAAGAAGGCGAACATGATCTGGGCCCAGAACCAGGCGCGCAACGTGCGGGACGATCAGCCCCGCGAAGCTGATCAGGCCGCCGAGCGAGACGGCGACCGCAGTCAGGAGCGAGCCCGTCAGAATGATCCCCACCCGCGTGTGCTCGACCCGGAGGCCGAGCTGGTGGGCGTACTCGTCTCCGAGCGAAAGTGTATTGAGCTGACGCATCAGCGGCAGCGCGATCACGGTCGCCGTCAGCATCAGAAGAGCCGTCACGGCCAGTTGCGTCCAGTTTGGAATGCCGATGACGCCGTGCAGCCAGGAGATCAGAATCCTGTTGCCCGTGCCGCCGCTGGTATCGAGCAGCTCAAAGAAGTAGCTGGAGTAACTGAGCATCGTGCTCACCGCGAACCCTGCGAGCAGCAGCGTAACCACGTGCGTCTTGCCGTTCGATCGCGCCAGCGAATACACCAGCGCCATCGTCGCAACCGAACCTGCGAACGCCAGCAGCGCCGTCGCGCTGAACCCATAGATCGAGAGCTGCGAGAAGAAGAAGATGCCGATCGAGGCTCCGAGAACCGCGCCGCCGGAGGATCCAATCACATACGGATCGGCCATGGGATTGCGAAAGAGCCCCTGGAACATGAGCCCGCTGATCGCCAGGGCAGCGCCTACGACTGTTGCGGCGAGCACCCGCGGCAATCGAATTTGAAACAGGATGAGCTGCTGCGTCGCGGTTAACCGATGATGCTGGAACAGGGCAGCGAAGATCGTCGCGGGAGAGATGCGCACAGCGCCGGTCGCCAGCGAAAGCAGAATGACCATCCCCAGCGCCGTCGCCAGCAAGACAACCAGCGTGATGAAGCCCGCCCTCCCCGCTGATCCCGCTGAGGAGCGGCCGTGGCCGGGCTGCCCCTCCGGCTCTCGCGCCCCTCTCGATTCGGGGGCGGAGGCCAGAGGAGATACCGTGAACCGGGTTACTTCAGGAGCTACTTGATTCGCCAGGATTCACCTCCGAAGTTCACCTTGATTCCCGACCGGAAGGTGAAGGGCAGAGACGGATATCCAAATGCCTCGGCGTAGTGCTCGCTCAACAGATTCTGGATGCTCGCGTAGACAGCGAGCCGCGATGTGAGCTGATATCCGCCGCTGAGATCGAGCCGCTGATAGGCGCCGTCGAGATTGCGGTTCGGTAACAGCAGCGTCGAGCCGAAGTTCGCGTCGGAGAGGAAGTCGCTGTCGTCTCGACTGCCCACCAGCGTCCCGGTAAGTGAACTATAGAACTTCGAGCGCGTGTAATTGAGGCCGAAGTAGCCGGAGTGCGGCGCAATCCGAAACGGCCGTGCACCGATCAACGGAGAGAACGCACCAATATCCACGTTGGGAAAGTTCGGATTCCGATTGCAGGTGGGACAAACGGCATCGCTCGAAAAGGAATGCTGCACGACAGCATCGATGTACGTGTAGCCGCCGCGAGCGAACAGATGATTGCTGATCTTGTACTCTGTCTCGAACTCAATGCCCTGGGAGCGGAATGCCTCGGAGTTCACGGCCGCGCCTGCGACCGCCGATGCCGCCGGAATGCCAAGGCTGATCAGCGCTGTCTGAGAGACGAACTCGACACCGTTGGTGAACTGGTTATGGAAGTAGGTGATGCCGACCCGCGCCCGCCCGTTCCCCAACTGCTGCTCGATGCCTCCATCGTAGGTGCGGGAGTTTTCCGGACCAATCTGCCCGACCCCATACTGCTGAATTAACCCGGCGCCGTTCGGAAGGGCCGCAAGTATGTCGTAAAGCGAATTGGTCTGGTAATAGATGCTCGGCTCCTTGATCCCTTTGCCGAAGCTGGCATGCAGCTTGGTTCCGCTCAGCCAGCTCGCCGCCGACGGCCGCACTAGATAATACGCAAGCGAGGCGCGGGGCGTACCCGCCAGACCGAACAATCCATTCTCTTCGATGCCGCTGCCCACGTTGTAGTACAGCCGGTGGCCGAGATCGCCGGCCAGCTGAAGCGTGTAGCTGTAGTTGCCGCGTGAGATCGAGGTTGCCGTCGCCCCGGCATAGCCGGACGAGCCTCGCTCCGCCTCATACCGGAAGCCCCCCAGCGCGACCAGGTCCGCTGTCTTGCCGGCGATCTTGTCGATGCGGTAGTCCGACTGGCCATAAACAAAGTCGCGATCGGTCGGCGCGAGATACTGGTAAGGATACGCCGGTCCGCCATACGAAAGCCCATACTGGAAGATCGCCTGCCCGCTCACGCTGTACCCATTCGCGCCTTTGATCGTGACCGGCGCTCCGAGGTAAAGATCGCTGTCCGGCTGGTAGATGCCTGTGGGCACGAAGTCGTCGAACGCGGAGCGCAGCCGCAGCCCGCCATAGCGAATCTGGTTGTGCCACTTCTCCGTGGCCTGGTTGTTCCACGATCCGCTGTAGTAGGTATCCTGCTCCTTCTGGGCGGTGTTGTCGGGAATGCCGTAAAGCAGAATCGCATTCGGATGCCCTCCCGCGACAGTGAGATGGCGCACGGTGAAGCGGAGATCATTCGCCGTATTTGGGCTCCAGCCAAAGTTCCCCGTGTACGTCGCATTATGAAAACTATCGTTCGGCAGATTGTTTCTGGTGTCGAACCGACCGAACGCGCCATAGTAGTCGAACCGCCGATAGACGCCGCCCGCGGTAAGCTCCTGGTGATAGGTGTTGAAGTTGCCGCCATCACCCGCATAGGTGAATAGAGGCAAAGCAGTCGTTCCGCGGGCGGTCGTCAGGTTGACCACCCCGGCCAGGGCATCCGAGCCGTAGAGTGCGCTGTTCGGCTCGCGCAACACCTCGATCTTGTCGATTCCCACAGTGGAGAGATTGGCGAACTCCACCGCACCGCCGATGTCGTTCGCGGGAACCCCATCGATCAGCACCTTATTCGCATCCGTAGCGCCGCCGCGAATCGAAAGCCCTGTGGTCCCGCCCGCCTCTCCCACCTGCGCTAGCTGCAGTCCGGGAACGAGGCGCAACGGATCCTGCACTTCGGTGGAGTGCCTGTATGTCTCCTCGGGGGTCAGCACCGTGACGGACGCGCCAACCTGCGCGATCGGAGTAGACGAGGCCGTGGCGGTCACGGAGACCTGCTGCGTCAGCGTCTGGGTGGCCAGCGTCACATCCAGCTCAGCGTTCGCGGACTTCGTAAGATAGACCGACTTGCTGGTCGCAGGCTGGAAGGTGGATGCAGCGGCGCGAACCCGATAGACCGCCGATCTCTGCACATCGAACAGGTAGCTGCCGGATGCATCCGTGGTCGTCTTCTTCACGACCGAGTTGCCGTCCAGCAGCTCCACTGTCGCGGCCACGACAACCGCACCGAGCGGGTCTTTCACGGTTCCCCGCAACAACCCCTGTTCCGCGGCAAACGCCCTAGCATGCGAAGAAATTGAAATGATTAACAAACAGACGGTCGGAATCACCGTCGGAAACTTTCGTAGTGAAAAGTGCATGGCTCCCCCTCGGGTGTGGTGCAGCAAGGCCGGTCTCCTGGCTTGCGCTTCGTCGAACCACGACTGCCTTCCAGGAGCCGAAGCTCCCGTGGCGTTGCACGTCCCTGTCGTGGCTCTCTGCGCTTACAGTTACGGGGTAGTGGCGGATTCGCACCGCGCTTCCCGACACCTTGCTGTTTGGTAAATGGTGATGAACTGAACGGTTCAGCTCAAGGATGAAATTGTCTGGCCATATCCTCCAGTGCGTCGATCGCGACCGGGCTGGGAAAATCGATGCGGTCGTCCACGTAGTAGACCCGGTGCGTCTGGACCGCCGGAACGCTGCTCCAGCCCGGGCGGCTCTCCAGCACCGCCAACGTCGTCTTGCCTCCGCGCACCAGCAGAAGCGCTTCGGGCGCGCGTGCCAGTACGACTTCCATGCTGACCTGCGGCCAGTCCGTCGGCAGGTCGTCGGTGACGGATCTTCCACCCGCCGCCGCGATCATCTCGGTGATAAAGGCGTGTTTGCCGATGGTGATGATCGGGTCGTACCACACCGGCATGAACACGGTAGGAACAGGAAGCCCCCTCGTCCTTGCGCGCACTGCATCGATACGCTGTCGCAGGCTGGCCGCCAGCGCATGTGCCTGCGAAGTCCGATTGAGCGCCTGCCCGATGCTCTCCACCGAATGCACAATTCCGGCGAGGCCATGCGGAGTGACCAGAAAGACGGGAATGCCAAATCGCTCCAGTTGCGCCGTCGATTCCAACGGCCCCACCGGCTGTAGATTGATCACCAGATCCGGATGCAGCGCAAGGATCATCTCCATCGAAGGATTGATCAGATCGCCGACACTCGGCTTCTTCTTCGCTTCCGCGGGATACTTCGTATAGTCGCTTACGGCTACCACGTCATCGCCTGCCCCAAGCGCGAACACCGTGTCGGTCACACTGGGCATCAGGCACACGATGCGATGTGGATGGTCCGGCACGATCACTGTACGCCCGGTCTCATCGGTCAACGTGCGGCTGGCGAAGCACGGAATCACCAGCAGCGCCAGCACAGAAAAGATGCAGAGCAGCCGCTTCATGCGATCACCATCTGCAATGAGCGCACAAGATCGACGGCCGTCACGAAACTATCAGCTACGTCTGGATTGGCACGGAAATGGAGATGGATGTAGCTGGCGAGAACATTGTTCCGGCGAAATCCCTCAAGCTCTTCTTTGCCGGACATGGAGTAGTGCACCCGGTAGCTGGTCGCGATGGGAGCCGAGGCGATCAGGCGCGAGGTATGGAAGCTGTGCCCCCGAATCGTCGTGCCTGCACGGCCAAGCAAACAGTCTTCCGTGAGCTCGACCGTCACATAGCCAAACTGCACCAGGCCGCTGGTCATCTCGAAAGAGAGAGGCAGCACACCGGCCATTGCGTAGACTCCTCCATCTGCATCGCCAACGTTGTCGGAGAACCCGAAACTTTCGGAGAATCCGAGACTATCGGAGAGATAGATCATGCCGCCGCACTCGGCGTACACCGGCCTGCCAGAAGCGGCAAACGTTCGAACGGAATCGAGCATCTCCCGATTGCGGCTCAACTTCTCCGCGTAAAGCTCCGGGTAGCCGCCGCCCAGGTACAAGGCATCGAGTCCATCCGGCAGGCGAGAGTCCCTCAATGGACTGAACGGAACGATCGCCGCCCCGTGCTCTCGCAGCAGATCGAGATTATCTTCGTAGTAGAACGAGAAAGCGGGATCGCTGGCCACGCCGATCCGCACCCTCTCCTCCGCGCATCCGCGAACGCCGGATCGAACTCGGTCGAAATCCAACCCGCACTGAAGCCCAAGCAGGCCGTCCAGATCGAAGTGCTTCTCCGCCAGTGCGGCAAGCACCTCAATCTGCGCTGCGGCAGAGGCGGCCCCTTCGGCCGAAGATGTTTCGGCAGCTCCATGCAGCCCCAGATGCCGTTCAGGGATTGCGATCTGCGGCTCGCGCGGCAGCCATCCCAGAATTTTTGTCTTGCACGAAGTCTGGATCGCCGTCTGCAGCATCGCGAAGTGCCGCTCGCCCCCCACCCGGTTCAGAATCACTCCGGCAAGCGGCAACCCGGGGTCGAACGACTCAAACCCCAGCACCACGGCCGCGATGCTGCGCGCACTGCCGCCGGCATCGACAACCAGCACGACCGGCAGCTTCAACCGCTTGGCGATCTCGGCGCTGCTGCCGGTCTCGGCATCCCCGCTCTTGCCATCGAACAACCCCATCATGCCTTCTGCGATCGCTACATCTGCGCCCTGTGCCGAACCGCGCACGACGTCCCGATTCGCCTCCTCGCTCAGCATCCACGTATCCAGATTGCGCGATGTTCGTCCGCAGATTCGCGTGTGATGGCTGGTATCGAGAAAATCGGGCCCGCACTTGAAGGGCTGCACCACCAGCCCGCGCCGCCGCAAACCCGCCATGATAGCGAGAGCAATCGTCGTCTTGCCTACACCGCTCGCAGTTCCGGCGATCAGCAGACCTCTCACGCCTGCACCTCGATGTGGCCCTTCAAAGCCAGCGGCAGCCCGGCCACCATCAGCACAACATCATCCGCGACCCTGGCAACTCGCTGATTGATCTCGCCCAGCAGATCGCGATACCTGCGCCCGGATGGATGCGACGGATGCACCCCGCTCCCTACCTCGTTCGAGACCAGCACGACCGGGCACATAGCCGACCGCAGCGCGTCGCACAACTCTGCAATCCTGCGGTCGATTACGCTCGCATCGTCTTTTTCGGTCCCCATCAGGTTCGCCGCGAAGACCGTCAGGCAATCGATCACGATCACGTCGCAGTTGGCCTCGTGCCCGGCGATCACCGCGGCCAGTTCCAGAGGCTCCTCGACCGTGGTCCAATCCTTGGGCCGGTCTTCGCAATGCCGTTCAATCTTTCGGCTCATCTCGTCATCGCACCGGGTCGCCGTAGCGACAAAGACCACGCGACTCGACTGCTCCGCAAGCTGCTGCGCATAACGGCTCTTGCCGCTACGCACACCACCAAGCACGAGTGTCACCGAACTCTGGTGCGTCTCCTGCATCGTCTGCTCCTTGCCCCGGCTTCGAAAAACAGCCATAGGCAGAGCGGGAATAAATTTAAGGCAGCGCTCGTGCGGACCTCGTATCGAGTGTCAGCGAGAATGCTCTTCAGCTCTCCCAGCGAAGCTGAATGAAGCCTGGATTGGCCTCCGGCAGGTCTCCTGACTCACGCTTCACCAAACTTTGACTCACCTTCCCAGGACCAAGGACCGGTCCCAGTGGCTTAGTAATAACCGTCAAAACTCTCAGCGCATACAGTTACGGGGTAGCGACGGATTCACACCGTCTTCCCAACACCAGATTAGGAAAAGATTATCCCGGCACACAGCCTGGGTCAAATCTGCATCTCTCAACCTGCGGCCCGCTATCCCCGCCCTGCGACCGCTCGTGACGCATCGCGCGCATCCCGCACCAGGTCGGGCAGCCCCACGCCGCGATATCCATTCCCCAGCAGGCTCAACCCGCTCATCCGACCCACTCGCCCGTTCAACTCCGCCATGCGCTCCAGATGCCCCACCTCATACTGCGGAAGACTACGCGGCCAGCGCCGCACCACCGTCACCTGCGGCTCAGGAAGCGGCCCCAGGATCCGGGCAAGTTCCATCCGCGCCACCGCCGCCGTCTCATCGTTGCCGCACCGCATCAGCCGTTCTGCCGCCGCGCCGCCGAAAAAGGCCCGCACCAGCCGTCCGCCCGGCGGAACTCTATCGTTGAACTTCTGGTCCACGAAGGTGCAGGCGAGCAGCAGGCTACCCGATCCCGGCGGCACCAGGAACCCAAACCCCGGCGGAAGACAAAACTTCATCGCGTCAGGAAAGCCGAACGCCACCACAACCGCCGAACTGGCGTTCATCTCCATCAACTCCGCCGCCCGCTCATCCACCGGCCTCAGCAGCGACCCCGCAACATCGACAGGAGCCGCCATCATCACCGCATCGAACCGCTCCACCTCCTTCGCCGTCCCCACCAGCCAGCCCTCTGCGCCATAGGAGACGAACCTCACCGGCGCTGCCAGCCGAATCCAGTTCGCCGGAACCGCCGCAATCATGCGATCCACCATCGTCCCCAGCCCACTCCGCAGTGTGGTAAACACCGGAGCTGCCTTCGATCTATCTCGCAACTCAAGCGCGGTGATCAGGCTGCCATGCTCCCGCTCCATCGCCACAAAGGGCGCCATCACCGCCCGCACGCTCAGCCTCGCTACATCGCCGCCGAAGACTCCGCTCAGCAGCGGTGCGCCAATCTTCTCGAGCACCTCCTCGCCGAAGTGCCGCCGCACAAACGCAGCCACGCTCTCATCCTGCTCCGGCGCACCTGCCTTCAACTCCTCCACCCGCGTCACCTCATCGCGATAGGCTTGCTTCGCCGCCGCGCTGAACAGCTCCGAAGCATCGAGCGCCTCCAGATCGCTCGGCACCATCATCCGCATCCCGTCCGGCATAGCCTGCAGCCGCCCGTCGCTCAGCACATAGGTCTTTCGCGCGGCATCGTCCGAGAACATCAGCTCGTCGCCCAGTCCAAGCTCCACGGCAAGCTCCCGCGCCCACTGCTTTTCGGTCACCCACGCGTCCGGCCCGCATTCGATGATGAACCCGCCTTCGCGCACCGTCTCCACAACCCCGCCCAGCCGCGCCGAAGCCTCAAACAGCACAACCTGCAACCCCGCGCCACCGCGATTCAGCCGCGCCAACTCATACGCCGCAGTCACTCCCGCAATCCCACCGCCCACAATCGCGACACGCTTCATCATCTCTCCAACATTGCTGCTCAAAGATAATCGGAGGCCAGAGCCCCCGCAGCCAGGCCTTCCCCACCCCGCTAAACTCCCGCAGGCACCGTGACTTCATCCACCGTCGCCCCATACTCTCCTGAGACAACCTCCGCGAGCGCCTCTACCAATACATGCGAATCATTCAGACTTTCAGCCCGCCACAGCTTCAGCCCAAGCTCACGCGCCGTCTCCCTGAAGGCGATGTCGATGTCATACAGAATCTCCACGTGGTCGCAGAGAAATCCTACCGGCTGCATCACCACGCCGGTGTGCCCTTCTGCCCGGATCGCCTTCAGTGTGTCTTCCACCGTCGGCCAAATCCACGGACCGCCGCTGATGCCCTGGCTCTGAAACGCAAAGTACCAGTCATCCTCGCCGAAACCCACCGCAGCCATGCGGTCCGCGACCATCTGCGCCGTTCGCTTCGCCTCAACCGGATAAGGATCGGGCGACTCCTGCGCCGGCGTTCCCGGACGTGCGCCCGCCAGCGAAGCCTCACCCGTCATGATCGTCCGGCAGGGCACACTGTGCGCCGTAAACAACACCGGAATCCGCTGCCCCGACTCCGCGCAGGCCAGCTCCCATACCGGCCGCAGCCTCTCCGCAAACGCCTGCGCCAGCAGCGGATGCTCCGCCCATCCGGCAACGAACTCCACCTTCATGCCCGCAGCAGCCGCCAGAACCGCCCGGCGGTAGAGCCCTACGCTGGTCCGCGAATTCTGCGGCGCAAGACATACGGCCTTGATGTGGGCCACCCCATCCAGCCGCATCTGCGCCACCACATCCGCGATGTACGGATGCCAGTTCCGCATTCCCACATACACCTTCGTGCCACCCAGAACTTGTTCCAGCAGATAGCCCTGCGTCAGCGTCCACTTCGTCAGCGGCGGAGCCTCAACCCCTGGCACTTTCCCCAATCCGATCTGCGCGTAGCGATGCTGCAGCTCCTCCACCACCTCCTGCGGCAGCGCTCTCCCACCCGTCACCTTGCTCAAATAGGCGGCCATCTCACCCAGCACATCCGGCGTCCCGTGCGCCAGCAGCAACACCGCGCTTCTGCTCTTCTCCGCTGTCATCTCGCTTCCAGTTCCTTCACCCACTTCACCACCTGAATCACGTTCTCCACCGGCGTACCCGGAACGATTCCATGTCCCAGGTTGAAGATATGCCCGGGTCGTCCCGCAGCCGCGTCGAGCACGTCCTGCACCCTCTCCTGCAAGACATCCCGCGGCGCAAACAAAGCGATGGGATCGAGATTTCCCTGCACCGCGCACCCGGTCCCGACAGCCTTCCATCCCGCTTCGAGCGGCGTCCTCCAGTCCAGCCCGATCACGTCCGCCCCCGTCTCGCTCATCGCAGGCAGCAACGAAGCCGTCTCCACGCCGAAGTAGATCACCGGCACGCCCATCGCCTTGATTCGCTGCACAAGTTCAGTAGTCCATCTCAGGCAGTACATCCGATAGTCCCCGACGCTCAGCTTACCCACCCAGCTATCGAACACCTGGATCACATCCGCGCCCGCCTCGACCTGCTGCGCCGCATACGCAACCAGCACGGTAACAATCTTCTCCATCAGCAGCGACCAAGCCGCACCGTTCGAATACATCAGCTTCTTGGTCTCGATGTAGTTGCGGTCGCCGCCGCTCTGCTTCCCGCCCTCGATCATGTAGCCCGCCAGCGTCCACGGAGCGCCGCAGAAGCCGATAATCCCAATCGTGTCGCCGTCCGCGCGAGGAGCGGCGAAGTGCGTCGCCACCTTCTCAATCGCCTGCGCCACATAGTTCAGCTCATCCGTGCGATCGGTCCGCAGCGCCTGGACGTGCTCCAAGGAACGAACCGGCGTGTGCACCACCGGACCTTCGCCCGCGACAAACTCGAAGTCCAGTCCCATCGGCGTAAACGGCAGCAGCAGGTCGGCAAAGATGATCGCCGCGTCCACCCCCAGCCGCTCGGCCGCCGTAATTGTCACCTCGGCCGCAATCTCCGGCGTGCGGCAGATCTCCAGCAGCGTGTGATGCTTCCGCACGGCCATATACTCCGGCATATACCGTCCGGCCTGCCGCAAAAACCACACCGGCGTCCGGTCCACAGGGCGGCGAAGACATGCCCGCACGAAGCGGCTCCCCCCGGCGACATGGCCGCCTGTCCTGATTGCTTGCGCGCTTTCCACTGCCGCTTCGTTCAACTGGCTCTCCCTGACCCGCTCTTCGAGCCTAGCACCAGCGTACATTTCGCGCGTACCCTCTACCTCTCACCTGGCAAAGGTGCAGGAGAGCGGAGTATCGATCCCTTGCTCTCCTGCCTCAGCCCGGCGCCTACTGGTTGTTGCCCTGCGTGTTCTGTGTTGCCGTCAGGGTCCCGAGCGTTCCGCTGGCTTCACCCGCGCCTCCGGCAGCAAAGTACAACGAAGTCGCGTTGCCTGCTTTCCCGTCGTTACCTGGAGATATGCCCCACAGCCCTGGAATCGTAACGACGCTGCCTGTCTTGTCGCGCAGAAAATCCTGGAAGCGCCCCGACACAGGATTGAAGGCTGCAACCAGTCCACTGCCGAAGTTTCCGATCAGAATGCTGTGGCTGTACGGTCCGAAATCGCTCGGCGCGATCGCCATACCCCAGGGCGCGTTCAGCCAGCCTCCATGCTCCAGTTGCAGCAGAAAACGTCCCTCCGCACTGTAGATCCTCACCTGACCAAGGCCGGATCCATCCTGCTCGTTGATGCCGCTTCCGCGCTTCGCATAGGCCACGTAAATGTTGCCTCCCAGGTTCTGCACGTTGAACGGAGCATACCCGTCGGGCAGGTCGTTGTCTTCGTTGAATTGTTCCTCCACCGAACGTACATGCTGAAATGCCCCATCGAACACCTCAAACCGGCCCAGCGTGAAGTCCGCCGCGTAGAGCAGTGTCTGATTCGCATAGTTGGGCAGGTTCACATTGGCGGAGGTCAGTCCCTTGAACGAGGCCTTCTGCTCAAACTCGTTCACCGCAATCACTGCATTCGTGGCGTTGACGCCAGGATTCCAGCCGGAGATCGTCCCGTCCTCCGTCGCGAAGAGAAAAGAGGCCGGCTTCCCCGCAGCAAGAGTGAATTCCTGAGTGCCGTTGAAGAGAATGCCCGTCGGACTGCCAACATCGCCCGACTTTGCAGCAGGTATCTTCACCACCAGCGAAACCAGTGATCCCGTTCCCGTATACAGCGTCGAAAGCCCGGTTCCGTTGTCGGAGACCCACCACGGGCCGGCCGAACTGCGTGCCACTCCCCACGGATTCACCAGGTTTGGGTCCGTGTTCGGTGCCCCGGTACTACCGTTCGTCGTCAGATTCGTAACAAGATATTGGTTGGCCACCAGCGGAGTTGCCGGCGGGGTGCGGCGTCCTTCATTTCCATCATCGTCGGCGGCCATGGCCGTCACCGGGAGCAGAAGCACTGCTCCCATCAAAATTGCCTGCACGTATCGATTCTCAACCTTCATCGGAGAAGCCTCGGATGGATCTTGACGCACCTTGCGCGCCGCCCCAAGTCTCCTCCTCGGCTCGCACTCCTGGCGTTAAAGAATTGTCGCTTTCCGCCGTCGTTTGCCCGAGTCAACGGAATCCGGCGAAAGATTCACAGCCCCGAACTTGGCCGCCGGCCTCTCACCACCCGCCGACTGAGTATTCCGTTCCGCTCAGGCCTCCAGCCGGAACGTAAACTCCTCGATCACCGGGTTCGTCAAAACCTCACGCGCGATCCGTTCCACCTCAGCCTGTGCCGCGTTCTTGGCCAATCCATCTTCCAGGGTCAACAGAAAATACTTTCCCTGCCGCACATCCGCAATGCCGCGATATTCCATCCGCCGCAATGCATCTGCAACCGTCTGCCCCTGGGCATCCAGCACCGTTCGTTTCAGCGTGACATAGACATGAGCCTTCATCCTGTCTGATTATAGACATGGTGCGGCTTTTGTTCTCGACAAGTGGCGCGGGCCATATCCCAGGCAGTCTTGCGGCCACGAAAGCATGACATCATCAAGCGCCAAAATCTTTCAATACACGAGAAGAGATGCCAGATTTTATGCCGAACTACATGGAGCTCCCAGTAGGGCCCAGCAGCCCCGAGGTCGTCAACGCCGTTATCGAAATTCCCTACGAAGGCACCAACAAATACGAGTACGACAAGGAACTCCACGTCTTCCGTCTCGACCGCAACCTCTATTCGCCTGTCCACTATCCCGGCGACTACGGCTTCATCCCCAGCACCCTCGGCGACGACGGCGACCCGCTCGACTGCCTCGTCCTCGTCGATGCGCCCAGCTTCCCAGGCTGCGTCATGGAGGTCCGGCCCATCGGAATGCTCGAAATGCTCGACCAGGGCTTAGGCGATGAGAAGGTCCTCTGCGTCGGCAAGGGCAATCCGCGCTACAAGGACGTCTGGAACTTCTCCGAGATCTACCCTCACATGCTCAAAGAGATTACCCACTTCTTCGCCATCTACAAAGACCTCGAAGGCAAGCGTGTCGAAGTCAAAGGCTGGCGCGATGCATCCTTCGCCCGCAGCAAGGTCGCCGAAGCCCAGCAGCGTTTCATCGACAACAAAACCAACCCCGAACCGAAGCCTGTCCCTCACAAGTAAAAGAATTTAAAATCGGAGCAGAGAAGAGCCGTCGATCAGGCGGCTCTCCTTCGTCTTCTTCGACCGCGAGCAACCAGATAGATCAAGGGCCCGGCCCCGGCCACGCAGGCAGAGAATCCCAGAGACGGCAGACCGGCGATGCGCTCCCCCCGCGCCGCCCAAAGCGCGAATCCAATCAACAGCGCCGGTCCGATCCCCATCGCCGCCGCACCCCAAATACCGCCCGGCACCTGGAACGGACGCAGCAACTCCGGCTCCTTCACCCGCAACGCCACCAGGGCTATAAACTCCAGTAACAGCGCTGCTCCATACAGCACCAGGTCGATCGAGATCAGCCGCTCGAAGGACATCCCCAGCGCCAGCGCCCACGCAATCGAACACACCACAACGCTCACCCACGGAACCCCCGCTTCCGTCTTCCAGGTCATGGCCTTCGGCAGCAAGCCTTCCTCGGCCAGCGCATACGGTACGCGCGTATAGCTCATCATCAGCGCATTGAACATACCGAAGCCATTGATCGTCCCGCCCAGCACCACGCAGAGCGCCAGCCACGGCCCGGCCAGCTCCCGCGCCGCATCGGTCCACGCGCCGGTAGAAAACCGATCCGCCGGAATCCCCGCCATCCCCACCGCCGCCAGCGGCAGCACATACGTCAGCGCCACCAGCCCTGCGGCAATCAGCATCGCCCGTGGATAGTTTCTCTGCGGCTCCTCCACCTCCTGCGCGACGGTCGAGGCGTTATCCCAGCCCATGTAGTTCCACAATGCGACCGAGACCGCCCCGGCCAGGTCTCCACCTGCAACCGGCGCCTTCAGCCGCGCAAATCCTACCCGCAATCCCGAAAGCAATCCGCCGAATCCGTGCCATGTACCGCTGCCCGCCACGCCGTATCCAAAATCCGCCTTCCACAGGCCCACCACCGTAAGCACCGCAAACGGCGCCAGCAGCAAACAAAACAGCGCCGCCGCACCTTCACCCACCGCCTTGGCTCCCTTCAGATTCCACGCTGCACACAGCACAATCACCGCCAGCGCCCACAACGTCCCGCGATGACCGGCTGTCCAAGCCGGCTCGATCCTCCCGAGGTAGAGCACGAAGATCACCGGATAGATCGCCATATCGAAGACACTGGCCGCCATACTCAGCCACGCCTCCTGAAAGCCCCAGAAGCCGCCCAGCCCGCGCCTTACCCAGCAGTAGTACCCGCCCTCCTCCGGCAGTGCCGAAGCCAGTTCACCCACCATCAGGCTGGTCGGCAGGCTCCAGACAAAAGGGATTGCGATCAGCAGCAGCAGCGCCCGCCAGTAGCCGGCTTTGCCGATGATGTCTTCCAGCCCATACGGGCCGCCCGCAACCATAAAGTAGGTCGCAGCGATCAGCGGCAGCAGGCGCATCTTTCTCGAACTGCCTGAGCTCGTCCCCACCGACTCCCCATCCCCTCGCCCGCCAGAGACAAATCTAAACGACCTTGCGGCCTCACCCCGGCCTCACGCTATAATTACGTCAGCCGAAGCAGTAAGCAAGACGGAGAGTTGGCCGAGTGGCTGAAGGCGGCGGTTTGCTAAACCGTTATAGGGCGAAAGCTCTATCGGGGGTTCGAATCCCCCATTCTCCGCCATTTGCTCGTAAATCAAGCACCCTCGCACCACACTCAATCGGACAATTGCTCGCTTCCCGCCAGACCTTCGCTCCTAATTGCTGAGAGTAATGTGAACCGGCTCGCCCCTCACGACCCGATGACCGGCGGGAGGGGTCTGTGCGACCACGGTTCCCATTGAGGCCCCCTGGGCGGCAGGCTGTGCCGTGCTCGAGGCCGAAGCGCCAGACGTCCCGGAGACAGCGGGCACCGATACACCTGATCCCGCAGGCTGAGGCGCGGCTGGAGCGGTCGCATCCGGCGTATTGAGGTCCTCCGCGCTGACGATACGCAGCCCGACAGCACCCGCACGGGCTGAAGCTCCCGCAAGCGTCAGTCCGGCCAGCGACGGCATGACGAACGCGTTCGATGTCGGCTCCGCACCCGCGCTCAGCAAGAGGCTCACCCGCGGACGGTCCACTCCTCCGGCATTTGGGGTGGGAGTCTGCGCGATCACCACCCCAGGCTCGCCCGAACCGCCAGGAATGGCGATCGCTGCAACCGTGCCAAGGTCCAGCGACAGCCGGCGAATGTTGATCGACGCCGTCCGTTCGCTTTGACCCAGAAGATCGGGTATAGCGACCTGTTGCGCGCCGAGGCTCTCCGTCACCCGCACCGCCCACTCCCTGCGAACCGACGCACCGGCAGCGGGAGATTGCGCCAGCACGCGTCCCGGCGGCGTGCTGGCGGAATAGAACCGGTTTTCAAGATTTAGGCTCAAGCCAAGCGAACTGGTCAGCTTACTGGCATCAGAGATACTGAGACCTGCCAGATTGGGAACCGTGACCTCCCGGCCGTGGATCGCCAGACGCATCGCAACGAAAGCCGACACAAGCGCCACCACCAGCATCGCCAGCGCGCCCAGGACAATATTGAAAAAGCGGTTGATGCTCGAAATCTTCATCTGCTCCAGCCAGAATATCCGAATCAACCCTGACCGGCCCGACTTCAACCCGCAGCTCCCCATCGCGCAGTTGCCTGAACCCGGAGCGGAGTGCATAACGGGGTATAGCTCGCAAAAATTTTTGGTCATTCCGTAGCGCAGCGGAGGAATCTGCGGTCCGATGGGCCTGCACACCATCGAGAACTTTGCTCTAATGCCCAGCCACCTACCTGATTTCCACCCTATCGCTCGCCATCGCGCCAGAGCCTCGACCCAATGACCAGCCGACAAGCCAATTTCGACTTCATAGCTCGCCCGTATCGCTGGCTGGAATACCTCACCCTCGGTCGAACCCTGGAACGCTGCCGCCTCCATCACCTGCCCGATCTCCTCCACCGGAAGCGGGCTCTCGTTCTGGGCGATGGCGACGGCCGTTTCCTCGCCCGGCTCCTCGCCCAAAACCCTTACCTCGAAACCGATGCCGTCGACACCAGCGCCGCCATGCTTCAGCTCCTCCGGCACACCTGCCAGGCAGCCTCCGCCACGCAGGTCCGCCTAAGCACCCACAACACCAGCGCACTCACCTTTCTGGCCCGAACCCCCGCCAAAGCCTACGACCTCGTCGTCACCCACTTCTTCCTCGACTGCCTCACCCAGCCTGAGCTCGAACAGCTCATCACCCGCATCGTCCCCACCCTCACCCCCGGCGCCCTCTGGCTCATCAGCGACTTCCGCATCCCTCCCGGCCCCCTCCGCCTGCCCGCAAAGCTCCTCGTCCGCGCCCTCTACCTCGCCTTCCGCATCCTCACCGGCCTCCGCACCACCCGGTTACCGGACCACGCGACGCCGCTCGCCCGCGCCGGCTTCACCCAAACCTCCAGCCACCATCCCTTCGCCGGCCTCCTCACCACCGAACTATGGCAGCTCCCCTGCCCGCCAGACCACCCCGCGCCGATCCAGCACATCAGGAACAGGGAGTCTCTGCAGTAAATGGGTAAAGGGCTAAAAAGCTAAAGGGGTAAAATGTGAATAGACTATGAATATTTTCATCCTCCGCCACGCCAGCGCCGGTATCAGCCGCTCCAACCCGGTCCTCGACAAGAAGCGTCCCCTCGACAAGGAAGGCAAAAAGCACTGCCTGCAGCTCGCCCATATCCTGAACGCTCTCAACATCCAGTTCGACCTCGTCATCTCCAGCCCCCTCAAGCGCTGCCTCCAGACCGCCTCTCTCGTCGGCACCGAAACCGGCTACGAAGCCCAAATCCTCCACTCCGACGCGCTCGCCCCCACCGCCATCCTCTCCCAGTTCCAGCATCTCCTCAGGGAGCACGCCGGCACCGAGAATCTCCTCCTCGTAGGCCACAACCCCAACCTCACCACCTTCCTGGGCTCTCTGCTCGTCCCTGCCAGCTCCCACACCCAGGCCAAAATCCGTCTCCGCAAAGGCTCCCTCGCCCGCATCGTCCACACCCGCGGCCCCGCCACCCTCCAGTCCCTGCTCGACCCACGCACTGTCCGCGCCCTCTACACCACCTCGACAAAGAGCTCCCGCCGAAAGACCTCGCGAAAGTAAGCCGCCTCTTTCTTCAGCGACCACGCCTCCAGCTCCGCCCCTCCGCGCCCCGGCACCAGCTCCAGCAGCACCCGCTTCGGATACACACGCGTCCGCATCTGCACCACCGCGCTCGCCCGATCCTGGTTCAGCGCCACCGCCAGCCGCAGCAGCACCACCGCACTCACCACGTGCCCATGCTCCGCCACCGGAATCGCCCGCATCAACCGATCCAGCGGCTCCGGCCGCGTCTTGCCCAGATACCGCGCAATCGCACTCACAATCCCGCGCTGCTCCGGCGAAAACCCAAAGATCTCCGAGTTCGCAATAATGTACTGCGTATGCCGATAATGCCCCTGGTGATTCATAAACTTGCCCACATCGTGCATCATCGCCGCCGCCTCCAGCCAAAGCCGATACTCCTCCGGCAGCTCATGCACCCCCGCCAACGCATGAAACAGCTCCACCACATGCTGCCGCACCGGCTCCACCTTCCGCTGCTCGATCCCATACCGTTCGCACACCTCCAGCACGCCCGCCCACCGCTCGCTTTCGATCTTCTGGTGTACCGAGGTCCTCAGGTCCACCTCCGCCAGCATCTGCGCCAGCATCCCATCCCTTAGCCCCAGCCCCGAGTAGCGAAACCCCTTCAGCCCAAGCCGTTCCAGCAGACTCCCATACACCAGCGCCCCGCCCACAATAATCTCCGACCGCTTCGGCCCAATCCCCGGCACCGCGCCCCGCTCCGCATTGCTCATCCTTGCCAGCCGATCCGCCAGCCGCCGCACCTCGCCCGTCTCCGCCGTCAGCATACCCATCCGGTCCAGCCGTTTTTTCGCCAGCGTCTTCTTCCCCGCCGAGCCCTTCCGCACATGTCCGCACGCCTCCGCCAGAGCCGCCGCCGTCCCCGAGGTCGCCACCACAATCCCCACCCTCGGCATCCCCAGCTTCCGCTCCCCCCGCCGCAGCTCGCGCTCGATAAACTGCTTCAGCCGCGCCACATCCTCCTTCGCCGGAGGGTCCGTCTTTAAAAACTCCTCCTTCAGCCGCACCGCCCCCAGCGGCATGCTCACCATCGTCTTGATCCGGCCCCCATCCGAGAACGTCACCTCGCAGCTCCCGCCCCCTAGGTCGATCATCAAACACCGTCCCCGAGCCCCCACCTCATGCGTCACCACCCCCAAGTGGATCAGCCTCCCCTCTTCCAGCCCAGAGATCACCTCCACATCCCACCCCGTAGCCGACTTCACCCACTGCGTAAACGCCTCCGCATTCCGCGCATCCCGCATCGCGCTCGTCGCCACCACCCGCACCTTGTCCGCCACATGCAGCTGCACCGCCTTGTGAAACCGCTTCAGCGCCCGGATCGTCGCCGCCATCGCCTCCGGAGAGATCACCCCCGTCTGAAACACGCTCTCGCCCAGCCGCGTCACCTCGCGGTCCTCGAACAACGTCTTCAGCCGATGCGCCTGCACCGAAGCGATCTTCAACCGGCAGGAATTCGATCCAATATCGATCGCCGCGAATGTAGCCATAATCTCCCAAACCCTCCACTGCCAGAAACTCCCACCCTAGCCAGATTACACAGCCAGACCCAACCCCACCTGACTGCCTAACCCGCCATCTCCCTCCTGCCCCCTCTCCACTCGAACATCCCATTTATGCTGAAGAGGCACGCCGCCTCAGCCCTCATTCATGACCAATCAAACCTCCGCCGCCTCACTCCCCCCAACCTCGCACCCGAGCACACCCCGACGCTCCACCGCTCTCCTCCTCCTCTCCGGTCTCTGGTTCCTGCTCTTCTTCGCCTCCCTCTTCACCCCGCCCCTGCTCGACGACGCCGACGCCACCCACGCCAACGCCGCCCGCCACATGGCCCTCACCGGCGATCTCGTCACCCTCCACGTCGACGGCATCCGCTACCTCGAAAAAGCTCCCCTTCCCTACTGGCTCGTCGCCCTCAGCTTTCGCCTCTTCGGCTTCGACACCTTCGCCGCCCATCTCCCCCAGGCCATCGCCGTCCTCCTCCTCTGTCTCCTCGGCTATCTCTGGGCGCAGCGCTCCTTCGGCAACCGGACCGCCTTCTACACCGGCCTCGCCCTCCTCACCTCCGCCGGCGTCTTCCTCTTCACCCGCATCTTCATCCCCGAAGTCCTCCTCTCCCTCTTCCTCTGCACCGCCCTCTACTGTCTCCTCCGCAGCCTGAGCGCAGAGCAGCATCCTGGAAGAAGAGAAGAGGCTAGAACTCCCGAAGATCCGGGTGCCCCATTCATGCAGTCTGATCGCATAAGTGGGCCGCCTTCGGGCGAAAGCACGAACCGCACTCCTCTACCCCCCCAGAAATCCGTCATTTCGACCGAAGGCGGCGCACTTGCCGCCGCAGTGGAGAGACCCGCTGTCTCTTTCCACCGCCGCGCCCTCTACCCCTACAGCATGTGGACAGCCCTCGCCCTCGCCGTCCTCACCAAGGGCCTTGTGGCCCTCGTCTTCTTCTTCGGCGCCGCCATCCTCTACCTGGCCCTCACCGGCGACTACAAACGATGGCGGCAGCTCAAACCCGTCACCGGCGTCATCCTCTTCCTCGCCATAGCCGCCCCCTGGCACATCCTCGCCGGCCTCCGCAACACCGGCGGCATGGACGGCCACGGCTTCTTCTGGTTCTACTTCATCAACGAGCACGTCCTCCGCTTCCTCGGCCGCCGCTACCCCCGCGACTACAACAAGCTTCCCGGCAGCCTCTTTTGGAGCCTCCACCTCGTCTGGCTCTTCCCCTGGTCTCTCTTCCTCGGAGCCCTCGCCCACCAGGCCTGGACCGCCTTCCAGCGCTACCGCCCCACCAACCCCTTCCCCGCCAACAAGACCTTCTACTGGCAGCCCTACGCCACCGTCGCCGCCGGCCTCTTCCTCCAGAACGCCCTCCACATCCCCTATCTCTTCACCGTCTTCGTCGCTCTCGTAGCCTTCCTCCTCTACGAGCTCCGCCGCCGCCAGGCCAACTCCCCCATCCCCACTCCCCTGCTCAGAATCACCTCCTTCCCCCAGCAAACCATCCTCCTCCTCAGCCTCTTCGCCGCCCTCGTCCTGGTCTTCTTCTCCCTCTCCACCAACCAGGAGTACTACACCTTCCCCGCCTACCTCCCGCTTCTCATCCTCCTCATGGCAGCCGTCGTCCACGCCGAGCAGACCTTCACCTCCGACCCTTCCTCCCGCCTCTGGATCACCGTCGCCCACGCCGCCCTCACCATCCTCGGCGCAGCCATCGCCCTCACCCTCGTCTATGGCCTCTGGACCTCCCGCCGCCTGCCCTTCGTCCCCGACATCGGCGACCTCCTCGCCCACCGGGGAGTGGGCGACTACACCCTCTCCATGTCCCACCTCTTCGACCTCACCGGCCCCAGCTTCGCCGCCCTCCGCCTGCCCGCCATCCTCGCCGCCCTCGCCTTCCTCCTCGGCCCGGCCGCGGCCTGGTTCCTCCGCCGGCAGCGTCACCACCTCGCCGCCACCTCCGCCGTCGCCATCACATCAGCCGTCTTTCTCATCGCGGCCCACATCGCCTTCGCCCGCTTCGCCCCCATGCTCTCATCCAAAAGCTTCGTCGATACCATAGAGCGCCTCGAAGCCACCCACGCCATCGCACCCGACACCCGGATCCTGCTCTACGGCGACCAGTCCTACGGCTCCTCCATTCCCTTCTACTTGGGCCGAACCGTACTCCTCGTAGACGGCCGCTCCTCCTCCATGCTCTTCGGCGGCACCTTCCCCGACGCTCCACCCATCTTCCTCACCCCCCAGGACCTGCTGCAACGCTGGGGCACAGGCCCCCGCAAACTCCTCTACGTCCCCCTCGAACACCGCGACGACGCAGACCGCCTCCTCGCCAACCGCCACCCCACTCTCCTCCAGGAGACCTCCGGCAACGCCCTCTACACCGACCGCCCCCTCGCCCCCTTCAACTCCATCGGCCCGCCCTAACACCGGGTGCCCCATCTTCACGACAGTTTTGTCGTCATTTAGGTGGGCCATCGCGAAGCGATCCGTTCTCTTCCGTGAAGCAATCGGCCAATCAAACAACCTCAAGCCACCCGAATCGCACCGGAACAAGCACGAATGCAAGAAGCTCTCCCTCAATCCGCCCCGCGCTCCTGGAGTTTCCGTTCCGTAGCCATCCTCGTCGCCGCCTGGCTCATCCTCCAGCTCGGCGGCATCTTCTCCCCCGGCCTCCTCGACGACGTCGACTCCATCTACATCGAGATCGCCCGCGAGATGCTCCACCGCCACGACTACATCACCCCATACATCGACGGCATCCGCTTCTTCGACAAGCCCCCCCTCATGTACTGGATGGCCGCCGCCTCCATGCACATCTTCGGAATTCACGACTGGGCCGCCCGCATCCCCCTCGCCCTCGCCGTCCTCGCCCTCCTGATCGCCGTCTACGCTCTGGGCATCCGACTCTTCGGCTTCACCTCCCCAGCCACACCCGACCGCGCCGGCTTCTACGCCGCCCTCGCCGTCGCCACCTCAATCGGCCCCTACCTCTACACCCGCTTCTATATCCCCGACATCCTCCTCGCCCTCTGGATGACCCTCGCCGTACACCTCTTCCTCATAGCCCTCGACCGCATCCAGGCCCATTCCAAGTCAGCTCTCCCCTGCCTCGCCTTCGCCGCCGTCATGGCCCTCAACGTCCTCACCAAGGGACTCATCGGCCTCGTCTTCCCCATCGCCTTCGTCCTCCTCTACCTCGCCCTCACCCGCCAACTCCATCTTCTCCCCCGCTTCCACCCCATCTCCAGCACCGCCGCCTTCCTCGCCATAGCCGCCCCATGGCACATCCTGGCCGCCATCCGCAACCCCGCCATCCCGCTTCCTCCGGGCCTCGGCCTCCCCGCAACCGGCGGCTGGGCCTGGTTCTACCTCTACAACGAGCACATCGCCCGCTTCCTGGGCAAGCGCATCCCCCACGACTACGGCCTGACCCCCGTCTGGCTCTTCTGGCTCTACCTCGCCATCTGGATCATCCCCTGGACCACCTTCCTCCCGCCCGCCATAGCTCACCACATCCGCACCCTCCGCACCGCGGCAAACAAAGAGCCCTTCACCGTCCCAAATCTCCTTCCCGGGCAGTACGAAGCCGCCCTCGCCCTCCTGCTCTGGTCCCTCGTCGTCATGGTCTTCTTCTCCATCTCCAGCCGCCAGGAGTACTATTCGCTCCCCGCCATCCCCGCTCTCGCCCTCATGGCCGGAGCCCTCCTCGCCCGAGCCGACGACCACACCCCCTACAGCTCGTCCGTGCCAGAAAGATCCCGTCATTTCGACCGAAACAGCGGCCTCATCGCTGCGAAGTGGAGAAACCTGCTGTTCCCCCCCTCAACCACCACAAACCCTCACTCAAGAGACCCCAAGAACGCCGGCACTGCCGCCCTGCCCCAGGCCGAACAATCCCGTCATTTCGACCGAAGCAGCGGCCTCATCGCTGCGAAGTGGAGAAACCTGCTGTTCCCCCCGTCAACCGCCACAAACCCCGCCGCCCGCAGCGCCCTCGCATGGCACCTGTACTTCCTCGTCCCCCTCACCATGCTCGCCGCCCTCGTATGCGGCTACTTCGCCCTCACCGCGCCGCACCCACCCCCCCGCACCGACCTGTCCACCCTGTTAGCCAACTCCGACGTCTACAACCTCTCGCTCAGCCACCTCTTCGACCTCACAGGTGCCGCCATGGGACTCTTCCGCGGCCCGCTCGCCGCCACCGCCCTCGGCATGATCGGTCTCGGCCTGGGCAGCTATCTCCTCCGCCGCAAAACCCACACCTACGCGGCGAACCTCGCCATGGCCGCCGCCATGACCCTCATCCTCCTCGCCGCCCACGAAGGCCTCACCCGCTTCTATCCCATCCTCGGCTCCAAGGGACTCAGCCTCGCCATCGTCCACGCCCAGCAGACCCACCCCCGCCCCAACGACCTCATCCTCCTCGACGGCGAACTCACCTCCGGCTCAACCCTCATCTTCTACACCGGCCAGCAGGTGCACCTGGTCAACGGCCGCGTCAACGGCCCTTGGTACGGCAGCTTCTGGCCCGGCTCCCCCGCCATCTTCGAAACCGAATCCACCCTCCACCGGCTCTGGGCCAGTCCCCGCCGCATCTTCCTCCTCACCTACAACCCCGCCGCCCGCACCCGCGACCTCGCTCCCCTCAACCCAGTCCACACCCTCGCCGCTGCCGGCGGCAAGACCATCCTCACCAACCACTAGAACGGGTATACCCCGCAGACAGTCCTGCCGGACGGGCCTCCTGCGCGGAGTGCGGTCACTTCGTGACTTGTTACCGGCCTTGACCCCATCGCCTGCACAAGCCCTCCCGTTGGTCGGGATCGAGACTCCGGAATTCTCTTTCGAAACGTGGCGCACTTTCAGACGCCGAAAAGCCGCGGTTCATTCCCCACGTCCACCACGCATCCGTCCACAACCTGCACAAAAAAAACCATGTTTTGCATCACCCAAATCCCAAAACACCCCTCAAAAACAACAGCAAACAGGAGACTTTCGCGCCACACCCACCACCTCAGCTTTTTTCTGCACGAAGCTACGACTCTTCCACCTTCCCGCCGTCCTTCAACCGGTACATCTTCCCCCTGTAATAGAACCGGTCTCCTCCATAGCTTCCCAGCCAAAGCACGCTTCCCAGCAGGTCCCGCAAAGGATAGATCAGCATCCCCCAGACCCACGCCTCTTCCCCCATCACCCGCAGAATCGTCCCCGCCTGCAGCCACCGGTTCAGCACCATCGCCCCCATCCAGACCACCCCCAGAAGCGCATGACCGCTCAACAGACCCCACGCCAACCCTAACAAACCAAAAGGCATAGCAAACGTAAGCCCGCTTCCCAGATGCCCCCACGGACGCGACCGCCGCGTACTTTGCATCCACCGCATCTGGTTGCGGAACGAAAGCCGGAACGGCGTATCCTGCACCATCAGCCGGATTACATGCGTCGCCAGCAGCACTCCCGTCCCCTGCGCCGCCAGCCGGTTTCCCAGCACAAAATCATCGGCATAAAACTGCCCCAGCTCCTCAAATCCCCCCACCTGCCGGAACGACTGCTTTCGCACTGCCATCGTCGCCCCCAGCGCAAACCGCGTGCCCTCCAGCATATCCGCCACCAGAACACCCGAGGTCATCTCCACGCTCTTTCCCACCGCATCCAGTTGCGACGAAAACCCAGCCTTTCTGCCCTTATCCGCCGTCCCCAGGTACACACACGAGGCCAGCCCCACATGCGGATCTTTCAGATTCTGCACCATCCGCCGCAGGTAATCCTTCCTCACCCGCACATCCGCATCACTTGTAATAAACAGCTCATACCGTGCCACCGAATCCAGCTTCGCCAACGAAAAAACTTTTGCATTGTGATACTTAGGCTCAGGCTCTCCGCACGTCACATACCGGGCCTTCACCTGCGGATAACGAGCCCCCACCAGCCGCGCCAGCCGCAATCCCGCATCGCTCTCCTGCCGCGCACAAAACAGCAGCTCGAACTCCGGATAATCCTGCTCGAAAAACGACTCCAGGTTACGCTCCATCCCCGGCTCGGTCCCATGCAGCGGCTTCAACATACTCACGGGAGGCAAAAACACCGTATCCGCCCGATCTTCCCGCCGCTTTCTCACCCCAAACCGCGCCGCCGCCGCCATTACCATCAGGCAATAGACCGTGGAGCACACAGAGCCGAACAGCGCGACCCAAAACAGAATCCGAAGCAACAAATCCATCTCACCCTTACCAGAAAAGTCGCTGAAAAATCATACAGATAGCACACCTCAAGTTTATCGCAGCCCCCTATATCGCCGACGTTACCGTTTTTTGCTCGACTTACCCATAACCACCTTAACCGGCACCACTGGCCGTCGCATCGGAACCAATCCCGCCCCCGGCTCCTGCTGCTGTTGCATCCGCGCCAACATCTCCGTCCGCACATAATCGACGAACCCCTGCATCTGCCGGTTCATCTCCTCCATCCGCTCCCGCATCTGCAGCACAATCGCGATCCCGGCGATATTCACCCCCAAATCCCGGGCCAGATTCAAAATAAACTCCAGCCGCTCCAGGTCCTCATCCGTATATAGCCGCGTATTCCCATCGCTGCGAGAGGGCCGCAACAAACCCTCGCGTTCGTACAAGCGCAGTGTCTGCGGATGAATCTCATACATCTCCGCCACCGCGGAGATCATGTACGCGCCCTTGTTCTTCCGCTTCGTCGCCATCGCCTATCCCTCTTGCCTCTTCTTTTACGCAGTCTAGCCCTTCTCGATATAACCTCGTCAACAAACCTCAGCTATCCTGACAACCAGCATCTCACTCACAGCCATGAAGAACACCAGAACCGTCCGCCAAACCGCCCAGATCCTCACCGGCATTGCCGCCGCAGCCGCAGCTTACGCTCTCATGCCCCACACCCGGACTCGTCGCCACCCCCCAATCGTCCTCATCACCGGTGGCTCCCGCGGCCTGGGCTTTGCCTTAGCCGAGCGATACGGCCGCGCCGGAGCCAAACTCGTACTCGCCGCCCGCGATGTCAACGAACTCAATCGCGCTCGCCAATCCCTCCTCATGCGCCACGCCGTCCAGTCTCCCGATGACGTCCTCCTCATCCCCGCCGACCTCACCGACTCCGCCCAGGCGACCCTTCTCATCGAGCACGCCGTCAGTCACTTCGGCCGCATCGACATCCTCATCAACAACGCCGGCATCATCGAGGTAGGCCCCGTCGAAGACCAGCCTCTAGAAGCCTACAGGCGCGCCATGGCCACCAACTTCTTCGCCGCCCTCCACACCACCCATGCCGCCCTCCCGCATCTTCTCCACCGGCAGCCCGAGGAGGGAGACTCCGCGATTGTGAACATTGCCAGCATCGGCGGCAAGTTTGCCGTGCCTCACCTGCTCCCCTACGTCGCCAGCAAGTTCGCCCTCGTTGGCTTCTCCGAAGGCCTGCACTCCGAACTCCGCCACAAAGGCGTCCGCGTCACCACCGTCTGCCCAGGCCTCATGCGCACCGGCGGCGAAGACCACGCCCACTTCACCGGCCAGCAAACGAAGGAGCAGCGCTGGTTCAAACTAGCCGCGAGAACTCCCGTCATCGCCGCATCCGTCAATCACGCCGCCAACAAAATTTACAACGCAGTAGCCGCCGGCCGCGCCGAAATCACCATCACACCCCAAGCCTGGCTCGCCGCCCGCATCGCCGGCGTCGCACCCGAGACCACCCAGTACATCGCCAGCCTGGCCAACCAACTCATCCTGCCCGCCCCAGCATCAACGACCCGCTTACCGAGTCAGGCCATCGAAATTCCAGCCGATCAGCAACTCATCTTGCACGAGCGGCGGCCAGGTTAGCTTCCCAGGCTTCCTCGCTCATGGTCCCTCCTCTCCCGCTTGTCGCCTGCCTTGCGTTGAGGATCAAACCACAGCAAACAGCGCCTCTCTCACATCCTCAGGATTCAGCTTCGCCAACTCCCGCAGAATCTCCTTACTTCGTTCATCCTGCACCTTCGGCACCACAATCTTCACCTCCACAATCTCGTCGCCGCGAGCGCCCTCCTTCGAAGCTGAGGGCACACCCTTCTCCCGCAGCCGCAGCTTCTGCCCTGTCTGCGTTCCCGGCGGAATCTTCAACTGCGTCCTTGCTCCGCCCTCATGGGTATCGATCGTTGGCACCTCGATCTTCGCGCCCAGCGCAGCCTCCGTCATCGTAACCGGAACAGTCACATAAATATCGTCGCCACTGCGTGTAAACACCGGATGCGTTCCCGCCTTAATGATAAGAAACAGATCCCCCGCGACTCCGCCGTTGGTCCCGGCATTTCCCTTACCCGCCAGCCGGATTCTCTGCCCATCCCGCGTGCCCGCCTTGATCCGAAACTCCAGCGGCTCCCGCCTTGTCACCACGCCCTCGCCATCGCACGTCGGACATGCGTTCTGCACCTTCCCCGTTCCACCGCACCGCGGGCACTGGATATTGAACTTCATCCGCCCGCCCATCTGCGTTACCTGTCCGGACCCATGACACTCCGGGCACTCCACACTGCCGCCAGTCGTCGACTTTCCCTTGCACGTCGGGCAGACCTCCTGTCGCTGAATCTCCAGCCGCGTCACCCCGCCCCGCACCGCCGTCCAGAAATCCACGCTGATCTGGTACTCCAGGTCCGTCCCAGGCTGAGGTCCGCGCGTAGCCTGCCGCCCCCCCGTGAACATGCCGCCGAAGATATCCTTGAAGCTGCCGCCAAACCCTCCGGCAGACTCCTGCTGCGCTCCCCGCCCAGCCTGAAAATCAGAGAAATCGAAGCCGCTGAAGTCGAATGGAACCTCCTGCCCGCCCCTCCGTCCGGTAGGCTGCTGCCGTCCATATCCTGCAGCCCCCGATCCCCCGCCGTATCCCCCGCGCGCCGCAGCCTCCGCCGCAGCGGGATCGATATTGTCTGAATAGAAGCCAAGCTGGTCATAGATCTTCCGCTTCTTCTCGTCGCTCAACACATCGTTCGCCTCGGAGATCTCCTTGAACTTCTCCTCGGCCTTCTTGTCATTCGGATTGACGTCCGGGTGATATTTCCGCGCATTCTTCCGGAACGCCTTGCGAATCTCATCCGCCGTCGCCGTCTTCTTCACGCCCAGCGTGCCGTAATAGTCTTTCGTCTGCGTAGCCATCTTTGTTGCCCCTTCTGGTCTCTGCTAAGCCACTCTGCGCTGCACTTCCTTCTTGATCTTCGCAAGGAGAATGTCCTGGGCGATGGCGAGTTCATATGCTGCGTTCATGTTCATCCAGAAGTCGGGAGTAGTTCCGAAGTAGCGGCTCAACCGCAGCGCGGTATATGTCGTAATTCCGCGACTTCATTCACAATCTCCTCTTCCCTGTCTCGAAGAGACTCTCTCGGTATCTGCATCTTCGAAATCAAAATCACATGCACAGCCTACAACGCACATTGTTATACGGTCTCCGCTCGGCCCGCCTGGCACACCGGACACCAGAACAGATTCCTGCCCTCCATCACCTCGGTCAAAACCTTCGTCCCGCACACAAAGCAAGGCCGCTCCTGCCGCCGATACACATAATGCGCCTCCTCCTTCAGCACCGCTCCCGCCTTATGTGGCCGATCCTTCGGCTTCGTCGTCACAATCCGCCGGTCCACCATTCCCGCCTTCATCAGCACACCAGCATCCTTCCATATCGACCGCAGAGCCGCCTCCTCTACCTCCCTGCCCGGCTTGAACGGACTGAGCCGCGCCCGAAACAGCAGCTCCGCCCGATAGATATTCCCCACCCCAGCCGCCACCGACTGGTCCATCAGCAGCGCCCCGATCGGCTTCCTGCTCTTACTAACCCGCGAAATCATCTTTTCCGGCCCATCCCCGTTCAGCGGATCGGGCCCCAGTCGCTCCAATAGCCTGTCCCACTTCTCCTTCGAAAAGATGGAGCAATCCGTAGGCCCGCGCAATTCAATCCACGCCACCTTCTCCGCGGCAACATGGCCGGTCCCGTCATCGTCCGAATACCACGCATGACGCTTGCTCGCACCGGGTGCGGCCGGCCTCTTCACCGCCGCTGCATTCCACATACGCAGGCGCAGCGCACCCCGCACCGCGGGCAGCGGTCCCGAGCCCTCCGCGAAATCGCCTCGCAAGCCCAGATGCACATGCAGGATGAAGTCTTTGCCAAAGTCGTACCCAAGGTGCTTCCCAACCGCCATCACACGATGCAGCTTTCGCCCGTCAAGTACATCCGAGTCCGTAAAGCGTTCCTGCGGCCCATCCACCCGCACCGCCTTGCCTGCAAACGCCGCCCCATGACGCTCCGCCCATCGGTGAATCTCATTGCCCTCTGGCATCGTCCTTCAACCTCGTCGCCGTTACCTCTGTCTGATGCCGCCGCTGAATCCGACGCGGCCGGCCGCCCGACTCCAGCTCGTACTGATAGTGCTCAATAATCCGCTCCGGAGTCCACAGCGCCCAGTGCTCGCCCCTCTGTGTCTGCATCTTCGCGATCTGAATGTCGTCCATCTGCCGCATCAGCCGTTGCAGATCGCTGTAATGCTGCGAATACGCACTCTCCTCCGACTCGATCAGCGCCTGCATGTCCACATACACCGGCTGGGCCCACTCGTAAAACGTGTGCCACACGTCATACACATCCAGGTGGCCCTTCTTCACCAGCAGCGATAGGTGCTCATAGAAATCCAGCACCTCGAATGCGCTCACCGGAGGCTCCTCCAGCGTCCACGGTCTCAGCGCTGTCGCATCGAGCCGAGCCGCTGCCAGCCGTCGCCGCACCTCCACAAACTTGTCCGAAAGGAAAAAGCTTAATTGCTTCTCAAGATTGTCCACGGCACGATACGCCCGCTCGTGCCGTAGTTGCAGACCGGCATAAGCAATGGCGCCGGCGCTGGTTATCACCAGAACCACCGTCGCCATCGCCTGAACCGCTTCCCAATCTGTCGTCAAGACCTAATTCCAAACCTGCCGCGCCTCAATCGCCTCGATCGAAAACATCTGATCCGGCTCCATCTGCTGCATCCGCTGGGCAAACTGCACTGCCTCTTCGCGCGTATCGAACATCATCCTGTTGTATAGCTGTCCTGCTCGTACCTGGTCGCACTTCCACATCGTCTCGGTCATCGCTTTCCCTCCAAGCAGTCGATTGAATTCCAGGTTCTCCAGCCAAATCACGTCCGCGTACTTGTCTTCCCCTTTGCCACTGTTCACTAGAACACCTTTCCTGGTGATAAGACGCACTCTACACGTGCCATCGCCATGCTGCGTGCCTAATAAAAAGAGAGGGGCACCCCAACAGGAACGCCCCTCTTCTCTTTACGTCCACGCTTCTTCTACGGATTACGTTTATTTCTTCTCGTCCACATCGACGTACTCGGCATCGATCACGCCTTCATCCTTCTTAGGCTCGCCCTGAGTCGCATCGCCGTGCGCTTCGGCCGAACCGGTCGCGCT
Source organism: Edaphobacter sp. (assembly GCA_965277265.1). GTDB lineage: Bacteria > Acidobacteriota > Terriglobia > Terriglobales > Acidobacteriaceae > Edaphobacter. Next base: position 1,514,328 of record CBDICF010000003.1, read on the forward strand.
ATCCGTCGGAGCCGAAGCCGCGGCAGCCTTGTACATCGCCTCCGCCAGCTTGTGGCTCACCGTTGTTAGACGCTCCTTGGACGCATTCAGCTCCGACGCGCTCGGCGTTCCAGCCAGGGTCGTCTTCGCATCCGCCAACGCAGTCTCCACCTCGGCCTTATCGGAGTCGGAGACCTTATCGCCCGAATCCTTCACCATCTTCTCAACGTTATAGACCATCGAGTCCAAGCCGTTGCGTGCTTCCACCGCATCCCGCTGCTCCTTGTCTTCAGCAGCATGAGACTCGGCATCCTTCGCCATCCTCTCAACCTCTTCCTTGCTCAGCCCTGACGAACTGGTAATCGTAATCTTCTGGTCTTTTCCGGTTGCATTGTCCTTCGCCGTTACATTCAGAATGCCGTTCGCATCGATATCGAACGTCACCTCAATCTGCGGCACGCCACGCGGAGCGGTCGGAATCCCCGAAAGCTTGAACTTGCCCAGAGTCCGGTTCTGCGCCGCCATCGGCCGTTCGCCCTGCAGCACATGCACTTCAACCTCGGTCTGCGAGTCCGCCGCCGTCGAAAACGTCTCCGTCTTCTTCGTAGGAATCGTCGTGTTCCGGTTGATCATCGCCGTCGCCACGCCGCCCATCGTCTCAATCGACAATGTCAGCGGAGTCACATCGAGCAGCAGCAGATCCTTCACCTCGCCGGCAAGAACACCAGCCTGGACCGCCGCTCCAATCGCAACAACCTCGTCCGGGTTCACACCCTTATGCGGCTCCTTGCCGAACAGATCCTTCACCAGCTGCTGAATCTTCGGCATACGCGTCTGACCACCGACCAGGACGACCTCGTCGATCTTCGACGCATCGACACCTGCATCTTTCATCGCCTGCTTGCTCGGCCCAATCGAACGCTGCAGCAGATCATCCACAAGCGACTCCAGCTTCGCGCGCGTCAGGTTCCGTACGAGGTGCTTGGGACCGCTCGCATCCGCCGTGATAAACGGCAGGTTGATCTCCGACTCCTGCGCCGTCGACAACTCGATCTTCGCCTTCTCCGCCGCGTCCTTCAGCCGCTGCAGCGCCATCTCGTTGCCTTTCGCATGAAGATCCAGACCGGTATCGGACTTGAACTCGCCAATCAGCCAGTCCACAATCCTCTGATCCAGATTGTCGCCTCCAAGGTGCGTATCACCATTGGTCGACTTCACCTCAATCACGCCCTCGCCGACCTCAAGAATCGAGATATCGAACGTACCGCCGCCGAAGTCGTAGACCGCAATCGTCTCGTCCTTCTTCTTATCCAGGCCATACGCCAACGCAGCCGCGGTCGGCTCATTCACGATCCGCTTTACATCCAGGCCCGCGATCTTGCCGGCGTCTTTGGTCGCCTGCCGCTGAGCGTCGTTGAAGTACGCCGGAACCGTAATCACAGCCTCATTTACCGAGGTTCCCAGATAGTCCTCAGCAGCCTTTTTCAGCTTCTGCAGAATCATCGCCGAGATCTCCGGCGGCGTGTACTCCTTGCCCTGCGCGCTGACAACGATGTTGTCGCCCTTCGCTACAACCTTGTACGGCACCATCTTCAACTCGTCGCCAACCTCGTTCATGCGGCGGCCCATGAAGCGCTTGATCGAGTAAACCGTGTTCTCCGGGTTCGTGATCGCCTGCCGCTTGGCCACCTGCCCCACCAGCCGTTCGCCGCTCTTGGTGAACGCCACAACTGACGGAGTGGTCCGTCCACCCTCTTCATTCGGTATCACCTTCGGCTCTCCGCCCTCCATCACGGCCACGCAGGAGTTCGTCGTTCCCAAGTCAATTCCTATAATCTTTGCCATCCCTTATCCCCATTCCGGGCCTCTGGCCCACCAGCATTCTCGACCTCTCAAGAATCTCACCCTGAGTCACTTACTGTCAAGTATTCTGATGCTCTCTATCGCCAAAAGTTGCACATTTGCTGGAACGCAAGCCAAGGGTCATTCCATAACAGGGATTCTATGGTTTCTGTAACGGAGCCTTCTAAACCTGCATAATCCTGCTTAGGTACCTTCGGATCGCCAGCTTAAACGCGTCCACTGGCACCGCCACCGCGGCCAGCGCAGCACACATTAAGCTGACCACCACGTTGTTACTCCATATTCGCCCCGGTCGCAGGACATGCGTGTAAGAGAGAAGAAGCAGGAATGGGAAGTGCATAAGATAGATCGTGAATGTTCCATTCGCCACCGCACGGAACCCTTTAGCCAATCGGCTTGACCTTGATATCTCCAAAGAATCCATTGCGAGCAGGCTGACGAAGAGCGCAAGGGCGGAAAACAGCCCAACCGCCACTGCAAACATATTTGCGCGTAGGTAGCTCACTCCGAGGAGACCCAGCGGGTTTGGTAGATGCGAAATGCAATAAAAGATAGCCCAGGGTGTCAGCCTGGAGCTGTACCCGAAGAGCGAAACTGCTCCGCTCACTACCAGCCACACGACCACAGATAACATAACGCCGGAAGCAAGGTATCCTCGCCGACGATGAACGTACAGATCGTACATCCAGCAGCCCAACCACCAGACTGGCAAGAGAAAGAGCACTTGGGGGCCGATCGCGAGCCCGAGTAGAACGCAGAGAAAAATACGCACCCAGCCGCGAAGGTAAAAGAAGAATCCATAAAAAAGGTAGTAGATGCATTCGTAGCCGAGCGACCAGAAGGGGGCGTTCGTGAATGGGATCGTATTGCGTCCCCAAGCCTGGCTAAAGAAACTCAGATTCAGTACCAGGCGCGCAAGAGGATGCGTAAACGTCGCCTCCCAATCCATAAGGAACCGCTCACGATTCATCAGAAAGCAGATCCCACTCGTCGCAAGAGTAAAAAGCAACGCAGGCAACACCACCGAATACATGCGAGATGCTCGGCCGATGAAGTATTCGGTCGCCGTAGACTCTCGTGTGCAGGTGACGTACCGAATGACGAAACCGGAGAGAACAAAAAATACCGGAACGGAAGCATCCCCCAAAACCCGCCAATCCGCATAGCCCAGTCCGACTGAAGGGAATGTGACATGGCCCGCAACTACTAAAATCGCTGCCGTAAATCGGACAATATCCAATAGCAGGGATGCGGATTCGGGCAATGTCTTGACGGCAAGCCGAACTTCGTCTTCATCTTAGCTAAAGCACCTCATCGAAGGTTCAACCCGTACACGTCTGCTTCAACCCTACGACATTGTGTACTGCGATGCATCCGAACTCGTCTCGTGGTTCTCTAAAGGTATAACGTTCCTGATTTCGTCCACATGACCTGCAGAAAGAGCAGAACAAATCCCTATGGCCGCAACGGCACCGCCAGATCAATCCGCTGAGGTCACCCAGGGAGTCAACCCTTGGCTTATTGCCGCGTCCGTCATGCTGGCTACGTTTATGGAGGTGCTCGACACCGCCATTGCCTCGGTTGCGCTGCCCTACATTGCCGGCTCCCTCTCCGCCTCGCTCGACCAGGCCACCTGGGTCCTCACCAGCTATCTCGTCGCCAATGCCATCGTCCTTCCCGCCAGCAACTGGTGCTCTCTCCGCTTCGGACGCAAGCGCTTCCTCATGTCCTGCGTCGCCATCTTTACCGTTGCCAGCTTCGCCTGCGGAGCCGCCCCGACCCTCGGCTTCATGCTCCTGGCTCGCGTCGTCCAAGGGGCCGGCGGAGGCGCACTCCAACCCCTCTCCCAGGCCATCCTCCTCGAATCCTTCCCACCCGCCAAGCGCGGAGCCGCCATGGCCGTCTTCGCCTTCGGTGTCGTCGTCGCTCCCGTCCTTGGCCCCACCCTGGGCGGGTGGCTCACCGACACCTACTCCTGGCGATACGCCTTCTACATCAATATCCCGATCGGCATCCTCGCCCTCTTCATGATCAACCGCTTCATCCACGACCCCGCCTACATCAGCAAGGCCAAGGTCAGTCCGTTCGACCGCTACGGCTTTGCGGCTCTGGTCATCTGGACCGGATGCCTGCAGGTCGTACTCGACAAGGGCCAGGAGGACGATTGGTTTGGCGCTGTCTGGATCCGCTGGGCCGTCTTCTTCCTCGTTATCTCCTTTATCTACTTCATCTGGCACTCCTGGCGCGACAAGGACACCCTGGTCGACCTCAAAGTCTTCAAGGACCGCAACTTCGCCATTGGCACTACTCTCATCTTCTTCTTCGGCGTCGGTATCTACTCCACCGTCACCGTCCTGCCGCTCTTTTATCAGGAGTTGCTTGGCTACACCGCCTTCACCGCCGGCCTGGTCGTCGCCCCCCGCGGCATAGGAGCGGTCATGGGCATGCCTATCATCGGATGGCTCTCCAACAAGGTCGATCCGCGCTACCTGCTCACCTTCGGCTTCGTCACCTTCGGCCTTACCACCCTTTACTTCGGCAACGTCACGCTCGACATCTCCCCCACTACCCTCCTTCTGCCCATCCTGATCACCGGCTTCGGGCTCAGCTTCGTGTTCGTTCCCATTTCGACTGCCTCCTACGGGACTCTCGATAACGAGCAGATCGGCAATGCCAGCGGACTTTTCAATCTATTTCGCAACGTCGGCGGGTCTATCGGCATCTCGATCGCCCAGACGCTGCTTACACGGCGCTCCGCCGTGCACCAGAACGAGATACTGAACTCCGTCCCGCTGAGCGGCCAGCAGTTTCAGAACAATATGCAGTCTGCGCAGCAATCCCTGAGCGGCTACTTCGGCCAGGCCAATACACTGGCTCCCGCGCAGGCCACTTTGTACCAGCAACTCGGCCGTCAGGCCTCGGTCTGGTCCTTTGTCGACGTCTTCCGCTGGCTTTCGCTCCTTTGTTTTTTTTGCGTTGGGATCGTCTGGATCTTTAAGAAGGTAAAGCCCGGTAAAGCCCCCGCCGGTGCGCATTAAAAGCGGCCTCGCCTGTTCGAAAACGTGGTTAAGTTTGTGCTTAATGTGGGCCGATGCGTGGCAAACGTGGATTTGTGGACGGCCGTATTTCCCAGTCTGAAACTACGCCAGATTTCGCAGGTTTATTTTCGCCAGGGGCGGCAATCGGTGCGCTATCCTGCCTCATGCGCCTTGTAGTGTTTCTCCTGGTCCTCACGCTCACCCTCCGCGCTCACGCCCAGTTCGATATGGAAGACTCCCACACGACCGCGAACCTGCGCGGCGTCTCCAACACCGGTGGCGGAGCCGTGTGGGCCAGCGGTTCCAGCGGCACGGTTCTTCGGAGCGAGGACGGCGGCTATCTCTGGCAGACCTGCAACATGCCTCCCGGAGCCAAAGACCTCGACTTCCGAGGCATCCAGGCCTTCGACGAAAAAGCCGCCATCGTCATGTCGTCGGGCGTGGGCGACCTCTCCCGTCTCTACAAAACCACCGACGGCTGCCAGACCTGGAAGCTCGTCTTCACCAACCCCGACAAACAGGGCTTCTGGGACTCACTGCGCCGCGTAACCGGCAAACAGATGTACCTACTTGGCGACCCCGTGGACCACAAGTTCGCGATGTTTCTCTCGCAGGATTCCGGGAGCACCTGGTTTATCGCCGATGACCCCGGTCTCGAAGCCTCGGGTGAAGACTCCGCTTTCGCGGCGAGCAACTCCGTGCTCACCGCCACCGGTCCATTTCTCATCTTTGGCACAGGAGGCGACGGCACAGCCCACATCTATCGGACCGTCATGAAATGCGAGCCCAGCGCTTCTTCAGGAGCTTGCTCCGTAGCGTGGGCCAAAACCGATACCCCGTTGGCCGCTGGAACTCCGTCGTCCGGCATCTTCTCCCTGGCCAACCGCATGACCACCTCTCAGGCGGGTAAATCGAAGGTGATCGTTGTCGCGGTAGGCGGCTCGTACGATAAACCGGAGGCACACACCTCGACCGCCGCATTCTCCACCGATGGCGGCGAGCACTGGAGCCCTTCCCTGACACAGCCTCACGGCTATCGGAGCGCCGTCGCCTTCGACAGCTCCTCCCAGACCTGGATCACCGTGGGCCCCAATGGCACCGACATCTCCACCGACGACGGCAAGAACTGGCGTCCTCTCAAGCCCTCACCTACGGACCCACCCGACGCCGACAAGAGCTGGAACGCACTCTCGCTACCCTTCGTGGTAGGACCTAACGGCCGCATCGGCCGCCTTCGCACGATGGATCCAAAAGCAGCCCTCACCCAGCCCGGCAAACCCTGAACTTACGCCTCGTCCAACACCGCAAAGACCTCACCCACATTCAAACGGATCGCCGTCCCGGCCACGGTCAACTCAGCCTCGCGAACCAGCTCGAACCCATCCGCCGTATACAGCCGCGCCTCGCGCGCCTCCGGGTCGAAGCACCACACATGCTCCACCCCAATTGCCAGATAATCGTTCAGCCGCGACCGCATCTTGGCCCACGTATCCCACATATCCTCCGGCGACAGCACCTCGATACACACCAACGGCGCCTCACGAACGATCCGGCTCACCTTTTGCTCTCGGCGCAGCACCATCACGTCCGGCACTCGAAACCGGTGCGTCGAGACCTGCATTCTGCATTCAGGGACCAACGTGATCTGCCAATCCGCGTCTCGTGCGCCGAGCAGCTTCAACAGCGAATACTGCACACGTCCGTGTTCGAACTCTCCCAAACTGCGCTCCTCTATCCGCCCATCCACATAGTCGCAATCCGGCCGGTAGCTGGTCCGCAGATACTCCTCGACCGGAACCAAACGCTCCTCCGCAGAAATCGCATGCGCTGCCGCCATAGCTTTAGTATGCTCCGGTATCCATTCTCTTAACAACTCGAAAGCCCCCCTCCTCGAACGCAAGGATCTACTGAGGCTGCGTGGTCTGGGGCTGTGTTTTCTGCGGAGGGGTACTCCCCGAACTCCCGCTCCCCGCACCAAAGCCTGTCCCGGAGCCGAAACCGCCTGCCGTCCCAGAGCCGAAGCCGCCTTGAGCCGTGCCGTTCCCCGCGCCTCCAGCAGGCGTCCCACCCACCCCCGAGTTCATCCCCGAAGCCGACCCAAGCCCCCCCGAACCGCTGCCTGCACTGGCCGGTCCACCCAGCAAGCTCGCCTTTGCCTTCATCTGCTCGATCCGCGGATCGTACAGAAACTCCCATGTCTGATAGCTCGTCTGGTCGTTGATCGCCAGAATTGAATCTCCCTGCTTGGGCAGCCCCACCCCGACAAAAGGCACACCCCCACCCGTAAAGCCTGTAGCGGATTGGCTCCCCACCCCGGGCGTTCCCGTCCCTGGTCCGCCGCCGGTCCCGTTCGTCCCTGAAATTCCTCCGACCCCGGCCGGGCCTCCGCTCACCGCCCCACCTGCACCCGCCGAACCAGACCCAAAGGCGCTCGACCCGGAGTCACTCGACCCGAAGGAGCTTGATCCGAAGGCGCTGGACGATCCAGACGCACTCGATCCGAACGAGCTTGATCCGAAGGCACTCGACCCACCGCCAGACCCACCTCCCGATGCGCCAGCCGTACCTGCTCCAGTCGAATTGGAACCAGCAGCACCCGGCGAACTGGACGAGCCAAACGCCGAAGAAGACCCCGTTCCTGCCGAGCCCGCCGCCCCGGAACTCGATCCAGCCGCCCCCGCACCAATCCCCCCGGAGGATGCCATCCCAGCCGCCGACCCCAACCCAGGCGCGACACCCGTCAACGGCTGCCCGAAGAAGCCCTTCACGGTCGTCTTTGCCTCACCAATTTTAATCAGCCGCCAATCCGCCTTGCCCGTCCAGGGGTCCGGATAGCGCTGCCGCAGATACCGCACATTGTTGGTTTTCTCCAACTGCTCCAGCGACGCCGGATAGGTCCCCATCTTGCGGTAGTAAAGCTGGATGGCGCGCACGTACTGGTTCGCCCGATGCACCGCCTCGAGCTCGCGCTCGCGCCTCAACTCCCGCGCGACCGTCGGAGCCGCTATCCCCAGCGCCAGCAGAATGAGAAAGATCGCAACCACGAGGCCCAGCAGCATCGAGCCCTGCTCCCCGTCCTGCTTCCGCATGTGCATCTGCATCTGCCGTTCCATCCGCATCGCCCGCACTCCTCACCGCGCCAGCAGCGGAAGAGTCTGCCTGTTGTTGTTCGCCATGTCCTCCACCACGATGGAGTTGGCAGAAACCGTAATCACCTTATATCGTCGCTGCACAATGTCTCCATCCGAGGCCAGGAATACATCCTCGCCGTGTAGAAGAAAGGCCCGTCGCACCCCACTCGCCGAGGTCTCCGTGCCAAAAAACTTTAGGTCGATGGGCGGCGGGGGCGGCGGCCCGGTGGGCACCGGCGTAGCCGCCTGCGCTAACCTCCCCGTCCGCACGGACGCAATCGGCTTCGGAATATCCACCGGAACCGAGCTCGCGGAGAAGATATTCCGCCCGCCCCCGGTGTACACCAGCGACTCCGTGACCAGCATCGCCGACATCCGCAGTGTCGGATCAAGCTGCGCCGCGGTCGTCCCCAGCTCCTTCGCCGCGCCTCCGACCGCATTCCCCGGTGGAACCGGAGTCGGCGATGCGCTGCCTCCTCTTGCGGCTCCGGAAGACCGCGCCGTGGCGGGAGCGACCGGAGCGGACGCCACAGGCGCGGCAGGTGTGCTCGAAGCAGGCCCGCCATGCGGCAGCTCGAAGTAGAGAATCCCCGCGGCCAGCACGACAAACCCAGCCACCGCCGCCACCTTCTTCTGCAGGTCCGGAGTCATGTTGATCATCGTGGGCGCCCCTGGCCCGAAGCGACTGCGCCCGGTGCGTCATCCCTTGAACCAGCGGCAACTCCCCCGGCCTCAACCATGCTCTTTTCGGAGACCTCCGAGGCCTCCACACCCACCGGACTCCGCAGGTAGGTCGTCAGCCGCAGCCGAAGTCCCACCGTTCCGGATTGCTGCCCGGTCAAGGTCAGCCCCTGGATCATGAAGAACATCCTGTCCCGCTCCAGCCCATTGATGAACAAAACCAGCGGCCGATAATCTCCGCTCAGACTCGCATCCATCCGGACTTCGGTTACCGCGCCCGCAGTTCCGGCCAGCACCGGCGCCGGATCGGCGTACTGGACCCGGGTCAGCTTGATTCCCTGCTTCTTGGTCAGCGCGCCCAGTTCGGCAGCCACCTGCGAATACGCATACGGCAGCCGCTGCAGATAGAACCTGTCGGAGTCCCTGGTCGCCTGCGCCAGTTTCTCATCCAGGCCTTCGAGCGGCCGGTTCGCAATCTCAGCCGTCTTCATGGCCACCGTCTGGTCGGCCAGCGCGGCCGCGTTCTGGCTGTTCGCAGACTGCCAGGCAAAGGCCATATGCGCCAGCAGATAAAGATTCACGAGCCCGAGAAGCGCAACTCCCGCGAAGTGGATATTCAGCAGCGTCAACAGCCCGCGCATCCGCTTCGTCACCCTGTTCGCCACCACTACCGGCCGCTTCGCCGCAGTCACAGTCATCGTGTGCCACCCTTCGGCGCGGTAACCGGGGCGGAACCGGATCCGCTCAACCGCCGCCGCGAGGACCTGCGCCGCAACACTCCGCCGTTTGCCAGTCCGCTGGCAGCCGCAATTGAGTCCGGATGCTGGTCCGGAGCAACATTCTTCACGCGACGCTCCGGCAGCGGGTTATATCCGCTCAAGATCTCGAACACCACGCCGCCCGGAGCCACCATCGGCATCGCCCGTGTGCTATCGGCCGTCAGGGCCTGCTCTCCCGCCAGCCGGGGAGCCACAAACCGCTGCGATCTCTCCAGGTTCCTGACAAGCTGCACCGAACGGTCCCTGTCCCCGCTGACCCGCAGCCGGATGTTCACATCGCCTTCCTTGGTAATCACGGGGTCGATGCTGGTGACCTGCACCCCCGGCGGCAGCACACGCTCCAAGTCCATCATCACAGCCGTCCAACTAAAGCTCTTCCGCGCGAACACCGCGTTGAGAAACCGGCTGCGCTCCAGCACCGCCATATTCTGCGGCTGCCGCATTCTGGCCTCATTCGCCGCCCGCTCCTGTTGAAACACCGCTGTTCTGGCCTTCAACGCATCCATCCGCACCTGCGCCACCCGTGCCTTCGCGCTCAGCGAGTGCAATGCAAACCCCAGCCCGACCGCCAGGGCCGCAAGCACCACCATGGCCAGCCGCAGCCGCGCAAACAGCGGTCGCAGCTCAACAAAAGGCCGTGTCGCAAGATTGAGAGAGATCCGCATCAGCTCTTCAGCGCTCCCCGGACGCCGGCCAGCCAGCCCCTCGGCAGCTTCGCCACAGCAGAGGTCACTGCCGCCGACAGCATCTGCGCATCCACCATCTCCCGCACCCGCAGCCCCTCGAACCCGCCCTCGGTCATCATCGCGGCCATCGCCTCGGCACCCAGCGTACCCGCCGTCAGCACCACCTCGGGCGAAATCTGCAACGTATCTTCAAAGTAAGCCGCCGCCACGCTGACCGCCTGCATTACCTCGCGAGCGGCTGCCCCCGCCGTGCGCTCTTTTGCCGCCGCGGCCCCTAAGACGGAGCTCCGCACCGCGTCCACCTCGAGCCGCTCCCATCCCTCCGGCCCGAGCGGCTCCTGCTGGGCCCACTCCTGCACCGAACTCTCGCGGTCGACCAGGGCGACCGAAGCCCCACCGCCGGGTAAAGCGGCAACCGTCTCGCCGCGCAGCTCGCTCCCTGTCACGCTGGCGGTATCGCTTCCCATATCGCTGCTCATATCCACGGAGCGATGCAGCATCAGCACGCCGCCCTGCACAATCGCGGTCGTCACCGCTCCCGGCCCCGCATTGACCACCAGCGCGGCAGCGTCCGTCTCCTCCAGGCCCGCCAGTGCAGCCAGGGTGCTGGGCAGCACCGCGCCGGGGAGGTACCCCGCCCCGATGACGACGCTCTCATACTCCGCCAGTACATCTCGCGGCATTCCCACCGCAACCATTTTGATTACGCCGCCCTTGCCTCCCGGCATTAACTGATAGGTCACCACTGCGTCGTCCGCATCGAACGGCAGCAGCTTCTTCAGCCGGAACCGCACTACCGGCAACGCCTCCGCCAGCTTCGAAGGCAGCTGATCGAAGTCCAGAAAGAGCACCCGCACCGCCGAATCCGGCACGATCAGGGTCACATCGCGCGATCGCTCCCGCCCCGTGCCGGCCACCCCATCGAGAGCCTGCCGCACCGCCGCCACTAGCGCCGGGCGATCCACTATATTACCCACCTTCAACCCCGGAACCAGCGCGCCGTCTGGCAGGTCTGCCATCGCTACGCCCGTCAGCAGAGCAGCCGCATCGTCGGCGCGCGCAGCCACGACGCCCTCAGCGCGAAGCTCCACAGCCAGCCGTGGCCTCGTTCCCAATGTTGTCGGTAAAAAATCCATGCCGTTCTAGACTACCTTGCCCGACCAGAAAGGTTGCGATCTCGACCCTGAGCGCAGCCGAACAGGCCTGCTTTCTTCGCCACGGTCTACCGCCCCGCTTCAATGAAGGTAACTTTATTGATCTCTTTCAGCGTCGTGATGCCGTCCCGCACCCGCTCCAGCGCCGAATCCCGCAGGAAAGCCATCCCCTTCTGCTTGGCTTTCTTCCGAATCTCACTTCCCGGCTTCTTCGCGAGCAGCATCTCCCGGATCTCATCATCCAGCTCCAGCAGCTCATGGATCGCCGACCGGCCGCGGAATCCCGTGCCGTTGCACTCGATACATCCGGGCCCTTCGCGGAACTTGAACCCCCGCCAATCTTCCAGCTCCAACCCGCTGGCCAGCAACTCCGCATCGCTGTACTGCACACTTGTCGCGCAGAACTCACATACCTGGCGCACGAGCCGCTGGGCCAGGATGCAGTTCAGCGCCGAGACGAAGTTGTATGGCTCGACCCCCATGTTCAAGAACCGCCCCAGCACATCCACTACGTTATTGGCGTGGACGGTCGTGAACACCAGATGTCCGGTCAGCGCCGAGTTGATCGCGATCTGCGCCGTCTCCGCATCGCGGATCTCTCCCACTAGGATCTTGTCCGGGTCGTGCCGCAGAATCGACCGCAGCCCGCGCGCGAACGTCAGCCCCTTCTTCTCATTCACCGGAATCTGGGTAATGCCTCGAATCTGGTACTCTACCGGGTCTTCGATCGTGATGATCTTGTCTTCTTCGGACTTAATCTCATTCAGCGCTGCATAAAGAGTCGTCGTCTTGCCCGAACCCGTCGGGCCGGTCACCAGCACCATCCCATACGGCTCTTTGATGTACCGGCGGAATCGCTCCAGGTCCTTCGCCGCAAACCCCACCACATCCAGTGACAGCGACTTGAACTTCTCCGACATCGACTCCTTATCGAGCACACGCAGCACGGCATTCTCGCCATGCACCGTAGGCATGATGGAGACACGAAAGTCGATCAGCCTGCCTTTATACCGAACCCGGAACCGCCCATCCTGCGGGACACGCCGCTCCGCAATGTCGAGTTCGCTCATCACCTTGATACGCGACAGGATCGTCTGATGGTGCTCCCGTGCAATGGGCGCCATCGCCTGCTGCAGCACACCATCGATCCGGTACTTTACCAGCAGCGAATCGTCGAAAGTTTCTAGATGTATGTCGGAGGCCCGCCTCTCCAGCGCGGTGAAGATCGTTGTATCCACAAGCCGGATAATCGGCGAGATATCGTCCTCGCTCGTCAGCCGCTCAATCGAAATGTTCGAGTCCTGATTGTCATCGCCCGACAGCACATCGAACGCCAGCCCCTCGCTCGCCTCGTCGAGCACCCGCTGGCTCTGCTCCGTCTTCTTAAGAAGCTCCGTGATCTGGCTGAGCGTTGCCACCCGCGTGACCAGCCGCTGTCCCAGCAGGCCCGAGATCTCGTCCAGCACCATCAGCTTCGATGGGTCCGAGACCGCAATCGCCAAGCGCCCCTCCAACTGCTCCAGCGGCACGAAGTTATACCGGAACATCATGTCCACCGGCACGCTCTTGAACAGCTCATGCGAGATCTTGAAGTTCTTCAGATCCACGAAATCCGCGTGATAGCGCCGCGCCACCATCTGCGCCCGCTCCACCTCATCCATGCCCATCTCATTCAACGGTATCGCCAACGGTGCCATTGCCATATCTCTAAGACTCCCCCCGCCTCAACTCGTCACAGACCTACCAGACACAATCCACTTCCCCCGACGCCCCTATCGGCCCATCGCGTGTGATCAACTTGCAGGAGTGCTCTAACGCTGTGGCCCCGACCACCCGATCCACCGAATCCTCATTATGGTATAGTCACAGGCCATTCTTCTCCACTCATTCTACCCAGTCAACAGGTGTGATTTAAGGCATAACTTTGCCGTTTGGCAGGGTTATGGTTTAAGTGACGTCTATTTGTGTGACTGCGTCCAGAGGAATCTCGTCATGCGCATCGCTGCCATCTACGACATTCATGCCAACCTCCCTGCGCTTGAGGCGGTACTCCAGGAAATCCGTCAGGCTAACGTGGATTGTGTTGTCGTCGGTGGCGACGTTGTTCCCGGCCCGTTGCCGCGTGAAACTATCCAATGTCTGCTCGACCTAGACATTTCTGCGCAGTTCATCCACGGCAACGGCGACCGAGAGGTGTTGGCGCATATGTCTGGCTATGAAACTGACTGGTACCGCGCCGCGCCGGAACAGTGGCGCGAGCCGGTCCGCTGGACCGCGCAGCAACTAGACTCCCAGCATCAGCGACTGTTAGAAGGCTGGCCACCGACGTTTCGTGTCGCGATTCCCGGCCTCGGCGATGTGTTGTTCTGCCACGCCACACCGCGCAACGACACCGAGATATTCACCCGTCTCACGCCCGACGACCGGCTCCTGCCGATCTTCGAGGGGCTAGGCGTCTCCATAGTCGTCTGTGGTCATACCCACATGCAGTTTGATCGGGTGGTCGGCACGGCTCGAGTCGTGAACGCAGGCAGCGTCGGCATGCCGTTTGGAGAACCCAGTGCCAATTGGTTGCTTCTCGGCCCCGATGTTCAACTTCGGCGCACCCGCTACGATCTTGCCCGAGCCGCCGACCGCATTCGCAGCACCGCATACTCACAGGCCGAAGACTTTGCTTCGCGCAACGTCCTGCATCCCCCATCCGAGGAAGAAACTCTCGCAGCGTTCACTCGAGCAGAGTTGAAGTAGAATCTCACCACCATGAAACGCGGGTGCCTCCTCGATCTGCCGGTATCGCGGCAACATCATGCTTCAAGCATCAGGAGCAACGGGGATGCCCTTCGACGCGAAGTGAGTCATCTACGGGGTGACGGCGTGGCAACATTATGCTTTCAAACCCGGCAAGATATGCTTCAAAGCACAACGGGCACTATGCTATTCTGCGCCCATTCACAAACGCCGTATCTGCGTCTTTGGAGAAACCGCTCATGAGCACCGCACCCGCCTCTCTCTCCGCCTTTGTCCCCAGGTCCACCAACTGGTCTATCACCCTCAGCGTTCTGCTCATTCTCGCCGGCATCTTCGCCATCCTGATTCCCGCCGTCTCCGGCATCGCCGTGACTCTCATCTTCGGCTGGGCTCTCATTCTGAGCGGCATCACCCACTTCATCTTCGCCTTCAAAACCCACACCACCGGCGGCGTCCTGTGGGAGCTGCTCGTCGGAGCTGTCTACCTCTTCGTTGGCGTCTATCTCCTCGTCCATCCCCTGGCCGGTCTGCTCACCCTTACTCTGTTCCTTGCTATCTATTTATTCTTTGAGGGCGTTCTCGAGGTGATCCAGTCCATCCAGATCCGTCCCCGGCACGGCGCCAACTGGCTCCTTATCGACGGCATCATCACGCTTATTCTGGCGATTATGATCTGGCGCTCGTGGCCCGCGGGCACCGTCTGGGTCATCGGAACCCTCGTCGGCATCAGCATGATTTTCAGCGGCCTATCCCGCCTTATGCTCTCACTTGCCGCCCGCCGCGCCTTCCGCCAGTCCGCTATCTAGGGCAATTTCCCTGTTTCTGTGTAGGAGAATTCATAGGAGTGCCGTTTTCCTTGAGAAACGGCTATGAGTGCATTGACTGGCCTTTACACCTACAGGGAAGCTGCTCTTGGCAGAATCAGCATAACTGTATTCATCTCAAGTCTCGTCTCGCATTGCATCCACACGCAACCCCTTTCGCCCTTCCCGCCCACTTCTCGCTGAGCTCAGGTACCTGGCCCTCAGGTATTCTTCCCTCACATGCTCCCCGCCGTTACCACCACTGGGCTTACCCGCCGCTTCGGCGACTTCACCGCCGTCGAGGGCGTGAACCTCACTGTCGCACCCGGCCAGTTCTTCGGCTTTCTTGGTCCCAACGGCGCAGGCAAGTCCACCACGATTCGAATGCTCACAGGTCTGCTCGCTCCGACCTCCGGCTCCATCCAGATTCTGGGTCTCGACCCCATCACGGACCCGATCGAGGTGAAACGGCAGATCGGCGTCGTCCCCGAAGGTCTCGCCTTGTTCGGCCGCCTCACTGCCGGCGAGTACCTCCGTTTCGCCGGCCGCATGTACGGACTGGACCTCGCCACTACCATCAGCCGAACGACTGAGCTGCTCGAATTCATGGGCCTAGCCGGTGAAACAAAGAAGCTCATTACCGACTTCTCCCACGGCATGCAGAAGAAGCTCGCCCTCGCCGCCGCCGTCATTCACGGCCCCAAGATCCTCTTCCTGGACGAACCCTTCGAGGGCGTCGACGCAATCGCGTCCGGCACCCTGAAAGCTATGCTCCAGGGGATGATCGCGCGTGGCGCAACCGTCTTCCTTACGTCGCATGTGCTGGAGATCGTCGAGCGACTCTGCACCCATATCGCCATTATCGACCGGGGCCATCTGATCGCGAACGGCTCTCTTGAAGAGTTGCGCGCCGGTGTCCATGCCCGCACCCCGGTCGCGCACGGCGATACTGGCCAGGCTCTCACGCTGGAGCAGATCTTCCTCAACATCGTCGGCAGCGAGCGCAACGCCAGCGACCCCGAGCAGGAGCTTTCGTGGCTGGGCTGACCGAGGCTCCGGGACATGCGGCAGCCAGGCCCTGGACCGCTGCCCAAAGCCGGGCCCAGTTCGTTGCTCTCGCCCGTCTGCGCTGGCGCCTCTTCCGCAATGGCTTCGGCCGGAAAGGCGGGACAGGCGAACTCATCGCCCGCGTCCTCTTCCTTCCCCTCATCGGCCTGGTGGCGCTGGGTCCCATTCTTGGCGCTGGATTTGCGGGCTACTATTTCGTCTCCGCGAATCGCCTTGGACTGCTTCCGGCGCTTACCTGGGGCATATTTCTGCTTTGGCAGCTCGTCAGTATCAACATCACGGCTCCCGCTCTCAGCTTCGACATCAACACCATCGTTCGCTTTCCGCTCAGTTTTCCGCGCTACCTGATCGCGCGACTGCTGTTCGGCCTGCTCAGCGCTTCGAACGTGATTGGCACCTTAGCCATTGTCTCTGCCGACATCGGCATCGGCATCGCAAGCCCGTCGCTTCTGCCCTGGGCGACACTCCTGCTCGCGACCTACGCCGCGGCGAATGTCTTTTTCACCCGCATGATCTTCGCCTGGGTGGATCGCTGGCTCGCCACCCGCCGGGCCCGCGAACTGTTCACCGCCTTCATCATCTTCGGTTCACTTGGCTTGCAGTATCTCAATGTCGCCTTCAACCCTGGCCTGCAGAACAGGCATCCCCAGAGACTAAGCAGCCATTTTCCCTTCCTGATCGAAGTCTTTCATTACCTTCAGCCGAGCGCATCGTTCCTGCCGCCAGGACTGGCCGCCTCTTCGATACAGAGCTTCAGCCGTGGCCATATTATTCCTGCGACAGCCTCGCTTCTGGGCCTCAACGCCTTCGCCGCCCTCTTCCTCGCCATCTACGGTTGGCGGATGCAACGCGAGTTCCGTGGGGAGAACCTGAGCGAAACTATCGCTCCGAAGGCTTCGAAAAAGACGGCCGGACTCCGCACCAAATCCTCGCCCACCCTCATCATGCCCGCGAGGCACGGCGGCAGCTTCTTTGGCCTGAGTCCGGTTCTGCTTGCATGCATCGAGAAGGAATTCCTCTACCTGCGCCGCAATACCAACCAGCTCTACGGATTTATCGCGCCCATCTTCATGGTCTTCCTCTTCGCAGGCCGCATCGGTGCGGAAGGACAGTTTGGCGACTTTGTACTGCCGGCCGCAGTCGCCTACTCCATTCTGGGTGTTTCCATGCTCTCCTACAACTCTCTCGGCGTGGACGGCTCCGGTATCCAGCTCTACTTTCTCGCGCCTGCCCGGCTGCGTGATGTTTTTCTGGCCAAAAACATCATCGGATTTCTCCTCAATTTCGTAGAACTCATCCTGATCCTGGCCGTGATCTGCTTTGTCGCGCGTCCGCCATCGGCGCTCATCGCAGTGGCGACGCTGTTCTGGCTTCTCTTCACTACCTTCACCAACGCAGCCATCGGCAACCTCCGTTCCCTATCCGCTCCCAAAAAGATCGATCTGGGGAAGGTCAGCCGTAAACAGGTATCGCAACTCAGCGCACTCAGCGCATTGGCTGTGACCGTGTTCTGCTTCGTGATCGGCTTTTCGGTGGTTGCGGTCACAGGACGGCTGCAGTCTCCCTGGCTTATGCTCCCCGTTTTGATCGTTCTCGCAGCGATGGCATTTGCCTTTTACATCAACGTTCTGAATCGCCTCGACACAGTAGCCCTCCATCATCGGAGGGCTCTGCTCGATGAACTATGCAAGGTGACGTAGACTGGTCATCGCGGCAGCCGCTATGACCACGAGAACAGACATGAAATCTGAACACAGCGTTGAGGTTCTCGGAGTTCAAGGCTGGGAGACATACCCGTGGCTGAGGCATGGCTTCAGCCGTCGTTGTGGCGGCGTCACTTCGGTTTATGGGGGAGACGCGCTGAACCTGGGTTGGACAAAGGAGGACACTCCGGATGCGGTCGCCGAGAATCGAAGGCGGTTCGTGGCTGCGGTGGGCCACCCGGTAAGCGACAGTACGGGGTTCATGCTGGTCGGGCTGCGTCAAACCCACTCAGACATCATTCGCACGATCGGGCGTGGGGACGGCGCTCGTGAGGGCAAGCTGTCTACCGCTGAAGGGAAGGCGCTGCTCGAAGGCGATGGCCTGATCACCGATGTGCCCGGGCTGCTGCTGGGGGTGGGGACCGCCGACTGCGTTCCGGTTCTGGTCGTCGATGTCGGCAAACGCGTTGTCGCAGCCTTCCATGCAGGCTGGAGAGGAACGGCGGCACGGATAGTCGAGCAGGGGGTCGCGAGAATGCAAGGGGAATATGGCTCCCGGGCGGAAGATCTCATTGCTGCCGTGGGACCAAGTATCGGGCTCTGCTGCTATTCGGTCGGCGGCGAGGTGCAGGCGGAGTTCAGGTCGAATTTCAAGTATGCGGACGAGTTGTTCCGCAAGATTGATGAGGAGCCTGCGATCGATCCGGCAGATCAGTCCATCGGACCGGCGAGGGAAAAGTCGGCACTTTCCCGGCTTCATCTGGATCTTTGGGAGGCAAACCGGCGGCAGTTGCTGGATGCGGGAATCCAGGAGGGGCATATTACGGTCGTGAGCGAATGTACCTCTTGTTTTCGGGATGTAGCTGGGCGGAGGAGCTATTTTTCGCACCGGGCTGAGCATGGAGTGGCGGGAAGGATGCTGAATGTTGTCGGAATCGTGAACTGAATTCCTGCGTTCGTCACCCTCCAACGCCGAAGATGACGTTCAGGAAGAAAGTGAGTCTACCCGACGTGCAGTTCAGGGCGTCCGCGCATCCAACTTGTGCTAACGTGATGATCTTGGACGTTGTTAGCCCCTTTTGGTTCTTTACATAGATTTGCATCCTTCCCCGCGGGTGTGTAATATACCGCGATTGTAGACATGAGAGCGAATGTGCCCAGCGTACCCCCCCAATTCTTCCGTTCCCGCATCGGCAAGGTCTGTGTCGCTATCATCGGCGCGACACCCGCCGAGATGCTGGAGAAGGCCAGCGCCGTCGTCAAGGAGACGGCTTTCCTGGAGTTTCGGCTCGACTACCTGGAAAAGCCGCTTCTCGCGCTGCCGAAGTTCAAGCAATTTTTTGCGGAAAACACCGCGGTTACAGCCATCGCAACCTGCCGACGTGAGGCCAATGGGGGCAAATTCACGGGCTCGGTGACGGCCGAGGTGGAGGTGTTGTCGAAGGCCGCCTCATCCGGCTTCCATATCGTCGATATTGAACTCGAGTCCGCGGAAGAGCTGAAGCCGGCGGAACTTCAGAAGCTCCGCGACACCGGAATCGCGCTTATCGTCAGCCATCACGACTTCAGCGCAACCAAGGACCTGGACGGCATTTACAAGCGCATCGTCCCGTTCAAGCCCGACTTCATCAAGATTGTACCGACGGCCAAGGCGCTCATCGATAATGTCATCCTGATGCGCTTCATCGAGCGCATGGAAGACCACTCCAACATCATTGGCATATGCATGGGCGACGCGGGAATCATCTCGCGCGTACTTGGCGTGCGCGCGGGCAGCGCCTTCACCTTTGCTGCTGCGCATATGGGTGAGGAGACCGGTCCGGGGCAGATTGCCGCTCGCACGCTGATCGAAACCTATCGCATCGACCAGGTCGACGCGGCCACGAAGGTCTATGGCGTTGCGGGTAATCCTATCCGCAGTTCGCTCTCGCCGATGATGATGAATACGGCCTTTCGCCGCGAGACGGTAAACGCCGTTTATCTGGCATTGCAGACCAACAAGCTCTCCGATCTGCTCAAGCTTGTCCAGGAGATTCCCATCCAGGGCCTCAGTGTGACCATGCCTCTGAAGGAGGAGATTCTGGCTCATCTGGAGAAGACCGATCCGCTTTCAGCGAAGATCGGAGCCTGCAATACGGTGCTGCGGGCGCAGGATGGCAAGCTGTATGGCTTCAATACCGATGTCGCGGGCATCGTTGGACCGCTTGAAAAACGTATGGCGCTGCGCGGCGCGAGGGTGCTTGTGCTAGGGGCGGGAGGAGCGGCGCGGGCGGCCGTATTCGGTCTACGGGATAAGGGCGCGGAGGTTTTCATCCTGAACCGCACCCCGGAGACGGCACAGAAGCTGGCGAAGCAGTCCGGCTCGAGGACGATCAAGAAGGATGCGCTTGCCAAGTCCGCGTTCGACGTGATCATCAACGCGACGCCTATCGGGATGGCCGGGTTCAAAGGCGCGCAACTACTGGAATCAAAGGACTTGAACACCAAACTGGTCTTCGATCTGGTCTACAATCCGCTTGAGACGCCGCTGCTCCGCCTGGCGCGTCAGCAGGGTATAGGCATCATCACCGGGATAGAGATGTTCGTTCAGCAGGGTGCGCGGCAGTTCGAGATATGGACCGGGAAGCCGGCTCCTGAGGAAGAGATGCTGCGGGTGGTCATTCATGCCCTTCGCCAGCAGGCCGAAGCCGCGGCGGAGAGTCCGGCAGCCGCTTCCCCCGTTGTTTCCAAGGGGAAGAAAGCGTCTTAGGCGAGGCAATTCGACGAGAAAAGTCTGGGGCCCGGTTCGAAGCGCGGTTCCTATTTTTCGCTGGCCTTTTTGAAGGGTATTTCAGGAAAGCTGTGTATTTTTACTGGTAATGTTTGTGCAGATGATGGACCTTTGCGTGGTGAACGTGGATAGCGGGACGGCAGTTTGAAGCTACAGAAAAGTGCGCCGCGTTTACAAACTATATTTTGCGATAGACGAGAAAGCCGCCCCTTGCCAGGGCGGCTTCTCCGGTTGTGGGTTGGAGAGACCGCTTAGGAGCTCTTGCCTTCCGCGGAGGCGATCTTCTCTTCGGCCTTGCGGGTGACGGCGTTGGCTTCGTCGTATTTCTCGCCGTCGTCGCCTGCTTCCTGCCAGAGCTTTTCGCCGTGCTGAAGCTCCTGCTGGGCCTCGGCGCGGTCGATCTCGTCCGGATGAAGAGCGGTTTCGGCCAGGATGGTGACGCGCTCGGGAAGCACCTCGACGAAGCCCCAGGCGACGAAGAACTTCTGATCGCCGGAGGTGCCGCCGTGCAGCCGCACCTCACCCGCGCCAAGCTCTGCGAGCAAGGGGGCGGCGCCGTAGAGCGCCTCAAGGTAACCCGACATGGACGGCAGCTCCACGGCGTCCGCGGTGGCGTCGAGCAGGATGCGGTCGGGGGTGACCAGCCGTACGGCGAGCTGTCCGGATTGTGATGTGTTCTCTGGCATTTCAGCTTTCAGGGTTGAGCCGTCGCTTTGAGCTTAAGGCTGGTCGGTGTTTCAGCGGTTCAGTGGTAACTTCCGGCGCTCAGGCTGGCAGCTCAAAGCTGTAAGCTCATCGCTCGACCAGCTTATCGCTCGATTCCTACGCCGTCTGTTTCATCTTCTCCGCGGCTGCGATCACGTCTTCGATGCCGCCCTTCAGATAGAAGGCCTGCTCGGGGATGTCGTCGTGCTTGCCTTCGATGATCTCCCGGAAGCTGCGTACGGTGTCCTCGACTTTGACGTAGGCGCCGGGGATGCCGGTGAAGATCTCGGCGACATGGAAGGGCTGTGAGAGGAAACGCTGGACCTTCCGGGCCCGGGCAACGGTGGTCTTGTCCTCGTCCGAGAGCTCGTCGATGCCCAGAATGGCGATGATGTCCTGAAGATCCTTGTAGCGCTGCAGGATCTTCTTGACGCCCTGGGCAACGTCGTAGTGCTCCTGGCCGACGATGCGCGGAGAAAGGATGCGCGAGGTGGAGGCGAGGGGGTCGACGGCCGGATAGATGCCGAGCTCAGACAGCGGGCGCGAGAGCGACGTGGTGGCGTCGAGGTGAGCGAAGGTAGTCGCGGGCGCGGGATCGGTGAAGTCGTCGGCGGGCACGTAGACGGCCTGCACGGACGTGATCGAACCCTTTTTGGTGGAGGTGATGCGCTCTTGCAGTTCGCCCATCTCGGTGGCCAGGTTGGGCTGGTAGCCTACGGCGGACGGCATACGCCCAAGCAGGGTCGAGACCTCGGAGCCTGCCTGGGTGAAGCGGAAGATGTTGTCGATGAAGAGCAGCGTGTCCGCACCCTCTTCGTCGCGGAAGTGCTCGGCGACGGTGAGGCCGGTGAGGGCGACGCGCAGACGCGCCCCCGGGGGCTCGGTCATCTGGCCGTAGACGAGCGTGGCTTTGCTCTTCGGCAGGTCCTTGAGATCGATAACTCCGGACTCCTGGAACTCCATCCAGAGGTCGTTGCCCTCGCGGGTACGCTCGCCTACACCGGCGAAGACGGAGAAGCCGCCGTGCTTGCTGGCGACGTTATTGATGAGCTCCTGGATGATGACGGTCTTGCCGACGCCGGCGCCGCCGAAGAGGCCGATTTTGCCGCCCTTGAGAAACGGCTGGATGAGGTCGATGACCTTGATGCCGGTCTCGAACATCTCTTCCTGGGTGGACTGCTCGTCGAAGGCGGGTGCAAGCCGGTGGATGGGCATGTGGACCTTGGCGTTGACGGGCCCGAGCTCGTCGACGGGCTGGCCGAGAACGTTGAGCACACGGCCCAGGGTTTCGCGGCCTACCGGCACCGTGATGCCCGCGCCGGTGTCGATGGCCTTCATGCCGCGGACCATGCCTTCGGTGGCGACCATGGCGATGCAGCGGACGCGGCCTTCGCCGAGATGCTGCTGCACCTCGACGATGACGTCGAGCGGGGTGGGGACCTCGAAGCCTTCGCTGACAATGCGGAGCGCCTGAAAGATGGGCGGCATGTGCGATTCGTCGAACTGAACGTCAACGGCCGGGCCGCTGATGGAGATGACTTTTCCGATGTTTTCTTTGTTCTCTGCCATAAGCTTCTTTCGTCGTCCTGCAAGTCTGACTTAAAGTGGAGTCTGGTGCATATTCCGGGGCTAAAGCCCCAATTGGTGCCGCCTCCGGGTGTTGGGGCGAAAGCCTTGAACTATCACAGCGGCAAGGTATCCACACTCGTACTGGATTACAGGGCGGCCGCGCCACTCACAATCTCGATGATCTCCTTGGTGATGGCTGCCTGCCGTACGCGATTCATGGTGAGGCTGAGGCTGTCGATCAGGTCGCCCGCGTTCTTGGTTGCGGCGTCGGTCGCGGTCATGCGGGCTGCATGCTCGGCGGCGGTCGATTCGAGCAGCGCGTGGAAGATCTGCGTCGTGACATACCGCGGCATGAGGTGATTGAAGAGCCGTTCGGGAGCCTGGTCGAAGATGTAGTCGACGTTTTCGGTTCCGAACTTCTTTGCCTCCTCCTCCATCTCGGTCTGGTCCGGCACATGGACGCTGATGCCCTCGGACTGGGCGGCGCGGATCGCCGCATCGCGCTCCTCCTGGGTGGGCTCTTCGGCGGACTCGATGCTGTGGGCTCCGAGCTTCTGGATGGGCAGGAGCTTCTCTACGACGATGCGCTGCTGGAGCACGGATTTGAACTCGTTGTAGACGATGTAGACGGAGTCGATCTCGGCGCGCTCGTAGCGTTCGATGATGGAATGAGCGATCTCGGAGACGGCGGTGAACTCCGATTTGACCAGCAGGTCGGGGTGCTCGGCCGCGACTTCAATCTGGACGGCACGATGCCGGATGGTCTCGTAGTGAGTCGAGAGATCGTTGTCGTAGTGCTCTTCCTTCTTTTCGTAGTTGGCTGCAGGAAAGCGCCGCTTGTAGAAGCCGATGGCCTTTTTGCCGATGGGTTCGAGGTCTACGTTCTGGCCCCTGGAAGTGCGGAGATCGATAAACTTCTGAGCAGCCTTGCCGACGTTCGAGTTGAAGCCGCCCGCGAAGCCTTTGTCGCCCGCGATGACCAGGACAAGGACGTTCTTCTCTTCGCGCTGAACCAGGAGCGGATGCAGAATCTCGCCGGTGGATTCGTTGTAGAGATCAGTGCGACGCACCAGCGAATCGAGCACGTTGGCGAGCATCTGCGCATAGGGCCGCGCCTGCATGGCACGCTCCTGGGCGCGGCGCAGCTTGGCCGCCGAGACCATCTTCATGGCCTTGGTGATCTGCCGCGTGTTTTTGACACTGCGGATGCGGCGCCGTAAGTCGAGGACGTTGGCCATGGCTTACTTGTTGCCCGCCATGGCGGTTTCCCGGGGAGCCTGCGGAGCCGCTACGGCCTGCGGGTTGGCATCCGGCCTGGCATCGGGCTTGCTGTTGATATCGGACTTCCCATTGGAATTCGAACCTGCTTTAGCGTTCGCATCTGCCTTGTCCTTGAGACCGGCGAGGAAGTTGCTCTTGTAGTCCTTGATCGCGTCCGTCAGGCGCTTCTTGATGTCGTCGTCCAGCGCCTTTTTCGTGGCGATATCGGCGAGGATGGAGGCCTGTGCGGATTCGAGGTAGGGATAGAAGCCGTCCTCGAAGGCCCGCAGGTCCTTTACCTCTACGTCGTCGAGAAGGCCATTGACGCCGGCAAAGATGATGGCGACCTGCTTTTCCACGGAGAGCGGCTGGAACTGCGGCTGCTTGAGCAGCTCTGTGAGGCGTTGGCCGCGGTTGAGCTGCTGCTGCGTCACCTTGTCGAGATCGGAGCCGAACTGAGCGAAGGCCGCGAGCTCACGATACTGCGCGAGGTCGAGCTTGAGGGTTGCGCCGACCTGTTTGGTCGCCTTGATGGCCGCCGAGAAGCCGACGCGAGAGACGGAGAGTCCGACGTTGACGGCGGGACGGATGCCGGAGTTGAAGAGGTCGGTTTCAAGGAAGATCTGGCCATCGGTGATGGAGATGACGTTGGTCGGGATGTAGGCCGAAACGTCGCCGGCCTGGGTCTCGATGATAGGCAGAGCGGTGAGCGAACCGCCGCCGAGCTTGTCGGAGACTTTGGAGCTTCGTTCGAGCAGGCGGGAGTGGAGATAGAAGACGTCGCCGGGGTAGGCTTCGCGGCCTGGCGGACGGCGGAGCAGAAGCGAGATTTCTCGGTAGCTGGCGGCGTGCTTGGAGAGGTCGTCGTAGATGACCAGCGCGTGGCGGCCGCTGTCGCGGAAGAACTCGCCCATGGCGGTGGCGGCAAAGGGCGCGAGGTACTGCATGGGGGCGGGCTCGGAGGCGGTGGCGGCAACGACGATGGTGTAGGCCATCGCGCCATGTTCTTCGAGCGTCTGGACGACCTGTGCGACGGACGAGCGCTTCTGTCCGACTGCGCAGTAGATGCAGATCAGGTTGTTCTTCGCGGAGTTGATGATGGTGTCGAGCGCGATGGCGGTCTTGCCGGTCTGGCGGTCGCCGATCAGGAGCTCGCGCTGGCCGCGGCCGATGGGAATCATGGTATCGATCGCCTTGATACCGGTGGCCATGGGTTCGCGCACGGACTGGCGATCGATGACGCCGGGGGCGAGCCGCTCGACGGGAAGGAACTGGTCGGTGTCGATGGGGCCCTTGTCGTCTATTGGCGCCCCGAGCGCATTGACTACGCGGCCGATGAGTGCATCGCCGACCGGGACGGACATGATCCTGCCGGTGCGCTTGACCTGGTCGCCTTCGCTGACCTGGGTGTAGTCGCCGAGGAGTACTGCACCCACCTGGTCTTCGTCGAGGTTCATCGCTAGGCCTGCGACGCCGTGGGGAAACTCGATGAGTTCGCCCGCCATGACCTTATCGAGGCCGTGGACGCGGGCGATGCCATCGCCGAGAGAGATGACGGTTCCGACCTCGTCGACTTGGATGCGCTGCTCGAAGTTCTCAATCTGCTGGCGAAGCAGCTCTGTAATCTCATCCGCCTTGATCTGTGCCATGTCTTCCTTCTACTCGATTTGTATCAATCTCTAGACTGTTTACCACGCCGGTGACAGCGTTTCAGGCGTTTACCAGGGTCTGCTTCAATTGCTGCAACTGGGCTCGTAGGGAGCCGTCGTAGACCGTGGAGCCGATGCGAACCACGGCGCCGCCGAGCAGGGTTGCATCCTGCAGATAGGTCGTGCGGACGCGGCCCCCGGCGAGCTTGGAAACCTGGGCTTCCAGTTCGGTGCGATCTTCCTCGTTAAGAGGACGCGCGCTGGTGATCTCGGCGTCGGCCATGTGCGACTGCAAGTCGGCAACGCCATGATACTCGGTGAGGATCTCATCCAGCTCGGCGAGGCGTTGATGGTCCATGATGACGGCGAGGAAGTTCCGCACCTGGGGAAACATGCCGATGCGGCCGGCGATAGCGTCGAGCACCTTGAGCTTCTGCTCCTTCGCAATCGAGGGGTTCATCAGGACCTCGCGCAGCTGATGGCTGCCGGCGAGAGTTCCGCTGAAGTCGTTGAGCTGCTGCTGGGCGGCGGCCACGTCCAGACGACTGGAGGCGACGACGGAAGCGAAGGCGTGGGCATAACGTAAGGAGAGGACCGACATCAGTTTTGGCCTTCCCTGGAGCCGTCGCCAGTCAAACGGCGGGCGAAGCTCTGCACGAGGAGACGGTCAGTCTCTGCCGTGACGACCAGCTTGCGGGATGCCTGCTCGATGGCGAGTTCGGCGGCGTACTGCTGAAGCTGGCGATGAGCGAGGGTGGTTGCGGCTGCGATCTCCTGCTCGGCGGCGGCAAGGATCTTGTGCCTCTCTTCTTCGACGCTGGCCTTGATGCGCTGTTCGTCCAGGGCGGAGTCCTTTTCGGACTGGCTCCGCATGGCGGCGATCTGACTGTCGAGCTTGCCGAGGCGGTCTTCGACACCGCTCAGGCGAGCGCTCGCCTCTTCCGTGGCGCTGCGTGCATCGACGAGATGCTTCTGGATGGCAGTGTTGCGGTTGCGGAAGGTCTTGGGAAGTGTCTTGAGCAGGAACCAGCCGATCAGAACGGCCAGCACGATGAAGTTTGCGACCGTGAAGGCTGTGGCGGCCTGCTCGGGGTTCATGCCGAGCTTTGCGCCGAGCGCCCGCACGGAAGGCGAATGGAGATAGGCTTCGTCCTCGTCAGCCTGCTGCTTGTTGGCTTCGGGCGACTGTGCCTCCGGCGTCGACTTGCGTCCTGCGACGTCGGCGGCTGGAGTAGCGGGCTGGGCGATTGCACGAATGGCCGGAGCAAAGAGGATTGCCACGATCGCACAGATGGGCAGAAGTTTCTTCAGGGCGGAAATCTTGGCTGGGATCTTGGCTGGGATCTTCACTGGGACACCTCCGCCTGACGAGCGCCTGCCGGGAGCACCGCAGCGAGAATGCGTGTGCTGAGCTCGTCGCTGAGAGCTACGATCTGGAGCCGGGCCTCCTGGGCGCTCTGCTCGATCTCCTGCCGTGCACCGCGGACACGCTCCTGGGTGTGCTGCCGAACCTGCGTGAGGGCGGCTTCCCGCTCGTTATTCCACTGCTTCAGCTTCTGGTCGCGGGCCTGGA
Source organism: Edaphobacter sp. (assembly GCA_965277265.1). Lineage (GTDB taxonomy): Bacteria > Acidobacteriota > Terriglobia > Terriglobales > Acidobacteriaceae > Edaphobacter. The sequence continues at coordinate 1,541,487 of CBDICF010000003.1, forward strand.
AGATCTCGGCGCGGGCGTGACGCAGCTTGTCTTCATAGGCGGCGGTCTCTGCCTCGGCGGCGGCGATTGCGGTCCGCGCCTGCTCGACTGCGCCGGAGGTACGCGCGCGGCGCTCTGCTAGAACGCGGTCAAGAGGGCGCCGGACGAGAAAGCCGTAAGCCGCAACCAGCAGGATGAAGAGGACCATCGTCGGCACAGAGCCGAGCACAAGTCCACCGAGTTGATGCAGTATCTGATCCATGATTGGGGCCGGCCGGAGCCGCTTGGAAGTCCTGTCGTCAGCTATCTCACGCAACTGAAGTACTGCACACTACTATGTCTTACGTACGCCGCGTGGTAGTTCGAGGTACATCTAGTTTTAGCAAAGGGATTGCGGGAGTGTCAACCGACCGACGCCGGTAACCGCGCACTCAAGCCGGTTAACGAACAGGTTCGCATGTTCCCGATAAGCTTTGACTTTTGCTCTTCATCCGGTAAACTTCAAGGTACCACCCAGACCCTTATTCTGGGTCACATAGGTCGCGTGATTGGGGACACCACCTCCGCTCCCCATCAGGCGGCCTATGGCTGTTAAGGGGGAGAGCTTCGAGGGGTGAGCTTTGCGTTTTCAGAGCAGATTAGGCGCGGTCCCAGAATCTTCTATACCGGTTGATTAGCGAGGTCGGACCACGTGCGGTCAGGTACGCCAGGTTGCCTTCGAAGGTCTTCCCGTCCACGATTGCACCAGCTTCTAGTGCGGCTATCACTGCACCCTCGGTCTGGGGCAGGCGGAATTTACGCTCGATCAAGGGATCTACCACCAGCGCTGCATCCATGGCTGCGAGGAGATGATCGAGGCCCTGCTTCTTCAATCCCGAGACGGCGATGCTGCCCGGGCTACCCATGGGCATTTGATGGTGATCGGTGACGAGATCGATCTTGTTGAGTACCTCGATGATCGGCTTTCCTTCGACGTCCAATTCGCCTAAGACCTGCTCAACCTGCGTTTTCTGCTCGTCGACCATAGGGCTCGACGCGTCGCGGACGTGCAGCAGCAGTTCGGCGCGCTCTACCTCTTCCAATGTGGCGCGGAAGCTGGTAACGAGCGTGTGCGGCAGGTTGCGAATGAAGCCGACGGTGTCGGAGAGGAGAATCCGTCTTCGCGAAGGAAGCTGCAACTGACGCAGCTTGGGATCGAGTGTCGCAAACATGCGGGACGATTCCAGCACACCGGCCTCGGTGAGCGCATTGAACAATGTGCTCTTACCGGCATTGGTGTAGCCGACGAGTGCGACGACGGGAACCGGAACAGCCTCACGCCGCTGGCGCTGCTGCCTGCGGATCCGGCGCACCGACTCCAACTGCTCCTTCACATGGTCGATACGGAGATTGATCTTGCGGCGGTCGGTTTCGAGCTGCGTTTCACCGGGACCTCGTGTCCCGATGCCTCCGCCGAGCTGAGACATGGATTTTCCGCGCCCTGCCAGCCGCGGAAGTTGATACTCCAACTGCGCCAGCTCGACCTGCAACTGACCCTCGCGAGTACGCGCATGGCGGGCGAAGATGTCAAGGATCAGCTGCGTCCGGTCGATGACGCGGCAGGGCAGCTTTGCTTCTAGATTGCGCAATTGAGAGGGGGTGAGATCGTGGTCGAAGAGGACCAGGTCCGCGCCGGTCGAGGCGATGACGCCCGCAATCTCCTCCAGCTTGCCTTGACCTACCAGGGTGGCCGGATCGGGCCGTGGACGGCGCTGGATCAGGGTTGCTGCAATATGCGCGCCTGCGCTCCGGGCAAGCTCTTCAAACTCGGCCAGAGACGCGTCGAAGTCCAGATCCGAAGTGCGTCGGGGAGTATCCGTCTGCTCCGGGTCGCCCTCGTCCTCGGTTGCGGAGCCAGGGTGAAGCGCCGCAGCTCCTCGCGCCATGCGAGCCGCCGGGGTAAGCTTGCGCCGCTGGCCGGTAAACTCGACGGCAACCAGCACAGCGCGCTCCGCGGTGCGCGGGGCGTTCGAACTTGAGACGGAGTCCTCCTGCGCTTCGACCAAGCTCCGCCTTCGTTGCTTTCCGGTCTCCGGTTTCCTGTCTTCGTCGGACAAGAACTAATGACCTTGCAATCTTCCGTCCGGTCCAGGCGCGGCAGGAGAGGCAGCGGAAGGGGAATGCGGAGTAAGCGGTTTAGCTTCGGACCGCAGCTCTGTATGTGCTCCCGCGCGTCCACTGACGACGGTGGAGATGGCATGTTTGAAGATGAGCTGCTCCTGGCTGTTGTTCTCCAGCAGGACCGAATATTTATCGAACGATCGAATTTTGCCCGTCAGCTTGACGCCACTGACCAGATAAATCGTGATCGGACTCTTGTCTTTTCGCACTGTATTGAGAAAAGTATCCTGAATGTTCTGTGCCGGCTTTGATTCCATGGTGCCGATCTCCTTAAATGCTATGTTCGTGCAACAAAGAGGTCCTGCCGTACTCCATCGACTTCAATTCCTGGCATAGTCCTCAGCCCTTTGTGCCTGAAGGCCAGAATTGTCAACGATACGACCATCTACCGCAAATATCAACCCGTCCGCCTGTTCGCATTGGACGGCCTGGTACGAGGATTAGACGAATCCTGGACGCGGTTGGACATACCCAGACCGCCTGCCGGGCGATATACCATGACAGACGTGCCCGACAGCAACACGCAACCAGTTCCGATGCTCGATTTCTCCCGCCAATTCGCCGCCCTGCGGCAGGAGTTGCTGGATGCCGTGGAGTCAGTCTGCGTTTCGCAGAAATTCATCCTCGGCCCCGAGGTCGCGAGCTTCGAACGAGCCGCGGCGATGGCCTGTGCCGCACCCCATGCCATCGGCTGCGCCAGCGGGACAGACGCAATCTGGCTGGCGCTGGCGGCTGCCAACGTTGGCCCGGGCGACGCAGTCGTCACGACTCCGTTCAGCTTCTTCGCTACAGTCAGCGCCATTCTTCGCTGCGGAGCACAGCCCCTGCTGGCCGATATCGATGCAGAGACCTTCAACCTTTCAGCCGCCGCGACCGAAGTTGTGCTGGGTTCCCCGGCCGGGACAAGCGTCAAGGCCATTCTGCCAGTGCACCTGTATGGACAATGCGCAGACTGGGACGCCTTCACCGCGCTGAAGAATCGGCACAAGGTTCTTCTTGTCGAAGATGCGGCCCAGGCCTTTGGAGCGACCTGGAAGGGTACTCCCGCGGGTGCGCTGGGTGATGCCGCGGCCTTCAGCTTCTACCCGACGAAGAACCTGAGCGCGATGGGCGATGCCGGTCTGGTGGTTACGCTCTCGGACGAGATCGACGAACATGCCCGCGTACTCCGCGCGCACGGGATGAGACGCCGTTACTACCACGAGGAGATCGGCTGGAACTCCCGGCTCGATACGCTACAGGCCGCGGTGCTCGAGGTGAAGCTCCGCTACCTGCCTGAATGGAACGAACAGCGACGGCAGCGCGCGGGCCGCTACGATGAACTGTTCCGTGCCGCCGGACTGACTGGGAGCTCTATCGAGGAAGGGATCGTTCTGCCGATCACCGATCCACGGGCGGGCCACGTCTTTCACCAGTATGTCATTCGTGCGCCAAGGCGCGACGCATTGCGCAAGCACCTGATGGACAGGCAGATCGGCAGCGAAATCTACTACCCGCTTCCACTGCATCTGCAGACGAGCCTTGCGGGGCTGGGCTACAAACGCGGCGATTTCCCGGTGAGCGAAGCCGCCGCAGACGAGGTGCTCGCCCTGCCCATGTACCCTGAACTGCGCGAGGACGAACAGCAGACCGTAGTGGAAGCCATCGCAGCGTTCTACGCCTGACCTGAGCCCCTAAAGCAGACCGCGGATTACACGGATTTCGGACGGGTGTACACCCAGAAGAACTGTCCTGCCGGACGAGCCTGCTACGCGCGGGGCGGTCACTTCGTGACTTGTGTACCGGTCTGGGCGCAACGGGATCCATAGGACCTCCCGTTGGTCGGGACGGAGATATAGAGCGGTATACATCGTTTGGAGAATCGCCTTAAGCTACCGCCTTCTTCTGCCCCTGATCTCCCTTTTTTTCTTCTCCGCCACGGGCTCCGGATGCGCTTCGCCCGGAGGGGATACGCCGGGCGCCAATACACGACGGACGATATTTCCTTCGAGCCTGTAGGTTTTCACGACGGTCTTGCCCGGTACTACGGCTCCGGTTACGGGGTCGGGCACGACCGGAGCGGCCTCGTCCGAGAGCACCTTGTAGTTGAAGGTCGGCGCGGGGGCCGTGGACGCGGGCTGCTTGCCGTACGGGTCGGGCGCAATCCTGATCTGGACCGGCAAATAGCCTTCGATGTTCCTGTCGCGGAAGGCAGTCTCGTACCGGTGTTTTTTGACGTTCCAGGAGAAGACGCGCACCTGGTCGAAGTCGTAGGGGAGCCCGGCCTTGTACGGACTGACGACGGTCACGTATTCGGGGATGTTCTTTTCGTCCTGCGGGGCCTCAGGGTCGTTCACTGTTGCCAGAACGTACGCTCCTACGATGCGCTGGCCTTCGGCATAGCGGGTGAGGGCATCGGGAGCGTCGACATCCATCATGCGGCTGTAGAGCCATCCGGTATCGCCCCTGGAGTCGCGCACCAGCCACCAATCCTCCATCGCCGGAGGAGGCGGCACAGCGGGTTCAGCAGCCCCGCCGGTTTTGGCACTCTTGGCAGAAACGGGAGCGGCGGCAAGAGCGGCCTTCATGCCGGGCGGCAGCGGCTTCGGCAGCGTGGAGCGGGTCAGGAGCTTCAGTTTTTCGCCCTCGGGCAGACGGTATAACCGCTCCGTGTCGCGTCCTGGGCTTACATGCAGATACACGTCGTCGCGGACCACACCCGAGGCGACCGCCGGGTCGGCCTGATGCTGCTTCTTGAGCGCGTCGAAGCGGTCGAATACATCCTGGGAGGCGACGACTTTCTCATCGATCCAGCCCTGTTCGCCCCTGGCCGTCTGCACCCGGACAAAACGCCGCCCGCGTTCGAGCACCTGCAGCTTATCGCCGTTTTCGACTGTCGCGGTCCGGTTCGATACCGCCGCTACGCGGTCGCGCAGAAATGTCTGCTTGGCGGTCACGTAGACGTATTGCGCCGACAGCCTGGGGTGGAGATGGGAGCAGCCGGTGATACCGATGATTCCTGCCAGCAGGCAAATCGAGAGGGCTGCAGAGCTTGCAAGCCGGGCGGTTCGATGCGCTGGTTCGGATTGTCGAGGAGAAAGAAAGATGGCCGAAGGACTCCGGTGTACGGCAATACCGCTTAATCCATAGTACCGGCGTCTGGAAGCCGCGCGGGTGACTTGCGAGAAAATCGCAGGTGGAAGAGTTCGGGCTGAGGATCGAGCCCTGATGATTCGGTTACTTGAGGGTCTGAATTAAGCGGTGCTGTGGTCGGATTTGTTTGTATGCTCTCTCCGTGTGTTTTCATGCTGGATTCGGTCTTCTGCTGGGCGTTTTGGATGGTTTGAACGCTCCTGGGGCGTTTTCAGGCGTGGCTCTGCGCAAGTTCTCCCAACGTCTGCTGCTTCATCAAGCACCTCGTCAAAAACAAGATACTTTAATTCGCAGAGGACACCGAGGACTTAGTCAGAGGTTCTCTAGAACAAGCGTTCGTGCAGAGAAAGTCGCCAGACTCCCCAGCCCAGCGCGATCAGGGAGGCCAGCATCATGCCCACACCCATCCACCGCAACTCAGTTTGGGACTGGTTGACGGGCCTGGCCTTCCGGACATTCTCAGCGAATTCGCTCCAGTCTTCCGCAGGCGATCGACCGGCAATGTCTCCGAGGCTGGCTTCGAAGCGCTGCATCCAGACCGCCTCTTCGAGGCCGAGAGCGCCCAGGTAGCTTCGTACGATACCCTTCCGGAACACGCCTCCGGGGAGTTCGCCATAGTCGCCCGCTTCCAGGGCAAGCAGGTGCCTGGATGAGACCTTGGTCTCTGCGCAGATCGTCTCAATCGAGACCCGCCGTCGTTCCCGTTCCCCTCGCAGTTCGTCGCCGAATCGTTCCATTCGCTCCGCCCCAGCTGCTTATTCGCGCGAGCCATGTAGCCGGCCGGCGATCTATTTGGTCGAAGCATAATCCCGCATCCCGCTCAAGTCAAAGAACTTTCGCCGACAGGTCCCTATATAATCAGCCCTAAAAGTGGGGTCAGTCCCGAATCGGGTCTTCGCCAAAAGAGAGAAACGGATCGAACGAAACTGGAGCGCTGAAGAGAGAATCACCATGCCGGATGAGCCACTTCCGCCGCGTACCGCCTCCCTGGCCCGCATTCCCAGCCTGGACGGCCTGCGTACTCTCTCGATCTTCCTGGTTCTTGCCCTTCATACCATCCAGCACTTGAATCTCACCCACCACGTTTCGCTGGCCTGGTATGCCATCTTCGACGGCGGCACCGGCGTCTTTATCTTTTTTGTCATCAGTGGATATCTGATCACCAGCCTGCTGCTGAACGAACATCAGAAGCGGGGTTCGATCAGCATGCGCGGCTTTTACCTTCGCCGCGCCATGCGCATTCTTCCGCCGCTTTACGCCTATGTTGCCGTCCTTCTTCTGCTGGGCTGGGCTGGGCGTCTGGCGATCTATCACCTGGACATCGTGAGCGCGCTTTTCTTCTTCCATAACTACGCGCCGTCCAGGATGTGGTCGCTGGAGCACTTCTGGTCCCTCAGCATCGAAGAGCAGTTCTACTTCTTCTGGCCTGTGATCCTGCTGTACTGCCTGAAAAAGCGCGGTTTCGCAGGACGCGTTACGGCCAGCCGGATCGCGCTTGCCGTGATCGTGGCCTCGCCTGTCATCCGCGTCCTCAGCTTTCAAACGGCAAACCGCTATATTCACGACGGTGTGGGCTTCCACATGCGAGCGGACTCACTGATGTACGGCTGCGTCCTTGCCCTGCTGCAGGGGACACCCGGCTTCGAGCGTATCTACGCGTTTGCTACGCGGGTGTGGTGGATCCCTCCGGCGGTTATCGTGGTTTCCGACTGCATCGGAGCGCGTTTTCAGAATTACTGGCAATTCCCGTTCGGCTATACGATCTGCGGGGCCGCAATCGCTTTTTTTCTGCTATGGTGCGTCCGCAATCCGGCGTCGGCGGTTGGCCGTATTCTGAACGCTCGTCCGATCGTGCATCTCGGGGTCCTGTCGTACAGCATCTATCTCTGGCAGACGTTGTTCCTTCACCACGATAACGTCACGATCTTCGGGCCGTCGTTGCACCTTCTGACGATCTTTCCCTTCAGTTGGCTGGCCATTCTCCTTGTTGCCGAGATGTCGTTCCATCTGGTCGAACAACCCTCGCTGCGGCTGCGCAATCGTGCTATTCGCAGCTTTCACTTGTATACCGCCGCTCGCCGGACGAGAAAGACGGCGCAGGTGATCTCGGGCGGGTGAGGCCTTGCAACGGCCGGGCCATGGTTCTTTGACTCACCCGGATTCAGCCACTATGATCGAAGGCAAGATACCGGATCGGACATCTTCCAAAGACACACCGAGCCTGGTGTGTCTTTGCCCGCGGCTGTATGGCAGACCTGCCTGTGACGGCGAAGCGGCAGTTTCAGCCAAAGCTTAGGATAAAGACTGCGTGCGCCTTCCTTTTCCAGAACGGATACCCTTCACTCCGGTCTGCATCTTTGCCGTCGTCCTGTGTACGCTGCAGCTTTATCAGGGTACCGCTCCCCTGTTCTCGCTGTGCTCGTTCCTCTTCATTCTCCTGGTATCGGCAGCGTTCAACGTCGCTGGAGGCCTGACTCGTCCTTCAGGGGCTTACATATTTTTCTTCTCTGTTCTTGCGGTGGTGGTCGGGCTGTTCTGGAAGGCTGTTATCGGCGAGCCGGCGGATTCCAACCTCATTGTCCCGATTACCACCATCGAGGTCTACCTGGGCACAGGGTGCGGCATGCTTGGGGCTGCTTACCTTAGCAGGCGACTGACTTCAAAGCGTGCCTTGCTGGCCAGCTTTGTCACGGACGCCAACATGCAGAGTGCCACGGTAGGGTGCATGATCGCGGGTCTGGGAATCGCTATCGCTGGTTCCCTGGCATCGAGGGGCTCGGGAACGATCGTGAGCGCTTTGGCGCAGGTGAATCACTTCCTGCCCCTGGCGATGTTTCTCGGAGTCATTCACACGATTCGGCGTAGTGGGGGCACGCGCAGTATCAGCACCGCCGTCCTGATATGCGGCAGCTACATGTTTCTCCAGGGTCTCGTGGGCTTCACGAAAGAAGGCCTGATTACACCTTTCGTGGCGTGGCTGGTCGCTGCCGCCTCGCAGCGATACAGGGTGACGCTTGCCCAGATAGCCGGAGGCATTCTGGTGACGTTCATCATCTTCCAGTACCTGGTCCCCTATTCGCAATACGGCCGTACTTTGAAGAAAGATACGTTTACCGAGAACCTGGATGTCTCGCTGTCTCTTCTGACCAATCTCGGACAAGTACGGCAGGATTTCAAAAGCTTCGAGAAACAGGCGGATGAGGAAGAGTCTTACGGTTATTTCACGCACCACCAGGGATTTTTCGACCGGCTCCAGATGATCGGTCCAGACGATGCGCTGAACAACCTGACGGAACAGGGCGTCGTCCCGGGTATAACACCGGTTTTCATCGAATTCGCGCATCTGGTTCCGAACTTCATCTGGCCTAATAAGCCCTGGTGGGGAGCCGGCAATCTCTATGCGCACCAGATGGGCTATCTTGCAGAGGATGATTTCACAACGGGCATCTCCTTCAGTCCGGCCGGAGAGTCGTTTCACTTTATGCGTTGGACGGGCGTGTTTGTGCTCGCTCCGGTTCTCTACACCATGCTGTTCGTTGTGTTCGACTCACTTTGTGGCGATACCCGGGATTCTCCGTGGGGACTGATCGCTGTCCTATCGTTTGCCCACATCGCTCCGGAGGGAGGTTTGGGCACTCTCATCTATGCGTTGGGCTATCTCACTGTCGGGATCGTCTTCGCGGCATTCACGGCTTCCTATATCATGCCCAGGATTGGCGAGATATTCGCGCCGAAGAGAGAATCCGGCCCGGTCTTCGATCCTTTCGTACGGCAGGGACAGCGCCGCCGGGTAGATCCGTCCGTGAGTGCGGCCGGCTGAGATCTGAGTCCGGTGCCCGCGGACCTGGTGGACAGCAGAGCCACCGTCTCCAGTTCGTCGGGGAGCCAATTTCAGATGCGGATCTCTCTGACGAGGGGCGGCTGTTTAGTTGTTGGCCCGGAATGCTAGACTCACCTTTTCGCGATGAAAAGCTGAGGTGAGTAGATGGTGCAGCAGGCTGGACCGATGGCGTTGACGCAGCTAAGTGAAGACGAGCAGATGTTTCGCGATACCGTGCGGCGATTTGCGGTGGAACAGATCGCGCCGCTGGTGCGCGGGATGGATGATGCGCAAAGCATGGATGCCGGCCTGATTCGAAGGCTGTTTGAGCTCGGCCTGATGGGGATCGAAGTCCCGGAGGAATACGGTGGGGCAGCCGGAACGTTCTTCCAGGCGATTCTGGCGGTCGAGGAGATATCGGCGGTCGACCCCTCGGTTGGGGTGATGGTGGATGTGCAGAATACGCTGTGCATCAATGCGTTGGTCCGGTGGGCGACGGACGAGCAGAAGAAGAGATTTCTTACGCGGCTGGCGTCCGACACGGTGGGGGCGTATGCGCTGAGCGAGGCATCGTCCGGATCGGACGCCTTCGCGCTGCAGACCCGGGCGGTGAAGCGCGGCGACGAGTATGTGTTGAACGGGCAGAAGCTATGGATCACCAATGCAAGAGAGGCGGGGCTGTTTATCGTATTCGCCACGCTCGACCCGGCCGCCGGGTACAAGGGGATCACGGCTTTTGTGGTGGAAAAGGGCGCGGCTGGATTTACAGTCGGCAAGAAGGAAGATAAGCTCGGGATTCGGGCTTCGAGTACCTGTGAGCTGATCTTCAACGACTGCGTTGTGCCCGAGGCGCAGGTGCTGGGTGAGCCGGGGAAGGGATACAAGATCGCCATCGAGACGCTGAACGAAGGGCGGATCGGCATTGGCGCGCAGATGCTTGGACTCGCGGCGGGGGCGTGGGGCCATGCGGCGAAGTGGGCCAGGGAACGCAGGCAGTTCGGCAAGACGCTGGTGGAGTTTCAGGCGATGCAGTTTCAACTGGCGGAGATGGCGACCGAAATCGAGGCTGCGCGGCTGATGGTCTATAACGCGGCGCGGTTGAAGGATGCAAAGCTGGATTTTCTGAAAGAGGCGGCGATGTGTAAGTACTTCACCTCGCAGGTAGCCGAGCGGGTGGCGAGCCTGGCGGTGGAGGTGTATGGCGGATCAGGCTTCGTGAAGGACTATCCGGTCGAGAAGCTCTACCGGGATGCAAAGATAGGGAAGATTTACGAAGGGACATCGTTTATGCAGCTGGCGACGATTGCAAAGCTGACTTTGGGCAGGACCTAGTCTCGCGGGAAGTGGATAGAGCCGACAGGTTGATGTCTGAGGCTCTACACTGGAGACGGCCCTGGTATGACCACTCGCTCACAAGACGCGCCGCGTGCGCCGCTCCCTTTTCTTGGGCTGGCGTGTGCGGTGGGCGTGTCGACGATCTACTACAACCAGCCGCTTTTGCTGGAGATGAGCCGCAGCTATGGCGCGACGGCGGGCAGGACCGGCTTTGTGGCGGTCGCGACGCAGGTCGGCTATGCGGTGGGCATGCTCGTGTTTGTTCCACTGGGTGACGTGCTCGAGCGACGCGCGCTGATGATGCGCATGTATGGCGCGGTGGCGGTCGCGCTGGTTCTGGTCGCGGTCGCTCCGAGTCTGGCATGGCTGATGGCGGGCAGTGTGCTGATCGGCCTGTTTGCGTCCGTGACCCACATCGCATTGCCGATCGCGCCGGACCTGGTGTCGCATGAGCAGCGTGGACGGGCTATCGGCATTGTAATGACGGGGCTGCTGCTGGGCATTCTGCTGGCGCGCACCTTCGCGGGCTGGGTGAGCGGAATTCATGGGTGGCGCTGGGTTTTTGTGGTTGCGGCGGTGATGAACGCAACATTTGTCCCACTGATGTGGCGGGTGATGCCGAAGCTGCCGCCCAAGCAGCAGTTGAGTTACGGGGAGGCGATGCGCTCGCTCTGGACGCTGTTCCGCACCCAGCCGCTGCTGCGTGAGTCGTGTTCCATCGGTGCCCTGGTGTTCGCGTCGTTCAGTTGCTTTTGGACGACCCTGGCGTTTGTGTTGCACCGTCACTATGGATTAGGGGCCGGTGTTGCGGGGACTTTTGGCGTGGTGGGGGCCGCCGGGGCGATGGTCGCGCCGCTGGCAGGACGGTTGGCGGACAGGCACGGGTCGCGATGGGTGATCACGGCTGGGATGGCTCTGCTGGCGATCTCTTACTTTGTGCTCTGGGGCGGAGAGGCTGCGGGCGTATCTAAGGTTGTGCATCTGATGGTGTTGGTCGTCGGGGTTATTGTGCTGGATATGGGAGCCCAAATGACGCAGGTGGCGAATCAGACCCGCATCTTCGGCCTGGTGCCTTCGGCGCGAAGCCGCCTGAATACTGTTTACATGACGGTGTACTTTACCGGTGCGGCGGTGGGCTCCGCACTGGCAACGATTGCGTGGGTCCATTGGGGATGGAACGGAGTGTGTTGCCTCGCGTTGGGTCTGATTGCGGTGGCTGCGGTTCGTCATGCGACGGGGCGGCGAGACGCAGGGGATCATCATAAGACGACACAGGCAGACGCTTTGATGGAAGCTTAGACCGGAATCAACGGATCGGTCGATGCACAGCGAGGTGGTGAGCGAGGCAGGGCTCGAACCTGCAACCGTCAGCTTAGAAGGCTGATGCTCTATCCGATTGAGCTACTCGCCCGCAGGCATCTGTTTCGATTGTATCGCCACATGCTGGGGAGTTCCCCCGAGGCGAAACGGCAAACGCGTGCAGAGTTCGCTCCTGATGCCCGAGGCCACCCTCGATTGCGAATCAGTGTCTCTTTGGGCCGGTGGGAAAATTCCTCGATAGATCGCGGATGATCAAGTCCGATTGCGTGCCGCCTTTGCAGGAAGGATGACCAAAGCCGCTTGCGCTGCTGTTGTTCTGGAAGTCGAGGATCATGTTGTCATTGTGCTCTGCACTCGGTCCCATGGGGACAGCGTCCAGAGCAAGCTGGTGGCGCACCTTCCATGCGATGACGTGGTCTGTGCACGACGTATCGCCGCTGAGGCCGAGGCCGCCGAGGATGCGGCCGTCTGAGCCATAGAGGGCGAGACCGCCGCCGAAGACGATGATGCCGCCGATGGCTTTGCCCACCATGGGGTCGTTGGAAGTGCCGAAGGTGGCTGGATTGCCGATGACGGCGGCGGGGTTGGGCGGCTGGCTTGTGGCGAGGCTGTAGAGGCTCTGTCCGGGCTGGGAGGCGGCGAAGACGTTCGCGGTGGACAGAGCGTAGTCGCGGCCGGAGAGGCCGTTTGCGGTATTCGCTTTCGAAGCGGCGATCACGCGGCTTCCCGGCCACTGGTCGGAGCGCGTTGTCCCGGAGAAGACGATTGCGCAGACGATTCCATCGCGGTTGACGACCGCAGCCCATTCCTGATTGCCGAGGCCACCGTTTTTGCTGGAACCTTCGCGCACCACGGACTGCACCACTTGCTTGAGGTGGGCGGCATCGGGGAGCCCAGTGCAGTTGGCAGGCGCCTGGGCCAGCAAGGGAGCCGCGAGCATGGCAAGGGCGGCAAACAGAGTGGATTTGCGGTATTTCGTAGAGGCTTTGTTGAGCATGACAATCTCCCGATGAGCTTTGTACGGTGACTCGCTACTGGAGCTGGCGAAGGTAGGCGACGAGTCCGTGCAACTGGTCGCCCGTGAACTGGGTGAGGTCTGGCATCTGCGAGCCGGGCTTCATGGACTGCGCATGCGTGATCCAGGCTTCGAGGTAGGCGTCGTTGTTGGGGTACGTGTTCGCAGCGATGGCGAGGCGGCTGCCGATGTGGGTGAGGTCCGGGGCGACGCGGCCGCCGGCGGTGCTGCCGCGTACTGTATGGCACATGGAGCAAGGACCGGTGAGAAATGTCTGCTGGCCGGCAATGGCTTCGGGGGTTTGCGGGTCCACGCCGGACATTCGCTGAGCATCAAGCCACGCCTCGTAGTCGCCGGGTTCCTGGGTAACGGAGATGAGGCGCATGTGAGCGTGCTGGGCTCCGCAAAACTCGGCGCACTGGCCGGAGTAGGTTCCATCGTTCGAGGCTTCGAGGAGGATGTAGTTCGGGTGGCCGGGGATGAGATCGACTTTGCCATGGAGCGCCGGGATCCAGAAAGAGTGCATGACGTCGGCGGTGACGACCTCTATGTTTATCGGCCGGTGCGAGGGGAGATGGATTTCGTTGGCTGTAGTGAACTGCTTGTGGACGTCGTCATTCAGGTATTCGATCTCCCACCACCATTGATGTCCGGTGATGCGAATCTCCGGCTTCATCGCCATCTGCGCCTTGGCCATTCCGCCGTGCATGCCGTGGATGGGGAAGTCCATGAGTAAGTTGAGGCCGAGAACGAAGAGGACGCTGAGGACCAGCAGCGGGACCGCGACGCCGCCGATGGCGATCCACATGTGTCCGCCGCCTGCGTCGAAGGGGGCGTGCTCGGCGAGCGAGCCGCGACGGCGACGGAAGCCCAACCCGAGGAGCGCCCACATGATCAGCGTGATGACGAGAAACAGCACCGTCATGAAGAGCGAGAGGTGCGTGATGCGGGCGGAGGCGGGACCTTCCTTCTCGAAGACGGACTGCGCGACGGAGCACCCCGCCAGCCACAGGACGGTGAGAGAGAGTGTGAGGGCTGGCAGGGAGCGCTTCATTTCGGCCTCTGCGCTTCGGAGGGTTTGGTTGCGGCTCCGCGGTTCGAAGCGCCGGAGGCGGGCTCCTGGATCTCCGAGGTGCGAACCTGCGTTCCGATGCCGCGCATGGTGCTGTCCGTGGGGTCAGGGACCATTTCGTCGGCAGGCTCGATGGGCGGGTCGGCTTCCTGAGGGGTGCGCATCGACTTGATGTAGGCGACGAGCTCCCAGATCTGTTCTTTCGGGATCTTCGATCCCCAGGCGGGCATGCCTTGGCCGCGGCCCTGAGCGATCGAGTCGAAGATCTGGTCGTCGCGGTTGCCGTAGAGCCAGACCTCATCGCGCAGGCTGGGGCCGATGCCACCCCCGGCGTGGCCGCCATGGCAGCCGGAGCAGTTGTACCAGTTGAAGAGACGACGGCCATCCTGGAGCGCGACGGGATCGGCCGCGAGCGGATTGGTCATGTAATGGGCGAGTTGCGCGCCACCGGGAATGGGACCGACGGGTACGGAGGCGGCGGAGGTTGCGCCTTCCTGCACGGTGGACCGCGAGCGGCGGCAGCCGGCGGGTAGAACGAGAAGAGGACCGATCAAGAGCAGTGGGGCGAATCGCATATCACTTCTCCTCCGCCACAGTCGAGGCTACGAGGTTGAGTTGCGGGATTCCGTACGAGCGGAGAATGGCGTCGATCTCGGTGTGACGCCGGAGCAGTTCAGCGTCGAGCTGGTTTTTCAGAGGGGTGTCGCCTTCGCGCACGCCGAGGCCGATGTCGAAGGTGAGAGGAAGCGCCGGGTTAGACCGGTCGGGTTGTATGGGCGTAATGTCGAGCGGGACCGTGGAGCGTTGCGTGAAGTAGCCCGCGAGCGGACCCCAGACGACAGCGACATCGACATCCTTGTTTGTGACCGCAGAGATCAGGTCGGCGGACGGGTTCTTTTCCGCGAGGTTGCCGAAGATGCTGTAGCCGACGAGATTGCGTACGATGCCGCGGCTGGTGAGCGCGTGAACGGGAGGAAGGCTGTCGTCCTGTTCGCCGAGGATGTGCACGCCGATTCTGAGCGTTCGGAGGCGGGGATCGTCGAAGGTTGAGATGTGGATGTTGCGGTCGCGGCGCGAGATGAAGACATAGGTGGAACGGTAGTGGGGTGCGTCGTGTCGGCTTCGTCAAAGCCGGTGGGGACGCCCATGACCACGTCGCAGACGCCGCTGTTGAGGGTCCGCTTGAAGAACTTTTCGCGCTGCGGAAACCAGAAGTAAGAGACCTGCATGCCCATGTCTTTGGCGATCAGTTGAGCGATGGAGTTTTCAAAGCCCTGCTGCTGGCTGTTGGAGTAGGGAAGATTGTTGGGGTCCGAGCAGACGCGAAGCGTTGCCGCCGCGGCGCAGGGCAGTGCACAGGCCATGAGCAAAAAGAACGAGGGCAATTTAGAAGCTGAAGACATAGAGCGTATCCCCCGGCTGCGTGAGCGATTTGATCTTCTTCATGGCACCGGTTGCGCCAAGCGTGGCGTAGGGGTCGTCGGTGGAGACGGAGGGCAACGCCGTGGCTCCCATCCAGCCGCCGACGCCGGAGTAGATGGCGACATATTGCTTGCCGTCCGGGCCGATGAAGGTCATCGGGTTTCCGACAATGCCGGAGGCGAGCTTGGTCTGCCAGAGAATTTTTCCGCTGTGGGCGTCGAGAGCGCGGAACCATCCCTCCATGGTGCCGTAGAAGACGACGTCGCCGCCGGTAGCGAGAACGCCGCTGTATACGGGCAGGTCGGGGTCCTTGACGCTCCACACCTTTTTGGCCGTAGCGACGTCCCAGCCGATGAGCTCGCCCTGATAGCCGCCCGGACCGGGGTACATGCGGACGCTCGCACCGAGGTAGGGTGTACCGGCGATGTAATTGACGGCAGTGCCCTCGTAATCCATGCAGGTGTTGTGCGCCGGAATATAAATCATGCCGGTGCGTGGGGAGAAGGCCGAGGGAACGAACTCCTTGCCGCCCGTGGAGGAAGGGCAGATGCCCTTGGCGTAGACGCCGAAGTGGGTCTGCTTGTCCTGATTGATATCAGGAAGGCCGGTTTGCAGATTGAAGCTGTTTGCCCAGGTGACCGGCTCGAACTTTTCGGCGGAGAGGACTTGACCGTTTTCGCGGTCCAGGACGAACACGAAGCCGGTGCGGCCAGGGTGAATGAGGAGATGACGGACGCGGCCCTGCCAGGGCATGTCGATCAGGATGTTCTCCATGATCTCGTCGTAGTCGAAGCTGTCGTGAGGCTCGATCTGATAGGCCCACTTGGCCTGACCGGTGTCTGGGTTGCGCGCCCAGATGGTGATGGACCAGTGATTACTGCCCGGGCGCATGTCAGGATTCCAGACGCCGGGGTTGCCGGTGCCGTAGTAAATCAGGTTGAGCTTGGGATCGTAGGAGACCCAGCCCCAGACGGTGCCGCCGCCCATCTTCCACTGGCCGGGGGTCCAGGTGTTGACTCCGAGGTCCTTGCCCTGATCTTTTGGGTAGAAGGGCTTGAAGTCAGGTCCGATAAGGGCGTCGGCGTCAGTCCCGCTGTTGAAGGCGCGCCAGAGGATCTTGCCGGTCTTGAGGTCGAGTGCGGTAAGACGGCCGCGCACACCAAGCTCACCGCCGGCGTCGCCGACCAGGACAGTGTTCTTGACGATGAAGGCCGCTCCGGTGGTGGTTTCGCCGAAGTGGATGTCGCCGACTTTGGTCTTCCAGACCAGCTTGCCGGTGTTGGCGTCGACAGCGACGGTGGTGTCATAGATTATTTTGCCGTCGGCGTAGCTTGCGCCGCGGTTGACAACGTCGCAGCAGGCCACGCCCTGCGCTTCGGGATCGGGGTTGGGACGGAAAATCCACTTCTGTGGGAATCCGGGCTGCGTGAGGTCGAGCGCAATGAGGTTGTTGGGGAAGGGCGTGACCATGTAGAGCGTCTTACCGACCACCAGCGGGCCTCCCTCATGACCGTGCGGAATGCCCGTAGACATGGTCGCGGCGATGTGGAGGTTCTGGACGTTGGAGTTGTTGATCTGGTTCAGCGGGCTGTAGCGGGTATTGGCATAGTCGCCTGCGGGCATGGTCCACTGGCTATCGGCGAGGGGCGAGACAATGGAGATCCCGGGCAGCGCGCCGGGGACGTCCGCGGTGGTTCCGGCGGCATCCTGTGCCCGGGCAGTGGGTGGCCCGGCGAACAGGACCAGTGCGGCGGCTGCGAGTACGGC
This sequence comes from Edaphobacter sp., assembly GCA_965277265.1. Taxonomy (GTDB): domain Bacteria; phylum Acidobacteriota; class Terriglobia; order Terriglobales; family Acidobacteriaceae; genus Edaphobacter. Next base: position 1,558,509 of record CBDICF010000003.1, read on the forward strand.
TTGTGATCTCCAAAGTCTCGGTGGCATCGTGTTTCCCTCAATATGTTTCAACGCAGTGTGTAAAGATAGGCGGCAATGTCGTAGGCCTGGTCTTCGTCGAGCCCAAGGTCGGGCATGGCCGTGTGTTCTTCCACCTGGCGCGGATGCTGTATCCAGCGAATGAGATTCTCCTGGGTATTAGGAAGCTCGCCGGCGATCATCGTGCGACGGCTGAAGTAGAGCAGCGGCGGACCCACCAGGCCGTTGGCGTTGGGAACGCCGGGAATCGTGTGGCACCCGCCACAGCCGTATCCTTCGATGAGCTCCTTGCCGTGGTGCGCGTTGCCGCTTACGGGTGTGGGGTAGGGCCGCAGGGTCTGGCCTCCGTTGCAGCCCACAAGCAGCGGCAGCGAGAGGAGCAGGACGAAGAGGCCGAGGACGCGTGTCATTTGGCCCTCAGACAAAGCTGAATGATCAGCGGCGGGATCGAGAGCCAGAGAACTCCCATGCCCAGTGTGACGCTGACGAAGACGCCGAGCAGGGCCATGAACTCGCGGCGATCCGTAGCCTGCGCTTCGAGCATGTTGCGCTGCTCGCTGAGAGCACGCCAGTTGCGGTAGGAAAGCATCCCGGAAATGACAACGGTGAGGAGGAGCGCCAGTGAGACGACGATGTACAGTGCGCGCGCGGCCGGGTGAGCGGTTGCATTGCCCCACGACTCCTGATGCACGCAGGCACGCCAGGTGATCAGGATATCGATTCCACCGAGCAGCGCCCAGGCGCAGGCCGACGCCGCGAGCCCGAACCAGAGGCGGCTCGGAGCGATGGGCGTCCCGCGCGAATTGTCGTTAATGGCCATAGTGCATCGCCTGAATGTTGGGCACAATATAGAGGAGAAGGACGACGAGCACCCAGACCACGTCCACGAAATGCCAGTAGAGTGCGATGGTCTTGTAGACGCGGTGGGGAGAACCGGCAGTCTCTCCGAGGCGCGGCAGAATGCCGACAAAAACGAGCAGAAGCAAGCCGACGACGACGTGCGCGGCGTGCAGTGTGGTGATGGAGTAGAAGATAGAGCCGTAAGAATCGCTGTACGGCGTGAGCGTCTTTCAGTGATCGGCGTACTCGAACGACTGCAGGACGAGGAAGCCGACTCCCAGCGCGACGGTGATCCAGAGGGCGATGCGGCCGGCGTGGAAGCTGCCACGCTTGACCTGCTTTTCTCCCCATACGAGCACCCCGCTGCTGCTGAGCAGGACGATGAGCAGGATGATGGCGTAACGGAGCTTCGGAGGCATCTCCTGCGCCCATCGGTATTTGTTGTTGCCGAGGAAGTAGTAGGCCCCGAACATGCAGACGAAGAGCATGAACTCGGTGGCGATGACGCACCACATGCCATACCAGCCGCGCTCCTGGTCGATGGGAAGGCCGGCAAGATCGATGCGGCGCTCGTGGACTTCGTATGTGCTGATCATGCCATCTCCTTCGCTTCACGGGGTCGCGGCCACATCCAGTAACAGGAGAGGAGGAAGAGCACAAAGAGGGACGCCAGCGCTACCCATATCCACTGCAGGATGATTGCGAGAAAGAAGCAGAACATGATTGCGGCGACGATCAGCGGGACGAGTGTGTCGGAGGGGATCGTGGCGATGCCGTATGGGGAAGCGTCGAGCCAGGTAGTAGTGGTGGTAAGGCGGCCGTGATCGAGGATGCGCAGGTCGTCGGGATCTTCGGACTCTTCGAAGTCGTCCCACAGCGGATGACGCGTGAGCACGACCGGAATGTGCGCGGCGCCGTAGGAGGGCGGAGGCGAGGTGGACTCCCACTCCATGCCATCGGAGTTCCAGGGGTTGTTGCCGGCGAGCGTTCCGTGGCGGCGGCTCCACAGGAAGTTGACGATGCTGAGGAGAATGCCGATGCCGAGGGTGAAGGCTCCGAAGGTGACCAGCATATTGAGCGGGGTGAAGCCGAGGCCGCGCGGGTATGTGTAGATGCGGCGCGGCATTCCCATCAGTCCGAGATTATGCATGGGGAAGAAGCCGATATTGAAGCCGAGGAACATGACCCAGAAGCTCCATTTGCCAAGCTTCTCGCTGAGCATGCGTCCGGACATCTTGGGAACCCAATAGTAGAATCCAGCGAACACCGGAAAGACATTCGCGCCAATCAGCACGTAATGAATGTGAGCTACGACATAGTAGGTGTTGTGAACTTGCCAGTCGGCTGGGATGACGCCGGTAAACACGCCGCTGAGGCCTCCAATGACAAGCAGCGCGACGGAGCCGACGGCGTAGTACATGGCCGTGGTAGCTACCGGTCGGCCCTTCCAGAGAGTGGCGACCCAGGCGAAGACCTGCACAGTGGTGAAGATGGAGATAGTCATGCTGCCGGCCGAAAAGAAGCTCATGGCCATGTCGCTCATGCCTACGGTGAACATGTGATGCAGCCAGACGCCAAAACCTACGACCCCCGTGAGGATGGTGGAAATAGCGACATAGGGATAACCGACGATCGGGCGGCGGGCGAAGACAGGGATGATGAGCGAAAGCATGCCGGTCGCAGGCAGGAAGATCACATAGACCCACGGGTGGCCGAAGAACCAGAACAGCTGCTGCCAGAGAAACGGGTTGCCGCCGTTGGCGACAGCGAAGAAGTGGGTGCCCCAGCGACGGTCTAGTTCGAGAAAGAGGCAAGCGGCCGTCAGAGCCGGTAGCGCGAAGAGGATCACGAAGGAGACGGTCAGGGTGCTATAGAGGAACAACGGCATGCGGCTTACGGCCATTCCTGGCGCTCGCAGGCGAAGGATGGTGATGATGAAGTTGATCGCTCCCCCGGTTGTGGAGATCGTAAGAAAGATCAGCGAGAGCGCGTAGATATCCATCCCGAGGCCGGGCGAGTAGAGCGTAAGGGTGTAAGGAACATAAGCGAACCAGCCGGCATGGGGAGCCTGCCCGATGATGGGCGCGATGTAGAGCGGAATCCCAGAGAAGAGATAGGCCCAATAGGTGAACGCGTTCAGGCGCGGGAAGGCCATATCTCGCGCGCCGATCATTAGCGGCACAAGATACACCGCGAAGCCGGAAAGGATGGGTGAGGCGTACCAGAAGATCATGGTGACGCCGTGCATGGTGAAGATCTGGTTGTAGGCTTCCGGCGTAAGAAAGGACGAATCGGCGCGGGAGAGCTGGATGCGCATCACAAGAGCTTCCAACCCGCCGATGATTAAAAAGAAAAACGCAGTGACAAGATAGCGGATTCCGAGATCTTTGTGGTCGACTGTGGCGAACCAGCCGCGGACGGATTTCGGCGTTTCCCAGAGCTCTCTTAGACGTCCGTCGAGCGTCGCTGAAGTGGAACTCATGGAACTCTCCTTCTGTCGGAAGGCGTCGGACCAGCAGCACGAAAGCTCTTCGGCAGCCTATTGTTCGGAGATGCTCTCTGCTGTGTTCGAAGTTGTTTCATCGAATCAAAAAGGTGACACAACTCTTTGGATCGATATAAATCGGAGTCAAGTCATCCGATGGTGTTTCGGAGATCATCCTGCGTGGCGATCCCTCTCACGCCAGCGCCGTATCGGTTCGCCGATAGCTGTAAGGAGCAGAATGGAGGCAAAAATGATCACACCGTCACGTATTGTCTGCAAAACTCCGAGCGAGACCAGCAGCGTCGTCGAGAGTGCTGCGGGCTGAGTGGCCTTGGCGACCAAGGTTCCGAAGACAGTAAGCAGAGCGGCCAGTCCAGCGGCCCACACCCGCTGTAGCGGAACGCCACCGGCCGAGACAGGCGCAACGAACCAGGCTCCGGTGATCCAGAGAGCCGCAAAGGCACTGAGCACGGCGATCAAGTTACCCACGATGATGTTGTAAGGCCTGGCACTGGGGCGATCTGCGGTTTCGATCAGCTCATAGGCGGTGGGACCCAGGCTGGCGAAGATCAGGGGCTGGTGGCTGGCCCAGCCCGCAAGGCCTATCACGAGAAGCAAGGCAGCCTCAAGCAGAGGAGCAAGGAAGAGGTCTTCAGGATGCTGTCCGCGTTCGGTCATTGCATGGCCCACCTTGATCCGCGTTCGGTAAGTACGATGCAGGAGAGCCAGAAAATAACGACGCAGACTGATATCCAGGCAATCACGATGCTGACTTGTGCCAAACTAATCGCCGATAGGTTGAGATTCCCAGAGAGTCGCCGACCAACGCAGTTCTTGCTGCGCAAGGGAAATTTCAACAAAGATGACGATGGTATGTGTGGAGACGAGCGGGTGCAGCGTGGGACGACAGCAAGACTCTCCCGTTCGGAAACAGTTGAAGCACCGACATTCGGGGCCTTGCTTGATTGCTACATCGAGCATGAGCTACCAGAGCGTCACTCCACACGGAGCGCGGATCTGTCGAATATTCGGAAGCACATTCGACCGCGTTGGGGCGATCAATCCATCAACCGGCTGAAGCCGATGGCGATGGAGCAGTGGCTGCGCGATATGCCTCTGGCTCCAAAGACAAAGGTTCACATCCGCAGCTTCATGCACCTGGTCTTGAAGTGTGGCGAGCGATGGGGCGTTTTCGAGATGGCAATAACCCTGTCACGCTCGTTCGCATCAAGAACGCGAGCAAGCGCATGAAGCGGCGACAAATCCTTGAGGTCTCCCAGTTCTTCGAACTGGTCCAGTATCTCGCGGAGCCTTACCGCACGATGGTGATGGTGGCGCAATGCACGGGACTCCGCATCAGCGAGATCCTTGGCCTCCAGTGGGGTGACTTCGATTTTGAGAAGCACACCTTTCTGGTTCAGCGCAGCTCGGTCGGTGGAAGGACCGACGAGGTGAAGACCGAGTACTCGAAGGACTATGTGCCGCTCGATCTTCGTCTCGAAGAACTGCTGCTGACGGTAGCGTCTTTGATGGTTCTGTTCATGCGCTCGACCTGTCCGTTGGTCCACGGATGGTTGTGCTTGGTAAGCCTGTGTTCGATTCCATGAAGGTGGCAGAGCCGATTGAAGGGGTGTCCGCGGAAGCGTGCGGTTGGCCCTTGCCGATTCTTCGGCAGATCCGCGAACTGGATCCCGTTGTAGGTGAGCACGGTGTGAATGCGGTACGGAACCGCATCGATGAGCGCTTGGAGGAAAGCGGCGGCGGCCCGCATATCTGCCTTTTCGACGAGCTCGACCACAGCGAACTTCGACGTTCGGTCGATGGCCACGAACAGGTAGAGCTTGCCTTCGCCGGCTCTTACCTCGGCCAGATCGATGCGGAAGAAGCCGATTGGATAGCTGTCGAACTTCTTCCTGCGAGGCGTGTCGCGCTCGACTTCAGGCGGACGACCGATGCCGTGACGCTCCAAACATCAATGAAGTGAAGAGCGGGGTGAGCTGAGGAATCGTAGCCTGGAGAGCGTAGAGGCAGTCGTCTAGTGGCAACAGCGTGTGCTTGCGAAACGCCACGAGGATAGCCTCCTGCTCGGTCGAAAGAACTGTCGACTTCGGAACCGTTGGGCCGGTACGGCGGTCGGCAGTGGACTAGTGCTTCCTCCACTTGGCAACCGTCTTCGGATTGATGCCGTGCCGTCGAGCCAGTGCCCTCATGCTGTCTTGACTATGTTGTATCGCTCGACGGACCGCCTCTGTCGTTGTGGCGCTCCGGTGCAGAACTTGTCCCATAGTGCCTCCTTCTCACGCTCAGAAAAGTATGCACCATCAAATGCCGGGACTAACATCTACCACTCTATCCAAAAAGACGCAGGCTTGGGACCTGCGCAGAGTCTCCCTAAAAGATGATTCGGCCCGAAAACTGAAGTTGCCGCATCGAGTTTCCAAACGGTCCGGTGTAAAGAATGTCCTTGATCTTTCCGGGGTTGACTGATTCCGAACAATCAATACAGGTGTTCGGATTTCCAAAGTTCACATGATTGAATGCGTTATAGGCTTCGGCGCGAAGTTGCAGCTTCAAGGACTCGTGTAGGGTGAAATCCTTGTTAACGGCTAGATCAGTATTGAAGAATCTAGGTCCTACGGAACTGTTATTGCCTATATTGCCGAAGTGCTCCGTAAGTGGTTCCGCGTAGCCGCCGGAGACATCTCCTGGTCCCGTAAATGCCTGGACGGGGTTGAAATAAGTGACCGAATGGTCTGTCGGGTTGAAGCTACCGGCATGCATAGCTTGATTAACCAGCTTATTCGGCCGGCATGGCCCGATATCGATTTCGCGATAGCATTCCGCATAACTGAGAGTAAATGGCAAGCCGCCCGCCCAAGTCATGTCGCCGTTGAGTGTGAAGCCGCCAATGATCTGATTGAGCCAGCCGGGCGCGCTAGAAACAAAAGCTTTGCTTCTTCCAAAGGGAAGCTCATAGATGCCGCTCAGGTTGAATACCTGCCCCCGGTTACTGGAGCTCGGGCCATAGTTTACGCGCGGGTCGATGTTGAAATAGTCTGCCTGGTAGTCCATCGCTCTCGACCAGGTATAGTTCGACAAGAACTGCAGTCCATTGCTGAAGGTCTTGTTAAGGTTAACCTGGAGAGAGTTGTAGGTGTTGTTGTTGCCTCCAAGGAAGTAAGTAAAATCTTGCGTCCAACCGAACTTATTGAAGTAAGGACGACGCTGACTCTGACTCAGGCCCTCGGCATAGCCAACAACCGTCGGTTCGTTTGGATTGTAACTGCCTCCCCCATCAAACAGGTTGTGTGTGCCTTTGCTACCGACGTAGGCGATAGAGAACGCCATCGTTGGCGTAAGTTGCTGTTGAACTGTGAGATTCCAAGCGTCGACAGTCGGAAGAACCATCTTCAATGGACGTATTCTTGCGCTGATTCCATTTGGCAGTGGCAGTAATCCAGTCGAGGGCACCTGGGGAACTAACGCTGGAGCCGGACCATCGGCCAGATTGAATACATAGGTATAGGCCGTGGATGGGTTTAGAAGTTGATTCGCCACAACCGGCAGGTTTTCGGTCGGACCCTCGCCAAAGATATAGCCGAACATGCCTATATCGTAACTACGGCCATAGCCAACGCGAACAACGGTCTTTTCCGAGGGTTGGTATGCGATCCCAAGTCTGGAAGCAAAGGTGCGGAGCGACGGGGGAATATTAAAATTAGTGCCTATATTTCCATATCCGGCCACAAGCAAATTCCCGGTATTAAGGTCAAGCAGGCTTCCCTTTCCTTTACCATTCACGCTTTCAGGAAAGTAAATCTCCCAACGCAGCCCATAGTTAACGGTTAGTTTGCTGGTCGCGCGCCAAGTATCCTGAACGTAGCTGAATATCTGCTTTTCCCGATCCTCCGCATTCGCGGTGGCCTGCACATAACGCTGGAAGCTGGTTACTTGGCCGAGCAGGAAAGTCCCGAGGCCAAGGCCGCCGACCGGAACTCCCGCCGCAGGCGAGGGATCTCCTGTTGCTGTGGCGTCGAAGGAGATCTCACCGGTCTGGTTAGGATAGCCTTCCACTCTGTACTGCTGTAAGTATCTGAGATCGGCGCCGAACTTGATCGTGTGATTCCCCAGGAGCCTCCTCAATCTCATCAATCTCGCCGGCAACAACTCTACCGTATGGCGAGACGAGAATGCTACGTTTGTGGCACCGCCGCAATACAGCAATCTTGGCGTGAAGTTCTACTACACCGGTACCATTGTTCCCGGCACCTCCCGGCTCATGATGGCGACCCCGGATTACAACCACGGCAAGTCGACGCAGCTCAGCTATACGGCCGGGTCAGACAGCTTGGGAAGTTACGTGCAGTTCACACTGCCTCACCTCTTCTATTGGGATCTCATCTACCTGGAAACCTCGCAGCTCTCCGGACAGGACTACAACATCAATCCCTTTACGCAGGTGGAAGCAGAAATCTACAACAACTCCAGCATGGGTGGAATCGGAGTTCTCGATTCTACCGATTACAATCTCGGAGAACTTGTCGGAAACGCCTGCTGCAGCCGTTGGGTCGAGTATGAGAACGTGGATTTCGCCGGCGGCTCCGGCGGTGTGCAGGTGCGAGTAGCGACCGACGTAGGAGGAACCATGGAGTTCCATCTGGACAGTCCGACCGGGCCACTGATCGCGAGTGGAGCGGTCCCCAACACCGGCGGCTGGCAGACATGGAAAACGACGTCTTTCTCCGTAAGTGGAGCAAGCGGCGTGCACAATCTATACATGGTCTTTCCCAGCGCGGCTGCCGTCAACGTCAACTTCTTCCAGTTCACGCAATGAGAGGAGAGGTCAAGCCGCAAATTGCCTCTCATTGGAAAGTCGCCATGAGATGTCTCTTTCTTCTGTGGATGTGTTTTGCCGCGTTGCTTGCCGCGTCCGGGCAAGATGCGCAAGACAACCCGGCGCAGTCGCTGGACGCTATCGGAGCCCTGATCGAAAACGGGAGATATCAAGAAGCGCTGCAGCAACTCGATGCCTTGTCTGTAACAGGTCCACAATCGGATGAGATGGAACGATTGCGAGGCATGGCCTTCTTCAAACAAGGGAGACTCGCGGACGCAGAATCCGCCTTCAGTCGTGCTGTGACGCTCAACCCGAACGATACCGAGGCGCTCCAGATGAGGGGGGTCACTCTCTACCGCATGGGCCGGGCGGCCGAGGCAATCCCGCTCTTGGAGCGGACACAGCACGCTGTGGTACAGGAGGCCAATGTAGACGGGAGTTACCTTCTAGGGACGTGCTATCTCCAGACACGGCGCTATGAGGATGCCCGCAAGTCTTTCGCCCTGGAGTACGGCTTCGGCGTGGAGTCCGCCGAGGCATACCTGTTGCTCGCTCGTTTTCTGCTCCGCCATGAAGATGCCCAGGAGGCACTCGCCGCGGTTCAGGAGTCTTTGACCAAGTCTCCTAACCTTCCTTTGGCCCATGAACTCTTAGGAGAGATTGATCTGGCTGAGGGTAAGAGCTCTCAAGCCGTATTTGATCTGGAAAGAGAGCGCCAGCTCAATCCGCTCTATCCTGGCGTATACGACCGGCTTGGCGATGCCTACCTGCGAACGGGAGACGAGGGCAAGGCCCAACAGGCACTCAACAGGTCCGTATTGCTGGATCCCACCTCGACAGGATCCTTCATCCAACTCGGAAAACTTTATCTTAGACAGCGGAATGCGTCGATGGCATCGATGTACCTGCAAAGGGCTTCGTCTATGGATCCTAACAACATCGCCGTACATCGTTTACTGGCGCAGGCATATCAGCGAATTGGAGACAGGGTAAGGGCAACAAGCGAAATCCACTTGGCGGACCAACTCGAGTCCAACGGTCAGAACGGCTCACGCTGAGGCTCGTCGGTCAGATGCCCGAACCTGCATTCAGGGAATTGCCATGCGCCGGCTAAAGATCACAATGGATGGTCAAATCGCGGTACCCGCAGTGGCGGAAAAAGGATCGTTCAAAGCTGCCGGTGAATATTTGGGCATCGGAAAGTCCGCTGTCCGAAAACGGGTGCAGGGTGTGGACGACGAGCTAGGAACGCCGATGTTCCGTTCCAGTGGAAGCGGAATGGTTCCGACGGATGCTGGCAATCTCTATCTACCAGTAGCGCGGGAATCGGTCAGATACGCTTCACTCGGCGTAGATCGGGTTCGGGGATTGCTCAGGGTGAAGGCCAATGACTTGCGCATTGGCTATTCGAGTCACCTCAGTCAGAAACTACTGGCTATGATCGCCCAGCTTCAGCTACGACCCAATGACTCTCTTCAGATCAGGAGCGAGAGCCTGCTGACCCAGCAGGTAATTGCCAATGTACTTCAAGGCGAACTGAATATTGGCTTTGGCTTCCTGCCGATCTTAGAGTCTGACCTCTTCACGCGACAACTCATGGAAGAACCGCTCCTGGTGTGTTTGCCAACCGGCCATCGGATGGCAGCGAAACAGTCGATCCAACCTGAACAATTGGAAGACGAACCACTGATTGCTGTCGGTCGGAGAGCGCTTCCGGGTAGACATGAAGAGATTGTCGCGCACTTTGAGAGTCTTGGGGTCCGCCTTGGTTTCGTAGCGGACGCATATCTACCACGAGAGGCGCTTTGGATGGTGGGCCAGGGCAGGGGAATCGCGCTGTTATCACGCTCTTCTGCTGCCGACTGGCGCTCTGATGTTGTGCTGAGACCACTGTCTGACCGCCTGCTAACTGTGAAGAGTGGCATATCTATCAGGCGCGAACATGATCAGATTGACAACTCGATTAGACGCTTCGTTGAGCGAGCCTGGGCTGAAACTGCGGTTTTGCGGATGCGTCCGAAATGATCTGTTCGCTGCTAAGCGGCAAAGCTAATTGTCAAACACGGATCAAGGGAGGATTAATGCGCAGCCTACCTCCCGTCACCATTGCGGGTCTTGTTTTCTTCCTCGGTTGCAGTAACGGGAGAAAACCGAGCGACGCGAATTTCACCAGAGCGATCAATCAATATCTGATGAAACGCGGCGAAGCCTGCGCTGTGCTCGATCGTCAGTTTCCAATCGATGCGCGGAAAAGCGTTCTCCGGGAACGACGACTGGCCGGTCGTAGTCGTGGACGTAAAGCTCGCCTTCGACTTCGACATAATCGCCGTGTCTATGCCGCGGGTGAAACCGCAAAACCACGGGCCGGGGCAGACGATCCGGTGAGATGTGGTGCGTGGCGTCCACTCGTTGGTGGCGATGTCCCAGGTGCCGGACATGGTTGCCAGGTACAGGACTGTGAAAGCGTCGTCAGTGATGCCGTCTGAAGACGGCACCTCGGCATCTTTCCCGAGGAAGCCGCGCAACTTGAGGGTGTTTGCAAAGATATTCATGGCGATACCTCCCGAGGGAGGACAACGCGGCCTAAGCCGCGTCGTCCTCCGTGATCGGCTCGGCATCGGGATTCTCCCCGCGCGAGCTCTCGGGCTGCGCCAGCTTCTTGACGATGCCGGCACGCACCTCCCAACCACGGCGCTTGACCGTAGTCTTCTTCTTGCCCTCACCGACCTGAACATCGAACTCGGAGCTGCGCAGCTCGCCTTCGATCTCGACGTAGTCACCCTTCTTCAGGTTCTTCGCGCAGTCGGCAGGCTTCCCAAAGGCGACGATTCGGTGCCATTCGGTGTGGTTCACCCACTCGTTCTTCTGCTTGTCCTTGTAGCCGGATTTGGTAGCCAGCGACAGGACCGTGAAGGTCTTCTGCTGCTTGGTGGCGAACTTCTGCGTCGTTGCCGAGAAAGCCCTTCAGAGTGACTTTGTTTTTTATGTGGAATTGGGGCGGTTTTGCCAGCGCGATTTGCCGCGCCACCGCTGGTCTCCGGGTGCCCGACGCCGCAGATGCAACGATGGGTTGGATTAGCATTAGTTCTCGCTTTCTTTTGTGCGCAGAACGGGAGCTGTTTCGATCTGCAACAGATGGTCTGGTGTAGGTACATCGCGAAGATTGGCGATGAGCTTTTCGTAAGCGATCAGGCCGTCTTCGACTGCGGCCAGCTCCGGCTCAGAGAGAGGGATTTCCTGCCGCAGCTTCAGGAGATTGGCTTTGGCTTCGAGCATCTGCGCGCGCGTGGACTCTTTGGCCACATAGAACGAGCACTGCGCACACGCCATGCGGTGCGGGCATTGATCGAAGAAGTCGTAGGTGCAGTAGCCGTGGCCGAGATCGAAGAACTTCCATGCTTCTTCAGCGGCCAACCCCTTGCGAACAACGTCCTGGTCGATCAGCACTTCGATGGCGCGGATATTCCGCTCGAAGTAACCGGCCTTTTCGTAGGATTTGGTCAGCTTCGACGGGTTGATCTTCGCGTAGTGCTGTGTCGAGGACGGATTCTTGTGCCCCAGCCACGCCTGGACCTCGAAGAGCGACATCGGCTCGCGCGTTGAAGAGCTGCGTGGCGATCGTGCTGCGCGCACGATGGCTGGTGATGCGGCCACGAACATCTTGATTGGGAACGCCAGCCTTCGCACTCAGCGATGGGATCAGCACTTTGTTGAGATATTGATAGCCAAGCGATTTGGAGCGATACGCGAACAGATAATCGACCAGTTCACCCGTCTTTGAGTCGATGAGCTTCACTTGCTCGGGCCGTTCTCTTTCCCATGCCTCGATCATTTCGCCGACGATGGTGTCCACCGGCTTCGAGAACGCCGTGCTGGTTTTATTGACCGGGATGGATAACAGGCAGACGCGCTCACCGGGAGCGTTCTCCTGCCAGCGAACACATCCCATGCGGAGCCTGCGGATCTCATCCCAGCGCAGCCCCGAGAACAGCCACGCTACCGATAACTCCCGTACCAGCGAGAGGGGATAGTAGTGTGATTCCCCATCGCGTGGACGCCCCTGAGCAGACAGGTCCGCAGCGGTGAGGTTCAACCCGGCCCAGATCAGTTTGGCCCATACATCGTCCGGCAACACCTGCGGATCGAAGCCGATGAGCGATTGCAGAGAGCGCGGAGGACGGAACGCGATATGCGGATCAAAAGACCGTGGAATCGCCTCCCAGTATTGCAGGTCGCGGAAGAAGGTCCGCATCGCATAGATCACACCGACCCGGGTACGTGCGCTCATGAGTTTGCCGGAGTCAGGAAAACGGCGTGCCGTCGAATCGAGTGCCCATTCACAGCACTTCAGATTCACGCACATCACTATCGCCTCGGCGGCAACAGCACGGGTCCATTGTGCTGGACTCTCGATCCGTGGTCGCGTCGCCTGAAGCCATCGCCCCACCGAGAGAAGCTGATAGTACATGCGAAGACGGCAACGGGGAGACAGCGTCGCTGTATCGTGCCAGTAACGGACCAGACGAGCCCATTCCGCCGGCACGTCGGCAACGATGATTGAGGGCGCTGAGTGCATCAGCTTCGTTTGCAGTCCGAGCCGCCGCACATGCTGATCGATGATCCCGTCCGATACCAGCACGCGAGAGAACGCGATAACGCAGTTCTCTATGGCGACCGTGCCATTCCGCTTCTGAAGCTGGATGAGAGCAGCTTCCGTGATGTCTTCTATGCGTGGAGACCTTACGATCAACAGCAACTGGGCCAGCGTCAGAGGCACCATTCGAAGCGTGCGATGACGATAACCCAGCTCCCGTAGCCTGGATTTGATCTTCTTTTCGGCCGCGGCGAACCACTTGAAGCCGAACACACGCCGCGCCAGGCACGAGAAGACCTGCCGCCGTTTGGGCAGGCTCTCAAGCGTATCAAAACCCCGCAGCAGGAACGCCGCCGCAAGGATGCGATTGCCGTCATAGCGGCGGGACTCTACCAGCTCGATCCAGTCCGTATCCGTCCATGCCCACAGCGTGTGGTCCCTGCGTCCCATCTCTTCCAGCAGATAAAAGACGAGAGAGCGGCGCTTCGGTCCCTGGAACTCGATGTGATCGAAGACATCGTGCATAGGACGCACGAGCCGTTCTACAACAGCAAGCGATGGCTGCCGGGTCTTGCTGAACTTGATGCGAGATGGCAGCTCGACGGCAGGGAACCAACGCTCGCTGGAAGTAAGCCTGTGCGCCCGATCATATTGTGTTGCATAGATCGGCCATTCCCACGTAGATGTTACTTTGGAGGTGCTCATCGGAACATCCTCCCCATTGCTTCCAGCCTCTGCTGGTGAAGCTGCTCCATCGTGGCGTTGAACCTGGCCGCCAGGTCGCGCGCGCTCAGATGCACATAGATCATCGTGGTCTCGATGCTGCGGTGGCCTGCGAAGACGGCGATCTCGTGGATGTCCCAGTCTGCCCGCGCCAGATCAGTCAGGCAGAGATGACGCAGTGTATGCGGTGTAAAGCATCCCGCTCCTGCGCGCTTCGCGATGGCAGTGACGATCTTGGACCAGGCCCATATCGAAACAGGCTTCGCACGGTTTCGCGGCGATTGCGACAGGAACAGCCGTCCACGCTCGCGGCTCAGGGTTCGGCGATGCTCCAGATACTGGCCATACAACTCATCTGTCGTTACCGAGTAAGGAAGAACACGCGACCTCCTGTTCTTCGTAGTCTCTGCGCGGACACGGATGGTGCGACGCGATGGGTCGATGTCGTGCGTCTCCAGCAGGCATAGCTCTTTATGCAACGTTCATGACTTTGTGTAAATGGTTTTATCATTGCTCTTTAGTAGGAAAGATAAGGAGGCTCTTATGGCGACAGGAAGGCATCGTGCCGATGCATTGAACGGGGGAAAAGCATCCGTTGAGAGGGCGCTCCTATTCGAGGTGGCTGGAAACAAGCACACCGATCAAGAGAAGGAGAGACGGACGCTACGCATCGCAGCGCTTTCTCTCGAAGAGATTATCCGTTACATCAGAAACAGGTATTCCGATTTTGAAATTGCAGAGATAAAGGTTGCTGGCTGCATTGAGGTCTTATCCAGCTCAGAACATCTGGAATGAGCCAAGAGAATTCTTCTGCCGGATGTTGTTAGGGAGTAGGAACTCTATCTGCGCCTGCTGGCTTCGCTCGCGAGCAGAACCCGTATGAGTTCAGGTGCTGCATGGAAAGTTGTGGCTTGCAGCGCCGCCAGGGCCTGTGACAAATCCAGAAGATTGCGGCGAGCTGCTTCCGCAAGTACGCCAAGAGTTCCAATCACAGGAAGTTTGCGAGTTGCCGCTTCGCGTCTGCCGTCCAGATCATCGATAATCAGCCGGTCGGCCTTGACCGATTCCGCAAGCAGGATCGCATCCTGCTCTCGGCGATCCAGGAGATCCAACCGCGGGTCCGGTTGATAGTTGATGTTACTGATTCGTAGCCAGGCTGGTGGTGCCGAGAGCCACGCACGAACTTCGGTTGGTGCGTCGCTATCCTGAAGCTCTTCGTAAACGGCCTGCGGAATCAGGACCTCGCCGTAAATCTTCGGCAGGATTTCAATGTGTCCGAGAAGTACGAGATAGTTTATGGGCGAAGTGTCTGCTACTACGATCATGCAGCTCCGCCCTACAGGGTCAATGTCTCTTCAAAATGCTTGAGCGATTCAAGATCATTTTCAAGTTCATGAATCGAGTAATTGAGATAAACATTGTGAGCCTTCAGGAAGGCATGGACCTGCATCCTGGTTCTGAAACCAAGCAGACGGCGCACCTGCGTTTCAGACAGGCTTTCGCTGCGGTATCCCTCTAGGGCCAGGGCTTCAAGGGCGGCGCGAGAGAGGTCCTGCTGTTCGAGCTGGAGTATTCGTGCGACATCGTCCGGAATTCGCAATTGCACGTCCATAAAGCACCTTGTTTTCATTATCCCCCACCCGACGACCTCCCAGCAATCAAAACCGGACTATGCGCCCCTCGTACATGGTGTCCATTCGGGACACCGCGTGGAGAATCTTTCCACTCTGACTCAACATTGTGCGCCCTACGCTTCTCTGAGAAGAACGATCTGCGTCTCGGGGGATAGCGTGGAAGACAAGATCGCCAGGAACGGAGAGGTGCGGGGGCGGGAGTTCCGCTCTGATCGGTCGGCGACCTCTGGAAAGCGCCCGGTCAAGCTCGAACCGGTCCTTAAGTCATGGCTGGACAATGTCATAATCCCCGCGCTGGTGCGAGAATATCTAGCCGAAATTGGAAAGCAGAATCGACTTGCGACGACTAGTAGTTCAGAGTTACCTTCCGACTAGGACGGATAGGCCATGACCCTTCGTTGCGCCGCTTATGCCCGCTACTCCAGCGATCTTCAGAGTCCTCGCTCGATTGAGGACCAGCTCCGTGTATGCCGTGAATACGCCCATTCTCACGGGTTAACTTTCTTGGAAGAGCACGTCTATGCCGATGAAGCATTGAGCGGCGTCGGCGCGGACCGCCCTGGGTTGGGTCGCTTGCTGACTGCGGCGCTCTCTCCTGCGCGCCCCTTTGACATTATTCTCCTTGACGACAGCAGCCGACTGGCGCGAAACACGAAAGATGCGTTGACCTTCTTTGAGCGGTTGAACTTCGCTGGCATCCGGCTGATTGCCGTCAGTCAGGGCATCGACTCCGATAACGAGCAGGCGCATGTGCTGGTCACCGTCCACGGCATGGTGGACAGCCTGTATGTGAAGGAGCTTGCCAAGAAGACCCACCGGGGACTCGAAGGCCTAATGCTGCGGGGTCAACACACGGGCGGACGCTGCTTCGGCTACGACTCTGTTCCCGCAGCTGGCAACACCGGAAAGCAACTCATCATCAACGAGGGTGAAGCGACGGTGGTTCGCCGGATCTTCGAGATGTCGGCGGACGGTCAGTCGCTCAAGACAATTACGAAGACTTTGAACCGTGAATGTGTTCCTCCGCCGAGACCGAGGGCGGACAAACGGTATGGGTCTTGGTGTTTTACCTGCATCCGCGAAATGCTCAGACGGGACTTGTATCGAGGCAAAGTGATCTGGAACAGTTCTCGCTTCGTGAAAACGCCCGGTACCAATAAGCGGGTGCGGCGTGCGAGGCCGGAGAGCGAATGGCGCATCGTTTCTCATCCTGAACTTCAAATCGTCAGTGACGAGTTGTGGCAGGTTGTGCAGGAACGGCAGAAAGCTCTGATGGCTACCTACGGAGGAGCGAAGAGTGGGGGAGTCCTGATGCCTCGGTCGGCCACAAGCCCTTATCTCCTCAGCGGCATTCTGAAGTGCGGCATGTGCGGCGCGAATCTAATTATCGTCAGCGGCTATGGCTCTTACGGCCAGTATCCAAAGTATGGCTGTTCGCAACACTTCAATCGTGGGACCTGCTCGAATGCAGTCCCGGTGAGGCGGGACTGGCTTGAAGTGCGGTTGCTGGATGAATTACAGAATCAGGTACTGAAGCGCGAGGCAATCGAGTACGTTCTGGACGAGTTCGGAAACCACGTCAAGAATGCGTTCGCAAATCTCTCAAACCAGTTAGCTCAGATGCGTGAGCGGAAACAGAAGCTCGAAGGAGAGTTGAGACGGCTGGCGGCTACGGCGGCGGAAACCGGCCCTTCGGCGTTCCTAATCGAGGCGATCCACGAACGCGAACAGCAACTCCGGGACATCACCGATCAACTCCTGGCGGGAGGGCACAATTCCGTTGATGCCCATTTGTCGGGTATCCGTAGCTTCGTGACGCAGAGGCTGGGAGACCTTCGGACCCTGCTGTCAGGCGATCCTGTGTCAGCCCGGAAAGAGTTGCTGAAGCATGTATCGGAGATTCGGATGGTGCCGCGAACTGACGACGGAAAACCGCATTATGTTGCGGAAGGCAAGTGGAATCTGCTTGGTAGCTCAACGGAGAGGGAATTTGCAGGAGATGCTACGTCACGGCAATTTCGTGTGGTTGCGGGGGTAGGATTTGAACCTGCGACCTTTGGGTTATGAGACGACGAAAATCTCTGTAAGTCCTAGATAATAAAGGGCACGAGTGGTAACCCATCGGAACAATCGGGAATGGCCCCAAGTGGCACATTTGGAAAGGGTTAGGAGCAAATAGGAACTTTTGGGAATCGTCCATTGGGAACTTAGTGGGGACTTAAAAAAGCCTTAAGTCCCCATTTTGCCCAAACTTTTTGAGTCCCCATTGGGGACTTAAACTAGGACTCTTCGAGGCCCAAAGGTCGCGCTCCTAAGTATTTGATTTCAATAACCAAAGCCTCCGGAAATTGAACTGTGGGCCTTTGGGAAATCCCAGTCTAGATGGCCGGTTGACGCCCAAAGGTCGGCGTCAGAACCAATAAGTCCCCATTGGGGACTTAAACGGAGCCGCCATGAACTCGTTATCAAACAATGTCTGCCAATCAGCAGTTCTGCCGGCTGATTTCTCTGACCTCCCTCCGAAGCCGCCGCGTTCAAAACTCGAACCGCACCGCGAACTGATCCGAGAACTCCGCCGTAAGGGGCGGACGTATCGGGAAGTTTCTCGGCTCTTCGCCGAACGGCTTGGGATGCGGGTCGCGCCCAGCACACTGCACTCCTTCGTGAAAGTCCGCGCCCGTCACCGGAAGCAGGTACAGTTCGAACTGCCTGCTGGGGAGCTGCCGAGTGCCCAACCGCCAGTGAGCGCCCGCCTCGCCGCGTTCAAAGCCAAACCCACAGCGCAGGAGGCAAAGCGTTCCCGCTTCGTCTTCCGCGAAAACGAACCTCTCACCCTGAGCACTGATGGAGGTGCCCGATGACACAAGCAGCAAAGACTCAAAGCACGCCAGCGAAGCGCGTGGTCTTCACAATGGGCGGCAAAGGCGGCGTCGGCAAGACGGGCGTCATGGTGGCCCTGGCCGAATGGTTCGCCGCAAACGATATCCCGGTTACTCTGCTCGACCTGGATACGGAGAACAAAGCTCGCGGCTCGCTCAAACACTTCTTCAATGGCTCGGTCACGAAGGTCAACATTCATACACCCGCAGGCCTCGATGCCTTTGTCGATCATCTCGATAGCGGTTCGGAGATCATCCTGGCCGACATGGGAGCTGGTGCCGGACAGGTGGCGGCGGACTGGTTCGAGAGCATGTATGAGGATGTAGCGGCGACCGGCGTCAGCTTTACTGCTGTTGGCGTCGTCACGCCGGACCCGGCAAGTGTAGAAAGCATCCTCGCGTGGGCAAACCGTCTACAGGATCGCGTTGAGTATGTGGTGGTTGAGAATGCGACCAGTACACTTTCCGATTTCACCTACTGGAAGGCAACGGAGCAAGCCAAGCGATTCCGTGAGGCGTTTTCTCCGACTGTTCTCCAGATGGAGTTCCGACTGGCAGAGCTTGAGAATCCAGTGCGTCAGCACGGGATCAAGCTGGGAGATGTGGCAGACCGCAAGGCATCTGTAGATGAACTGAAGCGAGCATCGCTCGTAATGCGCGCGCAGAGCTACCGTCGTAGGCTGTTCAGCGAGTTCGACCGCACAAAGGAGGTCTTCCTCCCATGAGCACCGTTCCCACGTTGCATGAACTTGATGAAGCACAGGCGGGAGAGTCGACTTTGTTCGACTCTCTCGCCCGGCTCGTACCGGAAGAACTGCAGACCGCCTACTATCGTGTTCTCGCTCACACCCGCACTCTGAGTCCAGATGACGAGATGCTTCGCATCCTCGAAGCCATGGGCATCCTCGCATTGCTGACGCGGCATACGCCTAAAGACATTGCTGATGAACGTGAGCGTATCCAAGCGATGCTCGATGCACACCTTCAATTCTCTGATGAGGCACAAGAGAAGATGTTGGGGTACGTCCATTTCATAGAGGGTCGTCTGACGGAGCTGCCCTCTGAGATTGAAGCTGGTCTCGACCCTCAGCAGATCGCCAAGATTCTTGGTGAGAGTCTGCGCCAGCACTTCGTTCAATCGGGTGTGGAGGGTACAGTTGCGGGTCTACAGGCGACGGCTGTTGCAATGGCTAATGCACAGATGAAGCTCACAAGAGCGATTACAGAACTCTCAGACTCACATGGAGGCGTGCTAGCGCAGGTTGAATCGGCTAATCGTCGAATCTCTCACACACTCAATGAGCGGATCAAGGCCTTGGACGCGTTCATGGGAGACTTCAAAACCGATTTGTTACACATTTGGATACCCCTAGCGACTGGGGCGACCATGCTTATTGGACTATTCGCAGGAATGCAAATACAAGGTTGCCGGGACCTAAATTCCGGAAACTCCTCAAATCTCCAAGCGGTTCCCCACCTTGCATCTCCGACTTCGGCTGCTGATCTCACCCCCAAGAGTGTCAATTCGGCAGGCGCAAGTCCACCTGGAAAGAAACGCCGTCATTGAAAGGTACGTTTGCCAAAGCCCATTTTGTAGCAGAAGAGGTGAAGCTTTGGCGATATCTCTGTGAACAAGGTGAATCACTGCTCTTCAGTTTTGAAATCTTTCGCGGGTGGGTGCCTCAGCACCAAACGGGTGGCAAGTCGAATTGACGAAATCAGTTCTTCCTCACTCCCCCCTATCGATAAAAATTCAGACGCCGCTGCTCTGACTGGCAACGATAGGAGAGCGTTGTCTTTTCTCATATCCGCATATTTTTTGAGTCGCCCAAGCTTCTCGGTCATCCTCTCCAATTTGCCGTTCTTGGCTCGTGAGATTGTCGCCTGGTCTACACCCGTCGCCTCTTCGATCTCGCCTTGAGTAAGCCCATTATCGGTGAGCAGTAGTTTGAGGCATGCAGCCAAATCCGCGAGTGTGCGCTCCGTCGTTGTCGACTCCGAACGAATTTGCTTGCGCTCTTCTCTCATATACGCATAAATTATAAGACATGATTGAGATCATGCGACATGCCCCGCCATCAAGCTTTCCAATAACTTTTGGCGAATGGACGGGAAATCGCTCGATCGAGAGCGTGGGTACCACTGCCGGCCTCGAACCCCTAGCATTCCAGCGTTGGAGGAATTTCAAAGAAGCTTATGCTCCGGAAATCGTCGAAAGGGCCTATCGCGAGACACCGGGGGTTGTCGCGCATATCGTAGACCCTTTTGGGGGGTCGGGAACGACGGGGTTGGCTTCACAGTTTTTAGGAGCGAAACCAACACTGATCGAAGTAAATCCTTATTTGGCTGACCTGATAAATGCCAAGCTAGATGTGTACAACACAGATGACCTTGTACGTACCCTGTCCTGGGTTTGCACGGAGGCCAAGAAGAGGTTCCGATCAAGGCGGCCGGTGAGGAAATTGTTTCCCGATGCTCCTAAGACCTTTATAGAGCCGGGAATCAATGGCCAATACATTTTTTCAAGACCTGTTGCGGAGAAGATCGATTCATATTTGGATGTAATCAATAGCATCCCGGCGGCAGAGATCCGACGGCTATTTAAAGTTCTTCTGGGCTCCATACTCATTTCAGTCAGTAACGTCAGCATCAGCGGAAAAGGAAGACGATATCGCCGTGGCTGGGAGAATAGGGTAGTCCGCCCCGAAAGTGTCGACGATCTGTTCCAAGAGTATGCGCTCAATGCGGCGTTCGACCTGCAGATGTATAACTCACGCGCGGTGCGAGGTTTTACATTGCTGCGCGGAGATAGCCGCACGCTGCTTACCAGCGTTGATCAAATCGATCTTTCTGTGTTCTCGCCACCATATCCCAACTCATTTGATTACACCGACGTTTACAACGTGGAATTATGGATGCTGGGTTACCTCAAAGGCTCCGAGTCAAATCTCATCCTTCGGAACTCGACCTTGCGCAGTCATGTCCAAATCAATCGGGATATGAGTGGCAACCGCTACATGAGTAAAGCGCTTACGCAAACAATCGCTGCGCTTGACCAATCTCGTGAACAACTATGGAATCGGCACATTCCGGAGATGATTGCAGCCTACGCGAGCGACATGGGGGATATCATGTCCACTCTAGCGAGCAAGCTGCGACCGGGAGGACGCGTCTATATGGTCGTTGGTGACAGTCGCTACGCCGGCGTATACATACCCGTAGCAAAAGTTCTGACTGAAATCTCGAAGCAAACAGGATTGCGCGCAATAGGTTCAGAGGCGTGCCGCTCGATGAGATCATCTCCTCAACAGGGCGGTAGGGAGGACCTCCAAGAGACGCTGCTCATCTTCGATAAAAAGATCTAAGTGTAGCCGGCTATTCTTGCCTCGCTTGAACTGCCATATAGAGGCCATACGTGGCAGAGGGGCTGCGGCTGACATTTTGAGAATTCATCGCAGACATCCTTCTCCTTCAGCAAGTCCTTCGCTTTATCCTTCCGGAGATCGAATACCTCTAGCATCGCGTCTGCCTTCCGATTCTGCGCAAATGCAAACGACTGTCGTAGACCTTCACAAACAGCCTCGACGTTTGCTGAAAGAGAAACGCTAGTTGGCTTTTTCCCGACTTTGGCGTTCGTGCATGACTTGATGATTTTGAGCTCAACTATCATCCAGTATTCCAACTTCTGCTGCGAATTTAGTCTGAGCAAACGGATATCAATGCGCCCGATGGTTGTTGTGTCTTCGATTTCCGCCTTGATCGCGCCTTGGAACCAGGAAGTCAACACAACTTGGAGTTGTTTCTGTATCGTCTTTTCGGCCTGTGGTCCCGGGACATATTCGGCAGACCTTTTAGGCTCCCAAACTCCAGGCGGACAAGCAGTAGGTGTTACCAAGAGGTTCTTGTGTGATAGATCTAGCGCCTTGAGAACTTCTTCAGATGTGACGGAAACGATTCCTTGCCGCAACAAATCAGAAGAGGAATCCCCTTGAGCTCCTGTTCGTCGATTTATGATGACGCTGCTGTTTTTATAAACCATAACTACAGGGCACATTCCAAGCCCCTGATCTTCAAGCCACTCAAGAAGAGCATCCGCTGCAACTGGTAGACTCATTACGCGTCCGGTGGAGGCGTCGCGATTAAGAAGGAGGAGACGCCCAAGGAGAGGATCATTCGTCGCGACTGGGTTGGAGATGGGCGTAGCACCGAGCTTGTCACCTACTTGCCTCGGGTATGGTACGAGGACAAAGGCAGCAACGTCTTCAGCTCCCTCGCCGCTCCAACCTCCTTTAGCGCGTGTCTCTACCAATGATCGGACAGCAACGCAGAAGCGGTCAGCGTCATCAAGCTCCGTAGCGGGAGCGCTCGTTACTAGACTTGCAACGGCGCCTCCGAGCTCCTCCTCACTAACGCCTGGGATGTTAACAAGATCATCCAGCATTCATCCTCCGGCCCAATAGAGAGGCATACATATAGAGTTTCTGTCCGCCTGACCTGCCCCCGGAAAACTCTACCAATCTGAGCTGGAGTTCTCTCGTAATAATCTGAACGAGGGAGCGAAGCGATGAAGAAGAGCCGATTTAGCGAAGAGCAAGTGATTGGGGTTCTGAAGCAGCATGAGTCCGGGGTGAAGACGGCGGATTTGTGCCGCGAGCATGGGATCAGCGCGGCGACGTTTTACCAGTGGAAGCAGAAGTTCGGCGGGATGGACGTTAGCGAGGCGCAGCGGCTCAGAAGCCTGGAAGATGAGAACCGCCGGTTGAAGCTGTTGGTGGCGGATCTGAGTCTTGGGGGCGAGGTGCTGAAGGCCGTCATAAGAAAAAACGGCTGGAGCTTGCCGGTCTGAGAGCCGATGTGGCGTTCGCTCAGGTTCAGTTCCATCTGAGCGAACGCACGGCCTGCAAGCTGCTGGATTTGGAGCGGTCGAGCTACCGGTATGAGCCTCGGCCCGACCGCAACGCGGCGCTCCGCGAGGAGATGATGAAGCTGGCGCGGCAGAAGCCTCGCTATGGGTATCGCCGGCTGCATGCGTTGCTGGAACGGCGCGGCTATGAGGTGAACGTAAAGCGCGTCTACCGGCTGTATCTGGAGGAGGGTCTGAGCGTGCGAAGGAAGAAGCGCAAGCGTCTGGTGCGGGATCGCGCGGTCGAACCTCGTTTGACGGGGCCGAACCAGGAGTGGGCGATGGACTTCGTGGTGGACGGGCTGGCGACGGGCCGGATGGTCCGCATCCTCACCGTGGTCGACGCGTACACGAGGGAGTGCCTTGCGCTTGAGGCCGACTTCAGCCTGGGTTCGGGCCGCGTGACGCGGGTGCTGGAACGGGCCATCGCCGAGCGTGGCCGTCCGGAGCAGATGCGCTCGGACAACGGCCCGGAGTTCACTTCGCGCCGGATGATCGGCTGGGCTGAGGACTGGAAGGTTGGCCTGGTCCACATCCAGCCGGGCAAGCCGATGCAGAACGGCCATGTCGAAAGCTTCAACGGCAGGCTGCGCGACGAATGCCTCAACACAAGCTGGTTCCGCACCCTTGGCGATGTGCGGAAGACGCTGGCGAACTGGAGGCGCGAGTACAACTGCGAACGCCCCCACAGCTCGCTGGACTACAGAACGCCGGAGCAGTTCCGGCAGAAAACAGGCTATGCAGATGTGGAAAGCAAAATGCGCTTCCCACATCCGCACAGCCTCAACGACGGCGATGAGAATAAAATCTCAAAGCAAAACCTAAACCGGGAAACTCCAGTTATGAATGGATGAGAAAACGGGGGCAGGTCACGCCCGACAGGCCAAAGTCGTCAGGTACAAAACGGTTGAAATTGGAAACAGTTCGAAGTGACAAGTTGTCTTCGTAGGAATTTTCTGTCCATTCACCAAAATCTACAATGTTCGAATAGTCGAACCGCTCATCTGCGTATGTCACATCTACAGTTGCAGCTTCATCAAGATCCGCATCTTTTACCGTGGCTAATGCGCCCGCCAAGTCCACCAGAAAAGAATGGACTTTAGCATCACGCAGATCGAATGCACGCTCGACCGCACGTGCTCCTAGAGCGTCTAGGATGGAGGAGAGATGCGGAGATTCAAAATCTAACGCGTAATATGCATCGAGCCGCGCTCCATCTGAACCTCTTTCGATATATCTCATGTTACTTATTTGAAGGAGGCCAAGGACGACAAGTCGGTCCATCTCCTTTTGAAGATCGGGATAATGAGGACCACCTTCAATCTTCAGAATCTTGCCGTCGAAAGATGGCAGATTCCATACAGGACTCAAGACGTCGGCGAGATACGCAAACGCATGCAGCTTTTGCGATCGTATGGGGGTTATTCCGGCGTGTTCGGCAGCATCGACGAGTTGTAATACTCGAGCTCGCTGTCGCAAGACTTGGAGAGGGTCCGCAGCATCATGAACCGGGCTGAGATTGAGATTAGAATGATCGGTCATTGCTTACCCAGCAAGGCGTTCCTTAGGATGGCTCGATACTGGGATCGATTCTCCAAGACTGCTCGATTAGGTGCGGCGACTTCAAGCAGGTTGATGACATGATTCTGTCGATTTTTGATTTCGGCTAGCTTTCTAGTCGGGCCTCCAAACATCGCAGTGATCATGCCTGCATTCGTAAGGTTACTTGTCACAATTAGGCGATTCTCTTTGGAGCTAGCGAACTTATGAAGTGCTTGCCCGACGCGGTTCATCGCTAGACCGTCCAAGCTGGCCTCCGGCGTCTCCATTGTCAGAGTGCATGATGCGCCGCCGGTAGCAAGTTCAATGAGGGCGAGTCTGAATGCCAAATCAATTAGTTCCCGTTGTGATTCGGAGACATCATCAGGAGAGTTTCTTCTTGATTTTCCTACTCTATCGGCCGCCGTCATTTCAGGGAGAAACGCGGGCACGCTGAAGACTTCTTTGCCTTGCGTCAGTTTCGCAGTTCCTTGAACCCTGACCAAGTCCGCGTCCTCCGAAATCATTACCTTAACGTTTCTTCGAAAAGAGGCAGCCAGCTTTTTCGCATTACCTTCTACGGAGCCTTTGCCTTGCTCAAGAAGTGAGGTCAGCTCTTTCGCGGCTATGGCGCGATTGCTTTCAGCCTGACGCTGCTCTTTGCGTTGTGACGCGAGAGCTTGTTCGATAGATCGAATTTCTTCAGAGGAAAGCGGAAGTTCTGAAGCAAGCATCTTGGTCCGACTCTCGCGCTCCTGTATGTTTTCTCGTAGCACTATGAGCTCGGACAGCGCTAGGTCGTAAGACTTGCGAGCGTTGTCATATACAGCTTGCTTGGCCTCTTCTTCCTTAAGTGCGCGCTCAGCGGTCAAGCGAGCTTTCTTAACTCGCGCCTCTTCCAATTTGAAAGCGGGCACAACTTTTTCGTTTAGTTCAGAAGGAGAGCCACACACGGGGCAGGTACCTACCGCGAGCTGACGTTCAACTTCAATAAGTCTTTGCTGCGTTTCCGAACCACACACTAAACATTCCCCGGTGCTCAGCGCTTTAATGAGGACCAGTCTGACGGCGTCTTCCATAGAAGGGAAAAGACGTTCGAGCATTGCGAACTTTATACGCTCAACTTCCGTCTCTGATTCTTCTCGAGTGAGCTTTGACTGCTCCAGTTCTCGGCGGGCTCCTTTGCGTTGATCGTCGAGGTCGACGAGCAGCGAATCAAGGCGCTGTTGTTGTTTAGTGTCTGCTTCTAGCAGCATCCTTTCGGATGCCAGCTCCAGGGCTTTTTCTGACGAATCCACACTCGCGGCACGGGCTTGCTTTAGCTTCTTTTCCAGTTGATAGGCGGCGGCGCTGATGTTTCGGGCGTTACTGTCGAGCTGTTGAACTCGGCGTTCTCCACGTGCAACTTGAGCCGCAAGCTCCTTCGGGAAAAACAATGCACGAAGAATGTGACGCTGAGCATTTTCGTCCCAGAGCGCACCTGCGCGACCTTCCTTAAAAAAGACAACGTGGTGCAGTACCAATAGAACATCTACAAATGAAGACAGGTCAAATAGGGAGCACATCTGGTGTTGAAATGCGCTTTCCCGCTCCCTTTCATTGCTTCCGAGGTCAATGACTTCGCCATCTAGAGTGAACGTAAGCGCGCGTAGATCGGATAACCTTCTTGCGATTTGAACTATTTTCTTGCCAAAAGAGACGGTCAATGTAACAGCAGCATCCTTAGCATTGTCAGCCACCCTCTGTGCGAAAAACATCCGCTCACGCTGCTTAAGTATGATTGGGAATTCTGGAACAATCGACTCCAGCTTCTGCGGAAGTCCATCTGAGGTGAGGTCATAAGGTCCGGTGAATAGGCGGAGGAGCATCGTAATGAGCGTCGTCTTGCCCAAGCCGTTGATGCCGGCAATTAGGCAAACGCCCTTTTCGAACTCCCAAGAGAGCCCCTTTGCGGGGCTTTTCCCTGGAAACAGCCCGTAGCCTTCAATACTCAGATGGGTAAAGGTCGGTAGTTGAAGCATTTCTCAGAGGTCTTTCAGTTCGAGCGCTGGTTACGATGGCGTTGCTGGGTAGCGAACAGTGTACGGTTCAGGAGGGCAGGAATCAACTAGGGTTCTGGTGGAACGACATCGGACAAACCTCAAACACCATCAAACGCCGTTCGAAGTGTATCCGGGTGCTGTTCGAATGAAGCTGTGCTCATGTCATTCCTAAGCCGACAGGCTTAGGGATGGTGTCTCTTCCCTTCATTTAGCTTTTCGCTTCGGCTGATTCCGTTGCCTCTCAAAGTCGGACACATCCCATTCGCCTCTGCTGCTCGGCGTACGCGGCTGTCCGATCTGCTGCAAGGCATCGTGAAGCCACGGAGGAAAGCGGGATGCGTGTTGCTGGAGTTCCCGGATCGCCGCCTCGGGAACCTTCTCGGCGATCTGGCTGAGGACCTTGCTGGCCTCGGCGGGGCCAGCCCATGCCAGCGCGCGGACTAACTCTCCTGGCGGCTCATCCCAAAGGACGAGCTGCCAGTCGGGAACGTGTTGCAGGTAGACCGTGAGTTTGCCAAGTTTGTACGAGCGAGTTCGACCGGAAGTCCAATAAACGATCTTGACGGGAACTTGAGTGGTCAAGCCGAGGGCGTTGGCGCAGGCCGCTCCAAAGGGAGCGATGGCCTCTCCCGATTGAGCGGCGAGCTGGTGGATGAAGAGGTGAGCGTGGGGCGCATGGCGGCCAAAGCGACTGACGACGGGGGCAACGTAGACTCCGTGTGCAGTTCGAAGAATGACGCCTCCTTTTGCTAACGCGCGGAGCGCCCGGGATACGGCAGGCCGATTTCCAAGATGGAGGAATGCTGCTGCCGTGATCGGTGCCCCTTCAGGCCGGCAATTGATGTCCGTGGCGATTGCTTGGGTCAGCTCTTGCATCCTAAACGCAGTATAAGGATGCCGCTGGTTTGGCTACAGTTCGCGCTGGTGTTTAGCCCGTCGGGTGGGCAGATTCAGGCGCTCTCGTTCTTCTGAGAGCGACCTTCAGGGCGGGAGGATGGGCGGTTTCAACCCAGAAAAGCATCAAAGATGTCTATAGGGCGTTCCGGCACCCGAAAATACACCCGATTCCGCCCATTTTTTTTGCGTCCATAGAATGACGCGGGCGGCGGTAGCCGCCCGCCGCCGATTGCTTTAGCTAGCCTCTGCCAGTTGTGGGGTCTCTGACAGCGTTGTTTTGGACTTGGAATCAAGAGCAGACAGTATGACGGCTGAGGCCTTCTGAATCACTTCAAGGCTTTCGGTGAGGAGTGCGGCGTTGCCGTGGTACAGGTGGATGTAGTCTGCGTTATGTTGAGCTCAACATAACGCCGATTATGTTGTCTTCGCAGTTATGTGATGTTTGGCCCGTGAGGCCCTATGGACACTGGGGGTAGCGGTTTTGAAGACAACATAAGTTGGAGGTCTAGCATGAGCCGGGATCAAGGAGACCCCGATTATGCTGGATACGCTGTTGGAACTTCCGTTCGCACTCAACCGTCACCGTGACGCTCCGTTGTTGGATGAGCGATTAGCTTTTCTGAAGTATTTGCAGGAGCGTGGGACAAGCCGCGCCGCGCTTCGGAATGTGTCTGGTCAGATGTTGCACGTCATCGATCTGCTGAAGTTGGAGACGTTGCGCGATGTCTCTGAAGGCGAGGTCAAAGAGGCTGCGCGGTGTTGGGGCGAACAGCAGCAAGCGAATGCCAGGGCTCGCACCTATGTTCGGACGGAGAGCTACTTCGAGTATGTGGCGAAGAAGTGGCTGCGTTTTGCGGGTAGGTTGAAGTCGCCGCCCAAGCCACGCCCCTGGTTCACGGATCATCTTGAAGACTTCGCGCGATGGATGACGGAGGAGCAGGGGCTATCGCCGCTGTCGGTGCGCTCGCATCGATGGAAGTCTTCGCAGTTCCTGACGTGGTTCGCCGAGAGGCGTCCTTGCCTGGCGAGTGTGCGGCTTCAGGATGTGGATGAGTTCCTGATCCTGCAAGGCAGTACGCGCTGGAACCGGACATCGGTGACGGTGACCGCACAGGCGCTGCGCTCCTTTTTCCGTCATGCCGAGCGGCGCGGCTGGTGTAAATCCGGCATCGCGGAAGGGATCGCGGGCCCCCGGAGGTATGTCCATGAAGGACTGCCGGAAGGGCCGACATGGACGGAAGTGCAGCGGTTGCTCGAAGGCATCGAGGGCAAGAGCGTGTCCGCTCTCCGTGCAAGAGCGATCCTGTCGTTGTTCGCGATCTATGGGTTGCGCAGTGGAGAGGTGTCGCGTCTTCTGTTGAGCGACTTCGACTGGTTAGCGGAGACGTTCGCGGTGACGCACTCCAAGCGCGGCGGAACGCAGCGATACCCTCTGCAACACGAGGTGGGCGAAGCGATCCTGGAGTACATCACCAAGGCGCGGCCGCGCACCGAATGCCGGCATCTTTTCGTGACGCTTCATATGCCTTATCGATGCGTCGCGCCGTCGAGCTTATGGGCACTGACAAGCCGTCGGCTGAAGGTTGCAGGCATACAGTGCCGACGGAACGGGCCGCACAGTCTGCGTCATGCCTGCGCGACGCACCTGTTGCAGGAGGGCTTGTCGCTGAAGGAGATCGGCGACCTGCTGGGGCATCGGAGCGCGATGTCCACGGGCATCTACGTCAAAGCCGATATCTCGATGTTGCGCCGTGTTGCGGACTTCGATCTTGGAGGTCGGCTATGAAACTGTCGGCAGCGATCGATCTGTACATCGCAAAGCGTCAGGCTATGGGCGAAAAGTTTTACAGCCCAGCCGCTGTGCTCCGCGCCTTATCGCGCAGTCATGGGGAGATAGAACTCTCCTCTCTTACGCCGGACCAGATGTCATCCTTCCTGGCTGGCCCACGAACTGGCCCTGCAACTTGGCGGCACAAGTATGGCACGTTGCGGGTCTTCTTCGAGCACTGGCGCGTGCGAGAAGAGTTGCACATGGCACCACTACCGCCACCGGCCCCGAAGTACACGACCAGCTTCGTTCCCTACATCTACTCCGTCTCCGAGTTGCGGGTGTTGCTGGCTGCCGTTCCTCGCTGCCAGCAAAGACATGAGTGTCTTATGTCGCCATCAACCTTCCGCGCGCTGTTGCTTCTGCTCTACGGCACGGGGATGCGCATCGGTGAAGCGCTGCGGCTGCGTGGTGGCGATGTTGATCTTAGCAATGGCATCCTCACTGTCCGGGGAACGAAGTTCTATAAGTCGCGGCTGGTTCCGCTTGGAGCGGATGTTCACGCACATCTGCGAGCGTATCTTGCGTTGCCGGGAAGAGTGGATCGCAACGATGAACCGCTCTTCCAATCCCGCTTACACAAGCAGGTTCCACGTCAGGTGGTTGAAAAGCGCTTCCGGCTCTTGTGCAACCTTGCGGGCGTTCGCCGGGATGACGGCAGTTGTTACCAACCACGCATCCACGATCTTCGGCACACCTTCGCTGTCCACCGGCTGACAGAGTGGTATCGAAAAGGTGACGATCCGCAGGCTCTTCTGCCTGCTCTGTCGACCTATCTTGGGCATGTCGAGTTGCACTCGACGCAGCGCTATCTGACGATGACCCCGGAGCTTCTGGGAGAGGCGAACCGTCGCTTCGAACGCTATGTATGCGGAGGCAGCGATGAATGATAAACGTACTCTCGGCCCCTGGGTGCGGCGCTTCCTGATGGAGCATCTGCCCGATGATCGCAATCTCTCGCGGAACACGCAGCAGAGCTATCGGGATGCGTTGCGTCTTCTGATCGTGTTCGCGGCTGGCAAACTACGGAAGAAGGCGGACGGACTTCTTATCGCCGACATCGACGCCGATCTTGTTCGGGCCTTCCTGCGCCATCTCGAAGAGGACCGCGAATGCACGATCTCCACGCGCAATCAACGTCTGGCAGCCTGTCATGCGTTCGCCGCCTTCGTCGGACAGCGCAGTCCGGACGATCTCGGCTGGTCGGCGCAACTTCGGTCGGTGGAGTTCAAGCGCTCGACCCGCGTTGGCGTCGGCTATCTAGACAAGCACGAAATCGACGCTCTGCTAGCCGCACCCGACCGGACGACGAAGGCTGGGCATAGGGATCATGTGCTGCTACTGTTCCTCTACAACTCTGGAGCGCGTGCCGATGAAGCCGCGCAACTGGAGATAGGCGATATGACGCTATGTGGCAATGGCAGCGGCACTCTATCGTCGGTGCGCCTGAAAGGCAAAGGGAATAAAGTCCGTCTCTGCCCGCTGTGGGCTTCCACCGTACTTGCACTGCGCGAGCTGACACGCGGGCGGCAGGATCATGAGCGCGTGTTCCTGAGCCGCACAGCCAAACCTCTGACACGCTTCGGCGTCCATGACATAGTCAGCCGCCATGCTCGGACTGCGGCCACATCCGTCCCCGAGATGCAAAAGAAGAAGATCGGACCGCACACCATCCGCCACACCACTGCAACTCACCTGCTTCGCGCCGGCGTGGACATCAATACCATCCGCGCGTGGCTCGGGCACGTCTCGCTCGACACCACCAACGTATACGCCGAGACCGACCTCGATATGAAAGCAAAGGCACTCGGAATGTGCGAACAGAAGCAGATGACTGGAAGGAAACGCTGGCGGGATAACCCCGACCTGCTCACCTTCCTCGCTCAACTCTAGCCCAGCTTATGTGACGTTCGGCAACGCAAATCCCCAGTGTTCACAGGGTAGAACACGCCGAACGTCACATAACTGCGAAGACAACATAATCGGCGGATGCCCTGCCTGTGGTGAGGCCAATGGTCTTTCCCACCACAAACGAGATGGCCTCGGCCTCTGTCTCGCGCACGGTCTTAGTAGTTGCTGTGCGCCGCTCGGCCTTATGCAGCATCTCGTGGGCGAGTTCATGGACAAGCGTGCTGAACTCCTCGGCTGCACCCTGACCGGGAAGGACGGCGATTCTGCCGCCGTAGCTCATCCCCAACGCTGGCGCGATGCTCTCTTTGAACTCAACCCGGATGCCCTGGGCAGCAATGAAGTCTAGCAACCACTCGCGGTACTCTCCGACATTGCCGGTCACACGTTCTGACAACTCGGGAAGCTCTTTGCCTTCGGTCTGGGAGACATCGAAGACGTAGGCGGAACGGAACCCAACCAGCACGGCTTGATTCTGGGTGCGGATGTCCTTTTCTGCCTCGGCATCCTTTTTAGGGCGAACTCCGATGACAGGGGCAAGGATGCGGATGCCGCGCTCTCCTTTCTTCACCTTGCGGCCAAGCTGATTCCACGCATACAGTCCAGCAACGCGGGTTGCGTTTGGCCGCTGGCGGGCGATCTCAAGGATGTTCCCAAATGAGTAATTGTGAAACCTTCCCATAGCGGTGAGGTAGGCAGTCAATCCCTCTGAGTGGCCCTGCTCCAGTTGCTCTATAAGAGCTTGGACATTGGCGGCGATTGCCTCTTTGGTCGTCTGTTGTTTTTGTTGCTGCATTTTGAGGTTTTGAGCGAAGGGGGTGACGTTGGACGGGGCGGCGATGGTGGCGGTGTTCATGGGTGTTCTCTCCTTGGGCTGTTGTCGTTGCTTTTCATGCCATGCGTGGCATGTACCTACATGCCGAACGCCACCTGGCGAAGGCGGGGTAGCAAGGTGCAAGGGAGGGGTCTCCCCACCCTTGGAGAGGGAGCCGAAGGCGGAACGGAAAGGGCGGAGCGCAGCGGAGGTCTGCACAAGCGAAGCGCGGAAGATTGGGGAAACCCTTGCGCCGCGCGAGGGCAGCGCCCTTAGGAAGGTTTGGCTTCCTCATTCGCGCGCGTAAAGCGCATAAGTTGTTTACGTATTGCAGAAGGAGAGAGGAGATAAGGCTGCTCCATGGGGTTTGCGACGTTATATGCCCATACGACTGATGTAAAGTGGTACGCAGTTTGGCCGACCACTTTCCCGCAACTCGATAGCTCCATGCCTCAACTCTGCTTAGCCGAAGGAGGCTCTTAGCGATGTCTGACAGGAAGATAGGCCTCACAATCTTTCTTCTAAAAGATAAGAAGCTTGGTGCTTTTGAGGATGAGTTGATTGCTCCCCTTCGCGAGTTGGCGATTCCTGTGGCTGAGCCACTTGAAGGTTTTTTCATACCTCTCCCTGCAGCTAATGATGCAGCTCCAGTTTGGGTAGCACCTGTGGGATCGTTGCTTGGACAGCCAATCGGAATGGATATGGAAGCAAAGGCTCCAGGGGGATTGCTTGTTATTCGTCACTCCGGAAGAACATTTGTTGTGACGTTTGGTCATGCTTGGCAAAAGCTTGATGATGTCTGGCTTGAGCGAGATTTTGGACTTCGGGTCGCCCTAAACGTCATTCCACGAAAAGAGCTCGTGGAAATCCGAGCAGAGCAGGTGTTCGCAAAATGGCATCTCGCTAGTGAGAGAGCGCCACGCGCATCTTCTGTTGAAGAATTCGGGGTTGATTTCGACCGTGACTTGGTCGCTGTATTGGAAGGTGTTCCAAGTATCAGTCCTTCGCTGGGAAAAACAATCAGAGGCAGTACGAGCCTGAAAGTCAACCTTCCTATTTCGGCCTTGACGAATATCTTTGATATCGCTTTAGATCGGTTTGGAAGCGCTGATTACAAAAAGGACTGGCCAGAGATGGACAACATCAGTCCATTGAAGGATGAAGAGATCATCTATCTTTTGGAGGAACAGCTCGGGATTGATCTGAGCGACGTAAATGCAAGAAGCAAAATTGCAATGTTCACTCCCTCCCAGAGGAAAGGAGAGATGTTTATAGCGGATTCTTCTGTCTACGGAAGACTCGGTAAAACTTCTGCATCATCTCCTTACCTAACAATGGAGGGTTGGGTCAATAGCCTTGCGCGGAGTGGCCTCGAACCAACCTTAGAAGTGGCAAAGCAGTCCCGTGTCCATGCATTCGATGACTCCGGTGGAACGCCACGAGATGTCTCAGTCTTTGATTGCTTCGGTTACGAATACTCAGACGGGACGCGGGTTTACGTTCTGTCTTCCGGCGCTTGGTACGAAGTTTCTATAGATTTCGTAAAGAACGTCACTGACTCCATCGCTAGGGTATCGCCTGCGCCATTCACTCTAACTGCTTGGAACAGAGCCGATTCCGAAGGGGAGTACAACAAAGCGTGCTCAGGAACTCATGGATTTCTGAACTGTGATGCCAGGAACATTTTCTTCGGCGGTGGCCGATCCCAACTCGAATTTTGCGACATGCTAGACCCGAAAACAAAGACTCTGATGTTTGCGAAAATCGTTTCGAAGTCGAGTGGAATGAGCCACCTGACCGAACAGGTACGACGAACGGCACAGTTGCTGTTCAGCGCTGATGGTGCTTATAGGCAGAAACTCGTCAAACTGTTTGCAACTCACTATCCCAATTTTGATACGGATTGGCTTCAGACACGCCCCAGAAATGGTGATTGGACCTTTTGCATGGTATCCCTTGGGAAAAAAGCAGATGAACTCCCTTTCTTCGCCAAGTGTGGACTTTCTAGAACTTGCAAGGAGCTGGAGGAGCAAGGTCACACAGTCACTTATATTGCCGTTTAAGTTTGAGACGGTTTCGGATTCAGCATTCTCAAACGTAGCAGATGCTTGCCTACTAAGGCTCACACCTTAGCTGGTCGTCTGACAGCGAGCTTACTCTGTAACGACTGCCGAATCTCGTGCTCGTAAAGCCTCATAGAGCTGTGCTGGTCCTAGAAGAACTTCCTTAAGCCCGCTACGGATGTGCTCAGACTCCAGCGCCTGCTTGCTCAGAGAGGACAGCGCCGAAGACGCGTCCATGATGGCGTTGATAAGCTCGTGATTCAGATCGGGTGAACTGGCGAACTGCTCCTTGCTGTTGCTCACCGCTTGTTGCCTCAATGTATCGGACTCCATCAACTTGCCCTTGAGCACATCGTTCACATAGACGAGCTTGTCGCCTTCGGTGGTATCGGCTCCGAAGAGGTCATTGACCTTTGCGATAATCTCGCCGAGACGTGCCTTTTCCTTCTCCTGTACCGAGCCGGAGCCTGCGTCGGTCAGTGGCTTCAACGTCGGCGAGTCCCCATCGCCAAGAGGCAAAGCGCGGTTTCCGCGGTCACGCAGGATGTGGTGCGTGAGCACCACCTGCGATAGATCGACTCCGTCCCGCTCGCGGCCAAACTCCAACAGTGGCGTTAGACGTTTGTAAAAGATGGCTCGCTTCTCCAACCCTGTATTGCCGTAGTCGAATATCTGTGACAGGAAGGTATAGGCATGACCGAAGCTGCCCATGTCACGCTTGAAGAGCATCAGCGTTTCCATCTCAGCGTGAGCATCTTGGACTGCACTTTCATCAGATTCCACCTTCGCGACCTTCCAACGCTCATGAGCTGCCTTGAACTGGCGCACCAGCCTATCGGCCACGGGCTCCAGAGCGCGCACTAAATCGCCCTGCTTCGACTGCGGATTCAACTCAACGGTCGCCACCCGGTCTACCTCGAACTCGTCATAGTGCCCGGCGGCATCCAGCTTGGCACGCAGGTTGTAGACGAGGTTGGGGTCGGTCACATCTTCCAATGTGGCGGTGGTGTAGTACGTGCGGAAGGCCTCCAACACTTCCTCGGCCTCATTCACGAAGTCCAGGACAAACGTCGTGTCCTTAGTGCCGAACGTGCCAGAGTATGCCCGGTTCAAGCGCGATAGCGTCTGCACTGCCTGTATCCCGCCGAGCCGCTTATCGACGTACATCCCGCAGAGCAGTGGCTGGTCAAAGCCGGTCTGGAACTTGTTCGCTACAAGCAGGATTTGATACTCGTCCGTCTTGAAGGCCTCGCGTATATCGCGCCCACGCAGATTCGGATTCAGCACTTGGCTGTTCTCGGTGAACGGGTCTTCGCCAGACGCCTTATCGTTTACCTCACCGGAGAACGCGACCAACGCGCTCAAACGATAGCCACGCGACTGGATGTACTTCTGCATGGCGAGCTGCCAGCGCACCGCCTCTAGCCGACTGCCGACAACGATCATTGCCTTAGCATGACCTGCAAGCAGCGGTTGGACATTCTCAAGGTAGTGCTCGACCACTACCTGCACCTTCTGCGAGATGTTGTACGGATGCAGCCGCACCCAACGCATATGCCTTTCATCGCCGTGGCGCGTTCGACTTCCGTCTCGTCGTACTCCTTGCCGTCATGCGCCAGCCTGAAGGCGAACTTGTAGGTCGTGTAGTTCTCCAACACATCGAGGATGAAACCCTCCTCAATGGCTTGCCTCATGCTGTAGACATGGAATGCCTCGGGCACGTTCGTCGGCCCTGCGGGCTGATCTGGCTCTGGCCTGCGGCCAAACAACTCCAAAGTCTTTGCCTTCGGTGTCGCCGTGAACGCGACGTAGGTGATGCCCGTGTCGGCGGTGCGAGCCGTCATCTGCGCCCTTAGCACGTCATCGAAGCCCACCTCACCGCCGTCCTCGATCTCCTGCCACTCTTCGGCGCTGAGCACCTGTTTCAACTTCGCGGCTGCTTCGCCTGTCTGCGAACTATGCGCCTCGTCGGCGATCACAGCAAAACGTTTGCCTTCCGACGCTGCAAGCTCACGAACCTTCTCCAGGGCGAACGGGAAAGTCTGAATCGTGCAAACGACGATCTTCTTATCACCGGAGAGCGCCTCCGCAAGTTCCTTGCTCTTGCTGCCGCTGACGCCCTTGATGCTGGTCACAACGCCTGTCGTGCGCTGGAAGTCGAAGATGGCGTCCTGCAACTGCTGGTCGATCACATTGCGGTCGCTCACCACGATTACCGAGTCGAAGACCTTCTTGTGCTCGGCATCATGGAGGTCTGCGAAGAAATGCGCCGTCCATGCAATCGAGTTCGTCTTGCCCGAACCTGCCGAATGCTGGATAAGATACTTGCCTCCCGCACCTTCCGCCTTTACGGCATTCAGCAGCTTCCGTGTCGCGTCAAGCTGGTGGTATCGCGGGAACAGATACCGCGTCAGCTTTTTCTTGTCGTCTTTCTCGGTGACGAGGTAGCGGCCAAGAATGTCGAGAAAGCTCTCCCGCTCCCAGACCTCTTCCCACAGATAGCTGGTTCGATGGCCTGACGGCGATGGCGGATTGCCGGCCCCGCCGTTGTCTCCCTTATTGAATGGCAGGAAGCGAGTCGCTGGCCCTGCAAGCCGAGTCGTCATCTGCGCTTCGGAGTTCGATACGGCGAAGTGAACCAGCGCACCACCGGGGAAGCTCAACAGCGGTTCGGCCTTCTGGCCTTTTGGTTGCGGATGCCGGTCGAAACGGTACTGGTCTACCGCGTCCTTCACGCTCTGGGTAAAGTCCGATTTCAACTCCACCGTGGCGACGGGCAATCCATTCAGAAAGAAGACGAGGTCAAGGCAGTTCTCGTTACCCTCGGAGTAGCGCACCTGACGGACGACGCGCAAGCGGTTGGCCGCGTATCGGGTGGTGATCGCGGTATTGATGCCGGATGCAGGACGAAACTGCGCCAGCGCAATCTTGCTCTTCACGGGGAATAGCTCGATGCCGTTCCGGAGTACATCAAGTGTTCCTCGTGTGTCCAGGTTCTGCCGGAGCTGGTCGAGTAGGCGGGTGTCGGCTCCAAGTCCGTGTCCCTTCGCCAATGCCTGCCACGCCTCCGGCTGCGACTCCTGCACCCACGCGATCACGTCCTCGGGGAATAGCGCCCGCACCCGGTCGTACTGGGCGGAGACGCCCTCTTCATAGACCCAACCACACTGCCCGAGGTGTTCGGCGATCTCGACCTCGAAGTGAATCTCTTTGTGCAGGCTCATGCGGCCTCTTTCGGGGTGTAGTCGCGCACGTCGATCTTACCGGTGACGGCGGCGGAGATGAGGGCGCTTCGGCGTTGCTGAAGCAGGCGAATAGCCGTCTCGGCAGATCCATAGAGTTCATCGAACTTTGTGGCTTCTGAATCTAAAAAGCTTAGTATCTCCCGTTGCTCCGAGATCGGCGGAAGGAGCACAGGAGCTTGTCTAACATCCTCCAAGCTCAAACCTTGTTTCATTCCATATTGAGATTTCTCAAAATAAGTTTGACCAATTGTACTTTTCAACAGTAGCCCCAGAAAGCGCGGCAAAATGCTGCTGTTGTTTCGGATCAAGCATAAGTGCTGATTCACAAATGCAGGCTCGTCCAAGCCTTCACAGACAGCTACGTTCCCAGTCTTTGCACCCGTAATACAGACAACGATGTCACCATTAGCCAGCAAGGTCCGAGCTGATTCAGCTCCATCTTCAACGTTCACGCGTTTGCAATTGTAAAAGTCAATTTGGAGCGATTCACCAAGGTCGCCACTTTGAACGAAGAGGCGACCGAACTCGCTGATGCGTTCTGACCATCCACGGGGTCCGCTAGTCGTAAATACACTCACATGCCTTACTCGCAGAATCTTCCAGTTCGAAGGGATTTCTCCCATCTCCTCGACATGAGAGGGAGTCTTGAGGGCATCGGGGTTGAGGCCCTTGGTGACGGCGTGCGAAATGACGGCCTGACGCTTCTCCTTCAGCAAATTTATCAACCGCCGCTGTTCCTCGATGAGTACATCAATCTTCGATGTCTCGTTATCAAGGAACAATGCAATTTTGGCTTGATCTTGCAAGTTGGGCACTGGCATACCCAAAGCATGAAGAGTCGTTTGAGTCATTGACGGCAACGCGGAACCATAGGTGAAGAGGTCGAACGGTATGCACTTCGAGTAATTGAAGACGTATTTCGGAACAGAATCCGCAGCAATTTCGGTGTAGTACATCGTATCTACAGCCCAGAAGGGAGTATCCATATAGAGCGGTTTGTCGATGGTGCCCTTACGTCCCAGAAGGACTGAAGGCTTGTCGTACATAAATTGACTGACACGGGCGAACGGGCCGCCGCTACCCACAACTGGTACCCGCCATCTTCAACTTCGATGTGTTTGAAGTCAGTCCCATTCTTGATTCGAGCGGAATGACGAAAACTCCTAACCTGCCAGTGCTCGGGCACCTCACCCAACCACTCCACCCCACTGTCTTTGTAACGCTCGTATCGCGGAAAGCTCATTCAGCCTCACCTTCCCGCGAGTCTTGGATGTAAAACTCCTGGAGCTTGGCCTGAAGTAGCTTCTTATCGGGAAGGGCGGTTTGGTACTCCGCGATGAGCGCAGGAGACAACGTGCGGCTCAGTGCATATTCCACCACCTTGTCCTCTTTGCTGGCACAGAGCAGCACGCCGATGGAAGGCTGTTCATGTGCCTTACGCACGTCGCGATCCAGCGCTTCCAGATAGAAGGTCAGCTTGCCGAGATGTTCAGGCTCGAACCGTTGCACCTTCAGTTCAAAGGCGACCAGGCAGTTGAGGCCACGATGGAAGAAGAGGAGGTCTAGCGCAAAGTCCCTTGTCCCCACCTGCACGGGAAACTCCGAGCCGATGAAGCAGAAATCCCGGCCAAGCTCCAGTAGGAAATCCTTCATTCGGTTAAGCACTGCGCGGTGAAGGTCGTTCTCGGTGTGTTCTCGCGGCAAGCCGAGGAACTCGACGTTATAGGCGTCCCTAAAAACATCGACTGCCTCTGGGTGCATTTTTCTCACCGCTGCCGAGACTTTTGGCGGAGACAGCACCACGCGCTCAAACAGAGCTGCGTTGAACTGGCGCTCCAACTGGCGGCTTGACCAGCGTTCCTTCGCTGCCATCCGGACATAGAACTCGCGCTCTTCGGGCCGTTTGCTCTGGCCGAGGATGATGAGGTGGTGGGTCCAGGGCAATTGTCTCAGCAGTGCCGAGACAATTGCTTCATCCCGGTACGCCTCGTAAAACTGCTTCATTCTGAATAGGTTGGGACGAGAAAAGCCCCGCAGCCCTGGATGCGAACGGGCGATGAACCGGGCTAGATTCTCGACCGTCCCAGAGCCCCACTCGGCGGCTTCAATCTTGCGGCTAATGTACTCGCCCACCTGCCAGTAGAGGTCGATGAGCGCAGTGTTTACGGCGCGGTAGGCGTCTTGCTGAGACGTAGCAATCAATGCAACGATCTCGGAGAACCCGTCTGGATCGGGCTGCGGCACAGCCAACGCAGACTTCTGCCGTTTCGGCTTTGTCGTCATGCGCTCAACCCCGCAATCATCGTCAGGATACGGTCGGTGACGACCTTGAGGTCGGCGTCTATCTCCGCAAGCTCCCGTGGCGGCTTGAAGACGTAGAAGTGACGGTTGAACGGAATCTCATACCCGACCTTCGTCTTTTCATGGTCGATCCAAGCATCCGGCGCATGAGGCAACACCTCGCGCTCGAAGTAAACTTCAACATCCTCACTGAGCGGAACATTCTCGGTGTCGCGGAGGTCGGCATCGGGCATCGGCTTTCCCTTCATCTTGCCCTTAGTGCCAAGGACAACCTTGCCCTCAGCGTCGCGCAAGGGGCGCTCCACTGTGATCGTCCGATAGCCAAAACTTTCGTTCGGGAAGATGAGCGAGATCGGCACACCGTCGCGCCGAACCTCCTTGAACTCGCAAAAAATACGTGTGATCTCATCGATGTGCTCCGGGCTAAGCTCCTTACGCTTGTCGCCCAGGCTCTTCCGCATCCGCTGCCAGAAACCAGAGGCGTCGATCAACTGCAGCTTGCCCTTGCGATGCGGCAGCTTATGGTTCGTCACGACCCACAGGTATGTCGAGATGCCGGTGTTGTAGAACATCTCCGTCGGCAACGCGACGATGGCCTCTACGAGGTCACT
This sequence comes from Edaphobacter sp., assembly GCA_965277265.1. GTDB lineage: Bacteria > Acidobacteriota > Terriglobia > Terriglobales > Acidobacteriaceae > Edaphobacter. The sequence goes on from CBDICF010000003.1 coordinate 1,598,670, forward strand.
CTCCAAAAGATACTGCCGGATGTTGCTCTCACCCGATCCGGCCCCGCCTGTAAACAGCGGCGAACCATTCTGGACGATACAGAACCGCGCTCCACCGTCTGCCAGCGGGCGCATCTTCTTCACCAGATGGAGCATGAACAGAAGCGAACCATCGGAAATACGGGGCAAACCGGGACCGAAGCGTCCATTGAAGCCTTGTTCTTCGTATTCTTTGCGGACGGCCTTCTCTGACTGCTTCCACTCCACGCCGAAAGGCGGATTGGAAAGCATGTAGTCGAACACCTGATGCGCGTGGCCGTCGTTTGCGAGCGTGTCCCCTGGCTTGATGTTCGCTACGTCCTGCCCCTTGATGAGCATGTCGGCTTTACATATGGCATAGGACTCATCATTCAACTCCTGGCCGGATACCGTCAGCCGCGCCTTCGGGTTGTGCTCATGCACCCATTCGCCTGCCACAGAGAGCATTCCGCCCGTGCCGGCTGTCGGGTCATAAATCGTCCTGACCACGCCCGGTTTGGAAAGAACATCGTCATCCTCGGAGAAGATCAGGTTGACCATGAGTCGAATGACCTCGCGGGGAGTGAAGTGCTCACCAGCGGTTTCATTGGAGAGTTCCGCGAACTTGCGGATCAGTTCCTCGAAGATCGTGCCCATGTCCGCATTGCTGACTTTGTCCGGGTGCAGGTCGATCTTGCTGAACTTTTCAGTGACAAGGTAGAGCAGGTCGGCGTTGGCAAGCCGGTCGATCTGCGCCTCCAGCTTGAAGCGGGAGAAGATGTCTTTGACGTTGGGCGAGAAGCCATGGAGATACGCCGCAAGGTTCATCGCGACGTTATCCTGGTCGCCAACGATGGCCTTCAGGTCCATCGGCGAAGTGTTGTAGAAGGTGTTGCCGGACGCCCGAGTCAGATAGTGATTGACGCCATCCCCAGAGACATCACGCTTTGCAGCCTCCTTCAGAACAGCTTGCTTCGTCGGCTCCAGGACACAGTCCATCCTGCGCAGAACCGTAAACGGCAGAATCACTTGGCCGTACTCGTGGGGCTTGTACTTGCCACGCAGCAAGTCCGCCACTGACCAGATGAAAGAGGAAAGATTCATACCGAATCTTACCGTGTTCGCCCTGCCGGGGCACCAATCGCCGCTCGCGGGGCATCGCATTCGTCAGTCTGCGTCTGACGAATTGCTCGGGATGTAAAAATCCCAGACGCTGTCTGGGACTTGGTGGATGGGTGTCTGTCGCCGCACTCGATGTCGCTCATACAGTAAAGCGACGGATGACGAGCCATTTTGCAGACAATGTCTGCGAAATTCAGTCCTCCTTGGATTGGCCAGACGCAGTCTGGCCAATGTCGGAGGACAACAAAGATTTTTCAGACAGTGTCTGGAAAATTTCTGGCTAAGCAATCCACCAGACAATGTCTGGCGATTTGCGAGGCTCGGGAGATTCATTCACTCAACTTAGGACGCAACTTCGGCGGAGGCGCATTTGACGAGATCGGAGGCACGAAACCGCCAGAGCTTGCCGAGCTGGTAGCCTCTCACTTCACCCCTTCGCGCCATGCGCTGGAGGGTCTTGGGGTGAATCCTGAGGAGTGCTGCGGCTTGCTCCGTGTCGATCAGCGGTTCAAAACGCTGTTCATCGGTTGTCGAGACCCTAGCAGGTGGTTTCTTTCCGAAGTCCATTGCGAATCTCCCGTGATGGGAGGGCCCATTCGAGCAAATCCCTCATCTCTAGCTTCATCGAACGTTGGAATTCTGTCCAATGACTTTTGCGCACTTCGTTATTCCCCACAGGAATAAGTCGCAACGCCTTCATTTGAAAAGGCATATTCGCCGCGCTTTATGAATGTCGCCTTGGGGTCAGCCTGGTCGAACCGTTTTACTGTGCCACGTATCCGGGGTACGAACCCTTAATAAGGGTTCGGGCTATTCAAGGTTACAGTCCGAACCTTGAATAGCGGCAGGACGAGTGCGCACTCAGAAATCTGTCAGGCTCAAACCGAGGACCTGCGCGGAAGTTGCACAGAGCTTGCATTCCAATTTCGAACAGCCGTAGCGTCGCTCTATGTTGACGATTCGGGCACTGACCGGCGGCGCTGGCTATGCACAAAAGCATCTGGAGCACAGCGACTACTTCGATCAAAATCGCACAGTGCAGGGTGAGTGGCATGGTCGGGGAGCGGAACTGCTAGGGCTGAATGGCGCGGTCACGCACCAGCAGTTCGAAGCCGTCCGTGAGGGGCTGCATCCAGAGACAGGCGAGTTTCTGCGTCCGCGCCACAGTGCGGACCGGCTTGCAACTGATGGAGAGGTGGAGAGCAAGGCGCGATCTCTATACGACCTGACCTTTTCGGCTCCGAAGTCTGTCTCGGTACAGGCTTTGGTGGGCGGAGACGACAGGCTGCTAGAAGCGCATCGCCGCGCCGTCGCTGTGGCGTTGCAGGAAGCGGAGCGGTATGCCGGAGCAAGAGTGCGTTTGGATGGCGCGAACCATGATCGTCAGACGGGAAATCTAGTAGTCGCGGCGTACACACACGACAGCAGCCGCCAGCTTGATCCGCAACTCCATACGCACGCGGTCGCCGCGAATCTCAGCTATGACGGGGTAGAGGGGAGATGGAAGGCACTCCAGGCCTCGGGAATGTATGAGCGCCGTGCCTACATCACGGAGGTTTATCGGAATGAACTGGCGAAGGAGGTGCGTGGGCTTGGATATGAGATTGAGAGTCAGCGGAACGCAAAGGGAGTCGATAACGGATTCGAGATCAAAGGCATTTCAAGAGACGTACTGGAGCGGTACTCACAGCGCAGCGACCAACGGGACGAGTCCATTCGGCAGTTTGCAGCGGAGCATGGGCGGCAACCAACGGACAACGAGATCGCTGTGCTGGTGCGGGAGTCCCGGCCAGACAAATTGCATGAGATCAGCTCAGCGGAGGTTCATCGCTTACAGTTAGATCGTATCTCCCCACTGGAGTACAGAAACCTGCTTGATCTTCGTGAGCAGTCTATCGGGCGTAGTCAAACATTCGTTCCTGAGATAGCTCCAGCCGTCCAATCTCTGCAACATGCTGAAGAACACCTATTCGAGCGGAAGACTGTCTCCAAGGATCACGAATTGATGACGGAGGCCCTTCGTCATGGCAGGGGCAAGCTCGATCTCGCGGAGTTGCGCGGAAGCTACGAGTTTGAGGTAGCTCAGAGCAAACTCCTTCAGGTTGGCGGCAATGTAGCGACCCAAACAAGTCTTGAACGCGAGCGGAGCATGGTGGCGGTCGTCGATCACGGCATCCATCGTTACCCGGCTCTGGGTGGCAACGATCACTTTGAGCCGAAGGCGAGTCTCCGGTTAGAACAACGTCACGCCGTAGAGACGATACTTGCGTCCCAAGATTTTGCAGTCAATTTGCGCGGTGCGGCAGGGACCGGGAAGACCGCTACGTTGCAGGAGATCGATCGCGGCTTGCACGCGGCGGGGCATGAGGTCTTGGCTGTAGCTCCAACGCGGAGTGCTGTCGAGGAACTGCAGAAGGTTGGCTTTGGATCGTCGATGACGATCTCTCGTTTACTGGAAGATCAAACCGCACCGGAGCGTCTTCGGGGAAATGTGCTGATCGTAGACGAGGCAGGTATGGTCTCAGGGCGGCAAATGGAAGGGCTGCTCGATCTGGCCCGTAGCGAGGATGCGCGGATTCTGTTCTCCGGGGACACGCGCCAGATACAGAGTGTCGAGTCCTCTGACGCTTTGCGAATCCTGGAGCGTGAGTCGCGGATGACGAGTGTTTCCCTGACCGGCATCCAGCGCCAATCGAACCCCGAGTATCGAGAGGCTATTGAAACCTTCCGGCAATCGCCCGATCAAGGCTTTGCCAAGCTCCAAGACTTGGGAGCCCTTCGTGAGGTGCCCTACACGGAGCGAGCGAAGGCAGTGGCCGATGTGTATCGAGAGATGACTGCAGAGCCTGGTCGCAAGGTGCTCGTCGTTGCGCCCACACATGAAGAGATTGGGCGCGTCACGCAGGCGATCCGCGAAGATCTGAAGCAGAGGTCTGTATTGGGTGATGGTGAAACTCTCCAGCGACATATTCCGTTGCAGTGGACGGAAGCGCAGAAGAAGGACATCTCCAACTATCAACCCGATCAGGTGCTAGTGTTTCATCGTGCCTCACGCGGTATAGAGAAGCATGAGGCGTTGACGGTCACTGGCGTTTCGGATTCCAGCATCCACACGATGAACGAGCGTGGTGAAGATAAGTCCGTCAGTCTCACACAGGCAAGATCGTTCTCCGTGCATGAGCGCACGGAGATTGAAGTCGCTGCCGGGGACAAACTCCTGATGATGGGCAATCGCAAAGAGCCAGGATTCCGGGCAACGAACGGTGAGCTCACGACCGTGCGGAGTGTCGAGCGAGGGATTATCAATCTGGAAGACGGGCGGAGCGTGCCGGCGAACTATCGCGAGTTCACGCATGGTTACGCCGTCACGGCACATCGCAGCCAAGGTAAGACAGTCGATCAGGTCATCATCTCTGCTGACGTTATGAAGCAGGAGCTGTTTTACGTCGCTGCGTCGCGTGGCCGTGAGGGGATTGCAATCGTCACTTCAGATGTAGAACGCCTTGGTCAATCGTTGGGTGTCTCGATGGCACGTCCGTCTGCGATAGAGCTGCAAACGTGATTTCACAGACGAAGCAGCCGCTTGAGCACAGTGCAGAAATGAACCCGAAACAGGTCACCGAAACGCTCAAGCCTCCGCGCGATATGGGGTTTGAGCAAGGTATAGGACTGGGATTTTAGCCCCAGTTCATGCGCGGAATTTGCTCCTGCCAACCGGCACTAATACCGGCAATATAATCCGCAATGTACCGTCTAAATTGTTACAGGTGTATACTTTGTGATGGATATGAAACCGGCAAAAAAAGCGCCTATGCCGACACCTTCCTGGATGGAGCCAATGCTTCCATCGGACGGAGGCAGAGCACTGGAAGATATTGCTTTCGACCTCATCTCCAGCGCCAATGCACTTGCAGGTCAGATTCATCCCATCGTTACTGAGTCAGTCGGCAACCTGGTCCGTTCGATGAACTGCTACTACTCAAACCTCATAGAGGGTCACGATACGCATCCGCGTGACATCGACCGCGCATTGCATAAAGACTACTCAACTGAACCTCGCAAAAGAGCCTTGCAGCTCGAAGCGGTCGCGCACATCGAAGTCCAGAAGGCAATCGACGAAGGCGACGATCCGAAAGACTTTCCGGCTTCATCGGCATACGCCATTTGGCTGCACCGCGAGTTCTGCCGTCGTCTGCCGGATGAGCTACTATGGGTCGAGGATCCCGAGACAAAACGCCGCATACGGCTTACGCCTGGGGCGCTACGCGACGGGGAAGTCGTTGTCGGTCTGCACCTGCCGCCACCGGCTGCCGCGCTCCCTGGGTTTCTTAAGCGTTTCGAGCAGGTCTACAGCCCACAGAGTTTATCCAAGGTGCGCCAGGTGACCGCCGTAGCGGCTGCACATCATCGCTTCCTCTGGATACATCCTTTCTACGACGGCAACGGTCGCGTGGCGCGATTGATGTCGCACGCTCTGTTGCGTCGACTCGGAGTTGGCAATAGCCTCTGGTCTGTGGCGCGGGGTCTTGCGCGGAATGTGGGTGATTACAAATCCTTGCTGATGGCTGCGGATGCTTCACGTCGTGGCGATCTGGATGGTCGGGGGAATCTTTCGCAGGCGGCTCTTGATAGCTTTTGCGAATTCTTCCTGCGTGTGTCGAACGATCAGGTTTCGTATATGAGCACGATCCTTCAGCCTTCTGAGTTGCTCCGTCGCATGGAAATCTACGTCGAAGACGAGACGCGCGCGGGTCGTCTTCCCAAGGGCAGCTTCCCACTACTGCGTGAGGCTCTCCTCGCCGGTGAGTTTGAGCGCGGGCTGGCTCCCTCGCTTACGGGATACAAGGAGCGGATGGCGCGGACGGTCGTATCGAAGCTGCTAGATGCGGGGCTGCTCGTTTCCCCAAGTCATGTGGCGCGTCTGCGACTCGGATTTCCGCTGCCAGTTGTCGAGCGCTGGTTTCCAGCATTGTATCCATCAGCTAGCTATCGCTTCTATGCCTAGCTCAATACGATCAGGACTGCTTCCAAACTATTTTTAGCTAGTTTTCCACAGGCGAATCAAGTCCCAAGCGTTCCCAATAATTCCTTAGAAGACACTGTAACGACAATAAAGGCCTCAGAGTCCGAAAGACCTCTTCCCAAAGGGCTTCGTGAGCATCTGGACAAATCTTCCGCACAGTTTGATCGTGTGTTCAGGAGGCGAACGAGCCATGTCCGATTTCAAGTTTTCAACGGAGCCGTTCCTGGATAGCGATCAAGCCGCCGCTATCCTTCGCATTCACCCCAAGACCCTTCAACGTCTGGCCCGACACGGTCGCGTCATCGGGTACCGTGTCGGCAAGCTCTGGCGATTTCACCGTTCAGACCTTGAGGGCCGGAATGATGGCTTCGTTTCCACACTCGACTCCGACACTGCCGAGCGGTACGCTTTAAGTACCACTCGTGCCCGCAACTAACAGGAGGTAATCCATGTTTGTTCGGACACGGTTTCAATATGGCAGTCTGCGGCTACGGAAGCGCGAGCGAGGTTCTGACGTGTGGGAGTTTCGTTATTACGAGACCAACCCGGAAGGCAAGCGGGTACGACGGAGCATGATCCTTGGAGAACAAGCTCTGTATCGGACCGAGGCCGAAGCACGTAAGGCAACGCAAACGCTTCTCATGCAGCTCAACGAGGAAGCTCCACGCGCTGAAATGGAAGCTCCGACGTTCGGGGCTCTGCTCGATAAATACATCGAGCATGAGTTGCCAGAGCGATACTCCACCCGGAGTTCGCATCTGTCGAACATTCGGAAGCACATTCGACCGCGCTGGAACGAACAACCCGTAAACAAGATGAAACCGATGGCGATGGAGCTGTGGCTGCGCGATCTGCCGCTCGCTCCAAAGTCGAAGGTTCATATATGGAGCCTGATGCACCTGGTCTTGAAGTGTGCGGAGCGATGGGGAATCATTGAAATTGGAAAGAACCCTGTCACGCTGGTGCGCGTCAAGAACGCAAGCAAGCGACTGAAGCGGCCCCAAATCCTCGAAGTGGCTCAGTTCTTCGAGATGCTCAAGCATCTCGCGGAGCCGTACCGCACGATGGTGATGGTGGCGCAATGCACGGGACTTCGCATCAGCGAAATCCTCGGCCTGCAGTGGGGTGACTTCAATTTTGAAGATCACACCTTTATGGTTCAGCGCAGCTCAGTGGGTGGGCGGATAGACGAGGCCAAGACGGAATACTCGAAAGACTATGTTCCGCTCGACCCGCGTCTTGAAGAACTGCTGCTTCGGTGGCGGAGCTTCAGTACGTTTTCCAAGGATGGGGACTGGGTGTTCGCCAATCCGCAGACAGGGAAGCCGTACCACCAGGAGAGCCTCAAGAAGCGCCAGCTTCGCAGGGTCGCCGAACTCATCGGTCTTCCCGACGGGATCGGGTGGCATACCTTCCGTCACACCTACCGTTCGTGGCTCGACGAGACGGGCGCTCCTATGAAGGTGCAACAGGAGTTGATGCGTCACGCCTCTATCCAGACGACGATGAACGTCTACGGAAGGGCGATGACAGACTCGAAGCGCAAAGCGAACAGCCAAGTTGTTGGGCTGGTCTTTGGCGAAACATTGCACGGAAGAAAGGAGGATTTAAACACCACAGTCCTTCAATGATGAAGGACTGTCAGGAGGGGCCATTTCCGATTGGGGGATAACGGGGACTTGTTTGGGAAATCGGCGTCTGTAACTTATTGATTCTTTGGTTGCGGGGGTAGGATTTGAACCTACGACCTTTGGGTTATGAGCGAAGTCTAACATGCGTAAGTTGTTGACTCTACGGCACTAATGGCGACGCATCGGGAGTCAAAAGTACGCATCGGACAGGCTATTGGGAGCGCATCGGGAGTGAATTTTGCTGGTGACATTTTGCCCAAAGGTCGCAAGATTTCAACGCGTTTCATTGGGAGTGAGTGGGAGTGAACCTGTTTAGCAATATGTGCCCAATGGTCGCAGGAGTTCAACACTGATCATCGGGCGTACTGGGAATGAGTTTGCGCCCTGCGCCAAATGTCGCTATGCTAGACGACATAATGGTAAATGAGCTCAGCGCCGTCGTGAGTGAACTAGGTGGGCATCTTGCCATCGGGCGAGATGTGCAGTCGGATGAGGATATGAGCGCAGCGATCCGCGAAGGCTTCCCGCACTCTGCCGTTGAGGGACTGTTGAAGTCCTCCGGCTTCTCCCTCCAGGAGATTGCTTCCACGCTTGATCTTTCGCTGCGGAGCCTGCAGCGGCGCAAAAGCCAGGGGCGATTAGCGCGCTACGAGTCAGATCGCCTTTACCGGCTCGCACGTCTCGTCTCGCTTGCCGGCTACTTCCTCGGCGACCACCAGCTTGCACTCGATTGGCTAAAGCGGCCCAACCTTGTGTTGGGCGGCGTGGCTCCCCTCAGCATCATCGACACGGAATTGGGTGCGCGGCAGGTTGAGAACGTCTTGGGCAGAATCGGCTACGGCGGGGTGAGTTGAAGACGGTTCACCGGCTGTTGCGCAAGCCGTTTTCTGCTACTCCGTTCGACGGTGAGGGTAGCTTCCGATTCGGTGGGCGATGGTCGCGGCCCGGAACCCGCGTCGTCTATACCGCAGAACATCTCTCGCTGGCCATGATCGAGTACCTGGCTCATCTTGACGCTGACCGACCGCCCGCCTCTCTGATGCTTGCCACGGCGGACATCCCCGACGACGTATCGCTCTTGCGGCTCGCACCATCCGACTTGCCTTCGACCTGGCGCAACTATCCAGCACCCGACGCCCTGCAGGCGATCGGGGATCGCTTTGCGCAAGAGCTGCAGGCGTGTGTTCTGGTTGTGCCTTCGGTACTTGCCGTCACGGACAACAACTGGATTCTCAATCCTGCCCATCCTGACTTCGCCAAGATCACTCTGAACCCCGGAAAACCTTTCGACTATGATCCACGCCTCATCAAAGTGGCCGCTCGTCACTCATGATTGTCTGCGGCATTGCTCTCTATTCAGCGTTTGAGAATGATTGGCTTCTGCAGTTCATGGCGCTCCAACCCGGCTGCGGCCGGGCAGGCGATTGCCGAGTCGAAAAGGACAGCCAAAGAGGAAGATTGTCCCCGGAAGACGGAAGGAATCCTTAATAGCACTACTCACTATTAAATGATAAGTGCTTATGCTTTAATAACCGATGAGGCTATTCAAGGATGCCCAAACTGCGTAAATCAGCCAGCCGCAGTCGGTACGTGACCTCCACCATGTCCGGGGAACGAGTTCAGGCGTTCGTTCCAGCCCCTCTGACCCCCAATGTTCGGACCCTCGATTTGGCCTCTTTGCAGGGCATCCTCGCCGAGGCGAATCAGGCAGTGGGACGGCTCGACGGGATGACTTCAGCCTTTTCGGACTTGAATCTCTTTCTTTACTCCTACGTCCGCAAGGAAGCTGTGTTGTCCTCTCAGATTGAGGGCACGCAGTCCTCGCTCTCAGACTTGCTGCTCTATGAAAATAGCGAGATTCCCGGTGTTCCCCTCGATGACGTGCAGGAAGTGTCTAACTATGTTGCAGCCCTCAATCATGGACTCAAGCGGCTGCGCGGCGGCTTTCCGCTGTCGCTCCATTTAATCCGCGAGATCCACGAAGTGTTGCGGGCAAAGGGCCGCGGAAGTCACGCTCAGCCCGGCGAGTTTCGCAAGAGTCAGAACTGGATCGGAGGATCGCGTCCAGGGAACGCCGCCTATGTGCCTCCGCCTCCGGAGTACGTCATGGACTGCCTCGGAGATTTGGAGTCGTTTCTCCATCAAGAGGAGAACTCGCTTCCACTGCTGATAAGGGCCGGACTCGTTCATGCGCAGTTCGAAACCATCCATCCGTTTCTTGACGGCAATGGACGGGTGGGCCGGCTACTCCTTACGTTCATGCTCACGGAAAAGCAGGTGCTGCACGAACCTGTGCTTTACCTCAGTCTATTTTTCAAGAAACATCGTCATTTGTACTATGACCGGCTGAACGGATCCCGCAAGGATGATGGCTGGAAAGAATGGTTGGATTTTTTTCTACAGGGCGTGCGGGACACTGCCAATCAAGCGGTCCACACAGCGATCGAGATCGACCGGCTATTCCGCGCAGACAAAGAGAAGATCGATCAGCTCGGTCGAGGCGCCGCATCAGCTCTGCTCGTCTACCAGCTCGCCCAAGCAAGTCCCATCTTTTCGATCAAGCACGCTTCCCGAGAATCGAAGCTCAGCTTTCCAACGGCATCGGCAGCCGTTCAGCGACTGACCGATGCCGGAATACTTCAGGAATCCAGCGGCAGACGACGGGATCGCTTGTTCCTCTATGCAAAGTATTTAGATGTCCTGAATCGTGACCTCTGAGATCTTCCTCACGGCGGCTATCGTGGGCGTGAAGTGGCCGTTGGCCTGCTAACATCCGCGCGGCCTGTCCGTTCAGGGCAGAGCAGGCGGGTGGATACCTCTACATACGCGAGCATGCGAGATCGTCTTATGCGCTGAGCGCATAAGACAACACCTGAAAGTTATTGGACGAACAGGACGAGCAGCCCCTAAGGTCTGGCTATTGCAACTGAATTCACCGTTGCTGGAGGTAGCCAATGATCCGCCAATGCTGTGCCGCAAACCGCCCAAAACTCCTCTTCAACCGTAAGGCTTCACCCTCCTTGAAGCAGTCATTTGCCCACGCACTGCGTGTGATGTCTCCCACCCTCTTCGCCCTTGCGTTCGCAAGTGCGGCCCATGCCCAAGGAACGATGGATTTCTCCGGCGCTCAGACGTTGATGGGAACTTTCAAGACCCCGATTATGCTGGATACGCTGTTGGAACTTCCGTTCGCACTCAACCGTCACCGTGACGCTCCGTTGTTGGATGAGCGATTAGCTTTTCTGAAGTATTTGCAGGAGCGTGGGACAAGCCGCGCCGCGCTTCGGAATGTGTCTGGTCAGATGTTGCACGTCATCGATCTGCTGAAGTTGGAGACGTTGCGCGATGTCTCTGAAGGCGAGGTCAAAGAGGCTGCGCGGTGTTGGGGCGAACAGCAGCAAGCGAATGCCAGGGCTCGCACCTATGTTCGGACGGAGAGCTACTTCGAGTATGTGGCGAAGAAGTGGCTGCGTTTTGCGGGTAGGTTGAAGTCGCCGCCCAAGCCACGCCCCTGGTTCACGGATCATCTTGAAGACTTCGCGCGATGGATGACGGAGGAGCAGGGGCTATCGCCGCTGTCGGTGCGCTCGCATCGATGGAAGTCTTCGCAGTTCCTGACGTGGTTCGCCGAGAGGCGTCCTTGCCTGGCGAGTGTGCGGCTTCAGGATGTGGATGAGTTCCTGATCCTGCAAGGCAGTACGCGCTGGAACCGGACATCGGTGACGGTGACCGCACAGGCGCTGCGCTCCTTTTTCCGTCATGCCGAGCGGCGCGGCTGGTGTAAATCCGGCATCGCGGAAGGGATCGCGGGCCCCCGGAGGTATGTCCATGAAGGACTGCCGGAAGGGCCGACATGGACGGAAGTGCAGCGGTTGCTCGAAGGCATCGAGGGCAAGAGCGTGTCCGCTCTCCGTGCAAGAGCGATCCTGTCGTTGTTCGCGATCTATGGGTTGCGCAGTGGAGAGGTGTCGCGTCTTCTGTTGAGCGACTTCGACTGGTTAGCGGAGACGTTCGCGGTGACGCACTCCAAGCGCGGCGGAACGCAGCGATACCCTCTGCAACACGAGGTGGGCGAAGCGATCCTGGAGTACATCACCAAGGCGCGGCCGCGCACCGAATGCCGGCATCTTTTCGTGACGCTTCATATGCCTTATCGATGCGTCGCGCCGTCGAGCTTATGGGCACTGACAAGCCGTCGGCTGAAGGTTGCAGGCATACAGTGCCGACGGAACGGGCCGCACAGTCTGCGTCATGCCTGCGCGACGCACCTGTTGCAGGAGGGCTTGTCGCTGAAGGAGATCGGCGACCTGCTGGGGCATCGGAGCGCGATGTCCACGGGCATCTACGTCAAAGCCGATATCTCGATGTTGCGCCGTGTTGCGGACTTCGATCTTGGAGGTCGGCTATGAAACTGTCGGCAGCGATCGATCTGTACATCGCAAAGCGTCAGGCTATGGGCGAAAAGTTTTACAGCCCAGCCGCTGTGCTCCGCGCCTTATCGCGCAGTCATGGGGAGATAGAACTCTCCTCTCTTACGCCGGACCAGATGTCATCCTTCCTGGCTGGCCCACGAACTGGCCCTGCAACTTGGCGGCACAAGTATGGCACGTTGCGGGTCTTCTTCGAGCACTGGCGCGTGCGAGAAGAGTTGCACATGGCACCACTACCGCCACCGGCCCCGAAGTACACGACCAGCTTCGTTCCCTACATCTACTCCGTCTCCGAGTTGCGGGTGTTGCTGGCTGCCGTTCCTCGCTGCCAGCAAAGACATGAGTGTCTTATGTCGCCATCAACCTTCCGCGCGCTGTTGCTTCTGCTCTACGGCACGGGGATGCGCATCGGTGAAGCGCTGCGGCTGCGTGGTGGCGATGTTGATCTTAGCAATGGCATCCTCACTGTCCGGGGAACGAAGTTCTATAAGTCGCGGCTGGTTCCGCTTGGAGCGGATGTTCACGCACATCTGCGAGCGTATCTTGCGTTGCCGGGAAGAGTGGATCGCAACGATGAACCGCTCTTCCAATCCCGCTTACACAAGCAGGTTCCACGTCAGGTGGTTGAAAAGCGCTTCCGGCTCTTGTGCAACCTTGCGGGCGTTCGCCGGGATGACGGCAGTTGTTACCAACCACGCATCCACGATCTTCGGCACACCTTCGCTGTCCACCGGCTGACAGAGTGGTATCGAAAAGGTGACGATCCGCAGGCTCTTCTGCCTGCTCTGTCGACCTATCTTGGGCATGTCGAGTTGCACTCGACGCAGCGCTATCTGACGATGACCCCGGAGCTTCTGGGAGAGGCGAACCGTCGCTTCGAACGCTATGTATGCGGAGGCAGCGATGAATGATAAACGTACTCTCGGCCCCTGGGTGCGGCGCTTCCTGATGGAGCATCTGCCCGATGATCGCAATCTCTCGCGGAACACGCAGCAGAGCTATCGGGATGCGTTGCGTCTTCTGATCGTGTTCGCGGCTGGCAAACTACGGAAGAAGGCGGACGGACTTCTTATCGCCGACATCGACGCCGATCTTGTTCGGGCCTTCCTGCGCCATCTCGAAGAGGACCGCGAATGCACGATCTCCACGCGCAATCAACGTCTGGCAGCCTGTCATGCGTTCGCCGCCTTCGTCGGACAGCGCAGTCCGGACGATCTCGGCTGGTCGGCGCAACTTCGGTCGGTGGAGTTCAAGCGCTCGACCCGCGTTGGCGTCGGCTATCTAGACAAGCACGAAATCGACGCTCTGCTAGCCGCACCCGACCGGACGACGAAGGCTGGGCATAGGGATCATGTGCTGCTACTGTTCCTCTACAACTCTGGAGCGCGTGCCGATGAAGCCGCGCAACTGGAGATAGGCGATATGACGCTATGTGGCAATGGCAGCGGCACTCTATCGTCGGTGCGCCTGAAAGGCAAAGGGAATAAAGTCCGTCTCTGCCCGCTGTGGGCTTCCACCGTACTTGCACTGCGCGAGCTGACACGCGGGCGGCAGGATCATGAGCGCGTGTTCCTGAGCCGCACAGCCAAACCTCTGACACGCTTCGGCGTCCATGACATAGTCAGCCGCCATGCTCGGACTGCGGCCACATCCGTCCCCGAGATGCAAAAGAAGAAGATCGGACCGCACACCATCCGCCACACCACTGCAACTCACCTGCTTCGCGCCGGCGTGGACATCAATACCATCCGCGCGTGGCTCGGGCACGTCTCGCTCGACACCACCAACGTATACGCCGAGACCGACCTCGATATGAAAGCAAAGGCACTCGGAATGTGCGAACAGAAGCAGATGACTGGAAGGAAACGCTGGCGGGATAACCCCGACCTGCTCACCTTCCTCGCTCAACTCTAGCCCAGCTTATGTGACGTTCGGCAACGCAAATCCCCAGTGTTCACAGGGTAGAACACGCCGAACGTCACATAACTGCGAAGACAACATAATCGGCGTTATGTTGAGCTCAACATAACGCCGACTACATCAATCTCTATCATGGCAACGCCTCACTCTTGATCGAGAGCTTGGAAGTCATCCAGCAGACCTCCGGTGTCATCCTTGCCGCCTTGCAGCCGCTCACCGCAGCAGAGGCCGAGATGCCCGATGCGGAACTCGCGAAGGTGGCCTAATGCAGACCATCCTGCGCATCCTCAAACAGGCCGGAGGTTGGCACCACGGCTTATCCCTCAAGATCGAGAACCCGCCTTATATGGCTTTGGTCATTGAGGCGACCGACGAATCAGGTCCGTGCGGTCTTCCTGCAATCTCTGTCTGTCACTATGGCGAACAGAACGGCGACCTCATGCGTGATCCGGAGATGTGTTTCGAGCTTGGATTAGCGGACGGGCCACACCTGAACGCCTTCTATTACCGAAACGACTATGTAGGCGTAGAGCAGTGGAGCCGCACGATTCACGGCGGCAACTATGTTTACCTCGTCAGCTTGCACCAGCAGCACGAGCGATTCGCCAAGGTCTGGGACAGCAACCTCCGATTGCAGGGCTTCGCCGAAGCCTTCGAGCAGCAACAGCAGACCCCACGCGCTTAAACCTTCCCGCCCCGGAGCGGATGGGAAAGCGCGTCCGCTCCACGACCTCAGCGCAATGCAACCGCTCAAGGAGAGCAGCCATGCAGGATTCTTCAGCCTTCCAATTTCTAGGAATAGACACCATTCACGAATCCACCACCAACCCCCGCCGCACCTTCGATGAGGCCAAGTTGTACGAACTTGCCGAGTCCATTAAGCACAACGGCCTCATTCAACCCATCACCGTGCGACCCAACAACCAAGGCTTCGAGATCGTCGCCGGAGCCAGACGCTACCGCGCCGCCCAGCTTGCCGAGTTGTTTTCCGTTCCCGCCCGTATCGTCGAGATCGACGACGCCAAGGCGCTCGAATGGCAGTTAGTTGAGAACAGCCAGCGCGTTGACGTTCACCCTTACGAGGAGGCGCAGGGCTTCCAGCGCTTGCTCGACATCCCCGGCTATGACGTTGCATCCTTGGTCGAGAAGTCAGGCAAGAGCGCAAGCCACGTCTACGCCCGTCTGTCTCTTCTCCAACTCATCCCCACTGTGGCCGAGGCGTTCACACAGGAGCGCATTACTGCCAGCCACGCCAACCTTATCGCCCGTCTCCCGCAGGAGAGCCAGGCCGAAGCCTTCGAGCAATGCTGGCGCAAGGACTGGCAGGACAAAGAGCCGCACCTACTACCCGCAAAGCACGTTGCCGCGTGGATACAGGCCAACCTCTATCTGTCCCTTGCGGATGCGCCTTTCGACCGCGAAGACCCAACCCTAGACCCCGCCGCCGGAGCTTGCGTCACCTGTCACCGTCGCAGCGGATACAACACGTCCCTTTTCTGCGACGTTCAGGGCGATCAGTGCCTCGACTCCACCTGCTATCACGGCAAGGTTGAGGCATTCCTTGACCGGGAGATTGCAGCGCAGCCCGGCCTCGTCCAGATCGAAAACGGCTGGCGCAATCCCAAAGAGCAGCGACCCGGAGCGGTTCAGCGCGGCCACGTTCGGGAGCTTGAAACCGTGATCGAGAACCCGGACGCGGAACCAGTGATGCCGTGCGAAGCCGCCAAACCTGCCATCGTCGTTTACGGAAAGCAGCTTGGCCGCAAGTTGACCGTTTGCACCGACAAGCATTGCCCCGTGCATGACCCACAGGCAGCAGCCGAAGCAGCCGCCCATCCTGTCCCAGCGATGGCACCCGCTCCAAAAGCCGAGACGGAAGAGGAGGCCGCAGAACGTCAAGCCGAGTTCGAGCGCCAGAGAGCGGAGTACGAGGAAGAACGCCAGCGCAGGGAGGAGGAGCGCAAACAGCAATTCGAGCGGGAGCAAGCGGAGATCGAAGCCGAGCACAATCGCAGAGCCGAAATCATCAAAACCCGCCAAGCCACGTTCGACCGCATCATTGAGAATGCCCCGGCCAACCTGAGCCACGCACAACTCCGCGTCTTGCTCCGCGCTTTCGTCAACCTTGACCCCTACACCTTTGCCGATGACTTGGCCGAGGACATCGCAGCAGACCGCGAGAACGATCAGCGCAGCGCCGAAGAGGTTCTGCTTTCAACCATCGACGCGACCGCAGACGACGAGCTAACCCGCTTCGCTCTGCGTCTCGCACTTGCCGGACACGTCGGCATTCCACGCGAAGGCGAGTTCGACTTCCTCACCGAAGCCGAAGGCGTGTTCGCGCCACTGCCACCGAAGAAGACACCCGCCACGAAGAAGGCCAAGGAGCCTACCTCCATCGAGCTTCCCGCAAAGGTCAGTTCGAAAACCACAGAGCGCAAAGCAACCTCAAACAAGAAGAAGATCGCAGCATAGGTAAAGGCGGGAGCCATCATTGGCTCCCGCCTCCCTTTTCATAATGAAAATGCGGCGCGGGAGAAACCCCTTCGGTTTCTCCCTATCCCTCATCCCGCTTTGCTGGACACGCTCCGCCGGAGCGCGTGGCGGGGCCGTTCCTTCCCCTGGCCCCTCCCTCGCTTCAGGGGCAAAGAGCCAAAGTGAACACGTTGCGCTACTTAATCTTGCGAAACTTGTCGGGCTTGCCGCCAGCGGTCACTTCAACGCGGGCAACGCTTGGCTTTGCATCGGGATTGAGCCGCTTTGCCTCTGCAATCGCCTTGGCTTGAGTAGGTAGAATCGCCGAAGCCTTCTTCCCGCCCTCCGCCGTAACCGCGTAGCCACCCTCTTCGCGTGGTTCTACTGTATAGATCTTTCCGGTAGACATTGCGCTTACCCTCAACTTGAAATGAGATCGTGTATTGATACTAGCTGAGAAGGCCTTCCAATCGAACCCAGAACAAGGCTGTCGGAAAGCCCTAACTACAGTGGGAGCATTCCAAACTGAGACGCCGCGACAGCAGTCCTCAACAATTCAGGTCCATTGTTCCGTACGTTATTGACTCTCGGACTGGCCTCATACATCGCCATGGCGTCTGAGTCGAATGGACGGAGCAGATCAAGCGGCAATTGTTCGCTTTCTTCGCGATCCAGCCATCGGTCGAAGTCACGAGGATGGAGGATGACAGGCATACGTGGGTGAATCCTCGACATCAGCTCGTTTGCCTCGGTCGTCACAATAGCGAACGATTGAAGCCAATGGCCCCGCATGTCTTTCCAACCGTCCCAAATACCGGCGAAAGCGAAGGGCGTGCCGTTCGCCATCTCAAAGGCATACGGCTGTTTGGGCGGCTTGCCCTCTTTCGGCCACTCGTAGAACGCGTTCACAGGAATCAAACAACGACGCTTCTTGACGGGCTCCCGCCAGGTCTTGGCGGTCGCGATCGTCTCCGCTCGGGCATTGATCGTCGACAAGCCCTTCACATCCTGAATGTCCTTCGTGAAGAAAGGAACCAGGCCCCATCTTGCGAGGACGATCTCTCGTTCGCCCGTTTCGCGGCTTTGTCGAATGATCGGTTGATGAGTGGTCGGTGCTACGTTGTAATCCGCATCAGGCATCGCCAGTTCGGCGGGGTTCGCTTTCGCGTGAAACCACTCAGCCATCTTCTGTTTGTCCCCACGCCGCACATATCGACCACACATGGAAATCTCCACAGCTATTCTCGCATATTCGCCTCTTGTTCGCCTATACTCGCGGCATGAGAGTGACCGGATATGAACGCAAGACCGACTGGCCGAAGCTCGGGCCTTCAGTGCTCATTGCGACTGCGCTTATAGTCGCGATCAGGACTGCAAAATGGGCCTCGAAGGGAGTGGGCGATGCGAAACTCTCCGACGTTGATGTCGATCTGGACCGTGAAGTGAGCTATGCCGTTCGCATCTCGATCAGAGTGATGCATGAACTATTAAGGCGCCATGAGAGCTTGTTTCCACAGAAGCTCGATCCGATCTGCGAGGCCGGGTCCGACGATGACAGTCCGAAATAAGCTCGATGAAACGCGGGCGACGAACTATAACGGTTGTGGTTGAACCTTCGATGGCAAGGAGTTCTCGGTCTGAGCACCAGCGTGAAGGGTGTCTTTGCGAAGCGAACGTTCTTTCATCATGACGAAGAAGACGGGCACCAGGATCAGGACGTGGATGGTGGAGGTAATCATGCCGCCCACGATGGGCGCCGCAATCGGCTTCATTACATCGGAGCCGATGCCGGATTCCCATAGGATCGGCGCGAGGCTGGCGAGAACAGCTATAACGGTCATGAGCTTGGGGCGTAGGCGCTTGACCGCTCCTTCGATGACCGCTTCTTCGATGTCCGCCTTGTTATGAATTTTCCCATGCTGCAAATGACGTTCCAACGATTCGTGAAGGTAGACGACCATGACCACGCCCGTCTCAACAGCGATTCCGAAGAGAGCGATATACCCCACCCATACTGCCACGCTGAAGTTGTAGCCGAGCAGCCATTGCAGCAGCAGGCCGCCCGTCATGGCATAGATTGTCGGGATAATCAGCACCACGGCCTCGGCTGCGGAGCGAAAGACCATATAGAGCAGAATGAAGATCATGAAGAAAACGATGGGGAGAATCAGCTTCAGACGTTCCTTTGCCCTCAGCTCAAATTCGTATTCGCCCGACCATTTGTAGCCGTAGCTTGCGGGGATGGAAACCTCTTTGTGCAATCTGCGATTGGCCTCTTCTACAAACCCTCCGTAGTTCGTTCCCTTGAGGTCGATGTAAACATACCCGGTGAGCTGACCATCTTCGTCACGGATCATCGCCGGCCCATGGGAGAACGAGACTTGGGCGACCTGCCCGAGAGGGATCTGCGCGCCCGAGGGTGTAGCAATGAGCACGCTCCGCATCCGCTCGACGCTATCGCGAAAGTCCTGTGAATAGCGAACGTTGATGGGGTAACGTTCGCGGCCTTCGATGTTCTCGGCGATATTTTGCCCGCCGATGCCCGAGGAGACAGCCGTCTGCACATCCGCGACACTGAGTCCATAACGAGCTGCCTCCGTGCGGTTGACCTCCACGTTGACATAAAAACCCTGCGAGATACGTTCGGCGAAGATCGACCGTACCTGTGGCATCGACGATAGAACACTCTGGATTCTTGACGCGAGTTGTTCAATGCCGTCTACGTTCGCCCCCTGCACCTTGAGTCCCAGCGGTGTCTTGATGCCGGTCAGCTCCATGTCCAGGCGGTTTTCGACTGGACTCGTCCAAGTGTTTGCGAGTCCGGGAAACTGTACCTTCTCATCCATCTCCTGAATCAGTTTGGTATAAGTCATCCCAGGCCGCCACTGTCCTCGTGGCTTCAGCATGAGAGTCGTGTCGTACATATCGAGCGGAGCATTGTCCGTGGCGCTGTCCGAACGACCAACTGTGCCGAAGACGCTTTCCACTTCGGGGATGGTGCGTAGAATCGCGTCCTGCTTGTGAAGAAGGGACTTCGCCTGTTCGATTGCAATTCCGGGAAGCGCCGTGGGCATGTACAACGCAGAACCCTCGAAGAGCGGGGGCATGAATTGACTTCCCAACTTGAACGCCACAGGCAGCGTGACGATCAGAAACAGCAAATTGACGGCAATCGTCGATTTGCGATGCTTCAGACAGAACCGCAGGATAGGCAGGTAGATTGCCTGAGTGAAGCGGGAGATGGGATTGGCGCTCTCCGGCTTGAGCCGTCCGCGAATCAACATCACCATGAGGACCGGAACGAGCGTGATGGCGATGATCGAAGAGGAACCTACGGCAAGCGTCTTTGTCCAGGCGAGAGGCCGGAACATTCTGCCCTCCTGCGCCTCCAACAGAAAGACGGGCAGGAATGACACAACGATGATGAGCAGTGAAAAAAACAGCGCCGGTCCAACCTGCTTCGCAGCGTTGATGAGTATTTCGCGACGCTCGGGTTCGGATACTGGCGTCGAATCGAATTCCTGTCTCTCCGAGAGATGCCGGTAGCCATTCTCTACCATCACAATTGCAGCATCGACAAGAACACCAACGGCGAGAGCGATACCGCCGAGAGACATGATGTTCGAGGTAACACCGAGGAAGTAAATCGGAATGAACGAGACGAGAACAGCGATCGGCAAGGCAACAATGGCGATCAATGCCGATCGGAAGTGGAACAGGAAGACGATGATGACGAGGCTGACGATGATGGCCTCTTCCAGCAAGTCGCGCTGGAGGGTGGCTATAGAGTCATTGATGAGACCGGAACGGTCATATCCGGCAAAGACTTGCACTCCGGGTGGAAGCGATGGCGCAATATCACGAAACTCTTGCTTCACCCCCTCGATGACCTTCAACGCATTCATGCCTTGCCGCATGACCACGATGCCGCCGACAGTTTCCCCTTCTCCATTCCACTCGGCAACGCCTTCGCGAATGTCCGGGCCAAAAGCCACGCTGCCAAGATCGCGCAGCAGAACGGGAGTTCCGTTCTTACTACCCACGGCAATCGACTCAAGATCGTTGAGTGACTTCAGGTAGCCTAGGCCGCGAATCATGTACTGCGCTCCGCTCAGATCGAGCACTCTACCGCCGACTTCATTTGTGCTGGCCTTCACCCGGTCGATGACCATCGAAAGAGGGATGTTGTAAGCGAGCAGCTTGTTCGGGTCGAGCCGTATCTGGTACTGCTTCACGTAGCCGCCAATGCTCGCAACTTCCGAGACGCCGGGAACAGTCTCCACTTCGTAGCGCAGATGCCAGTCCTGAAGGGTACGGAGATCGGCAAGGCTATGCTTGCCGCTCTTATCCACGAGGGCGTACTCGAAGACCCATCCCGCACCCGTTGCATCCGGCCCGATGGCTGGATGCACTTCGGCAGGCAGACGACCGCCGATTTGCTGGAGGTATTCGACGACGCGAGAACGTGCCCAGTACAAGTCCGTGCCGTCCTCAAAAACGACGTACACATATGAGTCCCCGAACATAGTCTGTGCGCGGACCGCCTTCACATGCGGGGCTGCAAGAAGGCTTGTCACGATGGGGTAAGTGACCTGGTCTTCGATGATGTCTGGCGGTTGTCCAGCCCAGCTTGTATGCACGATCACCTGAACATCCGAGATGTCAGGCAGGGCATCGAGGGGAACGTGACGCAGGGACCAGATACCGGCAACGGTCAGCATTAGAACGCCAGTGAAAACGAGGAAGCGGTTTCGGGCGCAGATGTCAATGATTCTGGAGAGCATGTCACATCCCCCCTTCGGCGTTGACCCGCAACTGCGTTGTGCCGATGACCTGACCGTTCTGTTTCACCGTCACCGTGACCTGCCACGTACCACCGGACTCAAGCACACCAACTCCGTCATAGAGACCCGGCCTCTTCTGGATAAGCTGTGTGGTCGTATTCATCGCACCCATGCCCATTGCCGGCATCGCCGCCATGAAGAATGTAACGGCAACTTGCGCCCCGGCCATGGGTTGTCCGCCTGCCCCGGTCAACTTGACATGAAACGTGTTCGAGCCCTTGTGGGCGGGGTTGGGGTCGGTTGTGAAACCAATTGCTACCGTTGGTTGCTGTTGCGGTGCTTGTTGTCCGGCGCCCGGGGCCGGTGGGGTATACGAACCCGCCGCAGCTTGCAGCTGGCTCTCAGAATCGAGGAGGAAATTAGCGGAGGTGACAATCTGCTGATGAGCCGCCAGACCTTTTAGAACGATAAAGTCATCTCCAACACGCGCACCTAGACTGACATCCTTTGGTTCCAGGCTGCCGTTTCCATGATCGACAAACACCACTTGACGCAACCCGGTCTGAAACACTGCCGAGGCGGGGACAACGAGTTGCCGCCCCAGCGCCAACTTCAGATCGACGTTCACGAACATTCCCGGCTTGAGCGTCACGCCGGGATTGTTGACCGCCAGCCTCACCTTGACGGTGCGCGTCGTCATATCGACTTGCGGCAGGATCTCTTCGACACGACCGGGAAAAGTCCGCCCCGGATAGGCATCGACCGCGATAGTCGAGCTGTCTCCGCGCTTTAGCCTGCCTACGTCATTCTGAAACACCTCCGCGTTCACCCAAACGCGGGAGAGATCGGCCAGCGTGTAGAGCTTCGTCGCGGGCTCGACATACATATTGGGAAGCGCCATGCGCTCCATGACGTAGCCAGAGGCAGGGGAGTTGATGGACAACTCAGTGATTGCCTTACCTGTCTTCTGGAGCTTCGCGATCTCGCTGTTCGGAATGTCCCACTGACGTAACCGCTGCTCAGCCGCCGTGGTAAGTGACGATGCACCGCTGGCAACACCATCGACAGCACTGCCCCTGAGAGCGACCTGGTTCCGTCGCGCAATCAGATACTCTTCCTGCGTCGCCACCAGCTCAGGACTGTAAATCGTGAAGAGCGGTTCGCCCTTGCGGACATATTGATACGTTGCGTCGGCAAAGACCTTGCGGATGTAGCCAGAAAACCGTACCTGGACGGACGACTGAAGGCGCTCGTCCACATCGACAGTGCCAGTCGTTCGAAGCTCATCGCTCAGTTGCTTGTACTCGACTGTGCCGGTCTTGACGCCAATGCTGTTCATCTGTTCATTCGTCAGTTGAACAGGCACCAGTGGGGCTTC
The DNA here is from genome assembly GCA_965277265.1 of Edaphobacter sp. Classification (GTDB taxonomy): domain Bacteria; phylum Acidobacteriota; class Terriglobia; order Terriglobales; family Acidobacteriaceae; genus Edaphobacter. Next base: position 1,621,430 of record CBDICF010000003.1, read on the forward strand.
CATCTTTGCTTCAGGCATCCCCGCATCCTTGACGGTGCCCTTGCTCGTGTCTGACATCGGCCCCGACGCGATGGGTTGAACACCCGTGGGAACGGATGCCGGATGAATGATTGAGCGGGTACGGTAGACATATACAGCAGCTACAACCGCAAACAATGCAAGCCAGAATAGGGATGTACGAACGATGGTTCGGTTCATCGTAGTTGCGCTCCCGTCAGAGTTTCGAGACGTACCAGGGCCGTTTCGTGGTCGAGCAGCGCCTGTTGATAGTCGTGCTCAAAGGTCAGAACATCGAGGAGAGAAGAAAGCACCGGAGCGAAGGCCTGTTTGCCGGATTGATAGGTTGTCTGTTCAGCCTGAAATGCGGCCCGCGCTTGCGGTAAAAGACCGTCCTGATACTCCGTTATCAACTCCGCAGTGCTCGTTGCAGCGACGTATTGCTTTTGGACCTCTGCGAGTTGCTGTTGCACCTGCGAGTCAAGCTCTTGCTTCGACCGCTCCAGAGACTCGGCAGCTTCCGCCACACCCGCCACAACTCGTTTGCGTCGAGGCAGTCGCATACTGACCGTCAGCATGTAGTAGTCGCGGTAGCCACCACCGGTCTGCTGAAACATATAGCCGACGTTGAAGTCGGGCTTGCCCTCGCGCTGGGCCGCCTTGAGTAGAGCATCCTGTTTACCGACACCCGCGGTTGTGACAGAGACGCCCGGATTATGAGCGGGAACCAGATTCTGCAATTCCTCGCCGGTAAGACGCAGCGGAGTAACGGAAAGCGGCTCCGGCACGATATCAGGGGAGGATTGCGACCGGTGCAGCAGTTCCTTCAGGCTCGCCTGGAGTTGTCCCATTTCCTGATGGTGCATGGTCACTTCGCGCAGGATCTTCGTATGCTCGATCTGCGCTTTCAAGACCTCAGCCTGACTGCCTTGTCCAAGACCGTATCGCGACAACGCTGTCTCAATCATCGGTTTTAGCACCGCATCATTCCGTCCTAGAATCGCCAGCGTTGCATCCAGATACGCAAGACGCAGATAAAGCCCCTTCAGCTGATCTGTGATCGAAGCGCGGACAAGGTCTGTCTGCGTCTGCTGCATATCGGCCTCACGATTCGCGGCTTCGCCCTTGAGCCGGAGCTTTCCGGCGTACGGAAGTTCCTGTGAGGCCCCAAAACCGATGTAAGCGAAATCACTGTTGCTGAAGCCAGCGAAGGGTTTGGGACTGCCGACACTGAATGACTGAACCGTGAATTGTGGGTCGGGGAGTGCCATCACCTCCTGGGCGACGTGTGTCGCCGCCTTCCTGGCATGGTCAGCGGCCGAGATTTGGGTATTGCTCGACTGCGCTTCTGAAATCAACGTAGCAAGTGGCGTTGGCATTCCTGCCATCTCCTGCGAATACGCAGGGATGGATAACACCATCACCAATGCGGCGGTCCAATACAAGGCCACCTTCATAGGGAAACTCCTGTCTCGATTGCATTTCAGACATGAGTGCGCACAGAGGCGCAACTCGAATCTTTAGCGAGAGAGGAGCGAACTAGACTCTGAGAGCAGAAATTATGGAGGGGGGAGACTTTGGGGGTGAGTGTTCCGGACGCATAAACCAGCCGTTTGTTGCATCTTGCGGCGGGAAAAGATCCAACGCGGGAACTGAGACTGCAACCGTGACAAGAGGATGGAACGACACGGAATTCGTCCTCAAAGCATTGTCGTGTGCTGCCCCAGGAGACTTCTTGCAGCAATCGTGTGAGGTCGGCATCTCCATCTGGCCGCAGTCATTCTTCATCATGCGGCAACAGGCGCGTTCTTCGACCGTCATCTCGGCGTCAGGGGCCATACACGCCATCGCAGGTGCCACAAAGGACACGAGAAGCAGGAGGATAGCCCCGAGTTTGTGCATCACCTTCACAATCACCAGCATACGCCAAAGGTTCCCGGCAAATGGTAAGCGGGTGATTGAGAGCGATTGGCATCTATGGGAGTTCCGCCCCCGTACCTGCTTTTCTGCATCGAAGACAGGAAGGTGCATACTGGTCTTATGAAGTTTCGGGCGACATGGGCGGGCGTGCTGACAGCGATCATGCTGTTTGTTTCCTGTTCTGCGGCCAGTTGCGAAGCGAAATGCGACCTCGGTGGGTTCCAACCTGCTTGCCACTCAGAGGCTGGAAGTCCGCCAGCCCATGAGGCGCATACGCACGGTGGCATGTGCCATAGAAGAGTCAGGCCGGAAAGTGGCGCAGGGATCACCAGCTTGGCGGTTTGGTGGTCTTCCACTTGCACTCATCACGTATGCGCTGAGCAGCCCGCAACTTTAGCGAACCAACGAGCGGCAATCATTCACATCCCGGCTCTGTCGGCTGCCCCCCCAGTGAACGTACTGGACTTTGAGCCTGAGCCGCTCTTCGGCAGTTTCGCCGTTCGTGGGCCACCCCCTTATCAACATCCCTCGCTCGTAGACCTTCATATCATCCAGCGCGTCTAGTAGACCGACCTTCAGCAGACGACATTCTTGTGTCGCCGGCGATGTGTCGCTATGACTCCGTGTACTCGGGTTGATTGGCGCTCCGTGTCCGGTGGCTCGCCTCCCAAAGACCGCGTCCCCCCGGAGATCTGAAATATGTCTACACGCAGAAACTTTTTACAGCACACCGCCACGTTGGGTGCTGGCCTTCTTGCAGTCAATCGCGCAGAAGCCACTGGCACGCACGCTCTACATTCTGGAAGTCAATCGAGTAGTTCAGGCGGCTACCTTGGCATCAGCAGCGGCTCGCTATCCAAGGAGAATCGTCGTGGTTCGACCGATTTCAATACCCGGGTTGTAACAACGGATGTTGGCGACCTTCCCTACGAGATGGATGGCGACGTCAAGGTGTTCCGTCTGACCGCACACGTCATGAAGCAACAGATTGCTCCGCAGAAGACGATCGACGTCTGGGGCTTTAATGGAAGCGCTCCCGGCCCTACCATTCAGGTCACACAGGGAGACAGGGTACGTGTGATCTTCAAGAACGAACTTCCGGAGCCGAGCTCGATTCACTGGCACGGATTCGAGGACCAGCTAGGCAATGACGGGATGCCGGGGATCAGTCAGGAACCCGTCAAGCCTGGCGAAAGCTACACCTACAACTTCGTTATCAAACAGGAAGGAACTTTCTTCTACCACTCCCACATGTCTATGCAGGAAATGGCGGGGATGTTGGGTGCCTTCATCATGCACCCAAGGACTCCCTACCAACCGCACTGCGATAAAGATTTCGTCATCAACGTACAGGCGTATTCGGTCCTGCCGAACAGCACAACGCCTAACACCATGAACATGGAATTCAACTGGCTGCTGTTGAACGGCAAGGCAGGGCCGTTATCTACGCCGCTAATTGTTCGCCAGGGCGACCGTGTCCGCATACGTTTCGTGAATCTCAGCATGAATCACCATCCGATGCATCTTCACGGCCATACCTTTTACATCACCGGAACCGAGGGCGGCCGTATTCCCGAAACGGCATGGTGGCCGGGCAACACCGTGCTGGTCGGTGTGGCTCAGGCGCGCAATGTAGAGTTCGTGGCCGACAATCCGGGCGACTGGATGCTTCACTGCCATCTGCCACACCACATGATGAACAGTATGGCTAACCAGGTCGGGCCTATGACACGGATGGCCGGTTTTCCAGATGGAAAAGGGTTACGCGGTGATGTCAGCCATGGGCATCAGATGGAGCCCGGCGAACAGATGAGCATGGGCCAGATGAAAGGCATGGACATCAAGATGGAGGATATGCAGACGGGAGGAACTAAGAACCCCCGTGCATCCTCCGACCCTGCTGTGCCTTCAGCCGTGCTTGGCGCAGGTAAGGAAGCTTCGTCACCCGATGGGCCGCTCGCCAATACCAGTCTCGATGCAGGCATGGATGGAATGATGGCGGAACAGATGGGGAGTCATCCGCGTCTCAGCCCGGAGCAGAAGCGGAATCTGAACGCTTTCGACATGGGCGAGAACAGTATGAAGCAGCAAAGCGCTGAGACATCTCCCCATGCGAACAATGTTCCGAACTTTCCGCAAGACGCTTATATGGAAGGCCCGATGATGAACATGGACAAACTGGTCGAGAAGCCGGAGAACCTTGGCTTGCGTCCGGGTTGGAGCCGGTTCATGCAGGGCATGATGACCTTTGTCCGCGTATTGCCGCCAGAGCAGTACGACCAGGTGGTGTCCGCCATGCGGAGCGCAGACCGCCCTCGCGACCCCTATATGTCGTTCTATGCCGATCCTGATGGACGAAATCAGCGCGGCTGAAACGGAATGTTCGCAGTTAGCCATGAACGCCCTTGTTTGGACAACGATAACGCAACCTTTATGGAGTGAGAGATGAAGAGAACCATTTTGATGATTTGTTTTACATTGGCCGCGACGCCTTCTGTCGTCCGGGCACAGCAACAGCCAATGCCAGACATGCCCGGAATGAATATGCCTAAGCAACCGGCGAAGCAGCAGACTTCACCTGCAAAGCCTGTGAAGCCGAACCGAAATGACAAGTCACCCGACGCAATGCCGACGGACATGCAAGGCATGGGCCAGGACACCGGAAATCGCAAAGCCCAGCGAAATGCCGCCAGTGAGCGAAACTCTCTTCAGCAGCAAACAGGCCAGGTCGGCAAGAAGCGGGACGATCAGAGCGATCAGCAGTCGGTGACGGTGCCCGTCCAGGAATTGCAAGAGCCTGAAGCGTCGGAGTTTCGCACGGGAACTGACCTCCCGGCACCAGAGTTGCTCGGAGACGTAGTCAAGCGGGAGCCGATGACGCTGGAGCAGTTTCTTGCACTCGCCGACAAGGCGAATCCGACTCTCGCGCAAGCGCAGGACAACGTGGATCGTTCCCATCAACAGGCGAGACAAGTTAGCCTGCTCCCTGACCCGATCGTCGGCTATACGGGAGACCACATTCGCGGCGGCGAATATCACGGTGGAGAGCAGGGCGCATTCTTTACGCAGGAGTTCGTCCTTGGGCACAAACTCGCACTTCGCCGCGACATTTATCGCGCTGAGGGCAAGTCGAACCAGTATGCACTTGAGGTTCAGCGCGCGCGCGTCCACAACGATGTCGCCCGCGCCTTCTTCGATACCCTGGCCGCTCAGCAGTCAGTCGTGATTCACGACCGCTTGCTGAAAGTGGCCCTCGACACCGATACGAATACCCACGAGCTTTCTCGTATTGGTCAAGCAGATGCGGCGGCAATCCTGACTGCCGAGGTCGCGGCGGAACAGGCACGGGTAGACTTTCTGAACGCGCAACGCATGTTCATTGCCCACTTCGCGCGACTGGCAACCTACGCGGGTCAGCACTCGCTGCAGCTACATCCGCTCACCGGCAGTCTGGTTGAGCCGCCCGACTTCAATCCTGAAGACTACGTGCAGCGCGATGTAGAGGAAAGTCCACTGGTCAAGCGGGCGCAGGCAGACGAAATGCTCGGCGCAGTCCGCCTGAAGGATGCGAAGCGGGAACGCGTGCCGAATCTCAACGTCACAGCCGGTGAGTGGTATTCCGGTGAAGAAGTGATGAGCGGGAAAAAAGCCGGCTTCGAGAGTTTCGTGCAAGCGGGCGTCAACCTGCCGCTTTGGAATCACAATCAGGGCAATATCGAGGCTTCCAAGGTCCTGCTCGATCGCGCTCACAGAGACGTAGAACGCACAAAGCTTTGGACGCGCAATCAAACAGAGCCTTTGGCTCAGGAATACCTGACCGCACACTTTACAGCCGAACGATACCGAACCGAAATGATTCCGCGGGCGCGCCGCGCCTACCAGTTGCAGGTGACCAAGTATCAGCAGATGGCTCTAGAGTACCCCGCGGTACTCGTCGCGCAGCACATGCTCTTCACACTTCAACTCGGATACACGGCGGCCCTTAATCAGGAGTGGCGGGCAGCCATCGCATTACAGAACTACGCCCTTATGAACGGACTTGGTGAACCGATGAGTACCGGCACTGACTCAACCACCATCAATCTGCCGACGCAGCCAGGAGCCAATCAATGATGCGCAGGCTAATCAACGTATGGGCTGCTATCGCTTTAGTGGGATTCGTAGCGGTGGCAGTCACTGGCCTGGTGCTCTGGAGCAATGGCTTCGGTTCCAGGCCGCAGCCTTCCAATTTTGAAGCGAGCGTCGCGATGAAAACCTATGACAGCTCCGTTCCGAACCGCTACCACGAGATGAAGAATCCTTTGGAAGCGAAAGGAGTAAATCTTGTAGAAGCCGGAGGCCACTATGAGGAGCATTGTGCCGTCTGCCACGCTGACAACGGGGGCGGCGGTGCGAAGTTCCACGGCATTATGTATCCCCGTCCCACGGACCTTCGCTCCGACGACACACAAGAAATGTCCGATGGTGAACTCTACTGGGTCATCAAGAACGGTGTGCGCTGGTCCGGAATGCCCGCCTTTGGAAAGCCGGGTGATGATGACGAACATGCGTGGAAGATTGTTGCTTATGTGCGACATCTGCCGAAACTTACCCCACAGGAACAGCAAGAGGTCCTGCACCAGAGTGAAGAGCCGCTGAACCACGAAGAAATGAGTTTGGCAACTTGGCTTGGCCCACTTCGGCGGTTTGTTTTGGCCCACCCCTTGGAACGTTGATGTTGAGGGAGTTGGGTTCTGCTGGAGCGTAGCCCGGAGGGCGTAGCGGAAGCAGAACCTAACTCCCAGGGCTTACTCTTTGGTCTTCTTCCGCAGGGTTCTACGGAAGCGGTACGACTCCGAGCCCGTCTCGATGATGTGTGCCTGGTCGGTGAGCCGATCGAGCACTGCCTTACAGAGCCGGGCGTTGGTGAAGACCTGAGGCCACTCCGAGAAGGGCAGGTTGGTGGTTACGATGATGGCAGCCTTCTCGGCTCTCTCGGCGATCACTTGGAACAGCAGTTCAGCGGCGACTTCGGCGAGCGGGACATAGCCGAGCTCATCGATGACGATGAGTTCTACGCGGGACCAGCGTGCCAGCATCCGGCTCAGACTCTGTTCCCGTTGCGCTTCGACGAGCTGGTTGACCAGGGCGGCGGCAGTGGTAAAGCGCACTCGCTTGCGTTGACGGCAGGCAGCGATCGCCAGGCCGGTGGCAAGATGACTCTTGCCTGTGCCGGGATCACCAACCAGCAGGACTGGCTCGGCACGTTCGAGATAGCCGCCTTCAGCCAGGGCGCGGATGCGGGCGGCGGGGATGTGCGGCGACTGAGCGAAGTCGAACTCTTCTAGCGTCTTGACCCTGGGCAGGTGCGCCTCCTTCATCCTCAACTCGATGCTGCGTCGTTCTCGATCTTCCATCTCCGACTGGAGGAGAGCCTCGAGATAGTGCAGATGCGAGTGCTTGCGCTGGGCGGCTTCTTCGGCGAGCGATGCGAACTGTGCACCCACGGATGGCAGTCGCAGTGCCTTGCAGTTCTGAGCGATACTTGCGGTCTGGATACTGGTGGGTAGGCTCATGCCTGCACCGCCTGTAACAGCCGGTCGTACTCGATCATGGTCGGCAGAGGGCGTTCATACGCACATAGCGCACCGATCTCAATCGGCTCGCCAACGGTGTGCTGCAACTGATCGGACATGAGCAGATGGCGGATCGCAGCAACGTCTTCGCAGCCCAGATCAAGTGCCCGCTCTACGGCAGCCGTCAGGCTCTCATAGCCGAACTCGCGGCCCATGCGGATCAGCGTCACCATGGCGCGGGTGCCGGGCTGGCGTCCTTGCCGCTCGATCATCTGCTGCCAGATCCGGTCATAACTCTCAGGCCACCGGCCCTGGGCTCGCCACTGCGCCAGCGGCGTCGATCCGCGCAACGCTCCAGGCTTCCGGTCCAGCACATCAAGGTAGTGTTCGAGATCGAAGATCTTCTGCAAGCGGCTGTAGCAACGCTCATGGCTGGCGATCCGGTTGCCATGATGACGGAACTCCACCGTGCAGGAATAGACGCGGGCTTCAACGATCGAGCCCGGCTTCAACGGCACGGAGTAGGAGTTCGTCCGCACCTTCGCGCATCCTGTCTGATCGACCCGCGGGAAGCTGACCTCGGCCAGATCGAAGGGCTCGGCGGCCAGTGGCAGAAGATGCTCCTTCTCTGTCAGCAGCCGGGTGCCGACACACTCGCTATGGCCTGACATGACCCGGCCCTCATCGGCGCGACAATCCTCCAGCAGCTTCCGGTTCAACGCCTGAAGATCGGCTGCCACCGGCACAGGAACCCAGTGGTTGCGGCGGAAGTAACCAACTTCGCCCTCCACGCCGCCCTTCTCATGGCCTTCGCCGGGAGTGCAGAACTCGGCCTGGTAATGCCAGTGCGAACGGAACGCGATGAACCGCGCCGTCAGCTCGCGCTGCTGACCGCGCAATATCTTCTTCACCGCGCTCGACAGGTTATCGTAGCGAAGCCGCCGGAAGACACCTTCGAAATACTCGAAGGCAAGTTCATGCGCTTCCAGAAAAGCCTGCTGCGTCGCACATGGATACGCCCGATGAAAGGCCGCACCGCTCGCCATCGAGCGCATCTCGAAGACCTGTAGCTTGATCCGTTCCCCGTCCAGATCGGCATACGCTTCGTACCAATCGACCTGCGCCTCGACGCCCCAATCGTAGCTCTGCGGAACGAACAGCTCGTGTTCAGCCAGACCCAGAGCCTGCTTGCGCCGCTCTACATACTGCCGAACAGTTCGCTCGGCTGGCGTGCATCCTGGAATCTCGGCACGGATGCGGTCATAGATCCGTCGCGATGTGTGGCGCTGCTTGCGCGGAGCCTTGCCGTCCAACTCCAGAATCGAGTCGATCAACGACACCGCCGGCGCCATCTTCACTGCTGGACGTTCCGTCTTCTTCCGTTGAGTAGGAACTGCGTTGCGCACCGCCTCACGCACCATGCGCCGATGCACGCCCAACTTCCGCGCCACACCGATCACCGACCCAACGCCAAACTCGTACTCCCGACGTATCTGCTCGTATAACTCCACCTTGGCTCTCCAATCCAACTCGCCCTCCGCCTCTCATATCACTGAGAAACAGGGTAGAGTCCGCACTGCCCAAGGGTGGGCCAACTTAAACCGCCGTACTGGGCCAATTTAGAGTGCCAGAATCAAGAAAGCCCACACGACCATTCTCATTGAGGTGAAACATGCTGAACACTATCGCGTGGATCTCGCTCGGGCTCGCCTTCACCTGCGCGATCATTGTCTCCATCGACGAGGTCCGCCGTCCGCAGAAGATGTGGATTATGAATGTCGTGTGGCCTGTCACCTGTCTGTACTTCAGCGTTTTCGCTCTCTGGGGCTACTTCAGCGCCGGACGCGGCATGACGAAAGAAACCATGCAGGCAATGTCGAAGGATGAGATGACAAAACGTGAGCAGAAGCAAAAGGAGCAGGCCCGACGCTCGCCCACGTGGAAGCAGACTGCCCTCGCCGACAGTCATTGCGGTGCCGGATGCGCTCTCGCCGACATCGTCACGGAGTTTACCGTCTTTGGGGTAGGGGCGACGCTGTTCGGTGTCGAGCTCTACGCGAGCTTTCTGTGGGATTTCCTTGCAGCGTGGGCGCTTGGCATCGTCTTTCAATACTTCACGATCAAGCCGATGCGAAACCTATCTGTAGGCGGAGGTATCTGGGCTGCAATCAAAGCGGATACACTGTCTATCCTGACGTTCCAAATCGGAATGTATGGGTAGATGGCGCTCATGTTCTTTAAATTCTTTCCTCAATCACACCTGCATCCAAACGAAGTCGCTTACTGGCTTATGATGCAGATCGCCATGATTTGCGGGTTCATTACGGCATTGCCTGTGAACCGCTTGCTCGTGAAAATTGGCTGGAAGGAGGCGATGGGATGAGCTTGGCTAAGAGCACTTCACAAACGTCCGCAAGAGACATAGACCCCCTCCTCAATGAGCTACTGAATCACCGCGCGAAGTTCTTGGCGTTTCTGACTGCGAGAGTTTCCGATCCGGCCACAGCTGAAGACATCCTTCAGACCGCGTATACCCGAACCTTGGAGAAGGGCGGCCAGATTCAGAAGACGGAAAGCATTGTGGCTTGGTTCTATCGGATTCTTCGGAACGCCGTGATTGACCACTATCGGAGAGCTGCGGCAAATGGGCGAGCCCTCGAAGGACTCTCCGCCGAAACTCCCGATAGCTACGAGATGGAGGAGCAGGCGAATCTTTGCACCTGCGTCAAGAGCGTGGTGCAAACGCTTAAACCCGAGTATCGCCTCGCTCTGGAGCGTATGGATTTGGGAGATGAGTCGATAGCGGATTTTGCTAAGGCAGAGCATACAACGCCCAACAACGTCTCGGTACGCCTGCACCGCGCTCGGCGAGCGGCTTCAAAAAAGCTGATCCAAGTGTGTGGTAGCTGCGCCGACCACAAATGCCTCGATTGCTCTTGCAAACGCCGAGTGTAAGGGAATTCGCTGGCGTGCGTCTGTATGGGTGAAGGAGATATACCCATGTGTTGTTGTGCAACGAAAACCAAGGAGAACACTCAGATGGTGAAGGATGTTGTTTGTGGAATGGACATCGACCCGAAGGAAGCAGCGGGCCAGAGTGACTACCAGGGAAAGACCTATTACTTCTGCGCTCTCGGATGTAAGCGGAAGTTCGATGCGAACCCCCAACAGTATGTGAAGTAAACGCTGAGGCGGGCTGCGGTCGAGCGCAGCCCCGTTCGGTGCAGGAGCATCAATGGTTGACGAGCAGACAGTCAAAGAAGTGCGGGACCCCGTATGCGGCATGATGATTGAGCCACAGGATGCGGTGAGTCACCAGGAGATTGACGGCCAGAACTACTACTTCTGCAACCGTTCCTGTGCAACCAAGTTTGCTGCCAACCCCCATACCTATCTCCATTCGGTGACGAAAGCTGAGGCCAGCGCCAGCGGAAATGTGCCGTACATCTGCCCAATGCACCCCGAAGTGCGTCAGATGGGGCCCGGAAGCTGTCCGAAGTGCGGCATGGCCCTTGAGCCGGAAGTGCAGGTCGCGCCCTCCACGCGCACGCAGTACACCTGCCCTATGCATCCCCAGATCGTTCGAGATGAGCCGGGCGATTGCCCCATCTGCGGCATGGCGCTAGAACCGATGACGGTCACAGTCAACGAGGCAAATCCCGAACTCGACAGCATGACGCGCCGGTTCAGGATTGGTGCAGCTTTGACGCTGCCGCTGCTCGCCATCATGGTTTCGGACTTCCTGCCTGGACATCCGATCCAAGGGCTGTTGAAGGGCCCGCTGCTTGGCTGGTTTGAATTCGCCATCGCTTCTCCAGTGGTGCTCTGGGGCGGCTGGCCGTTCTTTCAGCGAGGCTGGGCATCCATCATCAGTCGCAATCTCAACATGTTTACCCTCATCTCGATTGGAGCGGGGTCCGCCTACCTCTACAGCGTTGTGGCTGTATTCATGCCCCAGCTCTTTCCGGCATCGTTCCGCGATATGTCCGGTCAGCTAGGCCTCTACTTCGAGGCCGCAGCGGTCATCACAGTCCTAGTTTTGCTGGGTCAGGTTCTGGAGTTGAAGGCCCGAAGCCAAACCAGCAGCGCCATCAAAGCCCTGCTTGGACTCGCCCCTAAAACGGCGCGGCGCATCTCCGCTGAAGGACAAGAGCAGGATGTAGACCTCAATCAAATTCAGGTAGGCGATCGCCTGCGAGTTCGACCAGGCGAAAAAGTCCCCACCGATGGCGTCTTGACCGAGGGCAGCAGCTCGGTAGACGAATCGATGGTCAGCGGCGAGCCTATCCCCGTCGAGAAGACCAAAGATGCGAAGGTCATCGGCGGAACGATCAACGGAACCGGCAGTTTCGTCATGAAGACCGAGCGAATCGGGGCAGACACGCTCCTCGCTCAAATCGTAAAAATGGTCAGCGAAGCTCAGCGAACCCGCGCCCACATCCAGCGACTAGCGGATACCGTCGCTTCTTATTTCGTTCCAGCGGTGCTTGGGTCTGCGGTCATCACCTTCATTGTGTGGGCAATCTATGGACCCCAGCCCCACTACGCCCATGCTCTCGTCAATGCAGTTGCCGTCCTTATCATTGCGTGTCCGTGTGCGTTGGGACTTGCGACTCCCATGGCGATCATGGTTGGAACAGGTCGGGGAGCCGGAGAGGGCATTCTCATCCGTAATGCGGAGGCTTTGGAGCTTCTTGAGAAGGTGAATACGCTCGTCGTCGATAAGACCGGAACTCTAACAGTCGGTAAGCCAGTACTCACCGCCCTCGTCTCGGCCGAAGGCTTTGACGAAGGCAGTCTGCTCCAACTCACGGCGAGTTTGGAAAAAGCCAGCGAGCATCCTCTCGCGGCTGCCATTCTCGCTGCAGCCCAGGACAAGAAAGTTGCGTTGCTGCCCGTTGACGAATTTCAATCCGTCACCGGCAAAGGCGTCGCAGGGACCATTCAAGGCAAGAAGGTTGCCATCGGCAACGCCGCACTCATGAAGGACCTCGGAGCTTCCATGGAAGTTTCGCGTGGGAAGGCGGAAGCCCTACAAGCCGAAGGTCAGACTGTGATGTATGTGGCGACCGATGGAAAGTTTTCTGGTTTTGTAGCCGTATCCGATCCCATCAAAGAATCGACAGCGGAGGCGATCGAACAACTCAAAAAGGAAGGTATCAAGGTTGTCATGGTGACAGGCGACAATCACACAACGGCTGCAGCGGTTGCGAAGAAGCTAGGGATCGACTTTGAGGCCGATGTTCTTCCGGAGAAGAAGGCTGAGGTAGTGAAGAAGCTTCAAGCAGCCGGAGCCATAGTCGCTATGGCGGGCGACGGCGTAAACGACGCTCCTGCCCTCGCACAAGCGCACGTCGGCATCGCGATGGGAACGGGAACGGACGTAGCGATGGAAACGGGTGGAATCACCCTCATCAAGGGCGATTTGCGCGGAATCGTAAAGGCTCGTCGGCTCAGCCAGCATACGATGAGCAACATCCGACAGAACCTCTTCTTCGCCTTCTTCTACAACGCCCTCGGTGTTCCCTTGGCGGCTGGCGTCCTCTACCCATTCTTCGGACTTCTATTGAGTCCGATGATCGCCGCTGCTGCGATGAGTTTCAGTTCAGTTTCAGTGATTGGCAATTCTCTCAGGCTCCGTAGCGCGAAGCTGTAAGACTTTACCGATTACCGGATTCCGGACGGAAAACCAAGAGACAGAAACCTTCCCCTGCACCCCTCCCTGTCGTCGAAACATACCCACTCCTTCAAATGGACGGAACGTTCCAAATCCAGAAGGCGAGGGTCCAGCCCCGAACAACAGAGAATCGGCTTGACGAAGACGTCGCACATGACAACAAAGCAGTTTAGGAATTGGCCGTCCCAATTGGCGTACGGGCGCCGCACCTTACTCGCGCAATCCACTTGAGAACATTGGTTGCCCGGTAGCGTGTACGGATCGAAAGCGAGGCGCGAAGACAATCGCTAACTCGAAAGAAAGTCGCTGGTTCCCGCCAGATTTGCATGAAGGTATCATGCAGCACATCTTCTGCGCTCTCTACGTCTTCAAGTATCCTGAGCGCAATTGTGTAAACAATACTAGAGTACGCCTCGAAAAGGAGCCCCATCGCTTCTTCATCCCCAGCCTCTACGCGCCGTAGAAGTGCAAGGTCAGACAAGGCCGGCTTTTCACCAGCAAGAGTGCCTGAAGGTATCTGAAATGTCTTTTCAACATCCGTTCCACGCATGCTAACTCCATCGTTACTATGCAACGACCGGAAGAAGATCCACGTTTGCCTCAGCGATGTAGCTAGCCATCGTCTGAGCCAACTGCGAATCGACCTCGTCTGCAATCGCCATGACGCCCAAGAGCAGTAGACTGAAATCAACCTGGTGCAAGTTGTTCTGAAGCGTCTGAAAAATGCTCACTTGCAACATCCTCGATTCCTCAACAATCATGGCCGCGGTATACCCTTGCTCCCGTCGGGAGATTCCATGCGCCTCCGCAGCTGTCGACACCGAGGCGCGCGTACCGAGAGGGAGCGGTTTGCGAAGACGAGCGACCAGATCTTTGAAGAGATGCGGAAGGTGCGCGCAGCGAAGCTGTGGGGAGAGTTGAACCGATATCACGTCCGGTTCGGAAACCACACGCGACAACCAATCGGCAATCGTTGCTTCTGTACTCTGCTCAAGGATGAGGGCGACAGTTTGTGTGACCCGTCCCGTGGCGTTCGCGCCAGCTTTCAGCCGATCCTTTATCGTCTGGATCAGCACGGGTGGTGACATCGGCTTTACCAGAATGGTATCGGCCTGCAGGAGAATCGCCGCCGCCGCTTCCTTCATTTCGGGGTATCCACTAAAAATGATCGTGACGGCCTTCGGATTGAAGTGCCGCATTGCGCTTACGACCGTTAGACCGTCCCCAGCCCCAGGCATGTGGAGATCACTCAGCAGGCCGTCGAAGGGCTGTGACCCTATCAGCTTTAGCGCTTCATTCACACTTGCGGCAGTCGCCACATGAAAACCGCCTCCTTCCAGGATCATGGAGAGTGTGGTCCGCACCATTTCGTCGTCATCTACTAGTAGTAGACGTGCTGGTTGTTCAACCGGGTCGTTCCCCGTTTGCTGATCGTGTTGTCCGTTCGCGTTCGACATGCTGCTCCGATAATCAAGTATGTAATTGAAGAGCTTTTTTCAAACACCCGCAAAATTAAGAAACTCTTCGCGGCAAAGTAGTCCAGATCCTTCAGCGGTGAACCACATCAGCTTGCTTCTGTATTGGGCCACAGCCCAACGGCAATCGTGCGGGAGCATACTCATACAGAAGTAAACTGACGTCGCTCGTCTGTTCCATGTTCAGTCTTACAGTCCGCACAGCATGACCAGTGGGTAACCCATGCTACGAAAGCTTGGTTGTAGTTTTGTTTGGCGACAAACATCAGGTCAGCAAAAGGCGCATCTTGTACTTTGTACCGCCTCAGCGAGGACGTGCGAAGGATGTCCCTGGCCGTATCCCGGTCTTTCGTTGCAGCGTCGTATTGCCGGTTCAGCTCGGCTCCAAGGGTGCAAGACATAACAAATACCCATTTCGTTCGCCCCGGCGGGGTGACTGGCGAGGGCGAACGCACTTTCGACTGCTATTTGAAGTATGGGCTCCGCAGACAAGAGGCGCTGTTCTGTTTGGCACAGTACGAATCGGAAAAAGGGGGTCAAATCAGAGACAGATACTGAGGTTGGTTGTAGGAGGCTAGTATTGGAGCTGGTAGGCCCGCACAACTCACGGAAAGACGAGGCTTGCTGTGGCGGATTCTCTCGAAACCTTCGATGTGCAGCACTTTCTCTCAGAGGCGGGGGTTGGCAAGACGATCGCGCCGTTTCGGAGAGGCTCCGCGATCTTTGCACAGGGAGACGCCTGTGACGCCATCTATTATGTTCGAGATGGAACAATCAAGCTGACCGTCGTCTCGGAAGCAGGCAAGCAAGCCACGATTGCACTGCTGGGCCCAGGCGATTTTGCCGGCGAGGAGTGCATGTCCACTCTCCAGCCGTTCCGATCCGCTTCAGCGACTGCGCTGACCGATTGTGTCCTTCTGAGGTTAACGACCGCTGAGATGAAGCGAGTCGTGAACGCCGAGGTGGCGATGTCGGGACTCTTCATCGCACATCTGCTCGCTCGAACGAACCGCATTCAAGCGGATCTGATCGACCAGCTCTTCAATTCAAGCGAAAAGCGCCTGGCGAGGACTCTGCTCCTGCTGGCAAATTTTGGAAAGGAGGGTGTCACCGAGACCCTTGTTCCCGATATCAGTCAGGAGACCCTTGCGGCCATGATTGGCTGTACGCGCTCACGCGTCAACTTCTTCCTGAATCGTTTCCGTCGTCTCGGATTCATCGACTATGACGAGCGCATCCGAGTGAACAAATCGCTGTTGCAGGTTATCCTTCACGACTAAGACGCGTGTACATACTGCAATCCGCGCATGTACTCGATTGGTCCCAAGGATGAACGTCGGCCCGGCAGGAATGGTAGGCCGTCACCAACGTTGCTCGCGCGGAGTATCCTTTCCCAAGCCGCTGTGTATTTGTTTTCCGGCAATCTGTCTTGAGGCCCCGCAATCCCTGTGAAAAGTGTCCAAGACCTCGAATCTCCCCTTCCTCCTCTGCCGTGGCCAAACGGTAGCAGCGTCACGTCTCAGCTGATTCAAGGCCTTGATTGGATGTCACATGCCATCGGTCCTTCCGAGAAATGGCCCCCAGTTCTGCGCAGCACCGTAGATTTGGTGCTTGGCTGCCACTTCCCGATGGTGGTCCTCTGGGGTGAAGAACTCTTCCAGATTTACAACGATGGCTATCTCGCACTGATGGGGACTAAACATCCTGCGGGCTTGGGACAGCGCACGCAGGAGTGCTGGCCAGAGGTGTGGCACTTCAATGAGCCGATTTACGAGCGTGTGAAGCAGGGCGAGACCGTCACCTTTGAGAACCAACTGTTCCCGATCATGCGACATGGGGTATCTGAAGACGCGTTCTTCACCCTTTGCTATAGCCCGCTATGGGATTCCGCACAAGCAATAGTCGGCGTAATCGTGACGGTCTTTGAGACCACTGCCCAGATTCAAGCTTCAAAGGAGAGAGACCGCGTAGCAGCCGCTCTGCGCCAGACCGAAGAGCGCCTTCGAGCAGCCCAAGATGCCGCTCAATTGGCTACTTGGGAGTGGGATCTTGCTACCGGCGATTTTCACTGGAGCGGGAGTGTTGAATCAGTATGTGGTCGCTCAGGCGAGGAGCTAACGCACGTAGATCGTATCGCTAAACTTCTGCACCCCAGCGACCGCGACACAGTTGAGAGGCATATCCGACGCACAGTCGATGAGGGCGGCGAGTTTTATCAAGAGTTCCGGGTGACCTGGCCGGATCATTCGACGCATTGGGTCGCTGGTCAGGGTCAGACGGTTCCCGCAACGGCAGGTGCCTCCTCTCGCATCGTCGGGATCAGCTGGAATATCACTGCGCGAAAAGCAGCTGAAGAGAAACTGTCTGCGGAGCGATCACGGCTGACCGAGATCTTTGAACAAGCTCCGGCGTTTATCGCTGTCGTCGGGGGACCGGACCATGTCTTCGAGATGGTAAACAGGTCGTATTATCAGCTGGTGGGCGACCGGGACCTCATCGGCCGAAGTGTTGCGGAGGCAATCCCTGAGACACAGTCACAGGGTTTCATCGCGTTGCTGGATGAGGTCTACAGAACTGGCGTGGCCCATGTAGCTCATGGATCTCAAATCTCTCTGAAACGAAGCCCAGGAGAACCTTCGGAAGACAGATACGTCGACCTCGTTTATCAGCCGCGATGCGAGACGGACGGCTCAGTCTCCGGGATTATTGCGCTCGGCGTGGATGTCACCGAACGGCGGCTGGCCGAACGGGCACTTATTCAAAGCGAAAAGCTTGCTGCCGTGGGTCGGTTGGCGAGTTCTATCGCCCACGAGATCAATAATCCACTGGAGGCGGTCACGAACCTGCTCTATTTGGCGTCGTCTACCGAGCCGATCCCCCCTGGCCTGAAAGAGTATCTCGAGCTTGCGGAAGTCGAATTGCGACGCGTATCGAACATCACCAACCAGACGCTTCGGTTCCACAAGCAATCTACCGACCCTGTACCTATCTTTTGCCAGGACCTCTTCGAGAATGCTCTTTCTATCTATCAGGCGCGCTTGCTGAACTCAAATGTTCAAGTGGAAAAACGCAAACGCGCGTCGCGGCCTGTAACGTGTTTTGAAGGAGAGATCCGGCAGGTTCTTGGGAATCTTGTCGGCAATGCCATCGACGCGATGCAATCGACTGGCGGCCGTCTCCTGCTACGCAGTAGAGATGCCACCAATTGGAAGACCGGGAAGCGGGGCGTCGTCCTCACGGTAGCGGACAACGGACCAGGAATCAGCCCACACTTACGGAAGAGAATCTTCGAAGCTTTCTTCACGACCAAGGGAGCCAGTGGAACCGGGCTCGGTCTTTGGATTTCTTGCGAAATCGTCAACCGCCATCACGGTTCGCTCAGGGTTTATAGCAGCCAGCGAGAAGGCCGTAGCGGTACCGTATTCAATGTCTTTCTTCCTCTAGAAGCAGCGATCCGGTAGGGCGGCAGGCGCGATGGCTGGTCGGTTCTCCCTTTACAAACGTGCCTTTCAGCATCATTTGGACTCTAATCGCTGTGAGGTTGTTGCCGATACTTTAGGGGCGTCGTCTCAAACACGGCAAAGCCTGCTCCCCCACCCATCTGGCGACATCATTCAGCGCGGGGGTCGCTCTTGCCGCCGGTTGAGGAGCGTCACGGGTATTTACCAAAGCGCTCGCTGCCAGATTACTCAATCGACTCTTGTGAAAATTGGCTTGTCAGGAGTGTCGTCGCGGCAATAGCGGGCGTCCACTGTCTGCTTGACTCCGATGCACACGGACAACTGCGTCCCATCCGTAAACTGCAGGAGCACCTCGCGGCCGTAGGCTGGATCGTCGTAAACGGTGAGCTCAGCGACTGACTTGCCGACCACTTCCGGAAACTCGATTTTGGCGTTATCCGTCAATGCTGGAAACCTCGCTTTCTGACGATCAAGCGTGTCCCTTATTAGGGGATTCGTCAACTGTTACCCAACCATCAGGGTGTGACAGGAAGAGCAAAGTCGGAGGTCCGAAGGTCCCGCAAGGGACGCAACACCGATTTGCAAACCTACTACGATAGCGTGTTGGCCAGGTTGATTTCGGCAAGGGAGCAAAGCGGGTTGACTCAACGTGAAGTGTCCTTGAGGCTCGGTATGGCGCACTCCTATATGAATAAGTGCGAGTCGGGCGAGCGGGCCATCGACGTAGCGGAGCTCTGGGCCCTTGCAACCATTTACGGCAAGCCCATCAGCTATTTCGCTCCGGACAAACTATAAACCCGGCAAGGCTACAGAATCACTTTTCTGTTGAAAATATCAATGCGCAAGGCGCGATTGTGACGTTGGAATCGGCAGCGTCATCTGAGGTGGGCTCAGAACAGTCTTCAGCAGCTTGACGTAAGTCCTGACGAACTCGCTCACCAGCTTGGACTTATTGTCTGCGCGCGCCGCCATATGCACGTCCAGACAGAGATCGGGCTCGTTCAGCTCGCGAGCGACCAGACCTCCGTGCGCTACCCGCAGCGCACCGGCTCTCGTTAGAAAAGCCACACCGCCATTCTTGTGAACCAGGTGACTTGTTTCTTCTGCGCTCATCACATGGTGAAGGCCGCGCGGTTCGACATGGCTCGCATGCGCGTGGTCGAAGAGGGTTTCGTAAAGCGCTGGGTGAGTCCTTCGATCAAAGACGATCCAGCGCTTTCCAGAAAGACCTTCGAGCTTCAAATGATTTTCAGCGGCGAGTGGATCGTCCTCTGACATGAGGAGATGTAGTGGCGACTCCATCAGTTTCGTTGTGGTCAACCTTGGATTCAAGTCCGGATGTGCTATCACAGCGAGGTCGAGTCGCCCGCTCAAGACATCATGAGCCAGCTCTGGCGCGAACGCGCTATGAAGTTGAATTTCGAGCTGCGGGTAGAAGGGAAGGTCTACAGACAGTAATGCGTCGCTGAGCATCGGATCGAGATACTGCGAGCGGCCAATATTCAGGGTTGCTTCTACGTTCTGAGCTACAGCCTTGGCGGAATAGCTGGCCCGCTCTTCATGTTCTAGCGCCAGTCTCGCCTCGGGGACGTACTGTCGTCCGGCATCCGTTAAACTCACGTTCGCTCGCGTTCGTTCAAAGAGCTTGCGCCCGAGGCGTTCTTCCGCATCCTGTATCGTTCGCGTTACGGCTGGCTGACTAATGCCCAGCCGGCGCGCGGCGTTTGTATAGCTCAATTCCTCAGCCAGTACAACAATGGCCCGCATGTGGCGAAGTTCGAGTGACTGTTTCCGCATAGCCCCGCTCCCCTTACCCAGCTCCAAATGGGTGAGCAGCGGCAGCCCGTGCATGCATTCCGCCGCCGAGTGTCCGAATTATCCACAGGCTAAACTTCTGTTGTCAAACCTGATTCTCCCTTCGTTTGCCGTATGAAAGTCGGTTGGGTAGAAATCAAGCCATATGATGTTTCCCTCGCTTATGCCGAGCACGCATAAGCGAGTTCCCGCTGGTTATTGGACATCGGTGACTCCGCCGATTGACCTTCGAATGACGAAGGAGACCAGCGATGTACGACGAGAAAAAGCCACCCGCATCCGAACGCAACCTACCAATTCCGGCCCGTTCCGGGATCGAACCCTTGCTCGACAGTCATAAGGCAGCCGCGATGCTCGACGTGCATCCCCGTACGCTCCAGCGCATGGTGCAACGAGGTCAGATCGCGGGGGTTCAGGTCGGCAAATTATGGCGTTTTCGGGCGTCTGCGATCGATGCATGGATCGACCACAAACAGGCGGGCTGAAGGCACGTCTTTTCGCTAGAGGCCTCGTTTTTACTGGCGATTCACAACCCTATCGACTACCCTTGAACTACGCCATTAGTGCCGTGAGTCAGGGAGGAAACCTTGAAATCACGTGCATATTACCAGTTCGGAAGTTTAACCCTCAAGAAGCGGGCGAAGAGCGCAGACGTATGGGAGTTCAGGTACTACGAGGACGCGGCAGGAGGAGGAAGAGCACGCAAGGCTCTCTTCATCGGCACGACCGACACGTACAAGACCGAAGCTCAGGCCCGAAAAGCCGTCGAAGCGATTCTTCTCAACCTCAACGCTGAAAAGCCCATGCACCACCTGGGAACCGTGACGTTCGGCGGTCTCTGTGACAGGTACATCGCGGAAGAGTTGCCGGAACGCTACTCCACGCGGAAGTCTTACCTGTCGAACATCAACCTGCACATCAAGCCGCGCTGGGGCAATTACCTCATCGGGCAGGTACGACCGATGGCAATCGAGGGTTGGTTCAAAGAGATGAACAAGTCTCCCAAGACGAAGTCGCATATTCGAGGCGTGATGCACGTCATCTTCGAGTGTGCCGCGCGTTGGGAGCTTTTCAACGAACGCCGGAATCCCATCGGGATGGTGCGTGTCAAAGATTCGACCAAACGGCGCAAGCGGCCCATGATCCTCACCAACGAAACATTCCAGGCGATTCTGGCGAGCCTGCCCGAACCGTACCGGACGATGGTCGTGGTGGCGCAATGCCTCGGACTTCGCGTAAGCGAAATCACGGGATTGCAGTGGGGTGATCTCGATATCGAGCATCGTCAGCTCCTCGTTCAACGGAGTGTCGTCAACGGGCGTGTAGGCGAGGTGAAGACCGAGTATTCCCACGATCATGTACCAATCCACGAGTCATTGCTGGAGGTACTGCTTGCCTGGCGCGAAGAGTGCACAAGGACCGAAGAGGGCTGGATGTTTCCCAACCCGCTTTCGAACAAACCCTACTACTCAACTGAGATCCAGAAGCGCTATTTACGCCCCTCGGGATGCTGCGTTGTGCCGTGCCCTACATGCGGCGTAGCTACAGGAGAGTGGTGTGTGCAGGATGGGCCCACAGCGAACGGCAAGAGGGTTCTCATCCACGCGGCTCGCACTGCGGCAGCAGGGAAGTTCGCCGAAATCGGCTGGCACACGTTCCGCCACACGTACCGTTCGTGGCTGGACGAGACCGGAGCACCGATGAAGGTCCAGCAGGAACTCATGCGTCATGCCTCCATCCAGACGACGATGAATGTCTACGGACAGGCGATGCCGGAGTCGAAAAGAGCAGCAAATGGGAAGGTTGTCACGATGGTGCTCAAGCCCCTGCGGGCGAGCGCCTAAAGTGCAAATTTTCTTATTGGGAGTAAATGGGAGTGAATCGGTTTTTCTGATTCTCTCTAAGTTGTTGATTCTTTGGTTGCGGGGGTAGGATTTGAACCTACGACCTTTGGGTTATGAGCCCAACGAGCTACCGGGCTGCTCCACCCCGCTCTTCCAATATACTGCTACGGGAACCTAAGGTCAATGGCGGGAAATGGCCGCTGGGGCTGTCTTACTGCGCAAGCGACGTTTGCCGCGTGGTTACGCGGAACTTTTTCTTGCAAACACCGTCTTAACACACAGTCAATAGATCACGGTAAGTTGTTGCGGGCGAGGCATCGGAGGATCACATGAAGCGGGGATGTTCCATTTATAAACTGTCCTTGAACTACCTACGGGGAGCGGGTTTAGTCCTGGCTTGTTCGGTAGGATTTGCGCAGGCGAAGCCCTCGACCATGCCGGATGCTCAGATTGAGGCAAATGTTCTGAAAGCGCTTGCGAGCGCGCCTCAATTGGCAGACCAGTCGATCACCACAACTACGGTATACGGGGTTGTCACATTGTCTGGTATCGTGCAGGACGAGCCTTCGCGCGATACGGCAGAGCACCTCGCAGCCGGCGCTGCCGGGGTAAAGAAAGTGGTCGATGAGTTGACGATCGGCATTGTTCCTGCCGCTAACAACGGGCAGGCACCATCGCAGGATGCAACGGCCGTGGGAACAAACCCCACCTTGCAATCCGATGGAACCATGGCACCCCCTCAAGGGCAGAGCGAGCCGAATGAATCTGCTCCTCCTGGTGCTCCGAATCAGAACCAGCCGACAGGTAATGCGCCTCCCCAAGGAAGTTCATACCCTCAGGCTGGGCAATATCCTCCGCAAGGCGGTCTGCATCCGCAGCCTGGTTCCAATCCGCAACAGCCCAGCCAGTCTCCGGCGCAATCGAACCAGTATCCATATCAATCGGGTCAATATCCCCAGAATCGTGAATATCCACCTTCGGGGCAGTATCCTCAGCCGGGACCAAACGGACAGACCTATGGAGCGCCTCCTCCCGGTTATCCACAGCAGCCGCAGCGACCTTTTATCGCTCAGAAGGGTGGCGTTGCAGTCATCGTTCCGAGTGGCTCGATGCTTCGGGTCCGGATCAACGAGGGAATGGACAGCAAGCATACTGCCCCCGGAACGATGTTCGATGGGGTTGTATTGAATGACGTGGTGGCGGGCGGCTCGATTGCGATTCCTCGCGGCGCGGCGATTCGGGGAATGGTGGTGGACGCCCACAAGGCAGGAGACTTCAAGGGTAAGGGTGAGTTGAAGCTGGAACTCACGCAGCTTGAACTGGGCGGCCGGGTGTATCCGATTTCAACCGATTTCTGGTGGCACCAGGGAGCGGACAAGACAGGTAATACCGTCGGTAACACGGTCGGACTGGGTGCGATGGGCGCGCTGATTGGGGCTGTGGCCGGGGGTGGGGCGGGTGCCTTGGTCGGCGCCGGTGTCGGTAGCGTGGCTGGGCTTGGGGTATCATCGGCGACTGGCCGGGGTGACGCGGTTTTGCCGTCCGAGGCGGTCGTGAGTTTCCACCTGACGCAACCGGCCGACATCACCACTGTCTCGCAGGCTGAGTTGAACCGGCTGGGCAGTGGCGTTCCGTCTGGCGCGCAGCCGCAGATGCAGAGGCGGTACGGATATCCCTATCCCCCTCCGCCTCCTCCTCCCTATTATGGGCCGGGCTATTACCCATACCGGTATTAGAGTTCCGGCGGTCTTTGGCGCCGATCACAGATACGCCTGCACTTGGCTACGGCGGCTGCAGGCGCTTTCTTCGGCGCGCAGACAAAGATTGCAGGACCCCTTCACTGCCCGGCAGACAGCTAACCTTTTGTCTCATTGGCCGCTTGAATCGGGTGAGCAGCGCGGGATTTTAGCGGCGGTTGTCGGTTGCGGGCTCGGGGTGGATGAGCAGTCGGCTTACTTCGGGTGCGTCGAGTTTAAAGGCGCCCTCGAGGGCGGTGATGATGGCGTGGACCTCGGACATGGGCAAGTCATCGGGCAGGGTGCAGTGGCAGTTGACCTGGATGCGGTCATTACCCTGATGGTGAATCCTGGTTACGAAGACCTCGTGTATGTCGAGGATCTGGGGAAAGGCAGCGGCGGCCTGGCGAAGACGAAGTTCTAGCTGGCGGTCGCGGTCGAGGGATTCGGGACGCTCGATCGTGGCCGGTTCGCTTTCAATGTGGGTGAGAATGGTGGAGATTCCGGGAATCTCGCGGCGAATCTCGGATTCGAGTTGAGTGACAAGGGCGTGGGCCGCGCGGAGGGACATGGTTTCGTCGACCTCGAGATGCTGCTCGACGTGCAGACTGTGGTTGTACTCCTGCACGCTCACGTCGTGGATCGCGAGATTGGAACGGGAGGCGACGGCGCGAATGCGGTCGTGAACACTCTCTGCGAGCGATGCGGTAGGGATCGAGTGGACGACGACATCGGCGCCGGGAAGATGGCGCTGAACGGCGGCGGTGGCGGCCATCGTGATCTGCTCGGAGCGCTGGAAGGTGAGATTGCGGGCCA
Organism: Edaphobacter sp.; assembly: GCA_965277265.1. Taxonomy (GTDB): domain Bacteria; phylum Acidobacteriota; class Terriglobia; order Terriglobales; family Acidobacteriaceae; genus Edaphobacter. The sequence goes on from CBDICF010000003.1 coordinate 1,645,726, forward strand.
TGCCAAGAGTGAGGTCGGCGAAGTAGCTGGGGCCGGAGCGGCGGGTGCGCACGCGATCCACGGAGAGGACGCCGTCTATACCGGCCAGATCGCGCATCATCGCGCGGGTCTGAGCCCGGGCCTCGGGGGGCGTTGCATCGGTGAGAGCGTCGACCGTGCTGCGGGCGAGCTTGAACGTGACGTGGAGAATGATCGCGGAAACGAGGATGGCCGCGATAGGGTCGGCAAGCTCGAGCGCGGGAATGTGCCAGTGTTCGCCCGCATAGGTCGCGATAAGTCCGGCGATCACGGCGAAGGAAGACCAGATATCGGTGCGGAAGTGGATGGCATCGGCTTCGAGCGCGGCGCTCTTGTATTCACTTGCGATGCGGTGGAGTTTGCGGGACCGCGTATAGTCGACGCCGATGGAGAGGAGCAGAACGGCGAAGGGCCAGATGGAAAGGCTGATCGAGAGGTGCTGGCGAAAGACGATGCGGCGAATGGCTTCGGTCAGGATCCAGATGCAGGAGGCCAGCATCAGGACGGTTTCAATAGCTGCGGAGAGGCTTTCGACCTTGCCGTGGCCATAGGTGTGATCAGCGTCGGCGGGACGGTCCGAGACCTGGACGGAGAACAGTGTGATCGCGGAGGCGATCAGGTCGATGCCGGAGTGGGCGGCCTCCGAGAGCATTCCGAGGGAGCCTGTGAGAAGGCCCGTAAGCAGCTTCAAAGCCGTAACGCAAAACGCAGCGAGCACAGAGAAAAGCGCGGCGGAACGCTTGGCGTTGTGCGTGACTGCTTCGGGCGTGGCCGTCGGGCTCATGGAAGAGATGCTACATGGAGAACCGGTTACAGCGTAACGGCGTTATGCCCTCTACCGGCATGAACTATGGTTTCGTGGCGCGGTAGAGGCCTGCCGTGCCGAAGGTGTAACCGGTCCATGTGGCGTCCGTGAAGCCGGCATTGCCGATCAACTGCAACATGCGCGTTGGACGGGGGAAGCGCTCTACCGAGGCGGGCAGGTAGCTGTAAGCAGCGGGGGTGCCGGAGATCAAGCCGCCGAGCCTGGGCAGAATGGTCTTGAAGTAGAGATTGTAGAACGCGCCGGTCAGCCCTTCGGGCTGGTTGCAATCTAGAATGCCGATCTGGCCGCCGGAGCGGAGGATGCGGTGGAGTTCGGCGAGCCCTTCCTCATAGTTGGCGAGATTGCGAAAACCGAAGGCCGAGGTGACCAGGTCGATGGAGGCGTCGGCAATGGGCAGATGCAGGGCGTCGGCTTCGACGGCAATGATGTTGTGGGAACGAAATTTTCCTGCGCCACGGGAGAGCATCTCGTGGGAGAAGTCTACCGCCAATAGGGGCGCGGCTTCAGGTGCGGCAGGACGGTGTTTCAGCAGCGCGAGGGTCATATCGCCGGTACCGCAGCAGAGGTCGAGCGCGACAGCGCCAGGGTTCTGGAGGATGGCCCGGAAGGCTCGGGCGGTGCGGGTCCACCACCAGCGGTCCAGTCCGGCAGAGAGGACATGGTTGGCGCGGTCGTAGGTGGGTGCGATGGTGTCGAACATCTGCTGGACGTTGGCGGCGGCGGCTTGCTCGGTGGACACACCTTCGGGGCGCGCTCCGGTCGAGCGTTCGTGTTCGGGTATTGGCTGCCGCGTACTCATCGTTGCCGCTTCTTGTCTTGTCTAACGACTTTTCTCGAAGGTGCAGCGGCATCGCGCATGAGGGCAAGCATCGATTCGGTGGCGACGAGAAGTTCGGCTTCGGTAACATCGCGGACGACCTCGGTTGCACCGACCGCGGTGGGTAGGACGAAGGAGCGGACACCGCTGCGGTTCTTCTTGTCCCGGGCTGTCAGGTCGACAAGCTTGGCGGCCGTCGCTTTGAACGATGACAGCGGGCCATAGCGGAGGATGAGCTGAGCAATGCGGCCGGCTTCCCGTGCCGTAATGGTCTTGCGGGCCAGCGCAATCTGGAGTGCGGCGATGCTGCCCCAGGCCACGGCCTCGCCGTGAAGGATCTGCTTGTAACCGGTTGCCGCCTCGATCGCATGGCCGAGGGTGTGGCCGAAGTTGAGGATCATGCGCACGCCGGACTCTTTTTCGTCCTGGCTGACGACCTCTGCCTTGACCCGGACTGAGGCGGCTACGACACGGGTGAGGGCTGCGGGATCGCCTCCGAGGATCGCATCGGCGTTCTGCTCCATGTAGCGGAAGAGCCGAGCATCGTAGATAATCCCGGCCTTGATCGACTCCTGCAAGCCGGCGCGAAGTTGTGCGTTCGGCAGAGTGCGGAGGAGGTTGGTGTCAGCCAGGACGGCCTGCGGGTGATAGAAGCTGCCGACAAGGTTTTTGCCGGCCCGAAGGTTCACCCCCGTCTTGCCGCCCAGGGAAGAGTCGACCTGGGCCAGCAGAGTCGTTGGGATTTGCACGTACCGAATGCCACGCATGAAGATCGCGGCGAGAAAGCCGGTCATATCGCCGATGACGCCTCCCCCGAAGGCCAGCAGCAGCGAGTCCCGGTCGGCGCCAGCGGTAGCCAACTGCTCGGCAAGAGATTCGACGCTGCGGAGACGCTTGCGGGACTCGCCAGAAGGTTGAAACAGGACGGCCGGCGATTCCTCAAACGACGCGAGAAACGGCCCGGACCAGAGCGCCCATATATCAGGCGAGGTGATAACGAAAGGGCGGAATGGCCCTTCGGGGTTCAGCTTACGCAAGCGGGATTCGAGAGTACGGAGAAGATCCGGTCCTATGGTGACATCATAGTTCGCCGAAGGCGTTTTGACGGGGATCACAGGCACAGTATCTTCATCGTATCGCAGCGATTCGAACTCCAGTGTGTGAGTAGTAGCATCGAAGCATGGAACGCAAGATGGAACGCGGTATGGAGCAGTTTGATTTTCTGGTAATTGGGGCGGGTATTGCAGGTCTGAGCGCGGCGATTCGTCTGGCTGAAGCGGGAACCGTGCTGGTCGTTACCAAGGAAGAGCTGGCCGAATCGAACACGGCCTATGCGCAGGGTGGGATCGCAGTCGCTATGGGCGGGGACGAGGATGTGGCGCTTCACCTCGAAGACACGATGGCCGCCGGCGATGGCCTGGTGAACCGCGACGCGGCGGCGGTGCTGGTCGCGCAGGGCCCGAAGAGAGTCGAAGAGCTGCTCGTCTGGGGTACGGCGTTCGACCGCGAATCAGGAAGCAACGGCGAGCACGGCGAACTGATGCGGACGCGCGAGGGAGCGCATAGCCGGTCACGCATTCTCCATGCGAACGGGGATGCCACAGGCAAGGAGATTGCCGTATCGCTGCTGCGCCATGTGCGCGAGATCGCCAAGATCGAGCTGATGGAGTGGACCACCAGCGTGGACCTGATCGTCGAAAATGGGCGCGTGGCAGGGGCTACGCTGCTTGACGGCGAGGGTGGGCTAAGAATGGTGCAGGCGCGGGAGGTGTTGCTCGCAAGCGGCGGTGCAGGGCAGGTATACAGCGATACCACCAACCCGGCCGTAGCGACGGGCGACGGAATTGCGATGGCCTACCGGGCGGGAGCGGCGGTCAGCGACATGGAGTTCTACCAGTTTCACCCCACCGCGTTTACCGCGCCCGGTGCTCCGCGGTTTTTGCTCAGCGAGGCGTTGCGGGGCGAGGGCGCCTATCTGGTCAATGCAACCGGCGAGCGCTTTATGGAGCGTTATCATCCGCTGCTGGAGCTGGCGCCGCGCGATGTGGTCGCCAGGGCGATCACCCTCGAGGGCATCGAAGGTCCCGTGTACCTGGACATGCGTCACGTGAAGAAGGACCTGCAGGCGCGTTTCCCAGGCATCTCTAGATTTCTGGCGAATTATCGGCTGGAGCTGGGCAGGGATCTGATTCCCGTGCGGCCCGCGGCGCACTACCTGATGGGCGGCGTAAAGACGGATGTTCAAGGGAGAACATCACTGCCGGGTCTGTATGCGGCGGGCGAGGCGGCATGCACCGGGGTCCATGGGGCGAACCGGCTGGCGAGCAATTCGCTGCTGGAAGGTCTCGTGTTTGGTGCGTTGGCAGCGGAGACGATGATCGCCGAAGCTCCGGCTGCGAAGAGCGAGTGGACTGTCGTTCCGGCGGCGACCGTGGGTGGAGTAACGTCGGATGAGGCGACAGAGCGTTGGATTGCGGAGCTGCGGGAGATGATGTGGAAGTACGCGGGACTTTTGCGGGACGCGGCTGGTCTTGAGCAGGCGCAACGGGGATTACAGGCGATGGCCGCGAGCATGCCGCAAGGACTGTTTCGGCGTGCGGTTGAAGCGCGAAATCTGCATACGGTAGCCGAGTTGATCGTGGCCTCGGCGCTTGGACGCCAGGAGAGCCGGGGAGCTCACTATAGGAACGACTTCCCCCTGCACGACACGATCGCCAGGCATTCGGTCATGCAGGAGGGCAGGTTGGAATTTGTGGCTTAGTGATCGCGTGGAGGCGGTGAAGTTGTGGTCGCCAAGCGAAGCTGAGTTCCCGGGGAGGGCTCCGCAATGAAGGCTGACGCAAGCGCACTACGGCTGATTGCCGCCATTCTGGGTGCCATGGTCAGCTTCGCGGTAGTTGCCGCGGCGATCTACTACAGACTGGCTGATGTACCCGTCAATGGTCTGTTTCACGGTGGACCCAGGACGCTGACCGCTGCCATGGGTGGATTGTTCGGCGGAGGGCTTGCTGCAGTGGTGGCGCTGGTGCTTCTATTGAAGGTGATCGGCGACCGCACCCGGCGTAAATAAACTCGGAAAAAAGCGGCGTGATTACCGATTCGCGCCGATATCAATGCCGGGCGGGTCGATACACGGAGAAGACAATCGTCGCGGCGAGGGTCACGGCTATGCAGGCAAGCGAGACGAGCGGACCGATCTCCAGCCAGTGAGCCGAGAGCATCTTGAAGGCAGCAAAGGCAAGCACGCCCGCCAGGCCGTAGTGCAGGAACCGCAGCTTCGAGAGCAGGTGCGCCAGCAGGAAGTAGAGGGATCGCAGCCCCATGACGGCCATGATGTTCGAGGTGTAGGCGAGGAACGGATGGCGCGTGATCGAGAGAACGGCGGGGATGGAGTCGAGCGCGAAGACGATGTCGGTCAGTTCGATTGCGATCAGGGCCAGCCCGAGGACCGTCATCATGCGGCGTCCGTTCTCTCTGACAAAAAAACTGTCCTGGCGGAGGCTGACGGGGTGTACGTGCGATAGCCACGCGATCAATCGCGGAGTGTGGTGCTCGTCCTTTTCGCTGGCAGGAAAGAGAAGGCGAATGGCGGCGACCAGCAGGATCGCGGCGAAAACATATCCGATCCACGTAAAGCGGGCCAGGAGCCCGAGCCCGGCGGCGATGAACGCGCCGCGCATCAGGATAGCGCCTGCGACTCCCCAGAAGAGGATCTTGGGCTGACGAACGGGTTCTATCTTGAAAGCGTTAAAGAGCAGGAGAAAGACGAAGAGGTTATCGATCGAAAGAGACTCTTCTATCGCATAGCCGGCAAGGTACTGTGTGGTGGCCTCGGCTCCGAGGGTGTGGAACAGGAATAAGGCGAAGGCGAGCGCGGCGGCAATCCAGAGGATAGAGGCGGCGACGGCTGTGGTGTGGGCTTTCGATTCCGTCTGGGGTCGGCGGCCGCTCGGTCCGGCTCGACGAGCGTAGATCAGCTCGATCGCCAGGAGCGCGAGAAGGAAGAGATGGAAGCCGATCCACTGGCTGATAGGGGTTGAGCCTGGCATCTCCTCTGGATGCTACAACAGGGTAGACGGCGGGCTCACGAGCACGTGCCTGGGACCGCTGGACTGTCCGGGGTTGAACAGGCCCGCGTCCTATCCGTGTACTGTCTAACCCGCTACCACTGAGGCGGCTCTTGAATAAGGGAATGAGTGGCTTGTTCGGCCGCGTGCGAGCCGGCGATCATGGAGTAGACGGTGTAGACGGTCCCTGCGAGCAGCAGCCACAGCAGGGACGAGAGGAAGACGCTGCGGATGACCTCGCCTACGGCATGGGTGCGGAAGAAACCTATCGCGTGGCTGCGATCGGCGAAATGATCGTACCGGGACTGCAAAGCGGGGAACGCTGGCGTGCGCATGGTTCTATCTCCATCGGCAGAGATGAGACTAGAGTGAGAGATTGATCTGCAGAAATCCCCCGAAAGGGGTAGTCTATCCCCCGTTAGAGTGATGATAGGAGCGTCTATGGAGATCGCGATAAGGACGAAAGTTCGTCTACTGGGGGTTGCTGCAGGCTTGCTGACCGCGCAACTGGTGGCAGCACAGGTCGCGCCGCCTGCCGGATCGACCGGGCTTTGCAAAGACGGGACATATTCAACGGCAGCGAGCAAAGACGGAGCATGCCGGGGACACCACGGGGTGAAGACCTGGTACGCGGCTTCAACGCCTTCTGCGACGATACCGGCTCCTTCCCCGGAGTCCGCTCCCGTAGCATCAGCGCCTGCACCCACGCCGGCAGCGAAGACGGCTTCCTCGGCTCCGGCGTATGCTCCCGGAGCTAAAAAGGGTTCTCCGGCATCGAAGGCGGCGGCGCGCCCCCAGGCGGCAGGCGGGGGACCCGATCTAGTGTGGGTCAACACGTCGAGCAAGGTCTATCACTGTTATGGCACTGACTTCTACGGCAGGACGAAATCCGGGTCCTATATGACGGAGGCGGATGCAAAGGCAAAGGGCGCCCATCCGGACCACGGCAACGCCTGCGGCAAATAGGCTGAAAGCGCTCCGTACCGTTTAGGTGACCGCCCGTCAGCCGCGCTGGTCGATCAGGCGGATCATCTCCAGCAGAAGGTCGCCGGAGATCTGGAGGGAGTGGGCGCTGATCTTGTCCAGCGTGTCCTGGTCTGTATGGTGATAGCCGTCCGGCGCTGAGGCGGTCGCAGGGCCATAGTGGGCATCGATCATGTCCAGCACGGGGACGCCGCGCTGCGCGAAGGGCAGGTGGTCATCCTCTTCGGCCTCCTGATATTTGAAGATGTACCCGGAGTTACCGATGTCCTTCGCTGCTGTCTTCAGCATATCGAGCAGCCACGGGGTGGAGTTGCTGACGTAGTCGATGTTGAGATCTTTGTCCGCAATCATATCGGCGACGATAAATGCCTTGATTTTCTTCAGTGTGCCGTCCTGCGACCATTTGGCGGCGAGGTGGCGGGTGCCATAGAGAGAGTCGGAGTTGCTCCAGCTCTGGACGGCTTCTTCTCCGTCGTCGAAGACCAGCCAGACCGAATAACCCTCGGGCGGGTGCGCGCGCAGCACAGTACCGATCCCGATCAGCAGTGCGCTGGTAGCGGCTCCATCGTTCGCGCCGTAGAAGTTGATGTCGCGCAGTGGGTAGTTGGTCTCGTAGTGGCTGGCAAGGACAATGATGCCGTCCTTCTTGCCCGGGTACTTGACGATGAAGTTGTGCATCGTCTGGAAGCCGGCGGGCGTGCTGGCCGTGAAGGTGTCGGTTTCCAGATTCCCCCTGGCGGCTTCGGGGGCGAAGTGCTGCTTGATGAACTCTTCGGCCTTGAGGTGGCCGGGTGAGCCGTTGAAGCGCTTCGGGGCGACCTGAAGCAGTTGCGCGGTCAGATTGTAAGCGGTTTGGCCGTTGAAGCGTGCGGCGGATTGGGCATGGACGGGTGGAGCAAACGAAGTCAGAAGTAATGCGATGACAACATGCAGCAGTCGTCGCTTACAGGGGTCGTTCATGGAAGTTCTCATGCGGCGGTCTTCTCCCGGGCCTTGCGGCGCGCAGGATGGACGAGGAAGGCGATGCCGACGCCGATCAGATACAGCACCAGCATGGGCGTCGCGAAGAGGCACATGCCGATGGGGTCCGGCGTGGGGCAGATGACGGCGGCGATCAGAAAGATGGCGAGAATGGCGTAGCGAACGTGCTTGATCAGGAACTTGGCATCGACAATGCCGAAGAGCGACAGGAAGAAGATGAGGATGGGCAGCTCAAACGTGATCCCGAGGCCAAGAATGACGGCGAGAAAAAAGCCGGTGTAGTCCTCGGTGGTAATGATGGCGTGAAACTGTTTGCCGAAGTCGAGGATCAGGACCCGCATCGCGCCGGGCAGAACCCAGTGGTAGCCGAACCAGGCTCCAGAGAGAAACAGGATGATCGTGGCGGACATGAAAGGCACGACGTAACGCTTCTCGTGCGTGTACATGCCGGGCGCGATGAAGAGCCAGATCTGGTAGAGGATGAAGGGGCTGGCAATAATGGCGCCGATGACAAACGAGGTCTTGATGTAGAGGTTGAGCGCGTCTGTCGGATGGGTGATACTCAGGCCGCCCAGCCCCAGGGCCGTGTAGGGAGCCATAATGTAGCCGTAAAGGCGGACGTGAAACGAATACGCGATGGCAAAGCCGACTATCAGGTAGTAGACGGAGTAGATGAGGCGCTTGCGGAGCTCTGTCAGATGCTCCATAAGGCTCATGCCGGGCAACTCGGCGCGGTCGCTGACGGCGGCGCGGACGCTGTCGACCAGATCAGCCATGGTGGGCCTCGGTCGCTGCGAAATTCGCCGTCGTGCGATCTGCCGTCGCCTGCGCGGGGCTCGGGATTTCACGGTCCTGAAGCTCGGGGTCCGAAACGCTGGGAATGGAATCGAGGACAGGAGACAGCGTGGAGTTGCTGATGGGCAGGCCAGTGGAGGGCGGCATGAGGTTCAGCTCGCCGGAGGTTGCGATGGGAAGCGAAGCCGGCGTGTACTCGGGCACTGGCGGCGGCATGTGCGGGTGGTCTTCGGCCAGCTCCATACTGCCCGGCGTAGCTATGGTGTTCTCGTTGACTTCGCCGACAGCGGGGCCTTCTGTGAGGGCGGGCGTGACCGGCGCTGCAGCCTCCATTGCGGCAATCTTCTTCTGCTGCTCGGCCTGGTCGGCGACGCGAAGCTCGTCTTCCATCTGCATGCGGAACTCATTGGACGCGCGACGAAACTCGGCCATCAATTTGCCAAGCTGGCGCGCGAGCTCGGGCAGCTTCTTCGGGCCGAAGAGGAGCAGGGCCAGGAAGATGAGGATTGCGCTGTCCTGAAAGCTAGGCATACGTGTGTCTCATGATACGGGTTACGCTGCACGGGAACAAATGGATGGAAGCGTCTGATGCTGTTGTAAGATTTCAACTGTAACGCCGTACGACAGATATGGACGCAGGTCGGGCGGTGCATCGAATCGATGTGGTTTGCGTCTAATGAAGTACGCGGCGATGGTTGCCGCAAGGTAGGCAAGAAGGAACCAGGTTGCAACATCCCCGTGGGTTGGGTGCAGGCTAAAGGGGCCGGCACAGTGAATCCACTGCAACTTCGCAGTGCATGCTTTCAACATCCCCGTCTCAGAGGCGAAAAGACGGTATCGGCTACAGGCTGGTGCCAGACGACCTTGTGAGACTGAAGGCGGAGTGCTTTGAACGGACTATTGGAGATCGCTTCGGCTGCGGCCGTGGCGGATGACGTTGCAGACGTGTGTTCGTTGGACAACTATCTTTCGCAGCCCGACCACACCATGGATTCCCGGATTGCCGCGGCGCGCGCCACCCTCGGCACGGATGTCGTTCTGCTGGGGCACCACTACCAGCGCGACGAGGTGATCCGCTTTGCCGACTTCACCGGGGACAGCTACAAGCTGTCGAAGGTTGCCGCCGAGACCAACGCCAAATACATGCTGTTCTGCGGCGTGCATTTCATGGCGGAGACCGCGGATGTGCTCGGACAGCCCTGGCAGCAGGTCATTCTGCCGGACCTGAACGCCGGCTGCTCCATGGCCGACATGGCGGAAATCGGCCAGGTGGAAGACTGCTGGGATTCGCTCGAGCGCGCGGGACTGACCGCGGAGGGTTCGGGCGGTTTGATTCCATTGACGTACATGAACTCGGCCGCGGCGATCAAAGCGTTCTGCGGGGAGCGCGGAGGGCTGGTGTGTACTTCCTCCAACGCGCGCGGGGCGTTCGAGTGGGCGTTCGCGAGGGCGGGGAAAATCTTGTTTCTACCGGACCAGCATCTGGGCCGCAACACAGCCTTCGCTATGGGTATTCCGCTCAGCGAGATGGTCGTCTGGGACCCGTACCAGATCAATGGCGGGCTGACGCCGGACCGGCTGAAGGCCGCGAAGGTGATTCTGTGGAAGGGGCATTGCTCGGTCCATCAGCGTTTTCTGCCAGAGCATGTGGATCGTGTGCGACGCGAAGAGCCGGGGATGCAGGTGATCGTGCATCCGGAGTGTCGCTTCGAGGTCTGCCAGAAAGCGGACGCGATCGGATCCACGGAGCGAATCATTGAGGTGATCGAGAAGGCGCCCGAGGGCTCGAGCTTTGCCGTGGGCACGGAGATCCATCTGGTCAACAGGCTAGCCAAGCGTTTTGCTCCGCTGGGCAAACGGGTCATTACGCTCGATGACGCCGGTTGCCTGTGTACGACCATGTACCGGATCTCCCCGCAGCATCTGGCCTGGGCGCTCGAAAACCTGGTGGAAGGCCGGGTGGTCAACCGGATCAAAGTGGACGAGGACGTGAAGCAGTGGGCGCGTGTGGCGCTCGACCGCATGCTGGAGATCAGCCATTGAGCAGGTGGGGGAGACGGCTTTGAGCAAGACATTTACCCTGGGCGAGGCCCAGACCGTGCTGCCGGTTGTCGAGGCGCTGTTGCGGAGGGCGCAGGCGGCGGGTACGCGAGCAGGCGAGTTGGAGATGGAGATGCAGCAACTCGCGCAGAGAATCTTTCTCTCCGGCGGCTTGTACGTCGACGTGGCGGTGGCAGCGCGGCGGCGGGCGGAACGGGACAAGTCGGTGCAGGCGGCCAAGGACTCGCTTGCCGAGATTGAAGAGATCGGGGTTCAGGTCAACGATCTGGAGCAGGGATTGCTCGATTTTCCCTGCGTGGTCGACGGCCGGACGGTGCTGCTCTGCTGGAAGCTGGGCGAGAAGGAGATCGGCTACTGGCATTCGACAGAGGATGGGTTCGAGGGACGCAAGCCGCTGGATGGGCGGTTTGGCAAAGCGGAGCGGGAACGACTGAACTAAGGGTTTTCTCGAGCTTTCTTCGTCGATCTCCGGCCCGCAGAAATATGAAATATTCACAGCCCGGAGCTATCGAACGATAATATTTATCGTTTACACTCTCAGCTATGCCGATGGACGAGGCAGTTAGCGAGAATCGATCGTTCCGCGACCTCTGCCAGGAGAACGGCATTGCCGTCACGCATCAGCGGCAGGTGCTGTACGAAGTGATGAAGACGATGCATGGCCATCCGAGCCCGGAGGAGGTCTATGCGCGGGTCAAAAAGAGGGTGCCGGCCATCTCGCTGGCTACCGTTTACAAGAACATACATCTGTTTGTCAAAAGTGGCGTCTTCCGCGAGGTGAGCATGCACCATGGCTCGCTGCGCGTGGAGATGAACGGCCAGGCGCACCACCATATGGTGTGCTCGAGGTGTAAGGCGATCACCGATATCGGAGAGAAGGAGCTTGGGCTGGCAGCCAAGCGCAGCAAGCTGCCTGGCGGATTTCTGGTGGAGCGGTATGCCGTGGATGTGATTGGCATTTGTGCAAAGTGTCAGTAATGTGTCGATGAAGTTCAACCGGTAATACAGGAGGACGGTATGGCGAACATTATTCAGGATGGATCGAACGGACCCGCGCACGGCGAGGGCTTCATGACTTCGGATGCAGGGCGTCCGGTCGGGGATAACCAGAACTCGATGACCGTAGGACCTCGCGGGCCGATCGTCGGAGATGACTTTCTGTTGTTTGAGAAGATGGCGCACTTCAATCGCGAGCGGATCCCGGAGCGCGTCGTGCATGCCAAGGGATCGGGCGCCTATGGCACGTTTACCTGCACCAACCCCGAGATGGCGAAGTACACCTCGGCCAAGCTCTTCGAGACCAAAGGCAAGCAGACCCCGCTTCTGATCCGGTTCTCGACCGTCGGTGGAGAGAAAGGATCGGCAGACACGGAGCGCGATCCGCGTGGCTTCTCCATCAAGTTCTACACGGAAGAGGGCAACTGGGACATGGTGGGGAACAACACGCCCGTATTCTTTGTGCGTGACCCGCTGAAGTTCGGCGACTTCATTCACACCCAGAAGCGCGACCCGGAGACGAATCTGAAGTCGCCGCGCATGATGTGGGACTTCTGGTCGCTTTCGCCGGAGAGCCTGCACCAGGTCACAATTCTCATGTCGGACCGTGGAACGCCGGATGGCTATCGGCACATGAACGGGTACAGCTCGCACACCTTCTCGACAATCAACGCGAAGAATGAGCTGTTCTATGTGAAGTGGCACTTCAAGACCAAACAGGGGATCAAGAACTTCACCGCCGAAGAAGCGGACCAGATGCGGGCCAAGGACATGGACCACTCCCAGCGGGACCTCTTCCACGCGATCGAGAAGGGCGACTTCCCGAAGTGGAGCGTCAAGGTGCAGGTGATGACAGAGGCCGAATCGAAGACCTACCACATCAACCCGTTCGACCTGACCAAGGTTTGGCCGCATGCGGACTATCCTCTGATCGACGTAGGCGAAATGGAGTTGAATCGCAATCCCAAGAACTACTTCGCCGAGATCGAGCAGGCTGCGTTCGAGCCGCGCAATGTCGTTCCGGGCATGGGTTTTTCGCCGGACAAGATGCTGCAGGCCCGTCTGATCAGCTACCCGGACGCTCACCGCTATCGTCTGGGCGGCAACTACTCTTCCCTGCCGGTGAACATGCCGAAGTGCCCGTTTGCGACCTACAATCGCGATGGAACAATGGCTCTCGGCGATAACGGCGGCAGCTCACCGAACTACGAGCCCAACAGCTTTGGCGGCCCGAAGGAGAATCCCCGCTACATCGAGCGCAAGGTAACCTTGGACAGCCCGGTCGTCGGACGCTGGGATCATCGCGAGCACGATGGAGACTATTACACCCAGCCAGGCAACCTGTTTCGCATGCTGCCTCCCGATGCCCAGCAACGGCTGTTCAGCAACATCGCAGGCACCCTCGGTCAAGTCGAAACGCGCATTCAGGACCTGCAGATCAACCATTTCTACAAATGCGACCCGAAGTACGGCGAAGGTGTCGCTAAGGCGATCGGACGCAAGATCGAAGAGATCGTGAAGAAGGAAGAGCTGGTCACCGCTTAGTCAACAATCGTTAAAAAGCCCGGCCGCGGATCACGCGGATAAACGGATCGAAATCAAGTGCAAGAGTAATAGAACGTTGCCTTTGCCTTCATCCGTTTCATCCGTGTGATCCGCGGTCGGGCTTTATTTATTTCGGCGGCGGCTGTGGCAGAGGTGTAGCTGACCTGGTCGCCTCGGGCCTGCCGCCGGGGTTCCACTGGGGCCGCCATGCGGAATCCGCGAGCCAGCGGATGGGGCTGACCATCGATGCGATCGCCCGGGTCATGTGGGTGAAGTCGATAGTGCGAAGCTCGTCGCTGGGCTGGTGGTAGTCCTTGTGCAGGCCGAAGCTGGACACCGTGTGCGCGACGATGCCTTGCTCGGCGAGCGCATAGTTGTCCGAGCGCCGGAAGAACTGCTCCTTCGGGTGAGGATCATTGACCAGATGGGCTCCATGCGCGGCCAGCTCCGGGCCGAGGTTCGAGCGGTCAAAGCCGGTCAGCCAGAGTGTTCCCGCTGGAACGGCAGGATCGGGCCGGCCGATCATCTCGAACTCAAGATTGGCGACAATGCTCGAGAGCGGGAACGGAGGACGCTGGAGGAAGGCGCGGTTGCCGTAGCCTCCGATCTCCTCCGATCCGAAGAGCGCGAACACGATGGTGCGGCGGGGGCGCGGGCCGTTGGCGAGGATATGTGCCAAGGTGAGAACTGCGGTCGTTCCCGAGGCGTCGTCGTCGGCGCCGTTGTAGATCGTGTCGCCCGAGGCATTGGCAGGCCCGATGCCGAGGTGGTCGAGATGAGCGGTCAGGAGCACGACCTCGTTCGGCGAGGCGCTGCCGCGCAGGACGGCGACGGCATTCCAGGTCTCCTTGCGCGGCGTGTCCTGGAACTTCGCGAGACGTTGTTCTAGCCGCGGAGGCAACGGGCTGGGCAGCGGCGTCTTCTGCAGAAACGTCCCATTGTCTCCACCGGGTTCAAGGCCGAGCGACTGGAACTGCGCGGCGGCGAACAGGGCTGCAATGTGCTCGTCGCGTGTGGCGGAGCCGCGTCCGTGAAGCTCGTCGTCGGCGAAGAACTGCATGTCGGCGTGAACTTCGCGGTCGAGCGCCGGGAGCATGGAAGCCGTTTGCAGGGATGCCGCGTCGAATGAGTGGACTTGCTGGCCGAAGGCGATGGAAGAGGCGGGGAGCAGGCCCACACATAAAATCAGGCCCAGACAGTGCAGAGACTTCGAATGGAACATTGCGCCGATTATAGATGAGACAGACCGGTGCAGAATTCGGAATTCAATCGCGCTAAAGTGTGGCTGCTGCGAAGATAAGAACATAAGAGGAACAGCACGAAGAGGACGAAATGAAGAGGTCACCTGCAGGAAAGAGGCGAACGTGGCGCATGGCAACCGTCATAGCGGTACTGCCGGCGTTGGCGGGGTGTTCCGGTTTTTTCCCCCCTGTGACTAACACCGGCGGCGGTACCGGCGGCGGGGGCACGGGCGGCGGGAGCACGGCAACCGGGAATAGCGTGTACGTGGCGAACCTGGCAAGGACTTCCTTGGGCGGTCTTTCGGTTATCCCCGCGGTTGCGGCCGTTCCTGCGACCCCGACGACCCCGGCCGTCCCCGCGACTCCGGCAAAGTTGAACGCGATCCCGGGTCTGCCGACGGCGCTCGTCTATCAGCCGTTGTCCATGGTCGTCAGCCCCGGCAACACCTTTCTCTACGTGGGTGCGGTAGGCGGCATTTATCTCTATGTCATCAATTCCGACGGTTCGCTCACCGCTTCGACGACAGACCCGAAGCCTGCGGGCGTCTATGCCGCATCCATGGCAATCTCTCCCGACGGTCAATGGCTGATTGCCCTGGACGCGACCACCCAGCAGCTCGACATCTTCCAGATCACCGTTGGAACCGGAGCGCTGAATGTGGTCACCCAGCCGGCGGTGTACTCCACCACGGTAGGGACATGGACGCCGACTTCGATCCGCATCTCGCCGAACGGCCAGTTGATCTTCGCCGCCCTGGGAACAGCAGGCGACGTCATCTTCAGCTTCAACACGATCTCCGGCATATCGGTCTACCTCACCCGTCTGCCGACGCCGACCCTCACCACAGCGGACTTCGACATCGCCATCGACAGCAAAACCGCGTATGCCTACATCGCCCGCAGTGGAACCCAGGGCGGAGTAGCGGTCTACAGCATCGGAGCCAACGGCGCCCTCAATCAGGTCACCGCCTCGCCCTTCGCAGCGGGTGCCGGAACCTACTCTGTTCAACTGGACCGCACCGGCAGCTATGTCTACGCGGCGAACCGCACGGACTCATCGATCTCCGGATTCTCGATCGTGCCGGGTGCGACTGTAGCAGGGCTAACCTTGACTCCCCTGGCCGGATCCCCGTATGCGAGCGGGGCCGGCGTACAGTCTTTAGGACTGGACAGCACGGGCAAGTATCTGCTGGCAGCGGCGGTTGGAGGCTCGCCCGACCTGACCATGTACGGCTTCAGCGCCACGGTGCCCGGTCAGCTTGTCGACGCGGCCACGGCGGCGACCGATGCTGCCCCGGCAGGTGCGAACGCGATCGCGCTGACCCATTAAAAGCCAGTTCTCCAACTGATGTACTCCGGTCTTCATTCTTCATCCCGACCAACGGGAGGCCTATGCAGCCCGTCCCGCCCAGACAGGTATACAAGCCACAAAGTGACTGCGCGAATCGGGGGGGGCAGGTTCAGATTACAAGTGCAACAACTTCCGGAGGTCGAAGTCCTTTGAAATGTTCCGTCGCCGTCGCCCGCGGTGTTGGAAAGTGGAAAGCGCCTTTTGCTTTCCATCTTTTCAATGCCGCGTTCTCCTGCAGATCGTGCAACTTGCCACCCTTGGCTCGAAATCCATTTGTTGCACTTGCTCCTTGGATCCGCCACCCCGCAAACATGTCTTCGCTTGCGGGGTGATTAAGCGTAGCGGGCCCGTCCGGCAGGACAGGTGTATACCCAACCGAGATCCGCACGCGTTCGTCTTTCGATTAGTCTCGTCGTATGGCCTTGCCGAACACATCTGTACGTGACGCCGGATCGCCGTCCGCGTTGGAGCGGCGCGCTACCCGCTTTCTTCCGTGGGTCCTGTTTGCGGGCATCCTGATCAAGTGCCTCAGCCCCTTCCGCTCCAACCTGTCCTGGATGATCTACATGCAGGACGACTTCTTCTACTACCTCAAGGTCGCGCAGAACTTCGCCCGGGGGCACGGCTCTACGTTCAACGGCGTTGTGCCGACCAATGGCTTCCATCCTCTCTGGTTTCTGCTGCTAAGCCTGCTCAGCCGGTTTACCGAGTCTCCCCGTCTGATCGTCGGTTTCATCGCCCTTGCGGCGTTTGCCGCCTCCGTCGTCACCTACCTCTGCTCCCTCCGGCTGATCGCGGCGACCGGGATGCGACGGCTGACCTCCGTCGTTCTGGCCTCCTGGCTTACTATCTATTCGCTTCGGCTCTTCTTCTACGGGATGGAGGTCACCCTCGCAATTCCACTGACGCTGGCGGTGATCTGCGCGGTTCAGGACAGCGCATTCTGGCTGCGCGGCTGGAGACAGTCCTTCGCCGTTGGAATGCTGGTCTCGGCGATGGTGCTGGCCCGGCTGGATACCATGATTCTGGCCGGGCTGATCCTGCTCTTCCTCTGTGTGCAGCCCCGGCTGCGAGAGCGGATTCACAGGCCGCAGCTTGCCGGAATCGCGCTTGGTCTGGCTCCGATCGCCGTCTATTTCCTTTTGAATCAGCACTATTTCCATGTCTGGCTTCCCGTCTCCGGCATGGCCAAGCAGCTCAAGTTCAACCATCGTCCCGCGCCCGAGACCTGGCATGGGCTGTACCTCTTCATTCCGAGTTTTCTGGCCGTCTTTCTTCCTGTTCCGCTCGGTCTGGTGGTCTTCCCTCTCGTCTCGCGCAGGCTCACGGCGATCCAGAAGGCCTTGTATCCGGCAGCCCTGCTGTTTCCTCTGGTCTATTACACGGTGCTCTCCTGCCTCAGCGACTGGCCTATCTGGCCGTGGTACATGTATGCGCTGCGGCCTGCCATGTGCGTGGCCTTTGTGGTGTTCTGCACCTGGGAGCCTTCGGCGCGTCTGCTGCGGAATACGATCGTTACGGCAGTCCTGCTGGTGGTCTTCCTGGGGGCGCTGGCGACGGCGAAGTGGCGTGTCCAGGAGCAGGATCTGGTGGAATCCGCATTGAAAATACAGGAGTTCTCGCTCACTCATCCGGGAACGTACGCCATCGGAGATCGCGGGGGTCGGGTTGGCTATCTCCTGAAGGACCCGGTGATTCACCTGGAGGGGCTGATGATGGACCGGGCATTCCTCAAGAACATCCAGCGCCAGGCGCCGCTCAGGACCGTCCTGCGGGAGTATGGGGTTCGGTACTACATCGGGACCGAGTACACGCCGTACAGCGGGTGCTTCCACGCCGTCGAGCCGTATCAGGCAGGGCCGGATTCGCCGCACATGCGCGGGGAGTTCTGCGAGAAGCCGGTCGCGGTGATCGACGCGGGCGGGATGCGGAACCTGATCTTCGACCTCGATCCGGATGGGAGGGCGCCGTAGTTCGGACGGCTGCGCCTGGTGTGACTCACCGTCCGACTCACCGCGTGACTCACCGCTTGACTCACCCTCGAAAATAAAGTTCGAAAACGTGGCGCATCTCCCGCCACATCCCTGAACCACGAACATGAACCTGCATCCGTCCACGTTCTGCACAAACGAAACCACGATTTACCACATATTTACCACAGCCAAATACGGCCTTTTCTCAAAAGCCCCCGCAAAAACACCACTCCACCACAACCCAAAAAAACAGGATTTCGCGTTCGGGCTGAGCTTCGCGTTGAGCAGGGTGACGATCTGGTCGGCGCCCGTCTGGGTAAGGTGAATGCCGTCGGAGAAGTTGCCGGGCTGGGCATTGAAGCCGGCGTAATCCGGGGCGGTGAAGTCGATCATCGGCGCAGCGGGCAGCTCTGCCTTCATCTTCCGCAGGAATTCGTTGAAAAGAGGTCGGTTAGCATCGTACAAGGGAGTGTAGACCGGGGGGACGAGGTAGACGATCTGGACTCCGCGGGCCTGTAGATCCCGGATTGTGGCCTGGTAGGCTGCGAGGGCAGGCGGGTCCGGGGTGAACAGCGCGGCAGGCAGGATGTAATTCAAGCGCTTGTGCACCTGCAGCTCGCGCGCTCCGTTCGGCAGAAAAGTCGGCTTTTGAAGGTGTAGCGAGATAAGGAGCTTCGTTACCTCTTCACTGAAAAGGTTGATGGAGCCAAGAGCCTCGCGCGGCTTGATGTCGCCCAGCCCCTGCTTGAGATCGTGCGAATCGAACATGTAGGGCGAGACGACGCAGAGGGCGAGGCGGAAGTGTCCTTTGCGTAGAGCCTGGTCGACTAAGACCTTTTCTTCGTTGGCGTTACCGCCGGCGAGTGACTCGTTGTACATGCTGAAACCGTGGATGAGATCGGGGTTCCAGTTGCCGGTCATGGAGGAGCCCAGAAGCAGGCTGTCGAAGTTCGCCGGCACGTAGCGCTGGTTGAGCATGTACTTGGAGACGCGGTCGTCGGTAATGGGCACGTGCAGGCCGGAGCTGGCGAGACTGCGGCCCTGGGGGTCACGGAGCATGCCGTAGACGTCGTAGTGGTAGCTGAGCAGGAAGTTCGCGCCGAAGAGCGCGGCGATGACGAGAATGGTGAGGAGCAGCCAGCGGCGGTTGGTCATGGTGGTTGTCGATTTCTGATGAAGCTACAGGATAGCGGGATGACCAACAACCTGCGGGATGACAAACAAAAGGACAGGGCGAGACAGAGATTCTCTTTCAGAAGGCGAAGTAGACGAAGGGAGTGGCGATGGTGGAATTCATGAAGGTCCAGGCTACAAGGGTGAGGGCAACTACGGCGGCGGCGTTGGCGTAGGAAGGTTTGAATTCTCGGGCGAGCTCTTCGGAGGACCTGCCGAAGAAGGGCACGAACAGGCCGATGAGCAGAGACGGGCCGATGATGTGGAGGATGACTCCCTGCTCGCGCATGAGGGTGATGTTGGCGGTGCCGAGGGCCGTGTGGCCGGCGAAGAGGCCGGCTATACGGGGCCATGCGGAGGCGAGGGTTCGGGCGTGGAAGAGGATGAAGGAGATGTTGACGAAGCTGAAGGTGATGATCCAGGAGAGAGCGGCGGGCAGCTTCCAGATCTTCTTCTTCTTCCAGACTTGATTGAGGGCGAGGCCGATGCCGTGCATGAGGCCGAAGCAGACGAAGGTCCATGCGGGACCGTGCCAGAGGCCGGCAATGGTCATGGCGAGCAGGGTGGCGATGGAGGCGGTGGTGAGCGAGGCCTTGGGAAAGGTGCGGAGGATGGGAGTGTAGAGGTAGGTGGTGATGAAGTTGGTGAGGGAGATGTGCCAGCGCTGCCAGAACTCGATGATCGATCTGGAGCGGTAGGGGGCGTCGAAGTTGCGGGGAATCTCGATGCCGAGCATGAGCGCGGAGGCGATGGCCATGTCAGTGTAGCCGCTGAAGTCGAAGTAGATCTGGAGGGTGTAGGCGACGGAGAAGATCCAGGCTTCGAGGGTGGAAAGGCTGGTGGCGGAGTTGAGGCCGTAGGAGGCGACCTGGGCGAAGGCGTCGGCGAAGACGACTTTCTTGAAGAGTCCGATCGAGAAGAGAAATACACCGCGGGCGAAGAGCTCGGAGCGGTGGCCGGGCTTGCCGCCGAAGTCGCTGGACTGGTGGAGAATGCGTTTGGCGCGGGCGATGGGGCCGGAGATGACGTAAGGGAAGAAAGATACAAAGGTGGCGTGGTCGAAGAGGCTGCTGGCAGGGAGGAGACCTTCGTAGCAGTCGACCAGGTACATGATCTGGGTGATGGTGAAAAAGCTTATGCCGAGGGGGAATTCGAGGTCGGGGAGGAGGAAGCGAGCGGGGATGAGATGGGGGAAGCTCTTGAGGAAGAAGTTGACGTATTTGAATGTGGCGAGAAAGGCGACGTCGAGGATAAGGCCGAGCTGGAGGAGACGCTTGCGGCGAGGCTGGGCAGGCGCCGCGTTCATCTGGCGGGCGAGAAACCAGTTGACCAGGATGGAGCCGAGCAGGTAGGGGAGATGGATGGGCTTCCACCAGGTGTAGAAAACGAGGGAGCCGAGTAGGACGACGGCCTGGGCGGCACGGGGGCCTGCCATTTTGCGGGCAAGCAGGGTGAGCGCGATGACGGCGGGAAGAAAGAAGAAGATATAGGGGAAGGAGTTGAAGAGCATTTAAAGAAGGTTTCTCCCTGGCGCAGGGATTGGCGGTATTGTCACGATCCATGGCCCAGAAGCGGGGTAGCGGTTATCTGCTTTCCTGCTGCACCGTTTTGGGGTTTGCATCTAGCAGGTGCTCCCGGCGGCGATGGGGATGTCGATGCCGGTGACGAAGTCGGAGGCGGGGGAAAGGAGGAACTGGATAGCTCCGACGATGTCCTGGGGAATGGCGTTGCGCCCGCGCGGGCTGGCGGCGGCGCTCATCTGGACGGCGACTTCGGCGATGTCGGCGAGGAAGCGGGTCTCGATCATGCCGGGCGAGATGGCGTTGATGGTAAGGCTGGTTCCGGCGTACTCGGCTGCGGCGGCGCGCATGAGGCCGAGCTGGGCGTACTTGGCGATGGTGTACATGGACATGAACTTTGGCGGCATGCCATGGGTGACGCTGGAGGAGATGAAGACGACCTTCGCACGAGGCAGCTTGCTCATTTTTGGGGCGAAGCGCTGGAGCAGGATGAGAGCGGACTGGACCTGGATGGCGAGGTCCTGCTGGAAGCGGTCCCAGTTGAATCTGGTGAGGCGGTCATAGGTGAGGCGCAGTGCCGGGAGGTGCACGATTCCGGTGGGTGTTCCGAAGCGGGCGGCGATGTCGTCGGCCATGGCGGCTACCTGCGCCGGCTGCGAGAGGTCGGCGTGCAGGATCTGGATGAGGCCGGGGAATTGGCCTTGCAAGGATTGGAGGCGGTCGCCGGACTGGTGAGCGTGGGCGAGGATAGTTGCGCCTTCTGCATCCTGGGCGGTGAGCAGGCTAGGGATCAGTGCGAGGCCTATGTCGGACGAGGCGCCGGTGATAAGGATGAGGCCGTCAGCCATGCATACCTGCCCGGATGAGCGCTTTGGAGACGAGGCTGCGGTCTTGTTTCCGGATGGAGGCTTTGATCTCCATGCGCTGAAAGGCATCGCTGAGGAAGGTGATTTCGCCTTGTACGGTGAGACGCTCGTTGGCGTGGCAGGGATTGTTAAAGTCGATGTCGATGCCTTGCAAGAGGGCGTATTTGCCGGGAAGATAGACGCCTACGAGCCGGGAGTAAAGCGAGGAGGTCATCATGCCGAAGAGGACAGGGCCGGGGAATCCGGCGGCCAGGGCGTAGTCGCGGTCGGTGTGGAGCGGATTGGTGTCGCCGGAGATTTCAGCGAAGGTGTGGGCCATGGCTTCGGTGAAGGCGGCTTCGAAGGTGTGGGACATGCCGAGGGTGAGGTCTGCCCAGCGGTATTCGTTCATAGCGGTTGTGGGTGTTGATGCGGTGGCACTGGTTGAATTGGTCTTGGCGGCTTTCCACCACCGTCGTACGCAACATTCACGCACGAACGGAAGCAGGAATGATTGCAGCCATCCTAAACCTCAAGCTTTGTGTATCGTAACAGTGTCCTTTCCATTACACCCGCCAACTACACCGCGAACCCGCAAAACAGCACCGTAGCCTCACGCAGTAATGCAATTTTGCATTACCATACAATGGAACTTGAGGATTCAAGGATGACTACTTTGACGGTAACGGCGCGGGGACAAGTCACCTTTCGCAAGGACGTGCTGCGACATCTTGGCATCGAACCGGGTGAGAAGATCGAACTGGACAAGCTGCCGGATGGCCGAGTGGCTCTTAGGGCCATTCGGCCTGCTGGAACGATAGACGGCTTTCTGGGCCTCCTGGCGGGTAAGACCAAGAAAGCTGCGACCCTTGATGACATAAGCGAAGCTGCCGCCGCCGGCTGGGCCGAACGGGAATGAAGATCACTCCGGACACGAACATTCTTATCCGCGCCGTGGTGGGTGACGATGTGAAGCAGGCCCAGGCTGCCACGAAGCTCCTCAAGGGAGCGGAGCTCATCGCCGTCTCCCTGCCCTCCCTCTGCGAGTTCGTTTGGGTTTTGCGCCGGGTTTACGACTTCAGCCTGCAGGATATCTCTTCCGCAATCGAAGCCCTGCTCGATGCCGGCAATGTCGCCGTCAATCGTCCGGTTGTAGATGCCGGACTAGCCATTCTCAAGGAAGGCGGAGACTTTGCTGATGGACTCATCGCGTATGAGGGTAGTTGGCTCGGCGGTGAGATCTTCGTGTCCTTCGACAAAAGGGCTGTCTCACTTATTGCCAAGCACGGACAGCAAACCAAACTGCTGACCTAATGGGATCGCCAATTGGGCGTAGCGGAGAGATGCCACGGCAACGGCAAAAACAAACATGGGGATGCTTCACTGCGTTCAGGATGACTACGTTGTTTTTGTCAGGGTCTATGAAGCTGGAGCTGCTCTGATTCGGGGGTTTCTTAGATTGGGTTTATTTGGCGGCTAGTTTTGTGCGCATCAGGTCGAGCATGTCGCCTACGTTTTTGAGTTCCTGTAGCTCGCCGAGCGCGAATTTGATCTTGTAGTGCTTTTCGATGGCGGTGACGAGGTTGATGTGAGCGAGGGAGTCCCAGTCGTCGACGGTGTAGGCGCTGGATTCGCGGGTGATGATGAGGTCCGGCTGGTCGAAGACGTCGCGGAAGATGTCCTGCACTTCTTCTAAGAGGTTATCCGTTTTATCCATGATTGAGGCTCAGCTCCGGGAGTTGAATGTGGCGGTTGCGCGGTGCGTAGTGGGTGATGTCGAGCGACCAGACGGATGCTCCGGTTTCGGGATTGCGGGAGCAGAGGCCAAATCCAATTTTCTCATAGTGATCTGCGACCATGGCGTTTTTGGGTGTGGGCAGATAGGCGCCGTAGAGGGTGTGCACTTGGGCGCTACGGGCCAGTTCGGCGAGCCGGTCGAGCATGGCTAGCTCCATGTCGCGCTTGAGGACGCGGCAGCTCATGAGCCAGAGATCTATATGCAAGGTCGAATTTTCGATGCGGCCCAAGACGACGGAGACCAGGCCGTTGTCGCCGAAGCGGTCGGTGAGTTTGCCGTAGAGGCCGATGTGGCGGCCATCGGCGGTGGCGGCTTCCATCTCGGCGAGGGTATAGCGGCGGGTGGTGAGGTTGAACTGGTTGGTTTTGTTCGTGAGCTGGACGATGCGCTCCATGTAGACGGAGCGGAAGGGCTCGATTTCGGCGGTCATTTCGAGGGAGTCGAGATATTCGGCGTAGTTGGCGAACTTCATCTCGGAGCTGGCGCGCTGGGCGTTGTCCTCGTACTGCCTGGCGCGCTGGAGGTCTTCTTTGGCCAGGGAGACGGGTTCAAAGTAGCGGGCGGCGTCGAGGATGGCGGCGTACCTGGAGACGTCGGGGCCTACGTCGGGGACGGCGATGCCGGGGATCTGGGCTTCGACGATGGCGCGCTCGGCGGGATTGTCGTCGACGAAGACGAAGCTGTCGGCGCCGAGGTTGAGGTCGCGGGCGATAGAGAGGATGCTCTCGTGCTTGGGGTCCCAGTTGGCCTTGAAGGCGGCGAAGTGCTCGAGTTTGAGGATGGAGTCGGGGTGGGAGAAGCCCTGTTTGGCGATGGACTCTGTGTTCTTAGAGGCTACGGCGAGGAGGATGCCGCGGTCGCGGAGGGAGAGGCAATACTCCTGGAAGGCGGTGTAAGCCTCGGCGAGGGCGGTCTCGCGGCCGATGTGGATTTTGTCGGGGCCGTCGTCGCCGATGACGCCGCCCCAGAGGGTGTTGTCGAGGTCGAGGACGAGGCACTTGCGGGACTTGCCGTATAGGGAGCGGACGATAGCGGCCAGGGAGCGGGCTATGGCAAAGCTGCCCTCGACGGTGGTGGCGAGCTTGTAGCTGAACCAGCGGTCGGGGTCGGTCCACTGGGCGAGGCCGAGGCGGGCGGAGATGCTTTGGATGTCCTGGAGCAGGAGGCGGGGATTTTCGGCGGCTTCGCGGGCTAGGGCGAGGTTGAGTTCGGCGGTGAAGCGAGTGCGGCCGGCGGGGCTGACGGCGTCGAGGTTGCCGAGAATGGGGTTGGCGGGGAGGTCGAAGTTGTTCTGGATGATCTGGCAGCCGATGTGCTGCTGGAGCGAGGCCCAGATGCGTCGGAAACGGTCGACCTCGGCGTTGACATGGGTGGGCAGTTCGGCTTCGGTGCAGGAGAGCGGCGGGTAGGACTGAATGTTCACCGCGGTGGTATGGATGTAGACGAGGTCCGGGCCGAATCCGGCGATCAGGTGCGGTTCGAGGACGGCGTCTTCGTAGAAGCGGTTGTATTCAGACTGGTAGAAGACGGGGCGGAAGCCGGAGTCGAGGAGGAGGACTTCGAGGAGGTCTGCGAGCTCGTTGGTGGTGGAGCCACCGAGGATGGCGATGCGGACTTCGTGCAGGTTGGGGCGGGTGAGGAGTTCGCGGCGAAGGCCCTTGCGCTTGAGCTGGAGCTTTTCGATGGGATAGGAGTCCAGGTTCATGGGTAGGTTTAATGCTACACAAAGTTGTTGCGCCAGTGTCATATCACAGGTTGCCGACTTTGCCCGGTAGGTTGCAGGCAGGTAAAATAGACGGGTTACATGCTGTCCGGGCTAAGTGCCGGGGCAGGTACTCTGTGGAGGAGTGATTTTGGCGAAACGCGACCGTTTTCTGTTTACGAGTGAGTCTGTAACCGAAGGGCATCCCGACAAGATTGCCGACCAGATCTCCGATGCGATTCTGGATGCCTGCCTGGCGCAGGACCCCTATAGCCGTGTGGCGTGCGAGACGCTGACCTGCACGGGGCTGGTGGTGATCGCGGGCGAGATCACGACAAAGGCGTATGTGGACTTCCAGAGCTTGGTGCGCGGGACGGTTGCGGCCATCGGGTATGACAACGCGCTGTATGGGTTCGACTCGAATACGTGCTCGGTGATTTCGACGATCAACAAGCAGTCGGGCGATATTGCGATGGGCGTGGATACGGGCGGCGCGGGCGACCAGGGAATGATGTTCGGCTATGCGACGAACGAGACCCCGGAGCTGATGCCGACGCCGATTTCGCTGGCGCATAAACTGGCGCAAAAATTGAGCGAGGTACGGAAGTCGGGGAAAATGTCGTACCTGCGGCCGGATGGCAAGAGCCAGGTGACAGTGGAGTATGACTCCGACAACAAGCCGGTACGGGTGGATGCGGTCGTGATTTCGACGCAACATGCCGAGACGGTGGGGAATGACGAACTGCGCGGGGACATTCTAAAGCACGTGATTCAGGCGGTGATTCCTGCCGAACTGCTGGACCAGGACACGAAGTACCACATTAATCCGACGGGACGGTTTGTGGTCGGCGGACCGATGGGAGATACGGGGCTGACGGGACGCAAGATCATCGTCGACACGTATGGCGGGATGGGAAGGCACGGCGGCGGAGCGTTCAGCGGAAAGGACGCGACCAAGGTGGACCGTTCGGCGGCGTATATGGCGCGATATGTGGCGAAAAACATCGTCGCGTCCGGGTTGGCGGATCGCTGCGAGGTGCAGTTGGCGTATGCGATCGGCGTGGCGGAGCCGGTGAGCGTATTGGTAGAGACGTTTGGCACGGGCAAGGTGGACGAGGCGACCCTGGAGGCGCTGGTGAGGAAGAACTTCTCGCTGACGCCAAAGGGCATTATCGAGAGCCTCGACCTGCGCAAGCCGATCTTCAAGGCGACCGCGGCGTACGGACACTTTGGACGCAAGGGCGAGGGCTTTACGTGGGAGAACACGGACAAGGCTGCCGCGCTGAAAGAGCAGGCGGGCGTGAAGGAAGCGGTCTCCCGGTAGGTTCCTGACGCGTTGAGTCAGAGGATGGGTGGGCCTTCGGGCCTGCCCTTTCTTTTTTGGTCTGACATCGGAGGGAGAAACACAGAGATGTCTCAAATTCGGCGCAAAGGCGCGCCTGCGGCCGAGGCGATGTGTTTCCGGATGACCGGCAGCCTATGCGTCCCGGATGTCGTTCCAGCCAGGCTCTACCTGAGCCTCGACGGATCGCAGCCGCCAGGTCATCAGGAGGACGACCATCAGCAGGACGAACTGGTAGACGAAGAGGTGCGGCGGATACACATGCGCGGCGTCTACCAGCCGCTGCAGGTACCAGAGATAGCCGATGATCAGGAGAATGGCTTGAGCGTGCTTGTCTTTCCACAGACGGAGAGCGTGAAAAAGGGGGAAGACAAGAACGACTGAGTCGTAGGGGTGATGCTTGAAAAGGCAGAAGCTCATGGTGCCGAGCAGCGCGATCTGCAACTGGATGGAGGTTTTACCGGGCCTCCGCATGGCCATGTAGAGGATGGCGATGAAGGCGATCAGTGCGGAGGTGAGCGTGACTGCATTGACTGCGGTCTGGGAGATGTGAAGCGGAACAAGCAGCGCCTCCAGCACGTCCATGAGATTGGGACTGCCGCCGCTCGGAAAGTAACCGGTACGGGAGACCGCGAAGGGCTCGATGACCAGATGCGCGAGCGCGGAGATGCCGTGGCCGGCGGTGAGCCAGAGCCAGAGGAGTACGGTTGCGATGATCGACGGTATGGCGCTGAAGACCACTGCGCGAATGCCTCCGCGAAAGAGCAGGTAGAGAAACGTGGGCGGGGCGAAGTTGAATTTGAAGTAGGAGATGCCGCCGATTGCGGCACTCAGACCGGAGAGACGCGGACGGAGCAGGGACAAGCACCACAGCAAGAGCACAAGCAGGCCCTGCTGGCCATTGCCGAAGGTGGTCCGGGTGGGGGTGGCGATGAGCATCAGGCATACCGCGGCGAGAATCATTCCACTGCGCAGGCCGTAGAAGCGGGCTGCGAGAATGGCGCTTGCTACGGCAAAGCCGATATTGCAGCAAACCCAGAAGATTTTTGCGGAGAGCAGCGAAAGTGAGCCCAGCGGGGCGATGAGCAGATAGAGGATTGGAAGGTAATTTGGGACTTGGGTCTGGTTGAAGCGGTGCTGGGGATCGCCGCGCAGATATTCGGCCCAGGGATCGATGTGGGCCAGCAGGAGTCTGGCGCCGCTCCACTGAAAGTCCTGGCTCCGGTGCACCGCATCGCGAATGCCGAAGGTGGTGGAGAGCGCCGCGAGAATGACTAGGACACCGAGCACAAGCCAGTGGACCCGACGCGAGCTCAGGCGGTGGTTTGGCTTGGCGAGGAGCATGGCTGAACGATACCATGCGTTTCGCGTGGGTTCTCGGTTGGACGCGCAGGGCCGTTGAGGCTGGCCGCAGGTATGGTTCGGGGCTTGGCGGAGTAGAAGGTATAGACGGCAGTGTAGGGGACGCGAGCGAGAGCACCCTGGTGGTCGGAGTCGCCGCAGCCCATGGCGGGAGCGAGGCCGCCGTGGGTGTCGGACCGGCGGATAAAGTCCACCGTGGTGAGGATGCCGGTGCGCTGCGGATGGACGGCCTTGAGGAGGAGCCAGGGGATTGCCGTCGGGTCGGGCGAAGGGGACTTTGCCTCAACAACGCCCTGGACGGAGCTGCTGTCCTGATAGTTCCAGGTGGGGCCGTCGCCGTGGTTGGCGACCTCGTTGCCGCTGTCGTCGAAGAGCCGGGCGGCGGGGGCAAGGAAGACCCACTGGTAGGAGTTGGCGACGCGCTGGCAGGAGTAGATCTGCGATCCGGTGGCGTGGAGCGTTAGGACGGGATGCTGGGACGGGGGCGGGTCGGTGAGACTTTGGGGCTGGGATTTTGCGACAACGGGCAGTAGGGCGCTGGCGACGGAGAGGATGAGCGTTACGGCGGGGCTGCGCATGATTTGAGTTTAGAGCGTGGATTAATGTTCGAAGGTGGTAGATCGGATTTAGGCGAAAGTACACGCGTAACGGTGTAGGCGCTTGAAAGCGGCTAAAAGCAACCGCAGATCCCTACCGAATGACAATAAAAGGACAGACAACAACAGTAGCGGCTGCAGCAGCGATGGCCGGACACAATGACGGGGGCCATGCAGGAGGCGACCTTACAAATTCCTCTGCGGTGTAGGTCGGTTCGAATTTGGGTGAACAAATCGGAGTGTGGCCCTGGGCGGGCGTGTGGGAGGATACTGGAATGATGACGGCGAGTATGGCTAAAACGGTTCGAGACAAGACGGCGGTGGTACCGAGTTACTTCCCCGGCAAGCAGTGGCAGCAGGTGCTGGAGCGGGATGCGAGCGCGGATGGCCAGTTTGTGTATGCGGTGAAGTCGACGAAGATTTACTGCAAGCCGAGTTGCGCCAGCCGGAGGCCGATGCGGAAGCAGGTGAGCTTCTTCCCTACCCCGGCGCTCGCTGAAGCCGCGGGGTACAGGGCCTGCAAGCGGTGTGAGCCGGAGCGGGCCGAGGCCAGACCCGATCCTCAGGCCGAGGCGATTGCGGCGGTCACCGATTATCTCAAGGACCATTCCGATGAGCGCACGCGGTTGGCCGATGTGGCGAAGGCTACCGGCGTGGGGCGATTGACGATTCTGCGAGGGTTCAAGCGGGTGCTGGGGGTGAGCCCGGGGGAGTATGCGAAGGAGGCGCGGCTGGCGAAGTTCAAGGACAAGGTGCGGGAGCCGAAGAAGAAGATTACCGAAGCGATCCATGAGGCGGGGTATGGATCGAGCAGCCGGCTGTATGAGAAGAGCCCGGCAGCGCTGGGGATGACGCCGCGGGTGATGCGGGAGGGTGGGGCGGGTCTGCTGATTCGGTATTGCACGGCGGCGAGTCCGCTGGGACGGATGCTGGTGGCGACGACGGATGTGGGGATCTGTTCGATTGCGTTCGGCAAAGATGACAAGGAGCTGGTGGCGGGCCTGCGGGAGCGGTTCGGCAAGGCGCAACTGTCGCCGGCGAAGGGCAACACCGGCTGGCTGGCCGATGGGGTGGCGTTCGTGGTGAGCCAGTTGGGAGAGCATCCGGTCGCGGCTACATTTCCTCTGGATGTGCGGGCGACGGCGTTTCAGCAGCGGGTGTGGAAGGCGCTCAGGGAGATTCCACGGGGGGAGACGAGGAGCTACTCGGACCTGGCGTTGCAGCTTGGTGCGCCTGCGGCTTCACGCGCGGTGGCAGGGGCGTGCGGAGCGAATCCCATCGCGGTGGCGGTGCCTTGTCATCGCGTGGTGGGGAAGGATGGATCGCTGGCCGGGTACAGGTGGGGCGTGGAGAGGAAGCGGCGATTGCTGGAGGCGGAGAAGGCATGAGTGCGGTGATATCCAAGCCCATGCCGGATGGGTTCAAGTGGGGACTGGTCGCCAGCGTGGGTGTGCTGCTGGCTTCGCTGCTGCTGTTTGCCGGCGATGTCGTGGCGGCGTTTGTTTATTTTTCGCGGAAGGCGACTCCGCTTTGGGTGACGGTTGTGGGTGGGTTCGCGGTATTGGGAATCGCGGCCGGGTTTGCGGGATTTTTTGTGTTGATGGGGATTGCGGGATGGCGGTCGCATAAGCAGGCGCGGCGGGTGCAGGTGATTCCGCCGAGGCATGGCGGGGCCGGTCGCGGCTGAGCGGATACAGTAGAGCGATGATCGAGGCGGCGGGGACACGGGCGGCAGCCGTAGATGGACGACGGTTGTACGCGAAGATATCGTGGCGGCTGATTCCGTACATGTTTCTGCTGTACATTGTGGCGTATCTGGATCGCGTGAATGTGGGGTTTGCGGCACAGGATATGCAGCGCGATCTGCACTTCAGCAATACGGTGTATGGGACCGGCGCGGGAATATTTTTTCTGGGTTCAGCGCTGTTCGACCTGCCGAGCAACCTGATTCTGGTGCGAGTGGGGGCGCGGCGATGGATGGCGCGGATCATGATCTCGTGGGGGGTGATTTCGACCTGCATGATGTTCATGCATTCGAAGGAGTCGTTCTATGTTCTGCGTTTTCTGCTGGGGGTGAGCGAGGCAGGGTTCTTTCCGGGCATGATCGTCTACCTGACGTACTGGTTTCCGACGCATGAACGGGCGCGGGCGGTGGCGCGGTTTATGACGGCGACCTCGCTGGCCGGGGTGGTGGGCGGGCCGCTTTCGAGCTATCTGCTGAAGCTGAATGGAGTCGCGGGGCTGGCGGGATGGCAGTGGTTGTTCCTGTCGGAGGGGGTGCCGACGGTTCTGCTGGGTATTTCAGTGCTGTTTCTGCTGAAGAACGGCCCTGAGACGGCGGAATGGATGAAGCCCGAGGAACGGGTGTGGCTGGCGGGCGAATTGAGGCGCGATCAGGAGCGGTACGGCGCGGCGACGCATCATGCGCTGGGAGATGCGTTCCGGCTGCCGGCACTTTGGGTGCTGGCCGGCGTGTGTTTTGTCAGCCAGGTTGGGGTGTATATCGTGAATCTGTGGATGCCGCTGATTTTGAGCAGCTTTTCACGAGGCGGGAGCGGGGACGCGGCTTTGATTGCGCGGTACGCGACGGTACCTTATCTGGCGGCTGCGGTGATGACGGTGGTGGTGGGGTGGAGCTCCGACAGACGAAGTGAGCGGCGGTGGCATATTGCCGGGTGCCTGATGATTTCGGCGACAGGATTCGCGTGGGAGGGGGTGGCGCAAAGCCTGCCTGTTGCGTTGTGCGCGATGACGCTGGCGGCGGTGGGGGTGTGGAGCATGATGGGGCCGTTCTGGACGTTGACTACGGGAATGCTGGGCGGCACGGCGGCGGCGGGAGCCGTGGCGATGATCCAGATCGTTGGCGGCGTGGGCGGATTCGCAGGGCCGTACATGACCGGGCGGATGCGGGATGCGACGCATAGCTTCGCCGGGGGACTGTTTGTAATGAGCGGGCTGGCGGTGGGGGCGGCGGCGTTGTGCCTGGCTATCCGGAGGCAGCGGTCTATGCGGGGACAGCCTGGAGAGCCTGCAATACCTCGGCTGTCGACCTGACGCGGCCCATGCGGGTGAAGATGTTCCGGGTGGAGAAGTTGTGGGCGTCGGCGGACATGCCGCTCATTGCATCTTCGACGAAGACGATCTTGTAACCATGGTCGAAGGCAGCCCGGGCGGTGGATTCGACGCCGAAGTTGGTGGCGATGCCGCCGAGGAGGATGGTGTCGATGCGTCGGCGGCGTAGCTGCTGATCGAGGTCGGTGGCGTGGAAGGCTCCCCATTGCCGCTTGGTGACGAGAAGATCACCCGGCCGAAATCCAGCCTGGGGCGCGATGTCGGAGGCGTTGGCGGGGAGCGGCGGAGCATTTGGGTCGCGCGTGGCGGGGCTGTCGGCCGGCAGGGTAAGGATCTCGTCCATCTTGACGTGGACGTAGATGACGGTTCCGCCGTGCGACCGGACGGCTTCGGCTAGGCTGGCTGCGTGCTGGAGTACCTGATCGGCGCTGTGAGGAGCAAGCTGGCGGCTCACGATAGCGTTCTGCAGATCGATGAGGACGAGGGCGGTAGTCCTGGCCTCGAGCTGCAGGCGGGGCGATTCGGGGCTGCTGGACGGGATTGTCAAATGACGGCTCCTTCTGTTGATGGAGTAGATGTTTGCCGGGAGAAAGAGGATGTCAGCCCCTGGCCTGGGCCCTGCCGCGGGAGTTGGCGGATGGTATTCTGAAGGGGAACGAAATCCAATGTTTTGAGGTGTTTTGACCATGGCAACAGCGATGATCGAGAAGGCGGCGGTGACGGCGGAGTACAAGGTTGCGGATATTTCTCTGGCGGAGTTTGGGCGCAGGGAGATCGATATCGCCGAACAGGAGATGCCGGGTCTGATGTCGATCCGCAACAAGTATGCCGCGGGCAAGCCGCTTGCCGGGGTTCGCGTGACCGGCTCGCTGCATATGACGATCCAGACGGCGGTGCTGATTGAGACGATGGTGGCGCTGGGGGCGAATGTCCGCTGGGCTAGCTGCAATATATTCTCTACCCAGGACCATGCGGCGGCGGCCATTGCGGCGGCGGGCGTGCCGGTGTTTGCGTGGAAGGGTGAGACGCTCGAGGAGTTCTGGTGGTGCACGAATGAGTCGCTGAAGTTTCCTGACGGCAAGGGCGGATTGCTGGGGCCGCAGATGGTGATCGACGACGGCGGCGACGTAACGCTGCTGATCCATAAGGGCGTCGAGATGGAAAAGGGCGACAAGTGGGTCAGTTCGCCCTCCGGCTCTACGGAAGAAGATGTGATCAAAGCTCTGCTGAAGAAGGTTCATGCGGAGAATCCGACGCGCTGGCAGGATGTGGCCAAGGAGTGGCGCGGGGTATCGGAGGAGACGACGACGGGCGTCCACCGGCTGTACAAGATGTTCGAGAAGGGCACTCTGCTGGTTCCGGCGATCAATGTGAACGACTCGGTTACGAAAAGCAAGTTCGACAACCTGTATGGTTGCCGCGAGTCGCTGGTAGATGGCATCAAGCGCGCGACCGATGTGATGATCGCGGGCAAGGTGGCCGTGGTCTGCGGATTTGGCGATGTGGGCAAGGGTTCCGCGGCATCGCTGCGCGGGCTTGGCGCGCGTGTGGTCGTGACCGAGATCGATCCCATCAATGCGCTGCAGGCGGCCATTGAAGGCTATGAGGTCACGACGCTTGAAGAGACGCTCGGCCGCGGCGACATCTACGTTACCTGCACGGGCAACGTGGACATCATCACGGTCGAGCACATGAAGCTGATGAAGGACCAGGCGATCGTGTGCAACATCGGCCACTTCGACAATGAGATTCAGATGGAGCCGCTGAATGCGCTGAAGGGCGTGAAGAAGCTGAACATCAAGCCTCAGGTGGACAAGTACACATTCGAAGAGACGGGCAGCAGCATCTTTGTGCTCGCTGAAGGACGGCTGGTGAACCTGGGCTGCGCGACCGGGCATCCGAGCTTTGTGATGTCGGCGAGCTTCTCGAACCAGACGCTGGCGCAGCTTGACCTGTGGGCCAACAAGGACACGTACAAGGTGGGGATTTACATCCTGCCGAAGAAGCTGGATGAAGAGGTTGCGCGGCTGCATCTGGAGAAGATCGGCGTGAAGCTGACGACGCTCTCGAAGAAGCAGGCGGAGTACCTCAGCGTTCCGGTGGAAGGACCTTACAAAGCGGAGCACTACCGGTACTAACTTTGCTTCCGCAATGACAAAAAGCGACACCCATGTCCGGGAAGCGGGCATGGGTGTTCGCATTTGCGCCTCGCTCGAATTCAGGCGAACTGTTCGAGGAAGCGCATATCGCCCGAGTAGAAGTGGCCGATGTCGGAGATGCCGTGCTGGATCATGGCGATGCGTTCGACGCCCATGCCGAAGGCAAAACCGGTGATCTTTTTGGGGTTGTAGGCGTCGTCCGAGGGGTTTAGTTTGCGGCGCTCTTCCGTGACGGCGGCAAAGACGGCGGGGTCAACCATGCCGCAGCCGAGCAGCTCGATCCAGCCGGAGTATTTGCACTTGCGGCAGCCCTTTCCGTTGCAGAAGATGCAGGAGATCTGGACGTCGGCGCTGGGTTCGGTGAAGGGGAAGAAGCTGGGGAAGAAGCGGGTCTTGACGGCCGAGCCGAAGAGGGCCTTCATGGCGTGGTCGAGTGTGCCCTTCAGGTCGGAGAAGGTGATGTTGGTGTCGACGCAGAGGCCTTCGACCTGGTGGAAGATGGGCGAGTGGGTGGCGTCGGCGGCGTCGTTGCGGTGAACCTTGCCGGGGATGACGATGCGGATGGGCGGCGCCTGCGCGATCATGGTGCGAATCTGGACGGGGCTGGTGTGGGTGCGCATGAGGAGGCGGTCGCGTTGTGGCCGGTCATTCTGACCCGCGATCTGCAAGGTGTCCTGGGTGTCGCGGGCGGGGTGGTTGGGGGGGAAGTTGAGGGCTTCGAAGTTGTAGAAGTCGGTCTCGACCTGGGGGCCGAGGTTGGTGGAATAGCCGAGGTGGTGGAAGACCTGGACTATCTCGTGCATGGTTTTGAGGAGCGGGTGGGGAATGCCGGGGGCGCGCTGGATGCCGGGGAGGGTGATGTCGATTCCGGTGGATCCAATTTCGGGATGGAGCTTCTTCAATTCCAGATACGTGTCAAAAGGTCCCTTTGCTTCTTTGAGAAGAAGCTCAAGCTGACTCTTGAAGAGATTGAATCCTCTGCCGAAATCCTTCTTGTGGTCAGAGCTAACATCTTTCATCCAGCCACTAACTTGGGTGATGATGCCATTTTTTCGCCCAACCCAGCGCAACTCAACCTGTTCGTACAAATCACTTCGATCAGATTCGACTTCCGATAGCGCTTCGAGTTCGCTTACTAACCGTGCTTCAAGGCTCGTGAAGACTGCAGCAATGTCTTCGGAGGACGATAGAGGTGGTCGATCAATCGGCTTTTCTTCGGACATGATGGCTTCGATGTGCTCAGGCGTAGATGGGCATGCGGGCTACGCGGGTGGTGGGCTCGGGAATTGGGTCGCCGTTGGCTCGGAGGCCTTCGATGTGGAAGGCGAGTCCTTCGCGGACTAATTGCTCAGTGGCCTCGTAGGTGGAGCCTGCCACGCCGAGACCGGGAAGGTCAGGGACATAGGCGCTCCAGCCGGTGGCGGTCTTTCCGAAGATGACGGCGTATTCTTTGATGGCTTTATTCCTGCCTGTTTGAAGATGCTTTTGCCGGTTCATCCACTTCATCGGAGGGATGTCCGGCGATGGTGACCCTGCAGGGCTTCATCGGACGTTTGAACTGCCGATGACTGCCACGCTGGCGACTTGATACCAGTCGTCATCGTGAATGAGGCGCAAAATGTCTCGCGTCTTCATTACTTTGGCTTCAGTGTAACGCAAGCATTGGTTTCGTCTCCGCGGGTGAAATTTGGGATGAGCAAAGAGTTATGTAATTCATTATTGACATTATGTAAGTTATATATTACAAATAGTACTTCTTAGCGTACTTTAGGAGGCTTCGATGAGTTATCAGGAGAAGTTGGTCTGGGGGCAGTTTCTGCCTATGGTGTTTTTGTATGGGTACTACTTTTTCAGAGTTGCCGAGGGGCGGCATGGTGGTGGGTCGCTCGTGGGTGTGCTGATCGGGATCGCCGTGATCCAGGTCGCCTTTTCGATTTTGGTGGCAGCGCTGGCAAATAAGGAGCCTCGGGATGAGCGGGACCAGCTGATCGAGTACAAGGCCTTCAAGGTGTCTTATCTGACGGCGATTTGCCTGGGATTTTTTGCGATGTGGATGATGTTTGCGGGGGGCCACGCCTCGGTTGGCCGTGGGACGGTTGTAACGTACGCGCCGGGAATTCTAGTGGGGGTGGAGGTGGTGCGGGACGGGACGATGCTGGTGCTGCATCGAACGGGCGTGTCGGTATGAAGACGAAGATGAAGATCGACAACCAGGTGAGGCGGCTGCGGTTTGAGCATGGAGAGATGACGCAGCAGGCGCTGGCGGAAAAGGTTGGAGCGACGCGGCAGACGGTGCTGGCGATCGAGGGGGGCAAATATGCTCCTTCGCTGGAACTGGCATTTCGGATCGCGGATGCGTTTGGGTTGGGCGTGGAGGAGGTTTTTCAAAGGGAGTATAGCGAGTGACCGTGGTGTCCAGGTCGTTCGGAGGTACGGAAACGGCAAAAACACACTGTTGGCCGCGAGAGTGTGTGGGCAGAAGAGCGGGTTTCTCCACTCCGCTGCGCTTCGGTCGAAATGACGACTGTGTGGTGGTAAGGAAGAAGGTGAACGGTTAGAGGGCGGAGAGGACTATCGCCACGACGAGGACGCCGAGGAGGAGGCTGCGGCGGTCGGTGATGGCGTAGATGACGGGGTCTTCGTCGAGGGCGCCCCGGGAGGCGAGGAGCCAGAGGCGGCTGATCCAGAGCAGAAGGACGGGGACGAGGAGCCAGAGGCGGTTGGTGTGGTGGTAGAGCTGGGCGGCGTCGAGGTTCGAGATATAGAGGGTGAGGACCACGACCGACGCGTAGCCGCTGGCTGAACC
This sequence comes from Edaphobacter sp., assembly GCA_965277265.1. GTDB lineage: Bacteria > Acidobacteriota > Terriglobia > Terriglobales > Acidobacteriaceae > Edaphobacter. The sequence continues at coordinate 1,681,756 of CBDICF010000003.1, forward strand.
GAAGCTGCGGAGCTGCTCGATGTCCGAGACGTGGTAGCCGCGGCCACTGGGCTGGGCTCCGCCGCGCTCACGCAGATTTTCGAGTTCGGCGAAGCGTTTGACGAAGGCAAGCGAAAGGAAGAAGAAGATGCTGAAGCTGGCCAGCCAGGTGGAGACGGCGACTCCGGTGGCCGCCGATCCGGCAAGGATGCGGATGGTGTACAGGCCCGAGAGGACGATGACATCGACCAGCACGGCTCGTTTGAGACGGAGCGAATAAGCCAGGGTGGTGACCGCGTAGATCGCAAGCCACTGAAGAAAGTGGAGCGGCCGGGCAAGGGCGAGGGCGGGTGAGACGAGTGCGACTGCCCGGGGGACCAGAAGAGCCAGGACCAGGGAGACTGCTAGAAAAAGAAAGATAACCCCGATGCCGGCAAGGGCCGAGAGATCGCCCGAGGCGAAGGGACGGCGGCGCTTGCGCGGGTGCTGACGGTCGGATTCGATGTCGAGGAGGTCGTTGACGATATACGTGGCGGACGCGCAGAGGCCGAAGCTAAGAAAGGCCAGGAGTGCGCCTGCGATCAGGCCGGGGGCCCAGCTATGGGCGAGCAGAAGGGGCAGAAAGAGAAGGACGTTCTTGGCCCATTGGTGGAGGCGCAGGGCCTTGGTCCAGGCTTTGAGCGGGGAGACCTGCTCGGAGAAGCAGCGAACCGGGGTGATGCGGGCAGCGCGGAGACCGGAACGCAGGCCGCGGGTGGGATTGGCGACCATGGGGCTGCGGCAGCCGGTAAGGAGATGGAGGTCGGGAACGGCGTTGCCGATGTAGGTGAAGTCGTCGCCGAAGCGCTGGCGGAAGGCGGCGAGCTTGTTACTGCCGGCGAGGTTGGTGCTGCCGTCTGACGCGAGGACGCCGGTAAAGAGTCCAAGATGGTCGGCGATACGCTGGGCGAGGGCGGAGTCGGCTGCGGTGGCGAGATAGATGGAGCGGCCAGTGGTGTGCTCCTGCTCCAGATATTGGAGCACCTCGCGGTTATAGGGGAGATGGACGACGTCGAGTTGGACGGCCTGGGTGATGTGGCGCTTGAGTGCGGCTTTGCCCTGTATGAGCCAGCCGGGAAGCTTGAGCAGAAGGGCCGGGTGCTGCCGGGCTAGGAGGATAGCGGAGTCGTAGAGGGTATCGGACTTGACGAGGGTCCCGTCGAGGTCGACGCAGAGCGCGGGCAGAGAGGCGAGAGTGTCGGGTGCGGAGACCGGGGTAGGCAAACAAGGTCCTTTCGTTCGCTTTGCTGTGCTTCTTCGGCTTATTCGGTCTGCGGCTGCGCAGGTTGTTCGGCGATATAAGCCGGTTAAGATGGCCTGGCGCGACTGGGTCGGTTTCTTGGATGCTACTCGAACGGGAACTAGTTCCTTTGCCGGAACGTACCTTCGGCGTGCTGTTTTGGAACGACCAACGTCATTATCAAGTATTCTGAGATATCTGAGGTAACAATCAGAGAACAGATCAGTCGAATCTTCGAGAGTGCGGTGAGCGCCCCCATGTTGTCGTCAGAATCTTCAGTACAGTTACGCGAAGAAGAAGCTTCCACTCGACCTTTGCCCATGTCGCGCGGTGAGGCGCAGGCGCCGGATGATCCGGACGGCTCGAACGGTCCATCGGGTTCGGGCTGGCGGAAGTGGATGGTCGTGCTGGTGATAGCGCTGGTTGTGGGCGCGGCGGTGTGGAAGATTCGCAGCAACTCGGCGGAGCAGGAGAACAAGGCCGCGCGGATGGAGGCGGCGCAGGATGTTCCGACACCTGTGCAGGTGGATTCGGTGCAGGAGAAGACGATGCCGATCTACCTGACGGAGCTTGGGACGGTGACGGCGTACAACACCGTGACCATCAAGACCCGGGTGGATGGGCAGTTGATGCGCGTGAATGTGCGTGAAGGCCAGGCGGTACGGCAGGGCGAGATGCTGGTCGAGATCGACCCGAAGCCGTACGAGGCGGCGTTGGCCGCGGCTCAGGGACAACTGGTAAAGGACCAAGCTACGGCGGAGAATGCGAAGGCTGAAGCCGGGCGTTATACGGCGCTACTGCAGGCCGGTGTGGTGTCGAAGGAGAGCCAGCAACTGCAGGTTTCGACCGCGGGACAGGCGGAGGGATCGCTGGCGGCGGATCGTGCTGCAATCGAGGCGGCAAGGGTGAACCTGGGGTATACGAAGATTGTTTCGCCCATCGACGGGGTGGTTGGGCTACGCCAAGTGGATGCGGGCAATATTGTGCACGCGGCAGATACGACAGGGCTGCTGGTAGTGACGCAGTTGCGGCCGATCGCGGTGATCTTTACGCTTCCGGAGGACCAATTGCCCGAGGTGCTGAAGAAGACACGGGCGGGAGACAGGCTGGTGGTCGAGGCGTATGACCGGTCGGAGGCGACGCATCTGGCCACCGGAAGCGTGTTGACCGTGGATAACCAGATCGATACGACGACAGGAACGGTGAAAGTGAAGGCCGTGTTCCCGAACAACGATGGAGCGCTGTTTCCCAATCAATTCGTCAATGTAAGACTGATTCTGCAGGAGAAGCGGGATGCCATGGTGATCAATGCCGCGGCGCTGCAGACGGGTGCGCAGGGGAACTTTGTGTATCTGCTGAAGCAGGGACAGCCGCCGTACGATCCAGCGGAGGCGCAGCTGGAGGCGAAGAATGCCGAAGGAGCAAAGCCGGGCGTGGCGGCGGCAAAGGCGGCGCAACGAAGCAAGTCGGGCTACTACGTCGAAGCGCGGCCGGTGAAGGTGGAGCTGACTGAAGGCACGCAGGTGATCCTGAGCGCCGGGTTGAAACCGGGCGATCAAATTGTGGTGGATGGGCAGGAGAAGCTGAAGAACGGGAGCAGGGTTGTTCCGCGGCAGACTCCGGCGGCTGGCGGCAGCGGTACGACGGCAGAGGTGGATGCGCCTGTATCAGCGTCCCGGCAAGCTGAGGGCTAAGAGATGAGTCCTTCACGGCCATTTATTCTTCGGCCTGTGGCCACCTCGCTTTTGATGGTGGCCATTTTGCTTGCGGGTTTCGTTGCGTATCAGCAACTGCCGGTATCGGCGCTGCCGCAGGTGGATTATCCGACGATTCAGGTGCTGACGTTCTATCCGGGGGCGAGCCCGGAGGTGATGGCCTCGTCGGTGACTGCGCCGCTGGAGCGGCAGTTCGGCGAAATTCCCGGGCTGAGCCAGATGACCTCGACCAGCTCCGGCGGGGGCAGTGTGATTACGCTGCAATTCGCGTTATCGGAGAGTATCGACGTGGCACAGCAGGATGTGCAGGCGGCGATCAATGCGGGCTTCAGCTATCTGCCGAAGGACCTGCCGAATCCTCCGGTGTACAGCAAAGTGAACCCGGCGGACGCGCCGATCATGACTCTGGCGCTCTCGAGCGATTCAATGCAACTGGCGCAGGTCGAGGACCTCGCAGACACGGTGATGGCGCAGAAGATCTCGCAGCTTTCAGGTGTGGGGCTGGTCTCGATCAACGGCGGGCAGAAGCCGGCGGTGCGGATCCAGGCGAACCCTACGGCGCTGGCGAATTATGGACTGAGCCTTGAGGACATCCGCGGCGCGTTGGGGACGGCGAACGTCGACCAGGCGAAGGGAAACTTGAACGGAGCCACGCAGGCGTACACAATTGGCGCGAACGATCAACTACTTTCGAGCGCCGATTACAGCAAGGTGATTATCGCGTACCGGAACGGGTCGCCGGTGCGACTGTCGGACGTCGCGAATTCGGTGGACAGCGCGGAGAACCTGTTTCAGGCCGCGTGGATGGGCACCGCGGCGCAGCCTGCCACGAAGGACCAGCCGGAGCGGGCGGCGGTGTTGAAGCCGGCGGTGATCGTCAATATCCAGCGGCAGCCGGGAGCGAACATCATCGGCGTGGTGGACGAGGTGCAAAAGCTGCTGCCGCAACTGCGCGCGACCTTGCCCGCGACCGTGAAGCTGGAGGTGCTGACGGACCGGACGAATACGATTCGGGCGTCGGTGAAAGACGTGCAGTTTTCGCTGATCCTGACCATCGGGCTGGTCGTGATGGTGATCTTCCTGTTTCTGCGGTCGATTGCCGCGACAATTATTCCATCGGTCGCGGTGCCGTTGTCGATTGTGGGAACGTTCGGCGTGATGTACCTGCTGGGGTACAGCCTGAACAACCTGTCGCTGATGGCGTTAACGATCTCGACAGGCTTTGTGGTGGATGACGCTATCGTGATGATCGAGAATATCTCTCGGTATCTGGAGCAGGGCGATTCCCCCCTGGACGCCGCGCTGAAAGGCTCCGAACAGATCGGCTTCACGATCGTTTCGCTGACCGTGAGCCTGATCGCGGTGCTGATTCCGCTTCTGTTCATGGGCGATATCGTGGGCCGGCTGTTCCGCGAATTTGCTGTAACCCTGGCGGTTACGATTCTGGTTTCGGCGTTCGTGTCGCTGACGCTGACGCCGATGATGTCGGCCAAGCTGCTGCGGCATAAGCCACACAGCGAGCAGAACGCGTTCTATCGCAAGAGCGAAGACTTCTTCGAGTACGTGATCGCGAAGTATGGCGTGGGCGTTCGGTTCGTGCTGCGCCACCAGACGGCGACCCTGCTTGTCACCTTCGCCACCTTTGTACTTACGGTATATCTGTTCGTGATCGTGCCGAAAGGCTTCTTTCCGGTGCAGGACACTGGCGTTCTGCTGGGCATCACGGAGGCTCCGCAGACGATCAGTTTTGCAGATATGGCCGAGAGGCAACAGGAGTTGGCGAGGCTGATCCTGCGCGACCCCGATGTGGAGAGCGTGTCGTCCTTTATTGGAATCGATGGCACGAACATGACACTGAATAGCGGGCGCATTCAGATCAACCTAAAAGACCGGGAGCAGCGCAAGGCTTCGGCGCTCGATGTGATCCGACGGCTGGACCCGGAGGTCTCGAAGGTTGACGGGATCCAGTGTTATCTGCAGCCGCTGCAGGACCTGACGGTAGAAGACCGCGTGAGCCGCACGCAATATCAGTATTCGCTCGAGGACGCCAACTCCGACGAACTGGCCGTTTGGACTGACCGCATGGTTGCGAAGCTGAAGCAGAGTCCGATCCTTAGCGATGTGGCGAGCGACCAGCAGTTGAGCGGACTGGAGGCGAACCTGGTCATTGACCGCGACACCGCATCACGGCTCGGAATCACGCCGCAGAACATTGACGACACGCTGGACGATGCCTTTGCCCAGCGGCAGGTCTCGACGATCTTCACTCAGCAGAATCAATACCACGTGATCCTTGAGGTGGCACCGAAGTTTCAGAAGAGTCCGGCTTCGCTGGATAACATTTACGTGAAGAGCTCGAACGGTACGCAGGTGCCGCTGTCGACGTTCACGCATTTTGAACAGAAGCAGACCTCGCTTGCGGTCAATCACCAGGGGCAGTTCCCTGCCGTGACGATTTCGTTCAACCTGGCTCCCGGCAAGTCGATCGGCGATGCTGTGACGGCGGTGAACAAGGCGAAGGCTGAGCTGAATATGCCGCCCAGCGTAAATGCGGAGTTCCAGGGCTCGGCGAGGGCGTTCGAGGCGTCGCTCGCGAATGAGCCGCTGCTTATTCTTGCTGCGCTGATCGTGGTGTACATCGTCCTCGGTGTGTTGTACGAGAGCTATATTCATCCGATCACGATTCTTTCGACGCTTCCTTCGGCCGGCGTGGGTGCGATCCTGGCGCTGCTGATCTTCCATGTGGACCTCAGCGTGATCGCGTTGATCGGCATTATTCTGCTGATCGGAATTGTGAAGAAGAACGCGATTATGATGATCGACTTCGCCCTGGAGGCGGAGCGCGAACAAGGCATGCCGCCCGAGGAGGCGATTTATCAGGCCTGTCTGCTGCGCTTTCGGCCAATTATGATGACGACGATGGCGGCGCTGCTCGGAGGCCTGCCGCTGGCGCTAGGCACGGGTACGGGAAGCGAGCTGCGTCGGCCGCTGGGCATCACGATTGTGGGCGGTTTGATCGTTTCGCAGGTGCTGACGTTGTTTACGACGCCAGTGGTTTACCTGTTCTTCGACCGCATTGCGCGGGGGTCGAATCGCAAGAGACCCGTGCGTGCGGAGATGAGAGAGCACACGTTTTCAGCGGATTGATTTCGGGAGACGAGTTGCAGGGATGTTTGGCAGAAAGCGAATTTATACGCGGGTACTCTGATCAGGTTTGCTGAATTTCGAGTACCTGTCCACGAATCGAAGAGTAGTGACTCAATCGCAGGAGAACAAGCAACGGCGAAGACGAAATACCGCGGTCTCTCTACTACGCTGTGCGAAACGACGCACGCCTCCGATGGAGATGATCCTGATTTCTTGAGTTTGACAGACGTACGGCGGCCTGAAGTCGCGCCCCTTCAAGAGCGAGTCTGAAGTAAAAGGTTCTCAGGAGTTTATGCATTTTTCGGCACCATTCATTCGACGGCCAGTTGCGACATTCCTGATGTCGATTGCGGTCATCCTGGCGGGCGCAGTGGCCTATGTGCTGTTGCCGGTGGCCAGTCTGCCGCAGGTGGAATACCCTGTCATCTCGGTGGGCGCGAACCTTCCGGGAGCCGATCCCGAGACCATGGCCTCGGCTGTGGCGACGCCGCTCGAACGGCAGTTTGCGAAGATTGCAGGTATCAACGAGATGACCTCGTCTTCCTCGACGGGGGCGGCATCGATCGTCATGCAGTTCGATCTGAGCCGCGATGTGAATGGGGCGGCGCGGGATGTGCAGGCAGCGATCAACGCGGCACGGAGTCAGTTGCCCGCCAATCTCCCAAGCAATCCGAGCTACTACAAGATCAATCCGGCGGACTCCCCGATTATGATCCTGGCGCTGACTTCAGACACGATGAATGTGCCGCAACTGTATGACGCATGCGATAGCATCCTGGCGCAGAAGATCGCGCAGGTGCAGGGTGTAGGGCAGGCCTTCTGCGGGGGGAGCGCGAAGCCCGCGGTACGGATCGAGGCGAACCCGACCCAGTTGGCGCACTATGGCGTTGGTTTGGAGGCTCTGCGCGCTGCGATAGGCAATGTGAACGTCAACCAGCCGAAGGGCTATCTGCAAGGGGACGGCAAGCGCTGGCAGATCGGCACGACAGATCAGTTGTTTGGCGCGGCAGCCTATGCACCGCTGATTATCGCGACGGATCGAGGGCCGGTGAGTTCGGCTCCGGCGAGCACGGGTCTGCCCGCTTCGGTGGCGAGCGCTGTGACCAACAGTACGCCTCCGGCAAGCGGAGTTGCAGCGAATACGGGCACGGCCGGCCAGGCTGCCGGGAAGGCTTCAACCCCGGTCAGCCCAGGCGCGGCGAACGGGCCGGCTTCTCCGGGAATGCAGGCTGGCGTAGCCGCGTCACACGGGGTGGTGCGGATTCAGGATGTGGCGAAGGTCGTAGACAGCGTCGAGGATATCCATACGGGCGGGGTGTACAACGGGAAGCCAGCGGTTATCGTGCTGATCTTCAAGACTTCGACGGCTAATGTGAACCAAACGGTGGACAACGTCAAGGAGATGTTACCTCGGCTGCAGGCGTCGATTCCGCCGGCGATCCGGATGCATATCGCGCTCGACCGGACGGTAACCATTCGCGCTTCCGTGAAAGATGTGACGCGGACGCTGGTGGTCTCCATCGTGCTGGTGATTCTCGTGGTGTTTCTGTTCCTGCGCGAGGTCCGGTCGACGCTGATCCCGACGGTCTCGGTACCGCTGAGTCTGCTGGGCACCTTTGCGGTGATGTATCTGCTGGGATATACGCTCGATAACCTGTCGCTGATGGCGTTAACGATCTCGACGGGTTTTGTGGTGGACGATGCGATTGTGGTGATCGAGAACATCAGCCGCCACCTGGAGAAAGGACTGACGCCATTTGAGGCGGCCATGGTGGGCTCGAAGGAGATCGGGTTCACGGTGGTGTCGATGAGCACGTCGCTCATCGCGGTGTTCATTCCGATTCTGTTGATGGGCGGCATTGTGGGGCGGCTGTTCCGCGAGTTTGCTGTAACCCTGTCGGTTGCCATTCTGGTCTCGCTGGTGGTCTCGCTGACGACAACGCCGATGCTGAGCGCGAAGTTCCTGGAGCCGCATGGCAGGCGACAGCACGGACGTGTCTATCGCTGGGGAGAGTGGGCGCTGGCGCGGATGGCGGCGGAGTATGAGCGCGGCCTGCGCTGGGTGCTCGAGCACCAGACCCTGATGCTGACCGTGACGGTGCTGACGTTTGTGCTGAATGTGTATCTCTACATCCTGGTGCCGAAGGGATTTTTCCCGGAGCAGGATACCGGGCGCATCGGCGGCCAGGTGCAGGGGCAGCAGGATGTTTCGTTTCCCGACCTGAAGAAGAAGGTGCTGGCGCTGGCTGCGATTGTGGGCCAGGACCGGAGTATCGAGGATGTGGTGGCGTTTTCGGGCGGACGCGGCAATGTCAATTCGGGGTTCATGTTCATGGCGCTGAAGCCGGATGCAGAGCGGCACAAGATCGGCGATTCGGCGCAGGTGATCCTGGACAGGCTGCGGCCGAAGGTAAGCAAGATTCCCGGTGTGCAGCTCTACCTGCAATCGTTTCAGGATTTGAGGATCGGGGGGCGGAGTTCGCCGACGGAGTATCAGTACTCGCTGACCGCGGACAACCTGAAGGAGCTGAATGAGTGGGCGCCGAAGCTGAAGGCGGCGATGGATAAGCTTCCGGAGCTGAAGGACGTGGCGACCGATCAGCAGCAGTCTGGCCTGCGCGCCCAACTAGTGATCGACCGCGCCACGGCAAGCCGGCTGGGAGTGTCGCCCCTGACGATCGATTCGACGCTGTCGGACGCGTTTTCGCAGGCGCAGGTCTCGACGACGTACCTTCCGCTGAATCAGCACCACGTGGTCATGGAGGTCGCAGACAACTTCCAACAAAATCCCGATGCGCTGAAGGAGATTTACGTAAAGAGCACGACCGGCGCGATGGTTCCGTTGTCGGCGGTGACGCACTTCGAATCGCAGCGGATTCCGCTGGCGGTAAACCACCAGTCGCAGTCCCCGTCGGCGATGCTCTCGTTCAACTTGACACCCGGCGCGTCGCTAAGCCAGGCAACGCAGGCGATCGAGCAGGCGCGCGTGGATATCGGGATGCCGTCGGCGATCCATGGCGGCTTTGCCGGGTCGGCGCAAGCGTTCAAGGATTCGCTTTCTAGCGAGCCGTGGCTGATCCTGCTGGCGTTGGTTGCGGTCTACATCGTGCTGGGGATTTTGTATGAGAGCTTTATTCATCCGCTGACGATTTTGTCGACGCTGCCTTCGGCTGGGGTCGGGGCGATCGTGGCGCTGCTGCTCTTCAAGGTCGATCTCAGCGTTATTGCGATGATCGGTATCATCCTGCTGATCGGCATCGTGAAGAAGAACGCTATCATGATGATCGACTTCGCGCTTGTCGCGGAACGGCAGCATGGCAAGACACCCCGCGAGGCGATCTACGAGGCCTGCCTGCTACGGTTTCGCCCCATCATGATGACGACCATGGCAGCGCTGCTGGGAGGTTTACCGCTAGCCCTGGGCCAAGGGACCGGAAGCGAGTTGCGGCGGCCGCTGGGAATCACCATTGTCGGTGGGTTGATCGTGTCGCAGGCGCTGACGCTGTTTACTACGCCGGTGGTCTATCTGTTCTTCGACCGACTGCGCGGCAGGTTCGAACGGGCGGGACAAAGACGACGCGCGTCGCGTGCGGTGGCGCAGGCAGTTAGCGGCGACTAGACGACAGTCCGGAGGCGCTACGAAGGATTGTCACTGATAACTAGTGATCTGTGGCCTATCCGTTCCAGTGTCCCAGCGTCCATCTTCCCGCTTAAGTACTTCTCGAGAGCCTCAAGGAAAATCTCTCGTCCGGCCGCAGCCTGCGCGAACAGTGTCATGGACGAGTGGAACTTCAAGTCGTCGGGGTATCCGAATATCTCGCTTACGGACCGTTCATTCACCCCGAGTATGATGCCTGTGCAGTCACGCAGCCGCGGCCCAAGCACTGCATGGTTCAGATAAGCAACCGCTTCCTCGAGAGAGGAGATCGCATAGCGCACCGCCGTCGGACTGCTCCCCAGTCCCTGAATCTGTGGGAAGATGAACCACATCCAATGGCTTCGCTTGCGCCCGGCTCGCAGTTCCGCACAGGCCTCTTCGTAGACACCCTCCTGGGCGTCAACAAATCGCTGAAGATTGTATCGGTCGCTCATCTCACTCTTCCCTTCGACGAGGATTCAGGTAGTTGCCCTCAGTCTTGCTCGATCGCCTCTGCCAGAGGCTCATAGTCCCAGGCCCCGGCATACTGCTCTCCGTTGATGAAGAACGTTGGCGTTCCATGCACACCGGCCTGCAGGGCTCCATTTACATCGTTTCCGATTTTGTCTGCGAACTCCTGATTTTCGACCGCCGCCCCGGCCTCCTCGCCCTTCAGCCCCAGGCCTTCTGCGAGTTCCAGCAGCATGGAGACGTCCAAACTTTGCTGATTCTTGAAGATCGCATCGTGCATCTCCCAGAACTTTCCTTTGGCACCGGCGAACTCCGCCGCCTCCGCCGCAGGTTCGGCCATCTCATGAATTTCGGTCAACGGAAAATTGCGATACACAAAGCGCAGCCGCTCGCCAAAGTGCCGCTGCAACTTCTTCACGACAACATCCGCAGCCCGGCAATGGGGACACTGGTAGTCACCATATTCAACCAGGGTTGTCTCCGCATTCGGGTCTCCCTGTATGTGATCCTGCTCTGTGACCGGAACCTGCAATCTAGACATAGCTACCCCTCAACGAGCAACCAATGCATAGCGTACTGCTCGCACTGTTCACCCGCGTTAGGAGGTTTAGATGCGCCGCCCGCGCAACATAGCGGGGCCGCCGCGGTTCGCCTCAGGGAGTCTTATCCTTGGACCTGCCGCCCGGTGTGGGACGGCGCGAAAACCACACTGATCGGCAGACTACTTTTCGCTGCTGGGCGGTGTCAGGCCCTTCAATCGCATATAAAGCGCCAGGGTTGCATATTGCTCACTGTCATGCGAGACGGTTCCCCACAGCAGCCCCACCTGAGATCGCTTCATCTTCCCCATCTCCACCATCTGGCCCAACCCGCCGTCGGTCGCGGAAGCAAATGCCTTGTCGCACGCCGCGAACGAAGCCTTCAGCGCCTCGACCACGGCTGTCTTGTCGGCGGTCTCCGGCGGCACGGCCGGCAAGGTATCCATTGCGGTGCCATTGATTGCGCCGCAACTGTGCAGTTGGGCCTCGGTGACATGGTTCAGGACGCGGGCAAAGGTCCGGACATCCGGCGTCGGCTTGAACTGGAAGTCCTCGGCCGGCATCTTGTCCGCAGCCTTCAGGATGTTCGCCTTGGTTCCCGCGTAGCTTCGCTGAACCTCAGCCGCAGGCCCGGCAGGCGCGGAACCCATCTGCGCCTGAGCCGTCGCCGCATTCGTTGTCAGCAAAGTCGCGCACCCTGCCGCAGCACACATCAAGAGCATTCGTCTCATTGCACTCACCTCGAACTTCCCCACCAGCGTACCTGTGGCCTGCGCTACCGGCAAGCTATATCGCGCGGGCAACCGCCAAGTCTGTTCACTGGCCAGTGAAGGCCTTCGCTACCGGTGTCAGCGCATCCCATGAATCGGTCCGGAACGGAGCCGCCGGCAGTCCAGCGCCGTTATAGAGATTTGCACCGGCCGGATAGTCGGCCCACGCATACCGCACCGCCATTGGGGCCGGTATCTCTGCGCTACTCACTACCACAGTGTCACCTTCAACCTTGGCGTCCGCATCGACAAACCTCTCATCCGCTCCGGCAACCTGCATCCACTTCAACGAGCCGCCTTTCGCTGTCATGCCCTCGGCGTGCGAGAACTTCACGCGGACTGCGCCACCGTCCACCTTCATCGATACATAGACCGGGCCGGTCCACTCCACCTTGCGTCCATACACCTTGGCCAGCGCAATTGCCGTCAGCCTTTCTCCCAGGGGCTCCTTGTCCTTCGGATGAACATTCGCCGGATCGCCAATATCGATCGTAACCGCCATCGCGGTTCCCGGAACCTTCAACAACTGCGACTGTGCCTCCCGGATCGCCGGATTGTTGCTTACGTTCTTCAGCGCGGCCAACTGCACGAAATAAAACGGTAGCTGCCCCTCACCCCAACGCTGCCTCCAATCGCTAACCAGCGTCTCCATCACATGGGGGTAGAGCGCCACTCCCTCCTTGCCGCCCACGACCGATTCCCCCTGATACCACAGCACTCCGCGAATTGCGTAGGGAACGACGGGCTCGAGCATTCCGTTGAAGAGCACCGTAGGCTGATGCTGGTCCTCGACCGGGTCTCGCATCGGCCCCGGCTTTCCGGGCCTTGCATTCAGTGTTTGCGGCCCCTTCGGCGCACGCTGCTCCAAAGCTCCGCCGGGATCATTCTGATGGGCCTTGTAATAGGTTTCCCGCGCATCAAACCGCTCCAGCAACGGTTTCAGCAACGGATCGCTCGTCAGCGCCTCGCGTGGCAGCCAGGCCTCCGCCGTGCTCGCCCCATACGCCTCCAGCACGATTCCCACAGGGACCTTCAACGCGCGCTGCAGGTCTCGCGCGAACAGATATCCGACCGCTGAAAAATCCCCCACCGTGGCCGGGCTACAGACCACCCACTCCCCGGCGATGTCTTTCTGCGGCTCAAGGCTCTTGGTCGGTTTGCCGGTGAACATCCGGATCCTCGGATAGTTGGCCGCCGCAATCTCCCCCGCCTCATCCTGCATTCCAGCCCATGGATTCTTCTGCTTCGAGACCGTAAAGACCATGTTCGACTGGCCTGACCCCAGCCAAACCTCACCGACCAATACGTCCTTCACTGTGACCGTGTTTTTCCCGACGATGGTCATTTCGAAGGGACCACCTGCCTTCAGTTTCTTAAGCCTGACACTCCACCTGCCATCGGTCCCCGCCGTGGTCCGCATGTGCGCGCCATTCATCGTAACGGTCACCTTCTCGCCGGGATCGGCCGTTCCCCAGACCGGCACCGCCATCCCGCTCTGCATCACCGCATGGTCGCTGAACAAGGCGTTCGGCTTTACTTCGGCCAGCAGCCCGGGGCCGCCGCACTGAATCAGCACCAGGCAGCCCACGACAGCCAACAAACCCTTGCGCATAAAATCCTCCGGAAAGAGCTACGAGCAAAGCTATCTGATTCCGCCACCCTGTTCAAACCCCATTTGAAATAATTCCCCAAAGAGGCAATCGTATTTTTGGAGAATGGCGCCAACAGATGCGGACAAGATGGCCACGACTCCAGCAAGCTCTGCCACGCCACAAGCAGTTTTATCCGGGCAATCCGCGGTCGGCCTTCATACATGTTTCAATAGTACTAAGGACCACAAATAGAACATGCCTCTCAATTGCGGAATCGTTGGTCTCCCCAACGTCGGAAAAAGCACCATCTTCAATGCCCTCACCTCGGCTAAGGCGCAAGCCGCCAACTACCCCTTCTGCACCATCGATCCCAACACCGGCGTGGTCACTGTACCCGACGAGCGCCTCGCCAGGATCTCCGAGCTCATCAAGCCTAAATCCCTCGTTCCCACGACGATGGAGTTTATCGACATCGCCGGCCTGGTTGAGGGCGCCTCCAAGGGCGAAGGGCTGGGCAACCAGTTCCTCGGTCACATCCGCGCCACCGATGCGGTCTGCCACGTCGTCCGCTGCTTCGACGACCCCGAGGTGATCCACGTCGCGGGCGGCGTCAATCCTCTGCATGACATCGACATCATCAATACGGAGCTGCTGCTCGCCGACCTCGACACTGTAGAGAAGCGGAATACCAAGGTCGAGCGCGCCGCGAAGGCTTCGAGCGACGGCAAGATCAAAGCCGAACATGCCATGCTCCAGAAGCTGCTCACCGCGCTCAACGCCGGCAAGCCCGCACGCACGGCCGATCTTACTGAAGACGAAAAGATGCTCTCTCGCGAGCTCTTCCTCATCACATTCAAGCCCCAGCTCTACGTCGCCAATGTTGATGAGTCGGGCCTGATTGAAGGCAACGCTTACACAGCCGCCGTCGAAAAGCGCGCTTCCGAAGAGGGCAGCCAGGTTGTCCGGATCTGCGGCGCGCTTGAGTCCGAAATCGCCCAGCTCGAAGCCGCCGAGCGCACAGAGTTCCTTGAATCTATTGGTCTTACGGAGCCCGGCCTGAATCGCCTGATCCACTCCGCCTACCGGCTGCTTGACCTGATCACGTATTTCACCGCCGGTGTGCAGGAGGTGCGGGCGTGGACGATCCGGCGTGGGACGAAGGCACCGGGGGCGGCGGGCGTCATCCACTCCGATTTCGAGAAGGGGTTTATCAAAGCCGATGCCTATGCCTCGGACGATCTCTTCCGCTACGGCAGCGAACAGGCCGTCAAGGAGAAGGGACTGCTCCGCTCCGAAGGCAAAGAGTACATCGTCAAGGACGGCGACATTCTCTTCTTCAAGTTCAATGTTTAGAGTAATTTAGGCCTTCGACTAGCCTGCTTTGCGGTCGTCCAGCACTTCGTCGAGCATGTGGGCGATGGAGCCGGCGCGGGTGCGTACGGTCTGCTGCGAATTTTTGAGGCTGTCGTGACGCTGGCGGGCGGTGCAGAGTTCGTCGGCGATGTTGAGGGCGGCGAGGACGGCTACGCGGAGGGAATCTACGGTGCCGCCGTGGGCGGAGACGGCGCGCATTTTAGTGTCGACGATGGAGGCGAGTTGCTCGATATAGGCGGTGTCGGTGCCGCGGAGGTGATAGACCTGATCGTAGATGTCGACCGCGATGGACTGGTTCCGGGTTTGCTCGGGCGGGGTTCGTGGGGCTTCGAGTGCCTGGTCCATCGGGTCTCCTTTACGGGTATTGTTACTGATTCTAAAGCAGTTCGTCCATCTGCTGGAGCATCTTTTCTACACGTGAGCGGACGGTTTCACGCTCTTTGTTGAGGGCGGCGAGTTCGGATTCGACGGCGATGGTGGAGTTGAGCTGGGTTTCCAGCTGGTCTCGGAGAGAGGCTGCTTCGGCTTCGGCGGTGGCGCGGGCTTCGCGTTCGCGCTTGACGATTTCAATCGCACGGAGGACTTTTTGTTCCAGTGCCTGAAATTCGTCGACGCTGACGGTGGATGTGCTCATATGTCTCAAGTATAGATGGGGTCTGCGTGGCGGAAGCTGGGGAAAACCGGGGTGGAATCTAGCTGGATGCCAGTTTCTTGGAGGTTTTTTCGCGCAAGGGGAGTTGCTGTGGTGGAATGGCCGATTTGAGCGGGGATTGGCGATTTCGGTGGTGCAAGTTGGTGGTGAATTGTGGTGGATTTTGTGCTTAATGTGGACCGCTGGTGGTGTTATGTATGGTCTTGCGAGGCGCCGAAAAATGCGCCAGGTTTTCGGACTTTATTTCCGATGGTGCAGTCCCATGCAACCGCAGGTCCCTTCGCTGCGCTGCGGGATGACAAACAAAAGGGCGGGCAACGGCGACGGCAGATGCAATTGCAGGTCATTCCGCTCAGGCTACGGTTTCGGCCGGGGCGCGGATGGCGCCTCCTAGTTTGGTCAGGGTGGAGATGATGGACGACCACCAGGAGGTGAGCTCGTCTTCGCGGAGGGTGCGGTCGTGGGACTGGAAGACGCAGTTGAGCAGGAGGGCGTAGTGGGCTGGGGGAACGGACCTTCCCTTTGGGTCGCGGAAGACCTCGGTCGGGGTGAGGCGCTGGAGCTCCGGGATGGCCAGGGCGTGGATGGCCGAGGCGATGGTGTGCCACTGGGTGGTGTCGGGGAAGGTGAAGGAGAAGTCGCGCTCGACGGCCTGGAAGCGGGAGAGGTCGTGGGCGGTGGTTTGTCTGAGGGGCAGGTCGTACAGCCGGGCGAGGTCGAGTGCGGCCAGGTAGACGGGCTGGCGGAGCTTGCGGGTATCGCGTTGGGTTCGGGCCAATTCTCCGAGGTGGGCGATGGGGGCGTTGTTGAGGAGGGCGGTGGCTGAGCGGCCGGGTTCGAGCCATCCTGGGGTTCCGGCGGAGGTGAAGGTGAGGGCCGCGGGACCGCCGGGCAGGGCGAAGAGGGAGAGGACGGATTCGATGGCGCCCTTGAGCTCGAAGAACGGAGCGTCGGCTGGGCTGTGGAGGGAGGTTGGGGCAGACTGGCCGGTCAGGCCGATGGAGAGGCTATGCGCCTCGTGGACCTGGTTTGTGGTTCCCGTGAAGACCTGGCCCTGCTCGAAGAGGCGCACGTTCTTTACGTCGCGGTTGAGATTGTGGGCGAGCATGTTCAACATGCCGGGAACAAGGGTGGGGCGGAGGAGGGTGGCCTCTTCGGAGAGGGGATTCTCCAGGGGAATGGCGCCGGGGGTGGGGGAGAGCGGTTCGCTGTCGCGAATGCCCACCTTAGGCGGAAGAAGCCGCTCCGAAGATGGGACACCTGGATTTGCGGTGGCGTCTGGAGTTGTAGGGATGTAGAAGAGGTCGCTGTCGGATTGCGAGGCGAAGGTGCTGGAGATGCTTTCGCTGTAGCCGAGGGAGAGCAGGCGGGTGCGGACGGCGGCCTCGGCGGCGGCGGTTGGGTGAGCGATGACGATTCCGGGGGCGGGAAGGGTGTTGGCGAAGCGATTG
The DNA here is from genome assembly GCA_965277265.1 of Edaphobacter sp. GTDB lineage: Bacteria > Acidobacteriota > Terriglobia > Terriglobales > Acidobacteriaceae > Edaphobacter. Next base: position 1,698,362 of record CBDICF010000003.1, read on the forward strand.
TAGCCGTAAACGCGGGCGACCTCTTCAATGAGGTCGATCTCGCGCTCGAGGTCTAGCCGCCAGGACGGGAGCTTCGCCAGATAGATGTCGAGGCCGTGGAGGAGGAGGTCGCAGCCGAGCGCGGTAAGGTACTGCTGGACTATCTCCGGGGTGATGCCCGTGGGATCGATGGTGGCGCCGAGGTGGCGTTGAACCTGCTTGACGGAGAGTTCGATGGCGGGCCGGGCGTCGGTGCGGGCTTCTACTTCGGGGCTGATGAGGTCGATGAGTTCGCCTTCGAGCTTGCCATTGAGCGGGCCTGAGGCGTGGCCGCCGGTCTGGAGAATGATTTGAGCGACGAGGGCGTTGGCGACGGGAGCGGCGTTGAAGTCTGCTCCACGCTCGAAGCGGTGGGAGGCGTCGGTGTGAAGGCCGTGGCGGCGGGAGCTGCGGCGGATGCCGGCGGGATCGAACCAGGCGGACTCGATGAGGATGTTTTTGGTTTCCGGCGTAATCATGGAGTCGAAGCCGCCCATGACTCCGGCGAGGGAGAGCGCCCTAGTTTCGTCCGCTATGACGAGGTCGTCGGGGTCCAGAGTGCGTTCGGTTCCGTCTAGAAGCTTGAGTTTTTCGCCTTGATGGGCGAGACGGACGACGATGCCACCCTGGATCCTGTCGAGGTCGAAGGCGTGGGTGGGGTGGCCCATGCCCAGGAGGACGAAGTTGCTTGCGTCGACGGCGTTCGAGATCTGCTTCTGGCCGAGGAGTTGGAAGTATTCGGCTACCTGACCGGCGCTGGGCGCGATGGTGACGTTGCGAAGGACCTGGGCGGTGAAGCGGCCGCAGAGTTGCCGTGCGTCGGGTGCGATGCGGACAGGGAATGGCTCATCCAACGTGCCGACCGGGAGCCTGGTGTTGAGGGGCCCCAGCGGAAGGTTGTAAATGGCTGCGGCCTCACGGGCGATGCCGTAGTGATTCATGGCGTCGACGCGGTTGGTGGTGATGTCCATCTCGAAGATCGAATCGTGGCTGACGGACTGGTCTGCCGCTTTTTGGTCTACGGGAAATATGCCTTCGACTGCGATGCCGCGGAGGGTGAGGTCTTCGGCTAGTTGAGTGTCGTCAACGGGAATATTCGGGAGGTAGGCGCGGAGCCAGCGGGTAGAGATTTTCATGATAGTTCGTTCTTCCAATTTGGTCCGGGCATGATGCGCTTCATGAACTCGTCGAAGAGAGGGACCGTGAAGGCAGTATCTCCATAGTTGGGACTCCAGAGCATGCCCTTGAGGATAAGGCTCTGGCGTAGCGGGGCGAGGGTGCTGACGCTGCGACCAAGGAACGTTGCTATATCCCCGGAGCGGTGGGGTCCTGGACCCAGTTCGGCCATGGCACGAAGGTACTTCTTTTCTGTTGGCTTCAGGCGATCGAAGCGAACTCGAAAGAAGCTTTCGTCGAGAGCAGCGACAGCCTCGGTGGATGCTTGCTGCACATCTGAGAGGCTGATGGGAGATTGCCGGGCTACGTCCCAGGAGTGTTTGCCCCACTCCTGGAGAAAATAAGGATAGCCGCGAGTCTGGTCGAAGATGCTTCGAAGCGCGTCCGGCGTGAAGTCCGCCCCCTCCTGATGCGCAGGGGTGAGGATGGCCAACTGGGCCTCCGCGGGCAGAAGGGCGCCAATCATGGGAAATTCAAAGAGACGTTCGGCGTAGGATTTTGCATTCCCGGCCAGGCCGCGCAGCTGGGGCAAGCCCGCACCAACCATGGTAAGCGGCAGCGCAGATTGAGCACAACGGTGGAGGGCGCTGATGAGAGCGGCAAACTGATCTTCCTCGATGTATTGGATCTCGTCGAGAAAGAGAACCACGGCGGTTTTGGCAATCTGGGCGGCGCGCCCGACCTGTTCGAGCAGGGTAGCGAGATCGCCTTCAAGGTCGCCGTTGTCGGCCAGGCCGGCTTCCGGCTCGACATCGATACCGACTTCGATGTCTTGATACTTGAGTTTGAATACTTTGGTGAAGCCTGCGAGTGCGCGGAGGCCGCGGAGAGCAGAGGCTTTTGCCTGCTCGACACGGCTCAACCGGAGTAGGGCGAGACGGAGTTGAGGAGCGAGGAGTGCAGGCAAGGAGCGGTTCTCTGGAGTTTCAGCGCGAACCGTGCATATACCATCGGCCTCCGCATCGGCGCGCATGCGGTCGAGCAGGACCGTTTTTCCTACCCCGCGCAGACCGACCATCAGGACACTCTTGGCGGGCCGTCCAATTCGAATACGTGCTATGGCGACGCGGACCTGCTCGCGGACTCGATCACGACCTGCCAACTCCGGTGGCTGGGTGCCAGCACCTGGGGCATATGGGTTGCGAACTGAATCCATGAGACAGTTATAGCTAAATTAGGAAGTTTAGTAAAAATAGATAAAGTTCGTAAAGTATGCATAAGTAGCGAGCGCTGACCGTCTAAACCGAAGGACAGTGCTGAATCCATTCGAGTTGCAGGTGTCGACCTGGAGTGTTCAGCTTGTGGCGGCGGGGGAGTCGTAGTCGTTGGCGGTGATGACCTGGAGGCCGGGGGTGGAGACGAGTTGCTGGTCGATGAGGATGATGGTGCGTGCGGCGCCGCCGGAATAAGCGACCTGCGGTCCGGTGTACGCGGGGATGGTGGTGCTGGTGGGGATGGTTCCGGCGGGAAGCATGACGAGGGTGTAGGCGCCGGTGGGGATGTCGAGATAGCCGGTGTTCGCGCCGAAGACGATGCCCGTAAGGATGGGTGAGAGGGCGGTGAGCTTCTGGCCGGCGGGGACGAGATAGATATCGACTGGGCCGATGCGGGTGGCCTGGTCGATGAAGCGGAGGGAGATCCGGCCGGAGGGCGCGGGCTGGCTCTGGTCGGTGAGGGTGAGTTGCTGGAGGCCAGCGGCGATGTTCCCGATGAGGACGGTGTGCTGGGCGAGTGGACCGAAGGCGGCTTTGGAGGAGGAGAGGACCTGCTTTGAACCTGCGGTATCCGCGGTGATGGTGTAGACGCCCGGGGCCATGGGGATGTAGGAGGTGACGGTGCCGAAGCCGAGATTGTAGGTAAGGGCGTTGCCGCCCTCGTAGATGTCGAGGCCGGGGGCGTCGGGGCTGGCGGTGATGATGCGGACCTGCGCGAGGGGCGCGGTGCTGATGACGGCTCCGCAGCCGGAGAGCGCGGCCAGGGCAGCGGCTACACCGGTGAGATACGCGGCGTGCCGGACGAGGTGGCGAGATCTCAGAAACATCGGGCTGCGAGGCGACGGAACATGTGGACTGGAGGCGGTACAAGCCCACTCTAAACGATTTCGGAGTTCTGTCGAAGACGGGGATGGGGGCAGGGATGGCGAAAAGGTTGGAGTTGGGCGGCTTTGCGGCTACATGGCGGCTCTTTCCCGGCTACATGGCGGCTATCTCCCGGCTACACCCGGCTCCATCCGGCTACATGGCGGCGAGGGAGTGCGAGCCTTCGATGCGGAGGGTGTAGGGCAGCGTGGATTGCGGGGCGGGAGGCAGGGTGACGAGGAGGGCTTCGGGGGTCTGGCGGAAGCGGAGTTGGCGGGGCTGGACGTCTGGAGTGAGACCGAGGAGGGTGACGCGTTCGACCCTGGCGGAGGCGGCGGAGAGGGAGCGGATGGCGGCTTCGGCGGCGGGGTATTTGTAACCGAAGGCGTACAGATTGTTATTGGCGGTGGTGAAGCGGAAGTCGGCTTCGGTGATGGGGGCGGAGGGTGGGCGTTTGAGGGCGGGGCCGGCCTGGGCGGTCGATCCTCCCTTCCAGTCTCCGGGAGCTTCGGTGGGAACGCCGGGGCCTTCGCCGTAGTGGGTCCAGGGGCGGCTGCCGTAGATGGCTTCGCCGTTGGAACGGAGCCATTCGCCGACTTCGAGGAGGACCTTTTGCTGGGCATCGGGGATGCTGCCGTCGCCCATGGGGGAGATGTTGAGGAGCAGATTGCCGCCGAGGCTGGAAAGCTCTATGAGCTCGTGGAGGATGTTTTCGGCGGAGCGGTAGGTTTCGGGCTTTGGCGACTCGGTGTAGCCCCAGGTGCTGCCAAGGGAGTCGTCGCACTGCCAGCCGCCGGCGTAGATCCATTTGGGGGCGCGCTGCTGTTTTTCGAAGTCCTGGACACTGCCGAAGAGGTAGGCGATGTCTTTGGTGGCGAGGGTGGCTTGCTTGCCCCATTGGGTGGCGCGGTTGTAGTAGTAGGCGGCGGCGCGGAGTTTGACGTCGTCGTAGGCGCGCGGGTTGACCCCGTTATCGAAGTAGACCATCTGGGGCTGGTACTTATCGACGAGCTCCTGGACGCGGGCGAGCCAGTCTTCCTGGAAGACCTGAGAGTCGTTTGCGCTGTTGAAGGGTTGGTCGATCGGCGGGCCGTAGAAGCCGGCGTACCTGGGGTCGAACTCGTCGTTGGGGACGCCGGGGGCGGGGTAGCCGAAGTAGGCGTGCTCCATGCGGTGGCTGGAGAGGCCGAAGATGAGGTTTTGTTTGCGGACGGCGGCGGCGAGTTCTCCGGTGAGGTCGCGTTTCGGACCCATTTTGCCGGCGCACCAAGGGGTGATGTCGGAGTTCCACATGGCGAAGCCGTCGTGATGCTCGGCTACGGGGATGACGTATTTTGCGCCGGCCTGCTGGAAGAGCTGCGCCCATTGAGTGGGGTCGTATTTCTTTGCGGTGAAGAGGGGGATGAAGTCCTTGTAGCCGAACTTGTCTGGCGGGCCGTAGTGTTCGGTGTGCCAGGCTGCGTCGGTGGTGTACATGTGGCGCTCGTACCACTCGTTGATGCGGGCGGGGATGGAGTAGAGGCCCCAGTGGATGAAGATGCCGAACTTGGCCTGGTTGAACCAGGTGGGCAGGCGATAGTGGTCGCGGAGGGACTCCCATGTGGGCTGGTAGGGGCCTTCGATCATGGGCTTGGGCTTGGCGTAGGCGTCGGGCTGGCCGGCGGGCGCGCCTTGCTGGGCGTGGAGGGATTTTGGCAGGAGCGAGGCGGCGGAGAGGAGGGTGGCCTGCGAGAGGAAGCTGCGGCGGGTGTGCGGCATGGAGGGGAGCTTACGCCTATGGGGAAACTATTTCAATGGCGGATTTTGGGCGATGAGGCGGGCCGGGGCTCCGGTTGCGCTGCCATACGAGGATGGCGACTCGCTGAATTGTGCCCATCTACTTGGCGGCGGGGTGTTTGGCGATGATCCTGTCCTTGATGCCGTCGTAGGTCTTCTGGGGGAGGATGCCGCGGGTGGTGAGCTGGTTTTTGGCGGTGTAGGGGCGGCCGTCGATGATGCGCTTGGTGTAGGCGTCGCCTATGCCGGGGAGGGCCTTGAGCTGGTCGGGAGTGGCGGTGTTGATATCGAGCGGGGCGGCGCTGGCGGCGGAGGGCTTGGCGGGCTGAGCGACGGCTGCAGGCACGAACCCAAAGGCGGGAATCGCGGCGAGAAGGAGGGTAGCGGCTAAGACTTTGCGGCGAAGATTTAGCATGGTGAGATCTCCTCGGAATGGATGTGCAGGTTCTTGCGGAAGGGTACGAGAGTATGGGAGGTGCGTCAATGAGTGAGTCTTTGGCTGCGGGTTTCGTAAGGGTGTGTTGACTTCTTAAAGGCCGGACGCTAACCTGAATAAGAGATGAGCCTGCTTCACCTCCATCACGGACATCACCATCATTGCGCGGCGAGCGTGTTGGCGGCTGGGTCCGGTGTGGCGAAGTAACGAACGCAACCCAAGGACTTCGAAAGGCCCGCTGACGCGAATACCGCGCGCGGGCCTTTTTTACTTGTTCGGCGAATGAAATGGAGATAGCGATGACGGATGCAGTGACGGTTGATTTTGCGAAGATGGATGGTCTGGTTCCGGGCATCGTGCAGGATGCGAAGACGGGCGAGATGCTGATGCTGGGTTTCCTGAACGAGGTGAGCTACGCGAAGACGCTGGAGACGGGGTTTGTGACGTTCTGGAGCAGGACGCGGCAGAAGCTATGGATGAAGGGCGAGACCAGCGGCAACCGGCTGCGCGTGGTCGAGGCCGCGACCGACTGCGACAACGATGCGTTGCTGTTCAAGGTCGAGGTGGAAGGCGATGGGCTGGTGTGTCACGAGGGTACGGTGAGCTGCTTTACGAAAGACATTCCGATGGAGGCGAAGTGAGCGAGACGAAGCTGAAGCTGGGGATTCCGAAGGGCAGTCTGCAGGATGCGACGATTGCGCTGTTCGAGCGGGCGGGCTGGAGGATCTTCGCGAATGGGCGGAGCTACTTCCCTTCGATCGACGATGGGGAGATTGAGTGCATGCTGGTGCGGGCGCAGGAGATGGCCCGGTATGTGGAGCATGGGGCGCTCGACGCGGGGCTGACGGGCAACGACTGGGTGCTGGAGAACGAGACGGACGTGGAGTATGTGACGAGTCTGACGTACTCCAAGCAGAGCAGGCAGAAGGTGAAGTGGGTGCTGGCGGTTCCCGAGGATTCGCCTTTCCAGAAGCCGGAGGATCTGGCGGGAAAGATTATCGCGACCGAGCTGGTGGAGTTTACGAAGCGGTATTTCGCTGCGAAGAAGATTCCGGTGAAGGTGGAGTTCAGCTGGGGGGCGACGGAGGTGAAGCCGCCTACGCTGGCCGATGCGATCGTTGAAGTGACGGAGACGGGATCGAGCCTGCGGGCGAACCGGCTGAGGATTATCGAGACGCTGATGGAGAGCGAGACGCAGTTGATTGCGAATAAGGCGGCTTATCAAGACGCGTGGAAGCGGCAGAAGATCGACAATATTTCGCTGATGTTGAATGCTGCGATTGCGGCGCAGGGCCGCGTGGGGTTGATGCTGAATGCGCGTAAGGCGAACCTGCAAGCCGTCATTGGAGTGCTCCCCGCGCTGAACTCTCCGACGATTTCGCAGCTGAGCGATGCGGAGTGGGTGGCGCTGAATACGATTCTGGATGAGTCGCTGGTGCGTGAGGTGATTCCGAAGCTGAAGGCTGCGGGCGCTACGGGGATTGTGGAGTATCCGCTGAGCAAGGTTGTGCTGTAGCCAAGACGAAAGGCCTGACACCGATTTGCACCCATGACACCGATCTAGATACATAGATCTAAATACATTGATGGAATCAAGGCGATTTTCTGGTGTCTTTCTGGTGAATTTCGGTAGCACGTTCTACGGAGTTGATGATGAAGCTGGTTAAGACATTTGGGCGCGGCAAGGCGGCGGCTGATGCGTTGATTGAGACGCTGGAGCGACGTGGCGCGGTGAGTACGGCGCGTGTGGAACCGGTGGTGCGGCGGATTCTCGCGGACGTGAGCAAGAGCGGCGACCGGGCGCTGATGAAGTATGCGGTGCAGTTCGACGGGCTGACGAAGGGGCAGCCGCTGCTGGTCTCGCGCGAGGAGATGAAGGCGGCCTGGGAGGCTACGTCTCCGACGCTGCAAGCCGCGATGATGGTGGCGCGCGGGAACATTCTTGAGTTCGCGGAGGCGCAGCGGCCCGCGGAGTGGATGATCTCTCCGGCGGACGGGGTGAAGACGGGCCAGGTGGTGCGGCCGCTTGAGAGCGTGGGCTGCTATGTGCCTGGGGGAAGATATCCGCTGCCTTCTACGCTGCTGATGACGGTGACGCCGGCGCAGGTGGCGGGTGTGGAGAGGATTGTGGTGTGTTCGCCGAAGCCTGCGAAGGAGACGATGGCGGCGGCGTGGCTGGCCGGTGTGACGGAGTTTTACCGCATGGGCGGAGCGCAGGCGATCGCGGCGATGGCGTATGGAACAGCTACGGTTGAGCGCGTGAATAAGATTGTAGGGCCGGGGAATTTGTTTGTGACTGCCGCGAAGGTGATGGTTTCGGGTGAGTGCGGGATCGATATGCCGGCCGGGCCGACGGAAATCGTGGTGACCAGCGAGGCTGGAAACGCGGCTGGGATTGCGGCGGATCTGGTCGCACAGGCGGAGCACGATCCGGAGGCCCTGGCTGTGCTGATTACAAGCAACGCAGCCCTGGCGCGGGAGGTTGCGGCCGAGGTGAAGGTGCAGGCACGGGGAAATGCGATTGCGAAACAGTCGCTGGCGGCGCAGGGGTGTGTATTTGTAACAGCTACGGTTCGCGAGGCGCGGGAGCTGACGAATCGGCTTGCGCCCGAGCACCTGACCGTGGATGCGGCGGCGGACCTGAAGTGGGTGCGCAATGCCGGATCGGTATTCGTAGGGGCGCATACGCCGCAGTCGATGGGCGATTACGTCTCGGGACCCAACCATGTGCTGCCGACGGGGCGGGTTGGGCGGGTTCGAGGCGGTTTGAGCGTGCTGGATTTTGTGAAGGTGATTACAGTGCAGCAGTACACGCGTGCGGGGCTGAAGCAGATGGGGCCCCATGCGATTGCGCTGGCCGAGGCTGAGGGATTGACAGGACACGCAGAGAGCGTGCGAGTGAGGATGCGATGAGTACAGCTACGGATTTGGTACCAGAAGTGAAGACGGTGCAGCCGCGCAGGACCGTGCTGGAGATGCCGGAGTATCATCCTCCGCTGGACGGGCGTGAGGTGCTGAGGCTGGACTTCAACGAGAATACGTTTGCGCCATCGCCGCGCGTGATCGAACGGCTGCACCAGGTGACGGCGGAGGGATTGACGAAGTATCCCGAGCGAGGGCCGGTTGAGGGAATCGTCGCGGAGCACTTCGGGTTGCAGGCGGACCAGGTATTTTTGACCAACGGGGTGGACGAGGCCATTCACCTGATGTGCGTTGCGTTTCTGGACGCCGAGGACGAGGCCCTGATCTGGACGCCGTCGTTCTTCATGTATGACGTGAGCATCCAGATGATGACGACGCATCTCCGCAAGGTCCAGTCGGATCGAACGCTGGAGTTTCCGTTCGAGCGGTTTCTGGAGGCGATCAACGAACGGACGAAGCTGATCATGATCGCCACGCCGAACAATCCTACAGGCGCGGTGGTGAGCCGCGAACACCTGCTGGCGATTGCCGCGGCCGCTCCACATGCGGTGCTGATGGTGGACGAGGCGTACTACCACTTTCATGGCGCGTCGACGATGGAAGATATTCGGACGGTGCCGAACCTGATTGTGGCGCGCACGTTTTCGAAGGCGTATGGGCTGGCGAATCTGCGGATCGGGATGCTGGCCGGTAATGCGGCGCTGCTGAAGTATGTGCGGAAGGTGAGTTCCGCGTACAACGTGAACGGCGTCGCGCTCGACTGCCTGCCGGTGGCGCTGGCGGATGAGGAGTACGTCGCGTGGTACGCGGAGCAGGTGCGCGCGGGGCGCGAGCGGATGATGGAGGGGCTGCGCGTGATGGGAGTTCCCTTTTTTCCGAGCGAGGCGAACTTTGTGCTGATGAATATTGGGCCGAAGCACAGGGAGTTTGTGGCGGCGATGCGGAGGCATGGAGTGTTGCTGCGCGATCGTTCGACCGATCCGGGATGTGACGGATTTGTGCGGATCACGATTGGAGTGGAGGAGCATGTGACGCGAGGACTGGCAGCGCTGAAGGCTTCGTTGGCTGACATTGGATGGAAGGTGAGCGCATGACGACGGCGAAGGCATTGAAGGTGCGGTCCGGGACGGTGAAGCGCAATACGACGGAGACGCAGATCGCTCTGAAGCTGGCGGTGGATGGGAAGGGCGTCTATAAGGTGTCGACGGGCATTCGGTTCTTCGATCACATGCTGGAGCTGTTTACGCGGCATGGGGGATTCGACCTGACGCTGAAGTGTACGGGCGATCTGGATGTTGACCAGCACCATACGGTGGAGGATGTTGGGATTGCTCTGGGCGAGGCGTTTGGCAAGGCGCTCGGCGATAAGAAAGGCATTATGCGTGCCGGGTACTTCGTGATGGCGATGGATGAGACGCTGGCGGTTGCGGCGGTGGACTTGAGTGGGCGGGTCGCCTATGCCGTCGATGACAAGGTGAAGGTACGGCTGGTGGGGGATTTCCAGAGTGAGCTGCTGGCTGATTTCTTCGATGGGTTTGCTCGGGGTGCGAAGGCGAATGTGCATGTGAAGACGATGTATGGGCGGAGCAACCATCACAAAATCGAGGCGATCTTCAAGGCGTTTGCGCGGGCGCTGCGTGGGGCTTGCTCGCGGGATGAGCGGATGCGCGAGATGCTGCCTAGTACGAAGGGATTGCTGTGACAGGGTCATACAAGCAGGTGGTTGGACCTGTTGCGTCGATTATTGCCGCCTTGCTGCTCGCCACCGTTGCGTTCTCGTCCACCTTCTCAAGTAGGGTTCCGAAGAATGAATTGCTGATCGACGCGATAGGTATCGCCTCGCTCACATTGTTAGTAATTGCTGCTACGCTCCTCTATCCCTTGCGGAGCGAGATGCGGTTTCGGCTTCTCCGCACATTCGCCATCCTAATGGCGGTGGTTGTCGGGTTCGAATTCCTTGGGGGTCTTTTATGGCTTCTGTTGGACAAACTTGTACGCTATGAGCAAAAGCGATGATTGCTGTGATCGATTACAAGGCGGGCAATTTGACAAGCGTGGTGAAGGCGCTGGGCTACCTGGGTGCTCGTGAGGTTGTGGTCACGCAGAACCCGGAGGTGGTGCGGTCGGCGGGGAAGGTGGTGTTGCCGGGGGTGGGACATTTTCAATCTACATCTCTGTTGCAGGAGCTTGGGCTTACAGAGGCGGTTCGGGAGAGTGTTGCGAAAGGCGCGTGGTTTCTGGGGATCTGTGTGGGATTGCAGTGGTTGTTTGAAGGTTCGACGGAGGCGCCGGGAGTTGCGGGGCTGGGGCATTTTGGGGGTATGTGCGAGCGGTTCCCTGCTTTGTTTGAGGGCGCGGAGTTGAAGTCGCCGCATGTGGGTTGGAATTCGCTGGAGGACGTGCGAGAAGATTCGCGGCTGCTGCGCGGTGTGGAGGAGGGTGAGTTTGTGTATTACACGCATTCGTGGAGGGCTCCGGCTATAAAGGATACTACGGCGGTTACATACTATGGAGGCGCGTTTACGGGTGTGGTGGAGCGGGAGAATGTGATGGGTGTTCAGTTTCATCCGGAGAAGTCGAGCGCCGTGGGTTTACAGGTTTTGAAGAACTTTGTGGAGTTATAACCATGCCTTTTATGTATGAGTTGAAGGTGCGCGGGGATGAGCCGGCGTATACGTTTGTTCAGCAGCTTGTGCCGAAGGGAACGCTGGTTGGCACGGGACAGACCGTGGCGACGCTGACCGACGGTGCGATGGAGTTTCATGTGCCTGCGCCGAAGCAGGGATTGCTGGTGGAGTGGGTTGTCGAACATGGAGCGATGATCGAGCGGGGCGATGTGCTGGCGCGCGTGGTGTGCGAGGGCGAGGAGACCGATGTCGCCGATGCTGTGCCGATGAGGCTGAGATAAGCGATGCTGACGAAACGGGTGATTGCGTGCCTGGATGTGCGCGGCGGGCGCGTGGTGAAGGGCGTTCAGTTTGTGGACATCGTCGATGCGGGCGATCCGGCGGAGTTGGCGCATCGTCATGCGGCGGCGGGTGCGGATGAGATTGTGCTGCTGGATATTACGGCGACGCATGAGGGGCGGGGGACGCTGCTGGACACGGTGAAGAGGACGGCGGCGGCGTTGTTTGTGCCGTTCACCGTGGGCGGGGGGATTCGCTCGGCGGAGGATGCGGCGGCGGTGTTCGATGCGGGGGCGGATAAGGTGAGCATCAATTCGAGTGCGATTGCGCGGCCGGAGTTGATTGGAGAGATTGGCGGGAGCTTTGGGGCGCAGGCGGTGATTGTGGCGATCGACGCTCGAAGGATTGCCGGCGCTGCGGGTGTGGAGAGTGCCGAGGTGTTTGTGAATGGCGGGCGGAAGGCCACGGGGCTGCGAGTGGTGGACTGGGCTTGTGAGGCGGAGGAGCGTGGGGCGGGGGAGATTCTGCTGACTTCGATGGATACAGATGGAATGCGGAGCGGATTCGATTGCGAGTTGACAGCGATGGTGAGTGCGGCGGTGCAGATTCCGGTGATTGCTTCGGGCGGGGCGGGGAGTGCGGCGCATTTTGCGGAGGTGTTCGGGCGAGGCAAGGCGGACGCGGCGCTGGCGGCCAGTATCTTTCATTTTGGGGTTACGGATTCGCGGGAGTTGAAGGCGGAGTTGCAGAGAGCCGGGGTGAGTGTGCGGTTGCCCTGCTGACGGCTCGACCGCGGATTGGCGCGGAATACGCGGATCAAGAACAAGCAACAGCGGATGCGGGGATTCTTTCGCGGCGCTCAGAACGACGAGCTTAACTCTATTGGGAGAGGAACGATGTTGATACCTTCGATCGATTTGATGGGTGGGCGGATTGTGCAGCTGGTTCAGGGCGAGAAGCTGAAGCTGGCGTTCGACGACTTCGAGTATTGGATTGAGCGGTTCTCGAAGTATCCCGTGGTGCAGTTGATCGATCTGGATGCGGCGATGCGGCAGGGTGAGAATCGCAGGTTGATCGAGATGATCTGCAAGCGGCTGCCTTGCCAGGTGGGAGGCGGGCTGAAGACGGCGGAGGATGGCAGGGCGCTGCTGGAGGCTGGGGCGAGGCGGGTGATCTATGGGTCAAGCCTGTTTGGCGCGGCGGAGGCGGGTGAGGCGCGGAGACACACGGTGATTCGGCTGGAGTTCGCGGAGGAGTTGAGGCGGACGCTGGGCGAGGAGGCGCTGGTGTTCAGCGTGGATACGAAGGGCGGGCGAGTGGCGGTGAAGGGGTGGAAGGATTCGGTGGATTTGACGCCGGAGGAGGCGGTGACGTGGCTGGAGGACTGCTGCGCGGCGTTTCTGTACACGCATGTGGATACCGAGGGGACGATGCAGGGCTTTCCGCTGGATGTGGCGGCGGTGCTGCGGGCTTGTACGGCGAAGCAGTTGATCGTTGCCGGGGGGATAAAAGAACGCGGCGAGGTGGATGCGCTCGATGCGATGGGGGTGGATGCGGTGGCGGGGATGGCGGTGTATTCGGGGGCGATGGAGGCTTAGCTTGGGCGTGCATCTTCCGCGCGGCAGCGGTCGTCAAACAGGGACGCGGCCGTGGGCTGCAAGTGCTTGTGACGCGTGGAGGGGGATGCATGGAGTATGTGAATCTGGGGAAGACCGGGCTGAAGGTGTCGCGCATTTGTCTGGGGTGCATGACGTATGGGGTTGCACCGGCGGGGCCGCTGCGGCCGGGAAGCCATCCGTGGGCGTTGAACGAGGAGCAGAGCCGGCCGTTCTTCAAGCAGGCTCTGGATCTGGGGATCAACTTCTTCGATACTGCGAATGTGTATTCGACCGGATCGAGCGAGGAGCTGCTGGGGCGATTTCTGAAGGCGAATACGAAGCGCGAAGATACGGTGATCGCGACCAAGCTGAATGGCGTGATGCGCGATGGACCGAACGGCAAGGGGCTGTCGCGGAAGGAGATTTTTTTCGAGTTGGATGCGAGCTTGAAGAGGCTAGGGACGGACTATGTCGACCTGTACCAGATTCACCGGTGGGATTATGAGACGCCGATTGAAGAGACACTGGAGGCGCTGCATGATGTGGTGAAGGCGGGCAAGGTGCGGTATATCGGGGCGTCGTCGATGTTTGCGTGGCAGTTTGCCAAGGCGCTTTATGTTGCGGATCTGCATGGGTGGACGCGGTTTGTTTCGATGCAGAACCACTACAACCTGCTCTACCGCGAAGAGGAGCGGGAGATGATGGGATTGTGCACGGCCGAGGGTATCGGGGTGATTCCGTGGAGTCCACTGGCGCGTGGCAAGCTGGCGCGGCCGTGGCAGTCGGAGACGACGAAGCGGTCGGAGACGGACCAGTTCAGCAAGGCAATCTATTCGAAGACGGAGGAGGCGGACAGGAAGGTGGTCGATCGGCTGGGCGAAATGGCGGACAAGCGCGGCGTGGCACGGGCAACCCTGGCGCTGGCGTGGATGCTGAGTAAGCCGGTGGTGACTGCGCCGATCGTTGGGGCTACGAAGCCGAACCATCTGGAGGATGCCGTGGCTGCGGTTTCTCTGAAGCTGACTCCGGAGGAGATCGCGTCTTTGGAAGAGCCGTATGTTGCGCACGCGGTGGTTGGGTTCAGCTAGGACGATTTGCTCGTAATGGATAGAGGAGGCTACTGGTCGCTGCCGAGGGCGTCGGCGGTAGCGTAATAGCCTTTGCGGGCCTGGATCTTCTGGCCGGGCTGGCAGGTGATATTGAGGGTGCGGAAGGTGCCGTCGATCTTGTCGTTGATCGGGGTGAAGCTGGCGAGGTACTGGGTGCGGAGTTCGTCCTGGATCTGGTCGAAGGCCTCCTGAAGCTTCTTGCCGTTGTTGCCTACGTTGATGACGCGGCCTCCGGTGTCTCGGGCGAGGCGCTCCATGTCGGCGTCACCGGTGTAGCCCATGCTGAAGCCTCCGTAGAAGCCACGGTCGGCGATGAGGATCACGTAGACGATGGCGTTGGCTTTCTGGGCGGCTTCGGTGGCGGTTTTGATGGTCTCCTGAGAGCCCTGGTCGCCGCCGTCGGTGAGCACGATGAGGATCTTGCGTCCGGCTTCCTGGCGCAGCTTGTCGTGAGCGGCGAGGTAGACCGCGTCGTAGAGCAGGGTCCCGCGGGCGGTGCCGTTGCCGGTGACTGAGCCGGTGCCGGCACCAGTGTTAATGATGGCGCTATCGATGGAGCGCTTGATCTCGCGGGGGCTGTTGGTGTAGTCGGCCAGGAGATTCACATTGATATCAAAGGAGATAAGGAATGCCTCGTCCTTGGGGGTGAGGACGTCTTTCAGGAATTCGGCGCCGGATTGCTGCTCCAAAGGGAGAACATTCTGCTGGCTTCCGCTGGTGTCGAGGAGGATTCCGATGGTGAGCGGAAGGTTCTTTTCCTGGGTGAAGTTTTTGGTCTTCTGGAGGGCTTTGTCCTCGTAGATGCTGCAGTCGTCCTTGTGCAGGTTGGTGATGAAGCCGTTCTTGTCGCGCACGGAGAAGTAGACGTTGACGAGGTTGACGTTGACCTTGAGGGTCTGGGTGTCGCCGAGGTCGCGAGGCTGGGCGGGAGCGTCGCTGGCGGGGGGTGGCCCCCCGGGGGAGGGTGCCTCCTGCGCGCGGAGGACGGGGGTGAGACCAAGGCACAGGGCGGCGACGAGAAGGAGGGAGCGCATAGGTTATTAGACGATGAACCGGAGCTCGAGTTTACGGAAAACTTCGGATGGGCGGAATCCAGAGGCAGAGCGGCTGTTTGTGGATAGCCTGACGGCGCGCCGGCTGTGGCGTGCTGTGTCCGGGCGGGCGCAACGTTGCCGGGGGGCATGGCGTCCAACAAGAAGCTCGCCTGTCTGGTTGTACACATGCCGGCAAGGGATAGCGGCAGTGGTACTGCACTGTTAGTCTGTCAGTTGGTACAGTTCAGGGCTGGCAAAGCCTTTTGGAAGTTATGGGGGTCTCACGTGTTCAGGAATAGCGTTTTGACAGCGGCTCTGGTATGCATGACGTTCGGCCAGGCGGGAGCGCAGGGTGCGGCGCAGGGGCAGGCGATTCCGGATGCGCCGAAGCCTCAGTCGCTGCCCGCGGTGGGTCCGGTCGCGCCGGGGATCGGTACGACGCGGGACTCGAATGGCGACACTTCGCCGGCCGATTCCCAGACCGCGCCTGCAGGCAGCCTGCCCGAAAGCGCGGCGCAGAAGCAGGAAGAAGGAACTCCTCCCGAGGTGCCCGCAGCCGGAGAGGGTGTGAAGGCCTTTACGCTGGTTGTGAATACGAATTTCGTCGAAATCCCGTTCACCGTGAAAGACAGCAAGGGAAGGCTGGTGCCGGGGCTGACCTGGCGCGATGTACGCATCTATGAGAACGGCTACCGGCAGCAGATGAGCCTGTTCACGGTGGACCCGTTCCCCTTATCGGTGGCGCTGGTGATCGACCAGAGCATGACTCCCGACAACATGACCAAGGTGAACGATGCGCTTGCGGCAGTACAAGGCGCGTTTACGCCGTACGACGAGGTTGCGGTGTTTACCTACAATAATGGCCCCCGGATGGTGACCGATTTTACGGCCGGGCCCAGTGCGCGGTTGACGCAGGCGCTGGTGCGGTCCAAGGGTACCGGACGCGAGCCGGTGCAGGTGCTGGGCGGGCCGATGTCGCAGACGACCAATATCAACGGCTTCAACTTCGATCCGAACACAGCACCGATACGCAACCAGCCGGGCTTCGAGCTGAATGCCCCGAGAGAGGTGCATACGCTGAACGATGCGATTCTGGCTGCCGCGACATCTCTCTCGAAGACGCGGCCCGGGCGGCGGCGGATTGTTTACGTAATCAGCGATGGCCGGGAATACGGGAGCACGGCGAAGTATAAGGGCGTGGTGCGGTATCTGCAGACCAACCAGATTGCGGTGTATGGAACGCTGGTCGGGGATTCTTCGCTTCCGGTAGTTGGATTTCTGGACAGGATTCACCTGCCGCTGATGATGCGAGACAACATTCTCCCGGCGTATGCGGGCGACACAGGTGGAGCGTTCGACGCGGAGTTCCGGCAGAAGGGCATCGAGAACAGCTTTGCAAAGATTGCGGAAGAGGTCCGGACGCAGTATACGGTCGGATACTACACGCATGAGCCGTTTATCGATGGCAAGTACAGGTCGGTCGAGGTGAAGGTGATGAGGCCGAATCTGACGATTCTCGCAAAGAAGGGCTATTACCCGACCGCAGCCAGCGTCAGGCCTTCGACCGTCGGTGGGCAGTAGGGGGATTCGCGCCCTGTTTCGCTCACAGGCTCGGTCTATGAAGTCGATGAAGCGGAATGGCGCGCGATGAATCTGGCGCTGCATGGAAATGCGTTGCTGGCGCTGCTGGCGGCGGTCCTGTGGGGCGGTGGGGACTTCTCGGGCGGCATGAGCGTGAAGCGAGCCGGGGGGAGCATGCGTTCGGCGCTGCAGGTGGTGCTGCTGAGCCACGCGATGAGCTTTGGCGTGCTACTCGCGGTTGCCGGGCTGAAGGGAGATGCGTTCCCGCATGGCGCTCCGCTGCTGTGGGGGCTGGCTGCGGGGGTGACGGCGGGAATTTCACTGACCTGTTTTTATATGGCTTTATCTCGCGGCGCGATGGGGACTTCGGCGGCGGTGAGCGGACTGCTGGCGGCGGCAATTCCTGCGGCGGTATCGGCGATGGTGGAAGGTTCTCCCGGGCTGCTGCGAATGGCCGGGTTTGCCGTGGCAGGAATAGCGATATGGATGATCGCGGCGGGGCCGAATGAAGAGGCGAGCCCTGCTGCCGCGGGGACATTCTGGCTGGCGGTGGTGGGCGGCGTTGGTTTCGGAGTTTATTTTGTAGCGCTGAAGCTGGCGGGTTCGGCCGGGGTGATCTGGCCGCTGGCTACGTGCCGGATGGGCAGCCTGAGCGTGTGCTCGCTGATGCTGGTTGCGATGACGGCGAGGCGAGGCGCGGTGGAGGCGAAGATACGGCTGAACCGGCAGGTCGTGATCTGGGCGGCGGCGGCGGCACTGCTGGACACTTCGGGGAACCTGCTGTTTATTGCTGCGACCAGGGCGGGCCGACTGGATGTCGCGGCTGTGCTGGCTTCGTTGTATCCGGCATCGACGATTCTGATGGCGGCATGGATGCTGCGGGAGCGGCCTACGCGGCGGCAGGGGCTGGGGATGGCTGTGGCGGCTTTAGCGGTGGTGATGGTGACCCTGTAGGCGAAGCTGTCCTGCCGGACGGGCCTCCTGCGCGGAGGGCGGTCACTTCGTGACTTGTGTACCCGTCTTGGCGCAACGGGATGCACAGGTCCTGCCGTTGGTCGGGATGAAAATTGAAGACCGGTGTACATCGACTGTGGCAGGCGTTATAGCTTCAGCTTGGCGGGGTCCAGGGTGGGCTCGGGGTAGGACAGCTTGAGGCCGTCCATGACGTCCACGAGAATCTTTGAGATGGCAATGTTGCGAAACCACTTGTTATCGGAGGGGATGATGAACCAGGGTGCATTCCTGTGGCTGGTGGTGGAGAGGATGTCCTTGTAGGCACGCTCATACTGGGGCCAGAATTTGCGCTCGTGGAGGTCGGCTTCGGAGAGCTTCCAGTTCTTTTTGGCTTTGTCGATGCGGGATTGGAGGCGGCTGGTTTGTTCCTTGTGAGAGATGTGCAGGAAGAACTTCAGGATGATAACGTTGTTATC
Source organism: Edaphobacter sp. (assembly GCA_965277265.1). Lineage (GTDB taxonomy): Bacteria > Acidobacteriota > Terriglobia > Terriglobales > Acidobacteriaceae > Edaphobacter. The sequence goes on from CBDICF010000003.1 coordinate 1,716,426, forward strand.
CGCGAGCATGTCTTCGAAGCCGTTGATGTCGTCGAGGCGGCGGCGTGCCAGCTTGGCGGTAATGAGGCCGTGTACGCGGGGGGAGAGGACGTCCTCGTAGTGCGAACGGTTGAAGATGCCGATCATGCCGCGGGGCGGGACGGCGTTGTGGGCGCGCCAGAGGAAGTCGTGGAGCGTTTCGAGCGGGGTGGGCACCTTGAAGGCGGTGACGTCGCAGCCCTGGGGGTTGACGCCGGAAAAGATGTGGCGGATGGTGCCGTCCTTGCCGGCGGTGTCCATACCTTGCAGGACGATGAGAAGGGCTTTCTTCTGGCTGGCGTAGAAGACCTCCTGCAACTCCGCGAGTTTGCCGCGGTGTTCGGCCAGGACTGGCTTGGCGGCCTCTTCCGACTTATATCCGCCCGTCTCTGAGGCTGAGACTTTCTTCAGATCGACGTGCGTGTGCGGTTTGACGAGATAGGGCGATTTGATTTTCATGAGGCAGCGGTTACAGGATGGTGAGCGTGATTTAGAGCGGACTCACGCTAGAAATCGGGGCAGAGCTGATACAAATGCCTCTACACTGCGCAACGGACGGTAAGACGCACGGACGATCGAAATGTCCGCTGCTCCGGTCGAGATGACATTCTGCTGCGATGGGTGCAGCACTACCGATTCTGCCTTTAGGCGGGACTGGCTGGGCTGAATTACTTGACCGACTCTTCGGGCTTCGGCGTGACCGTGTGTGCGGTGTCGCCAGTCTTTGCGGTCGCGTCGTCGCCCAGGCCCTTCATGCCGTCCTTAAAGCCGCGAAGACCTTCCCCCAGACCTTTGCCCAACTCGGGCAGCTTCTTGCCGCCGAAGAGCACAAGAACGATCACTGCAATGATCATGAGATGCGTTGGTTGAAATAGATCGCCCATATTAATTCTCCCCTGAAGCCCACGGCTCGCGCCGGCTGCCCACCCACTATTGTCGCACAGGTGCATTCCAATGATAGATACGATGCGTCCTGCAAAGCAGATGTGGGCTGAACGTTATATCGTGGATATTGAAAGAAATGCAAAAGCAGGATGCTCGGAAGAAGATGCGGAGACAGATGTTGCGATTGAAGACGATGGGTTGCAGGAAGACGGGAGCGCGAAGCAATCGGAGTCGCGCATGGGCTGGAGTTCTGGTGTTGGGTGTAGCGCTGGCCGCAACGGCACGGATGGAGGCGCAGGCATCGACGTCTACGGACACGACGACGCAGACCGAGACAACGACCACGCGAACGACGACGCTGGGCAAGATAGGCCCTACTGCCCCGGTGACCTACAAGAATCGATATGAGGTCTATGGCGGCATCAACTTCATGAACTTCCAGGCTGGGCAGAAGCTGGCCACACGCGCCAACCTTGGCGGCGGCGAGATTCTAGGGACTTACTGGCTGACGAGGCGAGTCGGACTGGCGGCGAATTACCGGTTTGAAGCTGGAACGACGCCGGTACTTGCGAACCCTTACGTCAGCAATCGGCCTCTGGTCTACATGCATATCGGGATGCTGGGAGCGCAGTACCGCGGTCCCAAGAACCAGTTCGTGGCGGTGAATTACCATGCCTATGCCGGGGTTGGAGCGGGAACCTTCGATTACAGCCTGAAGAATATTTCTCCGCCGTTTCGGCCTGTGATCGGGCTCTACACCAATCGCGTGAAGCCGATGGCGGCGATCGGCGGCAGCATCGACTTCAACCGGTCGAGGAACTGGGCTGTACGAGTCTCGCCGGACCTGATCCTGGAGCACTTCGGGACAGAGACGCGGGAGTTTTTCGCTATCTCGGGGGGCGTGCTTTACCGGTTCGGAAAGCAGTAAAGGCTCGACCGCGGATCCTCGCGGATCAACACGGATTAGGCGAAAGACGGATGAGAGACGAGGCTGAATGCAGTCTCGTTTCTCATCCGTTCTTTTTGCATGCAGGGCTTGAATTTGTCCGGATTTGTCCGGGTTTATCCGTGCGATCCGCGGTCGAGTTTTTACCAGGAGTTTCCCTGCTGGAGGAACTCGGGGGAGACGGGGTTTTCGTAGACGGAGTAGTCGCGGGTGACGACGGTGAGGCCGCTTGGGGAGACGAAGTAGTTCTTGCGGTCTTCGTTGGCGTCGTAGCCGATGACGGTGCCGTCGGGCAGGTGGACATCGCGGTCGATGATGGCGTGGCGGATGCGGCAGTGGCGTCCAATGTTGACGTGGGTGAAGATGATGCTCGAGTCGATGTCGGCGTAGGAGTTGACGCGCACATCCTGCGAGAGCACGCTGTTGCGGATGACGGCGCCCGAGACGATGCAGCCTGAGGCGACGATCGAGTTGATGGCCATGCCGGTGCGGCCGGGCTCGCCAAAGACGAACTTGGCGGGCGGATACTGGTAAGAGCGAGTACGCATGGGCCAGGATTTGTCGTAGAGGTTGAAGGTGGGGGAGACGCCGGCGACGTCCATGTTGGCCTCGTAGTAGGCGTCGAGGGTGCCGACATCTCGCCAGTAGAGCGCCTTCTGCTTATTCTCGTCGACGAAGTTGTAGGCCATCATCTTGTGACGTCCGAGGATGTTGGGCAGGATGTTGTGGCCGAAGTCGTGCTTGGAGTTCGGGTCTTCGGCATCCCTGGTCAGCTCGGGCAGAAGCACATCGGTGTTGAAGAGATAGATGCCCATGGAGGCGTCGACCATCTCGGGCATGAAAGGGGAGCGGATTTTGGTTTCTTTGGGTTTTTCTTCGAAGCCGATGACTTCGCCGTTGCGCCCGACCTCGACTACGCCGAACGAGGAGACCTCACTGGGCTGGATGGGCAGGGTCGCGATGGTGACGTCGGCTCCGGTGTCGCAATGCTGCTTGAGCATGAGGCCGTAGTTCATCTTGTAGATATGGTCGCCCGAGAGGATGAGGACGTGCTTCGGCTCTTCCGCGCCGATGGAGTAGATGTTCTGGTAGACGGCGTCGGCGGTGCCGGTGTACCAGTTCTTGCTGACGCGCTGCATGGGAGGGAGGATCTCGATGAACTCGCCGAGCTCGTTGGCGACTACAGGACCCCAGCCCTCGCGTATGTGACGATTCAGGGACAGGGCCTTGTATTGCGTCATGATGTAGACGTGGCGCAGGTCGGAGTTGATGCAGTTGGAGAGGGTGATGTCGATGATGCGGTATTGGCCGGCGAATGGTACGGCTGGCTTTGCGCGATCGCGGGTGAGGGGAAAGAGCCGTTCACCGGCGCCACCGGCGAGTAGAACACCAAGCGTATCTCTCATAATTTTCTCGTCCGGGCTTCTGCTTTGCGTTGCAACGACTTGCCTTGTGCTTCGGATGCAGAAAACGAGAGGCACGTCACGAGACGAGAGTCTATCAGCTAACCGCTGCGTTTGGCGAAAGGGCGAACTTCACCCCGGACATAATCAAGAAGCGAGACGGGACTTCAGGCCTTGGCGTGCGACAGAGGCCGGGAGTGATCTCAAGCTTCCGTCGTGTCGCTGTCGGTTCCGGAGGCTGTATCTTCGGTGATGCTGATGCGCAGGGATTTCAGAAAAGTCAGATCGCTTTGGGTGAAGGGGCGTTCTGTTTCGCCGGAGTCGCCGCTAAGCTCTTCGGTCTCTTCATCTTCTACCTCGTTGAGTCCGATGGTGGCTTCGAGCATGAGAAGAACATCAAAGCCCTGTTCGCGGATGTTTTTGACGACGCCAGCGATGTCCTCCGACTCCGAAACAGACTCGTGGATGGCTTCGCCAAGTTGTTGTATCAGGTTTTTGACCTTCTGATTCAATGCCACCTCCGGATTGCCCTATGGTTCGAACCTGACCGCGCATCGGGTATTCCCGGTCCAGTGGACCTGCGGGAACGGCATTGCGGGCATTGCGAGCGTACATGCGACACCGCTTCAGGATACGCCTCGGTTGTAGAGGCTGCAATCAGGCTGAAATCAGTCTGGAGGCGACCTGGCCCGGCTTATGCAACGGTATGATGGTCTGCCCAGGCTTCTTCGAGACGATGTGCGAGAAGTTCAACGGGTTGTGTTCTTTTGGGGCCCCAAACCAGTAAACCAACGGCTGCGGCACAGACTCCGCCGATCAGCCAGAATATGTTCTTCATACTGTTGTCCCCTTTTCCTACTGCTTACGTCTTGTTTGGATGCGCCTGAGGGCGATGGCGTTTGTCCGGTGCGTCCGGTGCTGCGTTGTCTGATAAGAAAAGATCGCGAAGAAGGTAGGAAACGCTACACTTGTCAGGTATGGATTCGGTTCGCTTCGGTCGTGCGCTTGGTATGGGGGCCCGTGCAGCGGCCAGGACGCTGTCTACGGCGGTGGATGCCGCGACAGCGCCTAATCCTTCGGCTGCGCGCAAGCCGGCGGTTGCTTCGGAACCGGTTCAGGCCCGTGGCACGGGAGAGTCCAGCACAGCAGGGGCAAGTAGGACGGGATCCGGCAATGCAGGCTCCCCCGGGCAGAAGTTCGGGGCGCAGGCCGCACGGACGTCTGCGCAGGTTCGCCAGACCAGAGAAGGCCTGAAGCGCGGGAGCAGGCGTTTCGGCGAGGCGGTATGGGGGCCGTTCGTGAAGCTCTCGGGCCTGCTCTGGCTGGAGTTTACCGGCGTCTTCTTCGGCATCTTTGCCCTCTTCGCTGCCATGGGAGCGTGGAGATTGCGGGGAGACCTGCACGAGACCGGAACCAACCATGATGTACACATGCATCTCTTGGGGGCTGCCGCCATGGCGCTGGTCTTCGGCTACTTCTGTATCAGCAGCTTCGTTACTGCCTCCCGCAAAGGGCGCAAGCGCTAGCCAAGGCGCGGAAACGGGTACACTCAAGCGTCATGTCCGACTCACCTGAAAGAATGCCAGAGACAAGTTCCGGGATTCCGGTCAAGCTCGTCTATCGAACCGAGGATGTAGCAGGCGTGGACACGTCCGCAACGGTCGGGGAGCCAGGCACATATCCGTTCACCCGGGGAATCCAGCCCACCATGTATCGCGGGCGGCTGTGGACGATGCGCCAGTACGCGGGCATGGGCGACGCCGAAGAGTCGAACCGCCGCTACAAGTTTCTGCTCGCCAATGGAACCAAGGGGCTGTCGGTGGCCTTCGACCTGCCGACGCAGATCGGATACGACTCCGATAATGCACTGGCGCTTGGCGAGGTGGGAAAGGTTGGCGTGGCGATCGATTCGATCGAAGATATGCAGCGACTCTTCGACGGGATCGCGCTGGATACGGTCTCTACATCGATGACCATCAATGCGACGGCATCGATCCTGCTTGCGCTCTATGTTGCGGTAGCGCGCAGGACCGGCGCGTCTGGTACGAAGCTGAGCGGGACCATCCAGAACGATATCCTGAAGGAGTACATCGCCCGCGGAACCTACATCTATCCGGTGACCCACGCGATGCGTCTGGTGACCGATATCTTCGCCTGGGCGGCGGTGGAGGCGCCGGAGTGGAATACGATTTCAATCTCCGGGTACCACATGCGCGAGGCCGGCTGTACGGCGGTCCAGGAGGTCGCCTTCACCCTGGCGGATGGTATGACGTACGTGCAGGCTGCCATCGATGCGGGGCTGGATGTGGACGCCTTCGCGCCGCGCCTGAGCTTCTTCTTCAACGCGCATAACAATCTGCTGGAAGAAGTCGCGAAGTTTCGCGCGGCGCGGCGGATGTGGGCGCGGATCATGCGCGAACACTTTGGCGCGAACAACCCGCGAAGCTGGATGCTGCGGTTCCATACGCAGACGGCGGGCTCTACCCTGACGGCGCAGCAGCCGGAGAACAACGTGGTGCGGACGACTCTGCAGGCACTGGCCGCGGTGCTGGGCGGGACACAGTCGCTGCATACGAATGGGTTCGATGAGGCGCTCTCGCTGCCGACCGAGAATGCCGCCCGGATCGCCCTGCGGACACAGCAGATACTGGCGCACGAGAGTGGCGTGTCCCAGACGGTCGATCCGCTGGCAGGATCGTTCTATATCGAATCGCTGACCGATGAGATTGAGCGGCGGGCGGACGAATACATGGCGACGATTGCCGGGTTCGATCCGAGGGGCAGGTATGGAATGCTGCGAGCCATCGAGCGCGGCTATGTACAGCGGGAGATTCAGAACGCCGCCTATACGTTTCAACGGGCGGTGGACGCGAAGGACGCGATTGTTGTCGGAGTGAATGAGTTTGCCAGCGAGCAGGAGGTTGCGGTCCCGATTCAGCGAATCGATGAAACGCTGGAGGGCCGGCAGGTCGAGCGTGTGCGTGCGCTGCGGGTGCGGCGGGATGCTGTTCTTCATGCTTCGGCGCTGCGGCGCGTGGAAGATGCGGCGCGTAACGGCGAAAACCTGATGCCGCGGATCGTTCAGGCCGTGGAGGGCTATGCGACGGTGGGGGAGATTGCCGACGTGATGCGCAACGTGTTCGGCGAGTACCGGGAGACGGTGACGGTCTGATGGGACAGATGGATGCAAGGCCTGAGTTTGACCCGATGGTAATGATTCTGCTTCGGCTTCTCGCGTGTCCCAGGCTGGTCGCCTAGACTTGAAAGATGGCTTCGCGTTTCCGGGTTCTCTTCCGCCCGCATCTTGTGTCTGCGTTGCTCGCGATCGGTATCACGACGACGGCGGTACCGTGCCTTTCGGCAAGCATTCCCACGGTTCACGGCACCTCGCTGACGAACGAGGCGGTGAATCTTCCAGGTGCGCTGCAGGGCAAGGTGGGCGTGCTTGTGATCGGGTTCAGCCGGGGTTCGCGGGAGGCAGTGGCGGGTTGGGGAAGGCGACTGGCGGCGAATTATCGCGACTCGGCCACGGTGGTGTACTACGAGATGCCAGTGCTGGCGTCGGTTCCCGGGATGTTGCGCGGCTTCGTGGTGCGCTCGATGAAATCTTCGGTGCCGCAACGGGCGCAGGCGCGGTTTGTACCGATAACGGACAAAGAAGCGGCGTGGCGCAGTCTCGCACATTATGGGCAGGCCGACGATGCCTATCTGCTCGTGGTCGATGGGCAAGGCAATGTGGCGTGGCAGACGGAAGGACAACCGACCGACACAGCGTATGCCGCGCTGAAGCAGCAGGTTGAGACGTTGAGGGCGCGCATGGCACGGTAGCCCGGAACCCGGGGCGGATTCGAGTCTGCCGCCGGATGCTATCGTTCTAGAGGCGGCATTTACCAGGAAGACAGAAGCCGGAAAGACAGAAAGACAGAAGGAAGATCAGCTTATGGCAGAGATGGCAGGAACGCTTCGCAAGACAGCACTGAATGCCGTACACCGGGCGGCAGGGGCCAAGATGGTGGACTTTGGCGGCTGGGACATGCCCGTGGAGTACAGCGGCCTGATTGCCGAGCATATGGCGGTGCGCACGGCGGTGGGCATGTTCGACGTCTCGCACATGGGCGATATCCAACTGCGTGGACCGGGGTCGCTGGCCGCGGTTCAGCACCTGTGCATGAACGACGCGTCGAAGCTGGCCGTGGGGCAGGCGCACTACTCGGCCATGCTGTATCCGAATGGGACCTTCGTCGACGATGTGGTGGTGCATAAGCTTTCGGACAACGACTACCTGATCGTGATCAACGCGGGTACGCGCGAGAAGGACGTGCAGTGGGTGAGAAACCAGATTGGCCATATGCCCGGCGTCCACGTCAATGACTTCAGCGACTACTACACGCAGCTGGCGATCCAGGGGCCGCGCGCCGCGGAGACGCTGCAGAAGCTCACTTCCGCGGACCTGGGTGCGATTAAGAACTACTGGTTTACCTGGGGCGAGGTGTGCGGTCTGCACAACGTAATGATTGCGCGGACGGGCTACACCGGGGAGGACGGCTTTGAGATATACATCCCATCCGATGAGCCGACCAGCACGAGGGTGTGGGGCGAGGTGCTGACGGCCGGGGAAGAGTTCGGCATTCTGCCCTGTGGTCTGGGTGCGCGCAACACGCTGCGGCTGGAGGCTGGGATGGCGCTGTATGGGCATGAGATCTCCGAGACGACCACGGTGTTCGAGGCCGGCCTGGGGCGTTATGCAAAGCTCGACAAGGGCGACTTTGTGGGGCGGAACACGCTGGTTGAGATCCAGAATGCCGGCGGCCCGACGCGCAAGCTGGTGGGACTTGAGATGCTCGGCCGGGGTATCGGGCGGGACGGATACCTGGTGTTCTCGAAGGATGGGAGGCAGATCGGAGTGATTACCAGCGGGTCGCCGTCGCCTTATCTGAAGAAAAATATCGCCATGGCGTATGTTCCGGTGGAGTTCAGCGCCCTCGACACCGAGGTTGGAGTGAGTGTCCGGACCCAGATGGTGATGGCGAAGGTGGTCGCGCTGCCGTTCTATAAACGAGCGAAGAAGACCAGCTAAACGCTGCCTGCCGACCCCAGGCGCGACCATCTACAATGGAAGTTCTACTGTCGATTTCAAAGTTTGAAGCACGGAGAGTGAAACGAAATGTCCTACCCTGCAGCGTATCGCTACACCAAGGAACATGAGTGGATTCAGGTTGACGGCAAAGTTGGAACCGTCGGAATCACGGATTATGCGCAGAACTCGCTGGGCGACATCGTCTTTGTCGAGCTGCCAAACACCGGCGACACGGTAGAGGCCGGCAAGAGCTTCGGTTCGGTCGAGTCGGTCAAGGCGGTTTCGGATCTGTTTGCGCCGGTAAGCGGCACAGTGACGGCCACCAACGAAGACTTGAAGGACACCCCCGAGAAGATCAACACGGAGGCCAATGCGACTTGGCTTCTGAAGATCGAACTGTCTGACGCCAGCCAGGTGGATGCGCTTCTGTCGGCAGCGGACTACGAAAAATTCATCAGCGAAGAGACCGGACACTAAACGATGCGCTATCTGCCGAAGTCCCCCGTGGACCGCGAGGAGATGCTGGCCGAGATTGGCGTGGCATCGATCGACGATCTGTTTTCGACCATTCCTCAAGAGTTTCGACTGAAGCGCGACCTGGCGATTCCCCGCCAGCATGGCGAGTCGGAGATCCTAGACCGCTTTCGCGCTTATTCCGAGAATAATGCGGCAGGCTATGCGAGCTTTCTGGGCGCGGGCGTGTACCGGCACTACCGCCCGGTGATCATCGATTCGCTGGTGCAACGCGGCGAGTTTCTCACCAGCTACACGCCGTACCAGCCGGAGATCTCGCAGGGCACCCTGCAGGCGATGTTCGAGTTCCAGACGATGATCTGCGAGTTGACCGGGATGGAGATTGCCAACGCCTCGATGTACGACGGATCGACTGGCGCTGCGGAGGCCATTATGATGGCGGTCCGTGTGACCGGACGCGATGGCGCTGTGATTGCCCGGACGGTCCACCCCGAGTACCGCGAGGTGATAGCGACCTACGCACAGCATCAGGATATCCCTACGACGGAAGCCGGCTATATGCCGAATGGGCGCGTGGATCTGGCTGCGCTCGATGCCGTGATCACGAAGGATACGGCCTGCGTGCTGATTCAGTCGCCGAACTTCTTCGGGACGATCGAGGATGTTGCGGCAATCGCCGGGATCGCCCACGCGAAGGGTGCGCTGCTCATCGTTTCAATCGCCGAGGCGGTCTCGCTGGGTATCGTGAAGCCGCCGGCGGAAGCTGATATCGTCTCGCTCGAAGCGCAGTCGTATGGTGTCGCTGTCGGATATGGCGGACCCTACTGCGGCGTGATCGCGTGCAAGGAGAAGTTCCTCCGCCAGATGCCTGGACGCCTCATCGGCGAGACCAAGGACAAGGACGGCAAGCGCGGATTTGTCCTCACGCTCTCGACGCGCGAGCAGCACATTCGCCGCGAGAAGGCCACCTCGAACATCTGCACCAACCAGGCTCTCGTCGCGCTGATGACGACGATCTTTTTGACCGTTTACGGCAAGCAGGGGATGAAGGAACTCGCCGAGCAGAACCTCGCCAAGGCCGCTTATCTCAAGAGCGTGCTGAGTTCGGGCGCGAAGGTGCTGTTTGATGGCGCGCCGCGATTCCACGAGCTTGTACTGGAGCTGCCGAAGAGCGCGGAGGAGACCAACGCTGCGCTGCTGGGCGACAAGATCATCGGCGGCCTGCCGTTGCAGAAGTGGTACCCGGAGCTCGGCCCGAATGCCTCGCTCTGGTGTGCGACCGAGTTGACGACACGCAAGCAGATGGATGCTATTGCCGCCTCTCTCGCAGGCAAGAAGGTCTAGAGATGGACGTATCGGCAATCATTGGGGAAGAGCTGAAGGCGGTTGAATTTGTCGAGGATTTCCTGCAGCTTCGATTCGACGCTCCGCTGCTGACCTTCTATGCGTGGCCTCATGTCTTGTTCCCTGAGTTTTCGGTTGCCTACGGGGAGCCGGAGTACCGCAATGCGCTTTGCGCGCAGATCGGCGACAAGGTCGTGCAGGCTTCGCTTGAAGAGGGCGATGCGCTGACGATCGAGTTTGAGAACGGGACGGTGTTTGGGCTTTCGCTGCGGGAAGAAGATGTGGATGGCCCGGAGTCGGGAAGTTACTCCGAGACCGGCAACACAGAAGATGCACAGGAGTTTTGATCATGGCACTTGAGAAGTTTGCAGGCACACCGAAAAAAGCGACGACGCACACCAACCAGAACGAGGATCTGATCTTCGAGAAGTCCTCGCCGGGTAAGAAAGCTTACCGGCTGGCGGAGCTGGACGTGCCTGTAGTGAATGCCGCTTCCCTGCTGGGAGCGTCGGTTCGCACGGACCTTGGCGTAATGCCCGAGTTGAGCGAGATTGAGATTATCCGCCATTTCACGCGGCTCTCGACCTGGAACTATGCCATCGATCTCGGCATGTATCCCCTGGGCAGTTGCACGATGAAGTACAACCCTCGGGTGAACGAAGCGGTGGCCCGCATGGAAGGCATCGCCGAGGCGCACCCCTATCAGCCGGAGTCGCTCTCGCAAGGCTGTCTGAGCATCATGAAGACGCTCTCCGACGCGCTGATCGAGATTACCGGCATGGACGCGATTACCCTGCAGCCCGCAGCCGGCGCACACGGTGAGTTCACGGGCATCCTGCTGGTCCGCGCCTATCACGAGGCACACGGCAACGCCCGCAAGAAGATCCTTATTCCCGACTCCGCGCACGGCACCAATCCGGCCACTGCCGCAGTCTGCGGATACGAGGTTGCCAACCTGAAGTCGAACGCGCAGGGCATGGTCGACCTGGCTGAACTGGAAAAGATGGTGGATGAAGACACCGCCGCGCTGATGCTGACCAATCCTTCCACCATCGGCGTCTTCGAATCGGACATCAAGAAGATTGCCGACATCCTCCATGCGAAGGGCGCGTTGCTCTACATGGATGGCGCGAACATGAATGCTCTGGTCGGCAAGACGCGGCCCGGCGACTTCGGCGTGGATGTGATGCACCTGAATCTGCACAAGACCTTTTCCACCCCGCACGGTGGCGGTGGACCGGGCTCGGGACCTGTGGCTTGTAAAAAAATACTGGAGCCGTTCCTTCCGACGCCGGTGCTGGTCACGAAGGCCGATGGCGCACTTGGCCTGGAGTACAACCGTCCGCAGACCGTAGGCCGTGTGCGCATGTTCTATGGCAACTTCGGCATGTTTGTCCGGGCGCTCGCGTACATCCTCGCAAACGGGCCGGACGGCCTGCGCCAGACCACCGAAGACGCCGTGCTGAACGCGAACTACATTCGCGCCAAGCTGGAGGGCACCTTCGAGCTGCCGTATAAGACACGCACGCTGCATGAGGTTGTCTTCTCCGACAAGATCCAGGCGAAGAACGGCGTCAAGACGGGCGACATGGGCAAGCGGCTGATCGACTACGGCTTCCACGCCTACACGGTCAGCTTTCCCATGATCGTCGCCGGGGCCATGATGATCGAGCCGACCGAGAGCGAATCGCGCGAGGAACTGGACCTGCTGATTGATGCGCTCAAGCAGATTGCACGGGAGGCCGAAGAGAATCCGGAGCTGGTCCAGACGGCTCCGCACACGACTCGGCTACAGCGGCTCGACGAGACAGCCGCGGCGCGGAAGCCTGTGCTTCGCTGGAAGGCCGCCGTCGCAAGCACACCGCTGACCGTCGACTCAGCCGCGAAGGAGTGGTAGTCCGGTGTCTGTTTTTTACGACCGGCAGCAGGAGTTGGAGAAGTACGAGTTCATGATGGGCGAGGCGCGAGGCCGGCTCGCCGTCACCCTCGACGTCCTGACCGATGCCTTGATTCTGGTCGGACAACACGGCGTTTACTGCACGAGCGCACGGAATCCAGAGGTTCCAGCGCTCGATCTTCAGTCGGTACTGGCCAACATCACCGGAGCCAAGGAGTTGGTCGCCTCGGTGATGGAGCGGCTGCGGCTGGAGAAAGAAGCAGCCGAATCCCAATGACTCCGGCTGCTGAGCCTGTTATTGGGCTTTGACGGTGACGTATTCGTCCGTGTTTTCCCATTTGACGTGCAACTCTGTGCTTGCGCCATGGGTATGTTCGAAGCTGATGGACATGTTCTCCTGCGGCGTCGAAAGCGCATTGCCGGTCATCGCGGTGCGGCCGAGATCCTGATTCTCGTTGTATTCCGTGCCCCACTGCCCTGTCTGCTTGTTCACGATCAGCATCCACTGCCGGGCATTCGGCAGCGTATAGATTGTGTATTTTCCGGCGGGGACATCGAGGGTTCCGATCTTGAGATTGGCTTCGGTGACCATCGTCGTCGCCGGGTTCGCGCCGGTGCGCCAGACCTTGCCATAGGGGACCAGGGCGCCCATGATCTTGCGGCCTTTCGCGCGAGGAGAGTTGTAGCTGATCTTGACCTGCTTGCCGTCGAGGCTGACCTCTGCGGTGGCCGACGGGCTTGCGAGCGCTTTTCCGGGAGGCTTATCCATGCTGCTGCCGTCCATCTGATTGGACGCCTGGGCGAGGCCCGGAACGGTGAGGACGGTGAAGCAGGCGGCGAGGGTGACGGTGCGGAGATTCATGTGCATTCTCTCTTCCTAAGTGCTTGCTGCCTTGGGCCGAAGCCGGCGGGCTGTCACTGTGTTCGATGCTCACCCAAGGCTCCGTGGACTGTCAACCGGCGACGTTCGTGCTAGGCTAAAGACAAGCGCCCGTAGCTCAGCTGGATAGAGCGGCAGCCTCCGAAGCTGTAGGTCAGAAGTTCGAATCTTCTCGGGCGCACCACACCCATTCTCAATTGAGCAACGCTTCCGGCTGATTCAAGAGACTCCGGGTTGAACCGGAAGAGTGTGTCTCGAACTTCATTTCCCGACTGCCTCTATCTGGCGGGCCGACTCGAACAGCAAGCTCAGTAGTGTAGTCTGAGGCCGATTGCGGACCGATGTAGTTTCGATTCGCTCTCATCGGGCTGCAATCAGGCATTTGCTTGGCCTCTCCGCCCTTCCCCCGCGGTCCTGATAAACCCGACAGTTCGCAATTCACTGCAGTGACGCCTTGTGGCTCCCCGGCTGCCGCTAAATGGATCGGGCCACTAAATGGCATTGTGCCAAACGGCCAGCCGTGTTTTCATCGGGTCTGCGGTACAACACCGGGACGCAATCCTGAATTCACACCAGCCTGCAGGAGTCATGATGACCTATCAAGTCTCACGTAACGGACAGATGTATGGCCCCTACACTCTCGACGACCTGCGGCGCTATGTCGCCTCGGGGAACGTGCTGCCCACCGATCTTGCAAAGAGCGAAGACATGCCGGAGTGGCTTCTGGTGTCCCAGATCCTGGGAGGCCCAGCGGTTGCGTCGGCTGGCTATGCCGCGCAGGCCGGCTATGCGGCGCCATCCGCCGTCGCTTATCCAGACCCGCCCAACCTGAACTGGGGGCTGGAGTTGTTGCTCGGCTTTCTCACGTGCGGGCTGTTCGTCGTCGTCTGGAACCTGATACTCGCTGCCTGGGCGAGGCGCGTCGAACCGGCCAGCAAGGCCTTCCTGTACTACGTCATAGCAACGGTGCTGATCGTGATGAACCTGGGCGGCTCTTACGGCGTGGTCCTTGCGATCGCTCACCACCATCAGCAGCATCAGGGAGTCTTTGGCAGCCTGGTTTCGATCGCCACCTGGGTCGTTCGCCTGATCGCCCGCTTCAGCCTGCGCGAGACACTGGAGCAGCACTATAACGGTCCGGAACCACTTGGTCTGCGTATGAGCGCCGTCATGACGTTCTTCTTCGGAGGTATCTATATCCAATACAAGCTGAACCGCATCAATGACATCAAGGAGGCTCTACGCTACCAGACCGCAGCTCGATGAGCCTGCTCCCGAACTGTCGTACTCTAAGGGGTCTGCGTATTGCAGCCGCTCCCGGGCTTCTCGCCGCCGCGGCGGGTGTGCTGTTCTTTTTTCCTCCCGCGCAGAGCGGCTTTTATCCGCGATGCCCCGTTTACACCATCCTTGGCCTGCAGTGTCCGGGTTGCGGCGGAACACGCGCGCTGGCTGCCCTGCTGCATGGCGGGTGGGGCGAGGCGCTTCACGATAATGCGCTGGTCTCCGCGTTGCTCCCGCTGGCGCTCGGGTACGGATGGAGGTGCTTCCTGCGTCGTGTGAGGGGCGAATCTTGCATGTGGCCGCGAATGCCGGTGCCAGCGCTCTGCGGTGTTTCCATAGCGGCAGCCATCTTCACGATCGCGCGCAATCTCTAGGCGTAGTAGGCGGAGAATAGCGAAGCGTTGCCACGCCGTGCAAAAACAAGACGGCCCCAGCGCAAGCCAGGGCCGCCATGAGACACCGCTCGTTAGAGGCGGCGAATCATCGTTATGTGTTTGCCGTAACCGGCTCAGTGGTCGATATGGGGGTAGCCGGTCCGCCCTTCAGATCGGTGCCGCCGGGCTTGCGAATGTCGATGCCGCCCTTGAAGAACGCGCCGTCTTCAATTGAAATGCGCGCTGCGATGACATCGCCGGTCAGTGAGCCCTCGCTGCGGATATCCACGCGATCGCTTGCCTGGCAATTGCCCCGGACTTTGCCGAGTACCACGATCTCCCGCGCCACAATGTTTGCGGCAACCTGTCCATTACGGCCGACAGTCACACGGTTTCCGGGCAGATTGATGGCGCCCTCCACCTTACCGTCGATGTACAACGATTCGGAGCCTGTCAATTCACCCTTGACGACCAGTGACTTGCCGATGGTCGCCTGCTCTCCGGTTGGCACGGCTGACGATGCGCTTCCTGCGCCAGTCGTTGCGGGGCGCGCCGGACTCGCAGGGCTCGACTCGAACGAAGTCGCGGGCGCGGAGGGGGGACGCACAGGTTCCGGTGTGGGAGAGGTAGGGCTTCCAGGCTGATTCGGTTTCCACATATCTTTTAGTATCCTTTCGTACTGCTCGATGTTCCCGTCGCAGGCTGTCGCACGCGCCGCCACGGCGGCAGCACGCATTCTTTCCACGATACTACTCCGCGCCGCTCAGCGGATTGTCCGGGGTTCACAATCTCTTCCACAATTCTGCACCATTCTCAACACCTGCGAAGCTCTTACGCGACACTCGCCATTTTCTGCCCTATAGCGGCCTTTTTGTTCCACTCCCGAAAAGTGGTATGTCGCAATACGTTCCTGCCGCCGGCGCTCCAGTAGCATGGGAGAGATTCGCGGGCTGCCGGAACAGGCCTACCCGCTCCCTAACCTGCCGGTTCAGCGAGTTCGCTTGCCAGACCAAGGCGCAACCCTTCGCGAGAGGACGCTTGAGTACCAATCCCGGCAGTCCACCTAACTCCAACTCGCGTCCAGGGCTTCGGATCCTCAGCCATGCTGCGTCGGTGCTGCTTGTTGTCCTGGCCGGACCGCTGCGGCCGCGACAGATATTCGCAGCCACGCCCAAGGTGCATACCGTCACCCTGGGTCCGTTTCGCAAGGTGCCGTACACCCAGCCCGACGCCACGCCGGACACCAGGGCCGACGAGACCTCGTCACTGAAGATCCGCTCCCTCTTCGTGGACGATCGCCAGAAGGAGTGGACCATGGGCGATGTGCATGATGTCACGGACCGCACCTTCACCGTTCGCCGCGCTCTCCGCATCAACGATTCGTTGCCCGGCGATACGGCTCAGCACTGGATGTGGCAGCCTGGCCCGTGGATTTCGGTCGACCGCGTCACCGGCCACATCACGGCACTGCATCTGCCCGATTTCGACGCTGCTGTCTCGGATGCCACCTGGTTCCGCGACTACGCGGCTTACTGCGGCACCTCAACCACGGGCAAAGGCGGGTTGTTCGCCATCGTCGCTCAACTGGGAGCGCATCGCGCCGTCGTCCAGAAGCAGATTGGCACGTGGCCGCAGACCGATCACTTTCTCCCGGTCTGCCAGCCCGCCCAGTGGCAGCGGCTGCCTATGCGCGTCACGATTAAGCCCACTGGGGGCGAGGCGACAACCTACGATGTGGTCGGCTCTGCCTCGCTGATCGAAGAAGGCGACAGTCCGGAGGAGGACCGGCCGTAGCAGCGTCAACCCAACCGAACTGAAGACGAGCATTCGCTTCCATGTGCCCACCCGCGCGATTTTTGTTCAGTGTTGACGAATGAGTTTGACAAGGCAGGAGTGATCGCCTAACCTGCTGAGCAAGCGATCCATCGGGCCCATCCACTCCAAATCCTAGAATCTATGTTTGATCTCCGCTATCCAGAAGGAGTCCTTCATGAAGCTGCTTCGCACCCTGCTCATCGCTGCCGCGGTCTCCGGCATGACGCTCTCCGCCTTCGGCGATCCTCTTGACTTTGCATTGAATGTCCTCGATCCTCCACCGAATTTTCCGATTCTTAACGCGTTGGACATAACAAGCGCTGCCCCCTTTAGCGTCACATTCGGCGGCTGCCCGCAGTTCATTACCAACGGCACGAACCCTACAGCAACTGGTTGTTTCATCGGGTTAAACGACACGGGCCAGACCATCACCAGCCTGGATCTCAGCTTCCAGAACACCACAAATAGCGATCCGACAGACGTCACGACGGTTCTCAATGGCCAGTCTGTCAGCTGCGATGTAAGCAACAGCATGAGTCTCTTCGGAAATGTGACGGAGTGCGCCGCCGCCAGTGGCCCCAACGGCTTCTACAATATGGGCTTCGATGGCGGAAGTGGGATCCTGAATGGACAGACGTTCTACATCGCTGAGGCAGGTCCTGACCCGACGGCCTTCTCTGGAACGAATACCGGCACGATCGGCTTCGCTCCCGAGCCAGGCTCGCTGGTCCTGCTCTCGACCGGGGCGATCATGGCGGGACTGCTCCTGCAAAGGCGGCGTGTTCTGTTCGGTTAGGGAAGTCGACCCCGAGGCAACATACTATCTCTCGCCACCAGGACCTCCATCGAGACAGGCCTTATGCGTCATGCTGCGACTACGATTGCGCTGTTTCTTCTTCTCGGTCTGACCTCTGGACTGAACGGACAGATCGCGCAGCTCCAACCTGCGGGAGGCCCCCAGCTTCAGGTCACACTGGGTGACGGGGCAGTCGAACTGTCCGGGCCGTGGAAGTTCCACATCGGCGACGACATGGCATGGGCGCAGTCGAACTATGACGACTCGGGGTGGGGGACGATCGATCTTACCCCGCCAAAGGGATCGTCCAACCCGGAGCTTGGGACCAGCGGATTCATCCCCGGCTGGACTGCCAGCGGCTACCCCGACCACTCCGGCTTCGCCTGGTATCGGCTGCGAGTCGACGTGCAGAGTTCCCACGGCGCACTCGCCATCAAAATGCCGAGAGAGGTGGATGATGCATATCAGGTGTACGTCAATGGACAGATGGTTGGCGAGCTCGGCAAGTTTCGCCAACATGGGGTGACCGCTTATAGCGGATTGCCTCGTGCTTTCCGCCTTCCTGGTGAACTTCGCAACGGGCCCATGACGGTTGCAGTGCGGATGTGGATGGATAGCGCAACACCATTCAACAGTCCAGACGCGGGCGGCATGCATGGACCGCCTGTCCTCGGGCACGCTGGCGTAATTGGAACGCAGATTCGCCTCGACTGGGACAACATCGCGCATTACTTCGGCAGCGGCTTCCTGGAGATACTGATCTTATTTCTTGCGTTGCTGGTGGCCGCAAGCCTGCTGGGGCTGGACCGCACCGAACGCGCCTATCTCTGGCTGAGCCTGGTCTGCGCGGTCACGATCCTGGCTGACGGTGTCACTCTCAGCGGGGTCTTCTCGATGCTTATCCCGCAGGTGCCGCAAGTGATTCTGCTCGACGTGATTATCAACCCCATGCGCATCGGGCTCTGGGTCATCTTCTGGGGCTACTGGTTCCGCATCGTTCATATTCATTGGATACGAGTCGCAGTGTGGGTGCTGGTCCTTCTGCTGATGATTGGCATGGCTATGCTTCGCCCTCCTCTCTATGGCCAGACGGTTCCTATCGCCCTGGCGGCTTCTCTTCGCCCAGCCCTGCTCACACTGAAGCTGGGCTTTGCCGTGCTTCTTTTCGCAATCACGGTTCAAGGCATCCGCAAACAGAAGACGGAAGGCTGGCTGGCCTTTTGCGCGGTATTGCTGGTCGCGGTTGCTTTATACCAGCGTGAGCTTCGTCTTCTTCATGTGCGCACGGGGTTCCTGCTGTTCGGCTTCAACCTTTCGCTTGGAACCATCGCCACGATATTTTCACTCTTCCTGATCACCGTCATGCTGCTTCGCCGCTTTTTGCACGCTGAAAATCGGCGGCAGCAATGGAAGATCGAGATCGAGCAGGCGGGGCAGGTGCAGCACGTTCTCATCCCGGAAGAGCTGCCGAAGATACCGGGCCTCGCCATCGAGAGCGAGTACCGCCCCGCACGCGAAGTGGGCGGCGACTTCTTTCAAATTATTCCCGGCAAGCAGGAGGGCGACGTCCTGATTGTGGTGGGCGACGTCACCGGAAAGGGACTGCAGGCCGGCATGCTGGTTGCCGTCATCGTCGGCGCCATCCGGACAGCCGCGCAATATCACTCCGATCCTTTGATCCTGCTGAATAGCTTGAACGATCGCCTCTGCGGCCGCAGTCGAGCCAGCGCGACATGTCTGATCCTCCGCATCACCGCCCACGGCGACGTTACCCTGGCGAACGCAGGACACCTTCCGCCCTACTTCAACGGCAAGGAGATGCAGATGGAAGGCGCACTCCCCATCGGCGTATTGGAACAGGCAGACTTCTCCGTCCTGCATTTCACGCTCTCCCCCGGCGATACGCTGATGCTGATGTCCGATGGGGTAGCCGAGGCACAGGATGAGCACAAACGGCTCTTCGGATTCGAGCGAGTCGCCGAGATGCTTCAGAGGCCGATCTCCGCCGCCGCACTCGCCTCGGCCGCGCAACAGTTTGGACAGGAAGACGATATCCTCGTCCTGCGCATTCAACGCGAACCTCCTCTGCGGACCGTCCTCGAGCCGGTCCGGGCGGTGGCGGCGACGTAAAAGGCTACCGCCCAGAGACTCTCCGGGAGATCGCAATGTCTATTCCCTTCGCCATACCAACTCGCGATACCGAAGTCATCGACCTGCAGCAGCAGGTTGCGAGACTGCAGGCGCTGCTCGAAGCCGCCCGCCAGGTCCACTCCATCACCTCGCTCGACCAGGTGCTAATGCGGGTGCTCGAGATCGTCGTCCGCGAATTAGAGATGCCGGGCGCTCTCTTCACCACGCCCGCGCTCTCCTACGGTACGATGCCGTCAACTCCCTGGACCTCTTCGAGCGACTGCGTACGATTTACCCTCCACGACAAACAGGGCTCCATCCTGACGGAGCTGGTTGTAGCCCTGCCGGCCGGTCAGCAGCTCTCGCTGTTCGAGCAGGACTTCATCGAGGGACTCGTCCTGCAGGCGGCCGTTGCCGTCGAGAATGCGCAGTATCATCAGCGCACCCTGGAATGGGTTCGTCTGCAACGCGATCTGGATGCGGCGCGCCTCATCCAGCGCAGCCTGCTGCCGCAGCAGATGCCCACGATCCGCGGCTATTCGCTCGCCGTCCGCTCCAGCGCCTGTTATGAAGTCGGCGGCGACTATGTCGACATCGTCGGCCTGCCCGATGGCTCCCACATCATGGCGGTGGCGGATGTCGCAGGCAAGGGCCTGGCCTCTGCCATTGTCAGCACCTCCTTCCGCTCGGCGTTTCGTGCCATGGCGATATCGGGCCTGCCGCTCGATGAACTCGCCGCCCGCATGAACGACCAGCACTATGCAGAAGGCCCCGAGGCCCGGCGCCGCTATGTCACGGCGATATTTGTGAAGCTCGACGCAGAGTCGCACACCATCGAAGTCGTCAACTGCGGACACAACCCCGGCTTTCTCATCACGCCCGGCCAGCAGGTCCGCGAGATTGAAGCCAGCGGCACACCACTGGGCCTGATCCCTTCGATCCGCTACACCAGCGAACACGTGCCTTTCCCGCCCGAATCCCGCCTGCTCCTCTATACCGACGGGCTCACCGAAGTCTTCCGCGATCTCGAAGAGTTCGGGGCGGAGCGGCTGCGCGCCACCTTTATGGAGTGCAATTGCCCGGAATGCGATGCTATTCTCGACACGCTGTGGACTACGCTCCATGAGTTCTCCGGCGGCGCTCCGCAAGAAGACGACATGACCGCCCTGGCGATCGTGCGAATGCCAGCTTAGGAGATGGTGGGCCACCATGAACGAGATCAAAGAGACCGCCGTAGAGATTCGGCTTCCCTCCCGGCTCGGCTATGAAAAGATTGCCATGGGCACGGCGGCCAGCGTCGCCAAGATGATGGGCTTCCCGGAATCCCGTATACAGGACCTCAAGACCGCAGTCGCGGAGGCCTGCATCAACGCCATCGAGCATGGCAACCACATGGATGACAGTCTTTCCATCGGAGTTATTCTTTCCACGACGGACGACAGCCTGGAGGTGAAGGTGGTGGATGAGGGCCAGGGCGTCTCCGAACATCCGGCCAGCCCGGATATAGACCGCAAGATGCACGGTGAAGAGAATGCACGCGGCATGGGCATGTTTCTGATCGAGTCGCTGGTCGACGAGGCGGAGTGGGTGAAAGGCAGCAGAGGCGACAGCAGCTATGTGCGGCTGGTCATTCGTCTGGATAAGGAAGGTAGATAACGTGGAAACGGGAACCAGGACAACTCTCGATGAGCTGATGGGCGGTAGCGGCAAGCCGGTCAATGTGCTGCGCTTCAGCGGCGATATCTCCAGCGGCTCGCGCGACGCCGTGATGGGCGCGTATGCCAAGGTGGCCAAGGACAGGCCCGTCCTGCTCGACTTTACCCGGGTGGATTACATCAATTCGAGCGGCATTGCGCTGGTTATCCAGATGATGATGGAGGCCAACAAATCGGGCCAGCATATCTGCGCTTTCGGCCTTACACCGCACTTTCAAAAGGTGTTCACCATGGTGGGGATCACGAAGTATGCAAAACTTTATCCCGACGAGGCGGCGGCAAAGGAGGCCGTTTGACGGCGCGCTTAGAGGAAGGCGATGATTTGCCTGTCGTTGTTGGGTGATTGCGCGTTTTTGGGTTGGCAAAACGTGGTGAGTTCGTGGTGATTTTGTGGTGGTGAGAATGGCAAATGCGGACAAACGACACCCGTGTTTTATCAGGCGGAAGATGCGCCACGTTTTGCAGATTTATTTTGCGGCGAGCGAATGCCGGGCGGCTTCGAGCACCATGCCGAGCTCTGCTTCGCCGTGGGCGGTGGAGACGAAGGCGGCTTCGTACTGGCTGGGCGGCAGCCAGACCCCGGCATCGAGCATGGCGCGGTGGAAGCTCCCGAAGGCAGACGTATCGGAGGTCGCGGCACTTGTGAAGTCGAGGACTTGCTGGTCCGTGAAGAACCAGGTGAACATCGAACCTACGCGGTTTGTGGTCAGGGGGATGCCCGCCTCGTGCGCGATCATGGCGACGCCCTGGGCTATCCTGGCGGTTGTGCTTTCGAGCCCGGCGTAGACCTCTTCCTCATGCGCGATGAGGTGATCGAGGGTGGCGATGCCGGCCGCCATGGCGAGGGGGTTGCCGCTGAGGGTTCCGGCCTGATAGACGGGGCCGAGGGGCGCGAGAAATCCCATGATGGCGGCGCGTCCGCCGAAGGCTCCGCAGGGCAGGCCGCCGCCAATGATCTTGCCCAGGGTGGTGAGGTCCGGCGTGATGCTGTAGACCTGCTGGGCTCCCCCGAGGGACAGGCGGAATCCGGTCATGACCTCATCGAGAATGAGCAGTGCGCCGTGTTGGGCGGTGATCTCGCGCAGGCCCTGGAGGTATCCGGGGGCGGGGGCGATGGTGCCGGCGTTGCCGACGACCGGCTCGACGATAATGCAGGCGATCTGGTCTGGGCGAGCCTCGAAGACTGCCCGTACTGCATCCAGATCGTTGTATGGCAGCGCGAGGGTGTGCATGGCGGTCTGGGCCGGGACGCCTGCCGAACCTGGAATGCCGAGGGTGGCGAGGCCGCTGCCGGCTTTGACGAGCATGGCGTCGGAGTGGCCGTGATAGCAGCCCTCAAATTTGACGACAAAGTCCCGGCCGGTGAAGCCGCGGGCGAGGCGGATGGCCGACATGCAGGCTTCGGTGCCGGAGCTGACGAAGCGGAGCTTTTCGACCGAAGGAAAGCAGCGGGTGACGCGTTCGGCGAGATCGGCTTCGGCCTGGATGGAGGCTCCGAAGCTGGCTCCGCGCGCGGCTGCCTGCTGGATAGCCTCAACGACCGGCGGGAAGGCGTGGCCGAGGATCATGGGCCCCCAGGAGCCGAAGAGGTCGAGGTAGCGGTTGCCGTCGGCGTCGTGGAGGTAGGCACCCTGGGCGTGGGTGACGAAGGGTGGATCGCCGCCGACGGCGCGGAAGGCCCGGACCGGCGAGTCTACGCCCCCGGGGAGGAACTTTTCGGCGCGGAGTTGTAGCTGGCGGGAGCGGGTGAGGGTGCGGGGCATGGCTTCAAGTATAAGAGGGTGGCTGGGGCGGCGAGAGGCCTGACACCGATCTCCACCGATGACACCGATTCAAAGCACCGCGGCGAAGTATCCCTGACCGTTTGATTTCACTCAGGGTCGAAATGAAGTTTCTCGTTTTGTGTGCGATGTGGACTGTTGATGAGCCGGTGACCGCTGCCCTGCTAGACTGAACTTCTTCATTTCTTACGCGACATGACATGGAGTACCACCTTGCCGGATGAGACCCTTCCCACGCCCGATTCGACCGCAACGCACGAAGACCTGCAGGCGCACGAAGACCTGCAGGCGCGGGACACTGCACCTTCGCCGTACTCGCCGGATCCTTCAAAACCTTCCATTCAGTCCGCCGTGACGCAGGGGAAGGCCGCTGGAGTGAAGCGAGCAGGCGGCAACGCGGCTGAGGCGAAGGCGCCCTCGAAGAAGAGCCTAAGCTATGCCGATGCCGGAGTGGACATCACGTCGGGCGACCGCAGCAAGCAGCGGATAAAGATGCTGGCGCGCAAGACGTTCAACAAGCATGTGCTTTCGGAGATTGGCGGGTTTGGCGGGTTGTTTGCGCTGGACCTGGAGAAGTTTCCCAACCCGGTGCTGGTGTCGTCTGCCGATGGCGTGGGGACGAAGCTGAAGGTGGCGTTCGAGCTTGGGATTCACCATACGGTGGGGCAGGACCTGGTGAACCACTGCGTCAACGACATTGCGGTGCAGGGTGCGACGCCGCTGTTCTTTCTGGATTATCTCGCCACGGGCAAGCTGGAAGACATGGTGGTGGAAACCGTTGTGCAAGGCATCAGCGAAGCCTGCCGGGCCAACGGATGCGCGCTGATCGGAGGCGAGACGGCACAGATGCCGGGCTTTTACGCGGAGGGCGAGTACGATCTGGCGGGCACGATCATCGGAGCGGTGAGCAGGGAGAGAATCGTTACGGGCGAGCACATCCAGATTGGCGATGTGCTGGTCGGGCTGCCTTCGAACGGGCTGCATACGAACGGGTATTCGCTGGCGCGCAAGCTGCTGTTCGAGGTGGCGAAGTACGGGCCGGACCAGTATGTGAATGAGCTGAAGGATAAGACCGGGGCGGCGCTGATGCGCACCCACCGGAGTTATCTCTCGGTGATAAAAAAGCTGACGGCGGGCGAGCTGGTGAGCGGGATGGCGCACATTACGGGCGGCGGGATCACTGAAAATCTACCGCGGATTCTGCCGAAGGGGATGGGGGCGCTGATCGATCTGGCTTCGTGGCAGGTTCCGCCTCTGTTTGAGCATCTGCAGGCGCTGGGCAACGTGGAGCAGGACGAGATGCTGCGCACGTTCAACATGGGGATTGGGCTGATCGCGGTGATTCCGGCGGAGAAGGTCAAGAAGGCAAAGGCGATTCTCAATCGCGCCAATGAGCGGCATTTTATGATCGGGCGAGTGGTGCGGGGCGAGCGCAAGGTGAGCTATAACTAGGGCGGATCTCCTATTGTGTGGGGGCAGAGGACACGGGGGATTTGCTGTGACGTTCAGAAACGAGGGGTCATCGGATGGAAAATGGGGCGAAGGCGGCTATCGCGGCCAGCGTCGTACTGGTGCTGGCGGTCGGCATACGGGTCGGGTTAATCTATCGCGAGCGCAACGCTCCGGGCAAAGCGTTCAAGCCGGCTGCCCGCGAGGTGATTCCCGACGACGACCTGGTCTTCCTGAAGCAGAAGCGCCCGTCCTCGCTGGCCGACGTCAAGGAGCTGAAGGGCTCGACCGTATGGGTCTCCGCCGGGGGCCAGTTGGAGTTCTACCCCTACGCGGGCCATACGGTGCAGTACGGCAAATCCGCAGGCACGCTGCTTGGCGCCGAACCTCTGGCGGTAAAGGATTTTGTGGAGCAGGTCGCACCGAAGCCGGCCACCTTCCGTATCCCCGGCGGCGACAAGCAGGTGCTGATGGTTTTCACGCGGGCGAATGATCCGAAAGAATACGCCGCGGCCGTCGGCTATCGGCAGGCCGGCCAGTACACCTTCTACACCGACGAGATCTTCTTCTACGACGATCCGCACGAGCTGTACAAGCACTGGGGTCCCGCGATCTGGAAGGCCGTCGATGCACACCAGGTGATTCTCGGCATGAACGAGCGCCAGGTCGAGCTCGCGCTGGGCCAGGTGAGCAACAGCACAAGCAAGACCTACGGCAATCGGATGGTCGTGTTTGCCAATCTCGGCAAGCCGATGGCGGTGACCTTCGTGAACAACAAGGTGACGGCGTTTCGCCCGGACCAGGGGTATTAGGCTACACCGCGAAGTTGTCGTGCCCGTGGGCCTCCTGCGCTTAGTCACCCCACAAACGAAGACCTGTTTGCGGGGTGGGCGGATTCAAGGTGAAGGTGCAAGTGCAAAAGCGGATTTCGAACCCAGGGTGGCAAGTTGCGCGGGATCCAGGAGAACGCGGCATTGAAAAGATGGAAAGCAAAAGACGCTTTCCACCTTCCAACACCGCCGACGATGGCCGCCGCGGAACATTTCAAAGGACTTCGACCTTCGGAATTTGTTGCACTTGACATCTGCACCTGCCGTGCCCGATTCGCGCGGTCACTTCGTGACTTGTATACCGGTCCTGGCCGCATCGGCTGCATCGGCCCTCCCGTTGGTCGGGATGGGACAAGAACCGCGCTGGCCACCGACTCTGGAAGCCGCATCTCACACCGGGTAGGTTGTCGCCCTCAAGTTGAGTCGCTATCGCTTTGCCGCGCTTTCCTTCAGGAGAGTCGGATGATTCCGTTTGAGGAAGGCGGATCGAATGAGGATGACGAGTATTTCGATCTGCTGCCGAACATCTGAGACTGCGGACTGTCGAGGTGAGGAATGGCGCGTGGATGGTTCGCCGAAGAGGAGCATGAAGCTGCAACTCATGTCTCCGCACTGCTGCACCGGATGCGGCTGGGCTGGCTACTGAAGCATCTGCCGCCTCGGATCGTCTGGGCGACGTATGTGCTGTTGAACAGCTTCGTCACGATAGCGTTGCTCTCCGGCCTTGCGGGTCTGACGCAAAGTCCGTTCGTGTTTCCATCGCTCGGGCCGACGGCGTACCTTTTTTTCTTCGCGCCGCTCGGCAGGTCATCCAGCCCGCGCCATGCGATTCTGGGACATGCGATTGGACTGATCTGCGGCTACGGTGCCTATGTCGTGATGGGGAGCCACGGTTTTGCGTTGACGTCGCTCAACGCAGTCTCATGGCGCGAGGTGATCGCGGCGGCGCTCTCGCTGGCTGTGACGGGCGCGGCCATGGTGCTGCTGCGGGTGAGCCATCCACCGGCGGGTGCGACGACCATGATCGTGTCTCTCGGCATCCTGACCAAGGTGGAGTATCTGGTGATCATTGAAATAGCCGTGATCCTGTTGACCGCGCAGGCGTGGGCGATCAACCGCGTGGCCGGACTGGACTATCCGCTGTGGGAGAACACGCCATAGCTTGCAACAGTTGCAACGCCGGGCCGGTCGCATGCGGGCGTGCAATGCACAAACCACCTACATGACGTACGCAAGCCTTTTGAGTTCTGCCTGAAGGGATTGCAACGAGCTGGCGGCCGATTCCATGTTGGGCGCAGCTTTACGCGCATCCAGGGTTGAGACGCCGTACCCCCGCTCCACCAGGAAGCTGCTGATCAGATCCGCTCCCTGCCACGAGTCCAGGCCGGCCTTGGTTAGTTCATCCCGCAGACTGGAGAGGTCCGCATCGGAGAACTCTTCGACATATATCTTCTTGTTTTCGCTCACTATCTGTTTCTCCTGCCTGGACATATTCCTGCGGATGGTTACTTGCCATTACCAGAGTTACGCGCTCGCTGCCCGATTGGATTGCAGCCGGCGCAATTCATATAAGTCTTTCTTGCGAGGAAGCTCAAGACCACTTAAGTGGCACGATCTGCAAGCAGGACCGGAATGCCATCTACGAGTGGATACCGCCGCTCGCAGCCGATGCAGCAGACAAACCCAACTTCCAAATGCAGGCCCTGATGGCAAACCGGACAGACAAGCCAGGACAGGTCTTCTGCCGTAAGTGCCTTTCCGCTCATTCCCCCATCTTAGCCCCGAGCGCATCGGCATCGTACGCAGCAGCGCGATACCATGGAATAGATGAATAATATTCCCCGAGTGTTGGATGGAATCGTGATCGCGGGCCAGATTAAGGCCGAAGTTGCCGCCGAGGTGAGAGGGTTGGCGGCTCGGGGAATCGTTCCCGGCCTCGCGGTGATCCTGGTCGGCGAGGTTCCCGCGTCGCAAATTTATGTCCGGAGCAAGGTAAAGACCTGCGGCGAACTCGGCATCTTCAGCGAGATGCTGACCCCGCCCGAGACCATTACCACCGCCGAAATGCTCGGGCTGGTCGCCGGGCTAAACGCGCGCGACGACATTGACGGCATCCTGATTCAACTTCCGCTTCCCAGGCACGTCGATACCAAGCGCCTGCTGGAGGCCGTCGCCCCGGAGAAAGATGTCGATGGCTTCCATCCCGTCAATGTGGGGCGTCTGCAGAGCGGGCAACCCGGCCTGGCGCCATGCACGCCGGCCGGGATCATGGAGGTTCTGCGCCGCAGCGGGCTTCCGGTGGCGGGACAGAATGCGGTGGTCGTAGGGCGCTCCGATATCGTGGGCAAACCGGCCGCGATGATGCTCCTCAATGCGTCGGCCACGGTGACGGTCTGCCACAGTAAAACGCAGGATCTTGCAGGCTTCACGCGTAACGCCGATCTTCTGGTCGCGGCGATCGGCCGGCCGGGCTTCGTTACGGCGGATATGGTCAAGCCTGGTGCAACCCTGATCGATGTGGGCATCAACCGCGTAACGGATGCCGCCCAGGTGCAGGAGTTTTTCGCGGGAGACGCCGCCCGCGCCGCAACCTTCGCCAAACGCGGCTCGGTCGTCGTGGGAGACATCCACCCTGCGGCGTTCGCGCTCGCCGGAGCATACACGCCCGTCCCCGGCGGGGTTGGCGCGTTGACCATTGCCATGCTGATGCAGAACACCGTGACGGCGGCCAAACTCCGGCGCGGCATCTCGCTGGACCTACAGGACGCACCGGAGAAGAACTAACCGCCATGCTCCGCGTTGGCCTTACCGGCGGCCTGGGAAGCGGCAAGTCAACCGCGGCAAGTCTCTTTGCTGCGCTCGGCGCCGATGTCCTCCAGTCCGACGCCATCGGCCGCGCTCTGATGGAACCCGGACAGCCGGTCTACGACGCCATCATCGCTCACTTCGGGCCGGACGTCGTGCTCTCCGATCATAGGCTCGACCGCGCCGCACTCGCACGCATCGCCTTTGCCGAAGGGCGCGTGGAAGAACTGAATTCCATCGTCCATCCGGCCGTGATCGCGCAGCAGGCGCAGCTCACCGAAGCAATCTTCGCGCGCAACCGGGACGCCATTGTGATGGTCGAATCGGCCCTGATCTTCGAGACCA
Organism: Edaphobacter sp.; assembly: GCA_965277265.1. Taxonomy (GTDB): domain Bacteria; phylum Acidobacteriota; class Terriglobia; order Terriglobales; family Acidobacteriaceae; genus Edaphobacter. The sequence continues at coordinate 1,744,671 of CBDICF010000003.1, forward strand.
ACCATGCCGACCATGCCGGAAGCGCATCCCGTGGTCAGCGCTGGCACAGTCGCTTCGATCGCATCATCCTGGTCACCGCTCCCGAGCAGCTCAAGATCGCCCGCTTCGTAGCCCGCTCCGCCGCAGGCAAGCCGATTACGCCGGAGCGGCAGCGTGAATTCGAGGCCGAGGCACACCGCCGCATCGCCCAGCAGATTCCAGACGAAAAGAAAGCCTCTTTCTGCGACTATGTGCTGACCAATGCCGGTCCGGTGACCGAACTCGAGTGGCAGGTGGACCAGCTGTGGCCCATCCTGCAGGCCGCATCGTCCTGACGAGGTCCTCGCCGGCAGTAACAGCACGCTATACCTCACTCGACACATTCAAGCCCTGTCTCTCGATACAATCGAACCATCAGCAGGCAACTCTCTGCAATTCGGAAAATCAGGTCGTGCCCAGGATGAAACTGCGTCCCGTTCTGCTTGTCGTTCTTCTTCTCTCCGGCTTTTACTACGTCACGACGCACGTCGGCTCAACCGGCTCGCCCGGACAGCACGGTGTCTTCGCGCCCTGGCTCCATCCTGCAACGCCAGCGAATACTCTGCCCGCGTCGAACACTGCAGCGGTCAACGGTCCGCTCGGCACCTTCGAGCTCACCGAGGCTCACGCCGCTCCTGCCTATGACATTGAAGAGCAGCAGAATATCGCCGTCTACAAGAAGGCCCTGCCTTCGGTCGTCAACATCACCTCGACCGCTGTCGCCTTCGACTTCTTCTACGGCCCCGTCCCGCAGCAAGGGCAAGGCTCCGGCTTTATCCTGGACAAGCAGGGCCACATCCTTACCAATAACCACGTTATCGACAATGCCCAGCGCGTCGAAGTCACGCTCTCCGACAAGCACAAGTACAAGGCCACCGTGGTCGGCGTGGATAAGGGGCACGACCTCGCACTGCTGCTGATCAACAACGCCCCCAACCTCCAGCCCGCCACGCTCGCCGAGTCGCAGAACCTTACGGTCGGCCAGCGCGTCTACGCGATCGGCAATCCTTTCGGCCTCTCCGGGACCATGACGCGCGGCATTATCTCCGCGATCCGATCCATCCGCGGTCCTAACAACAATCCCATCGAGGACGCGATCCAGACCGACGCCTCGGTCAATCCCGGCAACTCCGGCGGTCCGCTGCTCAACTCGCGCGGCGAGGTCATCGGCATCACCACTCTGATCGCGAGCAACGGCGCCGACCAGTCCTCCGGCATCGGCTTTGCAATCCCGGTCAACACCGCCAAGGCGGTAATCGCCGACTTCGCCAAATACGGCCGCGTGCGCCGCCCAACCCTCGACATTGCCACTCTCGCCATCGGTCCCGACATCGCCCAACAGATCGGTCTACCCGCCGACTACGGCCTGCTGATCGAGCGTGTGCTGCCCGGCGGCGCAGCCGAAAAGGCCGGCCTGCACGGAGGCACCCAGCGCGCCTATCAGGGCAATACGCCCGTCATGCTGGGCGGAGACCTGATCGTCGGAATGGACGGCCAGGACATCGCCACGCCGCAGGATCTCTCATCGGTGATGAACGCGCATCGCGCCGGCGACATTGTCACCCTGACCATCTTCCGCGCCCGCAAGCGCATGGACATCAAGGTGAAGCTGGGCGACGCAACCGATCAGCAGGGGCAGGGAGGGCAGCAGGCCTGAGCGGAAGTTTTCAAGCATTCCGAACATAGCGTCGTTCGCGCATCACATAGTCTCCGCTGACCACGCGCGCAATCGCCTCCGGGTAAGCGAGATGCTCCTGCTCGAGAATGCGGGACGAGAGTGTCTCCGCGGTATCGTCGTCATGCACCGCCACCGTCTTTTGCAGCACGATTACGCCGTGATCCACCGCCTCGTCGACAAAGTGGACCGTGCACCCCGCCACCTTGGTCCCATACTCCAGCGCCTGCGCCTGTGCATCGAGCCCCGGAAACGCAGGTAGCAGCGAAGGGTGCACGTTGAGAATGCGGTTCGGGAACGCCTGCACGAACAAAGGCGAAATAATGCGCATGTACCCCGCCAGGCAGACGAGATCCACCTTGTACTGATGCAGCCGGGCGATCATCTCGGCCTCATACTCCACCCGCTTGCGGCCCGCCGGCGAAATACATAACGCCGGAACTCCCAATCCATGGGCCCCCGCAAGACCCGGCGCATCTTCAACGTTCGAGAGCACAACCGCGATCTCCACGCCGAGAAGCCGCTGCTCGCCGATGGCCTGCGCAATGGCCATAAAATTCGAGCCTCTGCCCGAGAGAAGAATGCCTAAACGGTGCATGAAGATCCCCTGAGCAGATTTTAGGACATCCTCGCTCGCCCGGCAGCCGGCTACAAGCTCATCGCCTCGGAAACAATCTCGTTGACCTGCGCAGAATCCGGGTTACACTACCGCAATCCTGAATCGGCAACCCAAAGGCGCTGCCCGTGCGCACAGCCGGTTCTTCCGCAGCAGACGCCCACCATACTGGCCGCAATGCACAGGCGAGATTCAAAATGCTCATCGTTCGCAAACGGGAGATCATGAAAAAGATAATCGGCACCCTCGCAGCCCTCTGTCTCGCCTCCACCGCCTTCGCCCAGGAGACCCCGACCGAGATCACCGCCGCCCGCCAGGTACTCTCCGACCGCGCTCAACTGGAGACCTCACTCGACATCCCCGCTCTCGTCGGCCAGATCACTGCTCCCGACGCTGCCCGCGACAAGGTCGTAGCCCGCGCGAAACAGCTTATGGACACCGACCTTCTCGCCATGGGCGACGACATCACCCACCATCCCGAGATCGGCTTCAAAGAGACCCGCTCGGTCAAGATCCTCACGGACTATCTCGTCAAGCACGGCTTCAAGCTGGAGATGCCCGTCGCCGGCCTCGACACTGCCTTCGTGGCTCGCTACAACGGTACGGGCAACGGGCCGAACATGGGCGTCATCCTCGAGTACGACGCTCTCCGCGGCACCAGCGGTCCCTTCCACGGCGACCAGCACAGCAGCCAGGGACCCATCGGCATCGCCGTCGCGGTGGCCATGGCCGAGTACCTCCAGGCCTCGCACAAACCCGGCAACATCATCGTCTACGGCACCCCGGGCGAGGAGATGATGCCCGTGGCCAAGACCATCATGTACAAGGCCGGCGTCTTCAACGGAGCTGACGTCGTCGTCCGCAGCCACTCCACCTCCGCCACCGGCCGAGCCGCCCCCGGCTTTGGAACCTGTTGCATGAACATTGACGGCGTCCATTACATCTACAGCGGCGCGCCCGCCCATCAGCTTACCCCGTGGGCCGGCCGCAACGCCCTCGAAGCCGTCATCCACCTCTTCAACAACGTCGATTCCATGCGCAGCACCATCCGGCCCGAGGCCCGCATCCAGGGCGTCATCACCGAAGGCGGCTCCGCTCCGAACGTTGTCCCCGACCGCGCCGTGGCGGACTTCTATATCCGCTATCCTGACGCTGTCTACCTCGCGCAGGTCCGGCAGATCATGGATAACGCCGCCCGCGCCGCCGCTCTCTCTACCGGCACCAAGCTGAAAATTGAGGACGACGGCAGCGACCGCGACGGCATCTCCATCGCCAGCCTGGACGAGGTCGCCTTCGCGTACGAGAAGAAGTACGGCGGCACCAACGTCCAGGAGCAGCCCGCCAAACCCTCCGGCTGGGAGGAGACCGGAAGCGTCTCCAGCGACATCCCCGGCGTAGGCTTCTCGGTCCAGACCTCCACCGCCCCCAACCACACCTACGAAATGTTGAACGATGCCACCGCCGAGATTGGCCACCACGGATTTGTCGTCGATGCCGAAGCCATGACCGCGCTCCTCTACGATTTCGACACCAAACCTGCCTACCGCGAGGTGGTCAAGAAGGAGTTCGCAGCCATCAAGCAGGAGTTCCAGGCCTACCAGGACGCCCTGAAGACCGCCTATCCGCTGCCTAACGTTCCCGACCCCAAGTAGCTGCTTCCAACGTCGCTTGGATTGGTGAGCGCTCGATGACCGGGGATTTTCTTTAATCCACCGGCTCGGCTACGCTCAACTCCCGGTCTGCCTCCATCAGGGCGTCGGCGGTCAGGGCGTCTGCCCGGCGCAACCGGGGGAACAGGCCCGCCGCGCTCGCAGTAACAACCATGGAGCCTATGCCGCCCACAACGACGGCCCGCACCGCGCCCCACCAATGGGCGGTCAAGCCGCTTTCGAACTCGCCGAACTCGTTGGACGCGCCGATGAATAGCCAGTTGACCGCGCTGACACGGCCGCGCATCTCAGGCGGCGTGGCAAGTTGCAGGATGCTGGAACGGATGACTACGCTGACCATGTCGCTGGCTCCTACGGCGACCAGAGCCGCGGAGCTGAGCCATATGCTCTTCGACAGCCCGAAGACGACCGTGGCCGCGCCGAAGATGCCGACACAGGTGAGCATCAGCAGGCCCGCGCGCCGCTTGATGGGCCGGACGACCATGGTCAGCGAAACGGACAGAGCTCCGACCGAAGGCATGGCTCGCAGCAGGCCCAGACCGCGGGGTCCGGCGTGCAGGATGTCGGTCGCGAAGATGGGCAGCAGAGCGACGGCGCCGCCCAGCAGAACGGCGAAGAGGTCGAGCGAGATGGAGCCGAGCAGAAGCTTCGCGTGCCAGACATACTCCAGGCCGGCGAGCATGGTTTTGACGCTGAAGGCCTTCTGTTCCGTTACCTCCATCTTGGTGCGGATCATGCTGACCAAGGCGAGAAACCCAAGGAGCATGAGCAGGGTGAACCCGTAGACGATGGGTGCGCCGTTCCACATCGCGACTGCGCCTGCGAGGGGCAGGGTGAACAGAATTCCACCGACCGCGGGTCCGGACATATTCGCAATCTGGTAGACGGTCGCGCCCCAGGTCACGGCGTTGACGAAGTGCTCCTTGGGGACGAGGCTGGGCAGCATTGCGCTGGCTGCCGGGCCGCTGAACGCCCTGCCCAGGCCTATTCCCACCAGTACGGCGTAAATGGGCCAGATTCGTCCGTCTTTGAGCGCGGTCGCACTGATAGATAGCCACAGCAGCGCGGCGGTGCAGCAGGCCTGCAGGCCGTAACACAGCAGGATGATGTTACGCCGGTCGTAGCGGTCTGCCGCGTGACCCGCCGCCAGCATGACGAAGAGCCCGGGAAGAAAGAGCGCAAGGCCCGTGTAGCCCAGGTCAAGCGCGGAGTGGGTGATGGCATACACCTGCCAAGCGACGGCGACCGACTGGGCTTCCGCGCCAAGGATCACCATGAGCCTGGCCGCCTGGTAGAGCCGGAAGTCGCGCGACTGGAAAGCGGATCGGTAGTCTGCCGTTGCCAACTCCAACCGTTGCCCGCCGTCCGCCATGCCCTATGTTTTCACACTTCAGCCTTATGCAGCTTTCGATCTGCAAGGAAGGCGCGGCGGAACGCACTGCACCGGATCTCGCTTTGATTTGTCGCAGAGATCAGCCCTGCTTCTTCAGCGGCTCCGTGGTCTGGACGATGCGGTTCTTTGCATCCACAAACACCAGCTTCGGGCTGGCGCTTGCTGCTTCGCGTTGGTCCAGCCAGGCGAAGCTTGCGATGATGATGACATCACCAGCCTGCGCGAGACGTGCCGCGGCGCCGTTCAGGCAGATCTCGCCGCCTCCCGGTTCAACCGCCAAGGCGTAGGTCTGCAACCGGCTTCCGTTGGTCACGTTCCACACATGGACGGCTTCAAATGGCTGGATATCGGCTGCCTGAAGCAGGTCCGCATCGACCGCGATGCTGCCTTCATAGTTCAGGTCCGAACGGGTGATGGTGGCGCGGTGAATCTTCGATTTCAGCAGCTTGCGTAGCATTTCGTTCTATCTCACCTTCATGGGTTGACTTACTCGACGACCGTATAGCCACCCGGCAACAACTTTTTTCGGCACGGCATCAGCAGGCATCCTGCCCAGCATGACCGCCGAACCCTTCTATTCTACCGCCCCAGGTAGACCTTGTACTGCGACTCAACGACCCCGGTATTGCGGGCCAGCGTGAGCTTGGACTGGTTGTACTGGTAGAGCGTCTGGACCAGCCTGCTCTGCGCGTCCGCGAGAACCGCCTGCGCCTGCACAACCGGCAGATTGTCGTCCACGCCGGCGGCGAACCGGTCTGTCGCCTGCTGCAACTCCTCTGTCGCCAGATCGACGTTGCTGCGGGCGACCTGGACCAACTGGTTCGAAGACTGCACGTCCAACATGCTGGCTCGAATCTGCTGCTCGATGGAGACACGCAGCGATTCGATCTGCTGGCGCAACCCAACCACCTGGGCGTCGGCGACCTCGCGCTCTCCGCGCAACTGGCCTTCCTGGAAGATGGGTATGCTGACCTTGCCCGTGGCTGCGAAGGCGCCATGGTAGAGGCCTGTCGTCTCGCCGAGAACCCCGTAGAAACCGTTGAAAGCGAGAGTCGGCAGACGCTCCGCCCGGACTGCCTTGCGGGTCTGCGCCGCGACCTCCAACTGCGCCTGGAGGCTCAGCAGGTCCTTGCGGCGCTGAAAGGCAAGCCGCATTGCATCGTCGAGCGGCAACTCCGCGTACTCCGCATAAGGGGCATGATCGGTAAGAGCGATCTCCTGGCCGGCGGAGAGCCCAATCATGCGGTTCAGCGCAATCTTGTCCTTCGCGAAGGTGTTCTCCGCGTTGATCAGGGTCTGCTGCTGGGTCTGCAACTGCACCCGCGCGCGCAGCACATCGAGGTTCGTTCCGACGCCTGCATCGTGCGAGGCGGTGGCCTGCTGCAGGACCAGCTCATCCTCTTTTTCGAGCGCCTGCGCGTTTTCGATCTGCGAGGCGTCGGCCAGGGCCCGCAGATATTGCGTTCCGACGCCGAGCGTCACGCCGCCCCGCAGGTTCAGCGTGGTCAGGTTCGCCACGGTTCCCGCCTTTTGGGCCGCCCGGTACAGGTAATACGCAGGCACGTTGAACAGGGTTTGATTGGCGCTGATCTCCGCTTCGGTCGTATTTACCTTGACGATGGTAGCGAAGGTTCCGAGCGGCAGACCCAGGCCCGCCAGCGAGGACGGCTTGAAACCCATCGCGGCAAGGTCGATCTCCTGCGCCTCAGAGTCCGCCCGGGCCGTCAGGCTTGGCAGCAGATTGTTCTCTACTGTCAGCAGCTCACCGTGTACCAGCCGCTCGTTTTGCAAGACGAGCTGCATCTGAAGATTGCGTTTGATGCCGCGGTCGATCGCATCGTCCAGGCTGAGCGGCAAGGCGCCAGGTGTCGGCTGATCTACCACAACGCCGTCGGGAACCCTGGTTGCGGCGAGATGCGGCAGGGGGGCCTGGGGCAGCTCCGACGCATTTTGCGCGTACGCCTGGGCTGCGGGCACACACAACGCGGCGACCAGCGCGCAGGCCCTCGCTCTCGTCAGAAAGTGGAATGAAACGTTCATGCTCTTCTTTAGAGTGCCACACCCCACCTATGGATGCGAAAACCGGAAGCAAAATGACTCTGCACGACGTTCAACGGCAAGCTCCTTCGAAACCTTCTCCTGAACGCCTGGAATTCAGCCGGGGACCAGAATCCGCTCTCGCTGCCGATTTCGGCGTCATTCCAGCATCCTGCCTCGGCTAAAATACGAAACATAAACCTATGCGTCTATCTTCCGTGAACACTTCCATGAACCGCATTGTCCTTGCAGTCGTTCTTCTGCTTACCGTGCCGGCTGTCACTCCGGCTTTTGCCCAGCAGGGTGGGACCACCTTCCGTGACACGTCCATGCTGCGCGCGCCGGCGGGCTCGAAGGTGGCGATCTACGAGTTCGAAGATCTGGAGTGCCCGGCCTGTGCCCGCGCCTTCCCGATCGTCCATGAGGCAGTCGAGAAGTATAAGATTCCTCTGCTGCGCCACGATTTTCCGCTTAAGATGCACATCTGGAGCTTCGACGCCGCCGTAATCGCCCGCTATATTCAGGACAAGATCTCGCCGCAGGCCGCCGAAGACTACCGCCGCGCAGTCTTCGCCAACCAGACCGCGATCGCCTCGAAGGAGGATCTGAACGCCTTTACCCAGAAATATTTCCAGTCGCATGGCCGCGCGATGCCGTTTGTGATCGATCCAACCGGGCTGTTCGCCGCCGAGGTACGCGCCGACTATACGCTGGGCGAGCGCGTCGGCCTCACCCAGACCCCGACCATCTTCATCGTCACGCACAAGGGCTATGTTCAGGTGACCGACGTAACCCAGCTGTACCAGATGCTGGACACAGCGATTGCGGAAGCGGGCAACGAGCCTGCCGGCAAGACAAGGGCTTCGGCCCGCAAATAGCACCAGCAGCGGCTACTTCGCGCCGGTCTCGTTCCACAGGAACGCCATCTCGTCCGCGTAGTCCTGCACCAGCTGGGTCTGCGAAATACCTGCGCTATGGCCGCCTTTCAGGCTGTAGTGCAACAGAATCGGACGGCCGCTGGAGCTCGCAGTCTGCATCAAGGCCGTCATCTTGCGCGCATTCATGGGATCGACCCTTGTATCGCCGTCGCCGGTGAAGAAGAAGATCGCCGGATACTTCGTGCCGGGCTTTACATTCTGGTACGGCGAATACTTCAGGATGTAGGGGAAGTCCTGCGGATTCTCCGCGGACCCGTACTCGGTGGTCCATGTCCTGCCCATCTCGAAGCGCTGGTAGCGCAGCATGTCGAGCAGCGGATAGCCGCACCAGATCGCTCCGAAGAGGTCCGGCCGCTGGGTCATGGAAGCGCCCATCAGCAGGCCGCCGTTAGAACGCCCGCGAATGGCGAAGTGCTCCGGCGAGGTATATTTATTCGAAATCAGATACTCCGCCGCCGCGAACCAGTCGTCGAAGACGTTCTGCTTCTTTTCGAACATGGCCGCTTTATGCCACGCTTCGCCGTACTCGTTGCCGCCACGCAGGTTCGGCAGCGCGAACCATCCGCCCTCCTCCATCCACCATGCATATTCCGGGTTCCAGACAGGGGTTTCGCTCAACGCGAAGCCGCCATAGCCGGTCATCAGCAGACGTTCGCTTCCATCGCGCTTCAGGCCCTTTTTGCCCGCGATAAACATCGGCACCTTCGTGCCATCCTTCGAGGTGTAGAAGACCTGTTTGACCTCATAGTGGCTGGAGTCGAAGGGCACCTTTGACGTGAAGAAGGCCTCCGACTTCCCTGTCTTTGTGTCGTAGTGGTAGATCGTCGGCGGCGTGATGATCGATTGGAAGGTGTAAAAGCCATCCGGGTCTACGGAACGGCCGTAGAGCGTGGAGCCTGCGCCTATGCCGGGATAGGGGATTTCGCTGAGCTTGCGGCCATCGAGCGAGTAGGCCGTCAACTCCGAGGTCACGTCCTTGAGGTGCAGCACAAAGATCTTGTCGCCGACCACGTTGACCGACTCCAGCACGTCCTTGCCTTCCGGAATCACGGTCGGCCACTTGTCCGGCGACTTGCCCTGGATGGCCTTCAGGATGCGTCCATTGGGGGCCTTGTAGTCGGTCTGAACATAGAAGGTATCGCCCACATTGAACTCGCCGAAGCGGCTGTCGATGCCGTACACCAGAGGCACGATGGGCGAATCCGCAACACGCAGATCCTTGATGAGAATGTCCTCGCGTTTGGCTGGAACGCCTCTGCCGATGCTGAAGACAAGAAAATGTCCATTCTCCGTGACCCGCACGCTGATGCCGTCGATCTCACCCAGCTTTTCGCCGTGGTACTCCTTGCCCAGGATCATCGGGTCACTTCCGTCCGGCGTACCGAACTTGTGATAGAAGACCTGGGTTCCCTCTCCCGCGAACAGCTTTGAGTAATACACGCCTTTCCTGTCGGGCGCGATGTCGACGCCGTAGTACCGGGCGCGCGGCAGAGTGTCTGCGGTCGGCTTACGAGTGGCGACATCGAGGAAATGCACCTCCAGTTCGTCCGCTCCACCGACGCGAATCCCGTAGGCCAGAAGGCCGCCATCTTCGGTCAGATTCAACATGTTGACCGAGGTATTCTGGTCCTTGCTCAAGGCGCCCGCGTCGATCAGTTTCTCGTCGGCTCCGTGCAGTCCGGTGCGCATGTAGATCGACGCCTGGTTCTCTTCCGCGTTGCGCCTGGAGAAGAAGTAGCGGTCTCCCCGACGCTCCGGAACGCCCATCGTGTCGACCTTCAGCAGCTCAGCGATCTCCTTGGCGACGTGGGGCAGCTTCTTAACCTGGGAGAAGTACTGGGCGGTGTAGGCGTTCTGTGCGGTGATGAAGGCACGCGTCTCCGGGCTGTGCGCGTCTTCGAGCCAGCGATAGGGGTCGGTCACCCTGGTGGGGACGTTGGGGTCGGCGCTCTGGTACACATCGACCACCGGTTGCGTTTTGACCGCCGGGGGGTTGGGCAGCGTGACACCGCCCCCGCCATGCACCTGTGCACCACAGACGAATGAACTCATGACCACTGCCGTTGCCGCCAACGAAGTACAACCGCGCATTGCATCTCCTGTCAAATCGTTATGACCGTTGAGTATTCCGCTATAAGTTATAGACGATGAAGAACGACAGGCTCGCATTATCAGCTCTCACCGGGTTTCGAAGATGAGGAAGTAATCCTGGCCGTCGGCTTTTGTGAAGTCGTAGCTGCCCACCAGCTTATATCCGGCCTGAGCCATCTCTTTTACCACGATCGCCTGCTTCAAGCCGTGGTCGGTTCCGGTGCCGTTGCGATCGATGATTCCCACCCTGGCTCCTGGCCGCAGCGCCCTCTGGAGCACCTTCATGGCCGGAACAGGATGCGCGATCTCGTGGTACACCTTCAGCATCAACACGGCATCCACGCTGCCGGACGGCAGACTGGGGTCGTCCGGCGAGCCCAGGACCGTCTTCACGTTCCCTAGATTTTCCTTCACTACTCTTTTGCCGATGTACTCGATCGCCAGCGGATTGATGTCTTCGGCGAGCACGATGCCACCAGGCGCCACTCTCCTGGCCGCCCTGACCGTGAACCAGCCCGAACCGGCGCCCAGGTCCGCGACATTCTTTCCGGGCGTGATCCCCAGCAGGTCCATCACGCGGTCGATCTGCAGCTTTTTGTCGCGGTCCGGATACTCGAAGATGGAAAGGTCGCCGGTGTAAGGCTGGCTGGTGGGTCTGGCGGCGGGCTGGCCGGTTCCCGGGTTCGACATGCCAACCGTAGCGTTATCGAGCGTTCGCTGCGTTCCCGCGCCGGTTTGACCATGGGCCGAGGGAGTCGCGCCAGTCAACATCAACACTGAGAGCAGAATCGGTAAAAAGAACGTGGGGAACAACCGCCCGGTGCGCGAAGAGGAATACATCATATGTTTCACCATCAGACATATTTCCATGATTGGCAAGGGCAAACGCGCGCCGGATCGAACGGGGCAATGGGCAGAGGGAACTTCAGCGAGGAGCTGGGCGTATCGTTTCAGCAGACAGGAGGCTGAGATGCAGACGAGACAGGCTTTGGCGGGCGCTGTGATGATTGCGGTTTTGGTGGTGAGCGGCTGCCGGGTGGAGTCCAACCAGCGCGGGGACCGGAAAAACGTGAAGGTTGCCACGCCTTTCGGGGGCATGGAGGTGAAGACCAACGACGCGAAGGTGGTTGAGGGCATCGGGCTTCCGGTGTACCCGGGGGCGGAACTGGTGAAGAAAAAGGGCAAGGACGGCGATAACGACGGGGCAGCCGATGTGAACCTGAGCTTTGGCGGATTTCACCTGCGGGTGAAGGCGGCGAGCTATCGGACGGCGGACGGTCCGGAGAAGGTGACGGAATTTTACCGGAAGGCATTGGGGAGGTATGGAGACGTAATCCAATGTGAGAATAACAAACCGGTAGGCCTGCCGACCCATACGGCAGAGGGACTGACCTGCGATTACGAGAAGAAGAGCTACGTGTCGGTCGACGACGAGATGCCGGGCAAGATGGAGTTGAAGGCAGGATCGAAGCAGCACATGCACGTTGTGGCGATCGATCCGGAGGGGAACGGAACCAAATTGGGATTGGTGGCGCTGGATCTGCCGGGACATTTCTCAATCAATGATGGCGGAGACGAGCGGCAGAAGCAGTAGGGACTTCGGGTAGACCGATCGGCGCTGCGCTTGCCGGGTGGTACGGCCTGCGATAGCTTCATAGCATATGCACGAATTTTGTCACCGTTGCGGTGGGGAGCTTCCGGCCGGCGACGGCACGTCTCCTTTCTGCCCGCATTGCGGTTCCCCGCAGATTTATCTCCAGGCGTACGAGGAACAGACGGGTGCGCCTGACGCAGACAGCACCGGCGCGGTGCCGCCCCCCAATCCCCGGCAGGTCGAGTGGAAGACGGCGATACGATGTGCGGCGCTGGTGGGCGGAATTGCAGCGGTACTATGCCTGATGGCTGCGCGCGTGGAGGCGGTAACGCTGCTGAGCTGGCTATGGACGATCAGCGGCTCGTTGATCGCACTGGCGCTCTACCAGAGGCGTCGGCCGCTGGCGTTGATGGATGCCGGCATCGGAGCTCGAATTGGCATCGTCGTAGGGCTGGCGCTGGTGACTTTCCTGGCGGTCGCGATGGCGGCGGGGGGCCTGGTCGCGCGGTACGAACTGCACAGCATGGCCGGGTTCGATGCCGAACTGACGCAGATGCTTCATATGCAGATTGAGAAGGCCGCGGCGACAGCGCCACAGCCTCCCGAGATGCTGCGGTTTCTGTATTCGCCGGAGGTGCGGGCGGGCATGATGCTGGCGGGATTTGCGATGGTTTCGGGTTTACTGCTTCTGCTGTCTACCCTGGGCGGGGCCGTGGGCGGTCTGCTGAGAACCCGGCGAAAGGTGACGGTGTAGGTGGCTCTCGCATCTGTGAGAAGGAGTGAATGTCGGGCGTCTGTCTGCGCGGGTCCGGTCTCGATGCGATCCAGTCCTTGCCGGTGATGCTCCCCATGGCGAAGATGCTGCTGGGTATAGGCCTGCTGGGGCTTTTGAGCTCCTCAGTCTATACGGCGCTGGTGCTGGTGGCGGCAATCGGCTTTCTGCGGCGCAGGCATTCGCTTGTGCGTGGCAGCTTCCGCCCGTCGCTGAGCCTGCTGAAGCCGCTGCACGGGGATGAGCCCGGGCTGGGGGCTCGACTGGAGGGATTTTTCCAGCAGGACTATCCGGAGTACGAGATCATCTTCTGTGCGCGGGATGTGAACGACGCCGGGCTGCACGTCGCGCGCCTGGTTGCGGGACGTTATCCGGCGATCCCGGTGCAGTTTCTGACCAGCGGCGAACCGGTGTACAGCAACGCGAAGGTCTCTTCGTTGGAACGGTTGGCGGCGGCAGCCAGGTTCGACATCTGGACCATCAGCGACAGCGATGTGCAGGTTGGGCGGGGGTATCTGCGCGAGGTGGCTGCGCCCTTCGAGGAAAAAAACGTGGGTCTGGTGACGTGTCTCTACCGGGGCGTGCCACAGGTTGCAAGCATCTGGTCGCGGCTCGAAGCGTGCGGTATGAGCGTCGAGATGAGCGCGGGCGTGCTGGTGGCGAGAGAGCTGGAGGGGATGCGATTCGCGCTGGGACCGACCATGGCGGTGCGCCGGGAGTGCGTAGAGGAGATCGGCGGCTTTAGCAGGCTGGGGGAGTATTGCGCGGACGATTTTGTGCTGGGAAGTCTGGTCGCGGGGCTTGGCCGGCAAGTTGTGCTGTCGGATCATGTGATCGACCATGTTGTGCTGAACGCGGGCTTTCTGGAGTCGGTCAGGCATCAGGTGCGATGGATGAGGAGCACGCGGTTCTCGCGGCCAAGGGGACACCTCGGGACGGGTCTGACGTTCAGCGTACCGTTCGGTCTGCTGGTGTGGGTGACAGCGACGGCGCTGGGTATGCCTCGGATTGGGCTGGCCGGGCTGGTGTGGAGCGTGATGACGCGCATGTTGCTGGCCGAGGTTGTTGGCGGTGCGGTGGTTCGGGAGCGCAGGGTGATGCGGACGGTACTGTTCTATCCGCTGCGTGACCTCATGGGGTTCGGTTTCTGGCTGGCAAGCTACAGGAGCAACAGAATCGCATGGCGCGGTGCGGCGTTCGACCTGCTGCGGGGCGGCCATATGCGGCGGCGTTCAAGCAGCACCGTGGCAGGCGGCAATCGCCACGCGGACTGATTCCTTCCAGTCGCTGTGGCTGATATCATCAAGCGCAACTGCAATGAGTGACGAGACGGAAGTACAGAAGCTGAGGTTTCGCGAGAAAGGCCGGTTGATGTCGGCCTCGGAGATCGAGCGCACGCTGGTGCGGCTGGCGCATGAGATCGTGGAAAAACACGGCGGCAGCAAGAACGTGGGGCTGATCGGGATCAAGCGAAGGGGCGTGCCGCTGGCGCAACGGCTGGCAGTCCTGATCGGAAACATTGAAAAGCATCCTGTGGATACAGGCGTGCTGGACATCAGCTTTTATCGCGACGACCTTTCGACCGATGGTCCACGGCCTACGGTGACGCCCGGCGCAATCGGGTTCGACGTCAACGGGCGGGACATTATCCTGATGGACGATGTGCTGTATACGGGACGGACGATCCGCGCTGCGCTGGACGCGCTGTTCGATCATGGGCGGCCAAGGAGCGTGCGGCTGCTGGTGCTGATCGACCGCGGACATCGCGAACTGCCGATCGAGGCGACCTATGTGGGGCGCACGATTCCTACCTCAAAGCGGGAGATCATCGAGGTGAAGCTGAACGAGGTGGATGGACAGGAGCAGGTGCTGCTGGTTGAGTTGGCGGACTGATGCCGGTTGCGATGAGACCGGATGCTGGGAAGAGTTCCGTTCATCCCGCCGGCTCGCTGCTGTCCGTGAGTGACCTGCGGGTGGATGAGGTTTCGGCAATCCTGGTGGAGACGGCACGGATTGAGCGGACAGCCCCCGCGGACCGAGCGCGGATGCTGGCGGGACGGCGGATCGCGCTGCTGTTCTATGAGTCGAGTACGCGGACACGAACGTCCTTCGAACTCGCGGCGAAGTCGCTGGGTGCGACGACGACGCTGGTGAGCGACAAGTCCTCTTCGATTGAGAAGGGCGAGAGCCTGAAGGATACGGGGCTGACACTGCGGGCGTTGGGGGCGGAATGCATCATTCTGCGTCATCCTAACTCGGGTGCACCTTCTCTGCTGGCGCGAATGACGGGATTGCCAGTGCTGAATGCGGGCGATGGGATGCATGAACATCCTTCGCAGGCACTGCTCGACCTGCGGACAATTTTGACGCGGCTGCCGGGTTTCGATACCACGGCGGTGGGCGCGAAGACGCTGCGCGGTGTGACGGTGGTGATTACAGGAGATATCCTGCATAGCCGTGTAGCGCGGTCCAATGCGATGCTGCTGCCCCGGCTGGGGGCGAAGGTGCTGCTGTGCGGGCCGAGAGCGCTGCTACCCGAGGAGGCGCTGGGGCTGAGTGAGGGCGTGGAGATTGTGCGCGATTTCGATGCGGCGTTGCGGCGGGCTACGGTTGTGATGATGCTGCGGATTCAGAGGGAGCGTCTGGCCGGATTGGAGCTTGATCTGGCGGAGTATATCGACCGGTACCAGCTACATGCTGAACGTCTGCAGGAGAATGCCCCGGATGCGCTGGTGATGCATCCGGGGCCGATGATTCGCGGGCTGGAGATTGCGGGCGAGGTGGCGGACGGGCCGAATTCGGCGATTGAAGACCAGGTGCGGCATGGGCTGGCTGTGCGGTCCGCTCTGCTGGCGAGGGCGCTGAGTGCGAGCGGATTCGAGAGTGTACGCGCATGAGCGACGTTTTGATTTTGCATGGACGTGTCGTCGATCCGGCGAGCGGTGTGGATGCGGAGCGCGATGTTCTGCTTCGGAACGGCCTTGTAGCGGCAGTCGAGAGGCCGGGCGCCTTGCATGGGATTGAGGTAGAGGAGACGATCAACGCGGCGGGGATGATCGTCGCGCCGGGTCTGGTAGATGTGCATGTTCACCTGCGGGAGCCAGGGCAGACCTATAAGGAGACGATTGCAACCGGGACAGCGGCGGCGGCGGCGGGCGGTTTCACGAGCGTGGTCGCGATGCCGAATACGGTTCCGGTGAACGATTCGGTGGAGAGCCTGGAATGGATGCTGGATGCCGCGAGTGGTGCGTGCGTGAAGCTCTTTGCGATGCCTGCGGCGACGTTTGGCAGCAGGGGCGAGGAGATTACGGACTTCCATGAATTGCGGCGTGCAGGAGCGGTGGGGTTTACGGACGATGGCAAGCCGGTGCTGCACGATCACGTGATGCGGGCGGCGCTGGTTACCGCCGCGGAGCTTGGAGTACCGATTTCGCAGCACGCTGAAGATACTCGCCTGACCGGCGGTTGCAGCATGAACGCTGGGGTAGTGGCGTTTCGGCTGGGCCTGCGCGGCATGACGGTGGAAGCCGAGGCTCGGATTGTGGAACGGGACATACGGCTGCTGCGGGATATCGAGCGGGTGGAGAGGCTGAGGGCGCATCTGCATGTGCAGCATGTGTCGACCGCGCGGGCGTTGGGGTTGATACGCGAGGCGAAGGCGCAGGGGCTGCACGTGACCTGCGAGGTGGCGCCGCATCACTTCACCCTGACCGAGGAGGCCATTGGGGATTACGAGACGAACGCGAAGATGAACCCTCCGCTGCGCAACGAGACGGATCGGGTGGCGATGATCGCAGGGCTGATGGATGGAACGGTGGACTGTATCGCGACCGATCACGCACCCCATGCCGCGTTTGAGAAGGAGCAGGAGTTCGAGCGCGCTCCGAATGGGATTACGGGCCTGGAGACAGCGCTCGGGCTGGCGCTTCGGGTGCTGCATCGCGGCGCGGGGATGAAGATTTCGCGGGTCGTGGAGCTGATGAGCGCCCAGCCGGCCAGGATTGTGTCGCTGGCGGGACGAGGGACGCTGCGGGTGGGGAGCTTCGCCGATGTGGTGGTGTTCGATCCGGCGGCGGAGTGGAGATTTCGGGCGGCGGATTCGCGTTCGAAGTCGCGGAATACACCGTTCGACGGGGCCGCGATGCTCGGCAGGGTCATAGCCACGCTTAGCGAAGGACGCGTGGTGTTTCGGAGATAGGCGCCCTTCGATCCGTGCAGAGATTGCGTTCCCGTGAGGCTATTTGGAGCTGGAGGCCGCAGAAGCCGGTGTGGCGGCCGGTGGTGCGGGCGCGGGCTTCGAGGCGGATGCATTGTCCGTACTCGGTTTAGTATCGCCGCTTGGTTTGCTTTCGCCGCCCGATTTTGCTTCGCTGCTTGACTTGTTATCTCCGCTCGATGAGCCTTCCCCTGCGGACTTGCCTGCGCTACTGCTGTCACCGGAGGATTTGGGTTTGGCGTTGCCGTAGCCATCGGCGTACCAGCCGCCGCCCTTGAAGGCGATGGCGGGGGCAGAAAGGACGCGTTCGATGTGGCCGCCGCAATGTGGGCAGACGGTGATCTCGGGGTCGGAAAACTTCTGAATCTTTTCGGTGCGCTTGTGGCAGGCGGTGCATTCGTACTCGTAGAGCGGCATTGCGGAGTCCCTCTTGAAGTTGCGTACTGGGATGATACTTATCCAATGTCAGGTACAGGATCGATGCTGGATGGATCCCACACCTGGAGACCTTCTGCCGTGGCAGCATCCAGCAATCGCCTGTCGGATGCGATGTCTATCCTCATACCCCTTGACGAGTTCGATGAGCTTGTCTGTGCCCTGTTCCTCGTTGAACAGCTTCGGGAAGGCGCTGTAATCCAGAAAATGGCGGTTCAGACGCTTCCCCTGTCGGCGAGGATGGTGAAAGATACAGGTTCGCCCCGCACAGGAACCGGGCGAAACCGGCGCACTTGTTTGTTGGGTCAGCAAGTTTCGCTTTATGCTCTTTCTCCTGACCTTCGAGACTGCGGAGGGCCGCTCGGACAACCTCGCTGGCATTTTCATACCGGCCAGTCTCGACCTCTTGCGCGGTAAAGCTGTCCAACCCGGGTGAGGCTAACGTTGCGGGTGGGCACGTCGGTGCTCCTCCTATCGAAAGGATACACGTTAGATAGCAAAGATTGGCAAGCTGCTGATCAGAGCTTGCCAAGTTCGATGAGGCGGACGCTGGCGATTGCCTCGACTTTGCAAAGGGCTTCGATGGCGGCGTTGGCCGAGGCGGCGTGGGGTACGTCGATCTGGACGACGGCGAGGGCCTGACCTTGCGGAACGCGCTGGGAGCGGGCAGATGCCGAGTGGGCGCGGCCAAGAGCGAAGTTGGCGATATTGACCGAGTGCTCTCCGAGGATAGTGCCGATGCGGCCGATGACGCCGGGGACGTCGTGGTTGCGAATCGCTATCAGGGTGCCGTTGAGGGGGGCCTCGATGTCGATGCCGTCGTAGGTGAGCAGGCGGGGCGAGGTGCCGTGGAGGACGGTAGCGGAGGCGCTGGTATCTCCGTCGGAGGAGTGGAGGGTGAGCTTGAGGACCGAGCCTGCGCCTCCGACAGTGAACTCCTTCTTGTCTTCCTGGATGCGGATGCCGCGCTCGGCTGCGATGGCGGCGGCATTGATGCGGTTGGCGATAACCGTCGGCTCAGGGCTATCTCCGGAGCCGGCGAAGATGCCGGCGATCGCGGCGTTACGGATCAGGTCGGTCTTGCCGGTGGCGATGCGGCCGGTGTAGGTGATCTGGATGTTCTCGAGGTTCCCCGGCGTCGCGTGGCTAAGGAAGTGGCCCAGCCGTTCGGCCATTTCGATGTAGGGAGCGACCTCGATGTACTCCTCGTGCGAGAGCGAGGGCAGGTTGACGGCGTTCTGGACGACGCCAAGCTTCAGGTAATCACGCACCTGCATGGCGAGCTGGATACCGATGGCCTCCTGGGCTTCATCCGTCGCCCCGGCGATATGGGGTGAAAGGATGACGTTTTCCATATTAAAGAACGGAGAGTCTTTGAGAGGCTCGTTATGGAAGACGTCGAGGGCGGCTCCGCCTATCTGCCCGGAGGCGATGCCATCGGCGAGGGCCTGCTCGACGATCAGTTCGCCCCGAGCGCAGTTGATGATGCGAATGCCTTTCTTCATGATGCGGATAGAGGTGGCGTTGATGAGGCCTTCGGTCTGGGCGGTGAGACCGACGTGGAGCGTGAGGTAGTCGGATTGCTTGAAGATGTCGTCGATGGGAACGAGAGTCACGTTGTTTTCCCGGGCGATGACAGGAGCGACGAAGGGATCGTAGCCGATGATCTCCATGCCGAAGCTGGCGGCGCGGCGGGCGACCTCAAGGCCAATGCGCCCCAGGCCGAAGATGCCGAGGGTCTTGCCGCGAAGCTCCTGGCCCTGAAGGGATTTCTTGTCCCATCTGCCGGCATGCATGGTGGTGTTGGCGCGAGGGATGGAGCGGGCGAGCGAAATCATGAGTCCAAGAGTGAGTTCGGCGACAGCGACGGCGTTGGCGCCGGGGGTGTTCATGACGACAATGCCGCGATGGGTGGCGGCGGCGGTGTCGATGTTGTCGACGCCTACGCCGGCGCGGCCGATGACGCGGAGCCTGGGAGCGGACTCTAGCAGCTTGGCGTCCACCTGCACGGCGGAGCGGACGACGAGCGCATCGGCATCGGCTAGTTCGGAGGCCAGGCCGCTCTTTATCTGGTCAGGCGTAACGACCTGCCAGCCGGACTCCTGCTGGAAGACGGCTAGGGTGGCAGGGGACACTTTTTCAGCGAGAACGATCTTCATATTGCCTTTCATTCATGAGTGAAGACGAAGGCTAGAGGTCTTCTGGTCTCAGACCCGTGTGTTTCGCAATGCGAGCAAGCATTCTTGGGCGAACGTCATCTGCCCCGTGGCAATTTTGCGCTAGACGAAATAGTGAGGCACGAATGAGCTTAGGTTATCAGTGATAGGGCTGAAGGATTCGCGGACGCCGAGGCCGCAGCAGTCCTGATCGATCATCCACAGGCCGAGGACCGCGTGGCGATGATCGAAGATGGCATCGGGAGCGAGAGCCTGAACGATCTGCCTGCCGTGGTATGGACCTTCCGTGGCGACGACCGTGGCGTTGTCGCGGATCAGGCTGATGTTGGCGCCTTCGCGGGACATCAGCGGTTTGCGGACGTAGCTCTTCATCGTCCCCGGGGTGCTTCCATTTCCCTGGGCAAAGCGGGATTCGAGAAGAAGCTCGTGGTTGGGGTAGAGCTGCCAGAGGATCGGCAGGATGCCTTTGTTCGAGAGGAGCATCTTCCAGATGGGCTCGATCCAGCGGGTGCTGAGGTAGGTATCGAGAGCGTGTGGTCCGAACTCCTCCTGAAGCATGGCTTCCCACGGATAGAGCTTGAAGATCGAAAACATGGGGTGTTCGTCGGGATCGAGGAACATCTGCTGCTCGTCGTTCCAGCCGATCTCGCTCATAAACATCTGCAGGGTATCCAAGCCGGCCTGCTGTGCGGTGTCGCGGAGATAGGTGACGGTGAGCTGGTCTTCGGGGTTGTCGAGCGCCGCGAAGTAGATGGGCTTCGACAAATAGGGATCGATGTCCTTCCACTTCGCGACGAGCTTTTCGTGAATGGAGTTGAACTGATCCGCGCTGGACTGACCAGGCTTGGCGCGGAGGTCTTCCAGCCAGTTCCACTGGATGACCGCGGCTTCGAGCAGCGACGTGGGGGTATCGGCGTTGTATTCGAGCAGCTTCGGCGCAAACCCCGTCCCTGCACCTGCCCAGCTCAGGTCGAAGCGGCCGTAGAGAGCGGGCGGCTCGTTATTCCATGCCCACTCGATCGCTTCGACTGCTTCGGCGGGGATGTCGAGTTCGGCGTAGCGCTTCTCGTCGATAATGTGCTGGGCTGCGGCAAGACACATCTCTTGTAACGTGTTGCCTGCAGCTTCGAGGGTGTCGATCTCGGCAGCGGTGAACTGGTAGGCGGCGGACTCGTCCCAGTAAGGTTCGCCGCCTTCGAGCGTGTGGAACGTGAGGCCCTGGGATTCGACCGTGTGCTGCCAGTTCTCGCGTGGGGTAAGCGGGATGCGTTGCATGTGTCTCCTGGTCTTCCTATTCGCCGGCTGAGCTGCCATGGCCTTCGCCTCCGCCGAAGCTGCTGCCGAAGCCGCCCCGGGTGGTTACCCCGGAGCGGGTGGCATAGCTGCGACCGAAGGCAGGGCCATAGCTGCCGCCGCCGGCTGTGCTGCCAAGGCCATAGCCGCCCCAGCCTCCATAGTAGTAACGGTAGGGCAAGAAGATAGGCAGAAAGCCGCCGTGGCCGTCGGCGCGTCGCTGCTGCATGTCCTGTTGATTGGGAAGATTGGCGCAGAGCTTGTCGTCGACAACGTGATTTTGTTCATCGACACAGCGCTGCATCTCGGGTTTGCGGCAGCCTATGGTAATGGCGATGGCGGCAGCTGCGAGAAGTGGGGCGGCAACTTGAGTTGAGCGGCGCATAAAGGATATGGTGTGTGGCGGAAGTTTTAGCCCGTCCAGAGCCTAACTATATATCCCGGTCATCTCCCGGTCCTGAAGAATGCGGGTGGCAGTTATTGATGACAAGAGAACCGGCGCGGTATAGGATGGTGCCGCTGAGAGGCAGACCTCCCAGACCCGGACGGTTCGACCGCCCTGGTCTTGACGCGCAGATGCCAAGGCATGGCATGGACGCACCTTTCGCAGGCCCCCCACTACTTGTGACCGTATGAATCAAGGCCCCGAAAGGCGTCTTGATGCCGGCCTTCTATTTTGGAATCCATCCAAGGAGATATGCCATGAATAAAGCTAGGTTCGCTTCGTCGTTTTTGTGTGCCGCTGTTCTTGTGAGCGGCGCGTCGGGAGTTCAGATGCTGGCGCAACTGCCGGCCAATGCAACGGTGTATGCCTCGGGGTTGGAAGGACCCAGGGGATTGGCCTTCGGGCCGGACGGCAACCTTTATGTTGCAGAGGCGGGGCTGGGCGGGACGACGGCGACTACAGGCACCTGCGCGCAGGTTCCACCGCCGATCGGACCCTATAAGGGCGGGTTGACCGCGCGGATCTCGAAGATTGACCTGAGCGGAAACAGGACCACGGTCACTTCAGGGCTGCCTTCGGCGCAGGATGCTCAAGGCGATGTTCTGGGCGCCGCGGACGTGGCGTTCCTTGACGGACAGTTATATGCGGTGCTGGCTGGCGGCGGGTGTTCGCATGGAAATTCCACCTTCCCGAATTCAATCCTGCGAGTGAATCTCAAGAATGGTAAGTGGACATTTGTAGCCGATCTGAGCCAGGCCCTCATCGAATTCCCGGCGAAGTACACGAGCGCCGACGACTACGAGCCCGATGGATCGTGGTACGGGATGATTAGCTATAACGATCGCCTGTACACCGTGGAGCCAAACCATGGACAGGTGTTCTCCGTGACAACGGCAGGCAAGGTGCGCCAGGTCGTCGACGTCTCCGCTTCACAGGGCCATATCGTTCCGACCTCGCTGGTGGCCGAACAGGATGTGCTGTACGTCGGCAATCTGAATCTCTTCCCCATCGATCCGCAATGGGCGAAGGTCATGACCATCGCGAAGGACGCCTTCGTTCCAAATCCGCTGCCGGGCTTCGGCGAGACGGGCGACTCCTTTGGGAAGTGGAACGTTGTGAGCTCGAAGGCAGGCTTTACGACGATTGTCTCGATGAAGGAAGGACCGGATGGTCTGCTCTATGTGCTGGAGCTCTCGGATGCCGCGGGATATCCGACGCCAGGCAAGGGAAAGGTCGTCCGAGTGAAGCGCTCGGGCGTTATCGAAGACGTGGTGACGGGGCTCGCAGTGCCGACGGGCATGACCTTCGGGCCTGACGGACGGCTGTACGTGTCGAATCTAGGCGCTGCGCCGGGAGCCGCGGGGCAGATCCTGCGGATTGACATACCCGCGGTGCAGTAGGGCAGGGCGTGGACAAAAGGTAAGTCCAGAACTAAAGCCCGGACTTACCTTGAACCACAAGACGCCGGATCGCGGCTGGACTTGGACAAAGAGTAGCTCAATTTCAGGAGCAAGCAAGGCTCTGTTTCAAGAAGCATAGCTACACAGCGTGTTCGGCGTAGAACTTCTGCGCGGCGATAAGGCCCTTGCCGAACTCAAAGTTAGGAGCGGGGAATTTGGTTGTGTAGATGACCTGTTCGAGCGCGCCAAGGATGGCAATGGTGTCCATGTAATCGAAGTAGCCAATATGGGCGATGCGGAAGAGCTGGCCCTTCATCTCGCCCTGGCCGTCGGTGACGATGGCGCCGAACTGGCTCTTCAGGCCCTTGACGAGCGTGCCGGAGTCGGAGCCTTCGGGCGCCATGATGGCGGTGGCTGCCGCCGCTTCGTGGCCCACCGGGGCGAAGAGTTTGAGGCCGAGAGCGGTGGCTGCGGCGCGGGTCATGGCGGCGCAGGTAATCGCGTTATCGACCAGCTTTTTGCGGCCTTGCGCCAGATCGCCTTCGGGCTTTTCCGGTGTTCCGGCCTGCGCGGCGATATAGTTCAACGCTGCGCCCAGTGCGGCGATGAGCGCAACCGAAGGCGTGTAGGCGGATTCTCCCTTGGCGGCATTCTTGCGCTCCTTGCGGAGGTCGAAGTAGTAGCGCGGGTTGTAGGTAGCCTCCATGCGGTCCCAGGCGCGAGCGCTGACGGCGAGGTAGCTGAGGCCCGGCGGCATCATCACTGCCTTCTGCGAGCCGCCGATGAGGACGTCGATGCCCCACCCGTCCATATCGAGATGCGTGGTGCCAAGCCCCGTGATCCCATCGACAATGAGCAGGGCCTCGGAGTTCTCGTCCTTGAGAAGCTTGGCGATGCCTTCGATATCGTGGCGAACGCCGGTGGAGGATTCGGTGGCCTGGACGAAGACCGCGCGGGTCTCGAGCTTGAGCGCTGCCTTGATCTGGTCGATGTTGAAGGTCTGGCCGTACGGAACCTCGACAACATCGGCATGGCAGCCGAAGTTCTTCACGAGGGCAGACCAGCGCTCGCCGAATTTGCCGGCGGTGAGTACGAGGACGCGGTCTCCAGGCGAGGTCAGATTGGAGACGGAGGCCTCCATGGCTCCCGTGCCTGAGCTGGAGAGAATGATAACGTCATTCTTTGTGCCGACGAACTCTTTGAGCTGACTAAGGACGCGGGTGTAGAGGGCGCGGAACTCGGGGGTGCGGTGGTGAATATCGGCGGCAGCCATGGCGAACTGCGCGGCGGGCAGCAGGGGCGTCGGCCCGGGGGTGAAGAGGCGGGTTTTGCGAATCATGCGCTTATTGTAACCAGTCTCGCACGCCGGCTATGGGCAAGTAAGAACTACTTATAATGAGGAGCTGTTAGTGCGAACTTACGGGAGATGAGGCAGGCGATGACAATTGGCGAGAAGATTCAGGCGGATATCGTGGTGGCGATGAAGGCCCGGGATGAGCACAGGCTGACGACGCTGCGCATGGTCAAATCGGCGCTCAGGAACAAGGAGATCGACAAGCGCGAAAAACTGACCGATGCCGAGGAGTCGCAGATCCTGACAACGTTGATCAAGCAGCGGAAGGAGTCGGTGGAGTCGTTCACCAAAGGCGACCGGCCGGAGCTGGCGGAGAAAGAGCGCGTGGAGATCGGGATGATCGAAGCTTACCTGCCGCAGGCTGTGGGGGAGGACGTGATCCGTGGCGTGGTACAGGGAGCGATCGATTCAATGACGGTTGACGGGAAGAAGCCGGGGCCGAAGGATATGGGCCCGCTGATGCGTGTGGTGCAGCAGCGGATTCTGGCTGACGGGTTGCGAGCAGATGGGAAGCTGGTGAGTGAGATCGTGAAAGCGGAGCTCGCGAAGTAATGCTGTGTGGCTATCGACATCTCGTCACGAAATAATGTCAATTCCTCCTGTCGGTGATAGTGTTGATCCACAAAAAATATCCGTGCCCCGGAGATACAACGTGCTGCTCACCCGACGCCTCCTCTGCCTGTTCTCCGTTCTGCTCTTCGCGGCCGCCGTCCAGGCCCAGACCACATTCAACACCGTCGTCGTCTTCGGCGACTCACTCTCCGATACCGGCAACATCGCCCATATCACCGAGAGCCAGTACTTCATCCGGTACCCGACCGACAATCCGCTCCTCGGCTTCGACTATACCGATGGCCGCTTCACGGATGGCGCCGATACGCAGCCCGCCGCGAAGTCCTACTTCGGCGTATGGGCAGAGCAGCTTGCGGCTTCCTTCGCATCCAAACCCGCGGTCAAAGACTCTCTCGGCGGCGGCACCAACTATGCCTACGGAGAAGCCACCACAGAGGACGGCACCTCGACGGTCTCGGAGACATTCGCAGGTCTCCCCATCTCCATCACCATCCACAATATGGGCCAGCAGGTTACCGACTACCTCGCCACCAACCCGACACCGAATGCACAAACCCTCTACATCCTGTGGGGCGGGGCCGACGACCTCTATGCGGACCACAGCGCGACCAGCGTCACCGCCGCGGCCCAGCGCGAGACCGCCCTCATCCAGCGCCTCATCACCGCGGGCGCAACCAATTTCCTGGTCCCGAACCTTCCTCCTCTCGGTGGGGTTCCCGAGTACGCAGGTCCGAACTCCGCCGCCCTCAATGCTGCTGCGGCCAACTTTGCAGCGCAGCTCGCGCAGGATATCGCAGCCCTCAAGATCAGCGCTGCCGCTCAAGGCACTACGATCAACGTCTATCAGCCGGACATCTTTACCCTTTTCTCGACGGCAGCCAGCAGCCCCATGTCCCTGGGCTTTGGCAATGTAACGGCCGCCGCACAGAATATCTCCGGAAATCCAGACACCTATCTCATCTGGGACGGACTCCACCCCACCACCACAGGCCACCACTTCGTCGCCGCTGCTGCCGCGAACCTGCTCACTCCGCTCGTCCCCAGCACCACCACCCTTACCGTTCCGACCGCCGGGCTCGCGGGGCAGGCCGTCTCACTCAAGGCCGTGGTTACCTCCACAGCCTCGGCCAAAAAACCGACCGGCCTGGTCACCTTCTTCAGCGCCGGTGCAGTTATTGCCTCGGGTCCGCTCGACGCGACCGGAACCATCTCAGCCACCTTCTCCGGAGCAACCGTTGCAGCCAGTCCGTACAGCATTACCGCCGTCTACGCGGGTGACACGACCTTCAACCCCAGCACCTCGGCCGCCCAGACACTCCCTGTCGTCGCCTCCGCGATTCCCACTACAACCACGGTCACCTCTTCCAGTCTTAGCGCTGGCCTCGGTGCTCCCGTTACGTTCACGGCCGCTGTGGCCCCGGCCATGGCAACCTACGGACCTCCTGCCGGAACTGTCACTTTCCTGGATGGTTCCACTACGCTTGGAACCGGAACCCTGACCAATGGCTCCGCCACCTACACCACCTCCGCGCTCACCTCCGGAACCCACCCCATCACCGCCAGCTACGCCGCCTCGGGAGTCTTTGCCGGCTCGACCTCAGCCGTCATCACCCAGACGATCGCTGCCCCGACCTTCACCGCCGCTGCTTCACCAAACCCGCTCTCCATCTCTCGCGGAGCGTCCGGGACCACCAACATCACGGTCACTCCCGTCGGCGGCTACACCGGCGCTCTGGCTCTCGCCTGCGGGGCTCTTCCCGCTCACCTGTCCTGCTCCTTTGCACCCGCCTCGCTCACCCTCAGCGGTTCCGGCACTGCGCAAAGCTCCGTTCTCACCGTAGCCACCAATGCGAGCGGCACTTCAGCCGCGCTCCTCCTACCTGCGCGTCCCGGAGCCCTCGGAACCTTCGACACGCAACGAATCTTCTCCGCAATGCTTCTCTGCCCTGCCCTGGGCGGCCTCTTCCTGACCGGCTTTCGTCGCCGCAAGCAGGTGCATAGAAGTCTGGGACTTCTCCTGCTCCTCCTGACACTCTCAGCCGGGGCGATGCTTGGGATCACAGGCTGCGGCGGTTCCAGCAACAACGCCGAGGCAGGCACGTATGCCGTCCCGATCACAGTTACCCCGTCCAGCGGATCCGCTACCACCATCAGTCTTCAGGTGGTCGTTCAATAACGGTCTAGTGGCTGTTTCGAGTCCAGTTGAACTCGGTGCCCGCAATAATCGTCCGCCCTTGCATGGGGACCTGCGGAATCTCCTGATAGCCGGTGTTGCTCAGGTTCAGCACCCGCAGATAGGGACGCAGATGGCCCGCATTTCGGGCGAGCCCGATGTCCCAAAGCGGGTAGGCCGTGCGTGCGGTCTTCTGGACGATGTTCACCTGAGTGTGGGCGGTGATCTGGTGGCCAGCTCTGCCGGGCAATCGGCCCGTCCAGATAAAAAGAGCGTTCTGGGCGGCATAGTTGAAGGCATACTCGGAGATCAGATTGGGTGGCGGCGATGCGGCGCGGGCAGCGGTGTAGCTGAACTGAAGCTGCTGCGTCTCGTTCAGGCGGAGACGCACCGTGGCTTCCGCGCCGGTGATGTTCAGGTTCTGGACATTCACGGCCTGGTACGGTTCAGCGAAGGTGAGAGCGGGGGTGGCGAGCGCCTGCTTCGAGTAGTCGATGGCATCCTTCTGCTGCAGGCGGAAACCCGTCGCTGTGAGCGTTAGGCGGCCGTTGGCGGGTGTCCAGTCGAGCCCGGCCTCGTAGCTCCAGGAAGACTCCGGCTTCAGGTTGGGATTGCCGATCGTGGTGGGATCGGAGTAGTAGAGATCCACATAGGTGGGAAGGCGGAAGCCGTGACCCGCGGAGGCACGGAGCCGCACCGTGTGGGTGAGGGTGTAGGCACCGGCAATCGAGGGAGAGAAGACATTGTCTCCACCGGAAAGAATCTCGTCGCGTGCTCCCAGGGACAGAGAGAAGCGGCCCAGGGCCCGAAGGCTGAGATTGGCATAGCCCGCGCCCTGGTTGCGGGAGTGCTCGCCGAGCGAATTGCTGTGAATCGTATCGCCGTCGGCTTCAAAACCGTAAGAAAGAGCCGTGTTTGCGCCGAAGTTGTCCGCACGGCGTAGAGCCCCCTCGTAGCTGGTGGTGACGTGATTGTTCTCGTAAATTGCAGGCTGATCGGCGAAGAGGATGAAGAGATCGGAGTGGCGGCGATAGCCGAAGCTGGCTGCTGTTTGCTGTCCTAGCTGCTGCTGAACACTCGCGAACCAGCCCTTCGTGCGCTCCTGAGAATCGTACGGGCCGTAGAAGAGGTTGGCGCCGTATGGGCGGTCGCTCGCGGCGAGGAGGATATCGGTGGTTCCGGGTCTCAGGCTCAGCCATGTCTCCGACGCCAGAGCGTTGCTGGAGTAGTTGCGGTCGGGGATAAAGCCGTCGGAGGTGTCGCGGCTGCCTGTAACCTGTTCGGCCACCCGCCCCCTGGTGTAGGCGGCGCGGAGGTGCTGCTCGATGGAGCCGTAACTGCCCCCGCCTGCACTCGCGACCACCGTGAGACCGGGCGCGGGTGCCTGCGTCAGAAGGTTCACCGCCCCCCCGATGGCGTCCGAGCCATAGAAGGTGCTGCCTGATCCGTGCAGAATATCGATGCGTGTGACGGCATCGAGCGGAACGGGGATGTCGAGGTTCAGGTGACCGGTCTCGGGGTCGTTGATGCGCAACCCGTTCAACAGGATGAGCGTCTGCTCGAACGTAGTGCCTCGGATGGAGAGGTCCGCCTGCACTCCGTTGCCTGCGCGCGCTTGCAGGTTCAGCGAGGGGTCCTGTCGCAACATATCCACCACGCTGTTCGTGACCAGAGGCTGATCGCGCGGAGACAGCACTTCGACCGAGCGATCGCTTTCCGCCAGCGGAAGAGGCTCGACTGTTGTGGTAACCGAAACACTTTGCGCCACAGGAGTGAGCGGATTCGACATGGGCGGAGGCTGCCCGGGAGAACTCTGTGCGGGAGCGCTCGTTCCGCCCAACGGGCACAGAGCGCAGATCAGCCACAGCAGAAGCCCGGATCGATGAGTCTTCCTGCTCAGCGAACATAGATCGGAGGAACTCGTCGCCGCTCTCATTCGCGGATGATCTTGACGAAGACGCCGTCGGGCAATGTGCTGCCGCCGAGCACATGGACAACGCCGTCCCGGGTGAATCCGCGAAGCATGGCGTCGGCCTTGGCGTAGGTTGCGGGCGGCGGCGGCGCCTGCGATGTGGCGGGATAGGGTGTTGCCTTGAGCGGCGCAGGGGCGGGTTGACCGGGTGCATGCGGCCGCTTCATCCCGCGGTCCATTGCCTCGTTCGCCAGTCGGTCGGCGTCCTTGTTCTTGTGGCGCAGGGCGTGGCTGATCTCAAAGGCTTCTAGCTTCGCGATGCGGCGCCTGGCCTCTTCATGGAGCGGCTTCAGGTCGGGACTTTTGACCTGGTACTTGCCCTGAATCTGCTTCACCATCAGCTCCGAGTCGCTGACCACGCGCAGACGCGGGTGTTGGTGATCGAGCGCGTACTGCAGGCATCCCAGCAGACCGGAGTACTCGGCGTAATTGTTGGTGCGCATGCCGAGGAATTCGCTGAGCTCCGCGATCACCATGCCGTCATCGTTTTGAATGAGCGCGCCGTAGCCGGCCGGGCCGGGGTTGCCGCGGGCTCCGCCGTCGCAGTGCGCGTTAATCCAGCCCTTGCCGGAGCTGGGAGAGGATGCCTGCTGGAACAGGCTGGGTGTCGGGGTCGAACGGGAGGGCATGGGGTCAGTTTACCGGAGTTGCCGCGTGCGAAAAACCGGCGCCTGCGAATGCTCACCTTTCGCAGGTCTATGGGTCTATTGGAGTGTTGTTCGAGTTCCTGACTCCGGAGTCAGACTGATGAGTGCAGAAGCTGTAAGGATGGGCCTGGGCGGGGAGTTGTCCTCGCCCGCTGGCGGACGGCGGATCAGTCCGTTTGCCGCGGGACTGTTGGCTACTGTAGCGGTAGAATCAGTGCCAGCGATGCCAAAGGCAGTAACCCAACCCGGTACCCGCAACGGCGGCAAGCTGACCCAGGCGCAGCTCGACGCACGGGCGCAGCAGAGGACAGAGGACGACGAACTGATCCGCGAAGCGCAGGCCGGGCAGCGGACCTCGTTCGATGCGCTGGTGCGGCGGTACGACCAGTCCGTGCTGAGGCTGGCGTTGCATATGCTGGGCAATGAGCAGGACGCGCAGGATGTCCACCAGGAGGCCTTCATCAAGGCGTATCGCCACCTGGGAAACTTCCGGTTCGAATGCAGCTTCTACACCTGGCTTTACCGGATCGTAACGAATCTCTGCCTCGACCAGTTACGCAGGCGCAAGAGCCGCAGGGAAGACCCGGCGACGGTGCTGGATGCGAGCGGCGATGAGATGGACCTGATGGCGAACATTACCGACGACCGGGCGATGGCGAACCCGGCTCGGGAGTTGGACCGGAAGGTCATGGGCGAGCGGATCAAAGAGGCGTTGGATAAGCTGACCCCCAGAGAGCGGACGGTCTTCGAGCTGAAGCACTACCAGGGATTGAAGCTGAGAACCATCGGCGAGATGTTGAGCACGACCGAAGAGACGGCCAAGAATACGCTGTTTCGCGCTACACGGAAGCTGAGGGCCAATCTGGCGGAGTTGAGAAGCTGAAGATCGTATTTTCCAGTTGACGGTCCGTGTTTTGTCGCAGGTGTAGTTCGTTGGTCCAGTATGGATGGGTAAAGGGCGATGGTAAAGACCCGCACGGTATCGCAAATTTTTTTGAGGCTGGCTGAGGTAGAAAGATGAAGTGTGAGATCGCAAGTGAAAGCATAGTTCTGATGAACTACGGCGAGTTGCCCGATGAACTGGCCGGAATACTGGAGCAGCATCTGGCGCAATGCGAGAGCTGCCAGGATGAGTTGGAGGCAATGAGGCTGTTCGATGCGCAGTTGGCATTGCTGCCGGTCATGGACCCTTCCCCGAATCTGCTGGCGCAGTCGCGAATGCGGTTGGATGACGCGCTGGACATGATTCCGCCGCATGGCTTTGGGACGCGGTTGCGGGTGAATTTCCTTCGCTGGATGGGAAACGTACAGAGCGCTCCGGCGCTGGCCACGCTTCTGGTCGGAGTGGGTTTTCTGGCCGGCAACTTCACCTATCGCTATCAGGTCGCGCATGAACCGAAGGCTAGACCGGGCGCAGTGACCATGAGCCACCCGGCCGATGGGGTTGTCGCGAATGTCACCGGCATCGTGCAGACACCCAACTCCGAACTGGTGCAGGTGCATTACAACCGCGTGGTGCCGGAGACCATGGAAGGCTCGCTCGACAGCCCTGAGATTCGCCAGCTTCTCCTGATGGGCGCCAATGCCGCGGCTGCCGATCCGGTGCGGTTGAACTCGGTTGCCTTGCTGACCCGCGAGTGCAAGGCCGGCCATGCCTGCCAGCCGCAACCAGACGGCAACGGCATTCGTCATGCGCTGATGGTCTCGCTGCGATATGACTCCGATCCGGGAGTGCGGATGAAGGCGCTCGAAGGTCTCGACCGGTATGTCGGACAGGACCAGCATGTGCGCGACGCCGTGGCCGAGGCGCTGATGAGCGATCCGGATGCGGCGGTGCGAAAGCTTGCAATTCAGGAATTAGAGCCGGTACGGTCGGATTCAAGTGTCCAGCAGGTCTTCCGAACCGTCTCGACCCAGGACACCAATCCCTACATTCGGACGGCGTCCTTCCAGGCGCTGCAGGATACGGCGAATATCCAATGACGATGAAGTACGGTGTCTGGGCGGGGGTGGCGGTGCTCGCGGCGGGAACGACCCTGGCCGGAGGCGGCAATGTCATGTATGCCGCACGGTGGAGCTCGACGGCTGGACCGGTCCTGTTCATCGCAGCCATGGGCGGAGGCTTCGGACATGGATCGCAGGGCTATCTCGGCGTAGAACTGAGGGACGTCAGCGGCGACGAGCTGACCGCGCTTAAGCTGAAGGAGACTCGCGGCGTAGAGGTCGTCGGCCTGGACCATGACGGGCCCGCATGCAAATCGGGAATACAGGTTCACGACGTCATCCTCCAGATGGGTGGACAGCGGATCGAGGGCGAGGACCAGTTGCGGCGAATGCTGCGGGATATTCCGGCAGGCCGCGCGGTCAATTTCGTGATCAGCAGGGACGGACAGACGCAGACCCTGACCGTGGAGATGGCGAACCGCAAGACGGTGGGGTTGCAGGCGTGGGAGCGGCACTACACCGTGCCGGACCCAGCGGCCAGCACAGTGGCGGAGCATGGCCCAATCGGCAACGGGTTCATGCCCTCGGCGTCGCCATCGAGCACAGCCACCCCCATGCCTAAAGGACATCGCGATTTCCTCGGAACAACCATGATTCTGAGTTCTTCGTTCACGGGCGCGCAACTGGAGCTGATGGGGCCGCAGCTGGCGCAGTATTTCGGCTCCGATGGGGGCTCTGGACTGCTGGTGCGGAGCGTGGAAGGAAACAGCCCTGCCGACCTGGCGGGAATGAAGGCCGGCGATGTCGTCGTGCGGATTAATTTGATCCCGGTGGCAAATGCGAACGATTGGACCAGAACCGTCCATGACAACAAGGGGCGGCCCATTCCCGTGGTGGTTCTGCGGGACAAGCATGAACAGACCCTGACCCTTACTCCCGACGGCAAGAAGCGATCAAGCGTGAAGCCGCGCTTCGGACTGGAAGATTTCTTCGAAGGCAAAGGCCAGTCCACACGGGAGTTCCTCGCGAAGCTGTAGCATTCCTATCAAGTTCGTTGAGCGCGGTCCAAGCCTGCTGCGCGCACCGAACTTTACCGCAACGCAACAGGAATGTGGTTCACTGAAACGAGGAGACTTCCATGCGACGATTTTCCCTCATGCTGGCCGCAGCCGCAACGATAATTCCCTGTTCCATTCTGGCTCAACAGGCTGCCTCAAGCGGGCCCTATAAAATTCTGCAGACGGTAAAGACAGGCGGCGAGGGTGGGTTCGACTACGTCTACGCGGATGAAGCCGCGCGCAAGCTCTACATTCCGCGCAGTGGGCCTTCAGGACGGATCACGGTCTTCGATCTGGACACATTGAATCCCGCAGGCGAGATCGCCAATACCAGCGCGCACGGCGTTGCGGTCGATGCGAAGACCCACCACGGCTTCGGCAGCAGCAAGCCGGTCGCGATGTGGGACGCGAAGACGCTGGCGCCCATCAAGACCGTCGAGGTGCAGGGCGGCCCGGATGGCATCATGGCCGACCCCTTCAATGGCCGGATCTACGTCTTCAGCCACGGCGCTCCGAACGCCACGGTGATCGATGCCAAAGACGGTACAGTCGTCGGAACCGTCGATCTGGGTGGAGCGCCGGAGCAGGCAGTCTCGGACGGCAAAGGCCATCTATATGTCGACCTGGAGGACAAGGGCAGCATCGCCGTGGTGGATGCGAAGACCCTGAAGGTGTCTGCCACCTACGACCTCGCCGGCAAGGGTGGAGGCTGCGCGGGGCTCGCCATGGACGTGAAGCACAATATCCTCTTTGCCGCCTGCCGCAATCCTCAAACCATGGTCATTCTCAACGCCGCCGATGGCAAAATCATCGACACACTGCCGATCGGCGCCGGAACCGATGGCGCGGTCTTCAATCCGAAGACGATGGAGGCCTTCAGTTCGCAGGGCGATGGCACCCTGACCGTCGTCAAGGAAAACAGCCCGGCCAGCTTCGTTGTCGAGCAGACCCTGCAGACGCTCCCACGAGCCAAAACATTGACCCTGGACAGCAAGACAGGCCACCTGCTCCTGATCACGGCCGAGTTCACCCCGCCGCCTCCAACTCCTCCCGGAGGCCGTCCCGCGCGAGGCCAGATGGTTCCCAATACCTTCTCGATCCTTGTAGTGGGTAAATAAAGCCGCAGGCCGGTACATCGCCGGCACGTAGCAGGCCGTTCGCATTCGTTTCGATATACTTGATATACGATATGTCTTCCGTTCCTGTTACTGCCGGTGAAAGCCGCTCAATCCCTGCGAAGCGCCGCGTCAAGGCGGTGACGCGCAAGCTGCGCGAGCTTGGTTCGATCGCGTCGGCACTAGCCTCGACCGGCCACCCCTACATGGCCCATATCGTGCCGATGCGGCGCTGCAACCTGGCCTGCACGTACTGCAACGAGTATGACGACCACTCGGACCCGGTGCCGCTCGACGAGATGCTGCGGCGCATCGACCATCTCGGCCGGCTCGGGACCTCGGTCATCACCATCTCCGGCGGCGAGCCGCTCCTGCATCCCGAACTCGACCAGATCATCGCGCGGATTCGCAAGACGGGCGCCATCGCCGGCATGATCACCAACGGCTACCTGCTGATGCCCGACCGCATTGAGCGCCTGAACCGCGCCGGGCTCGATCACATGCAGATCTCGATCGACAACGTCATGCCGGACGAGGTCTCCAAAAAAAGCCTCAAGGTACTGGATAAGAAGCTCCAGATGCTTGTCGAACACGCCGACTTCCACGTCAATATCAACTCCGTCGTCGGCGGAGGAATCAGCAATCCCACCGATGCGCTGACGGTTAGCGAGCGGGCGCTGGCGCTTGGCTTCAGCTCCACAATCGGAATCATCCACGATGGAAGCGGGCAGTTGAAGCCCCTGGGCGCGGCTGAGCGCGGCGTGTGGGACAAGGTTCGCAACCTGACCCGGCGCAGCTACTCCCGCTTCAATCACTTCCAGGAGGCGATCGCCAACGGCAAGACCAACGACTGGCGCTGCCGGGCAGGCGGCCGTTATCTCTACATCTGCGAGAACGGTCTGGTTCACTATTGCAGCCAGCAGCGCGGCTATCCCGGCGTGCCGCTCGCGGGATACAGGACCGCCGACGTGAAGCGCGAATTTCTAACTGAAAAGAGCTGCTCACCATCCTGCACGATCAGTTGCGTTCACCAGGTCAGCTACATCGACCACTGGCGCGCGCCGCAGACATCCTCCACCACCCCCGGCGCGTCGGGCCATGGCGCCGCCGCAGAGCTCGTGCAAATCCGCTGATCCCGCACTGCCAAGCACCACACCCTGCAAGTGGATGACCTGCTGGCGCTGGCCTCAAAGGTCGCACCTAGCCTCAGGCGACGCTCGGCCCATCGGACCTACGACCCATCAACAGCAATTACTTTTCCCGGCACTCTTCGCCAAGTTAAGAGCGAAAACCATCCAGCCGCATCCGATTTCCATGACCCAGACGGCCAATCACCTCTTCGCGCCTCTCCAGCTCCGCAGCCTGACCCTGCCTAACCGCATCGCCGTCTCGCCCATGTGCGAATACTCTTCGATCGACGGACTCGCCAACGACTGGCACTTCGTCCACCTCGGTAGCCGCGCCATCGGCGGAGCCGGCCTCGTCATCACCGAAGCGAACGCCGTCAGCCCCGAAGCCCGCATCACCCTCGGCGACCTTGGCATCTGGAAGGACGAGCACATCTCCGAGCTCAAACGCATCACCGCGTTCCTCCACCAGCACGGCGCCTACGCCGGCACCCAGCTCGCCCACGCCGGACGCAAGGCCAGCATGGCCGTCCCCTGGGAGAAGGTGCGCACAATCTCGCCGTCAGAAGGCGGTTGGCAGCCCGTCGCCCCCTCCGGCCTGCGCTTCGACGAGGAATACCCAATCCCGTCGGAGCTCGACCGTGCGGGCATGGAGAAAATCGTCGCGGACTTCGCTGCCGCCACCCACCGCGCCCTCGCCGCCGGCTTCGACCTGGTCGAAATCCACGCCGCCCACGGTTATCTCCTGCACGAGTTCCTCTCCCCCCTCTCCAACCACAGGACCGACGAGTACGGCGGCAGCTTCGACAACCGCGTCCGCTTCCCTCTCGAGGTCATCCGCGCCGTCCGCGCCGCGTGGCCCCAGCACCTGCCCCTCCTAGTCCGCATCTCGGCCACAGACTGGACCCCAGCCTCTCTCGGCGCAAGCTGGGATCTCGCGCAATCTGTTGCCTTTTCTAGGCTAATGAAGGCGGAGGGCGTAGACCTCGTCGACGTCTCGACCGGCGGAAACCACCCTGCCCAGCAGATCCCCGTCGGCCCCGGCTATCAGGTCCACCACGCAGAAACCATCCGCCGCGAAGCCGGAATTCCCACCGGTGCCGTGGGCATGATCACCGCGCCCGCGCAGGCCGATCAGATCATTCGCACCGGCCAGGCCGACCTGGTCCTGCTCGCCCGTGAACTCCTCCGCGATCCCTACTGGCCGCTCCACGCAGCCGACGCACTCAAGCAGCAGATCACCTGGCCCGTACAGTACGCACGTGCCGCCCACCGGGGCACCGAACCCCGCCAGCCCATCTCGCTCACTCAGGACTGACAACAGGCAGCCAGCCCCGACACAGAAATATCAATGCGCCGGCTGCGGCTCCCCCCCTCAAAACGTGAAGGATGTCTGCAACGAAATCTGCCGCACAGCGGAGTTGGTCGTAAACGGCCTTCCTTCCAGCTGTGTCGACCGCCCGAACTGCTGTGAGGTGAGCTGTCCGTTCGGCGTGGAGAGGTCGACATCGTTGAAGATGTTGAATGCCTGCACGCCGATAGCGAAGTTGTAGCGCCGGCCCGTGCTGGTGCCGAAGCCGCCAGGACCACCCGGTCCGCCATGCCCGTGGCCGCCGCCAGGACCACCCGGTCCACCATGCCCGCCTGGGCCGCCTGGACCACCTCCGGCATCCTGCCCCTTCGGCGCTCCCGTCTGCGGTCCGAAGCCGAATGTCTTGGTCACACGCAGGTTCGTCGTGAACAGCCTGGGTCCCGTGCAATAGTTGATTGGGATCGGCGTGTAGGCCGCACCGGCGGGAGGCGAAACGAAGCTGCCGCAGCCCGCAATCGTGTTCGTTCCCAGCGTTCCAGCCGCAATGCCGTTCGCCGCTCCCAACGCTGGCCGGTCGTTGTACACGCTGTCGTTGTTCCTGTCCGTTCCCAGCGTCACGTTATAAGGCGCACCCGCGGAGAGGATCACAATCGGGCTCACGCTGATCGTGTACGGCAGCGACAAGGTGCCATAGAGAAACGCACGGTACCGCGTATCGAAGTTCGCCCGTCCGTAGTCACGGCCAATGTTGTACGAATCGATCGACGGAAAAGACGTGATCCCGTTCGTATCGGCCTTCGCATCGTTCAGAACGGCATATCCGCCTACCGAAAACCTTCTGCTGGTACGGATGTTCAGGTTGGCGATCAACTCGTTCTGATGGAAGATCCCGCCAGACTGATACTGATAGCGAACAGCCGGCCGCATGCCGGGAGGCGACAACGGAGGCACCGGTATCGGATAAACACCATTCACCGGCGCGTTCAAGTTCAAGCTGTAGAACTGGTGAATCCCGTCAGCGCGAATATAGTTCACCGACAACGTCGCCCCGCGAAACAGCTGCTGGTCCACGCCGAACGCATAGTGCAGCGTATATGGAGCGCGCAGGTTCGGTGAAGCCGAGTAGGTCTTGTTGCCTACGCTCGCATTCCCTCCCGTGCAGGCCGCGATATTCTGCGGGGTGCATGCCGCGCTCGGATTCACAAGCACCGTCTGAATCTGATTCAGCCCATTCGACTCAATCGTATTCAGTACATTGGCCAGCAGAAAACGGTCATAGAAGATGCCGAATCCCGCATTGAGCACCGTCTTGGGGGCCGACTTCGTGCTGCCCAGACCATAGCGAATCGATACGCGCGGCGCAAAATCATGGTGATCCGAAAGATGGTTCTGCGTCTCAAAGCGAAGCCCATAGCTGATCGACAGGTTCGGCCGCGCCTTCCAGTCGTCTTCCGCATACAAACCCAGGTCGAAGAAGTTGACCGATACCGGGTGCAGTATCTGCGTAATGCTGAACTGGCTGGCCTGATTGTTCTGGTACGAGGACGTCGTCGTCGCATTGTTGCAGACAGTGCTCAGCAGGCAATTATAGGTAAACTGCCCATTGGTTCCCGCCGTGGTCGTATTCGAGTCCTGATCGGTCCGCAGCCGGGCGCCCATCCGGATGAAGTTCTTCGCTAACTGGATCGAGGTATAGTTCTGCACCTCGTACCGAATCTGATGGTCTGTACTGTTACCGGTATTCGCGCCGCCGCCGGTGAAGTTGCCCTGCACCTGGATCGTCGGCGCCGTGCTGTTCGCAATCTGGGTCGCCAGGTTGCGCCCAAACTCAAAGCGCGTCTCGTTGATGATCTTCGGGCTGACGATCTGGGTATCGCTGACCTGCAACTCGGCCTCGGACGCGCTCGAGTAATACCCTGTGCTGGGCAGATTCAATCCGCCTACACCCTGGTTGGTCTGGTCGTTCACCACATACTGGAACCGGGTGACAAGCGTGTTCTTTTCGCCCAACGCAAGGTCGATCCGCGGGCTGATATCGGTTCGGGCCTGCGGAGCCGGATTCGCAATCGAATAGTTGCACGAGATCTGCCCCGCGGGACAGACCAGCGTCGTATCCAGAATCGTCGGATTCAGAATCGTCGCGCTGATCAGGTTATTGTCCTGAATCGCGCGATGCGAGCCCGACAGCGTGAACGATGCAAGCGACGAGATCGGCCCGGTCAGATTACCCAGCACGAAGATCGTATGATACGGCGGCTGTGTCTGGAAAGGCTGCCCCGGCGTGTTAAACGCATTCAGCAAAGGATTGCCCGTGTTCAGCGAAGAGGTGATCCCCTGAACGTTGAACTGGCCATGGAATTTGTCCGAGCCCGGCTTGGTGAACACCTCCACGCGGCCATACCCCAGCCTGTCGAACTGCGCGGAGAATGGATTCTGGTTGATGCGTATCTCACGAATCGAAGACTTCGGCGGAAGCTGCCCACCGGTAAAACCGTCCACATAGATCTGTCCGCCGTTCGGGCCCGCTGCCGGTCCAGCCAGCGCCGTCAACTCCGACGAAAGCTCATCCGGATCGTCCGACAGCGCATCCAGATCCTTGCCCTTGATCGTCGTCGAGCTCGCATTGTTGTCTGCGTCGACCCCCACCTGCGCCGTCGAAGCCGTCACCTGCACCGTCTCCGCCTGCTGTTGAATCAGCATCTTCACGTCCAGCGTAAGCGCCTGTCCCGCCGTAATCCTTACGCCCTGCTTCACAAACGAAGCAAAGCCCTCCATGGTGACCGTCACAGAGTAGGTCCCCGCCGGCACACCCGTCACCACGTAGCTCCCATCGCTCTTCGACTCCGTGCTCAGCGCCTTGCCGGTCGCGGGTGTCAGCGTTACCGTCGCCCCCGGAATGACGGCGCTGTCAGGATCGGCAACCAGCCCGCGCACCGTCGCGCCCCCCTGCTGAGCCCGGGCAACCATCGGCAGTACCACCATCGAAAAAAGTAAAACCAAGTGCAGCATTCTACGAAATAACATCCACTACTCCTCAGAAAAATCCAACGTTGCAGTTCAGTGTCAAAACTACTGGCCGCCGCCACCTTCAGGCGCATCGCCGCCGATGCTCCAGGGCGACAACGTCATGGCCGGCGTCCCGTTCGGCGTCGCCGCCAGAATCGGCTCCACGCCCGAAAGCAAGGTCACAGCCGTCAGCACACTGCTTCCCGGACTGGCCTCCGAGGCCACAATCATCACCGCGGCCCCCACCTTCAAGTCGCCGATAGCCGCCGCAGGAAGCCGATTCACCACCTGCGAAAGATCGCCCCCCGCCGTCCTGCCTTCACCCGGCCCCGCCTGTCCTTCCGGGCGTGAAGCGCTTCCAGCCGTTGCAGCGCCGGCTGAAGCGCTACCCGCCACGCCGGCATGTCCCCCGCCGCCAGCACCACCCCGCGCCCGCGCTGCAAAACGCGCCGCAGCTTCCGGCGGCAGAGCCCGCACGCTGGAGTTCGCTGTCAATCTCACCGTCACCACCTTCTTGGTGGCAAGGTCTTTCAAGGTCAATGTCCCGTTCGCCG
This sequence comes from Edaphobacter sp., assembly GCA_965277265.1. Classification (GTDB taxonomy): domain Bacteria; phylum Acidobacteriota; class Terriglobia; order Terriglobales; family Acidobacteriaceae; genus Edaphobacter. Next base: position 1,784,276 of record CBDICF010000003.1, read on the forward strand.
CATCGAGCGAGGCAATCTCTCCCGCAAGATTCTTGAACGAGCCGCTGACCACCTCCTCGGCCTGAACCGAAGAACCGTCCTCGGACTTCGCCCCGCGCACCCGCACCTGGTCACCTGGCTGAATCTGCGCCAGCGTACCCGGCACCGCGTCCTCAAACTTCACCGAATCCCCCGCGTAACGCCGGAACTTGGTACTGCTGGAGGTATTCACCTGGATCTTCCTTGCGCCGGAAGAGATCGTGAGCAATCCCGTACCGGGATCTACCGCGCTCACAATCCCGCCGGTCCCCCGCTTCTGCCAATCGGCCTGCTCCATCTCGTGCTTCTGGGCAATGTCGCCGGACTTCATCAGGATCACACGCGTTGCCGCAAAGCTGCCCGCCGCGTCGCCGGCCCTACCCGTCACCAGCACCCGGTCCCCTGCTGCAATGTCCGAAAGCGCAATCGTCTGAGCCGCCTTCAAGTCTGTACTGCCCGGCGCAAGCTGCAGAATCCGCGCGGCGTCCGCCACACTCACCTCGACCTGCTGCCCGGCGTCGGTGGTCAACGTCATCGTTCCACCGGAGATCGCCTTCACCGTACCGATCTGCCGCGTTGCCGAGGGTGCGGGCGCAGGAGCCTGGGCCAACGCCATCGCTCCACCGGTTGATAACCCAAGCCCAAGCCCAAGCCCGGAACATAGACCGAAGGACGGCAGCACAAAGCAGGCGCACAGCATCGGTACGAGAGAGAGTGGGTTTCGTCTAGCCATCATGCCTATCCTCATATCGTCCTATCGTCTGCTCTGCCGGAACGCACGCCTTACGTTTGTCAGGATTCCATGCCGAAGTTCCGGTGTGTTGGGAGACGAACGAGAGACGCAAAAGTTTCCGCCGCAGTCATTTTTCAGAACCCGGCAGCGGCCTTTCAGAATCAAGACGCAGGCTGCCGGCCGCTCAACTCGTACGTCAGATCGGCGGACCCGAAGCCAAAACCGCGCCACCATCCGAAGTCGATCCATTCTATCTCACCAGAATTTGTTTCTCTATTGAATCTCCAGCTGCAATTGTTACAGTCCCGCCTCGCTCGAAACGATCGCCAGCCGATCCGGTGGCAGCATGATCTTTCCGCCGGTAGCTGACACGTCCTCGCATGATGCCAGCAGCAGGGGAACTCCGCCCGCATTGTCGAACTCCACGGCCGCCGTGCCAAGATTGCAAAATACCTTTACCTGACCGCGCTCCATCGTCAACCACCGCTTTGCCTCGTCGAACTCCACCTTCACGTGGCCAAGGTCTCCATCGTTCAGGCAGGCAGAGCAGCGCCGCAGCTTGATCAGTTTGCGAAACCATTCCAGCATCTCCTCGTGCCGCCCCACATGCACCTCGTCCCAATTCAGCTTCGACCGCTCGAATGTCTCCCGGTCTTCCGGGTCGGGGATCTCGTCCGCGTTCCACCCAAAGGCCGCAAACTCCTTCTGCCGCCCAGCCTTCACCGCCTTGGCCATCTCCGCGTCTTCATGGTCCGCGAAGTATTGAAACGGCGTCGAAGCGGCATACTCTTCGCCTTCGAAGATCATCGGGATAAACGGAGCCGTCAGCACAAGTCCCGCCGCCACCTTGGCCCGGTCGAACCCGATCACGTCCTGCAACCGGTCGCCCACCGCCCGGTTGCCGATCTGGTCATGATTCTGGATGTACCCAAGAAAATGATGCGCCGACAACCGCCCCACCGGCCGCCCATGAACGCGTTCCCGAAACCCGGAGTAGGCGCCGTCATAGACGAAAACCTTCGTCAGCGCCTTCGCCACATCGCCCAGCGTACCGAAGTCGGAGTAGTACCCGGTCGCATCGCCTCCATTGTTCAAAACCGTGAACAGCGCATGATGAAAGTCGTCGCTCCATTGCGCATCGATCCCATAGCCCCCGGCTTCCCGCGGAGTCACCAGCCGGGGATCGTTCAAATCGCTCTCCGCGATCAGCACAAGCCTGCGCCCCAGCGTACTCGACAGGTTCTCCACCTCCGCTGCCAACTGCTCCATGAAATTAACCGCGGACCGATCCATAAATTCATGCACGGCATCCAGCCGCAGTCCGTCGATGTGGTAATCCCGCATCCACATCAGCGCGTTGTCGCAGAAGAACCGTCGCACCTCGTCGCTCCCCTCGCGCTCGAAGTTGATCGCTCCCCCCCACGGCGTATGGTGCTTGTCGGTGATGTACGGTCCAAACACGCCGCTGTAGTTCCCTACCGGCCCGAAGTGGTTATAGACCACATCCAGCAGCACGGCCAGCCTTCTCGAATGACATGCATCGACCAGCCGCTTCAATCCATCAGGACCGCCGTACAACTTCGTCGCCGCAAACAGCGAAACCCCGTCGTAGCCCCATCCATACCCCCCGGGAAACGCCGCCACGGGCATCAGTTCGAGGTGCGTCACGCCAAGCTCCGCCAGATGATCCAGCCTCTCGATGACAGCATCGAACGTGCCTTCCGCCGTGAACGTTCCCACATGAAGCTCATAGACCACAGCGCTCTCAAGCGGAGGCGCGCTCCACCGTTCATCGCTCCATCCGAACGCCGTCTGGTCGTACACCCTGGATGTCCCATGCACACCATTCGGCTGCCACAGCGAACGCGGATCGGGATATGTCATGGCGTCGTCATCCACCACGAACCCATAATCCGTGCCCGTCCGCGCCTCACCGATCGAAGCCTTCCACATACCCTTGTCATCCGGTCCGCTCATCGCATGAAGCGTATCGCCGATCTTCACCGCAACCTTCTCCGCCCTTGGAGCCCACAGCGTAAACTCATGCATCGCGTCCGCCCCCTTCCGCGCCTTCGCGCACCAGCAGCGCCACCGGAAAATCCCTCAGCAGGCCCTTTACCGCGACCGCCCCACCCTCTACACTTGCACCCGTCAGACGGTTTCTCCATCGGCCCGCGGGCAGCACCACCACCGTATCCTTCCATGCGCCGGCCAGCATGTAGGTCAGCCTCGGCACCACGGTCGCGACCGCATCTCCACGCCGATACGCGATCACATGATCGTGCTTGTCTCCATCCACCTCCAACGGCACATAGGCCGCATCGGCGTTGAACCAGTCCGGCCTCTCGCGCCGCAGCAGAAGCGCCTGATGAATCGTCCACATCTTCGGCAGCCCCTCGTCCGCACGCCGCATCACCTGCGCCGCCGCCTCAACTCCGCGCATCTGCTTCAGCTCATGCAGCAGCCGCTGCCGCAGGCCATAATCCACCGGCCTTCGGTTGTCCGGGTCCACCAGGCTGAAGTCCCAAAGCTCCGATCCCTGGTATAGATCCGGCACGCCCGGAGCCGTGTACTTCAGCAGCGTCTGCACCAGCGAATTCACGCGCGCCGCATCCTCTATCTTCTGCACAAACTGCTGCACCTCGCGCTCAAACGGCGCATACTTCAGCGTGCATTCGATAAACGTATTCATCGCATCTTCGAAGTCCTTGTTGTTCGCCACCCACGAGGTCTGCTGCTTCGCCTCGCGCACCGCCTTCAGCATATAAGCCTGCACCCGCTCGTACGAGATCGGCCACGCGCCAATCAACGTCTGGTAGTAGAAGTACTCCGTGTTGCGGTCCGGCATCGCCTCCGCGCCCGGCCGCTTCGTCTTGAACGCGTTGTTCATCCGCGACCACCGCTGCACCAGCGCCCCAAACCGCCCCGGCAGCTCCGACAGCACCGCCAGCCGCGCTCTCACATCGTCGCTGCGCTTGGTGTCGTGCGTCGAAAGCGTCGTCATCGTCGCCGGATGCGTCGCCTGCATCGTCTCGCAGTAGCGATGAAACTCGCCCACGCTCAGACCATCGCGCCCGGGATTGCTTCCCACCTCGTTCATCCCCGTCAGCCGGTTGTAGCAGTAGAACGCCGTATCCTCCACCCCCTTCGCCATCACCGGCCCGGCGAACTGCTGAAACCGCAGCAGAAACTCGCTCTCCTTCTTCCCTTTCACCCTCATCGTCAACACGTCGTGCAAAAAATCGAACAGGCTGCTATCGATATCCTGCCGCTCCGTCTTCGCGCATTCGATCGCCCCCGCGATGTAGTCCCTGTCCTCCTGCGTGATCTCGTCGCGCTCCGGAACCACATACGTCCGATAGATCGCAAAACACGCCGCCACCTCGCGGATCGCCCGCCTGATCTCCGCCCGCGTGTAATCCCGCCGGTCGCGATTCGCCTCGCAGATCTCCACAAAAATAGACGTCAGCCGATTCACATCGCTCCCCAGAGCCTCCTGGGTTACATTCACCTTCTTCTCATGCGCCACCGCATCGAAGTCTGTCGGCTGTTGCGTAAACTCGCCATAGATCGAGGACAGCTCCATCATCCCCTCCGGCGCCACCAACACTCCCGCCGCGACGTTCAAAAAGTCATACCCGCTCGTCCCTTCGATCGGCCAGCTCTCACGCAAAAACTCGCCCGGCTCCAGGATCTTCTCGCCGATCACCCACGCATCCGGCGCGTACTCCCGCAGCCTGCGAAAGTATTCCAGCGGATCGCGCAGCCCATCGGGATGGTCCACCCGCACCCCATCGAGAACACCCCGCCGCAGCCAGTCGAGAACCAGGGCGTGCGTCTCCTCGAACACATACTGCCGCTCCACTCGAAGCCCGATCAGCGTATTCACATCGAAGAACCGGCGATAGCTCAACTGCTGGTCCGCCGTCTTCCAATAGGCGAGCCGATAGTTCTGCTGATTCAGAAATTCATCCAGTGCGTCGAGATTCGCATTCAGCTCCCCCACCGACCGGTCGATCGCCTCGCAGATCCCCTGCTCCTCCGCGCACAGCCGCTCCAGCAGCTTGAACAGCACACCCTTATCCCGCTGCCGCGCCAGAATCGTTCCGCGATCCACATACTCCGGCGCCGGCAGCCGTCCAAACGATGCCGCCAGAAAGTTCAACGTGTCCGACTTCGCATACTCCGCCGCGCGCGAAAGAATCACCGGCAGCGAAGGCGGCGCGACCGGCAGCGTCTGCCCCGCGCACTCCACCTGGAAAGCCGTCCCAACCCGCTTCACCTTGATCCCGCCATCCTTCAGCACACGCCCATACTGATCGGCCAGAATCGGCACCAGCACCTTGTCCCGCAGGCGTTCTTCCTGCGGCTGCCAGTCGATATCGAAGAACGAAGCATAGCGGCTCGACGTCCCATTCTCCAGCACATCCCACCAGTAGCGGTTCTCCTTGCCCAGCGACATGTGGTTCGGCACGATATCCAGCACCTGCCCCAGACCCGCCTGCCCCAGCCGCGCGCAAAACCGCTCGTGCGCCTCCGCGCCGCCCAGTTCGCTATTCACATTCTGATGATCCACAACGTCGTAGCCATGCATGCTTCCCGGCGCCGCCTGCAGATACGGCGAGCTGTACACATGCGAAATGCCAAGCTCATGCAGATACTCCGCAATGCCCGCGGCATCGTCGAACGTAAAACCTTTATGCAACTGCACTCTATACGTGGAACTGGGAACACGAATCATCGTCAACCGATCACAAGAAATTTATTGGCGCCAAACTGGCACGTTATACCGATCCAAAACCGCGCCACCAAAACCACACAACTCTGAGGGCGCGCCATCCTTCGCCGCTACGGTGGAGATCCCGTCTTTCGCCTTTGCCTCTGCTCGTTCTCCTGCAACCATGAAGATCCCATCAGTCCCTAAACAGGTTCTTAGAGTCAGTCGCTACCGCGCAGGTTGCACTTGGTCGCCATCGCCCGTTGCACTTCGCGTACACCCGCATCAATGCGTCTTCCTGCCTTCCTTGCTCTCCGGACGCCACACGCCGGACAAGGCAAATGCCGCGTGGATCAGCGCAATATGCGATAGCGCCTGCGGAAAGTTCCCCACCATCCGCTTGCCCACCGGGTCATACTCCTCCGACAGCAGACCCAGATCATTGCGCAGCGCAAGCAGCCGCTCGAACAACGCAGTCGCATCGTCCTTGCGCCCAATCAGCCACAGATTCGTCACCATCCAGAAGCTGCAGGCGAGAAAAGCGCCTTCTCCCCCTCTAAGTCCGTCCTTGGTCTTCTTCGTGTCATACCGCGCTACGAACCCATCCTTCATCAGATGCTTCTCGATTGCCTCCACCGTTCCGCGAATGCGAGGGTCTTCCGGCGGCAAAAACCCCACCAGCACAAGCCGCAGACACGAGGCGTCCAGTTGCTTGGACCCATACGCCTGCACAAAGCTGTTCATCTTCTTGTTGAATCCCTTCTCGCAAACCTCCTTGTGGATCATGTCGCGATTCTTCCGCCAGCGTTTTACGTCGCCCTTACCGTCGTACTGCTCGTGCTGCTTGATCGCCCGGTCCAGCGCCACCCACGCCATCACCTTCGAATGGACGAAGTTCTGCGCTCCGCCGCGCGTCTCCCAGATGCCGTCGTCCGGCTCCTGCCATATCTGGCAAAGATGGTCGACCAGAGCAGCCTGCAGTGAAATCGCCGAGACCCGTATATCCGCCTCGGCCTGCGGGGTCCGCGCCAGCGCCGCCGAAACCTCGCCGAAGACATCCAGCTGAAACTGACCCGCCGCGGCGTTTCCGATCCGAACCGGGAGTGAGTCTTCATACCCCGGCAGCCAATCAGCCTCCCACTCCACCAGTTGCCGTTCTCCGCAGATCCCGTAGATCGTCTGCACCTGGTCCGGAGCGCCCGCCACCGCCCGCAGCAGCCACATTCGCCACGCCACCGCCTCCTCCACGTAGCCCGCCAGCATCAAGATCAGCAGCGTGAACGCCGTATCCCGCAGCCAGCAGTACCGGTAGTCCCAGTTGCGCTCACCCCCAATCTGCTCCGGCAGCGATGTCGTCACCGCCGCCACCATGCCGCCAGAGACCCTGTACGTCAGCGCTTTCAGCGTTATCAGCGAGCGGGAAACCGCATCCGCATACTTCCCCTTGTACTTGCTCTTCTTCGCCCACTTCTTCCAGAACTTCTGCGTCTCCGAGAGCGCCTTCTCCAAGTCCAACTCGATCGGGACGTTTTCCAGCGACGACACATTCGTCAACGTGAAGCTCACCGTCTGGCCCTTTCGCACCGTAAAGTCGCTGCGCGTGCACATTCCCTCCCCGCGCATCGGCGCCTTCGTCCGCAGCACAACCTCGTCCGACCCCGCCACCGCGCGCAGTTCGTCGCCCTTGGTCGTGACCCAGGGAATCGTCCTCCCGTAGTCGAAGCGGACCGCGATCTCCATCGCCATCGCCACCTTGCCCCGCACGCCGCGAACCGTTCGGATCACATGAGAATGGCGCCCCTTGCGCAGCATCAGATCCGTCAGGCACACCTCGCCATCCTCGGTCTCGAAGCTCGTCTCCAGCACCAGCGTGTCCGGTTGATACCGCCGCTCGTTCGACTTCACCTCTCCCGCGGGCGCGATCTTCCAGAAGCCGTGGTCGCGTGTGCCCAGCAGCGCCGCAAAACACGCTCCCGACGAAAACGAAGGCCAGCACAACCAGTCGATCGATCCCTCACGCGACACCAGCGCGGCCGTCTCAAGGTCGCCGATCAGACCATAGTCCTCAATCGCCGCGCCATGCAGCGGCTCCTTGCTCTTCTGCTTCTCTTCCACCTGTCATCCTCTCCGTGCATCCTGCTGGTTGCATTCATCCGGATTGCGATCAGCGAATCCGGCAGCCGGACATGTTCCTGTCCGTGTCGTTCTCAAGTCGCACTGGCTCTCAACCTTTGGATGCAACCTGCGGTCACGATGTCGTGAACAAGATTCCTCCCGGATACCGCCGGCTCCTGCGCTTTCACCCCCCTGCGCTCTCCATCCCTGGATTTCCTTTCGTCCACACCAGGCGAAAATCCGGAATCTGGCGGTAAACTCACTTCAGCGTCCGCCGAATCTGGGTTCGATACAAACTCACCTGCGGCGAATCTCATCGCAACCCGCTAACCGCTTTCCAGAGAAGGTCCAGAGAACGATGGCTTCCACCCAAACCAACATCGTCGCAGCCACAGAGTCAGCCGCTTCCCACGGCAGCCTTCTCGTAAGTCTGGCATCTCAGCCATCCGATGCGCTCGAAACCACCCTCGCCAACATCGCCGTTGCCTTTCCCGGCCAGGCAGTTCTCGTCGCCACACCAGACCCGCCGCCCGCCGCCGCATCCACCGGACCGCTTCATCTCCTCCCCTACACTCCCACCGCCGTGCCTGCCTCCGGTTGGGTACTCACCGCGGCCGACTATCTCAATGCATTCAAGCTGCTCCAGGAGAATCACGCGAGCGCCTGCCTCCTGCTCGGCGCGGAATCCCACACCCTCAATCCCGAAGCGATCCGCGCCATGGCCGCTGCAACCCCGTCCGCGGATCTCGTCATGGCGCGCTACACCCTCGGCCCCCGCGAAGGCCTGGTCAACTCGGCAATCCTCTATCCGGTCACCCGCGCCCTCTTCAGCGCCCGCCCGCGATTTCCCCTCGCCATCGATGTAGGCCTCTCTCCTCGCATGGCGGAGCGCCTCGCCGCGGCAAGCCAGAAGTTCACCGCCGGCAACCAGAATGACGCCCTCATTTGGCCCGTCGCCGAAGCCGCTACCGCCAACTTCGTCATCACAGAGGTCGAAGTCGGCGCCCGCGCCACGCCGCATCCCGTCGCTCCCGACCTCAACTCCCTGCTCGCCCAGATCGCCGGCTCTCTGTTCGCTGAAGTCGACGCCCGCGCCACCTTCTGGCAGCGCGCCCGCGCCTCGCAGGCAGCGCGGCCCCAGCCGCACTCCACCGCACCCATCGAAAGCCCCGCCGACCTCGCTCCCATGCTCGACGCCTTCCAACTCGCCTACACCAACCTCCACGAGATCTGGTCCCTCGTCCTGCCGCCCAATTCGCTGCTCGGCCTCAAACGCCTCTCCGCCATGCCGCCCGCCAGCTTCCGCATGCCCGACAGCCTCTGGGCACGCATCGTCTACGACTTCATCCTCGCCTACCGCCTCCGCACCATCAACCGCGGCCATCTCCTGGGCGCACTCACCCCGCTCTATCTCGCCTGGGTTGCCTCCCATCTCCTTCTCACCAGCAGCGGCACCGCCGCCGAAAAGCACATTGAAGAGCTGGCCACCGTCTTCGAAGCAGACAAACCCTACCTCGTTTCACGCTGGCGCTGGCCCGACCGCTTCAACCCATAGCCCGCAACCGTCAGCAGCGACAAGGAAACAGAGAAGGTCCAGCACCCGTAAGGAGATCCCGCCATGTGGCAACAAGTCGAATTAGCGCTCAGCCAGTCCGCACACCGTGTGCTCTTCAAACTCGCCAGCTTTCTGCCCGCCCTGCTCGCCCTCTTCCTCGCCCTCTTCGTCCTCACCGCCATCGGAGTCGGTCTGGCCGCACTGCTGCGCCGCGTCCTCACCTCGGTCAAATTCGACGAGCGCGTCTCCCGCAACCAGAGCGGCAACGTCAGCGACTGGGCTCCCTCCCACAGCCCCACCGCGCTGGTCGCCCGAACCGCCTTCTGGGCCTGTGTCGTGCTGGGCCTCTTCATCGGCATCTCGGCCTTCGACGCAGCCTACCCCGGCGACGCCCCGGTCTCCCTCATCGTCCTCCCCTACCTCACTCACTCCGTCGGCGCCATCATCCTGCTCATTGCCGGCACGGTCATCGCCCGGTTCCTCGCCCGTTCCGTCCTCATCGGAGCCGTCAACGCAAAACTCCAGTACGCCCGCTTCCTGTCGATGGGCGTCAAATGGCTCGTCCTCGTCCTCACCGCCGCCATGGTGCTCGACCATCTCCAGATCGGCGGCGTCGTCGTCGAACTCGCCTTCGGAATTCTCTTCGGAGGCATCGTCCTCACCCTCGCTCTCGCCGTCGGCCTGGGCTCCCGCGACATCGTCAGCCGCTCCCTCGAACGCACCTCCGACCATACCCCCGACCCCATCGCCACCGAATTCGAACAGCGCTCCACACCCGTAACCGAAACTCTCCGCCACTTCTAGCAGCCAAGACCGGTATACCCGCCACGAAGTGGCCGCGCATCCGGGCCCCCGCAAACATGTCTTCGTTTGTTGGGTGACAAAGCGTAGCGGGCGCGTCCGGGAGATACAAGGACAGCCCCCTGAAATGGTCTTAGCCATCCGCAGGCCACGCAACTACAACTTCCTGGTCATTCCACGCGCGGTCTCTTGCATGTAAAGTAGAGCGGCAGTCGAATCCATCTCCCTGGCTCACGGTGAAACTTCTCACGATCTTGGTTCTTGTCTTCCTCTCCATCTACGCGTATGCGGAGGCCCGCATGGCCGAGGCCCATGCCCGGCGCGAGGAGGAGTCGCAAGGAACTGTCGCAGGAAGGAACCGGCTTGAAGCCGCCTCCGGGTATGCTCCAGCTCAGGCCGTCGCCGAGACGCCTTCCCCTGCAGCCGAGCCTCCGGCACTCTCCCCCGTTCTCCTCGGGGCGCCCCGGTAAGGCAGGTCTCCCCAGGCCGCACACCCCGGCGCTGAAAATAAATCCCGAAGGCGTGGCGCAATTTTTGTCGCCTTAACTGAGAGGTGAGATATATCGCAATTCACCACCCTGGAACCACAAAATGCACAAATAAAACCACGTTTGCGGAACAGCATTTCCCAAAACCACCCTCAAAAACCTTAGCAAATCCGCAAGAACGCGAGCTCCAACCAGCCCGGCAATTTTTCCGTGCGCGCAAGTCACCGCAGCCGCGTTCGAACCTCCGGCCGAACCAGGTAAAGGAAGAACACCAGCGCGAACAACCCCTGCAGCAGAAACTGCCCCGCATGCGTCTTTTCAAAGACATACAGGTTGCCCAGGCAAAGCGTCAGGCACCCGGCCAGCACCAGCGCCCAGCCCCACCGGGCCAGCCGCAGCAGCCCGAACACCCCCGCCGCCAGCAGCGTACACAGCCCCAGCACACCGTACTTGCCCTCCCCCGCGCCAAACTTCCCCTGCAACGCAGCCACCGCATTCAGGATGGTCAAAACCACCATAAACAGGCATATTCCCGCCACCCCAGGCAGCAACCCATGCGCCCGCGCCTCCAGTTTTTTCACCTCGTCGGCTTCGCTCATAGGGTATGCAGATACGCCAGCAGATCGTCCAAGTCCTGTGGATTCAGCGTATTTCCCATCGCGGGCATCAGGTTGCGCCCATGCAGAATGGTCGCCGTAACCCGCTCATCGTTGGCCGGCGCGCCACTCGGCAGGATAGGTTTCTTGAACACGCCAACCAGCGCCGGCCCATGCAATGACCCGCTCTTCCGGTCATAATGACACGCCGCGCAATGCGTCTGAAACACCGCAAACCCCTGCGCCTGCTGCGGATTCAACTGCGTCAGCGGAGTAGGCGGCGACACCGACCTGCACCCCGCCAGCGCACCCATCAGAATCAACAATAAAGAAGCCCGAATCATTCCACCATTGTCTCAGAACAAGACAAATGGGCGAGTCCCACAAAGCTAATTCGCAGCCGCAATAGCCCCCACAATCCTGTCCATTACCTCGCGGTCCGCACTGGTCCCCGGCAGGTGATTCCCCACCATAATCGAGAAAATCACCGTCCTGCCGCTCGCACACTCCACATATCCGCTCAGCGCGCGCGCCTCCCCCAGCGTCCCGGTCTTGGCTAACACCTTTCCCTTCAACGGAGCCTTCGTAAACCGCCCCTCCAGCGATCCGTCCACCCCACCCACAGGCAGGCTCTTCTTCCAATCCGCAAACCACGGCTGCCCCGCGGCATACTGCAGCAGCCGCACCGTGGCCCGGGGCGTGACCAGGTCATGCCCGCTCAACCCTGACCCATCGAAAAAAACAAAATCATCCTTATCGATCCCCACTCGTGTCGTCAGATACGCCCGCACAACCTGCGCTCCTCCCGCAACGGATCCCTTACAAAAGGACGACGGAGAGAGGAGACCTAGATGCCGCAGTAGAATCTCGGCGTGCAGATTCTGGCTCACCTTGTCCGTTACCACGATGTCCTCCCCCAGTGGCACGGAGCGATGCGAGGCTAGTACCAACTCCTGTATAGGGATGCGCGGCCCGTCTGCAACCACAGTACATCCCGTCGGCTCGTCAAGGATGATAGAGGGGATCGGCTCCCTAACCTGCTCCAGAAAGCCTTTCGTTTCGACTGACTGCACGTGCAGCACACGCGCTTTTCCGGTCACCACAATCCCCCGCGCCTCCAGCATTCCCTTCAACGCCGCCGCCGCATACTCCGCCGGATCGAGAATCGCTATCTCCTCTTCATCCGGCTGTGCATCCACCGCAATCGTCCCATACAACCGCAAGACCTTCGACCCCAACGCCCGCTCCATCTGCACATGGTTTCCACTCTTCTTCGTGCCCGTAGTCACCGAAATATTCAGTGTGTAATACGAAGGCACTGGCGGATCGACCAATACCGACGCAGGCTCCCCAACGATATTTGCAGGAGTCACCGTCACCTTCATCTGGTTGTCGTTGATCGTCAACGCCGACACAGGCGCCCCATATCCCCACACGATGTCATCGATAGACCAGTCCTGTGCATAAGGATTCCACGGAAACAGAGTGTCGTCCCCGACCACGTCGCCGTTCACCACCTTCAATCCCGTCGCCGCCACCTGGTCCGCCAACGCCTCCAGATACCGGAGCGGATTCACCTCCGGCAAAGTGGAATCCGGCTCAGGCTGCGGCCTTAATGCCGGAGCAACATACGGAATCTGCCGCCCCGAAAGGTTCGCATCCCCAGCTCCCACCAGCACCAGATCACCCGTTAATGTCTGCGCCCCACCAAAAACTCCTCTCCCCACCACCTTCGTCTCAAACGTAGCTCCCGGCCCTAGCAATGCCATCGCCGCCGCAGTGGTAAACAGCTTTACGTTGCTCGCCGGCTGAAACAACTGTCCCTCATTCAGCGAATAAATCGGCGTACCATCCATCCCTGTCACGTCAATTCCCCAATGCGCCTGCGATACCGCAGTGTCCCCCAACATGGCTGCGATGGTGCTTGCCAAATCCGCACGTGGCGCGCTAGGGGCTGACTTTGCCACCCCGCCGCAGCCGGCGCGCGGCGTCTGCGCTTCAAACGGTGGAACAACCATCGCCGCAAGTCCCATCATCGATCCAAACAGCCATACCGCGCCACGTCCTGGAAGGTTCAGCATCCGCGCAGTCTAGCATTCAGGCTCCAGCGTCAGTCGTTGACGAAGGGGGCGCAGGACTAAAATCCCACCATGCCATTCACGTCCCGCACGTTCCACGACTGGCGCCTCCGCACCCGCAGCCTGCCGCTCGGCCGACGCACCATCATCATGGGCATCCTGAACGTCACTCCCGATTCGTTCTCGGACGGCGGCCACTTCTACACTCCTGAACAAGCCCCCGAACGAGCGGTTGCTCAAGGCCTGCGAATGCTCGATCAGGGAGCGCAGATTCTCGACATCGGCGGCGAATCCACCCGTCCCAACGCGACTCCTCTCACGTCCGAAGAGGAGCAGGCCCGAATCCTCCCTGTCGTTCGCGCCTTGCTGCAACAACGCCCGGAAGCCATCCTCTCCATCGACACATATCACGCGGCTACGGCTCAGCACGCCATCGAAGCCGGAGCCGAGATCGTCAACGACGTCAGCGGCCATCTCTGGGACTCTGATATGTCCCGCACATGCGCCGCACTGGGCTGCGGAGCCGTACTGATGCACACCCGCGGCCATCCCCACGAGTGGCCTCATCTTCCTGCGCTCAATCCGGGCGAGATCCTGCCTCTGGTCGTCAAAGAACTTGCAGAACGCCTCGCAGCCGCGAATGCCTCCGGCATCTCCCGTGAGAGTATCGTGCTCGACCCCGGCCTCGGCTTCGGCAAACGCTTCGACGAGAACTATCCTCTGCTCGCTCACCTCGACCAGCTCCACCAATTCAACCTGCCCATCCTCATCGGAGCCTCCCGCAAGGGCTTCCTCGGCCGCACACTGGCTCAAAGTCCGGGCCCCGCATCGACCCCGCACGAAGGCGCGCCACCGCCTCAGGCCCTGCTCCACGCCACCAACGCCGCCAATATAACCGCGACTCTCGCCGGAGCCCACATCGTGCGGACCCACGATGTCCGGCCAGCCGTCGAAGCCGCCGCCATTGCCGACCGCATCCTTGCCGCGGGAAGAGATACCTGACACCGATCTACACCGATCAAAGCCCCGCCCAAGTCTGAAGTGTCGCCTTATCGGTCGAATCCGTGGAGATCGGTGGTAAGCCTTCCATCCACAAGGAACTGCTACGCCGGATTCCCCGCGTCGTCTGTGTTCCAAAACTGTGTCTGGAAGGCGATAAACACCGCCGTCCAGCTATTCTTCGAAGGCAGATGAATCAGCAGCGCCCCGTCCTGCCATACGCCGTTGTCGCCGCCGTGGTTGTTGGCGGGATTGCCCTGGTTCATGTGGATATCGTGAATTCCGTCCACTTTGCCCGAGTCGGCGTACGAGCTCCCAAAGGCGTAGATCGTGCCGTCCTTATCCGCGATGGTCATATTCAGCAGCGTCACCACGGCATTCTGCAGCGCGGATGCCCGTGCGCGGTTCATCATCCGCTCCTCTTCGCTTCCGAGCGAAACTGCCTGCGGCAATAGCGTCATCTGCTCGCGCGTGATCATCGGCTGGCCCGCCACGGTGCTTCGTACAAAATCCAGCGCAAGCCCTCCGGCTGCACTCTTCAACGCGGTCATTCCGCCTGGGAGCGCCAGCAGCCCAGCCTCATCCGGCGGCGTGAAGTTTTCCTCGATCGCATACAGGACCTCCGACCCATCCATGGACTGAATGTTCACGGCCACCGTAAATGGGCCACCCGCAGCCTGCATGGTGATCTGGTAGTGCGTACTCCTGCCCGTGACGACCTTACCCGAGACAGGGTCTCCCACCAGCACGCCGTAGTTCCTGATCGGCATAGTTCTCCTCCACTCTCATCTTCTCTCAGCTTCGAGGGGGCATCCCTCCACCGATTTGCGCCGCCAACCTCGTTCTTCTGATGCTATTCTTAGGGCGAAGGAAAAACGAATGCCCATTCCTCTCCTCATACTCCTGCTCGTTCAGATCCTTACCCTGCTCGCGGTCGTCTTCCTTCTGCTCCGCAAAGCCGCCGCGCCCGCGCAGGACCCCCGCACTACGCATCTGGCTGAATCTCTGCCGGACCAGCTCGCCCGTCTGGACGCCCACTTCGAGTCCCTCGACCGCCACCTCCGCGGCGAATTGGCGCAACTCCGCACCGATACTGCCGGCGAAGCCGCTCGCACCCGCGAGGCCAGCGCCACGGACTTCACCGGGCTCCGCTCCGAGATCACCCGCACCATCGCGGACCTTAGCCAGCTTCTGCAGACCGGGCTCAGCGGCTTTCGCACCGACAACAAGGCCTCCGACGAGACCCTCCGTAGCGCCGTCCAGCATAATCTCGAAGCCATTGCCCAGCGTCTGTCGTCCTTCATCTCCGAAGCAAACCGCAACCAGCTCGAAGCCCGCGAAGCGCTGCACGGCAAGCTCACCGACCTTTCTTCCGCGGCAAACGCCCAGCAGGAAAAGCTCCGCACTACCGTCGAGGCAAACCTGACCAAACTCAACGCCGACAATACGTCTGAGCTTGAAAAAATGCGCCAGACCGTTGACGAAAAACTGCAGACCACGTTAAACGAGCGCCTGACCCAGAGCTTCGGCCAGGTCACCACCCATCTCGGCGAAGTCCAGAAGGGGCTCGGCGAGATGAAGGAGCTCGCCACCGGCGTAGGCGACCTGAAAAAGGTTCTTTCCAACGTGAAGTCCCGCGGTGTTGTAGGCGAGTTCCAACTCGGCCAGCAGCTCGAGCAGATGTTCTCGCCCGAGCAGTACATCAAAAATGCGCGCATCAAGCCCAACACCCTCGAATCCGTTGAATACGCCCTGAAGTTTCCCTCCGGCGAGAGCGGCACGGGCCCCGACAGCTACACTCTCCTCGCAATCGACGCCAAGTTCCCTAAAGAAGACTGGGAGCGCCTCGAACACGCGTATGACCACGGGACCGCCGAGGAGATTGCCGCGGCCGGCCGCGCGTTCGAACGCTCCATTCGCGCCGAAGGCAAACGTATCTGCGAGAAGTACATCGATCCCCCAACCACTATGCCTCACGCAATCATGTTCCTGCCGACCGAAAACCTCTACGCCGAGGTCGTCCGCCGCCCTGGGCTTCAGTCGGAGATACAAGGCAACTGCCGTGTCACCATCGCAGGCCCGTCTACTTTTATGGCCATTCTCACCAGCTTCCAGATGGGTTTTCATACGCTCGCCATTCAGAAGAAGGGTGACGAGGTCTGGCGCGTCCTCTCCTCCACCAAGAACGAATTCGAAAAGTTCGGCGGCTTGATGGATAAGGTGAAGAAGCAGGTCGATACGGTTCAAAATACGCTTGGCGATCTGTCCACTAAGACCAGAACCATCAACCGCGCCCTCAAGAACGTCTCCAGCATCGACATTGGAGCGCCGCCGTCCAACCTGCTTGGCTTCGAAGAAATAGCCGGTGTCGCCCCGCTCCTCGCCGCCTCCGTTGATGAGGATTAGCAAGATTAGCGCACAGGTCATCGACTCCCCATCACACGCCGCCGCGCTTTGCTTTACACTCACCTAGGCGCTCAGTATTCTTTAGTTTGGTTGTGTCGACGATCGCGCACCAACATCCAGAGATAGTTCAGGTCTTGATTTCAGACGTATACAGGAGAACGAAATGGCAGCAGTAGACGAAAAGGTAAAGCAGATTATTGTCGAGCAGCTTCAGGTGGATGAGGCTGAAGTCACCCCGGGCGCAAGCTTCCAGGAAGATCTTGGCGCGGACTCTCTCGACGTCGTCGAGCTTGTCATGCAGTTCGAAGAGGCCTTCGATATCCAGATTCCGGACGAAGACGCTGAAAAGATCAAGACCGTCAAGGACGCTGTCGACTACATCGAAAAGAACCAGAAGGCGGCCAAGTAGACAATGGAGCAACGTCGCGTCGTCGTCACCGGCCTTGGTCTCATCTGCGGGGTCGGCAAAACTGCCCCCGAGCTCTGGGAAGGTCTCATGGCCGGCCGCAGCGGTATGGCCGAGATCAAAGCCTTCGATCTCGCCGGCCACCCGGTTCGGTTCGCCGCCGAGGTCAAGGACTTCGACCCGCTGCTGTTTGTGGATAAGAAGGAATCCCGCAAGATGGGCAGGTTCATCCACTTTGCCCTGGCAGCCTCGGCCGAGGCGATGGCCCACTCCGGGTTGCAGGTAACGGAAGAGAACCGTGACCGCGTCGGGGTGCATATCGGCTCCGGGATCGGCGGCTTCGATGTGATCGAGCGGGAGCACTCAAACCTTCTGACCGGGGGGCCGCGCAAGGTATCGCCGTTCTTTATTCCCGGTTCCATCATCAACCTCGCTGCAGGGCATGTTTCGATCAAATATGGCGCCCGGGGTCCCAATGAAGCCACCGCGACCGCCTGCACCACCTCCGCGCATGCCATCGGCGACGCCTTCCGGCTGATCCAGCGCGGCGACGCAGACGCCATGATCGCCGGCGGCACCGAAGCTTCCATCACTCCCCTGGGCGTCGCGGGATTTGCCGCCATGCGCGCGCTCTCCACACGCAACGAAGACCCCCAACACGCCAGCCGTCCCTTCGACAAGGACCGTGACGGTTTCGTCGTTGGAGAAGGCGCGGGCATTCTCATCCTCGAAGAGCTCGAGTTCGCCAAAGCGCGCGGGGCGAAGATCCTCGCCGAAGTGATCGGATACGGGCTTTCCGCCGATGCCTTTCACATGACCGGGATGGCGCCCGAAGGCGAAGGCTGCTTCCGTTCCATGCAGCACGCGCTCAAGGTGGCCGGCATCTCACCCGACCAGATCGACTACGTCAACGCGCATGCCACCTCGACCCCGCTGGGCGATGCTCTTGAGTCCAAAGCGATCGAAAACGTCTTCGGCGAACGCGCCACCAACCACACCTTGCTCGTTAGTTCGACCAAGTCGATGACCGGGCATCTTCTGGGAGGCGCGGGCGGCCTCGAAGCCGGCATCACCATCATGGCGATGCAGGAGCAGATCGCACCGCCCACGATGAACATCGTCGAGCTCGACCCTCAGTGCCGTCTGAACTATGTTCCCAACAAGCCGCAGCCCGCAAAGATCGACTATGCTCTTTCGAACTCCTTCGGCTTTGGCGGCACCAACGGCTCGCTGGTCTTTAAGCGCTGGATGGAGTAGCTTTACCTGCCTCGACCCGAACATGAGCCTTGATCCCGACCAACCGGGAGCCAGTGCATCCCGTCTCTCCCGGACAGGGTACACAAGTTACGAAGTGACCGCGCGAATCGAGGCCCCGCAAACAGGTTTTGGCTTGTGGGGTGACTAAGCGCACGAGGCCCGTCCGGCAGGAAACGTTTGCGGTGTATCCCATCCGAAATGCGCTCTAGCTAAACGTCGCCGCCGTTGCCATGCTGACGATGAGGATGAGCGCCCACCAGCCCACCACTACCGCGGCGGCCTTTGCACGGCTCACCTTTGCCACCACGGCCGTGCCGAGAACCAGCAGCACCAGAACCCAGATCCCGATTACATCGAAGAAGCCCAGCCCGGTCCGCAGCCATGGCGCTGCATCCGGCAGGTAGTAGCCAAGGTTCGTTCCGACGGGATTCTTTAGATCGAAGGCGTCGGCATTGCCTCCCGCGTAGAGGGTCACCACCGTAAGCAGTCCAGTAAGCAGCCGCGGCAGCGAACAGAACATCCACAGGCAAAACATCTGCGCGTAAGTCGTTTGCGCGCCCAGGCCGAAGTTGAAGCTGCCCCACAGCACCAACGCTCCGATCGCGGTGAACACCAGGATAAAGATCGGGGAAGCATAGGACGTATACCGGTAGCCCTTGGCCATGGCATCCAGCCGACTTGTTCGCTGCTCCGGCGTAAGGCTGGAGAGTTGATCCTCCTGCTTCGGGCTTGCGTGGATGACATTCTCCACGACGCGCTCGAACCCGACCTGCCTGTCGATGGCAAACGTAGCGCCAAGACTCACCAGCACCGCGAGCAGAAACGGAAGCCACCAGCTCGTGTTCCGCAGAATGTCGGTAAAGGTCTTCGTTGGAGCGACAAAAGTATCCACAACGCGCTCCACCTGACTCAACCCTCGTCCTGTCCCAGGCCCACCCACCACGCCTTCGTCGCGCATCGTCGTCTCCTTGTGCAGAATCCCGGCCCAAGTCGCTGGGCGCTGGTATACCGCCGCATCGCGCTGGATTCTGAGTGTTGCCGGATTGTAGCCCGCATCGGCGTAGACCCCAACAGAAATCTTCACCCGCGGTAGCAACCGGCATCACCCTCTCGCGAACCATTGCCTACTCAACAACTGCCAGGACGTCCCCTGCACCCACCGTATCGCCGACCGTAACGGGCACCCGTGCGACGCGGCCACTTTTCGGCGACTTTAGCTCATTCTGCATCTTCATCGCTTCGATCACCACAATCGCCTGTCCTTCGGCCACCTCGTCGCCAGCGGCGACCAGCAACCGCACCACACGCCCAGGCATGGGAGCCTTCAGAGCTCGCGGGCCTTCGGCATTGGAAGCCGCACCTCGTCTGCCCTGAAGCGACCGCGGATCTTCGACCGAAAACGCAGATCGTCGGCCGCCGATCACAACCGCATCTTGGCCTGCGGTTGAATCCAGCACACAGCGGTACTGCCTCCCGTCGATCACCAGCGACAGCATACCGGATTGCAGGATTCGCGCATCCGCCTCAACCTGCCGCCCGTCCACCACGCATTGGGTGACGCCGCCCTCACGTGCCCTCTCAGGCAGTTCCACGCGTACCTTCTTCCCGTCGATCTCAAGCCACTGGGTCATAGCCGCAAGCCCTCCCGCCGCCCCGCCACGGCCCACCGGCTTTCCGCCACCGTGTCAGACACCGGCGCACTCATCTTGGCGGCCGATGACGCGAAAATAGCCGTCGCCAAAGCGACGATGTCCTCCGGGATATCCTCCTCTACTGCAGGAGGAGCGTTGGCCAGCAGCCGCTCCAGATACCCGGTATCGATCCTCGCCGCGCGGAAATCCTCGTCCATCAATATTCGCCGAAACAGCCCGATGTTCGTCTTGATCCCGCCTACGACATACTCGTCCAAAGCCCGCAGCATACGTTCGATCGCCTGCTCCCGGGTCTGCGCAAAGGCGACCAGCTTCGAGAGCATCGGATCGTACTCCAGCGGCACCGTCCACCCTGCATACACCGCGCAATCCTCGCGGATGCCTGGGCCGCCGGGCTGCACCAGGCGCGTAATCACACCGGGCGAAGGGAAGAAGTTATTGTCCGGATCTTCCGCGTAGATCCTGCACTCAACCGCGTGCCCGCGGAGCCGCACGTCCTCCTGCTTGAGCGCAAGGGGCTCCCCCATGGCCACCCGCAGTTGCATTTGAACGAGATCGAGCCCTGTAACCAGCTCGGTCACGGGGTGCTCCACCTGCAGCCGCGTGTTCATTTCGAGAAAATAGAAGCTCTCCTCACCGGATTTGTCGAGACCCTCCACCAGAAACTCCACGGTTCCCGCATTCACATACCCGGCCGAGAGTGCCAGCCGGACCGCGGCCTCGCCCATCCGGCGGCGCAGCGCTTCGCTCACCACGGCGGATGGAGCTTCCTCGATCACCTTCTGATGCCGCCGCTGCACCGAGCACTCGCGCTCCCCCAGATACAGGCAATGTCCGTACTCATCCGCCATCAGCTGGATTTCAATGTGCCGCGGACGTTCGATCAGCTTTTCAAGGTAGACCTCGCCTGAGCCAAAGCTCCGTTCCGCTTCGCTGCTTGCCGCGGCGTAGGCCGAGGCCAGCTCCTTCGGTTCGAAGACCGCCCGCATGCCCTTTCCACCTCCGCCCGCCGCCGCCTTCAGCATCACCGGAAACCCAATCCCCTCCGCCACCCGCAACGCTTCCTCGACACTCGACAGCCCTGTCACGCTTCCCGGAACTCGCGGCATCCCTGCTGCGTCCGCCGCCTGCCGCGCCCTGGTCTTCGAACCCAGCACCCGCATGGCACTCGCGGGAGGTCCGATGAAGGTCACACCAGCCCCGGCGCAAGCTTCAGCAAAATCCGCGTTCTCAGACAGGAACCCATATCCTGGATGAACGGCGTCCGCACCGCACCGCTGGGCGATCTCGAGGATCAGGTCCCCCCGCAGGTAGCTCTCAGCGGCCGCAGCAGGACCCAGCCGGTAAGCTTCGTCCGCATGCAGCACATGCAGCGCGGCGCGGTCAGCATCGGAGTACACCGCCACGGTTCGCACCCCCATCTCCCGGCACGCGCGAATCACACGCAACGCGATTTCGCCACGGTTGGCAACCAGCACTTTTTTTATCGGTCTTCGCAAGCCGCCATTTTATCCCAGGAATCCGAAGCCGGGCGTTGCTGCTGCGATTCAACCGAAGCGCAGGCCTTGCGACTCGCCGTCCAGGCGAAGAAAAGCCTCCCACATGGGGGAGGCCTCTCGTCTCTCACAGGGTGGAGCTTACTGCATGGTCACGCCGCCCTGGGTTGCCTTTTCCTTCTTCAATTCGTTCGCTTTGCGTGCGCCCATCGCCCTTTGAATCCACTGATCGACCAGAACCATGTCGGCCTTGCGGGCCGCTTCATTGCCGCATTCAAGATCGGCCTTCCGGCGATAGGTCAACTGCAGATACTGCATCGCATCGTCGTAGGTCGGGTTCAGCTCGACAGCCTTGTTCAGGTACTGCAGACCTTCGTCGACCAGAGCTGTGTTCGCAGCCTGCAGCTTCTGGCATGCGCCCTTGCTCTTCTTGGGATTGCCGTCGCCGGCATCGGTCAAGCCGTCGGCCGCGAGAATCGTGACCGCATTCTTGTACGCCAGAACCCAATCGACGAAGCCAACCGTGTAGTACGCTTCGGGATCGTTCGGCGCGATCGCGATCACCTTCTTCTCGTACTCCTTCGCCACATCGAACTTCTTGATGTTGCGGCTGATCGAGGCGATCTGCTTCAGCGCGGTCAGGTCGTTCGGATCCTTCGCCAGCACGGCGTTGAAGCCGTCCAGGGCCTTTTGCGCGATGGCCAGGTTCTCAGGCGTGTCCAGATTTGGAACCACCTGATAGGAGTACGCCGTCGCCAGATACAGCTTTGCGTCCTCGTAGTTCGGATCGAGTGCGATCGATTCCTGGAAGTGGTTGACCGCCTCCTCATAGCGTGCGTTCTTGAACGCCTGCACACCCTTGGTCAACTGGTCGCGTGCCTTCAACTTATTACACCCGGTCGCAGTAACAAGCAGCAGCGACAACAGAGCGGCCGTAACCGGAATTCGTGCGGTTAGTTTCATTGGGCGAATCGTCTCCTTCGAGTAGGCACCTGGTTTTGTCGGACGTGAAACGGAAGGTCAGTGAATCATCTTTCGCTGCGTTCGCTTGATTGTAATGGTACATGTTGCAATGTGACTAGAGGCATTCTTTCGGCCTTCAGGTTGCCGGGGTTCCAGTACGATCTCAACGAAGGCAGGATACCGGGGCAAGGCCAGCCGATAATACACGGTGTCCTTCGTCGAACAAAGGATGACATGGATCGAATGACGCAGGATGAAGTAAGGCACCCTTCGCTGGCCTATGAGAATGCCGAGTTCCTGAACTCGCCCGATGGCCGGATGCTGCGGATCATGGCAGAGTACCAGGAGCCGATGGCCAGGTTTCGCCGGGAGCGGATTCAGGATACTGTCGTCTTCTTCGGGTCGGCCCGGTTCCGAGCGCTCGATGTGGCGCACTCGGCGCTGGAACTGCTTGAGAATACAGGAGCCGCACGACCCGCTCCGCAAGGGGAGCAGCCCGCGACTGCGGAAGAGATTGAGAACGGCGAGGCGAGTGGGCGAAGGCTGCGGCTGGCCGAGGCAGCGGTCGAGATGGCGCAATACTACGAGGACGCCCGGCAATTGGCCGGCATGGTGGCTACCTGGGCGCAGGGCCTGCCGGGAAAGCGGCACCGGTTTGTAGTCACCTCCGGCGGCGGCCCGGGCATTATGGAAGCCGCAAACCGGGGCGCGTTTGAGGCCGGGTGCAAGACCATCGGGCTGAACATACGCCTGCCGTTCGAGCAGCATGCGAACCCGTACCTTACTCCTGCACTCAGCTTCGACTTTCATTATTTCTTCATGCGGAAGTACTGGTTTGCCTATCTCGCGAAGGCTCTGGTGGTCTTTCCCGGCGGCTTTGGAACGCTGGATGAGCTGTTCGAGCTGCTGACGCTGGCTCAAACCAAAAAGCTGGCGAAGAAGATCACGGTTGTCATCTATGGCTCGAGTTATTGGAAGAACGTGATCAACCTGGAGCTGCTGGCCGAAAAAGGTGCGATCGCGGCGGCGGACCTGGAGCTGTTCCAGTTTGCCGATACACCGGAGGAGGCCTTCCGGCTGCTGAAGACGGGGCTCACGGAGAATCATCTGGACTCTGAGTATGAGCGGGAGCAGCGGCGGCTGGAAGACGCGCCAGACGAACGAGCGCCGAATGCTCAGGAGCTTCTCGGGCCGGATATCGCGAAGACTCGATAGAGCAGATTACCTGTCGGCGTACTGTGTAGATTCCGATCCAACGGCCGCCGGATTCAGACCAGGAGCCGCTTCAGGTTGCGATAGCTGATGGCGAGGCTCTGGAGCGGCGGCATTTCAGTGGTGTCCTGCTCGACGAAGAAGTACCGGACGCCCGCTGCGGAGGCGTAATTCCAGATGGCAGGCCAATCCAGGGTGCCTGTGCCGATCTCAGTGAAGTGCTGGGCGGCCTTATCGAGGACGGTCGATGCAGGAACGCCCGGCTTACGGTCCTTGAAGTGTAGCGTCAGCAGACGGCTGCGATAGCGGCGCATCAACTGCAGCGGATCGAGCCCCGCTTCCGCGACCCAGTAACAGTCCATCTGCCACGAGACCAGCTTCGGGTCCGTCTCCGCCAGCAATAAGTCGAGACCGGTGACGCCGTCGAAGTCCTGGAAGTCGGAGTTGTGGTTATGGAAGCCGAAGCGCAGGCCGAGGCTCCGGGCCTGCTCGCCCCAAACGTTATATTGGTGCGCGGCACGCTTGAAACCGTCCCGGGAGTTGGCGATGGAAGCGGGCACCATGCCGCAAACCACATCGCTCACCCCAAGCTCTTTCGCATACTCGAAGCGCTTTCCGAGGTCGTCATAGGAGAAGTGAGCGCTCGGCACCGTAAGGCCCGCACCGGCGATCAGGCTGCGTAGCTCTGAAGCCGGCCGTGTGTACTGGCCCGCAAACGTCTCCACCGCCGCATAGCCGATATCGCGGATCGCCGCAAGCACCCGCGCCGGCTCAGCCTTCACCTGCTCGCGCACCGTGTAGAGCTGCACGCCGAACGCGCTCGCCGGTGCCGGAGCTGCGAAGGCCCTCGCGGCGGGAAGCAGACCGGCCGCGGCGGCAGCACTCCGGCTGAGGAACTGTCGTCTCGTTGTTCGACTCTCCTGAAGTTGTCCAAGCCGCATCAGTCATCCTCTCAGAAGCTGTCTAAAACTAAAGCCAGCGATGCATCTCGATCGACGAAGCGGATTCAAGACCAGGCAAGACCGGATGCCCATCTTCGCCGCGCTTTTTGCGAAAGGTGGGCATTCGCGCAGCGAACCGCTCTCCCTCCCCGCCTATCGAAAGCTTGTATCAGCCTGCCGAAAACTAAACAGGTTCTAACGTCGGCAAAGCTGCCAATTCATACTACCGGAGCGAGATAGTTCATCTCAACGATTGCAATCAATGGCAATCGATTGACGTAGCAATTCATTTTCATTATCCTTTTCTGGTTGGATGAGAGCACTTCCTGTGTGCGGCGAACCACAACGTAAGCCCTAAGCCGGAATGTAAGATGTCAGCGAAATGTAAGCCGCGAAATCGACGAAAGAGGACACTCCATGGCAATCAACCTGACCCCCGGAAAGATCGAGGGTCTCAAGGCCGTCTCGGACAAGCGTGGTGTCATCGCCGCCGTGGCGATGGACCAGCGCGGATTGCTGAAGAACATGCTGGCCCGGGAGCTCGGGGTTGCCGATCCTCCGGCTGACATGATGGTGGAGTTCAAGCAGCGGGTCGCCTCCATCCTCACCCGTGAATCGTCGTCGATTCTGCTCGACGTGGAGTACGGTCTGCCCGGCGCGAAGGAGATCAACGGCAAGGGGCTCTTGCTGGCGTATGAGAAGTCAGGCTACGACCCCAAATTTCCTGAGAAGCTGCCTTCGCTGACCGAGGGCTGGTCTGCGCTGCGGCTCAAGGAAGCCGGCGCCGACGCGGTCAAGATCCTGGTGTTCTATACACCCTTCGAGAAGGAGTGGGTGAATGAGCAGAAGAAGGCCTGGGTAGAGCGGATCGGGGCCGAGTGCAGGGCGATCGACATACCGTGTTTCCTCGAATTCCTTGCCTACGACGTGCATGGCGAAGACGAGAGGGGCCTCGCCTTTGCCCGGCGCAAGCCGGAGATCGTGCGGGCGTCCATCGAAGAGTTTACGAAGGATCGCTATGGAGCGGACGTCCTGAAGGTCGAGGCGCCCATACAGATGGCCTATACGGCAGGCACGCGCACGTTCTCGGGCGAACAGGCCTACAGCAACGCCGAAGCGAAAGATTTGTTCCGCTCCATCGCGGCTCTCACGGACAAGCCGATCGTCTATCTTTCCGCCGGTGTCACGAGCCCCGTTTTTGTGGAGACGCTGGAACTCGCGGCGGAAAGCGGTGTGAAGTTTCATGGTGTTCTGGGCGGCCGCGCCACCTGGCAGGACGGCGTGCCCGTCTACGTCAAGGATGGCGTTGCGGCGCTGGACGAATGGCTCGGAACGGTCGGCCTGCAGAACGTCCGCAACGTCAATCAGGTGCTCCAGTCTGCCCAGCCGTGGTACGAGGCGCGTAGTATGCAGGTCTGATTCGAGTTTCGCGGCTTGTATCTCGTTTTTCTGGAGGCCATTTGCTGGAAGCGGCGGGGCATGGCGAGTTGACGCAGCAGGCAGAGGCGAACGCCGAGCCGATGGCTGGGGCGACGGAGACAGGGGCGGCGGAGACCGAATCCGGAGGTGACGGAAGCCGCAGGCGCTGGATTATTCTTTCACTCCTCTTCGCCGTCACGGTCATCAACTTCGTCGACCGGCAAACTCTGTCCGTCCTCGCGCCGGTTCTCCGCAAAGTGCTCGGCCTGTCCAACGAGCAGTATGGCCGGATCGTCTCTGCACTGCAATTCGGCATGATGTCGGGCGAGTTCCCGATGGGCTATTTGATGGACAGGTGGGGCGCCCGGCTGGGCCTCTCGGCGGCCGTGCTCTGGTGGTCGGCGGCTACCGGATCGCAGATCTTCGCGCGCACCGGCGTGCAGTTCGGCTTCATGCGCTACTGGATGGGCACAGGAGAATGCGGAGCGTTTTCAGGTGGAATCAAGACCGTTTCGCGCCTGTTCAGCCGCAAAGACAGGGCGCTCGCGATCGGCATCTTCAACAGCGGCAGTATGATCGGCGCCACTATCGCCCCGCCTCTGATCGTCTTTTTGTTGCAGCGCTATGGATTTCGGATGGCCTTTCTGGTGCCCGCGGTCGCTGGAGTCTTCTGGGTACCTCTCTGGTGGCTCGCGTATGGCAAGGAGCCGCGAGAACCCGCAATTGCACAGGTCAAGCGGGAATCCCTCCGGTCTCTACTCGCTCAATCCTCAAGCTGGGCGGTGATGCTGTGCCGCTTCTTTATCGGGCCGGTGATGCAGTTCTACTGGTACTGGATTCCGAGCTACCTGGTGGGGGTGCGGCACATGTCCATGTCGCAGATCGGCATGCTGGCGTGGATCCCATTCTTCTTCGGCGACCTGGGAGGCGTCGCAGGCGGCTGGACGGCGAGAGCGCTCGAGCAGCGCGGCCTGTCTGTGCGCAACGTACGGCGTATTACGATGTACGGCAGCAGCCTGCTTTGCATCACCAGCCTGATTGTGCCTTACATGAATCACGCGGGTGCGGCGATCATGATGATCGGAGTGGCCATTCTGGCCGACAACTTCCTCTCCGCCAACATGTTCGCCGCGATCACCGACCTCTTTCCGGAGCGCCAGGTTGGCCGGGCAACAGGACTTACCGGCATCGCGGGGGGCCTCAGCGGCTTGCTGTTTCCGCTCTTGACGGGCTGGACGGTCGATCACAGGTCCTACACGCCGGTTTTCTTCATGGTGGCCTTCATGCCGCTGATCGGTACGCTGATGCTCTTTGCCTTGGGGCGGCAGTACCGTAAGGCGAAGGCCCTGAACCTGCCCGCTCAGGCTTGAGACCTATGGGGGTCGGATTACGACTTTTTTTCCGGTGGTGAGGGTGCGTGTTTGTTGGGTGATATGCGAATTTGCCGGCGCGAAAACGTGGCTAATTTTGTGCTTAATATGGACGGATGCGTGGCCAGATGTGGAGTGTGGACGCGATCTTTCCTGCGTCTGAGATTGCGCCAGATCGCGCCGGTTTATTTTCTGAAGGCAACCGCAGGTCCCTTCGTTTCCCTACGGATGACAAACAAGAGGACAGGCAACTGCAAGTGAACTCCGCTCTACGAGGAGATCAGGACACCGGCAGAGACGTAGTCGGTCCCGGTCACGTGTGTGGTGACTGCAGGTAGATCCGGCGTCCGGGTCAGCAGCTCGATTTGGCCGCCTCTCAGGAGCACGGTGTCCTCCACCTTGGCGCCTTGCAGGTTTGGGTTCCAGGCGAACGCCTGCGCGGGGCGAACTTGTTCGGAGCCGCCGGGGCGGGCGACCCACTCCCGTTCGAGGTACCCGGTCGCTCCGCCCTGGTGGTGGGCTTCTTCTTCCCCGTTGAACCCAAGAGCCTGGTATGCCTCGCGAGCGACTTCGAAGAGAGCGCCGGCGCTGGTCCCCTCGCGCGTCGCCGCCTGAAGCCGCGCACTCACCTCTGCCACAACCGCGAACTTGTCGGCGAGCTCCGCAGGCATTGGGCCGAAGTGAACGAACCGTGTGATCGAGGCGGACAAACCCCAGCGCCGCGCGCAGAATCCGACCATGCCGAAGCGTTCGAGCACGGCGGCACGTGGAACCGCATGGCGGAAGCCGCGGATACGCCCGTCGAATGCGTCCAGGTAGACGCTGGGCAGAAGCCCCGCCGAGATAAGCTCCCCGGCCAGCGTCGCCTGGACATCTCGTTCGCTGATGCCTGGCCGTAGCTGCCGCAGCACGCTCGATGCGACGCCTGCGACCTGGCTGCCGAGCAGGCGATACCGCTCCATCTCTCTGTCTGTGAGTTCAAAGCGCAGCGCCTGTAACGAGAGCAGCGGACATGCCCCAAGCGGCGTGTCGCTGCCCACCAGGCCGTCCGCGACCACCGAACGGATCGAAGCCTGCACATCGCCGTCGTACCACGGACGGACGACGGGCCGGTAGTCCAGCCGCGAGAACTCCTCTTCTTCGCAACGGCCTGCTTCATTGTTCGTCGTCAGGTAGTACGCGCGATCGTCTTTCGTGATCAGGAGGCTCGCCATGCCGGTCTCTCGCAGCAGGCCGACGCGTATGTCCACCAGCCCGGCCGAGATCCACGCGATGTTTTCGTGGCGCGAGATGAGGATCGCGTCTAACCCCTGCTCCTCCAGCATCTGATGAATCCGATTGCGCTTGACTGTCACTTCAGCCTGTATGTTGCCTTGTGGATTGTGCGAGTTTTGCGGACCTTGCGGACTCGTGCCTGTACCAGTGCCTCTTTGCGTTTCCATTGCATTCCTTTCCAAGACAGGCGTCATACTCCATTCACATCTCTGGCCTAGCGTTACCAAGTACCCGCCGGCTCTGAAGGTTCGAGTGGAACGATCCTGCAACCAGCATAAGTCCATGCGTTCCAATACGCTTAAGCTTCGTTATTCTGACTTACAACGAAGACGCCTGTATTTCGCTCTGTCTGGAGACGATCCTTGAGCAGACGCGACGTTGCGTGGCCGCCGACATTGTCGTCAATAATGCCAGCACCGATCAAACCCGGGAGGCCGCGCTCTCCTATCGCGGAGCCGGGGTCGCCGATGAGCCGCGGAAGGGCCTCACCCATACCCGGGACACTCCCCCAAGCGGCGCGATTGCATCGTAACTTGTATTGATTTTGAGTCTTGCGCTTGATCGAACGGGAGGAGGGCAATGGCGGTAGAACGCGATCGTGGGCATCGGGCGAGGATCGGCGACGTCCTCGATCGGGCATCCGCGCCGATGTTCGTGTGGAGTTTGCGCGGATGGGGCTTCGTGGTGGGGCTTGCGATTCTCGGTTTTCTTGCGAATGCCGAGAGGGGTTTGGCGCAATCGACACTTAGCGTTCATGATGCGATCGAACAGGCGGAGACAGGGCCGTTGGCTCGCGAGGGGCAGGATGAGGTGGCTGCGGCACAAGGTATGGCGCGCCAGGCAGGGCTGCGGCCCAATCCACGGCTGTTTCTGCAGTCGGAGGATCTGAGGCCCTGGGCCGACAACTTCGATTTCCCGAACAACACGGAAGATTACGGCTATGTGGGGCAGACCTTTGAGCTGGACCGGAAGCGGGCGAAGCGGCTCGAAGTCGCCCACGCCAATCTTCGCCGAACCGAAGCGGACCGCATGTTGCTTGAGCAGCAGATCGCCGGGCGTGTGGCTGGTGCGTACTGGTCCGCCGTGGCGACCGCCCGGATCGCGAAGCTGCTCGAAGACGACATGACGGCGGTGGACGAGATGGTGCGCTATAACAAGGAGCGGGTCGACGCGGGCGCCATGCGGGGAGTCGATCTGCTGCGCATCCAGATCGAACGCGACCGGCTGATGATCAGCCTGGAAGCTGCGCGGCGGGATGCCGCCCTGTCCCGTGTCGAGCTTGCGCGGCAGATGGGACATCCAGTGGCCGCCGACGTGCAACTGACGGGCGCGCTCGACTCTCTTGTCCCGGTGCAGACGCAGACACTCGCGATTGTGCTAGCCTCTCGCGCAGATGTGACAGCAGCACGCGAGGCGGTCGCGGCAGCACAGGCGGAGGTCAAGCTGCAGAAGGCGATCGGAGTTCCGGACCTGGACCTCCTCGGCGGGTACAAGCGCAACTCCGGCTTCAACACGGCCTATGGAGGTCTGCAGATCCCTCTTCCTTTCGGCAACCGAAACCAGGGAGAGATCGCGCGGGCACAGGCCAACCTGCAACTGGCTCGCGATCAATTGCAACAGCTCGAGGTTTCCGTGCGGGCAGATGTGGAAGCCGCCGAGGAGGCCTATGCGCGCCAGAGCGAAATCGTGAAGAACACGCTGCCGGAGATGCGCGCACGCGCCCGGAAGAACCTGGAGATCATGAGTGACGCATACAAGACCGGAGGAACGGATTTGTTGAGGTATATCGACGCGGAACGAACTGCCATCGACGTCGAGGTGACCGCGCTGCGCTCACTCGCGGAGTTTCAACAGAGCGGCTTACGGCTGGAACTGGCAAACGGGGTGCGTCCATGAAGGTGAATCGTCGGTTGACCTGTGTCTTCCTTTTCGCCGTTGCGCTGAGCGGATGCTCCAAGAGCAGCGGCAATGGGAGCAAGCCCGGGAAGGAGGACAGTCAAAAAAAAGGAGGAGGATCTGCGCAGGGCAAGCCCGACGCAAGCACCAAAGGTGGCGCTCAGGCCAATGACGTGGTCAGAATCTCTGCCGAGGACCAGCAGCGCGCAGGCATTCAGGTTGCCTCTGTGTTCGTGCAGCAGGTTCCACGTGTCTTGTCTGTCGCCGGCCAGGTGCAGATGGATGAGCAACACACGTCGCATGTTGGCGCAATCGCGGATGGCCGCATCACCGCTGTGAATGTGCTGCCGGGCGCCCAGGTGCGGCGCGGACAGGTTCTGGGCGACCTGCACAGCCACACGGTCCACGAAACAGTCGGAGCGCTGATACAGGCGTATGCGGCGGTAGACCGCCAACGGGGAGCGGTGGTATTCGCAAAGCAGGCACAGGATCGTTATCACCATCTCTACAGCATTCAGGCCGCTTCGCTCGAAGAGTCTCAGCGCTCCGATCAGGAGCTTCTACAGGCACAGAAGATGCTGGTGGACGCGGAGGCGAATGTGCATATGGAGCGCGAGCACCTCTCCGAGCTGCTCCAGGTTTCGCCGGAGACTCTGACGCCGAACAATCTCTACGACAAGGAGTTGATCCCCATCCGGTCGCCGATCGATGGGGTTGTGATTGCGCGCAACGTTACGGTCGGCCAAGTTGTGGATATCGGGTTCGACGCCTTCGTGGTCTCGAATCTCTCGACCGTCTGGATTACGGCCGCAGTCAATGAGCAGGACGTAGCCCTCGTCCGCCGGAATGCGCCTGCGCAGGTGACTTTGCAGGGCTATCAGGACCGGGTCTTCCGAGGCAGAGTTGCGATGATCGGCGACGTGCTCGATCCGCAGACCAGGACCGTTCCGGTACGCGTGGTCGTTCCCAATCCGGGCACCGTTCTTCGTCCCGGGATGTTTGCGTCGGCGCAGATAGCGGAGCCTCAGACGCGCGTAGCCATCTTCGTCCCGCAGGATGCGCTTCAGGACATCAACGGGATGAAGGTGGTCTTCGTCACGCGCGACGGTACCACCTTTAAGGCCGCGACAGTGAATGTCGGGACGCGTTCGATGGGCAAGGCCGAGATCGTCGATGGCCTGGGACCCAACGATCACATCGTGGTCAACGGAGCCTTCATGGTGAAGTCCGAGATGCTGAAAGGCACCATGGGTGAAGGATAGACGTGCGCAAAATCCTCGACTTCTTTCTCGATAACCGCTGGCTGTTGGTGGCTGCGTTGATTGTGCTCATCGCGGGCGGCATCACGGTTATGCTGCGGCTCCCTATCGAAGCCTTTCCGGACCTGACGAACAATCAGGTTGTGGTCACGGTTCAGTGCCCGGGCATGTCCCCGGTCGAGGTCGAACAGCTTGTCACCTTTCCAATAGAGACTTCGATGATGGGTATGCCCAAGCTGAATATGGTCCGCTCTGTCTCGAAGCTGGAGCTGTCCATGGTGACGATCATCTTCGATGATTCCATGAACAAGTACCTCGTGCGGCAGCTTGTGGCGGAGCGTCTGAACCAGGTTCAAAGCCGCATTCCGGCGGGTCTTCGAGCGCAGATGAATCCCATGTCCACGGCTTTCGGCGAGGTCTACCAGTACACCGTTGCATCGCCGAAGATGTCGCTGATGCAGATCAAGACTCTGCATGACTGGGTGATTCGCTATGCCCTGCTCACGGTGCCCGGCGTGAGTGAGATCAACTCGTGGGGAGGCCTGACCAAGCAGTACACGATAGAGGTCGATCCCGAATCGCTCCGCCGGTACGACCTTACGCTGCACCAGGTTGTGGCCGCGGTGACGAACAACAATGCCAACTTCGGCGGCAGCTACATCGAGCATGCGGAGCAGCAATATACCGTTCGCGGACTCGGCCGCGCTGAAAGCGAAGACGATCTCGGCAATATTGTCGTCTCGACGGTTGGAGGCGTGCCGGTCCTGCTAAAGCAGGTTTCGAAGATCGCACCTGAACCGCTGCCGCGTCACGGGGCGGTGATGAAAGATGGTCATGGTGAGACGGTCTCGGGCATGGTGATCATCCTGCGTGGGGAAAACGGCGAGAAGATCATCAAGGAGATCAAACAGAAGATCGCCGATCTCAAGCTTCCCGATGGGGCGAAGATCATCCCGTTTTACGACCAATCGGACGTGATCAACGCGACGACGCACACGGTGAAGAAGAACCTGCTGGAGGCGGCGGCGCTGGTCATTGTGATCCTGCTGATCTTTCTTGGCGACTGGCGCGCGGCCCTGGTGGTGGCGTCTGTGATTCCTCTCTCGCTGCTCTTCGGCTTCATCGGGATGGACGTCTTCGGCATCTCGGTGAACCTGATGAGCCTTGGCGCGATCGACTTCGGCACGATTGTCGACGGTTCGGTGGTGATGGTCGAGAACTGCATGCATCGCCTGGATAATGGCGAGTCGGACAAACCGCTGACCGAGATCGTACGCGAGGCCGCGCATGAGGTCGCACGGCCCATCATCTTCGGCGTACTGATTATCATCTCGGTGTATCTGCCCGTGCTGACGTTGCAGAGCCTGGAAGGAAGGATGTTTCGGCCGATGGCCGTCACTGTGGTCTCGGCGCTATTGGGATCGCTGATGCTGGCTCTATTCGTCGTTCCCACGCTGTGCACCGTGGCTCTTCGGCATAAGATCCGCAGCAACGCAGAGAATCAACAGCAAGGAAGCAGCAAGGCTGACGGGAGCGAGAAGGGCAATGCTAAGGAAAGCTGGTTCGTCCGGCTGCGCGGGAGGTATAAACGGTCGCTCGACAAGGCCGGCGGACACAAGAAGCCGATCCTTATCACGGCCTTGCTGCTCGTCCTGATTGCGCTTGGATCGCTTAAGTTTATCGGTACGGAGTTTATGCCGACCCTCGACGAAGGATCGATGGTGGTCACCTCCAGGCGGCTACCCGGCATATCGCTTACTGAATCGATCGCCATCGGCAACCAGATCGAACGCACCATCAAGAGCGCTCCGGGAGTGGCAAGCATCGTGACCAAGCTCGGTCGGCCCGATCTCGCCACCGAGGCTATGGGCGAGTATGAGTCGGACTCGTATATCTCCTTCACGCCCAAGA
Organism: Edaphobacter sp.; assembly: GCA_965277265.1. GTDB lineage: Bacteria > Acidobacteriota > Terriglobia > Terriglobales > Acidobacteriaceae > Edaphobacter. The sequence continues at coordinate 1,817,839 of CBDICF010000003.1, forward strand.
TGCAGAACGCCTCGGCGAAGAAGAAGCAGCAGTTCTCGGACGACCTTGAGAAAGCACTCGAGAAGATACCCGGTGTGACCTATGAGTTTACCCAGCCCATGCAGATGCGCATGGACGAGACCATCACGGGCACCCGGGGTGACCTTGCGCTGAAGATCTTCGGTCAGGATCTCGATACCCTGGAGCAGCTCGGGCATCAGGCCGAACGTATTATCTCTTCCGTACCGGGGGCCTCTGAGACGCAGATGGAGGTTATCTCCGGCGCGGAGGAGCTGCAGATCCGCATCGACCGGCGTGCCGCGGCCCGCTATGGAGTCAATGTCTCCGATATTCAGGAGATTATCGAGTCTCTCTATGGCAGCAAGCAGATTTCAGAGATGCTCGTCGGCGAAGAGCGCTTCCCTATTGCCGTGCGGCTGCCGGCGGCTGTGCGTAACGATCCGGAAGCGCTTCGGTCGCTGCAGATCAAGACGCCGCAGGGGGAGCTTGTCCGATTGGACCAGCTTGCCGAGATTCGCACGGTGCGCGGCCCGATCATCATCAACCGCGAGCAGGCACACCGGCGGGTGGCCGTGATGAGCAATGTCACCGGCCGCGACCTCGGCAGCTTCGTCAAGGATGCGGAGGCTGCGGTGGCACAGAAGATGCCGCTTCCGCCCGGCTACCGGCTGGAGTGGGGCGGACAGTACGAGAATCAGAAGCGCTCGCAGCAGCGGCTGTTGATCGTCTTCCCTGTGTCGCTGCTGATCATTGCCGCGCTTCTCTACGCCACCTTCCGCAACGCCAGGCAGATGTTTCTGATTCTCTGCATCGTTCCGCTGGCGTTGGTGGGAGGCATCGCGGCTTTATGGCTGCGCGGCATCAACCTGAATCTGTCCGCGTGCGTTGGGTTTATCGCGCTGTTTGGCGTGGCTGTGCTGAACGGGGTGGTGATGGTGAGCCACATTAACTCGCTGCGGAAGGATGGCAAGGAGATGGATGAGGCGGTGCGGGAGGGGGCGTCCGACCGGCTTCGCCCCGTCCTGATTACGGCTCTGGTCGCCAGCCTGGGTTTTATCCCTATGGCGCTTGCAACTTCGCGCGGGGCGGAGATCGAGCGGCCGCTGGCGACGGTGGTCATCGGTGGCTTGATGACGGCGACTGTTCTTACGCTGTACATCCTGCCGCTGCTTTATCCAGTGTTCAGCCGCAATGCGGTCACGGCGGATAAAGGCAAGAAAGCAAAGGCATAAAGGTCATACGACCTGGAGGCCGGTCTTGGCGGTGGCGGCGAACTGGGTCATGGATTGCGCGATGAAGTCGAGCATGGGGGGGGTGAGGCCGGGGAAGACGCCGATCCAGAAGACGTGGTTCATGACGTAGTCGGTGTTGGTGAGGGTTCCGACGACGCGGTGGGCATAGCCTTCGTAGGCGGGCTGGCGGAGGAGGTTGCCGGCGAAGACCAGGCGGGTGCCGATCTTGTTGGCTTCGAGGTGCCGGGTCAACTGATCGCGGGTGAAGGGTGCGTCCGGTTTGACGGCGATGGGGAAGCCGAACCAGCTCGGGTCGGAGTCTTTGCCGGCTACCGGGAGGACGAGGAATTCTTCGAGAGGCTTGAGCGCGGCCTTGAGGTAGGCGAAGTTTTCTTTGCGTCGCGCTATGAAATCAGGCAACTTAGCGATCTGGGAGACTCCCAGGGCGGCCTGCATGTCGGTGGCTTTGAGGTTGTAGCCGACGTGCGAGTAGGTGTATTTGTGGTCGTATCCGCAGGGTAACGTGCCTAGTTGCCACTCGAAGCGCTTGCCGCAGGTGTTGTCGACGCCGGGCTCGCACCAGCAGTCGCGGCCCCAGTCCCGGAAGCTGTCGATGAGGACCTGGAGGGCGGGTTTGTCGGTGAGGACGGCGCCGCCTTCGCCCATGGTGATGTGGTGGGCGGGGTAGAAGCTGACGGTGGCGATGTCGCCGAAGGTGCCTACCTTCTGTCCCTTGTAGGTGGAGCCGAGAGCGTCGCAGCAATCTTCTACGAGCCAGAGGTTGTACTTTTTGCAGAATGCGGTTATCGCCTCTAGATTGAATACGTTGCCGAGGGTGTGGGCGATCATGACGGCCTTGACGCGGGGGCTGTAGGCCTCTTCGAGGCGGGTGACGTCGATCTCGTAGGTGGGCAGGGTGACGTCGAGGAAGACGGGGACGAGGCGGTTCTGGAAGATGGGGTTGACGGTGGTGGGGAAGCCAGCGGCTACGGTGATGACCTCGTCGCCGGGCTTGAGGGCGCGCTCGCCGAGCTTGGGGGAGGTGAGTGCGCTGAGCGCGACGAGGTTCGCAGAAGAGCCTGAATTGACGAGACTTGCGGAGCGGACGCCGACGAAGCGGGCGAGTTTTCGCTCGAAATCCTTGGCGAAGCGGCCGGTGGTGAACCAGGCGTCGAGGGCGGAATCGACGACGGAACAGATGTCGTCTGGGCCGATGACCTTGCCGGAGACGGGGACGGTGGAGGTTCCGGGGACGAATTCCCTGGCCGGGAAGGCTGCTGCGTGGTACTCCGCCGTCAACTCGAGAATCTGATTGCGCAACTGCTCCGCACGTTCGCTCATAGGTGATTTCAGGATACTAGATGGTTGGGCCGGCGGTCTGTTCGCGGCGGATTATTGCGCGCCTGGGCGGATTTTTTTTGGACGTGGTGAATGGCTCGTTTTGCTGGGAAATTGTACGGTGATAGCGGGTTGGACTGGCTTTTTTTGGGTGGTGAAACGTGGTGAATTTTGTGCAAGTCATGAACATGGGGTGGACATTCGTATGGTTGCGTTTCGCTGGCTGGAAGTACGCCACAAAAGGGAACTATTTTTCAAACTTTCTCATTTTGACCTCGCTATGCTCACGGGGTCCAGCAGCGGTCGGCGGTTTTGATTCTTCGGTAAAGTATGATTTTCTAATCGTCGTCAAATACCCAGGAATCCATAGAGGCTTCGTTGAATTCAATCACGCAGTTGAGCCGGGAACGACGCTGGCAACTCCTTTCGACCTTCCTTTGCTTTCTTTTTGGCTTGGCTTTTACCGCGAACATTCAACCAGTCGGCGATGGGCTCTGGTTTTGGTATGCGGTCCTGATGCGCGGCGGCCAGCGGCTCTATGCGGACTTGCACCTACCACTGCAGCCACTATTCGTCTTGTTGACAGTGTGGACACAGGAGCTTCTAGGCAAAGGGTGGCTCGCGTCGAAGGCGCTGGCCATTGCCCAACTGATCGCATATTGTGCGGGGCTGTTTCTGGTCAGCGGGTTTATCCGCTGGAAAGACTGGCAGAAGGCGATCCTGATCGCCGGCGCCTTCGGGATGACGATCACTTCCTTCTACTCCCGGTTCGATGACTACCACGTCACTTGCTACTGTTTCGAGATTTACTCGATCTATCTGCTGCTCCGACTGAAGGAGGAAATAAGCTTCCGGCAGGTCTTCGCGGTATCGACTGTGCTTGGCATTTTCTCCGGCCTGTCGACGGGTACACGGCTGAACGAGGGCGCCGCGTTATTTGCGGGGTGCGGCTTCGCACTTCTGTTTTTTGTCCGAAGCAGATGGAACAGCCGGAGCAAGAAACTGCTGGCGCTTCTCGTCTTCTGCGCCGCTGCCTCGCTGACGATGCTCTGCGTGATCCTACTCACGGGAGACACGGTACACGACTGGGCGATCAACTCGATCGTCCGGGCGGCTGCGATCAAGGGAGGCACCGGCCACATCCTCAATATTCCGTTCACTTTTCCGCTCAGGATTATCAACCTGATACTCCACGGGCGGCGCATCATTGCCATCGCGGTCTATACGTGGATGCTGACCGCGATTTATATCGTGGCACTGCCGACGTTCAGGCGGTCAGATGGACGCCTGCGGATCGGCAGGACGGCTGTGGTGATCGGCTTCCTGCTGGTGACGGTTGCCCTATTCGTTATGGTGTCTCAATGGGGAGAGCCTAACGAAGCGTTTGCGGCGTTTGGAGCGCTGCTGTGCTTTGCACTCAGCGTCTGGATTGTGGTGCGGCTTCTCCGCGCCATTTTCAGGTCAAAGCCTGCAGGCTGGAATCCGCGAGAGGTGCTGGTGCTGATGCCTTTCCTCCAGATTATGGCGGGCGCGCTGACCTCGGGCGGATTGGGACTGCTGGAGGCTTACCCGCCCATAGCGATGCTGCTTCTATTGCTCCCGATATCATTCCCGACTTACATCGAATCAAAGTGGCGGAAGACTGCTTATGTAACGATGGCGGGAATGATCGTGGTGTCGTCCTTGATTGCGAAGACGGCGCACCCCTATTATTGGCATCACTTCGAGGACCGAACGTTGTTTGTCGATCGGCAGTGGTATCGCCATCCGCTGTACGGGCCGATGTACATTGAACGCGACCAGTTGCAGTTCATGCGTTCGATCTGCGCCGACTTGAGCAAGGATGGGCCGCCCCAGAGTCTTCTCTCGATCACTAATCCTTATCCCAATTACTTCTGCAATGTAGTTCCATGGCACGGCTATGTTCAGACCTGGTACGACACAACGAGCAAGCAGACGATCGACACTTTGATCGGGGAGCTGAGGACTGCGCCGCCGCAATGGATCATCTACCAGCGCGGCTTAGACACGATGGAGGCGCACGAGACTGTCTTCAATGGCGGCCGTCCGATTCCACATCGTGCGCTCGATCGGCTCATCATGGACTCTATCAACCAAGGCAAGTGGGAGGTTGTGCAGAGGACGAAGTTCGGCGGTGCCGACTGGATACTGATGCGCACGCGGCGGTAGTTCTTTCACTCCGCCGATTCAGAAAGCGATTCGACCGCGGATTGACGCCAATGGACACCAAGGTTGGGCAGGATCTTCAATGGTGTATCGATGTGAGTTGACGAGCATATTTCCGGAGCTAAGGAAGTTCCGATTGAGGCTTTTGAAGTTGATGAGATTCGGATTGAGCTGAGATCTGTGAACGGGAAGAGACAAGGACTAGAGGGAAAAACAGCGGGTTTCTCCACTTCGGTCGAATTGACAGGTTCGTGGGGCTCGGACTAGAAGACAGGATTTGGGTCAGAGGTTACCTAAAGCCGAGGTCATGGGTTTGCAGGGCATCACCTTGACGAAATATTACTTCTAGGAAATATTCGATCAATGGCTTGGGAGGTTGAGGTCAGCGACGAGTTTCTAGACTGGTATCAATCCCTGGATGAAGAGGAGTGGGAGAGCGTGAACGGCGGGGTGGCAAAGCTTGAGCACAACGGTCCGACGCAGGGACGGCCTATGTGGACACGCTGATTGGGTCGAAGTATCCGAACATGAAAGAGCTTCGGGTGCAGCATCAGGGCAAGCCCTACCGCATTCTGTTCGCATTCGACCGTCGCCGGAACCCCTTACCTGATTCTGGGCGGCGACAGACCGGCGGCGACGCGAACTGGTACGTTGACGCGATCCGCCGCGCGGAAGCGATCTATGCTCAGCATCTGATCGAGATCGGAGAGTGAACCCGATGGCCCACAAATGGAAAGACGTTCGCAAACCGCTTTCGCCGGAAGCCGAGGAACGGATTCAGCGGAGCGTAACCGAATCGGCGGGGGTAATGACGCTTCACCAGCTCCGCGAAGCCCGGAACCTGACCCAAGTCAACCTCGCCAAGGCCCTCCAGATTAACCAGGGCGCGGTATCGAAGATGGAAAAGCGGGCAGATATGTACGTCTCGACGCTATGCAATTTTATCCAGGCGATGGGCGGCCAGTTGCAGGTGAAAGCCATCTTCCCCGAGGGCGAAGTTCAGATCGAGCAGTTTGAGAGCGTAGCCGAACCGAGCGGTACTCCCCTGCTACCGTAGAGCGATTTGGTCTGAGAACAGGGTCTGGCCGGTCTGCCGGGTGGTGAACGTGGTTCTGCTAGGCTCGTTTCAGGCGATTGGACGAGAGGGGACGATTCTTTGGACGTGCTGCTGCAGAAAAGTTTGAGGCGGAAGCTGCCGACCTTGCTGCGGGAGTACTGGGTGCTGCTCGTCGTGCTGACCTTGCTGTCGCTGGGGTTTACGATCGGGTCGAGTGCGGTGCTTGCTCCGTATCCTTATGGCCTGCCGCTGTTTCATGCGGATAAACCGTTCTGGGATTTTACGGTGTTCGCGGGCAGGTTTGCGCACTTCGGGACGCCGGAGTTCTGGAGTACGGCGGGGTATCCGTTCACGTATCCGGCTCCGATGGCGCTGGCGTTCGCGGTGTTCTATGCGATTCCGGGTCATGCGCTGGGAGCGTATCTCTGGGTGTTCGTGCTGTGGCTGGCGGTGTGCGGGTGGCTGCTGGCGCGGGCGATGGTGCGGGAGGGCATACGGCCCTGGGTTGCGGGGGCGTTTGTGCTGACGGTGGGGCTGACGAACTGGCCGATCGGGTATCTGATCAACCGCGCCAATATCGAAGGGATCGTCGCGATGTTTCTGGCGTTCGGGATTCTGGCTGCGATCTACGGGCGGCCGTGGCTGGGAGCTTCGCTGATCGGCGTGGCGGGCGCGATGAAGCTGTTTCCGATCATCCTGCTCGCGCTGCTGTTTTCGAAGAAGCAGTACCGGCAGGTGGTGTGGGGGCTGGCGGTGGCCGCGGTGGTGAACGTGGCGAGCCTGGTGATTGTGGGGCCGAGCGCGAGGCTGGCGCAGCGATACGACTCGCAGGGGCTGATGTACTTCAAGGAACACTGGGCGGAGCTTTTTCTGCGGACCGAGATTGGGTTCGATCACTCGCTGTTCGGGTTGGCGAAGTTTGCCGGGACGATGGTGCGGCATTCGCGGGTGGCGTGGAGCGTGTACCGGCACGTGGGGGTGGCGCGGTGGATGAGGTTCAGTACGGCGATTCCGGACTTCAAGAAGTATCTGACGATGTATATGGTGGCGGTCGCGGTGGGAGGGGTGGCGCTGTATTTTATGCGGATCCGGAAGCTGCCGGTGCTGAACCAGGTGCTCGCGCTGACGGTGTGCGCGGTGCTGCTGCCGCCGGTGTCGTTCGACTACACGCTGGTGCATCTGCTGATACCGTTCGGGCTGCTGTGCGTGTATGTGGTGAAAGTGGGGCAGGGGAGCCGCTCTATTGCCGGACTGAGGACATGCATGGTGTGTTTCGCTGTCGTGTTCACCATGGATGCGTTTTTTACGTACCAGATACGGTTTGCGGGGCAGGTGAGGGCTGTTGCGCTGTCGGTTCTGTTGTATGCGGTGGTTAGGTATCCGTTCGCGGGTGGAGATGTCCTGCCGGACGGGCCTCCTGCGCTCAGTCACCCCACAAACTAAGACCTGTTTGCGGGGGCCCCGATTCGTGCGGTCACTTCGTGACGCGTGTACCGGTCTGGATTAGATCGGCTGCGTCGATCCTCCCGTTGGTCGGGGTTTAGATCGAGGGCTCGGCGGGGCGGTCTCGGAAGGAGATGTGCTTGTGGCCGAAGAAGCTGACCACGACCGTGAAGAACGCCAGGATGGCTCCCGCGATGTAGGGGGCCTGTGCGGCGTGGGTGGGGATGACGCGGCGCAGGAAGGCGGTGAGGGGCGCGATGGCTACGGCGTTCAGGATGAGGCTGGGGAGATAGACGAGGAAGCTGCGGGCGTATTCGTGCAGGACCTTGCCCTTGCTCTTGAAGACGAATAGTTTGTAACCGGCGAAGGAGACGGTGATGTTGACGATGGTGGAAACGACGGAGGCGATGCTGGCGGCCAGCGCGGGCTGGGACGGCATGAGGCGCAGGAAGAGCTTGACGAAGAGGAAGAAGCAGCCGTAGCCGAAGAGGGTGTTCCACGCGCCGACGACGAGGTAGCGAACCATCTGGCCGGAGGGGATGTGCTGCGCAAGACGTTTGATCAATCGGTGACACTCCCCTGTGGTGTTCGGGCGGCGGCTAGAAGTTGATGCGTTCCTTTTCGGTGACGAGCGGGCGGTCCTGGACGATGGTGTGGATGGAGCCGACGTACTCGCCGATGATGCCGAGGGCGATGAGCTGGACGGAGCCGAGGAAGAAGAGGCCGATCATGGTGGGGGCGAGGCCCATCTCGAAGGAGTTCCAGAAGATGAGCTTGGCGAAGAGATAGACGAAGCCGGCGAAGAGGCTGAGGGCGGCGCAGACGAAACCGCCGAAGACGACCAGGCGGAGCGGCACCTTGGAGAGGTTGGTGATGCCGAGCATGGCGATGTCGTAGAGGGTGTAGAAGTTGTTTTTGGTGATGCCGCGGGTGCGCCGCTTCTGGTGGTAGTGAATGATCTTCTGGGGGAAGCCGATCTCGGCGATCTGGCCGCGGAAGTAGGGGTAGGGGTCCTGGAAGTCCTTGCGGAGGATGTCCATGACCTTGCGGTCGTAGAGGCCGAAGCCGGTGAAATGTTCGAGCACCTTGACGTCGGTGAGGCGGGCGACGGTCTTGTAGTAGGCGGAGCGCACGCGGTACATGAGGCCGTTCTCGTCGCTGGTGCTTTTGACGGCGACGACGATGGGGTAGCCGGCCTCCCACTCGCGGATGAATTCGAGGATGAGCTCGGGCGGGTCCTGGAGGTCGGAGAGGAGGACGACGACGGCGTCTCCCTGGGCCTCCATGAGGGCGTGCTGGGGCGAACGGAGGTGGCCGAAGTTTCGCGCGTTGACGATGACCTTGACGTTGGGGTCGCGGGCCGCGATGCCGCGAAGAATCTCGACGGTGTTGTCGGAGGAGTGGTTGTCGATGATGATGTGCTCGTAGCGGTAGTGCGGGATTTCGGCGAAGAGGGCGCGGACGCGGTCGGTGAGGGCCTCCACGTTGCCTTCTTCGTTGTAGCAGGGACTGACTACGCTGATGAGCTTCATCGTTCCTCCGTTGGATTGCGGTACCAGGCGGCAGTACGGCGAATGGATTCCTGCAAGTTTACCGCCTGCTGGAGGCCGAGCAGGGAGTTCGCCCGGTCGACGGAAGGAACGTAGCGGGCGGGAGGGGCTCCGGCCACGGGTGTACCGGCTACGTGGATCGCGGTTGCGGGGTCCAAGGCGGCGGCTACGGCCTGGGCGAGCTCCAGGATGGATACGTCGCTGGCCGAGCCGACGTTGATCGGGACCAGCGAGGGGGCGCGGAAGAGCATGGTCCAGAGCCAGATGGCGAGGTCGGAGCCGTAGAGGTAGGAGCGCCGCGGGGTTCCATCGCCTCCGATGCGGATGGGTCGCCCGGCGAGTACGTCGCCGATGAAGTTGCCGATGGCGAAGTGGGTGTCGAGGGGCAGGTGGGGTCCGCAGAAGGCCCAGCAGCGGGCGATGGCGCACTCGATGCCGGTGGTCTTGTGGAAGAGGGCGCACATGAGCTCGGACGCGCGTTTGCCCTCCGAGTAGACGCTGGCCGGGTCGAGCGGATCGGGAGCGCCGGTGTAGGACTCCGGCAGATGGGTTACGCTCGGGGGCTGCCTGCCGTAGACCGCGCCTGAGCTGGTGAGGAGAAGCCGCCTGCAGCCATGCCCTGCCGCAAACTCGAGCGTCCGCTGGGTACCCGCGAGGATGGTGGACAGCATCTCCATGGGAGCCTCGGCTGCCTGGCGCGCGCTGGCCTCGGTGGCGGCGTGAATGAGGAAGCGGAAGTCTCCGTCGGGGAAGGAGAAATCGCGTACATCGCCGTGGTGGAGGGTCACGCTGGGGTCCGAGGTTATATGGGGGGCCTTGGCCTGGAAGGCCTCGGGCGAGCGCGTGAGGACAGTAGCGCGGGCATTGAGGCCGAGAAGGCGGTTGATGTGGCAGAAGGTCTCCAGCAGCCAGCAGCCGAAGAAGCCGGTGCCGCCGGTGATGAAGATCCGCTGCCCGCGCATCTGCTCCCACAGCGGAGCCGTAGCATGCAGGACCTCGTCGAGATCGTGCGGAAGAATACGCCTGGCCGTCACCGCAGCCTCACTTCGCAAGGTAACGGAAGACCTTCGCCGCAGTGGCGTCGTCCAGGTCCGGCGTCATGAGGTGCAGCGGATTCGACTCCATGCTGCCCGACGGGGTGACCCGGCTGCTGATCTTGGGGAAGTAGGTCTGCTCGGGATCGATCTTTACCAGGAAGGCCGCGGGCCCCGGAGCATGGATCGCAGCGAGGAAGGCCGCGTCCTTCTCGAAGCCCGGCCGCAGCTCCTGCAGGTCCATGTCGTAGGCGGCGAAGAGCTGCTTCCACTTCGGGATTCCCAGGCCGGTATTGGTGTCGCAGCCGACGTATCGGCCGCCGAAGTAGTTCTTCTGGGTCATGCGGATGGAGGCGTATCCGTTGTCGTCGAAGACGAAGATTTTAAGGTTCAGCTTGTTGACCGCAACCGTGCCAAGCTCCTGCAGATTCTGGATGAAGCCTCCATCGCCTTCGACCAGGAACGTGCGCCGCCCGTTGGCCGCGATGGCTGCGCCGATGGACCCGCTGAGGCCGTACCCCATCGAGGCCAGCCCCTTGTCGTTGAAGACCCGCTGCCCGCGTTTGACCTCGAAGGTCTGCATCATAACCGTATTGGCGCTTCCGCTGCTGCACGGAATGATGACGTCGTCGCTGGTACAGAGGGCGGATAGTTTGAGGCAGAAGTCATAGGGCGAGACGAACTCCTGCCCGGTCTTGTTCGCGGGATCGTTGGGCGGGATGGCGGACCGGACGCCGCGGCAGAACTCGACCCATTCGCTGTAGTCGGAGTAGCCGGTCTGACCGGCGATATAGTCGAGCACGCGATTGGCGTCGCCGCAGATGGGCAGCGCGACCTTTGGGTGTCCCTTGGCCAGCTCCGCCGGATCGCATTCGACCTGCACGACCTCGCCCATGGGAATGAACTGCTGCCAGTTGAAGCCGGTCTGCTGGAGACCCAGGCGCGTGCCCAGCGCAACCAGGACATCCGCCTGCTGCATGAGGATGTTGGCCGCGCGCTGGCCCCAGGTGTTGGGCCGGCCAAAGAAGAGCGGGAAGTTCTCCGGCACCCTGTCGATGCCGTTCCAGGTCACCATGACGGGTATGCCGGTGGAGGCGAGGCTGTCCAGAACGCGTTCGCTGGTGGCGCGATCGATTCCGCCGCCCAGCAGCAGTACAGGCCGCTTCGCTTTCTTGAGGCGGGATACCACATCGTCGAGCACGGGCTGCGGCACGGGCTGAAAGACGTCGCCGGCCTGGGGACGGTAGAGCGGTGTGGCATTGAGCTTCTCAGGCTCGGTGACCGCGCCCTGGATGTCGAGCGGAATTTCGAGGAACACCGGGCCCTTGCGTCCGTGGCTGCCTGATTCAGCCAGCCGCGAAAACTCCTGCCGGTCGAGAACCCTCTCGATCAGCTCCGAGGTGACGGTGACCGGACGCGCGATGCTGACGCCGTCGATCTCCTGGATGCCGCGCTGCCTGACCTGTCCGCGCGCGAGATCGGCCACCTTGACCTGGCCGCCGATGACCAGCAGCTCACGGCTTTCGAGGTATGCGCCCGCCATGGCGGTAACGATGTTGGTCAGCCCGGGGCCGGCGGTGACGAGGGCGAAGGCGCGTCCGGTCGGCGAGACCTGGTTGAAGTACTCCGCGGCGATGCCGCCCGCGACTTCGTGAATGACCGGGATGCAGGTCATGGTGCGGCTGCAGCTCTCCAGCAGGTGCATGATGTTGCCGCCCGCGACAAAAAAACAATGCGTATAGCCCAGCTCCGAAAGCCAGGTTGCCAGTTGATCGCTGTATTTCATGCGGATAGGGTCCTGTTCTTCTGCCTGGAATCGTAGTTGTCGAGATGCATGGAAAGCTCCGCAAAGGCCTGCATTGCACACTCGGGCGCCTGTACCGCGCCATAGCCGTAGGTGGCATAGATGAAGCGCAGGCCGTTGGCTGCTGCCGCCTCGCCGTCTTCTACGGTGTCGCCTACCATGACTGTCGATTGCCGGTCGAGCGAACGGCGCTCGATGAGGCTGGCGAGCATCTCGGACTTGCTGGCGTAACCGGGCGTCCGGGAGTCTCGCGTGACGATCTCTTTGAAGATCGCGGTAAGGCCGAGGTGTTCGAGAATCTTTTCGGTCGGAATGCGGGGCTTGTTGGTGACGATATACATGGGCGTAGCGGCGCGTTGCAGCGCATGGAGGGTTTCGAGAACGCCCTCGAACAGGACCGTCTCGCGCCAGCCGTCTGTGTCATATCCGGCCCGATAAGTCAGTTCGATCTGGGCCAGCTCCGCTTCGGTGAGGGTTGCCTCCAGCCGGGTCGCGATGATGCGTATGGGCGGCCCCACCACGGCGCGCAGGTCGGCTGCAGGCATGGTTCTGCCGGCAGCGCGAAATGCGGCCGAAAGCGAGGCGCCGATACCGGGGCAGGAGTCGATCAGGGTGCCATCGAGATCGAAGACTACCGATACACGCTTGCCCGATACGCCCGTTCCGCGCCTGTTGCCCGGTGAAGCCTCTGGCGTGAGGCGCATTAGCGGTTCAGAACCGCCCAGCGCTCCTCCAGCATGTCGATGCGCTTGGCGTCCTCCTGCTGAATCTGGCCGTAGTAATCGCGCTTGTTGAGCAGCCACAGAAGCTCGAAGTGAACGGCATTCAGAAGTCCCTGGTCGATATGCTGTTCGTTGGCCGCCCTGGCATCGAAGATGACCTTGCGGGTCTCGAAGCGCGTGAGGTGAACGCCGAGCATCTCGCGCAGCACCTTGATGGAGTCGCTGGAGACGCCTCCGCCGACGACCAGGTCGAGCCCGCGCGCCTTGCAGGCGGCGGCCGTCTTGAGCACGTAGTCGGTGACTTCTTTGCCGTTGATCGCCTCGCGTCCAAGCCCCGCGGACATGGAGAAGTCGACCCGCCCGAAGACGATTCCAGCTAGCTCGGGGGCCTTCTTCGTCGCATCCGCCATGGCCTCAAGCTGGTTGAAGGCGTTGATTGTCTCCAGATTGAAGAGGAAGTCGGTCTCGTCCTGCTCTTCCTTGGAGTAGACCTTGCCCACGGCGTCGGCGAACTTCGAAAGCGCGTAGGTGCTCTCGATCATGGGAGCGATGATGTAATCCACGCCGATCTGCTTGCTTTCGATGAGGTCGCGCATGGCCTCGCAGCCGCCGATCTTCAGGCCGAACTTCAGGCCCGCCTTGCGGCAGATCTCGACCAGCCGAAGCAGTTCATCGACACGTGTTCCCTCAGCCTCGAACTCCGCCTTCACGGCGACATAGCCAAATTCGTCCTTGCCTTTTTTCAGCAGGTCGAGCATCTTGCGTTCTTTGGTGTTCATTCCTTCTCCTTGGAATTGTTCTGGAATCTCGTGGTTCGTGGCGCCAAGCCTTTCGAGGGCAACCTGTCTCGTTCCGTAAAGTCTAGCAGCAGCATACAAAGACAAGGCAAACGGAATGTCGATGAGCGGGCAGAAGGTTGACCTTCGCCGTGGCTGAGGGAAGTTTACCGGCTGACCTTATGCCTGCTTGCTGCCGGTCACTTGCTTCCGGGTCTCTTTCTTTTCCGACAAGGCATGATAGGCGGCGATCTGGGACAAGGTGAAGTCCTGAACGGAGTCCGGCGAGCTCTGCCAGTTGCGATACCACGCTACGAGCCACTCGAGCGCGGTTTCCAGCCGCAGCTTCGGGGTCCACGCGAGGTCGTTGCGGGCGCGCGAGGCATCCAGCTTGAGGTATGTGGCCTCATGCGGACTGTTGGGGTCCTCATCGAGCACCCAGGATGCGCCGCCGCCCCAGAAACGGGTCATCCTGTCGGCGATCCACTCGACCGGGCGCGCGTCGTCTTCGGTGGGGCCGAAGTTGTAGGCCGTGGCAAACCGGGCGGCCGCGGGTCCGGGCGTAAGCAGCTTTTCGGCCAGGGTCATATACCCCTTCAGCGGCTCCAGAACATGCTGCCAGGGCCGAATCGAATGGGGCCGCCGGATGGGCACGGGTTGGCCGGAGAGGAATCCACGCACGAGATCGGGGATGAGCCGGTCGGTCGACCAGTCGCCGCCTCCGATGACATTGCCTGCCCGGGCGGTGGCCACAGCTACGTCGTGAATTCCAGCGTGGCTGCCGGGCTGACGTAAGTTCCCGACCGGGAAGAACGACTGCCGGAAGCTGGCCGAAACGATTTCGGCGCATGCTTTCGAAGCGGAATAGGGGTCATAGCCGCCCAGGGGATCGGTCTCCCGGTATGGCCAGATCCACTCCTTATTCTCGTAGCACTTGTCGGTCGTGACGGAGACGACGGCGCGCACGGACGGGGTTCGGCGAACGGCGTCGAGCACCCGCGCGGTGCCTATCACGTTGGTCTCGAAGGTGCCGATGGGGTCCTGATAGGAGTAGCGCACGAGCGGCTGGGCGGCCATGTGGAAGACCACCTCCGGGCGGAACTCCTGCATGGCCCGCTCGAGCCGGGCGGTATCGCGGATGTCTCCGCGGACGTCGTCGACCAGGGCATGAATGCCGGCGGCGAAGAAGAGGCTGGGCGTGGTCTCGGGATCGAGCGCATAGCCGCGCACGTCGGCTCCCAGCCAGGAGAGCCAGAGGGCCATCCATCCGCCTTTGAAGCCGGTATGGCCGGTGAGGAAGACGCGCCGTCCGCGCCAAGACGTGGTGGGTGCTACCAGGTCTTCCATGGCGCCTTTCCCGTGCTCCACAGCTCTTCGAGGTGCTGCTTGTCGCGCAGCGTATCCATGGCCTGCCAGAAGCCGTGATGGAAGAAGGCGTGGACCTCTCTTTGGGCGACGAGCGCCTCGATGGGCTCGCGCTCGAACATCTGGGCGTCGTCGGTCACGGCGTCGATGGCTTTGGGGTCGAGCACAAAGAAGCCGCCGTTGATCCATCCGCCCTCGTCGGACGGCTTCTCCTGGAAGGAGTAGATCTGTGTGTCCTTCAGGCCAAGTGCGCCGAAACGTGCGAGCGGCTGCACGCTGGTGAGCGTGGCGAGCTTGCCGTGCGCCTTGTGGAAGGCGATCGAAGCGGTGATGTCGACGTCGGCCACCCCGTCGCCGTAGGTCATGCAGAAGGGCTCATCGGGCGGCAGGTGCTGGCGAATGCGCCGCAGCCGCCCGCCGGTGCCGGTGGACTCACCGGTGTCGACGAGGGTCACGCGCCAGGGTTCGGCGATGGAGTTGTGCACCGTCATCTTGTTGCCGGTCGTCTTATCGCCTGACATGTCGAAGGTTACGTCCGAGGTGTGGAGGAAGTAGTTCGCGAAGAACTCCTTGATGACGTAGCCCTTGTAGCCGCAGCAGATGATGAAGTCGTTGATTCCGTGCTGCGAGTAGATCTTGAGGATGTGCCAGAGGATGGGCCGGCCGCCGATCTCGACCATGGGCTTGGGCCGGAGGGCGGTCTCCTCCGAAATACGTGTGCCGAGGCCGCCGGCGAGAATGACTGCTTTCATGCTGTGATGTTCCTTTCGGATGAATCGAAGCGGGATGACGTGTTCGCCTGCAGGGTTTTGCCGGCCTGATACGCGGCCCTGAGACGGTCTGAGGTGGCCGGGAACATCCACCTATATTATCTTCAGGCTTATCTTCAGGCGCGCGCGGCTTTCGTGCCGTGTTTTCGATCATACCGAAGTGCCATGGGGACGAACTGTATATCCGGAACGGGCGGGTTCGGCTAGACTGTACCTTCAATCCGGCGCGGCAGGGGAAGTCACATGTGGCGCGGCTTCTGGTCGCACGAGATTGCAAGTGGGAAGTTCAGGCGCGTTGCACTTCGTTTTGATCGGTCTAAAATCCTTCTCCGGAGAGTTGACCAGCCACGATATGACTCGTCCGCATCTCTCTAAGGTTCTGCTCACCGGAGCGTCGGGCACTCTCGGCTACAACGTCGTCCGGCACCTTGCTGCCACCCACCCCGGGACGCAGCTTTTTCTGCTGATGCGCAGCCCCGATCAGGCGCTGTTCGCAGACTGCGGGAACGTCCGGATTGTTCAAGCGGATATGTTCGACGCGGTAGCTCTGCGGCAGTGCGTGCTCGACATCCGCCCGAATGCTATTGTTCATTGCGCGGCCAGCGGGGTTCGGCCGTCGGGGATCGACTGGTTCGAGTTGATCGAGCTGAACGTTCAATCGACCAATCGCCTGTTTCAGGCTTCGTGCGAGGTCCGGGACTGCCATTTTGTCCACATCAGCACCGGCCTGGTCTACCGCGAACAGGCCCGCACCTACCACGAGGACGATCCCATCGACACGCTGCACCCGTACGGGGCCAGCAAGGCCGCGGCCGACTGCCTGCTGCGCGCCGGAGCCGACCGCCTGAAACGGCACCTTACCGTGGTGCGGCCGTTCTCCTTTACCGGGCTGCACGACGGCGGCGACCGGCTCTTTCCATCGCTGCTCCGCGCGGCTTTGGAAGGACGGCCTCTGAATATGTCCGCCGGAACGCAGCTTCGCGATTTCTGTGCCGTCGAGGACGTGGCTGCCGCTGTGCGGCTGATCCTGGAGGCAGGCGATACCCCCTGCAGGAACGTCTTCAATATCGGCAGCGGGCGCTCCCTGGCTCTGCGTTCGATCGTCGAGGACGTGTGCCGGCAGCTCGGCCTGGAGGTTGAGATACACTTCGGCCAGATGCCCTTCCATCCCTACGAGCCGATGCATCTGGTCGCGAATATCAGCCGGGCCCGCGACTTCGGATGGCAGCCCAGGACCAATCTCGCCTACGCGGTCTGGCAGCTCGCCCAAACCCAATACCCCAACCTTGTTGTGCGTGAGCCCAGACAACTCCAATGACCCCACCGAGCGAGCACTTACAGCCGAGCGCCACTTCCGCGAGCCCGATCGACCTGAGCGTCGTGCTGCCCGCGTATCTTGAAGCCGAGAGCCTGCGCGACCTGCTGCCCACGATCAAAGCGGCCGCCGAGGCCCTGACCGCATCAAGCGAAGTCCTGATCGTCGACACCCAGGAGCCGTTGGACGACACTGCCGAGGTCTGCCGGTTGAGCGGCGTCCGCCACATTCACCGCTATGGCGGCAACCAGTATGGCGATGCCGTGCGCACGGGCATTGCCGAGGCTCGTGGACGGCACATCCTCTTTATGGACGCCGACGGCTCGCACAGCCCTGAATACTTCGCGTCCATGTGGGCCAAACGCGACACGTGGGATATCGTGATCGGCTCCCGCTATGCGCGGGGCGGGCATACCGAAAATCCCGCCATCTTGATTGCGATGTCCTACATGGTCAACCTGACGTTCCGGCTGGCCTTCAACATCCACGCCAAGGACGTCACCAACAGCTTTCGCCTGTACCGCGCCGGGATTCTGCAGCCGCTCCGCCTGGAGTCCAACGACTTCGATATTCTGGAGGAGATTCTGATCAAAGCGGTCTCTCGCAAACCCCCTGCCACGGTCGGCGAAGTACCGGTTACCTTTGCCCGCCGCAAGGCCGGTGAGAGCAAACGCAAGCTCGTCCAATTTGCCTTCGGCTACCTGAAGACCTTGCAGAAACTGCGCAAATTCGCCCTCGCGGCGCGTCGCGAATCGGAGACCAAATGAACTGCCTGATAACCGGTGGATGCGGCTTCGTCGGAAGCAATCTTGCCGCCTACCTGATGGCCAAAGGCGGGAAGGTTACCGTCTTCGATAACCTCTCGCGGCACGGCGCGTCTGCCAATCTGGCGTGGCTCCGCACGCTCGACAGCGCGAACAGCAAACCCGATGCGCGCGGCGGCGATCAGGAGCTTGCCTTCCTGCACGGCGATATCCGCAACCTCTCGGATGTCGACCGCCTGGTCCGCACGCTGCGGCCTGACGTGATCTTCCACCTCGCCGGGCAGGTCGCCATGACCACCTCGATGCAGAACCCGCGCAACGACTTCGAGATCAACGTACTCGGCTCGATCAACGTACTCGAAGCCGTCCGCCAGCACTGCCCCGCGGCGGGCATTGTGTACGCCTCCAGCAACAAGGTCTACGGCAATCTGGACCATCTCGACCTGGTTGAGACCCCCACTCGCTACGAGCCCCGCACCCATGCTTCGGGCGTGGACGAATCGGTCGCAATCGAGTTTCACACCCCGTACGGCTGTTCGAAAGGCGCGGCCGACCAGTACATGCTGGACTACGCCCGCGGCTTCGGCCTGAACACGGTCGTCTTCCGCCACTCCACCATCTACGGCGGCCGCCAGTTCGCCACCTACGACCAGGGCTGGGTGGGCTGGTTTGTCCGCCAGGCGCTCGAATTCAAGGCGAATCCCTCCCGCGAGCCCTTCACCATCTCTGGCGACGGTAAACAGGTTCGCGATCTGCTCCATGTCTCGGACGCGGTCCGGTGTTATGTGGCCGCCTTCGACCATCTGCAGCAGGCGCGCGGGCAGGCGTTCAATATCGGGGGCGGCATCGAGAACAGCATGTCCCTGCTGGAACTCTTCGCGATGCTCGAAGCTAAACTCGCGATCAGGCTGAACTACCGGCAGCTCCCCTGGCGGCAGAGCGACCAGAAGTTCTTCGTGGCTGACAATGCCAAAGCGGGGCGTTTGCTTGAGTGGTTCCCGGCGACTACACGCGAACAGGGCATCGACAGCGTGATTGAATGGGAGCAGACGGCGGCTAAACTCGCCTAGAAGCCCTCTGTCCTGCCGGACGGGCCCACTGCGTGTGGGGCGGTCACTTCGTGACTTGTTTACCGGTCTTTACACCATCTGCTGTACAGGCCCTCCCGTTGGTCGGGATGAAGCCCGAAGCCCGAAGCCGGGACCTGTCTGGGAGACAACAGCAAGGGCCAGGCTCTACTCCGCGGCGTTTTGGGGGAGTGGCGGAAGGGCTGCGCCGTTGCGGATGTAGATGCGGTAGGCGTGGTTCTCTTCGGTCGGGAAGTTGCGCGAGACGGCGAGGGTGTAGTTCTGCGCGAGGTAGGCGTTGAACTGGGGCCAGCGTTTGAGCTTGTCGAAGCTGTCGGCGTCGTTCCACCACTCGTTGCTGACGACCATTACGGCGGGCGGGTTCCTGAGGATGTCGTCCCAGAACTGCTGCTTGTAGTATTCGGCGACGGGGCTGGGAACGGGGGTGAAGAAGAGGAGATCGCCGGTGGAGCCGGTGGTCTGGACGATGCGGAGGTGGTAGAGCGCGTTGAGGCAGCCGTCGATCAGGTCGAGGCATTGAACGTTGTGCTGCAGGCGGGCGGCGCCGAGATGGGCGAGGTCGTGTTCGACGGATTCGGTGTAGTGGTTCGAGGGGTGGATGCGATGGACGCGGAGCATGTAGGCTGGCGTGACGAGCAGCGCGCCGACGGTGATTCCGGCGAATCCGACCGCTTGGAGCCAGCCCTGCCGGCGCATGGCCAGGGTGAGTTCGATGGCAATCCAAAGCAGCATGAAGGCGACGAGGGTGTAGCGGTGGTGGGTATAGCCCTTGCGCTGCACGAAGTAGGAGAAGGCTCCGAATGCTACGCCGAGGAGCAGGGCTGAGCGCTCCCAGTTCGTCCATTGGCGGTGGACGAAGGCGACGGCGAGGGCGAAGGGAAGGAGGACCAGGACGGGTGGAGAGAGGCTGGTCCTGACCATGCTCGCGAGCGGCGTGTGGTTGAGGCTGGCGTAGTAGGGGGTGAGGCGGCGGCTGATCTCGAAGAAGGCAGCGGTGGCGTTGTGGCGGAGGAGGAAGGTGAAGACGATGGCGGAGGCGATGGCTGCGCCTGCGAGGCCGCTCCATATGTAGGGTGCTGTGGGTTCACTTCGTCTCCTGAGGGTCCACCAGACGATGACGAGGAGGACGACGCCGAGGGGGGCGACGGTGGGTTTCACGGAGCTTGCCATGCCGAGGCTGAGGCCGAAGAGGACCATGAGCCAGGGTTTTTTGCGGCGTACGGCTTGGAACAGGAAGGCGTATCCGAGGGCAATCAGGACGGCCATGACTTCATCGCGTTCGCCGGTATTGCCGGGGCCGTCGGCGGAGTGGACAAGGGCGAAGAGGACCGCGGCGAAGAGGCCGGCGACCCAGTCGTAGGGCAGCGCGATGACGACCATGGCGACGCCGAGCAGGCCCATGAGCGCGAAGTCGTAGATGCGCCAGGCCAGGTCGCTGCCGCCGAAGAGATGCATGCCCCAGCCTTCGATCAGGTAGGCTCCGGGCATGTTCATGTCGGTGATGTTGCGGTAGGGCGCGAAGCCGTGGTCCATGAGGAAGTTGATGTAGTGGATGACCTGGGCGTCTTTGGTGAGCGGCCAGTGGAGGGTGGAAGCGACGATGCCGATGGAGGCGAGGGTGAGGATGGCGACGACGAGGTATCGGAAGTAGTTCAGGCTGGGCCGCGATACGTCGGTGGACATCGGTACTCCCCTGGTGGATCTTGAAGACGAGCGAGACCGTCCCGCCCCTCTGCTTCCTCATCATTGCATGTGGGCCTGGTTCTTCCAAGGTTCGCAAAGGGGTGGGCCGGATGCCGCGTTCCGGTTGGTTCACAACAGCGGCTTCGCAGTTGCATCCTACGGGATAGAGAACACCGGCAGACACTCCACCATGAAAGAATTGTGCCATGCGACTTGCTTATCTTGACTGCTTCGCCGGTATGTCCGGGGATATGTTTCTCGGGGCCATGATCGATGCTGGGGTTCCGCCGAAGGTGCTGCAGGATGCGGTTGGGGCGCTGAAGCTGGGCGCGGAGTTGAGGATCGAGACGGTGGACCGGAGCGGCATCTCGTGCACGAAGGTACATGTGCTCGAAGGTGGGCGGCTTGCGGATGGCGGTTTGGAAGGTGTGCGATCCAAGGCGCGGCATGGGCATGAAGCTGGCCATGCGCACGAAGCCGACAATGCGCACGATCGCGAACATGGTCATGCGCCCAGTCAGGATCACAGTCACGAGCACAGTCACGAGCACGAGCCGCACATGCATGAGGAGAGGCATGGGCACACGGACGCGGGCGGCCATGTTCATGTTCATGGGCGTTCGTTGACGGTGATTCGTGAGTTGATCCAGAGTGCTCCGCTGGAGGAGCGGGTGAAGCGAACAGCGATTGCAGCGTTCGAGCATCTGGGGCGGGCGGAGGCGAAGATCCATAATGTGCCGGTGGAGGCGATTCACTTCCACGAGGTGGGCGCGGTGGACGCGATCGTCGATATCGTGGCGTCGAGCGCGGGAATTCATCATTTGAATGTGGGCGCGTGGTATTGCTCGCCGGTGAATGTGGGCGGAGGGATGGTGGAGTGCGCGCACGGGACGTTTCCTGTGCCCGCGCCGGCGACGGCCGATCTGCTGCGGGGTGTGCCGACCTACTCGGCGCATGTGCAGAAGGAGCTGGTGACGCCGACGGGTGCGGCGCTGCTGCGTGTGCTGGGGCCTGTGTTCGGTGCGCAGCCGCCGATGCAGGTGGAGCGGGTGGGCTATGGAGCGGGTACGCGGAATCCGAAGGGATTTCCGAATGCGCTGCGGGTGAGCGTAGGCGAAAGGTCGGATGCGGCGAGGACTGCGGCTGGTACGATGCCGGTGCGTGTTGCGGGTCATTCTGCGCATTCGGCAGACCCGGCGAGTTCGGGAGAGAGACCTGGGAATGGGCATCGGCACCATGATGCTGGAGAGCAGACGGTTACGGTGCTTGAGACGGCGCTGGACGATCTGTCGCCGCAGGTGCTCGCGTATGTGGCGGAGATGGCGCTGGCGCAGGGTGCGCTGGACGTGATGCTGACGCCGGTGGTGATGAAGAAGGGGCGGCCGGGTACGCTGCTGACGATCCTGTGCAATCCGTCGGAGAGCGAGGCGCTGCAGCGGCTGATGTTGCGCGAGACCAGTACGCTGGGGATTCGCATACGGCAGGACCGGCGGGCGTGTCTGGAGCGGAGCTACACGGCTGTCGAGACGCAGTATGGCGAGATACGGATGAAGGTGGGTTCGCTGGGGGGCGAGGTGATGAACGCGGCGCCGGAGTATGAGGACTGCCGTGCTGCCGCAGGGCTTCATTCGGTGCCGCTGAAGCAGGTGCAACAGGCGGCGATTGCGGCGTATTGGCGGTAGGTGGCGATTCTGAAAAAATGTCCTGCCGGACGGGCCCGCTGCGCGTGGGGCGGCCACTTCGTGACTTGTATACCTTGTCTTGATTGCATCTGCTGCGCGGGCCCTCCCGTTGGTCGGGATAGTCGCATCTTATGTTGAAGGGCGGTTGTGGTTGGAGGAGAACAGGCACCTGAGACGGCGAGAGGAGAGCGTATGGAACGGAGAGATTTTTTGAAGTCTGCCACGGTAGCGGGAGCGGCTTTGGCGACCAGTGCGGCAACTTCGAACGGGGCCGCTATGGCGCAGGCGGCAGGTTCAGCCATATCGCCGGCGACGACGACCCGTCCGCAGGTGTCCGGGATGATCTATCGGCAGCTCGGCACGACGGGCGAGATGGTGTCGGCCATCGGTATGGGAGGAGCGCATATCGGAATGCAGAAGGATCCGGAGGAGAGCGTTCGGCTGATCCGGGCGGGTGTGGATCGCGGGATCACCTTTATGGACAACTGCTGGGACTATAACGGCGGCCTCTCCGAGGTGCGGATGGGGCAGGCGATGCGCAATGGCTACCGGCAGAAGGTCTTCCTGATGACGAAGATGGATGGCCGCACGGCGGATGCGTATACGAAGCAGCTGGAGCAATCGCTGGGAAGGCTGCAGACCGACATGATCGATCTGGTGCAGTTTCATGAGGTGATCCGGATGGAGGATCCTGACCGGATCTTTGCCGCGGGAGGTGCGCTGGAGGCGGCGGTGGCGGCGCGCAAGGCGGGGAAGATTCGCTATATCGGGTTTACCGGGCACAAAGACCCTGCCGTCCATCTGCGCATGCTGGAGATGGCACAGAAGCATAACTTCCACTTCGATACGGTGCAGATGCCGGTGAATGTGATGGACGCACACTTTCGCTCGTTTACGCATGAGGTGATGCCGGTGGCGCTGCGACAGGGGATTGGCGTGCTGGCGATGAAGACGTTCGGCGACCACGCTATCCTGACGAGCGGTACGGTGCAACCGATGGAGGCGCTGCACTATGGGCTGACGCAGCCAGTCTCCGTGGTGATTACCGGGATCGATACGATGCCGGTGCTGGAGCAGGCGGTCGAGGCGGCGCGGACGTTCAAGCCGATGACGCAGGCGGAGGTGAGCAGCCTGCTGGACCGCACGAAGGTGGCGGCGAGCGAGGGCAAGTATGAGCTGTTCAAGACGACGCCGCACTTCGATGGGACTGCCGCGAATCCGAAGTGGCTGGGGTGAGGACGGCTCTGTATCGACGCTGATTGAGAAGGGTCCTGCCGGATGGGCCTGCTGCGCGGAGGGCGGCTACGTGGTGGGGTGTATACCGGTCTCCGCTACAGCCGGCTGCATAGGCCCTCCCGTTGGTCGGGATCGGGGCCCTGGACTCTACGCGTGATGCGGAGGCGACGGGTGTCCATGGGGCTTCGGGCTTCGGTCATGGAACAGCTGCGGCCGCATATGGGCCGAGGGGCCCTTGGTCCGCGCAGATGCCACGGCAGGAGCGAATGCGAGCAGCAAAGCTATAGCAACCTGTGCGATAGCAACCGGGGCGGCAGAAACCTGGGCGACAGAAACCTGGGCGACAGAAACTTTGGAAATTGTCTGCTTCACAAGCAACCTTTCCACAACATTCATAGGACGTCGCAGAGTTGATGCCGGATTCAAATACTACATTAGTCCCGATCGTTTGCGGATTCCGGGGTATACGCAACGTCACCTCTCGAAGCTCGAAAGACAACGTAATCCACTCTTGATCCCGACCAACGGGAGGTCCTGGCAGCAGATGTGGTCAAGACCGGTATACACGTCACGAAGCGACCGTCCCACGCGCAGTGGGCCCGTCCGGCAGTACATCCGCGTCAGGGCTTGCCGCTCACATGCCCAGTTCGCGCACCAGGAACGCGTAGTGATCCACCGTTGCTTCCAGCCGCTTGCTCAATGGCATTCCTGAAAAGCCGCAGCGGACGACACCCAGCGCCTGAGGCGAAGGCTACAACTTTAGGGGCTTACTGCTGATCAGAAGAGGGATAGCAGCACCTTGCGTCGCCTCTTATTCTTGCTCAACAGCCAATGCATGCCGCCGCTCACTCCGCCGTGCCGAAGCGTGGGTGTGAAAGCGAGTCAGTGAAGTGTTTTCCATCAAAAGGAGATTTCTATGTGTGTCGCGTGTACCCTGTCGGACGGTCTGGGCAAGATCATGGCCGAGAACCGTCGTGCTGCTAATGCCAAGCTGGGACGAAGACAGTTTCTTGGAAGTGCGTTAGCGTTTGCAGGCGCCGCAGGCGTGGCGAGCATGGGTCTTCCGATGCTCGCCGGGTGCTCCAGTTCAAACCAGCCAACGCCTTCGCAGGACGGATTGGCGACGGTGGCCTTCGTGAACGCCGCCGTCTACACCATGGCGACGGGGCAGCCGTGGGCTCAAGCTGTTGCTGTGAACGGAGACAAGATCATTGCCGTTGGCTCGACACTCTCCGTGCAGCCGTTGATCGGGCCGAAGACCCAGGTGATTGACCTGAACGGCCAGATGCTGATGCCGGGATTTGTCGAGGGACACACGCACCCGTTTCTCGGCGCTTTCTTTACCTCAGGAGTCGACCTGCAATACGACTCTGTGGACGGAGCGCTCAATGCGATCAAGCAGTATGCGGCCGCCAATCCCACGGGACCGCTGCGCGGCTTCGGTTGGCGCGTCGACATGTTCCCTTCCGCGGGGCCGACACGACAGATGCTGGATGAAATCGTCAGCGATCGTCCGATCATGTTGTTCTCCATCGATGTTCATAGCATGTGGGTGAACAGCAAGGCACTGGAGGTCGCGAACATTACGGCCGCAACTCCCGACCCGATCCCGAACTTCAGCTACTTCGTCCGTGACGCGCAGGGTGCTCCGACGGGGTATGTGCTGGAGGTGCTGGCTGAGTTGATGGTCGCCAATGCCGTGGAGCCCGTAAGCGCTCAAGGTATGGCGAAGTATCTTGGCGACTGGCTGCCAAAGGCCGCCAAGGCTGGAATCACATCGCTCTTCGATGCCTCGGTCCCTCCGGTCGGCAACAGCGAAGCCGACATCATCCAGGTCTACGCCGATTTCGAAGCCAAGGGCCAGCTGCCGTTCCGAGTTGTCGCCTGCCACGCTGCCAAAGGACAAGTGAATGTGGCGACGGCTGCGTCCACCACAGTGGCACTCAGCAAGCAGTTCAATTCGCCTCTGGTCCAGGCGCGTGTCCTGAAGATCGTCGCGGACGGTACGGAGGAAGGCTGGACGGCGTACATGCTGGCGGACTACACCGACAAGCCTGGCTATCAGGGCATTCCGCCGTTTTCGCAGGCGGACCTGACCTCCATGATCACGGCGGCAGACCTTGCCGCCATCGATGTCCACGTGCATGCGTGTGGAGATAGAACCGTACAGAACGCCCTGAACGCGTTTCAGTCAGCCATAGCGACCAATCCGCCTCGGGATAGACGGAACACCATTGCGCACAATGTGCTGGTGGATGATGCGGACATCCCAAGATTTGCTCAGCTCGGTATCATTGCGGAATTTTCGCCTAATTGGCACTCGCACGATCCGGACACGACGAAGATCCTTCTGGACCGGATGGGGCCGGAGCGACAGGGAAAGATCTATCGCCCGAACTCCGTTCTGAATGCGGGAGGCCGAATCTCAATGGGAACGGATTGGCCGGCTGCGGGGTACTATTCGACCTTCAAGCCGCTTGACGCCATTCAGATCGGCGTGACGAGAAAGCTTCTCCACAAGAAGGCTTCCGATCCGCTCCTGCAACCCGCGAACGAGTGCCTGAAGCTCTCGGACGCCCTGACTGCCAATACGATTGGTGCAGCGTACCAGCTGAAGATGGAAGATAAGGTCGGGTCCATCGAGGTGGGTAAGCTGGCTGATCTGATTGTGCTCGAGAACAATCTCTTCAACATTGCAGAAGCAGACATCGCCAAGACGTCGGTGGTGATGACCATGATGAACGGCGCTTTCACCTACAAGGCATGACGTAAATACGATGTGTAAGCGGCCAGCGCGCCACGGAAGACTCGTGACGCGCTGGCGGCTTACATGCAACGCACTCACTGCTGGACGGTCCCCACGATTAGAGCGGATTTCGGTTGGGTATAGACCGCGGCTGTCCTGCCGGACGGGCCTCCAGCGCGGAGTGCGGTCACTTCGTGACTTGTATACCGGTCTTGATCACATCTGCTGTACCGGCCCTCCCGTTGGTCGGGATGAAGACAGATGACAGATGACCGAAGTACATCAGTTGGAGAACCGCCTCAGAACGATCAAAACTCGTTCCGCATCCTCTCTGGAGATTCTGCCTCTACTGCTCCGAAGCTCTTTCAGAGAGGTGTCTCGGTTACGCGAGGCCGGTCGACTCCGCCTGCTCCTGCGCGTGGTAGCTGGACCGGACCAGCGGCCCGCTTTCCACGTGGCGGAAGCCCATCTGCATCGCCTCATGCTTGAGAAACGCGAACTCCTCCGGGGTGTAGTACCGGGCCATGGGCAGGTGGTCGCGGCTGGGCCGCAGGTACTGCCCGATGGTGAGGATATCGACCCTGCGGTCGGCGAGGTCGCGGAAGACTGCGAGGAGTTCGTGCATCTCCTCGCCCATGCCGACGATGATGCCGGTCTTGGTGACGATCTGATCGCCTTCGCGGTCGGCAAACATCTCCGCCGCAATCGTCTTCGCCTGCGCGAGAAAGGCCAGCGACCGTTGGTACCGGCCGCCGGATTTGGCCACCCGGTACAGCCTGGGCACGGTCTCGATATTGTGGTTCAGGATCTCGGGCCGGGCCGCGACTACGAGCCGCAGGGCCTGGTCGACGCCCTGAAAGTCCGGCGTCAGCACCTCGACCCGGCATCCCGGCGCCTGCATCCGAATCTCTTCGATCACGCTGACAAATGCCCGCGCGGCGCCTACGTTGTCGTCGTCGCGGTTGACGCTGGTAATTACGGCGTGGGCGAGGCCGAGTTGCGCCACCGCATAGGCCACTCTGCGCGGCTCGTCGAAGTCGATGGGCTCCGGCCTGCCCTTGGGCACGGCGCAGAAGCCGCACCGCCGCGTACACAGATTGCCCAGCATCATGAAGGTGGCCGACTTCTGGTTCCAGCACTCGCCGATATTGGGACACTGCGCGCTCTCGCAGACGGTATGCAGATTCAGCTCGCGCGCCATCTTCTTGAGCGCGTGGAACGTGTCGCCCATCGGCGCCTTTGCCTTCAGCCACGCCGGTTTGGGCGCGGGCTTGCGCGGCGTCAGATCGATCTGAACCAGCTCAGCCACAGGAGTCATATCTGCTATTGTAAGCTGCCGCCCTAAGCCACTCCGGGATCAATTCTCTTGTTTGTCCCCGGACATTACCTTTAGATATATCTCTGCCAAACCTACGGCTTGATTCAGTACAGCATCCCGCTATACTGAACCGGCTCAATGATCTCAATCTGGTAACGCTTCATCGGGGCATCCTGGCGTCCGCCTGCCGGGACAAGTGCCTCTCTACGGCTTCTACACAGGTTTTAAAGAGGGTAATTCCATGAAGTCCGCACTCCGCACCTTGATGCACTCCGCCTTGTCCTGCACCCTGGCCGCTCTGGCCGTACCCACGGTCGCGGCGTTTGCGCAGAGCCCGATCAGCTTCACGCCCGGACCTCAGGTCACCCTCTATCCCGGTCTGATCTCTACCGTTGCCGGCGGAGGGACTGCCAGCCCCACGAACGGAGCCTCCGCGACCAGCGTTGACATCGGTGCGCTCTTCATCACAATGGATCAGAACGGGAATCAATACTACGCGGACACCAACGCCTGCGTCGTTTACGAGATCTCGCACGGAACCATCTCCGCCATCGCCGGAAACGGCATCTGTGGCCTGAGCGGCGACACCGGGCCCGCAACCCAGGCTGAAATTCATCCCTTTCTCAGCAATGTGGCCGTCGACACCCTGGGCAACGTTTACATCGCCGATACGCTCAATCACCTCATTCGGAAGGTTACGGTCTCTACAGGCATTATTACAACAGTTGCCGGAACCATCACCGTCAATCCATCCGGCCCGGCCCAAGGATCGTTCGGATTCAGCGGCGATAATGGCCCGGCAACACAGGCCCAGTTGTGGCGCCCCTATGGAGTCTCGGTCGATCCCGCAGGCAATCTCTACATTGCGGATACCGACAACGGCAGGATCAGGATGGTCACCGCTTCCACAGGCATCATCACCACGGTCGCGGGCACCGGGAATCAGTTCGCAGTCTCAGGCGACGGCGGCCCAGCAACCCAAGCCCAGATAGGATCGGTGAGAGCGGTCTACTTCGACAATGCGGGAAACTACTACATACCGGACATAAGCAACTGCGTCATTCGCAAGGTTTCCGCCCCTACCCAGATCATCAGTCTTTATGCAGGCAATTACCATTGCGGATTTTCGGGCGACAACGGTCCAGCCACATCGGCGCAGCTGGAGTTGCCCAATTCCGGCGTCTTCGATGCTGCCGGGAATCTCTACATCGCAGATACGTTCAACGCTATTATCCGCAAGGTCAGCCCCAACACCGGGATCATCACCACGTACTCCGGCATCGTTAATCCGCTGATCGATTTTACGGGAAAGAGCGTTACCAACCTTCCCCGCTCCGGTGACAACGGACCGGCAGACAAGGCCTACTTCGGCCAGACCTATGGGATCGCGATCGACCCCGCTGATAACCTCTACGTCGCCGATACTGAGGTTCCAGCATTGATCCGCAAGATCACCTCCACGGCCGCCCCACTCACCTTTCCAGCCACTACCGTAGGCGCGACCAGCGCGGCCCAGATGGTCACCGTAGCGAACACCGGCGACCAGCCCCTTGTGTTCAGCGGCATCGCGGTCTCGGCCGGCTTCGTCCAGCAGCCGGCGGGCGGCCGCGAATGCTCCGCGACCGCGACGCTCCCGCCCGCCGGGGAGTGTACGCTCCACATCGCCTACGCGCCGGTCCAGGTGGGGATGCCCGTCAGCGGGACCGTCACCCTGACCGATAACGCGAACGCCCAGTCGGCCTCCCCGCAGGTGATCGCGCTCAGCGCCGCCGCGGCCGTCGCCAAAGCCGGTGTGCTAGCGACGATTTCCAGCTCCGCCCCGAACGCAAACCTGGGCTCGGCGATCACCTTTACCGCCGGTTTCGCGCCCGTCACTTCCACGATGGGCGCCAATGCCGGCACGCCCACCGGTACGGTCCAGTTCTTGAGCGGTGCCACGGTGCTGGCAACCGTTCCCCTGACGGGGGGATCAGCCGCTTACACCACTTCCGGGCTTGCCGCCGGAAACTACTCGATAAGCGCCGTCTACGGGGGGGATGCGAACTTTCTGGGGGCCACCACCCCGGTGCTGGCCCAGCAGGTCACCGCGCCCGGATTTACTCTCCAAGCGACCCCGTCCAGCATCACCATTGTCGCGGGGCAATCGGGGTCGGCTACCCTCTCGGTCGCAACCGCAGGAGGGCTGAACGGCTCGATCGCGCTCGCCTGCAGCGGACTTCCCCAGAATGCTACGTGCACCTTTTCGCCGGCCAGCCTGACGGCAAACGGCTCCAATGCACCGCTCACCGCGCAGGTGACTATCGCGACCAGTGCACAGACCGCCCGCCAGCTTCCGTTCCACAGCCCGTTCGGCCCCACCGGAGAGAGCGAAACCGCGGCCGTCGCCGGGCTTTTCCTGCTCTGCGGCATCGGAAGCAGAACCCGCACTCTCCGCCGAGGCATCAAGCTGTTCAGCCTGTTCGTGCTCGCCGGAGCGCTGGTCTCGATGACCGGCTGCGGGGGATCCTCGCCCAAGACACCGACCGCACCATCCACCTCGACCGTCACGATCACCGCATCCTCCGGAGGCGTCGCACCCCAGACCGCCGCGCTTTCGGTCACCGTCACGCATTGATGGGGGCACTCACGTACTGGAGCTTCGGACGTTCCTGATAAAGGCGGAGAGTTTTTCGGGGCTCTTGCGGCCTGGCTGGGCTTCGACTCCGCTGGCTACGTCTACTCCCCAGGGCTCCAGGCCGGTGACGGCTTCGGCTACGTTTTCCGGCCGCAGACCGCCGGCCACGATGAGATGAAGCTTCGGACCAGCGTGCGAAAGTGCAGTGCTTGCCGCGTTCCAGTTGAAGGGCTGGCCGGTTCCTCCGGTGGCGCTGCCCACCTTCGAGTCGATGAGGACGCGCTCGACGATTCCCTGCCCTGCGATTCGGATGAGCTGCCGGGATACGGTCGCGCCGCTGGCCTGGTCTGCGTCGAGCTGCCAATGGATGGCCTGGATGATGGGTATGCCGTCAACGAAGAGCTGGTGCAGGCGCTCAATGAGCGGGAGATCGAGTTCCCCGTGGAGCTGGACGGCGGTCAATCCAGCCTGAGCGGCGATCTCCGCGATCTCTGCCGCGGCAAGCGCGGGGAAGACGCCGATTCGCTCGATGTGCGGCGGGAGGTGCCGGGTGATGGCGGCTGCCTGAGCGGGTGTGACCTGGCGGACGCTAGGGGCGAAGACGAAGCCTACGGCATCGGCACCGAGATCGGCAGCCATGCGGGCGTCTTCGAGGCTGGTGTTGGCGCAGATCTTGATCCACATGGCTAGGACTCGGAGGCGTACTGGCGGTCAAGCAGCAGGGCCAGGGTTGCGGCCGGGTCGGGCTGGCGCATCAGGGCTTCGCCGATGAGGAAGGCGTGATAGCCGAGGTCGCGGAGGCGGATGATGTCTTCGGGGGTGCGGATGCCGCTTTCGGCGACCATGACGGCCTGTCTGGGCATCCAGACGGCTAGCTCGGCGAGGAGTTCGGTACGGACGGCGAAGGTGCGGAGGTCGCGGCTGTTGACGCCGATGAGGTCGAAGCCGAGGGCGGTGGCGCGCTGGAGCTCGTCGCGGCTGTGAACCTCGCAGAGGACGTCGAGGTTCATCCTTTGGGCCTCGTCGCGGAGATGGCCGAGGGTGGCGTCGGTGTGGGCGGAGACGATGAGGAGAATGGCGTCGGCGCCGGAGGCACGGGCTTCGAGGACCTGGAAAGGGTCGAGGATGAAGTCCTTGCGGAGGCAGGGGATGGTGACGGCGTTGGAGGCCTGCTGAAGATTTTCAAGCGAGCCCTGGAAGAACTCTTCGTCGGTTAGAACGGAGAGGGCCGCGGCGCCGGCGGACTGGAAGGCGCGGGCGAGGGCAGCGGGATAGAAGTCAGAGCGGATGAGGCCTTTGGACGGAGAGGCCTTTTTGATTTCGGCGATGACGGCGGGGCCGGTGGCAGCCACGGCCCGGAGCGCGGCGGTAAACCCGCGGGGAGTGTGGGCGGCGGCGTTGCGCTCGAGCAGGCCGTAGTCCGCGGCGGCTTTGCGGGCCTGCACCTGCAGCAGGGTGTGGGCGAGGATCTGGTCGAGCTGGGTCGGCATAGTGTCCATTTTACCGGTGGCGCGGACCGCGGGGGTGTGCCGGCACCTGATACCGGCCGGCACGGAAAGGTGAAGATGCCATTCGAACGCTAATCCAATGGGAACGGGATGCCGCTTTTCAGCCGACACCCCGCTAAGTTGCTGAATTGTATGGCAGGCACGAGCGGATTCGAACCGCTGACCCTCTACCGTGTCAAACTGCGATTTCCAACGCAGTTCCAGCACTTCAAAGACACAATTACTTTGAACGCAAAAGGCAAGGTAAGCGTGGAACAATACTTAACTGGCATCTGAGTTAGCTTTATCAGTGATGAGTTCCAAGGCGCGGTCCAGTATTCGTGATGTTGCGGCTTTGGCGAGAGTCTCCGTCGCCACTGTCTCGCGCGTCACCAACGACGTGATCTCCGTGGACCCAGGGTTGGCGGAGCGTGTCCGGAGTGCAGTGCGCAAGCTGAACTACGTTCCGGACCATCAGGCCCGCGCTCTTGTATCAGGGCGAAGCCGGATCATTGGCCTGCTCATCTCGGAACTGACGAACCCGTTTTTTCCCGAACTGATCAAGAGCTTCGAAGACATCGCCGTCGAGCATGGCTACGAAGTAATCGTCGGTTGGGTCGGCTCGGATGTACTGCGGCTCAAGACTTTCATTGATCGCATGATGCAGCGCAAGATAGAAGGTATCGCGGTGATGACGTTCGGGATCGATGCTCCGCTGCTCCGTGCGCTGGCCGGTCGCCAGATTCCTCTGGTCTTCATCGACCAGGCGCCTCGGGGGCCACTGACCGCGGCATTGCGTGTGAACTACACCCATGGGATCGGACAAGCCATGCGACACCTTGCACAGCTTGGGCATACCGCTTTGGGTTTCATCAGCGGCCCTCTCATGCAGACGTCGGCGAAGCTGCGCCTGGCGGCTTTCCATGACTCCTTGAAGGCATGCAGCCTGAAGGCGGAGCCGCGCTGGACCGTCGAAGGAGATCACACGCTTGAAGGCGGGATCAGGGCCATGGAGAAGCTGATCGCTCTGTCCGCAAGGCCCTCTGCGGTGATGTGCTCGAACGACCTGACGGCTTTTGGGGCGATGCGCGCTCTCGCCATGCGGCAAATTGAGGTACCGAGAGACATCTCCGTCGTAGGCTTCGATGACATTCACCTTGCAGCGTTCACGTCCCCGGCTCTGACTACCATCGGAATGTCTCGCAATGTTCTGGCCCGGTGTGCGTTCGAGGCTCTCCTCGAGTCTTCGAAAGCGTATCGTTCCAAGCAAACGCGGAATAATTCTTCGCAAATCGAGACGACGCTTGTCGTGCGGGAATCGACCGGAGCACCTTCGGATGATTTGTTACGCTCTTCAACGTTGGGGAGGCGGTAGCCCGCCCTGGAATATTTTCTCTACGGACCCTGCCTCCACGACAGCCCGGAGTACCGCCTGTCGTCTTGACAGTCCGTATTGATTAAGCGTAGCGTTCGCATGGCTGAGAAACCGTTATCTCGTAGTTTATTTGGGGTTTCAGCTCATCGACAATCCCGGAGTCAGTATGCAGACCAAGGCGCGCAACGAACGGTACGGTTCAATCAGGAAGCAGAAGATGGCCCAGCTCGGCGCGCGAATCCGCAGAGCTCTCCCCGCAGCTTTCCTCCTTTTGGGTGTTTGGTTCGTGCTTGGACCCGGCCATGCCGCCGCTCAGGGGCTGGGAACCATCGTCGGAACAGTCACCGATTCGACGGGAGCGGTAATTCCAGACGCAAAGGTCAAAGCCATGAACACGGGGAGCGACTTTTCCCGAGAGGTTACTGCAAATGGCCAAGGGTATTTCGTAATTCCCGGGCTCAATCCGGCGGTCTATACCGTTTCGATCGATGCCACGGGTTTTGCCAACCTGCTCCGAGAGAACATCACGTTGCTCGCGGACCAGAGCCTGACGCTCAACGCGACGCTCGTTCCGCCCGGCGAAAAGCAAGCCGTCTCGGTGAATGCGGAAGCCCTCCAGGTGGATACGACCACTTCGACACTGAGCCAGGTCGTTGAGCAGAAACGCATCGTCGATCTCCCGCTAAACGGTAGAAATGCGGTCTCTCTTGCGCTGCTGGTGCCGGGCTCGAGCGTTGGTTCATCCAGCAGCATAGATCAGGGCGTGACGAAGACGTTTCCGGCCGCCATCACGATCTCCTTCAATGGATCCCGGGCCAACCAGACGAGCTTCAACCTGGATGGCGTGAACAACAACGACATCTACACCAACGTGAACCTACCGTTCCCTTTTCCCGACGCGCTGCAGGAGTTCAGCGTCCAGACGAGCAATTACACGGCGCGCTATGGTGGCAACTCTGGAGCGATCGTCAACGCGATCACCAAGTCGGGAACCGACGAGATCCATGGCGACGCCTTCGAGTTCGTGCGCAACGCGGTCTTCAACGCGCGGAACTACTTCGCTGCCGTTCGCGATCAGTTGAAGCGCAACCAGTTCGGCGGAACAGTCGGCGGTCCCGTCGTCTTGCCGCACCTGTACGACGGCAGAGGAAGAACTCATTTCTTCTTCGGCTATCAGCAGACACAGATTCGCAACATTCAGAACGGAAATACGGCGTACGTTCCGACTGCGTCTGAGTTGAGAGGCGATTTCTCGGCGCTTCTCTCCGCAAGTAACCCGAATAATTCCTTCGGCAAAGCGTACCAGCTGGTGAACCCGAAGACGGGGGCGCCATACGCCGGCAATCTCATCGATCCGTCGACCTTCGATCCCGCGGCGGTGGCCTTCACCAAGTACCTGCCGCTAGCGCAGGCGGACCCGGGGACCGGAAGAGTGGGCTACGCCATTCCGCTTTCCCAGAGCTTCAACGAGTATGAAGCGCGCGGCGACCACAACATGGGCGCGAATGATCACCTGATTGCTCGCTACTACATCAATAAGTTCAACAACAATCCCTTTCTCGATCAGACGAACTACCTCAGCGAAGTGGCGCCTACGCAGAGCTACGCGCACAATGCGCTCCTCTCTGAGACGCATATCTTCTCGCCGAATCTCCTGAACGATCTCCGGCTGGCCTACTCGAGGGTTACATCGAACTCCGGGCCACCGGCAAACTCCATCAATTACAACACTCTCGGCGTGAATATCTACCAGCCCGCGGGTACTCCGTTTCTTGGGACGATCTCCGTGAGCGGGTACTTTGCAACCAATAACGCGAACTATCCCTTTAAGATCACGCGTGGCAACTTCAACGTGGCGGATGACCTGACGTTTGTCCATGGGCGGCACTCCATGGTCTTCGGGTTTGCCGCCCTGCGCGGGCAGGTATTGTTGCGCGACGCCTTCCAGGCAGGGGGCAACTACGGCTTTACCAGCGACAGTACGAACAATGCGCTGTCCGGTTTTCTCCTGGGCAGCGTTCGCACCTTCCAGCAGGGTGCAGGCGAGACGAAGGACAATCTCGATCATCTATTCTCGGTCTACGGTCAGGACGATTTTCATGTAAGCACGCGACTCACACTCAATCTAGGCCTTCGCTGGGAGCCTTATATTCCGTGGACCGAGACCAAGGGCCGTGTAGAACAGTTCCGTCCTGCCAACTACTACGCTGGGATTCGCTCGCAGGTCTTTCCCAACGCTCCCGCGGGACTTCTGTTCCCGGGCGACCCCGGTATGCCGTCCAACGGAGTCAATGCGAATTACAGTGTCTTTGCCCCTCGCTTCGGCTTCGCGCTCGACCTGAAGGGTGACGGCACAACAAGCCTGCGCGGAGCGGTCGGCGCCTTCCATGACTCGCAGCAGGTGGGCATCGCGAACAATCGCTTTGTGGACGTGACTCCCTTCAGCCCGCAGATCAGTGTGACGTCTCCTGCAGGGCCATTCCGCAATCCTTATCTCGGCATTACGAATCCCTTCCCGGCGCCCGCGGTCCCCAGTCCGAATACGACGTTCCCCGGCCCGGTGCTAGTGGTCACGTACGACCCAGCGAACAACTCCATTCTGAACGTGCCGACGACGTATAACTTCAACCTGACGGTAGAGCATCAGTTCGGTGGCGGGATTCTGGGACGTGTGGCCTACGTGGGCGCGCTCTCCCGTCACATGTACGAAGGCGTGGAGACCAACCCTGCCGTCTACACGCCTGGAAGCACCCTTTCCACCGACCAGCGCCGCATCTATCAGGGTTTTGGCAGCATCGCCCAGGTGAACTACGACGACGTCGCCTCCTACAACGGGCTGCAGGTCACGGCGCAGCGCCGCCTGAACCAGCTTACGGTGCTTGCGAACTACACGTACGCGAAATCCCTGGACGACGTGCCATACGGCCAGGCCAACACGAACGCCAGCGGCAGCAATGACTCCGCGCTGCCGTACACCAACCCGCTGCGTCACCAGTTCGACTACGGCCCGTCGGACTTCGACAGGCGGCACATTGGAGTGGTCTCGTACGTCTATGATCTTCCGTCGCTCGCAAGACACGGGGTACTGGTGCGCGAGACCCTTGGCGGCTGGCAGCTCACCGGGATTTTCCGCGCAACGTCAGGCGCGCCCATTACCGTACAGGCCGGCTCGGACCGCTCGCAAACTGGCCTCAGCACGGATCGTGCCGTATTCGTGCCGGGAGTCAATCCTTACAGCAGCGCAGGATGCACTACACTGCCATGCGAAGGCTTTCTGAACCGGTCGGCGTTTGCAATTCCGGTGATTGGGAGTGCGGGAAATGTCGGCAAGGGAAGCCTGTACGGACCACACTCCACCACGTGGGATTCTGGCCTGCTCAAGAACTTCGACCTGGGTAGCGAGCGCTACCTGCTGCAGTTTCACGCGGAATTCTTCAACGTGCTGAATAAGACGAACTTCAACAATCCAATCTCCACCGTCAGCGCGGCAGGCTTTGGAACGATCACAGGATCGGCAGACCCTCGCATCGGGCAACTGGCGCTCAAGCTTCTTTTCTAACCAACAGGCGTTCAAGGAGCAAACATGAAGAAGCGAACGGCATTAGCGATGCTTTGGGCTCTGATCGGCGTGCCGCCGCTCTGGAGCCAGGCCGCCCCTATGCGAAACGATCTGGCGAAGACTCCACCCATGGGCTGGAACAGCTGGAACAAGTTTGCCGCCAAGATAGACGATGCAACGATTCGCGCACAGGCGGACGCCCTTGTGTCCAGTGGCATGAAGGCCGCTGGCTACACGTACGTCAACATAGACGAAGGATGGGAGGGCACACGCGACGCGCAGGGAAATCTTGCGCCAAACAGAGGCTTTCCAGACATGAAGGCGCTTGCGGCTTACGTTCATGCCAAGGGGCTGAAGATCGGGATTTATAGCTCTCCCGGACCCAAGGCGTGCGGCGGCTTTGAAGGCAGCTATGGGCATGAGGAGCAGGACGCCAGACTGTTTGCATCCTGGGATATGGACTACCTGAAGTATGACTGGTGCACGGCCGGAACCGTATACCAGCGCGATCAGTATCCGGAGGCGCTGCGTCGTATGGGGGACGCCCTGGCGAAGACCGGAAGACCGATGGTCTACAGCATCCACGGGCGCGGTGCAGTGTGGCTGTACTCAGCTGCCCAGGGAGCAAACCTTTGGCGCACCACCGGCGACATCAGCGACACGTATGCCCGTATGCTGGCCATCGGCTTTGCGCAAGAGGGACTCCAGAGCTTCGCGGGCCCCGGGCACTGGAACGATCCGGACATGCTGGAGGTGGGAAACGGCGGGATGAAGGACAACGAGTACCGCATGCACATCAGTTTGTGGAGCCTGCTTGCGGCGCCGCTGATGGCCGGCAACGACCTCACGAAGATGACTTCGGAGACGATTGCGATCCTTACCAATCCTGAGGTGATTGCGGTGGATCAGGATGCGGCCGGCATGCAGGGGCACCAGGTCTATGAGCAGGGTGCGATTGCCGTCATCGTGAAGCCACTCGCCGACGGCAGCAAAGCTGTCGGCCTCTTCAATCGAGAGCAAGGGGTCGTGACGATCAAGGTTGACTTCAAGGATATCGGCGTACAGCCGGACGCGTCAGTCAGAGATCTCTGGCAGCATAAGGATCTCGGAATATTCCACGGCTCTTACTCAGTTGATGTTCCGGAGCACAGCGTGGTGCTCGTCCGCGTTCGTTAGTCTAGTTTTTCTCGATGGGAGCTGTATGGGAACCGCCCAGGCGTCGCGCATAGTCCAGGAAGACCATCCAGAGTGGTGCTCGCAGTGCAGTCAGCGCCTGCGATGCGCCTCCCCAGAAGATGCGCGGGATTGGCCGAACGAAGGTTGAGTGATCCTGCGCGATGCTCGTCAAAGGATAAGGCGCCCAGAAAGCCTCGGGGGTCGTGGACATGCTGTTCGGGAGAACGCGACCCGAGGCGGTGGCGTCATGAATGGAACCCACTACATTGGGTTTCGCGCCTATTATGTGCCCTTTTCGGCAACTCCAAGGGAATAATCTTGTTGAAAAATATGGTAGGCACGTCCGGATTCGAACCGGAGACCTCTACCGTGTCAAGGTAGCGCTCTAACCAACTGAGCTACGCGCCTGAATGCGTATCTTTGAGTCTAAACCGAAGTGCTGCTCCGGGCAACCAGGATGCTGGATTGAATTGGGATTGATTCAGGATTCGTTTAGGATGGGGTGACCGTCACCGTGCCTTTTCTCAGCCAAGTCCGCGCTGCGCCGAACCTGCTCACCCTGATGCGGCTCTTCATCATCCCCTTCCTGATCATAGAGATTCTCGACGGCCACTATGGGATTGCGTTCGGGCTGTTTATGCTGGCCGGCATCAGCGACGCGTTTGATGGGCTGCTGGCCCGGTGGCTGCGGCAGAAGACGACGCTGGGGCTCTATCTCGATCCGATTGCCGATAAGCTGCTGCTGAGCACCCTGTTCGTGGTCCTGACGCATGTTGGGCTGATGCCGCGCTATGTGACGGTGCTGGTCTTCAGCCGCGACCTGGGTATCCTGCTGATTGCGACGCTGCTGTTTGCGACGGGGACGCTGCGGGACTTTCGTCCGAGCCTGTTCGGCAAACTGAATACGCTGGTGCAGATCATTGCGCTGGTGGCGGTTCTGTCGCAGAAGGCGTTCGGGTCGCAGCCGCTGGGGGCGGTTCGGGACGTGCTGGTGAAGGCGATCGCGGTGCTGGCTCCCCTGTCGGCAGCGCAGTACGCGTGGATCGTCTTTCAGCGAATGAATGCGGCGGCCGAGAGGACGGCGGTGTAAGGGATTGGTTCAGGCCGCACGGCTCCCCTGAGCGGGGCCTAGTCCAGGGAGGGCGGTTGGGCGAGAGCTTCCTTCTCTTCGAGCGCGATGTCGTTATATTCGGCGGAATCGAATACTTCGCGGCATTGTTGGCACTCGACGAACTCGATGTCGTCCTCGCGGGCGACCACTTTGACGATGGGATGTTTGCAGGCGGGAGTCATGGGAGTGGGGAGTGGATGGTATGGATTTTGCCCGTCTCCGGGGGGCTTGTCAACCGTGTTCCGGCGAATTTCTCGATATTTGAAAGGGGCGAAGTTCAGCGAGGCTGAATGCCGGCTGGCGCACTGGTCCGGCACACTAGTTGACAGGTTGCATCGGCATCGCAGTGGACGTACACTATCTAGGACTGGAAGTGTCCGGGTTTCGCTCGGTTTGCGGGTTCGGGTATTCCGGTTGTGGAGCTTGCAAGCCGTCATGTTGCGTCTGACCAAAAAAGCGGATTACGGTCTGATGGCTCTGAAGTACCTGGCAGAGCAGACCGATGGCAGCGCACATAGCGCAGCGTACAGCGCGAAGGATATCGCGGATGCGTACCATATCCCCCCGCATCTGCTGGCCAAGATACTGCAAACACTGGCCAGGGCCGGGCTTCTGGAGTCGCATGCCGGCACCAACGGAGGGTATTCGCTGTCTCGGAAGGCAACCGATATCACGGCATTCGAGGTGATTCGGGCAATTGACGGGCCGCTGTTCATCACCAGTTGCATTACGATTCACGGAGCCTGCGACCTTGCCGGGCATTGCACCATCAAAGAACCGCTGCGCAAGGTGAACGACAGCATCAAAGACCTGCTGAACGGAATCCGTATCGCCGACCTGGTTGAGGCGGCGGATGGAGAGCATGCCGGGGCGGGCGTTTCGCTGGGCGGCGGCCTGGTGAGTATCGCGGTGTAGCAATCGCGGTTGGAGCCACACGAAGTTTGATCTTTTTTGATTTAGAGGAGCGAACATGAGCAGCGAAGTCTTTCATAACGGCGAAATCAACGACATGAGCAACAACGGGATGATCGTGAGCGAGTCCTCCACACCGTTGCCGGCGGGCGTGACGCTGCCCATCTACATGGACAACCACGCGACCACGCAGATGGATCCTCGCGTTCTGGACGCCATGCTGCCTTACTTCGGCAAGGTATTCGGCAATGCGGCCAGCCGCAACCATGCCTTTGGCTGGGAGGCGGAGCAGGCGGTGGAGAAGTCACGGGAGCAGATCGCCAAACTGATCGGCGCGACCGCTAAAGAGATCATCTTCACCAGCGGCGCGACCGAGTCGAACAATCTGGCACTGAAGGGCATCGCCGAGATGTATCGCGAGCGCGGCAACCACATCATCACCCAGGTGACGGAGCATAAGGCCGTGCTCGACACCTGCAAGCGCCTCGAAAAGCAGGGCTTCCGGGTGACGTACCTGCCGGTGCAGGCCGATGGGCTGATCGCGATGGACGACCTGAAACGCGCCATGGACGACAAGACCATCCTGGTGTCGATCATGTTCGCCAATAACGAAATTGGCGTGATTCAGCCGATTGCCGAGATTGGGAAGCTCTGCCATGAGAAGGGTGTGATCTTCCACACCGACGCGGTGCAGGCCGTGGGCAAGATTCCGGTCAACGTGCAGGAGATGAACATCGATGTGCTTTCGCTGACCGCGCACAAGATCTACGGGCCCAAGGGCTGCGGGGCCTTGTATGTTCGGCGGCGGAATCCGCGGGTGCAGATCTCGGCGCAGATCGACGGCGGCGGCCATGAGCGCGGGATGCGGTCCGGCACGCTGAACGTTCCGGGCATCGTCGGGCTGGGCAAGGCTTGCGAGATCGCAGGGCAGGAGATGGAGGCCGAGGGTAAACGCGAGAAGGAGCTGCGCGATTACATGAAGGCGAAGTTCGAGAAGTCGCTGGACTATGTGCATGTGAACGGCAACATGGACCACCATCTGCCCGGCAACCTGAACATCAGCTTTGTGTATGTCGAGGGCGAGAGCCTGCTGATGGGCATCAACGATATCGCAGTGTCTTCGGGTTCGGCCTGCACCTCGGCCACGCTAGAGCCATCGTATGTATTGAAGGCGCTGGGACTGGGCGACGATGTGGCGCATAGTTCGATTCGGTTCGGGTTAGGGCGCTTCAACACCAAGGCTGAGGTGGATTATGTGTCGGACAAGCTGATCGACGTGGTGTCGAAGCTGCGGGAGCTTTCGCCGCTGTACGAGATGGTGAAAGAAGGCATCGACTTGACGAAGATCGAATGGGCGGCCCACTAGGACGGGGAGCAGAGATTTGCAGAAGGGCGTACACAAGGCGAGGCAGCTACTGCAATCGTTCGTGGTGTATCTCTATGGCTTCGGCCTGATGTATGCGCTGATCGAGCGAAATATGTTCGCAGTGAAGGGAGTCTGGCCTGCGATCGGCACGATTATGGTCACCGCTTTTAGCTGCAGTATTGCCTGTGTGTTGACTTTGTGGGTTTTGCAGCGATTTGAAGCGGGTAAACGGAAAAGACATGATGGCGGTGGCATGCGGACCCACATAACTCCCTGAGGAACATTGGCGCACCTCAGGTCACAGGACTATCATCTAAAGAAGAGACGAGGGAAATACCATGGCATACAGCGATAAGGTAATCGATCACTACAATAACCCCCGGAACGTCGGACAGATGGATAAGGCTTCAGACTCGGTTGGGACCGGGCTGGTGGGCGCGCCGGAGTGCGGCGACGTGATGCGTCTGCAGATTCGTGTGAACCCCGAGACCAACGTTATCGAAGATGCCAAGTTCAAGACCTTCGGCTGCGGCTCGGCGATCGCCTCTTCCTCACTCGCGACCGAGTGGGTGAAGGGCAAGACCATCGATGAGGCGCTTGCCATCTCGAACACCGACATCGTCAAGGAGCTTGCGCTTCCTCCGGTGAAGATTCACTGCTCGGTGCTCGCGGAAGACGCGATCCGGGCGGCTATCGGCGACTGGAAGAAGAAGAACAGCGTGGCCGAGACGGCAGCGGTCGCGGCTGCTCACTAAGAGTGTCGACCGCGGATAGACACGGATAGCACGGATAAGCACCATCTTGCGCAGCTTATGTATTTATCCGTGTTCATCCCGGTCTTATCCGCGGTCGTCTCCGGGTTGCTTTCTGAAGGGCGGGGCATGATGGCGATGGTGACCTTACAAACCGCGGCGGAGATGGAAGCGGCACATACCGCGGCTGTATCGGGGCACGCGAAGAATCCGCTGGCGGGGATGAATGTGCTCACGGCTGAGGGTCAGGAGCCGGGCCAGAAGGGCATTCAGATCACCGACAAGGCTCTGAAGCGGATCCGTATTGCAATGGCGAAGGAGAATGTTTCGCCGGAGCAGGGTGGGCTGCGCGTCGGCATTCAGGGCGGCGGCTGCTCGGGATTGAGCTACAACATTCGCTTCGACACGCAGCCTCGCGAGCGCGACCGGGTGTACGCCTTCGGAGCCGGGATCGAGACCGCAGGGGATCCCACGAGCGCGGCTCCCATTCGCATCTTTGTCGATCCTAAGAGCTTCATCTACCTGCACGGCATGGTGCTCGACTTCGAGGAGACGCTGATGCGGCAGGGCTTCAACTTCATCAATCCGAACTCGACCAAAAGCTGCGGCTGCGGGTCGAGCTTCACCGCGTAATAACCTTTCCAAGATAGTAGGTTCGCTCACAGTTTTTAGGTCTCTCTCTGTGAGGGAACCTCTCTAATGAAATATAGAGATCTGATCAAACTCATCGAGCAGGACGGCTGGTACTGGGAACCAACCGCCGGCAGTCATCGCATTTACAAGCACCCAATCAAGCGGGGGATTGTTGTCGTCGCCTACCACGGTACAAAGAACGTGCCGGAAGGAACTCTCAAGAGTATTCTTAGATGAGCAGGCTTGGAGTAGCGATGCGGGATTATCTAGTCATCTATGAGCGGGGTAAGGATGGCGGCTGGGGAGCGTACGCTCCAGATCTTCCGGGGCTGGGCGTCGCGGCCGAGACACGGGATGCCACGCTCATTCGCGACGGCATCAAGGTTTATATCGATGCTTTGCTCGAAGACGGTCTTCCCGTTCCTGAGCCGGTTACTCAGGCAGACTGGATCGCTGTTCCCGCATGAGCCATCAAACCCTTCCTGAACGCCTAAATGGAAATCGATGAATTACTTCGAGTTTTTCGCTCTTCCCCGCAAGCTGACGCTGGATGTTGCGGCGCTTGAAACGCAGTTCTATGCGCTCAGCCGCAAGCTGCATCCGGACCGCTTCGCCTCAAAGCCCGCGGCGGAGCAGGAGGCTGCGCTCGCCCAGTCATCCCGGTTGAACGATGCCTACCGCACCCTGAAAGACCCTATCCTGCGCACCCAATACCTGCTCTCGCTCGAAGGCGTCGAGCTGGAGGAGCAGTCCAAGGCCGCCACCGATGCGGCTCGGGCCAGCGGCGAACAGAAGAAGCAGATCGTTCCGCCGGAGTTGCTCGAAGAGGTCTTCGAACTGAACATGCAGCTTGCCGAAATGCGCGCCGCCAAAGAGATGGGCGAGGATGAGCCGGAGCTGCGGCGCGACCTGATGACCGCCAAGGACGCTTTCGATGCCAGGATGGTGGAGACGCAGGCTGAGTTGGAGCGGCTCTGGAGTACCTGGGACGCCGCCGTGGACTCCGGCGACGAAGCCGCACGATCCGCCGCCAAGAACGCGATGGTGACACTGCTGAACAAGCGGAGCTATCTGCGCAATCTGGTCCGCGATGTGAACGACGCGCTGGGTCTTTAGCGGGTGAGTCTTCAGGCGATTCTTCACGAAGTAAATTAGAGTTGTTCTGTTGCGCCGAGCGAAGCCGAGCCGGGGCCAGCCCTCGTTTGTCTTCGTATCCGTGAAGGTCTCCACCCAAGGAGCTACTCTTGTCCCTTTGTCCGCCGTCTCCGGTACGCACATGCATGAAATTCCTTCTGGCCCTTGCTGTCTCGGCGGCAATGGCGGTCCTGTCGCCGGTCTCCACCCTGGCGCAATCGGCCAGCGAAGTCGCGCAGATTACGCGGACACTACCGCCCCAATCGCAGAAGGTGATCGAACGGCTTTCGAGCCTCGACAGTCTCCCGGCCGAGCAGTGGCGCATCCACGCGGGCGATCTTGCCCACGGCGAATCTGAAAGCCTGGACGACAGCACGTGGCCGCTGGCAAAGCCCGGGTCCACAGCGCCGGTCGAGGCGGTCTGGTACCGGCGCACGGTCGAGGTTCCGAAGACGCTGAACGGATACGATCTCACCGGCTCCCGCATCTGGTTCAGGTTCAACGCCAGCGCCAACGGTCCCATGCCGCAGATCATCTACTTCAACGGGCGGCGCGTGGCCCTGGGCGACGATCTGGAGCCGATCGTGCTGTTCGACCAGGCCAAGCCCGGCGATAAGGTGTTGATCGCCGTCAAGCTGCTGGCGACGATCGACAAGAAGACCTTTCGCGGCGCCGCGATGAAGATTGACTTCGCCCCGAACAGGCCGAACCCCGAGGACCTTCGGCTGGAGTTCCTCTCGTCCGCCGTGTTGATTCCGTCTCTCTCACATCGTGCCCCGCAGGACCTTGCGACGCTGCAACATGCGATCGCCGCAGTCGATCTGCCCGCACTCGACGCCGCGAACCAGACGCGCTTCGACGCCTCGCTCCAGCAGGCCACCGCAGAGCTTGAGCCGCTGAAGCCGATGCTTAAGCAGGCTACGCTGCATCTCACCGGCAACTCGCACATCGACGCTGCATGGCTATGGCCGTGGACGGAGACGGTGGATGTGGTGAAGCGCACCTTCGGCACCGCGCTGCAGTTGATGAACGAGTATCCGAACTACACCTATACGCAATCCGCGGCGCAGTACAACGAATGGATCGCGGACAAGTATCC
The DNA here is from genome assembly GCA_965277265.1 of Edaphobacter sp. Taxonomy (GTDB): domain Bacteria; phylum Acidobacteriota; class Terriglobia; order Terriglobales; family Acidobacteriaceae; genus Edaphobacter. Next base: position 1,862,167 of record CBDICF010000003.1, read on the forward strand.
GGCGATGAACGAGGAGATCAAAAAGCGCATCAAGGAAGGCCGGTGGGAGGTCGTCGGCGGCATGTGGGTGGAGCCCGACCTGAATATGCCCGATGGCGAATCGCAGGTCCGGTCGCTCCTGATCGGCAAACGCTGGTATCAGAAGGAGTATGGCGTCGATGTCCGGATCGGCTGGAACCCCGACTCGTTCGGCTACAACTGGCAGCTTCCGCAGATCTACAAGCGCTCCGGCGTGGACTATTTCGTGACCCAGAAGATGGCCTGGAACGACACCAACCAGCTTCCGTTCAAGCTGTTCTGGTGGGAGTCGCCGGACGGCAGCAAGGTCCTCACCTACTTTCCGCACGACTATGCCAACGGCAACCTGAATCCGGTTCGGCTCTCGGCGGATCTCGCACAGGCGCGTCAGCGTGCGCCGGGCATGGAGGAGATGATGGACCTCTACGGGATCGGCGACCACGGCGGCGGACCCACACGCGCCATTCTCGACGAGGGCGACCACTGGGCGCAGCCGGACAAGATCGTTCCGAAGATGGAGTACGGACTGGCGCAGCCGTTCTTCACCCATGCAGAACAGCGGCTCGCGACCGACTCGCCCGAGTGGGATTACACCTCGATCGCGAAAGGTTACAAATTCCCGCAGCTGGAGGAAGGCAAGACCGCGATTCCGACCTGGAAGGACGAGATGTATCTGGAGTTTCATCGCGGCGTCTTCACCACCCAGGCAAACCACAAACGCAACATGCGCGAGAGCGAAGAATGGACTTTGAATGCGGAGAAGTACGCCTCGCTTGCCTGGCTGAACGGCGATGCCTACCCGAATGATGAGTTGACCGGCGCGTGGAAGAAGATCACCTTCAACGATTTCCACGATCTCGCCGCGGGCTCCGGCATCGGTGTGATCTACAAGGACGCCCAGAACGACTTCGACCAGGTGCGCCGGGCTACGAACGAGATCTCCGCAAAAGCCCTGCACACCCTCGCGGCACATGTCGATACGCACGACACGCACGGCTCCGGCGGAGTCCCGGTGCTCGTCTTCAATCCGCTTGCATGGCCGCGGTCGGGCGTCGTTTCGGTGGATGTTCAGCTTCCCGCGGCATCCGCGCATGGCGTCTCTGTGACCGACGCACGCGGCCGCACACTGCCGGCGACGGTGCTGTCGAACGATGCGAAGACGAACAGCTACAGGCTGCTGGTCGATGTCAGCGACGTGCCTTCGATGGGCTACGAGGTTCTCCACGTGTCCGGCACTGCCTCAGCCGGGGCGAAGCCGTCCGCGACCGACCTGAAGGCAAGCGGGACGACCATCGAGAACGCCGCGCTGCGTGTCACGGTCGATCCCGCGACCGGATGCATCACCAGCCTGTTCGATAAGAAAGCGAACTTCGAGAGCCTGGCGAAGGGCGCGTGCGGCAATCAACTGCAGACCTTCAAGGACACGCCGAAGCAATACGACGCGTGGAACATCGATCCCGGCACACTCGATCACATGACGCCGATTGAAAAGGCGGACTCGGTTGCGCTGGTGGAGAAGGGGCCGATGCGCGCGATCATCCGCGTGAGCCGCACCTGGCAGAGCTCGAAGTTTGTGCAGGACATCACGCTGTATGCGGGCGCGGATATGGTCGATGTGGTCAACGACATCGACTGGCACGAGACGCACGTTCTGCTGAAGGCGGCGTTTCCTCTGGCGGCGAGCGGACCGATGGCGACGTACGAGATTCCCTACGGCAGCATCGACCGGCCGACCACGCGCAACAACACCTGGGAGCAGGCGCGATTCGAGGTGCCTGCGCTGCGGTGGGCCGATCTCGGGGACGCCCGGCACGGCTTCAGCCTGATCAACGAATCGAAGTACGGCTACGACGCCAAAGATAACGTGCTGCGGCTCTCTCTGCTGCGTTCGCCCACCTGGCCCGACCCCGACGCCGATCGCGGCCAGCATCACTTCGGCTATTCGCTCTATCCGCACGCGGGTACGTGGAAGCAGGCTGGCACCGAACGCGCGGGCTACGAGTACAACTACAAGCTGCGCGCCATGCAGGTCGAGTCGCACACGGGGGCGCTGCCTGCCGAACATTCCTACCTGTCGGTAGCGCCGGAGAACGTCGTCCTGACCGCGGTGAAGAAGGCTGAGGACGACAACGGGCTGATCTTCCGGGTCTTCGAGTGGGCGGGCAAGCAGTCGGAGGTCAGCTTCACGGTGCCGCCGGGCGCAACCTCCGCAACCGAGACGAACCTGATGGAGAAGCCCGTCGGGTCGCCGCTGCCGCTTGCAGGAGACAAGGTGACGATCCCGATAAAGCCGTATGAAATTCTCTCCCTGCGAGTGGATTATCCGCATGCGGAGGCGGATACGAACCAACAGTAACTTCGCTTGCAAAGATAGGTCCTTTACTCCAGCAGCTTCAGCAGCCCCGTTTCGTCGAGCACCGGAACGCCGAGGGAGCTTGCCTTGTCCAGCTTCGAACCGGCCTCTTCGCCCGCGACCACATAGCTGGTTTTTTTACTGACGCTGCCGGAGACGCGTCCTCCCGCGGACTCGATCTTCTCCTTCGCCGACTCGCGCGTCAGGTTCGGCAGCGTTCCGGTGAGCACAAACGTCAGTCCGTCCAGCGTCGAGGTGGTCACGCGCTTCTCTGCCGTGAATGTCAGCCCGGCTGCTCTGAGGCGCTCAATGAGTTCGCGGTTTCGTTCCTCGGCGAAGAACTCTACGATGGCTTGCGAGACGCGAGGACCGACCTCGTTGACCGCTTCCAGTTCCTCCGCCGTTGCCGCCATCAGAGCATCCATCGAGCCGAAGTGCACGGCCAGAAGCTGCGCGGTTCGCTCCCCGACGAACCGTACTCCAAGTCCAAGCAGGACGCGCGCGAGCGGCGCCGACTTCGACCCTTCGATCTCGTCCAGCAACGCCTGCGCCGACTTCTCGCCCACGCGATCCAGCTTCAGCAACTGCTCTTTGGTGAGGCGGTAGAGGTCGGCCATCCCACTGACGTAACCCGCGGCGAGCAACTGCGCGACCATCGCGTCGCCAAGCCCTTCGATGTTCATCACGCCGCGCGCCCCGAAGTGAAGCAGTTCTTCCCGCAGGCGTGCCGGGCAGTTTGCGTTGACGCAGCGCCAGTCCACCTCGCCTTCGGCCCGGACGAGTTCGCTCTTGCACTCCGGGCAGAGCCGGGGGAAGAGGATCTCCCGGGTTCCGCGCGGATGGTTTGCATCGTCCACGACTTCGACGATCTTCGGTATCACATCGCCGCCGCGCTCGACCTGGACGAAGTCGCCGATGCGTACGCCCAGGCGGCCGATCTCATCCAGATTGTGCAGCGTGGCACGGCTCACCATGGTGCCCCCGATCGAGACCGGAGCGAGCACGGCGACCGGAGTCACCTTGCCCGTGCGGCCCACCTGGAACTGCACTCCTTCGAGCTGCGTCGTGCCGGCCCGCGCCGCGAATTTGTAGGCGATGGCCCAACGCGGAGCCTTGCCGGTAAAGCCAAGCCGCCGCTGCTGCGCGGTCGCATCGACCTTGATGACCACGCCATCGATCTCGTACCCGAGGGTGTCGCGCAGGGGCTCGGCGTCCGCGATGAAGGTGAGCACTTCGTTGATGTCTGCGACGGTGCGGGCGTACCGGTTGACGCGGAAGCCGGAGGGGCGCAGGGCATCGAGCGCGGCCGATTGAAAGGGCAGCAGGAAGTCGCCATCCTGCAAAAGAAAGTAGGCGTAGAAGTCCAGCCGGCGTTGCGCGACGATGCCTGGCTCGAGCGTGCGGATGGTGCCGGCGGCTGCATTGCGCGGGTTGGCGGCAGGCGATTGGCCAAGCGCCTCGCGCTCCTCGTTGAGCTTCAGAAACGCTGCCTGCGGAAGCACCACCTCGCCTCTGACCTCGAAGCTCTGCGGCAGTCCGGCAGCGGCCAGCTTCGCCGCGGAGATGCTGAGCGGCACCGAACGCATGGTGCGGACATTGGTGGTCACATCTTCGCCGATGGAGCCGTCGCCGCGTGTCAGCCCGCGTTCCAGGAGGGCAGAGCCATGGGTTGCGGGCGCATAGTGCAGCGCGAGCGAAAGCCCATCCAGCTTCAACTCGCAGACGTAGCGCACCGCTTCCGTACTTGGAAGCGCATCCCGCAGCCGTTGATCCCAGGCGCGCAGTTCCTCTTCGTTGTAGGCGTTATCGAGTGAGAGCATGGGACGCGAGTGCGGCATCTTGACGAAGCCTTCGCGCGGCTTGCCACCAACCCGCTGCGAAGGCGAGTCGGGCGTGATCAGCTCGGGGTGCTCCTGCTCGATGCGCTTCAGCCGGTTCATCAGCGTGTCGTACTGCGCGTCGGTCAGCTCGGGCGCGTCAAGAACGTAGTAGAGATGCTCGTGGTGACGAAGCTGGTCGCGCAGCTTCTGAAGCTGCTGGTCGGGCGTGAGGGCATGCGCCATGAGAGCGATTATAAAGAGCGCGCGATATGCTGGACCCATGGAGCCGATAACCCACCTGATGACCGGAGCCTGCCTCGCGCGCGCCGGGTTCAACCGCAAGACGGCCTACGCGACCGTCGCCATGGTGCTTGCGGCGGAGGCGCCGGACCTGGATACGCTTTGGTCGATCGGCGGCCCGGTTGCGGGCTTTCAGCATCATCGCGGGTGGACGCATACGTTCCTCGGCCTTCCGTTCGAGGCGGCGATTGTCGTGGGCGGAATCTGGGTGTGGCATCGCTGGCGCAGCCGCCGGAGCCGCGCCGCTCCTGCACCTTTACAACACACCCAAAGGGGCGCGCCCACGCGCTGGGGTCTGCTCTACTGCTTCGCGCTGATCGCACTGCTGAGTCACCTGCTGCTGGACTGGACCAATAACTACGGCCTGCGCCCCTTCTTCCCCTTCAATCCGCGCTGGTACAGCGGCTCCTTCGTCTTTATTTTTGAGCCGGTCATGTTTGTGCTGCTGCTGATCGGTTTGGTCGCGCCGTCGCTCTTCGGGCTGATCAACAGCGAGGTGGGGGTGCGGAAGACAGCCTTCCGTGGACGCGGCTGGGCTATCTTCGCGCTCGTGGGCGTCGTCGCGCTGTGGGGCTGGCGGGCGCTCGAACATCAGAAGGCCGTTCAACTGGCGACGGCCGCAGACTACGACGGCGCGCAGGTGCTCCGCGTTTCGGCCAATCCCTATCCGGTGAACCCGTTTCACTGGCACACCGTCGTCGAAACACCGATGACCTACCTGACGCCGAATGTGAACACCCTGAGCGAAGAGGTGGCGTTCAACCAGGAGGCGGACGTTGTGTACAAACCGCCGACCACGCTGGCGACGCTGGTGGCGAAGCGAAGCTGGCTGGGAGAGGTGTATCTGGATTGGTCGAGCTTTCCGCTGGTGATGGAGACGGGCAAGGATACGGAGGGGCTGACCATGGTGAGCTTTCGTGACCTGCGCTTTATGTACGACACGCCGCTGATGCATGGACGCGAGAAGTCGCCGCTCTCCGGCACGGTGTACCTGAACGACGACCGGCGCATCGTGCGGATGGAGATGGAAGGCCACATCCAGCGATAGATTTTAGCTTTCCTCGACAGGCAGCGCGGTTCCCTTGCGGCCGTCGAAGACCTTGCGCAGCACATAGACCAGCAGGAGGACGAGCAGAACGCCGGATCCGCTGAGCACCAGGCCGAGGTGCCGATGCAGTGTGCCTGTGATCGAATGCAGAATCGCAGGGCCCCAAAGGATCGTAATGATCGCCCAGATGAGGAACCGGACGAATTTCCCCGCGCAGATGGCGCTGAAAAACCAGACGGGCTTCATCTCGAAGACACCGGCTGCGAACTCGAACAGCTTGACCGGCATGGGCGGCGGCATCATGGCGGGAACCATGATCGCCAGAAACTCCTGCTTTTCGAAGCGGTCGCGCAACTGTTCATAGCGCTGGCGGTTGATGCGCTTCAGCAGAAAAAGCTCTCCGCCCGCGCGGCCCAGATAGTACGGGAGCAGGCTGCCAATAGCAGAGCCGAGCGCAGCCATCAGGCAGTAAAGGAGAAAACGCGCGTGGTCGTGCGCGACATAGTCGATCAGCAGCGCGTCGATGGGCACCGGAATCGACGCGGAGTCGATGATGGCAAGCGCGCCGATACCCCAGATGCCGAGCGGCTTCAGGACGGCAAGCATCACCAGATTGAATTTGTGCAGCAGCGCAAACGGAGAGATCTTCACGGCAGGTACTCTCTATTCTAGCTGCGTGCCGGCTCGCTCCGGCTTCCGGGCGTCTCCTCGGCCCGATGCACGGTGCGCCCGGCAAGCAGGTCGAGCGCGTGGGGCAGCAGCTCCAGAATGGCCGTCAGAGAAGAACGCGCACCCGCGGGGCTGCCCGGCAGGTTGATGATCAGCGTGGCTCCGAGGGTACCGCACACCGCGCGGCTCAGCGGAGCGAAGGGGGTATGGAGCAGGCCGTCGGCGCGCATCCGCTCGGCGAGTCCATCTACCAGCTTGTCGCACACCAGCCGGGTCGCCTCCGGGGTGACGTCTCGCGGAGCCAGCCCGGTGCCTCCCGTGGTCACGACCAGGCTCGCGGCCCGCGCATGATGACGCAGTGCGGCGGCAATCTTGTCGACCTCATCGGGCAGCGTCTCCGTTGCCGATACGGTGAAACCTGCGCTCTGCAGAAGCTCTCCGACAGCGGGGCCGGAGAGGTCGAGCTGCTCGCCGCGGGAACAGCGATCGCTGATGGTCAGGACGGCGGCGAGACGAACTCCGGGGGCAGGGTCGATCACCTCTCCAGTGTACCGGTGTCAGGTTGGGTCTCAGGGCATCTACTCCCCCGAACAGCTCAGGACGGCAGAGATCGGCCCAAAAGGTGAGAAAATAGATTGAGCTGTGCAGACCGGCAGACCCATGCCGACGGAGGGTCAGGTTCGTCCGCGCAACTTTCCCCTCCCGCAGCCGTCAGACCCCATAGCCCCTCATGCCAACACTCGAGACCCCGCCCAGCCCCGCGCCGCCCAATCCGCCTGCAAAGGTGCGCACCGGCCGTTATGGCGAACTCGAAGAGCATGAGCTGATCCACCTGCTGGACTCGCTGGACGACGAACGCTCCAGGGCGCGTTTTCGTGAGTCGATCTACATCTCGCTCATCTTCTATCTTGCCGTGGGCTGGTTCCTCTTCTACGGGCCGCGCGTGCTCTTTCACCAGCCGCGGCTCATCAGTCCCGCCGACGTGCTGAAGGATCGCGACAAACAGCTCACCTTTCTGGACGCGCCGAAGGACCTGTCGAAGTCGCTTCCGCCGAAGTCAAGGAAGGTGATCAGCGACAAGGACCGGATGCAGCAGACCACGCATCCTGCGCTCGACAAGAAGACGCTGGCGCAGCTGCAGGCCATGCGCAAGGCAGGAACGCCTGCTCCGGCACGACAGGCGCAGCCCACGCCGCAAGCTCCAGCTCCGCAGCCGCAGCAGCAGCCACCACCGGCCCCTCTGCCCCAGCATCCGCCGCAGCAGCCCCAGCAGGCGATGGCCGACGCCCCGAAACCCGCTCCCACCCGGCCGAACTTCAGCAGCCCCAACCAGACCGCCGGGGATGCCGTCCGGCAGGCCGCTCAGGACGCCATGCGCGACCACGGAAGCGGCGGAGACTACGGCCAGAACGCACCGCTCTCGCACCAGGGCGCCAACACCGGCGTCGAAGTTCTTTCGGACACCATGGGCGTGGACTTCGGCCCGTATCTGCGAAGAATTCTCGGCGACATCAAACGAACCTGGCTCCCGTTGATCCCGGAGGAGGCGCGGCCACCGCTCAACAAGCAGGGTGAAACGCTGATCCGCTTCACCATCTCTCCCGACGGACGCATCGCCGCCATGAGCCTCGACGGCTCCAGCCAGGACACTGCCATCGACCGCGCGGCCTGGGGCGGCATTGTCGGCGTGGGCCAGTTCCCGCCGCTGCCCGCTGGCTTCAAGGGACCCAACCTGGAGCTTCGCATCGACTTCCTCGTCAACAAGACGCCTCCCGAATAAGCCCCGAATGCCGAACCCGACGCATGCGCCCAAACAAAGCCAGTCCACCCGGCGCAAGCACGCCGAACGCCGCCGCCAGGTGCGCGGCCTGATGCTGCTGGCCATCGCCGTGCTCGTGTTTAGTCTGCTGCGCGCCGGTCTGCACACCATCTTCACGCCGCGCGGCTGGTGGCGGTTATGGTGACGCCGCCCGAGACTCCCCTGATCGTCGTTGCCGGCCCCACCGCCAGCGGCAAAACCTCCCTTGCCCTCCGGATCGCGGAGGAGTTCAACGGCGAGATCGTGAGCTGCGACTCGGTTGCGGTCTACCGCGAGATGGAGATCGGCACCGCCAAGCCCACGCAGGAAGAGCGCGCGATGGTGCGGCACCACATGATCGACGTCGCGTGGCCCGACGAGCCCTGCACTGCGGGCGACTACAGCCGCCTCGCCCGCGAAGCCATCACCGGCATCGTCGAACGGGGCCGCCTGCCCATCGTCGCGGGAGGCACCGGCCTCTACCTTCGCGCTCTCATCGACGGCCTCTTTCCCGAACCATCTCGACAGCCCGGCCTGCGCGAGCGTCTGCGCCGGCGCGCGAAGGACCGCGGCCCTGCTTATCTCCACCGTCTGCTCACCCGTCTTGACCAAACCGCCGCCAGGGCCATCCACGCGAACGATGTTCCCAAGGTTGTCCGCGCCATCGAGGTCTCGCTGACCCCGCAGCAGCCCGGCCGATCCGGACCTCTTTCCCACCACATTCCAATGACGGAGCAGTGGCAGCAGGGACGCGACGCACTCACCGGCTACCGCATTCTCCGCCTCGGGCTCAACCCGCCCCGACAGCGCCTCTACGAGCGCATCAACCAGCGCGCAGCCGGCATGTTCGACCGCGGTCTCATCGAAGAAACGGAGCGCCTCACCGCCCGCTACGGCGACGACTGCCGCCCGCTCACCTCGCTCGGCTACGCGCAGGCCGGCGCCGTACTCCGGGGCGAGCTAACCCGCGAACAAGCGGTCGCACAGGCCCGGCAAGGCCATCGCAACTACGCCAAACGCCAGCTCACCTGGTTCCGCCGCGAACCGGCCATGCACTGGCTCGAAGGCTGCGGCGGCGACGAGGATCTCGAAGACGAAGCGATTCATCTCGTCGAACAGCATCTCAAATCCCAGGGCCGCTAGCAAAGAATCGGTATCGCTATACCGCCCCAAGAAGCACATCCTTCCGACCGGAGCAGCGGATACTCCATAGTCTGCTGCGGGGTGAAGGCACCGCTGTATTCGCTTTGTCTCTTCTCCGGCACTCTTTGGCGGCTTTGCTCTAAACGCGAAAAGCCCACCCCAGAGGGTGAGCTTCGCCGTGCTCTTTGAACAACCATCCAGATAAAGATCAGGCCGGCTGCACCACCAGATCCTGCGCCAGCCGGAAGTGCACGATCGATTCAGCCGGAATCTCGATGTCGCGATTGCCCGTCAGGCCGCCAACTGCCGTGCCTGCACCGGCGCCTACAAGGCCCCCAACCAGCAGGCCGACACCGCCGGTAGCCACGCCGCCCACCAGCATTCCAAGGCCGGTGCCGCCGCCGATAAATGCGGCAGAGCGCCTGCCCTTGCCCTTCTTCCTTCGTCGCAGATCGGCCGTATCCAAAGCGTACCGCTGACCACCCAACGTGAGATACGTCAGACGCAACTCAAGGATCGAAGCGCCCTTGAAGTGTCCCCGCCGGTGCGACTCGACGATCACGCCGCTGACCGGGGCGCCCCTTGGAATCACCGCGCCGTTGTTGGCGTCCAGCACCGGCTCCACCACCTCGCCGTCGAACCGGTCTCCCGCGCGGCTGCTCTTCACGCTGATGTGCTGGTTGATGCGGATGGTCAGGTTTGTTCCCGCGGGGATGTTCACATCCGCCGGCTGGATCACAGGTTGCCCCGCCTGCACCGGAGCCGCAGGCTGCTGCCCATATCCGCTCTGCGCCGAACCCGGGACTGTCGCAGATGTGCCGGGCGTCATCCCGGGCGCGGGGGTCACGGTCGTGGTCACCGCCTGCGCGGTCTGGCCTGGAGCCGGGGGCTGCACCGTGGTCGTGGTCATGGTGCCGTTCTTGTCTGTCGAAACCACCTGCTGGGCTTGGCCCGTAGCGGCCGCCCGTTGTTTCGCCGTATCCACGGCGGCATCTTCTTTCGACTTGCATCCGGCCAGCAGCGTAAGGGCCAGCGCCAGCGCAGCGGCCGTTCTCAGCGGGTATTGAAAGCTCATCGTTCCCATGGTCGTTCCGTCCTCGTTCCCTGTTTTGAAGCTCTTATCCTGAGTGAACCACATTTCCTTTCATCCGGCTCCGAGCTTAAGTTGTAGACGCCGTACGGCGAGACCATCCGGCACCCTAAGGTTTACGATGTTTCCTATGACTACTGCCGACGCCACCCGTCCTCAGCTCGCTCACCTCACCGCTCAACTGGACGAACTCCGCCATCGCGGAACGTTCTTCAAGCTGCGCGTGCTCGACGACCAGCAGGCGCCGGTTTGCACCTACGACGGCAAGCATGTGATCAACCTCGCCTCGAACAACTATCTTGGCCTTTGCAATCACCCCAGACTGCGCGAAGCCGCCATAGCCGCCACGGAGAAGTACGGCGTCGGTTCGGGCGCGGTCCGCACCATCGCCGGCACCATGCGCATCCACATGGAGCTCGAAGAGAAGATCGCCGCCTTCAAGGGGGTCGAAGCCTGTGTCGTCTTTCAATCCGGCTTCACCGCCAACGCCGGCACCGTCGGCTCCATCCTCGGCAAGGACGACTTCATCCTCTCCGACGAGTTGAACCACGCCAGCATCATCGACGGCGCACGCCTCTCCCGAGCCAAGATCAAGGTTTTCCGTCACAAGGACGTCGCCCATGCGGAGGAACTGCTCCAGGAGATCCAGCACGAGCCCGGCCACAAGCTCCTGATCACCGACGGCGTCTTCTCCATGGACGGCGACATCGGCCCGGTCGACAAGCTCGCCGAGCTGGCTGAAAAATACGGCGCCATCATGATGATCGACGACGCCCACGCCTCCGGTGTTCTCGGCCGCAATGGACGCGGGAGTGCCGATCACTTCCACGTGACCCCCGAGATCGACATCCAGGTTGGCACACTCTCCAAAGCCATCGGCTCGCTCGGCGGATACGTCTGCGGCAGCCGCGACCTCATCGACTTCCTCTATCATCGCGCGCGGCCATTCCTCTTCTCCACCTCGCATCCGCCGTCGGTCGCAGCCACTTGTATCGCGGCCTTCGACATGCTCGAAGACGAGCCCGAACGCATCGACCGTCTCTGGGCCAACACCGCGTACTTCAAGCAGCAACTCGCGGACACAGGCTTCGACATCGGCGGCGTGTCCACTCCAAAGAGCGAGACCCCCATCACGCCCATCCTGATCGGCGATGGCCGCCGCACCATGGAGTTCAGCAAAGCGCTCTTCGACGCCGGGGTGATGGCCACCGGGATCGCCTTCCCCACGGTGCCCGAAGGCAAGGCCCGCATCCGCACCATCATGACCAGCGAACATACCCGCGAGCAGATCGACCAGGCGCTCGATGTGTTCGCCACCGTGGCTAAAAAGATGGGCATCCTGTAGATTCCAGTTCGGCTCAATCTTGTCAGACCGGAGCCGCACGATTCGGCTTGGAATTCGCAGCAGGTTTGCGAGTCTATTCCGAAAAATCTGCGTCTCTAACCGTATGCCCTTTGTTACGTTCCACCAGTCCAGGCCGACTGGCGTTTTGCCCGGTGCTGTCCTCTGTTTCGTTATAGCCATCATCGGGGCGTCGGCCAGCCTTCATGGGCAGCAGATATTTGGCGGCAGCTCTTCCATTGCATCGTTGAACGAATCCGAAAGACTCGATCTGCCGGATGCTCCGGGCGAAGCTCCCGCCCAGGCCTCCCCCCAGACTACGACAGAGCGCCCCGTTCTCCACACCACAAATCCCGACGCCGTAAGCCCGAACGGAACCCAGCAGACCAAGCGCATCCTGGGAATCATGCCTAACTTCCGCTCCGTCTCGGCCGACGTAAAACTGCCGCGCCAGACCGCCGCGCAGAAGTTCATCACCGCCGGCCACGACACCTTCGATTACTCCTCGTTTTTCATCGCAGGCATCCAGGCGGGCATCTCGATGGACGGCGACTCCTACCCGGAGTTCCATCAGGGTCTGAAAGGCTACGGCCGCTACTACTGGCACACGCTGGCCGACACCACCAGCGAAAACTTCATGGTCGGCGGCCTTGGCCCCATGGTCTTTCATCAGGACAACCGCTTCTACACCCTGGGCCATGGGGGCTTTGGCAAGCGCACCTTCTACGCCCTTACTCGCGTCCTCGTGTCGCGCACCGACGACGGAGATCCGACCTTCAACTACGCGGAGATTATCGGCTCCGGCGCCGCCTCCGGCATCTCCACGCTCTACTATCCCACCCGATATCGCACCTGGACCAAGGTCGGCCAGAAATGGCTTACCAGCGATATCATCGACGGCGCCAATTTCATGCTGAAAGAGTTCTGGCCCGACATCAACAAATTCGCCTTCCACACGCACTAGCGTAATCGCCGGGCTCCCGGCCCACGGCAGCGCCCCTCGCCGCCGCCGTGGAGCAGATGCTGTAGAAGATCCCCTATCCCGTCGTGGCTGCCCCGCTGGCATCAGCAAAGATGCGGGGCCAGCCAAAAAGCTTACCCCTTGTTCGGCGGTGGAGGAACCTTCTTCCCTGCTCTGCGCGCCTCGGAAAGCCCAATCGCAATCGCCTGCTTCGGGTTGGTCACCTTCTTCCCGCTGCGGCCGCTCTTCAACTGCCCCTTCTTCATCTCCTTCATCTCCGTCTCGACGTTCTTGCTCGCCTCCGGACTGTACTTTCGCGTCGAGCTGCTCTTCTTTGCCGTGGTCTTCTTGGCTGCAGTCTTCTTGGCAGGCGCCTTTTTCGCCGCAGTCTTCTTTGCAGAAGTCTTCTTCGCCGCAGTTTTTTTCGCAGGGGCTTTTTTCGCTGAAGATTTCTTTGCTGCTGCCGCCTTCGCCGCTGCCTTCTTTGGTGCTGCCTTCTTCGTGGCCATCGTTGGTTCCTCCCTATGTTTGGACATCATCGAGCAGAATTGCGTTGCATCAAATCTGGTGCAGATCATAGCAGACTATATTCTTCGCGATCTTCTGTCCGCCCAACTTCGCGTGACCGGCACCATCGCGACCAACAGTCCCGCAGCCAACCACAATAGCCATTTCACCCACCATGCCTTCGTGCGCTCAAGCGTGCCATCCTGCCACGCCGAATGAGCCGCGTTCAAATCGTCCTTCAACCCCGGAATCGTGATCCTACTGAAGTCGCTCGTCGGCAGAGACCCGAAGATCCTCTCCGGCTGCGGCGGCTCACCTGCACGGTCCTTCGGAATCGCCTGGATCAGCGCGTTGATCTCGGCATCGCGCGGATCGTCGAACAGCGCCGTGTCCGCTGTGTTCGGGAACAGCGTCGCGTGGCCGGTCATCTTCTTCTCGATCGCCGCAACGCTGTCCTGGCAGACGCCCAGCGCGTAGTACCCGCCGAATGGAAGCTTCGGCCGAGCCACATGCTCATGCGCATACGCTACAGTCATCTTGCCGACCAGCCGCGTCACCTCGACTGCATCCTGAGCGCGATACTCATGCGCATGACGGCCCAGCACCCAGGCCTGATCGAGCGTATCCATGGTGCGAAACTCCGCCTTGCCATCAATGCCGAAGTACCAGCTCACATCCGCATTCACCTTCGGCCCGCGAATCTCCCACTCGTACTCCGCATGGCTCACCGGAACCAGCAGCGAGCGCCCCGCCCCGAACATCGACCGCCAGACTCTCAAGACGCCCCGCCGGCTCTCAGGCACAACAATCTGCGAGTTCACCCAGAACGGCATCATCACATCCTGTCCCTTGAGATGAAAGTGTCCGAAGTTGGCGAAGTATCGCGCGTCCGACACCACCACCGTATGCCCTGTCGCGGCAAGCGCCCGCACAGTTCCCTCAGGGGTCGTCGCGCTCTGTCCGGCAATTGTAACCGTGAACGGAACATATCCATCGACCCCATTCAGACTGAGCCGGTTCAGCACATCCGCCATGCGCTGGCTTTCGGCGTGAAGCGGCGCCAGCTTCGGATTCGCTCCATCGCCCCGTACCACGCCTGCACCCAGCGCGCTCACCAGTCCGTCGGTGGTAAAGCCCGGCAGTGTCGACGGTCTATCCAGACTAACCGGCTCCCCTTTGGCCAGGGAGTAGGGCCCAAGGTCCACAAACGCCTTCAACGCGTCCGCAGTCATCTCGCTGGCCGGAGCTCCGGGATGCCGCGCGGCCAGCCCTGTCACCGCGTCGTCCTTCCCCGCCACATGCCCCACCACCCGCACCGTAGGATTGATCTCCCGCATCGTCCAACCGGGAAAGCGGTCCAGCCCCTGCCAGTCCTTGCCGAAGATCAGCTCCCGCAGCCGCTTCGCCAACTCCGGCGTAACCAGCGCGGGGCCCTTCTTGCCTCCTTTGTCCAGTTCGGCAAGAACGGCCTCGGTAAATCCCGGCGTAGCGGACAGCTCGCGCATCATCTGCGACAGCAGCACCGTGTTCGGCGGCATGGGCGCTTCCGGCACGACATAACGCCGATCGCCATGGCAACCTATCAACGCAAGCAGAACGCCCACGCACACCCCGCGACAAACAGGAAAAGACATTTGCCCATTAAACGCTAGTGTCCTGCCGGACGGGCCTCCTGCGCTCAGTCACCCCACAAACGAAGACCTTTTTGTGGGGACCTCGATTCGCGGTCACTTCGTGACGCGTATACCTTGACGTGGCAGGGCGATCTTCTGTGGTCCTCCCGCTGGTCGGAAACGATCAATCCCGACCAACGGGAGGACCTACGGAGCCAATTCACCTAGACCGGTATACAAGTCACGAAGTGACCGCCCCGCGCGTAGCGGGCCTGTCCGGCAGGACACCAGCCTTTACAGCGCATCCAGCTTCTTCGTCACCAGCTCATTCAGCAGCGCAGGGTTTGCCTGTCCCTTCGACAGCCGCATCACCTGCCCGACGAAGAATGCCGCCACCGTTTTTTTGCCCCCGCGGTACTGCGCAAGCTGCTTCTCGTTCGCCGCGATCACCTCATCGATCAGCTTCTCGATCACCGAAGAATCCGAAATCTGCTGTGGCTTCTCCCGGTCATAGACGGCAGCGAAATCCTCGTTCTTCTCAAAGCAAACATCCAGCAGCTGCTTCAGCATCTTGCTCGAAAGCTCACCCGACTCCGCCAGGTCCGCCGCCATCACCACGCCCGCCATGCTCACCGGCGACTGCTCCAGCTCCAGCCCCGCCGCCCGCAGCCGCATCGTCAACTCGCTTGTCAGCAGCGCGGCCACACGCCGGGGACTCTTCGCTTTTTTCGCCGCCCCCTCGAAGCTGTCTGCGAACGCCCGCGTCGCGGTCAGCGTAGCCGCATCCTGCGCCGACAGATCGTACTCGGCGATCATCCGCGCCCGCCGAGCCTCGGGCAACTCCGGCAGCATCTTCGAAATCTCCGCCTGCCACTCCGCCCCCACCACCAGCGGCGGCAGGTCCGGCTCCGGGAAGTAGCGGTAGTCATGCGCCTGCTCCTTGCTGCGCATCGAGTACGTCCGGCCCTCGGCGGAGTTCCACAGCCGCGACTCCTGCACCACGCGCCCGCCGTCTTCAATCACGCCAATCTGCCGTTCGATCTCGTACTCCACCGCGGCGCGAATATACCGGAAGCTGTTGACGTTCTTCACCTCGGCCTTTGTGCCGAACTCTTTCGCGCCCTTCAGCATCACGCTCACATTCGCATCGCAGCGCAGCGAGCCCTCCTCCATATTGCAGTCGCTCACGCCCGTGTACAGCAGAATCTCCTTCAGCTTCGTCAGGTACTCGAACACCTCATCCGCCGTCCGCAGGTCGGGCTCGCTCACAATCTCCACCAGCGGCGTCCCGCATCGGTTCAGGTCGATGTACGTCTTCGAAACCGAGTCCGCGAACCCATCGTGAATACTCTTGCCCGCATCCTCCTCCATGTGCAGCCGCGTGACGCCGATCCGCTTCGTCACCTCCCCGCCGTCCGCATCGAACGCTGGGACCTCGATCCACCCATGCTCCGCAATCGGCTTGTCGAACTGCGAGATCTGATAGCCTTTCGGCGAGTCCGGATAAAAGTAGTTCTTCCGCGAAAAGATACTCGTCTCCCGAATCTCGCAGTGGATCGCCTTCGCCGCCAGCACCGCGAACTCCACCGCCCTTCGGTTCAGCACCGGCAGCGCTCCCGGCAGTCCCAGGCAGGTGGGGCACACATGCGTATTCGGCTCCCCGCCGTACCGGTTCACGCACCCGCAGAAGGCCTTCGACGCGGTAAGGAGTTGAACGTGAACCTCCAGCCCGATCACAGGCTGGTACTTGGCAAAAATCTCAGGCGAAAGTGCAGTCACGGTAGGCATGGGCAATCTCGATTCTAGCAAGCGGTACCGTCATGACGAGTCCAATCCACCCAGGCCAAACTACCGGCCGCGGATCACACGGATCAGAACGGAATAGAGCATTGCGCTTTAATCTGCCTTTCGCATTTGTCCTTATCCGTGAAATCCGCGCCAATCCGCGGTCGGCTTTCTGCATCTCATCTCCATGCCTTTTCGTCTCCGTCGCCAGCAGCCTGCTCCGCCGCCTCAGCAGGATGCGCAGAAAAATCTCGAACGCCCCAGCGCGCAGGACATCTACGAGCAGGTCGCCAACAACGCCCGCCAGGAGCTTGGCCGCTCCACGGTCGCGCTTGCCATCTCCGGCCTCGCCGGCGGCATCTTCATGGGCCTCTCCGCCCTGGGCAATGCCATCGCCATCGCGTTGCTCACCCCCGCCGGCGCGACGCCTTCCAACACCGTCCTCTTCGTCGCGAAGATGTTCTATCCGCTCGGGTTCATCGTGGTCATCCTGGGCCGCTCGCAGCTCTTCACCGAAAACACCCTCTATCCGGTCGCCCTCGTGCTTGCGGAAAAGACCCACTTCTGGAAGACCATGCGCCTCTGGGCGACGGTGCTTCCCGCCAACGTGCTCGGAGCCCTGACCTTCGCCGCCCTCGCCTCCCGCACCAGCGCGCTCCGTCCCGACATGGTGCAGGCACTTGCCCACCTCGGCACGGAGGCGATTCGCAACACCCCCGCCACCATCTTCTGGAGCGGCGTCATGGGCGGCTGGATCATCGCCACCGTCGCCTGGCTCGTCTCCGGATCGCACTCCATCACCGGCTCCGTCATGATCATCTGGATGCTTACCCTGGTCGTCGGCCTGGGCAACTTCGCCCACTGCATCGCCACCAGCGGAGAGATCCTGGCCGCCGTTCTCATCGGCAAAGCCGCCTGGTCCAGCTACGGCCTCTGGCTCGCGCTTGCCGTCGCAGGCAACATCGGCGGAGGCGTAGGCATGGTCACCTTGCTCGAATACGGCCAGGTCATCTACGGCAAGGACGCTGAGGCGGAGGCCATCGCCCCGCAGCTCAAGGAAGAAGCCCCGAAAGAAGAGCCCGCGCAGCCATAGCAGCCGCCTCTGCTCTGTGTCTCTCATCCCGGAGGGGATACGCGGTTGCCTCTCACCGCTCCGCCGACAGACCTGACGCTGTCAACCGCCAACCCACCTGAACTCCGCCCCAATCAAGCCAATTCACCTGGCGCGACACCCCCAGGCAGGCCAATATAATAGAGGGAGAGCGAAGAAGGCCGGCCTCTTAGAGCGGATTTCGGGCAGGTATACACCGCCAGTTGTCCTGCCGGACGGGCCCACTTCGCGTGGCGCGGTCACTTCGTGACTTGTGTACCGGTCTTGACCCCATTTGCTGCATAAGCCCTCCCGCAGAGCGGGATCAAAACCGGAAGTCCGGACCTAAAGTCTCTGAATTGAAGACTTTGGCACAGATTCGGGGGGGGTGTGGGTACAGACGAAAACATTTCGGAGTCAACTCTCCGCCACTCTCATCCGATATGCATCGGCTTCCGTCAGGGCAGCCGTTCGACTCGACACACAGGAGTAGCTCATGCCTAGCACTGTAAAGATTATCCGCTTCCACCACACCGGCGGCCCCGAAGTCCTCCAGTTCGACGAACTCCCGCTCCCCGAACCCGGCGAGGGAGAAGTCCGCCTCCGCGTCAAAGCCATCGGACTGAACCGCGCCGAGGTCATGTTCCGCATGGGACGCTACCTGGAGCAGCCTGAGCTTCCATCGAAGAACGGCTATGAGGCCTCCGGTACGGTCGAAGCCGTAGGTCCGGGCGTGGACAAGAGCTGGCTCGGCAAGACCGCCAGCACCGTTCCCGCGTTCGTCCTTACGAAATACGGCGTCTACGGCGAAGTGGCCATTGTGCCCGTCTTCGCCTTGGCCGCCTACCCAGAGAGGCTCTCCTACGAGGAAGGCACCAGCATCTGGATGCAGTACCTTACCGCCTACGGGGCAATCGTCCACCAGGGGCATGCTGCCAAAGGCGACTTCGTCCTCATCACCGCGGCCAGCAGCAGCGTCGGCCTTGCCGCCATCGAGATCGCCAGGGCCGAAGGCGCGGTCAGCATCGCGACTACGCGCACCTCGGCCAAGAAGCAGGAGCTGCTCTCGCTCGGCGCCGCCCACGTCATCGCCACCGAGGAAGAGGACGTCGTTGCCCGCGTCAACCAGATCACCGGCGGCAAGGGCGCCCGCATCGTCTTCGACCCGGTAGGAGGCAAAGGTCTTGAAGCACTCGCGTCCGCAACCGCGACGGACGGCATCATCTTCATGTACGGCGCACTCGCCCCGGAGCCCACCCCGTACCCGCTCTTCACCGCCCTCCAAAAGCACCTCACCATCAAGGGCTACACCCTGCGCGAGGTGATCGCCGATCAAGAGGCGTTCACCAGGGCCAAGCGCTACATCTTCGACCACCTCGCTGCCGGAGACTTCAAGCCGCGCATCGACAAGACATTCCCTTTCAGCGAAATCGTCGAAGCGCACCGCTACATGGAGTCCAACGCCCAGATCGGCAAGATCGTCGTCACCGTGTAAGCGACTCCGACTGATAAACGGCTCCGACCCGCTGGGTGATGAATCTCCTTTGCCGCTGGCGTCTTTCGAACTAAGATTCGCAAGGGGTCCGCATTGGCATGCGTGCCCTCGTCGAAATCCATCCCTGAGGACACTCCGTGCGCCTGCTGAACCGAACGAATTTGAAGATTGTTGCGGCTGCGGTCGCGTTCCTGCTTCTTCCCATGGCTTCGCCCGCCCAGGGAAATGGCAAGCCACCGATCGCCGCCACGCCGCCGATGGGTTGGAACAGTTGGAACTTCTTTGCCGGCCGCGTCACCGATAAGGACATCCGCGATACCGCCGACCTGCTGGTCTCGACCGGCATGCGCGACGCCGGTTACGTCTACGTCAACATCGACGACACCTGGGAGGGCGAGCGCGACGCAACCGGCGTTATCCACACCAACAGCAAGTTTCCCGACATGAAGGCGCTCGCCGACTACGTTCACTCCAAGGGTCTCAAGCTCGGCATCTACTCCTCGCCCGGCGCGAAGACCTGCGCCCGTTTTGCGGGCAGCCTCGGCCACGAGCAGCAGGACGCCGACACCTACGCGGCCTGGGGGATCGACTACCTCAAGTACGACCTCTGCTCCTATCGCGACAACATGAAGGCGGAAGCGCCCGACGACCCGGCGAAGCAGAACCAGATGATGCGCGACGCCTACCAGCGCATGCACCAGGCCATTCTCAAGACCGGCCGCCCCATGCTCTACAGCCTCTGCCAGTACGGCTGGGACAGCGTCTGGGACTGGGGTCCGGAGGTCGGCGCGAACTCCTGGCGCACCACCGGCGACATCTCCGCGAATTTTGAGCGTATGGCCTTCATCGGTCGCGAACAGGCCGGTCTCTCGAAGCTCGCCGCCCCCGGCCACTGGAACGACCCCGACATGCTCGAAGTCGGCAACGGCAAGCTGACGCACGACGAAAACCTGACCCACATGACACTCTGGGCCATGCTCGCCGCGCCTCTGCTGGCCGGCAACAACCTGACCGCGCTGACGCCGGAGATTACAGCGATCCTTACCAATCGCGAGGTCATCGCGATCGACCAGGACCCGCTCGGCAGGCAGGGCGACCGCATCTACGCCGAGGGCCCCGTCGAGCTCTGGTCCCGTCCGCTGAAGGACGGCTCCACCGCGCTGGCTATCTTCAACTTCGGCGAGTCTGCCTCCGAGCTCCGCGGCATCTCTCTGCACCTCGCTCAGCAGGGCTTCAAAGGCGGGGCCAAAGCCCGTGACATCTGGGCCGCAAAGGACCTTGGCACCATCCACGACGACCAGCATTTCACGATTCCCAGACACGGCGTCGTCCTGCTCCACCTGTCGCGTTAGCAGCACCGGAACGCTGCTACGATTGAAGCAGCATGGTTCTTCCCTTCGTCCGCGAGCTCCTCGCAGACATGGAGCATTCTGAGGCATTCGAGCGTGTACGCCGCCACCTGAGCGGAGGCACGGGGCGTAGGCGTGTCTCCGGCCTCACCTTCACCGCCCGGGCGCTGTATCTTCCCTTCTTTGTCCGGTCCGCCGCCGCCACATCCGTCATCATCGTCGCGGATAACAAGGCCGCAGAAGCCCTCCACGCCGCCGTCCTTGCCGCCTGCGATCTGACCGGAGCGCTGGCTGCCGAGACTGTTCTCCGCCTGCCCGCGCACGATGTGCTGCCCTTCGAAAATCTTTCACCTCACCCTGAGATTCAGGAGACCCGCGCCTCCACGCTCTGGAAGATCGCAACCAATCAGGCCAGATTCGTGATCGCACCCGTCGAAGCCGCCTGCATGAAGCTCTTCTCCCGCGACTACTATCGCGCTCTTGCATTGCATCTGAAGATCGGCGAAGAGTACATGCCCGACATGCTGGTCGAGCACCTCCTCTCGGTGGGGTACGCGAAGGTAGACGTCGTCGAGATGCCCGGCCAGGTCACGCTGCGCGGCGGCATTCTGGACGTGTACTCCCCCGAGATGGACCGGCCCGTTCGTATCGACTTCTTTGGCGACGAGATCGAATCGATCCGCCGCTTTGACCCCGATACGCAGCGCAGCAGTTCCCCGAGCGACGATGCGCTGCTGCTGCCGCTTACCGAGACGCCTGTCACCGAGAAGCTCCTTACCGCCATCAACGCCCGCCTCACCCGCGCAGGCTCGGCAGGCGCGGCCCTCGAAGGCGGAGAGGAGCCAGCCGAGCTTCTCACTCACGTCAGCAGCCGAACCGGTGAAGCTACCGTCTTCCCCGGCTGGGAATTCTTCGCCCCGGTAGCCGGAGCCACCCACACCCTGCTCGACCTCCTCGGCCCAGCCACCCGCGTCTTCCTCGAAGAGCCCGCCATGGTGAAGAACCAGGGCGAGCGCTGGTGGAACAAGATCGAGCAGCGTCACGAACGCTCCGGCATAGGCAATCTGGTTCGGTCGGAGGACATCTATCTCTCTCCCTGGGACCTGGCCGATCGCCTCCATACGTTCACCGGCTGCGAGCTCGACCAGCTAGGAGCGGTAGACATCCTCGATGCCGACCGCAGCGACCTCTCTGAAGTCGACTTCGCCACTCGCCCCACCATGCGCTTCCACGGGTCGATACCAGCACTGATCGATGCACTGAACGCGCTCATCAAACAGGAAGCCCGCATCCTCCTCACCGCGCCGAATCAGGGCGAAGTCGAGCGCCTCGCCGGCCTGCTGCAGGAATACCACCTCCCCTACCGTCTCGGCTCGCGCAGCGAAGCCCCCGGAAGCTCCACCGTCTACAGCGAATCCAGCTATCTCGCCGGCGATCTCCGCACCCCGGTGATCGTCAAGACCGCCATGGCCGCCGGTGTGCAGATCCTCGATCTCGACAGGACCACCGCCGGCCAGATCGTCATCTTCGGAGCCCAGGATCTGACGGATGACGCCGACGTGACCGCCCGCCCGGTGCGCCGCGGCAAGTCCAAGACCTCCGCCTTCATCTCCGACTTCCGCGATCTCGCCGTCGGCGACTACGTCGTTCATGTCGAACACGGCATCGCCCAGTACTGCGGTTTACGAGTCATCGAGGAGAACGATCAGCCGCCACTCGAGCTGATGATTCTCGAGTTCGCCGACGACGCCAAACTGTACGTTCCGCTCACCCGCCTCGACCTCATCCAGAAGTACCGCTCCAGCGAGACGGGGCCGGCGCCTGAGCGCAACAAGCTCGGCACGCAAAGCTGGCAGAAGACCAAGGCCCGTGTCAAGAAGGCCATGGCGGACATGACCGGCGAGCTGCTCAAGCTCTACGCTCAACGCCAGGCCGCCGTCGGTACGCCCTTCTCGCCCGACACCAACATGCAGCACGAGTTTGAGGACGCTTTCGACTTCAACGAGACCGACGACCAGCTCTCCGCCATCGCCGACATCAAGCGTGACATGGAATCCACCCAGCCCATGGACCGGCTCCTCTGCGGCGATGTGGGCTACGGCAAGACCGAGGTCGCCATGCGCGCCGCCTTCAAGGCCGTGCAGGACTCAAAACAAGTAGCCGTGCTGACCCCGACGACCGTGCTCAGCTTCCAGCATTACGAGTCCTTCAAGAAGCGCTTCGCCAACTTCCCTGTCAACATCGAGATGATCTCCCGCTTTCGAACAGCCAAGGAACAAAAGGAAATATTGGCCAAGGCCGCCGACGGCAAGATCGACATCCTTATCGGCACCCACCGTGTCCTCTCGAAAGACCTCAAGTTCCAGGATCTCGGCCTACTCGTCGTCGACGAAGAGCAGCGCTTCGGCGTCCGCCACAAAGAGCGCCTGAAGCAGATGCGCTCCGCCATCGACGTGCTCTCCATGTCCGCCACGCCAATTCCGCGCACCTTACACATGTCGCTGATCGGCTTGCGCGACATGTCTGTCATCGAGACTCCGCCTAAAGACCGCATGGCCATCCAGACCATCGTCGCCAAGTTCGACGAGAAGCTGATCCGCACCGCCGTCGAGATGGAGCTTGAACGCGGAGGCCAGATCTACTTCGTCCACAACCGCGTCGAGACCATCTACGACATCGCGGCGAAGATAAGAGAGCTGGTCCCGCAGGCAAGGATCGTCATCGGCCACGGCCAGCTCCCCGAAGCCGAACTCGAGCGCGTCATGCTCGCCTTCATGAACCACGAGTACGACGTCCTCGTCGCCACCTCCATCATCGAAAACGGCCTCGATATCCCCCTCGCCAACACCATCATCATCAATCGCGCCGACCGCCACGGCCTCTCCGAGCTCTACCAGCTTCGAGGCCGTGTAGGCCGCAGCAATCGCCGCGCCTACTCCTACCTCCTCATCCCACCCGACACCGAACTCACCGAAATCGCCCGCCGCCGTCTCGCCGCCCTGAAGGAGTTCTCCGACCTGGGCGCCGGGTTCAAGATCGCCGCCCTCGACCTCGAACTGCGCGGCGCAGGCAACATGCTCGGCGGCGAACAATCCGGCCACATCGAGGCCATCGGATTTGAGATGTACACCACCATGCTGGAGGAGGCTGTCCGCAAGATGAAGGGCGAGGAGGACCAGCCCGCTCACGCTGCGACCGTCATCAACCTCGGCATCTCCGTCCGCATTGACTCCGGCTACATCCCCGAAGAAAACCAGCGCCTCCGGATGTACAAGCGCATCGCCTCTGCACAGTCACAGCCCGAATTCGTAGATATTCGGGCTGAATTACAAGACCGTTACGGCACCCCGCCCGAAACCGTCCTCAACCTCCTTGCCGCCGGCGAGATCCGCCTCCACTGCGAACAGCTCGGCATCTCGCAGCTTGACCGCAAACGCACCCAAGTAGAACTCCCGAACCCCAACGGGAATAAGAAGCCGCCGCTCAAGGCGTTCGTCGAGATGCTCCACATCAAATTCGCCGCCGTCAACGCCGATCCCGCGCAGCTTCCTGCCACAGCCAAAACGGTCGACCCCAGCCTGCTGATGAAGCTCGTCAGCCGCAATGCCAAGCGCGGAGCCCAGTTCACCCCGCAAGGCACCCTCCGCTGGCCGCTCCCCTCCGCCAAAGCCGAAGACGTCCTGTCCGAAACCCGCGCGCTGCTGGATTCTCTCGATCCGCCGCGACTTTAGATGCCTGCCTGCCGTAAACTCTTCCTACAGTTATGAAGAAACTTTTCGCTTCAGGCGCAGTCTCCTTCGCTTTCGTAGCGCTTATGGCAGTCTCGGCCCACGCCGCTCAGCACCTGTCCGCCGACGGTGCCCCGCAGACCTTCACGTTTCTCGCAGATCAGTACTTCTCCGAAGTCTACTTCCACTTTGCTCCCTCAGCGGGAACCGCCGCAGGTCTGCACCAGTACGACACCCAGCTCGAAGACTACTCCGCCGCAAACATCCAGCGGGAGATTGCCGCGCTTCACGTCTATGAGAAGAAGGTCGAAGCCATCGACCCCGCCGCACTCGACGCCTCCGTGGCCGGCGACCGCGAGATTCTGCTTAACAGCATCCGCAGTAACCTCCTCACCCTTGAGGTCATCCGCCCCTGGCAGAAGAATCCCGACACGTATTCCTCCGGCATCACAGGCTCGGCCTTCGTCATTATGGAGCGTCCTTACGCCTCACCCGACATCCGCCTGCACGCGCTGATCGAGCGCGAAAAGCAGATGCCGCAGGTTCTGCTCGAAGCTCGCACCAATCTCAAGGACCCGCCGAGGATCTATACCGAGATCGCCCTCGAACAGATCGACGGCCTCGTCAGCTTCTTCCAGAACGACGTCCCCGCCGCCTTTACCGCTGCGACGGACGCGGAAGACAAGGCAGCCTTCGCAAAGTCGAACGCCGCCGTCATCGACGCCCTGAAGAGCTACGGCGCGTGGATGAAGTCCGACCTGCTGACCCGCTCCAATGGCGACTACAAATTCGGCGCCGATACCTTCGCCAAGAAGCTAAGCTACGACGAGATGGTCGACATTCCGCTCGACCGCCTGCTCCAGATCGCCTTCGACGACCTGCACAAGAATCAAGCCGAGTTCGCCCGCGTCGCCAAAGAGGTCGATCCCTCCAAGACCCCGCAGCAGGTTCTGGCGGAGCTGGCCTCCATTCACCCCGCTCCCGATCAACTCCTCGGCAGCTTCCAGGCCACCTTTGCAAGTCTCATCGGCTTCATCGACACACACCACATCATCACCATCCCATCGAAGGTCGAACCCACCCTCGAAGAGACCCCGCCCTTCATGCGCGCCACCACCCAGGCCTCGATGGATCCTCCTGGCCCGTTTGAAACCCACTCCACCAAGGCCTACTTCAACGTCACGCTGCCCGAGAAAAACTGGACCGCCGAGCATATCGCCGAGCACATGGCGGCCTTCAACGTCGGCACGATCATCAGCACCAGCGTGCATGAAGCCTACCCCGGCCACTACGTCCAGTTCCTCTGGATGCCCCAGTTCCCCTCGACCATACGCAAGGTGCTCGGGGCCAGCACCAACATCGAAGGCTGGGCTCACTACTGCGAGCAGATGATGCTCGACCAGGGCTACGGCCAGCCCGGTACCGGAGCGAAGGACGCCCGCGAAGCCAACCTCATTCGCCTCGGCCAGCTCCAGGATGCGCTCCTCCGCGACGCTCGCTTCGTCAACTCGATCAAGCTCCACACCGGCCAGTTCACCTTCGATCAGGCTGTGGACTTCTTCGTCAAAGAAGGCTACCAGTCGCACTCGGTCGGTGTCGTCGAAACCAAGCGCGGCACCGCAGACGCCACCTACCTCTACTACACGCTCGGCAAGCTCGAAATCATGAAGCTCCGCGCCGACATGATGAAGAAACAGGGCGCAGCCTTCAACCTCCAGAACTTCCACGACACCCTCATGCGCCAGGGCTTCGCCCCGATCAAGATCGTTCGCAAAGCCATGCTGCATGACGACTCGCCGGTGCTGTAGCTTCTGGTATGATAGCCAGCTTGAAATCCGCAGCGCTTGCCGCTTCCTCGTGACATAGAGGCTATCAACACCGAAGAGTCTGCCAAATGGTACCTGGAATGGTAAAATACCATCATGAATGCCATAGCCGAGATCGACAAAGCTGGCCGTCTTGTCGTTCCCAAAAAAATGCGGGATGCTCTCCACCTCACGCCCGGCACCCGTCTCACGCTGCAGCAGGAAGGCAAAGCCATCATCCTGCAGCAGGAATCCAAACCCCGCGGCCTCCACCGCAAGGACGGAATTCTTGTCTATGACTCTGGGAGACCCATTCCACCCGACGCCGCAGACTGGCTCGAGGAAAACCGCAACCAACGCGCCGAAGCGCTGATGGGCAAATGGCCAAAAATTTAGCTTTCTTCGATAGCAACGTGCTGATTGCTGCTTCGATCTCCGGCCACCCCAATCACAAGACATCTCACGCGCGCCTCGCACTCCTTCAGCATGGCGGGGGAGCCTGCGCGTCCCATACTCTCGCCGAGGCGTACAACATTTTCACCGGCTATCCGAATGGTTACGGGATCCCGCCTGCCGAGGCGGCTCTCATCCTTCAGCAGGCGAGCAGCATGTATACCCTGGTGGCGCTTACTGCAAAGGAGACTCTGCGCGCCATCGAAGGCGCAGCGCAGTTTGGCGTGGCTGGCGGCATCTATGACGCGCTCCTCGTCGCCTGCGCGCGCAAGGTCGAAGCTAAGGTGATCTACACCAGCAACGTGAAGCATTTTCGCCTCATCGCACCCGATCTCATTCCGCTGATTCGAGAACCCTGAATGGACATCTCATTCACTAGTCGAGATCGGCTATCGTTTGCGACAAACCAACTTGTTAAGCTTGAAGCACGCATCGTCACCTGATATTTATGAGGTCCGCGCCCACCATGACCACCCAGAAAATCCGTAAAGCCGTCTTTCCCGCCGCAGGCATGGGCACCCGCTTTCTTCCCGCCACTAAGGCGATGCCCAAAGAGATGCTCTGCCTGGTCGACAAGCCGTTGATTCAGTACGGCGTCGAGGAGGCGGTGGCCGCCGGCTGCACAGAGATCATCATCGTCACTGGCCGCGGCAAGTCCACCATGGAAGACCACTTCGATCGCAGCCCGGAGCTCGAAGCCGCCCTCGAAGCCAAGCACAAGACGGCCCTGCTGGAGGTTGCGCGCGCAGTCTCGAAGCTTGCCAAGATCACCTACACCCGCCAGTCAGAGCCGCTCGGCCTGGGCCACGCCGTTCTCATGGCAAAGGAGCTTGTCGGCAACGAACCCTTCGCCGTCCTGCTGCCCGACGACATCGTCGACGCGACCGTGCCCTGCATGAAGCAGATGGTGGAAGCCTTCAACGAGACACAATCGAGCATTCTCGGATCCGAGGTCATCGAAGGACCGGCAATCTCCGCCTACGGGGTCCTCGACTGCACCCCCGACCCCAATGACCCGCGGCTGCTCGATGTCAAGAACATGGTCGAAAAACCGAAGTTCGAAGATGCGCCTTCGAAGAACGCCATTATCGGCCGCTACATCCTCACCCCGCGCATCTTCGACATGCTCGAACACATCACCCCAGGCGCGGGCGGCGAACTCCAGTTGACCGACGGGATCAAGGCGCTGCTGGCCTATGAGAAGGTCTACGGGTTCAGCTATGAAGGTAAGCGCCACGACGCCGGCGATAAGCTCGGTTTCCTGAAGGCGACAGTCGAGTTCGCACTTAATCGCGACGACCTCGGACCAGCCTTCCGCACATGGCTGAAGGCCCTGCCTATCTGACGCCGGTTCGGCTCTTCTTCACCAGTCGCGCCCGCTATGGGGAATGCGCGAGCAATCTCCTTCGGTAAGGTAGCAGCGAAGCAGCCCGGAGACCACCGCCAGGCCCGCGCCAAGAATCAGGAAGAGCACACTGGTCGTCACCGTACCCTTGAAGTATGGGACGAGAAAGATGATCACTCCCGTATACATCAGAACCGTCAGCACAATTCGCAAGCTCTGCCTCACGTTGTCCTCCCGGTCACCTGCGCACAGCTATCTCGGCGGCGACGCAATCTCTTCCACCTTGTCCTCCGCTTTCGGTGTTCCGAACGCGGGAGGCCTCCGGTGGAGAGAGATCATACATCCGGGCAGCCTCGTCTGGCCAGTCCCTTGTCGCACAGGTACTCTTCGCCTCTGCCGGAAGAGGCGGCTACGGGGTTGTTCCGGTGAGAAAGATCTGCTCGGCGTGCGCCGCTATCACTCGATACAGCCCAAACTGACGTGAATTCTGCGCCTTGAGCTCGAAGAGAAGGCTGGCACGGTTGCTCGCCTCGGCGTCGACGACATCCACGAAGCGCATGCGCGGGGTACGGTCCAGATGCGTGGCGTCGGTGACGCTGTGAATGGCCAGCTTGAGCTCCCCAAGACCGTCGGCCTGCGCCACCAGGGTCACATACCGCAGCGCCGGCCCGCTGCCTGCAGTATGAGCCATGTATATGTAGGTCGCCGCTCCGCCGTAGCTTAGGGTGTAAGCCTTAAGCTGCTCATCCATCAGAGTTTGCGAGGGGGCTGGGGCGAGCGCTGCACGGCGCGGACGGTTGGCGGCCGTCTTCCTGGCGACTGGCTGAGAGGCCGAAAAAGCAGGTTTTCGATACGCGATGAGCTCCGCCCGGGCCATCTCCTCCATCTTCCGCAGGACGTCCGCCCGTTGCGCCGCATCGTCGAAGCTCAAGGCAAACTCGTGCGGTTCTCGGTTGGCCGCATCCGATACGGCCACCATCTGGTGGGTGTCGGGGGGAAAGCCGACCAGCTTCGGCAACTCGGCTTCGGTCATCGCGCTGACAGGCTTTCCATGGTGCAGATTGGGCCGGTCCGGGTCGTCGTTCAGTGAGGCGCCACCATTGACCACAGCTATATCGTTGCCGCTGTCCTTCGCCTTTTTTGTGTCTTCCGCAGAGTGCCGCTTCAGGGTAGGACGATCCGGATCATCGGCCGGCGTGGCTCCGCCATTGGCAGTAGACGTCGGTTGGGGCGCGTTGGCGGACGTGTCAGGGGTGCTGCCGGGGCTATTTTCGGGGGAGCGGCGCTTCATCGTCGGACGGTCGGGATCATCCGAAGGCGTACCTGCGCTTTGAGGGCTGGTAGCAGGGATGGTCGTCGTCGTTGTATCTCCTTTAGATGCAGCGCCATCCTGCCTGCGCTTCATGGTTGGCCGGTCCGGGTCGGCGGAGGAGTCTGTTGTTGGTTTTGCCGTCGATGTTCCTGCCGAACTGGTCAGGACCGGGAGAGTCTTCGAAGGCTTCAGCTTCGCCGGCTGCTTCGCCACCGCGAGCGGCTTGACGCTTCCGTAGCCGAACCAGCCGTCGTCATAGGCCAGGTCACCCGTGGAGCTCACAGTCTGCAGGTGGCGCGCATAGGCAAGATCCAGCAGGCCCTTGTCGATTCCCGCGACCTGCAGCTCGTAGACGTTTCCGCTCAAAAGCGCAAACGGAACAGGACGCGCGACATAGACGCCGGCATCCTCCAGCTTGCCTTCGATGAAGATGGAAACCGGGATAAGCCGGCTCGCCGTAGGCTTGGCCATATCGCCGGTCCACTCGTAGACGCCGACTGCACGCACCACCTGCTGCGGCTTCGCGACCTTGTGCATCTGCGCACCGGCAGAGCACACGGCGAAGGTGAGGCCGGCCAGCAGAGCGCGATGTCTGATCAATTTCATGCGTCTGTATCGGATTAGACGCTATATTGCTGCCAAAGTCCTTGCTATCACGTCGAGAACCA
The DNA here is from genome assembly GCA_965277265.1 of Edaphobacter sp. GTDB lineage: Bacteria > Acidobacteriota > Terriglobia > Terriglobales > Acidobacteriaceae > Edaphobacter. Next base: position 1,891,859 of record CBDICF010000003.1, read on the forward strand.
TATTCCGCGAGATCGCCGCAGTTCCGCCATCATTTACCAGAGCCGAACCATGTGATTTTCGCTACTATTCGAAACATGGACTCCGCGCCTCTGCTCGATGCAAAGGACTTATCGATATCCTTCGGCTCGTATTCGGCGGTTCAGGGCATTTCGTTCCATATAAACCGAGGAGAGACCCTTGGGCTGGTCGGCGAATCGGGTTCGGGAAAGTCGGCGACTTCGCTGGCTCTTTTGCGGCTGCTTCCGCCGGCTGCGCATGTCGTTGGAAAGATTGAGTTTGCTGGCATTAACCTGCTAAATCTCTGCGAGGAATCGATGCGGCTGCGACGGGGGCGGGATCTGGCGATGATCTTTCAGGAGCCGTTGACGGCGTTGAACCCGGTGATGGCGGTCGGCGCGCAGATAGGCGAGGCGGTGCGCGCGCATCAGCCCGGGATTTCGCGCAAGCTGCTCAAAGAAAAGGTTTTGGCGGCCATGAATGAGGTTGCGTTGCCGGAGCCGGAGCGGCGGTTTGGGGACTTCCCCCACCAGTTTTCGGGGGGGCAGCGGCAGCGGATTCTGATTGCGATGGCGATCATCAACCGGCCCCGTCTGCTGATTGCCGACGAGCCGACGACTGCCCTGGACGTTACGGTGCAGGCACAGATCTTGCGTTTGCTGAAGAACCTGAGACGAACGCATAACCTGGCGATGTTGTTCATATCGCATGACTTGGCTGTGGTTTCGCAGGTCGCCGACCGGATAGCGGTGATGCAGAGGGGGCGCATTGTGGAGGAGGCTGGGACGCGCGAGTTGTTCGAACGGCCGCAGCATATGTACACCAGGACGCTGCTGGCGGCTGCTCCGACGATGCGGACAGATAAGCTGCGCCCGCTGGCATTTGTTCAGGACTAATGTAAGTCACTTGTTTTCAGCTTCTTCAGGAACGCGGCGGGGAGTGTTTTGGTGGAATGGGTAAAGGCGTTTAGACTAGGAAATTGGCCGTATTGCACCTGCCCACCTCATGCGCACGCTTATCCTTTCGGACATTCACGGGAACCTTGAAGCGCTTACGGCAGTGCTGGATGCGGCGGCTCCTTTCGACGCGCTTTGGAACCTAGGCGATGTGGTGGGGTATGGTGCGAGTCCCAACCAAGTAATTGATTTGATGAGGGCTAAGGCCCGGATCAACGTTCGGGGGAATCATGACCGAGTGTGCTGCGGCCTGAGCTCGTCGGCTGGGTTCAACCCGGTTGCCCGGGAGGCCGCGCTGTGGACCAAGAACGAGCTGACGGAGGAGAACCTGGCGTGGCTAAGGGGGGCGGCGCAGGGGCCGGTGGAGGCGGAGATGGGGGCGATTTGCGTGCATGGCTCGCCCTTGCATGAGGACCAGTACATTCTAAGTATGCGGGACGCGTGGGCTCCGCTGCAGCAGATGGCGACGGCGCTAACCTTCTTTGGACACACGCACTTACAGGGCGGCTTTTCCCAGAAGGAGCAGGAGTGGCAGGAGACGCGACCGGTATACAGGACGCGCAATGAGGCGGAGGCCTGGGTGCTGCGGCTGGAGCCGGGGGTGCGGCATCTGGTGAATCCGGGGTCGGTGGGGCAGCCTCGGGATAGTGACTGGCGGGCGGCGTTCGCGATGTACGACTCGGATGCGGGTGAGGTGACGTACCGGAGGGTGCCTTACGACCTGACGGCGGCACAGGGGCGGATCCTGATGGCAGGGCTGCCGGAGCGGCTGGCGGCGAGGCTGCGGGAGGGCCGCTGAACCATTTTTTCTGACGTGGTGTTTTGCGGGTGGTTTTGCGAAATATGGGAGGAAAAAGGTGGTTCGTTTTGTGCACGACGTGGACATATGCGTGGTAAACGTGGTGAATTGACGGACGCAATCCCGGTGAGTGAAGTGCGCCAGATTCTGGGAGAATCTTTGGTCATCTGGTCACCTGTGGGTCGGATAGGGGCGGGCGCCAGGTCGAATCCGGCAGGTGTGCCCCGGCTAGAGCAAAGTTCTTCGTAGGATGTAGGCCCATCGAACCGCAGGTTCCTCCGCTGCGCTGCGGAATGACCAAAAAGGGATTGCCGACTCTACGCCTTTATGCACTCCGCCCTAAGAAGAGAGAACCGGAAGAGACGAGGTCTGCCGGCGGCGCATCTCTCGGGTGCGTAGCGCGATGCGACCGGGACGGCCGGGCGAGTCAGGAGCTGAGGCGCGGGTTGAGCTTCAGTTCCAGGAGGAGGGCTTCGATCTGGTCTTCCTTCTCGAGCGATTGGAAGCGATCTTCGACGGTTTCGCCGGCGCCGATCGCCTGGATTGTGCGGTTGGTCTGGGCGGCGAGGTCACCGGCGGCGACGGAAGAGGCAAGGCGCGAAAGATGTGCGGAGGTCCGGGCAGCAGCGGCGATGGGCTGGGTGGGGTTCGCTTTGGCCAGGGCGCGGTTGCGGCGGTGCTGCGCGAGAAGAAGTTCAACGCGTGCCCTGGTCTCGGCGAGCTTTCCCTGGAGCTTTGCATAGGCGGTCCGCAGAGTCTCGGCTTCGGCTGTCTGGTCGGCGTATTGCTGGGCGAAACCCTGGGCCAGCCGGCCGTGCGAGAGACTGCGCTCGAGCGCGGCACGGGCAAGATCGTCCTGCCCCTTGCCTACGGCGAGTTCGGCTTTTCGGCGCCACTGGGCCTGGCCATCTTCATGCTCGGTTTGCTGCTTCATCAGGCGGTGCTGATCGGCGATGGCGAGGGCGACCTGGGTTTTGACCTGGAGAAGCTGGTTTTCCATGTCGAGAATGATCTGCTTCGATAACTTTTCCGGATCTTCGGCTTTATCGAGGAGATCGTTCAGATTGGCCCGGAGGAGGGTAGAGACGCGTTCGAGGAGTGCCATGGGGAGTCCTTTCTAGTAACTGCGGGATGCACTTCACTGATCTATCTGGTGTCTGTGAACAGGAGAACCGGGCTAGTGAAGCTCTGATTAAGGCTTTTGAAGCGGTTGAGATTCGGATTGAGCTGAGATCCGTGGACGGGAAGAGACAAGAACGAGAGTGAAAGACAGCGGGTTTCTCCACTGACGGATACCGAACGTTGGGAACTTACGCCTTACTGGTTGCTGGGCGCACTGCGCAGCGCGGTGAGACTGCGCTGCGCGGTGAGACTGCGCTGCTTCGGTCGAAACGACAGGTTTGTGGGGCTCGGACGGGAAGACAGGACTCAATCAGAGGTTCCCTAGTTGGACTCCTTTCCGTCTATGGTTTTCTCTTCACGGGGTTTCATCGCTTTCACATTGGCCATGAGATCGCTCATCTTCATTCCACTGAGGGCCTCGAAGAGGGCGGGCACCTGGGCGGCGATTTTGGTCATGTCGCCGGTGATTTTGCTGGCTCCGGTACCTCCATCGGAACCTGTGGATACGATGGTGATCTTGTCGACGTTGGCAAGCGGCTCCGCCATGGCCCGGACGACATCGGCCATGTTGGTGATGAGTTTGTCGACGACGGCGGCCTGCGACCACTCCTGGTAGGCCTCGGCCTTAACGTTCATGGCCTTGGCTTCGGCGGAACCCTTCTGGAAGATGATGTCGGCCTCGGCCTCGCCCTGCAGACGGGTGATGGCGGCCTGGGCCTCGCCGGCGGCGCGGGTGGCTGCGGCGCGGCCTTCGGCTTCGATGGTGATCCGCGCCTTCTCGGCGGCGGCGATGTTCTGGATACGGCGTGCCTCGATCTCGGAGCCTTTGAGGATGGTCGAGGTCAGCTCTGCCTCGTGGCGCAGGATTTCGGCCTGCTGCACCTTGATCTGCTGCTCCTTTTCGATCTGCATGACCTTGACCTGCTCGGCGACGACCTGCTGCTGCATGACGTTGGTCTGGAGTTCGTAGGCTTTGTCGGCCTGGGCTTCCTGGCGGCGCGACTGCTCGGTGTACTGCGCCTTTTGGATATCGAGATCGCGCTGTGCCTCGGCCTGCTTGCCGAGGGAGGCGGTTTCGGCGATCACGCGGTCCCGGTCGCTGGCGGCCTTGGCGATGGCGGCCTCGCGCAGGGCGTTCGCACGGCGAATGGCGGTGTCCCGCTCGGCTTCGGCGCTGGCGATTTCGGCGTCGCGCCGGATGCGGGCCACGTCCGGCCGGCCCATGTTGGTGATGTACTCGTTCTTATCGCGCACCTCACGGATGGTGAAGCTGATCACCTCCAGGCCCATCTTGCTCAGGTCGTCCATGCAGGTGGCGCGCATTCGCTCGGCGACCATCTCGGGTTCTTTGACGATCTGTTCCACGGTGAGCTGTCCGATGATGCCGCGGAGGTGGCCCTCCATAACCAGACGGATGAGGGACTCACGCTGATCGGGCGTTTTGGAGAGGAACTGCTCGGCTGCGGTGAGGATGGACTCTTCGTCGGAACGGACCTTGATCTGGGCTACGGCTTCGACCGTTACGGCGACGCCCTGCTTGGTATAGAGGTCCTGCTGGGGTGCGACATCGAAGCTCATCAGCTCAAGGGTGAGCTCGCGGTAGGTTTCGACGACGGGAAAGATTACCGCGGCGCCGGATTTGATGACGCGCGGCTTGCGGAAGCCGTAGACGATGATCGCCTGATTGGGAGCGGCTTTGCGAAACATGCGGCCGATGGAGATAAGCAAGGCGAGAGTAGCGACGACGACCAGGCCGACAATGATGACGATCACGTGCATGGAATCCCTTTCAGAGAGAGACAGCTTGGAGAAAATATTTCGTTGCCGTGGAGCAGAGGAAGGAAGCGAATACCGTTTTTTTGGAAAGAACGGACATGAGTCTCACGCCTTCCTATTACCCGGATAGGAGATTTGTTTACGGTTTGGTTGAGAGTGAGCCGGGGAAGAGCTCGTGGAGGGGGCGGATGTAAGCGATGCCACGCTCGTAGCGGAGTACGACGACCTCAGTACCGCGTGGGATGAGGCTGCCATCTTCGCTGCGGGCAGGAGCGGAGCGGCGAACGCCGGTTTGCGAGAAGAGGATTTCGCCGATGCCATCGTGAGCGCGGACCTCGCCGGAGACGCGCGCGAGCGTTCCTTCCATGCGGGTGTCTTGGGGGCTGAGGATGCGTTCGCGAGGAAGCAGCAGTTTGAAGAGCAGGCCGTAGAGAATGGACGCTCCAATGACCCCGGCGGCGGCTGCGGCCAGCATCACCAGGGGACCGAGGAGGGAGCTGTAACGATCGAGCAGGTATCCGGCGCCTCCGAACCAGCAGAGGAAAGCGGCGAACGTGAAGCCATTGAACGCGGAGATGTGCGGGCCTCCGGCTTTGGCGTGGAGGTGAGCTCCATGCAGGTGAAGATGGCCGAAGTGGATGCGGCCCAACCCGGAAAACGCCGCAAGCAGACTGAGCACCAGGCCGAGAACGAAGCAGATGAGATAGAGGGTAGTCACGCCTTGACCTTTCCATGTTTCCGGTGCTTCTTTGGGATTAAATTTTTGATTCCGCGCTGGTCATCGGGCGCTGGTGCGGCGGCGGGCGGCGGAGGGTTGAGGACCAGATTGAGCCGGCCGATCAGCGCAGGGGTCTCGATGATGGACTGCAGGAGTAGCAGGCATTGGCGTGAGTCGTCGTGGCGGGCGAGAGACAGGAGAGCGCGGCAGAGCCTGGGATCGCTGCGGCCGAAGCGTTCCGCACCGGCGATCAGCCAGAGGTCGAGCTGATCTTCGGCGAGCGACTGTGCGAGCTCTGCGGTGCGGAACTCGGCCTGAAAATCTTCCGGGTCTTCGACGAGATAGCCGGGGTGCACTTTGAAGAAGCGGGCCAGCAGCAGGCGGGTTGTATTGGTGAGGTGGGGACGGGCGCCGGATTCGATCTGCGAGAGGTACGACTGGGAGATCGACTTTCCCGGGGTATCTTCCGCGATGGCGCGGACGAGCTCTTGCTGGGTCATGGCGCGACCCAGGCCGCGGAGCGAGCCTTCGATTTCGCGCAAATAGACGATTTTGTCGGAGAGTTTCATGGCCGGCTGACCTGCCCTCCAAGGGCTTATCGCAATCTGCAATCAATGTATCGCAGATTGCGATGCAAAGCAAGCACTATCCGAGCCGGCGGCCTATGAGAGTGCGGGGAGGAGGATCGAGACCGGGGCTTAGGCGAGCTTTTGCTCTTCGAGGGTGAGGGAGAGGTCTTCCCATTCGGCGAGGAGGGCGGTGCGGGTGGCGCGGAGGCGGTCGAGGGCGGCTGCGGTGCGCTGGGCTTCGTCGGCGGTGGTGAAGACGCCGAGCTTTGCTTCCGCGGCGGCGATCTGTTCTTCGAGGCTGGGGATCTCGGATTCGGTGAACTGGAGGCGGTCTTCGAGTTGTTTGAGCTTGATGGGGTTGAGGCGCTTGATGGGGGTCGGGGGCGGTGCTTCGGGAAGCCGGGTCTCGGAGGCTGGGGCACCCGGGATGTTGCCTGGCTCTGCAGTAACGGCGGGGTGGAGGTTCGCGGCGGGGGTGAGGGAGTTGGTGATCTGTTCGGCTACCTGTTCCGGGCCGCCCTGTTTGCGCCAGAGGTAGTCTTCGTAGTTGCCGGGGTAGATGTGGACGCGTTTGTCTTCGACCTCGAAGACGCGGGTGGCGAGGCCGTCGATGAAGTAGCGGTCGTGGGAGACGAAGAGGACGGTGCCGGAGAAGTTGCGGATGGCGTCGAGGAGGACGTCTTTGGCGCGGAGGTCGAGATGGTTGGTGGGTTCGTCGAGCAGGAGCATGTTGGCGGGCGAGACGAGCATCTTGGCCATGGCGTAGCGGTTGCGCTCGCCGCCGGAGAGGACGCCGAGGGGCTTGAAGACGTCGTCGCCGGAGAACATGAAGCAGCCGAGGAGGGAGCGGAGTTCGGTCTGGGGGACCTTGGGGGCGATGCCGCTGATGTCGTCGAGCATCTTCGCGTTGGGGTCGAGGACTTTGTACTGGTCCTGGGCGAAGTAGTCGGCGAGGACGTTGTGGCCTAGCTTGATTTCGCCGGAGGTGGGGGGTTCGAGGCCGGACAACATGCGGATGAGGGTGGATTTGCCTGCGCCGTTGGCGCCGACGAGGGCGATGCGGTCGCCGCGGTCGATGGTGAAGGTGAGGTCGTCGAGGATGAGCTTTTCGCCGGCTGGTCTTCCATCGACAGAGGGCGTGGGATAGACCTTGGTGAGGTTTTTTACGTCGATGACGGTGCGGCCTGAGGCGGGCGGCTGCGGGATGGTGAAGTGGATGGTGGCCTCGTCCTCGGGGACCTCGATGCGCTCGATCTTTTCGAGCTCCTTGATGCGGGACTGGACCTGTTTGGCCTTGGTGGCCTGGGCGCGAAAGCGGTTGATGAAGGCTTCGAGGGCTTCGATGCGGTCGCGCTGGTTTTTGTACGCGGACATGAGCTGGGTGCGGCGCTCTTCCTTCTGCGTGAGGTATTTTTCGTAGTTGCCGTGGTAGGTGTGCATGCGCTTGTTCCAGAGCTCGACCGTCTTGTTGACGGTGACATCGAGGAAGTAGCGGTCGTGCGAGATGAGGATGAAGGCGTTGGGGTAGTTGTGGAGGTAGTCTTCGAGCCAGTTGCGGGATTCGATGTCGAGGTGGTTGGTCGGCTCGTCGAGCAGGAGGAGCGAGGGCTTTTGCAACAGGAGCTTGGCGAGGGCGATGCGCATCTGCCAGCCGCCGGAGAACTCTTCGGTGTTGCGGTCCCAGTCCTCTTTGGAGAAGCCGAGGCCGCCGAGGACGGCTCCGACCTGGGAGTCGAGGTTATAGATGTCGTGGAGGTGGAGCTGGTCGGCGATGTCGGAGTAGCGCTCGGCGGCGGTGGCGTACTCGCGGGATTTGGGGTCGGCCTCGGAGAGGATGTGGGTGAGGGCGATGGATTCGGCCTCCATGATGTGGAGGTGGTCGAAGACCGAGAGACACTCGGCGAAGACGGTTTTGCCGCGGAGGGCCAGGCCGTCCTGGGGGAGGTAGCCGAGGGTGACGCCCTTGTTGCGGGTGATGACGCCGTAGTCGAGGGATTCTGCGCCGGCGATGATTTTGAGGAGCGTGGATTTGCCGGTGCCGTTGCCGCCGACGAGGCCGGTGCGCTCGTCCGGGTTGATGAGCCAGTTGGCGTCTTCGAAGAGGAGCTTCTGGCCGAAGCGTTTGCCGGCTGAGGAGAGTTGGAGCATGTAGTTCTATTTTCGCATTGAGGGCAAGGCACTAACCAATCGAATTAGTATGCCAGCGCGACACCATCAGCTCGCATTTTGTTTCTGGCAACACTCGGTCGGCCGAATTTTCATTTTCGCCGGAATTTGGATTGGGTGATTACAGCGCTGTCGTAATGGCCGCCAATCCTGCCGGTGCGGATGAAATCCCGCATCATGGCAAAGTAGCCGGGCGCATAGCGTGTGGAGATGCGTTCGCCTTTTTCGCCGAGTTCGTAGAGCGTCATGCCGTGTTCTGCTCCGGGATAGACGGCCAGCGTATAGTCTTTGCCTTCCGCGATCAGCGATCTGATGCGCCTGGAGGTCTCCCTGCTCGGCGCGTCGAGATCATTGCCGGCCAGAATCCAGAGCTGCGGCGTAGTCGAGGCGCGCAGAACCGGCATGGGATCATAGTTGAACGGCGTGGCGGCAAAGGGCTTGATCGTTTCGATAATCTGCTTCTGGTCGAGCGGCAGAATCATGAAAAGGTAATCGCCGTGGACGTCCTTGTACCAGGGTTCGGATTTATATTTCTGCCGCAGCATATCGAATTGCGCGTAGCCGTCTGTGCCATGCGTGGCCACCACATGCTCACCGGCGCTTGCTAACTCCAGCGCTTTCGCCGTATCCGCCGCGGAGTGATGGTGGAAATACATGTCGAGCGCCACGCTCTCCTGATCTTCGTCGATGACATTGACGGCGAGGCCGTAGCCGATAATCGCGAAATCCACGGGCGCTTTGTTTACCGCCAGCGGCACAACCCATCCGCCCTGGCTGCCGCCCCAATACCCGATGCGTTCCAGCCGCCCGCCTGTAAGGCGCCTGGCTTCGTTCATGGCGTTCACCGCATCTGACGCCAGCATTTTGTAGTCCTGCGTGTAAACCCCGCCCGAGCGGCCCGTACCGCGCTTGTCATAGACGAAAGCGCCGATACCCTGGGCCGGGAAGATGCTCTGCAGGAACAACGTATCGATCCCGGAGCTGTGTTCCGAGCCATGTATCAGCACCACTACGGGAACCTTGCCATAGCCATGCGGCATGACCAGCCGGCCAACGAGCTTCACATTGCCGCTCTGGAAAGCGGTATTGGTCATATCGAAGGGGATACGCCGGCCACTTTCCTTTCCGAAGGTGATCTTGCCCTTGTCGCAATCGGAAAATGAAACTGTCTTGCCGTCCGGGCGTCCGGTCCAACCATAAGTGCTCACCCATGATCCGTCAGATTGCCTGCTGAGCCGACCGGTTTCACCCGTGAACGCGCGCCAGCGCAGGAAATTGTTCCCCGCATCTCCGATGTCGATCAGGCTACCGTTGTCCAATCGATAGCTACCGGTGTGGCAATCCTGAACGGTGCCTGCTCGTGCAATCGGAGTGGCAAACGCTGAGGTCAGAACAACGCATCGGATAAACAACCTGGCCGCACTCTGGCCAGTTCCGGACGAAATCTGAAGCGGCATATAGCAATCCTCAATCTTGCTGCGTCCAGCTCTGTCGTTTTCGAACTGACCACCACCGCACTTGAAGATATACATATTTCTCTTCGAATCGAAAAGTTATCGCGAGTCACGATTGCGCGGCGCGTTCCAGTTCGGGGTTGATGAGCCAGCTGGCGTCTTCGAAGAGGAGCTTCTGGCCGAAGCATTTGCAGGCTGAGGAGAGTTGGAGCATGTAGTCCTATTTTCGCATTGAGTGGGGCGGAGGGTGGGTGTGTCGTTCCGGGATTGCGAACAAGCTGGAATTGAATGATGACAACGGCGTTTCTTGTTACCTGTCAAATCGTGTTGACAATAGTTTCCATAGAAACCATAATAGTTTCCATGGAAAGTGAATTACGCAAGATTCAGCGGATATCTGACCTGGAGAGCCATCTTGGATATTGGCTCAGACGCGTGTCCAATGCGGTTTCAGGAGCTTTCTCTCGTGCTCTTCAGGACAGGCAAACCTCCGTTGCGGAATGGGTGCTGCTGCGTGAACTTCACGAGCGTGGGCAAGCTGCGCCGGGGAAGCTGGCCGACGTGCTGGGACTGACTCGCGGAGCCGTGTCCAAGATCATCGACAAGCTCGAAGCGAAAGGCTGGATCCAAGCGGACGCAAAAGAGGGTGACAACCGATATCGTCTGCTTTCTCTTACGCGTGCGGGACAGCGCAGCCTGCCCATTCTGGCTCAGATTGCTGACCAGAATGACTCCGCCTACTTCGACTGCCTGAATGCAAACGAAAAGGTCTTCCTTCGGGAATTGCTTATCAAGCTTGCAGAGCATAACCACATCCATGATGTTCCAACAGAATAATGAGGAGAAGTCCATGAGCAAAGCCATCGATAATTTGACAGAGGCTATGAAAGCAGCAGAAGCGATCCGGCCCCGTGTAGGCGGCTTCCCGTATCTGGCCGAAGTTCTGCGGAAAGCTGGAGTGACACGCAACGTTTGGTCGCTTCCATCCGGTCAGAGCCTCTTCCTAACTGAGCACGGGCCCGTCGTCATGCAGGGCGAGCCACTGGTGATTGGAGCGGCCGATGTACCAGCTTTCAATGAGGAAGCCCTCGTTAGAGCGTTGCGTGTGGATCAGGCTGGTGACAGTACGTTTCCTGAGTTTCTGGGAGCCTCATGGCGAGCTGGGGTGGTGCGCTATGACGTTGACCTCGAAGCACACACGGTGGCTTACCAGGGTTGCAATGGCGAGGAATACATCGAAACCTACCCTGCGGTCACCTTGGCCTAGTTGAGCGTAGCGGTTCCTGTCGCACGAACCGTAGTTCCCAAAGTCCTCACCAGTCGGCTTGTAGGAAGTTGCGGTCACTTCCGAGTGACGCAAGCCGGAACTAACGACCGCCGCACATGAAGATTACATTTTGTCTTCGAAGGGGTTTTCGAACCGAGACTTTATCGCGGGCTACGATTCTGCGGCGCGTTCGAGTTCGGCGATGTCGAGTTTTTTCATCTGGAGCATGGCCTGCATTGCCTTGGGGTGTTTGATGAGATCGAAGATGCGGGCGGGGACGATCTGCCAGGAGAGGCCGAACTTGTCTTTGAGCCAGCCGCACTGGATTTCACTGCCGCCGTCGGCGGAGAGTTTGGACCAGTAATAGTCGACCTCCTGCTGGTCTTCGCAGCGCACGAAGAAGGAGATGGCTTCGGTGAACTTGAAGGCGGGGCCGCCGTTGAGGGCGGTGAACTTCTGGCCGTCGAGCTCGAAGGCGATGGTGAGGACTTTGGCGGATGGGTTGGGGGTGACGGGGGGATTGTCGAGGCGGTCGAGGCGGCGGGAGTTCTTGAAGACGGTGAGGTAGAAGTCGACGGCCTCTTCGGCGTTGGAGTCGAACCAGAGAAACGGTGTGATGCGGGGGAAGTCCTGGAGTGCGCTCATTCGGTTGATCTCGCTTTCGTCACTCGCGCGATTCCCGCGGCGTACTGCACGTTCGGGTGGGGACGGGGAGACGAGCGATTCTTTGGGAATTTTAGCGCAGCGGGAATGCGCGTTAAGTAAATTCTCTATCGGTAGATCGGGTGGGAGCTAACGAAGATAGCTTCGGGGCTAAAGCCCAGTTCCTGGGGGGTTCATGATGTCCGGGATGAAGCCCGGACCTCATCCAATGGACAAGTGACGTTTGGGCTGGGACAAGCGATGTGCAGGCCGGGGCGGGGCGCGGGGCGGGCTGTAGGGGGATTCTGCTACTGTCTAGGTAGAGATTTGATGTCAGGACAGCCACAACTTTTCCCGAATCCCGAGCCGGATGTGGATGACGCAGCCCCTGGGGTTGAGCGCGGCGGGGGAGTTCGCGGGAAGACTGCTCCGGTGTGGCTGCAGCGGCTTTCGTTGTGCGTGCTGGTGCTGTTCTGCGTGTACCTGGGCGTGCTGGTGATGGTGCTGCCGTGGTGGACGCGGATCTGGGACCACAACATGTTTATCCAGGCGCGGCCGAGGCTGGCGGCGGTGCTGTACAACGGCGCGGTGCGGGGGATGATCTCGGGGCTGGGGCTGCTGGATATCTGGATCGGGATCTCGGAGGCGGTGCATTACCGGGATTACCGGGGGTGAGGCAAGGGAAGGCTGACCACCGATTTACACCGATCGTACCGATTTAAGAACGATTCAAGATCGATTTATGGGCGGCAGAGGCGAAGACTGGGTGCAGGGGCTTCGCTGTGCTCAGGGATTGATGTTCAGAAGTTCCGTGGGCGCGAGATGAGTTGCGGCGGGTGCTGCCGGGGTGGGGTGCGAGCATCTTTCCGGGGGCGTTCGGACTCCAACTTAGTTCGGAGAGACGCATATGGCACGTCCTTACTGGTCCGGTCAGATTCAGATTTCGCTGGTGTCGTTCGGGGTGAAGCTGTTCCCTGCTACCGAGGCGAAGAGCGAAATCCATTTTCATCAACTGAGCCGCAAGACGGGTGAGCGGGTGAAGCACCAGAAGGTCTCGGGCGAGGAGGGGCCGGTGGAAAAACAGGACATTGTGAAGGGATATGAGTACCGCAAGGGCGAGTATGTGTCGATTGAGCCCGAAGAGATTGAGACTCTGCGGATTCCATCGCGGCACAACCTGGAGGTGACCCAGTTTGTGGATGTGGATGAGGTCGATCCGGCGTACTTCGAGAAGCCGTACTTTGTGGTTCCGGAGAACAACGTGCAGGCGGAGGCGTTTGCGGTGGTGCGCAAGGCATTGCAGAGCACGAAGAAGGTGGCGCTGGGGAAGATTGCGTTTGGCGGGCGGGAGCACCTGGTGGCGATCTCCGCGCCGACCGACGACAAGCAGGCGGGGATGATGGCGTACACGATGCGGTATGCGGAGGAGCTGCGCGATCCGGCGGATTATTTCGGGGAGATCAAGCAGGTGGCGGTGGATGAGGACCAGCTTTCGCTGGCCAAGGAGTTGATCAAGCGCAAGGCGGCGAAGTTTGCGCCGGACAAGTTCAAGGACGAGTACGAGGCTGCGCTGCGGAAGATGGTGGAGGCGAAGGTGGAGCATGCGCCGATGCCCGAGGAGGAGGAGCCGGCGCCGCGGTCGGCTAAGGTGATCAACCTGATGGATGCGTTGCGGAAGAGCGTGCAGGGGGACCGGGCGGAAGGGGGAGGGCAAGGTGCGGCTGCGAAGAAGAAGGCTCCGGGGAAGGCGGCGGAGGCGAAGAAGGGGCTTTCGCTGGTGAAGCCTGTGGCGGCGAGCAAGCCGAAGCGGAAGTCCGCCTAGGAAGATCCGATGAAGTTTTTGTGGGGGGAGGACAGGCAACGGCGAACAGCGGGTTTCTCCGCTGCGCAACAGACGGTAAGGCTGTCTGTTGCTTTAGTCGAAATGACGGGTTTGCGAGGGGATGGAAGTAAGTACAGGACTTAGACCAGAGGCTGCCTAGAGTATGGCTACGAAGCGGGCGAGTGCGAAGAAGGCGGCGGTCGAGAAGGCTGTTTCAGCGACGGGTGTGAAGCGGACAGGTAAGGCTGCGGGCGGGGCGGCGGCGAAGACGGCTCCGAAGCGGGCGGGTGGGGGCAGAGGGAAGGGGGCGGCCGATGCTGTCGATGAGCAGTTGGCGCGGTATCGGGAGATGCGGGACTTCGATGTGACGGCGGAGCCTGCCGGCGGGGCCAAGTCGGCGCGGGCGGCGGATGAGGGCGCGGGCGAGGGTTTGCCGCAGATGCCGTTTGTGATTCAGAAGCATGCTGCTTCGCATCTGCACTATGACTTTCGGCTGGGGTGGAATGGGGTGCTGAAGAGCTGGGCGGTGGCGAAGGGGCCGAGCTACTTTACAGGCGACAAGCGGCTGGCGGTGCAGGTGGAAGATCACCCGATGGAGTATGGGGGGTTTGAAGGGATTATTCCGCAGGGGCAGTACGGGGGCGGGACGGTGATGGTGTGGGACCAGGGGACGTGGAATCCGCAGGCCGGCCATACGGATGTGGATGCGCGCCTGCGGGAGGGGTCGCTGAAGTTCACGTTGCATGGCACGAAGATGAAGGGGAACTGGGCTCTGGTGCGGATGGGGGGCAAGGCGGCGAACGAGCGCAAGCCAAACTGGCTGCTGATCAAGGAGCATGACGGCTTCGAGTACACGAGCACGGACAGGCCGGTGACGGAGGCGGAGCCGGACAGCGTGGTGACGGGCCGAAGCCTGGAGCAGATTGCGAAGAACGAGGACCATGTGTGGAACTCGAAGGAGACGGCGGGGACGGGGAAGGCGTGGTATCGGAGGGAGGCTGGCTCGGGTGGGGTTGCTGCTGCGGGCGGGCTTGCTGCTTCGCCGGTGCGGAAGGCCGTGAAGGCCGGGGCGCGGGTGCTGGAGGTGCCGGATGAGGCTCCGGCGGAGAAGATGCCGGGGTTTTTGCCGCCGCAACTGGCGCAGCAATCGACTACACCTCCGGCCGGCGATGGGTGGCTGCACGAGTTGAAGCTGGATGGGTATCGGATACAGGCGCGCAAGGTTGGGAACAAGGTGCAGCTGCTGACGCGCACGGGACTGGACTGGACGCATCGCATGAAGACGGTGGCGGCGGAGGTGGGTGAGCTGCCGGTGGAGAGCGCGGTGCTGGATGGCGAACTGGTGGTGCTGGCGGAGAATGGGACGACGAGCTTCGCGGACCTGCAGGCGGCGTTTCAGGAGGGGGTGAACAAGCCGCTGACGTACTTTGCGTTCGACCTGCTGCATGTGAACGGGAGGAATCTGCGTGGGCTTCCGCTGGTGGAGCGGAAGAGGCTGCTGGCGGAGCTGCTGAAGGGCGCGGGCGAGTTTGTGCGATTGAGCGAACATCTGGAGTCGAGCGGCGAGGATGTGTTTCATAAGGCGTGCGAGTTTCATGCGGAGGGGATCGTGTGCAAGCGGGCTTCGAGCCGCTACTCCCCGGGCAGAAGCACGGACTGGCTGAAGCTGAAGTGCATTCATGAGCAGGAGTTTGTGATTGGCGGGTTTACGCTGCCTTCGAATGGGACTTACGGGATTGGGGCGCTGCTGCTGGGGTTCTACGACGGTGCGGAAGGGCATGAGCGGCTGGTGTATGCGGGGCGGACGGGGACGGGATTTACGCAGAAGACGCATCGCATTCTGCGGGATCAGCTGGAGATGCTGCGGCAGGCGGGCGTGCCGTTCGACAAGCCCCCGGCAGAGGCGAAACGGGGGGCGATCTGGGTGAGGCCGGAGCTGGTGGCGCAGGTGAACTTTGCGACGTGGACTGCGGACAATCTGGTGCGGCAGGCCTCGTTCAAGGGCTTGAGGGAGGATAAGCCGGCCGGGGAGGTTCGGCGGGAGGAGCCGGTGATGCGGCCTCGGGGGGAGAAGCGGGCCTCCCATACCGGGCGTGCGAGGGTGGCGGCGAAGATGGTGGCGGCGGCGGATAAGGCAGTGCAGGCGGCGGTGGCGAAGCCGGGGAAAGCGGCTGCGAAGACCGGCGGGAATGCGCCGGTTCGGCTAACGCATCCGGACAAAGTTCTGGACGTTGAGACGAAGCTGACCAAGCAGCAGCTTGCGGACTTCTACTGGGCGGTCGCGCCGTACATGCTGCCGCATATAGCGGGGCGGCCGCTGTCGCTGGTGCGTTGTCCGGAAGGGAGCGAGCAGCCGTGCTTCTACCAGAAGCATGTGAACCATATGCTGCCGGCGGGAATCGAGGGGATCGATGTGCCGGACAAGAAGACGGGCAAGCCGGAGCCGTACATTACGCTTTCGACGCCGGAGGCTCTGGCGGGGCTGGCGCAGATGGGGGTGCTGGAGGTGCATCCGTGGGGGTCGCGCAATGAGGACCTGGAGCACCCGGACCGGTTCATCATCGATCTGGACCCGGATGTGGCGATTCCGTGGACGACGCTGGCGGCGAGCGCGGGCGAGGTGAGAAAGCTGCTGAAGAAGCTGGGGCTGGAGAGTTTTCTGAAGCTGACGGGAGGCAAGGGGCTGCATGTGGTGGTGCCGATCGAGCCGGAGCATGACTGGGGGACGATCAAGCAGTTTGCGCATGCGTTCGTGCTGATGATGGAGAAGGCGGTGCCGCAGCTTTACCTGACGAAGATGACGAAGGCGGCACGGAAGGACCGGATTTACCTGGATTATCTAAGGAATGAACGGGGGGCTACGGCGGTGGCTCCTTATTCGCCGCGGGCTCGGGCGGGGGCGGCGGTTTCGCTGCCGCTGGCGTGGGGGGATCTGAAGCTGGCGGAGAGGCCGGTGTTTCGGGTGGCGGAGTTTGGGGATTGGCGGGGGCGGTTGGGGAAGGATCCCTGGAAGGGGATGGAGGGGGTGGAGCAGAGGTTGACGGGGGAGACGCTGGAGATGTTTGGGGTGGGGGCGGAGCGGGGAGAGAAGGCCTAACACGGATCTTCACCGATGACACCGATTCAAGGACAGGCTACGGCTCGGCCGTGGATTGGCGCGGATTAAAACAACCAACGGCGAACTGCGGTTTCCTCCACTGCGCAGCGCGGTGAGGCTGCGCTGCTTTGGTCGAAATGACGGGCCCTTTTTGGTGAGTTAAGAAAGTGCGGCCAGGCGCGGGTGTTCGCGGATTAGAGGCGAAAGGCGATTAAGGACAGGCAACGGCGAACTGCGGATAGGCGGTGGCTGCTTATCTTAGTAGCTGCGCTGGTACATGCGGGAGATGCGGTCGTGCCAGCCAAGCTTGTCGTCGTCGAGGCAGGCCCAGAGGAAGCCTATGCCGAGCGGGCAGGCGGAGAGGGCCATGGCGAGGAGGCGGCGGCGCATGGCGGAGCGGGTGGGGTTCTCGTCGTTGAGGGTGCAGAGGCCGATGCGGGCGTAGATCATGCCGGGAGTGGCTTCGGCGAAGGTGAAGAAGAGCAGGTGGTAGAGGAGGGCGAGAGCGCCGAGGACGACGACGATGCCGATGGCGGCGGTCTGGAGGTCGGCCGGACCTGAGAGGCGCAGGCTGGAGATGTGAGCGGGCGCGAGGCGGGTGCCGGCGAGGTTGCCGAGGGTGAAGACGAAGGCGGCGGCGAAGGCGAGGAAGGCGGCGAGGATGAGGCAACCGTCCACGACGCCGGCCATGAGGCGCAGGCTCAGGGGAGCGGCTTGGGGCGGGAGCACGGGGTTGAAGACGGGCTCGGTGGATTCGACCGGGGCGGATGCGGGGCGGGCGCTGAGGAGGATGGAGGACCAGACGGGCTCGATCAACGCGACCGACTCCTCCGGAGCGATGGTGGGGGTGGTGGAGATCTGACCGGCTTCGACCTCGAAGATGCGAAGCTGCGCGGTGTGAGGATGCTGGGCGGCGTCTTCGCGCAAGGGGCCTTCGGCGAGGCGGGGGCGGGCTTTGCGGGCGGCGACGAGCTGGCGGGGGAACTCGATGAGGTTAGCTGGGATGTCGACGGTGGGGCCGGCGGGTTCGTCGAAGACGGGAGACTGGCGGAAGGCGATCTCTTCGTCGAGGGCGTCGAGAATGTCGAAGGCTTCGAGACCTTCGGCTTGAGGAAGGTACGGGGTGCGCAGAGGACGGTGCGGGGCGGCGAGGAGTTCGGCCGGGTGGGTGCGCGGGGCGTCTTCGTAGAGACTGTCTTCGTAGAGACGGACGGTGAGGAGCGAGTTGTGGAGCTGGGAGGTGGTCTGGCTGAATGGCGTCGGGTCGGGGGTGGAGGTGACCAGGGCCGGGGCGGGGATAGATGGAGCGGGAGCAGAAGAGGTGGGGGGCTCGGGTGGGCTGAGGGTCCAGTGGTCGAGTTCCGCGAGGAGCTGGTATTGGGCGTCGGCTACGGCCTGGGCGTTGAGAGCGGCGACCTGTGCGGCGGCCTCGGCCTGGCGGATGGCGCGTTCGGCCTCTTCGGCGAGGAAATCGCGGTAGGTCTGGGACTGGGCGTAGCGCTCGGCTACGGTGGCGGCGATGCGGGCGGAGCGGGCCCTGGCGGGAGGCGCGATGGCCGTGGCGGGAGCGGCGGGGCTGGATGGCCGAGGTGTGCGGCGGGCGCGGTGGGCGGCGAGGCGTTCAGCGACCTGTTCCTTGAGGGCGAAGCGGGCGGCGGCTTCCGTGTCGGCTGGGTCTTCGCCGCGGTGGCCGAGGGGAAGGTCCAGAGGCTGTATGTCAAGCTGTGCGGAGCTCATCATGCTCAAAATCCAAACTCACTTCCGGGAAATCGTTTAGCCTGAAAACGGTGGTACGTCTGACCAGCTTCGAAGCGAAGGAACAGGGAGTGGAAACTCGTTGGCCCCGTTGGCTTACTTGCCGGCGACGTCCGGGGTTAGCGGGGGTGTTGCCGGGTAGACCGCGGTCTCCGGGAGCCGGCCCGGAAGTCGGTCCTGGAGCCTGGTGTATCCAATCCATTTACCTCTTGATAACTATCACGGTGTTGGGTGCAAGTCATCCACATCTCCGGGCGCAGGAGGTGACGACTCCGGCACCACCCCACGCGGCGGTGGGTGAAGCAGGAGCGGGCCAGGCGGGAAGTCTGCCCGAGACTCCCGGCGCGGAGCGGTATCCGGTGGCGGAGGTGCTGCCGGCCGAGGATGACCGGACCACGGTGGGGATCGAATCGGACACGCAGTCTCGGCTGGGCAGCCGGTACGTGCTGGATGGAAGCGTGGAGGTGACGTACCGCGACAGGATTGTGCGCGCGGACCATATCGAGTACGACACGGTGAGCGGCGAACTGACGGCGACGGGGCACCTGAAGGTGACGGGAGGGCCGAACGCGGAGAGTATTTCGGCCAGCCATGGCGAGATGAACCTGGCCACGCAGACGGGGCGTTTTTACGATGTGACGGGCTCGGTGGGGATGAAGCCGGGGACGGGTTCTAAGACGACGTACACGACCGGCAACCCGTTTCTATTTACGGGCCGGATGGTGGAGAGGACGGGACCGCAGGAGTATGCGATCTATGAGGGGACGGTGACGTCGTGCCAGTTGCCGCACCCGGACTGGCTGCTGTCCGCCGCGAGGTTCAACGTGACGAGCACGATGGCGACGGCACGGGGCAGCGTCTTCCATGTGATGAATGTGCCGCTGCTGTATCTGCCGTATGTGACGCATCCCACGGAGTCGGGCGAGAGGCAGAGCGGGATCGAGATTCCGGTGCTGGGAAACTCGTCTACCAAGGGGATTACGGTGGGCGATGAGTTTTACTGGGCAATCAACCGGAGCGCCGATCTTACGGTGGGTCTGGATTATTTTTCGCTGCGGGGATGGTCGGAGCGTTCGACGTTTCGCTACAGGGGGCCGGGGAACGATTTTGTGACGGCCCACTATACGGGTTTGCAGGACCGCGGGATCGTGACGGGCGGGGTGTACCTGTACCAGGGCGGACAGGACGTGACGGTTCTGGGGCGGCGCGATTTTTCGGCGCACACGCGGGTGGTGGCGGATGCGGAGTACCTGAGCTCGTACCCGTACCGCGAGGCGTTTGCGGAGAGCTTCAACGAGGCGGTGTCGAGCGATATTCTTTCGATCGCCTATGGGGTGCATGACCAGAACGGCTTTGTGTCGGCGGTGCGGGCGGACCGGTACCAGGGGCTGAAGCGGGCGGCCGTGGCGGCGACGGGCACGACAGCGGCGGTTTCGGAGGAACAGGTGCGGATTTTTCATGCGCCTTCGCTGGACTTGAGCGCGACCGAACATGCGGTCGGCAGGACGGGGCTGCGTTGGAGCCTGGAGAGTTCGCTGGCGGGGCTGTCGCGGGTGCAGCCGAACTTTGCGACGGGCGGACTGACGGAGCGGATCGACGTGCATCCGGAGATTGCGTATCCGCTGCGTCTGGATGGTTGGCATGCGCGGGTTTCGGCCGGGGTGCGGGAGACGGCGTACACGCGTCAGAGGGAGACGCCGTATCTTCCGGGGTCGGCGCCGATAGAGCTGCCGAACGGTCTGAGCCGCTCGGACGTGGAGGCGGAGGTGGAGATGCGGGCGCCGGTGGTGGAGCGTACGTTCGACTCCGCCCGGATTGAGAAGCTGTTCAAGCACGATGTGCGGCACACGATCGAGCCGGAGCTGACGTATCGGTATGTGACCGGGGTGAACAACTTCCTGAGCGTGCTTCGGTTCGACGATGTGGATGTGGTGAGCGACACGAACGAGCTGGAGTATGGGGCGACGCAACGGCTGTTTCTGCGTCCGCTGAAGAAACGCGATTGCGCGGACACGGAGGAGAGCGTCGAGCGGGAGCAGGAGCAGCAGAAGGATCCGGACCACGAGTCGGTGAAGCGGCCGAGCGGATGCGGGGATCGGGAGTCGATCAGCTGGCGGCTGACGCAGAAGTATTTCTTCGACCAGACCTTTGGCGGAGCGGTGCTGGACCGGAGGCGGAATATCTTTCAGACGACGCTGAACCTCTCCGGGATCGCCTTTTTGACGGAGGCGCGCGCGATCTCGCCGCTGGTATCGCGGCTGCGGGTGCGTACGTCGGCGAACCTGGATGTGGAGTGGGACTTCGACCTGGATACGGGCGCGAAGAAGTTTACTTCGAATGATTTGGTGGTGGATGTGCATGAGGGGAACCTGTTTGGGGGTTTGAGCTATGCGCGGTTGAATGCTCCGGGGCGGTTTTATACCGAGGGGGTGAACTCGGCGTTTTCGAACTTCAACCAGTTGCGGCTGTTGCTGGGGTATGGGTCGCCGACCAAGGCGGGGCTGGGAGTGGCGGCGAATGTGGGGTTGGATTTGAATGGTGCAAGCTCCGGCCTGGTGCAGTATGGTGCGCTGCAGACCTCGTATAACTGGAACTGCTGCGGGTTCAGCGTGGAGTACAGGAAGTATGAGCTGGGTTCGGTGAGGAACGAGAGCGAGGAGAAGTTCAGCGTGACGCTGGCGAACATCGGGACGGCGGGGAACCTGCGGCGGGCGGCTAGTCTGTTCTAAATGCCTGACTGGGAGTTTTGCGGGAGCGGATGGGAGGGCCTGACACCGATGTTACGGATTCAAAACAGGCGACGGCGAAGGGCTTTTCGACCGAGGATTTGCGCGGAGCTTCGCGGATAAGTGCGAAAGACGATCAAGGTCGGATAGCGGCTATTGTTTGGGACCGCCTTGCGTTTTCTTTGGGAATGGCTGGTTGATGAGATAATCGAGGTATTGTGCTGACCGTTGTAAAGCCGCTTCGCGCGCCCCTCCTTGCTGTTACTTTCGTGCTTGCGCTGTGCGCTGTCGGGTGCCATGCGCAGGCTTCTCCGGCGAACTCGGCCGATAGCTCGCGCAAGCTTTCACCTGAGTTGGCGCGGCGGGTGGAGGTGCTGATCCGTTCGCGGTCGAGCGTTCCGCCGGATTATGCGATTGAGGTGGGTCCGCGGACCAAGAGCGATGTGCCGGGCTTCGATGCGATCAGCGTGAGCTTTACGGCGGACGGTAAGGCGAGCAAGCCGGTGACGTTTCTGCTGTCGGCCGACGGCAAGACGCTGGCGCAGTTCAGCACATACGACATCAGCAAGGACCCGAAGGACCTGGTGAGCGGCGCGGGGCGGCCTGGGCGCGGCGGTCCGGCGAATGCTCCGGTGCAGATTGTCGGGTTCGACGATCTGGAATGCCCGTACTGCGCGAAGATGCATGCGGAGATCTTTCCGGCGCTGGTGGAGCGGTACAAGAACCAGGTGCATATTGTGTATCTCGACTTTCCGCTGAGCCAGCATCCATGGGCGATGCGGGCGGCGGTGGACGCGAATTGCGTGGCGGCGCAGAGCCCGACCGGCTACTGGAACCTGGTGGACTACATCCATGCCCATGCGGGCGAACTGGGCGGCGAAGAGAAGAGCCTGGCCAAGGCGAACGAGATGCTGGACACGCTGTCCCGGGATGAGGGCAAGCGTGATAAGGCCGATGCGGGCCGGCTGAATGCGTGCCTTGCGAAGCAGGACGATACGGCGATCAAGGAGTCGATCAAAGAGGGTGAGGCGCTTGGGGTGGATTCGACGCCGGCCTTGTTCATCAACGGGGAGAAGGTGGAAGGCGCGCTGCCGCTGGAGTCGGTTTTCCGGGTAGTCGACGATGCGCTGGTCGCTTCGGGCCAGACGCCGCCGCCTCCCGCACCGGTTCAGACGCCGACGCAGACAGCGCCCCAAACCGGATCGCAGAATGGGCCGAACCCCAAGCCCGGCAGTTAGTAGACCAATGCAGGAGACGCATGCAGACGACCAAGGACGTGGCGATGGTGTTGAAGGAATCCGATAACTTTTCTGCTGTGCAGCGCCTTTGTCGCGGCTCCGCTGCGGTGGCGCTGCTGGTAGCCGGGGGCATGCTGCCGCTGGGCCTTGCGGGATGCAAACATAGCCACAATGCGGATGTGGTGGCGACGGTGAACGGCCACGCGATCATGAAGGCGGAGCTGGATAAGAGCTACGCGGCGCAACTGGGAGATGCTCAGCAGCAACAGCAGAAGCCGTCGCAGGATCAGGCGGATTCGCTTCGGCTGAATGTGCTGCGCGAGTTGATCGACGAAGAGATTGTGCAGCAGCGCGCCGCGAAAATGAACCTGACGGCGAGCAACGAAGAGGTGGATGCGAAGCTGGCCGAGATGAAGGCTCCGTACACCGAGGAGCAGTTCGACCAGAGGCTGAAGGCGAGCAATCACACGCTGGACGATGTGAAGCACGACCTGCGGCGGACGCTGACGATCAACAAGCTGCTGAACAAAGAGATCAACTCGAAGATCACGGTGACGGATGCGGATGTGACGAACTACTACAACCAGCACAAGTCGGAGTTCAACCTGATCGAGACGCAATACCATCTGGCGCAGATCCAGGTGACGGACCAGCCGTCCGCCCAGCCGGGGAACCTGCAGGGCAGCAAGGCGACCAACGATGCCGAGGCGAAGAAGAAGATCCAGGCGCTGAAGAACCGGCTGGACAGCGGCGAGGACTTCGGCGTGATCGCGATGAACTTCTCCGAGCAGCCGGAGACGACGAGCAATGGCGGGGATATGGGCTTCCACCCCGAGTCGGAGCTGAAGACAAATCCGACGATCTTCGCGGCGATCGGCAAGCTGAAGGCGGGGCAGATTACCGACATTATTCCGATCGTCGATCCGCTGACGAAGAAGCCGGTGGGATATGGGATCTACAAGTTGATCTCGCGCGAGCCTGCCGGGCAGCGCGATGTGAACGACCCGCGGGTGCAGCAGGCAATTCGGCAGCAGTTGCGGGATGGACGGTCGCAGTTGCTGAAGAACGCGTACCTGGAGATGCTGCACGACCAGGCGAAGGTGGAGAACTTTTTGGCGGAACAGATCTTCAAGAACGACGCGCACTAAGGAAGGCTTGGAGTTTCCCTGCTACTGAAGAATGCCTAACACCGATCTGCACCGATGACACGGATTCAAGACAGGCAACGGCTTCGACCGCGGATTTGCGCAGATTTTCGCGGATTTAGGGCGAAAGGCGATTAGGGACAGGCAACGCTCAAGACGAAATACGGGGGTCCTTCCCCTTCGCTGCGCTCAAGAGTCAGGCTGACGGCTTGAGTGTGTACCGGTTTCAGGACTGACGGCTTCAGATGGGAGTCTTACGGGAGAGTTGCATGACGGAGTCGCGGGTCCGGTTTGGAATTTTGGGGTTTGGGCTTCATGCGGTTCGGCGTCTGGTTCCGGCGTTTGCGCAGTGCGAGCAGGCGACGCTGCATGGCCTG
Organism: Edaphobacter sp.; assembly: GCA_965277265.1. GTDB lineage: Bacteria > Acidobacteriota > Terriglobia > Terriglobales > Acidobacteriaceae > Edaphobacter. Next base: position 1,915,486 of record CBDICF010000003.1, read on the forward strand.
TGGCGGCGGGATGTGGCCGCGGCGGCCCGGAACTGTGCGGAGTATGGGATTGTCCACTGCTTTGAGACGCGGGAAGGGCTGTGCTCCTCGGCGGAGATCGATGTGGTGTTCATTACGTCTCCGGATGCGATGCACAAGGACGACATGCTGCTGGCGCTGCGGCATGGCAAGGCGGTGCTGTGCGAAAAGCCCGTGGCGATGAACGCGGCCGAGGCCGAGGAGATGAACGCCGCGGCCAAGGCGGCGGGCGTGCTGTTCGGCGTGGCGCAGAACTTTCGCTATAACCGCAGCCTGGAATGGATGCGCGAGCAGATTGCCGCGGGGCGGATTGGGCAGCCGCAACTGGCGCATGCGGAGTACGCGTATCCGGCGAAGATGGCGCCGCGGAAGTGGATCACCGATCCGGCGCTGGCCTGCGGCGGCCCGATCGCCGATGTGGGGGTGCATTGCATCGATGCGCTTCGGTTTGTGCTGGGCGGGGATGTCGTCAACGTGAGTACGCTGGCACGGAAGGACGATGCTTCGGGGAAGGTGGAGGCAGTGGCTTCGCTGCAGATGGAGATGAGCGGCGGAGTCTATGCGAACGTGACCGCGAGTGCGCGCGGACTCTATCGCACGCTGGTGGAGGTGACGGGAAGCGAGGGCGTCCTGATCGCCGAGAACAGCCTGACGGTCGATCGGCCGGTGGAGCTGGTGGTGCGGCGGGCCGGAGATCTGGTGGAGACGACGACGGTTGAGAATGGCGATGGGTATACCCGGATGCTGGACAGCTTTGCGCTCGCGTTTCGCGGGAAGGGCAGCTTTGCGGCGTCCGGCGAAGATGCTGTTCTGAATATGCGGGCACTGGATGCGGCGTACCGGAGCTGGCAGACGGGGCTGCGGGAGGCGCTGTAGCCGCGGGGCGGGACGAGGGAGAGGCTTAACACCGATTTTTACCGATGGGACCGATCAGGAACGGGCAACGGCGTTGACCACGGATTGGCGCGGGTGTTCGCGGATTTAAGAACAGGCAACGGCGAACAGCGGGTTTCTCCACTGCGCAGCGCGATGAGGCTGCGCTGCTTCGGTCGAAATGACGGGTTGGTGGTGGAGTGGGGGAGAGCGGGAACGACAAAGGCGGATGCGGTGTCTCCGCTGCGCAACAGACAGTGAGGCTGTCTGTTGCTTCGGTCGAAATGACGGTTTCAGGATGGGTGCGGTGAGGCTGTGCCGCGGAGCGTGGTAGCTGTGCCGTTCCGGCCGAGATCATGACTCTCAGGTGAGCTTAGCGCATGGCGGCGGCGAGGGTGCTGGTTTCGCTGCGGTGTGCGGAGGCGAGGTTGCGTTCCGGGAGGCTGGAGGCGGGGGTGTAGCGCTTGTAGACGCTGATGTGGAAACAGGACTGCTGGAACTCCTCTTCTACATCGACCTTGCCTGCCTGGACGAGGGGGAGAAGATAGCCGCGCATCCAGGCGATTTCGGTGAGAGACAGGCCGCGTTTTGCGATGTCGATGGCCTGGCCGGTGAGGTGAGGTGAGGCGGTGTCGCCTTCGGCAGGCGCGGCGTTGCCATTGATGCGGATGAGGTGCTGCTGGAATTCGGCGGTACGGACGGCGGAGTTGACCTGGAGCGCGGTGTGGAAGCGGGCGTAGTGGGCGCGGGATAGGGTGGAGAGAAACTGCGAGGTCCAGGGGCGGCAGAAGCGGCGGTTGCCGGGAAGGCGCTCGTCCACGTCGAGCGATGCGTTGGCGGGGATGGGTACGAGGAGTCCCTGGTTGCGCATGTCGATGAGGTCGTCGTCGCTCTGGATGCGGTGCAGGCCGTCACGGTCGGCCACCTGGTTCTGGCGGAGGAGGATCTCGTGAGAGCCTTTGAGCGCGGGCGGCATGATGAGGCGGCCGCGCTTGTTGTAAAGAGCGGGAAGGATGACGGGCGTAGAGGCGGCCTCTTCGACACTATTCAACTGCGGCCTTTCGGCGGCGGGACGGATGACGCTGACGACGGCGACGGGCGCGGCAGGTGATGACGTCCGGCGGGCCTGGGAGACAGGAGCCTGGCTGGGATCGGCGGGTTGCGAAGATTCCGAGGAATCCGGACGTTCCGAATGTTCCAAAGTACCGTGGATGGCGGTGGCCGGCTGGACCGCCAGGGCTTCATTCGCGGCCTTGAGGAAGTCGCTTGAGGTGGCCTTCCCGTGGGCGCGGGTGCGGGCGAGCTCCGGGGCTGTGAACCTGTTTGACCTATTCGACCTGCGAGAGGTGCGGACGGTATCGGATGCGGCGAGCCTGGAGAGGCGGCGGCGATCATGACTGGAGAGTGGCTGATGAGTGCGGAGCTCGCGGGCTTGGTGGCTGCGGGCGCGGGTGGTCCGGGTGCTGGCGACTCGCTCGATGGAGGGTGCGGCTGAGCCGTGGCGGCGGCCGGCATGGGTGGTCCGGGCGGCCCGGGCTACGGGTTCGCTGGAGCCGCGGTGCCGCGAGGACGGCACTGCGGCTGCCTTCAGGACACGATAACGGGTTGGTTTTGCCAGGCCGCTGACGGACACGAGAAACAGCGCAGCAAGCGCCAGAAGGGCCGGGATGGGGGCGTTCGAACGCATCATGATTTCGGAGGCGCGGAACGCCAGAGCACTTTCTACACTAAACCACGAGGCGCTGTTGGAGCGAGTGACCATGTGGGTTCCGTATACTGAATCGATACCGGGAGGATGGATGAAGGGGACGGCGGAAGGACTGGTACTCGCAGGTTTAGCCCTGCTGGGGTGGTGGGTTGGGGTGGGGAAGGTGCAGGCAGCGGGGCAGGACGAGGCGGCCCGTCCGGAGTTTTACACGGCGAGGGTGCAGCCCATCTTGCAGGCGGACTGTTACCGGTGTCATGCGGGTATGAACCATCGCGGCGGGTTGAATCTTCAGACCCGGGCGGGGATGCTGAAGGGCGGCAGCGATGGCCCGGTGCTGGTTCCGGGAGACCCGGCGAAGAGTCTGCTGGTGCGACTGATCCGGCATGAAGGGCCGGCGAACGATCCCATGCCGATGCCTCCGAAGCGGCCGAAGCTCTCGGATGAAGATATTGCCACGGTGGAGCACTGGGTGAGGGCGGGGGCTATGATGCCGGTGGATGTCGCGAGGCCTTAAGGCGGGCGGCTCCCGGCCAAAAGCTTACCACCGATTTGCATCGAGGACACCGATCAAGAAAAGGCAACGGCGAAGGGCTTCGACCGCGGATTTGCGCGGAGGTCGCGGATTAAGGCGGAAGGCGATTGAGAACAGGCAACGACGGGCAGCGGGTTTCTCCGCTGCGCAACAGACGGTGAGGCTGTCTGTTGCTTCGGTCGAAATGACGGGGTTTGGGTTGGTGGGGAACTGCAACGGCAACTTATGTTGAAGCAGTTTTTAGAAGGTGATGCTGACGGTCAGGCCTTGAGGCGGGCGGCTCCCGGCCAAAAGCTTACCTCCATTTGCATCGAGGACACCGATCAAGAACAGGGCAACGGCGAAGGGCTTCGACCGCGGATTTGCGCGGAGGTCGCGGATTAAGGCGGAAGGCGATTAAGAACAGGCAACGGCGGACAGCGGGTTTCTCCGCTGCGCAACAGACGGTGAGGCTGTCTGTTGCTTCGGTCGAAATGACGGGTTTTGGTGGTGGGGACTGCAACGGCAACTTATGTTGGAGCGGTTTTTAGAAGGTGGTGCTGACGGTCAGGCGGAAGGTCTTGCGTGGTTCGCGCAGGACGTAGTCGGCGCCATAGAACTGGAGCGCCTGCTGATAGCTGAACTGCCCTGCGCCGGAGTTCGGGAAGTAGCTCTTGAAGGTGTTGGCGTCGTTGGGGCCGGCGTTGGGGACGGCGAGCTGCTCGGGAATGTCCTTGTAGAGTCGCAGGGGGTTGTAGGCGTAGTAGATCCGGAAGGGTGCGTTGACGATGGGCAGGATGACCTGGATCTCCGCGCCGTTGGACATGCGGGGGACGAAGTTGGTTCCGGGCACGGTTTTGAGGAGGAGCGGGAATGCGACCGACTGGCCTCCGAAGCAGGCGCCGTTGACGAGGGTCGGGCACCCGTAGGAGGCTCCGTTGATGACGGATTGTCCTGCGGCGCTCTGCCGGAGCTGGCCGGGCTGGGCATCGAAGGTGAGGCCGAAGTCGGTGAAGAACGCGAAGGTGACCTGGTTGATGATCGGGATGCGGTATTCCAGGTTGCCGGTGAAGCTGGTATCACCGCCGATAGAGACCAGGCGGTAGATCGGGAGAGGAATCTGGATGTTGCCGAGTGCCGGGTTGGTCGGATCGCGCGGGACGGTGGTGCCGTCGGGATTGGTGAGGTTGAACTGAACGCGATTGGGGACGAAGGTGTAGGGGGAGGAGGAGCGGATGTCGAAGCCGCGGACGTCCGATTCGCCGCCGCTGTAGATGCGGTTGGTCGGCGGGGCGACCTCACCGGCGAAGCCCGAGACGTGCGCGAGCTGCAGACGGTAGGCGAGCACATTGTGGCCTTCGCGATTGATCTTCAGGCCCTTCATGGGGTAGAACTGCCGGTAACTGGCCACGGGTGAGTAGTACCGGACGTTGCCACCCGCGCCGGCTACCTGGACGGCGAGGTTGAAGTCCCGTCCGGAGTGGGGGCCGACGGCGCGATCCAGGCTGGAGTAGGTGAAGCTGGGCGTCAGCACGGAGGTGATGATTCCGCTGAGCTGACTTTGTCCCGCGACGCCGGACCGGAAGGCGAGAGACTGGAAGACGTTGGTCGTGTTCTGGTTGAAGGTGGTGACCGAAGAGCGCGAGAGCTGGTAGGAGAGGCCTACGCGGGTGACGCCGGATCGAGAGAAGAGATGCCGCAGCGGCTCGCTGACCGAGAGCGATAGACCCGTGGTCGATTCGTTGTAGTTGGTCAGGAGCGATTGTTGCGCTGTGGTCAGATTTCCCGACACGGCACCGGCGGCGGAGTAGCTCTTGGACGGGTTGTAGTCACGCTTGCTGGTAAATACCTGAGCGCCGAGCGAGATGGGCTTGTTGCGCAGGTAGGGCTCGGTAAAGCCGAAGCTCAGGTTGCGGGAGAGGTCGCCGATGTTGGCTTGCACGGAGAGGGTCTCACCCAGGCCGAGGAAGTTGTTGGTTTCGTAGTTCAGGCCGAGGAAGGTTCCGGAGAGGCCGCTGATGCCGCCGTTGAGGCCGATGGAGTTCTTGCCCTTTTCCTTTAGCTTGAGGAGCAGGTCGACGGTGCCGTCGTCGGCGTTCTGGCGGCTTTCGGAGTCCTGGTCGGCCTTGAGGGTCTCGAAGTAGTTGAGCTGGTTGAGGCGCAGGATGGAGAGGTCCCAGAGGCGGCTGTTGTAGACCTGGCCCTCTTCGAGGAGGAGTTCACGGCGGATGACCTTGTCGCGTGTGATGGTGTTGCCGGTGAACTCGATGCGGGAGACGTAGAAGGGCTTGCCCTCGTCGATGTCGATATCGAGGTAGATAAGTTTCTTGGCGTCGTCGATACGGGGGACGGGGTTGCCGACGAAGTTGATGTAGCCCTGCTCGCCGTAGGCCTTGCGGAGCTGCTCCAGTCCCTTGCCGAACATGGTCGCGTTGAAGTATTCGCCGTCCTTCTGGGCGAACTGCGCGCGGAGAGCCTTGGTGTTGGTGATGGCCTTGTTTCCGGTGAAGGTGATGCCGCCGAGTTTGTAACGCTCGCCTTCCTCGACCGGCATGAGGATGTCGATGCGCTTGCCTTTGGAGGGGCGCAGGGTGAAGGGGTTGAGGCCGCCGGCGTTGCGCACGTGGGTGATGGGTTCGCTGGTCTGGGCCTTGAAGTAGCCGCGGTCGCGGTAGGCTCCGCGCACGCGTTCGGTGTCCTCGTCGAGCTTGCTGGCGTCGAAGGTGCGGGCGAAGAGGTTTTCGAGGATGATGGAGTGCGGAATACCGATGGGCTTGAGGTTCTTCATCGCCGCGCGGAGGGTGCGGTCGTTGAGGCTGTTGTTGCCCTCGAAGGCGATTTTGCCGACCTTGACCGTGGGTCCTTCCTTGATATTGAAGGTGAGGGCGACGGCGGCCGGCGGGATGGTCTTGACTTCGGTCTTGATGGTGGCGAACTGGTGGCCGTGTTCGGCGAGGAGGTCGCGAAGGACGACTTCGGCGCGCTTGATCTTGGTGGGGTCGTACTGGCTTTCGACGGAGAGCGAGACCTTAGCCTTTTTGAAGCGCTCGAGCACATCGGATTGCGTGACGGCGTTGAGGCCCTTGTAGTTGATCTCGCGGATGGTCGGCTTTTCGCGCACATAGATGACCAACTGGACGCACTTGGGGGTGTCGACGCGCTCGATGCGGACGTTTTCGAAGTAGCCGGTGTTCCAGAGAGAGTTGAAGTCGCGCTCGACGATGAGGGGATCGTAGAGGTCGTTTTCGTGGCTGTAGAGGCGGGCGAGGACTGATTCCTTGGGGATACGGCGGTTGCCGATGACCTGCGGCTGGCAGAGGGTCTGGACTCCCTGGGAGGAGACGGGCGCGGCGGAGGCGCCGGGAGAGACCTGTGCCGGGAGAGACGTCGCCATCAGGAGTACAAGGGCGGACAACGACGCGGCATACGCGATGCGGGAGCGCGTGCACACAGGCTTGGTCTTGCATTTCAGGGAGCTTCCGCTCTCTCGATTCACGGTAAAGATACGCACACCCTCACTGCTCTAAAAATGACACTCCGCCTGCAACCTGCGCGAAGTCCTGATTATAAGGGAGCGGCCAACGGTTAGCGAGTTCAGGCCGAGGTTCGCGGCCGGGCATCAGTTGGCGTGCTCGTTGGACCATGCTCGATGGAATCAATGCTTGCATCCCGGTTGGACTGCAGGCTGGCTGGAAAAGCATTCTTAATTCCCGGCGCGATGAGGCGTTTGGGCGGCGGAGGGGGTGGCGGCGAGGATGGAGGCGAAGACGGCGCTATCCACATTGCCTCCGCAGAGCACGGTTCCGACGCGGGTTCCCGCCTGGGCCCGGGCTTTGGAATCCTTGAGCAGGGCGGCGAGCCCGATGGCTCCTGCGCCCTCGGCCACGTTGTGGGTATCGGTGAAGCAGGCGCGCATGGCCGCTTTCACCTCGTCGTCGTCCACCGTGACGATGCGGTCGGCTCCGGCCCGGATGATGGCGAGGGCGGTGGGGTCGGGTTTGCGGCAGGCTACGCCGTCGGCGATGGCTGTCCGGGCCTCCTGCTCGACGATGTGGCCGGAGGCGAAGGAGAGTGCGTAGGCGGGAGCGTGGCTGGAGACCACACCGACGATCTTCGTCGAAAGTCCGAGGGCGGCTTTGGCCGCGATGACGCCGCTGATGCCGGAACCCATGCCGATGGGGACGTAGATCGTGTCCAGGTGAGGACAGGACCGGAACATTTCGAGCGCATAGGTGGAGACGCCGGAGACGAGGCGTAGATCGTAGCTGGGGATGCGGTGCCATGCTCGTCCGTCGGCTAACCGCTCGGAGGCCAGGGTCGCGGCGTGGTCGCTTGCCTCCTGGAAGTCGCTGCCGAACTCGATCAGCTCGGCGCCGAGCGCCTGCATGGCCCGGTTCTTCTCCGGGCTGTTGCCGAAGGGCACGACGATGACGGCGTGAATGCCGGACTGCGCCGCGGCAAAGGCGATGGACTGGCCATGGTTGCCGCGGGTGGCCGAGACGACGGTTCCGACTTCGGGGTGCGTGCGCCGGAGCCAATCCATATAGACGAGGCCACCGCGAACCTTGAAGGCTCCGACGGGCGTGTGGTTCTCGTGCTTCACCCAGACCTCGGCTCCGGCGCGGGCGTTGAGCAGGGGCCAACTGTACTGCGGGGTTGGGGGCATGCTTCTGTAGATCAGCGTGGCCGCGGATTCGATCTCATCGAGTGTGGGAAGTGCCCCGCTGGGGGTTGTGATGTCATCCGTTTGCATGATTTACCTTCCGGGCTTTGTTCTTCTGGGCGTCGATCTTGCGGACTTCGACCAGGGTGGAGTAGAAGGTGGCTCCCCCGCCGAGGTCGGTCAGGGTCTCGGAGGTGAGTGCGTTGACGTTCGAGCCGCCGGTTGAGAGCTTGGCCCAGTCCAGCCGTGCGGAGATGACACCCGGCGAGACCTTTGCGTTGACCTGCACCGTGAGCGCGATGCTTCCGCGCGCATTGAAGACTTCGACCGCGTCTCCGGTCGCGATGGCGCGTGCGGCGGCGTCAGTTGCGTGCATCTCAAGCAGGCCGGCGGTGCGCTGCTCCATCTTCTGGTGGATGGGGATGTTGGCGAAGGTCGAGTTCATGTAGTTGTCGGCCTTGCGGGGCAGGAATTCGAGCGGATAGTTGCCTTCGGCCGCATGGACTCTCGATTCGACCGGGGCGCGAAAGACCGGAACGGGGGTGAGTTCGCCTCGTCCGCTGGGGGTGCGAAACCATTCGGCCGTGCTGAAGGGGAGGGTGTCTCCGGCGGAGTTGACGGGCAGGTTGAGCGGGAGATGGCCTGACTGCTCGAGCTGCTGCCGGGTGATGCCCGCGAACCAGGGATTCAGAGTGTTTGGGGCTTGGTTTGGGGCTTGCTGGGGGGCTTGATTGAGTGCCTGATCGATCAGCGTGTCCTCGGTGTCCAGAAAGCAGGACTCGGGGAAGCCCATGCGGCGGGCCAGCTGGCTAAAGAGCGCGACGTTGCTGCGGGCTTCGCCGAGGGGCGCGATGGCCTGCTGGCTGAGTTGAGCGAACAGATGCCCGTAGGCTCCCTGCACGTCCCTGGTTTCGAGGAAGGTGGGCGCGGGGAGAACGATGTCGGCGTAGTCGGTGGTGTCGGTGAAGAACTGCTCGTGTACGACGGTGAAGAGGTCTTCGCGGCGCAGCCCTTCGAGCACTGCGTTCTGGTTCGGCGCGACGGCGGCGGCGTTGGAGTTGTAGACGAAGAGAGCTTTCACGGGAGGGCCTTCGCCGGGCATGTGGCCGAGGGTGGTGAGGGCGTGGCCGAGACGGCTCATGTTGACCACGCGGGCGGGGCGGCCGAGGGGGCTTGCGAGCATGAGTTCGGGCATCTGCAGGGCGTTGGCGTTGAAGGGGAACGCGCCGGAGGTGGAGAGCTGCAGGCCGCCTCCCTTGTGTTTCCAGGAGCCGGTGAGCAGAGGCAACATGCAGACGGCGCGGGCGGCGGTTCCACCGTTTTCGCTGCGCTGGATGCCGTAGTTCAGGCGGATGACGGCCGGCTTAGCAGGCTCCGCGCTGCCGCGGCCTGCTCTGGCATAGCTGCGGGCGAGTTCGAGGATGACTTCCGCCGCGACTCCGGTCTGGGCGGCGACTTTGGCCGGTGCGTGTTCGGGTTTCAGCGCGTGTGCGCGGAGCTCGTCGAAGCCGGTGGTGCAGCGTTCGAGGTATTCGCGGTCTTCGAGACCTTCGCTGAGGATGACGTGCATGAGGCCGAGAGCGAGGGCGGTGTCGGTGCCTGGGTTGATGGCGAGATGCTGGTCGGCGAGCGCGGCGGTGCGGGTCCGGTAGGGGTCGATGACGACCAGCTTCGCTCCGGCGCGGCGAGCCTCCTCAATGAACGGCCAGAGATGGATGTTGTTGCCATGGATGTTCGCGCCCCAGGCGAGGATGAGGCCGGAGTGAGCGAAGTCCTGGGGCGCGGTCCCGAGCTTGATGCCGTAGACGCTGGTCAGGGCTGCTCCTCCGGCCGTGGAGCAGATGGTGCGGTCGAGCTGCGAGGCGCCGAGCCGGTGGAAGAAGCGGCGGTCCATGGAGCCGTAGCCGAGCTGGCCGATGGTTCCGGCATAGCTGTAGGGGAGGATGCTTTCGGGGCCGGACTCGGACGCGATGGTCTTGAGACGTGCGGCGATCTGGTTGAGCGCTTCGTCCCAGGAGATGCGCTCGAAGGCGTCCGCCTCGCGGCCTGGGATGGCGCCGTAGCCTGCCGGACCCTTCGGCACACCTGCCCTGCGGCGCATGGGGTAGAGCAGGCGGTCGGGCGAGTAGACGCGGTCAAGATATTTGGCCACCTTGCCGCAGAGAAAGCCGCGCGTGACCGGATGCGCCGGCTCGCCCTGGAGCTTGGTGGCTTGGCCGGTGATCTGGTCCACGGTGACGAGGACGCCGCAGGAGTCGGGGCAGTCGAGCGAACAGACGGCGTGAACGACCCTGGACGTGCTGGGATTTACGGACGCGCTGGGATTTTGCTCCATGCATCCATGGTAGTCCAGCTTCGGATGTGCTGAGGCGGCAAACGGCGATGATAGGCTGACGGGATGAACCTGACGATTGCCGCGATTCGCTCCGGCACCGATCCGATTGGCAAGCTGCCGGGCGGGGGATTCCAGCGCTGGCTTGAAGCGCCTCTGATCTGCCCGAAGTGCGACACGACCTACAACCTCGCCGTGGATTGGGACCAGGCGGGCGGGCGCTGGTTCGCCGAAGAGTCGCGCCCGCTGATCACGCTGCTGCGGAAGGCGATCTTCATGGGGCACAGCACCGACCACCGCATCACGCACTTCGAGACCTCGGGCGTGATTGTGGAGAGCGTCACGGCGCCCCGGGGGTAGGTGACAGGCAATTCGGATCACCGGATCAATGGACCGGCGCGACAGCCGCGTATGTGCTCGCCGGTAGACTGGACGCATGGATACCGGACGTGTGATGGCGTTGGATGTGGGGAAGGTACGCGTGGGCGTGGCGCTGTCTGACCCGCTGGGCTATACCGCGCAGCCTCTGTTGACGTTGTGGCGCAAGGGCCGGGGAGAGGATATGCGTAGCCTGCTGCGTCTGATTCACAAGCATGAGGTGGTGAAGATTGTGGTGGGCAATCCGCTTTATATGTCTGGCGATGTGAGCCCGTGGGCGGCGAAGGTGAGTGAGTTCGCGGAGGAGCTGCGGGGTCGCTCCGGGCTGCCGGTGGAGATGTGGGATGAGAGGCTGAGCTCGGTTGCGGCGCATGAGATTCTGGACGAAGCTGGACATGACCGGCGCGGCCGGAAGTATGTGATCGACCAGGTGGCGGCTGTGGTCATTCTGCGCGGCTGGATGGAGGCGCGGATGGTGGTTGAGCAGAGCGACTCAGACGGCTAGAGCGGATTTCGAACGGATATAAATTGCAAGACTGTCCTGCCGGACGGGCCTCCTGCGCTTAGTCACCCCACAAACGAAGACCTGTTTGCGGGGGGCCGATTCGGCGGTCACTTCGTGACTTGTGTACCGGTCTTGATTGCATCTGCTGCACAGGTCCTCCCGTTGGTCGGGATTTAGCGAAGCTCTGATTGAAGCTTTCGAAGCCGTGAGATTCGGATTGAGCTGAGACCTGTGGAGGGGAAGAGACGATAACGAAATCCAAAGACAGCGGGTTTCTCCACTGCGCAGCGCGGTGAGACTGCGCCGCTTCGGTCGAAATGACAGGTTGGTGGGGGTGGGACCTGAAGACAGGATTTGAGTCAGAGGTTCCCTAAGACCGAAGTGCATCGGTTGGAGGGCAGCTCTGCTTTGCTGCCGGGGTGAGGATTCAGTTGGGTGCGGCGGAATCGAGCTGGCCGGAGAAGTAGCTCTCGCGGAACCGGATTCGGGCGTCGGGATAGTCGGGCACACGCACACGGATACGGTGCATTCCCGGGGATGGGGCGCCGTTGGCGTCAGCCTGGGGCTGGAAGCTGAGCAGGTAGTAGTTGTGGATGTGGTTGGTGAGCTGGTGGAGGCCGTTGTCGAAGCCCTTCTGGGTGGTGAAGTTGATGTACTCGCCCCCGGAGAGCGCGGCGAGCTCGTGGGCGGCGTTCTTCTTGAGCGCCTCGACGGCCATGAGGAGCAGACCGATGGGTCCGCTGCCGCCGCCGTACTTGAGGTCGTTGAGGATCTCCGTTTTTCCGGGTCCGAAGGCGACGGAATCGACTACCGTGTTGGTGCGGCCGAGAGCAGCGATGACCTCGGCGGCCTTGGCGTCGCTGCCGTGGTCGCGGGTCTCGCTGATGAGCAGGATGGCGTGGCGGTAGTGGTCGTCGCGAGCGGATAACAGCCTGGCCGCGTACCGGACGGCATCGAGCGTGGAGGCGTCGGGGTCGTCGCAGGGCTCAAGCTGGGAGAGGGCGCGGCTGGTGGATTCGGCACTGCTGGAGAAAGACCCGAGCAGCAGAGGAGCCGAGCCATAGGTGACGACGGCGACCTGGCGGGGAGCGCCTCCGGCGAGACCGTCGATCAGGGCGCCCAGGCCGTCCAGCTTGGTGAACTGCCATCCGGCGGAGCGGCTGCACTGGACCACGACGACAAGCGACAGGCCGAGCGAGTCGGTGTCTTCGTCGAGATGGATCGTCTGCGGGACGCCGTTGTCTTCGACGACAAACTGCTCGGGCTTGAGGGCGTAGATCATGGCGCCTTGTTTGGTCTGGACGGTGGCGGGAACAAGCACGACGTTGGCCTGGGTGCGCAGCGTGTAGGTCTGGCCCGGCGGGTTCTGGGCAGGCGGGACGGTCTGGGGAGAGGGCTGGGAAGATGGCTTGGGAGAGGTCTGGGTAAATGGCTGGGGAGCTTGCGCCACGACGGCCAGGGCGGGGCCGAGGAGGAGGAGCGCGAGGATAGGGAAGATCCGCATGCAAGGAGTTTAAAGGAGTGTAAAGGAGTGTCAGGTGACGGGGTGACGGTGCAGTAGACGTGAACTGTGGTCAATAGCGGAGTTCGCCGATGTAGGCGGTGTAGGGGGGCAGGGCGATGGATTGGAGATCCATGGGGCCGCTGCTCTTGTCGGACCGCAACAGGGTGCGGAGAAAGCTGCCGCGGAGGTGAAGGCGCTGGATGTCGGATTTGAGCGAGAGCTGGACGGGATTTGCCGAGAGATTGCAAAGGATGACCAGCGGAGGCGAGATGGAGGAGATGGTCTGCGGTCTGCGAATCCAGGCAAGGACGTTCTGGGCGTCGCGGTCGATGGCGAGGCTGGCGCCGCTGTTTATAGCCGGATTGTCGTGATGGAGCGCGTTGAGCTGGCGGTACCAGTTGAGGAGCGAGGCGGGATCGGCATCCTGAACGGCCGGACTGGGCAGGGTTGGGGAGTCGACGGAGGTCGTATGCGCGGCGGTGGATTGATGAGGCGTGGAGGCCCATTCGATGGCGGGAGTGCCGGTTGGGGCTGCTGGGTCCGGCAATGGTGCGGTGGCGCCCAGCTCCTGGCCGAAGTAGAGGAGCGTGTCGCCGCGAGTGGCGAACAGGATTGTGGCCAGTACCTTGGCGATGGCTAGGTCGTACCGGCTGTCTGGATAGCGGCCGATGCTGCGTGGGAGGGCGGGACCGTCGGTGGCGAGAAGAGGAATGGGTCGCGCTTCCTGACGGCTGTCCTGCGTTTCTTGCGTATTTTGCGTGGCGTCGATGACGGTGCGGAGCTGGGCGGCGGAGAGCGGCGCGGGAGAGCTTGCCGGTGCGGGGAGGATGGGGGTAAGGAGAAGCTGGGGGCCGGGCTGGCGGGGAGCTCCGGAGGCGAGCGAGAGGCCGGAGTCGCCGATGACGATGCGCTGGCCGAGGTAGCTGCCCATGGCCTTGCGGAGGGCAGCGGCTTGATCCAGCGAGGCATCCGACTGGCCGGTGACGTGGAAGCCGGCGATGCCGCGGTTGAGCCAGAAGCGAGCCACGCTGGGGAGGTCGGCGACGGGCGTTTCGGGCGGCAGATCGAGCAGAAGGCGGATGTGGTCGCGGCTGGCGCTCTGGATCAGGGTATCCAGGTCTTCGAGGGTGCCGTAGGCGGGATTGAGCGTCTGGGGGTGGGCAGAATCGGCCTGGATGGGGGTGAGCAGGAGCGCATCAACACCGAGGGACTGGATGTAGTCGAGACGCTGGGTGATGCCCTGGAGGGGCGTGGCGGCGGCAGGGTTGAAGCGGGCAGGATCGAGCTGATAGAGGATGGCGTGCTTCCACCAGAGATCGGTGCTGATGCCGGAGCCAGCCCAGCCTGGGCGAGCGAGGGTCTGGGCTTCGACTCTCAGGGCGAAAGGCATGGCCAGGAGGATGCAGACGAGCAGGGTAACGCGTTGGCGGGCGATCACCGAAGGGACCTCGTCTTCGAGTTTCACTGGTGACTAGAGTAGCAAGTCGAGTTCTTCAAGGCGAGCCAGGTAGTCTGCCGGTGAAAGAACATGGACGTGATTTCGAAGAGTTGAAGGCAAATGCTTAAGATTCCCTGTGATGAGCCATGCTCCCGCCTGATGAGCCAAAGGGAGGGATGGCATGTCTTTCGGGTCGGGGCCAGGTTTCGGCCATGCGACGGGATCGTGAAGACGGAGACTTTCCTCGATCAGAAATTCAAGCCAGTGCGGAGGAAATCCGTAGCGCCGGAACTTCGGGCGCCGCGCTACTTCACGATACTCCTCAACAATGCAAGGGCTGGTTACGGCTTGTATCTTCCCTTCCAACACCCATTCCATGAGGAGTGTCGCAGGAGCGCTTCCTGGCTTGATTCCCGCGGAAACGATCACGTTGGTATCAAGAACGACGAGTCTCACCCGGCGTTCCGGCGTCGACGGGCAACACGGACCTGATCGATCTCCCGCTCAATCTCCTCCTCAGCCGGGATGGCCCGGGAAGCCTGGGCAAGACGCCAGTTCTGACGCAGGCTCGCCTTGGCTAGAGCCCGCCGGAGCTCCCGATCTTCCAGGATGACGTCGCCGAGCACAGGGATTAAAAAGTATGCGGGGCCTTTCTGGCCGGCCAGCAACACGGTCTCCCCATGCGGCACGGCCTCCAGCGCTTTGGCACCCCGCGTTCGGAACTCGCGCGGCGACACTTGACGCATAGGTCACCTCTGTTCCCAGTGTAGCCGTTTCGGCTACGATTAAAGGGTGCTCCCCCCAGGGGTGCGCTCAAGGTCGATCGGCTAGGGCGAGCACTTCGGCGAGGTGCAGGGGGCGGGCGGCGGTGTTCTGGGTAATCTGTTCGCTGCAGCTGAAGCCGTCGCTGACCAGGATGGCGTTGGCGGGCAGGGTGCGAGCGATGGGGAGCAGGACGCGCTCACCTAATTTCTGCGAGATGTCGAATTTGTCTGCTTCGAAGCCGAAGGGGCCGGCCATGCCGCAGCAGCCGGAGTCGAGCAGTTCGACCTGAGCTCCGGTGGCGCGCAGGAGCTTCATCTCGTCGGACATGGACATGGTGGACCGGTGGTGGCAGTGGCCGTGGACGATGATCTTTTCCGACACCTGCGGCGGCTGATAGTGGGGGGCGTACCTGACCAGGAATTCACTGAGGAGCAGGGTCTGGTCGCGGAGCTTTCCTGCGCGGGAATCGTTCGGCAGGAGATTGGTGAGCTCGTCGCGGAAGACGGAGGCGCAACTGGGTTCGAGGACGACAATGGGGGTGCCTGCGTGGAGTTGCGGGGCGAGGGCGTCGAGGATTTTGAGCAGGTAGTCCTTCGCGGTGTCGAGCATGCCGAAGTCGTAGAGGGGGCGGCCGCAGCACAGATGCTGCCTCGGCAGAGAGACGCGGAACCCTGCGGTGGTGAGAACCTGATGGGCGGCTTGCATCGTGACGGGGTGGAAGTAGTTGTTAAAAGTGTCGGCCCAGAGGAAGACCTCGGGGGCGGCGTTGGGCTGCACGGGGCGACGGGCCAACTGGCTGTCGCGGGTGAACGGTCGTGAGAAGCGCGGGAAGGTGCGCTGCGGGTGGATGTGAAGAGCTCGCTTGATGAGCGGACCCAGGATGGGGGCGTTGTTGATGGCGTTGACCAGGCCGGGCGCCATGGAGGCCAGGCGGGCGAAGCGGTCGATGCGGCCGAAGGCGTAGTGGAAGAGCGGGCGGGATTCACCTTCGAAGTGGTGGGAGAGGAACTCGGCCTTGTAGGTGGCCATGTCGACCGAGACCGGGCACTCGGATTTACAGGCCTTGCAGGAGAGGCAGAGGTCGAGCGACTCCTTGACCTGCTTATTCTTCCATTGATCGGGGAGGACCTCACCCTGCATGAGCTCCCAGAGCAGGTGGGCTCGGCCTCGGGTGGAGTGGAGCTCTTCGCCTGTGGCCATGAAGCTGGGACACATGGTTCCGGCGTCGGTCTTGCGGCAGGCTCCTACGCCCACGCAGCGGAGGGTAGCTGAAGCGAGCGAGCCGTTATCTTCGGCGAAGGCAAAGTGGGTTTTGGGCTGCCAGGGATTGTAATCGTTGCCGAGGCGGAGGTCTTCGTGGGGCTGGTGGGCATTGATGAGCTTGCCGGGGTTCATGCGGTTGGCGGGGTCGAAGGTGCGTTTGAAGGTGCGGAATGCCTCCATTAAATCTTCGCCGAACATTTTGGGGAGGAGCGCGCCACGGGCCTGGCCGTCGCCGTGTTCGCCGGAGAGGGAGCCGCCGTGGGCGAGGGCGATGTCGGCCGCATGGTCCATGAACTGCCGGAACTTGAGGATGCCGGGGGCGGTTTCGAGGTCGAAGTTGAGGCGCATGTGGACGCAGCCCTGGCCGAAGTGGCCGTACATGGCGCTGTGGTAGCCGTACTCGTCCATGAGCGCGCGGATCGCCCGGAGGTAGCTGCCGAGTTGGGGGGGGTCGACGGCGGCGTCCTCCCAGCCCTCCCAGCCGGTGCCGACGCCGGGGATGAAGGCGGTCGCGCCGAGGCCGGACTCGCGGATGTGCCAGACGCGCTTGGCTTCGGCGGGGGTGTAGATGCGGGAGGTGGGGGCGGCTTCGAGGGGGCTGAGAGTGGCGGCGAGGGCGTGGGCCTTGGTGTCGGCTTCGGCCTGGGTTACGCCGCCGAACTCGACGATGAGGAAGCCGTCGCCGGGCGGAAGGAGCTGCAGGTCTTCGATGGACTTTCCCTTGCGGCGAAGGGCGTCGAGCAGGAAGCCGTCGATGCCCTCGAAGCCGATGGGTTTGTGCTCAAGGATCTGTGGAACGTGGTCGGCGGCGAGGAAGATGTCGGGAAAGCCGACGCCGACCAGAGTGCGGAACCGCGGGCTTGCGACGAGTTGGAGGGTCGCGCTGAGAATGACGGCGCAGGTGCCTTCGCTTCCGACGAGGGCGCGGGCTACGTTGAAGCCGTTTTCGGGGAGGAGTTCGTCGAGATTGAAGCCGGAGACGCGGCGGGGAATGCGGGGGAACCTCTCGCGGACCTGTGCGGAGTAGGTATCGCGGAGCCGCTTGAGGGCGGCGTAGATTTCGCCGATCCGGCCGCCGGCTTCGATGTGCCGGGCGAGTTCGACTTCGGTGGTGGGGCCGACGGTGAGGCGGGTGCCGTCGTAGAGCAGGAGGTCGAGGGTGGCGATGTTGTCGACGGTCTTGCCCCCCATGAGGCCGTGAACCCCGCAGGAGTTGTTGCCGATCATGCCGCCGATGGTGCAGCGGCTGTGCGTGGCCGGGTCGGGGGCGAAGGTGAGGGAGAACGCTTCGGCGGCATCCCGGACGCGGTCGAGCACGATGCCGGGCTGAACCCGTACCGTGCGGGCCTTCTCGTCGACGGGTTCCATGCCGTTCAGGTACTTCGAAAAGTCGAGGATGACGGCAGCGTTGCAGCACTGGCCGGCGAGCGAGGTTCCGGCTCCGCGAGTTAGGACAGGGGCGTTGAAGCGGCGGCAGAGCTCTACGGTTGCGATGACATCGGCTTCGTCGCGGGGAGCGACGACGCCGATGGGGATGTGACGGTAGTTGGAGGCGTCGGTGGCGTAGAGGGCCTTCGATGCGGCATCGAAGCGGACCTCGCCGCGAATGCAGGCGCGAAGCTGTGTCTCCAGATCGGCGGCCGGGGGGAAGGTGTCGTGTGCGCGGGCGTGGGAGCTTGGCAGCAGGACGAAGGGCGAGGTTGACATGTGCGGGACGTCTCTCCGGGGCTTGCAAGTATTCTAGCCAGCTTCGGGGAGAGCCACGGTAGCGGGGGCGAGATGCGTACCACCGATTTGAATCGATGGCACCGATTTCAACACGGATAGATCGACCGCGGATTTCGCGGAGCAACACGGATAAGGATTCGGTCCTTCAATCCTTCAATCCTTGATCCACGAGGCAATGGGACGGCTTTGATGTCTTTGATCGGTGTCATCCGTGCGGATCGGTGGCAAGCCGTTAGGTTAGTGCGGCTACGAGCCGGCGGTCATCTTGAAGATGGCCTGGGCGTTGGAGCTGTCGAAGCTGAGGTCGAGTTTTTGTTTACCTTCCTGCTCAGACAGCGGGAGGCGGGTGATGAACTCGTAGAAGGAGCCGGGGACCTCTTTTTCTGTCAGGGCGCCTTCGGGAGTGCGGAACTGGCGCTGGACGCGGGCGGCGAGGAAGGCGGTCTGGCGGACGCGGCCGGACTGCGAGGTTTCGACTGTGGGCTTCATGGGCTGGCCAAGGGCCTTCTGTTCCGCGGCAAGCTGATCGACATCGGCGACGCGGTCGGTGGCGTGGTTGAAGGCATTGCCTTCGGTGGAGATCCAGGCCATCTCGGGCGACTCGGCGAGCAGCGTCTCGTAGTCGGCGAGGGTGGGTTCGGCGTGCTGGCGGGCGAAGACGGCGACGAGGACAGGAAGAAGCGTGGCCGACTTTTCGAGGCTGAGGGAGCGGTTGGCTTCGAGCTCTTCGAGCAGGGTGTGGGCTTCGGGCATGACGGGGTCCTTCGAGCTAGCGGTAACACGCTGGACGGCGGCCTGGAATTCTGCGGAGAAACGCTCGGGGTGAAGCTCGCTGATAAAGAACTGGGCGATCTCCTCGGGGTAGTCGGCCTGTGCGTGGGAGCGGCCGGTCATCTTGAGGCGTTCGAGCGGATAGACTCCGTTGAGCGCGTAGCCGAGCGGACGCAGGATGCGGGTGATGGCCTCCTGCCCGGCGGGAAGCTGGCCCATGCCTTCCAGAGCGACGGTGCGGACGGCGCCATGGTCGTGCAGGATGGTTTTGCCGTGGCGGAGGCAGTTCTCGGCGTAGGTCTTTGCGGCGGGAACGCGGGCGAGGAGATCCTCGAAGAGCAGCATGTTGAGAGCCTGCGCGAGGACGGCGCGGGAGACCTGCGGGCCGGACTCGGAGGCGATCTCGGGATGGAGTACGAGAAGCTGGAACAGTTTGGCGGCGCGGGATGGGCCGAGGATCGTGTCGACGGTTCCGCGCAGTGTGCCGGTGTCGTTCCTGTTGTCATTCATCTTCGCTTACTCCTCTGTTGGATGCGGGCTTCAATCGCCGCGTGTGCGAACGCCCCTCGATCGTCGCTGGACGCACAAGCGTGGTGCGCCAAGCGGGGCAGTGTCATTTTTGGGGCAGATCTCTTTGTTGCTTCATAACACCAATGACGTATAGGCGCGGCAGATTTTCCCCTGTAGAACAAGACTGCCTTCAAGCAGAGATTTTCTTTACGCGAAGTACGTCGCTCGCGTACGCCGTTACGCCGCAGGTCTATCCCCCCGGAGTCTATCAAACCATGTCGTTCGCATCCACTTTTCATCCTTCACAGCCTTCGCGTGTCTCGCGCTGTGCCACATCCTCAACGATTTTCGGCGGCGTCCAGGCGGTTGCGCACGGTGATGCACAGGCTGAGCAGCGTTCGCGGAGGCTGAGCGCATTCGGCCGCTTCAGCTTGCAAGCCTCCGCCGTCCTGCTCTTCAGCGGCATGTGCTGCTTCAACGCCTTCGCGACCCCCGGCCGACCGGCGGCACACTTCAGCGGCTCGGTCATTGCGCTGGGCAGCGGCATCAGCTCTCCCTTCGGAATCGCGGTGGATGCAAGCGGCAACATCTTTGTCGCGGGTAACGGCGACAATAGTGTGAAGGAGATTGTGGCCGCAGGCGGCTATACCACGGTCAATACGATTGGCAGCGGCTTTTCCCAGCCTAACCAGGTTGCAGTGGACGGGAGCGGGAACGTCTTCGTTGCCGATACAGGCAACAATGCAGTAAAGGAGATTCTAGCCGCAGGCGGGTACACCACAGTCAACGTGCTGGGCAGCGGCTTCTTCAACCAACCCCAGGGCGTGGCGGTGGATGCAAACGGAAACGTCTTCGTCGCCGATTCCGGCAACAATCTGGTGAAGGAGCTTACCAAGGCGGGCGGCTATACCGCTGCCGTTCCTATTGGCAGCGGCTTCGCCAATCCCGATGGCATCGCGGTGGACGGGAGCGGGAACGTCTTCGTCGCCGACTACGGCAGCAGCGCGGTGAAGGAGATCGTCGCGGCAGGCGGGTACGCCACGGTAAACACGATTGGCAGCGGCTTCAACGGGCCGAATGGCGTCGCGGTGGACGCGAACGGCAACGTGTTCGTCGCCGATTACGGCAACAATGCGGTGAAGGAGATCTTCGCGACGGGCGGATACACCACCATTGCCACGTGGGGTATCGGCTTTTCCCAGCCCACGAACGTGGCGGTTGACCCAAAGGGCGACGTCTTTGTCGCAGATGCCGGCAACAACGCGGTGAAGCAGATCATGACGCAGGGGGTAACCCTCGGCTCCGTGTCCGTCGGCACCAGCACGCCTCCGGCAATCTCCCTCAACTTTACTTTCAATAACGGCGGCACCATCGCCGCCCCCGCCGTCTTCACCCAGGGAGCGCCCGGACTCGACTTCGCCGACGCCCTTACAGGCGATACCTGCGTTGCAGGAAGCTTCTTCGCCGCCGGCACCACCTGCACACTCAACGTCAGCTTCACCCCCAAGTTCAGCGGCACCCGCAACGGTGCGGTCACGCTGAACGATAGCTCTGGCAATGTACTTGCCACAGCCTATGTTTACGGTACCGGGACAGGTCCGCAGGTGAGCTTTAGCCCTGCCACGCAACGTCTGCTGGGCAGCGGCTTCAATCTTCCTTTTGGCATGGCACTGGATGGAAGCGGGGACCTCTTCGTTGCCGATTACAGCAACAATGCGGTCAAAGAGATTCTGGCAGCGGGCGGTTACACCACGATTAACACTCTCGGGAGCGGCTTCAGCGAGCCAACGAGCGTGGCTGTGGATGGGAGCGGCAATCTCTTCGTCGCCGATTACCGCAACAATGCGGTCAAGGAGATTCTGGCGGCGGGCGGTTACACCACGATCAACACGTTGGGCAGCGGCTTCAATCAGCCCGCCGGTGTGACGGTAGATGGGAGCGGCAACGTCTTCGTCGCCGATTACGCCAACAATGCAGTAAAGGAGATCCTGGCAGCGGGCGGTTACACCACGGTCAACACCCTGGGCAGCGGCTTCAATGAGCCGGTTGGCGTGGCGGTGGATGCAAGCGGCAACGTCTTTGTCGGCGATAGGAATAACAATGCAGTCAAGGAGATCCTGGTAGCAGGGGGTTACACCACGGTTCACACGCTGGGCACCGGCTTCAGCCGTCCCTATGGCGTGGCGGTGGACGGCAGCGGGAATGTTTTCGTCGCTGATAGCGGCAATCATGCGGTCAAGGAGATCCTGGCGGCGGGAGGTTACACGACGGTCAACACACTGACTGGCAGCTTTGGGGGGGCCTATGGGGTGACGGTGGACGGGAGCGGGAATGTCTTCGTCGCGGATGGCACCAAGACACAGATCGTGAAGCTCGACTTCGCCGATCCACCGTCGCTGACCTTCGCCTCGACGGCAGTGGGAGCGACCAGCAGCGACAGCCCGCAGACCGTTACGCTCAGCAACATCGGCAACGGCCCGCTTACGTTCGTTGCTCCCACGACCGGCCTGAATCCGAGCGTTGCTACTGGCTTTACGGTCGCTGGCAACTCCACCTGCCCGCAACTCTCCATCACCTCGAGCCCTGCCACCCTGGCAGCCGGAGCGTCCTGCACCAACATCATCAGCTTCAGCCCGCTCACATCCGGCTCGATCAGCGGCTCGCTGGCGACGACGGACGATAACCTGAACGCACTGGCTCCAGCGTATGCCACGCAGAGCATCGCGCTCAGCGGGCCGGCGACGGCTTCCGATGCGACGACCACGACAGTAGTCGCCAACCCCAACTCGGTCACGGCCGGACAGCCGGTGACGCTGACCATCGCAGTGACCGACACCACAACATCGGCGACGGTTCCGACGGGCAGCGTCGGCTTGACCGATACCATGGGGACGACGACGGTATCGCTCGGTAGCGTCTCGCTCGTGAACGGCTCCGCAACGCTGAATTCAACCCTGGCCGGGGCGGGAACCCATACCATTACGGCAATCTACGCTGGAGCGGGCGGGGGCTTTGCGACGAGCACGAATTCAGCCACCGTCTCAGTTGTCGGCAGTACTCCCGCACAGAGCTTCACGGTGTCGAACCACACGCTGGGCGATGCGCCATTCACGGTAAGCGCCAGCTCGAACTCTGCAGGCGCGTTCCTGTATGCAGTGGTATCGGGACCGGCGACGATCTCGGGGTCCACTGTGACGCTGACGGGCGTCGGCACAGTCGTGCTGAGCGCGAGCCAGGCGGCCAATGGAAACTATGCGGCTGCTTCGGTGAACGCCAGCTTTGCCGTAGCGGCAGCATTGGTAACGCCGACGCTTAGCTTCACTCCTATCGCAACGCAGATGTATGGCAGTGCGCCGTTTGCGGTTAGCGCAGTCTCGGCGTCGAATGGGGCGGTGACGTATGCGGTGACCAGCGGACCGGCGACCATCTCGGGCTCGATGGTGACGCTGACCGGCGCAGGTACAGTCGTGCTGACGGCGAGCCAGGCGGCCAGCGGAAACTATGCGCCTGCGACCGCAACCACCACCTTCACCGTGGCCGGAAGCCTGAGCATCACCGCGACCTCTTCCACCGCCGCTGTCACTGCGGGCAGTGCGGCAACCTTCAACCTTACACTCACCCCAGGGGGCGAAAACACCTACATCGACGCCCTTACCCTCAGCGCAACCGGGCTCCCGGCCGGATCCACCGCGACCTTCTCGCCGGCCACCATCCCGGCGGGCAGCGGCACAACCCCTGTAACGCTCACCATCCAGACCGCCGCCGCAGCCACGGCGCGCAACGAGAAACCTCTTACGGGTTCCCCGTTCGCTCCTGTAGCCCTTGGGTTCCTGCTGCTCCCGCTCGCGGGCCTCAAGCAGGTACGCAAACGCCTCCGCCACATGCCCCGCCTTACGGCCATGCTCGCACTAACGGTCCTCTCGCTCGGCGCAGTCGTTGGCATGACCGGTTGCGGCGGCGGCAGTCCTGCGAAATCCACTCCAACCCCAACCAGCTACGCTATCAAGGTGATCGCGACCGACGCAAAGACCGGCGCGAGCAGCTCGACCAGCCTCACTCTCAACGTGCAGTAAGCATCACAGCAGGAGAAATATCAGGAGGCTGGAGAAGGGCCGCAACAAGGCCGTCTCCAGCCTCACTTGTTTAGACGGGTTCCGGGAGAGGCGCGTGTCGTTTTAGGTCGATGGTCTGGCCGTTCCAGGCTGAGGCTTGGACCGCCCGGCTGATGTGGCATGTAGTACGTGATCGCCATCGAGCTCATGCTCTCGTCTGCATGTTCGGGGCCTGCCACGCAGGATTCTCTTCTGCCCTATGCGAGCCCGGAAGATTACCGCAATCCCGGAGAAACCAATCCTGGAGAAAGAGGCTCCAAAGCGGTGAGGGGCGACTCCGGTGAAATGAGGCCCGTATCCCTGGCCGTTGCGCTGGCGGCTGTTCGGAGCCGGGTTTGCATCCTACGAAGTGAGACTCGGATTCGCCAGGTCTCGCACGCACTTGCGCTGACTCTATCGAGGTTCGAATGCAGACTCCAGACAGCAACTCACCTTCCCAGCATGTGGTAATTCTCGGAGGAGGCTTCGGCGGCCGGTATGCCGCGCTGGGCCTGGCTGCGCGCCTTCCTCGCGAGCATCGCATTACCGTGATCGACCGAGTGGACCACATGCTGTACACGCCGATGCTTTCGGAGGTAGCGGGTGGAACCGTGCGGGCTGCCGATATCGCCGTGCCGCTGTCGAGCCTGCCGCGGCGGGTCACGGTAGTCAAGGGAGAGATCAGCGCGGTGGACAGCAGGTCCAGGCTGGTTACGCTGGCCGATGGCCGCACCTTTCAGGCGACCCATCTGGTCTTCGCGCTGGGGTCGACGACCAATTATCACCACGTTCCTGGCGCGCGGGAGAACAGCGTTGCGTTGAAGACGCTGGCCGATGCACAGGAGGTGCTGGCGCGGGTGGATAGCCTGGTGGCCAAGACGGCTGAGTCCAACGGTGCTAACGATTCCGAGGAGCGGAGGGAGCGGCTGACGGTCGCGGTCGCGGGCGGCGGGTACACCGGGGTGGAGACGATGGCCGCGGTCAGCTCTTATATTCGCAAGAGAGCCAGCGCCGCCGGCCTGTCGCCGGACGAGGTGAAGCTGGTGCTGGTGGAACCGACGGGCCGCCTGATGAATGAGAGTCCGGCTTCGCTCGCGGCGTATGGCCAGGCGGAGTTGGAGCGGAACGGCATTCACGTCGACTTGAATGTAAGAGTGACGGCGGTGGAAGGCAATACGCTGCGGCTTTCGAATGGGGATAGCCATGTGACCGGGCTGTTGCTGTGGGATACCGGAATCACGCCCAGCCCGCTGCTGAAGGATGTAGACGTGCCCAAGGGAAAACATCATGGAGTGACCGTAAACGGCTGTTTTCAGGTGGAGGGCATCGATTCAGTATGGGCAATCGGCGACTGCGCGGAGATTCCGCAGGCCGGGGGCAAGACCTACGCGCCGACGGCACAGAATGCGACGCGCGAAGGAACGCACCTGGCGCAGAATATCAATGCGGTTGTGCGCGGCCGCGCTCCACGTCCGTTTCGCTTCAAGATGCTGGGTCAGCTTGCACTGGTCGGGAAGCGGACGGCGGTCGCGGAGATCTTCGGGATGAAGTTTCGCGGTCTGTTTGCGTGGGCGCTGTGGTGGGGGGTGTACCTCGTGAAGCTTCCGTACTGGAAGGGCCGGGTGGGGGTGGTGAAGAGCCTCGCGGCGCCTGCCGGGACGT
The DNA here is from genome assembly GCA_965277265.1 of Edaphobacter sp. Taxonomy (GTDB): domain Bacteria; phylum Acidobacteriota; class Terriglobia; order Terriglobales; family Acidobacteriaceae; genus Edaphobacter. The sequence continues at coordinate 1,940,206 of CBDICF010000003.1, forward strand.
AGTGAGAACGCTTACCCGACGATGCAGGCAGGGGGCGGCATATGGCTAGTGGAGCTGGCTGGGGATGACCGCGTACTGGATGAGCAGCTCGAAGGGCACGATCTTGAGGGTATTCTCGTGCGTCGCTTCGAGGATGACCGGACAGGCGGGGCCGGACTGCTGGACCTGCAGCCAGCGCGCGGCACAGACGCACCAGCGGTCTCCGGGCTTCAGTCCGGCGAATCCGAACTGCGGCATCGGCGTGCTGAGGTCGTTGCCCAGAGCCTTCGAAGCGGAGAGGAACGGGGCGTCGACGACGCAGCAGATGGTATGGACGCCGTGGTCTTCGGGGCCGGTCTCGCAACAGCCGGTGCGATAGAAGCCCGTCATGGGCTCGCACCCGCAGGTGTCGAGCGGCTGGCCAAGAACGTTCTTACCGCGGGATTGGATGGGTTCGACGTTGGGCATGGGTTCTATTCTAGGCCTGAGGCAAAGGGCCGCGGTTGTCTTTGGAGCGATATGGAGGAGTGGTTATCTGGCGGCTAGAGCGGTCTGCTGCTGGTATTCCTCGTAGGGGCCTTTGTGGTCGGTGATGTGGAAGCTGGCGGGGCCGCCTTCGAAGTGCCAGATGCGTGTGCCCGCCTCTTCGATCAGGTCCTGGTCGTGAGTGACGAGGAAGACCGTTCCTTCATACTTCTGGATTGCCTGATTCAGCGCGTTGATGCTCTCAAGGTCCAGGTGGTTTGTGGGCTCGTCGAGCACGAGGACGTTCGGCTTCTGCAGCATGATCTTGCAGAAGAGCAGCCTGGCCGCCTCGCCGCCCGAGAGCGCATCGGTCTTCTTGAGGCCCTCTTCGCCGCGAAAGAGCATCTGGCCGAGGATGCCGCGGATGTCTTCCTTGGTGGCCTGGGGGTCGAACTGATGCAGCCAGTCGGAGGCCGTCATGCCGAGCTGGATGGAGCCCTTGTGGTCCTGCGCGAAGTAGCCGATGGAGACCTCATGGCCCCACTTGACGGAGCCCGAGTCGATGGAGACATCCTGCTCTTCGATGGCTGGTCCGTTGGCCAGCAGCGCCTTGAGCAGCGTCGTCTTGCCCTGGCCGTTGCGGCCCATCAGGATGACCTTGTCGCCGCGCGTGACTGAAGCGGAGAAGTTGTCGATGACGTGCTCGACCTTGCCGTCCTTCTGGGTGTAGGACTTGTTGACGCCTTCGAACTCGAGCACATTCTTGCCCGAGGGTCGCAGCATGTCGAAGCGGATGAAGGGACGCGCGATGTTCGACCGGGCCAGCTCGCTGGTGGCCAGCCGTTCGACCTCCTTTTTGCGCGAGTTGACCTGGCTGGAACGGGTGCCGGCGGAGAAGCGCGCGATGAAGTCGTTCAACTGGGCGATCTTCTTCTCGCGCTGCTCGTTCTGGCTTTCGATGCGGGTGCGGATGCTGACCTTCTGCATGACCATGTCGTCATAGCCGCCGTTGTAGGTGATGATGGTCTCGTAGTCGATGTCGGCGATGTGGGTGCAGACGTTGTTGAGGAAATGCCGGTCGTGGGAGATGGTGATGACGGTGCCGTTGTAGCGGTTCAGGAAGTCCTGCAGCCAGTGGATCGATTCGAGGTCGAGATAGTTGGTGGGCTCGTCGAGCAGCAGCGCCTGCGGGTTGCCGAACAGCGCCTGGGCCAGCAGCACGCGCACCTTCTGGCCGCCCTGCAGCTCGCCCATGGTGCGCTCATGCAGTTCGTCGGGGATGTCGAGGCCCTGGAGGAGAACGGCGGCGTTGGATTCGGCCTCGTAGCCGTCCTCGTCGCCGACGACGCCTTCGAGCTCCCCGAGCCGCGAGCCGTCTTCGTCGGTCATCTCCGGCTTGGCGTAGATGACCTCACGCTCTTCGAGCGCCGCCCACAGGGCCTTGTTGCCCATGATGACGGTGTCGATGACACGGAAGGCGTCGAAGGCATACTGGTCCTGCGAGAGAACGCCGATCTTTTTGGGACGCACGACGGTGCCCTTCTGCGGGTCGATCTCGCCGGTGAGGCACTTCATGAAGGTCGATTTGCCGGCGCCGTTCGGTCCGGTGAGGCCGTAGCGTCGGCCCGTGGTGAAGGTGACAGAAACATCCTCAAAGAGGAGCTTCGAGCCGTAGCGCATGGTGACATTGGAGACTGAGATCATGATTCGAGTCCTAAGAGGGATTCAGATGGGTTGGCCTTATGGCCTGTGGCATGGATTGAAGCGAGAGTGAGTGAATCTGGGGGAATCCTCGCATCCAGCTCTAATTTTACTAGATTCGGCTCCCTTTCGCGGCGCGTCTCCAGGGAAGGCTTCCCTCCTTAGCGGTAAGGGCTTCCGAAAGAGCGAAAGTGGCGCTATCTCATATCTCGTGGCTGGACGAGCGTGTAGCGGACTAATAAGCATGTATGGGTGAATCGATGCCGATTCTGCTCTACATCTACATAGGAGTGCCTCGGCGAACATGGAACGTGGGTGTTCCCTGCTCGCCGGCTCTCCCGCTCACGCAGGAGCATCTTTACCTAGCGTGGAGCGACACCGGGTTGCGTGGCAGCGTTGTGCTTGTCCCTGTAGACGCGCTGCGATTGCCGATTCTGCTGCCGCGCGAGCTGGTGGCGGTCCTGCGCGGTCAGATGGCCTCCATTCGCGGCTCGGTCGGCCTGCTCGTGACTATGGATGGCTTGCTGGTGCGCCTCCAGATTGTTGGCTCCCCTGCGGGTGATCTGGCCGGAGGCGACCCCCTGGTTGATGCGCGACTGCTGATCGCCGCGACGGTCGTTGACGCTGTGACGCTGCTGGTAGTCCGTGCTCTGGGCGACGAGCATGGAAGCCGGCAATGCGGTAAGCACGGCAGCCAAGGTAAGTTGCTTCGCAACATTGCGCATGAATTGTCTCCTTTGGGTTCGGTGCGAGAGGCGCTCGAAGGTTGGACACGGCCGGTCGAGGGCCGTTCGGCGCATCCCTCTTATTAGACACAGACTGCGTGCGGGAGTTGCTGCGCAGGGGAGAGCTCCTGAAACGTACCGTGCATTCTCTCCGGCATACTTCTCGTTAGATGCTCTTGATCCGCGAGCGGCGTTCAGTGCATGGTTAGGTCTTGAAGGTCTTGCTTACTTCGGGCGGGAAGAGCTCGGCGATGTCGACCTTGCGGCCGGTTACGCCTTGCTCGAAGCAGAACTGAACGAAGGCCTCCAGCGTGCGCCGGTTGGCCTCGATGCCGTAGGGCCACATATCCTCGCCGAAGAGGGTCCGGGCTCGTTCTACGGCGCTGTGAGACCAGGGAATGGCGACTCGCGAGTTCACGATGCTGGAGAGACGCTGCAGGCTGGCCGTCTTGGCCTGTTCGAAGGCTCGAAAGAGGTTCATCGCAATCCAGGGATGGCGCTCGAAGGTCGTCTTCCGGATGACGACCGCATGCATGATGGGGAAGATTCCCGTCCCGGTGTAGTACGTCTCCTCGATGCTGCGATAGTCCGGCCAGAGGCGTGCAATGCGCGTGTCCTGCTTCAGAAAGCTCGCCGGCTCGCGTGCGGAGATAAGCCCATCGATGTCGCCGTTCAGGAGCAGATCGTTGAGCGAGCGGTCCGGGACAGTCTCAATCCTTATGCCGGCCGGAAGCGAAAGGGAGACCTTCTCGCTTCGTCCCGCTTCGTTGACTCCCGACTGGACCCAATGGATGTCTTTCAGATCCATCCCGCACTGGTGTTGCAGATAGGAGCGCGCATAGACGCCGGCGGTCTGGGCCCACTCGGGTATGCCAATCCTTCGTCCGGCCATATCCTCGGGATCCTTGATCCCCGACCGCGTTGCGACGTAGAAGGCAGATTGCCGGAACACGCGCGAGGGAAAGACGGGAATGGCCCAGAAGGGAGCCTTGTTGGCGGCGACGAGCGAAACGTACTTCGCCATCGAGAACTCGGAGACATCCCACTCGAGGAAGGAGAACATTCGGAAAAAGATCTCCTCGACGGGTAGCTCCATCGCGGTGAGCTCGATTCCTTCCGGATGAATTCGCCCATTCATCACGTCCGAGACGTGATCGTAGTTGCTCATTGCCATCGATAGCGGAAGTTTCGACATTCGAGCTCCTGGGTAAGGAATTTGGAATAGTCCTGCCGGACGGGCACTCCTGCGCGGAGTGCGGTCACTTCGTGACTTGTGTACCGGTCCTGACTACTTCTGCTGCGAGGACCTTCCCGTTGGTCGGGATCGAGACCGGAAAGGCTCTAGGTGCGAGCGATTGCGGGCTTCTCGAGAATGTGTCCCCAACGTTGCAAGGTCTGGGCGCGAAGCTCAGGGCTTGACTCGGCTACGGGCGGGAACTCCGACATCCACTCGAACGGGCGAGTGGCGATGATGACGGCTCTCGAATTGTGGGAGATGCCCTTCTTCTTACGTGGGTCGAGGGGGCCGCTCCACGCCTGCCGGATGAATTCGATGTCTTCGCTGGGATCACATCGGGTCGACATGGCCCACATGACGTCGAAGGGATTGCTCGGATCGATGTCGTGATCGACAACTACGACGAAGCGCCCGAGGTAATTTCCAGCATGTACGTTCGCCGCCAGCATGGCCGCCTGTCGCGCGTGGCCTGCGTATGCCTGCCTGATCGAGATGACATTGAAGAGCCGGCCGCCACCCGACTCGTGACACCAGACGCCCTCGACACCGGACAAGCCGGCCTGCTCGACCTGATCCCAGATCATCGCCGATTTGATGACGGACTTGCTCAGCGTGTAGTCGGACGGCGGACGCATGGGGCAGGCCATGGTGATGATGGGCGAGTCGCGGTGATAGACGCGCTTGACCCGAACGACATTGTCCGGGCGCGTCGAGCTGGCATAGTAGCCGGTCCATTCGCCGAACGGCCCTTCGAGCCGGAGGTCATCGAGCAGAATCTCTCCTTCGAGTACGATCTCGGCACGCGCCGGCATAGGCAGCCCGTGAAGTTCGCTCTTGATGGTTTCGAACGGGATGCCGCGATGTCCTCCAGCATGAGCGAACTCGGCAACCTGGAAGTTGACCTCGTTACCCGACGAGAGGAAGAGCAGCGGGTCGTGACCGCAACTGATCAGCACGGGGCATGGCTTGCCCATCTTGAAGTATTTTTCGCGGATGAGCCTGCCGTGTTTGCCGGGCGACATCCAGAGGCCGAGCGTGTTCTTGTCGTGGACCTGCGCTCGATAAGTCCCCACATTGATCCAACCGGTCTCGGGATCCTGCATGATGATCAGGTCCGCGGTGCCGATGTAGCGTCCGCCGTCGAGTTCGTGCAGGAAAGGGACCGGGAATTTGTACAGGTCAACGGCTTCATCCCGGTCGACATTCTCCAGCACAGGGCCGGACTCGACGAATTCGTTGGGAATGAGCGAGAACTTCTTCATGCGATCGCGATACGCACGGACGATGTCGAGGGGACGTTTGGAAAGCGGCAGGCCGAGGGTAAGGGCGAGGCGCTGCGGTGAGTTTGTCATGCCGGACAGAACCCGAAATTCGGGCGAGTAGCCGGGGATGTTCTCAAACAGAATGGCGGGCGGATTCTCCGGGCGGGCGTGGTAGACCATCTCCGCGACAGCACCCATCTCGAGCTTCCAGTTGACTCCGGAGACCCTGAGCAACTCACCGATTCCCTCTACCCGCTCCAGCCAGTCCCGCAGGTCTGCATGGGGCTGAGGGAAGCTGCCGAAAGACGATTGCACGCCGGGTTGCGCAAGCTCTGCTGTGTTCATGAATGAATCTCCTTAGGCTATTTCCAAAGCCGTACCAGGCATAGGAAAGCGATGGTTGTAACGACAATCTGGGCGATTCCCCAGTAGAGGCCGATGCGAAAGATGGTGCGGTCCTGGCCCTTGATGTTGACCAGAGAAGCGGCAAAGCGGATGAGCGCCGGCTTGACGGCATTGGTGGGGCCCATGGCGACTAGATTGACTAGGCCCACGAGCAGAACCAGCGGCAGGCCGAGCTTGGCTGCCGAGGTAATCTGCATGCGCGAGAAGAGGAAGATGGCAGGCGCGCCCTGGCCAAAGGTCATGCCGCCCAGGAAGATGAGCGCCGAATCCAACACCTCGTAGACCGTCTTGCCGCCATGGGCGAGCACCTGTCCCAGGTAGGCAATCTGGTTGGTGGCGACCATAAGGTAGACGGTTGCGCTGCCGAATAAGAGAGTGCTGAGGCTGGAAGCTCCATGCGCGGTTCCTCGCGCGACATCCTGGGCCAGGCTCGCCCTTTTGAGGCGAACCGCGTAACAACTGACAATGGCCACGATCAGCGGAATGGCGGGCGTGGTCAGGAGGTTGATCTTGACGGGACTGAAGCCCCAGGCCGCGACCTTGAAGTCCGTTCCGGCCAGCGCCTTCGCCACCGCTGGAATACGCGTGAACATGGTGTAGGCAATGGCGATCAGCAAGGGGAAGTATGCCTTCAGCCTCATGCCGAGGGTATAGCGGGGAGACTGGGTGAGGACTCCCGGCGTTGCATCTGCCGTCGTCCGGTCCAGTGTCTGTGCTGAGGACTCCTGGAAGCTGACCGGTGAATCCGCTCGATCCATGCGCCCGAAGAAGAAGAGGAACAGCAGCGCGATGGTGCCGCCGGACATCAGCGTGAGCTCGTGGTACTGGGGCCAGATCTGAGTAAAGAGCACGATACCGGCGATATTGCTCAGCGACAGCATCCAGAACAGCGTCTGGCTGCGGCGGGTCCCGAACCGGAAGCCGAGGATCCGGTAGGTTCCGATCATGGCGACGAAGACAAGAGGGATTGCCAGTTGACCGGAGGCGGTGGCAATCTGATCGACGGGAAGGCCGGTCGCGGCACTCGCGATGACTGCTCCGATGAACAGGGCAGCGAAGGGAATACACCAGGAGGCGTAGATCAAATAGCCCGCGGCCGACTCGACGCCGCCGAAGCCGAGATCGGCCAGGGCGGGGATTGCGACGGGATAGACCGCGTAGAGGTTGAAGGTGCCCACGAAGGCGCTGAGCAGGGTAACCATGGTCAGCGCGCGTACCTGCCGGTCTTTGGTGGGAACGATGGATCCGAAGGAGTCAAGCAGGGCGGGAATCAGGCCTGTCGCTCTGAATGTCTGTCCGAAGATTTGCCCCGACCACAGCAGGATGAAGACGCTCCACATGGTGAGGTTGCCCCAGAGCCCCGCCTCGACGCTCTTCACCGCCGACAAATGGTAGTAGGTGATCACCACGACGAACTCCACCACGAAGGTCAGAATGGAGGTCATCAACGCGCTGAGTTTGAACAGGAGGAAGCCCGCGACCAAGGTGGCGAACGGCAGCAAGGCAATCAGCACCTTGATCACCGTGACGGTATCGGCATGAGCTGCGATGTTTCCCGGTGTGACCATTCACGTCCCCTGTCGTACTGCAAACCACGGTGTAATCCGGACTAAATCCCGTTTGCTGCGTCGATCGACTGCGGTCGCCGGGACTTCTAAGCAAAGCCCGAGACCTTGTGACGTGCGGAAGCCGCCAGGTCGCTAGTCTGCCGCCATTTCAGAGGGCTGCAGGAGTCCGGCACGCATGAGCACCGGATCGATCACCTTCTGCAATTCGGCATCGAGGCTGATCAGGGGAAGACGCAGCTCCGGCGAGTCCAGCAGCCCCAGACGCGACATCATGTACTTGAGCGGCACGGGATTGGTATCGAAGAAGATGGACTGGTTCAACTCGAAGATGTCGACGTGAAGCTGCTTCGCCTTCTGGAGATCGCCCTGCATGACGGCTTCGTAGAGCGCCGCGACCTTGGCGGGAGCGATGTTGCCGACGGCATTCATGAGGCCGCTGGCTCCGAGAACGAGCATGGGGAGACTGAGGGCCTCGACGCCGCAGAACATGCGGAAGTCCGGGCCCATGCCGGTCTGCAGCTCGGTTAACAGCTCCAGGCCTTTGTCCGCGTGCTTGAGACCGACGAGATTATCGAGCCGTTCGCCGATGCGCATGACGGTCTTCGCGGTGATCGAAACCGCCGCGCGGCCGGGGATGTGGTAGATCATCAGAGGAAGCTGGGTGCGCTTGCCCACGGTCGCGAAGTACTCGACCATTCCACGCTGCGACGGCTTGATGTAGTACGGCGTGACGACCAGCACAGCGCTGGCTCCAGCCTTCTCCGCCCGCTCGGTAAGCTCGATGGTTTCGGCAAGCGACTGCGAGCCTGTCGCGGCGACCACAGGAATCTTTCCCTCGACCGCTGCCACGGCAACCTTGACGAGCTCCGTTCGCTCGTCGACGGTAAGACTGCTGGGCTCGCCTGTGGTTCCTGCCACCACCAGACCGTGGGAGCCTGCCTGTACCTGGCGCTCGGTCAACTCGCCAAAGCACTTGAAGTCGACCTTCCCTCCCCGGAACGGCGTAATCAGGGGAGGGTAGGAGCCACATAGAAACGTCTTGTCCAACTGCATCATAGAAAGAACCCGTCTGGTTTTCGTTGGCGATACCGTGAGCCACTGTTCGCGACTACGGCTTGCAGGTGGGAGACCTACGCCTCGCGGTTGGTGTAGAAGCCCTTGGACGCGCCCAGCAATTCGATGGGCTGGTCGAGACTCTCCTGCCAGAGCAGAGAACCCATCCAGACGTTGAGCGGGCTATCCTGCACGGTCAGTTCGTACACGTCCTCGTCCAGCGAGGCATGGTTGTGAACGGCCCATCCGGGAGCGGAGAGCATCAGGTCGCCCGCCTTCCAGGGGTACTTCTTCCCTTCCACAACGCTGTAGCCCGATCCCTGGAAGTAATAATTGATCGCCGCGCCAGTGTGGCGGTGCGGGCGGTCGACGATGTTCTTCGGCCTGATGGTAAACGTGGCGAAGAAGTTGCTGGTGGTGCCGTTGGTGCGTCCCGTTGCCTGGTTGTAAAGCAGGTATAGGCGGCGGCCACGATAGGATTGCCCAAGCGATGCCAGCTTGGCCAGTTCGGCCTTCACCCTCTTCCACGGGAAATAGAGCGGCTCCGACTTCATCACGTCCGGGTTGATCAGCTTCTCGTAGGGCATCAACTGCGCGCCATCGTCTGAGATGGGAAACGTACCGAATGGGCTCTCGGCGGTTGCGTGCTCATCGGTTGACTTCTTCTTGAATTTCTCCGGCTGCGGGTCTTCTTCAACGATGTACACGTTCATCTTCTTGAGCAGCGGAGAGTTGCTGTAGGTGAGGCGCACCTGCAGTTCGTCCGTGTCGTTGACGTGCTCGTAGATGACCCAGGAAGGCGTGTTGAAGACATCGTATTGGCCGTACTTGATCACCTTGCCGTCAACGGTGGATTGGCCTCCGCCGCGAATGCAGAAGTTCACCAGAGCGGCGTTGTGACGGATCGGCCTGGTGCGCTCGCCGGGCTTCAGCACGCAGATGGAGACGCCGATGCCCGGCGCGAGGCCTTCGCCCACTCCGGTCTGCGGGTTCGCGATCTGCGATTCCCGTCTCCCGTTTGCCGGCGCGGGCAGGCTGGCGAGCCGTTCGATCTCAGCATCGATCGCTTCCTTGGTGATGGTGACCGCTGGGATCAGACCGAGCTTCTTCTCTGCAAGGCCGGTTCGATCCGCGAAGTAGTAGCTATTATCCTGAGCCTGAGTATTCTGCGTGTCGTTAGCATTCTGCTTATCCTGCATGTCGTCTCCTGTCGAAAATCTACGTTGCCTGGTTTGTCCGCAGTCGCGGCGTGACCTTCTGCGGATGGGAAAACTTGTAACCACGTTGGCTGTTCACGGCGTCCTGGTAGAGCCGTATGCCGAGAGAGAGGTCTGATATTCCAACGCCCAGAGACTTGAAGACGGTGAGGTCATCCGATTGGCTGCGTGCGAAGCGCTCCGACACGATCGCCGCGAGAGATTGAACGGCATCCCAGCGGGTGGAATCCGGGGCGAAGAAGCCGATCAATTCGCGTGACAGCTTTCTCGCCTGCGGGACACTGTCGGTCACGATCATGGTCGAGCGTGAGAGCACATCGGCGGCGATTTCGGCGCGGCTCGGCACGATGGCGCCTACCGAGTTGATGTGCGCGCCGTGCTGCACCATATCCGCACTCAGGATTGGGTCCTGGGCTCGCGTTGCCAGGGTGATGATGGAAGCGCCTTCGACGGCTTCGCGAACGCTCGAACCAGCGACGGTCTCTACCTCGAACTCGCTCCTGACCCGCGCGACAAACTCATCGCGGTGGCCTTGGTTCGGACTGAATACCCGGATGCGCCGGATCTTGCGCACGGCGAGGATGGCTGAGACCTGAGTGATGGCCTGCTTGCCTGTCCCAATGATCGCAAAGTCGTCCGCGTCAGGCTCCGCCAGCCAGCGCGTAGCCACCCCGCAGGCTGCAGCGGTGCGCATCTGGCCCAGCGCAAAGGCCTCGATCACTGCCTTGAGATTTCCATTGTTGCTGTCGAAGAGAAGAAGCATCGGCGTCGCTCCTCCTTTCGTGTGAGACCAGGTCTTGGTTCCGCAGAATCCGCTCTCCGGAAATACGGCTCCGATCGCGTGGAGGGTCGAGCCTCCGTCCCACTCCACATGGGTCTTGATCATGTTGCGCGCTTCGTTCCGCGCCTCGGCCAGCAGCCCTTGCTCGAGCGCGTCGATCGCACCAGCGATATCCATCAGGGAGACGACGTCGGCCTCAGAGATCCAGACGGGCTTTTCGACTTCAGGGGTCATTGCATCTCCTCAAACGGGGAAGCGACCGGCGGGGCAAGATCAAGTGCATTCACAATCAAGGCGTGGGACATGTAACGGCCGATCAACATCAGGACGGCGATTGTTCCTGGAACTCCGATCGCCCGAATGACTGCGTCAACCTCAACGCCTGTGTTGTGGCCACTCCGCTGGACGACTGCGATGACCAGCCGTTGAACCTCACGCTCTTGCTCCGACAACTCCGATGCGGTCTCGGGAGAAAGGCTGAGAATACCTTGAATCCATTCGGCGGAGAACCCCAACCGCAGGGACAGGCGTTCATGCTGCACGCGCTCGTAGGCGTTATCCATCAACCTGGCGATGGTGAGAGAGACCAACTCCGTCAAATTGCCCGGCAAGGCATGCTTCAGGTGTTCCGTGAACTGCAGGAAGGAAAGAAGTGCGTCCGGCTGATGAGAGGCACATTGAAAGAATTCGCCCAGGTAGCCGAGCCGCTCCACCCTGGGGCGCAGGAACGATGCTAGTTCGGGCGACAGCTCTTCTCGCGAGAGTCTTGGGATCGCACTACTCATGTCTGGACACCTTGAAACAAACTTGGAAATCCACAACGCAACACGTACCTGCTGCCAATCTGGCGTCCGTCGCCGTTTCGCGCCTGAGTGCCAACTAAGAAGACCAGTGTAGCATGAGGTATTACATCAGACCAATCACTTTCTGCTGCCGATTCGAGCCTGGGATGCCGAAACTTAGGCACCGTATTCGATGAAGCCGCCGAAGCGTTCGGATTTGCCTCGGCTCCGGTCCTTCAGACGGGATAAGTTATAAAAGAATAGCGGCAAATTCGTCAAGCGGCATACCGTAAAATTCAACCGCTCTATCCCTGGTGACGATGAGTCTGAGAACCGTAAAGCAGCTTTCTCTCTCTACTTCCGTCTGACCTTTGACAGCCCTCTTCACAAAAGGTATAACCTCATTCCATAGGAGCGATGCCGCCTTTCGCCCGATCTTCATGCAGCCCGTCTTTGGGTTGTCGAGCCTCCTGGCGGGGTAGTCATCGCCTCCGTTGTCACACGCGCCCACGAGATTCTAGCGGAGTAACGATGTGAGGCTCTGGCCGCGAGCTTGCCGCACTGAAATCCGGGAGTTCGGCATCCGCGAGTTCACCAGCGCGAAGGCCATCTCTATCCACCGAGTGGCTCCACAGATTCAATAGCTCCGAATGGTTACGCCACGTTTACGATGTTGCAAGGGGAGTGCGAGTGAAACGACTTGTTGTGGCAATTACAGGCGCATCCGGCGCCATCTACGGCGTCAGGACCTTGCAGGCGCTGCGCGCGGCCGGCAACGTCGAGGTGCACCTCGTCATCTCTCCCTCCGCGGCACGCACACTCCTGGCGGAGACTGACTTCACCATGGAAGACGTGCGAAAGCTGGGCGACGTGGTGCACAACCACAAGGACATCGGCGCTTCGATCGCCAGTGGCTCCTTCCGGACCGAAGGCATGGTGGTGGTTCCGTGCTCCGTCAAAACTCTGAGCGGAATCTCCAACTGCTACGACGAAGACCTGATCGTTCGCGCCGCCGATGTCTGCCTGAAGGAGCGCCGCCGGGTTGTCCTGATGCTGCGGGAGACTCCCTTCCATGCAGGCCACATCTCGCTGATGGACCAGGCCACCAGAATGGGCGCGATCATCATGCCTCCCATTCCATCGTTCTATACCCGTCCGAAGAGCATCGATGACATCGTCAACCAGAGCGTCGGCCGCATGCTGGATCTGTTCGATCTCGCCGGCGACATGGTCTCGCGCTGGACGGGAACCGCCGCTCCGTCCGGCGGGCGTACCAGTACGGAGTAAGAGCGACGCCACAGGCAAGGTGCAGAGTAGAAAGCATCGCCCGGGGAGCTCGAAGAGATCTCAGGCGATGCTTTTCCATCGAATGCTTGGCGGATCAGCTTTACTCCGGGACCCTCTTCTTGGTATCCATGTTGAATTTGATTCCGGACTTGTTCAGCTCGGCGACATAGATCTCCCGAACCTCGGGATCTTCATCCTCGTACTCGATCATGTTGCCGCCTTTTTTCACGTCCACCGAGTCGAGAAGATGCGTGTAGCCCCCTCCGCCGAGGCCCTCCATGAACCACCTGCCGGTGCCGCCCCAGTTCGGAGCGATGTACCGGGCCGGATCGCGACCTGTATTGAAGTGCTGATGGAACCAGCCATCCGGTGGAACCGTGAGGCTTCCGTCGGTCCAGTCCACTCTCCGTTTCTGTGGAGCATCCGAATAGCGGTTCGATCCTTTCCAGAACAGCGTGTAGCCCTGCCCGTTCAACGTCACCACGTGCGAGCCCGGACCATGGCGGTGCGCCATCTTGTACGTCCCTGTCGCGACCTCGGAGATGTGCGTTTGCATGGTGTTGTTCGCAAGCTCCAGCTCGATTCTCGAGTTGCCTTTGCCGCGCGAGGTAGACGCTTTGACCCCAATCGAGCGCGCATCCGGGATAAAGCTGCCGTGGAAGGTATAGACCCCCTTCGAGCTCTCCGCACTTTTCACACTCTTCATGTGCAGCTTGTCGTCGCCATCCCTCAGGAACTCACCCGCGGGATCGAACCGGTCGCGAAACACATAATCGTTATTGAAGACGAAATCGCTGTTGTGGAACAGATCGATGACCACAGGCGAGTTGTTGACAGAGAGAAAGCGCGCCGGCTTGGTGCCACGGTTGAAGTGCTGCCGCCACATATTCAAGGGGGGGCCGAGTACGCTGCCCGCCTGCCACTTGGCCGAAAATTTCCGACCGCCGGGCACCCACATCTGCGACTCGCCCGCGTCCCCGTCCAGGAAGTAGATCGTCTCCTCAAAGAGGTAGCGCTGCGGATGAGTCGATTCTCCCGGCGCAAGCTCGCACACATAGGCGGTGTTCACGCCCTCGCCGCCGATCAGGTTCACGTGCGCGCCCTGGCCTCCGACCCTCTTCCAGGGCTCCAGCTTTAGCGAACGCAGATCCGTAATCGCAAAGTCGCGGTACACCGGGATGTTCTCGGTCTTGAGCCATTCGGCGAAGGAGTCCAGGTTGGTCTGGTTGAAGTCATATCCGGCATCCAGGCTGGTCTGCTCAGCGTGATGGTGCGCACCTGCGCTGTGCGGCGTGGCCGGAGAGGTTTGGGCTCCAGCCGTACTCTTGAGCAGGAGACTCGTGGCGGCGAGGCTAAACGCTCCGTCGGCCGCTCTCTGGACGAACTCCCTTCGCGAGATCCGGCCTGCTTGTAGGTCCTTTGCAATATCGCGTGGATTTTTCATGTGTTCTCCTCTTTACTGTGACACTGGGCCGGAGGACCGGGTTAGAACTAAGATTCGCTTCGAACCGTATCCGAAGATAGTGTGGGATGTGCCGATTATCCCGGTGGAACAGCGCTTGCCATCTATGGAGTCGAAAACATCAAGAGCTCGGCATCCTGCCTGCCGTGGTGCGGAACAGCTTCGAACAGCGACTTCCATTCCGGGACGAAGAGGCCCGTGTGAGCATCTGCCGGCGTAGAGGTACGACCAACCCTGGTGTAATGATTGGCATCGTTCTGTTGCCAGATCTCAATAGAGCCTTCGCCAAGAACATAGATTCTGCCTTCATCTTTGTCATAGAAAAGGTCGTCAGAATGCTCCACCATGGGAAAAGATGCGATCACCTTCCCATTGTCCGTGTCGAAGATAAGCAGGATCGAAGGAGTGCGGCATCCAACAAACAGCCGATGATGAGCCTCGTCGAGCGCCATCGGAAAGTTGTCCGTGCAGGCTGACACAGGCCACCGGCCCAGCACACTGTGCTTCCCCATGTCGACGACCTGAATCTCTCGATGATCGGGCACGTTCACGAAAGCGCGCGTTCCGGACCTTTCGAGCTGAAAGGATTCAGGATGCGCGTCAAGTGGAATCTCGCCGGTAGTGTGGCCCGCAGAGTCCAGAAAGGCCAGAGCCCCGTCTCCGTGGCCTCGTACAGGTTGTCCGTGCAGGAACTTCTCTCCTCCGTAACCAACGACGATGCGGTTGCTCCGGCTGTCGTAGCGCAGGTTATCCGCATCGCTCGATAGCTTTACCGTTGCGAGCACTTTAAACGTGGTGCCGTCGAAGATGGTGACGGTGCCATCCATGCCGCTCGAAACAAATAAGCGGTTCGCGGAAGGATCGTAAAGTGCTCCTTGTGGGTTTCCCAGGTTGGAAAGCGTTCGAACTCTCCGGCCTGATCGCAGATCGATAACCTCGACAGTGTGATTGGCAAATGCAGTCAAGAACAGGCGATGGCCCTTGAGATCGACTCCGAGGTGATCCATACGGCCAGCGACATTCGGCATGCTGACAGAGGCTTTGAATTGCAACCCCGAAGAGGCTTGCCCGAAGGCCGGGGCTGGAATCGTGAAGACCATAAGGAGCACGAGGAGCACAAGGACAGGCAATCCTGCAGTACGGCCTGACGTATCGCAAACGAGAGCTTCAGCCGCCTTGCGATCGTCCGCTACGTCTCTGGCCCTTTTCATTCACGATTCCTTTGCGGTGGACCGCGCCCTCGCTGGAACGGCGGTCCTACCAAGCTGCCTGTTAGACGGCACAAACAAACAACCGGCTAGAAGATGAACTTCGCTCCAAATTGGATTTGCCGTGAGGTCGTCAGGGTGGGCGCCGGCAGTTGTCCGGCTGAGGACAGCACACCTCCGGATGAGTTGAACAGCCCGGTGGCTTGCGTGCCGAAGTTCGTATGGTTGAGGACGTTGAAGAATTCTCCGCGGAGCTGCAGGCTGTATCTGTCGGCGAAGAGGGGAATGTTCTTGAAGAGGGATGTGTCGAAATCGGCGAACCTGGGTCCACTCAATGTGTTCCTGCCCAGATTCCCCAGCGTACCTGGAGCCGGGAACGAGAAGCAGCTCGTGTTGATGTAATTGGATGGGTGCCCTGGGTTGATCGCATTGGTAGTGCAGCCTGGAGCAGGGTTGAAGTTGGGTCTCTGGCCTCCGGCGCTGCTGTGGGTGCGGCTATTTCCAGTGAATGCCTGATCCGAAGTCAATCGGACCGAGAATGGCACGCCGGAGTGGTACTGGAAGATTCCTCCAAGCTGCCAGCCGCCCAGCACAGCCTTCGGTGCGCCGCGCAACGTGGCTGGAATGGGGATGTCCCACTGGGCGTTGATGATGGTGTTGTTCGTGATGTTGTAATCGGAGACTCCCTTCTGCAGCTTCAGATCGAAGGCGTAGGACGGTCCGACAGTGTTGTTGTATTCGTTGTCGCTGAACGTCGCGGAGCCTTCATCGAGATTCTTCGACCAGGTATACGTTGCCTGGAAGGCCAGTCCATGAACCAGCCGCCTGCTTAGATTCACGAGCAGGCCGTTGTAGGAAGAGTAGTCGGTGAAGACCAATCCTTCGATGCGCCCATAGTTGGGATTAATACGCTGGATGCGTTTGAAGCAGCTAGACGGGACCGGTGTGGTGCCGCAGCCTGTCGGTACCGGAAAGTGAAGCTGACCGTTGGAGTCGAAGCTCACCTGCGACAGCGGCACCTGATCCATATCGTCGATGCTGAGCGGAACGTGGACGGAGTGCGATCCCACATAGCCCACCATGAGCGCGATATCGGGAGTCAGTTGTTGTTCCGTGGTGAGGTTCCACGCCTGGTTGTAAGCGCGCGGTGGATTCTGCTGCACGTAATTTCCCTCCTCGCTCGAAGGCGTAAGCAAGCTCAGCCCATT
This sequence comes from Edaphobacter sp., assembly GCA_965277265.1. Taxonomy (GTDB): domain Bacteria; phylum Acidobacteriota; class Terriglobia; order Terriglobales; family Acidobacteriaceae; genus Edaphobacter. The sequence continues at coordinate 1,956,546 of CBDICF010000003.1, forward strand.
GCCGGGGAAGGCGCTTGCCGGAGGCCCTTGCGCGACGCCGGTCACGTAAAACGGGGCGGCGTGCGTGCGATTCACAAAGAGATACGGCAGAGGCATGATGTCATACAGGCCGAAGGAGGCGCGGACCGAAGTCTTGCCGGTTCCGAAGGGGTCGTATGCGAGTCCCACGCGCGGAGCAAAGTTGAGCCGGTTCGCGTTGCCGACGAAAGAACCGCCGAGCTTGGGAGTCGCGTCGGTGAGGTTCAACAGAAGGGATACCTTGCCGTTGGCCTCCGTGACCGGCGTGTTGGTCTCGTAACGCAGGCCGGCCGTAACCGTCAGCTTCGGGCTGACGCGAACAACGTCCTGAGCATAGGCGCCGTAGACATCGCTTCGGAGGCTGCGTGCACCGTTGGTTCCAGGCAGGTCGGAGGAAAAAGTCAACGGTACGTTTTGTAGGAGATCCTGAACGGAGCCGAAGTCCCACTCTCCAAAGGGGAGATTGACGGAGCTGAAGTTGTCGGCGATGCGTTCGAAGTTGAAGCCGAATTGCAGGGTGTGCTTCCCCTTCACCCAGCTAAGGTCATCGGACCCCTGATAGGAGATGAAGTGGAAGATGTCCGCTCCGGAGGCTCCCAGGCCGCCTGCCGTCGCCAACGCTCCAGCCGTGAGCACACCGGATGGCAGTTGAGGCAGAAAGCCCAAGGTCGTATCGGTAGCGAGCGGCGACAACGCGGAGACATCCTCGGAATCGCTGGCGAACGTGTGACTGAGACCCAGGCGAGCCGTGTTCAGGATGTTCGCGGAGAAGAAGTGTTGCAGGGCCACGGTGAAGTTGTCATGACTGGAAGGCGAGCCTGTCAGCTTCTGATTGAACGGATCCGGCGCCAGCAGCGACGACTTGTCCCACTGGTAACTGGCGGAGAGCGTGGTAGTGGCCGTAAAGTTGTGGTCGATCTTCCCGACCGCATAGTATTCGCTCCCTGTCTGCGCGCCCGGGAAGTTGTAAAAGGCGGTCCCGTCGCCATTATCCTTTCCGTTGGCCACAGGAAAGAGTGCCAGAAAAGGCTTTGTGGCCGGAGAGATGGGAACGGTGATCGTGCCTGTACCGCTGGCGTTGGGTACGATGCCGTTCCGCGCTGAATCGGAGAGCGTGAGAGAGTTTTCCGACAGGCTGAGGGCCTGATTCAAGCCCTCGAAGTTTGCGAAGAAGAAGGTCTTATCTTTCCTGATCGGTCCGCCGATCGCCACGCCATACTGGTTGCGGTGAAATGGCGGAACGCTTGGCCCATCGAAGTAATTGCGCGCGTCGAGTGCGCTGTTCCGGAAGAATCCGAACGCTGTGCCGTGAAATTCATTCGTGCCGGATTTGAATGCGGCATTGACGACACCGCCTGAGGTCATTCCGTACTGCGCGGAGAAGCCGCTGGTCAATACGGCGAACTCGCGGACGGCGTCCACGCCCAGGTTGATGTTGATTCCGCTGCCCGGGCTACCGTTCGCGTAGTCGTTGACGATGAGGCCGTCGACCAGGTAAAGGTTCTCCGTGGGCCGATTGCCGGTAATGTAGAGATTTTCTCCGTTGCCCCTTGCCGCTCGCGAGTTCGTGGGGGAACCCTGGGTGGACTGCTGCCCAAGTCCGCCGGTGACTCCTGCCTGCAGGGTGGCCAGTTGCAGCCAGTCGCGTCCGTTGAGTGGGAGTTCACGGATTGCGTGCTCCCCCACGAGGCCGCTGACAGTCGGCGAGCTCGTATCCACCTGGGGCGCCTCGCCTGTCACGACGACCGTCTCCGATACTGCGCCCGGCTGGAGGGATAGATTCACGGTCACGGTCGCGCCGACGGTTAGATCGACGCCGACTCTCACTTCAGACTTGAAACCCGCGGAGGCCGCCTGAAGCTTGTAGGTTCCGGACGGCAAGCCGACAAATTCGTACTGGCCGTTCTGGCTGACCGTCGTTTTTTGCTCCGTTCCGGTTCCGGTGTTTGTAATCGCAACCGTGGCGCCTGCCACGTAAGCGCCAGTTGGATCGGACACGATCCCGAGAATCGCGCCGGTGGTCCTCTGAGCGGAGATGTACCCGCTGCCGGCCAGGAGAAGAATACAGATCGCGATTGCCTTTAGAACGGATGGCGCTTTCATAACGTTCATTTCATTCCTCGAGAGGGTGGCTGAATTTGTAGTTCGGTCATCGAGCAAGGGCCTGTGTGAAGCCCCGTGTGCAGAGGCGGCTACCTTTTTGATCCCATGCATGCTTCCTCTCCATGGACCCGGACACGCCTTGAAAACCCCTCATTCATCATGGGCTGAGCTTATACCTTTTGCCAAGGAACGCTGTCAAGACAAATATGGCGGGGCTGAGGGATCAGGGCCTCAGGCGCAAAGACCAGGCCCTTCCGCGAACCAGTATAATCCTATAAAATGTTTATTTTCATGTATTTGCTAGATTCTACCGTGATGAAGGCGGAACTGGCCGAATTCGGAGAGACGTACCGCGATCTGGGGAAGTGGAGATCGAAAAGAAGAAAGACTGTAGTCGTGTATCTTCTTTGGTCTAACCTTCGGAAGGTAATGCTACACTTAAAAAACGGGTGACATGCATGGCGACTCGCGTAGCAGAGGGACCTTTTAAAATCGTTGCGCTTGCCCGTCAACGTGTTCACGAGCCTGTGGCGGAGCAGATCCGGCAGGCCATCTTCAATGGTCTGATCGCAACCGGACACAAGCTTCCCCCGGAGCGGGAGATGGCGGAGCACTTTCAGACCAGTCGCGTCGCGCTGCGGGAAGCGTTACGCGCACTCGAAAAGGAAGGTCTGATCACGGTCCGGAGAGGCGCTGGCGGAGGAGCCTTCGTCGCGGACTTTGATAATGCTCTCCGCGCCCTCGGTGATTCTCTGAACACGGTCGTAAAGCTGGGATCCGCCAAGAGCGCCAATCTGACGGAGATGCGCTCCATTCTGGAACCTGAAATCACCCGGCTGGCCACCCTGCGGGCCACCCCCGCAGATATCTCCGCCATCGAGGCCGTGCTCTTGGCTCAGGAAGAGGAGCTGAAAGCGGGAGAGCTCAGCCGTAAGCTGGACATGGATTTCCACCGATGCGTCGCCGAAGCTGCTCATAATCCGGTGCTTAATATCGTGGTCAACGCCGTGAACGAATCCATTCGAGACTCCATCCTGCGCTCGAAACGGAGCGAAGAGATGCGAACACGTGTCGTTAGCTACCACCGCAATATCTTCGAGGCTCTTCGCACCGGAGATGCTGAGCTGGCCAGAAAGATCATGTCGGAGCACGTCGTGGACGTCCAGTGCCACCTGGAATCCTCCGATCAAGTTTGATTCTCCGATCCCCTGCGATCAATTGCGTTTCGCTGTCCTTGTATCTGCCGGACGTTCCTTCCGCGCCCAGTCACCCTCAAACGAAGGTTCGTGGGGAGTGAGTAATTCAGCGGCGCGTATAGCCTGCCCGCCAGGATTTGCAGCGCTTCCCCTCCGTTTGGTCGGGATAGAGGCTGGAGTACACGTCTGGTTCAGGCGCGGCGCAGACGACGGACACCTGACGTTGTAGTTCATAACCGTGTCGGCATGGAGAGCCGGGGTCATCAGCAAAAGGGCCGAGGCAATGGGAGGGCCATTGCTGACAAGCACGGGCAGACGAGGAGGTTTGCGGGGTCATGGAAACTCCGGCACAGGTTGGGAATGTTGGGTCTCTCACAACACACTCGTGCAATGTAGATTCCAATTGCGTCAACCCGAAAACCCGCGCAATACCGTAAATCTCCAACCACTTGCGACGGAATGAGTGCAAAAGTTTCTCAGATTTGGCGGGAACATCTCTGCCTCTAACCCGCTACGACTGCCCGATGAGCACGCCTGCCGCAAATACCAGCCCGCCGCCCACAATCACCTGCAGGCACGAGAGCGCAAAGCTTGTCTTGAAGTAGCGATGGCGGATCAACGCGATCACCACCAGTTCGACCCCGACCACTCCATAGGCCCAAGTCAGAGCCGTGTGCACGTTCGGAATGAGGAACGGAAGCGTATGCAGGAATCCGCCAACGAACGTCATCAGTCCGGTAACGAGACCGCGAAAGATCGGGTTGCCGCGCCCAGTCAGTTCCCCATCATCCGACAAGCCCTCGGAGAACGCCATCGAGATGCCCGCACCCACCGCGGACGCCGCGCCGATCAGGAAAACCGTGTGCGAGTTGTGCGTGGCAAAGGCGGTTGCGAAGATCGGCGCCAGGGTTGATACCGAACCGTCCATCAGACCGGCGAGCCCCGGCTGCACGATGCGCAGCACAAAATTCCTGTCGCTCCGAACCATGTCCGACAGCTCGCTCAAACTAGGAATGTTCTCAGACACAGGCACTCTCCTTCGGCAGACTACCGCATGTGAGGAACTCTGAACATGGAGTTCAACAACAACTCCGCTCTGCGGCTGGTTGGCTGGCAGAGCGGAGCCTTGTTTTCATCGAAGCTATCGCAAAACGGGCTTGCGGTTCCCCTCTACTGACCGCGGCGAGCAGGGCCGGAGCGGCTGCTGCCCGGTCGGCTGTTGCTGTTGGGCCGTCCGCTGTTGCCGCCCGGACCGCGTCCGCCAGAGCTGCGTCCGCCCGAGAAGCCGCCGCCACCGCTGCGTCCGCGGAAGCTCGTCCGCGCACCCGCATAGTTGGCATTCGGAGTCGTCATCGGGGTAACAGGATCGTTGCCCTTCCACGAGCGAGTTTCAAGTTGCATCAAATCCGACCCCTGAGCTGTTGTGTCGAGGGGCTGGTTACGCACTTCCTTCTCAAGGTTCTTATCGGCCTCGCGCCACTCGAACTTTATCTTCAGTTCGCGTTCGAGCTTGCGCGCATCGTGCCTCTCCTGCGGCATTACGAACGTGGTCGCCACACCCTTCGCGCCCGCGCGTCCTGTCCGGCCAATGCGATGGACGAAGTCGTCCGAGGCATTCGGCAGGTCGTAGTTCACCACATGCGCGATGTCCTGCACATCGATGCCGCGGGCCGCGACGTCGGTCGCCACCAGAACGCGATGGCGTCCGCTGGCAAAGCCCTTCAGAGCCGCCGTCCGCTGCGACTGGCTGCGATCGCCATGAATCACGTCCGAATCGTGCCCCAGCTTTTCGAGCTTCTTCGCGATGCGGTCCGCGCCGTGCTTGGTGCGTGAGAAGACAAGGAATGTACCCTCTTCCTGGCGCAGCATCTGGTCCAGCAGCCCGAGCTTCTGGTCCTGCATGACCGTGTACACGCGGAGCTCAACCCGGTCGCTCGGCTTCGACGTCTGCCCGATCTCAACCCGCACCGGCTTGTTGACGTAGTCGCGCACGATCTCGCGGATGTTCGCATCGAGCGTCGCCGAGTAGCACATCGTCTGACGCGTCTTCGGCAGCGCGCCGACAATGCGGCGAATGGCGGGTAGGAAGCCCATGTCGAGCATCCGGTCCACTTCGTCTAGCACCAGCATCTCTACAGCCGAAATGTTCACCGCGCGACGGCGAAGGAAGTCTTCCAACCGGCCCGGCGTCGCGACAACGAGGCGAGGTCCGCGATCGAGCTGGTCAAGCTGATTGTTCTCCGACAGACCACCGCATACCAGCACGGCATCGTTCTTCGAGCCCGGAACCAGCTTCCAATAGGCCTCCAGCACCTGCATCGCAAGCTCGCGCGTCGGCAGCAGAATCAGCGCCCGGATCGGACCGCGTTTGCCCTTGGTGCTCGGCACCGAGGTCGCATCCATCCGCTGGATCATAGGGATCAGAAAACTGAGCGTCTTGCCGGTGCCGGTCGAGGCAGTCGCAAGAATATCGGAGCCTTCAAGCGCCGGGGGAATCGCCTTGGCCTGCACCGGCGTGGGCATCGTAAAGCCCGCATTGATGAGGCGCGTCTTGAGCGAATCCGAGATGTTGAAGTCGGTAAAACGTACGTCGTCCACCAAGGGGAGTCCTGCCGGATTCGCAATGACGGGGCTGGCCTGAGATTCGCCGGCGTAGTTGTTCGTATGCTGCTGGGCTGGTGCGAGTTGCTCGTTCTGTTCTAAAGTCGCAGAGTTCAAAATTTTTCCTGTCTCATTCATGGGGAGTTATGAAGCGCGCATAGGGATGCAGGGGTGCACGAAGCACCATGGGTTCTTTCAATCAGCATTGCTGTCGGGTATCGAAGCGCTGCTGCTGCAAGGCGAGACTCGTCCGATGACGAGCCTTCCAGCCAGAGCAACCAGCACGGCATCTTTACAGTCGCAACGACAAAAAGTCGAAACACGACACTACAGAAAGACAGTGCGGGAAAAGGGATCTCACTACGGTCTCTGGCCAGATCCAGACCTCGGACCTTTCCCCGTAGTACCCTACGCTTTCGCGTACTCTAATAATAGCACCCTTCGCATCAACGGCTTGCTCAACGCTACAATCGACGGAACACAGTCCCAGACGCTCATGATCCAGGCCGAATCAAAGTCACCCGCGTCGTCAACCCCTTACGCCGGCGTCATCATTCCTACCTGTAACCGCGCCAACGATCTTATCGAGTGCCTCCACCATCTGGAGAACCAGACCTGCCGCGACTTTCAGGTCATCATCGTCGACGACGGTTCAACAGACTCAACCCGCAGTGCGGTCGAGGCCTTCCAGCTTCGCGCATCCTTTCCCCTGCAGTATCTGCACCAGGGAAACAGCGGACCGGCCACAGCCCGGAATCGCGCCATTGCCGCCCTGACCTCGCCCGTCAGCATTCTCATTGGCGACGACATATTTCCAACGAGCAACTTCGTGCGCATCCACTCTGACTACCACCACTCTCATCCCGAACCCCAGGCCGCAGCCGTCGGCCTTACCCACTGGTGCGAACACGGTCAGGTAGTAACCCCCTTCATGAGATGGCTCGACCAGAATGGAATTCAGTTCGCCTATGGTGATCTCCTCAAAGGCGTCGCGCCAAGCTGGAAACACTTCTACACCAGCAATCTCTCCTGCAAAACACACTACCTGCAGCAGAATCCTTTCCACGAAGCTTTCCGCAAAGCAGCCATGGAGGACATCGAGCTCGGATACAGGCTCGCCCGGAAGCACAACCTCTCCATGGCCTTCCTTCCAGAGGCGATCGCAGACCATCTCCACCCCACCAGCTTTCGTCGAGCCTGCCGCCGCGCTATCGACGTAGGAGCCGCGACCCACCTGCTCAGCAGCCTCTGGCCTGAACATCGCCCCCAGGCGAAAGGAGCGCTGCACCGCAGGCTTCTCTCTCTTTTCACTGAGCCTCGCGTCGTGCTTCCAACCCTCGTCACGATCACCGAGTTGACCAATCGCCTATGGTTTCCAAATCCTCTTTTGCAGAGAGTCCTCGGATTGCACTCCAGTTTCGGTTACAACCGGGAAGTAGCCCGAAGCGCTTCTCTGAACGGAGCGCCGACAGAGGAACCCTGAACTGCTGGCATTTCTTCATGCAGGATGGGCGTTCGTTTCTTCGTGGGACCACATCCCTACCACAGACACGTAAAGGTGCGTCACCACAGGGCCAATCGTCGTGACCAGCCCGAAGTACACTGCGTCCGGAGTGGTCCTGATTCCATGGAAGACAAGAAAAAGAACCTGTAAAAGCAACGTCAGCCCGATCTCCAGTGCCGTGCCGCTCCAAAAGACCCACTTGCGCGATCGATTCAAGATCCACATGAGAGTCGCCAGATAATTGAGTGAACCGGCAAGCATCGCCCATCCGACAATCGGTCGGAGCTCTGCATACTTCGAACCGAGCAACCACAAGATCGCTCCTGGCTCCGCAAACGACAGAACCACAGCAGGCGCACAGATCGCCACCCCCAAAGAGAGTAGAAGCAGATATCTCCCGAGCACCTTTTCACGCGGCAGCTTCGCCATGGAAGGCTCCACCACCACGGCGTTGAACACGGAGAGCACACCGAACAACTGACTCAATCGCCCCAGCGCCGCGACCTGCGCGATCCCGGATGTCTGCCCGAAGATACTGATCAGAAAGACCGAGCTCTGCTGTTGAAACGCCGAGAAGACCATCGCCGGAAGCGCCGGAAGAATGTATCGCAGAACTTCACGGTCTTTCTCCTTGTCGTCAGTCTCAGGCCATTCAATGTGCGCGCGGCACTCCCGCTGCAACAGTTCACCAGTGGATGTAATGCTCAAGGCGGATACGGCTGCAGCCGTCCACCCATTCAAAAGGCCCGCCACCCGCATGGCAAACACGGCGAGCAGCCGGCCGCTCCCCACAGTCGTCTGGGGAAGATAAAACTCCTTCAACCTGCCGTACAGAAACAGCGGCGCGGAGTAAAACGAGACCTTGCCGCTCGAATAGATCGACAGCAGCACCGATGCAATTAACAAGACCTGGACATACCAACGCCAATGGTGGTGCAACATGATCGCCACAAAAACCGCCGTGGCCACGGGAGCCAGTATCCAGAACGCCCGGTCCCGAAGATGTTTCGCTGCCCGAACGTATTTTCCGACCAGACCGCGATCGTCGCCGCGGCTCCCCACCAGGGGAATAATTGTGCTGGCAAAGCCAAGATCCATCAGCAATCCCACCGTCTGCTGAAAACCCTGCGTCAGACCGTACTGAGCATAGGAATCCACACTCAGTACCCGAATCAGATAAAGGCCCGCCAGGATGTTGAGTCCCTGAACAGCGCCCTGCCCTATAAAAAAGCTACCCGCCTTAACGAGTATGTGACGACTGCGCCACCACAGCCCCGTAGAGACACCCGAGTCAATCCCGAATGCCCGGGCCGATGTTCGATTGGTCATAACGCTATGTGCCATCCTACATCCACGTAGCGAACGATCCCAATCGCGAAGCGGTTCCGGAGGGAGCCCTGAATCGCCAGGAGAAGCCCGGCAGATGCTCCGCCTTCTGCGAACGGTACCGCGACATCAACGTGCGCGTCGCGAGAGCGCTTTCACCGTGGGTAGATATCAAGGACGAAGGTCAACGCCGTTTTTTTCGAAAACGACGCTCCGCCGTTCTATCGAATTCTCTGATAGCAGGGAACGGACTCTAGATGTGGCAGCTCACCATGCCACGTTTTTCCAGGTATCTCTGGTGGTACTCCTCGGCCTTCCAGAACATCCCCGCGGGCATCACCTGCGTTGCGATCGGCTTACGGAACGACCCGGCCGCGTTCAACTCCGCAATCTTCGCCCGAGCCTCCGCAGCCTGCTCATCCGAATGGGTAAAGATCACGGACCGATACTGCGAACCCCAGTCGGGACCCTGCCGGTTCACCTGCGTCGGATCGTGCAGCGCAAAGAAGGTATCCAGCAGCACCTCATACGGCAATCTGGATGGGTCGAACGTCACCTGTACAACCTCCGCATGGCCAGTGCGGTCCGTACAGACTTCCTTATAGGTTGGGTGTTCGAGATCGCCGCCCTCGTATCCTACGGCCGTGTCGATAACACCTGTGATTTCACTGAAACGGGCTTCTACACCCCAAAAACATCCTGCTCCAAATGTTGCCTTTTCAATCGCCACTCGATTACTCCTTCACTGCATCTATTGGATGCCCCCAGGCTGTGGATGTCACCACAGGAAGGTTAATAGCGGTGGTTATTCTGGGCGCACAAAACGACGCGTGTCAAGCGGCTTGCCGACATAGGACGCGGGGCGCCTCGACCGCCGATTGTTACGGGGAAAAAGGGATCAAGGCGTAGCGTCAGACGGAGCGGCGAGGCCGGCTGGCGGACTTCGTCCCGGTAGGCTGTCTGCGCGGCTTCGAAGACTTCTTCTTCACCGGCGACTTCAACTGCGCAAACTCCGGCGTCTTCTTCTTCGGAACGACCTTCCTGCCCTTCGCAGCGCGGTCCAGCGCCGTCACCTCGCCCAGCGTCAGCTCGCGAAACTCGCCTGGTGGCACATCCAGCCGCAGCGCGCCATATCCAATGCGCCGGATCTTTTCGACATGGTGCCCGATCTCTTCAAACATCTTTCTGATCTGGCGATTGCGCCCCTCGGTCAACGTCAGCTCGTACCAGGGATTGTCGCCGCCCCGCGCCAACTCCACCTTTGCCGGCGACGTGATGATGCGGTCGCGCCGCCCACTCCGCACCTCGTCCAGCCGCCCCCGGTCGATCATGATACCGCTGCGAATCTGCTGCAGCCCCGACGCCGGTGGAACCCCGCTGATCTTTACCAGGTAGGTCTTCTCCACGCCCGCCGAAGCCTTCGAGAGCGAGTTCGCCAGGCTGCCGTCGTTGGTCATCAGCAGCAGGCCTTCGCTCAGATAATCCAGCCGCCCCACCGGGTACAGCCGCACATTGTCGCCATGCGGGCCAGACTTCTGCTTGGCCATCAGCTGCATCACTGTCGGCCGCTTCTCCGGATCGTCGAGCGTCGTCACATAGCCGCGCGGCTTGTTCAGCATGTAGTAGCGCTGCTGCTCCGGCCCGCTCAGCAGCTTGCCATCCACGCGGATGTGATCGCGTTCCGCATCGTGCCGCGTACCCAGCGTGTTGACGACCGCGCCGTTCACCTGCACCCGGCCTTCGAGTATGATCTCCTCGGCCTTGCGGCGGCTGGCAATCCCGGCCTGCGCCAGAATCTTCTGCAGCCGGTCGCCCTTCGGTTCATTGCTCTCGCCAGGCTTCGGCGCGGAGGTGTATTTTGTCATATCGGTTCCAGCTTTCTGACTGCGGGGCTTCTCATCGCGGTCCTCTTCCATCCATCATCAACAAAGCCGACCGCGGATAACACGGATAAGAACGGATATGCGGAACACAGCTCGTGCGCGTACTTCATCCGTTCCATGTTCCTGTTCCATTCGTCTTAATCCATAGCGATCCGCGTTCGAACGCCTTTGGCAGGTGCGCCGGCTACACCTTGTTTGTATCGATTGCAGGCGTCCGCTGCAGCCCATCGGGAGCGGGCTTCAGAGGCGCACCCGGCGGGTACTCATTGTCTCCCTCGGGCGTAGCCACCGTGTCCGGCTCATCGTCCTCCGGGCTGTCGGGTGAGTCTAACGCGTCGGGCCTGGGGTCGAGCCTGGGGTCATGCGCCGCATCATGGCTGGCTTTGGAATCGCTCATCGTCCACCTCCGGATTTTCGGTGCTCATCTGCCTGAACCTTCGCGTCCAACTCCTCAGAGTTCGCTTCAGCAACTGGCTGGTCGTCGTTATACCCCGGAGGCAGGCCGGACTCGCGTCCATCCACAATCGTCTCCTCCGCGACCGTCTCCCCGACCGGACTGCTGTCGCCATCTCCCTGGGGTTCCGTCCGGTCCTTCTCCCGCTCCACCTCGTCCGGCGTCTCAGGCGCGTTGTGTTCCATCGGAATCTCCTCCTGCTCGGCCAGTTCGCCGGCCATCTTCTCAAACTCTTCGATGCTCGGAAGCTCGTTCAGGTCTTTCAGCCCGAAGCGAAGCAGGAAGTCCCGCGTTGTCTTGTACAAGATCGGCCGCCCGATCACCTGCTTCCGTCCCGCCGTCGTAATCAGCTTCCGCGCCATCAGGCTGCCCAGCACCCCGCCCGAATCCACTCCGCGAATCTCCGAGATCTCAGGCGCCGTCACTGGCTGCTTGTACGCGACCACCGCCAGCGTCTCCAGCGCCTGCAGCGACAGCTTCAACGGAGGTTTCAGCGATTTCACAAAGCCCCGCACCGCATCGTGGTACTCCGGTTTGGTCGCCAGACGGTAACCGCCCGCAACCTCCCGAATCTCCAGGCCACGCTCGGAGGTCGCATAGTCGGCGATCAATCGATCCAGAATCGTACGGAAGTACTCCCGCAGGCGCCGCTCCTTGTCCCTTGTCTCGCGTGCCTGCGCCTTTTGATCGAGAGCAGGCTCGCCCTGCACCGCCTCCGCCGCGTCAACCTGTACTTCGCTTTTCTCTTCGATCTGCCCCGGCGTCTCCGCGGCAGGCAAGTCCACCGAGTCGCCCGTGCTCATCGCAGCAGCATCGGCTGCGGCATGATCGCGGGCATCTCTGGCATGGGCCGCCTCCTCCACCGCTGCCTGGTGCAGGTGCCGGTCGAGTATCTCACCCTTGGCCTCCGGATTCGCGGAGAGGACCTCCCGGTTCAGCTCATCCTGATCGGTCTCGCCCACCTCTCCGGCTCCCTCATCGAGCGTAAGCGTCTGCTGCGCCGCATCAATATGGTCAAGCTCGGCCTGGGCTTCATGCCCGAGCAGACCGGCAAGCTGCGCCAGCGTGACCGGCTCTTCGGATGCGTAGATAACTGCTTCGATCTTTGCTTTCAGGCTCATGATCTCTCGGTGTTCCTCTCAGCATATCAATGACCGGATTGATAGACTGGGCCGCCCGACCCGCGCCGTTTCGACAGCCATCCCGGAAGCAGAATTCTTTCCTGGGAAAAACACTTCTCACACCCGTCCCTCCGTTTGCATCTTCGCGCGAGAAAAGCCGCCTAAATCCATCTTATTTCGCGCTCCGATTGGGCATCCTGGTTGGCCATTCGATTGCTTCTCAGGCCTGTATGAATCTCCACAAGCTTGTACTTGCCGCCGCCGCCCTGGCCGCCCTTCCCGCAGTCTGCCACGCGGACTCCCTGCTCGGTATGGCAGGCGCATACAACCTGGTCGCCCTCGGCACCGTCGGCGCGAATGGCACTACGGCAATCGCCGGAAACATTGGCACTCAGGCCGACATCACCGGCCGTATCGCGGCGGCCAATATGGTGCTCGACGGAACCACCATCGGCAGCACCTTTCAGAACAATCGGTCGGGAAGCGCGGGCATGTATGCGCTGGTCGCCGGCAACGGCGTTGCTTCCGGCACCCAGTTCAACATCAACGGCGGAGGCAACGTCTACTCGTCAGGAACCAACGGCAGCTTCAACCTCGCGAACGAGGGAGGCGGAACCGTCACCCGCACAGGCCCCTCGCCGATCGACTTCAACACCCTTCGCACCACGCTGGACGGCGAAACGCTCGCCCTCGCCGCGCTAACCTCCACCGGCCAGGTGCTTGGCACCAACCAGCCCGGCGGCAACCCGCAGTGGTTCGTCCTCAAAGGCACCAGCTCGATCCTTAACATCTTCAACATCACCGCCGCGCAGTTCGCCAGCAGCAACAACCCACTCGATATCGTGGTTCCCGTTGGATCGACCGTGATCGTCAACGTAGGTGGCGCGAACGTCACGCTCGGCACCGGCATCTACCTCAACGGCAATCAGGAGAGCGATCAGAATAACGACAACGGGAATATTCTCTTCAACTTCTCGACCGCTTCGAACGTCACCATCAACGGACAGCTCGACGGCTCCATCCTCGCGCCGTTCGCCCTGCTCAGCGGAGGCAGCCAGATGGGAGGCACCTTCATCGCGGCACAGATCGGCCAGACCGGCGAGGTTCACAACCTCGAGTTCACCGGAACAGATCCGCTTCCTCCGCCGACGGCCGCGACACCAGAACCGGCGACACTCTCGCTCCTGGGCACGGGCATGTTATCGATGGCTGCCCTGCTCAAGCGCAGGAAGAGCATCGAGCTTTAGGAGCACCTCTCCAGCAGACACAACCCCTCCCATCCCGACTAGCGGGAGGGCCTATGCAGCAGAGGTGGCCAAGGCCGGTATACAAATCACGAAGTGACCGCGCGAACCTGCCCACCCTCAAACAGGTCTTCGTTTGTGGGGTGACTAGGCGTAGCGGGCCCGTCCAGCAGGACATGTGGGAGGGGTCAGTTTCGAAGCGGCGGGTCGCGCTCGATGAAGAGTCCTGCTACCGATTGCCGCGACGTGCCGGTCTTCCTGGAGGTACCGGATGCATCGGGCCACTCCATGATTCCCCTGCCCGCGACAGCCACATTGTCGCGCGTCTTCTTGGCCTCGTACATCATGGTGTCCGCGGCGCGCAGAATCGACTGAACGGTGTTGCCGTCCTGGGGATAACACGCCAGCCCGAAGCTGCCGGAGACGCCGAGCGAAAGCCCTGCGTTTTCAAGGAACCGGGCCGCTCGCAGTTCGTCGCAAAGGGCCACGGTGGTTCCGGTCGCAGCGGCCTTGCCCATGCCGGGCAGCAGCGCAACGAACTCGTCCCCGCCATAGCGGAATGCGGCATTATTCGGCCCGAGAGTGCGCTTCAGCAGACCGCCGATCTCGGCCAGCAGGCGGCTGCCGATAAGGTGGCCATGGGTGTCGTTGACGACCTTGAAGCGGTCCAGATCGACGAACATCAGGCTGAACACCTGGCCCTTCGCGACCTGCTCATCGAGCGTCGTGTACAGATGCCGCGCGTTGTAGAGCCCGGTCACATCGTCGGTAATGGTCAGTTCCTGAATCAGCGTCATCGAGTTGGCATTCTGGATCGCAATGGCGGCGTAGTCGCAGAGAATGCGCAGAAACGAGATGGAATACTCGCTCAGCAGATCGAGCTTGCTGTTCAGGAGCTGGATGACGCCGAGCGTCTTGTTGCCGGAGCGCACCGGGACGCACGCAATGGACTGGATCTTCAGGTCGGGGTGCTTGGAGGCAAACGCGAACCAGTGCGGGTCGAGCGCAACGTCGGGAACGATCAGCGGATTTCCCGTCGCCGCCACCCACCCGGCCACGCCCTCTCCCAGGGGAACGCGCAGGCCCTTCAGGCTCTCCGCATTTTCGCCCACCGCGATGGCGTAGTAGAGCTCCGAGGTCTTGTCGTCCACCATCAGCAGGGACCAGCGCTCGGGGCCGAAGAACTGCGCCATCTTGTTCATGATGGTGCCAAGAATATCCTCCAGTTCGAGGCTCGTGGTCAAGGCGCGCGCAACGTCGTGGAACACCCGCAGGTGATCCATCTGTCGGCTCTCGATCACCTCGAATTGGCGCCGGTCTTTCAATGTCGTCCCTTACATGTGCCTATCGAAACGTGAGTTCCTGGAATAAAACCTCAAGATGGCCACGATACATGATGCTAACCCCGGACCAACAATAAAGTTTGCATCCTGATCCCGACCAACGGGAGGGCCTATGCAGCACATGTGGTCAAGACCGAGTATACAAGTCACGAAGCGACCGCCCGACTCGGGGCGCCGCGAACAGGTCTTCGTCGTGGGGTGACTAAGCGTAGTGGGCCCGTCCGGCAGGATATCTTCACAGTGAAATCCGCTCCAGCCCCCGCCCTTAGCCTCCGATATGAACCATATTGCGTGAAGGTTTCTGGAAGCCGGGTTCGCCGATATGGTGCCGCGCCTCCTTGCGCATGACGATCGAACGGATATACGCCGCCAGTTGCGCATCGGTGCCGCCGCGGACCATCTCGCCCTCTAAGTCATGATCACTCTGCGAAAACAGGCACGTCCTGATCTTTCCGTCGGAGGTCAGGCGAACGCGGCTGCAATGGCCGCAGAAAGGCCGTGAAACAGGCGCAATGATGCCGATCTCGCCAATACCGTCGTCGAAGGTGAAACGTCTGGCCGTCTCGCTCGCCATATTCGGCGGCAGCTCGACGAGCGGTCGATAGGCATTCAACCTCGTCACGATCTCGTCCATCGAGACGACGGTCTCCCGCTTCCAGCTGCGGTCCTCTTCCAGTGGCATCCATTCGATAAAACGGACGATGACGCCCTCCTGCCGGGAGAACTCGGCAAACTGCTCGATCTGGCCGTCGTTGAATCCACGCAGCAGAACGCAGTTCACCTTCACCGGGCCGAGCCCGACGGCCTGCGCCTTGCGTATTCCGGCAAGCACCTTATCGAAGCTGCGAGGGACGCGGGTGATCGCCGTGAACGTCTCCGCATCGACGGCATCCATGCTGACCGTGACTCTGCCAAGGCCGGCATCGAGGAGCGGCTGCGCGAGACCCTCCAGCAGATGGCCGTTGGTGGTCAGCGCTATATCGAGCGGCAGGCCGTTCCGGATGCTGTCGCGGACAAAGGCGCCGTCCGGCAGATAGGCGGTTCGCATCGTGGCAAGCTCCCGCACCATGTCGACCAGGCCGGAGCGCAGCAGCGGCTCGCCGCCCGTCAGGCGAATCTTTTCGACACCTAGCGAGACGAAGATTCGCACCATGCGCAGGTAGTCGGCAATGGGAAGATCGGCGTATTGCGCGCCTTCGTTGCCGGTCCGGCAGTAGACGCACTTATAGTTGCAGCGGTCCGTAACCGAGACGCGGAGGTCTGTAATGGCGCGTCCGAACTTGTCGCGCAGCCTGCCGGGAGCGTCAGGCTCGGGCAGCGCAGGCATAGCCTCCGGCAACGTCTCCAGCTCCGGAATCGGCTCCAGGAGCGCGGTGTTCGTCTCATCCGTCGTCATGTAGGGCGAAAAATTCATGGCCGGGCGTTCCGCGCGTGTTTCCCCATGGAGGTTAGATGCACCGGCCTACCAATTGGGAACAGATCGACGGAAAACCGGCCGACCGACAATCCCACTGGCTAATAGCTGATGAACTCGTTGCTTCCGCGGCGCAGGCTAACCCCTATAACGGCAAAGACCACGGTAGCGATGAAGCAGATCGCGTCCCAAAAGGCCATGGGGTAGATTCCCGGCGACAAGGTGACGTCCTGTCCGCTCCACAGAGTCACCAGGCAGGCGACGATGAGGCTTTGGAAGCTGAGCACGAGGAAGAGCTGACCGCGGCGGCGGCGCCTGTCCAGCCTCTCCACCTGTTCCGGCGTCAAACTTCGTTCTTCGATAGGCAGCAGTGTGTTCGCCATGGCGTTTGTGGTCTCCCGCGCGTTCCTGTTTCCAAAAAAGTCCGAGAAAGCTGCGGCGCTCGCGAGCAACCGTTCTCTCTCTGCATTAAATCACAAGCCTGCCCGCCGGAACCATAGCGCAGCCGGAACTCATCGGCCGGTACCCATCCTTAGGGCTCGCGGACGGGCAATCCCTGCGGCCTGCAGGCTAGATGAACGCCACCGACTGGATGCCCACTACGTCGAAGCGCTTTCTGCACCGTATGTTCTTGCAGCCCATGGGGTCGTCGCGCCGGACCATGTAGCTCTGCGCCTTGGCGAAACGAGCCCGGTCGCGGTCGTCGGCCCCGCGCGGCACCTGCGCCTTTTTGCGCCGTACGATCCATTCGATCTGGTACTCGCCCTGCTGCCCGCAGTGGGGACACGTCATCACATGCGTCCGTTGTTCCGTCCGCTCATCGAAGAAGTCGCGCTCTTCCATACAGCACCTCGTTGGCCCGCGCCTCGAACCTTCCGGCGCGCCCCTCTGCCATCCTGCCCCACTGCACCCCTTGCAGGCAAGAGTGATGCATAATGACGACGGGCGAAAGAACCCGAAAGGTCCGTGCGGCGATCCGGATAATTGCGGATAGGGGAACGATGAGCAAGCCGAAGAAACAGAGGTTTTCGATCGTAAAGGCTGTTAAGGCGAACGCCAGGGCTCGCGTCGGCAGTCCGCCGCCCGAACGCATACTGCCCGACCCCAAACAGAAGCTCGCCGCCAAGCCGAAGTACAAGGAGACGCTGGCCGCCCTGCTGAGTCCTGCCGGAGAATCAGGAGAAGACCGATGAGTCATCCCCGCCTGGCTGTCCTTCTATTCGGCGCCGCCTTCGCCACCGCGGCAGTCCAGATTGCGGCGTCCGCGCAGACCATCCAGGTCAGCAAGGAGAATCGCACCATCGCAATCACCGCGACCGACAAGGTGATCGTCATGGCCGACATGGCGAGCGTTCATATCGGATTCATCGCCTACGGGCCGGATAGCGAAAGCGCCTACGCGAACGGCTCGCGCATCTCGAACGCCATCGTCAAAGCGCTGACCGCCGCGGGAGTCGCCAAAGACGCCATCGAAAGCGAAAGCCAGAACGTCTCGCCGGTGCAGGAGTACGAGATCGGAAAGCTATCCCCGGAGGAGAAGATGCAGCGCAAGTTTCAGTTGACCCAGGGCTGGACCGTCCGCACCAGCGCCGATGACGCCGCCAAGGTGCTCGATCTGGCCGTAAAAGCCGGAGCAAACCAGTCAGGACAGATCGACTGGAGCCTGCGGGACGAGAACGCACCGGAGGCTGAAGCCGCGGCCAAGGCGCTCCAGCACGCCCGAACCCAGGCCGCGCAGATGGCCAAGAGTCTGGATGCACGCCTTGGCGTCCTCCTTTATGGCAGCAATACAACCCAGAGCGCCCCGCCGCGTCCGCTGATGCGCGCCATGGGCATGACTGCGGTTTCCGGGCAAAATGCGGTCGAGCCGCTCGCCATCAACCCTCGCCGGATGGAGCGATCCGCCACCGTTTACGCCGTCTTTGCTATCGAGTAGAGTTGCCCGGAGGGGTTTTCCGATGCCTGTTCACCAGTACCGCGAACTGAAACCCATGCCCGAAGCCGAGGCGATCTACCGGCGCTGGCTGGCCAACCTGAACGACGAGTTTACCCGCAACCAGACTGCGGACCAGCGCGCTGAGATCGTTCGGGACGAGCTCTTTCAGCTCTATCTTGGCCGCCGTTACCCCGGCCACAACAACGCCAGCCTGAACAGCGACCTTTCTCTGGCCACCATGATCGATAGCTTCGATCCCCGCAACGCCACGCTCGAACCGGAGTACTACGGCGACATCGACCCGGCGCAATACGCGGTGCGCAAGCCGCTCATCTGGTTCTGGCAGATGTTCGACCGCTCGCCCGCCGGGCTCAACCACTGGCTGGGCTTTCGCTTCCGCTGCATGCTCGGGCGGCATATCTTCCGGCACCTCGGCAAGGGCGTCAAGATCTTCCACAACGTCGAGTTCACCTATGGCTACAACCTGACCATTGGAGATAACTGCACCATTCACAAGAACGTCCTGCTGGACGACCGCGGCGAGATCATTCTCCATGACGGCACCAGCATCTCGGACTATGCGAACGTCTATTCGCACACGCACAACATCCATCAGCAGGCGGATGTGACTAACCGCAGGACAGAGCTGGGGCCGCGCGCCCGCATCACCTATCACGCTACGGTTCTGGCCGGCGCGAGCGTGGGCGAGGACGCCATGCTGGGAGCCATGGGGCTCGCAACCAGACCCGTGCCCCCTTCGAGCGTATCGGTAGGCATTCCCGCGAAGGTAAAGCGGCGCAAAGAGGCCGCTACGCCAACTTTGCCCGATCCCTCCTAAGGCAAAGGACGGCTTGACCCTCCGCCGGGGCGAAATTCAGTAGACTTGAGACTTATGAGTCAGCAAGTCGTCCTGATCCTGTTTGAAGTCGTCGTTCTCCTCCTTGCGTTCAGCATTCATGAGTGCGCCCATGCGTGGACGGCCTGGCGGCTGGGCGACCCCACGGCGTACATGCTGGGACGGGTTACCCTGAACCCGATCAAGCACCTGGACCCTCTCGGATCGGTCTTATTTCCTTTGATTTCATTGGTTTACGGTGGCTTCCTGGTCGGCTGGGCCAAGCCGACACCGGTGACCGCGCGCAACTTCAAGAACTACAGGCGCGACGACATTCTGGTTACTCTCGCCGGGCCGGCGAGCAACCTGCTTTCGGCGACGGCTGCGCTGATCCTGCTGATCCTGATGAAGCATCTGGCGCCCAACGGCATTCTGTCGATCGAAGCCGCGATGGCGCTCGCGCAGCGGGTTCCGGGCATCGTGACCGCAGGGCTGCCTACGCTGTTTCCTGTCGCCCTGTTCCTCTACTTCGTCATCCTGATCAATCTGCTGCTCTTTGTTTTCAACCTGATACCCGTTCCTCCGCTCGACGGAAGCCATATCCTCCGGCATTTTCTGCCGTACCGGGCCGTCCAGCTCTACGACCGGATGGGGATGCTGGGCCTGATCGTCCTGTTCCTGCTCGGCGGCAGGTTTATCGGAGCGATCTTTTCTCCTCTCTTCGCCACCTTCAACCACCTGCTCTTCACCTTGTAGATTGCGGAAAAAAACCTGGGCGGTGAAGAAGGTGTGATTTCCTGGTTTTTTGCAGTGTATTTCACGAAATGCGTTGTGCAGGATGTGGTGTTTTTGCGGTTAGGTTTGTGCCTAACGTGGACGGGAGGTGGACGCTGTCGTGGTGATGGAAACTGCGCCATCTTTTTCCGGTTTATTTTCGTGAGCCTGTTCTTCGTGCCGCCCGACGCCTCGATCGAGGCCGGGACCGACCCAGAAGGAAGAACAGGTCCGGATCATTTACCCTTGATGCTGACCGCATGACAGAATCTATTCCTACCTCTTCGCGTCCCCGCGTCCTCAGCGGCATGAGACCCACCGGGCGGCTGCATCTGGGCAACTACATGGGCGCGCTCTACAACTGGGTGCAGTTGCAGCACCAGTACGAGTGCTACTTCTTTATCGCCGACTACCACGCCCTGACGACCGACTACGCCGACACAGAAGAGGTTCTGAAGAACACCCGCGAGGTCGCTCTCGATTTCCTCGCAGCCGGTCTCGACCCTTCTCTTTGCACCATCTTCATTCAGAGCTATGTGCCGGCTCACTTTGAACTCAATACCCTGCTTGGCATGATTACGCCGGTGACCTGGCTCGAACGCGTCCCCACCTACAAGGACCAGCAGGAGCAGTTGAAGGAGAAGGACCTGGCCACCTACGGGTTTCTCGGTTATCCGCTGCTCCAGACCGCCGACATCCTTGCCTACCAGCCTTCGTTCGTACCGGTGGGTCAGGATCAAGCCGCTCACGTGGAGATCACCCGTGAAATCGCCCGGCGATTCAACCATCTCTACAGCCCGCGTCCGGAGCCGAAGCAGGCCGCGCAGTTGGCCTCGGCGGAGTCGGATAAGGAGCGGCTGGCGCTCGAGCTTTCCGACGAGGTAAGCGTCGCGAACGAAATCCTGCCGGAGCCGAAGCTGCTCCTGACGCCCTCGCCCAAACTGCCGGGGACCGATGGCCGAAAGATGTCGAAGAGCTATCACAACACGATCCTGCTCTCCGACCCCGAGACGGAGGTGCGGTCGAAGCTCAAGACCATGGTCACCGACCCGGCGCGTATCCGGCGTACCGATCCGGGTAATCCCGAGATCTGTCCCGTTGGCGACCTGCACAAGGTCTTTTCGACCGAAGAGACTCGCGCCGAGGTGTGGCAGGGCTGCACGTCTGCCGGTATTGGATGTATCCAGTGCAAGGGCTGGCTCGCGGATGCCGTCGTCAAGGAGCTGGCGCCCATCCAGGAGCGCCGCCGTCACTTCGAAGCCAATCCCGACGAGGTCGATGCGATTCTGGAGCGGGGCAATGCAGCCGCGAATGCACGGGCGAACCAGACGATGCGCGCGGTTCGTTCGGCCATGGGTCTGAGATAAGTTGGGAATAGGTTGGGAATACGTGTGGGATGAGTGTGAGATAGCCGATGTCCGAGCCCGATAAAATGCCGCATAGCGTGACGGCCGGTTCCGGGGAGACCGAAGCCGCAGCCGTGGACCGTGCGGACGAGACGCCCGGCGCGACCGCCTCCGCAGAGGTCGAAACCGCGACGCCCTTTCCCGCAACGTCCGTTCCGGAAGCCCAGAAAGCTACCGCGCCTCCCGTTGACGATGCTGTGCCATTCGCACTCGAACCCAGGCCAGTGCCTGCGGCTGCGCCTGAGGCCAGGAAGCCCTCGTCCGCGAAGGAAGAGGCTTCGCAGTCGCCGTTTTCCGTCACCGTGGGCCAGGTCTACGACGGCCCGTTCGATCTTCTGCTCGACCTGATCCGCAAGCAGAATATCGACATCTACGACATTCCCATTGCGCGCATCACGAGCCAGTTTCTGGACTACACGCACCACCTGAAGCAGGTGGATGTCGATGCGGCGGGCGAGTTCATCTACATGGCTTCGCTTCTGATCCACATTAAGTCGAAGACGCTGCTGCCGCGCGACCCTGCCGACATACTGGGACGCGGCGACAGCGAAGACCCGCGGCGAGAGCTGGTGGAGCGGCTGCTTGAACACGAGCGCTTCAAGGCGGCGGCGCAGATGCTGATGCAGAAGCAGCAGATCGAAGAGGCCACCTGGAACGCGCCGGGCCTGAAGAACTTTCGCCGCGACACCGAGGCCGGGGGCATGGGCGAGCCGCTGGATATGGAGCGCGAGATCGCCGCCGATACGGTCGACCTTGTCCGGGTCTTTCAGGACATCCTGAGCCGGCTGCGGGAACGCCCCGTGCTGAATGTGGATGAAGAATCCGTGACGGTCGCGCAGATGATCGACTATGTGAAGCGGCGGCTGATTCTTGAAGACAGGCCGGTGAGTCTGCGGCGGCTGCTGCACAACACCCATACCGAGCGCGCGCTGATCTGCATGTTCCTGGCCATGCTGGAGCTGGTCCGGCTGCAGGCGGTGCTGCTGCATCAGCCTGTTGCGGAGGGCGACATCCTGATCAAGAAGACCGACGCCTTCGACCAGGTGTTCAGCGATCAGGCGCAGGCCCGCGACGACTGGCGCTAAATCTTCATCCCGACCAACGGGAGGGCCTAGGCACTTGATATCGTCAAGACCGGTACACAAGTCACGAAGTGACCGCGCGAATCGGGGCCCCCGCAAACAGGTCTTGGTTTGTGGGGTGACTAAGCGCAGCGGGCTCATCCGGCAGGACAATTCAGCAGTGTATCTACCCGCTGGTAGACTCGCTCACAGGAGACGCCCTACGTGATTGAACTCGCATTTTCCATCCTGGCATCGGACTTCGCGCACCTTGCCGACGAGGTCGCCGCGGCTGAGCGCGGAGGCGGAACCATCGTCCACGTGGACGTGATGGATGGCCACTTCGTCCCCAACATCACCTTCGGGCCGCCCATGGTCAAGGCCCTGCGCCCGGTCACGAAGCTGTCTCTGGACTGCCACCTGATGATCGAGAATCCCGACGCGTTCCTCCAGGACTTCGCCGAGGCCGGAGCCGACATGGTGAGCGTCCACCAGGAGGTCTGCCGCCACCTGCATCGCACGTTGCAGCAGATTGTGCATCACGGAATGCTGCCCGCCGTGGTCATCAACCCCGCCACCCCGGTCGAAACCCTGATCGAAGTGCTGCCCATGCTGCACCACGTGCTGGTGATGAGCGTCAACCCTGGCTTCGGCGGACAGGAGTTTCTCCCGCTCGCGCTCGACAAGATCGCTCATCTGGCGGAGCTTCGCGAAGAGATGGGCCTCAACTTCCGTATCGAGGTGGACGGCGGCATTGCTCACGATACCGTCGCCCGTGTCGTCGAAGCAGGAGCGGACATGCTGGTCGCGGGCTCGGCCGTCTTCAGCCCCGGCAGGACCGAGCAGAATGCCCGGGAACTCCTTGTGCTTGCCCGTGCGGCCGCACCCGCACTCGCCGGACAGGAATGAGCCGGAGCGATTAGAATAAGAGGCAGCCGATGCGCCAGCGCGCAAGGCGGATGGGGTCTATAGCGGATGATCAAGCGTTCCTTTTTTCCAAGCACGAGAGCCGGCGTATTCGCCACGCTCGCAGTTGCAGCTCTCATCGCGACCACAGCAGCAACAGCACAGGTGACGGGGGCAACCCAGACCGAAGCCCAACCCGCAGCCCAGACCGCTCCCGACGCCGCCGGACAGCCCCAGCAGAGCGTCACCCTGAGCGCCGCCCCGAACAAGAAGGGCGACAAGGACAAGACGGTTCAGTCCAAGGACACGAAGAAAGAGCTGCGCAAGGAAAAGAAGCTCGCTCCGGTCGACGCCAAGCTGCCCGACAAGATTCTTTACGACAAGGCTGTCGACGCCACCAAGCACGGCCACTTCGACGTAGCCCGCCTCGACCTCCAGACCCTGCTGAACACCTATCCCGACTCGCAATATCAAATGCGCGCCAAGCTGGCCATCGCCGATAGCTGGTACAAGGAAGGCGGGACGGCCGCGCTGACCCAGGCAGAGAGCGAGTACAAGGACTTCATCACCTTCTTTCCCAACGCACCCGAGGCCGCCGAGGCCCAGATGCGCGTCGGCGACATCTATTTTCGCCAGATGGACAAGCCGGACCGCGACTACGCCAAGGCCGTCCACGCCGAAGAAGAGTACCGCCTGATGTTGCAGCAGTTTCCCGAGTCCACCCTGGTACCCGAGGCCAAGCAGCGCCTGCGCGAGGTTCAGGAGGTGATGGCGACCCGCGAGGCAGATATCGCTGCTTTCTACGGCACGCATAACAACTGGCCCGCCACGATCGCCCGCTACCAGACGGTAGCCGACTCGTACCCGCAGTACAGCCACATGGACGACGTGCTGGTCGGGCTGGGTGACGCCTACGAGGCTGAAGCCAACTTCGTGCGCACCATGAAGCTGCCCGAAGCCGGCAAGGCGCGTCTGGAGCGCGTCTATGACGACCAGGCCGCCGCCGCCTACAGGAAGGTGGTGCTTGAGCACTCTGCCGCGCCGCACGTCGAGGACGCCCGCGATCGCCTCGCCGCCATGAACCTGCCCATCCCCAGCCCCTCGCCCGAACAGGCCGCCGCTAGCCTCGCGCTCGAAAACAGCCGCCGCCAGTACCGCCTGCAGGACCGCGCCACCCTGATGTTCCTGCACCGGCCCGACACCGTACTGGCCGCCCGCGACGGCGAACCCACGCTGGCCGACCCCTCGCCGACACTCGCCCCGCACATCACACGGCAGATCATCACGGACTTCAAGGATGCTTTGAACCCGGCGGCTCCAGGAAAGACCGCCGCAGCCGCAACTCCCACGGCCGCTCCCGCAACTGCTGATACCGCACCGGCCGATAACTCGACAACCGCGGCCCCGGCAACTCCCGCCGCCCCGCTTGCCTTCCAGGAGGTTCCTACCGCCGAAGGCAGCGCGCCGAGCGGCACTTCAGCCGTCGTCACCAGCGTCCCGGGCAACAATCCCACGGCCGCACCGTCCGCCACCGGCAGCTCCATGGGCGTCGAAATCCTGACTCCCGGCGCAACCACCACGACCGGCGCAACCGGCGCGGCGGACGCAACCGGCAAGGCCACCGACCCGAACGGAGGCCTGAAGCCTGTAGGTCCGCCCGACGCAACGCCGCTTCCCGTCGCCGAAAAGGCCTCCGGAACGCCCGACGTCGTCAACGACATCAAGCCGGGCACCCAGGCGCCCGCGCAAATAGCCGCCGCCAACGGCAAGAAAGCCAAGCCGGCGTTCGACAACAGCGACGAATCCTCCAGCAAGCATAAGAAAAAGAAGGGGCTTAAGAAGCTTAATCCCTTCTAAAGGCTTGCACGGCGAAATTGTCCTGCCGGACGGGCCCGCTACGCTTAGTCACCCCACAAACGAAGACCTGTTTGCGGGGGCCCCGATTCGGGCGGTCACTGCGTTACTTGTATACCGGTCTGGGCCAACGGACTGCAGAGGCCCTCCCGTTGGTCGGGATCAGCCTTTGTCTTCAGCGGATCTCGATATCCTCCACGCTTCCGTCATCTGGAATCGTGAAGCGCACGAGTCCTTTCTGCGCCGACGAACGGATGCTGCTCCCGTTGCGGCTAACCCTGGCCGGGGTGCCCGTTCTTCCATAGACCTCTACCTGCAGCGTGGACCACCAGGCCGGGAAGCTGCCCTCGCGCCGTCCCATGTGAATCTGCACGCTTCCATCCACCCCTTGCCGGCAGGTGTACTGGACGCGAAGGAACTTGCCCTCGCGATAGGCGAAGCTATGGCCGTCATCCTGGTACAGGCTTCCGTGGCACTCCGGGCCGGGATAGACCTTCAGGGTCAGCGGGCCGGACGGCTTCTCCTGCGTGCTTTGCGTCAAGGGCGCGTAGGGCAGGATCGTCCCGGGGCGCACAAATACCGGCAGCTCCGATGCGCTGGGCGTCACCTGCGTCGCCCATATGCGGGGCCGTGCGGAGCCCTCGGGCTGCACTCCGGCCTGAACCGCGACCGCCTCTCCGGACTGCACGCGCGCGCCGGACCAGAGATCGTACCAGCCGTCGCTGGGAAATCGTACCGTGTAGGGCGCGGTCTGCTCGAGGTCGGGGGGCGGCGCGACCAGCAGGTCCGGCCCAAGCAGAAATTCGTTCGCGCTGTCCGGATCGATGTCCATCGGGTGTTTGTCCGGGAGAGCGTCGGGAAACTCCAGGAACAAGGGCCGCAGAATCGGCAGGCCGGTGCGCGAAGCCTCCTCGGCGGTGGTGTAGAGGTAGGGCAGCAGCCGATATCGCTCCTCGATGAAGCGCCGGCGGATGGCCTCCTGCTCCGGTCCGTTGGCCCACACCTCGTGATCGCCCGTGCCTTTTTCGGCGTGATCGCGGTCGATGGGTTGAAACGCCGCGATCTCGACCCACTTGGTCAGCAGTTCGGCCGAGGGCGTGCCCTTATAGCCGCCCACGTCCGCACCCGCCATTGCGAATCCGCTCAGACCCAGGTTCTTGAGCATCAGGGTCGAGAGCCGCAGATGATTCCACGTCGCGGAGTTGTCTCCCGTCCAGGTGGCGGCATACCGCTGGGTTCCGGCATAGGCGGCGCGCGTCAGCACAAACGGCCGCTCGCCGGGACGAAGCGTTACCAGACCATCGGCGGTCGCGCGGGCATTCTGCATCCCGAAGACGTTGTGTATCTCGGCATGGGTAGCCGTCCGGGTGCGAAAGCCCGGCTCGTCGATACGGTGTCGCACGTCCTCCGGCATGGTCTTCGAGGGCGTTTGGAAGACCGACGGCTCATTCATGTCGTTCCAGAAGCCGTCGATCCCGATCCCCGCGAAGTAGCCGTAGAGCGTGCCCCACCACGCGCGGGTCTGCTGCTGGGTGAACTCAGGAAACACACTGGGGCCGGGCCAGACGACGCCGGAATACACACTGCCGTCGGGGTTGTGGACGAACCTGTCCTCCGCCAGGCCCTTGTCGTAAGGAAGATAACCCTGGCCCGGAGCCTTGGCGATGTGCAGGTCCGTGATGGCGACCACATGCAGATTCTGCCGGTGCAGACGGTCGACCAGCCCCGGCATATCGGGAAACGTCTTCGTATCCACCGTGAATGGCCGGTAGCGGTCCTGATAGTCGATATCGAGGTAGATCGCATCCGCGGGGATGGCATCCTTGCGAAGCCTGCCGGCGACCTCTTCCACCCTGGCCTGCGGGGTATAGCTGAAGCGCGACTGCTGAAAGCCCAGCGCCCACAGCGGAGGCAGCGGCATCGGTCCGGTCAGCCACGCATACCCGGCGAGCACCTGTTTCGGGGACGGTCCGTAGACGAAGTAGAGGTCCACCGGCCCCGCGGCCGCGCCCATCCTCAGTGTATTCGCCTGCTCGCGTCCGAAGTCGAAGTGCGTGCGCCAGGTGTTATCCAGCAACGTGCCGAAGGCGCATCCCGCGTCATAGGTCATGAAGAAGGGAATGGCCTTGTACAGTGGATCGGTCGACTCCTGCCATCCATAGGCGTCCGTGTTCCACAGGGTAAAGCTGCCTTCGCGGCGATCCAGTCCGCCGGGCGCGTCGCCCAATCCGAAGTAGTGCGCGTCGACCGGCATCTTCTCGGAGAGCGTGAAGCTGTCGCCAGAGAAGGCGATAGGAGCGGCGTCCTCTTCGAGCAGCCTGCCCTTCGCGTCGCTGATCGTCAGGCGGAGCGTATCCGGGTTGACCGCAACCCGCAGCAGGGATGTGTGAAAGGTGGCGGCCGAGCCCGCATCTCTCGCGAGCCGGATCGAACTTCGCCGCGCCTCCGGCAGCACCGCCCAGCTCGCGTCCTCCGGGGGGGCCTCGCCGCGCCAGTAGCGGAGGCGCAGAACGTCTTCGCGCAGCGCGTCGATCTCAAGGTGAAGACCGTCTTTGCCCACCAGAACCTCACGTCCGGCGACCTGCGCGACCGCTGGCCGAACCAGTGCGAGGAGAACCAATGCAACGCCAACGGCCCACATGGGGCGGGCGGCAGCGGCGAGGCGGGGCAGACGAACGAGACGGGGCGGTGCTCCAGTGCGCATCCACAGACTCCAGTGAACCAGGCTTGGCTATTCAGAAGACGAACTGCCAGTATCAGCGTTGCGGCGGGCGTCTGTCATGCGAGGGCTGGATCCCGACCAACGGGAGGGCCTATGCAGCAGATGGTGTCAACCGGCATACAAGTCACGAAGTGACCGCCCGAATCGGAGCCTCACAAACAGGTCTTCGTTTGTGGGGTGACTAGGCGTAGGAGGCCCGTCCGGCAGGACAATTCCCTGTAGCGGAAGGGGGCCCGGAGGGCTACACGCGCGGCGCACCCGGCCCGACCGGATAGCCGGGATAGCCGGGCGGCGGATAGCGGTTCCGGCGGATGAGCCACACCACCAGCCACACGATCCCGATGAGGATCAGCAGCGGCAGAAAGGGCACCAGCAGCCAAAGCTTCCCCGGCAGCACCGACCGCGTCCCGTGGACCGTCGCTCCCGGAGCCACATTGGCCCGGCCCGCCGCAATGGCCAGATCCCCGCCCACCTGCGATCCCTCGCTAAGGTTCAAGTCGCCGCCCAGAATCGCCACGTCTCCTGAGACGCTCTGGCCGTCATCCACCGTCACCGAGCCGAACAGCACCGCAACATCGCCCCTGACGCTGCCGTGGATGCGCACCGAACAGAACGCACACGCAACATCGCCCGAGGTCTCCCCTTCCCCAACGGTGATGTCCCCGCCCACGCTCGCACGATCCGCACTCGAACGCGCAAACGCCGGACTGGAGCACACAAGAAGAAGCAAAGCAGCACCGACCGAAGTCCCGACCAACGCTTTACGCATGGAATACCTCGCACCGAGAGTGTACGGCGACCAAAGCAAAACGCCCAGCAAATCCAACCGACCGAATCTGACCCATCAAAACGCCCTTGAATCCGTGTTTAGTGTTTCGCCGTCGCCGTTCCATCCGCGCCAATCCACGCAATCCGCGGTCGGGCCTTATGCCTCTAAAATCGGTCCAGATCGGTGGTAATCGGTGGTGCGCCTTCCTATCGATTCAATCGAACTCCGGAGCGATGCTACGCTTAATCCACCGATGAGCGACGAACTGCCGAGCCACGAACTGCCGAGCCACGAACTGCCAAAAGCCTACGATCCCTCCGTCATAGAAGAACGCTGGGCCGAGTACTGGGTCCGCGAACGGCTCTTTGACGTGCCAACGCCGGAGCAGACGCCTGCCGGCACTCCAGCCAGTACGTCCGCCGCTCCCGGAAAGTTCACCATCCTGCTTCCGCCTCCCAACGTCACTGGCCGCCTTCATATGGGCCACATGCTGAACCAGACCGAGATGGACATCCTCACCCGCTGGCACCGCATGTCCGGAGACACGGCCCTGTGGGTTCCCGGCACCGACCACGCCGGCATCGCCACCCAGATGATGGTCGAACGCCAGCTTGCCGCCGAAGGTAAGAATCGCAAGGACCTGGGCCGCGAAGCCTTCGTCGAGAAGGTGTGGGAGTGGCGCGGCCTGTACGGCGGAGCCATCCTCGACCAGATGAAGCGCCTCGGGGCGTCGGTCGACTGGTCCCGCGAGTACTTCACCATGGACGACCGCCTGAGCGTCGCCGTCAAGGAGGCGTTCGTCCGCCTGTACGAGCAGGACCTGATCTATCGCGGCGCCTATATCGTCAACTGGGACCCTATCCTCCGCACCGCCGTCTCCGACCTCGAGGTCGAACACGAAGAGCGCACCGGCAAGCTTTACCACATCCGCTACCCGCTCGCCGACGGTTCAGGCTCCATCACCATCGCCACCACCCGCCCCGAGACCATGCTCGGCGACGTAGCCGTAGTCGTCAACCCCACCGATGAGCGCTACACCGCCCTCATCGGCAAGCAGGTCCGCCTGCCCTTAAGCGGCTTCAACGGAGCACCCGACCGCCACATTCCCATCCTGGCCGACGACTGGGCCAAGCCCGAGTTCGGCACCGGAGCCGTCAAAGTCACTCCAGCCCACGACCCCAACGACTTCGCCATCGGCCAGCGCCATCACCTCTCCAGCCCCAGCATCTTCGACGAGACCGCGCACGTCCTGCTCCCGGGCTCGCCCTACCACGGCCTCGACCGCTACGAAGCCCGCGAAAAGATCGTCGCCGACCTGGAATCTCTCGGCCTCCTCGCCGCCGTGAAAGACCACACCAACTCCATCGGCCTTTCGCAGCGGACCGGCGCCGTCATCGAGCCGCGCCTCTCCCTGCAATGGTTCCTCGCCGTCAACAAGGCCCCCGTCGGCGGCGGCAACACCATCGCTGACAACGCCATCGCCGCCGTCCGCGAAAGACATATCCGCTTCACCCCGGAGATGTACGAGAAGATCTACTTCGAGTGGATGACCAACATCCACGACTGGTGCATCTCCCGGCAGCTCTGGTGGGGTCACCGCATTCCTGCCTGGCACTGCGAAGCCTGCGGTAAGATCACCGTCTCCCGCGACACTCCCGGCGCCTGCTCCGGCTGCGGCATCACCGACATCAAACAGGACACCGACGTCCTCGACACCTGGTTCTCCTCCGGCCTGCTCCCGTTCACCGTCTTCGGCTGGCCGAACCCTGATCCCGATACCGGCATGCCGGACCTCACACCCGACCTCGCCGCCTTCTACCCCACCCAGCTTCTCGTCACGGGCTTCGATATCCTCTTCTTCTGGGTCGCCCGCATGGTGATGCTGGGCACCCACTTCATGCTCGACGTCCCCATGCCCGACGGCGGCAAGCGTAAACTTGCAGACGCAGTGCCCTTTCGCGAGGTCTACATCCACGCCCTGGTCCGCGACGCCAACCGCGAGAAGATGTCCAAGACCAAGGGCAACGTGATCGACCCCATCGACATTATCAACCGGTTCGGCACCGATGCTGTACGGTTTACGCTGGCCGGCATGGCCTCTCCCGGGACCGATATCGCCTTCTCCGAGGCCCGCACCGAAGGCAACCGCGCCTTCGCTAACAAGATCTGGAACGCCGCCCGCTTCCTGTTCATGAACATCGACCGCGCCGCCCAGGCCGGCATCGCCATCGACCTCGCCACCCTTCCCACCGCCCACAACCCAGCCTCCGCCACACCCCTCGAATCGCGCTGGATCGTCTCCCGCCTCGCCTCCACCACACAGCAGATCAACGCCTCCCTTGCCAACTATCGCTTCGACGAGGCCGCCTCCGCGGTCTACCAGTTCTTCTGGGGCGAGTTCTGCGACTGGTACCTCGAACTGATCAAGCTCCGCCTCAACTTCGACGAAGGCGCCGACCTTGCCGCCTCCAAGGCCGCCCTCACTACCCTCATCACCGTCTTCGAGCAAGCCCTCCGCCTGCTCAGCCCCTTCATGCCCTTCATCACCGAAGAGATCTGGCACGCCCTCTACAATGGCGCACCCCCGGCAAAGTCCATCGCCCTCACCCGCTTCCCCCAGGCAGCGGACTTCCCTATCGACGATCGCGCCGTGGCGGATATGGACACGCTCCAGCAGCTCATCGTGACCGTCCGGGGGCTGCGCAAGGACATGGCCGTACCCGAAAAAGAGCCCGCACCGATCCGCCTCTTTGCCTCCGGCGAGACCGCAACGCTGATCCAGTCGAACGCCGGCATGTTGGCCAAGCTGGCCCGCGTCAGCGCCGTCGAACTCGCCTCCGCCGCCCTCACCGGCGACAACACCCGCAGCACTCCTGTCTTCGACGTAGCCGTCCTCTACCAGCGCCAGATCGACGTGCCGGCCGAACGCGAACGCCTCACCAAAGACCTCGCCAAATACGAGAAGGGTCTGGCCGCAGCCGAACGCCAGCTCTCGAACGAAACCTTCATGTCCAAGGCCCCCGCGCACATTGTCGAAGGCCTCCGCAAACAATCCGCCGAAACCCGCATCCTGCGCGACAAGACCAAAGCCGCCCTCGAAGCCCTGCCGCCCGGCTAAGCAGATTTCGGAGATACACTCGACCGCGGATTCACACGGATAACCACGGATAAAACCTGACACCGATCACACCGATCCGGGGCCCAAGCCATCACACGTCCTGTCACGATCCGCATCGAGCCATATCGATCCGTATTGATCCGTATTGATCCGCTTTTATCCCCCTGATCACCGGTTACGCCTTCCATCCGGGTTAAGCCGCGTCGATCCGCGGTCGAAGCCGTTGCCTGTTCCTGATCGGTGTCTTCGGCGCAGATCGGTGGTAAGCCTTCGCCTCCCCTGCCGGTATTCTTCCCCTAGCAAAACAGGTTTAGGATGGACAGCATGGACTGGAAGAGCAAGCGGGTACGAACCATCCTCGAAGCCGCCCTGGCCGAGGATAAGGCAGCCAGCGACATCACCACCGCCCTCACCATCGACCCCGGCCTCCGCGCCTCCGGCACCATCGTCGCCAAGCAACCCTGCGTCATCTCCGGCCTTGGCTGCATCCCCGTCTTCCTGGACATCTTCGGAAAAATGTCGGCCAAGCCCGTCGGGCGGTTCGAAGTGGTCAGCCACCCCGAGATCTTCGACGGTGTGAAGGTGAAGAAAGGACAGACGATAGCGGTGATCCGCCACAACGCCGCCGCCATCCTCTCCTGCGAGCGCGTCATCCTGAACCTGATGCAGCGCATGAGCGGCATCGCCACCCTGACCAACGAATTTGTGAAAGCCGTAAGCGGCACAAAGACCAAGGTATTGGACACCCGCAAGACCATCCCCGGCCTCCGGGTGCTCGATAAGTACGCGGTCTGCTGCGGCGGCGGGGTCAACCACCGGCTCGATCTGCAGGACGGTATTCTCATCAAAAACAACCACATATCGCTCGGAGGCGGCCTTCCCGCGGCGCTCGAACGAGCCCTGAAGAACCGCAGGTCCGCACAATGGGTTCAGGTCGAGGTGCGCACGCAGGCAGAACTCGACCAGGCCATCGCGGGCCATGCCGAGTCCATCCTGCTCGACAACATGACCCCATCCCAGGCTAAAAAGGCCGTCAGGCAGATTCGCGCCGCCCTGCCCAAAGCTCCCATCGAGGCCTCCGGCAACATGAACCTGAAGACCGTCCGCGCCTATGCGCTTGCAGGCGTTGACTTTGTCTCGGTCGGCGCGCTCACCCACTCCGCCACCGCCGTTGACCTCAGCATGAGGATTACAGCGGATCTCTACTGAGGGCGCGGGATGCCTCCCTTTGACCTTTCTTTTGACCTATCTGGGGTGAACAAGCAGATTGCATCGACTGCGTACGCCGGGAAGGTGCACCATCTTGCCAGCGTGGGATCGACGAACGCGCTGGCCCTCGAAGCCGCCCAGGCGGGCGCTCCCAGCGGCTCCGTGTGGGTCGCCGATGAGCAGACCGCCGGTCGCGGCCGGGGCGGCCATGGCTGGCATTCGGCGGCTGGGGACGGGCTTTACGTGAGTGTGCTGCTGCGTCCTCAGCTCGCGCTTGCAGACGCACTTTGGCTGTCTCTGGCGACCGGGCTTGCCGCCCAGGCAGCAATCTCCCATGTCACTGATTTGGCGATAGATATTCGCTGGCCTAACGACCTTTTGCTACGTGGCTGCAAGGTCGGCGGAGTGTTGGTGGAGACCTCCGTAACAGCCGCAAACGAGGCGGTTCCAGCGATGCTTCGTTACGCGGTCATCGGTATCGGCATCAACGTCAACCACGAGAGCTTTCCAGCCGAACTGCAGGATGCAGCCACTTCGCTGCGGCAGGAGAGCGGAAGACCCTGGGCGCGAGAACAACTGCTGGTGGAGCTTTTACAGGCACTTACGCGGCAGATTGAGCTTCTGGAAGGTGAGCTCTTGCGAGAGCCGGACGGCCTTGCACACCTGGAACGACTGCTGGACCGCTTTGCCGCGGCATCGAGCTGGGTGTGCGGCAAGCGGGTCAGCGTAGATGAAAACGGCGGCTATACTGGCGTGACGGACGGTCTGGATTCACGCGGCTTTCTGCGCGTCGTGGGCGACGATGGCGCGCTCCACATCGTGCTCTCGGGCGGTGTTCGGCCGTATCAACCATGACCGCTGATCACGACCCGCGGGAGAACGGCAGCCATGCTTCTGGCCATTGACATAGGCAATACCAACACGGTGCTGGGGCTGTACCGGCTTGCGCAGGAAGGCGCCGCGACGGAACTGGTGGCGAACTGGCGCATCACGACGCCCGCCCGGCACACGGCGGATGAATTCGGGATTCTGCTGCTCAACCTCTTTCAACTCAAGAAGCTGGAGACCGGCGTGGTGACGGAGATTGCCATCTCGTCCGTGGTGCCGCCACTCGATTCCATGCTGCGGCAGGTCTGCGAACTCTCGTTCAACCTGAAGCCGCTCTTCATCGAGCCTGGAGTGAAGACGGGCATGCCGGTGTTGACCGACAATCCCGCCGAGGTAGGAGCCGACCGGATCGTCAACTGCGTAGCCGCATTCGAACGCTTTGGAGGCCCATGCATCGTGGTGGACATGGGAACAGCCACGACATTCGACGTGATCTCGCGGAAGGGCGAGTTTCTCGGCGGCGCGATCGCTCCGGGCCTGGGCATCTCTGCGGAGGCCCTGTTCGCCCGAGCCGCGCGTCTGCCCCGGGTGGATGTAAGAAAGCCCGCCAGGGTCATAGGGACCGGGACGGTCGATAATATCCAGATCGGCCTTTACTACGGATACATCGGCCTGGTGGACGGCATCCTCGAACGCATGATCGCAGAGATGGGCCCGGAGACCAAGACGGTCGCAACCGGCGGTCTGGCCAAATTGATTGCCGGCGGTTCGAAGTACATCGGCGCCGTGGATGATATGTTGACCCTGACCGGGCTGCGGATCATCTACGAGCGCAACCTTACACGCAGGAAGAAGCGTGCTGTTTGACGGCGTGCGCGCCCTTGATTGTTACGGAACGGATGCAAAACTACTTCAACTACTTCACCGAGATCGAGGAGCGTTTTCAGCAGAGGCGCGGGTCGCTGCTGATGCTGTCCACACTGGATTGGGCGCTGATCGAGACCTGGCGTGAGGCCGGGGTTCCGCTAGACGCTGTGTTGCGCGGGATCGACACTGCGTTCGATAAACATGACGCGAAGGTTCTGCGCACGGGAGTGCGGACACGCAAGGTCAATGGTCTGGCGTGGTGCTCTCAAAGCGTGATGGAGGCCGTGGAGCAGGCGATGGAGGCGTCGGTCGGAAGCTCTATCGCAGCCGGCGAAGATGCCGTTGAAAGCGGCTTCGAGGCGGAGCAGGTAAGCCGGTATCTGGACGACAATGCAGTGCGGATCGAAGCGGCTACTCTGGCTTCTCCGGCGGACGGGGTTGCGGCGGAGATGGCTGCGCGGTTACACGCTTTGGCTGCCGGGTTGCGCGTTCAGCCCGCAGGATCGCTCGAAGAACTCGACCGCACCCTCAGCGTACTCGAAGAGAAGCTGTTTGCGGCGTTGCAGACCGCGGCTCCCGAGCAGGAGATGACCGCACTGCGCGAGCAGGCAGCCCGTGAGCTCGCGCCGTATCGCGGGAAGATGCAGGCGGTACAGATCAAACAGGTCCAACAGCAGTTTCTACAGAAGAAGATGCTTGAGGCGCGTAAGTTGCCCAGATTGAGCCTGTTCTATATGAGCCATGAATGAGAGTACAGATCGAAAAAGCGGTGTATGGCGGCTTCGGATTGGGCTGTCCAACGGAGGGCGACGGCGCAGGCCGGGAGATCCTTGTACCGTTTACTCTGCCGGGCGAGGTAGTCGATGCCACGCTGAAAGACGGGCGTGGCGAGTCGCGAGAGGCTGTGCTGAATCAGGTTCTGGAGTCTTCGCCTGCTCGCGTGGAACCCGGCTGCCGTCACTTCGGCGCGTGCGGCGGGTGCCACTATCAGCATGCAGCCTATCCGGAACAGGTTGCGATGAAGGCGGGAATTCTGAAGGAGACGCTGGAGCGAGCAGGACTCGACGCGCTGCCCCAGGTCCAGGCTCATTTCGCTGAACCCTGGGGCTACAGGAACCGGACGCGCTTTCGAATTGCTGAGAAGGAAGGACTTTTGCGGGTCGGATACAACCGGCGCGGCACGACCGAATTCCTTCCTGTTCGGGAGTGCCCGATCTCCGCGCCTCTTCTGTGGCGAGCGGCGGAGGCGGTGGAGCGGCTCGGAACGGAAGATTCGAACGCCGGGCGCTGGGCGCGAACGCTCGTTGAAGTGGAGTTCTTTACGGATGCGGAGGAGAAGAAGCTGCAGATGGCGATGTTTGTGCGGAAAGACGACAGCGGCGGCCTTCGAGTGTTTTGTGAACGGATGCAGGAGCTTGTGCCTGAACTTGCGGGTGCGGGCGTCTCTCTGCTAGCGGGGCAGGGAGGACGGCGAGCCCAGAGGCCGCGGCAACTGAGCAGTTGGGGGGCTGACGGGCTCAGCTATCGGGCGGCGGAAGAGGAGTACTGGGTTAGTCGGGGAGGCTTCTTTCAGGTGAACCGGTTCCTGATCGATGAGCTTGCCGGGGTGGTGGCGAAGGACCGTAAGGGGTTGCTGGCATGGGACTTGTACGCCGGCGTTGGGCTCTTTTCGCGCGCGTTGGCGCGGGGATTTCGCGAGGTGGTGGCGGTGGAGGGGGTGGGTGGGGATCTGTTGCGGTCGTTCCGGGGTGAGGGGCGGCGTGCGGTGGAGGTGGCTACGGCAGATTTTTTAAGGGGTGCGGTGGTGCAGCGCGCAAGGCCGGAGCTGGTCGTGGCGGACCCTCCGCGGGCCGGTCTGGGGGTGGAGGTAAGTGGCCTGCTTGCAAGGATTTCCGCAGCGGAGATGGTGTATGTCTCGTGCGATCCGGTGACGCTGGCCAGGGACCTGAAGGTGCTGGTGGAGGGTGGATATCGCGTGGTGGAATTGCACATGTTCGACCTGTTCCCGCAGACATTTCACCTGGAAACCGTGGCGGTTCTGCGCAGATAGACGTGGTCACGATGTGGACAAAGCGTGGACGCGTCGTGGCGGATGGTCGATACCGGCCGGAGAGATAAAATACCGAAATGAGCACACCCTCGAATGCCAGGACGGATCAGTCCGTCTGTGCGGTGATCGTGACCTATCACCCGACCGCCCGGATGACCGAAAACATGCCGAAGGTGCTCTCCCAGGTCCAGGGATTGGTGGTGGTCGACAACGGATCGAACGCCGAAGAGCTTGACCCGCTGCGGGCGGCAGGCCAGAGCCTCGGCTTTTTCCTGATCGAGAATCGCGAGAATCTCGGCATCGCGGAGGCCCTGAACCAGGGCGTACTCTGGGCGAAACGGGAAGGCTACCCCTGGGTGATCCTGTTCGACCAGGACAGCAGGATCACGGAAGGCTTTATCGATTCGATGTTCGCCGACCTGCAGGCGCATCCTGCAAGCGACCGCATCGCCTCATTCCATCCTCGATATGTCGATCCCAGTAACGGGATTGAGCCGGTCTTTCTTCGCGCGAAGGACGGGGGGCCGGTGACTTCGATGACCTCGGGAGCGCTGATGCCGACGTGGATCTTCGACAAGATCGGTTTGTTCTCCGCGGAATACTTCATCGATCAGGTCGACACGGAGTATTGCTTTCGCATCCGGGCAGCCGGGTACCTGGTCGCCGACTCCAGAAACACCGTTCTGCTGCATGCGCCCGGCTTTCCCAAGAGGCTTCACTTCTTCTTCTTCAGCTTCGAACCCACGCATCACAGCGCCTTGAGGCGATATTATCTCTCTCGCAATCGCGTTGCGGTCTTCAGGAAATACTTCCGGATCTTCCCCGGCATGGTCTCGCGGGCCATGTACTGGGCCTTCCGCGAGACCGTGAAATGCCTGCTCGCGGAAAAGGAGCGCCCGCGCAAGTTGCACCATGTCTTACTTGGAACGTGGGACGGCCTGACCGGACGAATGGGGAAACGGGAAGGGCTGTGACGTTTCTCCGTATCGTATTCCCACCAGCGGATTTCCCGGTATCTTCACGGACAGCAGCTTCTGATAAGCGGTAAGCAGAAGTCCTGCCGCGGTAAAAAACACAACCTTGAAATCGAAGACTACGTTGGAAGAGAACCAGCAAAGCGCATTGAAGGCAAACCAGGGATAGAGAGCGATTCCCAGGGTGCTGCCTGCGCGTGCAAGCCTCCATACAGTTCCGTAGATGATTCCGTAACAGATGAGGACGAGAGGAGTAGCCCATCCGAAGTCTGAAAAGAGATAACCAAAGGTTCCAGACCAGATAAGGTCGTATCGTAGACCGGCCCGCTCAGGAGCAAGAAAATCCGCGTTCCATAACTCCAGGTAGTTCGGCCACCCCATGATTTCCTTCAGCGGAATGATGTCGTTGAACGATTTGTTGTAGGCCAGAAAATCCGAGAGATAGACGCCGTGGCCGCCGTAGGGATAGTGCATCTTTCCTGAGATTATCGCAGTCAGCCTGTTATAGGAGGCCAGCGTATATCCCATAAGAGATCCCAACGCGCCTGAAATGTCCGTAGCTCCCCGCAGGATCGCGAACAAAGAGAACAGCAGCATCACTGAACCTAACAGGTAGATCAGATAGCGAAACAGATCACCTGTCTTCAGCTTGCCATCCTGCAGCTTGAGAATCATGTAGAGAACGCCGAAGCCACCGAGCACCGGCATCAGATCGGCTCTTGAGACCCTAATCGTGCAGAGGGCGATCTGGACGAGCAGTCCAATACTCAACACAAACCACGAAAAAAATCGGCGCTCGCGAAACCTCCTCGGCCCCGATGGTCTGGAACGACTCAACATCCAGTAGGTCCACCAGAGAACACTGATCTGCATGATAGAAGCCCAGCCAAGGGCCCCCACGATGGCCTCGCTGTTAAGAATCTGTTCTTTGGCCGCATCCCCTTGCTGTGAAAGCAGGAGGATCACGATGTTCGGTGAGTTACGGTAAACCTGCAGCCCCACAAAAACGGTCGCCAGGGTTGTCAGAATCAGCGGAAAAAGTAGTGAGAGATTTCTTAGCTTGACAGGGGGCTGGACCGAATCAAGCAGCGCCGGTGCCGGAAACAGAAAGTCGATCAATAGAAGACCGATCCAGAAGCCGGCAACACTCAACAGAAACAACAACAGAGTCGCCGGATCGAGAAACATCAAGTCGGGCTCGTACATCAGGCTGCTGTAGAGCTTTGGCGGGAAAAACCATGCAAGGAGGAAGACACAGGTTGAAAGGATGCTTATCCCGTATGGCGAGAAGACGTGATTCAGCAGAACCGGCCGTGCGATCCGCATCCTCATGCCGCTCTCCGCCTCGCGACTCGAGCGGAGCAGTTCGAACAAGCACAACCCGGAGGACTTTGGACGAATGCCTGAGGCCCGTCATCGCGCACGGCGAGAGTGCTATGGATTATGCTCTGGTGTAACCACTTCGTCTCCATTTACCATAGTATGAGGCATTCGGATGAAGTCTGCGTCGTCTCGCCGGAAGCCGTGAATTGATGATTACCGACCTGACAGACATCGAAAAGACATCAACCAGACTCTCAGCGCCAGCGGAGCCGGGGTGGAATGCGTTGGATTTATTGATTCTGCTGGCCCGCAGACGTCGATTTATCTTCTGGACAACATTCGGCGCAGCCATTCTTACCGCCATCATCTCCATGCTGCTGCCGCAGCGGTACACCGGGGCTTCGTCAATTCTGCCGCCCCAACAATCCACCAGTCCAGGAGCTTTTCTCTCCCAAATGGCAGGAGGCCAGGGGCTCGCTGCGCTTGCCGGTTCGAGCTTAGGGATTAAGAACCAGACGGACATGTATGTCGCCATGTTTCAAAGCCGCACCGTCGAGGATGCCATGATCAGGCAATTCGACCTGATGAAGGCTTATCACGCTAAGAAATTGTCGGATGCGCGCAAGATCTTCGAAAAGCGAAGCACTGCAGTAGCAGGACTCAAGGACGGCATTATCCGCGTTACTGTCGATGCCCCCACGCCGGAACAGGCATCTGTGATGACCAACACGTATGTCGCGGAGTTTCAAAAGCTCGCTTCCGCAGTTGCCACGACCGAGGCCGGCCAGCGCAGGGTCTTCTTCGACCGCCAGTTGGAAGAGGCCAAGAACAACCTCTCCGAAGCCGAGCAGGACCTGAAGAAGACCGAGCTGACGACCGGCATGATTCAGCCCGACAGCCAGTCGCGGGTCATGATGGAATCCGCCGCTACGATTCAGGGTCAGATTACCGCGAAAGAGGTCCAGTTGCAGGCCATGTCCTCCTTCGCCACCGAGAACAATCCAGAAGTGGTGATCGTAAAGCGGCAGATTGCGGAGCTGCGCAGCCAGTTGAGCCAGCTTACGGGCAATACCGGTAGCGAGTCGGACCTCTTCGTCCCCAAGGGCAAAGTGCCGGCGGCTGCATTGGACTATGTACGCAAGCTCCGAGAGGTGAAGTACCGGGAGACCATCTTTCAGGCCCTCGCCACCCAGTTCCAGTTGGCAAAGCTGGACGAAGCCAAGCAGGGCACGGTCTTTCAAGTCATCGACGTCGCCATTCCGCCGGATAAGCGCTCCTTCCCCCAGCGCACGATTCTGGTTATCGTGTTCACGCTGCTCGGCTTCATCTTCGCCTGTTTCATCGTCTGGACGCGAGCGGCATTGGACACCATGCGCAGCGATCCAGAGGATGGTCCCAGGCTCGCTGCACTGAGTGCGGCATGGAAGCGCCCTCGATCGTAGGGCGGATTTCAGGTGGATAGACACCGTAAAGCGGTCCTGCCGGACGGTCTTGACACATCTGCTGCATAGGCCCGCCGTTGGTCGGGACCAACACCGGCGCACATCGAATAACTCTTACCCGTCCTTTATCCCTTTTACGTTTTTATACGTGCTTATCCGCGCCAATCCGCGGTCGAGCTTTATCGCCTTTGATCGGTCCCATCGGCGTAAATCGGTGGTAAGCCTGGGTGAACTCCGTCTGTTTCGCACACATCACAGCACGGATCACAACACCAGGTTTGCCGCCGCGATCGCAATACCGAACTGCCCGACGATCGTCGCTATATCGACCAGCAGACGCAGCCCTGATCCTTTATTCAGATCCAGTGGAACGACCACCGTATCGCCCGGATTCAGCCGCAGCGAATCGAACCCGTTTCCGCGCAGCGCCGAGGAGCTGTACTGCTTGCTGATCACCGATCCGTCGGCGCGAATCACATAGGCGCGGCTCTTGTCGGAGTCGCGCGTTGCGCCGCCGGCCAGCCGCACATAGCCTCCTACCCGGCGGTGCGGATCGAAGATGAACGAATTCTGGTTGTACACCGCTCCGTCCACGCTCACCGTCAAGGGCACGCGCGGCACGATGAACCGGTCGCCATTTTCGAGCGGGATATCCGGAAGCTCCGAGAGGTCGTGGCTATCCGGCGGCAGATTCAGGACGATACGCCCGGTCGCCTGCGCCTGCCGAAGACGGCTCACAATGCCCTGGTTCTGCGCCTGGGCCGCCGCCGCCGCAGCGGTATCCTGCGGGCTGATGGAACGATTGGCGCTGGCGGCTGCGTTCGTGCTCGCCTGCAGCTCGATCTGGTCGACGTACTCCGTCAATCTCTGCTGTTGTACCCGCCGGGTCGACTCACGCGTGAACTCAGACCCGTACAGGTAGGCCTCGGGCGTCAATCCTCCGGCCCGGCGCACCAGTTGCCGCAGCGTCTCGCCCGGCAGTACGCTGTACACGCCCGATGAGGCAAACTCGCCCTCCAGCCGGACGAACTTCGTCTGCTGCGACTGCGGCACATGGATATCCGCGGTCGAGAACACGGTCACCACATCCCCGGGCCGCAGCTCCACATTCTGCGTCGCATCTCCCTGCAGAACGACGCGTCCCAGGTTGAACGGCACCAGCGAGGTGGTCAGGTCCTCCTTGCTCTGCCGTTCCACCACCGCGTAGCTCCAGTCGATGTCCGGCTCGTCCATCCTTACATCGTTGCGCGGCAGAAAGCGCCCGGTAGACCCGGAGACACTGGCATTGGCCGCGCTGACGCGATCGGATGCGCCGGAAAACTGTTGCTGTTGCTGCTGCCCATTGCCTGCAACTCCATTCGCCCCCTGGTTCGAGGGCGAAGGCGTCGAAGAGTACCGGTCGTTGGCATTCCCGGTTCCAACCCCGTTCCCGGACTCGTTCCCCGGCCCATTCACGGCGGTCAGAGCCCGCACCTGGTTCTGTGCATCGCAGTCCAATCCGCCATCGGTCTGCGGGCCGTCCATCCGGCCGTTGCTGTTTGCGATGCTCTGTTGCCGTACGAACCTCGGGTCCTGGCCATGGTAGGTCAATCCCACCAGCTCAGGGTTCTTTGCCGAACCGTACTGCCAGATCGAATCATCTCCCCCTTCGCCTACCGGAACGCCGTAGCGCAGGTCGGGAATGCCGTACGGCGTGTTCGGAAGACAGGTCGGGACATACGTCAACGTCGGTTGACCCAACTGGCTCCGCTTCAACCAGTAGTCTCGCGTGATCAGCGCATCTTTATCCGGAAACAGGTCATGGACGCGCATTCCCGGCTTCCAGGTGTACCGGCCCGGGTTCGCCACATTTCCGCGCAGCGTCACGGCATCCTTGTACCGGTCGACGACGGCATCCAGCTCCAGCAGGTCGCCGTCCCGCAGCACCGTCAATCCGCCATCGCCGGTCAGCGAGATCTGCTCCACACTGCGTACCCGGTGCTCATCCAGCCGCTCCAGCCGCACGCTCTCGATCGAAGCCACATTCGTCACACCGGCCGCAAGCCCGATCACATCCGCTACCGTGGAAGACGCGGCAGACCTCAATTCATAAATAGCCGGCGTCTTCACATTTCCCGCCACGGCAACCTGCGGCCCCACCGGCGGAATGTAGATGACGTCGCCCGGCAGCAACTGCACGTCGTTCGACTTGTCGCCGCGTTCGAGCAGGTCGTACAGGTCGAAGTCGACGACCACACTGCCGCCGCGCTTCAACTGGATGTGCCTGAGACTGCCCTGCGGGGTAGGCCCCCCTGTCACGAACAGCGCATTGATCAACGTGCTCAACGAGCTGATCGTATAGCTTCCCGGACGCTGCGCCTGCCCCACCACAAACACCTGGATCGAACGCAACTGGCCCATGTTCACATTCAGGTCGAAGTTGCGGAACGTCTTGCTCATCTGGCTCTTCAGGTAGGCCTGCATCTGGCCGAAGGACAGCCCGGCGACCCGTATCGTGCCAACCTGCGGGATATAGATGTTGCCCGCCCGGTCCACCGTAAACCGGCCATTCAGCGTCACCTGCCCCCACACCTGGATCAGCAGCTCATCGCCCGGCCCCACCACGTACTCCGGCGTCACCGGCACCATGTCCAACGGGGCAAAGGTCGAAGGAGGATTGCGGAACAGCTTCGCGCCATAGATCGGCAGCATCTTGCCGATGGAATTGGCTACCAGTTGCTGAAACTCCGTCGGCGGCTCCAGCGGCTGGCGAGCGATCCGGTTCAACTCCTGCTCCCGCTGCAGCTGAAGCTGCTGCATGCGGTTCGAGTTGAGGGAGTTCGGGTTACCCTGCTGCCCGGGCTGGAGAACGGCGCCTTGAGGGTTCTGCTGATCGCCAGGGTAGGTATTGCGCCTCTGATAGTTATCCTGGTCGTTCGTTGTCTGGCAGGACGGATCGGTTGGGTTACAGGAGGATTGCGTCGCATCGGTCCCCAGGGACTGGGTCAACTGCTGGGTGGTCTGGGCGTGCAACATGCCCGCGGCAAAACCGGTAAGCACAAGCACACATGCAATCTTCAAGGTCATGGGGGAGCTACCAAACTGCATCTGCTGTCATCCTCATACATCCGATTACGCTTCAAACCCGCTCGCTTCAGCCGCAGCCGGAACCCGCGCGACGCCCCGCGCCGCTGCCCGAACACGCACCTGAAGTCGTGCTTCCAGCATACCGGATGCAGGCGCGCGCAGACCATGAACGCCGGATCGCTGGATTAGACCGGAAACGGCATCGTTACCCCTTTGCAAGCTGCGTCTCCACCGCATACGCCACCCGGAGCATGGTCGCCTCATCGAAGTGCCTGCCCATCACCTGCACCCCGATCGGCAGTCCGTCTTTGGTCTCCCCGCACGGCACCGAAGCGGCGCAGATTCCCGCCAGGCTCGCCGCCACCGAGTAGATATCCTCCAGGTACATCTTCACCGGGTCGTCGGTCTTCTCGCCCAGCCGGAACGCCGGAGTAGGGGTCACCGGCGACACCAGGACGTCCACCTCCGCGAAGGCCTTCAGG
Source organism: Edaphobacter sp. (assembly GCA_965277265.1). Lineage (GTDB taxonomy): Bacteria > Acidobacteriota > Terriglobia > Terriglobales > Acidobacteriaceae > Edaphobacter. The sequence continues at coordinate 2,000,375 of CBDICF010000003.1, forward strand.
AAGTCCCTCGTCAGCAGCGTTCTCACCTGCTGGGCCTTCCGGTAGTACGCGTCGTAGTAGCCGGCACTCAGGGCATAGGTCCCCAGCAGGATGCGCCGCTTCACCTCCGGGCCGAAGCCGGCGTCGCGAGTCTTGCGGAACATCGCCGAAAGCGTCTTCGCCTCCTCCGCCCTGAGCCCGAACCTCACCCCATCGAAGCGCGACAGGTTCGACGAGGCCTCCGCCGTCGCGATCACATAGTAGGTCGGGATCGCGTATTTTGTGTGCGGCAAACTTACCGGCTTTACCACGCATCCGGCCATCTTCAGTCCATCCAATGCACTGTCGATTGCAGCCCGGATCTCCGGATCGAGCCCCTCGCCGAAGTACTCCTCCGGCACCCCGACCTTCAGCCCCTCCACCGGCCGGGACAGCCCGCCGGCATAGTCGTCCACCGGCTTGGCTGACGAGGTGGCATCCATAACGTCTTTGCCTGCAATCACTTGCAGCACGGTCGCGGCGTCCTTCACCGATTTGGTCAGCGGCCCCACGCGGTCCAGCGAAGAGGCAAACGCAATCAGCCCATACCGGCTCACCCGCCCATACGTCGGCAACACACCCACCACACCACAAAAAGCCGCCGGCTGCCGTATCGACCCCCCGGTATCGGTTCCCAGCGTGGCGACCGCGAAATCTGCCGCCACCGCCGCCGCCGAACCTCCGCTCGAACCGCCCGGAACCCGATCCAAAGCCTTTGGATTCAACACCGGACCATACGCCGAGTTCTCATTCGAGGAACCCATCGCAAACTCGTCGCAGTTCAGTTTGCCCAGCAGAACCGCCCCCGCCGCCTCCAGCTTCGTCACCGCGGTGGCATCGTAAGGGGGCCGGTATCCCTTTAGAATCAGCGACCCTGCCGTAGCCGGAGCGCCCTGCATCGCCAGCACGTCTTTGATACCCACCGGAACCCCAGCCAGCGGCGGCAGCAACTCGCCCTTTAAGGCCATCGCATCGATCTTCTCCGCCTGCGCCATCGCCCGCTCCCGGCTCAGCGCCAGAAAGCTGTTGATTTTCCCGTCCTCGGAAGCGATACGGTCATAGTGCAGCTCCGCCAGCGCAGTCGCCGTGGTCTCACCCGAAGCCACGCCCGCCCGCGCCGCATCGATCGTCAAACCTTTCAAACTCGTCGAGCCTTTTAAACTCATCGGGACCTGCGTATTGATTTCCTTCGCGCTCACCGTTCGATCACCTTCGGAACCTTGAAAAACCTGCCATCTGTTTCGGGCGCCGACGCCATCACGAGGGCCCGGTCCAGCGACGGCCGTACTTCATCCGTACGCAGCGTCTCCCCGCGATCCTGCGCAGCGCCGCCGAACATCTCGCCCAGCATCTCTCCCACCTGCGCCATGGCCGGCACCCCTGCCGTATCGAGCTCATTCAATTGCGCGATGTGCCCCAGAATCGCGTTTAGATTCCGCTGCATGTCGGGCTCCTCCGCCGCGGTCAGCTCCAGGCTGGCCAACTCCGCCACCCGCCGCACATCTTCGATCGTGACTCCCGCCTGCTCCGTCATTTCCCTTGGTTCCCTCTGTTCCTCTTACTCTCAAAGTGTATCTCGGTCACCTTCACCCCGGCGATGCGCGCCATCTGACCGGCAAGCTGGCCCCGCATACTCATCATCTGGCGCAGCCACGCCTCATCCGCAACCTCTACCCGTACGACGCCATCCGCGTATCCCACCACCGCACCGCGCTCGGCCATGGCTGCACCGCACGCAACCGGCCACGCCGCCGCCAGCCTGTCCACCTCCTGCAGCCCGCGCAAGCTCCTCCCCAGCGAGCCTTTTAGCAGATCGCGCATCCCTTCGAGCGGCATCAACTAACCCCCAAGCAAAGCATCTGCCTGCTCTCAATTGCCTTCGCTTCAATCTGTTGAATCGCACAAATGCGGTCGAACGTCTTCGAAATCGCTGTCATCGGTGCAAATCGGCGGCAAGCTTTCAGCTTCAGAACGCCCCATCCTGATTCATCACCGAAGCAAACGTCCGAGAGAGGATTTTGATATCGGCTAGCAGGGACCATTGCCCCACATACCGGCAATCCAGCGCTACCCGCTCCTCATAACTCACGGAGCTGCGTCCTGAGACCTGCCACAAACCGGTCAAACCCGGCTTCACCCGGCAGTAGCAGCTGAAGCAGTCGCCGTACTTCTCGACCTCCGCGGCTACGATGGGCCTTGGACCCACCAGGCTCATCTGCCCCATCAGCACGTTCCACAGTTGCGGCAGCTCATCCAGGCTCGACCTCCTCAGAAAGGCGCCGATGGGCGTAATCCGAGGATCGACTCGAAGTTTGTGCGTCCTGTTCCACTCCGCCCGCGCCTCGGGATGCTTCGCCAGGTACTGCTCCAGCACCTCACCCGAGTTGACACACATGGTGCGGAATTTCCACATTGAAAAAAACGCGCCACCCCGGCGGATCCGCCGATGTGAATAGAACACCGGACCCGGCGAACTCATCACCACTAGCGCCCCGACGATCCCGAAGATAGGAAGCGTGACCGGCATCGAGAGCAGGACCAGCAGCACGTCGAAGCAGCGTTTGACGATTCTGTAGCGGAAGTAGCCGGACGGCGTACCCACCGACCGTCGCGACCGCGCAGACCTTTCGGCCTCCGTCCGGGTGTATGGATAAGACTCCTCGATAGCCGCGGCTCGCGATTCGGGAGATTGATACTCAGCCTGCATCCAGATCCTGTGTCTGTACCCTCCGGTGCGCCGCGCCATCCTGCATCGCACCGTCAGTACGGGTTATTTTCACGTGTACGTCAACGGCCTCTTCTGCTCCTGCCTTGAACCGGGCACCACTGTACAGAATAGGGAGTAGCACCGTCGATTTCTTTTCCTCCTCGCCTGTCTGCTTCTCGACCGGCAGGGTGGCGGAACCCGCTGGAAGGCCTTTTCCTGCTTGAGTGTACGTGCCTGAAACACTATCACGATACAGAAACCTTGATCGAGGTTGCCTCCCCGCGTTTCATTTCGGAATCTAACAGTACAACGTGATCCTCTCTCCGAACTAGACTAGTGGGATGCAGGTTCAACAAACCGCTCTTCGTGACGTCAAACTGCTTCAACCCCAACGTTTCGGGGATAGTCGCGGCTGGTTCGCGGAAGTATTCAACCAATCGACCTTTGCCGCTGCCGGCCTGCCCACCTGCTTCGTCCAGGACAACCAGTCCTTCTCCACCCGCGGCGTGCTGCGCGGGCTGCACTATCAGCTTGGCAAGCCGCAGGGCAAGCTGGTCCGCGTCCTCTCCGGCCACATCTGGGATGTAGCGGTCGACCTGCGACCCCAGTCACCGGACTTCGGGAAATGGGCGGGATTTCACCTGAAAGCGACGGCGCCGGAAGACGTCCTGCAGCTCCTCTGGATCCCCGAAGGCTTCGCCCACGGCTTCCTCGTCCTGTCAGCCAGCGCCGAGGTTCTCTACAAGACCACCGACCTTTACCACCCCGCAGGCGAACGCACCATCCTCTGGAACGATCCCACGCTCAACATCGCGTGGCCGCTCGACGCGCTGAACGGAGCTGCACCTTCGATCAGCGCAAAGGATGCTCTGGGGAGACCCTTCGCCGAAGCGGAACTCCCCGATTCCAAATAGCGAGTCGAGACCACCCCGGCATTTCGCCTTTGCCGGCGCCTTGGGTATACACCGCAAAGGCGTCCTGCCGGACGGGCCTCCTGCACGGAGGGCGGTCACTTCGTGACTTATGTAACGGTCTTCTTGACCACATCTTGACCACATCGGCTGCATAGGTCCTCCCGTTGGTCGGATGTACACGGGGGAGAACCGCCCGCAATCCGCGAACATCAGTGACAATCCGCGGTCGATGTCTTTCACCCTCTCTCGACCAGCCACCGCTCCACCTCGGCAAGCGTCCGCACCGCGAGATACGCCCCGCCGCAGACGTCCTTTTCCGTTCCATGGACCAGAAATGCTTGCCGCAGTCCGGCCGTATTCGCCGCCGCCACATCCGAGCACCTATCCCCCACCATAACGCTCTCGCTCAACTCCACCCCGAACTCCGTTGCACCGCGGCGAAGCATGCCGGTCCCGGGCTTCCTGTCCTCATGCTCCCGTCGGTACGCCCCCACCCCGTGCTCCGGATGAAACGGGCAGAAATACACCGCATCCAGCTTCACCCCTTCTGCCCGCAGCGCGCGCCGCATGAATTCCATCAGCACCTCGAAATCAACCTCGGAGTAGAATCCCCGCGCAATTCCAGCCTGGTTCGTGACTACTATCAACCGATAGCCCAGCCGCGCCGCGGTCCTGCACAACGAGAAGATCCCGTCGACGAAGCGGACCTCCTCAACCCGGTGCAGGTAGCCCACCTCTTCGTTCACTACGCCATCGCGATCCAGAAACAACGCTCGCTCACAGGCCACGCGCACCCTCCTCAGCCTGTTCCCGGCTTGTCTCACCCAGCACTACGTGCAGCGATTCCTGCCACGGCCTGGCCCTCCATCCAAAGCGCCCTGCCAGCTTGCTGCAATCCAGCCTGGAATTAGCCGGGCGCTTCGCCGCAGTGGGGTACTCCGCCGTGGATATCGCCTGGATCGTGGCAAACCGTACCCCCGGCTCCGTCTGTCTCCGTAGCCGCACCGCCTCTTCCGCAAACCCGAACCAGGTGGTCTCACCGGCTCCGGCAGCGTGATAAACCCCGCCAAACCCCGCCAGTACCTCGTCAGGGCGCCGCCCCTGAGCCCTCGCTTCGCACTGCGAAACCGCCTGCAACGCCAGCCCAGCCAGGTCCCTGCTCCACGTCGGCGCGCCATGCTGGTCCCCTACCACCCGCACCACCTCACGCTCTCGCGCCAGCTTCAACATCGTCAGCAGAAAATTCTTCCCGCGCGAGCCATACACCCAGCTCGTCCGAAAGATCAGGTGTCCCGCGCCACTCTCCGCCAACGCCTTCTCCCCTGCCAGCTTACTCGCGCCATACACACTGACCGGCCCGGTCGCATCCGTCTCGCGGTAAGGCGCAGTCCCCAAACCGTCGAAGACATAGTCGGTCGAAAAATGGATTACTCCGGCACCGATCGCCTTCGCCTCCTCCCCCATCGCCTTCACGGCCTCGCAGTTGACCGCATACGCCAGCTCCGGCTCACTCTCCGCCTTATCGACCGCCGTGTAGGCCCCGGGATTCACAATCCACCGCGGCCGCACCGCACGAACCATCTTCCGCACCGCTGAAGGGTTTCCGAGGTCCATCTCTCCGCGCCTTGGGGCAACCACTTCGCCCAACCTCTGCAGCAGCGGCAGTAACTCCCCCCCGATCTGCCCCGAAACCCCCGTCAAAAGTATCTTCATGCGCCCCAAAACCTCACAGCCCAAAGCTCACCGCTCAAAGCTTCTCAATACACCGTCTCTTCGAGCACACGCAGCAGGTACTGTCCATAGCTGCTCTTCGCAATCTTCGCCGCCAGCGCGCGCAGTTGTCCCGCATCGATATACCCCAGCCGGTACACGATCTCCTCGGGACAGGCCACCTTCAGCCCCTGCCTCTTCTCGATCGTATGGATGAACATCGCGGCGTCCAGCAGAGAGTCATGCGTTCCCGTATCCAGCCACGCGATCCCGCGCCCCAGCACCTGGGTCCGAAGCTGTCCGCGCTCCAGATACCACCGGTTCACATCGGTAATCTCCAGCTCACCCCGGGGCGACGGCTTCAGGCCCTCGGCGATCCCCACCACCTGCGCGTCGTAGAAGTAGACCCCGGTCACCGCATACCGCGACTTCGGCTTGAGCGGCTTCTCTTCGATCGAGACTGCCCTCCGCTGCTCGTCGAACTCCACCACCCCATACCGCTCCGGGTCGAGCACCGGATACGCAAATACGGTCGCGCCATCCCGGTTGGCCGCCGCCGCCTGCAGGGTCCTGGCAAAGTCATGGCCGTAGAAGATGTTGTCCCCAAGGACGAGGCAGCAGCCCTCCCCGGCGAGAAACTCCCTGCCGATCAGGAACGCCTGCGCCAACCCATCGGGCGACGGCTGCACGGCGTACTTCAGCGTTATGCCCCACTGCTCTCCCGCGCCCAGCAGTTGCTGAAACCGCGGCGTATCCTCCGGCGTCGAGATCACCAGGATTTCCCGGATTCCCGCCAGCAGCAGCACCGAGAGCGGGTAGTAGACCATGGGCTTGTCGTATACCGGCAGCAGTTGTTTCGACATTGCCTGCGTCACCGGATGGAGCCTCGTCCCCGAGCCGCCCGCGAGAAGTATCCCCTTCAACGCGAACCCTCCCCGGCGGCAACGATCTCCCGCCCGGCATCACGTCTGGAGTAGTTCTGCTCCATCCAATGCTGATACGCTCCGCTCGTCACACCCTGGACCCACGACGCATTCGCCAGATACCACTCCACCGTCTTCCGCAACCCCGTCTCGAAGCTCTCCTGCGCGCTCCACCCGAGCTCGCCCTCCAGCTTGCGCGCGTCGATCGCATACCGCCGGTCATGCCCGGGCCTGTCGGTGACGTAGGTGACAAGTTGCTTGTGCGGTCTGCACTTCGAACCCGGCACAAGCTCATCCAGCAGCCCGCACACGGTCGTCACCACCTCCAGGTTGCTCCGCTGATTTCCCCCGCCTACGTTGTACGTCTCGCCCACCCGGCCCCGCTCCAGCACCGTCCGCAACGCGCGGCAGTGGTCCACCACGTACAGCCAGTCGCGCACCTGCTGGCCATCGCCATACACCGGCAGGCTTTTGCCCCCCAGGGCGTTCGCGATCATCAGCGGAATCAGCTTCTCCGGGAACTGGTACGGCCCATAGTTGTTGGAGCAGTTCGTAATGATCGCCGGCAGCCCATAGGTATGCACCCAGGCCCGCACCAGGTGATCGGATGCCGCCTTCGAAGCCGCATATGGACTGTTCGGCGCATACGGAGTCTGTTCGTGGAACGCCGGATCGTCCGGAAGCAGCGTCCCATACACCTCGTCGGTCGAGACATGCACGAACCGGAACCGCTCGCGCTCCTCTCCCACCAGCGAGTCGTAGTATCCCCTTGCGGCCTGGAGCAGCGTAAACGTCCCATCGATGTTGGTCCGCAGAAATGCCTCCGGCCCCGCGATCGAGCGGTCCACATGGCTCTCCGCCGCAAAGTGGACGACGGCCCCTGGCCTGTGCGTCCGCAGCAGCTCAGCCACCAGCTCCGCATCGCAGATATCGCCCTGCACAAACGTATACGCCGGGTTCTGCCCTACCGGCAGAAGGTTCGCCGGATTCCCGGCATAGGTCAGCTTGTCCAGATTCACCACCGGCCCGCCACCCGTTTCCAACCAATCCAGCACAAAGTTGCTTCCGATAAATCCAGCCCCGCCGGTGACGAGGATGCACTGCGTTCGATCTTCATCCCACCGCTTCGCCTGCCGATTCGAATCCATGCCGTTCCCTCTTGCCTCCGCAGAGTTCACGCGAACACCTGCCCTCCTAGCCTACAGATACGGGTGCCACCCGCAAAATCCGCTTGAGGACAACTCCGCAAACCTCCCCGAAGTCATAACAACCTGAAGCGGTCGAGAGGATCAGCACATGACTCCAGAGAAACCCCAGCAGGACACCAGCGCGCACAGCGAAAAATCGAACGCCGGCAAGTCGGAGAAACAGCCGGCCGTCGAACCATCCGGCCCGCGCGGCGACAATCCTGGGACGGCAGGTCAAGGGAAGGCCACGGTCAGCTCCAATACGCCTGAAAACCGGCAGGGGCATCTCAGCCCGTCTGCTCCAGGCGACACCGGCACTACTCCCGGAACCACAGGAAGCAAGTGATTGGAGCGTGAAGCCTGTTCGTAAAGCTGGGGCGACTACCTGGTTGCGATTCTGCGGTTAGAGCTCCGATTCAACCTGTTTCTTGACGGCTTCGTCCTTCGCGATGACAACATTCTCGTGTTTGATCTCGAGCCGCAGCCGGTTGAAGATGCTCATATAGACATTCGCGATCCAGACCAGCGCAAACCACGAGATGAGGTATCCGCGCCAGCCTTCATAAAGCATGGTGAAGCGCGTGATGATGAGAAAAAACAACGTCACATAATGGGAGAAGCAATATTCGCATGTGAACAGGTAGAAGAATTTGCGTACCGGCAGCGGACCTTTTTTTTGCGAGCGGTCCTTGCAGAAATCTCTCGGCTCCCGGAAGACTTCTTCATGGGTCACGGTCCAGGAGATGCAGGCCACTGGCAATGCAAGCAGCAGAAGGTACGCGAACTGATGGGATAGAGGCATCACGTTGTTCTATCAGGATGCAGGTAGCAGGTCTTGCATGATTTCACAGCCATATCGGCTGTATACAACAAGAGGGCCGCATCGATTCACTGCATCGAGCGACCCTCCTGGCTTGGTACCATGGCTTATTTCTTGGCGGATTTTGCCGTAGCGAAGCGCTTGCCGATCTCATCCCAGTTCACCGTGTTCCACCACGCGGCAAGGTAGTCCGGACGCTTGTTCTGGTACTTGAGATAGTACGCATGCTCCCAGACGTCGTTGCCCAGAATCGGGTAGTGGCCCTGCGAGATCGGACTGTCCTGATTCGGGGTCGTAATCACCTTCAGCTTGCCGCCATCGAACACCAGCCAGCCCCAGCCGGAGCCGAACTGTTTCGCCGTCGTCTCGTTGAACAGCTTCTTGAAGTCCTCGAAAGAGCCGAAGTCCGACTTAATCTGCTCCGCGATGTCGCCGCTCGGCTCTCCGCCGCCATTCGGCTTCATGATCTGCCAGAACATGGTGTGGTTCACATGGCCGCCGCCGTTATTGCGAACCACGGCGCGCACATCCTCCGGTACGCTGTCGAGATTCTTCAGCAACTCCTCGGGCGACTTCTTGCCCAGCTCCGCGTGCTTTTCGACCGCGTTGTTCAGGTTCGTTACATACGCCTGGTGGTGTTTGTCATGGTGCAGCTTCATCGTCGCTTCGTCGATGAAGGGCTCAAGCGCCGCATAGTCGTAAGGCAAAGGGGGTAGTTCGTAAGCCATATTGAATCTCCTGTCATCTTTTTACGGAAGCCAGAGGGTCACCATCAAGACAACAGGAGGCACCCTGACCGGTCAATTATCTTCGATGCCATCCAGGCTGTCCGCGATGCACTCGCAGGCCCAGCGCGTTCCGGCACCTCCGGATCATAGCGCACCCGGGTTTTTCACTATTCTTTTCCGCGCGGTTTGGAACCGTTGCCGGCTTTTGCGCTCTAATGAATGAAATGAGCGATCTCACCGCAACCTACCGCTGGCTCGACGACGACGGTCCGGCCTTTGGCGCGCCCGGGCTTGAACCCCGCTGGACCTCAAGCCAGAAAGACGCCGTCTCCACTGCCTATGCCGCATCCAGCCGCGTCTGGTTTACGGTTTCGCACGGCACGCTGAACGAGATTTACTACCCCACCATCGACCGTCCGCAGACCCGTGACATGGAGCTTCTCTTCAGCGACGGCGAGACCTTCTTCCACGAAGAGAAGCGCGACTTCGTATACGACTTCCGCTACATCGACGCCGGCGCCCCGGCGGTCCGCGTCACCGCGAACGATCCGCAGGGCCGCTACACCGTCACCAAGGAGTTCCTCACCGACCCCCACCATCCTGTCGTCCTGATGAACGTCAAGATCACCGGTGATGAGGCGGTCCTGTCGCGGCTGAAGTGCTATGCCTTGATGGCGCCGCATCTCAATGGCGGGGGCGCCGGCAACTCCGCGCGTTCGATCGACGTAGCCGGGCAGCGCTGCCTGCTCGCCTGGAAGGACGACACCTCGCTCGCCATGGGGGCATCCTGCGGCTTCTCGCGCTCCTCCTGCGGTTACGTGGGCTCGAGCGACGGCTTTCAGAACCTGACCCAGGACATGCGCATGAGCTGGCAGTTCGGCCAGGCGCTCGATGGCAACATAGCCGTCACGGGCGAGATCGACGTGGCGGCGCATCGTGAGTTCACCATTGCCCTGTCCTTCGGCGACGGCCACCACTCCGCCATTGCCCAACTGAGGCAGACCCTCGCCACGCCCTACCAGGAGCACGCCGCGCGCTTCATCCTGCAATGGGGCCGCTCTTCCTTCCCAGCCGATCTCACGCCCCCGTCAAGCGATAAGGGCATCCTCGGGCACATCAGCCAGAACGTCCTGCTCACCCATGAGGACAAGACCTTCTCGGGCGCCTTTATCGCATCCGCCTCTATCCCGTGGGGAGCCTCCAAGGGCGACGCCGACCTGGGCGGCTACCATCTCGTCTGGACCCGCGACATGGTCCAGACCGCGACTGCCCTGCTCGCCTGCGGACGCACCGATACCGCCCTCCGCGCGCTGGTGTACCTGGCCTGTACGCAACAGCCCGACGGCAGCTTCGCTCAGAACTTCTGGATCGATGGCACCCCGTACTGGAATGCCATGCAGCTCGACGAGGTCGCCTATCCGATCATCCTCGCGTGGCGTCTGTGGAAGCAGGACGGACTCAGGGATTTCGACGTGCTTGCCTTTGTCGAACGCGCCGCCGCATTCCTGGTCCGCTACGCTCCCATCACCCAGGAGGAGCGCTGGGAAGAGACGGCGGGCTATTCGCCTTCCACCCTCGCCGTGGTCATCTCCGGCCTCATCTGCGCTGCCGACATCGTCCGCTCGCGCCAGGCCGCTGAACTAGGAGCCTTTTTCGAGTCCTATGCCGACTGGATCGAAGCGCATCTGGACGAGTGGACCACGACCTCGGAAGGCGTCCTGCTCCCGGAAATCAAGCGGCATTACATGCGCATCCGGCCGCCAGCCGCCGGCGAGCCGTATCACAACGACAAAGTTCCCCCGGGCTCGCTCCTGATCAACAATCGCGCTCCCGGCGAAAAAGATGTCTTCGAGGCGCGCGAGATCGTAGACGCAGGCTTTCTGGAGCTGGTGCGGTACGGCATCCGGCGCGCCGACGATCCGCTTATCGTCGATTCGCTGAAGGTCGTCGATCACTGTCTGAAGGTCGAAACGCCCTACGGGGCCTGCTGGCGACGCTACAACCACGACGGCTACGGCCAGAAAAAGGATGGCGGCGCTTATGAGGGATGGGGCCAGGGACGCGCATGGCCTATCCTGACCGGTGAACGCGGCCACTACGAACTGGCGGCGGGCAAAGACTTCGCGCCCCGCATCGCCGCCATGGAAAAATTCAGCTCCATCGGCGGCATGCTACCCGAGCAGATCTGGGATCAGGCGGACCTGCCGTCCGCGGGAATGTGTCTCGGCCGCTCCGCCGGCTCCGCGCAGCCCCTCGTGTGGGCCCACGCCGAATACCTCAAGCTGCTCCGCTCCGCAGCCGACGACCGCGTCTTCGACCTGATTTCGGTTGTCGCGGAACGCTACGCCGTCGCTCCCGGCAAACGCACCTTCACTAGCCAGGTCGAGGTGTTCCAGACCGGCCGGCCCATCTCCTCGATTCCCGCCGGCGCCAGCCTGCGCATCGTCGACCACGACCATTTCCGTGTGGTCTATACCTGCGACAACTGGAAGACAACCCTCCATCTCGACTCGCGCCCTATCGGGTTCTCCGGCTTCTTTGCCGATATACCCACAGATGCCGGCCAGACCGGCAGCATCCTTTTTACCCTGGCATGGCCTGAGCAGGACAAGCCGGACCGCTGGCTGGGCAGGGACATCGAGGTCTCCGTCGCGAAAGCAGCCTGACCTTCCGCCGCGGTCCGCAGAACCACCGGCACGATAAGCCGATGCGCTCACCGCTTGTACACTGGTGAGGACAATCGAACGCGACTCAACAAACCCAAACCGCGGCACGCGCAGCGGCTCTTCATAGGACAAGGAAAACAGAATGAGCGATCAACACGATTCGAAGCAGCATGACCTCGACCAGCTCTCCATCAACACCCTTCGCTTCCTCGCCGTCGACCAGGTCGAAAAGGCCAAGTCCGGCCACCCCGGCGCACCGCTCGGCCTGGCTCCCGTGGCCTACCTGCTCTACACCCAGTTCATGAAGCACGATCCCTCTGACCCCCTGTGGTCCAATCGCGACCGCTTCGTCCTGTCGAACGGCCACGCCTCCGCCCTTCAGTACGGCGCGCTCCACCTCTCCGGCTACGACCTGCCGATGGAGCAGCTTATGCAGTTCCGCCAGTGGGGCTCCCACACCCCCGGCCATCCCGAGTACGGCGAAACCCCAGGCGTCGAAGTCACCACGGGTCCGCTCGGCCAGGGCTTCGCCGAAGCCGTCGGCCTCGCCATTGCCGAGAAGCACCTCGCCGCCGTCTACAACCACGACAACCACACCCCGGTCGACCACCACACCTACGTCATCTGCGGCGACGGCGACCTGATGGAAGGCATCTCGCACGAGGCCTCCTCGCTCGCCGGCACCCTCAAGCTCGGCAAGCTGATCGTCCTCTACGACGACAACCTGATCTCGCTCGACGGCCCCACCGACCTCTCCTTTACCGAGGACGTCGGCAAGCGCTTCGAGGCCTATCACTGGCACGTGCAGGATGTGGCAGACGGCAATGACCTGCATGCGCTGACAAACGCGATCGAGTTGGCGAAGGCGGAGACGACCAGGCCCTCGCTGATCAAGGTACACACGGTGATCGGCTATGGCAGCCCCAAGGCCGGTACGAAGGAGGTGCACGGGAAGGAACTCGGCCCGGAGGCCACTAAGGCGACAAAGAGAAACCTGGACTGGCCCGAAGACAAGAGCTTCTATGTGCCGGAAGAGGCAGGCAGGAACTGGCTGAAGGCGAAGGAGAAGGGACAGAAGCTCCACGCGGAGTGGCAGACGAAATTTGAAGAGTACAAGAAGGCCTACCCTGAGCTGGGGCAGCAGTATGACCGGTGTACGTCGATGAAGCTGGCCGAGGGCTGGGAGAAATCGCTCCCCGTCTTCCCCGGCGGCCCCGATGCCAAGCCGATTGCGACGCGGAACGCCGGAAATACAGTGATGAATGCGATCGCCAAGGTGGTACCGGAGCTGTTCGGCGGCGCCGCCGATCTGACCAGCTCCACGATGACCATCTTCAAGAATTCAGAGAACTTCCACCTTGACCCCAAGGGGCGCAACGTCTTCTTCGGCGTCCGCGAGTTCGGCATGATGGCCGAGGTCAACGGCATCGCCGCGCACGGTGGTCTGATCCCCTTTGGCTCCACCTTCTTCACCTTCTCCGACTACTGCCGCTCCGCTCTCCGTATGGGCGCGCTCCAGTCCTCGCACTCGCTTTACATCTTCACCCACGACTCCGTCGGCATGGGCGAAGACGGCCCTACCCACCAGCCCATCGAGCACCTGATGGCTCTCCGGGCCATCCCGCAGCTCACCGACTTCCGCCCCGCCGACGCCAACGAAACCGCCGCCTGCTGGCGCCTCGCCCTTGAACGCCACTCCGCCTGCTTCATGGCTCTCTCCCGGCAGGATCTGCCCGTGCTGGACCCGGAGAAGTACAAAATCGCCGAGGGCGTGAAGCACGGAGCGTATGCGCTCGACGGCTCCGGCAAGGACATCATCCTGATCGCCACCGGCTCCGAGGTCTCGGTCATCCTGAAGGCTGCCGAAGAGCTGAAGTCCGCGGGCATCAATGCGTCGGTCGTCTCCATGCCCAGCTTCAAGGTCTTCGACGAGCAGACCGACGAGTACAAGGCCGGCCTCTTCCCCGAAGCCACGCCCAAGCTCTCCGTCGAAGCCGGCGCGACCATGGGATGGTACAAATACCTCGGCCACAACGGAGCTGCCATCGGCATCGATCGCTTCGGGGCCTCGGCTCCAGGGCCAATTGTGCTGGAGAAGCTCGGCATCAGCGTCGCGAACGTAGTCGCCCACGCCAAGAAGCTGGTCAAGAAGTAGTCAAGTAGTCAGGTAATCGGCTCTGCGGGGCCACAGGGAAGTACATGACCCAAGACGAAGCAAAGCGGATGGCGGCTCGCCGCGCCCTGGAGTTTGTCGAGGACGGGATGCTGCTCGGACTAGGAAGCGGCACCACCTCCTCGATCTTCATCCAGGAGCTCGGCGAGCGGGTAAAGCAGGGTCTCCGGGTGCGCGGGATTGCCACGTCCACCGCCAGCCAGCGACTCGCCGAATCGCTGTCCATCCCCATGACCACCTTCGACGAATCCCCCGTGCTGGACCTGGCCGTCGATGGAGCCGATGAAGTGGGCCCCGGACTGGCGCTGATCAAAGGCGGCGGCGGCGCGATGCTGCGCGAGAAGATCGTCGCCAGCGCGGCAAAAAAATTCATTGTCATCGCCGACTCCAGCAAGCTGGTCCGCCAGCTGGGCCGCTTTCCTCTCCCCGTCGAAGTCATTCAGATGGCGCTTCCCGTCGTCCGCCGCAAGCTCGAAGCGTTCGGCCTCAACCCAGGCCTGCGTCAGCATCCGGACGGCTCCCGATACATCACCGACGAAGGCAACTGCATCCTCGACTGCTCCTGCGGCCAGATCATTGATCCTGCGAAGACCGCCGCCGAGATCCGCGGGATCCCGGGCGTTGTGGAGCATGGCCTGTTCCTGGGGATGGCGTCGCTTGCCCTGATTGCGAGCGGCGGGGGCGTGATCGAAGTCGGCGAATGGCACGGCGACCGCTTCAACAACGCACTCTCAACCCCTTCATCGTAGCCTTTCCTGCATCGTAGCCGAGCCATGCGCGTCCTATAACCATGCCTACCTCTTCCACCCCCGATTTCATCTCCGCCGCTAAGAACCGCACATGGTTCATTACCGGAGCCTCCACCGGCTTCGGCCGCCTCCTCGCCGAAGAGATCCTCAAATCCGGCGGCCGGGTCCTCGCCACCGCGCGCAAGCTCGATAAGGTAGCGGATCTTGAGCAGCAGTATCCAAAGACCGCGAAAGCTCTCGCGCTCGACGTCACCGACGCCGCCCAGGTCGACTCCGCTGTCACCCAGGCCTTCGCCCACTTCGGCCACATCGATGTGCTGGTCAATAACGCGGGCTACGGCGTCGCGGGGGCCGTTGAAGAGGTCTCAGAGGCTGAGTTCATGCCCATGTTCGAGACCAACGTCTTCGGCCTCCTCCGCGTCACGCGCGCCTTTCTGCCGCATCTTCGCAAACAGCGCACCGGCCATATCCTCAACCTTTCTTCCATCGGCGGTTTAGTCGGCAGCGCGGGAATCGGCTTTTACAATGCCAGCAAGTTCGCCGTCGAAGGCCTGTCAGAGGCTCTCGCAGCAGAGCTCGCGCCGCTTGGCATTCACGTCACCATCATCGAACCGGGCCCGTTCCGCACCGACTTCCTCGGACGCTCCGGCGTCATCGCGGCCGCCCGGATTCCCGACTACGACGACAGCGCCGCCAACATGCGCAAATACTTCACCGAAGGTGTTGGCAAACAGAAGGGCGATCCTCTGCGCGCCGTCCACGCCATGATGCAAGTTGTCGAATCGCCCGAGCCGCCCCTCCGTCTTCTGCTTGGCGAAAGCGCATTGCAGCGCGTCCGGGCCAAACTCGACACCTGGCAGAAAGA
Organism: Edaphobacter sp.; assembly: GCA_965277265.1. GTDB lineage: Bacteria > Acidobacteriota > Terriglobia > Terriglobales > Acidobacteriaceae > Edaphobacter. The sequence continues at coordinate 2,015,835 of CBDICF010000003.1, forward strand.
GATCGCCGCGTGGGAGCCCGTCACCACCGGCGCAGACTTTCCGGAGGGCCAGTGACTCGCCCACCGCACGATCAACCTTCAGGGCGATCATCAATCAGCTCAGCTTCGAACTGAATCAGCGCAACCCGGCATTCAAGCCGCTTAGAAAGGGAACACAGGAAATGGAACTCGGAATCATCGGTCTCGGCAAGATGGGCTTCAATATGGCGGAGAGGCTTCGTCTCGCGGGACACAAGGTCGTCGGCTTCGACTTCAACAAGGAGGCGACTGCAAGACTGACCGCGAACGGCTCCCTCGGCGTCGACTCGCTCGAAGACCTGGTAAACAATCTCTCCGCCCCGCGCGCGATCTGGATCATGGTTCCCTCGGGCGATCCCGTCGACCAGACGATCGCAAGGCTTGAGCCTCTAATGCAGAAGGGCGACACCTTCATCGACGGCGGCAACTCCAACTATAAGGACACGCAGCGCCGCCACGCCCAGGCCGCCGCCAAAGGATTCGAGTTCATCGACTGCGGCACCTCCGGCGGGGTCTGGGGCCTCAAAGAGGGCTACAGCATGATGATCGGCGGGGACAAGGCGCCTGTCGAACGTCTCACCCCGATCTTCGAAACGCTCGCGCCCACCAAGAGTGAAGGCTGGGGACACGTCGGACCCTCGGGCGCGGGACACTTCGTCAAGATGGTCCACAACGGCATCGAGTACGGCCTGATGCAGGCCTATGCCGAGGGGTTCTCCATCATGAAGGCGAAGACCCCGCTCAACCTCGACCTCACCCAGATCGCGCACATCTGGCAGAAGGGCTCTGTCGTCCGCTCCTGGCTGCTCGACCTCACCGCCGCCGCGCTCGATAAGAACCCCACCCTCGCCGGCCTCGAAGCCTACGTGCCCGACTCCGGCGAAGGCCGCTGGACCGTCACCGAGGCCATCGACCTTAACATCTCCGCGCCCGTCATCACGGAATCGCTGATCCGCCGCCTGCGCTCCCGCGAAGAAAACAACTTCACCGACCGTATGATCTCCATTATGCGCGGCGCCTTCGGCGGTCACGACGTTAAGAAGTCTTAGCCACTTCGAACCTCAGCCGCCGACTCACGATCGATTGACGCTGTAAAGTACCAACCAGAGCACGAGAGGTAAATCATCATGCCGACCTTGACCAAGGAAGTCACCGCCGTCCCCGTCAGCCAGCAGCCCGAGCGCACCCCCGACCCCTGCATTGTCGTCATCTTCGGCGCCTCGGGCGACCTCACCAAACGCAAGCTGCTCCCTGCTCTCTACCATCTCGACCAGTCCGGTCTCCTGCCCAAAGACTTCGCCGTTCTCGGCGTGGCCCGCCGGCCGCTCGAACAGAGCTTCGCGCCCGACATGAAAGACGGCATCATCAGCGGCGGCGGGGTCGAAGCCTCCGACCCCAAACTCGAGCCCTTCGTCGACCGCATTCAGTACCACGCCATGAACTTCGACGACGCCTCCGGCTACGACTCGCTCAAAGGCGTACTGGCCGATCTCGATAAAAAATTCGGCACGAATGGCAATCGCCTCTTCTACCTCGCAACGGCACCCGAATACTTCTCCGACATCATCAAATACCTCGGCGAACACTGCATGGCCAAACCCACCGAAGCCTGTGACGATGGCAGCAAGTCCTGGGTCCGAATCATCATCGAGAAGCCCTTCGGCCACGACCTCGAATCCGCCAAGGCGCTCAATAACGAGGTCAACAAGGTCTTCGACGAAGATCAGATCTTCCGCATCGACCACTACCTCGGCAAGGAGACCGTCCAGAACATACTGGTCTTCCGCTTCGCCAATGGAATCTTCGAGAACGTCTGGAACCGCAACTACATCGATCACGTCGAGATCACCGCGGCGGAGAGTATCGGCATCGAAGGCCGCGGCCCTTTCTACGAGACTGCCGGCGCGCTGCGCGATGTCGTGCAGAATCACGTTATGGAGCTGCTCAGCTTCGTCGCCATGGAGCCGCCCGTCTCCTTCGAGGCCTCTGCCGTGCGCGCCGAAAAGGTCAAGGTCTGGAAGGCGATCCAGCCTATCCACCCCGCCGACACCGTGCGCGGACAGTACGGCCCCGGCACCGTCGACGGCAAGCATGTCCCCGGCTATCGCCAGGAGGACCGCGTCCACCCGCGCTCGCAGACGGAGACCTACGCCGCCCTGCGGCTCGAAATCGAAAACTGGCGCTGGGCCGGGGTTCCGTTCTACATCCGCGCGGGCAAACGTCTCTCCAAGCGGGTCACCGAGATCACCATCCAGTTTAAGCAGCCCCCTCTGCTGCTCTTCAAGGACGCCGAGGGCAAGGGCGGCGAAGGCATCAAGCCCAACGTGCTCTCCATGCGCATCCAGCCCGACGAAGGCATCAGCCTGCGCTTCGGCGCCAAGGTCCCCGGCCCCAGCATGACCATCGGGTCGGTCAACATGGACTTCAGTTACGCCGAGGCGTTCGGCAAATCCTCCGCCAACGGCTACGAGCGGCTCCTGCTCGACGCCATGCTGGGCGATGCCACCCTCTTCGCCCATCGCGACGGAGTAGAAGCAACCTGGGCCTTGATAACTCCCATCCTGCAATCCTGGGCTAAAGACCCCATCAAAGACCTGCCCAACTACGCCGCCGGAACCTGGGGCCCCGCCACCGCCGACGCCATGCTGAAATCCGACGGCCGCAGATGGCGCAAACTCTAATCTGAGCCCCTGTCACGAAGAGGGTGTCTGCTGCAGTCCTCAGCGCAGCGCAGAATCTGCTTTTCGCTGGTGCAACCGTACTCTACATCGTCTTGAAAGCTGCAATAACAGAACACCCGGCCGAAACGGATACGACCTATGCCTCGTCCAGTTCAAATAAACTACAGCATCTCCTCCACTCCTGCCGAAGTCGCCAAGGCCGCCGCGAGACTCTTCACCACCGCCGCGGTCAACGCCGCAGCGTCACGCGGCCTCGCCCGCATCGCCATCTCCGGCGGCACCACGCCCAAGGCGATGTTTCAGCTCCTCGCCAACCCCGCACAGCCGTTCCTCAAGCAGCTCCCCTGGGACAGGCTCGACCTTTACTGGGTCGACGAGCGGTGCGTTCCGCCGGACAACTCCGAGTCCAACTATCGTATGACGGCCGAGGCGCTCCTTTCGAAGGTGCCGTTGCCCCCAGACCGCGTCCACCGCATGGAAGGCGAACTCGACCCCGAAGTAGCCGCCGCGCGCTATGAATCCGCCATCCGCAATACCTTCAAGCTCGAAGGCGCCGAAACCCCCACCTTCGACCTCGTCCTGCTCGGCATGGGCGACGACGGCCATACCGCATCGCTCTTCCCCCACACCGAAGCTCTCAACGACCTGAGCCACATTGTCACTGCCAATCACGTGCCCCAGAAGGACACCTGGCGCGTCACCCTTACCTGGCCGGTCATCAACCAGGGCAGGCAGGTCGCCTTCCTCATCGAAGGCGCGGCCAAGGCGCAGGTCCTGCACGACGTCTTCACTGGCCCATACCAGCCCGAAACCTTCCCCTCGCAGCTCATCCGCCCGGCGAGCGGCCACCTCATCCTGCTGCTCGATGCTGCCGCGGCGTCTAATCTGCCCATACCGGCGACCGGCAGCGCGGCGGTTGGCAGCGAAACAGGCGATGCAGCGCCCCGCACCGGCACCCTGGAGCTTAAATAAATGATTCTCGCCGGGGACGTAGGCGGTACCAAGGTTCATCTCGCACTGTACGACTTTGCCAACGGCCGCCTGCACGCCATCCGCGATCAGAAGTTCCCGGCGCACGAGTTCGCCAGCCTGGATGAGGTTGTCAAGATGTTCCTCGCGTCCGGCGAACCCTCCACAACTCCGGATCAGGAGATTCTCGCAGCCTGCTTCGGCTGCCCCGGCCCCGTGCGCGAAGGCCGCCTCAAGCTCACCAATCTCCCCTGGACCCTGGACACCCGCGACCTGGTCGTATCCCTCTCCATCCCGCACATCTTCCTGATCAACGACCTCGAGGCCAACGGCTACGGCATCCCGGAGCTCGCCCCGGACAAAATTTTCACTCTTCACGCCGGCGACCCCGAGGCCACCGGTCACGCCGGACTGATGGCCGCCGGCACCGGCCTGGGGCAGGCCCTGCTCATCTGGGATGGCAAGCGGCATCGCCCCATCCCCTCCGAAGGCGGCCACTGCGACTTCGCCGCCCGCACCACCCGCGAGATCGCCCTGCTCGAATACCTTCGCCAGACCCTGAAGGGCCGCGTCAGTTGGGAGCGCGTCGTCTCCGGCCTCGGCATCAAGAACATCTACGCCTTCCTCCGCGATGTCGAAAAAATCAACGAGCCCGGCTGGCTGCACGACCGCATGCTCACCGAAGACCCCAACGCCGTAATAGGGGCCTGCGCGGAGGACGGCTCCAGCTCCCTCTGCTTCGAGACCATGAAGGTCTTCGCCGCCGCGTATGGAGCCGAGGCCGGCAATATCGCCCTCAAGGTCCTCGCGACCGGCGGCATGTACCTCGGCGGCGGCATCGCTCCCAAAATCCTCAAAACCCTCCAGAATGGCGCTTTCGTGCAGGCCTTTCTCGACAAGGGCCGCCTCTCGCCCCTGCTCCAGTCCATCCCCGTCCGCGTCATCCTCGACGACACCTGCGCCCTGCTCGGCGCCGCCGCCTACGCCGAAGCCCAGGCCTCTCAGATCTCCGGAATGTCCGAACGAACAGCGTCCCTGCAGAGATCCTGAAGCGCGGAGAGCGCAGTTGCATGTAGTCTTGAGCAGTCCGTCATTTCACCCTGGGCCCCTGACTATCCATTCGCTTCCTCCCATCCCGTCCTCCGCCGTCTCCGTATCAGCGATTCACCATGACCGGCCTGCCGCTGTAAACTCAGCCACATCATCCAGCCGGGCAGCCAAGCCCGACTTCTCCGAGCGCGCCGACCTGACCGAGCTGATGGACGAGCCGTGCAGCTTTGATGAGCTGCGCGCCTGCCTCCGCGACATCGCCCGCGTCAACAGCCTTACCCTCGCTCACCGGCCAACTCTCTCCTGGCTGGACGAACTCGTCGCCTCCATGCCGCTCCTTGCCGCACCGCTGCGCATCGTGGACGTAGGCTGCGGTTATGGCGACATGCTGCGCCGCATCGACGACTGGGCCGCAAAGCGAAAAATAGCCGTCCACCTGACCGGCATCGACCTCAACCCGGACGCGATCCGCGCCGCCCGCGAAGCGACTTCCACCCGCCACCGCATCCACTGGCTGGTGGGCGATGCTCTCTGGGGCAATCCGTCCGGCCGCACCGACGTTGTCTTATCCACCCTCCTCATGCATCACCTGCCCGCCCCGGAGATCGTCCGTTTTCTCCGCTGGATGGAACAGACCGCCCGGTGCGGCTGGTTCATCAACGATCTCCACCGCCAGCCCGTTCCCTACCATCTCTTCCGCGTCTGGGCGAAGTTCTCCGGCCTGCACCCGTTCGTCCGCCACGACGGCCCAGTCTCCATCCGGCGCAGCTTCGTGCCGGCGGACTGGTCAAGGCTGTGTGCGCTCGCCGGAATCGACAGCGTATCCATCCGTCAACATCGTCCGGCCCGGCTCTGTGTCGGCCGCATCCAATCGCCTCGCCAGAGCTCCCAAGCACACGCATCATCCGAAGCACAGGAATGCATCTCCTCCCGATAAAGGCCCGCCGAATGCCCGCACGCCGCACCCTGCTCACCCTCACCGCCATAGCCCTGACCGCAACTATCGCAGCAAACGCCCAGCGCCTCCCCACCGGCGTCCACCCCGAGGCCTACAAGCTCACCCTCGCCCCGGACCTCCACGCCGCCACGTTCACCGGCGCCGAAACCATCGACATCACCCTCGACGCGCCCAGCCGCACCGTCACCGTCAACGCCGCCGAGATCACCTTCCGCGACGTCAAGGCCTACACCCTCCCCACCGCCGAATACACCTACGGCAAGCTCGGCTCGCAGCCCGTATCCCTGCAGCCCATGGAAGCTGACAAGCACCCCCAGACCGCCTCCATCACCCTCGACGACGCCAAAGAGCAGGCCACCTTCACCTTCCCCACCGAACTGCCCGCCGGCAAAATCACCCTAGCGATTCAGTACACCGGCATCCTCAACGGCCAGCTCCGCGGCTTCTACCTCTCCAAAACCAAGGCTCGCAACTACGCCGTCACGCAGTTCGAGCCAACCGACGCCCGGCGCGCCTTCCCCAGCTTCGACGAGCCCGCGCTCAAGGCCACCTTCGACGTCTCTCTCATCGTCGACTCCGCAGACACCGCCATCTCCAACACCAACATCGTCTCCGACAAGCCCGGCCCCACCCCCGGCAAACACACGCTCCACTTCGCCACCACGCCGAAGATGTCCACCTACCTTGTAGCTTTCCTCGTCGGCGACTTCAAATGCACCGAAGGCAAGTCCGACGGCGTCCCGATCCGCGCCTGCTCCACCCCGGACAAGGTCGAGCTCACCCGCTTCGCCGTCGAATCCGCCAAGTACGTCCTCCACTACTACGACACCTACTTCGGCATCAAGTACCCCATGCCCAAACTCGACATGGTCGCCCTGCCTGACTTCGAGGCCGGAGCCATGGAGAACTTCGGCTGCATCACCTACCGCGAGACCGACCTCCTCATCGACTCCAAGACCGGCCCAATCCCCGCCAAAAAGCGCGTAGCGGAGGTCGTCGCCCACGAGATGGCCCACCAGTGGTTTGGCGACATGGTCACCATGCAGTGGTGGAACAACATCTGGCTCAACGAAGGCTTCGCCACCTGGATGGAGATGAAGCCTGTCGCCGCCTGGCACCCCGAGTGGAACTTCCCCCAGGACGTAGCCCAGACCCGCAACGAGACCCTCGACCTCGACGCCCAGCGGACCACCCACCCCATCCGCCAGACCGCCGATACTCCCAGCCAGATCAACGAGCTCTTCGACGGCATCTCCTACGGCAAGGGCGGAGCCGTTCTCGGCATGGTCGAAAACTACCTCGGCCCGGAGGTCTTCCGCCAGGGCGTCCACAACTACCTCCAGGCTCACCTCTACGCCAACGCCACCGCCGAAGACTTCTGGAACGCCCAGACCGCCACCAGTCACCAACCCGTCGACAAGATCATGTCCAGCTTCATCGATCAGCCCGGCGTGCCGTTGCTTACCCTTGCCGAAGGTCAGCCCACCGGCATCCCCGTCACCCAGAGCCGCTTCTTCCTCTCGGCATCCCAATCCTCCCACTCCTCCGCAGCGGAGACACAACGATGGACGCTCCCCGTCTGCCTCAAAGCCGCCGCTCAGCCCCTGTGCCGCGTCCTCACCCCCGAAGACTCGACCCTGCCCATCCCCGCCGACGTCCGCATCCCGTTCCTCTACGCCAACGCTGCCGCCAAGGGCTACTACCGGACGGTCTATACCCCGACGCAGTTCACGGCCATCCTAGCCAACGCCGCGACCGGCCTCACGCCACCCGAGCAGATCGGGCTCCTCGGCGACCGCTTCGCCCTCATCCGCTCCGGCCAAAGCCCCATCGGCGATTCCCTTAACCTGATCGTCGCCCTCAAACAGGACTCCTCCGCGATTGTCCTTGACACCATTAAGAAGCAGTTGGACCGCATCGAATCCGATATTGCCTCCGACCAGGATCGCACCCCGCTCGACTCCATCCTCCAGCGCCAGTTCGGCCCGGCTTACACCGCGCTCGGAGCGCCTGAAAAGAACGAATCCTTCGACCGGCAGCAGTCGCGCGGCACCCTCTTCGAGATCCTCGGCGAAGCCAATGATCCGGCTGTCCTCGCCCAGGCCCAGCAGCTTACTCAGCGCATCTACGCGCCCGGCGGCAAAGACACAAAAATAGATAAGACCTTTGACCCCGCTCTCGCCGATGCCGCCATCCTGATCGCTGCCACCAACGGCAATGCCGCCCTCTACGACCAGGTCCTCGCCGCCAGCAAAGACCCCTCCAACCCCGGCCAGCAGACCGACGCACTCCACACCCTCGCCCGCTTCCGCGACCCCGCCCTCGTTACCCGCACCCTCGACTACGCGGTCTCCGGCCAAGTCCGCAATCAGGACAGTTGGACCGTCCTGGCAGCCCTGCTCAGAGACCGGGACACGCGCGATCAGACCTGGTCTTACATCCAGAACAACTGGGACAAGGTCCACGCCCAGTTCACCACCAACTCCGGTGTCCGCGTCGTCGCCGCCACCGGCAGCTTCTGCACTGTCAGAAAACGTGACGAAGTCGCGAGCTTCTTCGCCACCCACCACGTTGACGCCTCCGAGCGAACACTCGCCAAGGCCATCGAGAGCATCAACGACTGCATTCAGATGCGAGCCACCCAGCAACCCAACCTTCACCAATGGCTCAACGCCCAACCAAGATGATCGCGCCCAGACCTCTCTACTCGATCTCGTGACCCATCGGCTCCCATCGGAAGGCCGAACGAGAGATGGGTCTCTCATTAAAGCTCAAAAAGAAAATTGTGTAAAAGATTTGTTGCACACAATTTTATTCATGATAAGTTGAAACAACTTTCAGTCAACAGGCTCTCGTTGTAGAGAAATGGTTTTTGCGGAGACGCGAAAAGCACGTTCAATGGTTCGCCTTTGTCTTACAGTCAGGCGGACGCGAGAGGTTGCATTCCCAATGCAGTCGGCCCAACGTCAGTTGTCTTTCTTCCAGAAGCATTCAGCATCGATCGTAGCCCGCTTTCCCGCAAGGTCGCCGTCTTTCTCACCGAACTGAGTCAGCGCACCAATGTAGATGGATCGAACGTTTTGATGGAGTTGCTCTCGACACCGTACTTCCGAAGTTCACGCGGCAGTCTTCTTCTCTCCAGCGATTCAGCGGCGGAGAAGCGGCATTTTTTCCTTTGTAGTTGGTGAGTTGTTTCGCATCCAGGCCCCCACGGTACGACGTGGCGGGTCGCGGGAGAACTGTTGGCAAACGTCAGAGGCGATGGATCGTTCCTCCGCCTTCCGTAGTTCCTTTGCACAAGCAACGCCGATTTTTATTGAATGACGGAATTCAAGCAGAACCACTTGCAGGAGCATACAAGGAGACCTATGACACGACTCAAACTATGCTGGCCGACGCTGAGAATACTGACGATTTTCGTTCTGATGCTGGTCTTTTCCGGCGCGACACTCGCCTTTGGGCAGGCGACCAATACGGGTACGATCGTGGGTGTGGTGACTGACCCGCAGGGCGCGGTGATTCCCGACGCGGCGATCACGCTGACGGACGTGACGACCAATGCGGTTCGGACGACAGTCACCAACAGAGACGGGCAATACGTGCTCGTCAACGTGACTCCGAGCACCTACTCTATCTCGGCGATGAAGGAAGGCTTTTCGATCACCAAGATCGCCAGCCAGACAGTCAGTGTCGGGACGCAGACCACGGCCAACTTCAAGATGTCGTTAGGCGCCTCGGAGACCACGATCGAAGTGCAGTCCACCGACGCCGATCTGCAGACACTGAATGCGACCATCGGCAGTACCGTATCCCCCACAGAGATCAATGCGCTGCCCTCGATTGGACGCGATGTCAGCACCTTCGCAACGCTGCAGCCGGGTGTCACTCCCGGAGGCAGCGTCGCAGGCACCGTGTCGGACCAGGCTGTATTCCAGCTTGATGGAGGCAACAACAGCAGCGACATGGATGGCAGTATGCAGAACTACACGGGTTCGTTTGGCAACAATCCGACGGGCATGACCGCAACCATCCTCAACGGAGGCGCTTCGGGTGTGATGCCGATGCCTGCCGACAGCGTGGAAGAGTTCAAGGTGAACACGACGAACCAGACTGCGGACTTCAACAACGCGTCGGGCTCGCAGGTAGAGGTCGTCACCAAGCGCGGCACTAATCGCTGGCACGGCACGGCGTACGAATACTACCTCGACAGCAACATCGGCGCGAACACCTGGCAGAATAACCTCACCGGCACACGGAAGCCGAGCTACCACTACAACCGGTTCGGGTTCGCGGCCGGCGGCCCAATCCTGCCCAGCTTCCTTGGCGGCAAGACCTATTTCTTCGCCAACTATGAAGGCTTCCGTTACCCGTCCTCGGCGACCTATGAGCGCGCGGTCCCTTCGGCAGCCATGCGGCAGGGGATCGTCACCTTCGCCAACGCGGCGGGTGTCAGCTCCACCTATAACCTCAAGGCGCTCGACCCCCGGGGCATCGGTATCGACCCGACCGTGGCGCAGCTTTGGAATCAGTTTGAGCCGGCAGGTAACGACACAAGCTGCGGAGCGCTGCTGGGGCAACGCTGCGATGGAATCAACGAAATCGGCTTCAAGGCCAACGTCAATCTTCCGGTGAAGAGCGATTTCGGCGTTGCCCGAATCGACCATGACTTCGGATCGAAATGGCACGCCAATGCCAGTTACCGCGCCTTCAACCAGACCAAGTTAACTTCGAACCAGGTGGACATCGGCGGGGCCTTCGCGGGCGACACCCTGGGGGTGCCGACGGCGGTGTCCAACCGTCCGCAGGCTCCGTGGTACTTCGTGGCCGGACTGACGACCAACATCACTGCCAACACCACCAACGACGTCCACTACAGCTATCTGCGAAACCTGTGGTACTGGAAGGACAACAATGCGCCGCCGCAACTCTCTGGACTGGGCGGCGTGCTTGAGCCGTTCGGGGAGTATCCGACCACGGCGCTGCTGCCGTACAACGTCGATTCGCAGGACATTCGCGAACGCATCTGGGATGGCCACGACCACTTCCTGCGCGACGACGTGACCATGCTGAAGGGCAACCATCTCTTCCAGTTCGGCGGCCAGTACCAGCACAACTTCAACTTCCACAACCGTACCGATAACGGCGGCGGCATCAACTACACCACCACCTATCAGCTTGGCGACTCCGCCGGCGCGGGACTCGTCAGCCTCGCGGGGCTCGCGGCCCAGGGCTACCCGACAGGACAGCAGCAGTCCCGTGTGGCTGCCGCCGTGCTTGGTATCGTCACCGACTCACAGGTGGCCTACACCCGCGTTGGCAATAACCTCACCTTGAGCCCTCCACTGACTGCGGCCTTCGACGCAACCACGATCAAGTACTACAACGTGTATGCCAGCGATACCTGGCACCTCCGGCCTTCGCTGACCGTGAACTACGGTCTCGGCTGGACCCTGGAGATGCCGCCCACCGAGGCCAGCGGCAAACAGGTGGCGCTGGTGGACGCGAGCGACGAACCGATTAAGACGCTTGATTACCTGGCACAGCGCAAGTCTGCCGCGGCGCAGGGCCAGGTCTTCAACCCGCAGCTCGGATTTGCGCTGGTCGGCAACGTCGGCAGCGGGCTTAAGTACCCCTACAATCCGTTTTACGGCTCTTTCAGTCCGCGCGTCTCCGCCGCATGGAACCCGCAGTTTCGGGGAGGCAGCCCGCTGTCCCGCCTCTTCGGTGGCGACGCAACAGTCATCCGGGGAGGTTACGGGCGCGTCTACGGGCGCCTGAACGGAGTCAACCAGGTGCTGGTGCCTTTGCTTGGTCCTGGGCTCATCCAGGCGGTCCAGTGCCGCCAGGCCCTCGCAAGCGGCGCCTGCGGTCCCACCACCCCATCCGACACCACGGCCTTCCGTATCGGCGTGGACGGCAACACGGCGCCGATCCAGCAGGCCAGCCTCACGCTGCCCCAGCCGTTGTTTCCCGGTTATAACGGAGCCAGCGCCGCCACCGGAGAGACGCTCGATCCGGACTTCCGTCCCAACGACGTCGACTCCTTCAACCTGACGATCCAGCGCCAGCTCTCGCGCAAGATCGTTGTGGAGGTCGGCTATATCGGCCGCATCATCCATCATGAGTTCCAGCCCATCAGTCTCAATACGGTCCCCTACATGATGACGCAGGGCGGCCAGACGTTCGCCAGCGCCTACGCGGCGGTCGAAACCGCCTTCGGATGCGCCACTTCGGCGGGCCTCTGCGCCGCAACCACCGCCAAAGCCAGCGGAAAGACTCCTGTTTACCCCACCGCCCCTCCGCAGCCCTTCTTCGAGACCGCGCTCGCGGGCACTGGCTACTGCAACGGCTATGCCAACTGCACCACCGCGGTCCTGCAGAAGGAGGCCAGCAACTTCGGCAATCAGAATGTCTTCAATCTGTGGTCCGATCTGGACGGCGGCAGCGCCAAGTCAGGCGGCGGCTTCAACTTCGCCCGCACCATGGAGGGCACTCCCATCCCCGGACAATCGAACGGCGCCAGCGGCCAGCTCGGCAGCGGTGTCGCGCAGGCCACCGCGACCGGCTACGGCAACTACAACGGCGGCTTTGTCACCTTCAGAGCGACCGACTGGCATGGCCTCACCATGCAGGAGAACTTCACCTGGAGCAAAGCCCTGGGCACCGGCGCGGAGGCGCAGGCAACCAGCGAATACACGCCGAACGACGCCTTCGACCTCAACAAGAGCTACGGCGTCCAGCAGTTCAACCAGAAGTTTGTCTTCAACACCTTCCTGGTCTACAACACGCCGTGGTTCAAGGAGCAAACCGGGCTGCTCGGGCGTGCCGCAGGCGGCTGGACGATCGCTCCCATCTTCGCCGCAGGCAGCGGCAATCCTCAACCGTGCGTGACCAACTCCGGGGCGCAGTCCTTTGGAGGCGCCGACAACCTGAACTACTTCGACACGGAGAACTGCGTCTTCACCACCCCCTATAAGGGCGGCTATCACACCAACCGGGGCGTCACCGGAGCAGCCGACCCGAATGGGATCCAGGTCGGGACCTCTGCGGCTACCACTGCGGGCAAGTATGGTCCGGCAGCGGCAATCAACATGTTCTCGAATCCCGCGGCGGTCTACAGCACAGTCCGGCCCGCGATCCTGGGCATCGACGAGAAGAACTCCGGCAACGGCCCCATCAACGGACTGCCCTACTGGAACATGGACGTCAGCATTACGAAAAACCTGAGGATCTGGGAGAGTGTCGGCATGCAGTTCTCCGGGATCATCACCAACGTCTTCAACCATAATGACTTCGCAACCACAGCGAATACCATCAGCCTGGCCTCGCCGAGTACGTTTGGCGTGATCACAACGCAAGGCAATCTCCCACGCCAGATGCAGTTAGGCATACGGGCCAGCTTCTAAACCCGACCCGAACATCGGGCCGCAACGTAAGGCTTTTCAGCAAGGGCAGCAAAGGAGGCGGCTGACGGGAACATGCGTCAGCCGCTTCTTTTTGTGCTTCTTCACGATGCAGAAGGAATGCGCTGCAGGAATTCGCCCCAGGATGAAGCGCTGCGCCTGCCGCAGACATCACATCTCTGTCTAGATCGTTAAGGAGATTCCATGGAATACAGGCAGCTTGGGCGGTCGGGTTTGAAGGTGCCGGAGCTTTGCTTCGGGGCGGGGACGTTGGGAACAACGGGCGAGTTCTTCGAGGCGTGGAGCAAAACATCGGAGGATGAGGCGAAGCGAATCGTGGATATCTGCATGGACGCCGGATTGAACTTCTTCGACACGGCGGATATCTACTCGAACGGCGGAAGCGAGATGGCGCTGGGCTGGTCGGCTGGGGGCGCGCTGGCGCATCACAAGCGCGAGGATGTGCTGATCTCGACCAAGGCGACCTTCCGGTTTGGCGAGGGGCCGAACGATGTGGGTTCCAGCCGGTATCACCTGATCCAGTCGCTGGAGCGCAGCCTGAAGCGGCTGGGCACCGACTATGTGGATGTTTACCACCTGCACGGGTTCGACGCGACGACGCCGGTGGAGGAGACGTTGAACACGCTGGATAAGATGGTGCGCGAGGGCAAGGTGCGGTACATTGCGTGTTCAAACTTTTCCGGCTGGCACCTGATGAAGTCCCTCAGCGTGAGCGAGCGGTATGGGTGGGCGCGGTATGTCGGGCACCAGGTGTACTACTCGCTGGTGGGCCGCGACTACGAGTGGGAGCTGATGCCGCTGGCGCTCGACCAGGGCGTGGGAGCGCTGGTGTGGTCGCCGCTCGGCTGGGGACGGCTGACCGGTAAGATCCGGCGCGGAACCGGTATCCCGAAGGAGAGCCGTTTGAACACAAAGATGGTTGCGGAAGGCGGCCCGCAGGTTCCGGAAGAGCATCTGTACAAGGTCGTCGATGCCATCGATGAGGTGGCGAAGGAGACGCGCAAGACGGTGCCGCAGATCGCGCTGAACTGGCTGCTACAGCGGCCTACGGTCTCAACGCTTATTGTCGGCGCGAGAAATGAGGAGCAGTTGAAGCAGAATCTTGGCGCGATCGGATGGAAGCTGACACCGGAGCAGGTGGCGAAGCTGGATGCGGCGAGCGAGGTTCCGCTCGGCTACCCGTACTGGCACCAGCGGCAGTTCGAGGAGAGGAACCCGAAGCCGGTTTAAGGTTACCCAGGATGAAGGACCCGATCGCGGATGACACGGATAAGAACGGATTCGATCGCGATCTGAGCTTTATCGTGACATCGATAGTGATTCGTGTGATTCGCGGTCGATCTCTTTACCTGAACCGGCGAACAGACTCGGGGCCGGGTTCAGTATTTGTAGCCGCGGTTGGCGTCGTAGGCGAACTTGACGAGCCCGTCGCGGTAGTCGATGGACATGGTGGTCTGTCCGAGGGCGGTGATGCCGATGAAGCCGGAGATGTCCATGCCCGCACTACTGCTGATGGCCGGGGCGTCGAAAGCTACGACGTCCTGCACCTTCTGGAGTAGGTTGGCAAATTTGAAGGTGATGTTGTCAGCGGTGTAGACCTTGTTGACATTGCCGCTGATTCCCTTGACGTTGAGGAAGGCCTCGGAGTGGACCTTGGTGACTTCGCGCGCGACGCTGGGGGTGACGCTGGTGGAGAAGGCTCCGGTATCGAGAATGAAGAGCTTCGGCTTACTGTCGTTGAGCGAGGCCGGGATGAGAAGCATATGGCCGACGCGATAGACGGGGGTCCAGGTCTTCATCTCGGGCGCGACGTACCGGTCCTGCGGGCCGCGCGGACGGGCGGGCTCGAGCGGCTTGCCGGGGGCGTCGCCGGTCTGGCTGCCGGTGTTGGGGTCTGGGCTTGAAGCGGCGGTGGTGTCGTCGGTGGCGAGGGTCGGTTTGGCTGGTGCGGTGTCGCCGGGGCGGGGCGGCAGCGGGTTGAGTTGCAGGTTGCGCATCGGGTAGTCGAGCGTGACGAGGAAGTGCGAGAAGACGTCCATGCCGATCAGGCCGTCGATATCGACGACATTGCGCTGGTCGATGACCTCGACCTCGCAGTTGCGGAATTCGAGCGCGCCGATTTTGATGCTGTCGGCGAAGGCTGTGTAGGCCGCGCGGCGTCCGGTGTCGCCTATGCCACCGACATCGTTTTGCTCGAACCGCTGCAGGCCCGCGCGGTTGGCGGCGGAGCGGCTGATGACCAGGCCACCGGCCCCGGTATCGATCTGGAGGCGGGCGGTGTGGTCGTTGAGCTTGACTTCGAGGCCATAGGCGTTGAGGTGGATGCCGTCTCGCATGAGGCGCGCGAAGGGGATGGTGGCCGAAGCGCTGTCGGAGACGAGGCGGCAGGACTGGTGGGGCTCGCTAACCTCTTTCTTGAGGTGGTCGAGGTAGAAGCGTAGTTTCTTCAGGTCTTCGGCGTCGTCGCCTGTGCCGGAGGCGAGCAGAGCTTCGAGGTCGGCGATGCGCTGCTGAAGCGGCAGGGTGCCGAGCCATTCCATGCGGGTTCGGGGATCGTTCGGGTCAAGGCTGTGGGCGACGGCAAGCTCCTTGGCGGCGCTGCCGTACATGGAGTTGATCCGGAGCAGTTGGGCGCTTAGCAGGTGGGCCCTGGCATAGCAGGGGTCGAGCTTCATGGCAGCCGAAGTGGTGGATGCGGCCAGCCAGGGGGTTCCCTGGCGGAACTGAATCTCGCCCTGCGCGGTCTTCAGGATTCCGGAGCCGGGGTGCGCCACGAGAGCCTTCTCAACGAGACTCTCTGCATCGGTCAGCTTTTGTTGACGAAGCATCACCTGAGTCAGTCCGGCGGTAAGGCTGGGGTCGCCGGGAGCCTGAGCGAGCCGCTCCTGGTAGAGCGTCGCGGAACGGTCGTAGTTTCCTTCGAGATAGGCCTTCTCGGCAGGCGAAGGAGTATGGGCCGGGAGCACGGGGCAGGAGACGGCATAGGCCGGAGCGCAGCATGCAAAGATCGCCAGGACCGTAACTGCGGCGTGTAGCCGGTCGAGGCGCAGCAAAGAGACAAGGCACGGCATTACGGTCAGTCTCCAGTGTGAGATGTATCTCGGGTGCTTTGGACTTCGATGAAGAGGGGAGCGCGCTAAGAATACCCTTATTCTCGGGATGAGAGAAGAGATTTCTGTGACATGCGTGTTTCGGCGGTCTCATGTGCCGGGTGCGCTGAGCAGGGCACAGGACGATCAGTGTCCGGCGGAAGGGCTGGCGTGCTTCGGAGGCCGCGGAATGAAGAACAGGACCGGCAACATGCAGGCGCAGAAGACCGCCAGGTATTGGATGATGTCCAGATAGGCGAGCATGGCGGCCTGGCGGTGGAGCTGGTTGTAGAGGTACGCCTGGGCGGTGTGGGAGCCTGCGCCCACCATGGGATTGCCGCCGCTGTGACCGCCGAACATGCCCTTGAGTTTCGCGATCCGGTCCACAAAAGCCGGATTGCCGGAGGTGAGATTGCGGACCATGTTGGTCTCGTGCGTGGCCGTGCGCCGGGTCAGCATCGTGGCCATGAACGCAGTTCCACAAGACCCACCGATGTTGCGTGCCAAGTTGGTCAAACCGGAGACGTCGTTGTTCTCCGACTGCTTCACCCCGATGTAGGAGATGGTGTTGATCGGAATGAAGAGGAAGGCGAGTCCGGATGCCTGGAAGCAGCGCACGAAGACGAGGTAGTTGTAGCTGACGCCCAGGTTGAGCGTGTGCATCTCCATCAGCGCGGAGGTAAGCAGCAGAAAGCCGAAGGCGATGAGCTTGCGGGGGTCAACGCGACCGACGAGAAAGCCGACGATGGGCATCATGGCCATCATCATGAAGCCGGCAGGAGAGAGCACCAGGCCGGCGAGCTCTGCGGTATAGCCCAGAAGGGTCTGGACGAACTGCGGGATCAGGACGGTGGTGCCGTAGAGCGCGAAGCCGAGGATAAACATCAACAGGAAGCTGATGGAGAAGTTGCGCCGGTAGAACAGGGTGAGATTGAGGATGGGCCGGTGCCCGATGCGAAGCTGGCGCAGCTCCCACCAGATCATGAGGACAAAGGCGATGACGCACGTGACCGCGAAGAAGGTGATGAGGTGCGAGGAGAACCAGTCGTCCTCCTGGCCCTTGTCGAGAAGAAATTCCAGTGAGCCAAAGGTAAGGGCGAGCAGACCGAAACCGAGGAAGTCGAGCTTGATGCCGCCTTTCTGGGATTCGGCGACCTGCTTCTTCACGTAAGGCGGATCCTCGACGATACGCGAGGTGAGGAACAGCGAGAGCAGGCAGATAGGGACGTTGAGAAAGAAGATCCAACGCCAGTCGAACCGGTCGGTGATGAAGCCGCCGAGGGTGGGACCGATCGCCGGTGCGACGACCACGGCGAGGCCGTACATCGCGAAGGCCTGGCCGCGCTTCTCAGGCGGAAAAGTGTCGGCGAGGATGGCCTGCTCGGAGGGTGCGAGGCCGCCGCCGCCGATTCCCTGCAGGATGCGGCAGAACACGAGGATGGGCAGCGTAGGCGCAAAGCCGCAGAGCGCGGAGCTGATCCCGAAGAGGGCGACGCAGATCATGTAGAACTTCTTGCGTCCGATGAAGGTGGTCATGTACGCGCCCGCCGGCAGGATGATGGCGTTGGCGACGAGGTATGCGGTAAGCACCCAGGTTGCCTCGTCCTGGGTGGCGCCGAGGCCGCCGGCGATGTGCGGCAAGGCAACGTTGGCGATAGAGGAGTCGAGCACCTCCATGAAGGTGGCGAGGGTGACCGTCATGGCGACGATCCATGGATTGATGCGGGGCCGCCAGGGACGTTCCACAGTGCTTTGGGAGCCGGATGCGCTGGGTAGTTCGAGTGTAGTCGCTGCCATGGGGGTGTTTCCTCCCATTGTACTGCGAGGGTTGCAGGCGAACGTGTCGCGGCAGGCGATCTGCCATGGAGTGTCGGGGGAAGACTTCAGGGTGCGGTGCGCGTAGGCTTGAAGAAGCGGCGGGCGGAAGAGGAGATGTCGATGCATCCGGATATGGAGAAGATGATCGTGTTGCAGGGCCATGACGTCGAAGCGAAGCGGCTGCGCGACGAGATGGCAGCGCTGCCGAAGCAGATGGCCGCGCTCGAGACGAAGGCAAAGGCGGCGGCGGGACAGCGGGCCGTGATCGTCGACCTGATTGCGAAGGAGGAGGCGCTGCGGCGGCGGCAGGAGTCCGACGTAAGGGACCAGCACGCGAAGATCGAGCGCACGCGCAAACACATGGACCTGGCGACAACGACCGTGCAGGTAACCGCGTTCGAGCATGAGATTGCGTTCGCGCAGGCGGAGGTGAGCCGTCTGGAGGACGCCGAGCTTGAGAGCATGGAACGCAGCGAGGGGCTCGACGCGCAGAAGGTGCTGGCCGATGAGGCCGTGACCAATGCCTCCGCGGCCCTGGAGCGCGAGCGGGCGCGGGCCGCAGAGACAATTGCGCTGGATAAGACGGTTCTGGCAGCCGTTGAAGAGAAGCGCGAGGCGGTGCGGGCGGGGATCGGCGAAGCAGCGCTTGCGAACTACGACCGCATCGCGAGGGCGAAGGGGACGGCGGTGGCCGAGGCGCTGAACCAGAAGTGCATGGCCTGCCAGATGATGGTTCGGCCGCAGCGCTGGAACGAGCTGCGCGATCGCAGCAACGAAGACCCGATGATGACGTGCGAGAGCTGCGGGCGACTGCTTTACTATGATCCGGCGCGCGACGCTCCACAGCGCAAGACCGTGCCGGTGGAGAGCATTGCGGCGTCGATCATCCGATCGCTGTAGACCGCCCATTCAATCGCTGTAGGCCGCCTGCTTGAATGACAGCCGATCTTATTTCGCTTCCAAAGAGAGCACGAGCACATTTGTGAAAAGAATCTGTATTGACATGGATGAGGTGATGGCGGATGCGCTCGGTGAACACCTGCTGCGCTATAACCG
Source organism: Edaphobacter sp. (assembly GCA_965277265.1). Taxonomy (GTDB): domain Bacteria; phylum Acidobacteriota; class Terriglobia; order Terriglobales; family Acidobacteriaceae; genus Edaphobacter. The sequence goes on from CBDICF010000003.1 coordinate 2,034,898, forward strand.
GCACTACGGGGAGCAGATTACGACGGCGGACCTCGAGGGGAAGTGGCTCTGGGACGTGGTTGCGCTCGACCGTCACCCGGTGCTGGACGCCTGTATGCGCTCGGAGGACTTCTTCGAGGCGATGGCCGTGATGCCGGATTCGCAGCGTGTGATCGACCGGCTGCACACCCGCTACGAAGTGTTTATCGCGACGGCCGCGATGGAGGTCCCCACCTCGTTTCAGCAGAAGTTTCGCTGGCTGGAGCGTCACTTCCCGTTCATCCCCGCGTCGCACATCGTCTATTGCGGCGACAAGAGCATTCTGCGGGCGGACTTCCTGATCGATGACAATCCACGTCAGTTAAGGCGGTTCGCAGGCGAAGGAATCATCTACAGTTCACCCCATAATGCAGGGGTCAAGGGATACCGGCGAGTGAACGACTGGCTGGACGTAGAGCGCATGTTTCTGAAGTAGCTCCACGCAAAAATACCGACCGCGGATTCTACGGATCAAAACGGATCAAAAAAGCTTTGAAACTCCGTTCTTATCCGTGTTATCCGCGGTCGAGTTTCTTTCGTCAGGCGTACAGGCTGGATTCGAACCGCTGCAGCGCGCCGTCGGACCAGGCATGGGTGGTTTTTCGCCAGGTGTCGCCCTGTTCGGCGATGAAGTTGGGGAAGTCCATCCGGCAGTACCCCGCCCGGGCCTGGAAGTCGAAGAGGGCCTGGGCTGTGCCATCGAGATAGAGCACTGCCTGCAGCCCGTCGCGCGACCACTCGACCGAGGCGATGCGTTGCGGCTCGGGCCGTTCATGTTCGGCGTCACTGCGGGCGAGCGCGGCGACGTTGTAGATCAGCATGGCGTCCAGAATGCTGTGCTCGTGGACCTCCTGCGAGCGGTCGCAGGCGTAGAAGTATCCGGCGACGCCCTCGTCTTCAAAGACAACCGTCCAGGGTACCGTGGGAGAGTTGGAGGAGAGAAAGGCGCGGCCGGGAGTAAAGGAAAGCGACTGCATACCTCTCACGATACACTCGAAGACAGAGCCGCTGAAGCGCAGTGTGCGGCCAGACTATGCGAGGATGCGAGCGCCCGTTGTAGACGGCGGCCGGATACGGAACGAGTTGAAATTGACAGGTAAAGGCCGGCAGTCCACGCCATGCGAATGAAGCTTCCGCGCATCAAGATCGGCCGCCCGCAGCGCCTGGCCGCACTGCTGCTCCTGTTCTTTCTGGTGGAGTGCCTCTGGGTGGTCAATCGCCAGCAGCTCTCCCAGCAGGACTATCGCTACGCCGACTGCGGCCGCCAGATGTGGGAGCGGCCCTCGCCGCTGGCCGGCTACTTCACCACATGCGGCAACCTGAACGGCGATGGAACCTTCGCCTACCGGGTGGCTGGACTTCCCCTTACGGTGCAGCGGCTGGCAATGCTGGGCGCCGACAAGCTGCGCAGGCCGGAGAACAGGCTGTATGCGGAGGGGACGCTCAACGGCTCTACCTGGGAGGCGCGGCACGAGCTCTTCAGCGTGAAGTATCTGCTGCATCTTCCGTTCATCTTCTTCGCAATCTGGCTGGGCGGCGGACTGTGGTGGGTCTCGCGCAGGCTCTTCGGCAATGAGGGCGCGTTCTTCGCACTCGGCCTCTACTGCTTCTGTCCCGAGGTGGTGCGCTTCGCCGTGGTGCCGAACAACGACGTGCTGGCCATGTGGGGGCTCTACGGGCTGGTGTATGCGGCGATGGGTGTCGCTCACGCCATGCAGGGGCCGCGACGAAGATGGAGGCCGCGCATCGTCCTGTTGACCTTCGCGCTCGGCTTCACCGCGGCGGCGCATCTACTGGCGGCCATGGTCGGCTTCGTCATGGCCGCGGTGTGGATGATGTACCTGGCCGAGCGCCGCCGCAGCTACGTCATGCAGATACTGATCTACACGGCGGTCGGCGCGTTGGCCATGCTGTTCGGCTTCTACGCCTTTCGCCTGGCGCCGTTCAGCTATGTTTTTACCGGGGGCAGCGCGCGCTTCTGGTTTTCACTGGATTCGGCGCGGCGATTTTTCACCGTGCTCGCCAACGCTCCCATTGTGGTGGCGACGGCGGTCTCGCTGCTGCTGTTCTTCGGTGTGCGGCGCTGCCGGTACTTCGGCAATACGGCGCCGCTCCTGATGGTGACGGTGCTGTTCCCTCTGATGACCACCCAGACGGTCTCGCGGCCGTGGCTGTGGGCTCTGCCCTTCCTGTTTACGTTTCTGGGCGGCGTCTTCGCCGATGTGCTGGAGATGCGCCAGCGAAAGATGTTCCTCGCACTCTCCGGCGCGTTGCTTCTGACCCAGGCCATGATCTGCCTCATGCTGCTGCCCGCGATCGCACGATAGACTGTATCCAAGCCCTGAACCTGAATCCCCCTTCGAGGCGGTCGCCGCATGGTGCATCGGAATCACGCGATCTCCCGCATACCAGGCCGGCGCGCCCAAGGACAGCATTGCCTTTGAAGGATGGTCCCGTTCGTGATGACGTTGAAAGCCAAAACCCGCTCCCTCTGCGCCGCGTGTGCCCTTACCGTTCTGCTGCTGGCTGGCGGGTGCCACCGGCATCGTAGGTCGAGGTCCGAGCCCAACACCGCGAAGTATGCGGACCAGCTGCATCAGCTCGTCGCCCAGAAGGAGCTTCCCAGGGAGAAGGTGGATACCACCAAGATGCCCGACCTGCGCTGGCCGAACTTCTCGGATTATCAGCCGAGCGTCGCCGCCTTCTACGACGACCGCAACTACGAGGTTGCCTGGACCCGCCACGGAGCGCCAACTGCCTCAGCCACAGCCTTCATGAAGCAGTTTCAGGATGCCGCGGCGAAGGGTCTGGTTCCCGAGGACTACGATGCCTCGCGCTGGAATGGCCGGGTTCAGGCTCTCAGCAGCAAATCCGCAGACGCCATCTCGTTGTTCGACGTCGCGATGACGGTCAACGTGATGCGCTACATCTCCGACCTGCGTATCGGCCGCGTCAATCCGCAGCACTTCAGCTTCGAGATTCCCGTCAGCGACAAGAAGTACGATCTGGCGGAGTTCGTCTCGGACAATGCGGTCGATGCGACCGACGTGCCGCAGTTGATCGCGGGCGTGGAGCCCGACTCGGACCAGTACCGGCAGACCGAACAGGCGCTGGGGCGCTATCTGGAACTGGCAAAGCAGCAGGAGCAGGCGCAGATGGAGCCGCTGCCGATGGTGGCCAAACCAATCGTGGTGGGCAGCCCGTACCCGGACGCCGACGCGCTGCTGGCCCGATTGCGTCTAGAAGGCGATGTTGGCGGTATCTTCGGCACCACCGATGGGAGCATGCCGGCGGCAGACCACCGGTTGCACAGAACCTTCGATGCCGCGCTTTCAAGCGGCGTGAAGCACTATCAGCATCGCCACGGCATCGCCGAAGACGGCAAGCTCACCCCACAGACCGTCAAGTCGCTCAACGTCCCGATCACCGATCGCGTGGCCCAGTTGCAGGACTCGCTCGAACGCTGGCGCTGGCTGCCGGAGCCGTATCTCCATCCGCGCCTGATGGTCAACCTGCCGGAGTTTGTCCTGCGCGGCTACAACCCGGACCATACGCTCGACTTCACCATGCGCGTCGTCATAGGCCAGAAGAAGGACGATCACGAGACGCCCGTCTTCACCCACATGATGAAATACCTCGTATTCCGGCCTTTCTGGAATGTGCCGGTGGATATAGCGAAGAAGGAACTGGTCCCGCACATCGAGGCGAACCGCGACTATCTCTCGACGAAGAATTATGAGGCGACCAACAACAAAGGCGTCATACAGACCGCCTACACCGCCCACCAGGTAGCGCAGGGAATGGTGATGGTGCGCGAAAAGCCCGGGCCGAAGAACTCGCTCGGGCTGATCAAGTTCATGTTCCCGAATCAGTACGACGTGTACCTGCACTCGACGCCCGCGGTCTCGCTCTTCGATCGTTCGCGGCGCGACTTCAGTCACGGCTGCATACGGGTGCAGAAGCCGGCGGACCTGGCGGTGTGGGTACTCGACGGACAGCCGGGCGACTGGGACATGGACAAGGTAGAAGATGCGATGAACAACGGCCCGGACAACAAGACCGTAGCCTTGAAAACGCCGCTCCCCATCGTGATCTTTTACCTGACGGCAACGGTGAATGAAGATGGCGAGACCCACTTCTTCGACGACGTCTACGGCTACGACGCGGACATGCAGAAGGTCTTCGCCAAGGGCCCGCCGTATCCGGTGAAGCCGGAGCCGATCGTTCCTAAGACCAGGCCCGGCGACACGGCGTAAAGGACTGGGGTCCTGCCGGACGGGCCCGCTACGTGCGGAGCAGTCACTTCGTGACGTGTATATCGGTCCGGGCAGGATGAGCGGCATAGGTCCTCCCGATGGTCGGAGACGATATCTGATCCCGACCAACGGGAGGCCAACCGAAGGGGTATGTAAGTCACGAAGTGACCGCTCTCCGCGCAGGAGGCTCGTCCGGCAGGACACGATCTTTAGACATCTCCCGCCGCATGACCGTGCCCGAAGGCGTTAGACTTTGGACGATGCATCTTCAGGCCCTGCTGGACACCACGAACGAGGAACCGAGCACCCTGCCCGCTCTGCCCGCCGCCTCTGTTCTGGACCCTGCCAATCTTCGCCGCCGGCTGATGACCTGGTACCGCGGCCATGCGCGCAAGCTGCCCTGGCGCGGGATCAGCGACCCCTACCGCACGTGGGTCTCCGAGGTGATGCTGCAGCAGACCCGGGTGGCCGCCGTCATCGATCACTATGAGGATTTCCTGCGGCGCTTTCCCACCGTCCTCGCCCTTGCTCTCGCCCCTGAAGCAGAGGTGCTGGCTGCCTGGTCCGGCCTCGGCTACTACCGCCGGGCGCGCATGTTGCACAAGGCGGCAAAATTTCTCACCGAAGAGCACGGAGGAGTCCTGCCGAATACCGCGGCCGAGCTTCGCACCTTGCCCGGCATCGGCGAGTACACCTGCGCCGCCATCGCCAGCATCGCCTTCGGCGAGAGCGTCGCGGTTGTCGACGGTAACGTCGAACGTGTGCTGCTGCGGCTGACCGGGCACCCCGAGCTTCACACCGCCGCCGGACGCGCTTTTGTCCGATCGCAGGCCGCGACCCTGGTGCCGAAGCGGCGGGTCCACACCCAGACCAGAAACCACATCAACGCCGCCGGGGATCATAATCAGGCGATCATGGAGCTCGGCGCGACCATCTGCCTGCCGCGCGCGCCGCTCTGCCTCAACTGTCCGCTCGTCTCCATATGCCGCACCCGGGGCGAGCACGCCACCCCGCCACGCGCGGCGCAACGCAGCCGTCCCGCCGCTTATCTGCTCAGCCTGCGAAAGCGCGGCACTCTTACCGAAGTGCTGCTCCAGATGCGACCCGCCGATGCGAGCCTGATGCCCGGCATGTACGAGCTTCCAGCCCTGCCGCAGGACGCCGTCGAAGGCCGCGAACCTGTGCTTCGGCTCCGCCATGCGATCACCAATACCAACTATTACGTTCAGGTCTTCGCTACGCACGGCCCGCAGGACAATGGGCTGCGGCGCTCCATCCCAGCCGCAAAACAAGATCTGTACTGGGTCAAGACAAACCGTCTCGGGAAAGTTCCGCTGACGGGGCTCGCGCGTAAGACTTTGCAGCGCCTGGACGTCATGAGCACCGCGAACCTCAGCCTGGTACAACCTGCCGCCGACGTGCGAGGTGCGCGCAAGCGGCCGTAAACCTCAATGGAAACCTCTACTGCATCCGGGGAGAGCTCTTCTTCGTCGCCGCAGCTCCTCGCAAGATAGCCCCGGGCAGGTGACGCGCCCGTCCGTTTGCGCCGGCCGCTAGGCGCGACCCGCTTCCCAGTTGCGCCAGCAGGGGATGTTGCAGCGTCACAATCACTGCCGTGGCGGGAGTTTCGCCGGTGCAGGCATAGTTGTGAATGGTGTTCGCGTCGAAGTAGATCGCATCGCCGGCTTCGATGTGGTGGGTCGTCTCTCCGTGCCGCACATCGAGGGTCCCCGAGAGCAGATACAGGAACTCGCATCCGGCATGTTGATGGGCGCGCGGCATACGACCTTCCTTCACCGGCAGAAACTCCGCAAAGTATGGGTCGAGCTGCCGGTCCGGCACATGGTAGCCGAGGCTTTCGAAGTAGTACGCCGGGTCTTCGACCCCACTCTGGGGCAGGCGCACCCGCTCGCTCCGGCGATGTACGCGGAACAGCGTCTGCGGCTCCGGATCGAAGAAATAGCTCAGGTCCTTCGAGAAGACCATGGCGATGCGCGCCAGGTTCCGCAGCGTCGGCACCACCCGGCCGGTCTCCAACTGCGAGAGAAAGCTTGCCGAAAGACCCGTATGCCGCCCCAGATCCACAAGCCCCATCGACTTCTTCAGCCTCAGGTGTTTGATGCGTTCGCCGATCCGCTTCTCGGCGATGAACGACTCCGCAGCCCCGCCATCGATCTGCAGGTTCTGAGCTTCGGAGCCGGCGAGCTGTTCGAGCGGAGCAAGATCGGAAGAAAGAGATGCTGTACTGGAAGCCATGATTTGAGTGCCTCGCTTTGTTTACTATACCAACAGATGTTGAAACCTCATGAAAGTTTCAGGATCACATTGCTATAGTTATTAGGATGCAAACTTTTGAGCGGATGGAATTGGAGGGCCAATAAACTCCTCGAATGCTAGCCTGAAATCGAATGACGCAAATGATTCCACCGCGCCTGCAGCGATGCGGAGCCTGGCTGACCGCGATCTGCGCGACAAGCCTGCTGCCCCTGGCCCTGGGGTGCGCCAGTCCGGGGCCGCCCCGTGCTCCATCTCTTCGGCTGCCTGAGACGGTCAAGGACCTGGGCGCCGTCCGGTCAGGCAACCAGGTCGAACTCCAATGGACGACGCCCTCCAAAACGACCGACGGTCTGGAAATCAACCCCGCCCGGAGCGTTCTGACCGCCGAGATCTGCCGTTATGCGGCTTCCGGGACCGCTCCTTCCGAGATGCAGCCCCCCTGCACCCCGGTCAAGCGCCTGCCCGTTCAGCCGGGATCTTCCCTCGCGACCGACAGCCTGCCTCCTTCGCTCACCGCCGACCCGTCGTCTCTGCTGGTCTACCTGGTCCGCATCCTGAACGCCAACCAGCGTTCCGCCGGCGAGTCGAACCAGGCCTTTGCCGCCGCCGGAGCCGCCCCGCCGCCGGTTCAGAACCTCCGCGCAACCCCGGTCCGGAACGGCGTCATGCTGGAGTGGGACCGGCAAAACACCGCCGCCGCGACAGAGATCAACCGCGTGACCGAAGCGGCAGCCGCGAATCCCGCTGCTTCGGCCGCCACATCGAAGCCGGCCTCATCCAAGCCTGCGTCGAAACCCGGTTCGAAGCCCGCGTCGAAGCAAGGTTCGAAGCCCGCGTCGAAGTCCGGTTCAAAGCTCAAGCAGAACCATGCGAAGCCTGCAGGCAAGCCCGGCTCCGGTCCGGCCAACCGCACCGCAGCCGACACACAGGCTTCCGTCAAACTGCAGACCCCCCACTCCGGCTCCGATCCCGGTGGAACCATCGACAGCACCGCCCTGACTGGCACAACGTACGGCTACACCGCCGAGCGTATCCGGACTGTCACCGCCGGCAGTCATTCGCTCGAACTTCGCAGTCTTCTTTCGCCGGCCGTCACCGTGCTCGTCCGCGACACCTTTCCGCCCGGCACCCCCACACGCCTCGCCGCGATTCCAGGCGAGGACCCGCACTCCATCGATCTTTCCTGGGAGCCCGATATGGACCCCGACCTCGCCGGCTACATCGTATACAGGCAGGATGTTACGGCCGCAGGCGCACTCACCGGAGCCGCTACCCGTCTAACCTCTGCCCCGGTACGGGCTCCGGCCTTCCGCGATGAGACCGCCGTGCCCGGTCAGAGATATGCTTACCGGGTCAGCGCCATCGACAACGCAGGAAATGAAAGCGCACCCAGCGCCGATGTCATCGAGATTCGAAGGGAGCAATAATCATGCGGTACTGCAAATATCTGTCTTTGGAAGATGGAATCTCACTCCCCCGCTACGCACTGGTCGAACAACGTGCAGGCGTCCTCTGGGCCACGCTTCCCATGCAGGCTCCGCACGAGGACGTTCCCTCCCGCGCCGCGCCTCCCCTGGCCAAAAACTTCCACCCCGTACCGTTGTCGGAGCTGCACTTGCTTGCTCCCGTCAACCCTTCGAAGATCCTCTGTATCGGACGCAACTACCGCGATCACGCCACGGAACTGGGCAACGAAGTGCCAAAAGAACCGTTGCTCTTCTTCAAGCCTCCATCCTCCCTGCTGGCCCCGAACGGCATCGTCTGCATGCCCCGGATCTCCCAGCGGGTGGACTTTGAGGGCGAGCTCGGCATCGTCATCTCCCGCCGCTGCCGCAACATAGGTCCCGATGAAGATGTCCGGCCCTATATCCGCGGTTACGTCTGCGTGAACGACGTCACCGCCCGCGACCTCCAGAAGAGCGACGGCCAGTGGACCCGAGGCAAGGGATTCGACACGTTCTGCCCGGTAGGTCCCATCGTCTCCGACGAGCTCGACCCGGTAGACGGCGACCCGATTACCGTCACGACCCGGCTGAACGGCGTTGTCCGCCAGTTGGGAAGCACCCGCGACATGATCTTTCCCATCGCCCATCTGCTGCGCTATATCACCGCCGCCATGACGCTCGAACCCGGCGACCTGATCCCCACCGGCACACCGGCCGGCGTAGGAGCCGTCCAGCCCGGCGATCGCATCCAAGTGGAGATAGACGGCCTCGGCATCCTCGAAAACCAGTTCGTGGCAGACTAGTCTGGGGGCAGCCGAGAGGAAGGCTCAACACCGATTGGCACCGATCAAACAGATGGCACCGATCGCGCCGGAAAAGGGCAAAATCAAGAGGAACGAAGTGACGCCAGACGCTCGCCGCTTCGACTCCATCAGCGTTTGATTAGTGGCCTTCCTTGTTTTTGATCCGTGTCATCGGTGCAAATCGGTGTTAGGCATTCTTCGAGTTCACCTCAACCCTCCAGAGCTTGATAAAATCGTATTCAGCAGCGCAAGGAGCACACCATGGCATCGTTACTCGAACAGCTTCGCGGATACACCAAGGTTGTCGCCGACAGCGGCGACATCAACTCGATCGAAAAGTTCAAGCCACAGGATTCCACGACGAATCCTTCGCTCATTGCCGCGGCTGCCGAGATGCCCGCCTACCAGCAGATCGTCGATGACGTGCTGAAGCAGGCCCGCAAGGACGCCGGCTCGAACGCCTCCGACAAAGACGTCGCCGCCCGCGCGTTCAAGACCCTTGCCGTCGCTTTCGGCCGCAAGATCCTCGATATCGTTCCAGGCCGCGTCTCCACCGAGTGCGATGCCCGTCTCTCGTACGACAGCGAGAAAACCAAGGAGCAGGCCCGCGACATCATCGCCCAGTACGACAAGGCAGGCATCTCGCGCGACCGCGTCCTGATCAAGATCGCCTCCACCTGGGAGGGCATCAAGGCCGCCGAGGACCTTGAAAAAGAGGGTATCCACTGCAACCTCACACTGCTCTTCGGGCTGCACCAGGCCATCGCCTGCGCCGAAGCCAAGGTCACCCTCATCTCGCCCTTCGTCGGCCGCATTCTGGACTGGTACAAGAAGGACACGGGTAAGGACTACCAGGGCGCGGACGATCCCGGCGTCCAATCCGTCACCACCATCTACAACTACTACAAGAAGTTCGGCTACAAGACCGTCGTCATGGGCGCGAGCTTCCGCAACATTGGCGAAATCAAAGAGCTGGCCGGCTGCGACCTGCTCACCATCGCTCCCAAGCTGCTCGCCGAGCTTGACGCCGAACAGGGTGACCTGCCCCGCAAGCTCGACCCGGCCAACGCCGAGAAGATGGACATCAAGAAAATTCCCATGGACAAAGCGACCTTCGAGAAGATGCATGCCGAAGACCGCATGGCGCACGACAAGCTGAAGGAGGGCATCGAGGGCTTCTCCAAGTCTCTCGAAGAGCTTGAGAAGCTGCTTGCGAAACGCCTGAGCGAGATCAGCGAGCCGGCCACCGCGGCCCGGTAAGCTCAAGTTGTCGGAACTATCTGGGGCGGCTCGGCGAATTCGTTTCGTCGAGCCGTTTCTTGCTGAAGCTGTGGCCAGCGCAACTTCTACCAGCCGTCTCCACTCTAAGCAGGAAGAGGTGAATCATGCACGGATTCAGGTATCTTGCGCTAGCTGCCGCAATCGGGCTCAGCTCCCTGGCAGCAACTCCCAAAGCAGAAGCCCAGATTAATGTCCAGATCGGCGGCCCGCCTGTTTGCCCCTATGGTTACTACGACTTCGCTCCGTACAATTGCGCTCCCTACGGCTACTACGGTCCAGAGTGGTTCAACGGCGGAGTCTTCATCGGAGCTGGCCGCTGGTTCCACGGTCCGGCCAACTTCCACGGCTACGTCGACAACCGATACGATCCGCATTACGGCTATCACGGTCCGTATCCCGAACACAGCGACCAGCGCTTCAACCACTTCCATGGAAACGAATGGCGCGACGGACATGGTCATTCGGGCCACGACGACCACCACGACGACCACCACGGGCACTAGATCAGAAGTCGAGCATTGGATAGCAGGAGGGGCCTTCGCGGGCCTCTCTTGTGTTTAGCGCCATCCAGCTTCACTCGACAGGCTTGTCCACCTGCATCTGGTAAATCTCCTCCACTCGTTCCACGGTATCGATCTCCGCAACCGGCTTGTCCGTCCGGATGCGCAGGATCCGTGGAAAACGCATCGCGAAGCCGCTCGCATGGCGTCCGCTGCGCATAATGTTGTTGAAGGCGACCTCAAGCACCATCAGAGGCTCTACCGTGCGGAAAAACCCGTGGTCCTCCAGCGTATGCTCCATCATCCACGCGCTCAGCTCCGCGATTTCAGCATCGGTCAGGCCGGAGTACGCCTTTCCCACATTCAGCAGCTCGCCCGCCGCCCCGCGCACCGCAAACGTGTAGTCGCTCAGGATCCCGGCGCGCCGGCCATGCCCAAGCTCCGCGCCGGTCACCACCACGTCCAGCGTCGCCAGTTCGCGCTTCAGCTTCACCCACGCGAGTCCCCGCCGCCCCGGCTGATAGACCGACCCGGCAGCCTTCAGCATCACGCCCTCGTTCGCCCGCGCACGCGCCTCGGCATAGGCCCGGTCTATGTCCTCCGCCGACTCCACCAGCCGCGACGGCGAGATCATCAACCGGGGTATCGGCCTGTTACCTGGCGCGCTCTCACTCTGGTCGACGGCAAACATCACCGCCTGCGACTCCCACGCGCGGTGGTCCACCATCACCGGCGAGACCACGCAATCCACCAGCGCCTCCACCACGGATTCCAGGCGGTTCCGCCGCTCCCGCAGAGGCACATCCAGCAGCAACTCGCCGCCGGCATACATCAGGTCGAACGCCATGAAGATCACCGGCACCCGGCTACGCCACTCATTCGAGACCTTTTTGCGCCCGATCCTCTGTCCCAGCACCGCGAACGGCAGCGCCCTTCCCTGATCGAGGTCCCATCCCAGGATCTCCCCATCGAAAATTAATCCGCCCAATCCGCTCGCCGCCGTGTCCTCCGGACGAACCCGCGCGAACGCCTCCTCCAGCTCCGGAAAGCTCTCCGTCACGTCTTCCTTATTGCGCGAGTAGATGGCGACCCGTCCCGGCTGTCCCCTGTCCCCGCAATGCACCTGCGCCCGCATTCCGTCGTACTTGTCTTCCAGGAAAGCCTCAACGGCAGCAGACCCCAAACCGCCCGCGGCAGAATCCGCTTCACGAAATCCCGACTCTGCAACTCCCACCGGCGGAGCGGGGGCTGTCACCACATCCAGCACCGAAGCGTCTCTAAACTCCTCCGCCTCCACATCCTTCCCCTGCGGCACATCGGCGGTGCCCGCAGTCTCCACCGCTGCCTCCACCGACACTGCCGCTTCGGTCTCCCGCTCCGGATCGAGCTCCAGCGCCCGCCGCAAATCCGCCTCCGCACCGGCCGCCTTCTTCCGTCCCTTCGGCACCTTCGCCGACTTCTCCGTAAAGCGCTCCACCGCCTCCTCGGGCGACTCGACCGGCGAAGCCAGCATGAACCCCAGCGGATGGAACAGCCGCATCCTCGCCTCGGCGAGCGTACCGGCAAAGGCCCGCCGCACCGCTCCGGCAAGGTCCGCCTCCAGCATCACCGCGCGCCGTACCGCCTCCGCATCAGCCCCCACTGCTACGGCAATTGCCTCTTCCACCAGGCTCTGCTTCACGCCGATCCGCATATCGCCCAACATCAACTTCAGCAGATACTTCGCCTCCAACGGACTCGCCCGCCGCAGCAATCCCTCCACCAGCCCCGCCCGAACCGCCGTCGTCCGCGCCGCGGCCATCGCCGCAAACGCCTCCGTCACCTCCGCCAGCGTCAAGGCCACCCCAAAATCGGCTGCCCCATATCTCGATTCTGAGATGGGGACGTCGTGCGAATCGAGGCTCCCGGCGAGCGCCTTTGCTGGTCGGGATGAAGCAGCACGACCTCTTCCCGCCAATCCGTCCAGCAGATCGAACGCCGCCGCGCCCAGGTCTCCATGCCGCTTGTAAGCAGCGGTCAACGCCGCATCGGCCGCCCCGCTGACCGCCAGCAAAGCCTTCGACAACAGCGCCCCACCCGCACTCAGCTTACGCCCATCCGCCTCCGCAAACGGCGTCCCCGACAGGAACATCGCAAACCATCCAGCGTCGTTGCTCTTCGGCTCAGCCTCATGCACCGCCAGGATCGCCGCAGCGATTGCCGCCCGCTTCTTCAACCTGCCTGCCTCACCTGCAAGCTCCTCCGCCAACTCCGCAATCGCACGAAACAAAGCCATCTTCGATCCTCAAAGCTAAGACGCTGAAACTTATGAAACCGAAACCTGGGTCTTCCACAACGCGCAAAACATGCATACGCCCAAACGCGACCTCCTCAAAATCCAGTAGAGGTTCATCTTTTGTTCACCTTTGCAGCCATGTATGATTCGGTCATGCTTCTATCTCCTCCTCAGGTTCCCGATGTCGCAGAAGACCTCCGCACTTTTGTCAATGGGCGGCGATATGGCACAATTCTCGCCGATCCGCCATGGCAATTTCAGAACAGGACAGGGAAAGTAGCTCCTGAGCACAAGCGGCTCTCACGTTACGACACGCTCTCTCTTCAACAAATCAAAACATTGCCTGTTGTCCATGCCGCTGCCCCTATCTGTCACCTCTATCTCTGGGTGCCAAATGCCCTTTTGCCTGACGGGCTGGAAGTGATGAAGTCGTGGGGATTTCAGTACAAGAGCAACCTGATCTGGCACAAAATCCGCAAAGATGGCGGCTCCGACGGCCGGGGGGTCGGATTTTACTTCCGCAATGTCACTGAAATCATTCTGTTTGGGGTGCGGGGAAAAAATGCGCGCACTCTTGATCGAGGACGTACCCAGGTCAATTATCTCTCCAGCAGAAAACGTGAACACTCGCGCAAACCGGATGAGCAGTACTCATTGATAGAAGAATGTAGCCACGGCCCTTTCCTCGAAATGTTCGCGCGAGGGAATCGTCCAAATTGGACTTCATGGGGAAATCAAGCAGAAGAGTATTCGCCCACTTGGACCACATATGGAAACCATTCACAGAAGGAAAGCTCGCTTTTCCCGAGGATCCAGTAAATGGGGCTGGACCTACTCCCACAAGCAGTTCTCGACAAATTTGAAGTCGCTGAAAAATGCCACGCTGCGTCTATCCTTCGAACAGACTTCGGAGCGGAGTGGGACGACCTAACTGCGATGCTTGGACAATTTACTTTGCGCAGAAGTCAGATCATGACTCCCGGTGGACGCAAATCTCCAATATCCATCGATATTGACCAATACTTCTATCAGCGCGGTTGGGCGGAACATAACTTCCAAATTGAAGTTGCAGCTGATGGCATTACAACTTTAGCTCCAACTCATCATGTGGATTATTTTAGAAATCGAGTAGCTATCGAAACAGAATGGAACAATAAGGACCCTTTTTACGATCGGGATCTGACCACGTTTCGGTTGCTGTTTGAGCTCAATGTACTAAGTGTCGGGGTGATCATCACCCGGGCCAGCGAGCTACAAACGATATTCAATGAGCTTGGACGCGGAACCTCGTACGGCCAATCGACAACTCATATGGGAAAACTGATCCCGAAACTAGAAAATCGAGCATCTGGAGGATGTCCGGTTCTCGCCTTCGGGATCAAAGCGAGTGCATACGATCCAAATGCATAGATTGTGCCTAAGCCTGCGACAAAGCCGCATCGTCGGCGACAGGAGTAACATCAAATCAGCATGAACGCAGCCGCAAATCCGGTGCCCACCCCCCGCGTGACCGAGTCGCCCGACCGTCATGACTTTGCCTAGCTGCGCCTTCTCCTGAGCCGCTTCCCGGAACAAACTGCAACCACAAAAGACTTTGCTATAAGGATTTTTCAATATGTTCGATCGCCTCGACCAACTCGAAGCCCGTTACGAAGACCTCGGCCGCCAGATGTCCGACCCCACCCTGGTCAACGACCAGAAGAAGTTCCAGTCCATCGCCAAACAGCACCGCGATATGGAGCCTACCGTTGAAAAGTTCCGCGAGTACCGCAAGATCAAGGACGGCATAGCCGAGGCCAGGGCCATGCTCGCCGACTCCGACCCCGACGTCAGAGAGATGGCGCAAGCCGAGCTCGACGGCCTCGAACCCCGCCTCGAACCCATCGAAGAGCAGCTCAAAGTCCTCCTCCTCCCCAAGGACCCCAACGACGAAAAAAACGTCATCCTCGAGCTCCGCGCCGGCACCGGCGGAGACGAGGCCGCGCTCTTCGTCGCCGAGGTCTTCCGCATGTACCTCCGCTTCGCCGAGCAGCACCGCTGGAAGGTCGAAATCCTCTCCCAGACCGAGTCCGGCATCGGCCACGGCCTCAAGGACGTCACCGCCATCATCGAAGGCGAGGGCGTCTACTCGCAGCTCAAATATGAGTCCGGCGTCCACCGCGTCCAGCGCGTCCCGGCCACTGAAACCCAGGGCCGCGTCCACACCTCCGCCATCACCGTCGCCGTCCTCCCGGAGGTGGAAGAGGTGGACATCAAGATCGAAGCCAAGGACCTGCGCATCGACACCTTCTGCTCCTCCGGTCCCGGCGGCCAGTCCGTCAACACCACCTATTCGGCCATCCGCATCACACATTTACCCACGCAGACCGTCGTCTCCTGCCAGGACGAAAAGTCGCAGATCAAGAACCGCGAGAAGGCCATGCGCGTCCTCCGCAGCCGCCTTTACGAGGTCGAAGCCGAGCGCGTCCACCAGATTCAGGCTAAGGAGCGCAAGCAGCAGGTAGGCTCCGGCGACCGCAGCGAAAAGATCCGCACCTACAACTTCCCGCAGAACCGCCTCACCGACCACCGCATCGGCCTCACCAACCACCAGCTTGCCATGGTCATGGAAGGCCAGATCCAACCCACCATCGACGCCCTTATCGCACATTACACAGCGGAAAAGCTCAAAGCCGAAGCCACAGCAGCCTGAATCGCGCTTGGCGTCAACACAGCGGAAAAGCTCAAAGCCGAAGCCACAGCCGCCTGAATCGCGCTCTGCGTCAACGATCCGCCCTCTCAGCAACGCATCCCTTTCGCTGCGCATCTATACCGTTGCGCACGAAAGCCACAGGAGACCGCGATGAATGTGATCGTCTTTGGAGCAGCGGGCAAGACAGGAAGTCTCGTCGTCGAGCGGGCGCTTGCCGCCGGCCACAACGTCAGCGTGTTCGTGCATGACGCCAGCCACCAGCAGCCGCCGAACGTCCGCGTCATCGCCGGCGACGCTCAGGATAAAGTAGCCGTCCAGAACGCCATCGCAGGCCAGGGCGCCGTGATCGATGCCATTGGAGGCAAAACCCCCTACAAGAGCACCGATCTCGAACGCTCCGCCGCCGAAAACATTATCCAGGCCATGCGCTTCGAGCGCGTTCGCCGGCTCGTCGTCATCTCCATGATGGGCATCGGCGACAGCGCCGAACAGTCTCCCTTCTGGTACGAGCACCTGCTCAAGCCCACCTTCCTGCACGGCGCAACCAAAGACAAGACCGCCATGGAATCCGAGGTCAACGCAAGCGGCCTCGACTTCGTGATCGCCCGTCCCCCGCTACTCACCGACGATGCCGCCACCGGATCGATCCACGTGGTCGGCAAACATGATAAAGGCCACAAGATCACCCGCGCCGACCTTGCCCAATTCCTCGTCGATCAGCTCACCTCCGATCAGTACCTCGGCCAGGCCGTTGTCGTGGTCAACAGCTAACCGGAAGCCGGTCGGGTAGAAACGGGGAACGTGGCTCGTTTGTCTTCTTTCTGGCGATCCCCGACTGCCCACCGGGGGGGGTTACAGAGAAGAAGTACAGCCATCGCGCCGGCGATAGATTCGACTACTTCCTGGTACGAGCCAGCTCCACCTCCGACCCGATAAATCCCCACGCGTTCCAAGCCTCTCCCTTCACCACCTCGCGGAAAAGATTCAACGCCTGCGGCATCTCGCCGTGATACAGGTGCCAATTCCCGACACCGTAACTCACCGTATCGAACGAAAGCTCCGCCTCCAGATCGTCCGGCCTCGAGGGTGCAGGCGGCAGAATCTCCTTCTCCGTCAGCCTCCCCTGGTAAAACCGCAGCAGCCGCAGATAAAAATAAAGGTGCGGCTCCGTATTCGTAACCTCGGGCGTGATACGGGTCAGCACCTCCGCTGCCCGCTTCTCATCTCCCGCCCGTCGCAGCGAAGCATACAACCAGTTCGAGCAATCGATCAGGCTGTCATTACTCTTCGCCAGCGCTCGCGCAGCTTCAAACGCAGTTGCTGCCTCACTGAACTCCCCGAGAAAGTAATGCGCCAGGCCCAGGTGATAGAACCCGTCCAGATTCTGCGGCGCCAGCTCTGTCGCCCGCTTCAGATCCCGTAGCGCCGGCCTGAACTCGCGCAACCCCAGCTCTCGATGTCCGCGCTCCAGATAGAGCGCCCCATCGTCCGGCGCATACGCAAGCGCCCTGGTGCAGGTCGCAACCGCCTCCCTATATTGCCTCCTTCCGGCCTCAGCCTGCGAGAGCTTCAGCGCCAATCCGGCATCCTTCGGCTCTGCCGCAAGCCTCTCGCGCGCCGTCGTCACACTCGCATCATCGGGAAGCGCATACAAGCTGCGCCCAAGCAGGGACGTCACTTCGAGAGCGCCTCCGCTACGCCTGGCCTCGCTCTGCGCATGAAGCTGGCAAGGAAGACTCCAGGCGCAAGCCACAAGAAAAATCCCAAGCGTTACACGTCGGCTCCAGCTGCAAACAATGCGATCGGGCAAACTGTTCTGCATGCTCATTCTCCGTCTCCTTGGCGTTCCTGCTTCAAGTCCCTCACACATGCTTCGTTCACAAGCCAGACCATCAGAACACGAGTCCTCTGATTTTGCCTGGTATTTGTTTTGGTGAGTGCCCTGATCAGTCCAGTAAAGCCCGCTTAGATCACCTTCGCCGCCCCATCGTCCTCTCCATGATGGGCATCGGCGACACCGCCGAACCTTTGGGCCTCATCTCGGACGAAAGAGCTACCCAGGCACGGCACTCCGCTCAGTTCCAGCGCTTCAGCTCCGGCCAAACCGTTTGCAGGTTCCACCTGAATCCGCGGCAGTGATAGATGGGCATCCATTCGTCGGGGCGCGAGAGCGGGTCCTTTGTATCGCCGATGACCGAGTAGCTGGCGCACTTCGTCTGCATGTTGCGTTCATTGCCGTCGCCAAGCACAATCATGCTCTCGCCGGTATAGCCGCGCGGCCCCCATATCCAGTAACTCTGGTGCACCCCAATGGCCTTCGGAAGACCGTACTTCGGCCCGAAGAAGTCGATCGCGCCTCCCTCGCCATAGTTGTTCGCGAAGATAGCGGTCTTCCGCTGCTCCTCCGGCGAAAGCGTGCGATAGTACACGGCGACACGTTGCGCGATCTCCTCCCACCCGAACATATCGGCGTACAACTGCGGCAGCACTCCTTCTTTCGTATGCTCGAACTTCTGCTGCTCGATGCCCATCCTGTGCTCGTAGGCAAGGAAGTCAGGCACGCTGAGAATCGGCAGAATCGTAGGAGCGTAGAGCCCGCAGATGGCGATCATCGCCAGGGCGAACGCTGGCTTCACCCAGATCCACAGCTTGCGTTCCGTCGCTCCTTCAAGCCACACCGCCCCCGCGGCAAACATCATCGGATACACCGGCGCGACATAGAACATCTTGCCGTGAAGCGTCATCATCTCCGCGAGAAAGATGACGTAAGCCCATCCAAGAGCGCGAGACGTCCGGCCTCGTTTCGAAAAGAAGAACAGCAGCGCAAACGGCACCAGAAGCGCCGAGACAAAGCCGAGCATCTGCGCCTGGGCCTGCAGATAAGGCAGCGGAGCAAGCGCAATGTCGCGTCCGCTCTGCCGGATGTTGTGCATCAATTGCAGAAACGGAAACTGATGCCGCCACTGCCACAGAAAATTGGGCAGCGCAATCACCGTTGCCAGGGCGCAGCCGAACCAGAACCAGCGACGGCGCAGGCTGCGGCGAAGCGGCGTCAGGCATGCCCCGATCACCACTCCCGAGACCCAGAAGATCACGCCGTATTTATTCAGAATCGTAATGCCCGTCAGTGCTCCCACCGCAAGCCAAAGAGTCTCGCGGCCGCTCCTGGCGATGCGCACGACAAGCCAGGCAATGGCCGTCCAAAGCAGCGGGTCGAAGGCGTTCATGGTAAACAGGTGCGATAGCGCCAGCGAGATGGGCGCCGCTAAAGTCGCGAGCGCCGCAAGAAACATCGCCCAGCGGCGGCCTCCCAGCTCGCGCGCCAGCAGACCCGCACCTATGATGGTCGCAACACCGGCCAGGGCGGGCAGCAGGCGCAGAGCCCAGAGCGACGTTCCTATCGTGTGCCGCAGAAGCCATGCCAGCCATCCGATCAGCGGCGGCTGGTCCACATAGCCCCACGCCGGATGTTCCCCGCAGGCAAGATAGTAGAGCTCATCGCGGAAATATCCGTAGTGCGGCCCGGCAATGCAGTAGAGAACGATCCGCACCAGGGCCACATACAGCACGATCGCCGTCCCGGATGTAAGGGCAAATCGCCTCCGGTCTTCTCTCGCGGCAACCGCCGCCGGCGTGACTGCATTCATGCATGTACCTACGAACGACTCAGCCAAATGTTCCCTTAGCGGCCATCGCAGTGTGCCGTCGAGAACACCGTGCCAACCAATCCCACAACCCAGGCCTGCAGAGCCATCATCCGCCCCGGCGTGGCACACTTCCCCGCATCAGCGGCAATCTCAGTGCAGCCGCATACGGAGAAACATTGAAGCCAAACTGCTCCCGTCTTTTCGGCAGCCCACGCGCGCGACTCCTCCTCTCTGCTCTCCCTGCTGTTTGTGTTGAACGGAAGAACCTGTGCCTCGCTATTACCTGTTTTTCGATCGGGGCAGGAAGACGACACTGCGCCTTATGCTCAGCGAATAACACTTTCGAGGTATAGACGCAGACCAATTCCCTTCTTAGTGTAAGGATGGACGTAACGCCTAAATCAAAACAAATAAACCTGTTAGCGCCTGGGGCCCACCTGATGGATAGCACGACGAGCTCCGACGCTAGACCACCGCGCACAAGACCCGGCTATCTTCCCGCTCTTGACGGCGTCCGATTCCTCGCCGTGCTTCTCGTGATCCTCCACCACACCACCAGCGGAACGCGAACATCGATCTTTCGGCGCCTCATCGGGCTGCAACGCGGAAACGGTATAGGCCCCACGCTCTTCTTCGTCCTCTCCGGCGTCCTGCTTACCAACGTCATCCTCGCATCCCGTAACAGCGAAAATCGTTACCGCAACTTCCTCTTGCGCCGTTGCCTGCGCATCTTTCCGTTGTATTTCTCCTACCTGATCGTCAGTATCCTGGTCACCTGGATGTTGATCGGCGCGCCACCGAAGAACTTCTGGGTCTACGCAGCCTTCCTGCAGAACACCTTTGTTGGCACCGCGGCTCATACCGGCAGCGTCCTGCCCCTGTACCACTTCTGGACCCTCGCCGTGCAGGATCAGTTCTACCTCTTCTGGCCGCTGCTCCTGTGGAAGTGCGATACCACCCGCAAGATGCGCCATCTCTGCTACCTCTGCCTCGCCCTCTCGTTTCTCGTGCGCATCGTCCTCGCGCAGTCGCCCTCCGGGCCGGAGTTGCTGGGACGAACTCTTCCCAGCATCGCAGGCTCCATGTGCCTCGGAGCTCTAATCGCCCTCGAAAGCCGTGAACGGACTCGGTTGACTGCGTTCCTGCGCAAATCGTTCTTTCCCCTTTCCGTCGTCTGCGTCACCTGGATGTGGTTCGGCCTTGACATCCTCACCCCGGCCGGATCGGTGCTGGGCCTTCAGCTCATCTCTATCGTGTGCGCCGGACTGATCGCCGCATGTCTGAGGCCTGCTTCCTGGTCCTCTCGCGTACTCGGCTCGAAGTATTTCGCTCTCGGCGGAAAAAGATTGGCCTTCGCCATGTACATCTTCCATCCCATCGTGCTGACCCTTTGCGTCCACCACCTCGGAATTTCCTCCAAAGCTCTCCAACTCGGCGTCTTCGGTGCTGCCACCGTGCTGATCTCAAGCCTTTCCTATCGCTATATCGAGCACCCGTTCCTAAAGATGAATGTCGGTCGAAACAGCCGAGTTCCGAACCTGGAACCGGTCTCCCTTTCCGGTGCCCCTCTCAAGCCCGCCTGAGTCGAAGTACAGGACCAGAAATCCCGCCTGGCCTCCCGCCACTTGGCACTCTCAACCTCCATAAGCGACAATCCAGAGCGAGACCTCTGGGAGAAAACTTGATGACCGAGTACCATCGCAGCGCACGCTATACCTCTTGCCTCGCGATTCGAATCTCCGCCTCCTGCTTCATGGTTCTGTCGCTTCTCACTCCTCGACTCCGCGCACAATCGCTCACCCCGCCCCTTAACGGCATCGCCCACGTCGCCATCCGCGTCCACGACCTCGCCGCCTCCACTGCCTTCTACGAGAAGCTGGGCTTCGAGCAGGCCTTCGACCTCAAGAAAAACGGCGTCTCCTACGAGTCCTTCATCAAGATCAACGACACCCAGTTCATCGAGCTCTACCCCGTCACCCCCAAGGACCCCGCCACCGGCTTCCTCCATCTCTGCTTCGAAGGCGCGGACCTCAACGCCATCCACGACGACTACGTCAGCCGCGGCCTCACCCCCATCTCAGTCCGCAAGGCGGGCGCCGGCAACCTGCTCTTCACCCTCGCCGGCCCGCTCCAGCCCTCCGGCCCTCAGAACATCGAATACACCCAGTACATGCCCGGCTCGCTTCACTCCAATGACCAAGGCAAACACCTCGGCCCGGACCGCGTCGCCGGCAAACTCATCGCCGTCGCTCTCGCCATGCAGGACCCCGCCGCCGCCCGCGACTTCTACATCAACCAGCTCCAGTTCAAGCCCATCGCCGGCGACCCGATGGACCTGCACATGCCCGGCGACTCCGGTGAAGAGGTCGAAATCGTACCCGCCAGCCTAGGTACAGCGGCCCGCCTCACGCTCCAGTCCGAGAACCTCGGCAAGTCCGCTCGCCATCTGCACAAGGAAGGCGTTGCTTTCGTAAAGAACGGCGCCACCCTGACCATCACCGACCCGGACGGCGATATCATCCTGCTCGAACACCGCTGAGCCTTGCTGAATTTTTGCTGCTACCTGGCCGCAGGTCCTGAAGCTCAGTCACCCAGACCGGGTAAGATAGCCGCTGAGATTGCACAGCGTCGAGATCGCGGTACAAGAGGAGCCTCTGAGAATGAAGAGATGGATCGTGTTGCCCCTGTTCTTTGCCTTTGCAGCAAGCGCCTTTGCACAGGATGCAGACAGTAGCCGGTGGAAGGCGGAAGCGGCAGCAACCACGATCGTGCGGGACGACTGGGGCATCGCGCATATACACGGCAAAACCGACGCCGATGCGGTCTTCGGCATGGTCTACGCGCAATGCGAAGACGACTTCAATCGTGTCGAGACGAATTACCTCGTCTCGCTCGGGCGGCTGTCCGAAGCCGAAGGCGATGCGAAGCTCTGGCAGGACCTGCGGCAGAGGCTGTTCATCGACCCCGAAGAGTTGAAGCAGGACTACGCAACCAGCCCGGAGTGGCTGAAGCGATTGATGGATGCCTGGGCTGACGGGATGAACTTCTACCTGGCGCAACATCCCGAGGTGAAGCCCCGCGCCATCGCCCACTTCGAGCCGTGGATGGCCCTCTCGTTCACCGAAGGCAGCATCGGCGGCGACATCGAAAAGATCGACCTGAAGGCGCTTCGTGAGCACTATGAATCGCCTCACCAATCCAGCCGCAGCAGCAGCCCCGTCCCCTCCAGGCTGAGCCTACTGCAACAGCGCGAGCAGGCAATGGCCGACGAGGCCGAACAGGAGCCGGGCGGATCGAACGGCTTCGCCATCGCGCCTTCGAACACGGCCAGCCACCACGCGCTGCTCCTGATCAACCCCCACACATCCTTCTTCTTCCGCTCGGAGCTGCAGATGACCAGCGATGAAGGTCTCAACGCATACGGCGCGGTAACCTGGGGCCAGATCTTCGTCTATCAGGGCTTCAACGAACGTGCCGGATGGATGCACACATCGAGCAACGTAGACGCCGTCGACGAGTACGAGGAGACCGTCATCCCCAGGCAGGGCGGCGGCTTCGCCTACAGGTACGGCTCAGGCGATCGGAACTTCCAGACCCGGCAGATCACGTTGCGCTACAAGACCGCCGGCGGCATGAAGGAACGCGCCTTCACCACCTACTACAACCACCACGGCCCCGTGATTCGCAATGACGGCGTCCGCTGGGTGACCATCCGGCTGATGAACACACCCATCCCGGCGCTCGAGCAGAGCTTCCTGCGGACCAAGGCTCGCAGCTACGCGGCCTACCGGCAGACCATGGAACTGAAGGCCAACTCGTCCAACAACACAATCTTCGCCGATGCCGATGGCGACATCGCCTACTGGCACGGCAACTTCATCCCCAAGCGCGATCCCCGCTTCGATTACACCCGGCCCGTCGACGGCAGCGACCCCAACACCGACTGGAAGTCGCTGATGAGCCTCGACGAAGCGCCGCATCTGCTGAACCCAAAGAGCGGCTGGCTGGAAAACGTCAACAACTCACCTTGGGAGGGCGCGGGCGAGAGCTCGCTGAAGAAGGCCGACTTCCCGGTGTATGTCGAACAAGGGACCGAGACAGCCCGCGGGGTTCATGCGATCCGCGTCCTCAAAGGACGGCACGACTTTACGCTGGATTCGCTGATGACATCCGCCTACGACAGCTACCTGCCATGGTTTGCGAAGACCCTTCCGGTTCTGTTCCAGGCCTGGGACAACCTTCCGGCTGCTTCACCGCAAAAGGCGCAGCTTGCAGAACAGATTGCCACTCTTCGGTCGTGGGATACGCGTTGGTCCGTCGATTCCGTCCCGACCTCGCTGGCTGTCTACTGGGGCGAGGCGGTCGGCATGCCCGTCTTTCTGCAGGCGCATCACGCCGGCATACTCTGGGAAGACTACGTCGCAACGCACGTCAGCGGCGAAACGATGTTGAACGACCTCGCCAACGCCTCCAACAAGCTCACCGCCGACTTCGGAACCTGGAAGACGCCCTGGGGCACAATTAACCGCTTCCAGCGCATCAACGGAGACATCGTGCAGCCGTTCAACGATGCCAAGCCCAGCATCCCCGTAGGCTTCACCTCGTCGCAGTGGGGCTCGCTGGCCTCGTTCGCCGCGCATACTTACCCAGGCACCAAGCGCAGGTATGGAACCAGCGGCAACAGCTTCGTCGCGGTAGTCGAGTTCGGCGACAAGGTACGCGCACGGGCCGTAACCGCGGGCGGCGAGAGCGGCCATCCCGATTCCAGGCACTTCGACGACGAAGCAACGCGCTATGCCGCGGGCAACCTGCGCGAGGTCTACTTCTACCCCGAACAGATGGCAGGCCACACCGAGCGAACCTATCATCCCGGCGACCAGCAAGTCCGGCAGGCACATCCCGGCAACTAGCACCATGCGGATACCGGCTCCTAGTGTGTTTTCCGAGTGGTAATCCTGATAATCGATAAGAACCGCATCTGTCCCTTTCGCGGCTATCGGCTATCGGCGCCTGCGATGAACAGAAAGCCTTTATCGTGCATGCGGCTTACAACGGTTGCCGACTCATCGCGGTGAAGCTGCCGAAAGTGAGGAAGCCCCTGCGGCGGCGTCTGGGCTGGGAGAGGGAACGGCGCGGAGGCTGAAGCTCGCGATGGCGGCGGGGTTGGAGTTCGGACGCACTTGGAGGGTGCCGAGTGCCTCGATCGCCGGCGGCGTCTGGTCGCGCAGCCGAAATACGAGAACTCCGGGCTGGACCTCTTTGGCTGAGAGCAGGTTGAAGCCGCCGGTCTGCTGCCGGAGCTCGATCTGTGCCGCGGCAGCAGAGGCGAGCGCGACATTGGGCAGAGCGTTGCCAAGCGCGGGGTAGCTTGCCTGGTTGAAGGCGGCCAGCCAGCCGTAAAGGAGGCGGCCGGCGGGGGTGTCGGGGATGAGGCCCACCTGATCGCCGAAGCGGGGCAGGTGAACGAGGATGGTAGGGTGAACGTCGCTGACGTGGTCTCCCCGTCGGGCGGGCACAGGAGCGTCGGCGGGGTCACCGAGAACGATAGTGTCGATCTGGGATGGATCGTCCTTCGCATCCGCAGCCGAGGCGGTTCCGGTTGTGGCGGAACGAGCAGCGCCGGAGCTGCCGGAGGTGAGATGCGCACGTCCGTGACCCATGACATAGAGAACCGAGGAGAGCGCAGCGACGGCAGCCACGGTAGCGAGCAGGATGGCTCCGGGCCGGATCGGCTCGCGGCTGGTGATATAGAAACGGGGACTGGTGAGAGTCGGGACGCCGGTGGGGAGGGGCTGCTGCATGGGTGGCATTTCTTTGGATTTGTCGAGGATTCTGGGGAGTTTCAGGTTATGAGACTCCCTTGGATCGGAGTATGGCGGAGGGAGAGGGATTCGAACCCCCGTAGCCCTTTCAGGCTAAGCGGTTTTCAAGACCGCCTGTTTCAACCGCTCACACATCCCTCCGCTTAGGGGCGAATCGAGCAGTAAGCCAATTGTACGATGGTCTCCTCCGGGAACATGTCTCGGGAGCCGGGCACTGGTACGAAACTGTGCACCGCTGCGATACTGGGAGGTGTCTAATCGGTAGAGCAGATGGCAACCACCACTCCACCCAAACCGAGCTCTTTCGAACGTACCCTGGCAAGCGCGCGCTCCACCATGATGTTCAGCGAGGTCGTCCGTCTCGCGGTCGACAGCTTCCGCGCCAGCAAGACGCGCTTTCTCCTTACCATGCTCGGCATGGTGATCGGCTCGGCTTCCATCATCCTGGTCGCCACCCTCGGCCTCACCGGCAAGCAGTTTGCGCTCCAGCAGCTCAACAGCATCGGCCCCAACAAGATCGAGCTGCAGTACAGCGGCGGCACCGTCTCCGGCCCGGATAACACCAGCACGCCGGACTTCATGACCCTCGACGACCTGCATGCCGTCCTCGACCAGGTCCCAGGCATCGTCGCCTCCTCCCCCATGCTCGAGTTTCACGACAACGTCAGCATCGGCGACGGCCTCACCAAGGCGACCATGCTGCTCGGCGTCTCCCCGCAATATCGCATCGTGCGCAATCTCGTCCTCGTCTCCGGGCGTTTCTTCGACGACCAGGACGCCCTGGCTCACGAGAAGGTCGCCGTCATCGTCAAGCCCTTCGCCATCGAGATCTTCGGCAGCACCGAAGCCGCCGTCGGCAAAACCATCAGCGTCAAAGGCATCCCGTTCGTCATCATCGGCGTCTTCCGCGAGAGCATCGACACCTACGGCCAGTCCGAAATCAGCGAACATACCCTGCTCATCCCCTACCCCGTCGCGCGCTACTTCACCGGCACCTCCGCCCTGAAGGAAATCTTCTTCACCATGCGCGACGCCTCCATGGTCATCCCCGCCAAAGACCGCATTCTCCAGATCGTGCGGTCCCGCCACTACGCCAACTCCGTCTACCATGCCGAGACCCTTACCGACCTGCTCAGCAGCATGGCCAAGATCGCGGACATGCTCACCATCGTCCTCACCCTCGGCTCGGGCATCACGCTGATCGTCAGCGGCGTCGGCATCATGAACAGCATGTTGGCCAACGTGCAGTCGCGTATCAAAGAGATCGGCATTCGCAAGGCGCTCGGCGCCACCAGCCGCGAAATACGCTTGCAGTTCCTCACCGAAGCCGTGTTCATGTCACTCAGCGGCGGTCTCATCGGCACCCTTCTCGGGCTGGCAATCCCGCTGGCGGTGGGCTTCCTTACGCCGTTCAAAATACCCGTCAACCTGTGGTCCGCCGTCATCGCGCTCTCCACTTCCGTGCTGGTCGGCGTACTCTTCGGAACCCTGCCTGCCAATCGCGCCGCCAAGCTCGACCCCGTACAGACGCTCAAATACGAATAAAACGATAGGCACCGCAACAGGTGCTGCCGGACGGGCCTCCTGCGCGGAGTTCGGTCACTTCGTGGCGTGTATGCCTTGTCGTGGCGACTCGATCATCATGGCCCTCCCGTTGATCGGGACACGGGATGAAATAGACCTGTACGAGAATCGCTCCAAACCGCGCACCCACCGTACCCCAAAAAGCATCTGCCGCCGGAACACTCTCCGGCGGCAGATGCTTTTTGAAGCGATACAAAATTTACGCGGTAGCGGCAGCAGAGGAGAGCACTTCCTCTGGCTGGTCGCCCTTGACCGTCACCTTTACATGGCAGGTGACCTCGCGATGCAGCTTCACCGGAACATGGTATTCGCCAATCGTCTTCAGCGGCTCTTCGAGCGAAATCTTGCGGCGATCGATCGTGAAGCCCTTCGCCTCAAGCTGGTGCGCGATATCGCCTGAGGTCACCGAACCGAACAGATGCTCGTTCTCGCCCACCTTGCGCTCAAACACAAGCTCAACCTCGGAGAGCTGCGTCGCCAACTGCTCGGCCGCGGTCTTCTCCTTGGCCGACTTGCGAATCGCCGAACCCTTCATCTGCTCGATCACTGCCTTGTTCGCGGCATTCGCCTCAATGGCGAGCTTGCCGGGCAGCAGAAAGTTGCGCCCGTAGCCGTCGGCGACCTTCACCACATCGCCGCGGTGGCCCAGCTTGTTTACGTCTTCCTTCAGAATCACTTCCATTGCAGATCTCCGATCTTCCTTCTCTGGCCTGTCGCTTCCGCCAGTCTTCCCGAATCCAGTAGAACCCGTTCCTGCGCCGCACAATCCGGCAGCGCGGAAGGGAAAGGTTAGAAGCGCGCAGCGAATGCGAGCAGCGCGATATTGCGCGACTGCTTGATCGCCAGGCTCAGTCGGCGCTGGTGCCGTGTGCACACGCCGGTCAGGCGGCGCGGAACAATCTTGCCGCGCTCCGCAACGAAGCCCTGCAGCAGGCGAACGTCGCGATACGAGATGGCATCGATCTTCTCCGTGCAGAACTTGCAGACCTTCTTGCGCCGGAAAAACTTGCGGCCGCCCGGGCCGCCTCCAGGTCCGCCGGCGGGACGCGGTGTCCGCGGCGCGCCGGAGCCCGCATAGGCAGGACGGGGGGTGGGTGCGTGCTGCTCAGTCGATTGCGTGCTGTTGGTTTCGTCAGCCATGATGGTTCCCTCTTGAATTCCTTGCGGTACGTTGTGCCTCGCTTCGCTCCAGACCTGCGTTGAGGTCTCTGAACATCCCGCCCGATATGGACGGATGGAAGCGAAGTGCGGCGATCGTGGTGCGTTGGGAGATGCGCGATTCAGTTTAGACGGCATCGCGAATCTCAGGCGAAATCGAACCGCTTAGACTGCTGCGGAGACACTCTCGGGAGGCGCATCGGAGGCCACGTGCTCGGCCGGAGCCGCGGCAACAGGCGTCTTCTCTTCTTCCGTCTCGGCAGGCGCGGCCGCGGCGGCTGGAGTAGCCTGTGTGTTGACATCCGGTGCGGCGGCAGCCTGCTGCGGCTGTGCATTCGGCTGTGCAACGGGCTGCGAGCTGCGTTTCACCTTCGTGTCGCGGATCGCCTTCACCTTTGCCAGGCGCTTCTCTTCTTCATCCATGCGCACGGTGATGAACTTGATCACCTGCTCCGACACGCGCAGACGGCGCTCAATCTCGGTGATCAGAGAACCCGCGGCCGCAACGTTCAGCAGCACGTAAAAGCCGTCGTTGAACTTGCGCACCGTGTAGGCGAGCCGGCGGCGGCCCATCTTCTCGACGCTCTTCACCTCGCCGCCGCCATTGGTGACGTTCGCGGAGAAGCCTTCAATCAGCTTGTCGAGGTCGGCTTCTTCAACATCCGGACGGACGATGAACATGATTTCGTAGGTACGATTCATTCGATTTACTTCTTTCTGCGAAGTTCTGCTTCGCACCGTGCCGGCGTATGGTCTGCCAACCCGGTTTGGAAATACCCTGCGTTGATCTTCCGGACTACACCGTTGCCTTGCTGCCTCTTATTTCCTGCTTCTTACTTCTTCTTCGCCTCGTCCGATCCGGATTCAGGATCGAGCGGCCGGCGGTTGAACTCATTCATCGCAGCGCCGACACCCTGCGTCAGCACCATCTCGACAGCGCCTAGCGCGCGATCGAGCACCTCATCCAGCACCGCAAGCTCCTGCCTGCGAAACGGAGACAGCAGATACTCCTTGCCGCCCGCCTTGATCTCCCTGCCATCCGCCAGCGCAGGCTTGCCGACGCCAATGCGGATGCGTAGCCATTCTTCCGTTCCCAGCACACCGGAGATCGACTTCACCCCGTTATGCCCGTTCGCCGAACCACGCTCCCGAATCCGAATCGTGCCCAGCGGAAGCGCGAGTTCGTCATAAAGAACAATCATGTCCTCCGACGGATTCGCAACCTCGAACTCCTCAACCAGCGCGGCCACGGAAAGCCCGCTCAGGTTCATAAATGTCTCCGGCTTGGCCAGCAGGACATCCTGCCCCGCAAGCCGTGCCTTGGCAGTCAGCGCCCTGCCCCGGCGATTGCTTAGGACCGCACCGCAGTCGTCCGCAATGCGATCCACAGCCAGAAAGCCGGCGTTATGCGGCGTGAACTGATACTCGATACCGGGGTTGCCGAGCCCGACGATCAACTTCACGCTTTTACATCCCTTCCCTACAAAACTCAAGCGGCCCGCACGTCACCAGTCATCCGTCACCAGATCATGCAGGCCGCGCCCACCTTACTTCTTCTTCGTTTCGGCCGCAGGAGCAGCAGCCGCATCCGTCTTGCCCTTCTTCGCAACCTCAGGCTCCCCCGCCGCCGGAACCACCGCCTCCGCCGCGACCGCCTCTTCCTTGATCGCCGTAACGTGAGCCACGGTCGCATTCTCGTCGCCCAGGAACTTGATGCTCCCCGAGTGCGGCAGATCGGAGACATGGATCGCGGCGTTCAGCTCAAGACCGGCAACGTCCACATCCAGATGACTCGGAATGTCGTTCGGAAGGCACTCGACCTCGACCTCACGCAGCACATGCTCCAGAATGCCGCCCTGCGTCTTCACCCCGACCGGGATGCCAACCAGTTGGATCGGCACCGACACGCGCATCATCTTATCCATCGCGATTCGCTTCAGGTCGATGTGCAGCAGCTTGCCCTTGATCGGCTCATGCTGCCAGTCCACGATCATGGCCTTCACCACAGCCGAACCCTCGACGTTCAAATCGAAGATCGTATTGTGGCCGGAGTCGGAGTGCAGAATCCTGGTGATCATCCGCGGATCGACCGTGACCGCGACCGCGTCCTGGCCGGCGCCATAAACCACCGCGGGAATCTTGCCTGCCACACGAACGCGGCGAGCGGCATTCTTGTTGAACTTGCCCTCGCGAGGCGTTGCGATGACTGCTTCAGTAGGTGTTGTTGTTGCCATGATGAATCTTCCTTTCGGGCACTAAAGAGATTTGAACGACAGCTGTGAGCTGTCAGCGAAAAACTCTCTGCTCCCTTTGCGGCTCTGCCGCTTAATCTGCACTGCAACTTCTACCCGACAACTCAGAACTCAAAGCTCACAGCCCCAAGCCCATCGCCCTAATTGAACAGCGTACTTACGCTGGTCTCCATGTGAATGCTCTCGATCGCCCTGCCCAGAAGGCCTGCAATCGAAAGCACCTTGATCTTCGGCACCCGCAGCGCCTCTTCGCGCAGCGGAATGGTATTGGTCACGATCAACTGCTCCAACCGTGAGTTCGCGATGCGCTCGACCGCCGGGCCCGAAAGCACCGGATGCGTCGCGCACGCATAAACTTTTTCCGCGCCCTCTGCCAGCAGCGCATCCGCCGTCTTCACCAGCGTTCCGGCCGTATCGATGATGTCATCGAGAATCAGGCACGTCCGGCCCCGCACATCGCCGATCACGTTCATCACCTCGGTGACATTGATATCCGTCCGCCGCTTGTCCACGATGGCCAACGGCACATCCAGCTTCTTGGCGAAGAATCTCGCCCTCTCCACACCTCCCGCATCCGGCGAAACCACCGTCAGATTCGGCAGGTCCAGCTCCCGGAAGTAGCTCACCAGCACCGGGCTGGCAAACAAATGATCCACCGGGATGTTGAAAAAACCCTGAATCTGCGCCGCATGAAGATCGACCAGAAGCGCGCGGTTCGCACCTGCGGTAGTCAGAAGATCGGCAACCAGCTTCGATGTGATCGCAACCCGCGGACGGTCTTTTCTGTCCTGCCGCGCGTAGCCGTAATAGGGAATCACGACCGTAATCCGCCCGGCCGAGGCGCGCTTCAGCGCATCCATCATGATCAGCAACTCGACAAGGTGCTGATCCACCGGGAAACACGTAGGCTGCACAAGAAATACATCCGCTCCGCGAACGTTCTCAAGCAGTTGAAAATGAACCTCGCCGTCGGAGAATCTCTGCAGCCGGGTCTCGCCCAGCGGCACACCGACGAACTTGCAGATCTCCTCGGCCAAAGCCTTGTTCGAAGATCCGCAAAAAATCTTGACCCGCTTATCATCCGTCAGCCGTCCGGTGCGCTTTCTCTCCGGGGCCGCCTTCTCTGTTGCGGGTGTTGCTTTCGGCCTTCCGTCTTGTCCGGAGAGCGCCGGTGCAGGCTGAGAGCTCGTTTCTGTCTCTTCAGCCTGCCCTGAAATAGGGGAAAGAACCGCAGTCGTGTCTTGGTTGTTCACGTGAAACCCTCCAGGCTGGTTGACCTTGAATGTTCCTGCTGCACTGTCTTGCGGAGCCTTGTTGCGGCGCCGTACTTCTCTTGAAATCCTCGTTGCGGAAACTCAAAAAAACTAAAAGACCCGGTCCTTCCAACTTCTCACTTCTTGCTCCGCGTCGTTCCCGCGAAGTCCAGACCGCTTCACCTCAACGGCATGTTGCTGCCGCGAAATAACCCTAAATCGCCTGTCGCATCCGGCGTCGACTCAATGGTTGGGCGACTAGGATTCGAACCTAGACAAAGAGATTCAAAGTCTCTTGACCTACCGTTAGTCGATCGCCCAGCACATCGCCAATCTTACCCGACCGGCGAGGTCACCCTGCGAACATTCTCTCCCAGTACACGGCCCGGGGCAAAGTCTCCGTAAGCAAGACCTGCACCCCAATCCCGGCTTCAGCCGAAGCCGACTGGACGCGCTGTTGAGCCGTCCTTGCATCCCGCTCGGACCGGTAAAGTCCGAACAGCGCAGAGCCGGAACCCGATAGCGCCGCATACAACGCGGAACCATCCAAATCATTACCCATCAATTGACGCTTGATTATTCGCAAGGAGGGATACTGAGGAAACACGACCTCTTCAAAGTCATTCTGCAGACCTGGAATACCGTCAGTTCCAATCCCGGTGCGGACAAGCGCGAGAAGGGCATTCTCGGCCAGATCGTTCAGCGCATCAGCCTGATTCTCACCAGGCAAAGCCCGTTTTTTCTCGGGCATTTCATCGCTAACGATACCGGAGGTGCCGAACTTACCATCACCCTTCTGTCCACCGGAAACAACTCCAGGGGGGGCAGACAGGGAAGCGTAAGCAAGACTCAACTCCTGTAGCCTATCAATTCCGGGCCGCGAAGTCAACCTGTGAATGCCCCCTGCCGCCCCTGGGTGCCCCCGGTCCCTCCGCCCGAACGTCGGCTCTCCGTCACCCCCAGAAACATCCCCACGAACGTCCCCAGGCGCCTGCCCCGGGGCCACCCGCGCATCCCAATCCCTGAACGCCGCCGGCGTCGAAACCCCCACGGCCGGCACCGCGACCACGCAAAACGTCCTCGGCAGGTCCGGCATCGGAATCACCTGCTCCCCCCGGCCCAGCCCCAGCACCGCCCCGCCCAGCAGAAACAGCGGCACATCCGACCCGATCTCCCCGGCCAGATGCAGCCGCTCCACCCCCGGCAGCGCCACCCCAAGCTCCCGTTCCAGACCCAGCAGCGCCGCCGCCGCATTCGCCGACCCCGCCCCCATCCCGCCCTGCACCGGCAGCTTCTTTTCGATATGGATCTCAACCGCCGCCGCGATCCCCAGCCTGGCCAGACACCGCTCCACCATTCTCCACGCCGTATTCCGCCCATCCCGAGGCACAAACGGATGGTTCGTCGTCAACGTGATCCGCGTCTCCGCCCCGCCGCGCCGCGCCGTAACCGTCACAAAATCATGTAGATCCAGCGTCTGATACAGCGTCGTCAACCCATGAAATCCGTCCGCCCGCACCGGCCCAATGGCCAACCCCAGATTGATCTTCGAATACGAACGAACCCGAGTCCCCATATGCCTGATTCTAATCCGTAGCCGCCGCCCGGCCTCCACTTATCCCCTCATTGCCTCGCCTTCAACGGCAGAAACTCGATCCGCACATCGTCCTCTGCGGCCTTCACATCGAAGTCCGCCGTGACCAGAACATGATCCGCGGAATCGCTGGCAAGATCGACCCCAAACGCATCGGCATACGGAATCCGGCGCCCATTCTTGATCAACGCACTGTGTACAGCTCGATCCGCAGTCACCGGCACAATCTCGAACTCGAACGCAACCAGCCGCGACAACGCTTCCTCCATCCCCGGCCTGCCATGACGCTTGCACACAATTCCCGCAACCTCGCCCCAGTGAATCGCCGAAACAACCACCCGGCCAGTCCCGGCAAGGTGCCCCTTGATGATCTGCTTCACCCGGTCCGATCCAGCCTCGCCGTCCAGATAGCGCAGGATCGCGCTCGCATCCAACGCATACGTCACCATCGATCGGCCTGCCGCTCCTCGCGAAGCTCCTCGGCCATCGAAGGCCCCCCAGAAAACATCCCACACGTCTCATCGACCAGGCGCCCGGAGACAGGCCGAAGGTGAATCACTCCATCCTCCAACGTGAGCGCCACCCGGCCGCCCGTCTTGATTCCAAGCACACGACGCATCGCAACAGGAATCACCAACTGACCCTTTGCGCTTACCGGAGTTACCACCTTATTCATGACCTACATTGTAGCAAAAGTAGGCAAGTGCAAGAAAAATCCCACAATCAATCTCTCATCCTACCGGCTTAGATTCTCACTCCTCCCAAAACGGGCATAGAACCAATCCAGGTCCGACCCCGAACACGCCCTCACCCGCTATCTCCTCTACTAGCTCATGCCCCTCTGGATGTCCGCCGGCCTGCTCGACTGGTACTGGCACAAAGACACCGACATCGAGCACACCGCCGGCACCAAGGAATCGCTCATCCACCTGCTCATGTTCACCGAGGTCGGCCTCCCCATCCTCATGGGCCTGCTGCTTGCCGGCGAGCCCGCAACGAAAACCACTACGACGGCGGCTGCATTCCGCCGGATAAGCAGTAGTGCTGTTCCCTATCCCGATCCCGACCACCGGGAGGGCCTGTACAGCCGATGTGGTCAAGACCGGTATACGCGCCACGAAGTGGCCGCACTCCGCGTAGGAGGCCCGTCCGGCAGGACGCTTCTGCGGTGAAATCGGAACGAGCGACGGAGCCCTCAACCGACGCCAGCCGAACACCGTATATCCTTGCTCCTGCACGCCACCCGAACGGAGACGGATCCATGCCCTCCCACGCTCGCACGCTCTTGTCCAAAGTCGTCTCGATCCGCACCTGCGCGCTCTTCCTCGTCTTTTCCCTCCCTGCGGCCTCTCTTGAAGCCCAGGCCACACCCCAGCCCGCGGCTCCCGACCAGCCCACCCGCGCCGCCCACGCCATGGTCGTCACCATCCACCACGACGCCACCGACGCCGGCCTCGCCATCCTCAAGCAAGGCGGCAACGCCATCGACGCAGCCGTAGCCGTGGGCTTCGCACTGGCCGTCGTCTACCCCGCGGCGGGAAATATCGGCGGCGGCGGCTTCATGCTCATCCGCGACCATACCGGCCCCCATGGATTCAAGACCCACTTCCTCGACTACCGCGAAAAGGCGCCCGCCGCCGCATCCGCGGACATGTACCTCGACGCGCAGAAGAACGTCGTTCCCGGCCTCTCCACCATCGGCTACAAGGCCAGCGGAGTTCCCGGCACCGTGGCCGGCCTCGTCTATGCCCAGAAAAACTTCGGCAAACTCACCCTCGCGCAGGACATGGCCCCCGCCATCCACTACGCCGCCGACGGCTACGTCCTCTCCGCCGAAGAGGCCCAGAACCTCCACAGCCGCAACCTCACCCGCTTCGCCGCCTCAGCAAGGATCTTCCAGCGCGACGGCAACTTCTACCAGCCCGGCGACACCTTCCGGCAGCCGCTCCTCGCCGCCACCCTCAAGCGCATCGCAGCCAACCCCGACGACTTCTACAAGGGCGATATGGCCAGACAGATCGCCGCCTTCGAGCACGCCGGAGGAGGCCTCATCACCGCCGCAGACCTCGCCGCCTACCAGGTCAAGGACCGCGCCCCCGTCACCGGCAGCTACCACGGCTACGAGATCATCACCGCGCCACCCCCGTCCTCCGGCGGTATCGTCCTCGTTGAAATCCTCAACATCCTCTCCGGTTTCAAGCTGTCGATGCTCCCGGACCGCTCTCCTGAGCAGGTCTCGATCATCACCGAAGCCTTCCGCCGCGCCTATATGGACCGCGCCGACTATCTCGGCGACCCCGACTTCACCCCGCAGCCTCTGAAAGAGATGGCCAATCCCGCCTACGCCGCCGCCTGGCGCAAGTCCATCGACCCGCTCAAGCCGACTCCCAGCAAAGACCTCGTCCGCCCCGCCGGCTTCATGCCGCCTCCGCCGAAGCTCACCGCCACCGCGCCCGAACCCACCCAGACCACCCACTTCTCCATCGTCGACGCCGAGGGCAACGCCGTCTCCAACACCTACACCCTCAACGGCGGCTTCGGATCGGGAGTCACCGTGGAAGGACTCGGCTTCCTCATGAACAACGAGATGGACGACTTCGCCTCCAAGATGGGCGTTCCCAACATGTACGGCCTCATTCAAGGCCCGGCAAACGCCATCGCCCCCGGCAAGCGCCCGCTCTCCGCCATGACCCCCACCATCGTCACTAAAGATGGCAAGCTGGCCCTCGTCCTCGGCAGCCCCGGCGGCTCCACCATCATCACCACTGTAGCCAACGACCTCATCAGCGTCGTCGATAACGGCCTCAACATCCAGCAATCCGCCGACGCCCCGCGCTTCCACCACCAGTACCTGCCCGACCGCCTCGACCTCGAAAAAACCTTCTCCGCCGCGGTCGGCGACCAGCTCAAAGCCATGGGCTACATCACCAACCGCATGGCCGTAGCCGACGAGCACAACCCCGGCACCTGGGGCGACAGCGAACTCATCGCCGTCGATCCCAAAACCCACGAACTCCTCGGCGGCCACGACAACCGCCGCTCCTACGGCAAAGCCGCCGGTTACTGAACCACGCTCTGCCTCGCGACAACCGCAGCCCTACACCGGTCTTTGGATCTTCCGTCTTCATCCCGACCAACGGGAGGGCCGATGCAGCAGATGTGATCAAAACCGGCATACAAGTCACGAAGTGACCGCCCTCCGCGCAGGAGGCCCGTCCGGCAGGACAAGCGGTACACTACAGCTCTCGCATCCGAGGAGCCGCCCCATGCTGCTCGAAGTCGCCAAACCCGTCGCCCTTCTCCTCTGCCTGCTGTCCCTCTACGCCGTCTTTCACACCCTCTTCTTCACCTTCGAAGATCCCCATCTGCTCCTCCAGCCCCACCAGGCCTTCCAGGACAGAATCATCGACTCACTCCTCCTCCTCGCCGTCTCGGCCGCCATCTGCATCGTCGCCGGCTTCCTCTTCCGCGAAGCCGAGCCGCCCCCGAAGCCCTCTCTCGCCTCCACCCTCCCGCTCCAGATCTTCTACTGGGCCGCCGGCACCATGCTCGTCCTCTTTCCCCTCGCCTGCTTCTTCGAAACCCACTACATCTTCACCCCCACAATTCATTGGTAGCAAGATTCACGGGTAGCAAGCAGCAGCCTCCCGAACATCCCTGCCGCTGCCTGTTCCTGATCGGCGTCCCCGGTGCGGATCGGTGGTAAGCCTTCCTTGATCGCCCACATGCTCCCCAGCAAAATAGGTACGATAGGATCGTCACAACACATCTTCCCCTTGGAGAACGCACCGTGCAGGACACCATTGCCTTGCGTGAATGTACCGCGGCGGACGCCTCCACCCTGGCCCTTGTCGGTGCGTCCACATTCCTCGAAGCCTTCGCCGGCATCGTTCCCGGCGACGCCATCCGCGCCCACTGCGACAAAAACCACGTAGCCGCCGCCTACCTCTCCTACTTCGAGCAGCCCGAGACCCGCGTCTGGATAGCCGAGATCCCTCCCGGGGCCGCCCCCATCGGCTACGCCATGCTCACCGCACCGGACTTCCCCGCCGGCCTCGCCCACCCCGGCGACCTGGAACTCCGCCGCATCTACCTCTTCTCCCGCTTCCACGGCGGCGGCGCCGGACAAAAAATGATCGACCTCGCCATCGCCGGCGCACGGCAGCAGAAGGCAAAGCGCCTCCTCCTCGGCGTCCACCCGGACAACCGCCGCGCCCTCGCCTTCTACGGCAGAAACGGATTCGTGCAGATCGGAACCAGAACCTTCCACGTCGGCACATCCATCTTCGAAGACCCGGTCCTCTGCCTTACGTTGTAATCCTGCCCAGCGCCTCGCCGTTCCCTCCCCTCGCTGCTGTACCTTATTAGCTGATGCAGCCCGGTATCTCCACCCACGTCTTCTTCTCGCAGCGCCTGCACCCTGGCCTGCTCGACGCCCTGCACACGAGCGGCGCCCGCACCATCGAGATCTTCGCCGGCCGCCACCACTTCGACTACACCGACCGCGCCGCCGTCCGCGACATCGCCTCCTGGTTCCGCAACACCGGCGTGGGCGCCACGCTCCACCAGCCCCTCTACCTCGCCGACCGCGCCGGAGCCTCCAGCGACAGTAACGCCCCCTGGTCCCGCCACGTAGCCGCCAACCTCAACCTCATCGACCCCGAAAAGTCCCGCCGCATCGCCGCCATGGACGAGGTCAAGCGAGCCCTCGAATCCGCCGAGCAGATCCCCATCTCCGCCTGCACCCTGCATCTGGGCCAGAAGGACGATCCCTGGGACACTCGCGCCCTCGACGACTCACTCACCGCCATCGAGCACCTGAAAGCCTTCGCCCACCCCCTCGGCGTCCGCATCCTGCTCGAAAACCTGCAGAACGACATCACCACGCCCGAGCACCTCCTCGAAATCGTTAAGGTCGGCCACTTCG
The DNA here is from genome assembly GCA_965277265.1 of Edaphobacter sp. GTDB lineage: Bacteria > Acidobacteriota > Terriglobia > Terriglobales > Acidobacteriaceae > Edaphobacter. Next base: position 2,072,682 of record CBDICF010000003.1, read on the forward strand.
ACCGCGTAGGCTTCTGCCTCGACACCGGCCACGCCCACCTCAGCGCTCCCGAAGCGAACAAAGGTATTGACGAAGCCTTCGAACTCCTCGCGCCCCGCATCGCCCAGCTCCACCTCCGCGACAACCACGGCCAGAAGGACGACCACCTCTGGCCCGGCACAGCCAGCATCGACTGGACCAACCTGGCCCGCCACCTCACCGCCCTGCCAGCCAACACCCCCGGCATCCTCGAAGTCGCCTACGACCTCGAAGACACCCCCGCTTTCGTCACCGCCAAAGCCACCCAGGCCTTCGACCTCGTCAAGCGAGCCACCGAAGAGCCTCTCGCGTCGAAACCCGCGTAGCCTTCGCGCAGCACAAACCCGGGCGCCACCCTCTCGGCCGAACCAACTGCAATCTCCGCGTAAACTGACACTATCCATGGAACAAACCCTCGCCACCATCGCCTCCCTCTCCGTCCACGAAGGACAGACCGTCACCCTCCGCGGCTGGCTCTACAATCTCCGCGCCTCGGGTAAGCTCCTCTTCCCCATCTTCCGCGACGGTACCGGCACCATCCAGGGCATCGTCCCCAAAGCCGCCGTGCCGGAAGCCGTCTTCGAAACCCTGAAGAACCTCACCCTCGAATCCAGCGTCATCGTCACCGGCAAGGTCCTGGCCGACAGCCGCGCCCCCAGCGGCTTCGAGCTCGACGTCGAAGACATCGAAGTCCTCCAGCGCGTGCCCGACGAGACCCCCTTCCCCATCACCCTCAAAGAGCACGGCGTCGACTTCCTCATGGAGCGCCGCCACCTCTGGCTCCGCACCCCGCGCCAGTCCGCCATCCTCCGCGTCCGCGCTGCCATCATGCGCGCCGCAGCCGAATACTTCGACACCAACGGCTTCATCCGCACCGACCCGCCCATCCTCACCCCCAACGCCTGCGAGGGCACCAGCGAGCTCTTCGAGATGGACTACTTCGACGACGGCAAGGCCTACCTCACCCAATCCGGCCAGCTCTACATCGAAGCCACCGCCCTCGCGCTCGGCAAGGTCTACAGCTTCGGCCCCACCTTCCGCGCCGAAAAATCCAAGACCCGCCGCCACCTCACCGAGTTCTGGATGATCGAACCCGAAGTAGCCTTCTACGGCCTCGACGACCTCCTCAACCTAGCCGAATCCTTCCTCACCCACATCGTCACCACCGTGCTGGCCCACCACCGCGCCGACCTCAAGGTCATCGGTCGCGAGATCGCCAAACTCGAAGCCGTCATCGCCCCTAACGCGCCTGCAGCCTCTCCTTCGTCGTCATCTCGTAGCGAAGCGCAGGGACCTGCGGTTACCACCCCCACCCCAGCCAAATTCCCCCGCCTCACCTACGACGAAGCCCACGCCATGCTCGCCCAGGCCTTCGCCGAAGGCAAAATCGAAACCGAACACACATACGGCGACGACTTCGGCTCCCCCGACGAGACCTACATCTCCTCCCAGTTCACCAAACCCGTCATGATCCACCGCTACCCCGCCGCCATCAAGGCCTTCTACATGCAGCCCGACGCGCACGACCCCACCAAGGCCCTCTGCGTCGACGTCCTCGCACCCGAAGGCTACGGCGAGATCATCGGCGGCTCCCAGCGCATCCACGACTACGACCTCCTGAAATGGCGCATCGAGCAAGCCGAACTCCCCCTCGCCCCCTTCCAGTGGTACCTCGACCTGCGCAAGTACGGAAGCGTCCCCCACAGCGGCTTCGGCATGGGCATCGAGCGAGCCGTAGCCTGGATCTGCGGCCTCGATCACGTCCGCGAAACCATCCCCTTTGCCCGCACCCTCAACCGCATCTATCCTTGAACCCCGCCTGTAAATGACACGAAAGTCACACCTTCAGCCCTTCAGCCGGCCGCCAACTCTGCCATCATAGAGAGAGGCCTCGAACGGATGGAGGCGCAAGTGAAACGGAGCAAGTGGATGACGCTGACCAGAACGAAGCAACTTTGCAGTGCAATAATTTTTTCCATGACAGTAGCCGCGGCACCCGCATGGAGCCAGATCCACGTCTACATCGGCGCGCCGCCGCCGCCGATCCGTTACGAAGTCCGGCCCCCCATGCCCGGCGACGGCTACGCCTGGGTAGACGGTTACTGGGCAACCGTCGACAATCGCTACCAGTGGGTTCCCGGGCGTTGGAACAGGCCCCCCTACGCAGGCGCGTACTGGAATCATCCGCACTACGATCACTATCAACAGGGTTGGCAGATGCATGAAGGACACTGGGATCATGACGACCACGGCGACCACGGTCATGACGATCATGGCCACGACGACCACGGCCACAGATAACCGGACAGTCTCACCCCTCCAAAGGGATCCCACAGGATAGTAAGATAAGGCCCGGACCTCAATCCGGGTCTTTTTCTTTCTCGTCCCGCAGAAGCTACAAGCCCCGATTCACCGGAAGAAGACACCATGCCGAAGCTCCTACGCAGAGCCATCACAGGATCGCTTCTGATCTGCTCCTGCCTCGCGCTGGCAGCGCAGGAAAAAGGCGCATGGCGCGCCGCAAGCTCCACCGCCCGATCCATCACGGGCGACATCGCCCTCTCAGCCGAAAAGATCTCCATCAACTTCTCGAACTTCCCCGTGGCCCGAATCCGCACTCTCGACAAGGCAGAGATCGCCGCCGTCTTCGACGCAGACAGCAACGCCGAAGAGACCGGCAGCCTCTACCGGCTCAACATACCGGCCGCCAAAAAGTTCCTGAACCGAAACACCCTCTGCGGCTCAGAAGACACCGTGTGGATGGTCACCTACATCTCGGGCCGCTCCCTCCAACTGGCCTTCTTCTCAGGCGAAAAACCCCCACTCTTCACCCTCGACGCCATCTCCAACTCCACCGCCCTCTGCGGCACCTTCACCTACACAAAGTAAGTCGTAGATGGCTTCTGAGTTCACCGTTATCCACCCCAACCCCTGACCATGGGAGTTCATCAGTGCCACTGGGGCATTCGATGAGGTGACTCGGCGATTGACATCCCTCGCCGCTACATGGGCGCTTGCAGAGAGTAATTGTGCAATCGCGGTTAGAGTATCCATCCGTTCCTTCGCCTCCATCCGGTTCTTGAGGTACAAGATTGGTACGCACGATCAGGCGGAGGCACCATTGTTTTGGCTATGATTCGGTCAAGGTGGATTCGGTCATGATGGAGACCGGGCGCATGAATAAAGCGGATGATCAGGACACGGCAAACCGCCTCTCTGCACTTGTCGCGAACTCTCTGGACACTCAGGGGAAAACGCAGGATCTGGCCCGCCGAGCGTATCAAAGCCGCACCCAGTTCCACAGGCTGTTCCGAACCCTGGTCGAAGAAACTCCGGGAGCCATGCGACGACGGCTCCTGTTGGAAAGAGCAGCAGTTCAACTGGCGCATACCGGAATGCCAGTCACGGACGTCGCCCTGGACGCCAACTACGGGTCGTTAGAGGCGTTCACCCGCGCTTTCCGAAAAGCCTTTCGGACCTCCCCAAGCATCTACCGGCGCATGCGTGATCCGCACTTCCATTTGCCTGCGCCCAACAAAATTCACTTTTTTGCCCTTGGGTCGTCAACCCCCCGTTCGTCAACAAAAGGAGGAAAAGAAATGGATTTATTTGATCGTTTTGCAGGCAATGACTCCTGGCACACGCGGCGCTTGCTCGAGTACGCGGGTACCTTGACAGAGGAACAATTGGACCGGCCGCTGCCCACGGTCGTAGAGCTCCTGCCTTGGCGAGAGTCGAATAAAACTCTGAGGCAGCTGTTAGAAAACATTATCTTCACGAAGGAGGTCTGGACCGCCGCGCTGTCCGGGGCGGAGATGGATACGAACGGCCCTCCCAAATCGCAGCGCTCCCCGTATGCAATGCTGCAAAGGCTCGAAAAGACCGATGCTGAACTGCACCGTATTCTCGGCGACATAAGAAACCGCTCCAACTGGGATGACACGTTCGTCGACGGGCTGTGCGAACCGGCGGAGACCTTCACCTATGGTGGCGTTTTCGCCCATATCATGACATTCAACGCGCATCGCCGATTGATGGCCCTGGACGCACTCCGCCAACTCGGCGTCCAGACCGAAGGCTTCGGCGATCCCATGGAGTATGAGGAAAGCGTCGCACCTTGGAACCAGCCATTCGCTCTCAAAACGCCGTGAGAGAACACTCCTGCTGATTCCAGGTCCGGCGATGCGGCGTCCTCCTCAGAGAGCGGAGGCCCGTGTACGCGAAGATTTGAGCCTGGATGTGGAGCGACGATGACAACGAAATTGCTGCGATTCAACAACACTGCCGAGCGGGACCCCGCCATCGATGCGTGGATAGAAGAGCGTGCCGATGAATTGGGAGTCATCGCACAAAAGTGGTTTGAGGTCATGCGAAACTGCGGAGACGAAGTCCGGGAGACATTGCACGACGGCTGTCCGGTGGCATGTCTGGGAGATGTGCCCTTCGGCTACGTCAATGTATTCACTTCGCACGTAAACGTGGGGTTCTTTCACGGGGCAGCGCTGCCAGATCCCGGCTGCTTGTTGCGAGGCGCCGGCAAGTTCATGCGCCATGTGACGTTGAGGCCGGGAGGGGCCACAGACACCGCGTCGCTCGGCCAGCTCATCGCGGCAGCGTATTCGGATATCAAGGAGCGCGTCGAACTAGGCTAGATCAGCGAAGTAAGGCTTGGTCCGGGCCACCTCCACAACGCGCAGCCGCTGCAGCACCTCTAACAGCTAGATCGGCGATTCAAACCTAATGCCGGGCGAAGCCTCAATGCTCTCGCCGCACCTTAGCTTCTCGCCTCTCCAGCGACCGTTTTCGCAAGTCCCTCAAACCCGTCGGTGTGGAATCGTCACATTGACGGCATCTTTCGTCGCCTTCGTGCCCTCGCCACCCCAGCCTCGATGCAGGCAATAGCGCCATGCGAGCTGGAGGCCGCGAGACATGCTCGAATGAAGATCAGATGGTCGCAACTCGGGAGTTCCAGCGCCTTTGGCCTCGCTGCCCTCACTCATCGAGCCTGAAGAACTCTGCTCCTACTACGATCAGCAGCAAAGCCCCGCAGACCAAATCCCGTCGCCCGAACACTCAATCGCATCGATCCATAGACAGTAGACAGAGCGGGCAGATTGCGTTGCGACAGCGCAACGCGGCCTGCTCACCCGATGAGCGCATCTTCCCGCTCCTGTCCCCAGCTCCTGCTATGATCCCGCAGGGGTATCGCACGGGAATGGGAATGCGCAGAGTCGTCGCTACAGTCTTTTTTGTCTCACTTGGTTTTTTTGCTTTGGCGGGTTGCAAGCCGCAGTTTACCGGCTCTCTCACGGGTCGCGAGGGCAACGGTGGCCCTCCAACTCCACCTGCCAGCCAGGTTCAAATCACCTCAGTCAGTCCAAACACCGCAGTCGCAGGATCCTCTTCCTTCACCATGACGGTGAATGGGCTGAACTTCGTCCCGTCCACGACCGTGCTCTGGGACGACAACACAAGCCTGACAACCACCTATGTCTCCTCCACCGTCTTGCAGGCGCAGGTTCCGGCTTCGCTGATCGCCAGGCCAGGGATAGTCGACATTATGCCCTCGCCCATAATCCCACTTAACTTCGGCTCCAACTTCACCATCACCGCCGCGCCGCTAGCGGGTAATACCTCCTTCTCTGTATCCATGGTTCCTGTTCAGGCGAACGATATCGCATGGAACCAGGTGAACCAGCAGTTCTATCTCTCGGTGGCGAGCGGGAATGGAAGCAATGCGAACACCATCACAGCTCTGAATCCCCAGACCGGCGTGCTCGGCTCTTCGGTCTCGACGGGTAGTCAACCGGGCAGGCTTGCCATCTCCACCGACGCAGCCTACATCTACGCAGGCTTGAACACTGCCGGCGCTGTGCAACGATACACCCTGCCCGCATTGCAATCCGACATCCATCTCACCCTTGGATCCAACTCCGGCAGACCATACTATCCAATCGATCTACAGGCCGAGCCAGGGAGCCCTCACTCCGTGGCGGTCTCTCTCGGGGTGCAGGGCGCCTATCCTCGGGAGGTCGGCGGTATCTCGATCTACGACGACGCGGTGGCCCGCCCGCAATCCGTCCCCGGCTTCGGCCCCGGACAGGGTCCGATCGACTCACTCGTCTGGAACTCGAATGGACTTGGCCTTTATGGCTTCGATACTGAGACCGGAACGGGTCTTTACGCCATGTCGGTCAGTTCAGCGGGCGTCCAACTCCAGACCCACACCACGGCTGACGGAACGGACTTCGGCAACCATCTCCACTTCGACTCGACCACCGGTTATCTCTACAGCGACTCCGGTAAGGTCATCGATCCCGCGACCAATGCCGTCCTCGGGAGCTTTCCCATCAATGCCGTGCAGGGAGGGTTCAACGGCGATCCCATCATGGTGCCCGATGGCAAACTCAATATCGCCTACTTTCTCGGTCGAACAGTCGACTCCACTGGCCTTGGCGATTACGTTATCGAGGCATTCGACCTGACAAATTTCACTCTCCGGGGTTCCATCCCCATAACGAACCTATCGGGAACTCCCTCCAGAATGATCCGCTGGGGAAACAACGGGCTTGCCGTTCTCACCGGCGACGCCAACGGCACAGGAGCGGCTGGAGACGGAGTCTATCTGGTCAGCGGAGCTTTCGTCACCTCTCCCGCGCCGTAGGAGCCGGATATGGCCGCCGACCGGGTTCAAGACCAGGCAAGAACCGGGTGGGCACTTCGTGACTTGTATACCGGTCTTGAACGCAGCTGCGCCCAGCCCCTCACCGCCCGCCCTGCACCCTCCGCCTCTTCACCCTCGCCACCCCCACCCCGCAGGCCGCCGGAACGTTCGTCATCTGCTTCGCAAATACTCGATAGCTCTCCGTCCCCGGACGCAGCGTCGACCAGTATCCCGTCCGCGACAGCAGCGGCTTATGCTCGTCGAACATCTGCTTGTCCAGAATCTTCACTCCGCACTCCAGGTTCGCCTTCGGCTGCAAAATGGTCCGCGCCGGATCGTTGGCCTTCAGCCTCCGGTCCGCCTCGTAGTCGAAGTCGCACCCGTACCGCTTCTCGTCCGCGTAGGCCAGCTGCAGCAGGCCTTCGGTGCGCCCCTGCACGCCCGTCACCTCATCCTTTACCTCCATCGCGGGCTGCGCATGACGCACCAGAGAGGTCGGCTTCAGCCCCGCCTCCGCCCCGGCCAGCGCCTGGAAGAAGTACGCCCAGAACGCCCGCTTATCCGCCTCGCTCATCTCGTAAAATCGCGGACAGAAACGCCGTACATCCCGCGGCACCTGCGAGGAAAGCATCTCCGGCGGCAACGCCAGCTCCACCGTCTTGTCCCACGCAGGATCCCACATCGGGCCGCCCAGCTCCGCCCGCTTTGTATCGATCGGCGTCGGAGGAGCAGCCTTCATCGCCGGCACCGGCATCGTTACCGGAGCCGCGGCAGCAGCCTGCCCGCCGCGCTTGCCGCATCCGCACGCAAGCGCCAGGACGCAGACCGCCGCGAACCCCCAGCCTTCCCGCCGCCATCCCTTATCGCCCATCCGCAAGCCATCCTCTCCTGCTATCCCGAAGCATAGCCCGATTTTTTTGTTCGTGGTAGACCGCTGTTTTTGCGGGGGTTTTCGCAAAATGGGGTGGTTTAATGTGTGCTTTTTGTGGACACAACGTGGTGACCTGCGTGGCAAAGCTGAGAAGTTGACGTCGACTTCTTTGCGACCTGAAAGTACGCCAACAATTTGGACATTATTCGGCCCCTCCCGAATGCCGCACGACAGGTGGTGCATGGAGGCCGGGGTCCGGGCTTCTCCTCGCCAATCCGGATTGCCCGGAGATCAGACCAAGGCGGGCTCGAAGGCAACCGGATCGGTGGACCGGCGGCGCTCCAGAGGGCTCGTGTGACCTGCGGCGACTGTTACCGGCGGAAAATAGGCGTTCTCGAAGTACTGCGCCAGCATTCTATGCGTGTTGAAGAAGCTGCCGTTCATGGCGATGCAGTGCCGCTGCATCAGAGACCAGCCATGCGGATTGGCGTACATGGGCGCAACCGACCGTTCCAGCTTGTCGTATAGACTCGCAGCCTCGGCGGCCTCGTCCGCACCGTCTTCAATGGCCCAGCCCGTAGTGTTCTCGGCACACCCTTCAATCCACCAGCCATCCAGGATGGAAAGCGACGGAACCCCGTTCAGCGCCGCCTTCATGCCGGAGGTGCCGGAGGCCTCATATGGACGGCGCGGCGTATTGACCCACACATCGACCCCCTGGGTCATGAGAGCGCCGAGTTCCCAGTCGTAGTTCTCGATGTAATAGATCTTCAGGGCGGACGAGTTCAGGTGCGCAGCGGACGAGAACACGTCTCGAATGAGTCCTTTGCCCGCATTGTCTGCTGGATGGGCCTTGCCCGCATACAGGATCTGCAGGCCGCCGATCTTTTCGGCGATCGCGGCCAGGCGCGCGGGATCGTGCAGAAGCAGGCTGGCACGTTTGTAGGTCGCGACCCGGCGAGCGAAGCCAAGCGTGAGGACGTTGGGATTGAAATGGTGTCCGGTGCGTTTGGCCAACGTGCTGAAAAGACGAAGCTTGCCCTTGTTGTGGGCGGCGGCGATGCGGGCCGGGTCGATGCCGTAGACCGAGCGGAGGTACTGGTTGTCGGTGCGCCAGTGCGGGATCTCGTCGTCCAGGATCTCCTGAAAATGCGGCGACAGCCAGGTCGCGGCATGGACACCGTTGGTGATGGAATAGACCTTGTAGTCCGGAAACATCTGCTGCGAAACCTTGCCGTGCTGCATGGCGACGCCGTTGACGAAACGCGAAAAACGCAGCGCAATGTAAGTCATGTTCATCAAGTTGTTATGAAAACAGCCTGCGCGCTCGATGGCGCAGCCGCGGTCGTGACCGAGCACCTGGTACATCTGGTCGAGGCCAAACTGGTCGTGGCCGGCCGGCACAGGCGTGTGGGTGGTGAAGACGCACTGCTGGCGAACCGCTTCCACATCGGCGTCGGTCGCATTCCGGAGCGGCGCTCCGCCGAGTTGATCCTCCAGAAGCCCGAGGGCGAGGAGCGCCGCATGGCCCTCGTTCATGTGATAGACCTTGGGCTTGCAGCCAAGAGCATGAAGCAGGGCTACTCCGCCAAGGCCGAGAACCGTCTCCTGGCAGAGGCGATAGAAGTTGTCTCCCCCGTAGAGATGGTCGGTGAGGCGGCGATCCCAGGCGTCGTTGCCTTCCACGTCGGTGTCGAGCAGGAATACCGGGATAACATGGCCGGTGACGCCGACCACGTCGAAACGCCACGCGCGGACCAGGACTTGGCGATCCTGCATTGTTAGAGCGATGATCTGGCCGGCGCCCGGGAGCGTGGTCTCCGGCGACCAGGGGACGTCCGTTTCGGTCTGTTGGCCGACGTCGGAGAGCTTCTGGCGGAAGTACCCGAGGCGATGGACCAGCGAGATGGCGACCATTGGCGCCGCAGTGTCGGCGGCTGAGCGAAGAGTATCGCCGGCAAGCATGCCGAGGCCGCCGGAGTAGGTCGGAAGAGCCGGGGACAGGGCGATCTCCATGGAGAAGTAAGCGATCGTGCGGGTAGAGAGGTCTGGCGCGAGACTTGAGACGCTGGAGGTGAGACCGGAGGGAAGATTCATGCGGTGGGGAGTCCTTTTCTCATCCGAGCCACGAAGCGGTAACGGCGGAAGTATGTGTTCCGTTGCTGACACTGACCATCGACGAAGAACCCGCCGACGATCGTACCGGTGACCACACCTAATCAGTACGATGCGCCGGACCAAGCCTAAACTAAGCTGATTCTAGCAAAGTCACGGCGGCTCCCCGGTGCAACAAACGTCATTCAGGCTGCTTCTATCGGGTGATTGACGCGGCTGCATACCTGGCCGTGTTGTCTGTTCCTGGCGTAACTGGTCCAACCAAAGGAGATGCTTTGGCCCATTCAGCAGGGGGTGGCGGGCATGTGGAGCAGACATGAGAATCAGGGGGAAAATTGGTCAAGTGTGCCAGGTGAAAAAAAAGCCTCCTGGAAGTTAATGGGCGCAAGGTGCGGGTCGCGGCTGACGTTTGCAGACTATACTCCGGCCGGCTTCCTAGAACGCAGAGCGGGTGAGGAACCCGAATTTCATGATCAATCCAACGATGGCCGCCAACAAGAGAGCGAGTGTCGTCCAAGGCGCGGCGGTGCGGATCCGCTTGGCAAGGGCTTCGATGAGAAGAAAAAGCAGGTAAAGGGCAAGCATCAGCAGAAGCCCGTCGGCGACGAAGATGCGCGTGGCCGATGAGGTGGTGGAGAGGATGCGCTGAACGTGAAAAGGCGGAAACAGCGAGCCAGCGCCAAAGACAATGAGGAACAGGAGAGACTGAAAGATCGTGGAGAAGGTGCTCTTCATGGGGGCGCTCGGTTTGAGTTTAGAGCAAAGTTCTCGATGGTGTGGCCTATCGAACCGCAGATTCCTCCGCTTCGCTGCGGGATCGCCAATTGCGTTCTGTCGGGTACCACGGAGGTTGACAGCCCTACAACTTGCAGGGAAGTGTTTCCACCAGACGAGGAGCGTAGGTTGCAGTTATCAGACGCGAGCACCACTCTTTGTGCTCTACCGCACCTTGAACTCACTTGATTGACAGGGCCAACTTCTTGCATCGCTATCCTGCTTCCGCTAGTTTGCACCGCGCTCCACTCAAGCCGAGCAGAGTGGTTCCGCTGCTTGGGGTATGCGCGCTCGGCGCCATCGCGTTCACGTGTGGCGGCGGAATTTTTGTATACAACAACACACAGCATATGATCGAGGCCCGGGACTGGCTCGACCATTCGCATAACGTACTTACCAGCCTGCAGGTAGAACAGGAACGCCTGGACCGGGTCGGCTATAGCACCCAGCTTTACGGCGCGACGGGAGATGTTTCGAAGCTGCGCTCGGCTCGATCGGCTGCCATTGCGATGCATGCGGGGGTCTTGAACCTGGAGAGCCTGCTGCGCGACAACTCGTCGCAGATGCGCCACGTGCAGGAGCTCGATGCCCGGGTGGAGGACCTGTCGCAGGCGCTGGACGCGGCAACCCAGTCGAATGCGGTACCGGAGCATCAGATCGAGGATTGCCGCCGTGTGATCGACGTTGTCCTTGAGGAAGAGCGCAGTCTGCTGAGCCAGCGTTCCGACGAGTCGCAGAAAGGCCGGGACCTCAGCCTTCTCTCCGGAGCCGCGTTTGTTGTGTTTTCGCTTCTTGTGCTGATCGTGCTTTTCGGTTTTCTTCTGCGCGACGCGATCCGCCGCCAGTTATTCGAGAGACAGATCTCGATGACAAACGACCGGTTGGAGGCGACCATCGAAGAACTTCAACGGCGAAGCGGCGAGGCCGTTCTGTTGAAAGAGGCCCGGGATGAATTGCAGTTGTGCGTCACCTCCCAGGAGGCGCAGGAGTGTGCCGTTCGCCACTTCGACGAGCTGGTGCCGGGCAGCAGCGGCGCGATGATCCTGATCAACAACTCGCGGAGCATGCTCGAGGCTTCGGCTACCTGGAACAGTCCATCGTCGCTCTCCGACGGCTTTGCCATGCAAGCATGCTGCGGCCTGCGCGCGGGCCGGCCGCGGTGGCGCAAACCAGGCGAGTCGGAGCTTCATTGCAGCCACTTTACGGGAGAACCGCCCGAAAACTATATCTGCATCCCCCTCGCGGCTCAGGGAGACACGCTCGGATTTGTGTATCTTGGCTGTCCGACGAAAGAGATCGCCGATCTTGCGGGCAGCCGCATGGTCCTGGTACAGGAGATGGTTGAATTGGCTTCCATGACGATCGCCGGGCTGAACCTGAGGGCGAAGATGGAGAGTCAATCGATCCGCGACGGCCTGACGAACCTGTTCAACCGCCACTTCATGGAGATTGCGCTCGAACGTGAGATACACCGTGCGGCCCGGCGCAATGCATCGCTCGCGGTGATGATGATCGATGTCGACCACTTCAAGAACTTCAACGATACCTTCGGACACGAGGCCGGCGATGCGGTCCTGCGCGAGGTGGCGCAGAGCTTCCAGCAGTCCGTTCGAAGCGAAGACATCGTATGCCGCTACGGCGGCGAAGAGTTCGCCATCATTCTGCCGGAGATCAGCGAGGCGCTTGCGCTCGAACGGGCGAACTCCATTCGGCGCACCATGAACAGCCTGCGCATGAAGTACAAAGGCGAGACACTGCGTCCCGTGACGATCTCGATCGGTCTGGCGATGTATCCCAATCCGGCGCGGGACCCGAACGATCTTCTGCGCATGGCAGACAGTGCGCTCTACGACGCAAAGCACGCGGGGCGCGACCGCATTCATGTTGCCGGAGAGGCCGTACACAGCCAGAACGGCCTGACTGTGGTTCCCTCCACGAACCAGGCTCTGATCGCAATTGGACAGGGTTGATCGGGGTTGATCCGGACCGGACTGAGCTCGGCAACTTTCCACCGGCAGGTCTTATCGTCCTCTCGGGGTGCTTGATTCGAAATCACTACAAGCTGGATTCGAAGACACGGTAGCGGTGTTCGAGCTCCCACTGCTGGGCGGCTTTTTCGCTGGAACGCAGGAACCGGAGACATCGGGCATCCGGATCGGCGGCGTCGGGCTGCTGGCCGGCACAGTCCGGCACCATCCGGTCGAAGCGATCGGGCTGCCGCCAAAGACTGGCGCCAGGCAGAAAGCTGTGTTCCAGGCTGGCTCGCGCCATCCTCTTCAAGTCCAGGTAGGTGAGGTTGAAGTCTGTCGCGGCGCGGGTGTACTCGTGGGTGAGATCGATGCGGGAGACGCCTTCGTCATCGGTTGAGAGCGCCGCGGGAACCCCGGCCGCCAGGTAAGCCGGCAGCGAGTGGTGGTTGGTGTTGACGCCCAGAATGACATCGTTCGAGGTGAGATTGATCTCGACCAGCACGTGGCGGTCGGCCATCTCCTTCAGCAGGGCCTGCGGGTCGGTCTCGTACATGATGTCCACGCCATGGCCGATGCGTTCGGCGTGGCCGAGGTCGATAGCCTCGCGGATGTGGAAGCGAAGACCTGCAGGCGGGACGAGGCCCGGAGCGAGCTCCCCGGCGTGCAGGGAGATGTGGACCGCGGGGTAGACGCTGTGGAGATAGTCGAGCATCCGCATCTGCCGGTGGTACTCGGACATGGAGAGATATGCGTCCTCCGGCTGGACGAAGTTGAGACCGACGACACGCGGATCCTGCGATGCAACCTCGAAGGCAAGCAGCGTCTGGGCGAAGACATGTTGGGGCGGATTGGCGCGCAGGACCTGGTAGAGGAAGCGGATCTTGACCGAACAGGACGCCCTGGCGTTCGCGTGGCCACAGTTTTCCATGCTGTCCCGCGCGGCGAGCGCTTCGTCGAGTTGCCTGCGGTCGATGGCTGCTTCGTCGCGCAGACCGGCGTCGAGGAGGGTTTCGCGTAACCGGCTCAGGTCCTGGCGCGTTGTACCGGTTGCGTCGCCGGTGCGGTTGAGCGAGGGATCGACCGGCGTCGTCGGCCATCCCATGTGCTCGACCAGGTGGGCGACATCCGAGAAGACCGGTGTCTCCATGATTTCGAGGTACTGCTCGTTCTGCACGGCGGCGCGAGTCGCCACCTCATCGAGCCATTCACCGGTGTGCGCTTTGTCGATGCCGCCGAAGCGCTCGAAGGTCCCGAAGAAGTGGTCGTGGCCGCTGTTGCCGGAGGAAGCAACGAAGCTGCGCATAGAAAATGAATCGACGAGCGAGTCGTAGAGATGTTGGTCCTGGAAGGCATCGGAGGCACGGAAATTGCCTTCGCCGCAGACGGGCTGCGGAGGCAAGCTGAGGGTGGTGGCCGAAGGTTTGAAGAAGCTGAGTGTCGAGAGATGGACGCAGAGAAGATCCTGCGCGGCGTCCTGGATGAAGGTCTCGGCATACACGGCGCCCGAAAGATGCATGTGGAGATCGGCGCCTTTCGGCATGCGAACGAGGAAGGCGTTGAGTTCGATGGGGCTCCGCCTGGCCTCGTTGAAGGCACGAATTGCGCGCCGCTCCTGCTGGGTTGGCTGGGTGGCGAGTCGGGTGGCGAAGGACGCGTTTCTTGCCGCGTGGGGGGAAGACCTGGTTTGCGCACGGCCGGCGCCGACGGGACAGAGCAGGGCGACGAGCAATGCGATTGGAACGTGTCTGAACATGGGCCTTCCTGGGGTACCGGGATGAGAAAGGATACCGCGGGCCGGGATGGGTTTGGCGGGATGGCCCCGGGTTGCTATACTTGCATTGCGTCTCCGTTGCCGGCTTCCGGCTGGCGACAAGTGCCTCTGAAAGTAACTCAGCGGCGTATGAGTTGAGGTTGTTGATTGTGACGCGCGGTGGTTCTTGGCGATCCCCGGCAAATGGCGTTCATGCCAAGGCCAGATAGCTCAGTGGTAGAGCGCGGCCCTGAAAAGGCCGGCGTCGGCGGTTCGATCCCGTCTCTGGCCACCATATTCTAAACAACTTAGCGGCAACCAAAGAGTTAGTGTTTTAGTCGCGCGAACAATACGCGAACATCAAGCGAAGTTCGCTGTGTCGCAGGCTTCTTCTTGCTCAGGCTTGTTCTTGTTCATCATGTTCCAGATCACCTTCGCTGTGGTTCCAGTCTTGGTGATGTGGGCACGTCCCAGCTTGGCGTAACGCTCGGTCATCTTGATGTTGGCGTGACCGAGGAGCTTCGCCAGTTCATACAGATCGCCACCGTTCATCATGTACCAGGATGCAAAGGTGTGACGCAGATCGTGGAACCAGAAATCATGGATCTTCGCCCTTTCGAGCAAGTCCTCAAAACTTCCTTCCAGCCTCTGACGCTTGCTGGCAGGCCCACCCTTCGGCGGAAAGATTCGATCCTGTCCGATCACTGTCGGATACCGCCGAATCTCTTCGGCCAGCTCTGACGTCATGGGAACAAAACGCTCCTTACCCTTCTTCAGCTTTGCCCGAACCGCCAGCAGTCCTTCGCTATACCTCACGTCGGACCAACGGAGCCGGTGGACAAGGCATCGAATCGGTTCGCCAAACCCGCGACGAGATCAAGCACCGCGTTTTGCAGTTGTTGATGCAAGAACAGTTGCGCGGGGACAGCGTTTCAACTTAGTTGAGGCGGATACACTTTACTATGGCGCGATCCATCAATGCCGAAACCCCTTCCAGCAATCTGACCTGCTCACCAGTTGCGGATAGGACGCACCATGTCGTCTGGCTTCAGAGCATCACATTGGTGTGGATGCTGGTCGAGTGTGGCGTTTCCGTCCATGGAGCCGTTTCAGCGCACAGTTCTGCGCTGCTGGCCTTTGGCGCTGACAGCTTTGTGGAACTGCTGTCTGCCACCGTAGTTTTGCTGGCGATTGTTCCGTCGTTCCCACTCACGAAAGACCGCGCCTCACGGTTGACTGGAATCTTGCTCTTCGTCCTCGCAGGAGTAGTCGTGCTGGTGACCCTCGTTGCACTCGTGTCCGGCGTCACTCCAGAGACGAGTTGCAGCGGCATCGCTATTACTCTCGCCGCCCTTGCCGTCATGCCCATGCTCGCATGGGCGAAGCGCAAAGTTGCGCGGCAGACAAACAACCGCGCTCTGGCTGCGGATGCCGTACAGTCAGCGACCTGTGCCTACCTTGCGGCGATCACTTTGGCTGGGCTCGCCATC
Source organism: Edaphobacter sp. (assembly GCA_965277265.1). Classification (GTDB taxonomy): domain Bacteria; phylum Acidobacteriota; class Terriglobia; order Terriglobales; family Acidobacteriaceae; genus Edaphobacter. The sequence continues at coordinate 2,088,334 of CBDICF010000003.1, forward strand.
AATGCCGTCTGGCACATTCATTGGATAGATTCAGCGGCAGCGCTCCTAGCATTGCCGATCCTGATCGTCGAGGGACGACGTGCCCTTCGAGGTGAAGGCTGTGGCTGCTGCTGATGGTCCGATTCTCTCCGACAAGCAGTGGGAAAAACTCGTTGTTTCCTCCGATGAGGCCGACAAAGGCTGGATTGATCTCACTTGGACTTATCTGAAGTTATTTGGTTCTTCGCGTGAAGGTGCCCTTTCCGTAGTGCGCGTTCCTTCATCATGACGAAGAAGACAGGAACCAGTATGAGGACGTGGATGGTGGAGGTAATCATGCCGCCCACAATGGGCGCTGCAATCGGCTTCATCACATCGGAGCCAATGCCCGATTCCCATAGGATCGGGGCGAGGCTGGCGAGAACGGCAATGACTGTCATGAGCTTTGGCCGAAGGCGCTTTACCGCTCCCTCGATAACCGCCTCTTCGATGTCAGCATTGCTGTGAATCTTGTCTTGCTCCAGCCCGCGCTCCAGAGACTCATGGAGATAGACGACCATCACCACACCGGTTTCAACAGCTATCCCAAACAGGGCGATATAGCCCACCCATACGGCCACGCTGAAGTTGTAGCCGAGCAGCCATTGCAGCAGCAGCCCGCCGGTCATGGCATAGATTGTGGGAACGATCAGGACCACCGCTTCCGCTACGGAGTGGAAGACCACATAGAGCAGCAGGAAGATCATGAAGAAGACGATGGGCAGGATGAGTTTCAGGCGCTCCTTCGCTCGCAACTCAAACTCGTATTCTCCCGACCACTTGTAGCCGTAGCTTGCAGGAATGGAAACATCCTTCTGCAATCTGCGCGTGGCCTCTTCCACAAAGCCCCCGTAGTTCGTACTCTTCAGGTCGATGTAGACATAGCCGGTGAGTTGTCCGTCTTCATCTCGGATCATCGCCGGGCCATGAGAGAACTTCACTTGAGCGCCCTGCCCTAACGGGATCTGCGCTCCAGAGGGTGTCGAGATCAGGACGCTCCGCATCCGCTCGACACTATCGCGGAAATCCTGCGAGTAGCGCACATTGATGGGATAACGTTCGCGTCCTTCGATGTTCTCCGCAATGTTCTGTCCGCCGATGCCGGACGAAACCGCCGTCTGCACATCCGCAACGCTTAGGCCATATCGTGCGGCCTCAGTACGGTTTACTTCCACGTTGACGTAGAAGCCTTGCGAGATGCGTTCAGCAAAGATCGACCGCACCTGTGGCATGGATGAAAGAACGCTCTGCATCTTCGCCGCTAGCTGCATAATGCCGTCTACACTCGGACCCTGTACCTTGAGACCAAGCGGCGTCTTGATCCCGGTGAGTTCCATATCGAGGCGATTTTCGACTGGACTCGTCCAGGTATTCGCCAAGCCCGGAAACTGTAATTTTTCATCCATCTCCTGAATGAGCTTGGTGTACGTCATTCCAGGCCGCCATTGCTCTCGCGGCTTCAGCATGAGCGTCGTGTCATACATATCGAGCGGTGCGTTATCCGTAGCACTGTCTGACCGTCCGACGGTGCCGAAGACGCTTTCGACCTCGGGAATCGCCCGCAGAATCGCGTCCTGCTTTTGCAGGAGCGACTTCGCTTGTTCGATTGCAATGCCCGGAAGCGAAGTTGGCATATAAAGAGCCGAGCCTTCAAACAGAGGAGGCATGAACTGGCTCCCTAGCTTGAACGCAACGGGCAGCGTAGCAGCTAGAAAGACAAGGTTGACCGCAATCGTCAGCTTGCGATACTTCAGGCAGAATCGCAGGACAGGCAGATAGATGGCTTGCGTAAAGCGAGAGATTGGATTGGCGTTCTCCGGCTTGAGCCGTCCTCGAATCAGCATCACCATCAGAACCGGAACGAGCGTAATCGCAATGATTGAGGAAGACCCCACAGCGAGGGTCTTTGTCCAGGCGAGAGGCCGGAACATCCTACCCTCCTGCGCTTCCAGGAGGAAGACCGGCAGAAATGAAACAACGATGATGAGCAGTGAGAAGAACAGGGCCGGGCCAACCTGCTTCGCAGCGTTGATGAGAATCTCGCGACGCTCTGCTTCTGAGACTGGAGTCGGATTGGACTCCTGCCGCTCGGAGAGATGCCGATAGCCGTTCTCGACCATCACAATCGCAGCATCGACAAGAACACCCACAGCCAGAGCGATGCCGCCCAGAGACATGATGTTCGAGGTCACGCCGAGGAAGTAGATCGGGATGAAGGACACCAGGACTGCAATCGGCAAAGCAAGAATGGCGATCAGCGCCGAGCGGAAGTGGAATAGGAAGATGATGATAACGAGGCTGACGATGACCGCCTCTTCCAGCAAGTCGCGCTGGAGAGTGGCGATGGAGTCGTTGATGAGGCCCGAGCGGTCGTACCCCGCGACTATTTGGACGCCGGGTGGCAATGACGGCGCAATCTCACGAAACCTTTGCTTTACACCTTCGATGACCTTCAGCGCATTCATGCCTTGCCGCATGACGACGATGCCGCCGACCGTCTCCCCTTGTCCATTCCACTCGGCGACGCCTTCGCGGATGTCCGGGCCGAAGGCGACGCTGCCAAGGTCACGCAGCAGAACGGGAGTACCGTTCTTGCTGCCCACGGCAATCGACTCAAGATCGTTGAGCGACTTCAGGTAGCCAAGGCCGCGAATCATGTACTGTGCTCCGCTAAGATCGAGCACCCGGCCACCGACTTCGTTCGTACTCGCCTTCACCCTGTCGATGACCATCGAAAGAGGAATGTTGTAGGCGAGTAGTTTGTTCGGGTCGAGCCGTATCTGGTACTGCTTCACATACCCGCCGATGCTCGCAACTTCTGAGACGCCGGGAACGGTCTCCAGTTCATAGCGGAGATGCCAGTCCTGAAGGGTGCGAAGATCAGCCAGGCTGTGTTTGCCGCTCTTATCGACCAGGGCATACTCGAAGACCCAGCCTGCGCCCGTTGCATCCGGCCCGATGGCCGGATGAACTTCGGCAGGCAGACGACCGCCGATTTGTTGAAGGTATTCAACGACGCGAGAACGAGCCCAATACAAGTCTGTTCCATCCTCAAAGACGACGTACACATACGAGTCTCCAAACATGGTCTGAGCGCGAACGGCCTTCACATGCGGAGCAGCCAGAAGGCTTGTCACGATGGGGTACGTCACTTGGTCTTCGATGATGTCTGGAGGTTGGCCCATCCAACTCGTATGGACGATGACCTGAACATCCGAGATGTCAGGCATGGCGTCGAGTGGAACGTGACGCAGCGACCAGATACCGGCAAGCGTCAGCAGCAGAACTCCGGTGAAGACGAGGAAGCGGTTTCGAGTGCAAAGATCAATGATTCTGGAGAGCACGTTACATCCCTCCTTCGGCATTGACGCGCAACTGCTTTGTGCCGATGGTTTGGCCGTTCTGTTTCACCGTCACCGTGACCTGCCATGTTCCACCGGACTCAAGCACTCCCGTTCCCTCATAGAGACCAGGACTCTTCTGCACGAGCTGTGTGGTCGTGTTCATAGCCCCCATGCCCATCGCCGGCATCGCCGCCATGAAGAAAGTGACCGCAACTTGCGCTCCGGCAACGGGCTGTCCGTTGGCCCCGGTTAGCTTGACGTGGAAGACGTTTGATCCCCTGTGTGCCGGGTTCGGATCGGTGGTGAATTCAATCGTGACCGCAGGCTGAGGCGCTGCCGATGGGTTCGGGGTTTGTTGCCCCGCTCCAGGAGCAGGAGGAGTGTACGAACCAGCCGCCGCCTGTAACTGGCTCTCGGAGTCGAGCAGAAAGTTCGCCGAGGTCACAATCTGCTGATGAGCCGACAGCCCCTTCAGAACGATAAAGTCGTCCCCGACCCTCGCGCCGAGGCTTACATCCTTCGGTTCGATGCTGCCACTGCCATGATCGACAAAGACCACCTGATGTAGGCCCGTCTGGAAGACTGCCGAGACTGGGACGACGAGCTGCCGCCCCAGTGCCGACTTGAGATCGACGTTCACAAACATCCCCGGCTTGAGTGTGACACCGGGATTGTTGACCGCCAGTCGGACCTTGACGGTGCGAGTCGTCATATCGACTTGCGGCAATATCTCCTCGATATGGCCTTGAAACGCGCGTCCTGGATAGGCATCAACCGTGATGTCCGAGCGATCGCCGCGCTTCAGTCTGCCTACGTCATTCTGAAAGACCTGCGCGTTCACCCAGACGCGGGAGAGGTCGGCCAGCGTGTAGAGCTTCGTCGCCGGTTCGACGTACATGTTTGGAAGCGCCACACGCTCCATGATGTAGCCGGAAGCAGGGGAGTTGATGGATAGCTCCGTCACCGCCTTACCTGTTTCCTGGAGCTTGACGATCTCACTGTTCGGGATGTCCCACTGGCGTAGCCGTTGCTCCGCTGCCGTCGTCAGAGACGATGCGCCAGCGGCTACGCCATCAATGGAGCTTCCCATGAGAGCCGTCTGATTCCGGCGGGCAAGCAGATACTCTTCCTGCGTCGCTACCAGGTCAGGGCTGTAAATCGTGAACAGCGGATCACCCTTGCGGACATACTGGTAGGTGGCGTTCGCAAAGACCTTGCGGATGTACCCGGAGAACCGAACTTGCACCGACGATTGAAGCCGCTCATCTACATCGACGGTGCCGGTTGCTCGTATCTCGTCACTCAATTGTTTGTATTCGACGGTTCCGGTTTTTACACCAATGCTGTTCATCTGTTCATTGGTCAGTTGCACCGGCACCAGCGGGGCTTCCATCTTGACGGCTGGCATGGACGCATCTTTTGTCCCGTCTTTGCTCATATCCGCCATTGGGCCAGACGCAATCGGTTGAACGCCTGCCGGAACGGATACTGGGTGAACAAGTGACCTCGTGCGATAGACATACACAGCAGCCACAACCGCGAACAAGGCAAGCCAGAATAGGGATGTACGGACAATAGTTCGGTTCATCGCAGTTGCGCTCCAGTCAGAGTTTCCAGACGTGCGAGGGCTGTCTCGTGATCGAGCAGCGCCTGTTGATAGTCATGCTCAAAGGTCAGGACATCGAGCAGAGAAGCCAGCACAGGAGCGAAGGCCTGCTTGCCGGACTGATAGGTCGTCTGTTCTGCTTGAAAGGCGGCTCGCGCCTGGGGGAGAAGACCGTCCTGGTACTCTTCCAGAAGCTCCGCCGTATTCGTCACGGCGATGTATTGCTTTTGGACTTCTGCGAGTTGCTGCTGCACTTGAGAGTCGAGTTCTTGTTTCGACTTCTCCAGAGATTCGGCAGCTTCCGCGACACCGGCTTCAACACGCTTGCGGCGGGGCAGCCGCATACTGACGGTCAGCATGTAGTAATCGCGATAGCCGCCGCCCGTCTGCTGAAACATATAGCCGACGTTGAAGTCTGGCTTGCCCTCACGTTGTGCCGATTTCAGTTGAGCGTCCTGCTTGTGGACACCCGCCGCGTCAACCGAGACAGCCGGGTTATGACTGAGAACGAGATTCTGCAATTCTTCCGCTGTGCGTTGTAGCGGAGTCAGCGAAAGCGGCTCTGGAATGATGTCGGGGGAAGACTGCGACCGATGCAGCAACTCCTTGAGACTGGCCTGAAGCTGACCCATCTCCTGATGGTGCATGGTCACTTCACGCAGGATCTTCGTATGCTCGATCTGCGCTTTCAGCACTTCGGCCTGGCTGCCTTGCCCGAGGCTGTATCGGGACAAGCCCGTCTCAATCATCGGTTTCAGCACAGCATCGTTGCGACCGAGAATCGAGAGCGTTGCATCGAGATAGGCAAGTCGTAGGTAAAGCGCCTTCACCTGATCCGTGATCGACGACCGTAGGAGATCGGCTTGCGTCTGCTGTATATCAGCTTCGCGGTTGGCTACCTCGCCCTTGAGCCGGAGCTTTCCGGCGTAGGGAAGTTCTTGCGAGGCTCCAAATCCGATGTACGCGAAGTCACTGTTGCTGAAACCCGCGAAGGGCTTGGGGCTGCCGACGCTGTACGACTGAACCGTAAATTGCGGGTCGGGGAGAGTCGTTACCTGTTGAGCAACGTGTGTCGCTGCTTTCCAGGCGTGGTCTGCGGCCGAGATTTGCGCGTTACTCGACTGTGCTTCTGAAATCAACGTAGCAAGTGGTGTCGGCATCCCGACCATCTCCTGCGAATACGCAGGTATGGTCGTAACCATCACCAATGCGGCGGTCCAATACAAGGCCACCTTCATAGGGGATACTCCTGTCTCGATTGCAGTTCAGACATGAGCGCGCACGGGGGCGCAACTCGAATCTTCAGCGAGAGAGGAGCGAACTAGACTCTGAGAGCAGAAATGATCGAGGGGGGAGGCTTTGGTGGAGAGTGTTCCGGGCGTTGAAACCAGCCATTGGTTAAGTCTTGAGGCGGGAAAAGATCAAGAGATGAAACCCAGACTGGAACGGCTACCAGGGGATGGAAGGATACCGAATCCGACCTGAGAGCACTGTCGTGTAACGTCCCTGGAGTCTTCTTGCAACAGTCATGCGAAGCAGGCATCTCCATCTGTCCGCAGTCGTTCTTCATCATGCGGCAGCAGGCGCGTTCTTCGACCGTCATCTCCGCGTCAGGAGCCATACATGCCATAGCCGGTGCCACAAAGGACACGAGCAGCAGCAGGACAGCCCCGAATTGGCGTAGAGACTTCACTGTCAGAAGAATACTCCTTTGCTACGGGGCGGACTCAACCGAATGAACTTCGAATCCTGACTGTGGAGCAGTGAAGTAACGCTTGCGCATCCAGAATGCGACGTTGGCGAGGCCAATGAGGGTCGGCACTTCGACTAGCGGCCCGACCGTTATTCGTCCCGCTCCTGCCTTAGCTGTTCCATCTCTGAGCGGAGCTTCGTCACGACTTCCTGCAGATCTTCCACGGTGGGCAGTTCGTCCCGGATCGCACCGGGCAATTCCCTGGTCACACGATAGGTCGAGACTCCGATCGGCTTGGCGACATCGCGGAGGGCGTATTCGGCCAGGGCGCTGTTGTTGGTCTCACAGAGAAGTAGCCCTATGGTCGGGGCATCCGGTCCATTGCGGAACAGATCATCCACCGCCGACAAATAGAAGTTGAGCTTACCCGCCCACTCGGGTTTGAACTTTCCCGTTTTCAGCTCGATCACGAAATAACAGTGCAGCCGAAGATGATAGAAGAGGAGATCGATGTAGAAGGTCTCGCCTCCGATATCGAGCGGCACCTGACTGCCGACGAAGGAGAATCCGCGGCCAAGCTCCAAGAGTAGGTCGCGAAGGTGCTTGAGGAGCCCACGCTCAAGTTCCCGCTCTTTGGCAGTCGAACTCAGGGTCAGAAATTCGAACGAATAGGGGTTCTTGAGAATCTGTTGAGTCAGGTCCGAATCCTCTGCCGGCAGCGTTCGGGAAAAGTTGGTGAGAGCCTTCCCTTCTCGTTCTTGCAACCTGGTTGAGATGTGATGGGTAAGAACGTTGCGGCTCCATCCGTGTTCGATGGATGCGCGCAGATACCATTCTCGGCTCGGGGCGTCTTTGAGCCGATCGAGCAGGACCATGTGATGACCCCAGGGCAATTTTGCAGCAAGCTGCAAAATTTGGGGGTCGGGCCACGCCTCGGCAAAGGACCGCATGTAGCGAAGGTTTCGGAGGCTGAAGCCCTCCACACCGGGGAACTCTGTCCCGAGATCTTTGGCTAGCCGATCAACCACCTTCGTCCCCCACCCCTCAGCCGCGAAGCGGGAGGAGAGTTCGTGGCCGATGGACCAATAGAGCAGGATGGTTTCCTGGTTGAGTGACAGGGCAGCCCGAAGTTGGGCGGCCCGAATCCTGTCGGGATATCCGTCGCCCCCCGCGCGGGGGGCGTGGATTGAAACGTCAATCACGGTGCCGGGAACTTGCGAGGCGACGAACGTCGCCCCCCGCGCGGGGGGCGTGGATTGAAACCTCTGGGGGGGCGGGGCGGGTTGTCCATTTAGCCGTCGCCCCCCGCGCGGGGGGCGTGGATTGAAACCGAAGGGCGCCAAGTGCCAGTTCGCTACATCGGGGTCGCCCCCCGCGCGGGGGGGGGCGACTCCTTTGCATCCGTCTTCACATGCCCGTTATCCCGCTTCTTGCACAACACGTTTTCGGATTATTCATTGTTCTGGACTATTGGGGACTTCCGCACCGGCCGGATAGTCTCCGGCAAAACTATGTAGGGAGGGGGCAAAGGTGAGAGCCGAAGCGGGCGGAACTGAGATGCCCCCCAGCTTGTTCCGCAACATCAGGTTGTTGAAACCGGCCACGTCTGTATCCATTAAACGGCCGAAGTCAGATTGAACGGTTTGCAACTGGCTTGAGAATGTCTTGTATACCTCGATCTCCTGTTCGGTCGGTGCGAAATCCGCGCTGTCCTGGGTGACCTCTAGATTGAGCGTGCCCAGGTGACCCCACAGCTGAATCGGATTGCGGAACTGGTCCTCGCGCGCTCCCGTGAGGTGGACATCGAACATGGTCCCTTCCACCTTGACCGTCTTGTCCGCCAACTCTTTCGCCGCTTTGACGAGAGCGGCTTGCTGCGGACTCGATCCGAGCAGGGCCACAGTCTCATCCAGTTGCCGCCGGATCCATTCGGTGCGGCCGATCAGTTCGGCGAGCGTGTTCATCGAGTCGCGGATCTGCAGTGCGAGATCGAGCTGCGCATGAATATCCTGTGCAGTCCCTGTCGAGCGCGGGTCTTTGACAATCTCCAGCGGCTGCTCGGTGGTCTGGCCATCCACGCTCAACTTCACGGTGTACTTGCCAGGAGCAGCCAGTGGCGCTCCATACGAAAAGTTGAGATCGAAGGTGCGTAGCCGCCGGCCTTTCGTGGTGGTTGCGACCCAGGGGGCGTCCGGCGGAGGCGTCACCAGCAGAGGTTGATGCGCCGGTTCATAGCGCAGATCCCACCAGACGCGATTGACGCCGGCATTCCCGGTGCCATGCAGGGTGCGAATCACTTTTCCGCTGCCGTCAAGAATGGAGATGACAACGCCCGGGTCGCCGGCTTTGTCATCTGCGTCCTCCGCTGAGGTTCCGTTTGCCGCGCCGGCCTTGGATTTGGTCGCCCTTCCATCCTTGAGGAAGTAGTTGATATCCGCTCCATACGGCGGCGGCTGAGCCCCTGCCGCGCCATATCCCCCGCCTCCGTAGCCTCCTTCGGCACGCCAGCGATAGGCGATCCGGGTCGTGAACAGATGCGCCTTCGCGGCCAAGACTGCAGGCGTCAACTCGCGCAGCGGGCGGATGTCGTCCATCACCCAGAACCCGCGGCCGTAGGTAGAGACCAGCAGGTCGCCAAACCTGGGTTGAATCGCAAGCCAGGAGGCCGGCGCGTGGGGCATATTGCTTTGCAGCACAGTCCAGCTCTGGCCATCATTCAGCGAAAAATAGACCGAGTTCTGGCTGGCAGCGAACAGCATGTCCTTGCGCTCCGGGTCTTCGATCACGCAGGCGATGTAGCTGAATACCGATGCCGGAATGCCGCCGCCTATGGATTTCCAACTGGCGCCGTAGTCGGTGGTCTTGTAGATCAGGGGATTGTTGTTGCCCTGCAGGTGATCGTCTGCCGCGATATACGCAGTGCCGGCTTCGAAGTGCGAAGGCTCGATGTTGCTGATCGTAGCCCAGTGCGGCAGGTTGGGAATGTTGCCTGTCACATCGATCCACTTGGCTCCGCCATCGCGTGTGACATGCACCAGGCCATCGTTGCTGCCGGCCCAGATTAGTCCCTTGGCCTTCGGGGATTCGGCGATGGACCAAAGCGTGTCGCCGTCAAAGGTGAACAGGTTATCGGAGGAGACGCCGCCGGAGTTCTGCTGGTGACTCTTGTCGTTGCGTGTGAGGTCGGGGCTGATCGGCTTCCAGCTTGCGCCGCCGTTGGCTGTCTGGTGCACATACTGGCTTCCGGCATAAACAACGTCGTGATTATTCGGAGATATTGCGATAGGGAAGGTCCAGTTCCATCGGTACTTCATATCCGCCGGGGGAATGCCATAGCCCGAAACAGGCCAGACTCTGATATCGCGGGTCTGGATATTTTTTAGATCGAAGCGGTCGAGGCCGCCGTCGTAACAGCCGGAATAGACGATCTCATTATTGGTTGTGTCGGGGATGGTGAACCCGCTCTCGCAGCCGCCCACCTTCAACTCGGTCTTGGCGCTGATTCCTCCACCCCAACTGTTGCTGGAGATGCGCCAACTGCCGTTGTCCTGCTCGTTGCCATAGACGAAATAGGGAACCGCGTCATCCGCCGCGACATGGTAGATCTGCGCGATCGGAAGGCTGACATGCTGCCACGCTTTGCCGCGATCGAGCGTCAAGCTGGCACCCTCATCGTGAGCGATCATCATGCGTTTCGGATTGGTGGGATCGATCCAGAAATCGTGATTGTCGCCGCCTCCGCCGAAGGGGTGGTCCGTCGCGCCGCCATCCAGTGACATGGTGATTTCGACGGAGACGAAATAGATCCGGTCCTCGTCCGTCGGGTCCACCGTGAAGCGATTGTAGTAGGGAGCGCGCTCGTCGATCTCATCGTTCTGGTTCATCAGCCGCCAGTTCTCTCCACCATCGTCGGAGCGGTAGAACCCCGGATGTTTCTCCTGGATCAACGCATACATGCGCCTTCCATCGCTGGGCGCAATCGCCACGCCGATCTTTCCTGCTGCGCCGGTCGGTAGCCCGTGCCCGACCACACGATCCCAGGTCGTTCCGCCATCATGCGAGATGTAGACACCGCTGCCGGGGCCGCCGCTATCCAGGTTCCAGGTGTGTATGGATAGCTGCCACATACCCGCAATCAAGGTGTGCGGGTTGCGGGGGTCGATCGCGATATCGGCCGCGCCGGTGTTTTCGTCGACAAACAGCACCCGCTGCCAAGTCTTGCCGCCATCCAGCGTCCGGAAGACTCCGCGGTCCTGCGAAGGCGCAAACCCGCTGCCCACCGCGGCCGCGAAGACAATGTCCGGGTTGGTTGGATCGACGACAACTCTGGCAATACGGCCCGTCTTCTCCAGGCCCATATGCGTCCAGGTCGCGCCGCTGTCAATAGATTTGTAGATCCCATCGCCGATCGACGTGGAGATGCGATTATAGAAAGCTTCGCCCGTCCCGGCCCACACGATGTTAGGAGCCGTGGGTGCGATAGCGAGCGCGCCGATCGACATTGCCTGCTGCTTATCGAAGACCGGAGTCCAGCGCAGACCGCCGTCGGTGGTCTTGAAGACCCCGCCCGACGACGCGCCGGCGTAGTCCACCATGGGATTGCCCGGCTCCCCAACAATTGCATCGATCCGATTGCCGACGGGACCGAGCGTGCGATACCGGAGTTGTGAGAACCAGGTGGGATTCAATTGCTGTCCGGCGGCCGGAAGGCTCAGACAAACGACGCAGATAAGACAAATCAAGGCGCGATTCACTCTTCGAGAGTAAATCGCGTCACTTGATCTGGCGATGACTTTGATGGCAATCGGATCAAGGATCTGTTCGTCGTCAGCGAGGCCAGCTACGGCCAACTTCGTGCGCCCGGCTTTTATGGTCGCCCGCACCATGCTAGAAGATGAACTTCGCGACAAGTTGCAAGGTTCGTGCGTTATTCGCAAAGGCCAGTTTTGGATTGTTGAACGCAGAGCTGTTTGCATCCACGAATCTGGTCTGCGCAGAGGTAAACGTGCCGATCGAATTAACTGTGTTGATACTGCCGGCGATGTATTGAGAATGGTTGAGAACGTTGAATGCCTGCGCCTGAAACTCGAAGGCTCTTTCGCCCCAGATCGTGACACGTTTGAGAGCAGTGAGATCGAAATTATTGATGTGCGGCAAGGGAGCGGAGTTTCTGCTATCGGTCGCAACGGCGCCTAGCCCTGCCTGAATGTACTCAGCATTTGGATTGTTGACCTGGTAGGCGACGGTCTGGCCTGCTGAGTTCTTAAGAGCAGTTACCGCCGATCCAGTTCCGCGCACGCCATTGGGGTTTAGTATGGTACGGTCCGGCGCTGAATCCCCATTAAGGTTGGAGTCGACGCCGCTTTGCGGAGTGTAATATTGCGACGACTGGAAGGTATAGATAGGTGCAATCTCCCAGTTTCCAATAAGGTTTTTCTCAACCCAGTTTGACCTCGATTTGAAGAACGGTAGATCGTAGATGGCTTCGACGGTCACCCGGTGGCGATGGTCCAAGGCTGAAGTTGAGTAGTCCGCTTGGATGTTTTGCGTATCCTGCGGACGGCGTGGAGTAAGAGTGGTCGAGCTGACGTCGGCAGTCGAGTTATCGAGGGTTTTGCTGTAGGTCCAGGCGGCCTGGAACTGAAGCCCGTGATCGAAGCTTCGATTGAGCTGAGTTTGTAAACCGTTGTAGTTCGATGCTCCGTAAGGCTGCAGACCTGTAAGAGTCTGGGTGAATCCTGCCGCGTAGTAGGCCGGGACGAAGCTGGCCGAAGGCGCCTGAAGGGAGGCCAATGTCGTCGTAAGCGCATTCAGTTGCGCCTGCGACGGCGCTGAGAAATAAGTAGGCAAGTGCGCGGCTGCAGTTACCGGACTGACACGATTCTGATACGTCTGCAGCGTGAGATGAATACCGCGCGTTCCAACATAACGAACTTCCGCCGTGTACTTCCTCGCAAATACATGTTGAATGCCAAGGCTCCAGTTCTCGGAGTAGGGTAACGTTTGGTCGGGAAGGTAGAAGGCAGTAGCCTGACGCTGGGCCGTTACAGTTGGATAAGTCACGAAACCTGGTCCGGTAACGCCAGGCAGTCCGCCGTTGGCCAGAAAGGCTGTTGCACTATAGGGACACACGGCGTTCGAGGCGGCCTTGACGTCGCACAGTGCGCCAAGTTGTGGAGGCCGGTATGCCCTCCCCAGATTGTCATAGAGCACATCGTATGCGAGTGCGAATCCGCCGCGAATCGATGTCGTGCCGGCGGTCCCTGGGGAATAGGCGAAGCCAAGGCGTGGAGCAAAGTTTCTATACTGGGGTTGCGGGGCGGTGAAGGAGATCAGTCCAGGTACGCTCGACAGGATATTGAACGCCTGTTGGCGCTCGCCGGCCGGTACCGAAGTAAATTCATACCGCAGACCGCCGTTAAGCGTGAGACTCGGGGTCACGCGCCACTGATCGTTCGCGTATCCGTAGAAGGCGGTCTGATCGCCAGGGTAGGGATTGTCTCCGCCCGACCGCTCGCCGAAGTAGTCCGGAACTACATCGTGGAGGTAGGCCGTAATTGTTGTCCATTCGTAATCGCCGGTAAGTCGATTGGGAGAATTGGTAGGTGCAATATACTTCCGGGCCTCTCCGCCAAAGGTAAACGTCTGGCTGCCCTTGGTCCATGTCACATTGTCTGTCGCTTGATACGTGTTCTGGGTTCCCGAACTTGGCGCGCTGTAGTCTCCCCCGATCTGCGCTCCCAGATCGTTAATGTTGAGATTGGGAAATTCAGTTGCGGTCGGAAAGGGAACAGGGGAAGCCGGTGTGGTGTTGGCCGACCTGTTGTAGCCCAAGCGAAATTCGTTGAGGACCGCGGGCGTGAAGGTGTGGTATTCGCTGAGCGTGAACAGATGCTGGCGCGTGGGAGAGGACACCCAGAAGACCGGGTTCAGCGTGCTCGTATCCTGTGATGCGATCCGCGCGTAGATATAACGAACGCGAAGCTGATCTCTCTGCGAAAAATTAACATCCACACTGTTCAGAGAAGTAAAGGTATTCGTGAATCTGGGGCCGCTGTAATTTACCTGGCCTTCCTGGTAGGTCGTCGATGAGAATGTGCCCGTCGAGGGGCAGCTCGCGCCGCCAGCGCCCGGGGCGGCGCCAAGATATTGCTGCATCAGTCCCAGGTTGAGCGCCGAAACTCCTGGCTGAGTTGCAAGAAAGGCATAACCGGAGGCGGTGGGAGCACAGGAAAAGGCACTCTTTGTCTGTCCGATCGGGTTGTACTGGTCATTCACGAAGAAGAATATTTTGTTCTTTACAATGGGACCCCCGACCTGACCTCCGAACCGGTTATTGTCATAACGGGGATTATAGGTAAATCCGGCAAGGCGGCTCGATGCGTCGATAGCATTCAAGTTCCTGTTTTCGAAGTACTCGTACACGCGGCCGTGAACGGTGTTCGTCCCGCTATCGATAATGGTATTGAACTGGCCGCCCGAGGAGTGACCATACTCCGGCGAGAATAGATTCTGGAGCACCGTAAAGTTTTGAACTGCATCGTTCGGGATGTTGATAACCGGAGCTGGAACGCTCTTGCTGTTGTTGTCGACCCCTTCCACGGTGTAGTTGTTCGTAGTCGGGCGCTGGCCTGAAATTGCAGGGCCGGTACCTTCTCCGATGCCGCCGCTTGAAGCAGCGCCGGCATTGAGAAGAGAGAGGTTCACGACTCCAAGCCCTTGTGACGACGTGGGCAGATCCTGCACCTGCTTTGATTCAAATGTGTTCTGAAGTTGCGCGGTCGTGGTGTCGATGACCGTAGCGGCGGCGTTCACTTCCACGGTGGTGGCGTTTGCTGTAGCCGCCGCAGCGATGTTGGCTGTCGCAGTATGGTTGAGTTGCACTTCAACGTCTTTGTAACCGCCGCCCATGCCATTGCCCGATGCCTGAATGCTGTAATGCCCAACCTGCAGGTTGGTAAACCGGTATTCTCCGCTCGCATTGGTGGTGGCGGAAAACTTTACGCCCGTAGCAATGTTGGCGGCCACAACCGTTATGCCTGGCAACACTGCTCCAGTCGGGTCCGTGACGACTCCCACCAGGTCGCCGCTGATGGCTTGCGCTTCCATGCGAACCGGCGTAGTCAACAGCATGGTGGATATCGAAAAAGTTAAGGCCGCAGCGACCACTAGCTTGCGCAGAAATATGAGATTGCACATCTTGATCTCTCCATGAACATGAATAGAACTGCGTCGAACTTAGCTCTTAAGAAGTGGAGCGGCAGGATTGCAGATGGCAGAATCGAGCAGAGATCGGTTCGCGCATAAAGAAAGCATTTAGACACTCACTTGATACAAAGATGTATACAAGAATGAATAATTAGTCGAAAACTTATACTCCCCGTGCGATCCGTGTCAAGTACCGGATACGGACTCAGCTCTCTGCACTTCATCGAAATTGATGTACACACCCCGCTCGCGATCAGGGAGCTTCTTTGTCCCCATTCCCAAATGAATTGGCGTCGTTCGCAAGCATCGGAAGCATCCCCTGGCCCGCAAGCACGCGGTTGAATGCCGGAACCTCCTTGTTCATCAGCGAATCGTAGTCGGAGGTGGCTGCCGCAAGCTCTTTTTCGAGCATCGCAGTCAGTTTCACATCGGTGTCGGTCGGGGCGTAGTCCGCCCCCCCGGCCACGTCCCCCGCACCCGTTCCCACCATGCCGTTCAGCCAGAGTAGATTCATGTACAGCTTGTAGGCGCTGACGTAGTACTTGTCGTCGCTTGTTGTCACCGCCTCCGACACCAGCTTGTACTCAACCGCCTTCATCTTGGAATCCATGGCCTGAATCTGCTTCAGCAGCGCAGCTTTGCTCTGGTTGTTTTCGACTTCCCCATTCATGACCTCGATCTGCTTCCGCATCCATTCGATCCTGTTCACCATTTGGGACACCTTGGTGACGTCGTCACAGATCCGCACCTGTAGCGCCACTGTTGCCGCGATGTCCGCGTCGGTACTCTTTGTCGCCGGATCGCGCATCAGATTCAGCTTCTGCTCATAGGGCTTTCCGTCGACCGTCAACCTCACTGCGTACGTGCCCGGCGCAGCCTGTGGCCCTTCCTGGTTGGGAGAGATGCCCCAGTGCGTAATTGGCCGCGAGTTCTTCCCGACAAACCGCGGCTCGGACCAGATATCCGGATTCAGCGGAGGCGTCGTCCGTAGCGCGATCAGCTCAGGGCCATCCTGGTGCAGATCCCACGCGATGCGATTGATCCCGGCCTTGCTGGTTGACGTCAGATGCCGGATTACCTTGCCGTTCGCGCCCATGATATCGAGCGTCACGGGCTTAGCGGACGGTTTGTCCAACGAATAATAAAAGAATGCCTTACCGCCCTTGATGATGCGGAAGGTAGGCCGCGGCTCGAAGAACCGAACCGGCGCAGAGGAGGCCGCGCGCGCCATCTGCTCCAGCGGGCTGATGTCGTCGAGGATGTAGAACCCGCGCCCGTAGGTCGATACCACCAGGTCGTGAAATTGCTTCTGCACAACGGTCCACGTCACCGGCGAGTGCGGCAGCCCGGCTTCAAGCGCGACCCACTTGCCTCCGTCATCCAGCGAGTAATACAACTGGTTGCCGGTGCCCGCAAACAGCAGCCCACGCACATTCGGGTCTTCGGAGACATTCCGCACATACGCGAGGGGCCCCTTCTCAAGGCCCGCCGTAATCTGCGTCCAGCTCTTGCCGTAGTCGGTCGTCTTGAAGATATATGGATCGCGGTTGTCGACCAGGTGCAGATCCAACGTGAGATACGCAGTGGCGGCATCGAAGTGCGAAGGCTCAATGCTGGTCACAGTTCCCAACGGCGGCAGCCCGTGGATGTTTGCCGTCACGTTGGTCCACCTGCCTCCGCCCTCCGTCGTGTAC
The DNA here is from genome assembly GCA_965277265.1 of Edaphobacter sp. GTDB lineage: Bacteria > Acidobacteriota > Terriglobia > Terriglobales > Acidobacteriaceae > Edaphobacter. The sequence continues at coordinate 2,104,897 of CBDICF010000003.1, forward strand.
CAGACCTGCCCATCGTTCGTTCCCGCCCAGATCAACCCTTTTTTAATCTGCGACGGCGCAATTGCAAACACGACATCGCCGTAGAACTGCCCCAGGTTATCGCCTACGATGCCGCCCGACGACACAATCTTAGTAGGATCGTGCAGCGAAAGATCAGGGCTTGCCTCCGACCAGCTCTGCCCGCTATTCGTCGTCTTGAACACAAGCTGGCAGCCGTAGTACACCGTATTGTGGTCGAACGGGTCGATCGCCAGCGGCGGCGTCCAGTGGCAACGATACTTCGTCTGGTTCGGAGCCGAATCGAGTGTATGCAGCCACGGTCCGACACTGCGCGCCAGCCTGCTCTTCGCGTCCCAGCGCGTCACCTCATCGCCGTAGCAGGACGCCCAAACCACGTCGGGGTTCGTCAGATCCGGCAGCGTAAAACCGGACTCGCATCCGCCCATGGAGCGATCCCACCCAATCTCCGGCCCGCTGCCGTAGCCACCCATCAGCGGAATGCTCGGTCCGCGCATCGTGCCGTTATCCTGCATGTTCGCGTACACGTCATATGGAATCTGGTTGTCCACCGCGACGTGGTAGATCTGCCCGATCGGCAGTGTCACTCGCTTGAATCCGCGTCCATGCACCGTCGTGATAATGACCCCGGCATCGTTGCTGATCGCAAACCGGTCGGCGTTCGTGGGATCGATCCAGATATCGTGATTATCGCCCCCCCACGGCACATCCCGGAAGGTCTCCCCTCCATCCTCCGAGAGGTGAAATCCGCTGTTCGAAATCATCACCTCGTTCTCATCCGAGGGCGAAACCGCGATCCGAATGTAATATCCCGCGCGCCCGATCAGCGAACGATCCCAGCTCACCCGTCTCCAACTGTCGCCGCCATCGTCGGACCGCCATACCGAGCCTTGGTCCGCGGTCTGGATCAACGCGTATATCCGGTTCGAATCAGTCGGCGCGACCGCTACATCGATCTTGCCAAGAGGCGACTTCGGCAGTCCCTTCTCCAGCTTCTTCCACGTTTTGCCCGCATCGTGCGAAAGGTAAACCGCACTGCCCGGGCCGCCGCTATACTCGGCCCAGGTGTGCATCTCCACCTGCCACATGCCTGCAACCAGCGTGTTCGAGTCCTGCGGATCCAGCGACAGGCCCGAGCAGCCCGTATTCTCATCCGCGAACAAGATCCTGTCCCAGTGCTGGCCGCCGTCCATCGTCTTGTATACGCCGCGCTCCTGCTGCGGTCCCGACAAGCGCCCCAGCGCACACACGTAAACCGTATTCGTGTCCCTCGGATCGACGATGATCCGCCCAATGCGGCCGGTCTGCTCAAGGCCCATGTGGCTCCACGTCTTCGCTCCATCCGTCGATTTGTACACTCCATCGCCGATTACATCGATGTCTCGAATCGCCCACGCCTCGCCCGTTCCGGCCCAGATCGTCTTCGGGCTGGCGGGCGCCACCGCCAGCGCGCCGATTGCTGCAACGTCCTGCTTGTCGAACACCGGCTCCCATGCATTTCCACCGTCGGTAGAGCGCCAGACGCCGCCAGACGCCGCCCCTGCATACCATGTGCTCGGATCGCCCGCCACTCCGGCGATCGCTGCCACTCGATTGCCCACCTGGGGGCCAAGAAAACGGAAGTTGAAGGCGTCATCCGTTCGCCCGCGTCCCCTCTGCGCAACAGCCACCAAGGAGGAGCCAAACAGAACGAGAAACAGAAGATTGCGTAAGCTGGGCGTCTGCATCGAATGGATCTCCCCTCATTGAGGGTTTGAGAAATCTGGAAAAACCGAAGCGGCTGGCGGTGCCATGTGTTGACCGTGCCTCAAGCTGCGGTACATTCAGGGATCGCAGCGGGAGCAAATCTGTATCTCCCTGGCATCGAAACCTGTCATCGAAAACTTCACTACAGAACTTGATGTATACAACTCTGTATGTTTCATGGAATATAAGGTGACGCGCCAAACCCTGTCAAGCAGCGAGTGGTTCGGCCGGAGCAAAATCGAACAGCCCTTTCAACCGGCCCTCATGAATCGAGGCTTTCAGCGCTACAGTCCGCGCACTTGCGCCTTTCACTCCGGAGCGAAATCATGGACTGCCGGACATTACACGAAGCAACGGACGCCGTCCCTAGGAGGTCTTGAAAGATGCTGAACGAGTCAATCCCAGCGCATGAGCTCTCGCTGGCGCAGCCGCCGAAGGAGTTTCGCAAAGAGCTGGGCCTCTTCGACTCCATCATGATCGTCTCCGGAATCATGATCGGCTCCGGCATCTTCATCGTCAGCGCGGAGATCACGCGCCAGGTCGGGTCAGCCGGATGGCTGCTCGTCGTCTGGGTCATCACCGGGGTCCTCACCGTGGCCGGAGCTCTCAGCTATGGTGAACTCGCGGCCATGATGCCGCAGGCCGGCGGCATGTACGTCTATCTCCGCGAGGCCTTCTCCCCGCTGCTCGGCTTCCTCTACGGCTGGACCCTGCTCACCGTCATCCAGACCGGCAGCATTGCCGCGGTCGCCATCGCCTTCGCCCGCTTCAGTGGAGCCATCTTCCCCGGCATCAGCGAGACACACTATCTCGTTGCCCCCATTCGCATCCTGCATGGCTATGCGGTTTCGCTCTCTACCGTCCAGGCGCTCGCGCTCGGAGTCATCCTCCTCACCGCCATCGTCAACAGCTACGGCGTGCAATGGGGCAAGGTCATCCAGAACGTCTTCACAATAGCCAAACTGCTGGGCATGGTGGCCCTGCTCGTTCTTGGCACAGCCGCCTTCTTCCTGCATCCCGCCGTCCTCCACGCGAACTTCGCCCACCCGTGGCAGCCGCGCCATGTATCGATGATCGGCAACCTCAACGCCTTTACCGCATTCGGACTCTTCGTCGCCCTCTGCGTCTCGCAAACCGGTTCGCTCTTCTCCGCCGACTCCTGGCACGACATCACCTTTGTCGCCGGCGAGGTCCGCAACCCGAAGCGGAACCTTCCCCTTTCGCTCGGCATCGGCACTTCGCTCGTCATCGTCCTTTACCTGCTCTGCAATCTCTGCTATCTCGCCGTACTCCCGGTCCATGGCATCCAGACCGCGCCCGGAGACCGCGTCGCCACCCTGGTCGTCGACACGATCCTTCCCGGCATCGGCACACTCGCGATGGGTCTGCTCATCATGGTCTCTACCTTCGGTACCGCCAATGCCCTCACCCTGGCTGGCGGGCGAGCCTGCTACGCCATGGCGCAGGACGGCCTCTTCTTCCGCCGTGCCGGTACCCTCAACCGCGCACGCGTCCCCGGCTGGGCGCTGGCGATGCAGTGCCTCTGGTCTCTTCTGCTCGTGCTTCCGCGCACCTACGACGCAGCCACCGGCGCCTACGGAAACCTCTATAGCAACCTGCTCGATTACGTCATCTCGGCGGCGCTGCTCTTTTACATCCTCACGGTTGCCGGCCTCTTCCGCCTGCGAAAGACGCGCCCCGATGCCCCTCGACCCTACCGCGCCCTGGGCTATCCCTGGCTGCCCGCCCTCTACATCGCAGGAGCCGCGATCGTCCTCATCGTCCTCTTCCTCTACCGAACCGCAACCACCTGGCCCGGCCTCCTCATCGTGCTCAGCGGCATTCCCGTCTACTTCCTCGTGCGGACCAGAAACCACGGTGCCGGCAGGTTCGGGGAAAATCACCCACCACCGATCAACACCGACCGCCCCGATTAAAAGAACAGAACCAACGAGGGCGGTCGGCTCTGATCACCTTAGAGCGCATTCCGGTTGGGTATACACCGCAAAGCTGTCCTGCCGGACGGGCCTCCTGCGCAGAGCGCGGTCACTCCGTGACGTATATACCGTTCTTAGCCACATCTGCTGCACAGGCCCTCCCATTGGTCGGGATGAAGACCAAAGACCGGTGTACTTTAATCCGTGTTCCTCCGCGCCCATCCGCGGTCGACGCTTGATCCCCTTTAATCAGTGCCATCGGTGAAGATCGGTGGTGAGCAGTCTGCTGTTAGGACGCTAACGTCTGAGTCTCACAGCAGGCACAGACAAGATCGCCGTCTTCTACGCCCCGGCAAACTCCGAGAACGGCTTTTCGCGGACCTTCGGACGAGACACAAGCGCCTTTGCGAACGTGGCCCTGGCCTCCTCCAGATCTTTGCCTTCGAGTTCGAGCCGAGGGCCCCGAACCCGCGCCGAACCCACGCCGGCCTGCTCCTGCACCCACTTGATCAACTGCACGAACTTAGGCACCGTATCCATGCGCAGCAGCGGCAGGAACCACCGATAGAGCTCGAAGACCTCTTCGCTCTTGCCCGCGCTCGACAGCTCGAACAATTGGACCGACTCCGCAGGATACGCATTCACAAGACCTGCAACCCAGCCCACGGCCCCGGCGTAAACTCCCTCGACCAGCACATCGTCGACACCCACGCAGATCCGCAGCCGTTCGCCCAGCACCTCGCGAATCGCCGACACCCGCCGCACATCCGCGCTCGACTCCTTCACCGCCGCGAGGTTCTCATGCTCCTGTGCCAACTCCGCAACCTGCGCCGGAAGGAAGTCCGTCTTGTACGCGACGGGGTTGTTGTAGAGCATGCACGAGAGCTTCGTCGAACCGATCACCGTCGAGACATGCTTCTTCATCTCGCGCCAATCGGAGGTGTACACATACGGCGGCAGCACCATCAACCCGGAACAGCCGGCGTCTTCAGCCTCCTTCGCCAGCTTCACCGCGCCGACGGTTGAAAGCGCCGAGATCGCAGCCACCACCGGCGCCTTGCCGGCCACGCGAAGTGCCGTCTTCAGGATGGCGGTCTTCTCTGCCTCTTCCAGGGTGGCTCCCTCGCCGAGAGAGCCCAGCATCACCAGCCCGGTGCATCCATTGCCGAGCTGCCATGCAGCATGTTGCGCCAGAAATCCATGATCGACCTTCAACGCTTCGTCGAACGGTGTTGTCACTGCGGGCATTACGCCGGACCATTTCATGCATTCTCCTTAATTAGGTTCAGACAGGTTGAGATAAGTTCGGTTCGTCTTCGTGTGAGCAGAAAGCGTTGAGCGGCACCGGAAAGAGCGGCGGTCTAACCGAGACAGGCTTCCATCCCAGCAGCGCTTCCACCGCCGGTCCGCAGATGCGGCCCTGGCACGGACCCATGCCGCAGCGTGTCTGCAGCTTGGCGTCGGTCCATCCCAGGTGGCCAGTGAGCTTGCCCAGCGGCACATCTTCGCAGCGGCACACGATAGTCTCGGGAGCGGCAAGCTTGAGCACCTGCGGCCGCAACGCGAATGCCTGCTCCAGCCGCAGGGCAAACGCATGCTCCGCGGCCGCACGCCTGTGCAGCGCACCCGTTGGCTGTCCGGCACAGGCCAGCCCGGCGATCTCGCCCTGCACCAGCGCCGCCTCCAGCCCGGCAATCCCGGTCGGCTCGCCCACGCACAACACTCGCGGCAGTGACGTCCGCTGCTGCCGGTCCACCTTCACGAACGGTCCGCGAGACTCGCATCCAAGCAACGCCGCAAGCTCGGTATTGGGGACCAGGTGAAAGCCGCAAGCCAGCAGATCGCACGGCTCCTCCCACCTGCGCTTACCGTCGAACAGAGTCACGCTGCGGAGCGAAGCGCCTTCGCCATCGCCTGCTGCCGCCACAGGCCAGCAGCCCGTCCGATAGGGCACGCCCATCAGCGCCGCGCGATAACGGATCCCCTGCAAGATTTTTCCCGGATGCGACCACAGCGAGGCTCCAAACGGCGCCAGTTGCGAAATCCCCGCCTGTTCTGCAACCCCAACGACCTTCGCCCCATACGCCTTCAGGTGCGCCGCCACCGCCAGCAGCAGCGGCCCGGTTCCCGCCACCAGCACGCGCTTCCCCTTCACTGAAAAACCACCCTTCACCAGCGCCTGTAGGCCACCCGCACCGAACACCCCCGGCAGCGTCCACCCCGGAAAGGGCAGAAACCGTTCCCGCGCGCCGGTTGCCAAAATCAGATGCTGAAACCCAAAACGTACTGCAGTCGAGCCGACACGATCCTGCCGCAGCGCCTGCAGTGTCCCTGAAGCCTGCGCGTCGAACACCCGATGGCCGCCCAGCACCTTCGCCCCGGAGCGTTCCAGCCGCGCAATCCAGCGATGCTTCAGCGCATCCTCGCCCCCGCCTGCCTTCGCCTGGCTGGCCGCAACGCCCCCACGCCAGATCTGGCCGCCCGGCAGTGCGTTGTCGTCGAGCAGGATGACATCGCATCCCTTCTCGGCCGCCGCACTCGCCGCCGCGATACCGCCCGGCCCGGCGCCGATCACCAGCACCTCGGTCCTCGTCATCGCACCGTCTCCACCGTCATCCCGTCGACGCAGAACATCTGGCACGTCGGCCGATGTGCCACGCCATCGACGATCGCCCGGCATTCAAAACAGATTCCCATCCCGCACAGTGCAGTCCGAGGCTCGCCGCTTACCGAGACCCGGCAAGGCTCCCCGGCCTGCAGCATGGCGGCGGCAACGGTCATTCCCGGAGACACCAGCAGTCCTCTTCCGTTGATCACCACGCGGATATCAGGCATTCGCTGTCCCCGCATTTAACTTCAGCCGCGATGGAAGAAACGGAGCAGTGTCGATCTTTGGCTCGCGCCCCAGCAGTTGATCGACCAGCAGCCGCGCAGCGCCGGGAGCGTTCGTGATTCCCAGCCCTTCAAAGCCCGCCGCCAGCCATAGCGAAGGATCGTCGGACAGCCCTGCGGCAGGCCCGATCAGCGGGAGCTTATCCGAAGTGGAAGCTCGGAAGCCCGTCCACACCCGCACGGCCGAGACGCTCGCCAGCCCAGGCATATAGCTCGTTGCGCGTTCGAGCATCCGGCGCAGAATGGCGGCGTCTACCTGCGCATCCTCGGCGTCATACTGCCGCGAAGACCCGATCAGCAGTTGACCCGTCTGGCGCGGTTGTATGTTGAAGGCCACGGAATCCGCCGCAACCTTGTGTGCGCTCTTCAGATATCCAAGCTCCACAAGCTGATGGTGCAGAAAGCCGGGATACCGGTCCGTGATGACCAGGTGCCCTTTGCGTTTCTTCACCGGCAGCGACGGCAGCAGATCGCAGTCCGCTCCCACCGCGAGCACGATTCTTTCCCCCTCAAGCTCTGTCCCGTCCGCCAGAACAACCCGCCCCCGCGAAGCGGAAACAGCCCTCGACAGATACAGCCTGGCGCCCAGCCGTTGAGCCTCGCCAAGATAAAATCCTGCAGCGGCCGGAGGATAAATCACCCCATCGCCGGGCACCAGCAGTCCACCCGCAAGACTTTTGCGAAGGTTCGGCTCCTGCAGCGCCAGGCCCGCGGCATCCAGCACCTCCGACGCTATCCCGGCCTTCTCATAGGTCACCTGCTTCGTGTAGACGTCGGCCATCTCTTCGTCGTCCGCGGCCACCCACACCGTGCCCCGGCTCTCATACTCTACCGGCGCCGGCAGCGAAGGCATCTCATCCTGCCACAGGTTGCGCGAGTAGGCCGTCAGCGCAAGTTGAGCGGGCGAATCATCCATCACCACCACATGCCCCATCCCGGCCGCCGTAGCGCCTCCGGCAGGCACCCCGCCTTCGATAAGGGCCACTCGCAGACCCGCACGCGCGCACTCCCGGGCACACGCACATCCCACAATGCCGGCGCCCACGATAACCACGTCAAGAGCGTCATGCGCTGCCATGTTAGAACCGTATTCCTTCAGAGAACGGATCGCCGGCGGCGAACAACAGCTTCGATTCGCCCGTAATCCACGCCCGTCCTCGAATGCTCGGAAGCACCTGTCCGTCCGCCACCGGCTGCACCGATCCTTCAAAGACCGTGCCCAGGATGCTCTCCTGCCGCCAGACCTGTCCAGGAGCAAGCTTGCCATCCGCATACAGGCACGCCAGCTTCGCGCTCGTCCCGGTTCCACATGGAGAGCGATCGAACGCCGTTCCCGGGCACAGCACAAAACTGCGCGAGGAGTTCGCGGGATCGAGAGGCTCGGAAAAGAATTCAATGTGGTCGATGTCGTCCGCGTAATCTCCGCTCGCGCCCTTGATTCCGTTCGCCTGCAGCGCATTGCGGATCGCGGTCGATGCCGCAACCAGCTGAGCGCGATTCGAAGGCGTGATCTCGAAGGGATGTATCCCAATGAGAAAGAACCAGTTACCGCCCCACGCGATATCCCCCACAAAACGCCCCAGCTCCGGCACGTCGACCGGCACAGCCGCCTTGTAGCGATAGCTCGGCACGTTCGCCACAGTCACGCTTCCATCCTCGTGCAGGCATGCCGAAACATCTCCGACCGGAGTTTCAATCGTGTGCTGCCCTGGCTGGATGCGCCCCAGGTGCGCAAGCGTCGTGATCACGCCGATCGTCCCATGCCCGCACATGCCCAGATAACCCACATCGTTGAAAAAGATGACCGCCGCGGAAGAATCCGCCCTGACAGGTTCTTGAAGAAGAGCGCCAACCAGCACCTCAGAGCCGCGCGGCTCGCAGACCACTCCCGATCGAAACCCATCGAAGCCGTTGCGGAACCGTTCCAGGCGCTCCGATACCGTACCCTGCCCCAGATCCGGTCCACCGCTTACAACAACGCGGGTAGGCTCCCCTTCGGTATGTGAGTCGACAACATGAATGGAGCTGGTGGATTGCATGTCGGAATCATACGCTTAATGTAGACCAAATTGAATACGTTACCGCGACACAAGCAGCGTCCGGCAACACCGCGCTACCGTAATCAAGCCTGCGGATCGCGCATCAATGTCCCGTTGACCAGGCGCATGATCCTCAATGCATTCTCACGCTTCAACTCCGCCGGGAGCGCCGCATCCGGGAAGTCCTGGTAGCAGACCGGACGTGCAAAGCGAAGCATCGCCTGCGTCCCCACCGAGGTCGAACGCCCGTCGGACGTCGCCGGAAATGGCCCGCCATGCACCATCGCATGACAAACCTCCACCCCCGTGGGATAGCCATTGAAGAGGATGCGTCCCACCTTCGTCTCGAGCACACGCACCAGCTCCTGCGCCTTCTCCAGGTCCTCATCCGTTCCGTGGATCGTCGCCGTAAGATGTCCATGCAACTTCGCAGCCGCCGCCAGCAATTCCGCCTCCGAGCCATAATGCACCAGCAGCGTCGTCGGCCCGAAGACCTCCTCGCCCAACTCCGAATGCTCCAGGAACTCGTCGAGCGAGATGCCAAAGACAGTCGGCGACCCCGCGGCACATGCACCTGCATCTACTCCGCCCTGCGGCGTTCCCGCGAGCAGCTTCGCCCGCCCGTCGGAAAGACGCTGCTCGATGGCTTTGCCGTACTTCGCCGCAATCTCGTGCGTCAGCATCCCATGCTGCCCCAGGCCAGAGACTCCGCTGCGCAACGCCTCCACAAACCGTTCACTGCGATCGTTCGGGACGAAGACCACTCCCGGCTTGGTGCAGAACTGCCCCGACCCCAGCGTGAACGAACCCTGCAGTCCCTGCGCCAGTGCGGCACTGCGCTCCCGCATCGCGCCCGGCAGAATAAAGAGTGGATTGGTGCTGCCCATCTCCGCGTAACAGGGAATGGGTTCCTCACGCTCCGCAGCCAGCCTCATCAACGCCTGTCCGCCCTTAGCCGAGCCGGTAAACGCCACAGCCTTGATGCCCGGATGCTTCACCAGCGCCACGCCTACATCGATCGCCGCATCGAATAGCAGCGAGAACACGCCCGCCGGCAGGCCGCTCTCCTTCACTGCCTGCTGAATGACCCTGCCGGCGATTTCGCTCGTTCCCGGGTGCGCCGGGTGCGCTTTTACGACCACCGGATTTCCCGCCGCCAGCGCCGAAGCCGTATCGCCTCCCGCAACCGAAAAAGCCAGCGGAAAATTGCTCGCGCCGAACACCGCCACCGGACCCAACGGACGCAGCATCGACCGCAGATCCGCCCGCGGCAAAGGCTTGCGGTCAGCAAGGGCCTCGTCGATCCGCGCACCCACCCAGGACCCCTCCTCAAGCACCTCCGCAAACAGCTTCAACTGGCCCGTAGTGCGTCCCAGTTCACCCTGTAGCCGAGCCTGAGGCAGCCCTGTTTCAAGTTGCGCGCGCTCCACGATCGCCGAAACGGCTTCGCTCAATCCATCCGCGATCTTCCGCAGCAACGCCGCGCGCGCTCTCCCATCGAGCGCCGCGAATATTGGAAATGCCGTCCCTGCCAGCGCCACTGCCCGCTCGAGCTCATCACCCGTAGCAGAATGAAAAACTGGATCGAGCACAGCTCCTGTCTCCGGGTTCACGCCACGAAAACTGAGGTTGCCGGCTCTTCCATTTTGGTCCCCAATTAATGAAACACCTGACAGGCTCATGTTCCCCCCAACGTTCGTCTCTCATTGCCCAGGCACGCACTGTCTGCGGCAACCGCAGCCTGCATCTGGTTCATGCCGCCATATTGTATACATGCCTGTAGACATCATAAGCTCATGTTGCGACCATCGTTGCAGCGGATAATCGATTCGCAGCTCTTTGGAACACAGTTCATGAAGTGGAGATCACCTTGCATCGTCGCAAACTTGGTTCGAACGGTCCTCTGGTTGCTCCCGTCGGCCTTGGCTGCTTCGGCCTCTCCAACGCCTACGGCGCGGCGGATCCGGCAGAGGCCATGAGCACGATCCGCCGCGCGATCGATCTCGGATGCAATCTCCTCGATACTGCGGATATCTACGGCGCCGGGCATAACGAGGAGCTGGTAGGCCGCGCCATCGAAGATTGTCGCGACCAGGTCGTCCTCGCCACAAAATTCGGATTCGTCTGCGATACCCAGGGCCGCGTCACAGGCCGCAACGCCTCTCCTGCTTATGTTGCCAAGGCGGTCGAAGCCAGCCTGAAGCGTCTTGGAACCGACAGCATCGATATCTACACTCTTCACCGCGTCGATCCTGATGTTCCCATCGAAGAGACAGTCGGCGCCATGGCCCAACTTGTCGCTCAAGGAAAGGTACGGCACCTCGGGCTCTCTGAAGCGTCACCCGAACAGATTCGGCGCGCCCATGCGATTCACCCCCTCGCATCCCTGCAATCGGAATACTCTCTCTGGGAGCGGAGCCCCGAGCGCGACGTGATGCCGCTCTGTCACGAACTCGGCATCGGCTTCGTCGCCTTCGCGCCTCTGGGCCGGGGCCTCTTCTCCGGCGCTTTGACAAACCTGCAACTCGAGAAGGATGATTTTCGCCGCTCTCTTCCGCGCTTCACGGCCGGCAACCTGAGTTCAACCCTTCGACTTGTGCGAGCCTTGGAGCAGTTCGCGAACCGGAAGAGCCTCACGCCCTCCCAGGTCGCCCTTTCCTGGATCTTGCAGAAACATGAAAACGTAATGGTTATTCCCGGGACCAGGCGCCAAAGTCATCTCGAAGAAAATCTGGCCGCCGCAGAGGTGTCCTGGACTGGTGACGAACTCCAGGAGCTCGACCGCCTGTTCTCCCCGGATCTCGATTTCGGCCAGAGATACTCCTCCGGCTCCCTCTTCGCGCCCGAATGAGGGTCGATCCTATAAGATGAGTTTGGCAACTTGGCTTGGCCCACTTCGGCGGTTTGTTTTGGCCCACCCCTTGGAACGTTGATGTTGAGGGAGTTGGGTTCTGCTGGAGCGTAGCCCGGAGGGCGTAGCGGAAGCAGAACCTAACTCCCAGGGCTTACTCTTTGGTCTTCTTCCGCAGGGTTCTACGGAAGCGGTACGACTCCGAGCCCGTCTCGATGATGTGTGCCTGGTCGGTGAGCCGATCGAGCACTGCCTTACAGAGCCGGGCGTTGGTGAAGACCTGAGGCCACTCCGAGAAGGGCAGGTTGGTGGTTACGATGATGGCAGCCTTCTCGGCTCTCTCGGCGATCACTTGGAACAGCAGTTCAGCGGCGACTTCGGCGAGCGGGACATAGCCGAGCTCATCGATGACGATGAGTTCTACGCGGGACCAGCGTGCCAGCATCCGGCTCAGACTCTGTTCCCGTTGCGCTTCGACGAGCTGGTTGACCAGGGCGGCGGCAGTGGTAAAGCGCACTCGCTTGCGTTGACGGCAGGCAGCGATCGCCAGGCCGGTGGCAAGATGACTCTTGCCTGTGCCGGGATCACCAACCAGCAGGACTGGCTCGGCACGTTCGAGATAGCCGCCTTCAGCCAGGGCGCGGATGCGGGCGGCGGGGATGTGCGGCGACTGAGCGAAGTCGAACTCTTCTAGCGTCTTGACCCTGGGCAGGTGCGCCTCCTTCATCCTCAACTCGATGCTGCGTCGTTCTCGATCTTCCATCTCCGACTGGAGGAGAGCCTCGAGATAGTGCAGATGCGAGTGCTTGCGCTGGGCGGCTTCTTCGGCGAGCGATGCGAACTGTGCACCCACGGATGGCAGTCGCAGTGCCTTGCAGTTCTGAGCGATACTTGCGGTCTGGATACTGGTGGGTAGGCTCATGCCTGCACCGCCTGTAACAGCCGGTCGTACTCGATCATGGTCGGCAGAGGGCGTTCATACGCACATAGCGCACCGATCTCAATCGGCTCGCCAACGGTGTGCTGCAACTGATCGGACATGAGCAGATGGCGGATCGCAGCAACGTCTTCGCAGCCCAGATCAAGTGCCCGCTCTACGGCAGCCGTCAGGCTCTCATAGCCGAACTCGCGGCCCATGCGGATCAGCGTCACCATGGCGCGGGTGCCGGGCTGGCGTCCTTGCCGCTCGATCATCTGCTGCCAGATCCGGTCATAACTCTCAGGCCACCGGCCCTGGGCTCGCCACTGCGCCAGCGGCGTCGATCCGCGCAACGCTCCAGGCTTCCGGTCCAGCACATCAAGGTAGTGTTCGAGATCGAAGATCTTCTGCAAGCGGCTGTAGCAACGCTCATGGCTGGCGATCCGGTTGCCATGATGACGGAACTCCACCGTGCAGGAATAGACGCGGGCTTCAACGATCGAGCCCGGCTTCAACGGCACGGAGTAGGAGTTCGTCCGCACCTTCGCGCATCCTGTCTGATCGACCCGCGGGAAGCTGACCTCGGCCAGATCGAAGGGCTCGGCGGCCAGTGGCAGAAGATGCTCCTTCTCTGTCAGCAGCCGGGTGCCGACACACTCGCTATGGCCTGACATGACCCGGCCCTCATCGGCGCGACAATCCTCCAGCAGCTTCCGGTTCAACGCCTGAAGATCGGCTGCCACCGGCACAGGAACCCAGTGGTTGCGGCGGAAGTAACCAACTTCGCCCTCCACGCCGCCCTTCTCATGGCCTTCGCCGGGAGTGCAGAACTCGGCCTGGTAATGCCAGTGCGAACGGAACGCGATGAACCGCGCCGTCAGCTCGCGCTGCTGACCGCGCAATATCTTCTTCACCGCGCTCGACAGGTTATCGTAGCGAAGCCGCCGGAAGACACCTTCGAAATACTCGAAGGCAAGTTCATGCGCTTCCAGAAAAGCCTGCTGCGTCGCACATGGATACGCCCGATGAAAGGCCGCACCGCTCGCCATCGAGCGCATCTCGAAGACCTGTAGCTTGATCCGTTCCCCGTCCAGATCGGCATACGCTTCGTACCAATCGACCTGCGCCTCGACGCCCCAATCGTAGCTCTGCGGAACGAACAGCTCGTGTTCAGCCAGACCCAGAGCCTGCTTGCGCCGCTCTACATACTGCCGAACAGTTCGCTCGGCTGGCGTGCATCCTGGAATCTCGGCACGGATGCGGTCATAGATCCGTCGCGATGTGTGGCGCTGCTTGCGCGGAGCCTTGCCGTCCAACTCCAGAATCGAGTCGATCAACGACACCGCCGGCGCCATCTTCACTGCTGGACGTTCCGTCTTCTTCCGTTGAGTAGGAACTGCGTTGCGCACCGCCTCACGCACCATGCGCCGATGCACGCCCAACTTCCGCGCCACACCGATCACCGACCCAACGCCAAACTCGTACTCCCGACGTATCTGCTCGTATAACTCCACCTTGGCTCTCCAATCCAACTCGCCCTCCGCCTCTCATATCACTGAGAAACAGGGTAGAGTCCGCACTGCCCAAGGGTGGGCCAACTTAAACCGCCGTACTGGGCCAATTTAGAGTGCCAGAATCATAAGACTTTGCGGACCATGCGTCTCATCCCCGACTCGATATCCACAATCCTTATTCGATAGGCACGCAATAGCCATCTTCATAGAGTCTGTTGCAGGTTTTTGGCGAAGGGCAGACAAACGTCGTACGATGCTTTCAGATCGTCTTCCGAAATGGAATTGCTCTTATGCCTGCCGGGAAAACTAAAACTAAAGCCAAAGCTGGTGCGCCCAAACGGGAACATGGCACCAGCGTCCTATCAGCCGTGGAGCAGGTGCGCGAACTCATTATCAGCGGTAAACTCTCCCCCGGCACCTGGATCATTGAAGGCGAACTCGCCAAACGGCTCAACCTGAGCCGTACGCCTGCACGAGCTGCCCTCCAATGGCTACAGCAGGAAGGCTACGTCCGCGAGCAGCGCACCGCAACCAAATCCCGCATGATCGTCTCTCCCCTGACCAAAGAGGATGCCAAGGAACTCTACGCCGTCATTGGCCACTTCGAAGGTCTTGCCGGCCGCAGTACCGCGGCGCTTCCCAAGGCAGAAAGAATGACAATCGTCCGCCGGCTCAAGGCCCTGAACCAGGAGCTCATCGCCGTAAAGGAAAATCCCGGCAAACAGGCCGGCATCTTCGATCATGATCGGGAGTTTCACCGCCTCGTCGTTGCCTCAGGTGCCGGCCCCCGACTCCGCGCCTGGCATAAAGCGATCGAGCCTCAGGTCGAGCGATATTGGCGGCTCTATGCCAGCTCCATCATCAGTAACCTGCAGAGTTCCATCGACGAGCATAACGACATCATCAGCGCTCTCGCCGATGGAAACGCAGCCCGCACCGAACGCAGCCTCCAGATCAACTGGGAAAACGGCTGCGAACGCTTAGGCCATGTCATCGACGTGTTCGGCGAACGCGGAATCTGGTAATCGGCAGCGCACCAGCCCCTGCATCCAGGCTTTCCGGTCGAGTCTCTGCGGAGGCGAAATCGCGGTCTAAAGCAAGCCGTTCCCTTGGACCACCAAAATTATTTTGCTATTGCAATCAATTATTTAGCAGACATTGCACCACTCACGCAACAATCTTCAGTTGACGCTACCCCTTATGTTTAGGCGAAGATAAGGCGAACAACATGCCTTCCGCCCAAACAGTCCGCTACCAAATTGAAGCTGCCCTGTCGGCTCGCATTCCATCTGCCCTCACTCCCACCCCAGGCTTCATCCGCGCTACCGCATCGGTTGGGATTCCTGAGATCGATGCGTTGTTATCCGGCGGTCTGCCTTTGGGTGCAATCACAGAGATGATTGGCCCGGAAGGTTCCGGGCGGACTGCGGCCGCGCTATCCTTCCTTTCCCAGATCACACGCCAGGGCAGGATATGCGCGTGGATTGATGTAGCGGACACTCTCAGACCTGATGCTGCTGCCGCTTCGGGGGTCGATCTCAAGCGGTTGTTATGGGTGCGTTGCGGTGCGCCGGAAACACACGTGACCCAGAGAAATGTTGGTACGCCCTTCTCACTGCCTGAGAAATATATGATTCCGCCGCCGCACAGAAAGGGGTTGCATGGCGGCGGTTTCGGCCCTCATCCTCGAAATGAACAAAAAGGACTTTCAGCAGCCGTCAGTGCCCTCTTTCCCCGGAGTGTTTCAGCTCCCCAAAGCACAGACCCTCAGTCCCGGGAAGTACACGTACGGTATGGGGCAGAAACGGTAACATCGCATGCGGCGGCATGCCGTCGAGAGAGCCGGACCATCGCTCCTTCCCAATACGACCGCTTGGACCAGGGACTTCGTGTAGCCGATCTGCTCTTACAGGCCGGTGGGTTCAGCGCAATCGTTCTGGACATGGGAAGTACACCTCCAATCTTCACCTCACGCATCCCTCTCGCAATGTGGTTCCGTTATCGTGCGGCGGCGGAACGTACCCAGGCAAGTGTTGTTCTTCTTTCGCAGCACGGTTGCGCAAAGAGTAGCGCTGGACTCGTCCTGCACTTTGAGGGACAATGTGCACGCTCAGAGGAGCGATCCGTTTTCACCGGAATCAACCACCGTCTCAGAGTCAAGCGTCAGCGATTCTGTGAGGTCTCGAACGTCATCCCTCTCAGGAAACCTCCGCAACGCGCGGAGGACGCGGTGTGGAACAGTCGTAGCGTCTGGGCGGGTAGCCGATGACACAGCCTGCCCCACTCTATGCCTGCCTGCACGTGAGGGAGTTTCCCGCGCAATCCCTTCTACGGCTACGATCCGAGTTGCATGACCGCGCCTGTGTCGTGATGGAAGGCGACCCGCCCTTTCAGAAAGTCTGTTCCCTCAATGTCAGGGCGCGTGCCTTAGGAGCAGCGCATGCGATGACGCGCGTCGAGATTGATACCGTTCCGGGAATCTCCATACTCTCCAGGTCGAAGTCTGAAGAAGAGGCGACAAGAATCGCTCTACTGGAGACCGCAGGATCGTTCTCGCCGCGTGTCGAGGATCACAGCTCGGACAACACCTTCTCCTGTGTCATTGACATCGCGGGGACGGAGAAGCTGTTCGGAACACCCCCCGGCCTGGGGAGAGCATTGTTCAAGCGCATGCGGGCACTTGGCATTGTCGCGTCGATTGCCATCAGCGGAAACGTCCATGCCTCGATTGCACTCGCCCGCGGGATGAGCCTGCGTGATCCGGTGCTCTTCGTTCCTCCTGGAGAAGAAGGGAATGCGCTCGCTTCTCTGCCGGTCTCTGTGCTCGATCTATCCGAAGAACATCTTGCTACCTTTTCGTCGTGGGGTGTGCACACGCTGGGTGCCCTGGCCGCACTGCCTGAAAAAGAACTCATCGCTCGCATGGGGCAGGAAGGAAAACGCTTGCGTCAGTTGGCGAGCGGAGATGCTCCGCACCTGTTTCAACCCGTCGAACCGCAATTGACTCTCTGCGAACGGCTCGACTTGGAATCACCCATCAGCTTGCTCCATTCCCTGATGTTCGTGCTGAACAAGATCCTCGAACAGCTGATTGCCAGGGCAGAATCTCACATTCTTGCCCTTGCGTCTGTGACCATCATGTTCAAACTAGCAGGTGGTGGAAGCCATGAAAGAAAAGTGAGCCCCTCCGTCGCAACGAATAATCGTCAAGTCTGGCTCAAGCTGCTCCAACTGGACATGGAGAATCACCCGCCGCAAGCGGCAATCGTTGGCCTCACCCTTCACGGCGAGTCGGCTATCGCAAGCAAAGTGCAACTCGGTCTGTTCTCGCCTCAGATGCCGGAGCCTGCACGCCTGGATGTGACGCTGGCTCGCATTGGAAAGATAGTCGGGGAACAGAATGTCGGCAACGCCATTCTCCTCGATACAAATCATCCAGAGAACTTCCGGGTCGAGCATTTCAAGGTCCCTGCCGCTGAGCCGAGTGCATCGCCAGGCATCCACGCCTGTTTGCCGTTGCGGCAGCTTCGCCCCTTCGAGAGCATCCGGGTCATGTTGCGCGACAACAGACCCGCCAGTTTTGCTTTTCGACAAAAGGCCTTCACGGTCGAACGTTGCTTCGGGCCATGGCACGCGAGCGGCGACTGGTGGAACGCCAAACAATGGGGCATGGAGCAATGGGATGTAGTGACGCGCACAGAGGAAGGCTTTTTGATGTGTTGCTGCCTGCTCCAGGACCAGTTCCGAAATCAGTGGCAGATGGCGGGAATCTATGACTGAGCGTTACGTTGAACTCCATGCAGCGAGCGCTTTCAGCTTTCTCGAAGCAGCATCTCAACCAGAGAAGCTCGTAGAACGCGCGGTAGAACTTGAAATGCCCGCAATGGCTTTGCTTGACCGAAACGGCATCTATGGCTCCGCTCGATTCCACACCACTGCCAAACGGAATGATGTACGTGCGCATGTGGGTACTGAGATTTCTGTCTCAGGGTTCGGACCGAGGCTCCAGCCTGCCGTATGGCTGCCTCATCAGCACATCGGAGAGCCTGCCCGCGTCTCGCTTCTCTGTGAATCCCGCGAGGGATACCGGAATCTGTGCCAGCTCATTACGAAGTTCAAGATGCGGGAGCGACAAAAGGCCGAGGGTGCGGCAACGAGGCTCGATCTGCAGCAATTTGCTTCGGGACTTATATGTCTTACCGGCGGAGACGAAGGGCCGCTTGCTTCTGCTCTGGTGAACGGAGGTGAAGACGCGGGACGCAAGGCAGTCGAAAACCTGGTCCAACTGTTCGGAGCGAAGAATGTTTATGTCGAGGTACAACGTCATCAGGAGCGTGAGCAGGAGTGGCGCAACCAGGCGGCTCTTCGTATTGCGAACTCGCTGAAGCTGCCAGTCCTGGCTACGAATGGCGTACGCTACGCCACGGCTTATGAACGAGAGGTTCTGGATGTGTTCACGGCGACAAAGTATCACGTCGATCTCGATCGTGCCGGGCGGCTCCTCTCCATCAATAATCAAAGGCATCTTCGTTCTGCGAAGGACATGGCAGCTCTGTTTCGGGATGTCCCCGGCGCTGTTGCAAACTCTCTTGAAGTGTCTTCACGCCTGCAATTCGAATTGTGCGACCTGGGCTACGAATTCCCGCGGTATTCCGTTCCTGACAGCGAGACGATGGACAGCTTTCTGCGCAAGCGCGTCGAAGAGGGTGTCCAGCGCAGGTATGGACCCAAGCGCGATCTCGATCTGCTCGAAAGAGCGAAGAAGCAGGTGAAGCACGAACTGGCTCTGATCGCGAAGCTCGGATTCGCAGGATACTTCCTCATCGTCTGGGACATCGTCGAGTACTGCAAGAAGCAGGACATTCTCATTCAGGGCCGTGGCAGTGCCGCAAACTCGGCCGTCTGCTATGCGCTTGAAATTACGGCCATCGATCCGGTCGGCATGGAGCTGCTCTTTGAACGCTTCCTCAGCGAAAGTCGCGGGGAGTGGCCTGATATCGACCTTGACCTCCCCTCGGAAGAAAAACGCGAGCAGGCCATTCAATATGTCTATCGCCGTTACGGAGAACTCGGCGCGGCAATCTGCGCGAATGTCATCACCTACAGAGGAAAATCCGCCGCAAACGAAGTCGGTAAAGCGCTCGGCTTTGACCGCGATTCGTTACAACGACTCTCCGGCCTGATGTCGCACTTCGAGTGGCGAGGACCCGACGATTCGATGGCCCATTCGTTTCAGAACGCCGGGTTTGACCTCAAGCATCCGCGCATCGCCAAATACCTCGAACTCTGCATGCGCATCCAGGATCTCCCGCGTCATCTCGGACAACACTCAGGAGGCATGGTGATCTGCCAGGGAGCCTTGAATCGTGTCGTTCCATTGGAGCGCGCTTCCATGCCTGGCCGCACTGTCGTGCAATGGGACAAGGAAGACTGCGCTGATCTGGGCATCATCAAGGTCGATCTTCTCGGCTTGGGAATGATGGCCGTTCTCAAGGACTGCATGGATCTTGTACCGCAATACTACGGACAGAAGGCCGATTTGGCCCATATTCCGGAAGATGACGAGGTTTATCGTACGCTCCAGCGCGCGGACACCGTCGGCATGTTCCAGGTGGAAAGTCGAGCGCAGATGGCGTCCCTGCCCCGGAACCGCCCGGAGAAGTTCTATGACGTTGTGGTGCAGGTTGCAATCATCCGTCCCGGCCCTATCGTCGGCAATACGATGCATCCATACATGCGGCGGAGGCAGAAAAAGGAAGCGATTACTTACCCTCATCCGTCCCTTGAATCCTGTCTTGCCCGGACGCTCGGGGTTCCTCTGTTTCAAGAACAACTCCTACGGATAGCGATGATCGTCGCGAACTTTACAGGCGCCGAAGCAGAGGAGCTGCGCCGCGCTGTTGGGATGCGTCGCTCCTGGGAGCGGATGAAAAATCTCGAAGGCAAGCTCCGTGCCGGCATGACGACGAATGGGATCGACACCGCAACTCAGGAAAACATCATTCAGAACATCAGCTCGTTCGCCTTGTATGGATTTCCGGAAAGCCACGCTGCCAGTTTTGCGAAGCTGGCTTACGCCTCGGCCTACTTCAAAGTGAAGTACCTCGCTGCGTTCACCTGCGCCATCCTCAACAATCAACCGATGGGCTTTTATCCGCCTGCTGTTCTGGTGAAGGACGCGCAACGGCACGGCCTGCGAGTGAAGCCGATCGATGTGCAGGTCTCCGATTGGGCCTGCACGCTGGAATGTGAGACCGATGCCTCCCTCTCATTGCGCATGGGGCTCGGCTATGCCAAAGGCCTCCGAAAGCAATCTGCAGAAGCGCTTGTGCTGGCACGCAATTCGAGTGGACAGTTTCGATCGACGGAAGACCTGGTCGGCCGTGTGCCTTTGTTGAATCGAAAGGAGCTCACTCTGCTTGCAAGTGTCGGCGCGCTAAACGAACTCGACGGCATTGAGCATCGAAGAGACGCGCTTTGGCAGGTGGAGCGTGCCGGAAAACTTGAAGGGCCCCTGCTTCGCCAGAAAAGTCACCTGTTGCGCGATAAATCTGAAAGCCTTCCTCTCGCACAAATGACCACAGAAGAACGCCTCGTAGCGGATTATGCAGGAACCGGGCTGACTGTTGGTAAACATCCCATGGCCTACCGAAGAGACCAGTTGAGACGCGAACGTATTCTCTCTGCTGAGGAACTTCGAAACGTTGTCAATGGCGAGTACGTTCGGACTGCGGGGTGTGTGATTGCGCGCCAACGTCCCGGTACAGCAAAGGGCTTCATCTTCCTCTCGATGGAAGACGAGTCCGGTATATCCAACGTGATCATTACGCCCGGCCTGTATAAACGAGAGCGAGCCGTCGTGACCCGAAGCAAGTTCGTTCTTGTGGAAGGCCCTTTGCAGAATGAGGATGGAGTGATCCACGTGAGGGCTTTGCGGATCCAGCCGCTCCTGGGGGAAGCGCTGGAGGTGCGTTCGCACGACTTCCACTAGAGCAAATTACCTGGGGTGTACCGTGTGTATTGGCTATGATGGTCGTTTCCTATCAAGGGAAACGGCGCCGCTTGAAATCTTCGCTGCCGGTAACAGGTAATTTGCTCTAACCGTCTCGAAGTGCATCGCGAAGCGTGAAATTTGGCTTCAGAACAATCTAGGCGGAGAGAGATCGTAAGCTGGCAGGCGTTTCAAGGTGGGCCGGCATCTTCGAGGACGCACGGCGCATCACCTCAAGCTCAGCCGGGGCAAACAGCTCTGGCGGAACTCCACCGACTGCAACATAACCCGGATCATCTCCCAGCGCCAGCGAGATCTGGTTCCAGCGCAGAAAGGGCGATGTCGTCGGCAGCACGATAATGCGGCGCTTCGGCTCCGGAAAGGCAAAGTATGCCGACCAGGTCAGAAGCGTCAACATCACAAAAATTCCATTCGCGAGACTTATAGACGAGTACATGCTCGGACTATGCGAGAGCCATGCCGAGTCCACGAGGCTTACGGTCGCAAGCAGCCCAAGACCGAAGCTGACGCCGAAGATCCGGCTGCGATACGAAAGTCCCATCGGACGTATGGCGAAACAAACAAAAAGCAGCAGGCAAAGAGTCAGGATGCTGGAGGTCTGTTGAAGCTGGGTGACCAGTGCGATCATGAACTTAACGCCGGAAAGATGCGGTGTAACCGCCACCCCGATAGAAACTGCAAGCGAAATGGCTGCAACCCAGCGGAACACGAGCATCCCCAGGTTTTGCAAACCCTCCAAGGGTGCCATCGCCAATTTGAAGATGCTATAGATCACCAGAAGAGAAAGAACGGATTCCAGCGCGTAGCTACCCCAGTAAACATAAAAATAAACAGGATAAGCAACATGCAACTGAATCCCTCGCGCACAAAAGTACAGCAGCGGGAGGCATATAACCGAGCAAATCACCCTTACGCTCATCAGAGCAACCAGATAGGCATACTGGCGAACCGCTTTAGCGCGCCAGATAAGCCATATCAGCATAGTGCAGACGATTGGCTCAACGTACTGCATGTAGGACATGAGCGTGGCAACAAGGGTCTTCATAGTCTTTCCCGGTAAGGCAACCCTAGCCTAGCCTATCCCGGGAAGCGACACAACATATTTAAGGACCACTCTCCAACAAAATGCCGCCTTGCTGCCGAACTTCGCATCCGTTCATGCTTAGCCAAACGCCCGAACTCGGAGCGGGAGATGGTGAATCCGGCGGATCTGCTCACCAGGACTCAATATGTAAACGCACTTTAGTATCCGTGCTGCGCCATGCCGCATCCGTTGGGATCGTTAGGCGGGCAGCTCGGGATCGGGAGGCAACTCACGCCCGCCGCACTGACCTTGTGCTGGGTCGAGGCAGAAGAGGTCAGGGTTGTGGTGGCGGCTGCACCGGTGAGGGCAAGGACGAGGACGAATGCGCGGACGAGATTCTTCATTTTGGCCACCTTGTAAAAAGTTGTAATGATGGAACGTTGATTCAAATCGAACTTAGTATCCGTGCTGCGCCATGCCGCATCCGTTGGGATCGTTAGGCGGGCAGCTCGGGATCGGGAGGCAACTCACGCCCGCCGCACTGACCTTGTGCTGGGTCGAGGCAGAAGAGGTCAGGGTTGTGGTGGCGGCTGCACCGGTAAGGGCAAGGACGACGACGAACGCGCGGACAAGATTCTTCATTTAGATCACCTGTAAGTTGTAGTCTTTCGAAAAGATTTCGCTGGACAAGCCAACTGAAGTAACCATAAAATTGATTAGACGATAAGTCCAATAGAATCAAATATATACCGGGATATAAACTAATCTGGATTACTAAGGTCATAACGGAAAGCACATATACGCAAGAACTTGCATGATGGATTGGTGACGGGGACAATTTTTCGTTGGGCTGCTTAGGCGGCGAGGACCCACCATCGACGGACGATCGCCGACGCTTGCAGGCGAAGAGCAGCACACTACGCCGGCATCCCACCAGACGCGGCCCGAAGCGAAAGGACCTGCGGTTGCAGTTGCCTGTCCTTTTGTTTTGTCATCCCGCAGCGCGGCGAAAGGACCTGCGGTTCGATGACATCCCCACCCGGAAACAAACCTTGCGAAAATAAACCGACGCGATCTGGCGTAGTCTCAGGCTTCGGAACGTGGCCGTCCACACTCCACGTCTGCCACGCATCGGTCCACATTAAGCACAAACTTAACCACATTTTCGCGCCGGCAAGGGCGCATATCACCCAACAAACATGCACCCCTCACCATGCCCGAAAAAAGACCCTGCGACCCTCGACCGCCAATTCGGTTCTAGTCAGTCAGCCCCGCCTGACCTGGTCTACGCCGGAACGGTAACAGGTGCCTCTGCCGTCTTCGTAGCCGCAGACGCAGCTGCTGGCGTGGAAGCGGGCGCCGCTGCGGGCTTTTTAGCCGCGGGCTGCTCCGCCTTCTTCGATGGCGCAACAATGGCGTGCAGCGTCGTACCTTCCATCCTGGGCATGAACTCGACCAAACCTGCATCGCCGATATCAAGGATGAGCCGGTTGATAATTTTATAACCAAGGTCTCGGTGGGCCATCTGCCGTCCTTTAAACCGCAGCGATGCCTTTACCTTGTCACCTTCGCCCAAAAACCTAACCGCCTGATTCTTTTTGGTCTGGTAGTCGTGCTCATCGACAGTGACGGAGAACTTCACCTCTTTGATGACGATAACCTTCTGCTTCTTACGGGCTGCCCGGTCACTCTTGTCCTTCTCATACAGGAACTTGCCGTAATCCTGGATCTTACATACCGGCGGAACGGCATTGGGAGAGATCTCGACAAGGTCCAGGGAGCGTTCGCGCGCCATTTTCAACGCGTCAAACGGAGGCATTACTCCGAGTTGCTCGCCGTTCTCGTCGATAACGCGGATCTCGCGGGCGCGGATGCGTTCATTGGTGCGGATAAAAGACTTTGCGGAACGTTTATCAATCGGTGGAATAGGTCGCCTCCACAGCAAGCTCTCCGGCTCGCCATGCGTTCGTTAGAATTGGATGCAGTCGGGACTGTAACGTATGCTGCAACCCAAAGTATATCACTTCGTCAAACGACCTCCGCTCCCCGCTTCGGCGGACTTCCAGCCTTTGAAACCATCTATCCGATGCTGTATGTTTGCTCGGAAGCCTGTAGTTGAGAGGAACGTATGAAACGTCGCATCCTGCTGGTCGATGATGAAGTGGCCGTGCTGCTTACCTTGAAGGCTGTCCTGGAGATCAGCGGGTTCGATGTGGACACTGCCACCTCCGCCCGTGAGGGCATCTCCCGCCTCCACACCCGCGAATATCACATGCTGATCACCGACATGCGCATGGAAAACGATGCCGCCGGTATCGAAGTTATCAAGGCTGCACGTACCGCCGCCTATCACCCGGCAGTCGCGCTTCTCACCGCCTTTCCGGTGGCGGACGAAGACTGGCAGCAAATGGGAGCGGACAAGCTTCTCGTCAAGCCCATGCACACCCGTGTACTGCTCCAGCAGATCGAAACTTTGATAGAATCTCACGAGAACAAGCTTGCGAAGCTGGCCGCATCCCGCAACGGGAGTATTCCTTCGACAGCTCCGAAAAAGAAGGTGTCTGGCAGCTCCCTGACGGAGGGGAAACCGGCGGTCAGCCGGACGACCCGGGCGAAGGCTTCCAAGCCAGTCAACGCGAAGAAATCCGCAACCAAGAAAGCGCCGGTAAAGAAATCCCTTGCCGGGAGACTCTCAACCAGCAAGGCCTCGACCGCAACCGCACCCGAGAAGAGATCCGAGCTGAACAAGTCCTCGCGTTGAACTGATCTAAGATGCAGGTCTGAGGGTTGTACCGTGGTGCCGCAGCTCAGATCGAGGTGTGGCGCTTGATGCAGGTCCGCAATTCCAGATTCAGGTTCATCGCTTTCTGGACGCCGCTGTCCAGCAGCCGCAACCAGTCCGACGCAGGCTCCTTAAGCTCCACGGTCCCCAACAGGTAGCTGGTCTGGACGATAATCTCCAGCGCATTGCTCAGGTCATGCGCAAGTGAGCGAATCTCGACTGCAATCTCTTCAGAAATCTTTTCGCCTTCAGTTTCCCCGGCATCTACCATCTTCTGTTCAGTCATGATGAAAAATCATACCTCGTTTTAGGTACAGCTTAGACGAATCGTTTCCCCGCGAGAAGCCTCATCCCTCCTGAGATCGCCCGCAGCTGACCGGACGGATCCCGGAATTGACAGAGTACGTCGTGTTTGTAAGACTAGACACTCGGTTGGTGTGCCCCCTCCCGTCAGGCTGGGGAGCTTCACATCGCGCCGTAGTGGCGGAATTGGCAGACGCGCATGGTTCAGGTCCATGTACTCGCAAGGGTGTGGGGGTTCGAGTCCCCCCTTCGGCACCAAATCTTCAATCTCCAACTCGTGACTGAATAAGGAGTCCTCTCCGGGTGCTCCTTATTCAGTCTTCGGGACTGGCTTGGCTTAGCCTTCTCGCCGCTCTGTTCTCTTTCATCCGTTCAGAATACCTAGAACATCGGACGTTTGGGCTTTCCGATAAGCGGTGCGTTCAGCAGCGCCACGAGTGGTCCCGCCGCTTTGAAGCGGTCCAGGATGTCCTTCAGCAGCGCAGGCCGGGTTGCGTGTTCGGCCGGCAGTGTCGCGGAGACTCCCCATTGGCGACATAGCAGCAGATCGATTGCAGGATCGTCCGCGGAAAAACCTTTCGGTGGTCGTGCTAACCGCATCCCATCGCCCTCCTGCATAAGCGACTTAAGCCTCCTGTTTTTCAGCAAGCCGCGAAACTCCTCATGGTGCAGGGACAGGTGGGGCCGAATAGCGAGCAATTGTTCCCGCTCCGGCATATACACGCCAGCCGCGATCGTCACCTCGGTCCCGCTCACGTCGAAGTAGAAGCCAGCGCCGGAGGTCTTGCGCATACCATCGTGTGCCCACCACGCGGACTGATGGATCTTGTACGGGCGTTTGTCCTTGCTGAAGCGAATGTCGCGGTAGATGCGCATCACGATCTTCTGCGGGGGGCGCACATGCTCCGGGGCAAAGTCGAGCAGTGCTTCATTCACTTCGCCGATGAGCGCCATCATGGGTGCTTTGAGTTCCCGCTCATAGATTGCCTTGCGCTCGGCAAACCATACGCGGTCGTTGTTCCGCTTCAACCCGCGCAGAAACTTGATTGCATCGCTGGAAAAATGAGTCGCCATAGGCAATCGTAAACCGCCGAATAATCGACCGGACTGCTCGGTTTACGGGTCTTTCGGTTCAGGGAAGTTTTGCGGGAAGTTCAGTCTAGGACGGGCTTGATACGGCCATCGCGAAGGTGGAACTGTTCGCCGCGCCAGATTACCGAGTCGCCGGCGAAGCTCCAGGCCCAGAAGGCGAGGCCGAAGATGTCGCGGAGGGGGAGCAGATACACGTCGCGGAGGACCTGGCCGTCCCCGAGGATTCCGACGCCGATGGAAAGCGCCACGGCGACGCGGGCGAGGAGGACGAGGCTGAGCAGAGAGAAGCTCCACAGGGCGAGGCCGCTGGCAATGCAGGTCGCGAAGGCCCAGGGCAGAGCGTAGGTGATGCCGAGGCCGAGATAACCGAATTTGCGGGAGTCGCGGGTGGAGCGCGCCCAGCGGAGTTGATGATCGAGGAAGCCTTGGAATGTGTAGGGCGGGACGGTGGTTTCGACAACCTCGGAGCAGAGTTCGACGCGGTAGCCTGCTGCTGCGATGCGCGCGCCCATCTCGTAGTCGTCGGCTAGGTATTCAGCGAGGGATTCGAGGCCTCCTGCCTTGGCAAGCGCGGTCCTGGTTGTGGCGAGAGTGGAGCCGAGGCCGAAGCGGATGCCGCCCTCGAGGCTGCGCGCGGTGAGGACGCCGGGAAAGAAGTCGGTGGAAATGCCGAGGGCTTCGAGACGCGACCAGAGGGTTGGGTTGGTGCTGGAGGTGCGGCCTATGTAGGGCGCCGTGACCATGCCTACTTTGGAGTCGCTGAACGGTGCCATCACGCGGGTGAGATAGTGGGCTGAGACCCGAATGTCGCTGTCGTTGATGACGATGTGCTCGTACCGGGCGAAACGGAGCATCTGGACGAGGTTGCTGACTTTGCCGGAGGTGCCGAGGCGTTCGATGCACTCGACCAGCCGAATTGGAACGGCGGGAAACTCGCCGCGAAGACGCGCTATTTCGGGGACAGCAGGGTCTTCCAAAGTGGTGACGCCGAAGATGATTTCAAAGCTGCCCGCATACTGCTGTCGGCAATGGCTGACGAGGCCATCGTACATGCGCGGATCGACCCCTTTGACCGGTTTGAGGATGGTTACGCCGGGAGCATGAACGGTGGCTGGGGCGCTCGAGTCGTGCAGATTGCGGCTATGCCAGTGGCGGACGAAGCTGCGTGCTCCCCAGAGGGCTAGAAGAAGGTAGACCAGGCCAGACAGTGTTAGCAGGGTCGTGATCGCCTCGATCGCTATGGCCATCCTGCTAGTTTACCGAAGGCCGCCCGCGGAAAGACCTGACACGATTTGCATCGATGACATCGATTAGAAGCAGGCAGCGGCTATGCTGCCGAGACTATTCGTAGCGGAGGGCTTCGATGGGGTTCAGGTTGGCGGCTTTCCAGGCGGGATAGATGCCGAACAGCAGGCCGATGCCGCAGGAGCTGGCGAAGGCAACCGTAACCCACACCGGCGAGAGCAGAGACGGCAGAAGGAAGTGCAGGCCAAGCGCGATGATGCTGCCCAGGGTGACGCCGATGAGGCCGCCTACTGCGCACAAGGTAATGGCTTCAAGTGTGAACTGGGCGAGAATTGTTTGTTTCGTGGCGCCGATCGCCTTACGGACCCCGATCTCGCGGGTGCGTTCCGTGACGGACACCAGCATGATGTTCATCACCCCGACGCCGCCGACCAGCAGGGCGACGCTCGATAGGGCGAAGAGCAGAAGAAAGAGGCCGCCGGTGATCTGGTTCCAGAGGCGAGTCAGCGAGTCAGTGCCGAAGATGGCGAAGTTGTCTTGGGCGGCGTTCGCGACCTTGCGGCGTCGGCGCAGCAGCTCCGTCAACTCATCCTCGACCAGCGGGCGATTCTTGGGGTCGTCGTACTTCAGGGTGATCCAGTAGTCGAGCTGCTCGGGGTGCATCTGGTGGAAGGTGGTGATGGGAAACATCGCCTTATTGTCCTGCGGGTTCTTGCCGCCGCCGAAGGGCTGCTTCTGCGGCGCAAGCACTCCGATGACGGTAAAGACCATGCCGGTGGCCTGCACCTCCTTGCCGATGGCGCTCTGGCCGGGGAAGAGCTGGTCGGCGGTGTCGCTGCCGAGGACGGTGACGCGCCCGAAGCGGCTTTGGTCGAGGTCTTCGAAGAAGCGGCCTTCGCGGAGGTCCTGGTCATTGACCTCTTTTTCCGCGGCGGTATCGCCTTCAAGAATGGTGTTCTGCATTTTCTTGCCGCCGGCCTTGATGGCGGTGGTTCCGCCGCGTCCGGGGGCGGTGTTGTCGGTATATTGCAGGGCGGGAGCGACGGCGACGACGTGGGGCAGGTCGCGCATGGCCATGGCGTCGTCATACGTGAGCTGTTTGCGGGTGAGCATCTCGGTGGTGGGGCGCTGGCCGAAGACCGGGAAACGGAAGACGAAGAGCACGTTCGAGCCGAGGGATTCGACGAAGCTGGAGATATTGTTGTTGAGGCCGTTGACGACGGAGGAAATGACGATGACGGTCATAACGCCGATGACGATGCCGAGGATGGTGAGGCCGCTGCGCAGTTTGTTTGTGCGTAGGGTATCGAGGGCCATCTTGACGGTTTCTTTGGTATCGGCGATGCGCATGGGATTTCAGCTTGAGCTATGGGCGGTTAGCTTGCTGCTCTCTCTTTCTTGTGTTCTAGTCTGCGCGCAAGGCGACGATCGGGTCGAGTTGCGCGGCTTTGCGGGCTGGATAGACGCCAAAGAAGATGCCGGTGGAGGTGGCCATCAGGAGGCCGACGAAGACGCTCCACAGGGCGATGCTGGAGGGAAAGCCGACGAGAACGGTGACGACCTGGGCGACGGCGATGCCGCCGATGACCCCGAAGGCGCCGCCGACCAGGGCCATGGTGGCCGATTCGATGAGGAATTGCATGAGAATGTCACGGGGACGTGCGCCGAGCGCCTTGCGGATGCCGATTTCGCGGGTGCGTTCGGTGACGCTGACCAGCATGATGTTCATGATGACGATGCCGCCGACCACGAGTGAAATCAATGCGATAGCTCCGGCAACCGCGCCGAAGGACCGGGTGACGGTCGAAAAGAAGCCGACCAGGGTATTGTTGGTGTCGAGTTCGAAGGAGTCGGGCGCGCCGGGGGCGTCGTGACGGCGGGAGCGGATGAGGACGCGGACCTCATCGGCAGCGTTTTCAAGCACTTCGCCTGCTTCACCCGCTTTGATGTAGATGGTAAGCGTCTTCGAGGTGCCGTAGCTCTTCTGGTAGGCGGTGAGTGGGACGGCGACCCAGTTGTCCTGGCTGGCCCCAAAGGTGCTTCCCTGCTTTTCGCTGATGCCGATGATGGTGTAGGGGGTGCCGTCGACGCGGAGGTCCTGGCCCAGGGGGTTGGCGCCGGCGAAGAGGTGGTCCTGGATGTCGGTGCCGATGATGGCGACGTGCGAGGCGTGCTCTTCGTCCGTATCGGTGAAGCCTCGGCCCTGCATGATGTTGAGGTTCTGGAGGGCGGGCATCTGGGCGGTGTAGCCGCGGATGCTGGAGTCCGTGACCGATTGGGTGCCGTGAACGATCTTGCCGATGGTGGACTGCTGGGCGCCGATGCCGGTACAGCGCCGGCAGTTCTCTTTTACGTAGAGGTAGTCGGGAAAGAGGATGTCCTTGCGCTTCTGAAAGCGCTCGTAGTCTTCCGAGCTGGTGATGATCTGGGGCATCTTCGAGACCGTGAAAACGTCGGCCCCGTAGCTGGTGAACTTGGTGGTAACAAAGGTGTTTGCGCCGTTGACCAAGGTGACGACGGCGATGACGCTGGCGACGCCGATGACGACTCCGAGCAGCGTGAGGACGGAACGCAGCTTGTTGGCCCAGAGGGACTGGAGCGCGATCTTTACGGCCTCTTTGAACTCCATGGTGTGACCCTTACCCGGTACGACGAGAGTATCAGCAGCATAGGGCTGTGCGTTGGGTTAATACGCAGATTCGCGGGGATTTGTTCCTGCACTGGGGTAGACTGGAGGGGCAGGCGGCTGGATGATCGCTGCCGTCTTCATCGCAGGATGTTGGACGGGGGAGGAAAGTCCGAACTCCGCAGGGCAGTGTGCCGGATAACGTCCGGGACGGATGGTTCAAGCCATCCGGACGGCAAGTGCAACAGAGAAGGAACCGCCCCAAGTGATTGATTTCACTTGAGGTAAGGGTGAAAAGGTGCGGTAAGAGCGCACCGCGCGTCCAGTAATGGGCGCGGCAGGGTAAACCCCACACGGAGCAAGACCAAATAGGCAGGGATTCTGCCGCTCCTCTCCAGGCGGCATAAGCGTATCGGCCCGATGCGCCCAGGCGGAGAGACTTGAATCTAAAGAGCCGAAACCCGCGGGTAGGTTGCTAAAGCGCCGCAGTAATGCGTCGCGTAGAGGAATGATCGTCTAAAACAGAATTCGGCTTACGGGCCGTCTGCAAACCTATGGCCTCGAAGCCGCCCGAAGCGGCTTCGAGGCCGTCTGATTTCGGCGGACATCCGCAGAGGTTTTTTTTGCGGTGGTGGAAGGTGCGGTTTGATTGGGGATATCGCGAAAACGGGTGCGCAAAACGTGGTGTTTTTTGTGCTTGATATGGAAATAGCGTGGACTTTCGCTGGCTGGGACGTGGTGCTTATAAGGCGATGAAAAGTGCGCCAGGTTTTCGGGATTTATTTTACGCGGCGCGTGGCGGGCTAGCGGATGGAGGACATGGCGGCGCGGAAGAGGGTCTCGAAGTCGTGGGCGGCGGCGGGATCTTTGGCGATGGCGGTCTCGATGGCCTTCTGGGCGAGGGGGCGGGGGTAGCCGAGGTTGACCAGGGCGGAGAGGGCGTCGTCGCCGGCGGGTCCGAAGGTTCCGTGGGGCGGAGCGCCGGTGGCGGTGGGGATGGCGGTGGCGAGGTCGTCGAGCTTGTCCT
This sequence comes from Edaphobacter sp., assembly GCA_965277265.1. Lineage (GTDB taxonomy): Bacteria > Acidobacteriota > Terriglobia > Terriglobales > Acidobacteriaceae > Edaphobacter. The sequence goes on from CBDICF010000003.1 coordinate 2,135,924, forward strand.
TGAGCTCGAGGACGACGCGTTCGGCGGTCTTTTTGCCGATGCCGGGAATCTTCGTCAGGGTGGCGTGGTCGCCGGAGCGGATGGCGGTGATGAGGCGATCCGCGGCGATGCCGCTGAGCACGGTGATGGCGAGCTTGGGGCCGATGCCGCTGATGGTGAGGAGCTTTTCGAAGAGGCGCTTCTCCTGCGTCTCGGAGAAGCCGAAGAGGGCGATCTGGTCTTCGCGGACGTGGGTGTGAATGTGCAGGGAGGCTTCCGTGCCTTCGGCTGGGAGGGCGGAGAAGGTGGCTACGCTGATGGTGGCGTCGTAGCCTACACCGGCGCACTCGACGATGGCCTGGTTGGGGGATTTCGAGAGGAGGCGTCCGCGGAGGTGGGCGATCATGCTGCTGGTGATTGTAGCTTGTGGCTAGTGAGGGGAGGCTTACCACCGATTTCCACTGATCGGACCGATTAAGGGCGATAAGGCGTCGACCGCGGATTGGCGCGGAGGAGCGCGGATTAAGGCTTAAAAACGAAAGGACAGGCAAAGGCTACAGCGGGTTCCTGCGCTGCGCTGCGGAATGACAAACAAAAGGACAGGCAACGGCAACCTCAGGTTCCTGCGCTGCGCTGCGGAATGACAAACAAAAAAGGACAGGCGACGGCAACCGCGGGGTCAGGAGCGGCGGAGCTGGCGGCGGACCCAGAGGGTTCCGAGGCAGGCGAGGGCGAGGACCAGGACGAGGAGGCCGACGGGGAGGCCGACGCGGGTGTAGGAGAAGGCGAAGTCCACGTTGCGGTGCAGGGCGGTGTTGTAGACGAGCAGGCCCATGATGGCGCAGAAGGTGGAGGCGAAGAAGGCGGCCATACCGAGAGCGCCGGACATGAGCAGGGTGGTGAACCAGCCGAGGTCGCCGAGCGGGATGCCGAAGAGGTAGCCTGCGCCGAAGGTGCGCGGGCCGGTGGAGCCGCGGGCTGCCGCGGGACCGGACGCCGGACCGGACGCTGTGGTGCGGCTGGGGATGGCGGCAGAACGGCGGGGCGGCGAAGCAGGCGGCATACCAGTAGAATACTGCGTTATGGCAGACAGCGTGGAGAAGGATTTGATTCAGGCGTCGCGGGTGGTGGAGGAGGCGGCGGTGCTGCGGGCTCCGAATGGCGTGAGCTATGCGGCGTACGGAGACAACAATCTGGCGGAGAACGAGCTGGAGCGGATGGTGCAGGCGGTTCCGCAGACGATTGCGGGGGCGCTGGCGCGGAAGACCTATTACTTTGTGCCGCTGGCGCTGAGCGAAGGTCGGGGAGGCGAAGGGCGGGGCAGCGAGGGGACGGTGGTCGCTGCGGCCTACTCGGCTGAAAGCGCGGACCAGGCGATCTGCCACAGGAATGTGAAGGTGGGCGAGGTGGATGGGATATTTATCTCGACGCGTCTGCTGGGCGACCGGTTTGCGCTGGCGTTCGAGTTTTTCATCAACGTGGGGCACGCGTTTGTGGACGCGGCGGGCGTGCCGGAGGGCTTCAGCGAACTGGTCTGGAAGCAGGCGCTGGCGGATGTGCGGGGAGAGACGAGCCAGGATGCGTGGGAGAGCCGGAGCCTGGCGCTGACCAGCGGGAAGGCGGACAGGGTGGATGGGAAGTTGAACGTGGATGAGAAGGCGAAGACGAGCTTTCTGGAGTCGGCTTTTTCGGACGCGGTGGCGATCTACCAGTTGTCGCTGGCGGTGGATTTCGACTATTCGGAGCTGCGGGAGCGGGAGTATCCGCTGCTGGCTCCGCAGGCTTTGGCGGAGCGGCTGCGGCTGGTGGCGAAGCTGTTTCCGCCGAACGCGGGGTATGAGTTCGCTATACGGTACCGGCGGAGGGCTTGAATCTTCGCTGGCTTTTACCGGAGGGAAGGCTTACCGCCGATCTTCACCGATTTAAACCGATTAAAGGCGATAAAGCGTCGACCGCGGATTGGCGCGGAGGAACACGGATAAAGGCCTATAAGAAGGGCCGCATCAAATCGGGGTGGCGGGAGACGGGGGTGGGCCCATCGAGCGCAGGTTCCTGCGCTGCGGAATGACAACAAAGGGGCGTTGCGGAGTGACAGCAAATCGATGGCGAACTGTACTCCAGTTGTGTAACCGCTACGGATCTTCGAGATGCAAGGCGGGTGGCAGATTCCTTGCAAGCTTGCAAGGAATCTGCCACCCGGTTAGACATCTCTTGTACAGAATCTGTTGTGCTGGATCGCTTTTACTGGCCTGCTTCCACGCGGGGGGTGATGAGGCCGATGTTGTCCACGCCGGCCTGGTGTCCGAAGTCGATGACCTCAGCTACCTTGTTGAAATCGAGGTCCTTGTCGCCTTTGACGAACATGACCTTCTCCTGCCGGGTGGAGAAGATCTCTTCGAGCTTGGGCTCGAGAGCGGCCTTGCTGAAGTCGGTCTCGTTGATCTTGTACGAGGGCGCGCCGGCACCGTTGGACAGCACCTGAACGACTATGGTGCGGTCGTTGGGCTGATCCTGCTGGTGCTCCTTCGGCGGCTGGGGGACCAGCGCTTCGAGACCCTTGGGGGTAACGGGCACGATGACCATGAAGATGATCAGCAGAACCAGAAGAACGTCGATAAGCGGCGTTACGTTGATCTCGGAGACCGCTCCGCCGGTACTTCCTCCACTCATTCCCATAGCAAATCTCCTTGTATGCTCCGGGGGCTCGATACGCTCGCGTGCGAGCCGGCCGGTGTGACCATACCGTCTAAATCTGTCCTACAACGTCATTCATATGAAGCTTCAAGAGTCGGATGAAGCCGACCTGAGGAACCCGACTACCTATTTCGACTTCGCGGGCGTGGTGTCGACTTCGTTCTTCTCTGTCAAGAGGCCGAGCTGGCTGACGCCCGCGGCGCGGATGCCGTCCACTGCGTCCATGACCTTGCCGTAGTTGGCCCGGGTGTCGGCGCGCATGAAGACCTCTTTGTTGGTCTTGTTTTCGAGCATTGCCGAGATCTTGGGGCCGAGGTCGTCGATGGTGACCTGGTTGGCGCCGAGGAAGGTTCTGCCATCGCGTGTGATGGCGACGACGGCTGCGTCTTCCTTGTTGGCGTCTTCCATGACCACGGCGGCGTTGGCCTTGGGCAGATCGACGTTGACCTTGTTGTTCAGCATGGGGGTGATGACCATGAAGATGATCAACAGGACCAGCATGACGTCGACCATGGGGGTGACGTTGATGTTGGAGTTGACCTTCTTGCCTTCGTCCCGTTTATTGATGCCCATAACGTGTGCTCCGTCCGGCTTGCGCGGCCTTGCCCGGCTCTGCTGTTTTCTGCGGCTCTTCGATATTCGGTCGGCTCCCCGTGAGATTGGGCTCTAGACCCGGATGCCCTTCGCTGGGGGCATCCGGGAGTGCTGTAGAGCGTGATTCTCGCGCAGGGGCTGCTGCTGTGTGCATGGTTCGTGACGCTCTAGCGGTGGCTCTGCTTGATGAAGTAGTCGACCAGTTCGCTGGAGCTGTTGTCCATTTCGACGTCGAACGCTTCGACCTTGCCGGTGAAGTAGTTGAACGTCATGACGGCGGGGATGGCGACGAGAAGACCGAAGGCGGTTGTGACGAGGGCCTCGGAGATACCGCCGGCGACTGCGCCGATACCGGAGGTCTTCTGGGTGGCGATCTGCTGGAAGGCGTTCAAGATACCGACCACCGTTCCGAAGAGGCCGATGAAGGGCGCGGTGGAGCCGATGGTGGCGAGACCGCCGAGACCGCGCTTCAGCTTCGCGTGAACGATGGCTTCGGAACGCTCGAGGGCGCGCTTGGAGCTCTCAACCTGCTCGTCGGTGATGTTGCCGCCTGAACCGAAGCTGCGGAACTCCTGCAGGCCGGCGGTGACAACCTCGGCGAGGTGGGACTTCTTGCAGCGGTCGGCGACCTTGATCGCTTCGTCGAGACGGCCGTCCTTCAATGCGCCGGCGACCTTGGGGGCAAACTCGCGGGACTGCTTGCGCGCGGCCGAGAAGTAGAGTGCGCGGTCGATGATGACGGCGAGCGACCAGATGGACATGATGAAGAGGAAGATAACGACGCAACGGGCCAGCCAGCCCATGTTGCCCCAGAGACCCATGACGCTGAAGCTGACCTGCGCCTCTTGAAAGTAGATGGCGAGGGAAGAAGGTACGTGGGCGAAGTTTGCGAGATGAGCGAGAATCACTGGAATATTTCCTCCTGATAGAACTCTAAGCTGCTAAATCTGAACTCGTGAATACCGGGGTCTCCACGAAGGATGCTGGTGAGCCTGGAACGTGCTCTCTCTAGCCTCCGCCGAAGTTGAAGTTGACGGTGACTGTCGTTTCGACCTCGGTGGGTTCGCCGTTGAGAACATATGGTTTGTACCGCCAGCCCCGGACTGCCTCGACCGCGCTCGAACGGAGCATCTCGGGACCGCTGATGACGGTGAGGTCCTGAATGGCGCCCGACTTCGAGATGAGGGCGTGGAGGACGACCGCGCCTGAGACGTGGGCCGCGCGGGCGATCGGCGGATAGGTGGGATTGGAGCCGGAGATCTTGAGACCGGCCACCACGCCGCTCGATACGCGGGCTGGGCCTTTGGGCTTCTCCAGCTTGACGACGGGGGTGGGCGCGGTTCCGATGCCGCCCATGACGCCGCCGGGTACGCCGCTTCCGCTGCCCATGCCGCTCATGCCGGCGACTCCGGCAACCTGCGGCGGGGGCGCTGCGTCTTCCTTCAGCATTTTGATGTCTTTAGGAATTTTGGTGGGCGCGTGCAGGCCCTGATCGACCTCGGAGACCATCTTGATGGGCTTGACGACCTGGGCCGGAGGCGGCGGGGGTGGAGGCGGAGGCGGTGGTGGCGGCGCTGTGAGCATCGCGGTCATTGCGGTCTTCGGCAACGCCTCGGGATACAGCAGCGGAATGAGAATCATGGTTGCCAGGATCGCGCCGTTGAAGATAAACGTGCCAATCATCCAGTACTTGGACTTGGTCTTGATCTGGTTGCCGGATTCCATCAAAGATGATTCGAACATGTGCAGCCTCTTTGCTGTGAAGAAGAGCTACAACGCTTAGACACCGGGCTGTTCGGATTTGTTCCCGGGGATTCTTTTGGCGGGGGAGGAAGGAAGGCTTACCGCCGATTTTCACCGATGGGACGGATCTTCACCGATTAAGAACAGGCAACAACAACTGCTTCGGCCGCTGACTGCGCGGAGGAACACGGATGAAAGCTGAAGGCGGTAGAGGCGGATCGGGGCTGATTGGCAGGCGGCCGGTTGGGCTGGCCTGGGTTGGAGGCTAGGCTTTGGCTCGCTTTCCGGCGGGGAGGGTGACGGTTTTGCCGCGTTTGGCGCGCCACTCCTGGTAGGCGACGAGCATGGGGGCGGCGACCGCGATGGAGGAGTAGGTGCCGATGAGGATGCCGATGACGAGGGCAAAGGAGAAGCCGTGCAGGACCTCGCCGCCGAAGACGAAGAGGGAGAGGACGGTGAGGAAGGTGAGGCCGGAGGAGATGACGGTTCGGCTGAGGGTCTGGTTGATGCTGCGGTTGACGACGTCGTGGAGGGACTCTTTGCGCGAGGTGGCGAGGTTTTCGCGGATGCGGTCGAAGACGACGATGGTGTCGTTCATGGAGTAGCCGATGAGGGTGAGGATGGCCGCGATGACGGTGAGGGTGATCTCCTGGTTGGTGAGGGAGAAGGCTCCGACGGTGATGAGGGTGTCGTGAAAGACGGCCACGACGGCTGCAACGCCGTAGATGAGCTCGAAGCGGAACCAGAGATAGACGAGCATGCCGAGGAGGGAGTAGACGGTGGCCCACCAGGCTTGCTTCTGGAGGGCTTTGCCTGCGGTGGGGCCGACGATGTCGACCTGCTCGATGGTGAAGGCGGAGTCGTGGTAGTTGGCGTGGAGGGCGTTTTCGACGCTCTGGCGGCCGGCGTCGTGCGAGGTGTCCTTGGCGGAGGACTCGGGCAGGGCGATGATGACCTTGTTGGCGGCGTTGCCGGTGGGGTCGCTGATGCGCTGAATGGTGGCCTGGTGGACGCCTGATCTGTCCATGGCCTGGCGGATGTGGTCCTCATTGGGCGGCTGGCTGAAGGCTACGCGGACCTGGGTGCCGCCCTTGAAGTCGACGCCCAGCGGGATGTGGTGCCAGAAGAGAAGGCTGAGGACGCCAGCGACGGAGAAGATGAGGGAGAACCCGAGGAAGTACCACTTTTTCCCGAGCCAGTCGATGTTGGTTGTGCGAAACAGTTCCACGTTCTCAAATCCTCGGCGATGGCCCGTGGGCCCCGCGGTTATTTTCTAAATTTGGTATACACCGCAAATAGTCCTGCCGGACGGGCCCACTTCGCTCCGTCACCCCACAAACGAAGACCTGTTTGCGGGGACCCCGATTCGGGCGGTCACTTCGTGACTTGTATACCGGTCTTGATACTGTTTGCTGCATTGGTCCTCCCGTTGGTCGGGATCGAGAATTGAGTACATCGGCGGAAGACCGCTCGGTTGAAGCTAGATCGACAGGGCCGCGCCGCGCTCTTTTTTCTCTAGGATCGCGTCGAAGATGACCCGGGAGACGAGGACGGCGGTGAAGAGGTTGGCCAGAAGACCGATGGTCAGGGTGACGGCGAAGCCCTTGACCGGGCCGGTGCCGAAGAGGAAGAGGATGGCGGCCGAGACGATGGTGGTGACGTGGGTGTCGACGATGGTGATCCAGGCGTGGGCGAAGCCTTGCTGGACGGCGGCGGCGGCGGTCTTGCCGGCTCGGAGCTCTTCGCGGATGCGCTCGAAGATGAGCACGTTCGAGTCGACGCCCATACCGATGGTGAGGATGACTCCTGCGATGCCGGGGAGCGTGAGGGTGGATCCGGAGTAGCCCATGAAGCCGAGCAGGATGAGCAGGTTGAGCATCAGGGCGAGGTCGGCGTTGATGCCCGCGCCGCGATAGTAGACCAGCATGAAGATCATGACGGCGAGCAGGCCGGCCACGGCGGCGACGATGCCCTGGTGGATGGAGGCGGCGCCCAGGCTGGGGCCTACGGTGCGGGTTTCGAGGTAGGAGATGGAGGCCGGGAGGGCGCCGGTGCGGAGCATGAGCGAGAGGTCGTTGGCCTGCTGCTGGGTGAAGCCGCCCTCGATTTCACCGCTGTCGCGGATGGCGGAGTTGATGCTGGCGACCTCGCGGACCTTGTTGTCGAGGACGATGGCCATGGAGCCGGGGGTGGTGCTGGTGGCGGAATGGGCCTGGGTGTACTTGTAGAAGCGGTCGCCGGCCTCGGTGGTGAGGTTGAAGCGGATATTGGGGCGGCCGTTCTGGTCCTGCGAGGGCTGGGCGTCGCGGAAGTCCGTTCCTTCGACCTCGCTGACGCGCTTGAGCAGCCAGATCTGGTCGGGGGCGGTTGCGGTGGCTTCGCCGTGGAGCAGCATGGAGTCTGCCGGGATGCTGCCGTTGTTGGCGGCGAGCGCCTCCTGGTCGGAGCCGAAGGGGCCTCCGGTGACGGCGTGGATGGAGAGCTTGGCGGTGGACTGGATGATCTCTTCGACGCGGGCGGGGTCGTCGACGCCGGGGAGTTCGACGAGGATCTCGTTTTCGCCGAGGCCGTACTTCTGGATGACGGGTTCGGCTACGCCGAGCTTGTCGATGCGCTCGCGGATGGTCTCGATGGAGGTGTCGAGGGTGCGGGTTTCGAGGTCGCGGACGGCAGCCTGCTTCATGGTGAGGCGGGAGCCGCCGTTGGGGGTGGAGGCGATGTCGTAGCCGGCGTAGTCGTTGCCCTGGAGGACGGTGCGGGCGGCGCTGAGCTGGGCGGCGGGGACGCCGGAGACGACGATGGTCTGGGGGCTGGCCGGGTCGGTCTTGCCGACGGTCGCGCCCTGGATGCCGGCCTTCTGGAGATCCTCTTCGAGGCGGGCTACGTCGCGGTCGGTGGCGGAGGCGAGGGCCTCGGCGACGTGGACTTCGAGGACGAGGTGGGTGCCGCCCTTGAGGTCGAGGCCGAGGTGGATGTGGTCCTTAAGCGACTGCTTGAGCCCGCCATGCGGTATGCCGACGATGCCGAAGCTGAAGATTACCAATACTGCAACGATGAATGCCGTCTTGCCGGCTAGATGCTTGCCCATGGTCTTTTATTGAAGGTGCGGTCTTCAGGTCTTCAGGTCGTGGGGTCCTGGAATCTTGGGGTCCTGGCGTTCCTGCCGGAGCCTTGGAGACTTTGGAGACTTTGGAGCCGCGGTCCTTGCTTCTTCCTCATCCGCTTCTTACGGTTCGATCTGACTTCGTTTGCTTCTTTGCCCGGTACGTTGGAACGGTGCGGCTTATGCCTGTTCGGCGGTCGTTACGGTTGCGATGGCGCTCTTGACGAACTCAAGCTTGACCCCGTCGGGCTGGACACGGAGGACGATGATATCGTCCTTGACGGTAAGGACGGTGCCGCGGATGCCGCCGTTGGTGGTGACGCGGTCGCCGGACTTCAACTGGGTGAGCATCTCCTGCCATTTTTTCTGCTTCTTCTGGTTGGGGGCGATCATCAGGAAGTACAGTACGACAAAAAAGAGGACCGGGAGGGCGAGGCCGCCTAGATTGCCCAGCCCGAAACCGCCCACACTTTGCAACCACATCGCCAGCATCGAATCGAGCTCCCGTTCTACGTGTGCTTTCTGCTTCGGATACGCGCGGGCGCAACTGGACCCGCAACGGGGCAGATGTTCCCTTGTATGCGCCTAGCCTCTAAGCATCGCGTAAGGGCCGGGCTGTGTCAAGAAGGAAGGCGACGGCAGCGGGTGTGTTTGGGTCTAGATTCACTGTTGGTTTGGGCGGTATTGCTGGTCGGTTACGTGCTCCAGCCAGTCCACGGCCTTGCCGTCGAGGCGTTCCTGAATGGCGATGTGGGACATGGCGGTGGTTGGGGTTGCGCCGTGCCAATGCTTCTCTGCCGGGGCAAACCAGACTACATCTCCGGGGTGGACCTCCTCGACGGGGCCGCCTTCCCGTTGCACCCAGCCGCAGCCTGCGGTGACGATGAGGGTCTGGCCAAGGGGATGGGTATGCCATGCGGTACGGGCTCCGGGCTCGAAGGTGACGGCGGCGGCGGCTACGCGCGCGGGGTCGGGCGCCTGAGAGAGCGGGTCGATGCGGACGGCGCCGGTGAACCAGTCTGCCGGACCTTTGCCTGAGGGTTGCGAGCCGATGCGTTTGATCTCCATAGACCGTTATTCTAAAGCTGTTCTCGAACCGATGTACCGGTGTCGATCCCGACCAACGGAAGGGCCTGTGCCGGCCCCCCCCCGCCCAGACCCCGGTATACAAGTCACGAAGTGTCCGCTTCGCGCGGAGCGGGCCCGTCCGGCAGGACTCCCTTGGCGGTGTAAACCATACGCTCGATGGGAGATGTCTCCATATAATCGGGAGAGTCTTTAAGGTTGGATATTCATCCGATGACCCTGAACTCGAACCTTCGACAGGCATTGTCTGCTGCCGCTGCACGGCTTGCCGCGGACGAGCACCTGCGCGACTCGGCGGGGCGGGATGCGGAGCTGCTGCTGCTGGATGCGGCGGGGATTTCGCGGGTGACGCTGCTGGCGCATCCGGAGCGGGAGCTTTCGGCGGGAGAGCAGAGGCGCTATGACGAGGCGGTAGGGCGGCGGCTGGGGCATGAACCGGTGCAGTACATCACGGGGCGGCAGGAGTTTTATGGGCTGGAGCTTGGGGTGTCGTCCGATGTGCTGATTCCGCGTCCGGAGACGGAGCACCTGGTGGAGGAGGTGCTGGGCCGGATGCCGAGGGGCGAGCGGGTGAGGATTGTGGATGTGGGGACGGGCTCGGGCGCGATTGCGATTGCGCTGGCGGTGCATCTGCCGGAGGCGGAGATCACGGCGGTCGACCTGTCGCCGGGCGCGCTGGCGGTTGCCTGGGCCAATGCGCGGAGGCATGGGGTGGGGGGGCGAATACGGTTTCTGCGGTGGGACCTGCTGGCGGGGGTGTTTGAGGGGGAGGATGCGGATTTCGGTTCGGGTTTCGATGCGGTGGTGAGCAATCCGCCGTACGTTCCGGAGGGGGATCGCGCGGGGCTGCACCCGGAGGTGCGCGAGCACGAGCCTGGGACGGCGCTGTTTGCGGGAGGCGATGGGCTGGAGATCTACCGGAGGCTGATTCCGCAGGCCTTTGCGGCGCTGCGTCCGGGGGGGCTGCTGGCGCTGGAGATGGGGTACGGGCAGCGGGATGCGCTGAGGGCGCTGCTGCACGGTTGGGAGGAGGTGGCGTTCGTGGACGATCTGCAGCAGATTCCGCGGGTGGCGCTGGCCAGACGGCCTAGGAACGGGAAGGCGAGCGTTTTGAAACCCTGAGCCGCCTGGATCGTATACCATGCGGGGGACCAAACTTTATGAAGACCGCCCTGACCCTGACGGAGCTGCAGGACCACCTTTATACGCTGGAAGAGCGGCTGGTCCACCCCGACCGCGAGGCCGACCGCACGGCGCTGATCCCGCTGCTGACGGAGGACTTCCGGGAGTTCTGCACGTCGGGACGGATCTTCAGCCGGCAGCAGACGGTGGACGTGCTATTGAGCAGCGCACCGCGGACGGCGACGATCCATTACTTCTACGTGGAGCTGCTTTCGGACGGGGTGGCGCTGGCTACGTATCGGATTACGACGGCGATCGCGGTCTCGCACCGGTCTTCGATCTGGGTGTTCCGGGATGGGCGGTGGCAGCTGCACTTTCACCAGGGGACGATTGCTGCCTGAGTTCCTTACGGACTGTCCTGCCGGACGGGCCCGCTCCGCGCGGGGCGGTCACTTCGTGACGTGTGTACCGGTCTTGACTCTGTGTGCGGCATAGGCCCTCCCGTTGGTCGGGATTGGGAGGTCTAGGAGTCGGGGCGTTCGGGGTGGCCGTCCTGGTCCCAGGGGCGATTTGCTTCGCTTTCCGGCTTGCGATCGGGTGTTCGATCCGGAGAGATGCCGCTGCGGTTTTCTTCGTCCCAGCGGTGCCGCGCTTCCTGCTCTTTTCGTTCTTCGCGTCCGTCGCTCATGGTGGCCCTCCGGGTTTATCGCAGTTCGATCTGCATGGCTCCGCCGGTCTCATCCTGGAAGGTGACCTCGCGCGATGTCATGGATGGGGGCGGCCGGCGGGAGGAGTTGGCGAGGGGGAAGATCTCGGCATGGTCGGCGTCGGTCCAGCACAGGAGGGCGGTGAAGCAGGCCAGATGTTTGGGGACGCCGGGCGCCTTAATCCAGGCTTCGACGAGGGTGCGGTTGCCGGTGTCGGTGTTTTCGAGGAGGACGTCGTTGTTGTAGTTGATGTAGACGCGGTAGCCGGTCTGGAAGGCTCCGTTGCGTTTAACGGCGGCGAGAGGGTCGCGCAGGAAGATGCGCTGGCGAAAGACGGCGATGAAGACGGCCAGGAGAAGGGTTCCGATGATGAGGATGTTCTTCAAGTGCGTGGCGCTCCTTACTTCTCTTCGTGGTATTCCTGCTCGGTGTTGATGCCCCAGAGGGCGGCTTTATCGACGTGACCGGCGAGGATGCCGTCGACGGCGGTCATGGCGGTGAGCATGCTGTGGTCCTGGTTGTTGTATTTGTGCATGCCGTTTCGGCCGACGAGGAAGAGGTTTTCGAAGCTGTCGGTGAAGGCGCGGAGCTCGTCGAAGCGGGCATAGGTGCCGAAGTAGGCGGGGTAGGTCTTGGGGACGCGCACGACATGGCCGTCGGAGACGTCTTCGGGGTTGAGGATGCCGATTTTGGCGACCTCGGCGATGGCGAATCTCTTGAGGTCTTCGTCGGGCATCTTCCACAGGTCGTCGGTCTCGTAGCAGAAGTATTCGAGGCCGATCCAGACCTTGGAGGGGTCGGCGACGAGGTAGGGGCTCCAGTTGTTGAAGATTTGTAACCGTCCGAGGATCACATCGGGCTCCTGCACGTAGATCCAGGTGTCTTTGAGGAGGCCGCCGTCGGGCTCGTGCACCTTGAGCTTGTCGGCGAGCAGGCCGATGGTGATGAAGTCGCGGTACTGCAGGCCCTGGCTGACCTCGCGGACGTTGGCGGGGACGGGGGCGTCGGGGGAATCGAGGGCCTCGACGAGTTCGCGCATGGGCATGGTGGAGAAGAAGAAGTCGCCGGGGAAGGTCTGGCGTGCTTCGGATTGGATGCCGGCTTCGTTGGTGGATTTGATGCCGGCTTCGATGGAGACGACCCGGTGGCCTTCGCAGTGGATGGCGTCTACGTTGCAGCCGAGGTGGATTTCGCCGCCCTGTTCGCGGATGAGGCTGGCGACGTGCTCCCATAGCTGGCCGGGGCCGAGTTTGGGGTACATGAAGCGCTCGATGAGGCTGGTGTCGGTGGTCTTCTGGGCGAGATCGGGAGCGAGGTCGGGGGCGGGGCGCCTGGGGGTGCGGGCGAAGGTTTTTTTGACGAAGTGCTTGACGGCGGTGGTGAGGCTAAGGCCCTTGATGCGTTGCGCGCCCCACTCGGCGGAGATCTCGTCGCACGGGGTGCCCCAGACCTTTTCGGTGTAGCTCTTGAAGAAGGTGAGGTAGAGCTGGCGTCCGAAGCGGTTGATGAGGAAGTCTTCGAGGCTGGTTTCGGGCGTGATCTGGCGGACGCGGGAGAACAGGTAGCTGGTGCCGACGCGCAGGGTTCGGAGGACGCCGAGGTTGCCCAGAGTGGTGGCGGTGAGGGTGATGGGGTAGTCGAAGAACTTGCGCAGGTAGTAGATGCGGCTCTTGCGCGGGCGGATGAGCATGACGAGGTCGGGGTCGGGCGGGGGGGCGGCGGTGACGAGGGTTTCGGTGTGGCCATGCTGGCGCGGATGCGGTTCGCCGGTGGGGCCGGTCTCGTCGGTGTCGGTTTCGAGGACGATGGGTCCGGCGCCGCGGAGGACGGGCTCCTCGGGGAGGCGGGCGGGGATGGCGATGAGGCGGCGCTTGCCCTGGTAGGTGATCTCCTGGGTCTGGGGGGGCTGGGGTGATGGCTGGATTGGATCGGGAGAGGAGGGGTCGGGATCGGCGATTTCGGGCGGCATGAGGTCGATCCACCACTGCATGACGCGGTCGCTTTTGGAGAAGAAGCGGTGGCCGCCGATGTCCATGCGGTTGCCCTTGTATTTTATGGTTCGGGAGATGCCGCCGATCTCGTGGCTGGCTTCGAGGATGATGGGCTGGATGTCGGAGCGGCGGAGGAGCTCCAGTGCCGCCGTTAGACCCGCGGGCCCCGCCCCGATGATGATCGCGCGTTTCTTCATGGCCGAAATACCGAGTATACGGGGCGGGAGGCTTTCCCCCGTTCGGCTGGGTATACACCCTCAGGGGCGTCCTGCCGGACGGGCCCGCTACGCGCGGCGCGGTCACTTCGTGACTTGTGTACCGGTCTTGCCCACATCCGATGCGCGGGCCCTCCCGTTGGTCGGGATGAAGGCCGGTTATATCGCTTGGAGAAGCGTTTCGGGGGCTCGGGCGGCGACCTCGAAGTCGAGGCCGCCTTTGGCTGCTTTGACGATGACGTGATCGCCGTGGAGGATGCTGCCATCGAGGATGCGGACGGCCAGCTTGTCCTGCACCATGCGCTGGATGGCTCGCTTGAGGGGCCGCGCTCCGTAGGCACGGTCGTAGCCGGCGTGGAAGATGGCTTTGCGGGCGTCGGCTGTGAGTTCGAGCGTGATTTTGCGATCGGCGAGCAGGGCCTGCAGGTCTTTGAGGCGCAGATCGACGATGTGGGTGAGCTGCTCTTCGCCGAGGGGACGGAACACCACGATGTCATCGACGCGGTTGAGGAACTCCGGCCGGAACTGCTGGCGGAGGACGTCCATGACGCGGAGCTTGGCGTCTTCGAAGCCATCTTCGCCCGAGGCCCAGGCGGTGGACAACTGCGCCGCGCCGACGTTCGAGGTCATGATAAGGACGGTGTTTTTGAAGTCGACGGTGCGGCCTTTGGCGTCGGTGAGGCGGCCGTCGTCGAGCACCTGGAGGAGGATGTTGAAGACGTCGGGGTGCGCCTTTTCGATCTCGTCGAAGAGGATGACGGCGTAGGGTCGGCGGCGGACGGCCTCGGTGAGCTGGCCGCCTTCGTCGTAGCCGACGTAGCCGGGAGGGGCTCCGATGAGGCGGGCGACGGCGTGTTTTTCCATGTATTCGCTCATGTCGATGCGGACCATGGCGGCTTCGTCGTCGAAGAGGAATTCGGCGAGGGCGCGGGCGGTTTCGGTTTTGCCGACACCGGTGGGGCCGAGGAAGATGAAGGAGCCGATGGGGCGTTTGGGGTCGCTGAGGCCGGCACGCGAGCGGCGGATGGCGTTGGCGACGGCGATGAGGGCCTCGTCCTGGCCGATGACGCGGTCGCGCAGGCGGTCCTCCATCTGGACGAGCTTCTGCATCTCGCCTTCGAGCATCTTGGAGACGGGGATGCCGGTCCATTTGGAGACGACGGCGGCGATGTCCTCTTCGTCGACCTCCTCCTTGAGCATTCGGGCGCGGCGGGAGGGGACGCCGGTGGCGGCTTCGGCGGAGTCGGCGGAGACGGCGGCATCCTGCTCGGCGGTGAGGGCGCGCAGCTCAGCATCGAGCCTGGGGATTTCGCCGTACTGGAGCTCGGCGGCGCGCTGGAGATTGCCCTTGCGGGTCTCCTCCTGCATCTGGAAGCGGAGACCTTCGAGGTTTTGCTTTAGCTCGGCGATTCTGCCGATGGCGCCGCGCTCCTGCTGCCAGCGGGCGCGCAGGCCGGAGGCGGATTCCTTGAGCTGGGCGAGCTCGCGCTCGACGATTTCGAGACGCTCCCTGGAGGCGGGATCTTTCTCGCGCTTGAGGGCCGCGCGCTCGATTTCGAGGGAGGTGGCGCGGCGTTCGAGGTCGTCGATTTCGACCGGGACGCTGCCGATCTGGATGGCGAGGGCGGCGGCGGCTTCGTCGACGAGATCGATGGCTTTGTCGGGCAGGAAGCGGTCGGAGATGTAGCGATGGCTGAGGGTCGCGGCGGCGACGATGGCGGAGTCCTTGATGCGGACCTTGTGATGGGCCTCGTACTTCTCCTTGAGGCCGCGGAGGATGGCGACGGTGTCCTCGACGTTGGGCTCGCCGACGTAGACGATCTGGAAGCGGCGTTCGAGGGCGGCGTCTTTTTCGATGTATTTGCGGTACTCGTTGAGGGTGGTGGCGCCGATGGCACGCAGGCCGCCGCGAGCGAGGGCGGGCTTGAGCATGTTGCTGGCGTCCATGGTGCCTTCGGCCGCCCCGGCGCCGACGAGGGTGTGGAGCTCGTCGATGAAGAGGATGATTTCGCCGTTGGAATCTTCGATCTCCTTGAGGACGGCCTTGAGGCGCTCTTCGAACTCGCCGCGAAACTTTGCTCCGGCGACCATGGAGGCCAGGTCGAGCGCGCAGACGCGTTTGCCCTTGAGGATTTCGGGGACGTCGCCGAGGAAGATGCGGCGGGCGAGACCTTCGACGATGGCGGTCTTGCCGACGCCGGGTTCGCCGATGAGGACGGGGTTGTTCTTGGTGCGGCGGGAGAGGACCTGGACCACGCGGCGGATCTCCTCGTCGCGGCCTATGACGGGGTCGAGTTTGCCGCGGCGGGCGAGCTCGGTGAGGTCTTTGGCGTATTTTTCGAGGGCCTGGAACTTGCCTTCGGGGTTCTGGTCGGTGACGCGCTGGCCGCCGCGGACCGTGCTGAGGGCCTTGAGGATGGCGTCGTGGGTTCCGCCGAGAGCGGCGAGGGCGAGCTGGACGGGGTCGTCTTTAGCGCTGGAGAGGGCGAGGAGGAGGTGCTCGGTGGAGCAGAATTCGTCCTTGAAATTTTCGGCTTCCTTGAAGGCCTGTTCGAGGACCTTTTGCAGGGCGGAGGACATGCCGGGCTGGGTTCCGCCCTGGACCTTGGGGAGCTTGGCAATGGCGGAGTTGACGCCGGAGAGAAGCTGTTCGACGGGGACGCCGACCTTTTCGAGGACGGGCAGAACGACGCCGTCGCGGTCTTCGAGCAGGGCCGCCATGAGGTGGAGGGGGAGGACTTCGGGATTGCCGTTTTCGGCGGCGTGTCCGCTGGCGGCCTGGACCGCTTGTTGCGACTTGACGGTGAACTTATCCCACTGAATTGCCATGGAGTCCAATCCTTATGCGAGGTTTCGATGAGTTGGCCGGGCATCTGGGTGGCTGGAGTGAGGAAGGCTTACCACCGATTTACACCGAGTACGCGGATCTGAGCCGATATAGCTGATGCGTTGGTCTCATCTGGAGATTAGACGCAGAGTGAAGGAGGTGGGATGCGGAAATGTGATTGTGGTTGACTCATATTTTGCCATGGTAAGGAACCGCAGGTCCCTGCGGGATGACAAGCAAAAGTACAAGCAATGGCAATGGCTTGACGGCAACGGCAATGGCTTAATGGGTTACTGGACGATGAGGGTTAGGTTGACGGTGCGGGTGAGGCTGGCGCTGGTGGCGGAGGCGGTGATGGTGTAGGTGCCGGCGGGGGTGGCGGGGCCCGTGGCTACTGGGGATGTCGTGGGGCCGGTTACGAGGGGGATCTCGCGGCCTGCGCCGCAGCCGTTGAGGGTTGTCAGGGTGAAGGAGATGCAGAGGAGGACGGCGGCGGTCAGGCTGGGCGGACGGGGCATGCGGGGATTTCGCAGGCGGGATAGCAGGCTGAAGGGCAGGAGAGTCGCGAGCCAGAGCAGGGTATGTCCGGCGAGGCTTTGCGGGGTGAGGGATGGAGCGGCAGAGGAGGCAGAGGAGGCGACGCCGGTGAGGATAGTGACCGCGATGGTGGTGGCGGAGCCGAGGGCGGTGGCGGCAGGGGTGATGTTGCAGGTTGCGTTGGCGGGCAGGCCGGTGCAGGTGAAGGTGGCGGTGCCGGGGATGTTGGCGGCCGAAGACAGGAGCAGGGGAAAGACGGCGTTCTGGCCGCTGGGAATGGTGAGGCTGGTGGGGCCATTGGGGATGAGGGTGAAGTCGACGCCGGTGCCGGTGAGTTGGAGGGTTTGCGGGGAGTTGGGGGAGTTGTCCCGTACGGTGAGGCTGCCGGAGCGCGGGCCGCCGACGGTGGGGATGAAGACGACCTGCATGGTGCAGGCTGAGCCGATGGGGAGGCTGGCGGCGCAGGTATTGCCCCCGGGCGCGAAGGCGAAGTCGCCGATGAGGGCGATGTTTTGCAGCGTGAGCGGGGCTCCGCCGTTGTTGGTGAGGGTGACGGTCTGGGGGGTGGAGGTGAGGCCGACGCCGGTGGCCGGGAAGATGACGGATGCGAAGGGGGCGAGCGAGACGCCGGGGGGTGCGATGCCGGTGCCGTTGAGCGCGACGGTCTGGGTGCGGTACTGGTCCGAGAGGGTGAGCAGGCCGGTGAGCTGGCCGACGTCCTTGGGCTGGAAGGCGATGAGGATGGCGCAGGTGGAGTGGGGGTTGAGGGAGTTGCCGCAGGTATTGACTGCGGTGAAGTCGCCGCTGGTGACCTGGGCGGCGATGAGGGTGAGGGCGAGGTCGCCGGAGTTGGTGAGGAGGAGCTGCTGGGTATGGCTGGAGGTGGTGATCTGCTGGGCCGGAAAGGTGAGGGCGAGGGGCGAGAGCGCGTCGGTGGCGGGCGAGGTGCCGGTGCCGCTGAAGGAGGCGGTCTGGGTGCCCGCGTCGTCGGTGATGGTGAAGGTGCCGCTGCGGATGCCGGAGGCGGTGGGGGTGAAGGCGATGGAGACGGTGCAGCCGGTCTGGGTGCCGAGAGTGGGGCCGCAGGTGTTGGCGCTGAGTTTGAAGTCGCCGGTGAGGGTGGGGGCATGGAGGGCGATGGTGGTGGCGCCGGTGTTCGAGAGGGTGATGTTCCGCGATGGGCTGGCGGCGTTGACGCTGGTGGCGGGGAAGCTGAGGACCAGGGGGTTGAGGATGAGGGGTGGAGCTGCGCTTCCGGTACCGGTGAGCTGTGCCGTGGCCTGGCCGCCGGAGACGTTGCCGTAGACGGTGAGGAGCCCGGTGCGGGAGCCGAGGGCGGTGGGGAGGAAGCGGACCTGGATGGTGCAGGTTGCGGATGGGGGGATGGGGGCGGAGGTGCAGGGGGCGGCGTCGCTGGTGGATACCAGGAAATCACTGCTGGTCGCGACCTGGCTGACGGTGAGAGGGGCGGGGCCGGTGTTGGTGAGGGTGACGGTCTGGGGCTGGCTGGCGGTGCCGACGGCCTGAGTGGCGAAGGTGAGGGCGGCAGGGCTGAGCGAGATGGCGGGCTGGATGGAGCTGACGGCGTTGAGCAGGGGTATCTGCCAGATGCCCCGGCCGTAGGTGGCGGCGCGCAGCTCTCCGAGGCGGCCGTCGCCGGTGGGCATGTTGGGGGCGGCGGCGAGCTGGACGACGGGTGCGTTGGGCAGGCTGGAGCCGTAGATGCTCCAGCAGTTGGCGGGGGCGGAGCCGGGTGGGGCGCAGGAGGTGACGTTCTGGGTGACGTAGACGCCGGTGTCGAGCGCGACATAGACGGTGTTGGCGTCGTTGGGATCGACGACGGCGCTGTTGGCGGGGGCGTTGGGGAGGTTGCTGCTGATGTTGAGCCAGCTGGCGCCGCCGTCGGTGGAGCGATAGAGGTGCGGGGCGTTGGTGCCGTTGTTGGTGAAGCCCATGACGGTGGCGTAGATGGTTCTGCCGGTGGCGTCGTGGGGATCGACGGCGACCGAGGAGAGATCGAAGCCGCCGGGGTTGAAGAGGCCGGAGCCGGAGGTATCGTTGGTGACGGGCGAGGCGGCGAGGTCGGTCCAGGGGGTGGTGTTGGTGTTGATGTTGGCCGTGGCGGAGGCGAAGAGATGGCCGCCGAAGGTTGGTCCGCCGCCATCGAGCCTGCCGGCCATGCCCGCGTAGAGGACCGTGGAGCCTGCGTTCTGCGGGGCAGCGGAGGTGATAGCGGGGCCTCCGGCGGCGAGCGAGCGCAGGACGGGATTGGCGGCGGCGCAGGATGAGTTGGGCGGTCCGGCGAGAAGGCTGCTGATGGCGTTCGAGGAGGACCAGAGGGCGCCATTGTCCACGGGGCCGCGCCAGATGCGGCAGGTGCCTACCAGGACATTGGCGGGAAGGGCGGGGTCGAGCAGCCAGGGCGGATCGATGAGCGAGGCGTCGGAGGCGGTTTGGGTGCGCCCGATGGTGGAGGTGAAGGCGGCGGGGGTGCAGGCGGCTCCGGTGGTGCATTGGTGGATGCTGACGCCGGGGCCGTTCGAGATGGCCCAGAGGAGGGGGTTGACGGGATCGATGGCGACCATTCCGCCTTCGCCGGGCGCGAGCTGGGGCCAGGGGGTGGAGAGAGAGGATGCGGATGCGGTGCCGGCGGTGCCGTTTGCGCCGAGGCCGACGAGTACGGTGGCGGGATCGGTGGGGTGCTGGGCGAAGCTGACGACCTCGGCAAGGGAGCCGAGGCCGGAGTTGAGGTTCTGGAAGTGGTTGGCGTCGTCGGGGGAGCAGGGAGCCTGCTGCTGGTTGACGCCGTCGGAGGAGCGCCAGAGGCCGCCGTCGTTGCCGAGGAAGAGCAGGGGCTGGGCGCCGGTGGCGAGGGCGGCGAGGGCGTGCTGGGCGGGGGCGACCTGGGCGGGGGCGGAGCAGGCGTTGGCGGCGTTGGTGGTGTTGCGGAGCAGGCACCCGGCGGCGAGGGAGCAGCGGTAGAGGTCGATGGTTCCGGCGTAGAGGAGGGTGTCCTGCGTGGGGCCGGGCGGGCCGGAGGGGGTGGCGGCGAGGGTGAGGTTGTAGTCGGCCTGGGGGACGACGGGATTGCCGTTGACGGGGGTTTCGAGCGGCGCGGCGTTGAGGCGGCTGGCGAAGGCGATTTCGCTGCTGGAGCAGGCGGAGCCGGAGAGGGCGCAGACGTCCTGCCAGAGGCCCTGGTCGATGTTGTTGCGGTCGACGGTGAGGGCGAAGGTGTCGCCGGTGACGGGCTGGACGGCGAGTGCGGCGCGGAAGAGGGGGCAGGAGGGGTTGCCGGTGGTGAGCGGCGAGGTGGGGCAGTTGGCGAGGGTGAGGCCGGTGCCGGGCTGGGCGGCGAGGCGGGTCCAGAGTGCGCCGTCGGGCGACTCGTAGAAACCGTGGTAGCGGATGGCGGCGTAGAAGCGCTGGCGGATGGGGTTCCAGACGACGGCGGTGGCGGCGCGGCCTCCGAGGTCCTGTCCGTTGGGGAGCGGGATCTGGAGGGTCTGGCTGCCGTCCATGAGGGTGGACATCTGCCAGGTGGCGCCGGAGTCGGTGGAGTAGTAGAGGCCCATGACGGAGTTGGTCTGGTCGGGCGCGTTGACGAGGACGGCTTCGGCGGCCTGGGAGACGGCGGCGACGACGGTGGTGGGAGAGGCGGTGCTCCAGGCAAAGCCGGCGAAGCCCAGACCGGTGAAGGCGTGGTTGCCGCCGGCGCCGTCGTGCGACTCCGGGATGAGGGTCCAGGTGAGGCCGGCGTCGGCGGAGCGGAGGATGCCGCTGCCGTAGAAGGAGTCGGACGCGTCGTTGGGGTCGCCGGTGCCTGCGAGGACCACGCCGACGGATGCGCCGGGTTGAACACTGACTGCGCCGATGCTGAGCGATGGAATGGCCGAGGCGCTCGAGTTCGGGCTGAAGACGGGCAGGGTGTCGGTGAGGGGGGCGAAGGTGACGCCGGCGGGAGCTCCGGCGGCGTTGGTGGACTTCCAGACGCCGCCGCCGGTGGTGCCGAGGTAGACAGTGTTGCCTGTAGGGTCGGCGGGGTCAAGGGCGAGCGCGGTGACGCGGCCGGTGACGTTGCCGTAGGCGGGGGTGGCGACCTGATTGGGACCTGCGGGCTGCCAGGGGGCGGTGAGGTTGGCTAGGTTTGGGCTGGTCTGTTGGCTTTGCTGGCTTTGCAGCATGGCGGCGTGCTGGCGGCGGGCGGCCTGCATGGCCTCGGCGGCGGATGCGTTGCCGGTGAGGGTTCGGCCCTGGAGGAAACGGCGGGCGCGGGCGGTATGGGCTGGGGTGGCAGACGTGAGGCGGGAGGTGCTCGAAGCTGCCGCGTTTGGCTGGCTGGGTGCCGGGTGGGGGGCGAGGAGGGCAGGCCAGAGGGCGATCGCAAGGAGGCACATGCGGGCGGCGCGGGATGGGCGGGGAGCGAGTTGGAGAGGGGCGATCAGATGCGTGACTCCGTTACTTTGTGGCTTTGTGGCTTTGTGGCTTCTTGACTTCTTGACTTCTTGACGTGCGGCACACGAAGGCGAATCTAGTGCGGTTGTGCAGGCGGAGTGAGAGGACATGGCTCCGGGGCTGAGGGTCTCGATGGTGTGCAGGCGCATCGAACCGCAGGTTCCTTCGCTGCGCTACGGAATGACAAAAGAGGTTATAGGTCGGGCCTCCAATTCTGTTTCTGTTGTTGTAAGCAGACGGGTGGCCAATCGCTGCCGGGGGCGAAGGAGGATTTACTCAGGATGCGTGGGGTTCGGATGAGAGGATTCTCATGGTTCGGGGTGGTTTGCCTTCGGGCTGCGCGGCCACTTTCCACATCCGGCGGCCGGAGGAATGGCCTTGCGGTGTGGCGGCCTTGGGCGAGTATCTTTCGCGCGGAAGGGCGGCGGCAATGTCGCCATAGTTGTAGGCGGTCCGGGGGGCAGTGGATCAGGCGGGGAGGCTGTTCATCTGCCGGATGTAGCGTTTGGAGTCGAATTTTTTGCCTGTGGAGGCGCCGGACATGTAGCGGATTTTGCCGAAGATGGGACGCGAGCCCCAGGCGCGGTCGAACTTGCCGACGATGGCCCAGGCGACGCCCGCGTAACCATTGGGGTCGCGGCCATCGAGAAAATATTTGTCGTTGAGGTGGATGGAATACTTCATGGCGGTGGCCGCGTCGGGGGTCCACTCGAGGATCTTTTTGGCCCAGTACATGCGCAGGTAGTTGTGCATCCAGCCGTGGCGGACCATCTGGATCTGGGCGGCGTTCCAGAGGTCGTCGTAGGTCTCGGCGGCCTCAAGCTGGTGCAGGGTGTAGAGGTGTTCGCGCTGGTCGCGGGCGTGGTCGGCGATGGTGGCGCGGGCCCAGTTTTCGGCGCATTCGGCAGAGTCGTAGTGGGGGTTGGTGCGGACGAAGTTGACGGCCAGCTCGCGCCAGGCGATGAGCTCGTTGAAGTAGCTGTCGCGGGCGGACTGGAGCTTGGGATTGGCCCGGGCGGCGGCGGCTACGGCGAGCGCGATGGTGACGGGGCCGAGGTGGCCGTAGTGCAGGTAGGGCGACATGCAGGAGGTGCCGTCGGTCTCCGGATGGTTGCGCTG
Organism: Edaphobacter sp.; assembly: GCA_965277265.1. Classification (GTDB taxonomy): domain Bacteria; phylum Acidobacteriota; class Terriglobia; order Terriglobales; family Acidobacteriaceae; genus Edaphobacter. The sequence continues at coordinate 2,158,096 of CBDICF010000003.1, forward strand.
GGTGTCGTAGTCTTCGAGCAGCGTGCCGGTGAAGAGCTTGAGGCGTTTGAGGGCGGCGTGGGTTCCGCCGTGCCAGGCTGCGACGGGGGCGACGGTGCGGTCGAGGTGGGGCCAGCCGCGGGTGATGTCCTCGTGGACGGAGTCGGACTGGAAGCCGCGGGAGCGCTTCCAGGCGTGGCGGGCGTGCGGGTTTTCGTAGGGAACGAGGTAGTCGGGCAGGAGCTTGTAGAGGCGTGGGCGGATGGTGTAAGCGCCGTACTGGGCCTTTTCGATCAGCTTCGAAGGGATGACGACGTCGGTGTCGACGGTCCAGAAGGGGATGCGGATGCGGGAGGCGAGATGCCGGCGCCAGCTCTCCGGTTCGCGCATGGGGTTTTCGTCGCCGAGGAGGAAGGCGGCGTGGACGTCGGCGAGGAGCTGCTCGTGGGACTCGTGCGGGGCGCGGCGCATGAGGAAGGTGATATTGCGCGCGGCGAGGTCGGCTTCGATGTCCGGCAGGCCCTGGTTGAGGAAGGCGTAGTGGCGGAGGTTGGCGTGGGGGAAGTTGGAGATGGCGGCGAAGTAGACGATCAGCGGGAGTTCGAGCAGGTTGGCGATGTGAACGGCGAGATCGACTGCGTGGTTGTCGATGCCGCGCTGGGCACGCTGCATCCAGTAGACGACGGACTTGCCCCGCGGGTCGGGCGCGCCGTCGCGGCGGACGGTGACACGGGGGTTGTCGGCGAGGGCGTTGAGTTCGTCAGGCTGGACGGAGTGGGTTTCGGCCATGCTCCGAGTGTACGGGGCCGGCGGAGATGGGATTTGGCTGCAACAAAAATGCGGCCGGAAGGCCGCACTCCTGTGAACAAGGGTGGTTTGCTACCAGAGGCCCCAGGCGCGGCTCATGTAGTCGGTGAGAGTCATTGTGATGAGGACGAGGAAGGTGAAGAAGCCTGCGCCGACGGTCATCTTGACCAGGCGGGACTGATATTTTACGTGCATGAAGAAGAGGATGACGACGACGGCCTTGAAGCTGGCGATGGCGAGTGCCACGACCGGATTGAAGATGCCCAGATCGACATAGGCGGCGACCACGGTGAGGCCGGTGAAGACCAGAAGAGTGCCGAAGACGATGAGGTAGGTCGCGGGCGTGACGAGATGATGTTCGCCGTGCTCGGGATTGGTTACGTTGGATGGGTCATGAGCTTCAGACATGGTCTTCTCCTTACGGCCGCGGCCGGAAACGTGCTTGATGCGGCGGCGGTTGGGTCTATGAGCCTGGGTGTCGATTGATCAGGTATAAGAGCGGGAACAGGAACAGCCAGACAATATCGACGAAGTGCCAGTAGAGCGCAAAGTTTTCTATCGGCGCGACGTAGCCGGTGGAGAATTCGCCTCGCCAGGCACGATGGACGAGCCAGACCAGGACGCCGAGTCCGATGAGCATGTGGACGGCGTGGAGGCCGGTCATGGCGAAGTAGAGGGAGAAGAAGACCTGGGTCTTCTGGGCCATATCGGGCGCGAGCGGCTGCTCCTTGATCCCGTAGGCGTGGGGGTTGACGAACTCGGAGACGTCGAAGTGCGCGCCGGGGATGTGGTGCTTCTCCCATTTCTCGTGGTATTCGTCGTATTTGATGCCGATGAAGATGCAGCCGAAGAGCATCGTCAGGAGGAGGAAGATGACGAGTAGACTGCGCTTCCTGACCTCGGCGGCCCAGACGGCGAGCGCCATGAAGAAGCCTGAGGTGATGAGGACGGCGGTATTGGTGCCGCCGAGCGGTACGCTGAGCTGGTTGGAGGCGACGACGAAGGCATCGTGGTACCAGTTGCGATAGAGCAGGTACGCGAAGAAGAGGCCGCCGAAGAACATGATCTCGGTGAGCAGGAAGAGCCACATGCCGAAGGTGCCGGCCTCGCGCTGCTGGTCTTCGGTCTCGAAGTGGTGACGATGCTGCGGAAGGTAGGCGTGGTGGTGCTCTTCCGGGACGGCCGTCTCGTGGGTATGGGGATGTGTCGCTACGATCGCATTATCCAACGGTCGTCACCTCTTGTTCCGTCTTGTGGGCGAGCCACTCGTAGTCATACGCCTCGTGGTCCATGATCGGAACCTCGATAAAGTTTTCGGTCAGGGGCGGCGACTGGATCTGCCACTCCAGGCCGGTTGCCTGCCAGGGGTTGTTGCCCGCGATGGCGCCGTACTTCAGCGACCAGCCGAGATAGAGCAGGGGAAGCATGTAGCCGACTCCCAGGACGGTCGCGCCGGCTGTCGAGAGGACGTTGAGCACCTGGAACTCGGGCGGATAGGCGTGGTAGCGGCGCGGCATGCCGAGATAGCCGAGGATGAACTGGGGCAGGAAGGTGAGATTGAAGCCGATGAAGGTGGTGACGGCGGCGAGCTTGGAGAGCGACTCGGGATACATGCGCCCGGTCATCTTCGGCCACCAGAAGTGGACGCCCGCGAGGAAGGCCATCAACATGCCGCCGACCATGACGAAGTGGAAGTGGGCGACGATGAAGTAGGTCTCGGTGAGGTGGATATCCATGCCCAGCGCGCCGAGGAAGACGCCGGTCATGCCGCCGATGGTGAAGAGGCCGAGGAAGCCGAAGGCGTAGAGCATGGGGGTTTCGAAGGTGATCGAACCCTGCTGCAAGGTGAAGGCCCAGTTGAAGATCTTGATGGCGGAGGGGACCGCGACCAGCATGGTGAGCAGCGAAAAGACCAGCGCGGAGTAGTTGGAGACGCCCATGATGAACATGTGGTGCTCCCAGACGAAGAAGCCGAAGAGCGCGATGGCGACCGAGGAGAAGGCGACCGCGGTGTAACCGAAGACGCGCTTGCGGCTGAAGGTGCTGATGACCTCCGAGATGACGCCCATGCCGGGAAGAATCATGATGTAGACGGCGGGGTGGGAGTAGAACCAGAAGAGATGCTGGAAGAGCAGCGGGTCGCCGCCTTTGGTGGGGTCGAAGACGCCGATGCCGATGGTGCGCTCGAGCGCGACCAGGACCAGGGTGATGGCCAGAACCGGCGTGCCGAGCACCATCAGGATGGAGGCGGCATAGTGCGACCAGACGAACAGCGGCATCCGGAACCAGGTCATGCCGGGCGCGCGCATGCGGTGGATGGTGACGATGAAGTTGAGGCCGGTAAAGATGGAGGAGAAGCCGAGGATGAAGACGCCCATGGCCGCGGTGACCACGTGGGTGTTCAGATAGTGGGTCGAGAGCGGGGTGGTGAAGGTCCAGCCGGTGTCGACGCCGCCGAGCACCATTGCGCCGAGGATCGTGATGCCGCCGATCCAGTAGAGATACCAGCTGAGCAGGTTGATCTTGGGGAAGGCCAGGTCCTTGGCTCCGAGCATGATGGGCATCAGGAAGTTCCCCAGGGTGGCCGGAACCGAGGGCACCAGGAAGAGGAAGACCATGATGATGCCATGCATGGAGAAGAACTTGTTGTAGGTGTCGGAGGCCACGAGGTCGGGCTGCGGGGTGAGCAGCTCCAGACGGATGAGGCCGGCGAACGCTCCGCCGATGAAGAAGAAGAACGTGATGGAGATCAGGTACATCATGGCGATGCGCTTGTGGTCGCCGGTAAACAGCCAGCTGAGCAGGCCGTCCTCGTTGTTGAGGTAGTTGCGCTTGGGAATGCTTGCCGTTCTCTGGTCAGGCAAACTGACGATCGTGGTGCTCATGGCTTCACCATCCCTGGCGTGGTCGGCGCCGCTTGGTTCGACTGTGACGTGGTCAGCGTCTGCTGAATGCGGTAGTTGCTTTGCAAATTCTTGATGTATTCGACGAGATCGATGAGGCCGTCTTCGCTCACCTGGCCCTGATAGGTGGGCATGATGGGCGCGTAGCCGGCGGTGACGTGCTGCGACGGGTTGAGGATGGCGTCGCGCAGATAGGCGTCGTTGACGAGGACCTCGGAGCCGTTGGTCAACTGGAGCTTCGAACCGTAGACGCCTGCGAGGCTGGGTCCGCGGGCGGCGGCGGTGCCGGAGTGGCAGGCGTTACAGCCCATGCTGGCGAAGAGGCGTTCTCCATTCTGGGCGAGCGACATGCCGCTGGTCGACTCCTGAGTCCACTTCTGGTAGTCGTCCGGGGTGAGCACCGTGACTTCGCCGATCATGGCGGAGTGGTTGGTGCCGCAATACTGGGTGCAGAAGATGTGGTAGGTGCCGGGGGTGGTGGCCTGGAACCAGACGGTGGTGTAGCGGCCGGGGATGACCTCGCGTTTGACCCGGAAGTCCGGGATGGAGAAGCTGTGGAAGACGTCCTGCGAGATCATGGTGAGCTGGACCGGGCGGCCGGTGGGAACGTGCAGCGCGTCGATCTCATGCTGTCCGCCGGGGTGCTCGGCCTTCCACATCCACTGCTTGCCGACGACGTAGATGTTCATCGCGTTGGTGGGCGGGTTATAGATGCGGAAGTAGAGCAGCGCGCCCCAGATCCAGGCGACCATGAAAAGGGCTAGCGGAATGATGGTCCAGGTCGCTTCGAGGAGAGTGGAACCTTCCACCTGGGTAGCGACGGGGCTTTGCGACTTGCGATATCGGATGGAGAATCCGAAGACGAGGGCGCCGACGAGAACGAGGCCGACAACCGTGATCAAAAGGAGAAAGAAGTAGAGCGCGTCGGCGTAGGGCGCGATGGTCGAGGCCTCGGCCGGAAAGAGCGCCGAAGCGTGAAGCCACTTCACCAGAAATTGCCACAGGACTGGACTTATATGCATCGTTACCCTTTATCCATTCTCTTTCTTGGTCAGGTCGTGCTCGCGAGCAAGCTTCAAATCTTTTCGGAACATGAGGAACATGAACCCGCCCAGGCTTGCTACCGTTACCATTCCACCCAACTGGACCACGCGGACGACGATGAGCGAATGCTTGTTCGTCTGCGGATCGTAGTGATAGCAATAGGTCAGGATGTTCGCGACCGGCGAGCCGATCTTGTTGCCCGAGGCCTCGATGAGACCGAGCAGCATGTCTTTGGGGGAGTATTCCACTCCGAGATAGTATTGCGCGAGCTTGCCGCTGGTGGTGACGAGCTCGATGGAGCTGGCGTGGGCGAACTGCGACATGCGGCCGTCCGGCCCAGGAACCCGCACGTAGCCGAAGCCGACGGCGTTCGAGACGGCGTCGATGGCGGGGCGTTGGCCAGTGAGGTAGTGCCAGCCCGCGGCGGTCTCGGGCCGGCCATAGCGCTTGAGGTAGAAGGCCTTTCGCTTCGCGGCCAGCTCGGGGGTTTCGCTGGGGTCGATGCTGATGAGGATGACGTCGAAGTCCTTGCCGGGGGTGAGCTTGACCATTTCGAGCGCGCTGGTGAGGCCGTCCATCTCCTCGGAACAGAGCAGCGGGCAGTTGTAGTAGACCAGCGAAAGGATGGCGGGGCGCTTGCCGAAGTAGTCGCCGAGCTTGACGGCACGGCCGGTCTCGTCGACGAAGGGCGCGTCGAGCGGAAGCTGCTGGTTCAGGTGCTGGTTCACGGCGACCTTCTGCAGCACCTGGGGGAGCTGGTCGCCCGTATTTTCGCCGGTCTGCTTGTCGCCGTAGCCGGAGACCTGGGCGAACAGAGGCGCGGCGAGAAGCGTGCAGCAGAGAACCGCCGCCTGCCAACTGCCTCGAATTGTCGCTTTGGTCAACATGTCTTTGCTCTATGTTAAATCAATTTCGACCTGCGGTTAGCGGTTGGGAGCGGGTTCGAGGTGCGAGTCCGCCACGGCTTTGCCGTAGGCCATTTTTTGCGCACGGGCTTCGATGACGTCAAGCTCGTAGCCGGTGCGCGCGAAGCCGGTGGTGAGAGGCGCGGGGACGACAGGCTTTTCATCGCCGGCCATCTGGACCTCGGTCGCGGCCGGTTGCGTTGCCTGGGGCAGGCCATGCTGCGCGATCAGCTCCATGGCGCGTGCGATCGGGATGCGGATGGAGCCATTTTCGCCGGGGACGACGCTGTAGTGGTCGAGCAGGAGATCCTCGCGAGCGTGCAGGTCGGCCGTGGCCTGGTTGCCGTCATCGACATCGAGCCGGGGTGAAGGAAAGGTCGAGACCATCTGCGCGTGCTGCTCCTGCTGCAGTTGAGGGTCGCTGGCCAGATCCTGACGCTTGCCGCCTGTCTTCTCCGCGCCCGCGAAGTCCGAGAGCTGGTTCCATTTGGTGACGGGACCGTCCGCCTTTTCGATGGCTGTGTTGATGACCTTGCCGAGCACGAAGCAGAAGACGAAGAAGACCAGGACGGAGCCGAAGAGACCGGCCAGAAAGACGGCAACTCCGCCTACGTTGGCGTCGGTGATCTCATAGCCGGGGTTCTCGTCCTCCCGCGGGCCGGTATGGCCCTTCGGATTCGGATTCGGATTCAACGTGTCACCATCATTACGATTAGGCTGCATGTTCGGGCTCCAGCATCTCTTCCACGTGGGGATCGTTCAGGTTGATCAGAGGACGGGCCTTCAACTGCGTGAGGTAGTAGGCGGCCCAGAGCGCCAGGACAGCGACTGGCACGGTGATGTAGGCGAGCATGCCCAGATTGCCCGCGATGTGCAGATTTCCCGCGGAATCGGGGTAGCCGGGCTCGATCAGCCAGAACATGTCGAGGCAGCGCGCGAAGATCATCCAGCAGGCGAGCCAGATCATCTTGCGCTTGTTGCGCTTGAGGTCGCGCGAGAGGAGCAGGCAGAACGGGATGAGCCAGTGGCAGATGAAGTCGAGCGAGCAGATGGTCCACCAGCCGCCGTGGATGCGGTTGAGGTACCAGGGCAGCTCGTCCGGGATGTTGCCCGACCAGATGATGAGGAACTCGGCGAACGTGAGATAGATGTTGAGCATCACGAAGGCGAGGGCGAGCTTGCCGAGGTCGTGCTGTTCGGTGACGCGGAGGAGGGTCTTGACCGGCTCGAAGCGCGAGAGCAGGACGACGGTGAGGATGCCGAGGGCGAGAACGGCGAAGCCTTCCGCGACCAGGAACTGCAGGCCCCAGATGGAGGAGTACCAGGTTACATCGATGGATTTGATCCAGTCGATCGCGCCGGCGGTCATCAGGACGACGTAGACGAAGATGCCGGGGCCGGAGAGGTTTTCGAACTTGATGCGCCAGTAGTCGAAGCTCGGCTCGGTGCCGCGGGCCGGGTCGGCGTCGCGCTGGAGCGACCATTTGTTGAGGAAGTAGGTGAACAGCAGCATGACGCCGTAGATGATGACGGCCTGGATGATGACGCTGATCGGGCTCAGCATGGTGCGCTTGGCGTTGAGGGTGAGCGCCTGTTCGAGCGTGACCTGGTGGTGGGCGAGCGCCTGGGCGACCGCACCCGCGGTGGGAAAGGCGGCCCACTGGTAGAGGTGCTTCCAGAAGAGGACGATGGGGATGAACATGAGGCCGACGACCCAGATGGTGCGGGTCATGGCTTCGAGCGGGCGGCGGAGGATCAGGCCCCACTTGCCGCCGGTGACATACTGCAGCATCAGCACGACCAGGCCGCCGGCGGCGAAGTTGAAGCAGGTCATGTAGCCCATCAGGTAGGCGCGGAGGATGTGGTTTCTGCCCTCGTGGGTGAAGAGGAAGGGAATGGTCAGGACGATGGCGACCGCGGCGACGATGAGGGCACGGGTACGCCAGACGTTGACCACGGGCGGCGCGTCGAAGGTGGCCGGAAGCGGGCGGGGGCCATAGTGGCCGAGGTGCCCGCCGGCCGCTCCGTGATGTTGAGAACCGGGATGTTCGTGTCCAGATGACATGCTGTTCCAGCCTTCGTTCGGAAGCTTCCGAGGTTACTTCTGCGGTACGGGCCGCCCTGCGGGCGTGGAGCCGACAGGGGATGGGGTGTTGAGGATACGGGAAGGCGCGGAGTTGGAGGTCCGCGAGGCTGAAGTGCTCGGGTTCGACGTGCCTGAGCCGGTGACGGCCGCGGCCGGGTTGCCGGGCGTGGGCAGGACGAACGGCTGGTCGTCAGGCGTACCCCGCACGGCGGTGGGCGGGAGGACCCACTCGGCGGCGAAGTTTGCGGGAAGACCCTCGCGTTCCGCGATGCTCGAAAGCGACTCGACGTGGCTGCCCGCCGGGACATCGGCCTGGGTGGCCTTCTGGCTGAGCTGCAGCGCCTTGATGTAGGCCACGATGGCCCAGCGGTCGGCCGGAACGATCTGCGCGGAGTAGTCCGGCATGGCGCCGTAGCCGTTGCTGATGACGTGGAAGAAGTGACCGAGCGGGGCGGTTTCAAGCCGGGCGGTGTGGTAGTTGCCGGCATGGGCGTAGCCGCGCTGGACGATCATGCCGATGCCGTTGCCGACGCGTGAGTGGCAGGGCGTGCAGTAGACGTTGTAGCGCTCCTGCCCGCGCTCGAGCACCTGCATGGTGACGGGAAAGGGCATCCCCTCGCCCTCTTTGCCATTCATGAGGCCGGTATAGAAGTAGCTGTCCTCGTGGAGCTGGTTGCGGGCGACCGTGTTTTCGACCTGCGGGCGCACGGAGCGGCCATCCGCGTAGAAGCTGGTGCCGCGCTGCGGAATGAACTTGGGTTCATCGTGCATGTCCTGGCGGCAGCCGAGCGCGAACATGGAAGCAACTGCCGCCGCGGCGATCAGAGCATACCGGGCGGTCTGTTTCACGGGCGTGGCGGTTTGTTTCAGTCGCATAGCGGTTTGTCTCACCGGTGTGTTAATGGTCCACCTCCACCACGGAGATCGCGGAGAACTGCTCGAGAAAGGCGCGTGTCTCGCCACGCGAAAACATGGGGTCGGTCGCTTCGAGACAAAGGAAGAACTTGTCTGTGGTCGCACCGCTTCTGAAGTTGGGAGCGTTGAAGAGCGGGTGATAGAGCTGCGGCAGGCCGTTGAGCGCCAGCATCCCGAAGGCGGCGGAGAGGCCGGAGAACAGGATCGTCCACTCGTAGGCCGGGATAATGAACGCCGGCCAGGAGAAGAGAGGGCGGCCTGCGATATTGAGCGGATAGGCCCAGACGTTGATCCAGGTCTCCATCAGGAAGGCGGTGGTGACGCCCATGAGGCCGCCGATCAGGCAGACCAGGGGAACGCGCGTCTTGTGGAAGTGCATCGCCTCGGCGGCCTCTTCGACCGGGTAGGGGGTGTAGGTCTCCATCCGCCGGTAGCCGGCGTGGCGCGCCTGTTCGGTTGCGTATACGAGTTCGCCGGGCGTGTTGAATTCGGCGAGTAGACCGTAGGTTCCTTCGCGGGGCGGCATCAGGATTGCTCCTCAGCGACTGTCTGTGCGACCTTGCCGCCTGGCGCGACTTTGGTCCCGGGTAGCATCATTCGAATCTCCGACATGGGAATCATGGGCAGGAAGCGGACGAACAGGAAGAACAGGAACGTGAACAGCCCCATGGTTCCGACATAGATGATGTAGTCCCACTTGGTTGCCCGGTAGGTGCCCCAGCTGGAGGGCAGGTATTCGCGGTAGAGGCTGGTGACGACGATGACGAAGCGCTCGAACCACATGCCCGTGTTGACGATGAAGGACAGGATGAAGAGGTAGGTCACGTTGACCCGCAGCTTGCGCGACCAGAGCGTGGTGAGCGGGATGGCGATGTTGGTGAGGATGAGGATCCAGTAGGCCCAGCCCATCGGCCCGAACATGCGGTTCCACATCATGAAGAACTCCCAGTGGCTGGCCGAGTACCAGCTCATGAAGACCTCCATGCCGTACCCGTAGGCCACGATGCCGCCGGTGCCGAGCATGACCTTCGCCATGTTGTCGAGGTGGCGCAGGGTGATGAGGTCTTCAAGGTGGTAGAACTTGCGGATGGGAATGGCGAGCGTCAGCACCATGGCGAAGCCGGAATAGATGGCTCCGGCGACGAAGTAGGGCGGGAAGATGGTGGTGTGCCAGCCGGCGAGGGCGGCCACCGCGAAGTCGAAGCTGATGACGGTGTGAACCGAGAGCACCAGGGGCGTGGCCAGCCCGGCCAGAAGGAGCGAGGCGGACTCATACCGGATCCAGTGGCGGGTGGAGCCGCGCCAGCCCATCGACAACATGCCATACATGTACTTGGCCAGCGGCATGGTCGCGCGGTCGCGCAGGGTGCCGAAGTCCGGGATCATGCCGACGTACCAGAAGACGATGGAGATGGTCGCGTAGGTGGAGACCGCGAAGACGTCCCAGGCCAGAGGCGACCGGAACTGCGGCCAGACGTTCATCGTGTTGGGATACGGGAAGAGCCAGTAGGCGAGCCAGGGGCGGCCGACGTGGATGAGCGGGAAGGTTCCGGCGCAGACCACGGCGAAGATGGTCATGGCCTCGGCGAAGCGGTTGATCGAGTTGCGCCAGGTCTGCTTGAAGAGCAGCAGGATCGCGGAGATCAGCGTGCCGGCATGGCCGATACCGATCCACCAGACGAAGTTGATGATGGCGAAGCCCCAGGCGCCGGGGATGGTGACGCCCCAGATGCCGACGCCCTTGAGGAACAGCCAAGTGCATCCGATGACGACGCCCATGGCCACGCCGCCGCCGACGAGCAGGCCGAAGAACCAGCCGAGCGGCGTGTTCGAGGTCAGGACGATGCCGGCGATCTTCTGCGTGACCGACTTGAAGTTGTGGCCCGGAGCGATGACCGCGTACTCGCCGGTACGGGGATCGATCATCGGATCGACTACGGGATCGACATTCGGGTCTTGGATGGGTCCTTTGGTCGCCATTATGCCAGCTCCGGATTTGGGTTGATGACGCCGGCCGTGTAGGTGGTGCGGGGGCGGAAGTTCAGGTCGGTAAGGACCTGGTAGTCGCGCTCCTTGGCTTTGATCCGCGCCACCTTGCTCGCCTTATCGTTGATGTTGCCGAAGGTGATGGCGCTGGTCGGACATGCCTGCTGGCATGCGGTCACGATGTCGCCGTCGCGGATCTCGCGGTTTTCCTTGTCGGCGGTGATCTTCGCGGCCTCGATGCGCTGCACGCAGTAGCTGCACTTCTCCATGACGCCGCGCGAACGGACCGTGACGTCGGGGTTGCGCATGAACTTCAGGCTCTCGGTGTCGTAGTCCGAATAGAGCAGGAAGTTGAAGCGGCGAACCTTGTACGGGCAGTTGTTCGAGCAGTAGCGGGTGCCGACGCAGCGGTTGTAGACCATCGTATTGAGGCCCTCCGGCGTATGCACCGTGGCGCCCACCGGGCAGACCTGCTCGCAGCCGGCGTTCTCGCAGTGCTGGCAGGCCATGGGCTGAAAGTGCGCCTTGGGGGCGTGCAGATCGCCTTCGAAGTAGGTATCGATGCGCAGCCACTGCATGTTGCGTCCGACCTTGACCTGCTCGCGGCCGACGACGGGAATGTTGTTCTCCGCGTAGCAGCTGACGATGCAGGCGTTGCAGCCGACGCAACTGTTCAGGTCGATGGCCATGCCCCACGCATTCTGAATCTTGAGCGATGAGGGGTCCTTGCGGTCGTAGCGCCACGCGTTCGGGAAGAACGACATGTCCTTGTCCGTGGGCTCGCCCTGGGGCGCGTAGCCGACCTTGTCGATGGTGGTTCCGCTGGCGCCTTTTTCGTGCGCGAAGTTGGGATTGGCGACGACCTCGGCCACGGTGGCATAGCGGATGATCGAACGCTCCATGGCTTCGTGGCCGGCCAGCGAGAAGGTCCCCTGCTTATCGAAGATCGGCCGTTCGAGATCGTGCTGCGCATAGCTGCCGCGGTGCTCGATGTTGTGGACCTTGGTGACGCAGAGGTCATAGGTGCCCTGCACCCGGGTCACGGTTGCCCCGCTGACATAGAAGGGGGCGCTCGAGGGACGCAGATGGTAGGCGTCGAAGCCTACGCCGACGGCTACGCGGCCCGCTTCTACGGCCCTGCCGAAGCCGAGGTGGACGGTGATGGCGTTGTCGGCATGACCCGGAACCATCAGCGCGGGGGCGATGACCTCGTGGCCATCGATGGTGATTTTGACGGCGTCGGACTCGTCGAGCTTGAGGCCCTCCATGGTCGCGAGACTCATCAGGGCGGCGTTATCCCAGCTTAGATTGGTGACCTGCTTGGGCAGCTCCTGCAGCCAGCCGACGTTGGCATATCGCCCATCGTAGAGCGACGGATCCGGCCGGAAAGAGATCTCCATCCCGGTTGCAGCCCCGGCAGGTGAAGGCGCAAAGGAGGAAGCGGCGCCCTTGCCGGCTCCACCGGACCTGATCCCGGAGTTGGTCCCGGAGTTGGCCGTGAAGGCCGTGCCTTCGACCCAGCCATCGTGCAGCGACTTGCGCCAGCCGGTGGCGAAGTCGCCCTTGATGTAGCTCTTGGCATTGGCGACGACGGCATCGTAGGCCGAGGCCTGCGGATTGTCCGAAAGCGCATGAAGCACATCGTGAGCCGACTTGCCGCCATAGAGCGGATCGATCATGGGCTGGACGATGGAGATGGTGCCGTCGTAGGCGCGGGCGTCGGACCAGCTTTCGAGGTAATGCGCCTTGTTGATGTGCCAGTTGGAGATCGCGCCGGTCTCATCGACGTGCGTGCCGAGATGGACGGTGACCGGAATGTTCCTGTATGCATCGGCGAAGTGCAGATCGGACGGCGCGGAGTAGACGGGATTGACACCCAGAAGCACCAGCCACTGGACCTTCCCCGCATTCATGTCGGCGACCAGCGACTTGAGGTCCGCGACCTGTTCGCTGGGCATGGGATTGACGGTCTCGGTGTAGACGACGGTCTTGCCGACCGCGCCGAGCGAGGCGTTCAACTGGTAGGCCGCGGCGTGAACCTCCGGCGCTGCCTGCTCGCCGGGGATGACGACGCATTTGCCGCCGCTCTTCTTCAGATCGTCGCTGAGAGCGGAGAAGAACTTCTGCTGGGCTTCGCCGAAGTTGCCGCTGAGTCCCTGCGGAGCGGTGCCATTGACGAGGGCCTGGGCGAAGACGGCGATCTCGCTGGGCTTGAGCGCGAGGCGGTGTTCGGCCTTGAATCCGGTGACGGTCGGCATGGTCTCGACGACGTACAGCCGGTTCATCGGCTTGCCCTCTTCGTAGCGGTGCCGCTGGGAGTAGCCGGCCGCGAGCGGAAGGAAGCCGGGGTGCGCGATGCCGCCCAGGAAGTCGGCGTCGAGCGAGAGGATGACGTCGGCCTCTTCGATCTTGTACTGCGCGTCGGTGTAGCTGCCGAAGGCTGCTTTCGATGCGGCGCGGGAGGAGTCCGAGTTCACCGGCTCCCACTGGAGCATCTTCGCTTGGGGATAGGTTGCTTGAAGCTGCTTCCACTGGGCCGCGAGCGTGGGCGAGGTGATGGTCTCGCTGAGAAAGTAGAGCCCCTGGCCGCCGCTGGTCTTTTTGGCCGCAGCCGCGAACGCCTGCTGGAAGTCGCCCCAGCTGGAGGCCTCTCCGCGATAGAGCACATGCTGGGAACGGTCGGGATCGTAGAGGTCGAGCAGCGTAGCCTGGGTGAAGGCGTCGGACTTGCCCCGGGACATCGGGTGCTCGGGATTGCCATCGACCTTGATGGGGCGGAAGGAGTCCGACTTCACCAGTACCGGAATCGCGCCGGTCGGAAAGGGGTGCGCCGTGGCGAAGTACATCGGCTTGCCCAGGACGAGATCCTCGGGCTGCTTGATGTAAGGGTAGATGGGCTCGTCGGGCTGCTTGGTGCAACCGGCGAGGCCGGCGAGGGCCAGCGAGGCTCCCATCACCTTGAGGAATCCTCGGCGGCTGACGGCGTCGACCCACTCGCCTACGCCCGATCCGTCGCCCGACATGGCTCCGGCCTGGCGCGGGAACTCCTCGCGCATCAGCTCGTGAAATGCCGGTGTTTCGGCAAGCTCGTCCAGATTCTTCCAGAAACGCCGCCCCGTCTGGCCGTCCAGCTTCGCACGGACCTCGGAGAGCGTCAGCTTCGCCGGTGCGATCTGGGTGACCACTACGGGTTGTACTGCCGCCGGTACCTTTGTCTCAGCCATCGTGTGTTCGGTTCCAATCGCAGACTTGTGGAGTGCAGCCTGCTTGAGTGCAGTCGTCGTGTTCGCTTCGGGGGTCATCGGTGGCACGTCTCACAGCTCGAAAGTTCGTTTGCCGTTCGAATGTGGTATTGCGCGGTGAGATACCGGCCCAGGTCCATCTGGCTGGTGAACTTCTGATAGCTCGCGGGCATCGCGATTCCCGCCGGCGGCACATCGCTGACCGTCTCGCCTTCGCCGCTGGTCGGATGAGGCTGCAGGTTGGTCCCGGATTGCGGCCGGCCCTGTCCGCCCGGCGTCAGCTTGTCCATACTCTGCATCATGGCCAGCTCGGGGCCGTTGCCGGAGGGATTGGTCGTGGTGCAGCTCACATTCTGCGACGTCTCTCCGCCCTTGACGGTGCTTGTACACCAAACCGGCTTATCGCTCGACGGTCCGGCCCACGCCATGTTGTAGATCTCTGCCGTGGGACGCAGGTTGACGGCCGGATTGCGATGGCAGTTCAGACACCATTCCATCTGCAGCGTGTTTTCCTGATACATCAACGGCATTTCATCGACGCGGCCGTGACAACTGGCGCATCCGATGCCTTTGTTGACGTGGATCTCGTGGTTGAAATAAACGTAGTCGGGCAGGTCGTGGACCTTGATCCACTGGATGGAAGCTCCCGTCGCCCAGCTTTGACGCACCGGCTCCAGCAGTTGCGCATTCGTCCAGATCTGCGCGTGGCAGTTGATGCAGGTCTTGGTGGGGGGTATGCCGGCATAGGCCGCCTTCTCCACCTGGGTGTGGCAGTACTGGCACTGCAGGCCGAGGCCCTCCACGTGGTGCTTGTGGCTGAAGGGTATCGGCTGATCCGGCCGCTGGCCCTGCCGCGTCACCCACGGCGATCGCTGCAGCTCGTTAAGAGTTACGCCGAGCGCGATGACGATCACACCTGTCAAGACCAGGCTGAATCGAGCCAGCGCGTTCGAACTGCGGTCAAAAACTTGCGCCATGAGTGCGTTCCTGCTTCCTCTGCATTTCCTGGGCCACACCTGAGCCAGGTTTGAGAAGTTGCTGTCCGGGGTTGTGCGCCGGGGTTGTGCTTCGTCCAACTGCTGTGCCGAGCGTTCCTGACGGGTCACGAATCGGCGGGATCAGGCGTCCGCGTTCGGACCGGCCTGGAATTCTTCTCTAAGAAACTCCGAGTATAGCAGCGGAAAAGCCGTCCCAAACTGCTTCGCCGCGGCTCGCAACCGTTTTTTTACCCATCACATCCGATTATCGAACCCCCCATGAAATGGCCTGCACAACATGTCGTGCACAGCTTCGCTTGAGGGGGGATTTGCCACAACATCTACCCTGCCCGAAAGGTATTGCTCTTGTAAATGCGAACCGTTCCAGTCCGAATTGTTCCCTGCGCGGGGTATGCGTCCAGTGGGCCGCGCGTTGCCGGACAATACGTCCGGGCGGCATCGGGGATACGATAGGGTCGAACGATGCCTCGTCCGCTCCACAGTCCGCGCGCTCCTCGCTATGATTCGGCTCTTGCCTGTCGCGTGCTCTCGGCGGCCGATCCCAGGCTGGGACGTCTGATCGAACGAGCCGGGCCGTTCACGCTGAGGGTTGCGAGCGCGCAGTCGCCGTTCGAGGCGCTGGTGGAGAGCATCATCTACCAGCAGCTCCATGGCAAGGCCGCCGCGGCCATCCATCGGCGGCTGATCGAGAGCTTCGCCCCGGTGTGCGGGTTGGAGCATCCCAGCCCCGAGCATCTGCTGAACTGCCCAAACGAAGATCTGCGCGCCGCGGGACTGTCGCATAATAAGAGCTTGGCTTTGCGCGACCTCGCCGCGAAGACGGTCGACGGCACCGTGCCTACGCTGGCGCGCATCCGCCGCATGTCCGACGAAGCGATCATCGAGCACCTGACGCAGGTCCGGGGCATCGGGCGGTGGACGGTCGAGATGCTTCTGATCTTCCGGCTTGGCCGTCCCAATGTGCTGCCGGTGGACGACTACGGTGTGCGGAAGGGATTCGCGCTTACGTTCCAGGGATTGAAGGCGGGGCAGAAGGTGACGCCCGACCTGCTGCCGAAGCCGGACGTGATGCGGCGGCGCGCGAAGAAGTGGGAGCCGTGGTGTTCGGTGGCGAGCTGGTATCTGTGGCGGGCCTGCGACCTGGCTGCGAAAAAACCTCCCGCGCCGGAACCGGGCTGAGATCATTGATGCGAATGACGCTCGACGCTTGATGCTCGACGCTTGACAGTCCGGCTGCAACATACCGTGGGCTGAAGAGTCTGGCGCGCGATATCCTTTAACAGGTATCTATGGCCAAGACCAAAGCAGCTTCCAAATCATCCGCTCCAACCGCACCGCTTCCGGCTGCGAGTCCGCGCTTTATCTGCGTGCATGGCCATTTCTACCAGCCGCCGCGGGAGAATCCCTGGCTGGAGACGGTGGAGGTGCAGGACTCCGCCGCGCCGTATCACGACTGGAACGACCGCATCACCGCCGAGTGCTACGCCCCGAACGGCGCGTCGCGGATCACCAACAAGCAGGACGAGATCATCCGCATCATGAACAACTATGGGCGGATGAGCTTCAACTTCGGCCCGACGCTGCTGAGCTGGCTGAGCGATAAGGCGCCGCGCACGTATCGCATGATCATCGACGCGGAACGGGCGAGCGCGCATCGGTACAGCGGGCACGGCTCGGCGCTCGCACAGGTGTACAACCACGTGATCATGCCGCTGGCCAGCCGCCGGGACGCGTTGACCCAGATACGCTGGGGGATTGCCGACTTTGAGCATCGCTTCGGCCGCAAGCCCGAGGGCATGTGGCTGGCGGAGACGGCGGTGAACCGCAGCGTACTCGACCTGATGGCGCGGGAGGGGATCAAATTTACGGTGCTCGCGCCGGTGCAGTGTGCGCGGGTCCGCACGCTGGAGAGTGAAGCCGAAGTATCGGCGCCGACGGAGTCCACGGCCCCGGCTGCCGATGAGGAAGCCGCGACCGAGCCGGCCTGGACGCTCACACCCAACGCGAACGTCGATCCTACGCATCCGTACACTGTCCGGCTGGACGAGGGCCGCAGCATCGCGGTCTTCTTCTACGATGGGCCGAACTCGCGCGCGATTGCGTTCGAGGGCCTGCTGAACAGCGGGGAGGACTTCGGCCGGCGGCTGCTCTCGGGCTTCCATCCCGCTACTCCGGGCGATCCCGAGACGGCGCAGCTTTCGCATGTCGCCACCGACGGCGAAAGCTACGGGCACCACCACAAACATGGCGAGATGGCGCTCTCCTATGCGATGCACTGGATTGAAGAAGGTGGAGAGGCGAAGCTGACCAACTACGGCGAGTTCCTGGAGAAGTTTCCGCCGAAGTGGGAGGCGGAGGTCGCCGAAGACACCTCGTGGAGCTGCGTGCATGGCGTGGAGCGCTGGCGGTCGAACTGCGGCTGCAATGGCGGCCACGCGGGCTGGAACCAGGAGTGGCGCGGTCCCCTGCGGGATGCGCTCGACTACCTGCGCGACAGGACGGCGCCGCTCGCCGAGCAGTATGGGCGACCGCTCTTCAAGGACCTCTGGACCGCTCGCGATGGCTACGTGCGGGTTGTGCTCGATCGCTCCGCGGAGTCGGTGAACGGATTCCTCGACGAGCACGCCACGCATCCGCTCTCGCACACCGAGCGGACGTTCGCGCTGGAGCTGATGGAGCTGGAGCGCCACACGCAGTTGATGTACACGAGCTGCGGCTGGTTCTTCGACGAGATCTCCGGCATCGAAACGGTGCAGATCATCGCCTATGCGGGACGCGTGCTGCAGCTTGCGGCGAAGCTGTTCGGGGCGGAGGGCGCGGCGCTGGAGGCCGGCTTTCTCGACCTGCTGGCCAAAGCCAAAAGCAATGTGCCCGAGATCGGCGACGGCGCGGAGGTGTATCGCCGCTACGTGATCCCGATGCGCATCGGGCTGGAGCAGGTGGGAGCGCACTACGCCATCAGCTCGATCTTCAACGCCTACCCGGAGCATGGCGAGCTGTTCTGCTTCGACGTGCATCGCGAGAGTCAGGAGATGTTCAACTCCGGCCGGGGCCGCGTGGCGCTGGGACGCGCGCTGATCTATTCGTGCATTACGGAGGAGCTCGAGGAGATCTGCTTCGCGGTCCTGCACCTCGGGGACCAGAATATCTCCGCCGCGGTGAAGCGCTATACCTCCGCCGATCCCAAGGCGCTGGCCGCCTTTGCCGCCTTTTCGGCCGAGATCGGCGTCGCCATCCGCCGCGCGAATCTGCCGGAGATCATCCGGCTGATCGATCGCTTCTTCGGCGAGACGGCGTACTCGCTGACCTCGCTGTTCGCCGACGAGCAGCACCGCATTCTGAACACGATCCTGAATCAGACCATCTCCGAGATGGAAGAGTCGCTGCGCAAGATCTACGAGGACCACGCCTCGCTGCTGCACTTCCTCACCGAGACCGGCATGACCGCGCCGCCCGCGCTCGCCTCCGCCGCACGGTTTGCGATTAACGCGAGTCTGCGCCAGGCGATCGAAGCCGAGGCGTTCGACCCGAAGCTGGTGGGAACGCTGCTGAACCGCGCCATCCGGGACCAGATTCCGCTCGACGCGCCGCTGCTTGGCTTTACGGCCGGACAGCGCATGAAGCGCGCGATGGTTCGGCTGGAGGCCTCGGTACCAGGAGACCCCGATGCCCACGAAGCGCTTGCGACCGCGCTGACGATCAACGGCGCCATCCATGCGATGCCGTTCGAGGTGAACATCTGGCAGGCGCAGAACATCTGGAACGACCTGTTGCGAAGGGCCGACCGGAAGGACTGGCCGGTGGAGTGGAAGGACGACTTTAAGAAGCTCGGAGAGGCGATGAATATCAGCGTCGACGAGCTTGTGATCGAAGAGGGCGTCAGCGCGTTTTAGGGCGATTCTCCTGTTGCTGTGGAGTGGATGATTGGAACGAGTGTCGTTTTCCTTGAGAGAAAACGACCATGATCTTCAAGCCACGCTATAAACCCACAGGAGAATCGCCATAGCTGCTGTGCCGAGTGGAGGGGGCTTACCGCCGATCTTCACCGATGGCACGGACGTCCGCCGATCAGGGGCGAAGACTTCGACCGCGGATTTCG
Organism: Edaphobacter sp.; assembly: GCA_965277265.1. GTDB lineage: Bacteria > Acidobacteriota > Terriglobia > Terriglobales > Acidobacteriaceae > Edaphobacter. Next base: position 2,177,060 of record CBDICF010000003.1, read on the forward strand.
CGGATAAGAACGGATGCAAGGGGGTTTTAACGCTCGGAGCTCAAGGCTGACGCTCACCGCTTCTGCGATTTGCGGTAGGACTGCACCTGCTCGGCGTGCTCCTTCAGGCTGGCGGAGAAGCGGCTGTGGCCCGCGGCGTCGCTGACGAAGTAGAGATAGTCGGTCTGCGCGGGAGAGATGGCCGCACGCAGCGCCGCCAGTCCGGGATTGCAGATAGGACCCGGCGGAAGGCCCGTGTGCCTGTAGGTGTTGTACGGCGAGGGCGACTGCAGGTCAGAGGCATAGATGGTCCCGCGCCAGCGGCCGTCGAGCAATGCCGCGTAGATGACCGTGGGATCGGTGGCGAGGGGAATGTCCTTCGCCAGGCGGTTGAGGAAGACTCCTGCTACCAGAGGACGTTCCGCATCCTGGCTCACCTCTTTTTCAACCAGCGAGGCCATGGTCACGGTGCGAAAGACGTCGTGCGCTCCGGCTTGGGTCAGGCCGAGCGGCGCGGTCTCCTGGCGGAAGCGGCGCACCATGGCCGTCAGCATCTGGAGCGGCGTGGTGTGGCGCGAGAAGTGGTAGGTGTCGGGGAAGAGGAAGCCTTCGAGCGAGGCGGGATGCTCCCCCACGGCCAGCCAGGCTGCGATCAGCTCGGTGTGCTGTCGCGCGGCGGCGAGAAAGGCGGCGCTCGAACCGAGACCTGCGGCCTGCACGGCGTGGGAAACATCGAAGAGGTTGAAGCCTTCGGGGATGGTGACGGTGCGGGTGTAGACGTCGCCGCGGAGCAGCCGGGCGTAGACCTCGGAGGCGGATGCGGGGTGGTCGAAGCGGTACTCGCCGGCCTTGAGGGTGCCTCCTTTCTTTACGCCTTCGATGACGCGCAGGACGTCGAAGGCGTACTGGCTGCGGATGATGCCGCTGTGCTGCAACTGCGCGGCCATGGCCGGGGTGCCGGTGCCGGGGGCGATATCGACGAAGGTCTCGGACGAGGGGCCGTAAGGGACGTAAATGAGGATGCCGGCCGCGGCTGCGACGACGAGAAGAAGCAGAAACAGGATGCTGAAGAACTTCAAATGTACGCTCCTCCTTCGGGTGGATCGCCGATGTGTGCCGACGGGCCGCTCCGATCATTTTACGGCGCGACGGTATCGGTCTTCATCCCGGCCAACGGGAGGGCCTGTACAGCAGATGCGGTCAAGACCGGTATACAAGTCACGAAGTGACCGCCGAATCGGGGCCCCACAAAAAGGTCTTCGTTTGTGGGGTGACTAAGTGCAGGAGGCCCGTCCGGCAGGACGCCTTTAGGTGTCTACCCGATTCGAAATCCGCTCCAGGACATCCGAAACGGAGAGGCCGCGACTCTAAAGAACAGGAGGACAACATGACTGAAATCACAGCCGGTATCGGGAATGTCACTCAAAACGCAGCGCTGGTGGAGATGGCGATGGCCTATTCTCGCAGCCGAGTCCTTTGCGCGGCTGCGCGGCTGGGAGTTGCGGACGCCCTGGGCGATGCTGAACGCAGCGTCGAGGATATCGCGGCAGCCTGCCAGGCTGATCCCCAGGCTTTGTACCGTCTCTTGCGTGCGCTCGCCGGCATCGGTGTCACGATAGAGACTGCGCCCATGCAGTTTCGCCTGACCCCCTTCGGCGAACCCCTTCGCAAGGATGCGCCTCAGTCCGCGTGGCCATCCGTTGTCTTTTGGGCGGACCTGCTCGCCGATAGCTGGTCCCTGCTGACCGATTGCGTGCGAACGGGCAAGCCGGCCTCCCAGGTGCGCGACCCGAATGTGCCTTCGCGCTGGTCGCAGGATCCGGAAGCTGGTGCGATCTTTCGTGCCGTGATGGGTACCGCTCCTGCCGAAGAGTATCTGCCTCTTGCCCAGGCATGGGATTTTTCAGGGGCCAGGGTCGTCGCGGATGTCGGCGGTGGAGGCGGGTCTCTGCTTGCGGCCGTGCTCGGACTTCACCCCCACCTGCGCGGCATGCTCGTCGACCGGGAAGCCAGCATTCTTGCAGCCCAGGCTCGTTTCGCAGCAGGGGATCTCTCTTCCCGATGCGAGCTGATTGTCGCCGATCTGACTCAATCGGTCCCGGATGGAGCCGACACGTACATGCTCAAACATGTTCTGCACGGATACAAGGACGAAGATGCGATCGCTATCCTCAAAAATTGCCGTGTCGTCATGCCACGGGACGGCCACCTGCTCATCATGGAATTTATCCTGCCTCCGCTGGTCTCCCATGCCGATCCGCAGCTTGAAGGACGCCTGATGAGCGACCTGAACATGCTGGCGGTCACTGGCGGCAAAGAACGCAGCGAACGGGAATGGAAGGCTCTCCTCGAACCGGCGGGATTTGCGCTGCGCCAGGTACTGTCGACTTCGGGAGACAGCTTGATGGTGGGGATCCTCGCGGCGCAGCCGGCCTGAAGACTGCGGACGCATCGTCCGACTTTCCCCCCACGATCGGTTGTATAGTCACTGTGCAGATACGAATCGCTCGCGAAAGAATGCGGAGGATGCAAGATGAGAGACTATCCCGTCGAAGAGGCGATCCGGGCGCAGAAGGCGCTGCGTGAAGCGGCCGGTCTTGGTGCGGAGATGTTTCCGGTTGAGGCGTTTGTGGGGATGATCAGCGATGAGATCGAGGCGCTGCGAGGACGCGGGATGTCGGATGAGGCGATCGCCGGACTGATCGAGTCAAGCTCGAACATCAGGATTACGGCCTCGGAGATTGCCGAGCACTACGCCTCGCCGGACGAGCGGCATCCCTCCTGAAGGGCTTGGTAGCCGCTTGCGGGGTGCGGCTGGAGCTCGCTGCGTCGTATAATCGAGCTTTGAGTTTAACAGGCTGCGGCACGAAGACCTGCGCGCATGCACGTTTCGCATCCCGGAAGGCCCCATGCCAGAACAAGTAAAAAAGAGGCTCGCAGAAGAGATCAAGTTGCTGGAGCACGAGTTGACCACCGAGCTTCCGGCGGAGATCAAGAAGGCCGTCGCACTGGGCGACCTGAGCGAAAACGCCGAGTACCACATGGCCAAACAGCGGCAGGTATTCGTGAATGCGCGGCTTGGCCAGTTGAAGAAGCGCATGGGCGAACTCGCCATGGTCAACCTGGTGAATATTCCCGCCGACAAGGTTGGCTTCGGTTCGACCGTGACGGTCTTCGATTCGAGCAAGGACGAGGAGATCAAGTACCAGCTTGTGACCAGCGAGGAATCGGACGTGTCCAAGGGGCTGATCTCGACGACCTCCCCGATCGGGCGCGCGCTGCTGGGCAAGAAGATCGGCGAGGTCGCGACGGTGGTGACGCCGAACGGCAAGCGCGAGCTGGAGATTCTGAAGCTGCTCACGATCCATGATTTGGGTCATGACGCGGCTGAGGAAGTCTAGGACGCCAACTCTGGCAGGACGATTGGTATCACCCGGGCTTCGAGCGTGATATCAAGGTAGCGGCAACGCGGAGCTGTTTTCCGATTTTCTCCTGATTTTTTCTATACGAGAGGCAAGTTTTTTGACCTGGACAAGCGCTTTCGGCAAAGGCAGCGGCTGGCTGCTGCAGAAGATCGTCAACGGTCTCGCCCTGACCCGTATCTCGCCGAACATGCTTACCTTCATCGGCCTGGTGATCAACATCGTGGCGGCATGTTTCTTCGGCTTTGCGCGGGGATATAACGCCAACCGGATGTTCTTCTATGCCGGACTGATCATCATCGGGGCCGGCGTCTTCGACATGGTGGATGGTCGGGTGGCCCGCAAGACGAACCAGGTTTCGGTCTTCGGCGCGTTCTTCGATTCCGTGATGGACCGCTACTCCGATGTCGCCATCTTCTTCGGGCTGCTGATCTTCTATGCGCGCGGCAACCGGCTGTTTTATGTCGGACTGGTAGCCTTTGTGATGACGGCGTGCGTGATGGTGAGCTACACCCGCTCGCGTGCCGAGAGCCTGATCGGAAGCTGCAAGGTGGGCTTTATGGAGCGGCCCGAGCGCATCGTCTGCGTCATCCTGGGGGCGCTGTTCAATCGCTGGGGCGTGATGGCTCCCGCGCTGTGGGTGCTTGCCCTCTTCGCCACGCTCACCGTCATCCACCGCATCCGGTATACGTACCTCGAAACCGAGCGCAGGAAGCTGGCGGCACAAACGAAATGAGCGCCGAACCTGTGCGGAATGCGGAAGAGAAAAAGGCAACAACCATGAAGAACCAACCCGTCCTCCTGATCCACGGCGGAGCCTGGGCCATGCCCGACGAGGCCATCGCCGCCCACGAACAAGGCATCGCCCATGCGCTGGCTGCCGGGTATGCGCTGCTCGAACAAGGCGGGTCGGCGGTGGATGCGGTCGAGGCCGCGGTCGCCGTGATGGAGGACGACGAGACCTTCGACGCGGGGCGCGGCTCGTTCCTGACCCAGGATGGCCGCGTGCAGATGGACGCGCTGCTGATGAACGGCGAAAACCTGCGCACGGGCGGCGTGGCCTGCGTGGAGCGGCTGCGGAATCCTATCCGCGCCGCGCGCCTGGTGCTCGACCGTTCACCGCATGTCTACTTCGTGGGGACCGGGGCGGAGCGGTTTGCCCGGCAGCACGGCATGGCGCTGTGCGACAACATGGAGCTGGTGATTCCGCGCGAGCAGGAGAGGCTCTACAAGGCGCAGAGAGATGAACGCGCCGGACTGCGCGATGAGACGTTCTCCGGCAGTTTGCATCCAGACACTTTGGATCCAGAGGCTGTGGCATCTTTGGATTCGCACGATACCGTAGGGGCCGTCGCGCTGGACATGCAGGGAAACATCGCCGCGGGGACCAGCACCGGCGGCACGTTGAACAAAGCTCCCGGGCGGGTTGGCGACTCGTCTCTGATCGGGTGCGGGTGCTATGCCGACAATCTCTCGGCGGCGGTCTCGCTGACCGGCTGGGGCGAGCCGATCATGAAGCTGGTCCTGGGCAAATGGGCGGTGGACCGGGTTGCCGCGGGCGAGTCTCCGCAGGCCTCCGCCCAGGCCGCCATCGACTACCTGTACAACCGTCTTGGCGGACACGGCGGGATCATCCTGCTGGGCCCGGATGGCCGCGTCGGCCTCGCGCACAACACCCCGCGCATGGCCTGGGGAATCCAAACGCCGGAAGGCCCGCGGCTCGGTATTACACGCAACTGACGCAGTAACCACCGCGAAGATGTCCTGCCGGACGGGCCCGCTCCGCGCGGGGCGGTCACTTCGTGACTTGTATACCGGTCTGGGCGCGATGGCTGCATGGGACCTCCCGTTGGTCGGGATGAGGACTCAATTACATGTAATGGAGAACCGCTTGCGTACTGAATGCTCATTCATGTAGAACATCGCGTCACCCAGATTGCCCTTCGGCGCGCTGCGAAACTTGTCCGGGCGGCGCCGGGCGTATAGGAGCCTCGGCCATGTTCACGCGAATTTCGCGGCTTGTCTCGCCGCACCGTATTGTCGCGCTGGTTTTTTTTGCGTGTCTCTTCGCAGCCCCGCTGCACGGCCAGAACATCTCCACCGCGCAACTGAACGGCACCGTACACGACCAGACCGGCGCGGTGATCCCGAATGTGGCGATCACCGCGACCGACGCCTCCCGGGGCATCACGCGTACGGCCGTCAGCGACAGCCAGGGCGAGTATCAGCTTCTGCAACTGCCGCCCGGCACCTACACGGTAACCGCGGCCTACACGGGCTTCAACACGTTCGTCAGCCGGAACGTCGTACTTACCACCGGCGAACAGGCGGAGCTTCCGGTCTCGCTGACGGTGGGCAGTTCGCAGACGGTGACGGTCAGCTCGGGCGCGGAGCTGATCGAGGCGCAGCGCAGCTCGCAGTCCACCACGATCGACCAGGACCGCATCGAGAATCTTCCGACCAACGGCCGCAACTATATCAACTTCACCCTGACCAACTCGCAGATTGCGCGCGACGCGGCTCCGGCGGTGGGGGCGATCCCGACCTCCGGGCTGAACTTCGGCGGGGTGCGTGCGCGGTCGAACTCCATCAACGTGGACGGCGTGGATGCGGGCGACTACATCTCCGGCGGCACGCGGACGACGGTCTCGCAGGATGCCGTGCAGGAGTTCCAGATCATCACCAACGGCTTCGCGGCGGAGTACGGTCGGGCGTCGGGGGGCGTGGTGAATATCGTAACCAAATCAGGCACAAATGCGACTCACGCGAGCGCCTTCGCCTTCCTGCGCAACCGCTACCTGCAGGCGACCAACCCGTTTTCGACCGTCTACCAGCCCGCGTACACCCGCGTTCAGGCCGGCTTCACGGTCGGCGGAGCGATCATCCCGGACAAGACATTTTATTTTTTCTCGACCGAGATCACGCGCCGGCAGGAGAGCGGCTTCTCGGATATCGGCGCGAACAACTTCGGCCTTTCGAACATCGATGTCAGCAAATACTTCGGAGCGCCGGCGGGGAGTCTCACGATCCAGGGAACTCCCCAGCAGCAGGCGTTTCTCGCCGGGGCGCCGGCAGCCACGCCGGGCATTCAACAATACATTGCGCTGGTCGGGTCGAGCTCTTCGCTGGCGGTTACAGGCAAAAATCCCGCATTCCTCCAGCCCACCATCGGGGCGAACAACTTCGTCACCTCCGGGCAGGCGACGCCGGGCTCCTACACCGCGCTCAACAGCCTCATCGGCAACTTCCCCATCTCCGAGAAGACCGAGATCTACTCGCTGCGCATCGACCACAAGCTGACCGGCAACCAGCAGCTCGTCCTGCACGGCAGCGCCAGCCCAAGCTTCATCAGCGGCATCCAGGAGAGCGCGGCCAACCAGAACCTTGGCGAAAATTCGTTCTCGCGCACCGCGACCCAGAGCCTCCACGACTGGGCCATCGCGGGCCAGCACACGTATTTGCTGGGCAGCAACAAGGTCAACGAGCTGCGCTTCCAGTTCGCGCGCCACCCCGTCCGCTTCGCCAACTCGAACTCGCCGGGCGGCAACGGTGTCGCGGTCAATATCCCGGGGTTCGCGTACTTCGGCAAGACGCCGTTCTCGGTCGTCGACCGCATCGAAGACCAGAGCCAGTTGCAGGACAACTTCACCTACACGCGCGGCGGCCACACCTTCAAGACCGGCGTCGACCTGCGCTACATCCCCATCAACCTGAAGCAGGGCCAGCTCTACGGCGGCGGCGACTACACCTTCGCCGCCCTGAATGCCACCGACGTATCGCCTGCGCTGGCGGGCCTGCCGGGCTTCTCGCCGATCCAGGCCTATGGGCTGGGCGTGCCGCAGTCGTTCGCGCAGGGCATCGGCCAGACGGTGTACAAGTACGACCTGAAGGTGCTCGGCGCGTTCCTCGAAGATAGCTGGCGCGCGACCAGTCGCCTTACAGTCAACGCCGGGCTGCGCTACGACATCGAAGCCTTTCCTACGCAGGGCGCGCTGAACCCCAATACCTACGCGGCCGAACGAGCCTACGGCATCCGCGAGGGCATCCGCCTTCAGGACTCCAACTTCGCGCCCCGCATCGGGCTCGCGTACGATCTGCGCGGCGACACGAAGACCGTCGTTCGCGCCAGCTACGGCATCTTCTACGACCGCGCCCCGGGCAACCTGGAGTCGCAGTCGAGCGTGTTCAACTCCACGCAGGTGCCGCTTGTGATCCTCGCGGGCGGCTCGCCCTGCACCGCGGCCAGCACCCTCAACCCGACCGCGAACCTGAACGCGACCAACACCTTTCAGGGTTCGTTGAACAACGCCAACTGCCTTGGGCCTCTCGCCGCCGGGCTCAACTACCTTCCCGGCCAGCAGCGCTTCGACCCCAACAATTCGAACTCGCAGTTCGTCAACCAGAACTTCCTCGCCACGGGCTTTCCTCTGGCCATCCTGCCCTCGGGGCTGCCGGCGGACCTGCACTACGTCACCCCGTACGTGCAGCAGATCTCCTTCGGCGTCGAGCAGGACCTGGGCCACGATCTCTCGCTGAACATCGCCTACACCTCGACCGGCGGGCGGCACCTCAACCGTCCCATCAACGTGAATCCGGTGAACCCGCAACTGCTGGTGGCCAACTGGCGCAACGCCGTGAACGCGGTGAAGGCAGGCACGGCGCAGCCCGGCACCGCGAGCGCCACGTCGAATCCCCTGACCGTCGCGACCGGCTCCAACCCGCTCACTGGAGCTCCGGTCAATCCCTGCGGCGTCGGTCCCACAGGGCCGTATGTCGCGGCGCCCGTGTTGAACTTCTTCCGGCCCTCCGGCCTGAATGCCTCCCTCGCGCCTTTCCTGGCCAGCCAGGGCGCGGGCCAGTGTGTCGCGCTGGCCAGCGAGATCGCCTCCGCCGATGGGCTCGGCAAGGGCCTGCCCATACCGTTCGGAGACATGACGCCGAACCTGACCACCGGCACGTCGGACTACAACGCCCTCAGCATCAACCTGCGAAAGCGCTACTCGGCCAAGTACGAGTTCCTCTTCAGCTACACCTGGTCGCATGCCATCGACGACTCGACCGATGTAGTCTCCACCTCGGACGCGCCACAGAATAACCTGAACCCGAACGCCGAGCGCAGCAACTCGACCTTCGACCAGCGGCACCGCTTCGTCTTATCGGGCGTCTACAACTCCGGCCATCTGGGCGGCTCGGGCTTCGTGCCCGCGGTCTTTTCGGGTGTGACGGTCGCGCCCATCTTCGAGGTCTCCTCCGGCCGGCCGTTCAACATCCTCACCGGCACAGATACCAACTTCGACTTCGACCCGCTGACCGACCGGCCCAACATTGTCACGGCCGACAGCGGCACTACAAGCTGCGGAACGGCTCCGGTTGCCTCGCGCTACTCGCCCACCGGATTCTTCAACCTGCCCTGCTATGCCGATGCGCCTGTTACGGCCAGCGCGAACAGCAGCTACTTCAACGGCGACCTGCCGCGCAATCACGCGGTCAAACCGTATACCGTCTTCACCGATCTGCGCATCGCGAGAAGCTTCACATTTACGCACCAGTTGACCCTGCAGGTCACGGCGGACGCCTTCAACCTGATCAACAAAAACAACGTGCTCGACGTGAATCTGCTGTACACCGCCGCGGGCGCCGAGACCGCCGCCTCCGACCCGCGCCAGTTCCAGTTCGGAGCGCGATTGTCGTTCTAGATGTTTAGTCCCGGCATTTGATGGTGCATACACAGGTCTTCGTTTGTGGGGTGACCAGGCCTACGAGGCCCGTCCGGCAGGACGCCCGTCCGAGTTGCGCTCTCGCAAAACCGCACTCTTACGACGCCCGCAGCTTTTCCAGCATCTCCCGCACTGTCAATCCGAACACCGGGTGCACCATCTCGGGCGCAATCTCCGCCAGCGGCTCCAGCACAAACCTGCGCTCGTGCATTGCGGGGTGCGGCAACGTCAGCTCGTCCGTCCTCATCACCCCCGATCCAAGTGATCCATAGAGCAGCAGGTCCAGATCGATCACCCTCGGACCCTTCGCCATCGCCCCGGCACGCTCGCGCCCCATCGCTCTCTCCACCGCCGCCAGACCGCGCAGCAGCTCCACGGGCGTCCTATCGGTTTCGAGCAGCAGCGCGCCATTCAAAAACGTTGGCTGCTCCACGTAGCCGACCGGCGCCGTGTCGTAGAACGAGGAGACAGCCTTTACCGTCCCGATCTCGCCAACCCGCCGCACCGCCTCCATCAGGTTCGCGCGCCGGTCGCCGAAGCTCGACTCCAGGTTCGATCCCAACGCAATCGCCGCCAACTCCGCCACTCATTCTCCCGCCTGCTCGTCCACCACAAACGCCAGCCACACAAATGTCCACACGGCGTCAATTTTTTCCATATAAGTACCACGTTTTCGCAACACGGAAAACGCTAAACCACGGCAGCCTGGAGATGGGCGGCCATCCGGGGAGGCTCCACCACCTCGTCATATCCGTGGGCCAGCTCCCACGCCGAGCGGTCCCGCATAAGTCGTTGCACAAGAGCAGTATGCATGGCATGGCCGGCCCGCTCGGCTACCACCCGCCCCTGAATCCTGCGTCCCGCCAGCGCAAGGTCCCCGATCAGGTCCAGGACCTTGTGTCGCACAAACTCGTCGGAGAACCGAAGTGGCCCATTTTCAATACGTTGGCGCGAGATAATGATGGCGCTCCGGTCCGAAACGCCACGGATCAGCCCCATATTCCGCAACATCGGCTCGTCTTCCTTGAACCCGAACGTCCTCGCCGGAGCGATTAAATTGATGTAGTCTCCCACCGCCAGATCTCCGGTAAACGTCTCATAACCAATGGGTTGCGGGAAGTCGATGGCGTACTGAATACCATACCCGGAGCCAGGATAGACGCCGATAAACTTCGAGCCGTCCCGCACCTCGATCTCGCGCAAAATTTTCAGGTACTCGCGTTTTCGCCTCTGCTGCTTAAGTCCCGTGGATTGAAAGGCTTGCACATACGGCAATGCGCTTCCGTCCAGGATCGGCACCTCAAGATTGTCCACCTCGACAATCACGTTATCGACGCCGAAACCGATCAACGCCGACAGCAGATGTTCCGTCGTCTGGATCAACACGCTCTGCCGCATCAGGCTGGTCGCGTAGCTTACCTTGGCCACATTGCGGCCAATCGCAGCTATCTCGAAGTTGTCCAAGTCCGTGCGTCTAAAGACGATACCCGATCCAGCGGGTGCCGGTATCAGCCGCATGGAAACCGCTGCCCCGCTGTGCAGCCCGACTCCGCTGAACTCGATCTCCGACCGGATTGTCTGCTCAAAATGAGCTTCGAATGCCACGAATGAAGGTCCCCGAGTGGTTCGCGTCCACACTGCAAATTCAACAGTACAGTTACAAAAGCTCGGACTGGTGTGGTAAATCTGCAACACTTTGTGCCGGAATCTCTTCGGGAAGGGGTGACTAACCCGTTTCGCTGCTATAGCATCCGTCCATGGACCTGAAGCAGCTTGTGCGTGACGTGGAGACCCGCGGCGAGGGTATGCGGGCAACCCTTGAGGACCTGGTCCGCGTGGAGTCGCCAAGTGAAGACAGAGCAGCAGTTAACCGCGCGGCGGACCTGATCGAGCGGATTGCCGCCCGCCTGGGTAGCCGGTCCAAGCGGCATAAACAGAAGGAATTCGGCGATGTGCTTGAACTCCGCTTCGGCCCTGTTCGATCTACCCGCAAACCGGTGCTCCTGCTCGGCCATCTGGACACGGTGTGGCCAATCGGGACGCTGGCAACGATGCCGTGGCGCGAGGCCGATGGGAGGTATTGGGGGCCTGGCGTGCTCGACATGAAGGCCGGTGTGGCAATGGCGCTGACGGCGCTAAGTGCGTTACAGAAGTTTGACTTACCTCCTGTCACCCTGCTCCTGAACAGCGATGAGGAGGTGGGGAGTCCGGTGTCGCGGGCGATTACAGAGCGGCTGGCGATGAAGGCGTCCGCGGTGTTCGTCCTGGAGCCCGCGCAGGGGCTTGCGTACAAGACGGCTCGCAAGGGAGTAGGCCATTATTTTGTGCAGGTTACGGGTATCGGGGCACACAGCGGCGTGGACTTCGAGAAGGGCCATTCGGCGGTGCTGGAACTGGCAAAGGTCGTCCAGACCATCTCCGGCTTCACAAATCCGGGGCGTAACTTGACGGTAAATTGCGGTGTGATAGCTGGTGGAACACGGTCCAATGTCATCGCGTCGGAGGCGCACACCGAGGTCGACGTCCGGATCGCCCGGGCAGGGGACGCGGCCTACGTCGAAAGGCTCTTCCGCAGCCTGAAGGTTTCGGACCCGCGTTGCACCCTGAAGATCACCGGCGGCATCAACCGGCCGCCGATGGAACGCAAGGCAGGCACCGTCGCGTTGTTCAGGAAGGCACGTGCGCTGGCGGCGGAGCTTGGGTTCACACTGGACGAGGCAGCGACTGGCGGCGGCTCCGACGGCAACTTCACCGCGGCTCTGGGAATTCCGACGCTCGACGGCATGGGAGCGGTAGGCGACGGGGCGCACGCGGCACACGAGTCTGTCGCGATCGCGCACCTGGCGCCCCGGACGGCTTTGCTAGCCGCCATGATCGCGAGTGTCGGGTAAGGCGGCTGACCCCGATTCGCGCTGTCACCTCGTGACTTGTATACCGGTCTGGGCGCGATGGCTGCATGGGCCCTCCCGTTGGCCGGGATCAGGACCGGTGGCCTTACTCCACCGGCTCCGCCGACCGGCCGGGCGCGAAGGCCAACGCCGCTTCGCGTGCCTCGTCGAGCAATTCGAGGGTACGGGCGATGGGAAGGCCGACGACATTGAAGTAGCAGCCCTCGATGCGCGGAATCCAGCGCGCGGCGTAGCCCTGAATCGCATAGGCTCCTGCTTTGTCGAGCGGTTCGCCGGTCGCGATGTACCGGGCGATCTCGGCGTCCTTGAGGATGTTGAAGGTGACCTGCGTGATCTCCACACCTCGGACGGTCTTGCCGCGCGTTACGGCGGCGATGCCGGTGAGCACGGCGTGGGTTCGTCCGCTGAGCAGCTCCAGCATCCGCCGCGCGTCGGCCGCGCTGGTGGGTTTGCCAAGGATCTGGCCTTCGCTGACGACGCAGGTATCCGCGCCGAGCACGATCAGCGGGTCCTGAGGATCGTCTGCATTCTGCGGCGCAGCTGTGCGCTGGTGGAGATTCCATATTGCCTGCGCCTTCTCCTCGGCGAGGCGCTGCACGTAGGCGGCGGCAATCTCGTCCGGCAGCAGATCTTCGTTGAGGTCGGCGGAGGCGGTCGTAAAGGCGAGCCCGGCCTGCGTGAGAAGCTCGTGGCGGCGGGGAGATGCGGAGGCGAGGATGAGCATGTCAGCCTAGAGAGTATCGGCATATTGCCGGGTTCAGCAATGCCCTTCGGTAGAAGCAAAATTGTCCTGCCGGACAGGCCTCCTGCGCTCAGTCACCCAACAAACGAAGACCTGTTTGCGGGGGACGGCTATTCGTGGTCGCTTCGTGACTTGTATACCGGTTTTGACCACATCTGCTGTACGGGTACTCCCGTAGGATGGGGTGTATGGATGAGGCGCGGCCATCGGGGACGGCGCTGCGGGTTGCGCTGAGGCGGGCGGCGCACCAGGTGTATGACGCGCGGCCGCTGGTCTTCGACGATCCACTGGCGGTGCGGGTGCTGGGGGCGGAGTACGCGGAGGAACTGGGGAAGACGCGGACGAAGCTGGCAAAGCCGTTTTCGGTGAGTTTGCGGGCGTTTCTGGTGGCGCGGAGCCGGTATGCGGAGGATTGCCTGGCGGAGGCGTATCGTGCCGGGGTTCGGCAGTACTGCGTGCTGGGGGCGGGGTTGGATACGTTTGGGTACAGGAGCCCGCATGTGGGATTGCGGGTGTATGAGGTGGACCATCCGGCGACGCAGGCGTGGAAGCGGGAGATGCTGGCGCGGAATGGCATTCCGGTGCCGGGAGCGGTGACGTTTGTGCCGGTGGATTTTGAATGCCAGGCACTGGAGGGTGGACTAACAGCGGCTGGGTTTGCGCTGGATGCGCCGGCGGTGTTTGCGTGGCTGGGCGTGGTGCCTTACCTGACGGCGGAGGCGTTTCGGGCGACGCTGGCGTTTGTGCGGGAGCGGCCGGGCGGGAGCGGGGTGGTGATGGACTATGGCCAGCCGAGGGAGGCGCTGCCGGAGCTGGAGCGGAGATCGCATGACTCGCTGGCGGAACGGGTGGCGCTGGCCGGGGAGCCGTTTCGGTTGTTTTTTACGCCGGAGGAGATGGCGGCGGAGCTGGAGGGCTTTGGGCGGGTGGAGGACCTGGGGCGCGAGGAGGTCAACGCGCGGTACTTCCGTGGGCGGGACGATGGACTGCGGGTGCGGGGGACGGCGGGGCGGATCGTGAGTGCGTGGGTTTAGCATGTGCTGCGGTGAGGGAAGGCTTACGGCGGATTTACACCGATGCGACGGATCAGGAACAGGCAACGGCAAGGCGGATTGCGGCGGGAGCGGGTGGTGGGAGTCAGTCGATGAGGTGGAGGGCTGGATGGCCGTTGTGGACCGCGTGGGTGAGGAGTCGCCGGCAGTGGAAGGGTTAGAAGTGGTAGCGGAGGGCTACCTCCAGGATGCGGGGGTCGGTGGCGGCGGTGGCGTTCCCGTAGGAGCTGGAGCCGAGCGTGGTGGAGATGGTGGTGAAGTTGGTGTGGTTGAAGACGTTGAAGGCCTCGCCGCGGAACTCGAAGAAGTTGCCTTCGGTGATGTGGAAGTCCTTGTAGAGGGCCATGTCGAAGTCGATGAGGCCGGGCCCCTGGATGCTGCCGGTGCCGGCGTTGCCGTAGAAGCCGGGTTTGGGGGCGGCGAAGGCGGCGGTGTTGAACCATTCCGTGCGCAGCCTGGGCCCGTGGATGGAGGCGCCGGGGACGCGGTCGGGACGGAGGGCGTTGCCCTGCTGGGAGATGCTGAGGAACGGGGTAAGCGAGACGCCGCTGCGCAGGGTGGTGATGTCGGAGAGCTTCCAGCCGCCGAAGGCGAAGCTCTTGAGGCTGCGTCCTTTTTCAAGGTAGGGCAGGTTGTAGATGGCGGTGATCGCTAGGGAGTGGGGGAAGTTGAGGCCTTCGGCGTTGCCGTAGTAGCGCGAGGGATGGTAGGGGTCGACGGTGGTGAGGGCGCTGCCGGTGGCGCTGCTGACATCCGTCAGGTCGTGCGAGTAGGTGTAGGCGACGGTGAGGAAGAGGTTGGTGGTGACGGGATGGCGCAGGCTGACTTCGAGCGCGTTCCAGTTCTGGCCCTGCTGGGTGATGTACTGGTTGATGGCCGCATAGCCGGGGTAGGGGCCGAAGGCGTAGGGCGTGGTGGTGCCGGGGTTGATGGCGGGGTTGAAGTCGTAGTTGCCGCCGGCGTTGCTGTAGGCGGGGGCGAGGTTGATGTTGGACTGGCCGCCGACGTGACGGGCGGTGCTGTTGGCTCCGGTGATGGAGGCGATCCAGTTAGGGGCGAACTGGCGCTCCAGGCTGAGGCTGTAGGTCTGGATCTGGGTGGACTGGATGTTCTGGTCGGCTGCGGTGAGCGCGCTGATGGTCGGCGCCTTGGCGGAGCCGGTGCCGACGGGATTGGGGAAGCTGGGGTTCTGCAGGTTGGAGGACTGGATGGCGGGCGGGTTGGTGGCGCAGGCAAAGGAGCAGTCCTGGCCGGTGAAGATGCGGGTGTAGGTGATGCCGTAGCCGCCGCGGAGAGAGGTCTTGCCGTCGCCGGAGACGTCCCAGGCGAAGCCCGCCAGGGGGCCGATGTACCAGACGTGATTGTTGGAGAAGTTCGGAGGCAGGCCGCCGGTGCCATTGGTGATGAGGCCGTTGAGCGGGTTGTAGGTTGCGGTGGGCGTGATGGTTCCGCTGGCGTTGACGATGGGGGCATTGGCCGGGTTATAGGCGGACGGGATGAAGTTGGTCTCGGACTGCGGCGGCCCATAGGGAAGAGGCATGTGGAAGACGCGGACACCGGCGGTGAGGGTGAGGTTCCTGGTCATCTTGAAGCGGTCTTCGACGTAGGGGGAGAACTCGGCGCCGTGGATGGCCACGCGGGGCTGGTTGCTGGTCTGGGTGAAGGTGGTGGCGCGGCCGAAGAGGAAGTCGGCGAGGGCGTCGTCCTGGGTGACGGATCCGGTGACGGGTTTGGTGAAGTTGCCGGAGAAGGTGAACTGGCCGTTGGTGGCGCTGGAGACGTTCTGGCGCTTGGTATTGAAGACGACGGTGAAGCCTGCCTGGAGATAGTGGCGGCCGCGGAGGTAGCTCCAGTCGTCGCCTACTGTGTCGTCGAGGTCGGAGGCGTGGGTGAGGGGCCGGGCCGCGGCGATGCCTTCCGACCCGATGCCGCCGCTGAAGCTGACGAGGGGCAGGCGGTTGGAGAGGAAGCCGTTGAAGGGCAGGGTGGGGTTGAAGCCGGGGACCTGGTTGGTGAAGGCGGTGCCGGTGAGGTTGAGGTCCAGGTCGAAGATGTTCATGGCGATGCTGGTGGTGTTGACCATGTTGGGCGTGACGATGGAGGTGAGGGAGAGCTGTGCGAGCTTGTTGTGGGTGAGGTCGGTCTCGGAGTTGGTGGCGAAGACGGAGGTGGAGTTGGAGCCGCTGAGGGAGTTCTGCGCGTAGCTCTGGTACTCGTCGAGGTACTCGCCGAGGAGGTGGAAGCGTGGGTTGAAGTTATGGTCGATCTTGATCTCGTCGTCGCGCTGGTTGGTGACCTGGCCCTTGGGGTTGATGTAGTTGGTGCTGCTGCCGTTGGAGAAGTTGGGCAGGGGGTAGACGGCGTTGAGGAAGGCGGTGGAGTTGGTGTTGAGCTCGCCCTGGGGGATGACGTACTGGCCGGAGGCGTTGGGGGTGATGAGACGGCCGGTGTTGGGATCGACGATGGGAGAGGTGAAGATGCCGGCGCGCTGGTTGGCGGTGGGGGTGATGCCGGTGAGGTTGGCTGGGACCTGGTGAAGGATGACGAACTGCTGGCTCCAGAAGAAGAAGGTCTTCTGCTTATCGGTGTTGTAGATCTTCGGGATGAAGACGGGGCCGCCGATGGTGTAGCCGAAGATGTTCTGCTTGTAGGGGAGGACGGAGTTGGCGAAGTAGGGCTTGGAGTTGAGGGCGTCGTTGCGGAGGAACTCCCATGCGGTGCCGTGGAAGCTGCTGCCGCCGCTTTTGGTCTGGAGCAGGACGACGGAGGCTCCCATGAGGGAGTACTTAGCGCTGTAGTTGTTCTGGAGGACGCGGACCTCTTCGAGCGAGTCGGGATTGGGGATGACGGAGGTCTGGTTCATGTTGCCGGTGTTCTCGTTCCAGATGCCGTCGAGCGCGTAGAAGGTGCGGGACTGGGCGAGGCCATTGACCGAGAGGGCGTTGTTGGTGGAGCGGCCGCCGGTGGTGAGGGCATTTCCGGCGGAGGTGTTCTGGACGCCGGGCATGAGGCTGGAGAGGCCCTGGTAGTTGCGTCCGTTGAGGGGCAGGGTGTTGATCTGGGCGGCGTCGACGGAGGCGGAGTTTTCGATGGTGGCGGTCTCGACCTGGACGGCGTCGGCGGAGACGGTGACGGAGGTGGAGGCGCCGCCGGTTTTGAGGGTTCCGTTGACGGTGTCGGTGACGGCGGGATGGAGGGTGACGCCGGTGACGGAGTAGGTCTGGAAGCCGGACTTGGCGATGGAGACCGCGTAGTTGCTGACGGCGAGACCGGGGACGACGTAGGTGCCGTCGCTGTTGGACTGGCGAACGGTGGCGGTTTTGGTGGCCAGGTCGGTGATGGTGACGGTGGCGTCGGGGACTACGGCTCCGGTCTCGTCGGTGACGGTGCCGGTGATGGTGGCCGTGGTGGAGAGCTGGGCGTGCAGGGGGGCAGCGCAGAGGGCGACGGCGCAGAGCAGGGCGGCCAGGATGCGGACGGGGGTGCGGAAGGATGCGCGGAATTGATTTCCGGCGATGGCGCGGAGATTGGAGATGCGTTGCATGAGAGGACCTCTTGAGGGCTTGGGATGCGTCTTGACCGGGCCGGGTATTCCAATGGGAGAATTGTTTCTTACGAACGCCCAAGGTATAGGTGTGAGGCAACGGCTGTCAATCGGGAGATGCGGAGTGGGACCCGGCTATGAGAGGATTCCGCACAGGCCGGGACGTGTGAGGATCGGGTATGAGCGCGAGCGGGTTGAAGGTGACGGTGGGGGTGTGCGGGGGGATCGCGGCGTACAAGGCTGTGGAGCTGGTGCGGTTGCTGCAGGATGCGGGGTTCGATCCGCACGTGGTGATGACGGAGGCGGCGGAGGAGTTTGTGCGGCCGTTGACGTTTGAGGCGATCTCCGGGCATAAGGTGATCACGGGGCTGTGGGGGGACGACGCGGGGGTGGGCTCGGGCTTGAGCGGCGACGGTTCGGTTTCGTCGATTGAGCATATACAGGAGGCCCAGACGACGCGGGTGGTGGTGGTGGCTCCGGCTACGGCGAATACCCTGGCGAAGTTTGCGCAGGGGCTGGCGGACGATTTTCTTTCGACGATGTTTCTGGCGACGAGAGCGCCGGTGATCGTGGCCCCGGCAATGAATGTGAACATGTGGGAGCATCCGGCGACGCGAGCGAATATTGAGACGCTAAGGGGGCGCGGAGTGGGGGTGATCGAGCCGGGGAACGGGTATCTGGCCTGCGGGATGGTGGGCGGGGGGAGGCTGGCGGAGCCGGAGGAGATTGTGCGGGCGGTGAGGCAGGCGCTTGGAGACTTGCCGGGACGCGCGACAGGAGTTGGGCTGGATTTTACCGGGGAGACGGTGCTGGTGACGGCCGGGGGGACGCGGGAGGCGATCGATCCGGTGCGGTTTATCGGGAACCGGTCGAGCGGGAGGATGGGGTATGCGGTGGCGGCAGAGGCGCGGGCACGGGGGGCGAAGGTGATCCTGGTGAGCGCGCCTACGGGGCTGGCTTGCCCGGCGGGTGTGGAGATGGTGCCCGTGGTGAGCGCGGAGGAGATGCGCGCGGCGGTGATGGGGCGGCTGCTGGAGGCGAGCGTGGTGGTGATGGCCGCGGCGGTGAGCGACTATCGGGTGAGGAGCGTGGCGGCGCAGAAGATGAAGCGCGAAAAGGCTCGCGTGGTGATGCTGGAGCTGGAGAGCACGGAGGACATTCTGCAGGAGGTGGTGAAGCAGCGCGTGACGGGGACGCTGGTGGTGGGGTTTGCGGCCGAGACCGAAGATGCGCTGGCGAATGGGCGGGAGAAGCTGGCGCGTAAGGGGGTGGATGCGGTGGTGGTGAACGACGTTTCGGTTGCGGGACTGGGGTTCGATTCCGAGAGGAACGCGGGGAGCTTTCTTACGCCGGATGGAGCGGTGGAGTTTGGGGAGATGAGCAAGGTGGAGATGGCGGGGCGCATTCTGGATGAGGTGTTGAAGCTGCGTTGATCTGCCTGGGTGAAGGAATGCTTCACACCGATCTTCACCGATGAAACCGATCAGGAACGTGCAACTGCAAAGGCCAATCGCCGTAAACCGCGTATTCGTCGATTGCATCATCCTGGAGATGAACCCTGGCTCCGATGAGCACCATTGGGTTGCCAGTGCGCTGAAGGGGGCGTAGGGTTTAAGCGGACCCAGGATGGTGCTGGGCAGGCGGCATCCGGCTAAAAGCCTGTCTGTTGAGGGCGCGCGGCGGAGCTGCACTGGAGATGGCTATGAGTTTGACTACGTTCGATACGGCGCGGGCTGGGGCTGGGTTTGGGGCTGCGCGGGCGGGTATTGCGCCGGTGGGGCGCGATGCCGGGCTGGCCAAGGTTACTGTTCCCTCTTTGCTGGAGAAGAAATTGTTGCGGCAGCCGATTGTTTCGGTGACGGCGTATGACTATGCCAGCGCGCGGGTGGTGGACGAGGCGGGGCTGGATGTGGTGCTGGTGGGCGATTCGCTGGCGATGGTGATGCAAGGGCAGGAGAACACGCTTGCGATCACGTTGGACGAGATGCTGCTGTATACGCGGGGGGTTCGGCGGGCCGTGCGCAGGGCGCTGCTGGTGGCGGATATGCCGTTTGGCAGCTACCAGGCCGATGGTCGCGAAGGGGTGGCGAATGCGATCCGGTTTGTGAAGGAGGCGGGCGCCGAGGCGGTGAAGCTGGAAGGCGGCCGGGAGCGGGTGGAGCTGGTGCGGCGCATTGTAGGCGCGGAGGTTCCGGTGATGGGGCATGTGGGGCTGACGCCACAGAGTGTGCACAGGATGGGCGGGTACAAGGTGCAGGGCAAGACGCTGGAGGCGGTGGACCGGCTTCGCGGCGATGCGCTGGCGCTCGAAGAGGCGGGATGTTTTGCGATTGTGCTGGAGGGGGTGCCGCGGGAGCTGGCAAGGGTGGTGACGGAGGAGCTGCGGATTCCGACGATCGGGATTGGCGCGGGGCCGGACTGCGATGGCCAGATCCTGGTGCTGCACGACATGATGACAATGACGTTTTCAGCTCCGGCGAAGTTTGTGAGGCGGTACGCTGACGTGGCGGGCGTGATGCGGCAGGCGCTGGAGGAGTACAGCCGCGATGTGGAGGCGAGGACCTTTCCGGCGGATGAGGAGAGCTATCACCTGTCGCGGGAGACGCGGGAGTTGATGGAGGACCGCGATGGGACTTTGGCGGGACGGGTTAATACCGATCTGCATCGATGAAACCGATTCAACACTCGACCGCGGATCTTCGCGGATCACGCGGATTAGGAACAGGCAACGGCGAACAGCGGGTTTGTCCACCGCAGCGGCAACGTGCGCCGCCTTCGGTCGAAATGATGGAGTTTTTGGGTGGGGTGAGAAGAACAGGCAACAGCAACGGCAACAGCGGTTTTAATGACAGGGTGTGGGTTGGGTTCCAGCGCTGAGGCGAATGGGGGAATGGATGCGGGTTGTGACGACGGTGGTGGAGATGCAGGCGTTTTGCCGGGAGCTGCGGGCTTCTGGGAAGTTGATCGGGTTTGTGCCCACGATGGGGGCGCTGCATGAGGGGCATCTTTCGCTGGTGCGCAGGGCGAAGGTGGAGTGCGGGGCGGTGGCGGCTTCGATCTTTGTGAACCCGCTGCAGTTTGCGCCGGGGGAGGATCTGGCGAAGTATCCGCGGACGTTCGAGGCGGATTGCGCGCTGTTGACGGCGGAGGGCGTGGAGGCGCTGTTTGCGCCCGCGGCGGCGGAGATGTACCCCGACGGCGCGGTGACGACGGTGACGGTGGCGGGGGTGGGCGACCGGCTGGACGGGGCGTCGAGGCCGGGACACTTTACCGGCGTGGCGACGGTGGTGGCGAAGCTGTTTCATGCGGTGGGTCCGTGCCGGGCGTTCTTCGGCCAGAAAGACGCCGCGCAGCTTGCGGTATTGCGGCGGATGGTGAAGGACTTGAACTTCGAGGTGGAGCTGGTGGGGTGCGCGATCGTGCGGGACGCGGACGGGCTGGCGTTGAGCAGCCGGAACCGCTATTTGAGCAAGACGGAGCGGGGACATGCGCTGGCGTTGCGCCGGACGCTGATGGAGATGGAACGAAGGATCGCCGGGGGAGAGCGGGAGAGTGCGGCGCTGATGCGGCTGGGGTTGGGGATGCTGGGGGATGAGGACGGAGTGAAGGTGGACTATCTGGCGGTGGTGGATGCGGGAACGCTGCTGCCGGTGGACCGGGTGGAGCGAGGGACGCTGGTGGCGGTTGCGGCCTGGGTTGGGACGACGCGGCTGATCGATAATTTCCTGGCGGGGTGAGGGGTGGGGCTCAAGCCGCTGTCAGGTGGTCTGGAGGGCGGTTGATTCCTGGGTGGCGAAGGTGAGCTGGGTGGCGGCTTCGTGGTAGAAGCGGGAGGCGTTGCGGCCTGCGTGTTTGGCGGCGTAGCAGGCCATATCGGCCTCGTTGAGGAGTGTGTCCCAGGTGAGGGTGCGGCGGCCCTGGGAGGCGGTGATACCGAAGCAGGAGGTGATCTGGGTCTGGCGGTCGCCGAGCTGGAAGACGCGCTTTTCGAGCGCTGCGCGGAGGCGTTCGACGAGCAGTTTGGCTTCATCGGGCGAGGTGTTGGGGAGCAGGAGGACGAACTCCTCGCCGCCGAGCCGGCCGATGATGTCGCCGTCCCGGAGGCGGTGTTCGAGCAGGGCGGCGGTCCCGCGGAGGACGATGTCGCCGCCGGCGTGGCCGAAGGTGTCGTTGAGGCGTTTGAAGTGGTCGATGTCGAGCAGGACGACGGCGAAGTCGTGTGCGCCGCGCAGGAAGCGGGCCAGTTCGCGATCTCCGGCCTCCTGCAGGCCGCGGCGGTTGAGCAGCTGGGTGAGCGGGTCGAGGATGGTCTGGCGTCCCATGTGGGCGTGGAGACGCGCATTCATCATCCAGATGAAGGCCAGCGGCATGACCGAGCAGGAGATGACGTAGACGATTCCGCTGGCGATCTCGACCCAGGGGGCCACGTGGTCGGGCATCTTGCCGGTAAAGACGTAGATGGCGACGCGTCCAAGCTCTACCGCGGCATACACCGAATAGAAGGTCCCCATCACACGCCTGGGCCATGCCGTCTCGGGGTCGCGGGTGGTGAGGAGGAGCCAGGCGATCAGCGCTGCCTGGAGGGATAGGGTGAAGTCCTGGAGGGTGGCGCTTTTATTCATGAGCGCGGGGTGGCTCCAGAGCAGGTAGAAGGGCAGACTGGCGCAAATGAGGGCGATGGGAATCCAGCGGGTGCGGCGGCCGCGCTGGACGAAACAGATGATGCCGGCCTGGATGCAGGCATAGCCCACGGGGGTCCACACCATGGAGAGGCCGAGCGAGAGCCAGGTGGGGAGCAGATGTGCCGCCAACTGGAGCAGGCCGCCGACGAGTCCGGAGACGTAGGTGAGAGCGAGCCAGCTCAGGCTGCGGTTGTCCCGGTCCTTGGCAGCCATGAGGACGAAGACGATGGCGAAGCAGATGAGCTGGATGTTCTGGACGAACCCGATGGCGTAGGTGAGCATAGGAGCGTTCGGCGCCTCTCGGGGCGCTGCCCTTCAGATGAAGAGTACACCGGGTTTTTGCGGTATCCCATTCTGGTGATGCAGAAGTTGTAGGCGAAAGAGGGAGATTTGTTCCGATTCGGGCAGCGGGAATATTCCTCGCGAAGGGTGCGGGAGATCGGGGGGTCAGGCGATGACTTCGAAGGGGCGCATCATGTCGTTGGATTCGTGCTCGAGGATGTGGCAGTGGTAGAGGTACTTGCCGGGGTAGCCCTCAAAGCGCATGATGACGCGGGTAATCATGCCGGCGGGACATTGCACGGTGTCCTTCCAGCCGAGCTCGTTGAGGGCGGGGAGTTCGGCGGGGGCTCGGAAGCGCAGGTTTTTGTGCATCAGGTACTCGAAGGGATCGAAGGTGCGGCGGTCGAGGATCTGGAAGCGCACGAGGTGGATGTGCATGGGGTGGGTGTCTTCGGTGAGGTTGACGAACTCCCAGATCTCGGTGGAGTTGAGTCTGGGGGTTTCGGTGACGGGCTCGTGCCAGCGCTTGCGGTTGAGCAGCATGAGCATGGAGTTGCCGATCTTGTCCTTGTACTCGTTGAGGGTGATGGTGCGGGTGGTGGCGGCGGCGGACTCCGGGGTGCGTTGGATGGTGCGGAGGGTTTGGGGCAGGGGCCTGGATCGGGTGCGGGAAGCAGGATTCGACGCGGGCTGGGCGGCTACGCGGAGCTGGAGGATGTCGAGCGCGCCGGTGCGGAGGTGGAGGGTGCGGCCGGCGAAGGGGGTGAAGTCGATGAGGACGTCGGCGCGTTCGGCGGGGGCGAGGGTGAGGTTTTTGAGCTCGGCGGGGGAGGATAGCAGGCCCTGGTCGCTGCCGATCTGGATCAGGGGCTGCGGTGCTCCGGCGGGGTCGACGAGCGAGAGGCCGAAGAAGCGGCTGTTGGCGGAGTTGAGCAGGCGGAACCGATAGAGCCGGGGTTCGACGTGGAAGAAGGGGCGCAGCTTGCCGTTGATGAGGATGCCGTCGGCGACGAACTCCGGGACCCAGGGGTGGCCGGGTATGCCGGAGTCGGGGTAGAAGAGCTGGCCGTCGGCGGTGAGGTCGCGGTCGTAGAAGATGAGGGGGACTTCGTAGCTGCCGGTGGGCAGGTGCAGGGCGTCTTCGACGCTGTCGCGGACGAGGAACAAGCCGAAGAGGCCGGCGTAGATGTTGAGGCGATTGATGCCCATGGCGTGATCGTGGTACCAGAGGGTGGCGGCGTCCTGCTGGAGGGGATAAAGGCAGGTGCGGGATTTGCCGGGGACGAACCAGTCGTCGGGGTAGCCGTCATCCTGCGATCGAACGCGCGCGCCGTGGACGTGGGCGACGGCGCGGACCTCGGGGATGCCGGGGCCGCAGCCGTGGAGGGAGTGGTCGATGGGAAGGAAGTGCCTGGCGGGGAGGCTGTTGCTCCATTCAATGCGGAGGGGATGGTTGGTGCGGGCTTCGACGACCGGGGCGAGCGCGGTGGGACCGTAGCTCCACATGCGGGTGGGCGGGACGTCGCGATGGATCTGGGCGTGGATCTCGCGCATGGTGATGGTGAGCTTGCCGGAGGTGGGGTGGAGGCGCTCGGGGAGCGGGAGGGCGTCGACGAAGGGGGGGAGTTCGAGGGCGTGGAGCATGGGAACGGCGCGGGCGGGGGCGGGCGGGAGCGCGGCGTTGGTCATCGGGCTCATCTGATGGGCGAGGCCGCGGCGTGTGGCGCAGAAGAGGCTGAGGGCAGAGGTCTGGTGCAGGAAGGTGCGGCGAGAGGGGAAGGACAACGTGTGGGTCTCCGGCGGATCTGGGGCGGATTCGAGGACAAAGGAAACACGCACTCCGGAGTGTCCGGAGTGCGTGTGGTTAAGGGTATTGGGTGAGTGTGACGGTTTCGTGAATCGGGCCGATGTCCTGCCGGACGGGCCCGCTACGCTTAGTCACCCCACAAACGAGGGCCTGTTGCGGGGGCGCCGGATCGCGGTCACTTCGTGACTTGTATACCCCTTCGGCTGGTCCTCCCGTTGGTAGGGATGAAGACCTGATGGACAGGAGCGCTAGTTGTTGCTGGTGACCAGGCCGGTCTTGGGGTCGAGGATGACGATGTTGGGGTTGGGAACGACGGCGCCGTTGGAGAAGTTGAACATGTTGGTGAGCGGACCGGCGATGCTGTCGAAAGAACCGCCGCCGAGGCGCGCACCGGAGAGGAAGGTGTCTTCGATGAAGCGGAGGATGGAGCTCTGGTCGGTGACGGTGGAGTCGATGGCGTTTTTGGCGGCCCAGGGGGAGATGACGACCATGGGCAGACGAGGCCCGTAGCCGCAGCGTCCCTGGGCGTGGAGCGTGGTGGAGGTGACGCCGGGGAGCGCGTTGCCCGCGGCGGTGGCGCTGATGCAGACGCCCGCGCCGTTGAGGCTGTCGGCGGTGGTGGCGGAGCCGTTGACGAAGTTGGTCAGGTGATCGTACCAGCCGTCGGAGTCGTCGTAGTTGATGATGATGGCAGTGCTGGCCCAGAACTGGGACTGTTCGATGGCGTTGACGGTGTTGACGATGAAGGTCTGCTCGTCGAGCGGGTCGGAGTAGCCGGCGTGGCCGTCCTGGTAGCCGGGGGCCTTGAGGAAGCTGACGGCGGGCATGACTCCGGCGGCGAGCGCGTCGGTGAAGTCGTGCATGTCGTACTGGTGTTTTGCCTGGTCGGTGGCGCCGATGGCGGCGGTGGGACGGAGGTGGTTGAGGTTGGCGGTGGAGGCGTAGTACTGGAAGGGCTGGTGGTGCGGGATGTAGTCGGCCTTGAGCGGGTTGCCGGGGATGTAGAGGGCGGGGGTGGAACGGGCGCAGCCGGTGGTGCCGTTGGCGTTGGTCTGGGTGAGGTCGAAGCCGCCCTCGAAGAAGCCCCAGGTGATGTTGGCCGCGTTGAGCAGGTCGCCGATGTTTTTGCCGGACATGCTGAAGTTCGAGCTGGTGGAGGAGCAGAGGTCGCCGGTCGGGTCGGCGTCGTTGATGTCGGTGAGACCGCCGTTGCCGTCCGCGATGGTCGCGCTCGCCACGTTGGTGGGGTTGATAACGCCGTTGGTCTGGCCGGAGATGAGGTTGATCGCGCCCGGGGTGGAAGGACCGAAGGTGGTGCCGAAGGAGTGGTCGTTCATCGCATACCGCTGGGCGTAGTTCCACAGGGCGGTGACGGTGTTGCCGTCGTAGTAACCCATTGTGAGGGCGTTGGTGTTGGCGATGGCGGAGGCTCCGGTGGCGGTGGCGAGAGCGGCTCCGTCGGGGGTGCCGACCGAGAGGGGGAAGAGGTCCATCTTTCCGCCGTCGAAGGCGGTCTGCTCGGGGCCGTAGTTGTGGTCCTGGTCGTTGGTGCCGGCCTGGGCGGGCGAGAGGCGGAAGGGGTTGGATGCTCCGGCGCCGTTGGCGATGTTGAGGTTGGGGTTGGAGAGCAGGAGGCCGCTTGAGAGGTTGTTGGGGACCGGGGTTCCGGTGGCCGCGGTGAACTTCGATTTATCGGTGGGCAGGTTGGCGGCTATGGGGTAGGTGCCGAAGTAGTGGTCGAACGAGACGTTCTCGCCGTAGATGACCACCACATGCTTGATCACGGCCGAGGCCGTCGTCGGAGTAATCGCCGCGGGCGGAGGCGTCGTGTTGGCGTTCCCGTTGCCTGGAGGGTTGCTGGTGGTGCCCTGGCCGCAGCCGCTAAGAATCAGTGTGGAGGACAACGAGAGAGCAAGCAGCTTCCGGATCATGATGTGTGAGGCCTCAAAAGTGGTGGAGATCATGTGCCTCATCATTCTTAGGCCCTCGCTGATGAATTTTTGTGAACGAAAGTTGAACGTGCGATGAATTTAATCGCGGGCGCGCTACCCGTTCGGCAAGAACCGCAGTCTCGCGGTTTGGTCCGCGCCCCTACAATCGGAAGAGTGCCGCTTTCCTTTCAGATCGATACCACCACTCCGGAGGGGGGCCGGCGCGCGCGGCTTTTGCTGCCTCATGGCACGGTCGAGACGCCGGTCTTCATGCCGGTCGGCACCGCCGCCTCGGTGAAGGCGGTCCCCCAGGGCGTGCTGGAGGATGTAGGCGCGCAGATTATTCTTGCGAACACGTACCATCTTTACCTGCGGCCGGGGCATGAGCTGGTGCGGAGGATGGGCGGAGTGCATCGGTTTATGAGCTGGACGCGGCCCATGCTGACCGACTCCGGCGGGTTCCAGGTGTTCAGCCTGAGCAAGCTGCGGAAGGTGACGCCGGATGGGGTGGAGTTCCGTTCGCATCTGGACGGAAGCAAGCACTTTTTTTCGCCGGAACACTCGATGGATGTGCAGATTGCGCTGGGGGCGGATGTGGCGATGGTGTTCGATGAGTGTGTCGAGACGCCTGCGACGTGGGAGCGGACGAGGGAGAGCATGGGCCTGACGCATGCGTGGGCGCGGCGGTCGAAGGAACATTTCGAAGCTCATCGGGAGCGGGTGCCGTGGTTTGAGGAGAGGGGCGGGAAGACGCAGAGCCTTTTCGGGATCGTGCAGGGGGGGATGTATGCGGACCTGCGGCGGGAGTCGGCCGAGCGGCTGGTGGAGATGGACCTGCCGGGGTATGCGATCGGGGGGCTTGCGGTGGGGGAGGCGCGGGAGGTGACGCGGGAAATGATCGCGCGCACGCTGGAGTTTCTGCCGAAAGATAAGCCGCGGTATGTGATGGGCGTGGGCTATCCCGAGGAGATTGAGGAGTATGCGCGGATGGGCGTGGACATGATGGATTGTGTGCTGCCTACACGGGCGGGGCGGCATGGGCTGCTGTTCACGTCGGAGGGCCGGATGAACATCAAGAAGAAAGAGTATGCCGAAGACCAGGGGCCGATCGATGCGGGCTGCGGGTGCATGGTGTGCGGGCGGTACAGCCGGGCGTATCTGCGGCACCTGTATGCGTCGGGCGAGCCGCTGAGCGCGACCCTGAACAGCATCCACAATCTGGCTTTCTACCTGGATACGATGGCGCGGGTTCGGCTGGAGCTTGGCGGTGAATTGTGATGGTGTGGCGGGAGGGTTGATTTTATTGGGGGTTGGGGGTTTCGCGGGGTGTAACTGGATGGTGTTTTTGTGGTGGGGTTGCGGCGGATGCGTGGTGGAACGTGGTGGGGTGTCACCAGGTTTTTGGGAGATGGGAATTGCGCCACGATTTGTAAATAAATTTGCAAAGAAACAGCCGCCTGACTGTCAGAGGGGCTTGTGCTTTGGCACTGGGTCGGTGGAATGCATCCCGGTTGGGCGGAAGGATCATCTGAAAAGCGTGGCGCGCGGCGTTGTGGCACCAGATTGCGCCAAGGATGCTCTGATTAGTGCTTTTCAAGCCGTTGAGATTCGCATTGAGCTTAGATCTGCGGACGGGGAGAGACGATAACGAGAGGGAAAGACAGCGGGTTTCTCCACTGACGGATACCGAAGGCTGGGAACTTACGCCTTACTGGCTGCTGGGCCCACTACGCAGCGCGGTGAGACTGCGCTGCTTCGGTCGAAATGACAGGTTTGTGGAGCTCGGACGGGAAGACAGGACTTGAGTCAGAGGTTCCTTAGAGGGAGAGCGAGGGAATGATGGAGACGCAGGATGCGCCGGTGAAGGGGCTGGGGGTGGGGGATGACGGCGGGATGCGGCGGAGTATCGAGGAGCTTGGGCCGTGGTTTCATAACATGCGGCTGGGCGGGGTGGAGACGGCGCCGGAGCACTTTCTGGGGGATTACCCGGAGATCAAGTTCAGGGAGTTTCGCGATGCTCTGCCGGCGCGGATGGATGGGTTGACGGTGCTCGATATCGGGTGCAATGCGGGGTTCTATTCGCTGGAGATGAAGAGGCGGGGGGCGTCGCGGGTGCTGGGGATCGACACGGACATGCACTATTTGAGGCAGGCGCGGTTCGCGGCGGAGGTGACGGGGCTGGATGTGCGGTTCGAGCAGATGGCGGTGTGGGATGTGGGGTCGTTGCAGGAGCGGTTCGACCTGGTGATCTTCATGGGGGTGTTTTACCATCTGCGGCATCCGCTGCTGGCGCTGGACCTGATCCATGAGCATGTGGCGAAGGACCTGCTCCTGTTCCAGAGCATGCAGAGGGGCAGCCGCGAGGTGGTGGAGGTGGCGGAGGACTACGACTTCAATGAGCCGGCGCCGTTCGATGAGCCGGGGTATCCGGTGATGCACTTTGTGGAGCGGCGCTACTCGCATGACGAGACGAACTGGTGGGTGCCGAACCGGGCGTGCACGGAGGCGATGCTGCGGTCTTCGGGGTTCGCGATCGAGGCGCGGCCGGAGGAGGAGGTGTATGTGTGCCGGTGGCGGCCGGTGGGGGCTCCTCCGGATGGGCCGCACTGCGTGTATCCGGAGCGGTCGGGGGACAACTCTGGTGGCGAGCGGACCAGGTGATTTCGGCTGAGGCGGGGCTGGCTGGAACGACGGCTGAAAGCACGGCTGAGGCGTGGCTGGAGCGGGCGGAAGATCTGCTGGATGGCCGGGAGCTTGCGGGCTCGCTGGCGGCGTACGGCAGGGCGGAGGCGCTGGGCGCGGCGGCGGACCGGTGCAGCGCCGGGCGGTGGATGATCGCGATGCTGGGGGGCGATTTCGCGGCGGCGTGGGTGGAGAGCGATGCGATACGGGGGCGGGGGGCGGAGGATC
Source organism: Edaphobacter sp. (assembly GCA_965277265.1). Classification (GTDB taxonomy): domain Bacteria; phylum Acidobacteriota; class Terriglobia; order Terriglobales; family Acidobacteriaceae; genus Edaphobacter. Next base: position 2,206,037 of record CBDICF010000003.1, read on the forward strand.
CGCATCGGTTCTGGAATGGAGAGGAGATAGACGGAGCGCGGATGATGGTGCGGTGCCTGCATGGGTTTGGGGATGCGGTGCAGATGCTGCGGTATGCTCCGCTGCTGGAGGCCAGGGCGGCGTCGGTGGTGTTCGAGGTGGCGCCGCGGCTGGCTCCGCTGGCGCGGTACTTCAGGGGAGTGCGGGAGGTGGTGACGTGGGGCGGGGATGCTCCGAGGACGCCTGTGGCGTGGGATGTGCAGGTGGAGGTGATGGAGCTGCCTTATCTGTTTCGGACTACGGTGGAGGAGTTGCCGGTTGCGACCGGGTATCTGGAGCTGCCTGGGGGGCTGGTGCGGGATGCTGGGCTTGCGATGGATCGGGCTCGGCTGCGGGTGGGGCTGGTGTGGGCGGGGGGCGAGTGGAATCCGGGGCGTTGGGCGCCGTTCGGGTTGATGCGGAGGCTGCTGGAGGTGGAGGGGGTCGCGTTCTGGAATCTGCAGGGCGGGGTGGCGGCGGAAGACGCGGTGGGGGTGGGGATGGGGGTCTGCGGGGATGGGCTGGTGGCGCTGGCGGGGGCGATGGCGAATCTGGACCTGGTGATTACGGTCGATACGCTGGCGGCGCATATGGCGGGGGCGTTGGGTGTGCCGGTGTGGGTGATGCTGCAGCGGAGCGCGGATTGGAGATGGATGACGGGGCGAGAGGATAGCCCTTGGTATCCGGGGATGCGGCTGTTTCGGCAGGAGCGGGAGGGGGATTGGGGGGGCTTGATGGAGGCGGTGCGGGAGGCGCTGATTGCGGAGGTGAGCGCAGGCTGCGGGATGAGAAACACAGAGGGACCGGCAACGACAAAGGCAGAAGGACAAGCAACGGCAACGGCAAGAACAAGCAACCGCAGGTCCCTGCGGGATGACAAAGGCAAAAAGACAGGCAACGGCAAAGTCAGAAGAACAGGCAACGGCAGCGGCGCAGGAACGGCCGCGGCGAGCGATCAGAAGGGGTGACTTTGAAGAAGGGTTGGGATGGATATGATGCGTACCTGTTCGATATCGATGGGACGCTGCTGCACTGTACGGATGCGGTGCATTACTTTGCGTTTTGTGAGGCGTTGACCGGGCTGGCGGGACGTCCGCTGAACCTGGATGGCGTCGTCGCGCATGGAAATACGGATGTGGGGATCCTGCGGGATGCGTTGCGTCTGGCCGGGGTGGCGGAGGAGGAGTGGAGGCCCAGGCTGGCGGCGGCGCGGGAGGAGATTGGGCGGTTTGTGGAGGAGCGGGCGGGGGAGCTGTGCGCGGCGGCGCTGCCGGCGGTGGTGGAGGTGCTGAAGCATCTTCGGGCGAGTGGCGCCGTGCTGGGGGTCGCGACGGGAAATCTGGAACGGGTGGGGAGGGTGAAGCTGGGGCATTGCGGGTTGCTGGGGTACTTCGATTTTGGCGGGTACAGCGATGCGTTCGAGACCCGGCGGGATGTGTTTGGCGGGGCTTTGAGGAAGGCTCGTGAACTGGCGGGGGCGGAGGCGACGGTTTGCGTGGTGGGGGATACGCCGGAGGATGTGCGGGCGGCGAAGGCGAATGGTCTGGATGTGATTGCGGTGGCTACGGGGATCTTTCCGTTTGAGGAGCTGCAGGGGGAGGGGCCGGACTTTTGTCTGCGGTCGCTGGAGGAGTTGACGGGGGAAAAAGAAGGCTTACCACCGATTTTCACCGATGAAACCGATTAACGGCGATAAGGCGTCGACCGCGGATTGGCACGGATGATTGAGGCTTTGAAGCCGTTGCGATTCGGAGATTTGTAGGCGGGAAGAGACAAGAATTAGAGCGAAAGACAGCGGGTTTCTCCACTTGACGGATACCGAACGTTGGAAACTTACGCCTTACTGGCTGCTGGGCGCACTGCGCAGCGCGGTGAGGCTGCGCTGCTTCGGTCAAAATGACAGGTTGGTGGGGGTGGGACGGGAAGACAGGACTTGAGTCAGAGGTTCCCCTCAGGTGCAGGTGGAGACGATGTGTTCGAACTGGGCGGCGCGGTGGGCTGAGGTGTGTTCGCTGAGGATTCGGTCGCGGGCGCGTTGGCCGATGGTCTGGCGTTCGCTGTCGGGCATGTGCTGGAGGATGCTGGCTACTTCGTGGGCGTCGGCGGGGAGGAGGATCTCCTGGCCGGGGGTGAGGAAGTCGGAGAGGCCGGGCCAGTCGTCGGAGAGGATGGCGGCTGCGCAGGCGGAGGCTTCGAAGAGGCGGACGGAGGGGGAGTAGCCGGCGGCTACCATGTCGGCGCGGGTGAGGTTGAGGGTGAAGCGGCAGGAGGAGTAGAAGGCCGGGTGGTCGGGCGGGTGGATGTGGATGAGGCGGGCGACGTTGGGGCGGAAGACGGTTTCGGGGGGGTACATGGGACCGGCTACGAGGAAGCTGCCTCGGGGGAGCAGGGCGGCGGGTTCATCGAGCAGGCGCAGGAGCTTGGGCTGGCGGTCGGGGGCGTAGGTGCCGAGGTAGCTGAGGTCGCAGCGGAAGGCGGGGTTGGGCGTCGTGGGGTGGTAGAGGGCGGAATCGACGGAGCAGAAGAAGGCGATGGCGCGGCGGGCGTGGAAGCGCTGCTCGAGTTCGGCGAGGGCGGGGCCTCCGGTGAAGCTGAGATAGGCGGCGTAGTGGGGGATGAGGGCGGAGGTGAGGTAGGGGGTGGCTCCGGCGGCGCGGAGCTGGGTGAGGGTGATGGGGGTGTCGATGTCGTAGAAGAGGATGGGGCAGCGGGCGTGCTGGAGCAGGGCGTGAGTGGCGGCGATGGCGTCGGGGAAGTAGGAGCCGATGACGATGACGTCGGCGTCGGAGGCGGGGGCGAGGAGGGCGGCGGATTCGGTCTGCCACGACTCGTAGAGCTGGACGGTGCAGAAGGCGGGTTCGGGCAGGTCGCGGTTGCTGCTGTACCATTCGACATCCTTTTCGATGAAGTGGATGCGGTGGCCGCGGGCGGCGAGGGCCTTGAGGAGGGAGCGGTAGGTGGTGGCGTGGCCGTTGCCCCAGGAGGAGGTGATGGTGAGGCCGAAGACGACGATCTTCATGCGCTGACCTGGGCGTCGGGATCGGGTTGGGCGGCTTTTTGTTGAGGCGGCGTTGCGGCGCGGGTGTTGAGGCAGTGCTGGAAGGCCTGTTCGGCCTGTTTTGCGCGCTGGGCGTAGGTGTGGTCGCGGAGGGCGCGGGTGTGGAAGTTGTGGCCGATGCGGCGGCGGGCGGAGTCGTCGTGGGCCGCCAGGGCTTCGACTACGTCCTGGCTGTTGCGGATGACGAGGATCTCCTGATGGGGGCCGGGGAGGGGGTCGAAGCAGTCGTCGATGCCGGGCCAGTCGTCGCAGAGGAGGCAGGCGCCGGCGCCGGCGACCTCGAAGACGCGGGTGGGCGGGGAGAAGCCGGATTGGGCCATGGAGGCGCGGTTGATGTTCATGACCATGCCGGCGGAGCAGTTGACGCGGTTGTGGTCGGCGGTGGGGACGTGGCCGAGGTAGCGGACGTTGGGGGGCATGGGCTTGCCGGACCAGCCTTCGCCGCCGAGCAGGAAGCGGCTGCGGGGAGCCAGCGCGGCGGCGTGGAGGAAGAGCTCTTCGACGCGGGCTTCGCGGTCGGGGAGGCGGTTGCCGAGGAAGGCGATGTCGCAGGCGAGGGCGGGGTCTGGCGGGACGGGAAAGTGGGTTTCGGGGTCGAGGCCGTTGTACATGCTGAAGTAGGCGCGGGCTCCGAAGGTGAGGTAGCCGTCGCGGCAGAAGGGGCCTCCGCCGTAGGTGAGGACGGCGTCGTACTGGGGCATGACGGTGCGGAAGGCGTCGTCGGGGTTGGCGGACATGCGGGCGAGGGTGGCGGGGGCGTCGACGTCCCAGAAGGTGATGGCGCTGGTGGGCTGGAGCTCGAGGATGCGGCGTTCGAGGAGCTCGTCGTCTACGCCGATGCCGCTGTGTTTGACGACGATGTCGGCGGTGGAGGCGAGGCGGAGCATGTCGTCGATGCCGGAGGTGGGCTGGTAGACGAGGGATTGGACGTAGGAGAAGTCGTCGGAGTCGCGGTGCTGCTGGCGGTTGTAGGCGTCGGGTTCGGCGAAGGTGATGTGGTGGCCGAGGCGGGAGAGGTATTTGTAACAGCCGCGGTAGTAGGTGGCGGCGCCGTTCCAGTAGGAGGAGACGATGGAGGAGCCGAAGGCGAAGATCTTCATGAGAGCAGCTCCTGACAGATGTGAGTGAGTTCCTGGGCGCGGTGGTTGCAGGTGTGGCGGGCGAGGATGGTTTCGAGGCCGCGCTGGGCTCGGTCTGCGGCGGCTTGGGCGGCGGCGGCTTCGGGGTGGGTGAGGATGGATTGCATGGCGGAGGTCATCTCGGCGGCGTTGCGGACGAAGCAGAGGTCGTCGGGGCGGAAGAGGCGCTCGGTGTCCTGCCAGGGGGCGGAGAGGAGGGGGATGCCGCAGGCGAGGGCCTCGAAGACGCGGATGGTGGGGATGCCGGGCATGACGGTGGAGTATTGCCGGCGGGGGATGTGGACGGTGAGGCGGGCGCGAGCGTAGATGGCGGGGGCGTCGAGATTGGGGAGGTAGCCGCCGTAGTGGACGTGGGAGCGTTCGAGGGCCTGGCGGGCGTGGCCGGGATAGCGGACGCCGTAGATGGTGAAGTTGGCTGGAGGGGTGAGGGCGGCTGGGGTGAGGGCGGCGGCGGGTTTGAGGAAGAATTCGGTGATTTCGGCGGAGCGCTCGTCGTCGCCCCAGTTGCCGATCCAGACGGCGGCGGTTTCTTTTTTTGCGGATGGGATGGGGTGGAAGACGGTGGTGTCGGCGGCCTCGTGGAGGGTCCACACGTTGCGGATGCCGAAGCGCTCGCGGTAGAGGGTTCGGAGGACATCGCCGAAGGCCAGGATGCCGTCGAAGCGCTGGAGGCCGAAGAGCGCGATCTGGCCGGGGGAGGAGGAGGCGCGGTGGTGGGTGTCGTGGAAGAGGAGGCGGAAGGATAGCTGGTCGCGGAGGGTGAGGAGGAGCTGGGCGAGGGTGGGCGGGGTCCACTCGTGGAGGAGGACGATGTCGGCGTGGCGGAGGCGGTTGCGCCAATTTTCGTGTGCTTCCGCGGGGGTTTCGTTGGGGGGGAAGGTCTGGAGGTTGAGGTCGGGGTAGGTGCGGTGGAAGCCGGCGAGGGAGCGTTGGCCGTCGGGTTCGGTGCGGAGGTTTTCGAGGGACCACTCGGTTGCGGGTTCGAAGATGGTGATGTCGTGGCCGAGGGCGGCGAGGGCGCGCATGAGGCCGCGCTGGAAGTGGGCGTTGCCGTTGTTCCAGTCGGAGCTGAGGGTGTGGACGATGTAGACGAGGCGGAGCTTATCGGGCATGGGCGGCGAGCTCCTCTCGGGATGCGGGCGCGGGGGCGAGGAGGACGCGGTAGAGGTCGAGGTATTGGTTGGCCATGCGGGCGGCGGTGAGCTGGCGGGCGCGGGTCTGGGAGGCGTGGCGGGCCTGGAGGAGGGCGTTTTCGCTGGTGGCGACGTGGTGGAGGAGATGGCTGAGGGTGGCGGCGTCTTGGAAGTAGAGGGCGGCGGTGCCCCAGACCTCGCGGAGAGAGGGGATGTCGCGGGCGAGGATGGCGCAACCGTGCTGGGCGGCTTCGAGAGGGGCGAGGCCGAAGGGTTCGTAGATGGAGGTTGCGATGTAGATGCTGCTGGCCTGGAAGAGGGTTTGGAGGGCGGGCTCTTCGAGGGGGCCGAGGAGCTGGACGGGGCCTAGGTGGGCCGGGGCGTTGGCGGCTTCGTGGCGATGCTCGCCGGCTACGAGGATGGGGATAGGCGAGGCGACCTGGGCGAGGAGGGCGATGTCTTTGGCTTCGTCCCAGAGGCGTCCGGCGGAGACGGCCTGGAGGCGGCGGGGGGCGGGCGGCGGCGTATCGGTTTCGGGTGGGGTGCGGCCGTTGAGGATGACATGGGTGGGGGCGGTGAGGGTGAAGTGGCGGTGGAGGGCTTCGAGCATCCAGTGGGTGGGGGCGGCTATAGCGGTGGCGGCGGTGAGGCCGGTCTGGACGAGGGATTGATACTGGCTGAGCCAGGGGGACGGTTCGAGGCCGTTGGGGCGGCAGGCGTCGGCCCAGCTGAGGACGTCGCTGTGGGCGGTGATGAGACGGGGGATAGAGATGGGCAGGCTGCCGAAGCAGAACTGATTGGAGTGGAGGAGGTCGGGGGAGAACTCTTCGGCGATGCGGAGGAGAAGCGGGGCCGCCGCGGTGCGGGCGTGGGCGTTCGACTGCATCCATTCGAGGGGAGCGGTGGAGGCTTCGTAGCGGAAGCGCTGGCCGTGGGTGGCGTGGACGGCTTCGCACCAGGCGGACTGGGCTGTAGAGGGGGATCGGCCGAAGCTGACGAGGGCTACGGCGTGGCCCCGGGCGAGAAGTTCGGATGCCAGCTCTTTGGTGAATGTCCAGACGCCTCCGATGGTGTCGGTGGTCAGGAGGACGCGCATGCAAGCTCCCTTGCAGGCTGGGTGTCGAGTTCTTGCAAGGCAAGCGGTTGCTGGTCCTGGATGTCGCTGTAGCCTTTATCGGCGAAGAGCTGGAGGTAGAAGCCGTGGGCTCGCTCCCAGGCGGATTCGTCGGGCTGGGCGCCGAAGGTGGTGACGTATTCGGGGCTGCCGGGAAAGGGGAACATGGGCACGGGTTCGCTGACCCAGACGCCCTGGGATTTGAGGTTGGCCTGCCATGCGGCGACGAGCGCGGGGTCGTCTTCGGGGGTTTTGATGAGGTTGGCCTGGACCCAGGGGATGCGCTGTTTGGCGTAGACGAGCAGCTCGGTGATGCGATCGGTGGAGATGCGGCAGTTCTTGTTCATCGCGTCGCGGCCTTCGTCGGTGATGGACTCGACGCCGCACTCGAAGGAGACGCAATGGGCGCGGGCGAGGAGGTCGAGGGAGTCCTCGTCCCAGAGGTCGATGCGGGTCTGGAAGCCGATGGAGACGGGACGCTTGGCGATCTCTTCGAGCAGCTCGCGGACCTGTTTGCCTACGCCGAAGATCTCGTCGATGAAGTAGATGTAGTCGACGCCTCGGGCGAGGAGCTGGTCGATCTCGGTGAGGACGGCGGAGAGGTTGCGCTCGCGGTACTTGTTGCGGAAGAGGGTCTTGTTGCAGAAGGTGCAGGCGTAGGGGCAGCCGCGGGCGAATTCGACCTCTGCGCCGTGGTGGAGGTGGTCGGCGCCGTTGTTGGGGAAGATGTGATGGAGGTGGTGGTGGCGCTCGACGGGGTAGTCGGTGTAGTCGAGTGGGCCGAGGGCGCGCATGTTGGTGGCTCCGAGGCCGGGAGAGGTGTGGGTGAGGCCGCGGGAGTCTCGCCAGCAGCAGCCGGCGATGAGCTCCCAGGGACGGGTGGCGAGCTGGGGGAGGGTCTCGTCGGGCTCGCCGCGAAGGACGATGTCGGCTGCGGTCTTGTCGAGGGTGGAGATGGGGGTGACGGAGCCGTGGGGTCCGATGACTACGGTCTTTGAAGAGCTGCCGAGAGCTGAAGAGCGGCCCAGGGCTTGAATCCACTGGCGGGGGACGCGGAGCTCCGGCTGGGGGCAGCGCCAGAAGAGATAGGACGGCGCGGTGGGGATGACGAGGAAGTCTTCGTGGAAGGCGTCGAGGCGTTCACGGACCTGGTTGGGGGTGAGGTCTTCCATCCAGGCGTCGATGAGCAGGACGTCCTGGCCGGCGGTGCGGAGCATCTCGCGGGCGGAGAGGAGTTCGAGCGGGAAGTGGGGTTCGGCGCAACCGAAGTAGGTGGACCCTTCGAAGCTCCATTTGGGATTGACGAGGGCGAATTTCATGCGACCCCCTGATTGATCAGTTCGTGGCTTGCCAGCTCCCGATTTGCGAGTTCACGGGTTACGAGTTCCGGGCTTGCGGTGTGGGCGGCGGCTCCGCGGTGACCGGCGAGCAGGGTGCGGTTGTCGCTCCAGAAGCGGTGGATGGACTGGAGGGTCTCGCGGACGGAGAGGCGCGGCTTCCAGCCGGTGTGGGCGGTGAGCCTGGCGGTGTCGGAGATGTAGAGGGGCTGGTCGCCGGGGCGGATGTCGCTGTAGCGCAGGATGGGGTCGATTCCGGTCTGGCGGGCGATGGCGTGGATCATTTCAATGACGGAGACGGTGCGTTCGAGGCCGCCGCCGAGGTTGTAGATTTCGCCCGCGGTGCGTGCGGTGGCGTGGTGCGCGGCCTGCATGGCGTCGATGAGGTCATGGACGTGGAGGACGTCGCGGACCTGGAGGCCGTCGCCGTAGATGGTGATGGGTTTGCCTTCGAGGACGGAGTAGAGGAAGTGAGCGACCCAGCCCTGGTCTTCTGTGCCGAACTGGCGCGGGCCGGCGATGCAGGACATGCGGAAGACGACGGTGGGGAGGCCGTAGATGCGGGCGTAGTCGCGGACGTACTGGTCTGCCGCGCCTTTGGAGCAGCCGTAGGGCGAGTGGAAGTCGAGCGGCTGCGATTCGGCGATGCCCTGGAAGGCGGGCGCCTGGGCGCGGTAGCGGGTGCCGTGGGCTTCGACGGGGACGCTTTCGAGCGAACCGTAGACCTTGTTGGTGGAGGTGAAGAGGAGGAAGGGCTTTTTGCCGGAGCGGCGGGCGGCTTCGAGCACGTTGAAGGTTCCGGTGACGTTGATGTCGAAGTCGTTGCGCGGCTCGTCGACGGAGGTGGTGACGGCGACCTGGGCGGCGAGGTGGTAGATCTCGGTTGCGTCTTTGGCGGCGGCATTGACGGCGGAGGCGCGGCGGGTGTCGCCTTCGATGAATTCGAGGCGTCCGTTGGCGGCGGCGGGGAGGCTTTTCAACCACGCTAAATTGTGGGCGACGCCGCGGCGGGAGAGGTCGTCGAAGATGCGGACGACGCGGACGTGGGCAGCGGGGTCGGAGAGCAGGCGCTGGGCGAGGTTGGAGCCGATGAAGCCTGCTCCGCCGGTGATCAGGATGGTGCGCGGATTCTGTGCTCTGGTTTCTTCCTTCATGCGGTGAGCCCGTAGGTGGTGAGTTCCTGGAGCATGGTTTCGGCCTTGTCTTCGGCCTGTTGACCGGCCAGCCAGGCGGCGAGCTCGCGGAAGCCCTCTTCGTGGGTGACCTGGGGCTGGTAGCCGAGGAGCTTGTGGGCTTTGGCGAGGTCGGCGAAGCAGTGGCGGATGTCGCCGGAGCGGTATTTTTGCGTGATGACGGGGGCAAGCTCGGGCTTGTTGAGGGCGGCGGCGAGGATTTCGGCGACGCGGCGGATGGTGATGGGCTTGCCGCAACCGATGTTGATGACCTGGTTGTCGGAGGCGGGGCTATCCATGGCGAGCATGTTGGCGCGGACGATGTCGTGGACGCTGACGAAGTCGCGCATCTGTTCGCCATCCTCAAAGACGAGCGGGTTCTGGTTGTTGATCAGGCGCGCGGCGAAGATGGCGGCGACGCCGGTGTAGGGATTCGAGAGCGCCTGGCGGGTGCCGTAGATGTTGAAGAAGCGCAGGGCCGTGACCGGAATGCCGTAGGTGCGGCCGTAGATGAGGCAGAGCTCTTCCTGGTCGCGTTTGGAGAGGGCGTAGATGGAGTTGATCTCGGAGGGCTTGGCTTCGCCGGTGGGCCGGGCGACGAGGACGCCGTTGCAGTCGGCGCAGTGCAGCTCCCATTGCGACTTCTTCAACTGGGCGACGGGGCGGACGGGGGGAGAGGCTGGGCGGCCGCATTTGGAGCAGACGTACTGGCCTTCGCCGTAGATGGACATGGAGGAGGCGACGATGAGCTTCTGCGGGGTGAGCCTGGTGTCGAGCATGGCCTGGAGGAGCTCGGAGGTGCCCTGGGTGTTGACGCTCATGTAGCGGCTGATCTCGTACATGGACTGGCCGACGCCCACGGTGGCGGCGAAGTGGAAGATGACATCGATGCCGGTGAGGACCTCGCGGAGGCGGTTGGGGTCTCGGACGTCGCCGACGATGAGTTCGGCCTGGGGGGAGAGATAGTCGGGGCGGCCGTTCTGGTGAACCTGCGGGGTGAGGTCGTCGAGAATGCGGACGCGGTGGCCGGCGGCGAGGAGGCCGTCAGCGAGGTGCGAGCCGACGAAGCCTGCTCCGCCGGTGATGAGGATCTGCCGAGGTGTGCCTGTGGGTGTGTTCATAGCGCCTGCGCCGTCTCCTCTGACAGTTGAAATGTTTCGTGCGGGACTCTGACACCCGTGGTCTTATGCGGCGCGTAGCGTTCGACGGCCCAGGCGGCGAAGTCGGCGAAGTCCTGGTTGTCCTTGGGGGGGCTGGTGTGGTGCTCTTCGAGGCCCAGATGCGCGGGGGTGAAGCAGAGGGTGAGGGCTACGCGGAAGGGCTGGAGCGCGTCCATCTGGCGGTCGAACCATTCGGTGGCGTTGGGGCGGAAGGAGTCTGCCCAACTGAGGCCGGTGCGGAGGTATTGGACGTTGTGCTGCTTCATCCAGGCGGCGGCTTCGTCGAGGCGCGGGTCTTCGAAGTGGAACCATTGGCAGAAGCCGACGCTGCCGTCGGTGGGAAAGTGCCGCGCGGCGAGTTTGGGCGTGCCGTCGGGTTTGATGAGGCCGAGGTAGTAGTGGCGGTAGTAGGAGGAGCCTTCGGCTTCTTTGTGGCGGGTCTCGGCGGGCCAGGTGGGGGGGAGGTCGAAGAGGCTGTACCAGTGGATGCGCTGGACGCGGTCTTTGAGCAGGTGGTGGTGGAGAAGGTCCAAGGTGCGGGTGAGGCCGAATTCCTGGACCTCTTCGGCGCCGAAGGAGGAGACGCCGACCTCGGTGACCCAGACGGGACGGCCAGTGACGTCGGCGGCTTCGGCTACGCGGCGTGGCCATTCATCGAGCTGCCAGTGGTTCCAGTCGAGCGGGAAACCGTGGACGCCGACGGCATCGACGTGCTCCATGACGCCGTGGGAGGCCATGAGTCGGAGGAAGTCGCAGTCGCAGGAGGAGACGCCGCCGAGGACGATGGGCAGGCCGGGATTGACTTGGCGGATGGCGGCGGAGGCGCGTTTGACCATATCGGCGTATCGTTCCCAGCCGGGATCGAGCTTGAAGTTCCAATGCGAGAGATTGTTCGGCTCGTTCCACAAGACAACGGCTTCAACCATAGTGTTGACGTCCCCGGACCCCCTCGAAAGGCTTGCATCGAGGAGACGTTTATCTGCTGATTTTGACGCGGGCGAGTGAGATGGTTGCCCGCTGTACCGTTTCGTCCTCTGTAGGAAGGCACAAAGAAGCTGAAGGTTGCCTGTTGGGGCGGGATGGTTCGTGTTGCCAATGAGTTAGGTTGGTTGGGGCGATGGCAGCCGCGGGTCCGTGCGGGATGATAAGCAAAGGACAGGCAAGGGCTGCGGCTGTCAGGGTTGGAGGTACCAGGGGACATTGATGACGACGATGCGGCGATTGCCCTGGACGAGCAGGAGGGCTTTGAGGATGGTGGAGCGGTGGTTGTGGAGCAGGTACTGGTACCAGCGGGAGGCGACCAGTTCGGGAACGACGACGGCGATTTTGCGGCCGGGATTGCGCTGCTCGGCTTCGAGGACGTACTTGAGGATGGGGCTGGTGATGAAGCGATAGGGCGAGGCGATGGAGACAACCTTTGGAGCGGGCAGGCCGGAGTTGGCGGAGGCGTGGTCGAGCTGCTGCTGCCAGTGCTCGGAGGTGTGCTCGTTGTGCTCGTCGGGACATTCGATGTGGAGGACGAGCACGTCGGGGGTGAGTGAGGAGGCGAACTGGAGGGCCTCCTGCGAGGCGCGGTTCCAGCTGGAGACGGGGAGGATGGCCAGGGGCGCGGAGATGCGGGTGAGGGTGAGGGCGGCGATCCTGGTGTTGGATTCGACGGACTGGTAGTGGCGGTGCACGCTGCGCATGAGCAGGATGAGGAGGGGGACCAGGGCTACGGTGATCCAGGCGCCTTCGACGAACTTGGCGACGAGGACGACGGCGACGGTGCATCCGGTGGCGATGGCTCCGATGGCGTTGATGCCCATGTAGAGGGGGGAGCGGGGGGCGGGGTGTCTGCGCCAGTGCATGACCATGCCGGCCTGGGAGAGGGTGAAGGCGAGGAAGGCTCCGATGGCGAAGAGCGGGATGAGCCGGTCGGTGACGCCGCCGAAGAGGATGAGGATGGCTCCGGAGAGGATGGTGAGGACGAGGATGCCTTCGGTGTAGACGAGGCGGCGGCCGCGGATGGCGAAGAAGCGCGGCAGGTAGCCGTCTTCGGCGATGATGCGGCAGAGCGCGGGGAAGCCCGCGAAGGCGGTGTTGGCGGAGAGCGAGAGGAGGAGCAGGATGGAGGCGATGGTGGTGTAGTAGATGACGCCCCGGCCGGCGATGGCGGCGGCGAGCATGGAGAGCAGGCTCTGGTAGTTGGGGCTGCCGGGCTGGGTGGCCATGATGCCGTAGCTCCGGGTGAGGTGGGCGATGCCGGCGAGGAAGACGGCGAGCAGGACGACGATGACGGTGAGGGTGCGGCGGGCGGTCTGGGCGCTGGGGTCCTTGAAGGCGGTGACCCCGTTGCTGACGGCTTCGACGCCGGTGAGGGCGGTGCATCCGCTGGCGAAGGCGCGGATGAGGAGCCAGGCTCCGACGGCGGCGATGGCGTGGGCGGAAGGGTGCGGCGGGGCGACGACGGGGTGAGGGTGGCCTTTGGCGAGGAGGTTCTGGATCTCGCCCCAGCCGAGGACGCCGAGCAGGCAAAGGACGAAGAGGTAGGTGGGGGCCATGAAGAGGATGCCGCTCTCGCGCACGCCGCGGAGGTTGACCAGGGTGAGGATGAGGAGGATGGCGAGGCAGAGGCCGAGGGTGTGGGGGACGAGTCTGGGGACGGCGGAGACGAGCGCTCCCACGCCGGTGGAGATGCCGACGCCTACGTCGAGGAGGTAATCGATCATGAGGGCGGCGGCGGCGAGCAGGCCTGCGCCTTGGCCGAGATTTTCGCTGGCTACGGTGTAGGAGCCGCCGCCGCCGGGGTAGGCGTCGATGGTCTGGCGGTAGGAGAAGAAGACGATGAGCAGGAGAGCGATGATGGTGAGGCTGATGGGGAGGAGATAGGCGAGTCCGGCGGCGGCGGCGGGGATGAGGATGGTGAGCGCGGCTTCAGGGCCGTAGGCGGCGGAGCCCAGGGCGTCGAGGCCGAAGATGGGGACGCCCGCGGCTACGTTGAGTTTCTGCTGCGCGTCTTCTTCGGATTTGAGGGGGCGGCCGAGGAGGATGTCCAGTAGAGGCATGGGGGCTGAGATGCGCGGCGGGGAGGGCGTGGGTTTTTTGGGCGGAAGGTTGGGGGACGGGCGACAGCAACGGCAAACGCAACTGCAACCGCAGGTCCCTGCGGGATGACAAGCAAAGGACAAGAAGCGGCGACGGCGACGGCAGAGGCGAGGGGCTAGATTTTTTGGACGCGCTGGACGTCGCGGACGCCGGGGACCTTGCGGAGGTTGAGGACGAGGCGGTTGAGGTGTCGGAGGTCGACGGTTTCGACTACGAAGTCGACCATGATCTGGCCGTCGGCGGTGGGTTTGGTATCGACGCTGCGGATGTTGGTGTTGTCGTCGGAGATGATGGCGGTGAACTCCTTGAGGAGACCGGGGCGGTCGTCGCAGAGGACGGTGAGCTTGACGGGGTAGGTCTGGGCTTTGGCGGTTCCGGGTTCGACGGGGGAGGGCGACCACTCGACCTGGATGCGGCGGTCGGATTCGTAGAGGAGGTTCTGGACGTTGGGACAGCTTCTGGCGTGGACGGCGACGCCTTTGCCTCGGGTGACGTAGCCGATGATCTCTTCGCCACGGATGGGGTTGCAACAGCGGGCGCGGTAGACGAGGAGGTCGTCCTGGCCTTCGACCTGGAGCGAGTCCGAGCCTTTGCCGAAGAAGACGCGCTTGACGGCGTCCGACATCTGGCCGACGGCATTGCCGATACCGTGCTCCGGGACGGCGGGTTCGGCGGCCATGGTGGAGCCGGGTTCGAGCTTGTTGAGGACCTGGCGGGCGGAGTATTTGCCGAAGCCTATGCCGGCGAGCAGCTCGGCCTGGGTGCCGAGGCCGTATTCGGCGGCGACCTTGTTGTAGTCGGCCTCGGTGAACCGGCCGATGGCGAGCTTGTACTTCCGGGCTTCGCGGTCGAGGAGTTTTTTGCCGATCTCGAGGGCGCGTGCTCGCTGATTTTCGTTGAGCCAGTGCTTGATCTTGTTGCGGGCGCGGGAGCTTTTGGTGAAGGAGAGCCAGTCGCGGCTGGGGGCGTGGCCGGCCTGGGTGGAGATTTCGACGATATCGCCGTTGCGCAGGCGGGTGCGCAGGGGGACGATGCGGCCGTTGACCTTGGCGCCGATGGTGGTGTTGCCGACCTCGGTGTGGATGGCGTAGGCGAAGTCAATGGGGCTGGCGTCCTTGGGCAGAACGACGACCTTGCCTTTGGGGGTGAAGGTGTAGACCTCCTCGGGGTACAGGTCGATCTTGAGGGTCGACATGAACTCGTTGGGGTCGCTCATTTCTCGCTGCCACTCCATCAACTGGCGCACCCAGGCCAGGCGCTGCTCGTCCTTGGCGCTGACGTTGTCAGAGGCCTTGTACTTCCAATGGGCGGCGATTCCCTCCTCCGCCACGCGGTGCATGTCCTCGGTGCGGATCTGGACCTCGAACTGGTGGCCGCCCTCGGCGATAAGGGTGGTGTGGAGGGACTGGTAGAGGTTGGGCCGGGGCATGGCGATGAAGTCCTTGATACGGCCGGGGACGGGACGCCAGATGCTGTGCAGGAGGCCGAGGAGCGCGTAGCAGTCCTGGACGGAGTTGCAGATGACACGGATGGCGAGGAGATCGAAGACCTGGTCGACGGGGATCTTCTGGTCGGCGAGCTTCTGCTGGATGGAGTAGAGGCGCTTGATGCGGGACTCGACGCGGCCGTGGATGTTGAGCTCCTTGAGCTTGGCTTCGAGCTGGAGGACGATCTTCTGGAGGAACTGCTCGCCTTCGCCGCGGAGGGCGTCGACTTCGGCGGAGACCTGCTGGTAGGCGTAGGGGTCGGTGTAGCGGAAGGCGAGGTCTTCGAGTTCACCGCGCAGCTTGCCCATGCCGAGACGGTGGGCGAGCGGGGCGAAGATGTCGAGGGTCTCGCGGGCGATCTTCTGCTGCTTCTCGGGCTTGAGGTGCTCGAGGGTGCGCATGTTGTGGAGGCGGTCGGCGAGCTTGATGATGACGACGCGGACGTCGGTGACCATGGCGAGGAGCATCTTGCGGATGTTTTCGGCCTGGTGATCTTCGCGGTTGGCGAACTTGATTTTTTCGAGCTTGGTGACGCCTTCGACGATGTGCGCGACCTGATCGCCGAAGCGCCTGGCGATCTCCTCGGTGGTGACGTCGGTATCTTCTACGGCGTCGTGGAGCAGGCCAGCGGCGATGGCGGTGGAGTCCATCTTGAGTTCGGCGAGGACCTGGCCGACCTCGAGGGGGTGAATGACGTAGGGCTGGCCGCTGGCGCGCTTCTGGCCCTCGTGCTGGAGCAGGCAAAAGGCCCAGGCTTTGCGGATGATTTCGAGGTCGTCGCCGGGGCGATTCTGATGCACGGTGACGAGGAGGGTCTGGAACTTCGCGTCGACGGACTGGATGTCGTGGGCGGAGCTTCCGGAGAGATAGGAGGCGGAGGATTCATCGACGCCGGCGAGGATCGGGCGAGCGGGGGGTGCGGCGGTGTGGAGGATGGCGGGCTGTTCCGCGGGAGCCGGTTTTTTTCGTTTCGCGCGCGGGGCCGTTCCGGAGGCTGCCGCCGGAGAGACGACGGGGGGAGCTGCTTCGAGCTCGATCCCTGGGTCGGGGTAGGTCTCCGTTGGGCTCTTCGGTTCGTGATGCGACTCTGGCTGCGGGCCAGCCTGCGGAGAGGCCGGGTGAGCGGTTGCCATAGGACATTATAGGCTGGCGTTACAAGGCTTTCTAAGAGAAAGCTGTAGCGGAAGAGCGATTTGTCCTGCCGGACGGGCTGCATAGGACCTCCCGTTGGCCGGGAGCAAGACTTGCGCTAGAAGCGGGCGATGAGCCAGAGGCCGGCGATCATGAGGGCGCAGCCGGCGATGCGGGCAGGAGAGGCGGTGTGCTGGCGGAAGCCGATGAGGCCGAAGTGATCGAGCAGCATCGAGGTGAGCAGAGAGGCAGTGACGCTGGCTCCCGTGTAGAGGAACGAGCCCATGCGCTGGGCGATGGCGAGGGCGATGACGGTCGAGATGATGCTGATGAGACCGCCCAGCCAGGCCCACCAGGAGACGTCGAGCATCTTGCCTACCGGCGGAGAGTGGCGGAAGAAGAGCACAAGGATGAGGAGAGCGGCGAGACCGGAGATGTAGACGGCAATGGCGGCCCAGAGAGGTTGGCCGAGCTGCTTGTTGAGCTCGGCGTTGACGCCGGATTGAAAGGGGTTCGCCGTGCCGGCGGCGAGCGCGGCCAGGTACAGAAGCCAAGTCATTGGAGAAGACCTCCGGTGGTGAGATGCGCCCGGGCATGGGGAGCGGTGAGATCGGGGCGCCGCGTGCGGGAGGGCTTGCCACCGATTTGCACCGATGAGACCGATCTCCACCGATAACCCCCAATTACGGGCAAGTACGAAGGCCGACCGCGGATTGCACGGATAAATGCGGATAAGGGCTGTCCCAGGTTTCGGCATTGTCGATGCGGGCGTCAGGATTGGGGGTACACGATGGGCAACCTGGTGGCGGGAGGGAGCATCTTTTGGAGCTGGATGGGCGAAAGAAAAGCGCAAGTGGAGGGATGGCGATGGAGGATTTGAGGATGGGAGCAGGCTGCCGGGGAAGAAGCTGCGAAGGACGAGGTTCGCGAGGCAACGGAGAGGGCAGAGCGTGCGGAGGCGGAGCTGGCGCGGCTGAAGGCGTCGCGGGGCCAGGCGGGCTCGGCTGGAGGGTCCGGTTCAGCAGGCTCGGGTTCGCGGAGTGAGAATGATCGCGGGGATGACGGCAAGGGGCGGCAGCGAATGCCGGGCCGTGCGGGTGAGGCGATGGAGGGCGCCGAGGCGGAGTTGCGGAAGGATTCGATGATGGCGCACCTGCTGGATTCGCTGGCGGCGGGGAAGGATATCGGGCACTACGGACGGCTGGTGTTCGCGATGGTGGCGCACCATTTTCTGCCGGAGGAGGAGGTGTTGGGATGGCTGAGGAAGGATCAGGATTTTGGCGAGGCGGAGGCGATGGCGATGGTTCGCCAGGTGGAGGGCAGGGATTACAGCCCGCCGAAGCGCGAGCGGATTCTGGAGTGGCAGCGGGAGCAGGAGTTTCCGATACTGCCGCACCCCGAGGATCCGGACTGCGGGAATCTGTACCGGAGCCTGAAGTTTCCGGATGCGGTGTATCACCACATCGAGGAGTACCAGGAGCAGAAGGCCGGGGCGGAGTAGGGGTTCGCTGCTCGAATGCCCGCCGAAGCTCACCCCACCGGCGAGCTGGCGGGGATCTCGGACTGGCCGCGATAAGGTGGGCGCGAAGATGGGTATCCGGCTCTCGGACGGCGGGGCGGCGGTTAGAGTTCGGAGAAGATGAGGCAGACGCGGCCTACGAGGTAGTCGGCTGGAGGGGCGTTGGGGGCGAGGGCGAGGAGCTGGACGGGGAAGGCGCGGGAGTAGGGGCGCAGGATGAGGCGGTTTTCGTCGTAGTCGACGAAGCGAAGGAGGAGGGCGCGGCCGAAGCGGACGGCGTAGAGGGTGGGGTGGTTGGCGCGGTAGGGGGCGAGCGAGTTGTAGTGACGGTCGAGGACGGCGATGGCTCCGGGGGCGATGAGGGGGTCCATGGCGGCGGCCTGGTGGGTATCGGCGCGGATGGCGAGGAAGCGCTGCCAGTGGGCGTGGCGGGTGGAGGGGCGGGCGCGGCTATCGTGCAGGCGGGAGGCGGAGACCTGGATGGTTTCGATAATGGAGGAGGCGGGGATGCGGGCCTCGTGCATGGCGTCGGAGGGGGAGACGACGGGGACGGATTCGGTGGGGTCGGCGGGTTCGGCGGAGGCGGCGGCGTGGAGGTCGAGCGGGAGGATCTGGTCGATGGTGAGGTTCTGGGCGGCGAGGACGCGGTCGAGGCCTTCGAGGGAGAGAGAGCGCTTCTGGTTGAGGAAGTTGGAGATGTGAGCCTGCTGGAAGCCGGCCTGTTGGGCGAGGCGGCTGCGGGTGAGGGCGCCGCGTTCGATGCGGCGGAGGACTTCAAGGCGGAGGAGTTCGTGGAGGTCTTGGAAGTTCATAGGTGGCTTGTCTTATTTGTATGCGGTTGGTGGATGGTTTGAGCGGAATTTCGGGGATGGCGGTGGAGAGATGACGGAGAAGGTACAGGAGTGACTCCGTTTGGGAAGGCAAGTGCAGGAGCAACCGCGGGTGCCTGCGGGACGACGCATAAAAAAACAGGCAACGACAAACAAGGGTACAGGCGACGACAACCGCGAAACGATCGGCGCAGAGATGCGCGTCCGGTCGAGGTGACGTGGTTTGGTCGGGCGGCGTGTCTTCGGTGACGAAGCGTTGCGTTGCTGCGGCTTTTCAGGCCTGGCAGATGCGAATTCCGGTTTTTCATAACTTTTGACATCACGAATATAAGGCGAAACTGTTACTTTTAGCAACCTAAAGTTATGCACAAACTACATCTATTGGGTGATATACCGCAAAACTTTGCAGGTTGAAAGATATGTCTTGACAGCTATTTTGTCGAAAGCTATAACCTTGACACTTCCCAAGATGGAACTCGGAACGACCCTGGAGGCGGCGGTATCGCTTCAGGATAGAAGAGGTTGGGAGGTTTCGGGAGTTTGGGGGGACTGCTGGCGGCTGCAATTTTCCTGGCGACGGGATTGGTAACCAACAATCGACGGGAAGGTAACCGGACAATCACAGACGAGTGTCTGAGCGGGACCGATGGGGCCTTAGAGCTTTGCGGGAACTGCGGAGGGCATTTGCGAGCAACCTGGGTGAGCCCACTCGACCGCTGAAAAAGGACCGAGGCTTGCCGGGGGAGAACTACGCCTTGAAAGGGAACGATGAACGACTTGGGCATGAACTTGAAGGTGTGTGAGGGGTGCGGGGCGCTGTGGCTTCGCAACAACGCATTGAAGGCTGTTTACTGCCGTGCGTGCACGGTGTTGCTGGCGGAGTTTCCGGCTCCGCGGGGGAGACATGCGGGAGGGCGGAGGCGTGTGGTGAGGGTGGTGGGATGTTCGGCTGCGGCGGTGACGGCGGGAGGTGCGCGATGAGTGCGGCGCTGGTGATTCTGCCGGTGGTCTGGGCTACGGAGGCGCCGGTTGCGGAGCGGGTGAGTGTGCCGGAGCTGGCGTTCTACAGGAAATATACGGAGGGGATGCTGCGGCGGTATATGCGGTTGTCGATGGAGGCGGGAAGGGCGCCGTCTCTGCTGGGGCGCGAGATGTTTCGCGGGAAGGTGACGAATTATCGCGTGCAGGGCTTCGACGACGTGGTGATTTTTGTGCACGATGTGGAGAAATGCATGGCAAAGCTGGATGACGGACAGCAGCATTTGATCCGGCGGATTGCGCTGCAGGAGTATACGCAGGGTGAGACGGCGACGATCCTGGGGCTGAGCCTGAGGACGGTGGTGCGGCGGTATGCGGAGGCGCTGGACGAGCTGACGGGGATCTTCCTGGAGCGGCGGCTGCTGGAGCCTCAGAAGGGATGCCGGTAGAATCCTGTCAAGTGGCCGGGGACGGAAGGTTTGCTGTAACCAACTGTAATACTTGGAGTTATCTCTGTCGTGGAAGCTGGCGTAGAAGATACAGGCCGGCTGCTATTCTGGAAAGGTAGTAAAGATTCGAGACGGGAGGGCGCCTGCGGGCTGCTCTCCCGTTTTGCTTTGGGGGCGAGAGCGATGGAGCGGAAGCGGGTGGCGGGGCGGTTTGTCCGGGAGGGTGTGGAGGAGGATGGCTGCGTGAGGCTGGAGGAGGGGAAGAGAGCGGTGGGGGCTCCTCGGCCGAAGCAGTGCAGGACGTTTACGCGGGCGAGGGTGGCGGAGGCGCTGCCGGAGATCGTGGAGCGGTTTGTGGAGGAGGCGAAGAAGGGGAGTATCGCCCATGCCAAGATGCTGGCCGTGCTGGGAGGGTTGGATAAGGGGGAGACTCCGACGAAGCCGAGGCGGCGGGGGAGGAGCAGGGTTGGGCTGCTGCTGGATCGGTTATCGCAGGAGCCGGAGAAGTAGTTGGCCGGTTTGGATGAAGGAGCGAAGGCCTGTCACCGATCTGCACCGATGAAAGCCGATCAAAGGCGAAGAGGTCGACCGCGGATTTTCGCGGATGTGCGCGGATAAAGGCGTAACGGGGATGAGAGGGATAAAGGCTGATCAGGGCGGATTCTGAGGCGGGTTTATGGTTTCCGGCTTGGTGGGGCGCTTTGGTGGGGCGGCACTCTCGGGTCGGGCTTTGCCCGATGCCCACCTTAGCGCAAAGAACGCGCCGAAGATGGGGCACCCGGTTCTTCGGTGACTGGATCTGGGGTTGAGGCTGGGGTTGGAACAGCGGGTTTCTCCACTGCGCCACGCGAAGGGCTGCGTGGCTTCGGTCGAAATGACGGAGATTTTGGGTTGGTTTGGGTTGGATTGGGATTTGGTTGATGGCCTTTTGGTTGAGATTTTGGGGAGGTGCGAATGGGACATGCGGATGGGCTTCATCGGCGGAGTGCGGCGGCAGCGGCTGGGTGCGCGGGCGGACGGGGTGGCCTGTGGGGTGGGCCGGACGACGCGGGCATGGAGATGCGGGCGATGGCGGTGGAGTTTCCGGTGGTGCATGGGCATCCGAACCGGCTGCCGTTTGAAGGTGTGCTGACGCTGGTGGATGTGGCGAGCGACAAGGCTCCGAGCGGATCGCGGGGGCACCGGGTGATCCTGACCCGGGAGGCGGCTGAGGCTGGGCTGCCGAGTCTGCTGGGAATGGCGGTGGATTACAAGGCCGGGTGGGACGGGCATGACGCGCGGCAGAAGTGCGGGATCATTACGGCGGCCGAGGTGGATGGGCGAAGGCTGACGGTTGCGGGCTATCTGTATGCGAAGGACTTTCCGGAGATGGAGGGGAAGATTCAGGGCTCGGGCTCGGAGCTGATGGGGATGAGCTATGAGCTGGCGGATGCGCATGTGGCGGATATGCGGGCGCAGGTGTGGACGCTGACGCGGGCGACGTTTACAGGTGCGGCGATTCTGCTGCGGGAGAAGGCGGCTTACCGGAGTACGAGCTTCCGGGTGACGCGGCCTGCTGCCCGACGGGTTGCGGACCAGAGGCTTACCACCGATCTGCGCCGATGAAAACCGATTAAGAACAGGATTCGACCGCGGATTGGCGCGGAGGAGCGCGGATTAAAGGCGAAACGGATCAGGGGATAAGGGCGGATACGAGGGGAGTTCTCGATGGTGTGTGGGCCCGTGAACCGCGGGTTCCTGCGCTGCGCTGCGGAATGACAACCGTCTGTGACCTTTGCAGGAATACATACGGGTGCGGATGACGACGTTTAACGACGAACAAGCGATGGTGATTGCGTAGAGGAGATGGAATGAGTTTTGTGAGTGTGTTGGAGACGATCGGCAAGGGGTTTGAGAAGGGTTTGAAGTGGGCGGTGGAGTATGCGGTTCCGGTGGAGCGGCTGGCGGCGCTGCTGTTTCCGTCGGCGGCTCCGGTGGCGCTGGGGGTGGCGAATGCGACATCGCTGATCCAGACGGCGGTGCTGCTGGTGGAGCAGAAGTACGCTGCCTCGGGGGTGCAGAGCGGGACGGGGACACAGAAGCTGAGCGAGGTGATGCTGCTGACCGAGCAGGCGGTGAGTTCCCTGCTGAGCGGGGCGGGGATCGCGGCAGACAGCGGATATCTGCAGAGCCTGGTGTCGGCCGTGGTGGCGATCTTGAATGTGCAGAGCGCGCAGGGTGCGGCGACTGGAGCGAAGGCTTAACACCGATTTGCACCGATGAGACCAATCAAAAACAATTGCTACGACCGCGGATTGCACGGATAAGTGCGAATAGAAAGCAGGAGGAGAGGAATGCGAGGAGAGGAGATGGAGATGGAGATGAACGACGAGACGATTGGGCGGATTGTGGCTACCGTCGAGGGCCGGAGAGAGGCTGAGCTGGAAGAGAAGCTGGCCGCGGCGGAGGCTGAGATTGCGGAGTTGAAGGCAGCCGCCGCGTGTGTGCCTATGGCAGTTACACATGGGCGAAAGACGATGCCGGTGGGGATGGCCAGTCTGCTGGCCAAGCAGGGAGTGAGCGTCGATTCCGGCGTGACCTCGCTGGAGGCCGGGGCTTTGGATGCGGCGATGAGCAGTTTGAGCGTGGAGCAGAGGATCGCGGTGAAGTCGCAGCTGATGCGGGCTGGATTGCTGGGTTGAGGAAGGCTTACCACCGATTTTCACCGACTAGGACCGATTAAGAACAGGCAACGCTTCGACCGCGGATGGGCGCGGAGGTTCGCGGATCACGGCGTAACAGTGATCAGAAGAATGTTAACGGCTGATCAGAGGGGATCTTTGAACTGGTCATGGATTGGTTTTCATGATCGGGGTTCCGTATGGCGGCGATGCAGGGGTGGCGGCTTTTTGGCTGCGCCCCTCTTTTGTTTTGAAAGGGAGAAAGAATGAACGCGAAGTTTACCGATATTCATGGCGCGGCAGATTACATTGGGCCGGGTGCGATTGAAGTTCCGATGTACCAGACAGAGATTACGGACCTGGTGCAGCGGCGTGGTGTCTTTGGGCAGAGAATCAAGCAGGTTCCGGCTACGGGTCATCCGTCGCGGTACTTTGAAGAGACGGCGATTCCTTCGCCTTCGGCTGCGTCGGCCTTTGTAGATCCGCGCAACATTGTTGCCCCGCTGGTAAGCCCGACACGGGTGGAGCGCAGCGTTCCGCTGAAGGCGCTGGTGGCCCAGATCAACTACAACCTGTTCGATATCGAGCTGGGCAATCAGCAGAGCCAGTTTGCGTATCTGCAGGCGAAAGACCTGGCCGATACCGTGGACGGCGTGCTGCGGACGCATGACGTTGCGTTGTGGAATGGCACGGATACGAGCTTGAGCACGCCGACTACACCGCAGTATTTTGGCGCGGGCGCGCAGATTGCGGCGGGCGGCAATACGACCACGATCGGCATGACGCAGAGCATTGTCGATGGACTGAAGTCGACGATTGCGCAGATGGTTTCGAACAGCTCGTTCGGGGTTCGCCCGACGGCGATCTATGCGAATCCGGTGCTGCTGGACCTGATCGATCGCGAGATGAAGACGGAGTTCAACGTGGTGCTGAATACGCGGCAGATTACGGCCGGCGTGACGGTGAAGACGCTGTCGACGCAGGCGGGCGAGATTCCGCTGATTCCGGAGTGGACGCTGAGCTATACGGGTACTCCCGGTGCGGGTTCGGCTGTACTGCCGGCTTATATCGTGACCGAGGATTTGATCGAGTATCACTGGTTGAGCGATCCGAATCCGAGAATCTTCCAGCTTGGGGTTCCGGGTTCGCTGGCTTCGCAGTATGTGGTGGTGAAGTTTGGCGGGGTTGTGGTGAAGGGAGCTAACTATGCTCACTTCCAGGTTCTGGTTGATCGATAGGGGCAGCGGTGTAGGGGACAGGGTGTAGAGAATAGGGGCCGGTGAATTTGTGCCGGTCCCTGTTGCTTTTTGGGTTTGCTTTTTTGGAGAGGGGTTGCGATGGGGTATCTGTTGCCGGTGGAGTATGTGCAGTTTGGGTTGACGGCGGAGACGACCGACGACTGGGTGACGTTGGCTTCGTCGCTGATGGAGGCGTATTGCAGGCGGCCCAGCTTGCTGGTGACCGAGTATGTGGAGCGGATGCGGTTGACGGCCGGGGCGCAGACGGTTCGGTTGAGCTATCGTCCGCTGGCGGCGGCGGCGGGTTCGGCTTCCGCGCTGGTGGGGGTGCGGGTGCGGTATGCGATGCCTCGAAGGGGTGAGCTGCTGGATCCGTTTCGGGAGCAGATTGCGTGGGCGTTCAGCCTGCCGGGGAGCTGGAGTGCGCTGGATGTGACGTCCGTGGATGTGAACCAGGGGACGGCGGAGCTTACGTTTCCGCGGAGCTTTCTGGGGATCGACTACAACGAGGTGGAGGTGACGTATACGTCGGGGCTGGTGACGATTCCCGATGCGGTGAAGATTGCGTGCGCGCAGATTGTGAAGAATGCGCAGGCTACGCCGGCGATGAATGTGAAGTCGAGCCGGATGGATACGGTGCAGATGCAGTACTTCAGCGGATCGCTGCTGGATGCGCAGGTGCAGATGCTGCTGAAGCCGTATGTGGCAGAGAGGCTGGGGTGAGCGCGTGGCGGACCTGGTGAACGGCGGGGAAGGCGCGGTGCGGGCGGCGGATTCGCTGCTGCGCGCGGCGGGTGGACGGGCAGTGCTGCTGCGGATGCCGGCGGCGGCGAGCGCGGGAGATGTGACGGAGCAGTTGGGGCTGGCTACGCCCTTGTTTCAGGATGTGGAGCTGGCTCCGGTGGTGTTTCGGAAGGCCCGGGCGGCGGGAATTACGTCGAGTGCCGCAGGTATGGTTGCGCGGTGGGAGCTGGTGGTTTCGGCGGCGGCGGTGACGGCGGTGGTGGGTTCGCTGGGGTATTCGGCTGCGAGCGTGCTGTTTGAGACGGCGTTTGGGGTGGTGGTGGATGGGGTGCCGATGGAGATTGTGTCGGCTACGAGCTCGGAGGTGTTCGGCGTGGCTTATGTGTATCGGTTGGTGTTACATGCTCCGGTGGGGTTGATTGTTTAGGGACTTCATTGCTGAATGTCCTGCCGGACGGGCCCGCCGCGCGCGGGGCGGTCACTTCGTGACGTGTGTACCCCTTCGGTAGGCCCTCCCGTTGGTCGGAGTGTGGATTTGTTAGTAACGCTAGGAGTTACATGCTATGCAGAATGCTCGGGATACGTTTTATGTGATGCTGCGGGATCGGGTGGCGGCGGTGAACCCGGCGCGGGTGATGGTGGTGCGGGGTGTGGTGCGGCCTGGCGTGCGGGTGGAGGAGAATGAGCTGGCTTCGGTGGCGCAGGCGGCGGATGTGTTTTCGCTGCGGTGGGTGGGGCTGGCGGTGAATGCGCAAGGGGCGCTGCCGCTGGTTTCGATGAGCTGCGAGATCTCGTATGCGACGGATGGGGATGCGGGCAATGGCGGGATGGATCGCGGGCGGCTGCTGGCGGCGATGGATGCGGAGCTGATGATGGCGGTGAGCGGGGGTCCGCAGAGTGCGGTGAAGATGAACTATGCGGGGGGCGCGGTTGGTTCCGGGCCGGTGGCGATGGGGACGAATGTGTTCTGGGGGGATGCGGTGTTTGGGGCGGCGGTGGTGAAGGGCGAGCGGCTGGAGCGGGTGGCTACGGTTGCTGTGTTCTGCTACCAGGAAGCGGGTGAGCTGTGAGTGGCGCGGGAGTGGTGGCGGCGGTGGCTCCGGTGACGCGGCGGGTGAGGGCTTACTTTGCGCCGGTGGACCGGGCGGCGGGGACGCCGGCGGTGTTCGATGCGGCGCAGATGGGCGGGTTTGCGCTGGGTGCGCCGCCGGCTCCGTGGGTGGATCTGGGGTGGTGCTCGGGGTTTTCTCGGAAGAGTGCGACGAAGGTTGCGGGGCTGACGGCGGGGGCTCCGGCGATGGTGCAGTCGCAGGTGCGGACGGAGGTGGAGGCTACGGTGGGGTTGACCTTTGAAAGCTGGGGGAAGCTGCAGCTGGCGCTGGCTTCGGGGTCGCAGCAGATGAACCTGCTGGCTACGGCTGCGGGAGCGACGGCGAATGGGAGTGGGGGCGTTGCGGGGGCGGCGGTGGCCCTGGTTGCGGGGAGTTCGGCTACGGCTTTGAATGTGGGGAGTGCGGCGGCCCAGTTCTCGGTGGGGGATTTGGTGGCGGTGGATGTGGATTATGCGGGGCAGGTAGGGTTTGTGGGGACGGGCGTGAGCGGGGCGTATGTGCGCTCGGCCGCGGCGGTGGGCGGGGATGTGAATTATGTGCGTCGGGTGTCGCTGAATGTGCAGCGTGTGGTGGGGATTGCGGCCGGGGTGTTGACGCTGGGTGGGGCTTTGCTGGCGGGGGCTCCGGGTGCGGGGATGCAGGTGAGCCGGGTGGTGGGGTTTGTGGATCGCGAGGGCGGCGGGTTCTTCCAGGAGTGGTCGGGACTGTTTGTGATGGATGGGGAGCAGGGGGACCGGGTGATCTTTTACTATCCGCGGCTGCAGGCGATGCAGGGGTCGGCGGAGGTGGCGAAGACGCTGGCGGGGGCGCTGGAGCTGGTTTCGCTGGCGGGAAGCTTTCGGGCGATGCCGGTGAAGGATGAGAATGATGGGGAGACGGTGTTGTGCTTCCGGAGCTATCTGCCGGGGGTCGGGCGGGCTGTTTGAGGTGGGTCGGGAGGAAGGCTTACCACCGATCTGCACCGATGAAAACCGATTAAGGGCAAGTGCCCGACCGCGGATTGGCGCGGATCTGAGCGATTAGGAATGGGCAAAGGCAACCGCAGGTCCCTTCGCTTCGCTGCGGGATGACAAATAAGAGGTTATGAGGAGGAGAGGGATGATGGATTGGAAGCGTAGAGGATGGACGCTGGTGGGGATGCTGATGGTGCTGGCGCCGGGAGTTCTGCGGGTGGTGAGGGCGCAGGTTTCGCCGATTGCAACGACTACGGTTACAGATACGGTGTACCGGGCGGATGGGACGACGGCGCTGGGGACCGTGGTGGTGAGCTGGCAGGCGTTTACGACGGAGATTGGACAGTCGGTGCCGGCGGGAACGGTGTCGGCGGCGATTGGGGCGGGGGGCGCGTTGAGTGTGGCGCTGGCTCCGAATGCGGGGGCTACGCCGATGGGGAGCTACTACACGGCGGTGTATCACCTGGACGATGGGAGCGTGAGCCGGGAGTTCTGGGTGGTTCCGGTGAGTGCGTCGCCGGTGCAGGTGAGCGGGATCAAGAGCACGGTGCTGCCGGCGTCGGTGGCGATGCAGACGGTGAGCAAGAGCTATGTGGATACGGCGATTGCGACGGCGGTGTCGGGCCATCCGCTGGATGGGAGCTCGCCGTTCACGATGAAGGCGGGCGATGCGATGACGGGGCCGCTGACGCTACCGGGCGATCCTGTGGCGGCGAACCAGGCCGCGGACAAGCACTATGTGGATGTGAACATCGCCGCGGTGCAGAGCGGACTGGGGCAGAAGGTAGCGCTGGCTCCGGCGGGATCGCAGACGGTGGTGCAGCCTGCGGGGACGCAGATGCAGGTGAACCGGCTGAACGGCACGTCGTTCCCGAGCCAGTATGTAACCGGATTGGGTAACAACGGAATCGGGAATACGATGGCGAGCCCGGATTGCGCGGCGGGGTGCGATGTGAAGGTGGATCGCGGCTATGCGTCGGGCGAGGGCTACTATGCCGGGAGCTGGAACAGCGGCATTGGCGGGACGCATCTGGAGGACGAGCGGGGCGGCGGGCGGCGGGACAGCTTTCTGAATCCGACTTCGCCGGTGGTTAAGGGGCAGGATGCGGGCGAGGCGGTGGACGTGGTTTCGACGCGCGATGCGGCGGCGGAGTTTGCCAGTGAGCTGGGGACGGAGGAGCCGGCCTCGGTGGCTCTGTTCGTGACCCATGAGGGGCTGACGGGCGGCAACAACCTGTTTCCGGCGGGGATCGAGAAGGTTCCTTACTTCAAGAGCAACTATGCGGCGATGCCGGTGCAGGGAACGTACAACACGCCGGGGCAGCACTCGCTGATCCCGCAGGCGATCAACTGCTATGGAGTGGGGGATTGCCTGATCGGGGCGCAGGTGATCAATGCGTCGGGCGGGTTTCGCGACGAGGCGGATGAGGGCGCGCATCCGTATGACCTGTCGATCGCGGAAGATGGGAGAGTGTTTGCGGGCACGTGCAGCGCGGGTTGCACGGCGGGATCGACGCTGGTGACGGTGGGTGCGATTACGGCGCAGGGGACGCAGGGCGAGGGCCGGTTCCTGATCGACAAGAATCCGGCGAAGGTGATTACGGCGGGCGCGGTGATTGGCGGGACGGGGCAGACGAGCACGCTTCCGGGACCGGGAGCTACGTTCAGCGGATCGAACTTTCCGGTGAGCGTGTTTCTGGCTACGGCGCAGACGGCGCTTTCGCAGGCGAACAATATCGCGCCGGGCATGATGACGATGGCGATTGCGACGAGCGGGGTTCCGGCGGGATTTGCCACGAGCACGACGGCGCTGCCGGGCGGCGGGGGTGCTCAAGCGAGCGGGGTGGCCTGCGTGACGGAGCCGAACAACGCGTATCCGCATAACTACGAGATGGTGAACTACACGGTGGTGGATGGGACGCATCTGCAGATGACCTTCAACAAGGTGCATCGAGCGGGGGCGACGATTGCGGTGGGCGGGTTGTGCGGGTATGGGCTGGAGGAGACGGTGGACACGGCGCGCGGGATACGGCAGGTATTTCCGGTGATCGGGTCGTACTCGCCGACGGGGCTGTACTATGCGGGCGGGGCCACGGCGATTGTGGGGGTGAGCGGGGAGACGGGCGGGTTCCTGAATGTGAACCTGCAGGTGGCCTCGATTGCGCGTGCTAACAATGTGGTGACGGTGACGACGGCGGCCGGATTTCCCGTGGATGTGAACGGGCTGACGATGACGGTGGCCGGGGTTGCGGATGCGAGCTATGACGGAACTTTTCCTGTAACGACTACGGGCACAAATACGTTGACCTACGCGGCGAGCGGGCCGGACGGCACAAGTGCGGGCGGGAGCGTGGCGCTGCTGACGGGCGGATATGCGCTGTATCCGATGGCGGAGGTGCTGGGCGTGTTCGACGCGTCGGCGAAGAGCGTGGATGGGCAGCTTGCGCTGGCTCCGAATACGGCTCCGTGGGCGCAGAACGATGCGGTGGAGGAGCCGCACTACTACCAGGAGGCGGTGGGCGGGGATGTGACGTTTGTGTCGCAGACGACGCCGCGGCCCACGCTGCAGAGGAGTTCGGGGATCGAGTTCGATTTGAGCGCGAGCACGGGCCTGCTGGGATGGCAGGTGAACAATGCGGTGCCGGCGCAGAACTACCTGGGAAACGGTGGGACCCATACTCCGCCGCAGGCTGCGTTCGAGGTGAACGGGATATGGCAGCAGACGTTGAATGCGCAGGCGGGCGAGCAGAGCGTGTTTGCGATCCACTGCAACTCGCGCGGGTGCGGACGGTGGAACTCGGGGTACGACCTGTTTGAGCTGGATACGACGGCGGGGTTCGACAAGATCCAGTTTCAGCCGTCGACGAGCGCGTTGACGATGAGCCTGCGGAGCGTGCCGTACAGCTTTACGCCGCAGGGATTTACGGCGGGGACGGTGAACTCCACCACGGTAAATGCCACGACGGTGAATGCCACGACGATCAATGCGGGCGCGTTGCATGGAACGCTGAGCGCGGCGCAACTGCCTGTGTTTGGGGCTTCGGGGAGCGGACATGCGGCGGGCGCGGTGCCCGATCCGGGGGCGGCGGCGGGGGCTACGCGATACCTGCGGGAGGACGGCGCCTGGGCCGCGGTGCCGACTGCTGTGAATGCGGGTGCGGGTGTTGGGCAGATTGGGGCGAACCTGCTGGCGCGGTATGGGCTGATGGATGGGAGCGGCGCGCCGAAGGACTCGAGCGGCAATGGGAACGATGCGACGCTTCCGGGAGGTAGCGCGAACCCGGTGTGGACGGCGCAGGGGATCAGTTGCGATGGGTCTTCGCAGCGGTTTCATGCGACGGGTACGCGGGGGGCGCGGACGTTTGTGTGGAGCTCGACGGAGACGGTTCCGATGAATTCGGCGTTTCCGGCGGGGCCGACGTATGTGACGCCGTTCGGGGTGGCGGATTTGAGCGTGAGCCTGGGCGGGAACAACTACTATGGCAGCCATCCTGGGGTGGCGCTGTACCGGACGGGGGTCTATAACGACCGGAGCAGCGATACGCTCCAGGGGACGCATACGTTTGCGTTGACGCTGGGGAGCAACAGCGCGTCGGACCCGAACCGATTCTATGTAGACGGGGCGGAGACGACGTATACCGGAGCACGTGGCGCGGCGGCGGGGGTGGCGACGGCGGACTATGACGTGTGCGGCGTGAGCACGGGGTATCCGACGTATTTTCCCGGCTCGTTTTATTACTTCGAGGCGTTTTCGGATGAGAAGACGGCGGCGCAGGTGCAGCAGGAGACGGCGGCGGTGACGCAGATTGTGGCGAGCCGGGGTGTGGCGTTCAAGGCTGCTCCGGACCCTACGATCCGGAGCCTGTATGTGGCGGTGGGCGACTCGCTGACGGAGGGCGAAGGGCCGCAGCCTTCGAGCCAGTTCGTTGCGCCGGCCGAACCGTTCGATGTGCTGAACCTGGGGCTGGGGAGCGCGAATACAGACGACCTGCTGGAGCTGTTCGAGGCCCGGGAGGCGACGCTGTACCGGCGGAATGCGGGTAGGAACGTGCTGCGGCTGTGGGCGGGAACGAACGATGTGAGCGAGGGCGGAAGGACGCCGCAGGATGCGATGAATGGGATCCGGTCGTACTGCCGGAAGGCGAAGGCGGCGGGATTTCAGACGATCGTGTCGGACATGATCAGCCGGGCGGGCAACGACAACAACATGCTGGCGTTGAATGCGCTGCTGACGAGCGAGGATACGGGATGCGACCTGGTGCTGGACCTGGCTTCGAATCCGCTGCTGGGCGCGGTGGGGGCGAATGCGAGTACGACGTACTACCAGGGGGACAATCTGCACCTGTCGCTGGCGGGGCAGCGGGACCTGGTGGCTCCGGCGGAGACGCGGGCGATCAATCTGCTGGCGCATCTTAAGGGCTCGAATACGAGCGCCACGGTGACGGCGGCTACGTACCAGATGCAGGACTATGACCTGTACCTGCCGGTGGACCCGACGGCGAATGCGGTGGCGGCTACGCTGCCGGATTGCAGCTACTTTACCGGGATGACGCGGTCGGTGAAGAACCTGCAGAGCGCTGGGGGGAATGCGGTGACGGTGGCTCCGATGGCGGGGCAGACGATCGATGGGTCGGCGGGGGCGGTGACGGTGGCGAATGGGGCTACGCTGGCGCTGCGGCAGATTGTGCCGAACCGGAGTACAGGTGGGTGTATGTGGGTGAAGGTTAACTAGGGTTGTGGGTGAGGGGGAGACGGCTTACCACCGATTTGCACCGAGAACACCGATAAAGGACAGGCAACGGCTCGACCGCGGATTGGCGCGGAGGCTCGCGGATTAAGGCAAAGGCGATTAAGAACGGGCAACGGCGAACAGCGGGTTTCTCCACTGCGCAACAGACGGTGAAGCTGTCTGTTGCTTCGGTCGAAATGACGGGCGTTTGGGTGGGGTGGAAGGCGTGCGACTGCGACTGCAACTGTGACTGCAAATGCAAATGCAAATGCAAATGTGACTGCAAAAGCAAGTGCTACTGCTACTGCTACTGCGAATATAGAGGCGTTCGCTGCGCTCATGATGATGACGAAGAACGACGGGATGGCATAGGCGGGGTGATGGGTCGCAGGCAATGGAAGGGTGAGTGGGATGTGGGTGGGCTGCTCTCCCTGGGGAAGGCGATGGAGGAGCGGCCCGAGAAGCTGGCGGATGTGATGGAGGATCTGCTGCGGGTGAGGGACCGGGAGGGTGGGTTGCGGGCTCTGAAGGCGAATGCGGCGCAGCGGGCGTTCGAGGCGCGGTGCGGGCAGAGGAATATTGTGCTGAAGGCTCGGCAGATGGGGATGACGACGTGGGTGGCGGGGCGGTTTTTTTTGAAGACGATCACGGCGCCGGGGGTGATGACCGTACAGGTGGCGCAGACGAGGGAGGCGGCGGAGGGGATCTTCCGGATGGTGCAGCGGTTCTGGGATTATCTGCCGGAGGAGATGCAGACGGGGCCGCTGCGGCGGAGCGTGGCGAATGCGGGGCGGATGTGTTTTCCGGAGCTGGATAGCGAGTTTCGGGTGGTGAGCGCGGCGGATGAGAATGCGGGGCGCGGGCTGACGATGCGGTATCTGCACTGCAGCGAGGTGAGCCGGTGGCCGGGGGATGCGGGGGCGACACTGGCGGGGCTGCGGGCGGCGCTGGCTCCGGGGGGCGAGATGGTGCTGGAGTCTACGCCGAATGGGGCGTATGGATGTTTTTATGAGGAGTGGGGGCGGGCCGGGGCTGGTGTTGCCGAGGGGGTGGCCGGCTCGGGCTTTTCTTGCGGTTCGGGTGTGGTGCGGCATTTCTTTCCGTGGTGGATGGAGGAGGCTTATGTTTCGGCGGCCGCGGATTGGGATGGGCTGCGGGAGGATGAGCTGCGGCTGATGGTGGAGGAGGGCTTGTCGCTGGAGCAGATCGGGTTTCGGCGGGGGCTGGAGGCGAGCTATCGGGGGCTGCGAGCGCAGGAGTTTGCCGAGGATGCGGAGAGCTGCTTCAAGGCTACGGGGGAGTGCTGCTTTGAGGTTGCGGCGGTGGAGCGGAGGCTGAGTGAAGTGGGCGAGCCGTTCGAGATGCGGCGCGGGGGAGCGTTGCAGGTGTGGTTTCCTCCGGTGGCGGGCAAGGAGTACCTGGTGGCGGTAGATACGGCGGGCGGCGGGGCGGATGGGGACTTTGCGGCGGTGCAGGTTCTGGAGATGAGTACGGGCTTGCAGTGCGCGGAGCTGCGGCAGAGGCTGGGGACGCTGGAGCTGGCGCGGGTGGCGGCGGGGCTGGGGCGGGAGTACGGTGCTTCGCCGGGGTGCGGAGCTTTGATTGCTGTGGAGCGGAATAACCATGGGGCCGGGGTGCTGGCGTATCTGGATGGCGTGGAGCGGTATGCGCGGGTGTATGAGCAGGGGGGCGTTGCGGGGTGGTTGACTACGGCGGGGTCGAAGCCGGGGATGGTGAGCCGGATGGGGGCTCTGCTGGTGGAGTCGCCGGGGATGTTTATGAGCAAGCGGCTGCTGGGGGAGTGCAGGACGTTCGTTTCGATGGCCGGGGGGCGGACCGGGGCGGTGAGCGGGGCGCATGACGATTGCCTGATGGCGATGGCGGTGGGGCAGGCGGTTCGGGCGGAGGTGATGGGGAAGAGATAGGTCCTGCCGGACGGGCCTCCTGCGCGGAGGGCGGTCACTTCGTGACTTACATACCCCTTCGGTTGGCCCTCCCGATGGTCGGGATCAGATTTCGTTCCCGACCAACGGGAGGACCTTTGCCGTTTGAGGCTGCGTGACCGGTATACAAGTCACGAAATGACCGCCCTCCGCGCAGGAGGCCCGTCCGGCAGGACATAGGGGTTTATTCTGTTCCGGGGGTAATGGGGTTTGGCGGTGCTGGCGGTGCAGGCGATTCGGCGGATGCGGGGCGGGGCGCAGAGTCAGCTGATGCTGGGGGCGGATGGGAAGCTGTGGGTGGTGAAGTTTCAGAATAATCCCCAGGATGTGCGTGTGCTGGCCAATGAGCTGATCGCTACGCGGCTGGCGGCAGCGGCGGGGTTGACGGTGCCGGTGACCGACGTGGTCGAGGTGACGGACTGGCTGGTGGCGAACACGCTGGAGATGTATGTGGACCTGGCGCGAGGGCAGAGGCAGCGGTATACGGCGGGGCTGCAGTTCGGGTCGCAGTTTGTGGGCGGGCTGATGCCGGGGCAGGTGGTGGACTATCTGCCGGAGTCGCAGTTGGACGAGGTGAGGAACCTGGCGGAGTTTGCCGGGATGCTGTGCATCGATAAGTGGGCGGGAAACTGCAATGGGCGGCAGGCGGTTTTTGAGCGGAGGCCGCGGGAGCGGAAGTATCGGGCTACGTTTATCGATCAGGGGTTTTGTTTCAATGCGGGGGCGTGGACGTTTCCGGATACGCCGCTGCGCGGGGTGTACCAGAGGAACAAGGTGTATGCGCGGGTGACGGGGTGGGAGAGCTTCGAGCCGTGGCTGAGCCGGGTGGAGGCGATGGCGGCGGGGGTGCTGTGGGGGATCGCCGAGGCGGTGCCGCCGGAGTGGTACGGCGGCGATACGGCGGTGCTGGAGCGGCTGATGGAGCAGATGCTTCGGCGGCGGGGGCGGGTGCGGGAGCTGATTGCGGGATTTCGGGATTCGGATCGGGAGCCCTTCCCGATGTGGGCGACGGGAAGGAGGATTGTGGTGCCGAGACAGTTTGAGGAGGTGAGTGGGGTGGGAAAGTTTGTAATGTAGAGGTGTGGGCTAGGTGTTAGCCATTGGTTCTTAGCTGGTTTTGGCGATAGAAGATGTATAGGTTCCTGATTACCAGAGACGAGTACAGGGGCCCTTCACTCCGTGAAGGATGACGCGAGGGAATATTCTCACGGACTCAATAGAAAGCAGGTCTCTCCACTGCGCTGCGCTCCGGTCGAGATGACAAGTAGTTGAATTAAAGGCTGACCACAGGAGTTAGTTTGCCTTAGGCAGAAACTAAGAGTTAAGAGCGGCTTTGGAGGGTTGGCGTTGATGGAACGGCTGCCGTGCGAGTTCTTCCTGATCCGGTATGTGCCGGATGTGGTGAAGGGTGAGTTTGCGAATATCGGGGTGGTGCTGCGCGAGGTGAGTGCGGGCACGGCTGCGGGCGCGGTGGTGCGTTTTACGCGGGACTGGAGCCGGGTGCGGTGCATGGACGCGGATGCCGACATTGGGCTGCTGGAGGCGCTGGAGGGGGAGATCGGGGCGCGGCTGCTGGGCGGTGAGGCGTCGGGGATCAGGCCGGTGATGGAGATGCTGGAGGATACGCTTTCGAATTCGGTGCAGGTGACCGAGGCGCGGGCTTGCCTGGCGGAGAGCGTGGCGGCGGAGATGGAGCAGTTGATGCGGATGTATGTGGAGCCGCTGAAGGTGAAGGTGTCGCGGCAGCGGACGGGGCGGGCGGCGATCGCGGGGGCGATGCGGACGGAGTTTGAGCGGGCCGGGGTGTGGGGGCTGATGCGGAAGCGGATTGCGGCTTCGGTGTATACGCGGGCGGGCGATCCGATGAAGATCGATTGCGGGTATCGGGCGGGTCTTTCGACGGCATCTTCGGAGGCGGTGGTTCGGATGTTTCAGGCGGTTTCGCTGGAGGGGGATGTGGAGGCGGCGAAGGGGCTGGCTTACTCGGCTCCGCAGCTGGTGGAGGGCGTGGAGCGGGTGGAGGCGGCGCGGCTGGAGTTGACGGCGGTGGTGGAGCCGCTGCGGGTGGTTTCGTCGGATACGGGTACCGGGGATGAGGCGATGGAGCTGTACCGGTTTGGAGTGGAGGCGATGGAGCGGCAGGCGATCCGGGTGGTGACGCTGAGCGACCTGGCTCGGGTGGCGGCTGCGGCTCGTTTGGAACTGCGGGTCTGAAGGATTTGCGGCGGGGATGGGAAGGCCTGACACCGATCTGCACCGATTCGACCGATTCAGAACAGGCAACGGCAAGAACAGTTCGCGACCGCGGATCTTCGCGGATGACACGGATCAGAACAACAATGGATCGATGCCGGGGAGCTCTCCGATTGGTTGGAGATGTTGATTCCGACCAACGGGAGGACCTGTGCCGTTTATGGATGCGTGACCGGTATACATGTCACGAAGTGACCGCCTCCCGCGTAGGGAGCCCGTCCGGCACGACATGAGTTTCTAAAAGAAAAGGGGTGTGAGATGGGTGTTCGAGCGGGGTTGAAGGGGCTTTGGGAGCGGGTGGCGGGTGTGGAGGTGGGGGCTGGGGATGCGGGCGTTGGGGAGAGGAAGACGGCGATGCTGCCTTCGATTCTGAGCCCGTATAACCGGGTGGCGCGGCCGGGGCAGAATGCGCTGCCCAAGCCTACGGCGGCGAACCTGCGGAAGTTTTCGGAGACGCCGGTGGTGCGGCGGGCGTTGAACGTGGTGAAGGACAGGGTGGCCAGCATGGACTGGCAGGTGAAGGTCCGGCGCGGGTATACGGGCGCGATGGTGGAGAATGCGGAGGCCCGGATGCAGGCGCTGCGGCTTTGCCTGGAGGAGCCGAACGCTTCGGACAGCTTTCGTGTGCTGTGGGAGCAGGTGCTGGAGGATCTGCTGGTGGGCGGGTTTGGCGCGGTGGAGATGGAGGCGACCGGCGATGCGGCGCGGCCGTTCCATCTTTGGGCGGTGGATGGGGCGACCATTCAGATTGACGCCCGGTGGGATGGCGACCCGAGCAAGCCGCGGTATGCGCAGGCTACGGGGCAGATGGGGACGGGTGCGATGGTGCCTCTGCTGGATGATGAGCTGATGTATGTGCGGCTGAATCCGCGGAGCTATACGCCGTTTGGTCTGGGGCGGCTGGAGGTGGCGTTCGAGACGGTGAACCAGTTTTTGAGCGCGAACCGGTACGCGGGGAAGCTGGCGAGCAACTCGGTGGCGCAGTATGCGGTGTGGCTGAATGAAGCGACTCCGGAGGAGCACGACCGGATGGTGCGGTGGTGGCAGGACGAGATCGAAGGTACGGGGCGGGTGCCGTTCCTGAGCTGCGAGCAGAAGCCGGAGGTGCTGAAGTTTGCGGGCGGCACGGATGCGGACCTGCGGCTGCAGTGGCAGGAGATGCTGATCCGGCTGATTGCGAATGCGTTCGAGCTGCCGCCGATGCTGCTGGGATTGCAGGCGGGGTTGACGCGGTCAACCGCGGGGGAGCTGGCGGATGAGGCGTTCCAGAGCGCGGTGCTGCCGGTGGCGAAGCTGCTGGAGGAGCACATTACGCGGGACCTGTTTGCGAAGAAGCTGGGGTGGCGGGAGTTCGAGTTCTGCTTCAACGACATGGAGAGCAGGGACGAGCTGGAGGAGGTGCAGATCCAGACGGCGCTGTTGCAGGCGGGGGTGCTGTCGGTGAATGAGGTGCGGGCGATGCGTGGATTGGGCGCGAGTGAGCCGGCGGTGACGCAGTGAAGGTGACGATCGACAATCTGGATGGGGCGGGGGAGGTGGACTATAGCTCGGCTCTTTGCCCGGCAGGGCCGGTGAAGATTGCGCGGGTGTTGAACGCGCCTTCGATCCTGAGCGGGATGCTGGATGTGGGGGATGCCGGGCTGACTGTTCCGGTGCGGCGCGCGCGGGTAGAGGTGAGTTCGGCGAACGGCACGGTGCTGTTTACGGGGTATGTGGCGACGGAGCCGGAGGCCGTGTATGCGGGCGTGGGGTTGAAGGGGCCGGTATACCGGTATGCGCTGAACGCGGTGAGCGATGAGTGGCTGCTGGATAAGCAGGCGATTCCGCTGAGCGGGGCGGGGCTGGGGCAGGCGGCGGGGCAGGTATTGACGACGCTGACCAACCGGGTGGATGGCGGGCTGTTCTCGACCGCGGGGGTGATGAACGGGGCGGCGGTTGGGGTGTTTCAGCCTGTGCAGACGGAGAGCTGGTCACAGAATGCGGGTGCGGTGGCGAGTGCGACCTATGCGGCGTACCGGGTGATTGGCGGGGCGGTGTCGTTGCAGCCGGCGGGCAGCGTGACCCATGCGCTGAGCGATGGGGATGGGACGTTGCAGGTGGGAGCTCTGAAGACGGCCCAGGTGAAGGAGCTGGCGAACGATGTGACGGTGAGCGGCGACGAGGAGCCTGCGGCGTATGTGACGGAGACGTTTGCGGGGGATGGAACGACGACGGTGTTTCAGTTATCGGAGAGTCCGTTCCGGGCGAAGAAGACGGCGAACTCTTCGCTGCTGTTGAGCGACAGCTTCAATGAGGATTCGATCGATGCGCAGGTGTGGCAGGTGGCCGATCCCGGGTCGCACCTGGGCCTGACGGCGGCCGGGCTGACGATGACGGGCGGCAATGGGCTGGATGGACAGACCTGCCTGACGGCGATCGATGCGGTGGAGATGGGCGGAACGCTGGTGATCGAGGCGGGGCGGGTGCAGCTTGGCGGCGCGAGCGCGGGTGTGGTGTGCGGGCTGTACTCGGGGCCGATTGCGACGGCGAACTGCTTTGCCGGGTATAACGTGCGGCAGAGCGGGGGCAATACGGTGATTGTGCCGCTGGTGAACGGGGTGGAGGCGGGGACCGTGTTCCCGATGGTGCAGGGGCATGTGTATACGCTGCGGATCAGGCTGCACTGCGTGGAGATGCAGCGGGTGTTGCAGGCGTACTACGCGATGGTGGATGGGGCGGTGGAGAGCTTTGGCGGCGGGGTGGTGACGGCTCCGATGAGTGCGGTGTTCGAGCTGCAGGATCTGGGGGTCTCGTCGAATACTCCGGCTACGGTGCTGTATGACAGTGCGGTGGCGGGGATGATTGCGAACTCGCCGGCGAGCTGCAGCTTTGCGGCGGTGAACAGCGTGCAGCTGGTGGGGTCGATGGGGTATTGCAGGGTGACGCAGACGGGTTCGGCGTGGGTAGAGAGCACGCTGCCGAGTGGGGTGAAGACGACCCGGCTGATCGGGGTGGCGGGCGAAGGCGTCGACTGTAAAGTATCTGCAACCGGAAAGGTTACATTTTTGGCGGGGCGAGTTCCGGTTGCGGGGGAATTTGTAACTGTGATGTACCGGGTGCAGCAGCGTGCGGTGGCTCGGGTGGAGAATGCGGCGAGCGTTGCGGCAGAGGCGGCGGGCGGAGGGCCGGGGACGGCGAAGTGGCTGGGCAAGGTGCTGAAGCCGGAGGCGCGAAGCTCAGTGGACTGCGAGAGCGCGGCGCTGGCGGTGCTGAGCTTTGCGGCGAGCCGGTCGGCGGCTTTGTCGGGGAGCTATGTCGCGGTGAATCCGGCGGATGTGTGGCCGGGGGATGTGCTGGCTTTGACTGCGGGCGGGCAGACGACGAGTGTGATGGTTCGGCGGGTGGAGATTGTCGACGGGATGGCCTGGCCGGAGGTGATGACGTATCGCATGGGGTTTGCGAACGACTGGGCCGAGGGGCTGGGGCTGACGTTGTCGGAGACGGTGGCGGCAAATGCGCTACTGCCTAAGACGGCGTTGCGTGGGGCGGGTAACGTGCTTGCGAACCTGCAGCAGTTACAAATGGTGAGCGCGACGGGGACTGCCCTGCAGGTGGATGCTGGAACGGCTCCGCCCGCGGGCGGCGGATTTGAGGTGAGGCGGCGGGATGGGGACTTTGGGCCGGGGGTGGACCAGGACCTGGTGCTGCGGAGCGCGGTGCGGAGCTTTTCGATTCCGCGTGAGGGCCAGGTGGAGCACTACTATGTGCGGATGTACGACGGGTCTGCGCCGCCGGTGTATTCGCGGTTTTCCAGTGCTGTGTTCACGGACTTGCCGGTTAGTGATTAGAAGAGATGATGTCCTGCCGGACGGGCCCGCTGCGCGCGGGGCGGTCACTTCGTGACTTGTGTACCGGTCTTGGCGCCCCGAGCGGCAAGGGCCTCCCGTTGGTCGGCGCGAGAGATTCTCGTTCCGACCCATCGGGAGGACCTCTGCTGATGACCCTACCACGACCGGTACACAAGTCACGAAGTGACCGCCCTCCGCGCAGGAGGCCCGTCCGGCAGGACGCTATCTTTCAAAAGAAAGGAGAAGGAATGACAGAGTTTGAAGGGCAGGTGTTGGGGGATTTGCGTGTGCTGAAGAGCCAGATGGAGCAGTTGATGGGGATCGGGCAGCCGGGGCGTCTGGCGCAGCTTGAGGAGCGGGTGGAGCGGCATGAACGGGCGGTGCAGCGAATGAAGGGGCTGGCTGGAGCCATGGGTGGGCTGCTGGCGGTGTTTCATGTTGCGGTGGATTACTTTCGGCGGTAGATGGATTGGGGGGTGGGATGGAATTTCTGAAGGTGTTTTTGCGGGCGATCGCGGTGTTGCCCGGCGTGATTCACGGGACCGAGGCGATGTTTGGGGCGCAGACAGGGGCGCAGAAGAAGGCGGCGGCGGTGGAGATTGTGGGGGCGGCGATCAACATGGGAGACGCGGTGGCGAACCGGCAGATTGCGGATGGGGAGAGGTTCAGCGAGGGGCTGAGCGGGATTATCGATGGAGTCGTGATGTGTTTGAATGCGAGCATCTGGGCGAAGCGGTAGGTGGAGGCGGTAGGTGGAGGCTCGGTGTTGCGGAAGGGAAATCGTATAATCGGGCGATGAATGGCGAGCGGTTGGGCGGTGTTGTGGTTGGGGTGGTGATGGGGAGCCGCAATGATTTTGCGGTGATGCGCGGCGCGGTGGAGATGCTGACGGAGTTTGGCGTGGCGCATGAGGTGAAGGTGGTGTCGGCGCATCGGACGCCGGATCTGCTGTTTGCGTATGCGGAGGCGGCGGCGGAGCGGGGGCTGCGGGTGATCGTCGCGGGGGCGGGTGGGGCGGCGCACCTGCCGGGGATGCTGGCGGCCAAGACGGTGGTGCCGGTGCTGGGGGTGCCGATTGCGGCGACGGCGCTGCAGGGGATGGATTCGCTGTTGAGCATGGTGCAGATGCCGAAGGGGGTTCCGGTGGGGACGCTGGCGATCGGCGCGGCGGGGGCGGCGAATGCGGGTCTGCTGGCGGTGGCGATGCTGGCTACCACGGATGCGGCGCTGCGGGAGAAGCTGGTGGCCTGGCGGGCGGCGCGGCGGGATGAGGTGCTGGCGCAGGGGTTGGGGGAAGATGAGGTTGACGCGTGAGCTCTGGGGCTTCTTTCGACACGGCTAAGACCAAGACCGGGGCTAAGGCGATTCTGCCGGGTGCGACGATTGGGATCTTTGGCGGCGGGCAGCTGGGCCGGATGACGGCGATGGCGGCTCGGGGGATGGGGTATCGGATTTTGGTGCTCGATCCGGACCCGGC
Source organism: Edaphobacter sp. (assembly GCA_965277265.1). Taxonomy (GTDB): domain Bacteria; phylum Acidobacteriota; class Terriglobia; order Terriglobales; family Acidobacteriaceae; genus Edaphobacter. The sequence goes on from CBDICF010000003.1 coordinate 2,246,585, forward strand.
GTGTCCGGCGCGGTTTGTGGTGGATGGATGTATTGAGGCGGGGTGGGACGATGCGCGGGAGGCGGCGAACCTGGCGCGTGGATGCGATGTGGTGACGCTGGAGATCGAGCAGATTTCTCCTGCGAGCATGGAGGCGGCGGCGAGCTATGCGCCGGTACGGCCGGGCGGGGCGATGCTGGCGGTGATCCAGGACAGGATTGAGCAGAAGGACTGGCTGCGGCGGCATGGGTTTCCGGTGGGGGAGTATCGGGCGGTGCGGTCGCTCGATGAACTGCGGGAGGCGGTGGCCGCGCTGGGAGGACGGTGTTTTTGCAAGAGCGCTACGGGCGGGTATGACGGGCGGGGGCAGGGCAAGGTGGGGTTTGCGGCGGGCGCCGATGATGAGGCGGAGGTGCGGGGGGCGTGGGCGGCGCTGGGCGAACGGGCCGGCGTGGCGGAGAAGGCGGTGGAGCTGGAGCGGGAGATTTCGGTGCTGGTGGCGCGCGCTCCCAATGGCGAGGTGAAGGTGTATCCGGCGGCATGGAATCACCATGAGGAGCAGATTCTGGCGTGGAGCGTGATGCCTGCTCCGCTGGCCGGTGCGATGGAGGCCGAGGCGCGGAAGATCGCGGAGGCGATTGCGGAGACGTTTCAGCTGGAGGGCGTGCTGGCGGTGGAGATGTTCTGCACGACGGAGGGGAAGCTGCTGGTGAATGAGCTTGCACCGCGGCCGCATAACAGCTATCACGCGAGCGAGCGGGCTTGTGTGACGGGGCAGTTCGAACAGCTGGTGCGGGCGGTGTGCGACCTGCCGCTGGGCAGCGTGGAGGTGGTGCAGCCGGCGGCGATTGCGAATCTGCTGGGGGATTTGTGGATTGGCCCGGAGGGGGAGGCGCGGGAGCCGAGGTTCGATGCGGCGCTGGGGGTGGCGGGGGTGAGGCTGCATCTGTATGAGAAGCTGCGGGCTCGGAAGGGGCGGAAGATGGGGCACCTGAGCGCGGTGGGGGCGACGGCGGATGAGGCTGTGGAGCTGGTGCTGCGGGCTAAGGCTTTGCTGTAGCAAGCTCCGGTGCGTTGCAGTAAGTGCTGTTCTGCTCGTAAAACCTTTGCCATTTATTGCCAAGTATTACTATGATGTAGACCGGAGAGGAGGTTTTCTTATGCCGACACGGAACATTAATCTCACTCCTGAAATGGATCAATTTGTCGACGCTAAGCTTCGAAGTGGCCAATATGCCAATGCGAGCGAGGTGCTTCGGGCAGGATTACGTGCTCTGGAGCGGGACGAGAGGGAAGATCAGGCCAAACTTGAAGCACTTCGCGATGCGATTGAGTCAGGGATCGAGAGCGGCGTCGCGAAGGGCGATCCAATCGGTAGACTCCGCGTTCGAATTCAACAGCGAGCCGAGGCAATAAGCAGGCTCACTGCGTGAATGTAAGACGCCTCTTGCCATTCAGGAAAAAATGTCCTCTATATTCCCGGGCTTTATCGCCGGTGGGTATCTCCATTCAGGAGACTAGATGACACGACAGCAGACGCAATCGACCCCTGGGTATCGCCTTTCCAGAGGGGCAGAACTCGACCTGGCCAATGTTCTTGATTACACGGTGGACACATGGGGCGGCAAGCAGGCAGACCGCTATCTTGAAGGTTTTGTGGAGTGCTTTGTACGCATCGCACAAAGGCCACTGCTCGGACGTGCGTGCGAGTCGGTGGGTCCTGGTGTCAGGCGAATAGAACAAGGGAAGCATGTCGTCTTCTACAAGCACAACGAGGATGTAGTCTATATCGTCAGGATCCTACATCAGAGGATGCTCCCGAAACGACACGAGATGATGGAAGGTAATTCGTGAGGAATTTCACGCGCATTAGCCGATGTCTTCGGTCCAGTTTTCGAGGTGGGCTTTGAAGTCGGACATGAATTTGCCGGCGTCGGCGCCGTCCCGCATCCGCTCCTCACGGATTTGCTTTTTCCGGCAATCTTGAACATGCAGGCTCAAAGGCCTCCGATTCTCCATGGCGTCAAAAAGAGAGGGACGGTGGCCCATCTGCCAACAGGCTCAATACCTTCTGCCTAGGACACCACGGCCTTACCGCCAAAACGTAACCTATCGTTACGCCTCAAAGCGCAAGATACAAGGACACCTTTGCGGTGTATACCCAACCGGAATCCGCTTTAGGGAAGCTCTGATTGAAGCTTTTGAGATTCGGATGGGCTGAGATCTGTGGACGGGAAGAGACAAGAACGAGAGTGAAAGACAGCGGGTTTCTCCACTGCGCAGCGCGATGAGGCTGCGCTGCTTCGGTCGAAATGACAGGTTGGTGGGGTTCGGACGGGAAGACAGGACTTAGTAGAGCAATTTCCCTGTTGCTGTGGAGGGGGGAATTCACAGGAGTGCCGTTTTCCTTTAGAGAAAACGGCCATGATTGCATTGACTGGCCTGTACACCTACAGGGAAACTGCTCTAGTCAGAGATTCCCTTGTTCTATTCGCCTGATATCAGGACCCACCGACTCGCACACACGGTTCCCTAGTGGACGGCTCCCTCGGGGGCGCCTTCGCCGGGGCGGTTTTTGCTGAGGAGGAAGGCGCAGCCTACCATGAAGAGCGCCATCCAGAAGAGGAGACGGTAGATGTCCTGGTAGGCCATGGCGGCGGCCTGCTGGTTGAGCTGCTGGTAGATGTTGGCGCGGGCCATGTTGGCGGCGTCGTAGTGATTGCCGGTGATGCCGGCGAAGTAGCCGGTGAGGCCGTTGAGGCTGGTGACGTAGGCCTGGCTGCCGGGCTGCATCTGGGACTGCAGGCGGGCCTGGTGGAAGAGCGAGCGGTTGGTGACCTCGGCGCTGGTGATGGCGATGAAGATACTGCCGCCGACGTTGCGGACGAAGTTGATGATGCCGGAGACCTGGTTGGAGGCCTGGCGCGGGAGACCGACGTAGGCGGCGTTGGTGATGGAGATGAAGGCGAAGGGGATGGGAATCATGAGGATGATGCGGAGCCAGACGTTCTCGCCGAAGCTGAGACCGAGGTTGAGCTTGGCGGAGTTGTAGTAGAAGGCCAGGGCGAAGAGGGCGAAGCCTCCGGCGACGAGGTTGCGCGCGGCGATTTTGCCGGTGGCGATGCCGGCGAGGGGCATCATGAAGAGCAGGACGATACCGCCGCCGGTGAGGGCTTCTCCGGCGAGGGTGGCGGTGTAGCCGAGGAGCTGCTGCATGAACTGCGGCTGCAGGACGGTGGAGGCGTTGAGGACGCCGCCGACCAGGATCATGAGCAGGCAGCAGATGGCGAAGTTTTTGTATTTGAAGAGCTTGATGTTCATGATGGGAGCCTTGCTGTTCCACTCCCAGTAGATGAGGCCGGCCATGCCGATGACGAACATGGCGGCGAAGAAACGGATGAAGTTGGAGGCGAACCAGGCGTTCTCTTCGCCTTTGTCGAGCATGATCTGCATGCCGCCCATGGCGAGGGTGAGGAAGCCGAGGCCGACGTAGTCCAGCTTGCGGAGGTTGGCTTTGTCGGCCTTGATCCAGGGGGGGTCGTCGACGAAGCGGGTGACGAGGATGATGGCGAGGATGCCGACGGGGATATTGATGTAGAAGATCCATCGCCAGGAGTAGTTGTCGGTGATCCAGCCGCCGAGGGTGGGGCCGATGGAGGGGGCGAGGACGGCGACGAGTCCGTAGAGAGCGAAGGCCTGGCCGCGTTTTTTCTCTTCGAAGGAGTCGGCCATGATGGCCTGGGCCATGGGCTGGAGGCCGCCGCCGCCGATTCCCTGAATGACGCGGGCGATGAGCAGGATGGGGAGCGAAGGCGAGATGCCGCAGAGAAAGCTGGCTACGGTGAAGAGCGCGATGCAGGAGAGGAAGAAGTTTTTGCGGCCGATGACCGAGGAGGCCCAGGCGCCCGCGGGCAGGACGATGGCGTTGGAGACGAGATAGCTGGTGAGGACCCAGGTGCCCTGATCTTCGCTGGCGCCGAGGTTTCCGGCGATGTGCGGGAGGGCGACGTTGGCGATGGAGGTGTCGAGGACCTCCATGAAGGCGGCGAGAGCGACGGTGGCGGCGATGACCCAGGGATTGACCCTGGGGCGCCAGCTATGGTCGTGTGATTCGTCCGGCAAAAAGACCCCTGGGCAGAGAGCTGCTCTTTACTAGAGGCTTGGGCGGGGTGGAAAGATGCATTTAATGGCTTGTGCTGCCGGAGTCACTTCGTGACGTGTATACCCCTTCGGTGAGCCCTCCCGTTGGTCGGGATGAAAGGTTCTCGCGCCGACCAACGGGAGGACCTGTGCAGCTCATCCTGCTAAGACCGGTACACACGTCACGAAGTGACCGCCCCGCGCGTAGGGAGCCCGTCCGGCAGGACAATGTCTTTTGTCTTTATTGCCGGAGTTCGACTTCGGTGGCTCCCTGGCCGCCCTGGTTTTGCGGAGGTTCGGTGACTGTGGTGACGTGGGGGTGGCTGCGGAGGTATTCGCGCAGGGTGCGGCGCAGGATGCCCATGCCGGTGCCGTGGACGATGCGGATGCGGGGAAGGCCGGCGAGGAAGGCGCGGTCGAGGAAGCGTTCGACCTCGGTGTGGGCTTCGTCGGCGGTGCGGCCGATGACGTTGATCTCCGAGGACATGTAGTCGGAGTCGCTGCTTGTGCTGGTCGAGACGGTGATGTTGCCACGTTTCCGGGCGGCTTCGAGGGGCGTGGCGACCCCGGGTTTCTGAATGACGACGGATTCTACTTCGGCGATATCGTCGATGCCGGCGCGCATCTTCATGGGGCCGATGGAGACTTCGTATGTTTTGGGGTCGATGACGCGGTCTACGCGCGCCTGGCGGCCCAGCGATTTGAGCTTGACGAGGTCGCCGACTTTGATGCCCTTGGGGATGTGGGGCTGGGCGGCGGGATCGTTGCGGTCGGCGCGGCTGGTGTGGGCGACTACCGTGGAGTTGAACTGCTCGGAAAACTCGCGGCGCAGGGTGGCCATGCGGAGGTCGGAGTCGCGCGAGATTTTCTTGGCGAGCGTTTTGTCGTCGATGGACTTTACGGTTTCACGTAGCTGGAAGCTGAAGTTCTCGATGAGGGAGTTGAGCTTGGCTTCGAGCTCCTTGACGCGGGCTTTCTGTTCGACGCGGCCTTCGACTTCGACGCGGGCTTTTTCGCGGGAGAGTTCGCGTTCCCGCAGCTGCATGGTCTCGCGTTCCGCGGCGGCGGCGCTGAGCTGGTCGTGGAGCTGGTCGAGGAAGGCGCCGATGTCGGCGGTCTGGGTGGTCATCTGGGCGCGGGCAGAGGCGATGATCTCCTTCGGCAGACCTAAACGCTCGGCGATGTTGAGGCCTGCTGAGGCTCCGGGGACGCCGAGACGCAGCTCGTAGGTGGGGGTGAGGGTCTGCTGGTCGAAGCCTACGGCGGCGTTCATCACGCCTGTGCGGTTGGCGGCGTAGACCTTGAGCGAGGTGAGGTGGGTGGTGATGCAGGTCCAGGCGTCGAGCGCGAGGACGTGGCCGGCGATGGCGACGGCGAGGGCTGCGCCTTCTTCGGGGTCGGTGGCGGAGCCGAGCTCGTCGAGCAGGACGAGGGAGCCGGAGGTGGCTTCGCGGGAGATGCGGTCGAGGTTGACGACGTGGGCGGAGAAGCTGGAGAGGTTGCGTTCAATGGATTGGGCGTCGCCGATGTCGGCGTAGACGGCGGTGAAGAGGGGAAGATGCGCCTGTTCGGCGGGGATGGGGATGCCGGCCTGGGCCATGAGTGAGAGCAGGCCGAGAGTTTTGAGCGAGACGGTTTTGCCGCCGGTATTGGGTCCGCTGATGATGAGCTGTTTGGTGCCGGGCGGGAGGGCGATGGTGAGGGGGACGGGGGTCCGAGGCTCTTCACCTGACTCCAGGGCTTGGGCGCGCATACGGAGTTCGAGCAGGGGGTGGCGGGCGTTAAGGAGCGAGAGGGTGGCGGCTTCGAATGGGAATTGGGCCTCCGCGGTCGACAAGCGGGTTTCTCCGCTGCGCTGCGCTCCGGTCGAAATGACGGCTTCGACAGAGGGAATGAATATGGGGCGGACGCAGTGGAGGGCTTCGGCGAAGCGGGCGCGGGCGGCGTGGGATTCGACCTCGGCGAGGATGGCGGCGCCGAGGTGGATGGCGGTGGCCTGCTGGCCGAGGGCGCGGGTCATGGCGACGAGGATGCGGTGGATCTCGGCCTGCTCTTCGTCGAGGAGGCGGACGAGCTCGTTGTTCTGCTCGATGGTTTCGAGGGGTTCGACGAAGACGGTCTGGCCGGAGGAGGATGAACCGTGGATGACGCCGGGGACGCGTCGTTTGAACTCGGCCTTGACGGGAATGACGAAGCGTTCGCCGCGGATGGTGATGAGGTCCTGCTGGGTGCTGCCGGCTTCACTGAGGCTTTGGAGGGATCGGCGGAGACTGGCTTCGATGGCGCGATGCTGGCGTTCCATCGCGCGGCGGATGCGGCGGAGCTCGGGGGAGGCGTCGTCGTTGAGGGTGCCGTCGGGTTCGATTTTGCCGCGGAGGAGACGCAGGAGCGGGGCGAGGTCGTGGTCGAGCAGGGGCGCGGAGAGGGCGAAGATGCCGGGCCACTCGTACCGGGTGCCGTTGGACGGCGGGTCGATGAGGTTGCGCCAGGCGGCTGTGCGCTCGACGACTTCGAGGAGGTCGCGGATTTCGGTGGCTTCGAGGGCGGCGCCTTCGATGCGGGCCTTGTCGAGGAGGGTGGTGGGGTCGAAGAGGCCATGGAAGTCGAAGCTGCCGCCGCGGGTGAGCATGGCGCGGAGTTCGGCGGTGCGCTGCTGCTGCCGGTCGATCCAGGCGAGGTTGGCGCAGGGTGTAAGCGCGAGGACCCAGGCGCGGCCGAGGGGCGAAGAGGTGCGGCCGGCGATGTGGTCGCGGAGGCGGGGCCACTCGAGCGCGGCGGCGCTGGATTCGGCGAGCGTGGAGGGGATGAGCGGCAATAATGCTGGTGCATTCACTTCTCTTATCGTACCCTCGCAGGGAACGGAAGACGGGCTGGGTGCGTAGATGCTGAAGAAGATGTGCTGCCGCACGGGCCCGCTGCGCGCGGGGCGGTCGCTTCGTGACTTATGGACCGGTCAAGGCAGGATGAGCGGCATGGGACCTCCCGTTGGTCGGCGCGAGAATCTTTCATCCCGACCATTGGGAGGGCCAGCCCGGCAGGACAATGTCTTTCAGGAGGTGTGAGATGGTCTGTCAAGCATGTGGGAAGCCGATTGGGGAGGGTGTTCGGTTCTGTCCGCATTGCGGTGTGCCGATGGTTGCTGCGGCTCCTGTGTATGCCGCGTACCAGGCACCTATACAGGCACCGATGCTGAGACCGCGGGTGCAGCGGAATCTGCAGACGCTGGGGATTCTGTGGTGCGTGTTTGCCGGTTTCCGAATCACCTCCGGTCTGGCCGGGATGTTCTTTCTACGAACGCTCCCGTACTGGGTAGGATTCTCCGGGCGAGAGTTCCCCTTCGGTCATGGGTTCTTTCCGGGCTCGCTCGCTGTGGCGCTTGCCGTGAAAATAGCCTTCAGTGTGGTTCTGGCGGTCCTGACGGGGTTCGCTCTTCTGACCAGGCAACCATGGGGGCGGACGCTGGGCATTGTCGCCGCAGTCCTGACGCTACTCGATTTTCCGGTTGGTACGGCGCTGGGGATCTATACGCTTTGGGTGCTGGCTCCGGCGCAGTCGGGGGTGGAGTACGAGGCGATTGCGGACCGGAGTTGAAGGCTACTAGTTTGTCGAGGGATTGTTCGGCTGCGAGAAGTTATAGGTACAGTCGCCTTGCAGATGCAGCAATTAGGCTTCGGCGCGACCGATAATCCGTGCGGTTGCTAGAATGGTTGGCTCAGGCAGGTTCCATTCCCTGGCAGGAAGCGGTTCCATGGATCCGATCATGCACGCCCGCAGTGAAGAGGGCACATCCCGAAGCAGATCGGACGCAGCCGGGGTCGAACTGCCGGACGTGCTGGAGAGCATCACCGACGGTTTTCACCTGGTGGATGCCACGGGACGATTCACGCGGTTCAACACGGCGGCGCGAGCGATCTATGCGGCGCAGGGGTTGGACGCGGATGGCTTGATCGGGCGGAACGTCTTCGAGGTATTTCCCGGGCTGGAGTCGTCCGCGCAAGGGGAGCCGATGCGGCTTGCGCTGGCAGGAGGGGCCAACAGCTTCGAGCTGGAGTATGCGCCCTGGAAGCGCTGGTTTTCGATAAGACACTATCCCCTGGCTGAACGCGGAGTAGCGACGTTCTTTCTGGACATCACGGAGCGCAAGCGGTCGGAGGAGGAGCTGCGGGCTTCACAGCATCTCTACCGTGCGCTGGTGGAGGTCTCGCCGCAGACGGTGTGGTACGGCCGTGCGGACGGTTCGATCACGTTCGTCAATCAGCACTGGCTGACGTATTCGGGGATGACGGTGGAGCAGAGTCTGGGCAGCGGTTGGACGACCGCGATCGACCCTGCGCATCGGGAACGGGTTGTGGCGGCGTGGCTGAAGGCGGCCCCGGTTGGCCAGTGGGAGTTCGAGATTCCTTTCCTTCGCCACGACGGCCAGTCTCGCTGGCATCTGGCGCGCGGCCTGGCGTCGCGCAACGAGGAGGGCGAGATCGATCGCTGGATCGGGATCGCGGTCGATGTGCATGAGCGCAAGCAGGCGCAAGAGGCAGTGAGGCGCTCGGAGGAGAAATACCGGACACTCTTCGACTCGATGGACGAGGGATACTGCGTGATTGAGATCCTGTTCGATGAGCAGGGGCGGGCGAACGACTGGCGCTTTGTGGAGACGAACCCGGCCTTCAACCAGCAGAATCCGATTCCGGGGATGGCTATTGGCAAGCGCATGACGGAGCTGGTGCCAGCGATCGAGCCCAAGTGGTTCGACATTTACGGGCGGGTTGCGGTGACGGGTGAGCCGATCCGGTTTACGGAGGATTCGGATGCGCTGGGCCGCTGCTTCGACCTGTATGCCTTTCGCATTGGAGGCGAGAGCAGCCGAACGGTGGCGGTTCTGTTTACCAACATCACGCAGCGGACAAAGGCGGAGCGCGCGCTGCGGGAGACCGAGGCGCGGTTTCGCGCTCTGACGACCGCGAGCTCCTACGTGGTGTACCGGATGAACGCCGACTGGAGCCAAGCGCGCGAGGTCGACGGCCGCAACTTCCTGATGGACACTTTGGAGCCGCGGGAGAACTGGATGGACCACTACCTGCTGCAGGAGGACCACGCCGCAATCTGGGCGGTGATCCAGCAGGCCATCGCGACAAGGACGATGTTTCATCTGGAACATCGCGTCCGGCGGGTGGATGGAAGCGTGGGCTGGACGATTTCGAGAGCGGTGCCTCTGCTGGGGGAGGGCGGCGAGATCACGGAGTGGTTCGGCGTGGCGAGCGACATTACGGAGAGGAAGCTCGCCGAGGAGGCGCTGCGCAAGACGGAAAAGCTGGCCGTGGTGGGCAGGCTCGCGGCGACGATCTCGCACGAGATCAACAATCCGCTCGAGGCGGTTATGAACCTGATTTATCTGATCCAGGGCGAGACGGACGCCGAGGCGATTCAGGCTTACGCCGCGACGGCGCAGCGGGAGCTGTCCAGGGTGTCGCATATCGTAACCCATACGCTGCAGTACAACCGGCAATCGACGACTGCGACCGAAGAGAGGCTGTCGGCGTTGATCGAATCCGCGCTGGCGATCTACGATGGGCGGCTGGCGGTTTCGGGCATCAGCCTGTTGCGGGACTACGATGCTGCCGATAGCGTGCTGTGCTACGCGTCGGAGTTGCGGCAGGTGTTCACGAATTTTATAGGAAACGCGTTCGACGCGACCCGGCTGGGCGGCACGCTGACCCTGCGAACGCGGCGGCGAAGGCACCAGAGCAGCAGGCGTGAGGGTGTGTCGGTGGTGATCGCCGATACGGGCCATGGAATGGGTGCGGAGACGCGCAAGAGGCTGTTCGAGCCGTTCTTCACGACCAAGGGCATGAACGGCACGGGACTCGGCGTGTGGGTGAGTAAATCGATTCTGGACAAGCATGGCGCCAGATTCCGGGTGAGTAGCTCGCAGGAAGCAGGCAAGAGCGGGACGGTGTGGGCGATATGGCTTCCGCGGACGGCGGAGTTCCAGGGTCCGGTCGAGCAGAGGCCGGTCAAGAAGTAGACTGGAGGGATGAACTTTCCTGCTACGCGGTTGCGCCGTCTGCGCCGTACGGAGGCGATGCGGTCGCTGGTTCGCGAGACGCATCTTCATCCGGGTGCGCTGATCTATCCGCTGTTTCTCTGCCCGGGTGAGGGCGTTCGGAAGGAGATCGGCTCGATGCCCGGGGTCTTCAACCTTTCGATCGATGAGGGGCTGAAGGAGGCCGAGGCGTGTGCGGGGCTGGGGCTGGGGGGCTTGCTGCTGTTTGGGTTGCCGGCCGAGAAGGATGAGCAGGCGAGCGGCGCGTGGGCTGAGGATGGGATTGTGCAGCAGGCGCTGCGAGCGATTAAGAGGAACCGCAGGCTGGATTCGCTGGTGACGATTGCGGATGTGTGTTTGTGCGAGTACACGTCGCATGGGCACTGCGGGATTGTGGCCCGGGACGGCGAAGGCCTGGACGCGAGCTATGAGATTGAGAACGATTCGAGCGTGCGGCTGATTGCGAAGACGGCGGCTTCGCTGGCGGCGGCGGGCGCGGATATCGTGGCGCCGTCGGACATGATGGATGGGCGGGTGGAGGCGATTCGCGCGGCGCTCGATGCGGGGGGGCAGGAGCACACGCCGGTGATGAGCTATGCGTCGAAGTTTGCGTCGGCGTTTTATGGGCCGTTTCGTGAGGCGGCGGATTCGGCTCCGCAGTTTGGCGACCGCAAAAGCTACCAGATGGATGGGGCGAACCTGCGCGAGGCGATGCGGGAGATCGATCAGGATATCGCCGAGGGTGCGGATATGCTGCTGATGAAGCCGGCGATGCCGTACCTGGATGTGATTCGCGCGGCTCGGGAGCGGTATGACCTGGCCATGGGGGCGTACCAGGTTTCGGGGGAGTATTCGATGCTGCAGGCGGCGTTCGAGCGCGGGTGGCTGGAGCCGGAGCGGGCGATGATGGAGTCGCTGCTTTCGATACGGCGGGCGGGGGCGGACTTTATTGTGACGTACTTTGCGAAGGATGCGGGGCGGGTGCTTGGGTGAGCGGGCAAGTTTCTTATTGATTAGCGATACGCGCAGGTTTTATACTAAGTGCATATCCGCCAGTAGCATGCTGCTGGTTCAAAGGCCGCGCGTAGTCAGCGCGGCTTTTGCTTGATGAGGCAGATGAAGACCCGTGTTTATGTGGATGGTTTCAACCTCTATTACGCCATAAAAAAGCATGGTTATAAATGGCTGGACGTCAAGCGCATGACGGAGCTGGCTCTTGGCGCGGACTACCTTGTCACCGAACTTGCTTTTTTCACCGCCGATGTGTCGGGGATCGGAGATATTCAGCGTCCGCAGCGCCAAAAGCAGTACCTTAACGTGCTGGAAGCCATCCCAGGTATCACGATCGTGAAAGGCAACTTCCTGGCGAAGCGGAGATGGGCACCCATCGTAAATCTTCCGATTCGTGGGCGTGTTATCACCTCGCAGGGGTCTTCATTTCAAGTCGATTCTGCGAATCACGTGATGCAGGTCGCCGCGGACAGCAGTAAGCCCAAGTCGACTGTGGAAACGGTGTGGGTGGATTCGTATGGAACTCCGCCGAAAGGCAGTCCGGATCCTTCCGCGAACACGTTGAAGGCAGCCTTCTTCACGTTTGAGGAGAAGGGCTCGGATGTCAATCTGGCGACGTGTCTATTGCGAGATGCTTACGAGAATGGCTTCGAGGCGGCCGCCATTCTCACCAACGACACCGATCTGGCGGAGCCTATGCGACTGGTGAAAGAAAGGCTAGGCAAGCGAATCGTTCTGTTGGTTCCACCTTACGTGAGACTGCCTGCTTCGAGCCTCGCCGGCGCGTCCTCTATTGTGAGGCACGTAAATGTCTCGCACCTGAACGCGGCCGTTTTGCCGGACCCCACTGTCGACCGTCATGGCAATATGGTTGCAAAACCTGACGGATGGTGAACACGGTGGAACCTGAGACCTATGCCTGCGTCTGCATGTCGTCGAGTTCGGCGAAGACTTCGGCGAGGGGGATGCGGATGGGGGTTCCGGGGACGGTGAACTCCGCGTTAGCGGGTTTGTGCATGCCGTCCGGGGTGGCGATCCAGGCGTTTCGGCTGATGGGGTCGATGAGCCAGATGTGTTCGACACCCATGCGGGCGTAGTCGGCGATTCGCTCCTGCATGCGACGGATTGTGTCTTCCGGGGAGAGGACCTCGATGCAGATCAGCGGCGCGGTTTGCACGATGTTATCCGCGGGATCGGAGCGGCGCAAGACAGAGACGTCGGGGATTCGGAAGCGGCTTGCCGAGACTTGGACGCGCAGTTCCGGTGCCGCGACTATGCCCCATGCACGGCGGTTGACGTTGAACATCGCGTACAGGATTCCCTGTATCAAGGCGTGTGGACGTTCACCCACGTTTCGCTCCTGGAGTTCGCCGTCGATGTAGTCAACGTCGGGGCGGTAGGTGGTATGGAGGTATTCGCTGACCGGGATGAATGTCACGCTGGCCATGGCCATAGTATCGCGCAGTTTCGGTCGATTGTGGCAGCATTTCTACCCCGCGGCTTCGGAACCTGACTGCTCCGGGGGCAGCGGGGTGATGACGACGCCGGGGCCGAGCTCCTGCTCTACGAAGTCGAGGTCGGTGGGTTCGGCGTAGTGGACGTTGTAGCTGACGAGGCTGCTCGACACCAGGTAGAGGTTCGAGCCGGGGACGGGGACCCAGTAGTCCACGTTCTTCTTGACGATGTTGGCGGCGCGGTCGCGGGCGAGCTGGTCGCGCTGGAAGCGCTGGGCGTTGATGAGGAAGATGCCTTCGAGCTTGCCGTCCTGATCGGTGAACCAGTTGACCAGGCGGCCGCGGTAGAGGATGTTGAGCGAAGAGAGGGCGTCGATTTCGACTACCGTCCGGGGGTCGCCGGAGGGAAGCGAGAGGGTGGTGAAGAGGACCTGCCACTCGGAGACATTTTTGAGCAGGAAGCGGTCGCAGAAGCCGCGGAGGAACGAGCCGTCGGGGTAGTCGCCGTAGCGGCGGACGACGCGGCCGAGCTGCCAGCCTTCGATGGCGCAGAACAGCCAGAGGACGGCGATGAAGCGGCCCTGTTCGGCGGCGGTGCGGATCCAGGCGGAGATAAGGGCGGGTGAGGCCTGGGGAATGTAGGACAGCAGCGAGGTGAGCACGGCGCGGTAGGCTTCGCGCTTGCTGGTCGCGTGATGGAGCGCGGGGTAGCGGCCGAGCGGGGTGTGGAGCAGCAGAATCCAGGTGAGCAGGAACGGGACGAGCGTGACCAGGACGGAGAAGACAACCTCTTCGGTGCGGGTGCGCTGGAAACGCTTGCTGGAGATGTAGGAGGAGAAGGTGAGGCGGTAGATGGCGCCCGGCGCCAGAAGATAGGCCACCAGGAGGAATCCGGCAACGAGTGCGGTCAAGGGGTGCCCGGCTCGCGCTGGATGAGGTAGCGGTTGCCGTGCTCATCGGTGAAGATGGATTGGCCGGTGCTGTTGAGGTCGGCCTTGATCTGATCGCTGACGCCGCGCAAACGGGATCGCAGGCCTGTCCGAAGGTCCACGGCGAAACCTTTGCCGGCGGGTGCGGGGGAGGGCTTACGAAGCGTGCGGGTTAGCTCTGCTACATCGCTGACCATTGGTTCTCCACAACCTTTCCACAGATTGATTATGACCCAGATGTCAAGGGCAAAACGGCTCTCGTGCGGCGGGGAATCAAAAAAGTAGATGGAGAATCGAATAAGATAGTGCGTGTTGCTTCCCAACCATGGAGTGTTCCGTTTTGGCAGATAAGACAGAGACGATCTTTGATGTAGTGGTGCTCGGCGGCGGTCCCGCGGGCTATACCTGCGCGATTCGCGCCTCGCAATATGGCCTGAAGGCCGCGCTGATCGATGCAAACGACCGGCTGGGCGGAACCTGCCTGCTGTGGGGCTGCATTCCGACGAAGGCGATGCTGTTCTCGGCCGAGCTTTGGGACCACCTGAAACATGCCGAGCGGTACGGCATCGATGGGGTGACGCCGACGCTGAACTGGAAGGGTGTGCTGGCGCGCAAGGACGATGTGATCTCCCGCCACGTCAAGGGTCTCGACTTCCTGATGAAGAAGAACAAGATCAATGCCATCAAGGGGTATGGGCGGCTGACGGGCCCCGCGAAAGACGGCGTCCATACGGTTGAGGTGAAGCTGCCGGACGGCAAGACGGACACCATCAAGGCCAAAAAGGTCGTGCTCGCGACGGGCTCGGACGCGCGGATGCTGCCGGGGTACACGCCGGATGAGACGATCCTGACGAACTACGAGATCCTGAAGATCGACAAGATGCCCAAGTCGCTGGTGGTGGTCGGCTCGGGCGCGGTAGGGGTCGAGTTTGCCTCGGTCTTCAAGAGCTTCGGCGCGGAGGTGACGATTCTCGAAGCGCTGCCGCGGGTGGTGAACGCGGAGGACGAGGACATCAGCAAGGAGCTGCTGCGGCTCTACAAGAAGCGCGGGATCGACGTGCATGTCTCGGCGAAAGTGGACAAGATCGAGAAGAACAAGGACGGCGCGCTGGTCCACTTCACCAAAGCCGATGGTAAGAGTGAGACAAAGCAGGCGGAGAAGGTGCTGGTCGCGGTTGGGCGCGCGCCGAGGACCGCGGACATTGGGCTGGACAAGACCAGCATCAAGCCGGACCGCGGATTCATCCTGACCAACGAATGGATGGAGACGACCGAGCCCGGGGTGTATGCGATCGGCGATATCGTTGCCGGATTGCCGCAGCTCGCGCATGTCGGCAGCATGGCGGGGCTGGTGGTCGCGGCGCGTGTGGCAGGCAAGTACGCCAAGGCAGTGAACCGGACACGCATCCCCGGCTGCACCTACACCGATCCGCAGATCGCCAGCGTCGGCTTGACGGAGGCACAGGCGAAGGAGAAGGGCTTCCAGGTGAAGACCGGCAAGTTCCCGTTCGTGGGTAACTCTAAGGCGACGATTCTCGATGCGCACGATGGGTTCATCAAGGTGGTCGCGGACGCGAAGTACGGCGAGATCCTGGGCGTCCACATCATCGGGCCGTATGCGACGGAGATCATCGCGGAGGCAGTCACCGCCATCGAGCTCGAAGCGACCATCGAGGAGATGATGTTCACTATCCACGCCCACCCGACGGTGGCCGAAGCGCTGCTGGATGGGTTCAGCAGTGTTGAGGGTATGGCGGTGAATGTATAGACAGATTTCCCAGACAAACGTAGTTTGATGACCTGCGAGTCGCCGGAGGGCGCAATCCGGTTCCTTCGTAAAGACATGCAATCAGGATCGGAGCCGATCTGTACTACTCAAGGGACAGGCGTAGACAAAGTGCCGAACCATATATGGCATAATGTCGCTATGGCGCTCCTCGCAAAACCCCGTCCGCGGGCGACGCTCGTAGCGTCGCTTCATCTCGATCTGGAGAGTGTCGAAGCGGGCGTTCCCGTTGCCACCATGACAAAGTTTCTCTCTGCCTCGGGAGTCGAGCTCAAGGAAGTCTACGAGATCGTGATACCGGCTCGCACGCTGAAGCATCGCCGCTCTCGCCGCCAGCCGCTCTCCTCCGACGAGTCCGACAAGCTGGCCAGACTGGTGCGCATCTTCGATCACGCGGTCTCTGTATTCGGCGATGCGGAGCGGGCGCGCCAATGGCTTAGCGTGCCGAAGAAGCGCTTCGAGCAGCGAACTCCTCTCCAGATGCTTCGCACCGATCTTGGCGGCCGCATGGTCGAGGAGATGCTCGGGCAGATCGATCACGGCATGTTCGCTTAGCATCTGCGTCGCTTTTGTTGAAGAGATAAGACAATCGGGGATGCGGTAGCGGTATCTCCCTCTAGAAGTTAAGTAAGGGAGCTACCGATATGGAACTGTGGCGCATTAGCAACTTCAATTCGCTGAGCGGCGAAGGCGGCTTGAGATACTCCGCACGCTGGCACACCGCTGGGAGGCCGATCGTCTACCTCGCGGCGTCTCCCGCCGGAGCCCTGATTGAGGTGCTTGTCCATCTCGAACTCGAAGAAGACAAGCTGCCGCCGAGCTACACGCTGCGAAGACTCGAAGCTGCCGCAACCATCGCGATCGAGGAGATCCACGTGCCGGCAAAAGAGTTGTGGAAGACTGACCTGGAACTTAGCCGAAGTCTCGGCGACGAATGGTTACAAAGCACCCGGACAGCGCTTGCTCGCGTTCCTTCCGCCATCCTTCCCGACACATTCAATTACCTGCTCAACCCGGTGCATCCGGACGCAAGGCAAGTGCAGTTCGTCAGAGCCGCTCGCGCAAGCTTCGATCCGCGTCTGCTGCGGCATCTGCGGGGCTGATCGCAAGCCTTGACATCATGATGCCTCCATGAAAACATCTTGATGTGCGAACGACCCTCACCCTCGACGACGACGTAGCCGCGCTTCTGGAGAAAGAGCTGCGACGCACCGGCCAGCCGCTCAAAACAACCGTCAACAACCTTCTGCGTTCCGGCCTGCAACAAGTTGTCAAGCCGGTCAAACCCAAACCCTTCAAAGTGAAAGCCCGGAGGATCGGCCTTCCTGCCGAGTGGACGTCGGGTTCCATCTCGGAGTTGATCGAGATGCTTGAAGGGCCGATGCATCGATGATCGTGCTCGACGCGAACATTCTGCTTTATGCCTATGATGAGACCTCAGCGCAGCATCGTGCCGCGAGCGGCTATCTCCGGCGCATCTTTTCCGCTCCCGATCCAGTAGGCATTCCGCTGCACAGCGTAGCGGCTTTCCTTCGCATCCTGACCCACACGGGACTGCGCATCAGGAGCTTCTCGCTTGAAGAAGCTGTCAGCATCGTGGACGACTGGCTAGATCTCCCGCAGGTTCGACTGCTCGCTGCGGGGGATCGTCACTGGGACCTGCTGCGCCGCACGCTTCTCGAAGGCCATGCCGCAGGCCGGCTGGTCACCGACGCGGAGGTCGCGGCGCTGACCATCGAGTGCGGGGGGGAATTGCTCACCAATGACCGCGATTTCGCCCGCTTCCCAGGCCTGCGCTGGCGCAATCCGCTGGGCGGCGAGTGATGCACATCCACCTCCTCACTCTCGGACGCATTCCCTACGGCGAAGGGCTGGCCATCCAGGAACGCATCGTGGCCACGCGCAAGGCGGGCACGGTAGGCGACACGCTGCTGCTGATGGAACACCCGCCCGTGCTTACCCTCGGACGCAATGCGCATCGCTCGAATGTCCTTGCCAGCGACGAACTGCTCGCGCAGCGCGGAGTGGAATTGCACGAGATCAATCGAGGCGGCGATGTGACCTATCACGGCCCGGGGCAGCTTGTCGGCTATCCCATCTTTGACCTGCGCGGCGACTGGCCCGGCAAGAAAGGCCCAGGCTTAAAACACCTTGGCCCGGTCGACTATGTGCGCCTGATTGAGGAGGTCTTGATCCGGACCTGCGGCGACTTCGGCGTGATCACCCAGCGCATCTGCAAGCTCACCGGGGTTTGGACCGTCGCCGGGGGGAGCATCCGCGAGAAAAAAATCGCTGCCATAGGAGTTCACGTCTCGCAGGGCGTCACTTCGCATGGCTTCGCGCTGAATGTGACGACCGACCTCCGCGACTTCGACTGGATCGTCCCCTGCGGCATTACCGACCGCGCGGTGACCAGCCTGGAACTCGAAGCCGCCCCTGATCGGCAGCCCACCATGGAAGCCGCGATCGACGCCGCGGCACGAAACTTCGGCCGGATCTTCGAGCGCCAGATGCTGCGGTGCGACTCGCTGGAGGAGCTGCTCGCCGCCTCCGTTTGAGGCTGTCCGTTCGCTTACCGCACCGCCGGGGCCAACCATCGCACAACCGCCGTATAATCCTATGCGTATGCCCAGCGGCGTACCGGGCTTCACAGAAGTCTTGCCCGGTCCGTTTCGCACCTGCATCTTCAGGGAGAAGAGACCTTCATGCCGACCGACGTAGTCATGCCCCAGATGGGCGAATCCATCACCGAAGGCACCATCACCAAGTGGCTCAAGAAGCCGGGCGACACCGTCCAGCGCGATGAGCCGCTGTTTGAGATCTCGACCGATAAGGTAGACGCCGAGATTCCTTCGCCGTCCGCCGGCACCTTGAAGGAGATCAAGATCGCCGAAGGCACCACGGTCCAGATCAACACCGTGGTCTGCACCATCGACGAGGCCGGTTCGGCCAGCGCATCTGCTCCCGCCGCTCCTGCCGCATCCCCCGCAAAGGCAGAGACCGCCGCTACTCCCGCGGACGACAGCGCCACGCCCGCCGCTCTCGACACCCCCGCCGCAACCCAGGGGAACGTCCCCAGCCCCGGCGGCCCGGGCACCGAGGTGCTGATGCCGCAGATGGGCGAGTCCATCACCGAAGGCACCATCACCAAGTGGCTGAAGAAGATCGGCGACACCGTCCAGCGGGATGAACCCATCTTCGAGATCTCTACCGACAAGGTCGATGCTGAAATTCCGTCGCCCGTTGCGGGCGTTCTCTCGGAGATCAAGGTGGCCGAGGGCGCGACCGTCACCATCAACACCGTCGTCGCAGTGATCGGCGGTGCCGCTGGAAAGGCCGCTCCGGCTCAAGCTGCCGCTCCGGCCAGCCCTGCCCCGGCAGCAACTCCTGCAGCTGGGCCCGCAGCATCGGCCTCCGAGGGTGAACGCGTCCGCTCGTCGCCTCTGGTTCGCAAGATCGCCAAGGAGAACGAGGTCGACCTTACCCAGGTTCCAGGAACCGGAGCCTCGGGCCGCATCACCAAGACCGATATTCTGGGACATCTTGAGCAGGGGCCGAGGCCCGCTGCTGCGACTCCGGCGGCAGCGGCTCTGGGATCGACCCCGACCTCCGCTCCCGCGCAGGCGGCCGCCCAGGCAACAGCCAAACCCGCCGCAACCCAGCCGCAGCCCGGCGAAGTTGTCCCGATGACCAAGATGCGCTCCATCATCGCGCAGCGCATGGTCGAATCCAAGCGCACCAGCCCGCACGTCCACACCGTCTTCAAGGTGGATATGACGCGCATCGTCAAGCTTCGCGAGAAGGAGAAGTCCAAGTACGAGCAGCGCAACGGCGTCAAGCTGACGTACATGCCCTTCATTACACGCGCCGCGATTCATGCGCTGCGCAAGCACCCCATCGTCAACGGCTCCATCGAAGGCGAGGCCATCCGCTACAACAAAAGCATCAACATCGGCATCGCCGTCGCGCTCGACTGGGGCCTGATCGTTCCGGTCATCAAGCAGACGGAGGAGCGCAACTTCCTGGGCATCGCCCGCGCCATCGTGGACGTAGCCGACCGCGCCCGGGGCAAGAAGCTGGCTCCGGATGAGATCTCCGGCGGCACCTTTACCCTCACCAACTCCGGCATCTTCGGCGAGCAGTTCGGAACGCCGATCATCAACCAGCCGCAGAGCGCTATCCTCGGCATAGGCGGACTCAACAAGGAAGCCGAAGTCCTCACCGACAAGGACGGCAACGACTCCATCGCCATTCGCTCGATCCAGCGCTTCACCCTGGGCTTCGATCACCGCATCGTAGACGGCGCAGACGCAGGCAAGTTCATGTCCGACTTCAAAGCCTATCTCGAGAACTGGACGGAAGACATCGGGTAGGTGGTAGTCCGGCAAAAATCATCTCAAGCCTACAACAGGGAACCCCGCCAGATGGCGGGGTTCTTCATGGTACGGCTACTCCGGTACGGACAGCTTACCGCCGCACCGTCTGCGCCTTGTTTTCAAGCCCGGTTAGCCGGGTTCTTCCGCATAGGAACCGCTTTCTGCCCATCCCCCGCATCTCCCTGCGAGAGCGCATCGGCCAACAGCGGCTTCGACTGGGCCAACACCTTCTTGCCCGCCTCTTTCTCTTCATTCAGCGTCTCGGTCAGAAGCGCGACGGCATCTTTCTGTCCCAGCGACTTGGCGATGGCGATCGCGAGCGTGTAGGCGGCGATCTCGTAGTGCTCCACCCGCAGGGCAGCGCCGGCAATGCACACGTCCTTGGCCGCGCCCCGCTCGTCGCTTTCGAGCTGCTCCTGTCCTTCCTTGACCAGCCCTTCCATCGCCTTGCAGAGCACACCGGTCGGCTTCTTGCCCAGTCCCTCGAAGATCTGCTTCAGCCGCTCGACGTGACCTTTTGTCTGCTCCAGGTGCTCCGTAAAGAGGCTCTTCAGTTCGGGGCTGGAAGACCCCTTCGCCATCTTCGGCAATGCCTTCACCAGCTGGCTTTCCGCACTGTAGAGGTCCCGCAGTTCGTCGATCATCACATTCTGCAAACTCATATCCCTGCTCCTTGGTTGCTTGTCTCGCCTACGTAGCGGTCATACATGAGAGGGAGAAACGAGGATCGCAGTTGGCTGGAGAGTTGGCTGTGCGCTCCAGCAGGCGTATCGGGATGGGTAGCGGGGCATCCTGACGCAACTCAGCCCGGCATAGAGCCAGGCTGGATGGTTGTCTTCGCGGTTGAGTCCGAGGCATGATCTGCGCCGCGGCAGGCTCATATGCGCATCGGCATCAGGATGTAGCGATACTTCACGTCTTCGTTCGCGTCTTCCGGGCGCATCTGCCCGGCGCTTTGTGCGTCCTTGAACTCCAGACGCACCTCGCCCGTGTTGCCGATCGCCTTGAGGAAGTCGATGAGGTACTGGCTGTTGAAGCCCACGACCAGGGGATCGTAGTTGTAGGGCGTCTCGATGGTGTCCTCGGATTCGCCCGCGTCGGTGCTTGAGGACGACAGCTTCAGCTCATTCTGCTCCAGCCTGATCTTGATGGCGCCCGAACGCTCGTCGGCAAACTGCGCCACGCGCTGGATGCAGCCCATCAGATCCTCCGACCGCACAATGACGAATTTGGTGTTGTCGCGCGGCAGCACGGCCTCGTAGTTCGGGAACTGGCCGGTCAGCTTGCGGCTGGTCAGCACACGTCCTCCGACCTTGAAGAAGAGCGTCTGGTCGTCGTCCGCGAACTCCAGGGTCTCGGCGTCGGTCGCGCCCAGCAGACTTGAAAGCTCGCTCAGCGCCTTGCGCGGGATCAGCGTCTTCTTCTCGCCCGAAACGCCGTCCAGCGTTTCGCCCAGCTTCTCAATATGCGCCAGCCGATGCCCGTCGGTGGCGACCATGGCCATGCTCTCGGCCTTGAGCACCAGGAGCGCGCCGTTGAGCGTGTAGCGCGACTCTTCATTTGAGATGGCGAAGATGGTCTTCGACACCATGTTTCTCAGCGACGATACGGAGATCTTCGTCGCGCCGGTTGCGGGAAGCTGGGGCACCTGCGGAAAGTTGGCGCGCGCCATGCCCACCATTTTGGTGTTCGACCGGCCCGCGCGGATCTGCACCCAGTGGTTATCCATCAGCTTAATGGAGATGTCGCCCTCGGGCAGCAGCTTGATGTAGTCGTACAGCTTGCGTGCAGGAATGGTGCAGGCGCCGGGCTTTTTCACCTTCGCCGCGCAACTGGTCTGGAGGCTTTGATCGAGGTCGGTCGCGGTGATGGTCAGGCGGTCGCCGCCTTCGCTCTGGGTGGCCTCGAAGAGGAAGTTCGACAGGATGGGAATGGTCGTCTTTCGCTCGACGACGCTCTGGGCCGCGGTGAGTTCGCGCAGCAGTTCGGCGCGGGAGACGGTGATGTCGAGATTGCCGGTGGGGGCGGGGGCTGGGCTCGTCTCATTCGGCAGGGTCATCGCGTTCTCCTGGGTCTCCTGTAGGTCATTGGTTTGGGTCGCAGTCGTCACAGGCGGTCTCTTTCGGTCGCTTCGATTGGGTTTAGCCGTTGGCCAACTGTACACCGAATGGGAGCTTCGATGCATCCAGTACATGTTTGATTCTAGGGGCGAAGGGCGGGGGGAGGTGGAGGATTCTTTGTGGAAAGCGGGGTGGATGTGTGGGGCGCTACTGCTTCTAAGAAAACAGAAGAAAGAAGAACAAGTACCCGTAACCGTAGCCGTTGTCGCTTGAAAAGTGGATATCGGGAACAACTCTATCTATATCAGCTAGATGGGTGGCGTCCCCGTTTTAGAAAACGGGGTTGGGCGGCCCGAAGAAGGAGGAAGAACGAGCCGGTGCGCTGCATCCGCGAGCTGCTTATCCCGGTTCTGCACATATGGGTGAAGACCGCGTTGAGAAGAGCTGGGGCGAAGCGTGGGTATCTGGAGTAAAGGCATTGCGATGTTGGAGTTAGCCGGGACCTATTTTTCACACCTACGGAGGAGAGGGGAGGATAACCGGACCTAAATTTGAAATGACGCTCGGGAGGGCGCTCCGGGACGGCATAAACGATGGAATGCCCCGCGTTTTCCGCGCGCGTGGTGAGAGGAGTGTTTTGCTGGGGTTTTCGCGAAAAGGGAGGTGCAGAACGTGGTGTTTCGGTGGTGACGTTGTGGTGGAATGCGTGGTGAATGTGGTGTGGGGGCCACCGCGTTCACCGCGCCGAAAAGTACGCCAGGGATTTCAGATTATTTCCCCGCAGCCCGGACGATCCACCCGCCGTCACGCGCTACCGCTGCGGCGCGGCCTAGCTGAGGCTCTCCATCAGCTTGTTGAGGGTGCGGTTGAGGTCCTTGTCGGCGCGGCGCTGCTCGTCGATCTTCGAGATCGAGTGCATGACGGTGGTGTGGTGCTTGCCCCCGAACTGGCGGCCGATCTCTGGGAGCGAGGCCTCGGTGAGCTGCTTGGCCAGGTACATGGCGATCTGGCGGGGAACGACGATCTGGCGGGAGTTGTTCTTCTGCTTCAGCTCGGCGACCCTCATGCCGAACTGCTCGGCTACGGTGCGCTGGATGGTTTCGATGGTGATCTTGCGGACCTGGGTGTCGATGAACTGCTTCAGGCACTGCTGGGTGACGGCGAGGGTGATCTCGACGCCGTGCATGGAGCACCAGGCGATGAGCCGGACGAGCGCGCCTTCGAGTTCGCGCACGTTGGTCCGGACATTCGAGGCGATGAACATGGCGACTTCGGTGGGGAGCTGGGTATGTTCGCTCTCGGCCTTCTTCTGCAGGATGGCGACCTTGGTCTCGAGGTCGGGCGGCTGGATGTCGGCGATCAGGCCCCACTCGAAGCGGGAGCGCAGACGATCTTCGAAGCCGGCGAGCTCTTTGGGTGGGCGGTCGCTGGCGATGACGATCTGCTTCATGCTCTCGTGCAGGGTGTTGAAGGTGTGGAAGAACTCCTCCTGGGTGCGCTCCTTGCCGGCGAGAAACTGGATGTCGTCGATCAGGAGGACGTCGACGTTGCGGAACTTGTCGCGGAAGCTGGTCATCTTCTGGTAGCGGACGCAGTCGATCATCTCGTTGGTAAACTTTTCGCCGCTGACGTAGCTGATCGACGCATGGGGCTGGCGGCGCTTCACATCGTGGCCGATGGCGTGCATCAGGTGGGTCTTGCCCATGCCTACGCCGCCGTAGAGAAAGAGCGGGTTGTAGGCCTTGGAAGGCCGTTCGGCGACGGCCTGGGCGGCGGCCATGGCGAACTGGTTTCCGCTGCCGATGACGAAGGCGTCGAACTGGTAGCGCGGGTTGAGCTGCGCGGCGGCGCTCCAGTCAAAACGAGCCTGCTCGGGCGAGGGGATGGGCGCGCCCTGTTGCTGGCCGCTATGGCCGGCCGGGTGAGACCCCGTCTGGTGGCCGAAGCGGCCTTGCCGGGGGGCTCCCGGGCTGTGGCTGGGCACGGGGGCGAAACCGCCGTCCTCGCGGACCTTGGGATTGCGGGGGTCGTGCTCGGGGGTGGTGAAGGTGACGGTTTCGATCTCCAGGCCGAGGTTGTCGATGGCCTCCTGGATGAGGTCGGCGTAGCGGTCGCCGATGTGCTGAAAGTCCGTGGAGGGGATGCGGACGAAGAGGATCTTCTCCGGCGTGAGGTGAGAGAAGCGAGTGGGCTTCAACCAGGTCTCGTAGGACTGGCGATTGATCTTCTTCTCGAGCGCGCCGAGGATGCGAACCCATGGATTGAGGACGGCGGTAGCCGTTGGGACAAATGACATTCTTTACTTTCCTTGTCTCAAGCCAGTTGAAAGCACGCAAAGCCAGCCCGCAGAAGACGCGGTGAAATGGCGAATAGGAGGTCCTGCCCGCCAGGCTGCGGCGAGGGGAGACGGTCCTGTGTTGCCGGAAGACTCTCCGCTGGGCACCCACAAGACGTATCTGGCTGCGGAGAGGAGGGTGCAAATGAAACAGGGTGCGGAGCAACTGGACGTGCAGAAGACGACTTGCGAATCGGGTTCGATGGTAGCACGGAAAACCGGGCGTTTTTCAGGCTTCCGGAGCAAAAAAATATGTTGCACCATTCTTTGTGAAGATCGGAATTCGTTGCCTTTAATGCGGAACAAAAGTGCTGTTCCCTGCGACACTTCTTCTCGCCCGAGGGTGACCGAATGTGGTATGCGCGAGCGAGAAAATGGTGTATGGGCGGCGACTGCGGAGGCATCATGAGAGACCCGGCGTAACGGCGATCAGAAGCGATGAAGGTGGATACGAGAAGAAGCCCGAGGCGCTTATGGTGCGGCTATGGGTCTCGGATTGCTCCTATCCTTCGGCGATCGATATGCGGGACGAGGAATCGGTGCGGTGATGGATGACGGAGTTCCACCAGGAACCTTGTTGAAAGAGGTTATCTGTGGCGCTTGAAGAGATGGCCCGGGGCTAAAGCCCAACCTATTTGCTGACCGTTTCGCACGGCCGGGGCCCTGTGCTCATCCCAAAGGCGTTTCGCACGGCTGAGGCCCTGCGCTAGATTCCCAAAGGCGTTTCGCACGGCTGAAGCCCTGTGCTAATTCCAAAAGCAACGACAGAGACTTTTTCGACAAGCTCCCGGGGATTACCCACGGCATCGCGGAGGATAGGCTTGGTGTGCGCTTTCGACGCGGCTTCATAGGTATCGCGATTGGTCAGCAGGGGAAAGACCGAGGTTGCCAAAAGCAACACGGCCCTGCAGGAACAGGGCCGTTATCTCGCGTTGAAAGGAGGACGAAGCCACGCACATCCGCATGAACTTCAGCCTTGCCGTTCATCTAGGTCTGCGGTGAATGGCAGCACTTCTCTACCTGTTCCGGTAGGGAAGGTAGGAGAAGTGTACCGTTGTGTCGCGTCTGGCGTGTACTTTTTGTTGCAGGATGGCTGCATGCGATTCCGCTGTTGATGGCCGCGGGCGATGTGGGAAATCAGGGTTTAATCAGGTATACTCAGAGATTGTTGCTACAGCCTAAAAGTTTGAGCGGGAGTGTCTCTCCTGCGCAGGAGTTTTTGTTATGCCGAAGCGTACCTTTCAACCGAACCGCCGCCACCGCGCGAAGACCCACGGCTTTCTTACCCGCATGAAGACCAAGGCCGGGGCCGCCGTGCTGAACCGCCGCCGCGCCAAGGGCCGTCATAAGATTGCCGTCAGCGCAGGTTTCCGCGACTAGAGCATTTTCCCTGTGGGTGTACAGGCCAGCCCATGCACTCATGGCCGTTTTTTCTTGAGGAAAACGGCACTCCGGTGAAGTTCCCCACTCCACGGCAACAGGGAAACTGCTCTAGTCTGCCGTGCCTGGGCGAAGGGTGAGGCAATGTCCCTGAATTCCAACCAAAGAACGGAAGCGATACGGCAGGATGCCGCAGTGTCGCTCGAAGCGGCCTGCTCCGGGCTGACCGAGCTGTGGTCGCCGCGTGTGGTGGGGCAGGTGAACGACCAGTACATCAAAGTGGCCAGGATCGAGGGCGAGTTTCCCTGGCATAGCCACGAGCAGGAGGACGAGATGTTCCTTGTGCTGCGGGGGCAGCTTTGTGTTGGGCGTGCTGAGGCCGATGGCGGGGCGGTGCTGGTGTCGCCGGGAGAGTTTTTTGTGGTGCCCCGCGGGGTTCGGCACAATACCTCGGCTGCGGCGGAGACCTGGATCGCACTGATCGAGACGATGTCGACCCAGCATACGGGGTCCGAACAGACGCCGATGACCCGTTCGATCGCGGAACAACTCGCCTGATCGTTCCCATCGTCATCTTCCCTTGGGAAGCTTTGATTGAAGCTTTTGAAGCGGTGAGATTCGGATTAAGCTGAGATCTGTGGACGGGAAGAGACGATAACGAGAGGGAAAGACAGCGGGTTTCTCCACTGACGGATACCGAAGGCTGGGAACTTACGCCTTACTGGCTGCTGGGCCCAGTACGCAGCGCTGTGAGGCTGCGCTGCTTCGGTCGAAATGACAGGTTTGTGGGGCTCGGACGTGAAGACAGGACTCAATTAGAGGTTCCCTAGTGCCGGACAGCGTAGCCGATATGAGACAGCCCCCTGCCGATTCAGTCGGCTCCCCGATCTTTCGTCTGCGGAAACATGCGGACTACCAGCGCGTGTACAAGGCCAGCCGCAAACAGTTTGCAAAGCAGATGAGCTACTTCTTCATGCTTCGTCCGGAGAATGGAGCGGATGGGAAGCCGCTTCGCGAGGCTGCCGCCGCGAGCCCGCGGGTGGGCCTGACGGTGGGCAAGGTGATGGGCAAGGCGGTCGACCGCAACCGCATCAAGCGGAGGATGCGCGAGGCCGTGCGTTCGAACCTGAAGAGTCTGGACCTGCCGGTGGATGTGATCCTGCATCCGCGCCGCAGCGTGATAGAGCTGGAGATGGGTGAGCTGGAGCGTGAGGTGGCCGGGGTATTCCGGGCTATCCGCGTGGCGATCGCCAGGATGGCAAAGCAGCGCGGTCCGGGGTGATGACGAGCGCTGCGGCTGCGGACAGGCCGGCCTGCCACCGATCTTCACTGACTTTTCACCGATTAAAGGGAATAAAGCTTCGACCGCGGATTGGCGCGGAGATACACGGATAAAGGCGTAACCGGGATCAGGGGATAGAGGCGGATGAGAGCGGCTCCGGGATGGATGACGTTGTTTCGTGCTGGAGGCAAGGAAGGCAGAGCGACCGCAGGTCCCTGCGGGATGACAAGACGAAAGGGCAAGCAACAGCAAACGCAACAGTAACGGCAACGGCAAAAGCAGAAGTAGAAGTAGAAGCAACAGCAACGGCTAGAGCAACGGCAATAGCAATAGCAACTGCAGTGGCAATGGCGAGGCAAAGGATGACAGAGGCGGAACCCGGGGTCGTTGTTCGCGCACTGTACGGGTTCTATCGGCGGGTTGTGTCGCCTGTGCTGCACACGCTTAGCCCGAGCCGGTGTGTGTATCTTCCCACCTGCTCGGAGTACGCCTTTGTTGCGGTGGTACGGTTCGGCTTGTGGAAGGGTTCGTGGCTTGCGCTGCGGCGGGTGGCGCGCTGTCATCCGTTTGCCAAGGGTGGTCTCGATCCGGTTCCTGCTCCTGTGCCCGATCCGGTTACTGAACCGGCGAGCGGCGGAGACCGGGAGGGGTCCTCGTCCGTCTCCATTCACACGGACCGTTTATCATAACGCTGGCCCCCTTTTTGCTGCTTCGGGGGCATCTCAGGTTCGATCAAGAATAGGAAGTCTCTTTTGGCAGAGTTCAAGAACCCCAATCAGCAGGGCGGAGGCGATAACAAGTCGCTCCTGGTCATGATGCTCGTGATGGTCAGCGTGTTTTTCGGCCTGCAGTACTTTCGGACGAAGCACAATCCGCAGACGGCGCTGCCGAACTCTGCGCAGAGCACGGCTGCCGGGGCGGCAAACAGGCCGACGGGTGCGGCCGGCACGGAGCAGGCAACCGGCGGTGCTGTTGCGGGCGGCGCACAGGCACCGGCAGGAGAAGCAAAGGCAACGGCGGGAGGCACACAAGCAGCAGCGGCGACGCCGACGGTTGCAGCGAGCGCCGAGACGTCCACCGTGGTCGAGAACGAGCTGTACCGGATCACGTTTTCCAACCGCGGCGGCGAAGTGACGAGCTGGATCCTGAAGAACTACAAGGATAACGACGGCAAGCCGCTGAACCTGGTGCATGGACAGGCGGCGCAGCAGTTCGGATATCCGCTGTCGCTGTACACGTATGACGGGGCGCTCGCCTCCGAGCTGAACAAGGCGTTGTATGTTGCGTCGGCGACGGGCAAGGTGGCAGCGCCCGCGACCCTTACGTTCAACTACTCCGCCGGCGGCCTCCAGGTTCGCAAGACGTTCACCTTCGACGAGACGTACCTGCTTCATGCCGATGTCGAGGTGACACGGAATGGCGCGCCGGTGCGGGCGTTGATCAGCTGGCCGGGCGGCTTTGGGGACCAGGATAACGCGTCGGCGTACAGCAGCGCGCAACTGGATTCGGCGCATGGCGGCAAGGATGTGCACCTGGCGGCGAAGAAGGTCTCCGGCGGCGAGACGATCAACGGGCCGCTGGACTGGGCGGGCGTGAGCGACTCGTTCTTCGCGGCGATCTTTCTGCCGGACAACGCCGAGGCCGCGACGCTGGTGGGGCTGCACAATACGCTCGATGTAGCGAAGACCATTCGGCGGACGGGGCTGGGCAGTGGATCGCCCGCGAAGGGCTCGGTGAATGTGCCGATCCTGGGGGCGGCGGTGGGCGATGTGAACGGGCCGACGCTGACCCGGATTTACGCGGGGCCGAAGGCGATCAGTGTGTTGAAGGCGATCCATGCGGCGAATCCGAGCGTGACGCTGGAGCCGTTGATCGAGTTCGGCTTCTGGGGCGTGATCGGGAAGTACCTGTTCCTGTCGCTGCAGTTCATCCATTCGCACATTGCGTCGAACTGGGGCTGGGCGATCGTGATCCTGACCATCGCGATCAATGTGCTGATGCTTCCGTTCCGGCTGAAGACGATGCAGAACGGGCTGAAGATGGCGCGCATCCAGCCGCAGATGGACGCGATCAAGGAGAAGTACAAGAAGTACAAGGCGACGGACCCGAAGAAGAGCGAGATGAACGTCGAGATCATGAAGCTCCAGAAGGACAATGGAGTGAACATGTTCGGCGGCTGCATTCCGACGCTGATCACGCTGCCGTTGCTGTATGCGTTCTTCACGATGCTGCCGCGGGTGATCGAGCTGCGCCATGCGCACTGGCTGTGGCTGCCGGATCTGCAGGCTCCCGATCCTTGGCACATCCTGCCGATCCTGATGGTGGTGAGCCAGTTTCTCGTCCAGTTCTATACGCCTTCGCCGGGGGTCGATCCGCAGCAGCAGAAGATGATGGCGTTCATGATGCCGGCGATCTCTGGGTACTTTACGTGGAACTACGGGTCGGGGCTGGCGCTCTACTGGGCGGTGGGGAACCTGATCAGCATCGCGCAGCAGGCGGTGATGAACCGGACGTCGCTGGGGCAGGAGATGCGGGCGATCGCGGCGAAACGCGCTCGGCGCAAGGCCGGGGTGGGGACGACGATTCAGGGCAAACGCTGAGGGCGCGCGTGGAGCGATACGCGGCGGAAGTAAGCGGCGGGAGTAAGCCGAAGGGCCCATCTACACTGGGCGGGATGAGGGAGCTTGATGGGATCGAGAGGGAATGTGAACGGTGCGGGCTCGGCGGAGTTGGTATGAGCGGGATCGACGATCCGGGGTTGGCGGCGAAGAAGGTGGCGGCGTTGCTTGAGACGCTGGTGGCCAAAGGCGGGCTGGAGCTGCGGGCTGAGATGATCGCCGGAGCGGCTGCGGTCGCGGGTCCGGTTTCAAGGCCGGGGTTGAAGACTCCTGAGCTGAAGGTGGAGCTGAGCGGCCCGGATACACCTCTGCTGCTGGCGCGCAATGGTGAGCTGCTGCACGCGATCGAGCACGTTGCGGCGAAGGTGCTGCGGCTGGAGGACGACGAACACGACCGCATCTCGTTCGACGCGGAGGGCTTCAAGGCGGAGCGGGACCGGAGTCTGCGGGCGCTGGCGGACGGTGCGATCGAGTCGGTTCGGAGGACAGGCCGGCCGTTTTCGTTTTCTCCGATGAACTCGCGGGAGCGGCGAATGCTGCATCTGCTCCTGGCGGAGTCGGGCCTGCCTACGGCTTCTTCGGGGGAGAATCCGCGGCGGTTTGTGGTGCTGTATCCGGAGGGCGGAGAGCCGGTCGCGGCTGCACCCGCGGTTCCAGCGCCTGTGCGCGCACGAGCGATCCGGAACAGCTTCCGTCCCCGGTAGAACGCGAATCGTCAGCGCAGGGAGATACCTATGAGCTGCTGTGACAAGCCGGAAGGCGCTGCCATCGACCCTGTCTGCGGCATGACGGTCGACCCGGCCAAGGCGGCTGCGACGGAGGAGTATCAGGCAAAGCAATACTTCTTCTGCAGCCAGGGATGCGCGGCGAAGTTCCGGGCCGATCCGGCGCGATATCTTGCGCCCAAGACTGAGCCCGCTGCACCCACGAAGGCCCAGCGGCAGGCGGAGTACATCTGCCCCATGGACCCGGAGGTGAGCAAACAAGGCCCGGGGAGCTGCCCCAAATGCGGCATGGCGCTCGAACCCGCAACCCCGGCTGCCCCCGCGAGCCGCACCGAGTACACCTGCCCCATGCATCCGGAGGTCGTCCGGCCGGAGCCCGGTAGCTGCCCGATCTGCGGCATGGCGCTGGAGCCGCGCGAGATCACCGCGGAGGAGACCAATCCTGAGCTCGCCGAAATGACCAGGCGGTTCTGGATCAGCGTCGTCCTTACCGCTCCGATGCTAGTCCTGATGGTCTCGGGATTTCTTCCTTCGATGCCGTTGCAGCATCTTCTTTCGGCGCGGGTGTGGACGTGGGTGGAGTTCGCGCTGGCCACGCCGGTGGTTCTCTGGTGCGGGTGGCCGTTCTTCGTGCGGGGCTGGCAGTCGGTGGTCAATCGCAGCCTGAACATGTTCAGCCTGATCGCAATCGGAACGGGCACGGCCTATCTGTACAGCGTCGCCGCTACCCTGGCTCCGCAGCTCTTTCCCGCGACCTTCCGCGGTGCAGACGGGCAGATTGCCGTGTACTTCGAGCCTGCCGCCGTGATCGTCGCGCTGGTTCTGCTGGGACAGGTGATGGAGCTGCGCGCCCG
This sequence comes from Edaphobacter sp., assembly GCA_965277265.1. Taxonomy (GTDB): domain Bacteria; phylum Acidobacteriota; class Terriglobia; order Terriglobales; family Acidobacteriaceae; genus Edaphobacter. The sequence continues at coordinate 2,277,554 of CBDICF010000003.1, forward strand.
CAGCCGGACCAGCAGCGCCATCCGCGCGCTCCTCGGCCTGGCCCCGAAGATGGCGCGGCGTTTGGATGAGGGAGGCGGCGAGGCGGATGTCGCGCTCAATGAAGTGCAGGCTGGAGACCGGCTGCGGGTACGGCCGGGCGAGAAGATCCCCGTCGATGGCGTCGTGCTGGAGGGCCGGAGTTCGGTCGATGAGTCGATGGTCAGCGGCGAACCCATCCCGGTCGAGAAAGACTCGGGCGCGAAGGTTACGGGCGGCACGGTCAACGGCACGGGCGGCTTTGTCATGCGGGCCGAACGCGTCGGCGCGGATACGCTGCTGGCCCAGATCGTGAAGATGGTCAGCGAAGCCCAGCGGACGCGCGCGCCGATCCAGCGACTGGCCGACCGGGTGGCGTCGTTCTTCGTTCCGGCGGTGATTCTCGCCGCCATCGCGACCTTCCTGGTGTGGTACTTCGCCGGGCCGCAGCCAAGGTTCGCTCATGCGCTGGTGAACGCGGTCGCGGTGCTGATCGTCGCCTGTCCGTGCGCGCTTGGCCTGGCGACGCCGATGGCGATCATGGTGGGCACGGGGCGCGGCGCCGGGGCGGGCATCCTGATCCGCAACGCCGAGGCGCTGGAGCGGTTCGGCAAGGTAGACACTCTGGTGGTCGACAAGACCGGAACCCTGACCGAAGGCAAGCCCGTCCTGAGTGCGGTTGTCCCGCAACCGGGCTTCGGCAACGGATTCGATGAAGCCGAGCTTCTGCGGCTGGCCGCGAGCCTCGAACGCGCCAGCGAGCATCCCCTGGCGGCCTCCATCGTCCAGGGCGCCGAGGCACGAGGGCTGACGCTGGCCGAGGTCGAGGGCTTCGACTCGATTACGGGAAAGGGCGTGAAGGGTACAGTCTCCAGCAGGCCGGTTGCGGTTGGCAATGCGGAGCTGTTTCGTGAGCTGTCGATCGACCCCGCGCCGCTGCTCGAGAAGGCCGACACCATGCGGAGCGATGGCCAGACCGTCATGCTGGTCGCGGTGGACGGCAAGCCGGCGGGCCTGGTGGGTGTCTCGGACCCGATCAAGCAGTCCACCCCGGAGGCCATCCGCGAGCTGAAGGCAGCCGGGCTGAGAATCGTCATGATCACGGGAGACAATGCGACGACCGCTCGTGCCGTGGCGGACAAGCTGGGCATCGAGTTCGAAGCCGATGTGCTGCCGCAGGCCAAGGCGGAGGTCATCCGGGCGCATCAGCAGAAAGGCGCTATCGTGGCCATGGCCGGCGATGGTGTGAACGACGCTCCCGCGCTGGCGCAGGCCGATGTCGGCATCGCCATGGGTACAGGCACGGATGTGGCGATCGAATCCGCCGGAATCACACTGCTCCATGGAGACCTGCGCGGCATTCTGCGGGCGCGCCGCCTCAGCCGGTCGACCATGAGCAACATCCGGCAGAACCTGTTCTTCGCGTTCATCTACAACGCGATCGGAGTTCCGCTTGCCGCGGGTGTGCTGTTTCCCGCGTTCGGTCTGCTGCTGAATCCGATGATCGCGGCGGCGGCCATGAGCTTCAGCTCGGTTTCAGTGATCGCCAATGCGCTGCGGCTGCGAACGGTGAAGATGTAGGCGCGTCCACTCGATCGTCAACAGCGGACCGGCGAACGCTTCGGATTCTCTCCCCTCAGGCTGCCGCCCTGTCGATCACTTCAAGGACGGTGCCATCGATCTTCTGGAGGTAGGCGACGATCTCGAACAGATTCCTGGCCTGCGGATTCCCAGCTGGACTGAACATGCGCATCAGCGCCTTGGGCGACTTCCCCAGGTCCGCTCCAAGCTTGATGAAGCCCACGGTTCCGTTGATGTACTGCCGGAGCACGGATTTTCCGGTCTCAACATCGCCTGAGATCATGCAGCCCACCGCCTCACGCAAAAGCGCCCTGCGGAACCCCGGGCTTTTTTGAAGATGGGCTTTGACGGTCTCGTTGAAATTCTTGGTGAGTGGCATCATTCCTCCCGTTTGCGGGGATGGCGATTCGCGGTCACTTCGTGACGTGTATACCTTGTCTGGGCGCGGCGGGCTGCACAGGTCCTCCCGTTGGCCGGGATCAGGATTGAAGCTCTGCTACTTCAGCGATTCGGCGGTGCAGTTGGCCGGGGCGTTGATGGGGTTGCAGCGGGCCACGGCGTCTCCGGGCAGCGTGACGACGAAGTGGCCGGGCCAGCGGGCGGGCTCGTTGACGGGGTAGTCGGTGCTGAGAAGCTGGGCGCCGCTGGCTAACATGGCGTCGCGGGTAGAGGTGTCATCGGTGCGGGCCTGCTTGGTGTCGGAGTCGGTGCGGGCGCGGATGAGATATCCCTTGCGGACGAGCGCGGAGATGTCGGCGGCGGGGCCATCGTTGCGTTCGATGAAGGCGGCGTCGGGTTCGCCGGGTTCGGCATTGGTGAAGATCACGCGACCGCGCAGGGAGGGGTGCCCGGCGAGGTAGACGGGGCCGACGGGGCGCTGGTCCATCAGGAAGACGACCTTGCCGCGGGAGCTTGCGAGGGTGGGCCAGTTGCCGGCGAGCACGGCTTCGTTCAGGGTCGTGTAGCTGCCGCGAACGTCGTCCGGAGTGATGATCTCTTCGGGCGGAAAGACGGAGCGAATCTCGGCATCGAGCGCGTCGAAGGTGGCGGAGGTGAAGGGCTCGGGTTCGGTGAGCTTCAGCTTCTTCGGAGAGCCCTGTTTGGTCTCGACGAGGATGAAGATGGGGATGTGGCCGGGGTGCGCCTGCGACCACTGGCGAACCTGCTGCAGACAGCCGGTGAAGGGCTGGCAGGTGCTGCGGTAGTCGACGTCCTGGACGTGCATGACCTTGAAGCCGGGTTTGGTCATCAGGCCGTTGGGGTCGGGATCGGAGTCTGGCGGAAGATGGGCTTCGGCCACCATGGCTGGGCCGGAGGGATGGGCATAGAGGCCGCCCTTGGTGTCCGCGTAGACGTCGAGCTCGATCTGGCGCACGCCGCTGTCGAACTGCTGCGGGAGCGGCTGGTGCCGATAGTCGAGACCCTTGTAGGCGTCGGCGTACTTCACCTGCCACACCTTGCTTTCATTGGGCGCGATACCGGCGTGATAACTGTTGTGGGTTCCGATGACCTGGATCTGGTTGAGCTTCACGGCGTCCGGCGCTGTCTGGGCGTAAGCGGTGGCCCCGAAGGCTGCTGTCAGGGTGAGTGCGGAGAGAATGCGGCGGTTCAGAAGCATCTGGATAACCCTTTTTGTATATGTAACCGTGATAGATCGTTGCTGCGTGAAGTCGCTCTAGCTTGCCCTATACGGCTTGCTGTAGTGGGTAGACCAATCGACCAGGCTTGCATTCATGAAGCGCCAGGTTGCGCGTCTGGTGTCGACCTCCATCAGCATGTAGGCGTTGGGATCGTAGCGGGTCGCGGCCATGACGTAGTGCTGCGGACCGTAGGTATGGGCGAAGTCGATCCACTTGTGCATGTGGCCGGAGACGACGAGCTGAATGGTGTCCCGATGTCTGCGCAGCAGGGGCTGCAGGCCGTAGTCGGCGAACTCGGTGGGCATGTCCTGGATGAGCGGATAGTGGATGAAGACAAAGGTTGGCTTCTGCTGTTGGAGCTGGGCTTCGAACCAGTGAAGCTGCTCTTCGCCGAGCGACCCGATGCCGGGGTTGAAGTCGGCCGCGGCGCGGTCCTGGGTGCTGCCCAGGAAGTTATTGAGGTGGATGAATTTGTAACCTTTGTAGTCCACAACCGAGTAGGGCTTCGCATTGAACTTGGCTTCGAAGAGGCGGTGGCTCATCTCGCGCGGCACATGACGCACGTCGTAGTCGTGATTGCCGAAGCCGAGATGGACGGGCATCTTGAATCCGTCGGTAATGGCCTTGGCCTTGTCCAGGCGCGTGGTGTTCCGGAAGTAGAAGTCGTAGTCGGTGGAGGGATAGTTGTGGAAGTAGTCGCCGAGGAGAAAGACCTGCTCGATGGCGGGGTGGAGCGAGTTGATGAGGTCGCGCGCGGAGGTGAGGCGCGGCGAGGTGAGCAGGATGCTCTCGTTGTCTTCGACGCCGTTCTCGCTGCCCTTGACGTAGAAGTTGTCGATGATGTGGGTGTCGGCGATGAGGGCGAAGTAGAAGATGTGAGGCGCGGCGGCGGCGCGGACCTGCTCGGCCCAGAGGTTGCGGGTGAGCAGGGATCCGAGCGATGCGGCGCCGAGGGTGGTGAACTGTCTGCGGTCCATGGTGATCGACCTCCTGTTGCGGTTAGACGGGTCTGTTTAGAAGATGATTTTGCCGGCGAACTGCAGAATGCGTGCGGGAAAGACCTGCGCGGCGGTGACAACGCCGAAGTTGCTGCTGGCGTTGCTGAGCGGGAAGGCATAGTTGGTCTGGTTCAGGAGGTTGAAGGCCTCGGCGCGGAACTCGAAGAAAGCGCCTTCGCGGTAGAGCGGAAAGTCTTTGTGGAGGCCGAGGTCGAGCTGGTAGAAGGGATCGAAGCGGACCGAGTTGCGTCCTGCGCTCCCGTACGGGTGGTTGACGTCGGGGATGCTGACGGGCTCGTTCGGGTTGGCGGCGGTGGCCACCGGTGCGAAGGCGAGCAGGACGGTGTTGCCGGCGGCCTTGGTGCGTTGCGACTTGGGCAGGACGACAGGGCCGGTCTGGTTGGGCCGATAGGCGAGCAGGTCGCTCACGTCCTGGAAGCTGTTCTCGCTGTAGGTCAGGTTGACGGGAAGACCGCTGCTGGCGCTGTTGATGGCGGTGATCTGCCATCCGCCCAAAGCCTCCTGCATCAGGAAGGGCGCCGCGTTGCCGAACCTGCGGCCTTTGCCGTAGGGCAGGTCGTAGACCAGCGAGAGCACCTCGTTGAGCGGCTGGTTGTAGCCCGAGGGCCCGCGCTCGCCGAGTGCATTGGCGAGATTGATGCGGGAGTTATCGCCGTCTTCGGTGTCGAGGTGGCCCGCGGCGTTGTCGAGCGCACGCGACCAGGTGAAGGAGTTCAGCAGGTAGAGGCCGTGGCCGGTGCGGTGTTCGAGCTTGGTCTGGAGCGCGTTGTAGCTGAGGAAGCCGGCGGGCAGGGTCTCCTCGATGCCGGTGAAGGTTTTGATAGGCCGGCGATTCTGCAGCGGCAGGCAGCCGATGGTGGTGGTTGGATTGCATGTGGCTGTGACGGCGTTCGGGGCGGCCTGGTTCAGGTCGGCCAGCACCTCGATGTGGACGCCGTGCTCGCCCACGTAGGCCACCTCGAAGGTGGTGCTGTTGCTGAGCTGGCGCTGGACGGTGAGGTGGTAGCTCTGGACGTAGCCGGTGGGCAGGTCCTTGGGGATATAGCGGGTCTGCGCGAGCAGGGTGCTGAAGTTGGCGGGAGACGCGAAGTTGGCGGGGTAGCCTTGCTGCGTCGTGCGGAAGCAGGTGTTGAAGGCCTGGTTGGCTGTGCACAAGGGATTCTGTGTGCCTGCCGCGGCGGATGGAGCGACAGGCGCGACCTGAACGCGGTTGGTGTTGACGATGGCAGGGCCGTTGTACGAGAGCAGGTTCTCTCCGCCCTCGCGGTTGAACTGCGCAAAGCCGAGCCCGTAGGCCGAGCGGATGACGGTCTTCGGGTCGAGCTGGAAGGCGAAGCCGAAGCGCGGGGCGAAGTCCAGATTGCGCCGGTTGACCAGAGCGCGGTTGTACAGCGAGCCGGGCTTGGCCTGGATGAGGACCTGGTTGACGGGATCGTAGTTCGAGAGCAGGTTGCCCGACTCCCACTGCGGCGTCACCAGCTCATAGCGAAGGCCCGCGTTGACGGTCAGGCGCGAGCTGACGCGGATGTCGTCCTGGAAGTAGAAGTTGTGCATCCGCTGATTCAGGTGGACGACGGCGAGATTGTTCAGCTGGTACGTGTCGCGTGCGCCGAAGAGAAAGTCGGACAGGCCGACGGCCTCCTTGGTCCCCGCATCGAGCTTGCTGAGCGCGCTCTGGTTGGCGCCGGTGTAGCTGAAGCTGCCGTTGTACGTGTCCTGGCCATAGACCGGGTTGAAGTCGTCGATGGTGGTGAAGATGGCCTGGTACTCGTAGCCGATCTTGTAGCTGTTGCGGCCGTGAAGCAGGGTGTAGTTCACCTTCGGGTTATAGATGTACGGGTTCTGGAACTGCGGATTGCTGCCCTGGCTGCCGAACTGGGTGAACCCTCCGCCGACGCTCTGCGCATTCAGGCTGCGCACGGCGACCGCGTCGGTGGGCAGGCCGGTGATCGTCCCCATCAGGCTGGGCAGGCCCTGGCCGTAGGGGCTCTTGCCGCCGTCGGTGCGGGTGAAGCCGAAGCGCGCATCCAGAATGGAGTTGGGGTTGATCGCGTAGGTCACTCCGCCCGCGATCTGCTGGTTGAAGATGTTGACATGGCCGTTGCTGCTGCTGCCGCCGGCCGGCCCCTGGATGGAAGGCGCGTCGGCGATCAAGCCCTGGTGCTCGCTGTAGCGTGCGAATGCGGTTAGCCGCTCGCTGAACGTCTGGTCGACGCGAACATCGCCCTTATCGTCGTTGATGGTGCTGGCCGGGAGCGACGCATAGTTGTTCGCAAAGCCCGGGGACGTGGGTGCGGGCAGCGCGGCGAGCACCCCTTTGGCGAAGGCCGAAACTCCGGGGTCGGTGAACGGGATAATGCCGTTCGCGTACTGCTGGCCGGTGATGGGATTCTGCAGCGGCACAGGCTTGCCGGTGCTGTCGACGAAGGTGTAGCCGGTCGCCCCGGGCGCGGTGCCGTTCTGCAACGCGGTGGGCACGGTCGCCGTCAGAGGCGAGTGGGTGATCTGGCGGACGCCTTCATAGTCCGCGAAGAAGAAGGTGTGGTCCTTCCAGATAGGACCGCCGAACGTGCCCCCGAACTGGTTGCGGATCAGGATGGGCTTCTGCGGAGAGCCGGTGAGCGGGTTGGTCGGCGGCGTGAACGGGCCAACCGCGTTGAGCACCGTGTTGCGGAGGTAGTCCCAGGCCTTGCCATGAAACTGGTTGGTGCCGCTGCGGATGCTGACGTTGATCACAGCTCCCGCGGACCGGCCGTACTCCGCGCTGTAGTTGTCGGTCTCCACGCGAAACTCCGAGATGGCATCGGGCGACGGCGGAATGGCCTGATTCGAGAAGCCCTGGTTCGACGTGCCATACGCGTTGTTGTCCAAACCATCGAGCAGGAAGTTGTTGAACTCGCTGCGCTGGCCGTTGACGTTGAAGGACGCGTCGCGGCTGCTGCTGGTGCTGTTTTCCAGGATGTTGCGGCGAACCCCCGGGACCAGCGCGGCCAGATCCGCATAGGCGCGGCCGTTCAGCGGAAGGTCCTCCACCTCGCGTGTGCCGATCACCTGGCCCTGTTCGCTGGAGTCGGTCTGGAGCAGCGAGGCCGCATCGCTGACCGTCACGGTCTCACTGGTGGACCCGACCTTCAACGCCACATCCACACGTTGACGCGCGTTCACGGCTACGCGAAATGGCTGCGTCGTGCTCTTGTCGAAGCCGCTCACCTCCGCAGTGATCTCATACTGCCCGATCTTGACGTCGGTAAATTCGTAGGCGCCCTGCGCGTTCGTCTTCGCGGTCACCAGCGCCTTCGTCTCCTGGTTGACAAGCGAGACGGTCGCGCCCGAGAGAACCGCGCCCGAGGAGTCGCGCACATAGCCCAGCACGGACGCAGTTTCAAACTGCGCGAACAGCGGCCCGGCGTTGAGAATGAGACAGCAGACCATCATCACGAGAAGAAGTAGACGTTTCACAATAGCGCTCCAAGGTAAGTATTTGTCCGGTTTGAAAAGTGGTGGCTGCTCCGTCTGCTGACACGCTTCGGGCTCTGGATGAGAGCACGCTCACCCCTGCGGACGGGTCGATCATGGCAAGCTTCCGCCGCCCGCGAAAGGGTGCAGCCGGTGGATTTCAACCGCACCCCGAAGCCCCACCCCTGCCTTACCCCTCTATCGTTATTGGCGATTTGCACGTATCGGCAACGCCGTGTTCACAGGATTTTCACGCGGCGGCGCTATGCTGCATCCATGCTCAACCAATCCGATCGGCTGCGCGGAGAGAGACGGCGGGACGTACACGTACCACCCGGCGCGGTCTCCATCGCGGCTGTGCTGGTTGAGGACAGCCCCGAGCACGATAGCGTTGAACTCTACTCGCAGCCGGAGTGGCAGTTGGCGCTCCGGGTCGCAGCCAGCAAGGGACTCTCGAAGTCGGAGTTCCTCCCGAAGTTTCTGCTGTACGTGTGCGAGCAGCAGTTGATGGGCAACGCACACCAGATCACCGAGCAGCGTATCGGGACCCACATCTTCAATCGCGCCGCCGAGTACGATCCCGGCGAAGACAATATTGTGCGCAGCTACGCCCGTCTGCTACGCAAGCGCCTGGATGAATACTTCGCGAGCGACGGACGCGGCGAGGCGCTGCGCATCGTGGTCCCGCGCGGCGGATACGTGCCGTCCTTTTGCGCTAACTCCAGCAGTCAGCAGACGCCGGCGCAGATGGAGATCCCCGGCACGGCGGAAGACCCCGCGCCTGCGGTTCAGCCCGCAGCCACACCTTCAATCCCCGCACCTCTCATCCGGCTCGACGCGGCTCTGCCTCCAGACGGGCACGACCATGCCGGCGCAATCTCCTTCCTGCGGCTGCATTGGCGTTCGAGCCTGCTGGCGATCCCGACCATGGTGGTTCTTCTCCTCTCCGCACTCTGGCTGGTGCACCGTCCTGCCCGAATGAGCAAAGACCCCTCCCATGCGATCTGGAGCCAGCTGTTTCAACCCAGCCGGAACACGTTGATCGTGGCCGCCGACAGCGGTCTGGGCATCCTGCAGAATCTGACCGGCCATCTCGTCGGCCTGGAGGAGTATGCGAATGGAACGTATCTTTCCGACGCGAAGTTTCCACCCGGACTAAGCCGCGAAAATCTTAACGATCTGCGCCGCCAGCGCTACACCAGCGTCGTCGACCTGAACATCACAACGATGCTCACGCAGTTGCCGGAATTCGCCGGGAGCCGGTCGCAGATTCGCTACGCGCGCGGCGTCACGACGGAAGATATCAAGAACTCGAACGTGATTCTGCTGGGCTCGCCGCACACCAATCCGTGGGTAGAGTTATTTGAGGACAAGCTGAACTTCAAGCTTATCTACACCCCGGAGGTCAACCGGTCCTACGTGCGCAATGAGCATCCCACCGGCGCGGAGCAAGCGACGTATCGCAATGGCGACGATGAAACGGCCGGGGCGGACGGCGTTGCCGGAGCCGACAATCGCACCTATGGCGCCATCGCGTTCCTGCCCAGTCTGGATGGGGCCGGACATGTGCTGATCGTCCAGGGCCTGAACATGGCGGCGACCCAGGCCGCTGCCGATACCTTGTTCAATCCGGCGGCGATGAAGCCGATCCTTGATCGTGCGCGACTGCCAAACGGCTCTCTGCGAGCCTTCGAGTTCCTGGTCGAAACCAGCAGCATCGGGGCGACTGCTCCCGGCGCGCGCATCGTCGCCACTCGCTTCTATCCGCAATGAATCCCGATCATCGGGCGACAACGCGGCTGGCGATGCGATCGTACTCCTGCTTCGTCAGCACACGGCGGTGCAGCAGCTCCACCGAGCTGGCGTACGGGCGGTTCGCCACGATCCTGCGAGCTTCGGCGGCGTCGATTCCCGGCAGCGTCTCAAGCTGCTCTTCCGTCGCACGGTTGATGTTCAGCGGTCCCTTCGTCTTCAGGCCCTCGAAGACACCCTGCGCAATGGCCTTCGCGTCCCGTGCGGCAGCGGCCGTGGCGTCGGCGGTGTCCTGGCGGATCGCGTCGGGGCTGCGGCTGGCGGGAGAACAGCCGGCGAGCGCCAGCAGGCTCGAAATGCAGAGGAGAGTGCAGCCCATGCGTCTCAGTCGCCGGGGCGTCCTGGGTGGCTCGGAAACGACGGCGTAGATGCCGCTGCTGCGTGAGGTGATCGTCATGGCTGGTTTGGCTCCTGCGCGTCTGATGCTGATACCGATGCTGTAGCCGAACCCCAGCCGCCTCCGCCGGGAGTCTCGATGCGGATGATGTCTCCGGCGTTCGCTTCGAGACTGCACTTGCCGGGCAGCTCCTTCGCTTCCGATACCGCTCCCGATGCCGCCTCCGATCCATTTTCGACAGACACCAGAAGCGAACGCCCTGCCGCGCCCTCGTCGCCCCCGGCAAGGCCGTACGGCCGGAAGATGCGCCGGTCGGTCAGCAGCGTAATGCGCGCCGGGGTGGTCACTTCGATCTCGCGCACAATGCCGTCGCCCCCGCGATACCTGCCTTCGCCGCCGGAGCCTGCGCGATAACTGTACGAGCGCACCCGCAGCGGATACGCATATTCGAGCGCCTCGATGGGTGTGTTCAACGAGTTCGTCATGTGGGTGTGGATGCCGGAGACGCCGTCCGCGGTGGGCCGCGCACCCATGCCTCCGGCAATCGTCTCGTAGTAGGCGAAGGGCCGCCCGCTGCGAGGATCGACACCGCCGATGGTCAGGTTATTCATGGTGCCGGAGCTTGCCGCGGGAATGCGTTCCGGCAGCGCCTGTGCGAGCGCGCGCAGCAGGACATCGACGATGCGCTGCGAGGTTTCGACATTGCCTCCCGCAACCGGCGCCGGCAGCACGGCATTGACCACGGACCCGGACGGCGCGACGACCGTGATAGGCCGCATCAGGCCCGCGGTGGCGGGGGCATCGCCGGGCAGCAGGCAGCGGAACACGTAGTACACGGCCGAATAGGTGATGGCGTAGACGGCGTTGATGCTGCTCTGGACCTGCGGGCTCGATCCGGCAAAGTCGATGACTACGCTGCGTTCGGCGGCGTTGAACGTGATAGCCGCGCGAATGCGGATGGGCTCGGAGGTGATGCCGTCATTGTCGAGGAAGTCCTCAGCGGTTACGGTGCCGGAGGGGACGCGGGCAAGCTCGGCGCGCATCAGCCGCTCGGAGTAGTCGAGCAGGTCCGTCGAAAGGCTGCGCAGCAGAGGTGCGCCGTACTTTTGGATGAGCTCCTTGAGCCGCGCCTCTCCGACCCGGCACGCCCCGATCTGGCTCATCAGGTCGCCTTCGCGTTCGTTCGGCGTGCGCACGTTGTGCAGGATGAGCTGCAGCATGGCGCGATTGAGCTCGCCGCCCTCGACGATCTTGACCGGCGGAATGCGCAGGCCCTCCTGGTAGATCTCGCGGCACAGGCCCATCGAGCCGGGGTACAGGCCGCCTACATCGGCGTGATGCGCGCGCGCCGCGACGTAGAGCAGAGGCAGGCTTTCGCCTCCAGCCCCGTTCCCAACCTCGTTCCCAGCCTCGTTCCCAGCCTCGCCCGGACTGAACACAGGCAGCACCATCGTAATGTCCGGCAGGTGCGTGCCTCCGGCGTACGGATCGTTGAGGATCGCGACATCGCCCGGCCCGAGCCGCAACGCATCCACCGCCGCACGCACCGACATAGGCATGGAGCCGAGATGCACGGGCATGTGGTCGCCCATCGCGATGACCTGCGCGTCGCTTTCGAAGATGGCGCAGGAGTAGTCGCGGCGCTCCTTGATGTTGGGCGAAAAGGAGGTTCGGCGCAGCGCCGCGCCCATCTCCTCCGCGATCAAGTGGGTCGCGCTCTTGAAGACGGCAAGCTGGATGGAGTCGATGCTGTTGCGGTCGGTATTGCCGAGTTCAAGGCTGGGCTGCATGGGTCAGTTCACCTCGATGACGATGTTCGTGTACACGTCCACGCGAGCCACGCACCCCGGCGGCAGGACGGTCGTGGAGCTGTATTCGGTGATCAGCGCGGGACCGGGAAAGCTGTCGCCCGGGCGAAGCAGATCGCGTTGATAGACCTTGCTCGTCTGCCACACCCCGGCGAACGAGACAGGCCGGGTTTTGACAATGGCCTGCGCGCCGTCGCCCGGGCGGGCAGGCAGGCGCGGCAGCTCTACCGGATCGGCCGTCGCGGTAAGGCGCACGCGCACGTTCACCACCTCGACGGGCATGTTCGGGTCGGCATAGCCGTACCGTTTCCGGTGCAGGGCGTGGAAGCGGTCGAGCATGTCATCCCCGTCATGTCTGGGCTTGCCGTCGGACTGGGCTTCGCAGGCGACGTTCAGCTCGTAGCCCTGGCCGACATAGCGCAGGTCGGCGGAACGGACGGTCGTTCCCGTGAGCCCTTCACGCTCCAGCTCCTGCCTGCCGCGCTCCGCAAGCTCCGCGAAGAAGGGTTCCAGCCGTTCGGTATCGGCTGGCAGCATCACGGTCCGCGAGTAGATGCGAACCACATCGGCCATCAGGATTCCCAACGCCGAAAGAGCGCCCGGCATGCACGGTATCAGCACGCGCGGGATGCTCAGCGACTTCGCCAGCGAACAGGCATGAAGCGGACCTGCGCCGCCGAAGCCGATCAGCGTGAACTCGCGTGGATCGTAGCCGCGCTCGACCGAGATGAGCCGAATCGCCTTCTCCATCGCGGTCTCGGCCAGCAGGACGATGCCGGTGGCGTACTCTTCCACGCTCGGGATGCTGCCGCGCGTGCGCTCCATAAACGTGCGGGCGCGGGCGTCGTCCAGGCGCACCTCGCCTCCCAGGAAGAGATCGGGGTCGAGCCGCCCAAGGATCAGATTGGCGTCGGTGACGGTCGCCCGCTCGCCTGTGCCGTAGCAGATGGGGCCGGGCACGGCGCCCGCGGACTGCGGACCGACATGCAGCACGCCGCCCTCGTCGAAGCGGGCAAGCGAGCCCCCGCCCGCGCCGACCGTGTGGATGTCGAGCATGGGCACGCCGATGGGCAGCTCCGAGATGGAGGATTCGCTGGTCGTCGCCGGGCCGCCCTCGGCTGCGTCGATCAGCGAGACATCGGTCGAGGTGCCGCCCATGTCGAAGCCGATCACCTTCGAGAAGCCTGCGCCGCGTGCAATGCGATACGCTCCGATCACGCCTCCCGCGGGCCCCGAGAGAACCGTATGCACGGGCTCTCGCGCGGCCATGGACGCCGACACGATGCCGCCCGAGGACTGCATCACCTGTACCGTGCCGGTGCGGAACCGTTCGACGATCGAGCGTTCGAGCTGGCCGATGTAGCCGCTGACCTTCGGCGCAAGATACGCGTTCAGGACCACGGTCGATCCGCGCTCATACTCGCGAAACTCGGGCAGGATCCGGTGCGAGATCGAGACCGGCAGCCCCAGCGGCTCAAGCGCGCCTGCAACCCTCTGCTCGTTCCGGGGATTGGCAAACGAGAAGAGCAGCGAAATGGCGATGGACTCCGCGCCGCTTTGCCGGATCCGCTCGCGAAGCTCTGCCAGATGCGCCTCCGAGGGCGAACGCAGAATCTCCCCCTCGGCGCTGGTCCGCTCGTCCACCCCGAAGCGCAGCGTGGCCGGAACCAGGCAGGGCAGCGGCGAGCGGAACCAGTCGTAGAGGCTAGGCCGCGCCTGCCGCCCAATGGCGATCACGTCTTCAAAGCCCGCGGTGGTCACATAGGCCACCCGTGCGCCGCGCCGCTCCAGAATTGCGTTGGTCCCGACCGTGGTGCCGTGCCGCACCTCCGGGCTCTCGCCAGGCCCCATCACCTGCACAACCGCATCCAGAACCGCCTGATCCGGCCGCTGGGGCGTAGAGAAGAGCTTCAGCACCTTCACCTGCCCCCGGTCGATCCCCCGCTCAATATAGACACAGTCGGTGAAGGTGCCGCCGCTGTCGATCGCAACACGCATGGCGATAAAAGCTCCTGTTCTCCCGTCCAACGCTCCGGCATACCTGCCGCAACCGTAATCTTATCCCGCCAGCGCTTCCATCCGGTTCACCGCACCGCGCCTGCCGCGGCACAAAGCGTCCGGGTCTCGTACCATGCAGGTGAGGGGAGCCCATGCCGGCCGGACAGACATTGCACGCAGAGTCACAGCACGCGCAGTCGCCCAGCTTCTGGCAGCTCGCCGTCGAGCCTGCGCGGCGAAACGCGCTTCTTGCCGCATCCATGGGCTGGATGCTCGACAGCATGGACGTGATGCTCTACTCCATGGTGATCCCGGCGGCGGAGAAAGACCTGCACATGTCCGCTGCCATCGCCGGCGGCATCATGTCCCTCACCCTGGTTGCCGCGGCCGTGGGAGGCATCTTCTTCGGCTTCGTCGCCGACCGCATGGGCCGCACCCGCGCCCTTTCCATGAGCATCCTGATCTACTGCGTCTGCACCGGGCTCTGCGCGTTCGTCCACACGGTTCCCGAGCTCGCCATCTGCCGCCTGCTGCTTGGCCTCGGCATGGGCGGCGAGTGGGCCGCGGGCGCTGCGCTGGTCGCCGAGAGCTGGCCGCACGAGCATCGGGCCAAGGCGCTCGGCATCGTGCAAAGCTCCTGGGCCATCGGCTACGCGCTCGCCGCACTTGTCGTCGCGCTCGTCATGCCCCACTTCGGCTGGCGCGCGGTCTTCCTCGTAGGCCTGCTCCCCGCGATCGTCACCGTCTGGATTCGCCGAAGAGTCAAAGAGCCGGAGGCCTGGACCCGCCAGGCACTTCAGACAAGCCAGGCGGCGCAGACAAGCGAGGCAAGCCAGACCCGGCAACACGCCCGGCCCAGCGCATTCGGCGACCTCTTCCGCGGCAGCCTCGGCCGCAGCATGCTCCTGATCACCACCATGAACGCGGCCAGCCTCTTCGCCTGGTGGGGCCTCTTCTCCTGGGTGCCGGCCTTCCTCTCGCTCCCCGTCGCCATGGGCGGCCACGGAATGGACATCGTCCACACCGCCCGCTGGACCATCCTCATGCAGGCCGGAACCTTCCTCGGCTATGTCAGCTTCGGCTTCCTGGCCGACCGCTTCGGCCGCAAGCGCGTCTACATCACCTATCTCGCCGTCGCCGCCTGCGTGGTGCCCATCTACGCTCTCGCCACCAGCAGCCTCGCCCTCCTGCTGCTGGGGCCGGTCATTGGCTTTTGGGGATCGGGCTACTTCAGCGGCTTCAGCGTCATCGCAAGCGAGGCCTTCCCAACGGCGCTCCGGGGACGCGCGATGGGCTTCTCCTACAACCTGGGCCGCATCGTCAGCGCCGCCGCTCCATTCACCATCGGCCGCCTGTCGGAGACGCACGGCATGGGATCGGCCCTGGTCATCACCTCCGCGGGCTTCGTACTAGCCGCCCTCACGGCCACCGGCCTACGCGAGCCACGCGCCAACCTCCTATCCCGATCAACGGGAGGGCCTGTGCAGCCGGTCGCGCCCAGACAAGGTATAAAAGTCACGAAGTGACCGCTCTCATCCGCCCCCCGCAGACAGGTCTTCGTTTGTGGGGTGACCAAGCGCAGTGGGCCCGTCCGGCAGGACAACGCATTCAGATAGCAATCAGGCACCGCCCGCCCCCCCGCGCAGCATAGGGGCCACCCGTTCCCCCAGCAGCCGAATGGCCCGCATCAGCCTCTCATGCGGCAGCGCCGCCACGCTCATCTGGAAGCTGATCCGCGAAATCCCGCCAAGCGCCTCGCTCATATCCATCACCTTGCGCGCCGCCGTCTCCGGGCTGCCCACCATCAGAGCCCCGGCCGGGCCCAGCAGCGCATCGAACTGCCGCCGCGTCACAGCAGGCCACCCGCGCTCCCTTCCAATCTTCGTGAACGCTTCGGCATACCCGGGAAAGAAGTCGTTGGCCGCCTGCTCGTCCGTCTCCGCGACGTAGCCCAGCGCGTGAATCCCCACCTTGAGCCGCTCGGCCGCATGACCGGCGCGCTTACCTGCCTCGCGGTACAGGTCGATCAGCGGGCGAAACTGGCGCGGTTCGCCTCCGATGATCGCCACCATCAACGGAAGCCCCAGCACCCCCGCGCGAACGAACGACTGCGGTGTTCCCCCCACCCCAAGCCAGACCGGCAGCGGATTCTGCAGCGGACGAGGATACACTCCCTGCCCCGTCAGCGCCGCGCGGTGCTTTCCCTTCCAGTGGACGTGCGTCTCTTCGCGGAGCGCAAGCAGCAGGTCCAGCTTCTCGGCGAAGAGTTCGTCATAGTCGTTCAGGTTCAACCCGAACAGCGGGAACGATTCGATGAACGAGCCGCGCCCGGCGACGATCTCCGCGCGGCCCCCGGAGATCAGGTCCAGCGTGGCGAAGTTCTGAAACACCCTCACCGGGTCCGCGGCGCTCAGGACCGTCACCGCGCTGGTCAGCCGAATCCGCCTGGTGCGCGCCGCCGCCGCCGCCAGGATCACAGCCGGGGCTGAATCCAGGTACTCGCTGCGATGGTGCTCGCCCAGGCCGAAGACGTCGATGCCGGCCTCATCCGCCAGCTCGATCTCCGCCAGCAGATCGGCCATGCGCTGCTCGGGCCTCGGAGTCAGGCCGCTCGCCGGGTCGGGCACCGCCGCGGCAAAGCTGTCAATCCCAATCTGCATTCGCACCCCTCCCCGGGCAACTGGCGCACACAATAGATGCTGCGCGCCTGGAGATCGCTTCACCCCGGTCTTTCGTCCCGGCCGTCGTCCGTCCTGCCATCGCGGTCCTGCGCATGACCATTTTGTGCTATGTGCAGGTGCAAAATGTGCTAAAAACCGAACAAAACGGGTAAAAAAAGGAAGAAACCTGTGGAAACCCAAGGAAATCGGTTGACAAAGCGCACGCAAAGGCTGAAGGTGAATTGCGGTAGGTTCTCCGCACCCGCATGAACACTGGCGATTTCGCTGGTTGCTCCATGCGGTCCACGTTCCAACGAACGTGCAGGCGCGGCGACAGGCCGGTAACTCCATTTCGCACGACCGAAGGAGCAGCACACAATGGCAAAAGGAATGACCAAGACCGCACTCGTACGCCACATGGCGGAGAAGCTCGAGCTGACCAACAAGCAGACCGCCTCGTTTCTCGAAGCGCTGGCTGAAACCGCGGTCAAAGAGACCAAGAAGAACGGAGAATTCACCATTCCGGGCATTGGCAAGCTGGTAAAGGCAGAGCGCAAGGCCCGCCTCGGCCGCAACCCCCAGACCGGTGAGTCGATCAAGATCAAGGCCAAGACCGTGGTCAAGTTCCGCGTCGCCAAGGTTGCGAAGGACACCATCGCACCCGTCAAGAAGTAAGCTCCTCGACGCGGCAGTCAAACGCCGTCCACCAGGTCCGCCCTCTCCCGCTGAATCGCACGGGACGGCGGACCTGTCGTTTGCGCGCTCTGCCTGCGAACGGCCTGAGACCGATCCCCACCGATGACACCGATTCAGAACAGGCAACAGCAAAGACTTCGACCGCGCGGATATGCGCGGATGCTACGGATTAAGAACCGGCAACGGCCAGACGCCAAGTCAGGCTGTCCGTTCACCACGTCCGGCGCGTCTTTTATAATTACAAAAAAGCAAATACAATGGTTGCAGTGATCGAGATTCGGTTGGAGTGGGATGAGCGAAAGAACCTCTCCAACCAGCGTAAGCATGGGGTGAGCTTCGAGGAGGCGGCCAGGTATTCCGCGATCCTGCGTATGTATCGGTGCTGGACCGCATCGTGGACGGGGAAGAACGTTGGCAGACTTTTGGGCTGGTGGGCAGTGTGCTCCTTCTCATGGTGGCCCACACTGTCCGGGAAATAAGTACCACGCAGGAGGTCATCCGCATCATCTCCGCCCGGCCGGCAACTCCAAAAGAAAGGCGACGCTATGAAGACGAAGATCGTTAGCTACAACCTGGACACCCTGCCCCCTTTGACTGACGCGCAGCGAGCCAATTTGAAGATGCTGGCCGTCCGGTCCCCCAGCGAGATCGACACAACGGACATCCCGGAGATGACAGACTCGCAGTGGAAGGCAGCCAAACGCGGCCATCTCTACCGGCCCCTCAAACGACAGATCACAGCTAGGGTAGACGCTGACATTCTGGACTGGCTCAAGGCTCAGGGTAAGGGATACCAATCTCGGATCAACGCCATCCTCAGACGCGAAATGCTTCACGCGGTAAAGCGATAAGGCTTCATTCCCGCCCTCAGCCAGGATCGTTTCGGCCCAGTCAATGCACTCATATGTCCTGCCGGACGGGCTCCCTACGCGGGAGGCGGTCACTTCGCGACTTGTATACCTGTCTTGACTACTTCGGCTGCACAGGTCCTCCCGTTGGTCGGGATGAAAATCGAAGAGTGGAGTGCCTCACACACCAGGAGAGAATCTGCTCTCTCTGTTCGGTACAAATACCCGCGCGATCAGCCCAACCCCCAGCGAGACAATCACACCCTGGGTAATCAGCACCGAATTGTAACGCCAGCCGAGCGAGGCAAACGAGATCGCCGCTCCCCAGAAGTACATCTCTGCCAGAAACGCCATCAGCCAGCTGGACCGGTGTGGCGATGCCGGAACCCGCGGCCTCAACGCAGGCAGCAGCCTCGGGACCTTGTTACAGAAATCCTTATACGAGTCGCCCAGCTTCGCCGTCAGGAACCCCTCCTCCCCCGCAATCAGGCGCAGCTCGAAGAAGCCGACGCACACAATGCAGACGATCGCGCCACTGGGCGGCATCAGCAGCGCCAGCGCCAGTGTGTGCACGAAGATACCGACGTAGAGCGGGTTGCGAACGTGGCGAAAGGGCCCGGCCGCAACAACCCCGTCGGCCTGCATCCGGCCGTCCACCACCGTAGACGCGCCAAGGCTCGCGGACGCCCACGTACACAACGCCGCAGCGGCGAATGCCCAGAAGATCCCCACCGCCAGCACACTTACGGTCGCCGCGCTGAAGCTGATCCAGCCGTTGCGCGCAGGCCACGCGGCAAGCAACTGCCACGTCCGAATCGCATCCAGATGCAGCAGATAGTCCCACGGCGCGGTGAAACCGACTGCCGCCAACACGACGTAGATGAGATACCGAAGACGAAACTCCAGGGCGGTAGCTTTCATGGGAAGCGTTGCCGGAATGCCTTTCTGCCTCATAGGACGAAGTTTTGATCCCGACCAACGGGAGGGCCTGTGCAGCCGGTCGCGCCCAGACAAGGTATAAAGTCACGAAGTGACCGCGAATCGGGTCCCCGCAAACAGGTCTTCGTTTGTGGGGTGACTAAGCGCAGGAGGCCCGTCCGGCAGGACAAAAGGGCTTATCGCTGCAGCTCCTTAGGCTCCTTGTAGACCACGCCGGACTTCATCACGAACGGCACATGCTGAAGCAGCGTGACATCCTTGAGCGGGTCGCCTTCGATGGCGATCATGTCCGCCCACTTGCCCGGTTCGAGCGTGCCCGCACGGTCGGTCCAGCCCATCAGGTCGGCGGCGTTGATCGTGCCGGTCTGGATGGCCTGCAGCGGAGACATGCCGAACTGGTTGACGTACACGTCCAGCTCATGCGCGTTCAGGCCATGCGGATAGACCGCCGCATCCGTGCCGAGCGCAACCTTCACCCCAGCCTTGATGGCCTTGATAGCGTTCGCCTTTTCGACCGCGCTGACGTCCTTCATCTTCTGCGAGTAGAAGGCTGGGAGATGGCCGTTCTGCTGCATCCAGTCGATCAGGTAGGCGGTGGGGACGAGATAGGTCCCGTGCTTCTTCATCAGGGCGATGCCCTCGTCGTTCAGGTACGACCCGTGTTCGATCGAATCGACGCCCGCCTGTGTGGCGAAGATGATGGCCTGTGCGCCGTGGGCGTGGGCGGCCACCTTCCGGCCGAGGCGGTGCGCGTCGGCAACAATTGCCTGCATCTCTTCAAGGGTGTATTGGCTGGCCTGTGGGTCGTCGCCCTTGGAGAGAACGCCGCCGCTGGCTCCGATCTTGATCAGGTCGGCCCCGTATTTGATGTTCTCGCGGACCTGGTGCTGCACCGCCGGAATTCCGTCCGCGACCCCTTCGCCGTGGATGTGGTACTGGTACGGCAGAAGGTTCTCGTCCATGTGCCCGCCGGTGATGCCGAGAGGCGGCCCGGAGACCTGCATGTGCGGGCCGGGAATATGACCGGCATTGATTTCGTCGCGCAGATCGACGTCCGTGAAGTCGTTCGCCCCGACGTTGCGCACCGAGGTAAAGCCCGCGTCCAGCGTAACCTTCGCATTCTCAACCCCGATGATCGCCTCCTTGCCCGGAGTCATGGTCAGCTCGAAATACGGGTCGAAGTTGTTGGCCATGGTCAGGTGGGTATGGACATCGAACAGGCCCGGCATCACGGTATAGCGGCTCAGGTCGATCTCGGTGTCGCCGGCCTGCTTCGGCGTCGAGGCGGTCGATGCGATGCCAGTGATGCGGTCGCCCGTGACGATGATGGTCTGACCAGCGGGCTCGGCGCCGGTCTTGACGTTCAGGACATGGCCTGCCCGGACCAGGGTGCGGCCGGGCGCTTGTTCCGGCTGGGAGGCGGGTTGGGCCAAGGCGGTGAAGACTGCAATATGTAACAGTACAAGGAACAAATACGGTCTAACCTGCTGGGCGGCTAACATCTGCAGTCTCCTGAATGTCGTTTGCTGGTAATCATACTATTCCCGATCCCGACCAACGGGAGGGCCTGTGCAGCCCGTCGCGCCCAGACCGGTATACACACCCCGAAGTGGTCGCCCGAATCGGGCCCCCGCAAACAGGTCTTCGTTTGTGGGGTGACCAAGCGCAGTGGGCCCGTCCGGCAGGACCGGTAATCAAATAAGTTCAAGAATCTTGGCGTAGTCCTCAGTCCTCAAAAACTCGGTTTCTATTCACCGCATTTACCACGCATCCGTCCACAAAAAGCACAAAAGACACCACGTTTTGCACACCGAATTTCGCAAAAACCCCCTGCAAAATGCCGCTTCCACCACGAAGCAAAAAAACCGCCGTATCTACTCGCCCCCCCCCAGCGCCGTCAGGATCGCGTCGAAGTCCTCCAGGCCGGAGTATTCGATGATCACCCGACCCTTCCCCTTCTTATCCTCGATCTTCACCTTCAGCCCCAGCGTCCGCCGCAGACGGTTCTGCGCCTCCCGCACATTCGGGTCCGCCACCTCCTCCGCGGCCTGAATCGCAACCTTCTGCTTCGCCTCCGGATTGATCAGCCCCTGCACATAGCTCTCCGTCTGCCTCACCGAGAGCGACAACGCGATCACCTTTTGCGCGGCGGCCGCAATGCCTTCGGGCGAATCGAGCGCGAGCAGCGTCCGGGCATGGCCAAACGAAAGCTCGCCGGCCTCCACCTTCTGCTGGACCGACTCCGGCAAACGCAACAAACGAAGGAAGTTACTTACGCTCGCGCGCTCCTTGCCGGTCCGCAGAGCCATCTGCTCCTGCGTCATCTTGAAGTCGTGGCTCAGACGCTGGTACGCCCGCGCCTGTTCCATGGGATTCAGGTCCGCGCGCTGCAGGTTCTCGACAATGGTCATTTCCATCGCCTGCTCGTCCGAAACCTGCCGGACGATTGCCGGAATCGTCGCCTTTTCCGCCTTACGGCTGGCCAGCCACCGCCTCTCACCCGTAATCAGCTGATAACGGCCCTCACCCAGAGCGCGCACGACAACCGGCTGCACCACCCCGGACGCAGCGATCGACTGGGCAAGTTCTGACAGTTGGACTTCGTCGAAGCGGCTTCGCGTCTGAAAGGGGTTGCGCTCAATCGCATCGAGAGCGATCTCAAGCGGCTTCCCGGTCGAGTCCGCAGGCGGCGCCGGCGGTGCGGGGGCAGGCGTCGGGCGTGGGGGGAGCAGCGATTCGAGGCCTTTGCCGAGGGCTCGGCGCTTTGGATCGTGAACGGCGGTTGGCATGGTATTTGGCTTTCCTGGTAGATGAGATTGTGGCCTGCCGGACGGCCTGCTAACTTGTCTTGTCCGAACGCCAGAAGCGGGGCTTTTTCTCGGGTTTGACGAACGATTTCAACGAGCTGGCGGCCGCCGCGGCTGCGGCCTTGCGCCGCTTTTCTTCCGGGCTCGCAATGTTGTTGCGGGCCAGCAGTTCAAGCGCGAGCTCCCGGTAAGCCTCGGCTCCGCGCGATCTGGCGTCGTACAAAGCCACCGGCTTCCCGTGGCTGGGAGCCTCCGCCAGCCGGATATTGCGCGGAATCGTCGTCGTAAACAGCTTGTCGCTGAAAAAGCCCTTCAGATTCTCCGTAACCTGCTGCGACAGGTTCGTTCGGTCGTCGTACATCGTAAGCAGCACGCCTTCAAGCGCCAGGCCGCTGTTGAACGCCTGCGCCACCCGGTCCAGCGTACTCATCAGTTCGGAGATGCCTTCCAGCGCGAAATACTCCGCCTGCATCGGCACCAGCAGCCCATCGGCCGCCACCAGCGCGTTCAACGTAAGCAGGTCGAGGGCCGGCGGGCAGTCGAGCAGAATCACAGGGTACTCGGCGCGGATAGGCTCGATCGCATCCCGCAGCTTGTATTCACGGCGGTCAAGCGCGATCAGCTCGATCGTCGCGCCGGTCAGGTTCTTGCTGCTGGGCACCAGCTTCAGGGTATCGATCTCGGTCGAAAGCATCGCCTCCGGGAGGGTGGTATGTCCCAGGAGCACGTCGTAGATGCTCAGTCTGCCCTCATCGCGCGCAAAACCCAGCCCGCCGGTCGAGTTTGCCTGCGGATCGCAGTCGATCAGCAGCGTGGAGACCCCTTCGAGCGCCAGCGCGGCGGCCAGATTGATCGCGGTGGTGGTCTTGCCCACCCCGCCCTTCTGGTTCACGACCGCGATGACCTTCGAAAAGGCGGGGGTTCCGGCAACTTTCGAATCCGGTTCAGGCGTACTGGGGTTGATTTGCGCGCTCATCGTCTCTTTGCAGACTAACGGCGGTTCCGCGCAGTGACAACGGCAACCTCGCTGTGCAGAATCATGCGGCCTGTGGAGAACGTGTGGAAGCCTGAATTGCCCGCCTAAACAAAGTGCTTCCGAGACGCGGGATGTGGAAATCTTTGTTTAGAGTTCTCTTGTTCGGCCGCACCCAACGAAGCGCCAGGAGCGAGCGGCGGCGCAATCGTTCCACGTGGAACGCTCGTCATCGAAGGCGTCTCGCTGTCTTTCAGACCCTTACCGCCCGAAGCAAGACCCTCGATCCGCTGTTTGGCACTGGAATCGGCTCCTCATAGCGAAATCCACCGGGCAGAGTGGGGATTCCGCTTGCCAGCAACAGCATCTCCCGGCCCGCATGCTCCGAAGCGGTCTGGACAGCCGAGTCCATCCTGTCCACAGCGCGCAACGTCACGCATTCGAACCTGCGAGCCTCCGGGAGCGTCTCAACTCGGGCCGCCCAAACCTCCGTCGAAACCCCGAGCGTACGAATCACCTCGCGAAGGAAGCTGGCCTTCTTGTTCTGCGATTCGGCCAGCGTTACGGCCACGTCAGGCCGAAGGATCGCAATTGGGAGCCCCGGAAACCCGGCGCCGCTCCCGAAATCGAGCAAAGTGGTGCATTCGCCTAGATGCAGCCCGGCAAACAAGCTCTCGCCAAAGTGCCGCTGGACGATCTCCTCGGGATTCCGGATAGCGGTCAGGTTCGTGCGCGAGTTCCATTTTAGGAGAAGGTCGAGATAAACAGAGAGGCGAACGCAGAGCGACGCCGGCGGGTGCGGAACGTACGGGACCAGGAGGTTCGCGATCTCGGAATTGGAGAGAGAAGGCATGAAGATTTTCAGTATGGCACGTTCCACGTGGAACATTCTTAGCGCACCAACCGCTAAACTCATGCGTGCGTCGCGACGGAGGTGTGGATAGCTCTGGGCTTCCAGGTTGCGGCTTCGGCAATGAAAAGATCAAAGAGCGCCCGCGACGCTGGGCTGATATCGTAGCTGCGCTCTGGGTGCCACTGGACGCCGACGACAAAGTGGGCCACCGCCCCCTCCGTCGCCTGGCCGCCTTCGACTGCCTCGATGACCCCGTCCTGAGGGCAGCGCGAGGTGACACGAAGGCCATCGCCCACGATGCCGATTGCCTGATGATGGCTTGAATTGACGAGAAGCCGCAGGAAACCGTCCTGCCCAGGAGCCTCCGCGGCAGTAAGGACAGAGGCGAGCAGCGAGTCCGGCGCTATCGCAGTACCGTGAGCTACAGCCACGGCCCTGCTGGCAGCATGGTTCACCGGCAGAATGCCAAGGTCCTGGATCAGGGTTCCTCCGCGCCAGACGTTCAGCGACTGCAGGCCGAAGCAGATGGCTAGGATAGGCTTGTAGAGATTGTGTGCGTCCTGAAGCAGAAGTTCGTCCACGTTCTCACGCGCAGGATCGGCCGAAGCGCAGTCCGGCAAAGGCTCCTGGCCGTACTTGTGGGGATTGATGTCGGCAGGACTACCCGGCAGCAGGATCGCATGGCAGGTATTGATCAGGTCGGCGATACAGGTGGGGCTCGTGTCCAGGAGTATTTCGACGGCTTCGCCTCCGCTGCGCTCAACCGCCGCGACGTATAGGGGGAGGGAGTAACGGTTGTACGCTGGATCGGTGCCGGTCGGGGAGGGAATGGCAATACGGGGCTTCATGGCTACATCTATCCTAATCCGCGGTCGAGTGGTGTTCGAAATAGGTGGCGGAGATGACCTGGTAGAGACGCTGGGTCAAGGCATCGGCGTCGCGGGTTGTGAGGCCGGAGGTGGAGATCGGATCGCCGACAACGATCCGGAGTGGCCGGGGACGCAGCGCATAGACATGGATGGGCAGGAGCTCGTAGGTTCCGACCAGAGTCAGCGGAATCAGCGGTACCTGCGCTTTGATTGCCATGTACGCGCATCCCGACATCATGGTCTGAAGTTGTCCCGTTGCCGCCCGGCCGCCCTCAGGAAACAGGACAAGCGGCAACCCGGCTTTCAGGGTCGAGATCCCGCGGTTGAGACTCGCAACAAGGGATCGCGGACTATTCGTATCGACCGGCACCTGCCCGGAGCGATTCAGATACCACCCGATGAAAGGCACGGTCCAGAGCGCCTTTTTGGCCAGAATACGAAACTGAAACGGCAGCCGCGCGAACAACACCGGCGTATCCATATAACTCAGGTGATTCGAGGCGTAAACCGCGGCGTCGTGTTCAAGGAGCTTCTCCTCCCCTACGATGCTGACCGGCGACAGGCTGATCAGCAGCAGCGAGCGGGCCCAGACATGCGCGATCGCGTGTTGCTGCCGTCCGGTTCTGTCCCACAGACCGCAAAGCAGCGATATGCACCCAAACCCAACAGTTGAGAGCGCAATGAGGGGGATGAACAGCCCGTAGGACAGACACCGCAGGGCAGCGGAAGGCTGCTTCGAGGCGGACGCGGAGGACTCGCCGCCCGCGGCGGACCCAATGCCTGCGGCGCTCGCTCGACCCGGCGCATCAGGTCTATGCCCCTCGTCGGGCTCCAGGCGCGGCGCGGGCTGCTGCTCCGGCGTCATCCCTGCACCGCCAGGCGGCGGATCTCGCCCACCAGGTACACAGATCCCGTCACCAGGATCAGTCCGCCCGGCGGCGTCAGCGCCCTCGCCTGCGCAAGAGCCCCCGCAATATGGGGCGCGGCATGGGCAGGGATGTTTAGCGCATGAGCCGCGGCCAACAGGTTGTCGAGATGTGCCGCGCGCGGGTTGTCGATTGGCGCAAAGATGATGTGATCCTGCGGGCGCGACGGTGACCCGTCCGCACTCGAATCGAAGAGCGGAAACAGAATCTGCGCCATCTCCTTCAGGTTCTTGTCGCGCAGACAACTGAAGAGCAGGGTACGAGGTTGCGCTTCAGGAAGCTGCGCGATCGCCGCGCGAAGCGTCCATGCCCCGGCAGGGTTGTGCGCCACGTCAAGCAGCAACTGTGGCCCCTCCTTAGGCGCAATCCATTCCAGCCGGCCAGGCCAGTAGGTGTCGTGGATACCCTTTTCAATGCAGGAGTTGTTGATTGTGTAACTAAGCTTGTTACGTAATTCACCGCTCTTCATAAATATGTCACTGCGATGGTTACGTAATTCCACGGCGGCGGCGATGGCGAGCGCAATATTCCGTTGCTGATGGTGCCCCAGCAGCGGAGAGTCGACGCGAAGAGTGCTTCCATCCACTGCAATGCTGTAGCGATTGCGGGGCGGAAACGCGTCCGGCATGGCCGGGAGCATTCCCGCCGCGACCTGCGCAGGAATATAGTCCGCAGCGCTGATGGCTCGCAGGTCGAGCGCCGCCGCGGCCTCGCCGATCGCCTGATTCGCCTCCGGGTGCTGCGGAAGTGTGATCAGCGTACCGCCTGCCCGGAGAATCCCTGCCTTCTCCCGGGTGATCTCGGCAATAGTCGAGCCCAGGTATTCCTGGTGATCGAGCGCGATATCCGTAATAATCGACAGCAGCGGGTCGACGATATTGGTGGCGTCAAGCCGTCCGCCGAGACCCACCTCCAGAATGGCGATATCGACCGCTGCTCGATTCTCGCCGTTCCCCCCCGAGCCTGCGAAGTAGAGGAAGGCCACCGCCGTAAGGACCTCAAAGAAGCTTGGAGTATGCGGCAGATCGCCCGAGTCGACGAGCCGGCGGGCGGTCTCATCCACCGTGAAATAGAGCCGTGCGAAGTCTTCATCCGCTATCGGTACACCGTCGATCTGGATTCGCTCATTGACGCGGATAAGGTGTGGCGAGGTATAAAGCGCAGTCCGGTAGCCGGACGCAATCAGGATGCCGGCGAGCGTCGCGGCGGTCGAGCCTTTGCCGTTGGTTCCGGCGATCAGGACCGAGGGGAAGTTCGCCTGCGGATCGCCCAGCGCCGCGGCCAGCACACGCATGTGGGCCAGGTCGAACTTGCGCCGCGGGCCCGCTGGGGTGGCGGGCGCTAGTTCGTGACCTAGGGCGTAAAGATGGTCGACCGCGGCAGCATAGGACATCCCGCTATTTTAGGCGATCGTGCAAGCAGCGCCGGGGCACACCTTCAGCCCAAAGCGCCAGATCCAAAGTACCAGCCGAAACCGAAGAAAACCGACCGCCGGGATCATAGCACGGAAGATTGGCGGATAACCCGAAGGTGGGATATCGAGGCGGGTGCGAGTAGCCGATAGTCGAAACAAACGCTGCAGCAACATTGCAGTCGTGCAGGCAATTCGTTGCCGGTTCACCCGCGAAGGGTTTCGACGCCTTTCCAGGAAAAAGGAGACGTTCATGCATATCGTATTAGGCATTGCCTTCGGACTTGTCGCTGTCGCACCGTTTATTGGTCGTTGGAGAGCGAATGTCTGGCTGAAAAACAACACGCCCCGTCAGCACGGGATAAAAATCGTTCCCGACCTGGCCTAACGCCCTTCACCTCAGCAACAGAGGGACCGGCTGAACCTGGCGCGGTCCTCTATTGGCGTACCGTCACTTGCCGGCTGCGGCCGAAACCTGGGCCTGGAATGGCGCAACGAACTCATCCACCTTCACCTTGCCGGAGTTGAGCACATAACTGCCCCCAGCTTGGACGAATGTAACGTCGGTGAGTCCAAGAAACCCCAGGATGGCCTTGATGTAGGGCTTTTCCGCGTCGTAGCCCTCCGCTGGTGCCCCTGGAGTGTACGTCCCTGCGCTCGCGATGATGACGGTCACTTTTTTGCCGGTGAGCAGGCCGGTATAGCTGCCGTCTGGGTTTACGTTGAACGTCTTCCCGGCCCGTGCAACGTGATCGATGTAGGCCTTCAATCGAGCAGGAACTGCGAAGTTGTACATCGGCGTCGCGATGACGTACTCATCCGCCTCCTTCAGTTCGGCGATCAACTCGTCTCCGATCTTCAGGGCGGCCTTCTGCTCCTCGTTGTGGCCCGACGGATCGCTGTACGCGCCGGTAATCCAGGGAAGCTCGACGAACGGAAGCTCGGTATGGGCAAGGTCGCGGGTAACTATCTTGCCGCCGCTGTGGGCCTTCTGCCAGTCCTCGGCAAATTGGCGGCTCAGCTTGCGCGATACGGAATGGTCGCCGCGCGGGCTGACGTCTATCTTCAACAATGTCGACATGGGTTATCTCCTGGAGCGGCACGAATCGCGGCCGCTAACGAGTAGATGTGAACTATCCCGTGGCGATGCAGTTTTGCCGCAGCCTGGGTTAACCGGCTCGACGCCCGAAGCCCGACGCCCGACTCGGAGCCCGCGCCTAAACGCCGTTCTGGGCCAACATCCGTTCACCCGCCAAGACAGGGCCATTCGCAGCCCCTTGCCATGCCGGCGCGGTGCTTTCCTCTGCGTTGCTGTAAAGTGCCATCTGTGATGCAAGCTGATAGGAACGGACACCCGTAGTGTGTCTGGACCGGACCAGCGTTTCCGCCGTCATGTCGTGGGCCAAAGGAAATGGGCAGGTTTCCGGTGCGAGCGTAAGGAGCACCGAGGAGATCCTATGAACGGTAAGCTTCAACAGCCTATCGAATACGCCGGCGGCCGGGCAGAAACCTCTAGCATCGTGCGGGATGGCGGGCAAGGGCGCCTGAGCCAAAGCACCACCCGTGCCTTGCTCCTCTCAGCGACGATCTTCGCGATCCTGGTGGTCTTGTGGGATCTTCTGATTCGCGCGTCTTATTTTCCCCATGCTGATAACTTCGCTTTGCTGGCTAACTCCTGCCCGCCGTTCAACCCAACCTATTCGGACTGGCTGTTCAAAGGATTCCACGATTATTTGTATGTGTACCCGGATCTCTCATCACATTCATCGAATTTCATCAGGCCCATAGTCAATTTAGTTTTCTTCTTGAACTGGTTCGTCTTTAGAAGTCATTGGGCCGCGTACTTGATGGCAAACTACCTGGTCATTGCTTCGCTGGTTGGGGTGAGCTATTTCGTCGCCGAACAGAAACTGCATCTAGGGTGGAAATTGAGTTTGGCGGCAGCTCTCTGTGTGGCGGTCGCGCCATCGGTCGATATCGCGTCGCTCATGGATCCTACCTTCGCGTTCGATCTGCTGTGCGGATTGTTCGTGCTGTGCGGCGTCCTTGCACTAATTTCGGAAGAGCTGATCTCCTGCTGGATCTTCCTGACATTGGCCATCTTTACAAAGGAGGCCTCCTTATTCGCGCCGCTTCTAGCCGCTTTAGTCGTATTTCTCCGGTTTGGTGAATGGGGAATGCCAAGACGACTAAGAGCCTCTTCGGCATTTCTCCTTCCTTTGTGTGCCTGGCTCCTTCTTCGCTGGCTCGACTTTCGAAAAGAACGCGGCCTTTATGTACTCATGACTCGGAGTTCCCACGGATTTGCGCGGACGACAATCGCGCGTATCTACGAAGGACTCTTGACCTGGCCCTTACCCGTATCGGTCTGGACCGAATCGTCAGAATTACAAAGGCTTGTAGATCGAGGTACGCTTGCAGTCAACATTATCGTTTGGCTGACCGCAGCAGTATTGATCTGGCGTGGCGTCATAAATGCAATCGGAGCTTTGCGCACAGGAACAAGGTTTCGCATCAGAGCGGAGTCCTATCCCGCATTCGTAATCGGCATTTTTTGTGCAGGAAGCCTTGTGATGCCAATCACTCTCGATCTTGCACGACGATTCGGTGGAGTCTTTTATCCGCTGTTCTTCTTGTTTCTTGCGATGTGTATAGGTCGAGCCACATCAAAGAGACTAACCCTGGCTGCCGCTTCACTGATGGTGGCAACAGGTCTGTGCGGCGCCTACCTTATGGTCTCCAGCTTCCAAAAGCAGGTAGCGGACGCCCGAAGCAGTTGGACCATGGCGCGCAGTTATGTCGACCTGCTGTCATCGCTTCGAGAGCCGGTTGCCTTCTCCCTCGACGATGTGGCCGGCGGTTATTCGTCGGATCAATATGTGAAGGCGTTCGCCGGCTATCAGGGGCATCTGGTTCGCATAAATGATTTAAGTGTCAACCTCAGGTGTGAAGGCCAACTTGATCTGGAAGCGAGGGTAGTGTCGAACCGCACGATTCGTGTGGACTCCCGATTGCCCGCCCGCTGCGGCGGATACGTGTTCGATAGTTTATTCCCGCCGCTTGATCCTGGGTTGGTTGATCTCTCTCGCGCGTTGCCCGATGGCACGCTCCACTACCATTTCAACGAGGACAATCCCCATAGCCCATCACGAAGTAAAGAGCTGTTGGTCCTGATTACACCCAATGTAAACTCCGGGGCGATCGTATATCCGGACCTGAAGAATCTTAGGTATAAGGCGATCACCTTCAAGATGACGGCGGATGGGCTCGCACTGAGTGCACCTCCGGATTAGGAGTGGTACGGGGTCGCCGAAGTGTACGGGATCGCCGAGTTGAAACCCTTCCCACGGAAGTGCGACCGCCCCTCCGCACCGCCGTTCTCGACGCAGTTTGCGCCGACCATCTATGCTTGAACATGTGAACGAGCAGACAATCAGCATTCAGCTTCCGGACGGTTCAGTGCGCGAGGTTCCGCGCGGTACGACAGCCCACGAGGTGGCGATGAGCATCTCGCCCCGGCTCGCGGCCGCCGTGGTGGTGGCCCGCATCCGCCCTCTCACCCCGGCCACGACTTCGGCAGGCACAGCCGAAGCGACCTCCGAAGCCGCCATGTATGCCGATGCCGCTGCCACCGGCGGCGAGCGCCTGGTCGATCTCGCCGCTCCGCTGACAGAAGACGTAGCTCTGGAGCTGCTGAAGGAGAGCGACGAGGCTGCGCTGAAGGTCGTCCGCCACTCCGCCGCGCATGTCATGGCGACCGCTATCCTCGAGCTCTTCCCCGAGACCAAGCTCGGCCACGGTCCCGCCACCGACGCCGGATTCTTCTACGACGTCTACCGCGAGACGCCCTTCACCGAGGAGGACCTCGCCGCCATCGAAAAGCGGATGGCCGAGGTGGTTGCGCGCGACGAGAGGTTCATGCGCGAGGTCGAGTCCCGCGAGATGGGTCTGGCCGACTATGCCGCGCACGGCGAGTTCATGAAGGTTCACTTCATCGAGAAATTCACCCATCCCGGCGAGGAGATTTCGCTCTACCGTAACGGCGCCTTCGTCGATTTCTGCCGCGGGCCGCATGTGCCTTCCACGGGCCGTGTCAAGGCGTTCAAAGTCACCTCCGTCGCCGGTGCCTACTGGCTCGGCGATGAGCACAACCAGCAGTTGCAGCGCATCTATGGGACTGCTTTTTTCAACACGAAAGACCTCGACGCGCACTTCAGGCGGCTTGAGGAGATCAAGGCGCGCGACCACCGCGTCCTCGGCAAGCAGCTCGATCTCTTTTCCATCCAGGAGGTCGCGGGTGCGGGCCTGATCTTCTGGCATCCCAAGGGCGGCCTCATCCGCAAGACCATGGAAGACTGGATGCGCGAAGAATGTATCCGTCGCGGTTACGATATGGTCTACACCCCGCACATCATGAGGCGCGAGCTGTGGAAGATCTCCGGCCATGACGGCTTCTACGGGCAAAATATGTATCCGCCGATCGAACTCGATGACGCCGAGTACCGGCTGAAGCCGATGAACTGCCCCGGACACATTCTGATCTACAAAAACTCACCGCGCAGCTATCGCGACCTGCCCGTACGGTACGCGGAGCTGGGCAACGTGTACCGCTATGAGCGCTCCGGCACGATGCATGGATTGCTGCGCGTGCGCGGCTTTACCCAGGACGACGCGCATATCTTCTGCACCCCGCAGCAGATCGAGGACGAGGTGGACGCGTGCATCGAATTCGCCGAGAGCGTGCTAAAGACCTTCGGGTTCGACGAGTTCAAAGTCGAGCTTTCGACCTGGGACCCGAAGGACCGCAAGAGCTATGTGGGCTCGGACGAGAACTGGGATTTCGCGGTGAACTCGCTGAGGAACGTGCTAAACCGCAAGGGGATCCCGTTCAAGACGATCACCGGCGAGGCGGCGTTCTACGGCCCCAAGATCGACATCAAGCTCGTCGATGTGCTTGGCCGCATGTGGCAGTTGTCGACCGTCCAGTTCGATTTCAACCTGCCCGCCCGGTTCGAGCTCGAATACACGGGAGAAGACGGCGAGAAGCATCAGCCCGTCATGGTCCACCGCGCCTTGTTCGGCAGTGTCGAGCGCTTCTTCGGCGTGCTGATCGAGCACTACGCCGGAGCCTTCCCCCTTTGGCTCGCTCCGGTGCAGGTCGGCCTCGTGCCCATTTCAGAGAAGCACCTCGAGTACGCCACCACAGTCAAGTCAAAGCTCGAGGCCGCCGGCCTGCGCGTGGAACTCGATGCGCGTAATGAAAAGATGAACGCCAAAATCCGCGAGTTCACCCTGCAGAAGGTTCCCTTCGTCCTCATCATGGGCGACAAGGAAGCCGCAAGCGAAGCAGTCAGCGTCCGCACACGCGGCAAGGGCGACGAGGGCAGCGTAGCGTTGACGCAGTTCATCGAGCGCGCGTCTCTCCTGCTTCAGTCAAGGAGCGCCGAACTATAGCCATGCGGTTCGCATCTGGATCGTTCCGCGTTGCATCCGATAAACAACATCCAAACAGCGCCATGTTCACCATTCACGACAGCATCCACATCGACGCGCCCATCGACCGCTGCTTTCTGCTCTCCACCAGCATCGCACTGGTAGGACGCACGCTCGGCATGAAGCCCGTCGCGGGCAAGACACGCGGCCTGATCGTCGCGAACGACCGCCTGCTCTGGAAGGGATGGAAGTTTGGATTTCCCCAAAGGCACGAGTCTCTGATCACTCAATACGAGCGGCCCGTCTTCTTTCAGGACACCATGGCGTCCGGACGGTTCGAACGCTTCCAGCACGATCACCACTTCGCCGAGGTAGACGGCCACACCCTGCTCACCGACAGGCTGCGCTTCTCCCTGCCGTTCGCCTGGCCCGGCAGGCAGGTAGCCCGCACCATCATGGTCCCTTACATCCGGCGGTTGGTGCACCGGCGCATGTTGCTGCTCAAGCGCGTGGCGGAGAGCGGCGAATGGCGCGCCTACCTGCCTGCGGATGAGAGCAGCTCTGAGCAAGAGAGCAACAGCCCTGAGCAGAAGCGCAAATAATCGCGCACATCCGCCCCGACCGGCTCACGAACCCGCGGCTGAATGCATCTCACCTGATGAGGTGCTTCGATGAAGGCTGTCGTTCTGCATGAGTACGGTGGTCCCGGCAAGTTACTCTACGAGGAGGTCGACGATCCCGTAGCCGGCGAAGGCGAAGTTCTGGTCCGCATCGCTGCCACCAGCGTCAATCCCGTCGATTACAAGCTGCGCAGCGGCGCATTGCAGCAGTACATGCCGCTGGAGCTGCCGGCCATCCTTGGCAGGGATCTCTCCGGCATCGTGCGCGCGATCGGGCCCAAGGTAACCGGATTCGCACCCGGCGACAAGGTCATGGCGCTCGCAGACAGAACCTATGCGGAGCTAGCCGTCGTCAAAGCGGAAGACCTGGCGCACGTACCCGAGAAGCTCGACCTCATCGAAGCCGCCGCCCTGCCGCTGGTCACCCTCACCGGCGAGCAGTTGATCACGCGAGGCACGAAGATTCAGTCCGGGCAGACCGTTCTGGTCGCCGGCGCGGTAGGCGGTGTCGGCCGCTCCGCCGTAATGACGGCAAAGAAAGCCGGAGCCGTCGTCATCGCAGGCGTACGAAGATCGCAGGTGAATGAGGCGCTCACGCTCGGAGCCAACCAGGTGCTTGCTCTCGACGATAAGGACGCGATGGAGAAGCTCGGATTCATCGACGCCGTCGCCGACACGGTAGGGCATGAAACCGCGGAGATGCTCCTGAAAAAGGTCAGGCAGGGCGGAGTCTTCGCCTCTGTTCTCGGTCCCCCGGCCAACGCGAACCTCAACCCGACCATCCACATCGAATCCATTCGCGTCGTGCCGGATGCCGCCATGTTGCAGAAGCTCGCCGAAGATATACTTGCCAAGCGCCTCCATATTCCCATCGATCGCATGATTCCGCTGAAAGAGGCCGGCGACGGCCAGGCGGCAGCCGAAAAGGGCGGCATCGGAAAAGTCCTGTTGCTCGCATAGCAGGTCCTACCCGTTTCTGTAAGAGTTGTCGGAGTGTACGTTCGTATATGGAAATCATCCGTTGGACGACTTGGATCGATGCACCGGTGGAGCGGTGCTTCCGGCTTTCGACCAGTATTGACCTGCACCTTGCCTCAGCGGCCTCCACCGGAGAAAAGGCAGTGGCCGGTGTAACCACAGGACTCATCGGCGAAGGCCAGACTGTCTCCTGGACTGGACGCCACTTCGGCCTCACCCTGCACCATACCAGCCGCATCGATGCCTGGCGGCCCTACACCTACTTCCGCGACATCATGGTCGAAGGCGTCTTCCAGCGCTTCGAGCACGAGCATCACTTCGCGCCCATGGACGACGGAACCCGCATGCGCGACGAGATCCGGTTCTCCGCTCCCTGGGGCTCCCTCGGACGCCTGGCCACGCGCATCGTTGTGCGACGGCATCTCACCGAACTCATCGTGAAACGAAACGCGATCATCAAACGAGTCGCCGAATCCGACGAGTGGCACAAGTTCCTGGATGGCAGGCCGTCCGCAAAGCAGGGCAGCGCCGAAGCCCGAGCCCCCGCTGCCAACCTCGACAGAACCGCCATTCTTCGCGGCTAACCTCCATCGAGAAGAACCACGTACTTATCCTCCCCGCTGGACAGCGCCACGCCGATCGCATACCGTTCTCCTCAGCACGGCCTCGCCGATCCGCCCCTCGCGAAATGAGACCACCGCCTCCATGACTCCTCCCATCCAGCCTCTCGACCGACGTGCTTTCCTCAAATCCGCCGCCATCGCCGCCGCTGCAGCCGGCGCACGCCTGCCCCTTCTCGCCGCCTCACCCGGCCAGGGCGTCGCACCGCGGTCGCCCAACGATCAAGTGCAGTTGGCCCTCATCGGCGCGGGCATCCAGGGCCAGGGAGACACCAGGACCGCCCTTCTCGTCCCCGGCGTCAAACTCGTAGCCGTGGCCGACTGCTACGACGGCCGCCTCACCCACTCCAAAGAGCTCTGGGGCAGCGATCTCTTCACCACCCGCGACTACCGCGAAATCCTCGCCCGCAAAGAGGTCGACGCCGTCCTCATCGCCACCCCCGACCACTGGCACAAACAGGCCGCCATCGACGCCATGCACGCCGGCAAAGATGTCTACCTCGAAAAACCCATGATCCACATCTACCCCGACGGCCCCGCCATCATCGACGCCGCCCGCGCCACCAACCGCATCCTCCAGGTCGGCAGCCAGCGCGTCAGCTCCGTCATCTACGCCAAGGCCAAAGAGCTCCTCGCCGCCGGAGCCATCGGCAAGCTCAACATGGTCACCGCCCGCTGGGACCGCAACTCCGCCCTCGGCGCCTGGGACTACTCCATCCCCACCGACGCCAGCACCCAGACCTGCGACTGGCCGCGCTTCCTCGGCTCCGCCCCCAGAATCCCCTTCTCCGCCGAACGCTTCTTCCAGTGGCGCAAGTGGAAGGACTACGGCTCCGGCGTCGCGGGCGACCTCTTCGTCCACCTCTTCAGCGGCACCCACTTCATCACCGGCTCCCACGGCCCCACCCGCGCCATGGCCACCGGCGGCATCCGCTTCTGGAAGGACGGCCGCGACGCCGACGACGTCCTGCTCGCCCTCTTCGACTACCCCGAAGGCTTCAACCTCTCCCTCCGCGTCAACTTCGTCGATGGCGGCGAAGAGAGCGAAGGCTTCCTTTTCACCGGCTCCGAGGGCCTCATGGAGATCGCAGGCAACACCGTCACCGTCTCCCGCACACCCCGCGAAAAGGAGCCCGGCTACACCGTCAGCACCTTCTCCGACGCCATCCAGCGCAGCACCATCGCCGAGTACCGCAGGAAATATCCCATCACCGAGCCCACCGGTCCGCCCACCACAGCGGTCGAAAAGTGGTCCGCTCCCCAGGGCTACTCCGACAGCTACGACCACTTCCACAACTTCTTCAGCAGCGTCCGTAGCCGCAAGCCCGTCGTCGAAGACGCAACCTTCGGCTTCCGCGCCGCCGGTGCCGCACTGCTCAGCAATCTCAGCGTACAGAAGGACGCCATCGTCCACTGGACCCCGAGACCATGCAACTCGCCTGACCTAGCCAATTCGTCGTTGCCGTTGCCTGTCCTTTTGCCTTTACCGTTGCTTGTCCCTTTTGCCTTTGTCATCCCGCAGGGACCTGCGGTCGCTGTTATGCATCGCCAAGCAACACGCCCAGGCGCCCCATCTTCGCCATGCCCGCAATCTACAAAAAACAGAAGATTATCGAAAATTTCATAGATTCTCAGCCCGCCGCCAGCACCCGCCACAGACAATTCAGCCCAAAAACCCCATAAACTCCAAGCGCACAAAATGGCCAGTCAATTGCATGCCTATATGCCAAAGCTATGTGTCCCAGCTCCAAAAAAGCATCTGTTCCGCCTCGGCCATCGCCGACCTTCCC
The DNA here is from genome assembly GCA_965277265.1 of Edaphobacter sp. GTDB lineage: Bacteria > Acidobacteriota > Terriglobia > Terriglobales > Acidobacteriaceae > Edaphobacter. Next base: position 2,313,644 of record CBDICF010000003.1, read on the forward strand.
AGTTAGCTTCAGGGCTCGTTCAAGGAGATCTTCACGCATGAGACGTACTTCGCTAGCGGCAATTCTTTCCATCCTGTTTCTGGTTACCGGGCTCGCTTACTCCCAGACCACCAGCGGTAACCTCGTCGGCACCGTCAAGGACGCCACCGGCGCCGTCATCCCCCAGGCCAACGTGGTCGCCACAAACGAGGATACGAAGGTCGCCTACACCGGCGTCACCGCCGCCTCCGGCGAAGTCAACATTCAGAACCTGCCCGCCGGCAACTACGATATCGTCGCCACCGCGCCCGGCTTCTCGGCCTACACCCTCAAGGGCTTCCGCGTTGACATCAACAAGTCCTCCACCGCGAACCTTACCCTCTCGGTCTCCAGTTCCCAGAGCGTAGACGTCTCCGCTGTCGCGTCTGTGGCGCTCGATACCACCAGCGCCAACCTCACCCAGTCCTTCGAGACCCAGGAACTCAGCATCCTGCCTACCGCGACGCAAGGCCTCGGCGTCCTGAACGTCTCCCTGCTCAGCCCCGGCGTCGCCTCCTCAGGCGGCATTGGCATCGGCACCGGCCCCTCCATCGGCGGTCAACGGCCGCGCAACAACAACTTCATGATCGAAGGTATCGACAACAACGACAAGGGCGTGACCGGTCCGCTTGTCTACGTTCCCAACGATGCCGTCGGTGAGTTCTCTCTCATCACCAACCAGTTCTCGCCCGAGTTCGGCCACTCCTCCGGCGGCCAGTTCAATACCAATGTCATCAGTGGCACCAATAAATTTCATGGCGTGGCTTATGAATACTTCAATAATCGCGATCTGAACGCCGCCAATCAGCCTGCCGGGCAGCATCTCGCGAATCCGCGTTACGATGACAACCGCTACGGCGGGGAGGTAGGCGGCCCCGTCCTCAAGGACAAGCTCTTCTTCTTCGTCAACTACGAGCGCCATACTACCGGCCAGAGCTTGCAGTACCAGCTCTGCACTCCAACTGCTGCCGGACTGACCCAGCTCCAGGCCATCGCCGGTCAGGCCAACCTCAACGCAAACAACGTCGCCCAGTACGTAAAGTACACTCCGGCATCTCCCACCCAGGTCGGGGGTTCGGGACAGCCGGCAGACGTCGCCTGCTTCAATCAGGCTTCCGGCGCGCAGTCCGACATTATTTATAGCGGCACAGCCCCGGGCGGACAGTATCCCGGCATCAACAACGGGCCGGTCTATGGCTCTGGAACTCAGTACAACATCCCTCTAGGCAACTACGTAGTCAGCGCTCCCAAATACACGAACTTCGATGCCCTGACCACCAGCGGAGACTGGACCATTTCGCCGACCGACAACTTTCGTCTCCGGTACATCTACAACACAGAAGGAACGCAAGACACGTCAGCCAGTCTTCCTGCCTTCTTCGTATCCCTGCCCTTCAAATACCACCTCATCGCTCTAAGCGAATTCCACACATTTACTCCGAACCTTACGAACGAGGTGCGCGTCGGCTTCAACCGGTATGCAACGGCGTATCCCGTAGGACCCCAGACCTACCCGGGCCTCGATTCCTTCCCGAACATCACGATATACGATCAGAATGGTCTCAACTACGGGCCCGACGGAAATGCTCCGCAATCCACCGTTCAGAATCTCTATCAGTTCGTCGATAACGTCAGCTACACCAAAGGCAAGCATCAGATCAAGATCGGCTTCGATGGCCGCAAGTACATCTCGCCCCAGACCTTCACCCAGCGCGTACGCGGCGACTACTACTACGACTACCTGACCGAGTACCTGCACGATCTAGCTCCCACCAACTTCGGCCAGCGTTCCACCGGCAACTTCATCTACTACGGCGACCAGACCGCGCTTTACGGCTACTTCAACGACACTTGGCGCATCCTTCCCACCGTCACGCTCAACTACGGTGTCCGCTACGAGTTCACCTCGGTCCCGGTCGGCGAGCGCGCACAGAGCTTGAACGCGGCAGCCAGTTATCCCGGGTTGATCGATTTTCACGCGCCGCAGCCCGGATACAAGAACTTCGCTCCCCGCCTCGGCATCAACTGGGCTCCAGATGACAAGACTTCGGTTCGCGCAGCGTTCGGCGTCTCCCAGGACGTTTTGTTCGACAACCTTGGTCTGCTCTCGTTCCCACCGCAATACTCCTCGACAAACAACATCAATACCTCTGGCGGAACAGTCCCCGGCGAGATAAACTCAGGGACCCCCAACTTCCTGAGCAATGGCGGACTGCCCCCGGGTACCGGGACACTTGCCACTTTCTGTCAAAAGGGTACTGGATCTGGTACAAACGTTGCTTGCGTGCCGGATCTCGCCGCCCAGCGCCTTGCCACCTCCGCTTACCTGCCGGATCAGGTCGTACCCTATGCAGAGACCTGGTCGCTCGGCGTTCAGCGCGTCTTCAAAACGAACTACACTGCGGAAGTACGGTACGTCGGAACTCGGGGCATCCATCTTCCGACCCAGATTCAGCTCAACGTGCAGCCGAAGGTAACCGCCCAGAACCAGCTCTTCACGGAGTTGACTGGCCCAACATCGATCCCCACATCGCCAAACGTCAACACCCTTGCGGGGGCACAGGCCAACTCACGCATTCTGCCTCAGTACGCAGCTGCCGGCTTCAATGGCACCATCACCTCTTACCAGCCTTACTCTCAATCCAATTACAACGGCCTCCAGACCAACCTCACCCGTCGCTTTCAGAACGGCTTCCTCCTCAACGCCTCCTACACTTGGAGCAAGACGATGGACGATGCAACTGCAGAGGTCTTCTCTACGGTTCTCACGCCTCGGCGTCAACAGAACTCGCAGAACATCGCAGCGGACTACAGCCGTTCGGCCTTGGACCGGACCCACCGTTTTACCCTCGCAGCCGTCTACGACCTGCCCTACTTCAAGCACTCCAACTACCTCATGAAGAACCTCGTCGGCAACTGGGAGGTCTCCCCCATCTACACCTACGAGTCGCCCGAGTATGCAACCGCTATATCCGGTGTCAACTCGAACCTGAATGGTGACTCCGCAACCATTGATCGGCCTATCGTCAATCCCTTTGGCGTGAAGGGAACCGGCAGTGGCGTCAATCCCGTCTACAGCTCAACTCTCGCCGCTCAATGCGTTGCCCCTTCCACAACCTGCGCTGCCAACCTGGTCGGATACGTTGCAGCCAATCCCAACGCCGAGTACATCCAGGCAGGTGCCGGTACGCTCCCCAATGCATCGCGTAACAACCTGCCGCTCCGTCCTACCGACAACTTCGACGTATCGGTTAGCAAACGGATCAACTTCACCGAGCGCTTCGCCATGCAGTTCCAGGCGCAGGCCTTCAATGTCCTAAACCATCCGCAGTACCTTCCTGGGTCGCCCAGCAATGTCAATACCAACGGAACCAGCACACTCTCTACCAACTTTCTGAACGTCAGCAGCGGTGCCTTCAATCACCCGGAGCTCGTGTTCAACAGCCAAGCTCGATCCATGCAGCTCGCGGTCAAACTCAACTTCTAACCCGCACCACGCTCCAACAAGAAGGGCGTCCCTCGGGACGCCCTTCTTGTTGTCTCACCCAATAGCCAAAATAAAGTTGGAAAACCTGGCGCATTTCTGTTCCGCGGGATAGCGCCCGCTCCAGCCATACATAGCACCATGCTATGTCCACATAAAGCACAAACGAAACCACGTTTCGCACACCGCGTTTCGCGGAAACCACTGCAAAAACGCCAATCCACCACACCCGTAAAAATCACCGCGCAACCCGGATCAGCGCACCTTCTTCACTGCCGCCTTCTTGGCAACGGCCTTCTTCGCAACGGCCTTCTTCGCCGCCGCCTTCTTCTTCGGAGCCGCCCCGATCTCCTTCGCCTTCAAAGGCTTGGGAGCCTTCGCCCGCGCACTCGCCACCCGCTCCTTCACCTCGGCATTCAGATCCGCCACGCTGATCGTCGTCGCCGTCTTCCGCAGCCGCTCCAGCCCATAGAAGGCCCGCTTCTCCGCGGAGAAAACATGGACAATAAAGTCCACATAATCCATCAATATCCACTCCCCCTGCCGCCGCCCCTCCACGGAATTCGGATAAACTCCAAACTCCCGCTTCAGCCGAATCTCGATCTCATCCGTGATCGCGACATTCTGCCGATCGTTCAAACCGTTGCAAATAAGGAAGTAATCGGTCAGTCCGCTCTCCGCCGGGTCCAGCGCGAGGATACGGATATCTTCAGCTTTCTTGTCTTCACAGGCTGCCGCCGCGGCGAGCAGTAGCTGGTTGCTTTCAATCGATGCCATGCGACTCCTTGAAGTTCTATCGTAAACCCTTTACCCTGCGCACCCGCATCGCAAATCACCCGTAAAGACAATGGTTTGCGATGTACTCCGACACGGCGCCCGGCAGAACGTCCCGGCACGCATCGCCCTCCTCCAGACGCCGTCGCAGCACCGTCGCAGCCACATCCTCATGCACCGTTTCGAGCAGATGAATCTTCTTTTTCTGCTCTCCGCTCAGCTCCAGCTCCGAGAGATCTTCCAGCGAAAATCCAGGCCGGCTGACCACAATCCACTCCGCTAACTCCAGCAGCAGCGTCGGTTGCCGCCATCGCCGAAGCCCCAGAAAACTGTCCGCGCCAACCAGGTTGAACAGCGTAGCCTGCGGCCGCAGCCGGTGCAGCGCGGCCAGCGTATCCACCGTGTAATTCGCCGCGCCGTCACCCTGCGGAGCATCCAGACGCGATACCTCAAACCGGCTATCTGCAACGCAGGCCAGAGAAAGCATGCAAACCCGGTCCTCGTATCCGGCATGTGCCCCATCGGGCTTCAGCGGCTGGCGGCCGACCGGCGTAAAGAGCACAGAATCCAGGCAAAACCGGTCCGCAGCAGCCCTGGCGATGCTCAGGTGTCCGCGATGCGGAGGGTCGAATGTCCCGCCAAACAGGGCTACGCGCATACGGTTCTACGGTCTGCAGCTTAGAAAGGAAGATGAAACACCACGCCCGTGCTCAGCGTGCCGATCGGGTACGTGTGGCCATTTGTTCCGAACGAGGTAATCGCCCCGTAGCCGAGTTCAACCACGCGGAAGTCCATGATAGGAAGCACTTTCAGGTCGACTCCAGCAAACCCCTCATACTGCAGGTTGTTGTGAAGTACGACTCCAAGCACCGTCGCGTTCGAGCCCGCGACCGAGGTCGGCCCGAAGTTGTTGATCGAGGTATTTGAGTACAGCCCATAATCGCTGCGCGCCAGCCCGGCCGAGCCCTGAATGTACGGCTTGACGAATAAAAATGGAGTATGGAACGATGCCCGCACACCGCCAAGGGTGGAATAAATACGGGTGCCGCCACCGCGGTAAAGCGAGTACGCTCCTTGTTTGCTGTTCGTAATCGAGCCGCGCACATCCACGCCCAGTCGCACCGGCCCGTAGTTCTTAAAGTCGTAGTAAATACCCCCGCCGCCGCCCAGCGGGTCTACGCTGTTATTGACCCTGCAGTCGGGCGAAGTGGACGCTGATTGCGAACAGCTCGGATCGTCGTTTTTCGGTGCGTAGGGCGAGTCCTGCTGACCCGAAAGACGATTTACGCTGACGGTGCCATACACACCGAACTGAGCGTGCGCAATGGTGGTAGAGGCGAGGGCTGCGGCCAGGAGGAGGACTGCCTTACGGAAGATCATTACCGTTAGTTTACCCGTTCGCCGGGTTCACGGTCGCAGATGGCCTACGAATAGTCGGTAGGGATCGGAGGTTCCGGTCGCATTCACTTCCTCTGCTCTCCCCACCTTCCGTCCAGGAAAAGGTATCGGCTACGCAGTGTGTCGGGCCGCGCTGCCGGGGTCGCGTCGAGGTGCATCACCTCCCAATTAGCGGCCGTGCTGTAGGTAGGCCACGTGGGAAGTCCTCCGCCGTTCGGATCGCCGGTCCGGGCGAAGTTCGTCCAATAGGCTCCCATCTCGTCGGAAAGCTTCCGGTCCTCCGGGCGCAGCTTCGCCTCCGGCCGCGAATCGAGCGTCCCGAAGACATACTCGATATCGTCGGAATGAAACGCACCCACGCCTGCCACATGGTTCTTATCTCCCGGAGCGCCGAGATCGAAGCGGTACCGGTACACAGGAACCTTCCCCGTCGCAACCTGCGCCTCCAGCCACCGCCACGTCGAATACGCAATAAACCGATCCCCGGCAAAGTCGCCCGCAGACTCTTGCGCCTCCGCATCGGTCGTCCCCGGGTAGAGAGCGAGAAACTTCTCCGTGTCCGGCCCGAAATCCGTCTGCGCAGTCTCGGCGAAGGTGGCCGCGGTAACCGCCGGGTTCGCCGACAGCACCTGCCCCCGGGCCTCATCCGCGTTCCAGCCTGCAATCAAGGGAACATGTGCCTGGTGCCCCGCGGCATAGAGGTTGGGCACCGAATCCGGCAGAAAGTAGCCATCCACATCCGGAACGAAGTGCCGCAGCGGTGGCGTCGTCTTGGCCATCGCGGCCTCCACCAGCGCGTCCGCACTCAGCTTGCGAAGGTCGGCCAACCTCGTCGTCCCGAAGGCATTCCGGGCGAACTCGACATCGCGCTGCTCCACTACGTCACGCGGCTCGAAGGGCAGACTGCGGCTATAGAAGGCGGCTCCGCTCTCGCCAATCGCCTTCGCAAACATGCCCCTGGCCAGCGGCGAAGCCATCTGCGCGCTCACCGCGAACGAGCCCGCCGACTCGCCGAAGATCGTCACGTTCGACGGATCGCCGCCAAAGCCCGCAATGTTATCTCGCACCCAGACCAGCGCCGCCGTCTGGTCCAGCAGGCCATAGTTGCCCGACGCATGGTGCGGCGACTCGGCCGTCAGCTCCGGGTGAGCGAAAAAGCCGAAGATACCTAGCCGGTAGTTCATCGACACCACCACCACGTCGTGGTGCGCTAGAAACTGGCCATCCTGCCGCGCCTCCGAGCTGCCGCCCCCCACAAACCCGCCGCCGTAGATCCACACCATCACCGGAAGGCTGCCGCGCGCCGCATTCGCCGGAGTCCACACATTCAGCGTCAGGCAGTCTTCACTTGCGCCGGGATCGCGGAAGACCATGTCGTTATACGAGGAGGACTGCATGCAATGCGAGCCGAACTCCTTCGCCGGACGAGTCTTCTTCCACCTTTCCGCAGGCTGGGGCGGTTGCCAGCGAAGCTCCCCAACCGGCGGCGCGGCGTAGGGGATTCCCTTGAACGCGCGAACCTCGTGGTCGGCGGTAAACTCGCCCTGAACCTCGCCCTCTTCGGTCTTGATGACCACGGAGTTCGAGGTATGGCTGATCTTGATGCGCAGAGGATTGGCTACATGCAGGGGATTGGCGGCATGCGCAGCTGAAGAAAAAAGAATCAGGGCTGAAAGTGCTGTCCAGCACGACTTGGCCGGTCCTGCGTGATGTCGAGGCATGGAAAATCTCCGCGCCCAACCCTATCACGAGATCCCGCCCGCAATTCAGCGGTCGCTGCCCGGGACCTCAGAGTGCAAACCCTGGAACGCAAATAACAGAATGCGAACAACGAGCGGCTCCGTCCCGCTGACCTCGCCCCGCTAACCTTGTCCCACAACCCTGAGTCCCAGCTAGGCCCTGCCCCGCGCGGAGTTCGGCGGCGGAGGATAGTTCGGCTTGATCTTCGCGAGAGTCGCTGCCTCCGGTTCCAGTTCGATCGGCCGGTGCGCCGCCACCATCTCGGCAATCGCAAACTTCAGCGCCTCCACCCCCTGGCCCGTCACCGCGGAGATCGCATAGAAGGGAAGCTTGCGCCGCTTCGCCATCGCCGCCAGCTTCTTCAGCTTCGCCGCATTGGCGACATCCGCCTTCGTCGCGACCAGCACGGTAGGCTTCGCGGCCAGCGCGGGATCAAAGCTGTCCAGTTCGGCCGTGATCACCTTGAAGTCGGCCACCGGATCGGACCGGTCCGTACTCTGGGCCACGTCGCTCTCACCCGCTGCGTTCGCGTCCGAGACGTCCACCAGATGCACGATCACGCTCGTGCGCTCGATATGCCGCAGAAACTGAATTCCCAGCCCAGCCCCCAGATGCGCGCCTTCGATCAGGCCCGGCAGGTCGGCAACCGTATAGGACTGCTCATGCGGCCACTCCCCGACCGACACCACGCCGAGGTTCGGCTCCAGTGTCGTAAAGGCATAGTTGGCGATCTTGGGCTTGGCTGCCGATAGCCGAGAGATCAGTGTCGATTTGCCGACATTCGGATATCCCACGAGGCCCGCATCGGCGAGCAGCTTCAGCTCCAGCCGGTAGCTTCGTTCCTCCCCGGCCCGGCCCAGCTCGTGCTCCCGTGGAGCCTGATGCGTGCTGGTGGCAAAGTGCTGGTTGCCGCGTCCGCCACGTCCGCCTTTTGCGATAACAATCGTCTCATTGGGCCGTGCGAAGTCGTGGATCAGCTCGCCCGTCACATCGTCGAACAGCAGCGTGCCCACGGGAACCTTCAACGTAACCGACTCGCCCGCGTAGCCCGAACAGTTAGAGCCCAATCCATGCCCGCCGCGCTGCGCCTTGTGCTCCGGGTTGAAGCGGAAGTGCACCAGCGTGTTGTGACTCAGCGAAGACGACATCAGCACATCGCCGCCATGGCCTCCATCCCCACCTGACGGACCACCCTTGGGCACAAACTTCTCCCGGCGAAACGCCATGCAGCCGTTTCCGCCATCGCCGGCCTTGATTCGAATTCGTGCTTCATCGATAAACATTTCGCAATACCCAGTGTAACGGATGCCCGGGCAGCGCCCACTCCACAGGGTGTATACCGGCCTCGCCCGTGCGATGGCCGGCGCAAAAAATTGTTCATCGCGACCGACGGGAGCGCCAGCCGAAGGGGTGTACACGTCAACGAAGTGACCGCTCCGCGCGCAGCGGGTAGTAAGTGGCCGATGTTTATCAGGCGTTCATCTCGCCGTGCGATGTTAGACCCATTCAAAGACAGATGAACAATCGGGAGCGCGGTGCCAGGTTCGCCCGTGCCTTCCGCAAAATACATGCAACAACACTCAGGAGAACCAGATGATGTCGAAGAACAAGCTGAAGCTGGCCGCATTGGCCATCGTGTGTGCAGGATTCGGTTCTATCGCCCTGGCACAGTCCGCCGTCGACGGCGCAATCGCCGGAACGGTGGAAGATGCGAGCGGCTCGGTGGTCCCAGGCGCCACCATCGTGATCCACTCGAACAAAACCGACGCGGAGCAGAGCTTGACCTCCGACGCCTCCGGGTACTTCCGCGCGATCCACCTGCAGCCCGCCACCTACACGGTCACCATCGCCGCCGGCGGCTTCGAAAGTTACAAATCGGCCGATGTCATCGTCCAGGTGGGCCTGTTGACCGACATCTCGCCGAAGCTCCCCGTGGGCAGCGCAACTCAGACCGTTGAGGTCACCAGCGAAGCGCCGGCCATCAACACCACCTCGCCGGACTTCTCCGGCCTCATCGACCAGCGCGTCCTGCAGGATCTCCCGGTCAACAACTATCGCTGGTCGGCCTACGCCTTGCTCACCCCCGGCGTCGTATCCGACTCGAACGGCTTCGGCCTGCTGAGCTTCCGCGGCCAGAGCACCCTGCTCAACAACGTCACCATCGACGGCGCGGACGACAACCAGGCCTACTTCTCCGAGGAGCGTGGCCGCACTCGCGCCGGCTACTCCACCGCCAAGGCCTCCATTCAGGAGTTCCAGGTCAACACCTCCAACTACTCGGTCGAGTACGGACGCTCCGCCGGCGGTGTCGTCAATTCGGTTACCAAGAGCGGCGGCAACGAGATCCACGGCGAGCTCTACTTCGACGACCGTGACGCCTCGTGGGGCGCGGCAAACGACTTCACCACCCAGAACGTGCAGCTTACCCCGGGCGGACCCTTTGTGGCACAGAACTTCAAACCCACCGATGTCCGCAAGCAGTACGGCGGCGCGGTCGGCGGTCCCATCCTGAAGGACAAGCTCTTTTTCTTCTTCGCCGCAGACCGATTCCAGCGTAACTTCCCCGCCGTCGCCGTCGCCAGCAATCCCACAAGCTTCTTCACCTTGCCCGACGCCGCTCTTCCCACCGGCAAGGTCTGCGGAACCACCGGCGCGACCGCACCGAGCGTCATCGATACCGCGGCCTGCACCCTCCAGACCAACCTTGGCCTCGCAAGCTACGCCGCCGCATCGACCGCCTACGTCAACGGCATCAACGGCCTCAACTCCATGCTCGGCACCGTCCCCCGCACCGGCGACCAGACCATCTTCTTCCCCAAGGTCGACTGGCAGATCAACGCGCGTAATCATGCTTCGTTCGAGGTCAACCGCCTGCGCTGGATCTCGCCCGCGGGCATCCAGACCGGCGCCACCGTCGCCGACGGCAGCAGCAGCTTCGGCAACGACTACGTCCGCGACACCTTCGGCATCGCCAGGCTCGATACCGCCCTCACCAATACAATCAGCAACCAGATTCGCTACCAGTACGGCCGCGACTTCGAGTTCGAGTTCAGCCAGGCACCCACCGCCTATGAGGCCGCAAATCTCGACGGCCCAACCCCCGGCGGCTACACCAACCCCTTCGGCTCGCCACCCAACGTAAGTATCACGAACGCCTTCAGCTTTGGAACTCCGGCCTTCCTTCAGCGTTCCGCGCTGCCGGACGAGCGCCGCTTCCAGATCGCCGACACCGTCAATCTGGTGCATGGCAACCACAACTTCAAGTTCGGAGGAGACTACATCCACACCTACGACCTCATCAACAATCTCTATGAAGGGTATGGCTCCTACAGCTACAGCAATCTCGCCAGCTACTTCACCGACTTCTATCTCTCGCAAAACTCCGCAACCGTCGCGCAGGCCAAACACTACAACAGCTACGCCCAAGGCTTCGGTCTTCCCGGCGTCGAATTCACCACCGGCGACTACGCCTTCTTCGCCGAAGACGACTGGAAGTTCAGCAAGCGCCTCAGCCTCACCATGGGGCTCCGCTACGAGTACGAGCAGCTCCCGTCGCCCTACAGCTTCCTCGTCAACCCCGCGCTTCCCCAGACCGGCGTCCTGCCCAGCAACAAGACCAACCTCGGCCCGCGCGTCGGCTTCGCCTATGACGTCTTCGGCTCCGGCAAGACCGTCCTGCGCGGCGGCTACGGCGAGTTCTTCGCCCGCATCCTCAACGGCACCATCTACAACGCCCTCATCAACACCGCCTCGCCCAACGGACAGACTACGTTCAGCTATACCCTCACCACGCCGGGCTCTCCCGTCTTCCCCAAGGTCGTTCCCAATGCCAGTGCCGCCGGCGGAGCGCCCAATGCAGTCTTCTTCGACTCCAACTTCAAAGCGCCCGAGATCCACCAGGCCGACCTCACCGTCGAGCAGCAGATGGGCTGGAACACCGTCGTCAGCGTCACCTGGCTCGGCTCCTTCGGGCGTCGCCTGCCAAACTTCACCGACGTCAACCTGAACGCTCCCACCACCATCGCCTACACCGTCGTCGACACCTCCGGCAAAGGCCCCCTCGCCGCCGGCTCCACCGTTACGTCCAAGTTCTACCCCAAGAACACGCTGTCCACCTCCGTCTGCCCCAGCCAGCGCCCCAACTGCAACTTCGGCTCGCTCACCGATATCTTCAGCGGCGTCAGCTCCAACTACCAGGGTCTCGTCGGACAGATCAGCCATCGCTTCTCCAACCACCTGCAATTCAGCGCCAACTACACCTGGTCGCATGCGCTCGACTACGGCGAAAACAACCAGACCGCCACCACCGCCAACAACCTGCTCGACCCCCAGGACATCCGCTCCGAGTACGGCAACTCCAACCAGAACGTGCCCAACCGCCTCGTCGCCAACGCCGTTATCACCGCGCCCTGGAGCTATCACGGCTGGCTGAGCTATCTGCTGAATGACTATGAACTCGCACCCAGCTACCAGCTGCAGAGCGGCCTGCCCTACTCGATCGGAAGCAGCGGAACCCTCTCCACCGCCTTCACCGCCACGGGCAATCTCAGCGCCATCGGCGGCGGCGTCAACGGCTCGAACGGTACCTTCCGCATCCCCGGCTTCGAGCGCAACGGCTTCACCCAGCCGAAGACCAACGTGCTCGACCTGCGCCTCTCCAAACGCTTCAACGTGGCCGAACGCGCTAAGCTCGAGCTCCTAGCCGAAAGCTTCAACATCCTCAACCATCAGAACGTCACCGGCATCAACTCCACCGGCTACTTCCTCGGTAACACCACCAATGCCTCCCGCGCCGTTACCGGAAATACCTTGACCTTCAACACCAGCAGCGCTAACAGTGCCCAGCCGCTCTTCGGCGCCATTACCTCCACCAACTCCAGCGGTTTCACCTACACCCCGCGCCAACTACAGCTCGCCATACGCGCGCAGTTCTAGCGGCGGAAGCAGAACCTCCAATTCAAAATCACGCCTTTCCACCGGAGCAACGGACAGCCCTACCGTCCCTGCTCCGGTGAGAGACGGTGGCATTCCGCCTCTGTTGTTTTCCTGTCTTACCGGGCTTACTTCATCCGGAGTTTGCTTAGTCTTGCTGAATCCACCGAACCCGTCCTGATCCGCTCCTGTCCGTCTTTACCCCCTGATCACCGTTACGCCTTTCCTCGGTGTTCCTCCACGCCAATCCGCGTCGGGACCGATCGGCGTAAGTCGCTGGTAAGCATCGCATATAACACAGGAGTGGACTTCCCTAATCCCTTCGACTTCATTACTCTGCGGCTAACCTCTCCACGAGTCGCACAGGTCGTAAGGTCCAGGGAGTTTCATGCCGTCTCGCTCGAATCGCGTCACCGCAGGCGCGATGTTCCTCGAAGTCCTCGCTATTGCGACCGTCTTCCTGCTCAGCTTATCCGGGCTTGCCGGACGCACCCTCGCCCAGACCTCGGTCGACGGAGCCATCAGCGGCTTCGTCACCGATCCCGGCGGTGCCGCTCTCCCCGGTGCAGCCATACTGGTTCAGCACCTTGCCACCGGCCTGATCCTCCATGCCACGGCCAGTCGCGGCGGAGAGTTCTCCCTCTCTGGCGTGCCCCCGGGCGAATACATCGTCACGGTCGACTGCGCGCATTTCGAGCGCCTCACCCTGACCCGGGTGATCGTCGAGGTAGGCGGCATAACCTCGATCGAAGCCCGCCTGCGCATCGGCAGCCTTGCAACTACCGTCACGGTGTCTGCCACCCCCACCGGTCCCGCGCCGGTCAGCGTAGACGAGGCATTGAGCGCCGCCATCGCCGGCAACATCACCTCCGGCGAAATCCAGGATCTCCCGGTCAACGGACGCCGCTGGCAGACCTTCGCCCTTCTCACCCCCACCGTGAACGCCGATCCCGAAGGCGCCGGACTGCTCAGCTTCCGCGGCGCGGCCTCCACCCAGAACAGCAGCCGCATCGACGGCGGCGACGATGACCAGAGCTTCGGCTCCGCACCCCGCGGAACCGGAGGCGACAGCGGAGCCGAGCTCGAAGACGCCGCCGAGTCCGGCTCCTCCGGGCGCGTCAGCATCGCGGCTGCCGACGGCGGCGGAGGCTACAGCCGCCATGCCGGAATGGCCTACACCTTCTCCCAGGAGGCCGTCCGCGAGTTCCGCGTCAGCAGCCAGAACTACTCCGCCCTCTACGGCCACGCCGCCGGTGGCATCGTCACCACCATCTCAAAGAGCGGAACCAACACCCTGCACGGCACCGCGTTTTACCTGCTTCGCGCCAGCGCGTTGGGCGCGTCCAACCCCTTCTCCATAGTCTCCAATTACGCCAACGGCGTAGTCACCAGCGGAGTCGTCAAGCCCCACGACGTACGCCAGCAGTTCGGCGGCAGCCTCGGCGGCGCGGCCATCCAGGACAAGCTCTTCTTCTTCTATGCCTTCGACCAGCAGCGCCGCAACTTTCCAGCCATCTCCACCCCCGCCGATCCAAACTTCTACGCCTTGACTCTCACCCAGAGAGCGCTGCTGGGCAACCGCGGCGTCTCGTCCAGCAAAATCAACGACGCATTGAATTACCTCGAAAGCCTCACCGGAACCATCGCCCGGCGCCAGGACCAGACCGTCAACTTCGCCAAACTCGATCTCCAGGCCTCCGCCCGCCATCGGCTGGGCATACAGTACAACCGCGCCCGGTCCAGCGCACCCGCGGGCGTCCGGTCCGCGCCCGTAGTTGATCTCGGCGCCGGAAGCCTCGGCAGCGCCTACGGCCACGTCGATTCCGCGCTCTCCCGCTGGCTTTGGACCATCACGCCCAAACTCAGCAACGAGCTGCGCGTCCAGTACGGGACCGACCTCCAGTACGAGCAGGCCGGGCCGCCCCTGCCGCAGGAGCCCGCCGTCGGTCCGGGCGGATTCGCCCCCGAGGTCGCCATCGGACCATATGGATTTACCTTCGGCACGTCGCCCTCGATCGGCCGCAAAGCCTATCCCGACGAGCGCAAGGTCGAACTAGCCGACCTCCTGACCCTGATACGCGGACGACATCAACTCCAGGCCGGAGCCGATGTCAGCCTCGTCCACGACACCATCAGCGCACTCAACAACATCGAAGGCGCCTTCCATTACGACAGCGGAGTCACCTCCGGACACGCAGGAGGCCTCGTCGACTGGATCGCCGACTACACCTTCAACGTCGACAGTTATCCGAACGGCGCGTGCCCTTCCATCACCGCGCCGATCCACGACTTCTGCTTCCGCTCCTTCTCCCAAAGCTTTGGCCAGCAGGCCGTCACCTTCAACACCCAGGAGTGGGCGGCCTTCGCGGAGGACACCTGGCGTCCCCGCCCCGGTCTCACCCTCCACGTCGGCCTACGCTACGAGTACGAGCTCCTGCCCATCCCCCAGCAGCCCAACCCCGCGCTCGACGCCGTCTTCGGCGCCATTGCGGCCACCAGCGTCTTCCCCGAAGACCGCAACAACTTCGGACCTCGCTTCGGCGTCGCATGGGCTCCCTTCGGCGCAGGCAACGGCGTACTCCGCATCGGCTACGGCGCCTACTATGGAAGGCTGCCCGGCGCGACCGTCCGCAGCGCGCTGGTCAACACCGCCACCGGCAGCTCCGCCACCCATATCCTCATTCTGCCCACCACGGTCACAAGCTGCCCCCAGGTATCGGGGACAGCATCGGGGCCAGTATCCGCGCAGGGCTTCGGCTACGCCTGCTCGTATCTCACCACCCCGCCCGCAGCCGTCGCAACCACCACCTCGGCCACCGTCTTCGATCGCAGATTTCGCCTGCCCAGCGTCCAGCAGGCCAGCATCACCGTCGAGCGCAACGCCGGAGCAGGCATCGTCGCCAGCGCAAGCTACCTTCTCAATCTCGACCGGCAACTCCCCAACTCGACAGACATCAACATCGCCCCGTCCACCGGCTACAAAACCTTCCAGCTCCAGGGCGGCACCGGTGCCGTAGGCGTGCGCGACGGCGAGACCTTTGCCCTCCCCGTCTACGCCCAGCGCATCAACACCAGGTTCGGCGCGGTCACCGACATCGTCTCCAACGCGAACGCGACCTACAACGCGCTTGTGCTCGAAGCCCGCCGCCGCAGCCGGGGCGGCCTGGAGCTTCGAGCAAGCTGGACCTGGTCCAAAGCCATCGACTTCGGCCAGATCGGCGCAACCCCCCGAACCAATGCCCAGTTTGATCCCTTCGACGTCCGCTACGACAAAGGCCTCTCCTCGCTGAACTTCCCTCACAAGGTGCAGGCCAGCCTGGTCTGGCAGCCGTTGCCCGGCAGCGGCCGCTTCTTCGGCCGAGACCTGCGCCTTGTCGGATCGACTATCCGCAACTGGCAGTTCGCCCCCATCTTCACCGAGCGAAGCGGCCGCCCCTACAGCCTAGACCTCTTCGGAGGCACCCGGCTCACCGGCGGACACGAGAGCCTCAACGGCTCCGGCGGCGCAATCTACCTACCCACCGTGGGGCGCAACACGCTGCGGCTGCCGGACGCCTACAGGATCGACCTGCGCGTCAGCCGTCCGGTGCGCCTCAACGAGCGCCTGCGCATGCGCGGCTCAGTTGAAATCTTCAACCTGACCAACCATGTCAACTACTCCGCCATCTCGCAGCGAGCCTTTCTGGCTGCCGCCCCCCTCGCCGGCGTCACGCCTCTGATATTCCAGGACGCGGCCACCGTAGCCGCCGAGGGCCTCAACGTGCGCCCGTTCGGAACCTTCACCGCCGCCTCCTCCGGTCAGGCCCAGGAGCGGCAGGTGCAGCTTGGAGTACGCATCGAGTTTTAGCGCGATACTCCAGCCTATGCACTCCAATCTCGATCCCGACCAACGGGAGTGCCTATGCAGCAGAAGTAGTCAAGACCGGTATACAAGTCACGAAGTGACCGCCCTCCGGGCAGGAGGCCCGTCCGGCAGGACGCCTTTGCGCCGTATACCATCCGAAATGTCTCTAGCGCATACTCAATTCCTGCATGTGGCGTAAGCTGCATCCTAAACTGAGACAACGTTCAGACAAGCTGTAAACAATCATCAGAGGACACGGTTCATGGGCCTCATCGAGGTCATCGCGCACCACGGCTATGCGGTCACCGGAGTCGTGCTGTTCCTCGCCGCACTGGGCTTGCCTCTGCCCGTTACCATCACCTTGCTGGCGGCGGGCGCGGCCTCGCGGCACGGGTATAGCCTTGCCGCCGTCATCCCGCTCGCCTGGGCCTCTGCTCTCGCCGGCGATACTCTGCTCTACCTCGGCGGACGCTACACCGGCTGGTGGCTGCTCTCCGGCCTGTGCCGCCTCTCCATCGACCCCGAACAGTGCATCTTCACCTCGGCGGGCTACTTCTACCGCCGTGGCCAGAAGACCCTGCTCTTCGCCAAGTTCATCCCCGGCCTTGGAGCCATGGCTGCGCCCCTCGCCGGCACCCTCAACATGCGCTTCTGGCGCTTCTTCCGGCTCGACGCCATTGGCGTCCTCTTCTACTGCACCGTCTGGACTCTCACCGGCTTCGTCTTCAGCACCGCCATCCGGGATATCGCTCTCTGGGTCGAGCGCGCCGGCCACGCAGTCGTTCTTGCCCTTCTGCTGCTTGCCCTGGGCTACGCCATCGCCATGCTGGTATTCACGCTTCGCGCCCGCCGGTACCGGCAGATCGAACGCATCGCCGCGTCCACCCTGCATCAGCGTCTGCAGTCGTTAACCCCCGAAAAGCTGGTCATCATTGCCGATGTCCGCAGCCACAACTACTACGACCCCGGTATGAAACGCATCAAGAACTCCATCCGGGTCGAGCCCAACCGGCTCCAGGAAGAGCTCGCCGCGCTGCGCGAATTCATGCAGCCCGAATGCGAAATTTACCTCTACTGCAGTTGCATCCGCGACACCACCAGCGTCCGGGTCGCGCACATGCTGCAGCAGCACAACTGCAATACCAAGGTCATCACAGGCGGCATCAAGGCCTGGATCAAGGCCGGCGGCGCGCTCGAGATGGTTCCCCCCGGCGATGTCCAGCACCTTCCCCGGTTCGAGTAAACCCTCCGGCTCAGTGTTGCGAGAGCGAGAGGATGTTCCCGTCCGGATCTGAAAACCAGGCGACCCTGGCCCCATTCGGAGCGACCCAGACCCCATCCGCACCTTGTTCGAGGTAGTCGTAGCGCCTGAAGACCACTCCTCTATCGCTCAATTCGGCCACTTCACGGTGGATATCACCCACCTGCCAGCCCACGATCGTGAATGGCGCCGGCGTAAAGTTTCCCACGCGCACAATCCGTACCATCGTTCCGTTCGCGTCCATCACGATGGCAAAGGAATCGTCGCTGACGAAGCGCAAGCCGAGTTGCTCTTCGTAGAAGGTGCGTGCTCGCACCGCATCACTGGTTGGAATGAATGCTACAAGCGAACTTTGAGCGATCATGCTGTACCTCAATAGCGACTGAAGTATAGCCGGTTGAGCGGGTGCCCGTTGCCTGCTATTGCTTGCCGCCTTCCGGCCCATCGGAATCGAAGGACAGAGAGCCTAGAATAAAGGTGTGAGCTTCACCGAACAGTTCGATGTCGTCGTCGTGGGCGCGGGACACGCCGGGTGCGAGGCGGCCATGGCCGCGGCGCGCATGGGGCTGCGTACCGCGATCTTCACCCTCAATCTCGACCTGATCGCCCAGATGAGCTGCAACCCGGCCATTGGCGGCATCGCCAAAGGCCATCTCGTGCGCGAGATCGACGCGCTCGGCGGGATCATGGGAGAGGTCGCCGACGCCACCGGCATCCAGTTCCGCCTCTTGAATACCTCACGCGGCCCCGCCGTCTGGTCGCCCCGGGCGCAGTGCGACAAGGCCCTCTACCGGGTCAAGATGCGCGAGGTGCTGGAGTCCCAGAAGAACCTCTTCATCAAGCAGGCCGAGGTCGTCGACCTGCTGCTCGAGGACGCGGGGTCCCTGCGCCAAGTCCGAGGCCTGAAGCTGCGCGACGGCCGCACCATCCACGCCCACGCCACCATCGTCACCACCGGCACCTTCCTCAACGGCCTCATCCATTGCGGCGAGCAGCAGTACACCGCCGGCCGCAGCGGCGAACCGGCCAGCGTCCTGCTCGGCGAATCGCTCAAACGGCTCGGCCTCCGCGAGTGCCGCCTCAAGACCGGAACCCCCCCGCGCCTCGACGGCCGCACCATCGACTGGAGCCAGTTCCAGGAGCAGCCCGGCGACGACGACCCCACCCCCTTCAGCCTCCGCTCGCCGATAGCCAAAGGCGGCTCGCCGGCGCTGCGGCAGATCGTGTGCCACATCGCCCACACCACGCCCGAGACCCTGCAGCTCATCCGCGACAACGTTCACCGTTCGCCCATGTACACCGGCCAGATCGAAGCCGTCGGACCGCGCTACTGCCCCTCCATCGAAGACAAGATCGTCCGCTTCCCAGATAAGGCGCGCCACCAGTTCTTCCTTGAACCCGAAGGCCTCAACACCCACGAGGTCTACATCAACGGCATGAGCACCAGCCTTCCGATGGAGATTCAAGCGGCCATGGTGCGTTCCATCCCGGGGCTTGAAAGAGCCGAGATGTTGCGGCCCGGCTACGCCATCGAATACGACGCCATCGACCCCACCGAGCTCGACCGCAGCCTGCAGGTCAAGTCGCTCCCGGGCCTCTACCTTGCCGGGCAGATCAACGGCACCAGCGGCTATGAAGAAGCAGCCTGCCAGGGCCTGATAGCCGGTATCAACGCGGCGCTGGCCGTGCGGGGGGAGCCCGCCTTCACGCTCGACAGGACCGAAGCCTACACCGGCATCCTCATCGACGACCTGATCAGCAAGGGGACCAATGAGCCCTACCGGATGTTCACCTCGCGCGCCGAGTTCCGCCTGCATCTCCGCATCGACAACGCCGACCGCAGGCTGACCCCGCATGGACGCCGCCTCGGTCTCATCGACGATGCGGCCTGGGCGGAGTACCAGCACAAACAGTTTCGCTCCACCGCCTTCGAGATGCTCCTCGGCGACACCCGCGTACGCGCCGCCGATCTGCCTCCAGACTTGCTGGAAAAGCTCGACGGCGACGCCGCATCCATCACCGGCCAGACCTTCGCGCAGTTTCTGAAACGTCCCGAAGTCCCCGTCGAAGAGCTCGTCCCCTCACTCCGGCAGCAACTCGAAGCCGCCGGACCGGCGCTGGCCGAATGGGTGGTTGCAATCGACTCCGCGGCGCCGTCCAGGCTGCCCGCCTGGGTCCGCAACGAGATGAAGACCGTCGAGACCGAGATTAAATACTCCGGCTATCTGGACCAGCAGCTCCGCTCCATGGAGAAGATGCGCAAGGCCGAAAAACGCCTTATCCCGGCCTGGTTCGACTATCGCAGCATCAGCGGCCTGTCGCGCGAGATGCAGGAGACGCTCGTCCGCGTGCGGCCTCAGACGCTCGGACAGGCCAGCCGCATCGCCGGCGTCACACCCGCCGCCGTCAGCCTGATCCACGTCTACATTGAAATCCAAGGCAAAGAGCAGGCCAGACAACAGACCGCCTGACTGGCGCCTCGAATCCAACCGTCTCGCCCACGCGTCTAACGGGCAGATGTCGTTTAAATAGCAGGGATGTGCAGCCATGGCAAACACCGCAGTTCGGGTTTTACTTGGAGTGCTGGTTGCCGGAGCGCTCCTTCTGGGGGTAAAGAAGATGGTCTTTGGCGCAGAGAGAAAAGAGCCGCTGCCGGCTCCGGCAGTCGATGAGCCGCATTCGTCCGCAACCCACGAAACAGCCGTCTTCGCGGGGGGCTGCTTCTGGGGTGTACAGACCGTTTTTCAACGAGTTAGGGGCGTCACAGCGACCACGGCAGGCTATTCGGGCGGGTCTGCCGAGACGGCGACGTATGACCAGGTATCGTCCGAAAATACCGGCCATGCCGAGTCCGTCAAGGTCGTCTTCGACCCTGCCCGGATGAGTTATGGCACCTTGCTGCGCATCTTCTTCTCCGTCGTACACGATCCGACCGAGCTCAACCGGCAGGGTCCGGATGTGGGTACCTCGTACCGTTCGGTCATCTTCTTCACCAGCCCCGAACAGCAGAAGATCGCGTCCGCGTATATCGCGCAACTCGATGCGGCTCATGCATTTCCGAAGCCGATCGTAACCCAGGTTGTGCCCTTGAAGGCCTTCTATAACGGCGAAGACTACCACCAGGACTACGCCGAAAAGAATCCTAACAACCCGTACATCCAGGTCTGCGACGTGCCGAAGACGGCCGCCCTGAAGAAGCAGTTCCCGGAGCTCTTCCAGGACTACAAGCACAAGTAAATCAGCGTTTTTTCTTCGTGTGGTGAAGGGCCCTTTTTACGGGGTTTTTGAGAAAACGTGTTGCGAAAACGTGGTATTTTTTGTGCAGGTTGTGGACGGATGCGTGGTGAAGGTGGAGGTTAAGCACCACGCATTCAGGCGCGCAAAAGTACGCCAACCGAATTCAGATTTTTGTGCAGACACCCGCTACTGGGTGACCTCACCCTCAGGCTCGTCGGTCGGGTTGTCGATCTCGGCGTGGAAACCCTCCAGCAGCCGCGCCAGAAACTCCTCTTCGTCGGTCTCTTCGTTCTGCATTTGATGGGCCAGTGCGATATGCCGCGCCAGATCGGCCAGCACAATGCCCCACGCAAACGGGTCATCCCACGCGCCGCTTTGAATGCTGACGTGCTGACCCTTCTCGGCGATCCACACCCGCATCACCTCGAACGAAGCTTTATCGCGCTGCGCCGCCTCCGGAATCGCTAACGCCTTCTCCACACCCATATTCGCTCCTGCTCAACCCAACAGATTTTCTTCCGCCGCCGCTTCCCTAGCCTACATCGACAGCGTACATCGGCAGGGGCCATACGCGTCCGGAACCCATGCCCGGGCGTAGACTGGAACCGGACCGCTTTTCCAGATCATCCACAGAAAGCCCATGCATCCTCAGGGCGCATTCCGCTAACGTACCCCTATGTCAACCTATCCCCGTCTCGTCAACAGTGAAGAGGAGCGTCCGGCGTCCATCCACGCCGAGATGACCATCCTTGGCGCCATGCTGGTCGAACCCGTCGCCATCATTGACGCGACCATGCTGCTCAAGACCGATGACTTCGCGCTCGACTCCCACCGCAGAATCTACGAAACGATGCTGCGTCTGGTCGAGGTCGGCCACGCGGTGGACATCGTCACGGTAGCCGATGCGCTCAAGAAGAAGAAGGAGCTCGAATCGGTCGGCGGCCTACCCTATCTCGCCTCGCTCAGCGAAGGTCTCCCGCGCAAGCTCAGTATCGAAAGCTACGTCCGCATCGTTCGCGACAAGAGCCTGATGCGCCAGCTGCTGACCGTCTGCGACATGGGCCTGATCGAGGCCTCCGACCAGAGCCGCGAAGCGCTCGACGTACTCAACCAGGTCAGCACCCGGCTCACGGAGATCTCCGAGCACGCGGTCACCGGCGGCTTCTCCGACATCTCCGCCATCGTGCGGGATTCCTTCGGCTCCATCGACGCGCTCTACGAGCAGGGCCGCGAGGTCACCGGCCTGGCCACGCACTACATCGAATTCGACCGCATGACCAGCGGCCTGCAGGAGTCCGAGCTCATCATCATCGCGGCCCGGCCCTCGATGGGCAAGACCGCCTGGGCGATCAACATCGCGGAAAACGCGGCCGTGCGCGGCGGCAAGGTCGTCGCCGTCTTTTCGCTGGAAATGAGCAAGGCCAGCCTGCTGAGAAGAATGCTTGCCTCGCAGGCGCTGGTCAACTCGAAGGCCATCCAGACCGGGATGCTGATGCGCGACGACCGCACCAAGCTGATTGCCGGGCTCGAACGGCTGATGGAATCGAAGATGTTCATCGACGACACGCCGGGCATCACGCTGGCCGAGATGCGCGCCAAGGCGAGGCGTCTGAAGCAGCAACATGGCCAGCTCGACATGATCGTGATCGACTACCTGCAGCTGATGACGGGCTCGAACTCCAGCCAGAAGGGCTTCGAGAACCGCACCCAGGAGGTCTCGGCCATCTCGCGCGGCCTGAAGGCGCTGGCCAAGGAGATGAAGGTGCCTGTGGTCGCGCTCTCCCAGCTCTCGCGCGCCAGCGAGCAGCGCGGAGGCGACAAGAAGCCGCTGTTGAGCGACCTGCGCGAATCGGGCTCGATCGAACAGGACGCCGACGTCGTCTGCTTCATCCACAGGGAGGAGTACTACGACCGCGAGAACGAAGACCTGAAGGGCAAAGCCGAGATCATCATCGCCAAGCAACGCAACGGCCCCACGGGAAGCATCCAGCTCGCTTATCTCGCCGACTACACCCGCTTCGAAAACCTGCAGCACGGCGGAGATGACGGCGGGTACTAGAGCGATTCTCCTGTTGCTGTGGAGTGGGTGATTCGAAGGAGTGTGGTTTTCCTTGAGAGAAAACGACCATGATCTTCAAGCCACGCTATACACCCACAGGAGAATCGCCATAGGTAATGGCTGAAGGGTGGACCACCGGGTTCCTATACGTGGAGCGGAATTTGCTCTAGTATGAATGTCCTCGTGCGAGGTGTGAACCATGGCAGTCGATATGGACAAGCTTAACGCTTTTGTCGGTCGGTTCGTCGGGGACCTTGGAGCTGCGGTGCATGCCGGGATGGTGGTGATCGGGGACCGGCTTGGGCTTTACAGGGCCCTTGCGGACGGGCCGATGACCTCCGCCGAACTTGCGGCCAGGACCACGACCGACGAACGCTATGTGCGCGAATGGTTGGCGTCACAGGCAGCCGGCGGCTACGTCACTTACGATGAGACGAAAGACAAGTTCAGTCTTACCGAGGAGCAGGCCTTCGCGCTGGCTGACGAGGACAGCCCGGCTTATCTTCCCGGTGCGTTCGAGTTGGCTCTGGGTTCCCTTGCGGCCGTTCCGCGAATCGTGGAGTCATTTCGCTCGGGAGCAGGCATGGGCTGGCATGAACACGATCAGGGTGTGTTTCATGGGTGCGAGAAGTTTTTCCGCCCTGGCTATGCCGCCAACCTGGTGAGCTCGTGGCTTCCCGCGCTTGAGGATGTGCAGCGGAAGCTCGAAGCCGGTGCGCGGGTCGCCGATGTGGGCTGCGGAAACGGCGCTTCGACCATATTGATGGCGAAGGCGTTTTCCAAGTCTCACGTCTTCGGATTCGATTATCACGACCAATCCATTGCGACGGCGCAGGAGTCTGCAAAGCGGCAGGGGATTGCCGACAGAGTTACGTTCGAGATGGCCAAGGCTAAGGAGTATCCGGGGAAGGACTATGACTTCGTCGCAGTCTTCGACTGTCTCCACGATATGGGCGATCCTGTTGGGGCCGCTGCTCATGTCTTGCAGTCGCTTCGAAAAGATGGAACGTGGATGATCGTGGAACCGTTTGCGAAGGACGAGTTGAAAGACAATCTGAACCCTGTAGGGCGGGTGTACTACGGATTTTCAACCCTGCTCTGCACGCCCTGTTCCCGGTCGCAGGAGGTAGGACTCTGCCTGGGCGCGCAGGCCGGAGAGGCGCGCATCCGGGAGGTCGTTACCTCCGCCGGGTTCAGTCGCTTCCGGCGAGCCGCCGAGACGCCTTTCAATATCGTCTACGAAGCTCGGCCCTGATCGGCTGGAGTGCACGGCTACCTGCAGCTTCGGTGGGCCTGCGTGATGTCGTCGACCTGTTGCATTTGCGGTCATTCACCTGCATTCGATCTCTACTGGTTCCTTCGCAGGAGGTCGGCGATGGGCTTTCCGGCGTTGGCGGGCATAAGGAGGGGGTGGGTTCCCGAAGGCGGATGCGCGGCCAGGTTCGGCGGCCAGAACGGGTCGGTGGCCGTGACCGGGCCTAGCGATACGTCGGGGATTTTGGTGTTGATCGAGGCATTCATGGTGTCGATGAATTTGTTGGCGACCACCGCGTAGCCCGTATTCGTCGGATGAATTCCGTCGAGCGCGAAGAAGCCTCCGAGGAAGCTTGCCGTCCCGGTATACCCGTTGATGGTCAGGCCGGAGGCGACCACCTGTGCGAACAGCGCGTTGATATCGACCAGAGTCGCGCCTGCCGCTTTGGCCTGGGCGGCGATGACCTGGTTGAAGGCGACCACCTGCGCCTGCACGGTTACGACCTCGGCTGCGGAGAGGACGCCCGCATCGTCGATCGGGCCCTTCTGCTTGCCGCCCAGAATGGCGCTGATTTCGGTGAGTCCGGTGGGGTTGACGAAGTCTCCGGGCACGATGCCCAGCAGCGCGCTCAGGGTGGCGACGGGCAGTTTGGTGGCCTGCGAGAACTCGCCCAGCACCAGCGCCGCCGGTTGAAGGTACGGCACCTGCGTTACGTCGGGGATGTTCGCGATCACCAGGTGAGCGGTGGTCTGGGTGGTCAACTGGGTGATCAACGCCTGGTACTGCGAGGTGAAGCTGGCGACCGGGGTCATGCTGGCCGGCATCCCGGTCTCGTCCGCGATCAGCGCGTCGTTATTGCCGATCCACAGGAAGATCGTCGTGGGCTGCGCCTTGATGGCGAAGGTGGCCTGACTATACGCCTGTCCATACCCGAGCCCGGGAAAGCCAAGCACAAGCTGGTTGATCTGCTGCTGGCCCGCCGCGGGATTGGCCAGCGGGACCGTGTTGGCAACATCGTTCAGCAGCGCTCCCGGAACCGCCACATCGGTCGCCTGGGTGGCGGGATTGTCGCGTCCGGTGGTGGTGCCGGGGGTGGACGTAATCACCGGCGGCGGCCCGATCGAGACAAGTTGCAGCACGCTGGGCGCTCCCGGGGGCGCGATGAGCGGAAGCGTGATGTTGAACCCGGCCTGCGTGGCGACCAGATTCGCCCAGCCGTGGACCTGGGCTGAATCCAGCAGGGAACCGCTCTGGTAGCCGGCGGTCAGGGAATCGCCCAGAAAGATGGTACTGGTGAAGTTGCCGGCGTTCTTCGCCTGCGCGGCCTGATACACCAACTGCGGATCGGGCGTTCCTCCGCCATTGCACCCCGCGACGATGAAGAGGACGAGGAGAAGGGAGACGGCTGCGGCGGCGGCGCTGCTGCCGGCTCGACGTGCTGAACGAGTATTCATTTTCATGGCAACAGTCTTTTCTCTGCGGATTCTGCGTCTGGAGGCTATCCGGAGCCGGGGAAAGCTCCCACGGCCCATAAAGGAACGTTTTCTAGAGGACGCTGCTTTGTATCACAGTCGGGGTGCGATGGGGAACTGCTGTCTACTTGCGGCAGTGGGTCAGTTTCCCCAATTGCCGAAGATTCGGGAGTTGGCATTTGGTTGGTTAACACAAGGTTGTTTATCAGGACCGATCTCAGAATGCGCTCTCACAGCCCATTCGGGCATCGTCCTGAGTACGATCCAACACCATCGGCGGTTCCTCTGGACGCAGGTTAATAAGGCTGCAATGATGACTCTGTGCGTCATGTCACAGACGATGAGCGTCGTTCCCGGATCGCCGTGCGGCACGCACTGGCGCCAGCTTTCCGGGTAGAGTCCGCGGAAGCTGTTGTTCGAGCAATGACCGTGCTGCACGCTACTCAACCGGCCTCTGTCTATCTTTCATACTGGGCGCGCAGCCGGTCGCCCGAGGCTGCACAACTGGAAAACGCACTCTACACGGAGCGCAGCCTTGTAAAACAGCTTGCCATGCGTCGAACGCTCTTTGTGTTTCCGCGCGACCTACTTTCGGCTGCCTGGGGCAGCGCCTCGGCCCGAGTTGCCCGAACCGAGCGAAACCGTATCGTCAAGCAGATAGTGAACAGCGGGATTGCTGCCAACGGCGAGAGATGGCTGGAGCGGCTCCGTGCTCAGGTGCTCTCTCTTTTTGCCAAGCACCCTGAAGGATTTTCGGCTCTTGAGTTACGCAGGTTGGTACCGAAGTTGACCACTAAGCTTAACACCGTGGCGAGCGCTCCGGGATTGCTTCCTCAGGTGTTGACGTACCTGAGCGCGCGAGGAGACATTGTTCGCGCCAACAATCGGGGCCACTGGCGTACTGCACAACCGCAGTGGACGGCGATGCGGCACTGGCTTGGTGACGTTCCTAAGCCATGCAAGGCCGTCGAGGGTTATCGCGAGATCGTCCGCTGCTGGCTGCGCACCTTCGGTCCGGGCACCGAGGACGACCTCGTCTGGTGGTTAGGAGCCACACGGGCCGTGGTGCGGGCGGCGCTCGCAGAGCTTGGTGCTGTTGAAGTTTCGCTTGATCGCGGTACCCGAGGCTGGCTGCTCCAGGACGATCTTGACGAAGTGGCCGATCCGGGCTCGTGGGTCGCTCTCCTGCCCTCTCTGGACCCGACAGTCATGGGCTGGCGGTCCCGCGACTTCTACATCGGCGGCGCTCGTAACCTGCTCTTTGACAAACAAGGCAATGCGGGCTCTACGCTTTGGGTCGATGGAAGGGTCGTTGGCTACTGGATGCAGGACAATGCCGGCACAGTAAAGCTATGTCTGCTCCAGAGAGTCGCCGCCCGTGCTCGCTGCGCTCTTGAAGCGGAAGCGGTTCGCCTGACGGGATGGCTGGACGGCGTCCAGGTACCGGACATACCACGCAGTCGGCCATAACTGCCGGGCTCTCTACCGCGGGATATGGCAGAACGCGACCGTCTTGGACAGGTGACTCAAAGTTCCGGTTCGTCAGCATACTTCGCCGTTTGTGCGCTTGTTCCAAAGTAGTTGAGACCTCGACAGTACTCGGGCACACGTAGACTTGATGCAGGTCTTTCAGAACCGCAGCAACACGTATACCGAAAGCGAGGTCAAGATGTTCCATGCATTGGGCAAAGTGAACTGGCTTGCGGTTGTGGCAGCCGTTGGCGCTTATCTTCTTTGGGGATATGTCTGGTACAGCTTCGTCGTCAAACGTGCTTATGTCGTTGCGTTGGGCCGTGGACCAAGGACGGGCGTCCTCTCCCTTGTGGGTCCGCTGCTGTGCCTGACGGTCACTACGATAGCGAGCGCTGCGATGATGCGGGCATTCGCTATCACCTCCTATACCGGCGCTCTCGAATACGGGTTGATCGTCGGCTTGGGCTACTTGGTTCCAATGGTCGTCAACATCGCAATCAACCCCCTCTTTCCTAGACCGCTCCTCTACAGCCTGATCAATGCTCCCTTCTTCCTCGTGGGAAGCGTCATGGTCAGTCTGATCCTGGTTGCGATCGGACACTAGCTGGTACGGTGCGCATGGTGGGCCTTCGAAGGCGTACGCTGATTTGCTTTAAACAAAGCCAAGCCCGGCCAGTGGCCTTAGTAGGGTATTGCCAAGTCGGCCTGTGAAAAGCGATCCGGGTTATTCCGGATTACGGGCAACCCGGCAACTGACCCACTACCCTGCCTCCTGCGCAGCCGTACCTCCATGGCAGGCGATAGGATAACGGATGTGAAGAGTTGGATTGAAGTCTCCGGGCAGCGGCTGGCCGCCAACTACGGCATTCTTGCCGAGGCCGCAGGCAGGGGCACGGCTGTGCTCGCGGTTATCAAGGCGAACGCGTATGGCCACGGCGCCGCTCTCTGCGCTCCTGTGCTGGCGCGGGCCGGGGCCCGATGGCTGGGCGTTACCGATGCGGCCGAGGGCTGTACGGTACGCGAAGCCCTGGCCTCGGCGGGAATCGCGCCGCAGCAGCAGCCGGAGATTCTGGTCATGTCGGGGCTGCTTGGCGAGGACGCCGCACCGATCCTTCGCCAGCATCTCACCCCGGTGGTGTGGGATCGGCAGCAGATGGAGCGGCTCGCCGAGGCTGGCTCTCGGTATCCAAATCCTGACGGGCTGCCGCTGCCGGTGCATCTCGAGATCGACACCGGCATGGCCCGGCAGGGTGTCGCGCCCGGTGAGGCGCTGGACGAGGTTCTCCGCTGGTTCAAGGCGCAGCGTCGGCTTCGACTCGACGGCGTGTTCACCCACTTCGCCTCGTCGGAGGTCGCGGGCTCGACCCAGACGGTGGCCCAGCGCAGGCTCTTCGACGCGTCGATTCAGGCCGTCGGGGCAGCGGGTCTCGAGCCCCGGTGGGTTCATGCGGGCAACTCCTCGACGGTGGATAACCAGGGCGCGGGCGAAGACCTTGCGTGGCTGCGAGCGCTGGCGGCAAGCGTGGGGGCACGCCCCATGGTGCGGAGCGGGCTCGGCCTGTATGGTTACTGTCTTCCTATCGAGCAGGCTGGCGGGGAAAATGAGAACAATCCGCAGCACACCGTACGTCCTGTCCTGCAGCCTGTTATGGCTTGGAAGACCCGCGTCATCGGCGTGCGCGAGGTCCATGCCGGGGAGACGGTCGGGTACAACGCGACGTATCGGGCGTCCGGGCCCATGCGACTCGCGCTGCTCCCCGTCGGCTACGCGGATGGCCTGCGGCGCGAGCTTTCGAGCTCGAATGGAAGACCCGGGGGATGGGTGATGGTGCATGGCCGGCGCGCGGCGATCGTGGGCAGGGTCTCGATGAACCTGACGACGGTCGATACCACCGGCATTCCGGACGTAGCTGTGGGCGACGAGGCCGTGGTGCTGGGCCCCGGCATGACCGCCGACGACCACGCCAAGCTCGCGGGGACGATCCCGTACGAGATTGTCTGCGGCATTCGCGCCTCGGCTCACCTGGTTGGGGAGGGCGTGGGGAAGGTAATCGGGCAGGAGGTCTCCAGCGCGGAATTTGCGCCCAGCCGGGCGGGACATTAAGATCAGGCTTGGAAGAAACGAGAGGAACTACTTCATGGAATCCACCCCCACGGCGCGCCGCACCGAAGACATCGCGCTCGATCTGCTCAAGTTTGTCGCCTCTCATGCCAACGTCGGGAGCAAGTCCTCCGGTTCGACCGGTTTTGGAATTCCCGCGTCCGCCAAGCCGGAGGACCAGGTCGCGCATCTGCTCGAGCTGTACGCGCGCTGCCGCGAGGCCGTCGAGGCGCCCGGCGAAAAGAAGTAGTGCCCGGCACTCCTGCCCTGCGCGTTGCGGTCATCGGAGCCGGCGCCTTTGGCCGAAACCATCTCCGGGTCTACCGCGAACTGGAGCAGCAGCTCCGGCACACCGGGCAGCCGCTCCAGCTTGTAGCCGTTGTCGATAGCAACCATGCGGTGGCGTCTGAGGCAGGCGCAGTCTTCGGCATCCCCGGCTTCTCCACCATCGAAGACTGTCTTCGTGTTGTGGGCGCTCCCGACGCCGCTTCGATCTGCGTCCCCACCCTGCACCACGCCTCCGCTGCCGCGCCTCTGCTGGCCGCGGGCGTCGACCTGCTGATCGAGAAGCCGCTCGCCGCCAGTCTCGCCGACGCGGATTTGATCCTCGCACTCGCCCGCACTCAAGGCCGCATCGTGCAGGCCGGCCATCTGGAACGCTTCAACCCCGCCGTCACCGCCGCCCGCGGCCACCTGCACCGGCCCATGTTCTTCGAGGCCCACCGCCTGAGCATCTTCACGCCGCGCTCGCTCGATGTGGACGTGGTGCTCGACCTGATGATTCACGACCTCGACATCGTGCTCAGCCTGGTCGCCTCGCCGGTGCGCGAGGTTCGGGCGGTCGGCCTGCCGGTGCTCTCGCCGAAGGTCGATATCGCCAACGTGCGGCTGGAATTCGAGAACGGGTGCATCGCCAACTTTACCGCCAGCCGGGTCAGCACGGAGCGCGTCCGCAAGCTGCGCTTCTTCCAGCCCCACCAGTACCTCTCGCTCGATTTCGCCCGGCAGGACCTGCTGATGATCGACGTCACGGCCGCCGCCTCGCTGGATCCTGCCGCGCTGGCCCGGTTGGCGCAGCAGCAGCAGCCCGGGCAGCATCCTTCCGCCGGCCTGTCGCTCACCAACGTTCCTGTGCAGCCGGGAGAGCCGCTGCGCCTGGAGATCGAAGCCTTCCTCCACGCCGTCCGCAGCCGGACCACGCCGGTCGTCTCAGCCGAGGATGGCCGCGCCGCGCTGGCCCTCGCGCTCGAAATCAATCAGGCCATCGCCGCCCACGCCCGCCGGACCGGGCTGTGATCCGTCGTTCGATCCGCGTTCTTCGTCCAATGCGCGGTAAGCCTTCGGCCGTTGCGTGTTCCTGATCGGTGTTTTCGGTGCAGATCGGTGGCAAGCCTTTCCGTCCCGCGGCTAACTGACCTTTTTGACCACGACGGTATCCGGAATCTTCAACTCGAACTGGTCGTCCGCCAGCTTCTGGTTCAGGGCCAGTTTGGTCACGGTGATGGTCAGGCTGTACTGGTCCTGCGGCCGGTCGATCTGGATCTTCATGGGAAATGGCGTATCGCCGAACTTCTGGTAGTTGCTGTAGAACGCCCGCGTGACCACCGTGCCGTCCGGGCCGTAGATGTCCTGCTGGTAGGGCAGCAGGTTGGTCCGGCTGATGTGGATCACGCGAATTGTATGCGCCGCCTGGCCGGTGGGCCGCGCCAGAATCTCCAGGTCGAAGTCCGGCTCCTCGATCAGATCCTTCTTGCTCTTCCCCGGCACCACACGTGTGTCGGAGGTAAGCGAGACGATCTGGTCAGGACGCAGCCCGCGCACCAGCAGGGAATCGAAGATCACCGCCGGCCGCAGGCTCTCCAGCCCATGCTGCGAACCGTCCGTCACCTCGCTCGTGCCCGTCATCGCCATGTGACGCGGAGGGATCCACAGCTTCCACGTCGTCCCGTCGCTGACCATGTCGAACGCCTGCGAGCCCAGGATCGGCACCCGCAGCAGCACCCGCAGGTCCTCCGGCTTGCGCACGAAGATGTACCCGCTGAAGCTGGGATGTTCGATGACTTTGCCCTGCAGACCGCCGCCCTGGCTGGCCGCGATCTCGACCGACGCCGTAATCGTCTGGACGGCGTCGAACCGCGTCTCGACCTGGTTCAACAGCTGGTCGAGCGTCGCATTCAACACCACGTCGGCCAGACGCGTCTTCGGCACGCTGCGTGTATGGCTCAGGCAGCCCGTCAGAGCCGGAGCCAACGCCACCAACCCCGCCGCCAACGCTTGTCGGATCCTCATTCGCACAAACTTCAAGTATAGCCGTCCTGATCGCGAGCGGAACGGGCCGCGGAAGCCCCCGAACCATAAATCGATACCCCTGATTTTCCCGTACCTTTTGGATGCCGGCCGGCCTTCGGAAGACGCGAGAAGATCGTGCCGGAACCGGGCCGGGAAGTTATGTATAAACACATCAGCGGTCAGGAGATATCTTTGGTCATGCGTCTTCCACGTTTCGCGCTGCTCGTCCTGGCGGCTCTTCCGCCTGTGCTCTTCGCCGGCTCTTCCGCTGTGGCGGCGCCCCCACCGGCGGGGGTGCTGGTGATCTCTTCCGGATGGCAGATGCAGGACGCCGCGAAGCTCAGCGGCACAGGGGCCGGCGATCAAGGGTCCGCCATCTCGGCTCCGCGCTACAGCACCACCGGGTGGTATGCCGCCACGGTCCCCGGCACGGTGCTCACCACACTGGTCGACAATCACGTCTACCCTGAGCCGCTCTACGGCGAAAACAACCGCCCCGACAAGATCCCCGAGAGCCTCAACAAGACCTCCTGGTGGTACCGCACCACGGTCGATGTGCCGAAGTCCTTCGCTCACCGTCACGTGTGGCTCAACTTCGACGGTATCAACTACTCCGCCGAGGTCTGGGTCAACGGCAGGCAGGCGGGCGGCATTCGGGGCGCCTTCATCCGCGGCAACTTCGACATATCTCCCCTCGTCAAGCCCGGCGGCAGGGCCACGATCGCGGTCCAGGTCACCCCCCAGCCCCACCCCGGCATCCCCCACGAGCACACCATCGCCAACGGCCTTGGCAAAAACGGCGGCATCACCGCCATCGACAGCCCCACCTTTCTCTCGACCATCGGCTGGGACTGGATTCCCGCCATCCGCGACCGCGACACGGGCATCTGGCAGCGTGTCTACCTCTCCACCTCCGGCCCCGTGCTGCTGAAAGACCCGCTCGTCACCACCGACCTCCCGCTTCCCCGCACCGACTCAGCCGATATCGGCATCCACGCCACGCTCGAGAATCTATCCGACAAGCCCCAGTCCGGCGTCCTGAAGGGCAGCTTCGCCGACGTCGCCTTCGAGCAGCCCGTCACCCTTGCCCCGCACGAAAAACAGACCGTCGCGCTCGATCCCAGGACCACGCCCGCCCTCCATCTCGCCCATCCGAAGCTCTGGTGGCCCAACGGCTACGGCCCGCAGAACCTCTACCGGCTGCACCTCAGCTTCGACCAGTCCAAGTCCGTCTCCGACGCCCAGGACATCACCTTCGGGGTCCGCAAGATCACCTACACGGTGCCCACCTCCGACAACCTCAGCATCTCGGTTAACGGCGTCCGCATCTTCATCCGCGGCGGCGACTGGGGCCTCGACGAAGCCATGAAGCGCATCCCGCGCGCGCGGCTGGAAGCGATGATCCGCATGCACCAGCTAGCGAACATGAACCTGATCCGCAACTGGGTCGGCCAAAGCACGGACGAAGACTTCTACGAGCTCTGCGACAAGTACGGCATCCTCCTCTGGGACGAGTTCTTCCAGCCCAATCCCAGCGACGGACCCAACCCCACCGACCTCCCCACCTACCTGGCCAACGTCCGCGACAAGATCCTCCGCTTCCGCAATCACCCTTCGATCGCGGTGTGGTGCGCCCGCAACGAAGGCTTCCCGCCGAAGAATATCGACGACCCGCTCCGGACCATGATGGCCGAGCTCGAACCCACGAGGCTCTACCAGCCCAGTTCGACCGACGGCCGCGGCGTCCATTCGGGCGGCCCCTACTACTGGCGTCCCCCGCAGGACTACTACGTCTACGAGGAGGCCTTCAAGACCGAGGTCGGCTCCGTCTCCGTGCCCACGCTTGAGTCCGTGCAGGGCATGATGCCCCGGAAAGACTGGGAGACCATCAACGACGACTGGGCCGAGCACGACCTCGCCAAAGGCGCGCAACGAGGCGATCAATACCCGCTGCAACTGGCGGCGCGCTATGGAAAGGTCGCCAACCTCGCCGACTTCGTCCGCAAAGCCCAACTGATGAACTACGAGGCCTTCCGAGCCATGTACGAGGGCCGCAACGCCAACATGTTCGCCCCCGTAACCGGCATCATCACCTGGATGAGCAACCCCGCGCAGCCCAGCTTCGTCTGGCAGATCTATCACCACGACCTCGAACCCAACTCGTCACTCTTCGCGGTCAAAAAAGCCGGCGAGCCCGTCCACGTCCAACTGAATGAAAGTGACTGGAACGTCGAAGTGGTCAACAATCTTCCCCAGGCCCTGACCGCCGCCAAGGCCAGCGTCTCCATCTACCGGCTCGACGGGACGATCGCCTGGCAGCACGAGTACGCCGTCAACGCCGAACCCAGCAGCACCGTGCGTCTTGGCGCGATCGACTGGCCGACCGATCTCGGCGACGTCCACTTCATCCAGCTCACCCTCCACGACCGAACCGGCACGCCCGTGTCCGACAACTTCTACTGGCGCGCCAACGCTGAGCACTCCGCCGACCTGCACGCCCTCGACGAGCTGAAGCCCGTCACCCTCGACGCGCAGCTCGCACGCCGCGACGAGAACGGCAGATGCCTGATCACCGTCACCCTGCACAATCCCGGAGCCCAGGTCGCCCTGATGACCCACCTGCAACTTCGCCGCCGGGCCTCGGGCGAACGCGTATTGCCGGTCTTTTATTCGGACAACTACATTTCGCTGGTCCCGAACGAATCGAAGACGATCACGGTCGAAGCCGCGCTGTCCGATCTCAAGGGCGACAGTGCGTTACTAGTGGTCGACGGCTGGAACGTCGGGATCACACCTGCGCACACGGCGAACGTCGCGATTGAATTGAACGAGAACGCCCAAGTGAACCACTGGCCGACGACCGGCCTGCCAATCCAAAGCACCAGCAACTGAAGTACACCGCGAAAATATGTGCTGCCGGACGGGCCCACTGCGCGTGGCGCGGTCACTTCGTGACGTGTATACCCCTTCGGATGGGCCTCCCGATGGTCGGCATGAGAGATTCTCCAGCCGACCATCGGGAGGACCGATGCAGCCGGTCGCGCCGAAACAAGGTAAACAAGTCACGAAGTGACCGCCCCGCGCGTAGCGGCCCGTCCGGCAGGACACGTATCTTCAACTCCGCCAGTGCAGCGTAACCGGCCCCGCCAGCGGATGCTCGCCCGTCCCCTTCAGCCGTGCCTGCTTCAGGGCAAAGTACCACTTGGCCGGCTTGTCGGCGTCGTCGATCAGCATCAGCCCGGGGTTGTATCGAAGCCCCTCGGCCTGCTCGATCATCGTCTGCTGGTCCTGCCGGACGAAGCGCGCGCCGAAGAAAGTAGCGATGGAGGTTACAAATGGAACATGGTAGAAGATGTTCCACGCCGCGGCCACGTCGATCCTGCACGTCGAAGCCGTCACCGGGGTCACCGTCGTCAGGCTGGAGAACCACTTCGCCCCGCAGCGGATCGTCTCGTAACGGCGGTTCGGCAGCACAAAATCGATGGTCGTCGTAATCGGCTCGCCGTAGACGCCCAGCAGCTTGTACGGCGCGCTGTTGCCCGAGGGCGCATGGGCCGACATGCGAAAGCCGGCATTCTTTCCGCCGTTTTCGCGGTCGTTCAGAGGCTCAAAGTGCTTGGTCTTCTCGTGGATGCTTGCCCGGCTGCGCCACCACCACGCCTGATGCACGAAGGGGCCGTGCGCCGGATCCATCAGACCGATAATTCCGTGGTCCACGTTGCACGGCAGATCGGCGCTGAGGTGCGCGCCGCGAAACCGCGGGGAAAACTTCGGCAGCTCCGGCACTCCCGGCAGGGTCTCGGCCCCGCTCAGGCGCCCCGCTCCGGGCTCCGGCAGATACACCCACGCATAGCCATCCCGTTCCACACACGCGAGCGCACCGGCGAAGATGCGGGTCGGGTCCAGCGTCTCGTGGCTGGTCAGCGACGGTATCTCGACGCATTGACCGCTGCACGGCTCGAACCGCCAGCCATGGTATTTGCACGTCACGGTCTCGCCGTCGAACCAGCCCGCCGAAAGCGGAATACCCCGGTGCGGACACAGATCGCGCAACGCGAACAGCTCGCCGCCGCGCTTGCGCCCCAGCAGAAGCGGAACCCCCAGCAGCATCGCCCTGGCGGTCTTGCCGGCGCGCAGCTTGTCCGTTCGCAGCGCCGGATACCAGTCGCCGAAGATCAGCTCCGCCGGCGGCCCTGCGAGTTGTACCAGATCGCGCAAACCTCTTCCTCTGCTTCATCATAGCCGCGCGACCCGGCCGGGCAAGCGGAAGGCTTCAGGCTGTTCGTTCCGTCCGCCCTGCGGTCGAGAGCCACCAGCCATCTCCGGCCACCCAGCAGGTCTCGTCCGGCGGCGTGTTGCGCCACAAGGAGCGCACCTTGCCGGCGCCTCCCCGCTCGAACGCCTCACCCAGCTTCTTCGCGGTCTGCGCATCGCGGCCGCCCAGGCAGGGAATGATCATGACCGAAGAGACGAACCGCGCGTCGAAGACTTCCTGCTGCGCCTCGCGGGAGCCCTGCTGTAATTCACCGGCACCCTCGCGTACCCGCGTGACCAGCAGCATCCCACCCGCGCCGGACGCGTCTCCATAGCCCTCCGGAGTAAGCGGAAACAGCAGTCGCCCTCCGGGACGCAGTGCGTCGAGCCAGGTTGGCAGCGGCCTCGTCGCGCCTGCGCTCACATACAGGGCGTCGCACTCCGGCAGCGCGCCCTCCGCTCCCGAATGCTGAATCACAGTCACGTGGGCGAAGCCGCTCAGATTTTTCTTCGCCCGCCCTGCCATCTCCGGGTCGATCTCATACCCGAAGACGCGCCCGTTCACCCCGGTCAGCTCCGCCAGCACGGCCGTGTAGTACCCCGTGCCCGTGCCGATGTGGATCACGGTCTCGCCCGGCTGCACGTCGAG
The DNA here is from genome assembly GCA_965277265.1 of Edaphobacter sp. Lineage (GTDB taxonomy): Bacteria > Acidobacteriota > Terriglobia > Terriglobales > Acidobacteriaceae > Edaphobacter. The sequence continues at coordinate 2,349,884 of CBDICF010000003.1, forward strand.
CGCCGCAAGGCACACTGCATGAAGCGAGGGCTGCCCATTGTTGATCCCACGCTCCTCATCGAGCGCCACCAGCACGTCCTGATAGACCAGCGCGGGGTCGTCCGTCCTGAGCGGCCCCTCGCTGGTGAGGACCTTCCACGGCCCAAGACCGAGGTAGTGCTCCCTCGGCGTCGCAGCAAACGCGGAGGTCAACCGGCTATGCGGCACACCCGCACTCGCCGTGATCGCTTCGGCAAAAGCTGCCCGTCGCGCTTCCAGGTTGGCCATCTCTCTCTCCTGCATTCCAGAGTTTCAACGAAGACAAGTTTCAACGTAAACTCTGCTTGTTGGCGCTCCGCCGTTCCCCTTGCTCTCGCGAACTTGGCTTTGCAGAACCTGCTATGCAGAATACTCTCCCGTATGCAGCTCCAGGACCGCCGCGCAACCGCCTCGTCCTGATGGTGCTGTGGTTCGTCTTCTACGCGAGCTTCACGCTGTTCACCCCGCCGCTGCTCGACGACGCCGACTCCGTCCACGCCGAGGTCGCGCGCGAGATGCTCGTCCGCCACGACTGGGTGACGCTCTACGCCAACGGCATCCGCTATCTTGAGAAAGCTCCGCTGCTCTACTGGAGCATGGCTTCCAGCTTCACCCTCTTCGGCGTCCATACGGCCGCGGCGCGCCTGCCTCTCGCGCTTACCGTGCTTGCATTGGCTTTCGTGTTGGAGAGCTTCGGCCGCCGAGCCTTCCGGTCGGATTCTTCCTTCCGTTCCGAGCGCTCCGGCCTCTATGCCGGGCTCATCCTGCTCTCCAGCTTCGGCATCTTCATCTTCACCCGCATCACCATTCCCGATGTCGCCGTCTGCCTCTGGCTTACGCTCGCGCTCTTCTGCTACTGGCTCACCGAGCGGCAAGAGGCCGCCAGCCCGCTCCTCTGCTGGGGCTTCGCCGCCTGCTGCGCTCTCGACGTTCTCACCAAGGGCCTCATCGGCATCGTCTTTCCGGTCCTCATCGTGGTGGCTCACCTGTGGCTCACGCGGCGCACCCTGCGGGGAGCCATGGCCCGCATCCGCCAGCTCTTCCCCGCGTCGAGCGCCCTGGTCTTCCTCGTCCTCGCGGCTCCATGGCACATCCTCGTAGCGTTCGCCAACCCCGGCCACGGCCACCCCGGCAACCTGGCCTTTACCCACGGTCACTGGACCGTCTCCCTGCCCACGGACGGCAACGTCCACGGCTGGGCCTGGTTCTACTTCATCAACGAGCAGGTTCTCCGCTACCTGAACCTCCGTGTCCCGCGCGACTACGACACCGTCCCGCTTGTGCTCTTCTGGGGCCTCCTGCTCATCTGGCTTATGCCCTGGAGCGGCTTCCTGCTCCGCGCCTGCGGCTGTATTCCGTGGCGCAAGGCCTTCCGTCCCCGCGTCTCGATCCGCACCCTGAGCGCGACCGAGAGCACCCGCCTGCTGCTCGGCCTCTGGGCCGCCATCCCGATGCTCTTCTTCAGCCTCTCCACCCGGCAGGAGTACTACGTCCTGCCATCTCTGCCCGCGCTTATCCTGCTGATCGCGGCCTGGCTGAACGACGAGGCCGCCGAAGCCGAGGCCTTCACCGTGCCCAACCCTCTGGTGCGCTCCGGCCAGCGAATCTCCACCGTCCTGCTTGCGCTCGGTTCGGCCGCCGCGCTGGTGGCCGGGTTCTTCGTCCTGCACTCGCACCCGCCGCCGCCCGGCATCGATCTCGCCTCGCTGCTCCAGCAGAACCCCGCCGACTACGCTCTCTCCTTCGGCCACTTCCTCGACCTCAACGCCCAGGCAATGGGAGCCTTCCGCACCCCGCTGCTCCTCGCCGCAGCCGCGTCCTTCTTCGGCGCCCTCGCCAACTGGCTCTGCCGCCGCGACTTCCGGCCCCATGGCGGCAATTTGTGGCTCGCCGGGGCCACCTTCGTCTTCCTCCTCGCCGCGCACATCGGCCTCCAGACCTTCGCGCCCGTGCTCTCCTCCCGTCAGCTTGCCGACGCCATCGCCCCTCTGCTCAAACCCGGCGACCTCATCGTCATCCACGGCGAGTACGAGAGCGCCAGCACCCTCGGATTCTACCTCCACCGCCCGAGCCTCGGCCTCCAGCCCATCCACATCCTCGACGGCCGCAGCTCCAACCTCTGGTACGGCTCGTTCTTCCCCGACGCGCCGCCCATCTTCGAGAACGCCATCTCGATCAAGCTCAAGTGGACCGACACCCGCCGCATCTTCCTCTGGCAGGACCTCTCGCAACCGTTGCCCGACCTCGAAGGCAAGACGTTCTTCATTGCCCAAAGCGGCGGCAAGGAGATCCTCAGCAACCAGCCCAACCCATTTTGAGCCGCAGCCTCCGTTGTGAGGCGAATGCGGTTGCCGTTGGTGTTGCCTGTTCTCTTGTTTGCCATCCCGCAGGGACCTGCTGTTGCCGTTGCCCGTTCTTTCGTTTTGCTTGTTCTCCCTCTTCAAACCCTCCAGCAACCCGCCCCAAACGGTACAATTCGCGAATGCGCTTCCTCATCCTCGTTCTCTTCTCCATCACTGCCTTCGCGCAAAATCGCATCGTCATCCGGACGGGAACGCTCCTCGACGGCAAGGGAGCAGTCCTCAGGAACCAGCAGATCGTCATCGAGAACGGCCGCATTGTTTCAGTAGGCCCAGCCGGCTCCGGCGCCGCCAAACCAGACTACGATCTCACCAATCTCACCGTAATGCCCGGCTGGATCGACACCCACGTCCACCTGCAATGGCACATGGACGCGAACCACAAGGCGGTCGCAGGCGGCGTCTCGCCCGAGGAGATGGTTCTCTACGATGCCGCCGACTCCTGGATGACGCTCGAAGGAGGATTCACCACCGTACAGAGCGTCGGCTCGGAGTTCGATGCGCCCGTGCGCGACCGCATCCGGCAAGGCGTATTGCCCGGCCCGCGCGTCCTCACCTCGCTCAATCAGATCCAGGGCTCGGCCGGTCAGGGCGACCAGCGCCACGTCTTTACAGTCGATGAGCTGCGCGCCATGGTCCGCAAGAACAAGGCCGACGGCGGGGACGTCATCAAGCTCTTCGCCACCACCGGCCTTGGCTCCGGCGGCGGCCAAAGCATGACCGACGAGCAGATTCAGGCTGTCTGCTCCGAAGCTAAAGCCGTCGGCCTGCGTTCGGTCGTCCACGCCATCGGCGATCCCGGAGCCCGCGCGGCCGTCCTCGCCGGCTGCACGTCGATTGAGCACGGCACGTTCGTCAAGGACGAAACCCTCGACCTGATGGTGCAGCGCGGAACCACCTTCGACCCAAATCTGGTCGTGCTGCATAACTACATCGACAACCGTGCCAGCTACACCTTCACCGACGCTCAGCTCACGGTCATTCAGGATGGCATCGCCCCGACCATCGATGTGCTGCGCCGCGCCCGAGCCCGCCACGTCAAGATCGTCTTCGGGACCGACGCCGTCGCCGGCATTCACGGCCGCAACGCCGAGGAGTTCATCTACCGCGTCCAGGAGGCCGGCGAAAAGCCGATGGACGCCATCGTCAGCGCCACCTCTGCCTCAGCCGAAGCGCTCGGCCTCGGCCACGAAGTCGGAACCATCGCGCCCGGCTATCAGGCCGATCTCGTAGCCGTTCAGGGCGATCCGCTCACCGACATCACCGCGGTCCGCCACGTCGTCTTCGTCATGAAGAACGGCAAGGTCTACAAGAACACGGCACATTGATCCCGTCGTTCGCAGTTACTTCTTCCTGATCGATGCAATCGGTGTTAAGTTTTTGCTCAGTCGAGCTCAGCCCACCGCAAGCCGAAGCGAAGCCTCATCCCGTTTCAGCTCCCGGCAAAGCGCCTCCACAACCAGGTTGTGGTCCTCCCGCTGCGCCAGCCCCGATACCGTCACCGCCCCGACTATCCCCGCACCCGTCACGTGAATCGGGAAGCTTCCCCCATGAGCGGCGTAGTCGGCATCGGGCAGCCCATACCGCTCACTGAAGCTGCGGTTGCTCTCGGCAAGCGTCAACCCGACCCCGTACGAGCTGCGATAAAACCGCGCTACCACATTCACCTTCCGCTGAACCCAGCGCGTATTGTCCGGCGTCGTTCCCGCCAGCGCCGTGTAGAACAGCGGCTGATGCGGCTGTCCGAAGCGTCTTACATCCACCACGATCGAATGCCCTCGCGCGACAGCCATCTCCCGCAGCGAGCCGCCCAGCCGCCAAGCCGTATCGCAGTCGAAGCGCTCAAACCGCAGCTCAGTCTCCTGCCGCGCAATCGCAGCAAGATCGTCAGAGATCCCCATAGAACACCCTCCACCCTGCTCTTCCAGACTTTCAACCAGAGCGTCACCGGCCATTTTATCGATGGCGAGCCTCTCTCCTGCATTCCCCTGGACAAAAAAAGCAGGTACCCGGCCTAAGCCAGATACCTGCCACTTCCCAATTCCAGCGTTAGCGGTGTCCGCCGCCACCGCCGCCTGCGTGACCTCCACCGCCGCCGCCATGGAAGCCGCCTCCACCGCCACCGTGGAAGCCTCCGCCTCCGCCGCCGTGGAACCCGCCGCCTCGTTCACCGAAGTTATCCCGACGTCCGTAGCCCCGGCCGTAGTAGCCTCCATAGCCCAGTCCGCCGCCATAGAACCCGCCGCCATAGCCATAGCCCAGCCCGCCGCCCCACAGGAACCCAGGCGAGTAGAACCCGAAGCCGAACGGGCTATAGAACGGGCTGTAGCCGCCCGGCAGCCAGTCGTAGCTGTACAGGCCCGCATCCCAGTACCAACCCGGATTGAAGCTCTCCGCTCCCGCATACTCCGCCGCCAGATCCTGATTCGCCTCGCCCAGGTACTCCGAACGCAGGCTGCTCCACTTGTACAGATCGTCCTTCGCGCGGTCCTTGTTGAACGACTGCGGCTTCACTGCCTCGCCCGTCAACGTCATCTGGTGTCCGCCCTTCACATCCACCGGCTTTTCGTCGCTCTGGTAGTTGTTCCCGGGATACACCGCCGCCTTGCCGTCGAACGTCCGCATCGTGCCGTTATCCGCGTTGAACTCGTAAAGGCCATTCTTCAGCAGTTGCGTCTGGCCGTTCTTCTGGTCGATCAGGATCGTATTCTGCTTGTAAAGCTGGTCCGCCTCCACATCCGCGCTGCCCCGCTCGAGCTCAACCTCAGTGTGGGTCAGCGACGGCGACACCATCTTCACCGTGCTGTTATCGCCCAGCCGCAGAAATACCCCCGGCGTCAGCAGTATCTCGGCCTTGCCGTTCGCCGTGGCAAGCTGCTGGCCTGCTTCCAGCTCAGACCTTCCAACAGACTTCGAAGTGACCTGGCGCCCATCGATCGACGCCTGCCCCTCCACGTAATTCAATGTTCCCGGACGGGCCTGGTTCGCGCTTTGCTGCCCGAAGGCGGGCGCGAACAGAGTCGCCAGGGAAAGCATCCATACCGCTCTCAACCTTGGCATCTTCCTATACCTCAGCTATTTAGATGCATCCCGGACCGAAAAGTTACACAGCCGCAGCCCCCCGGAACCGACGCAACAATCCGCCTTAACCCGTGTTTATGGCGCTAACCCGGTTAATCCTCATCCTCCGCGCGACCCGCAAAACCCAGCCGCCATCTGCCAGTAAAAAGCCACTCGAAATCGGTCCAAATCGGTGAAGATCGGTGTCAAGCCTCCCGCCCGCACCAGCGAAAATCCTACAAGATATACCGCGACAGATCCTGGTCCTTCACAATCGAAGCCACCTGCTGCCGCACATACTCCGGGTCCACCACGATCACCTTCTCCACCCCCGTAGCCGTCTGCCGCTCGATCACCGGCAGCGGAGGTATCGGAGCCTGCGCCTCACCCGTCAGCGGAGCCGACGAGCCGATCTCTCCCACCACGCCCTCCTCGGTAATCTCCGCCCGCGGACTCTTGAACAGGTCCGGAGCCTGGAAGCTGATCTCATCCAGCACCCGCTCCAGGATCGTATGCAGCCTCCGCGCGCCTATGTTCTCGGTCGTCTCATTCACCCGGAAGGCAAACTGCGCCATCTCCGCAATCGCCTCCTTCGTAAACTCCAGCTTCAACCCCTCCGTCTCCAGCAGCGCCGTCGACTGCTTTACCAGCGACGACTTCGGCTCCGTCAAAATCCGCACAAAGTCGTTCACCGTCAGCGACTGCAGCTCCACCCGAATCGGAAACCGGCCCTGCAGCTCCGGAATCAGGTCGCTCGGTTTGGACACATGAAACGCCCCCGCCGCGATAAACAAGATGTGATCGGTCGACACCATCCCATACTTCGTGCTCACCGTCGTCCCTTCCACAATCGGCAGAATGTCGCGTTGCACCCCCTCCCGCGAAACATCCGGCCCATGCGCGCCCTCACGCCCGGCAATCTTGTCGATCTCGTCCAGAAACACCATGCCGGAGTCCTCGACGCGCTCCACCGCCAGCCGCGTCACCTGGTCCATATCGATCAGGCGGCTCTCCTCCTCCTGCACCAGGTACTCGAACGCCTCGGCCACCTTCATCTTCCGCTTCTTCGTGCGCTGCCCGAACAACCCCGGCAGCATGTCCTTCAGGTTGATGTCCATCTCCTCCGCACCCTGGTTGGAGATCACCTCAAAGCTCGGCTGATTGCGGTCCCGGACATCCAGCTCCACCGTGCGCTCATCCAGCTTGCCCTCGCGAAACTGCTGCCGCAGCTTCTCCCGCGTCCTCTGCTCCCGATCCCCCGGCTTTTCTTCAGCATCCTCCGAAGGAACAGTCGCGGCGGGCAGCTGAATCACATTGCTCCCGGGCTCATGCGTCGCCCCAGCGGCAGTTGTCGCAGTTGTCGTCGTGGTCGCAGCCGGAGCAGCCGTCGGGGTCGGCGGCAGCAGCAGGTCGATCAGCCGGTCCTCAGCCGCCAGCTCCGCCTTGTCCTCCACCTCCTCCATCTTCTCCTCGCGCACCATGTCGATCGCGATCTCCACCAGGTCGCGCACGATCGACTCCACATCGCGCCCCACATACCCCACCTCGGTAAACTTCGACGCCTCAACCTTCAGAAACGGGGAGTTGGTCAGCTTCGCCAGCCGCCGCGCAATCTCCGTCTTGCCCACGCCCGTCGGCCCGATCATGATGATGTTCTTCGGCATGATCTCTTCGGCCAGCTCCGGCGCGAGCTTCTGCCGGCGCATCCGGTTGCGCAGCGCAATCGCCACCGCCCGCTTCGCCGCATGTTGCCCCACAACGTACTTGTCCAGCTCCGCCACAATCTCGCGCGGCGTCATCTCATCGAGTGCCAGCGCCTGATCCTCAGCCGCTCCAGGTAAAAAAATTGCCATCGTCGCCAACCTTCTTGTTCAACTCTTTTCAGCTACGGGTGGCTCGGCATCTCCGCCTTCAGCTCTTCCACCGTTATCTGGTCGTTCGTATAGATACAAATCTGCCCGGCGATCTTCAAACTCTTCACCGCAATCTCCCGCGCACTCAAATCCGTATTCTCGATCAGCGCCCGCGCACTCGCCAGCGCATAGCTCCCGCCGCTCCCGATCGTCGCAATCCCCTCATCCGGGTCGATCACGTCCCCCGTCCCCGAGAGCAGAAACGTCTGCTTCGGATCGGCCACGATCAGCAGCGCCTCCAACTGCCGCAGCATCTTGTCGGTGCGCCAGTCCTTCGCCAGTTCCACCGCCGCGCGTCCCAGGTTCCCCGCATACTGCTCCAGTTTGGTCTCAAATCGCGCAAACAGCGAAAACGCATCCGCCGTCGACCCGGCAAACCCCGCCAGCACCTTATCCTGGTACAGCCGCCGAATCTTCTTCGCCGACCCCTTCATCACCGTGGCCCCCAGTGACACCTGCCCATCCGCCGCCATCACTACCGAGTCGCCCCGCCGCACACAGATCACCGTAGTCGATCGAATCCTGCGCCCTTCGCCCAAATCGAGTGGATGGGCGAGCGCAGGGCCAAGCGGACGCGCGGACGGCTCCAAGGCGGAGGAGGTTTTTACATTGACGGACGGCTTTGCAGAGGGGTAAACGGACGGCTTCATGGGCACATACCAGTATATCGCCATTCCGCCGCGCGCCCCGCCATCCCGCATAATGGAACATCAGGAGAGCGCGCACCGCAATGGGTCTATTCCGCAAAAAACTCAAGCAGGAACACAAGATCATGCTGCAGCACGACCGCACCGCCGGCACGCTCCAGCCCGAGCTTCACCGCGCCACCCCCGAGTGTCCCGCCCCCCATCACTGGAGCATGATCGACACCATGACCGCCGAGCTCGAGGTCCTCGAGTTCCTCGCCACCCTCGTCACCACCATCAAGCCGACCCTGGTCGTCGAAACCGGCTCCTTCCTCGGCATCTCCACCGAATGGATCGCCCGCGGCCTCGAGCGCAACGGCTTCGGCAAGGTCATCTCCTGCGAGTTCGACCCCGTCGTCTACAACCGGGCCAAAGAACGCCTGGCAGACTCGCCCCTCATGCCCTTCATCGAGCTCCGCAACCAGTCCAGTCTCGACATGCATATCGAAGGCGTCATCGACCTCTTCTTCTCCGACTCTGACATAACCGTCCGCGAGGCCGAGGTCAAACGCTTCCTCCCCCAGATCAACCCCCACGGCCTCATCCTCATGCACGACGCCAGCTCCCACCACAAGATCGTCCGCGAAGCTGCCTACGCCATGGAAGCCGAAGGCCTCCTCTCCGCCGTCTTCCTCCCGACGCCCCGCGGCCTGGTCCTCGCGCAGCCCCGCGCCGGCCGCATCTAGCCCATGCCGCTCCAGCTCACCGCAAACCGCTCCACGGGAACCCAACCCTCATCCTTCCGAGCGCCCTCAGCCATGTTCTGGGCCGGCCTCATGATCCGCGTCCTCTACCTCACCCTCGCCCACACCTACCGGGTCCGCCTCGGCCAGGACCACCTCCAGTTCGGCTGGGAGATGGGCCGGGTCGCCCGCGCGCTCGCCACCGGCCAGGGCTTCGCCGACCCCTTCACCGGCCACACCGGACCCACCGCCTGGGTTCCCCCGCTCTACCCCTTGCTCCTCGCCGCCGTCTTCAAGCTCTTCGGCGTCTACACGGCCAAATCCGCCTGGGTCATCCTCACCGTCAACAGCGTCTTCTCCGCCGCCACCTCCTCGGTCATCTACGAGATCGCCGGGCGGTGCTTCCACCACGTAACCCCGCCCGGCCGCGCGAGAAAGATCGCCCTCTGGTCCGGCTGGCTCTGGGCCCTCTACCCCGGAGCCATGCAGTACGCCGTCCGCTGGATCTGGGACATGGCCATCACCGCCTTCCTCTTTTCCAAGGTGATCGTCCTCGCCCTGCGCGCCCGGGGAATAGGCGAAGAGACCTTGACTGCCCCAGCCCCAGCCACCCAGACCACCATCCGCTGGGCCATGTTCGGCGTCCTCTCCGGCCTCATCGCCCTGCTCAACTCCACTCTCCTCCTCTTCGTCCCCGTCTGCGGCCTGTGGATGCTATGCGGCGCAGCAAGGTCCGGCATCCCACTCAAGCCCGTACTCCTCAAAGCCGCCATCGCCGCCGCCCTCTTCTTCGCCGTCCTCGCCCCCTGGACCGTCCGCAACGTCCGCGTCTTCCACGCCCTCGTCCCCCTGCGCGGCAACTTCGGCGCCGAACTCGAAGCCTCCACTCTCGAATCCAACAACGGCTTCTCCTGGGGACCCACCATCCCCATCTGCGAGCAATGCCCTGCATACCTGCACTACAGACAGATCGGCGAACTGGCCTACGTCCGCCAACAGGGAGCCCTCGCCAACCGGCACATCCGCACCCACAAACTCCGCTTCCTCCAACTCGCCCTCAAGCGCTTCTACTTCTACTGGGTCTCGGTCCCCCACCCCATCGAGCACGGCGTCTGGAACGAAGCCTTCCGCGTCCTCAACTACAGCTTCGTCTCGCTCGCCTCGCTCCTCGGCCTTGCCCTCGCCCTCAAGCGCCGCATCCCCGGAGCCGTCCTCTTCGCCTGGGCCTTCGCCCTGCTCCCCCTCACCTATTACTTCATCACCGTCCAGGCCCGCTTCCGTCACCCGCTCGAACCCATCATGACCATCCTCGCCGTCTACCTCTTCCAATCCGCCGGCAAAAGAAGTACATCGTCCGCGGATTCACACGGATAACCACGAATAAAAACCTAACCACCGGCAACCATCGATCTCCTCATCCGAAGCAACGCCAGCACTCGTCCTGATCACCATCCGCATTGATCCTCCTTCATCCCCCTGCTCCCCGTCCCGCCTTTCATCCGTGTTCATCCGCGCCAATCCGCGGTCGAAGCCGTTGCCCTTAAGATCGGTGAGATCGGTGCCAATCGGTGGTAGGCCTTCTCCCCCCCGCCCGCACCCACCCCTCGCGCTAAACTGGGTGCAACGCTGTACAGGACGAGCTCTTGCCCTCCACCCTCTCCGTCGCCATCGTCACCCTCAACGAAGAAGCGAACCTGCCCCGCACCCTCGCCAGCGTCCAGTTCGCCGACGAGATCGTCGTGGTCGACTCAGGCTCGACCGATCGCACCCTCGAGATCGCCCGCTCCTTCAACGCCAGGGTCTTCGTCGAGCCCTGGGCAGGCTTCGGCCCGCAGAAGAACTCCGCCATCGACAAGTGCACCGGCACGTGGGTCCTCTCGCTCGACGCCGACGAAGAGCTCACCCCCGAGCTCCAATCCGAACTCCAGACCCTGCTCCAAACCGACTTGGCCGGCCCGTCCGATCCCGAGGCCTACCGCCTCCCTCTCCGCCACATCTTCCTCGGCCGCTTCATGCGCCACGGCGGCTTCTATCCAGACCTCAAGCTCCGCCTCTTCCGCCGTCACCCCGGCCTCGCCGCCTCGCCCACCCGCTTCAGCGAGCGCCCCGTCCACGAGTCCATCCAATGCACCGGCCCCGTCGGCACACTCCAGTCCGACTTCCTCCACCACGGCTATCCCACGCTCGAAACCTACCTCGACCACATGAACCGCTACAGCACCCTCGGCGCCCGGGTCCTGCTCACCCGGGGCAGGACCAGCCGCAGCGCGCCGGCCTTCTTCGCCAACATCGTCCTGGTCCCCGCCCTCACGTTCCTCTGGAACTACCTCTTCCGCCTCGGCTTCCTCGACGGCCGCGAAGGCCTCCTGCTGCACCTCTACCACTCCGCCTACACCAGTTGGAAGTACGCCAAGGCCTGGAGCCTCGCCCGCCGCTCCGCGGAAGAAGGCTTACCACCGATCTCCACCGATGGGACCGATAAAGCGTAGACCGCGGATTGGCGCGGATGAACACGGATAGGAACTCGATCCCGATCGACGGGAGGACCTATGCACCGGATGCGGTCAAGGCCCCTATACAAGTCTCGAGGTGACCGCGCGAATCGGGGTCGGCGGATTCAACGACAAGCTCTTCGGTGTACAGGCACCGGAAGTCCGCTTCCGTTCGCATCGCCCGGACGGAACAGCGGCCATCCGGCCAATTCCTGGGAAGGGCACAACGGGGTTGACAGCGGCCCCGGTCCTTCCTACGCTCAGATCATGGAAGTTCATTTTTCGCCAGACATGGAATCGAAGCTCACCCGCCTCGCCAGCCAGCAGAGCATGGACAGCGAGGCGCTTGTCATTGAAGCGGTCGAACGATTGGTGAACTATGACGAGTGGTTCCGGGCCGAGGTGCAGACCGGCCTTGCGCAGATCGAACGCGGCCAAACGACGAGCCATGAGGATGTAGGGACACGCCTTGGCGCTTATCTCTCCAACAAGCAGCAACCCGCTTGATAGATCTGCTCTGGACGGACGCCGCGGCCGCGGACCTTGAACGCATAGCCGATTATCTTTTTCAACAGACGCCGGAACACGCCGCCCGCCTGGTTCGGACTATCTACGATGCCCCGGCGAAGCTGCGGGAGTTTCCCGGCTTAGGCCGGCCCGGAAGAGTGAAAGGCACCCGCGAGCTGGTACTTACGGCCTTGCCGTACCTTGTAGTGTATGTCCATACCGGCTAGGTTATCCATCTTGCCCGCATCCTGCACGGCGCGCAGAAATGGCCGTGACGAGCCGGTAAAGGCTGGAGACGTTGGCGTCCGGTGCGTCGGCCAAGAACGCTCAGCATAGCTCGTTGCCGGCGAGTCTGCCGCCCGACGCTGACTGCTGGCTTGTTCAATCCACCTTCAGGTTCGCATCCAGATCCATCACCAGCGACTCCCCTTCGACCAGCAGGGAGTGCAGCTTCAGCGACCCGAGCGAGAGCGCATAGCCGGTCGTTTCGGTCGAGCGGCTCAGCAGTTGCCGCATCAGCACGGCGGCGTTCACCTTCATCTGCGCGGGCAGCTTGCGGCTGAGAAACGGCGTCAGCAGAAAGTTCAGCTCCTTCGATTCGCTCAGCCGCTCGATCCGCGCATCGCGAAAGCCGATGGACTCTTCCTCGGCCTCCGGAATCATCGAGACATCGGCATCGGTACCCAGCGAGACGCCGAGGCAGGTCCCGTGGACGCTCGTCCCAAGCTTCGCCCTGGCGTGGACGTGCACGACGATGCGGTCGCCCGCGAACGTGACGTGCGGCGAGTCGGCATAGACGTAGCAGGCCGAGTTCGCGTCGCCCCGGATGTAGTAGCGGCCATCCGGCCCATTGAAGAGCTGCGCCTGCAACGTGCGCTCCAGCGCCCGGGCGGAGATCTTCACCTCGATCGCCGAAGCCGGGCATACCGTGCCGAAGAGAAGTCCAAACAGCGCACCGAAGCCCAGGCCAAGGCTCAGCAACCAACGGGACAGGAGAGGAGGCATGGTGGCTCAAGCATAAGGCCATGGCGTGGGCGGCGCCAAAATACCGGCCCCGGTGCCGCGCGGTCCGATGCAGGTGGCATGACCAATCGAGAGCCATGTATTCTCATCGTGAACCCTCGCCGCTGCGCCTCAGAACTCGAAATGGAGCTTATGGAAAGACGTGATTTCTTGACCTCATCGCTTGCAACCTCCGCCTTCGCCCTGGCCGGCCAGGCGTCCGCACAGCCCTCCTCCGCCTCCGCGGCTTCCCAAACCGCCTCAGGCACGCAACGCGAGTTCTACGAGATTCGCCGCTACCACCTGCAGACCGGGCCCCAGACCGCGCTGCTCGACGCATATCTCGGCGGTGCGCTGATCCCCGCGCTGAATCGCCTCGGCATCGCGCAGGTGGGAGCCTTCCATCTGGACATAGGACCGGAGACGCCGACGCTGTACCTGCTGCTGCCTTCTACCAGACTGGAAACCCTGGTCACCGCGCAACTTCGATTGGCCGAGGACGCCCAGTTCATGAAGGCTGCCGAGCCCTTCTGGAACGCGCCCGCCACCGCGGCCGCCTTTCAGCGCATCGAAAGCTCGCTGCACATCGCCTTCACCGGCCACCCCAGGCTCACGCCGCCCGCCGCCACCGCGCACAACGGCAAACGCATCTTCCAACTCCGCACCTACGAGAGCCCGAGCAACCAGGACCACGTCCGCAAGGTCGAGATGTTCCATCACGGGGAGTTCGAGATCTTCGCAAGCGCGGGCTTCGGCCAGGTCTTCTACGGCGACACGCTCGTCGGGCAGCGCATGCCGAACCTGACCTACATGCTCAGCTTTACGGATATGAACGACCTCAACGCAAAGTGGGACGTCTTCCGCAACGATCCGGCCTGGAAGAAGCTGAAGAGCTCGCCCCGGTACAGCGCGGAGGAGATCGTCAGCAATATCTCGAACCTGATCCTCAGCCCCGCTCCCTACTCGCAGATCTGAAGATATCCAAGAACTCGAACATCACGTGACCATGACCCTTCCTGAACTCACCGAACACTTCGCCATCCCCGGCGTGCTTGCCTTCCGTGCGCTGCCGTCGGGCTTGCTCTACGCCGAGATCACCACGCCTCACGCGAACGCCACGGTGTACCTGCAGGGAGCGCACCTTACCCACTGGCAGCCCACCGGGCAAAAGCCGGTCCTCTTCCTGAGCCGTAGGAGCGACCTCACTCCCGGCAAGCCGATTCGCGGCGGCGTACCCATCGCGTTTCCGTGGTTCGCCGCGCGGCACGACGGCAAACCCGGCCCAAGCCACGGCTTCGCTCGCATCGAGGACTGGACCCTCGCCTTCGCCGCGCTCGCCGGAGAAGACCTTCACCTCACCTTCACACTTGGCCCGACCGAGCTCAGCCGCAGCCTCGGTTACGACCACTTCCGGCTGGCCTTTCAGCTCACCATCGGCCGCGCGCTCACCCTGCAGCTTACCGTGGGCAACCATGCCGCTGGGCCGGTGGACCTTCTTGTCTTCGAAGAGGCCCTGCACACCTACTACGCGGTCAGCGACATCCACGAGATCAGCGTGACCGGACTTGAAGGCACGACCTACCTCGACAAGATGGATGACTTGAAGCCGAAGGTGCAGCACAGCGCAATCACGATCACGGGCCCGACGGACCGCGTCTACCTGGATACCGCGTCGGACTGCGTGCTGCACGACCCACCCGCCGGACGCAGCATCCGGGTTGCCAAGACCAACTCCAACACCACCGTGGTCTGGAATCCGTGGGAGTCCGGCGCGCAGAAGCTACCCGACCTCGATCCCAGCGAGTGGCATGAGTTTCTGGCGCTTGAAACGGTCAATGCAGCCGCGAACGCCGTGACGCTCGCACCGGGCACAACCCACACCATGCAGGCGCACATCACCGTAGAAGCCCTGAAGAGATAAAGCGGTGCTCCAACCGATGTACACCAGTCTTCATCCCGACAATCCTAACTACCAGCCGCCATTACCATCACCATCTGGAACGCCTGGCCGATATCGCCCCTCAAAATCTTTATCCGCGTCTCTCCGCGCCCATCCGCGGTCGGAGCGTTTGCCTGTTCTTAATCGATCCCATCGGTGCAAATCGTTGGTAGCCTTCCTGCACCCAGCCCGAACCGCATCGCGAGCCATCAAGCCGGATCAGCCGCCCGCCCGGTCATCCAGCCCAGCGCCTCCACCAGGTATGGCTTCATCTTCTTGCGCGGAACGATCGCATCTAGAAACCCATGCTCCAGCAGGAACTCCGATCGCTGAAACCCCGGCGGCAGCTTCTGCCGGATCGTCTGTTCGATCACCCGCGGCCCGGCAAACCCGATCAGCGCTCCCGGCTCCGCGATATTCAGGTCGCCCAGCATCGCAAAGCTCGCCGTCACCCCACCCGTCGTCGGGTCCGTCATCACCGAGATATAGGGAATCTTCGCATCATCCATCCGCGCCAGCCCCGCCGACACCTTCGCCAGCTGCATCAGTGAGGCGATCCCTTCCATCATCCGCGCCCCGCCCGAAGCCGAGACGATAATCAGCGGATGCCCCGTATCGAGCGCCCGGTCCACGGCCCGCGCAATCGTCTCTCCCACCACCGACCCCATGCTCCCGCCGATAAAGCTGTACTCCATCACGCTGAGCACCACCGCATGAGGCCCCATCATCCCCACCGCGTTCACAATCGCATCGTTCAGCCCGGTCTTCTGCTGTGCCTCCGCCAGCCGCCTGCTGTACGGTTTCAAATCGGTAAACTGCAGCGGATCGGTCGACCGCAGCTCCAGGTCCACCAGCTCATACCCCGGCTCCAGCAGCTCCGCGATCCGGGCCCGCGCATCCATCTTGAAGTGGTGGCCGCAGCTCGGACACACCTGCTGATTCGTCTCCAGGTCGGCCTTGAACAGCGTCTTCCCGCAAACCGGGCAGCGCGTCCACAGCCCCTCGGTTCGAACCGTCTTCTCCGAATCGTTGACGATCTCGTTATCTTCGCGTTTGAACCAGGTCATCGCTCTGCATATCCTCTCAGCCTGTACCTGTCCATTGTAACGATTGGCCGCCTGTTCTCTTGGTTGTCATCCCGCAGGGACCTGCGGCTGCCGCCTGCCGTTGTTGTTGCCTGTTCTTTTGTTTGTCATCCCGCAGGGACCTACGGTTGCCGTTGGAGCTATCGCAGGTAAGCCCTAAACCGCTTCGGCCAGCAGCGGATAAAGCCCCACGTGGTTCGCCCGGTACAGCGCCAGCAGCCGCTGCCGCATCAGGTAGTACGAAGAAGCCGCCTCATGCAGATAAAAGGGGATCCGCACCCGGCCTCTGCCCAGAAACGTCCCGATCATCACACGCGTTACTGCCCGCCTCAACTGCAGGCCGTCGCGACGCATCCGTTCGGCAATCACCACGCCCTCGTCGAAGTTCCACCGCTCCACATACGAGGCCAGCGCAATCAACACCCCGGCGTTCTCGCGCATGCGTTGCAACCCTTCCAGGCCGCCCAGCATGGTCCACATCGTCTCGGGCTCCAGCCGAAGCTGGTCGTTGCCGGCCGCCGCGCCCGATCTCCCGCCCGGCTCCAGGTAATCCAGCGCCACCAGCGTCACGCCTTCGCTCTCAATGGGATGCAGCTTGCCCACCAGATCCTCCCACGAGCAGCGCGCCAGCTTCGCCGCCATGATGTTGGAGCGCACCAGCGCAAACCCAAGCAGGCCGGTAACCATCGAGAGGATAACTAGAGTCGCCATAAATTCACAAAGAGTTTCGCTTGCGTGCAACCGTCTCAAGATCGTATTGCACCCGGCTGTGCAGGTCAACGAGATAATCGCGCATTTCCGCAGATAATGGAGCCCGCTCGTGTTCCGGCCGCCAGAAGGTGACTGCCCAAAATACCAGCACCGCGACATAAATCAGCAGTAAGAGACGGTCGAAAACTTCGAACTGCCGCGACCAGCCAAAGATAATGTGGGCCAAATCGCTGACCACACCCCCGAAAGCCCACACAGTCAGGCCCTGGGCCAATCCCATCACATGATTCCGCCACTGCAGCCCCAGCCGATTCGAAGCATACAGCATCGCCATGAACAGCTCGCAGTCCAGCAGGGCAGTGAACAGATTCGCACGGATCTCCCAGATACCAAGCGTCGAATATGCGAGCGGCTTCACCGTCAGACACAGCAAGATGGCAGCAAGGGCGCCGCCCGCACCTGCCATGATGAAGGAGAAGCGCGCGTCGCGAACCCAGGTCCCCGTAGGACGCAGCACCACGCGCGCAATCTCAAACACCAGCGCCAGTTGAAGCAGGACATCGCCCGCCGCCACGATCCAATACCCGACCGTGTAGCTGTGCCGCGTTCCATGTCGCAAAATCAGGAAAAGTATCGAGCTTACAAGTACCTGATATCCCGCCAGAGCGGTGAAAACAGGGAACTTCCGCCAGCAACTGCGAACCAGCAGCACAAGAAACAAGGCGGCGTTGCCGGCGACGGTCGCCGCCCATAGGATGTCATCCAATGCTGATAGCTTCATCCCTGCCTCGCAGGATTTGCTTCATTCATCAATTTACAGACCGAAGAAGCTCAGTGCGATGCTGGCATAGTCGCTGAAGGACAGAACGTTGCCCTGTGGATGGGGCTGACCGCCCATGATGTTGGCAAACATCGGAGCAGCGGTGAGAAGAAGGGCGGTGGCGAGCGCGAGGTTACGGACGGACTTCTGCATGGTGAATCTCCTTTGGGCATAGAAATGCTCCGCCACCAGCCTAGGCTCAAAAGCCCTATATTCCACAATAATTTAGCGACATGAACCAATTATGGTGCAACCTTTATTCAGATGGCCAGCATCGTGCTCGGATATCGGCCCAACCGATGTACACCGATGTTGATCCCGACCGACGGGAGGGCCTATGCAGCCCGGCCGCCCAGACAAGGTATACACGTCATGAAGTGACCGCCCCGCGCGGAGCGGGCCCGTTCGGCAGGACACGCTCTTCGAAATACGCGCCCAGCCTACCCAAGCCGCAATCGCAGCGCCGTCACGCTGGCCGGAGGAAACGTATGCATCAGCCGACCCGCCGCCGCCCTGCCCACCATTGCCGCCCTGGGCTGCACCGCATCCGGATGGTCGAAGTCGTTATGCGCATGGACGTCCGCCTCGTGCAGCACGGTTCCGTCCGCCTCCGCAATCGCCGCGCCGTGCACCACAATCTCCGTCGTCATCGCCTGCTCCAGGTGCGGATTCACCACCGTCAGCGTCACCTCCTTGCCCCCGCCCTCGGTCGAAATTGATGCCGACCCGCTCAACCCCGCCAGCACCTTCAATGCATCGAGCGACCCCCGCGCGCTATTGCCTCCCGCCGCAATCGCCGCCTTCGCCAGCGGATTCGCAATTCCCGCCGCCATAAACTCCGCCCGCACCGCCTGCGCCCCCCGATGCGGCATATACATCCGGAACACATGGAACGCGGGCGTCACCGTAAACCGGTCTCCCTCGGCCAGCATCAGCGAGTGGATGCAGTTGATCGTCTGCGCCACATTCGCCATCCCCACCTTCTCCGCATTCCGCTGAAACACGTCCAGCGTAATCCCCGTAAGCAGAGCATCGCGCATTGTCGACTGCTGCGACAGGTTATATCCGGGCCCCAGCTCTGTCCCCTTGCCATACCATGCTCCCCACTCATCCACCACCAGCTTCACCTTCGGTCTTGCCCCGCCGCCGGTTCCCTCCCCGTTGGCGTTCTCGCCGTGCTGCGCCATCGCCCGCCAGTGGTCCGTCACCACCCGTTCCATAATGCTCGCCCGCGCCAGCAGGTCATAGTAGTCGTCGTCGTTGAACTTCAGCGCATCGCCGCCCGCAAACTTCAACGCCGACCCCGACGTATAGTAGTGCACCGACAGCCCCCACACATGCCTCCGCTCCGGATTCGCCTCCAGCGCCTGAAACAGCCTCGCCGTCCAGTCCACATCGTCTCCATTGGGCCCCACCGCCACAAACCGCGGAGTCTTCCCCCCATACTCCGGAGTCCACGCCGTATACCGCCGAAACGCCGCCGCATACTCCTCCGGCGTCATCTCCCCCCCACACCCCCAGCTCTCATTCCCCACCCCCCACAGATCCACGTCGAACGGCTCCCTGTCTCCATTCGCCGCTCTCTCCGCCGCCAGCGCATCCGGCACAGCCTTCGCCGCAGAACCCGACGCCACATCCCCCGCCGGAGCGTTGCAGTACTCCATCTCCTGGTAAAAGTCCCGCGCCGGCAGCGACCGCACATCCGCCGCCAGGTATGGCTTGCACCCAATCGCCCGGCACGTCTCCATAAACTCATGCAGCCCATACCGGTTGCTCTCCTGCTGCTTCCAGAACGCCGTACGCGCGGGCCTCTTCGCCGCCGGCCCAATCCCGTCCCGCCAGTCGTAGCTGTCCGCGAAGCACCCTCCCGGCCAACGCAGCACCGGAGCCTTCACCGCCCGCATCGCCTCGATAAACGACCTCCGAATCCCACCCTCGTTCGCGATCTTCGAGCCCTCGCCCACCCACACCCCGTCATAGATCACCCCGCCCAGGTGTTCGATAAAGTGCGAGTAGATCTCCGGCGAAATCGTCCCGACCGGCTCCCCCGGCAGTATCTCGATCCGCGCATCCGCCAGTCGCGAGAGCTCACCCGCAGCCGTCTGGCCCAGCAGTCTCCGTCCCCCCAGCGCCGCAGCCGAAGCCGCCAGCGCAGACGCCTTCACAAACGACCGCCGCGACGTACTCTTCAAAACCATAAAAAATCTCCTCCACCCGAAACCCAAACCATATCGAAGTCGATGGCACCGTGCAACACTTCGGTGCGACACGTCCACCCGCGAAGTCACACCCGGGTTTCACTCCGCATTCTCCCGAACCCTCGCAGTCGGGCCTTGTCTTCTCAAGGCAGTCCAGGCACGAAGCCCGGCTGAATCCCCCGCCTCAATGTATCGTTTCCAATAGCAGCCGGCCCATAGCAGCCAGGCCAAGGGAGGTCGATTGCCGTACATCTACATAGACAGGATTTTTCACGAACTCCGCTCCGAGCTCCTCTCCGCCATGCACTCCGCCCTGGAGCGCGATGGCCGCAAATCCCAGGGCGAATCCCGAATCGACGTCGACCGCCTCTACCGCGCCTTCACCCGCGCCGCCGCCGGCAAATGCGCCACCCCCCAGCGCGTCTCAGATAAATGCGTCGCCGAAAACCCAACCGCCCGCCCCCGCAAAGCCAAACACGCCCGCATCGAAGAATAAACACGAACAAAGCTGCTGCCCGCCCTGTTGCTTGTCATCCCGAAGGGACCTGCGGTTAATGCCCTACACACCACCGAGAACTTTGCCCAGCCCAACCACCCAGCCCTATCCGCCTTAATCGGTTTCATCGGTGAAAATCGGTGGTAAGCCTTCCTTCCCCTGCCTGAACCTGCTTCAATGCCCCGAGTGATACGGATGCCCCGCCAGGATCGTCATCGCCCGGTACACCTGCTCCGCCATCACTACCCGCGCCAGTCCATGCGGCAGCGTCAATCGCCCCAGCGACCACAGCAGGTCCGCCCGCTCCCGAGCCCCCGCCGACCACCCATCCGCCGGCCCGATCGCCGCCACCACACGCTGGATCCCGCCGTCCCGTAGCTTCCCCAGCCGCTCCGCAAACTCCTCCGAGCTCAACTCCCGCCCGCGGCTGTCCAGTAGAATCGCATATCCCGCACTCCGCGTCCCCTGCCGCTCCAGCCACTCCAGCAGCGCCCCCTCCGACGCGAACTCCCTGGCCTCGCACTCCACATAGTGCCCCACCCGCTTCAGATAGTCGTCAAACAGCCGCTCCCCGGCCTCCGTCTTCACCCGTCCCCGCCGCACCCCCACCGCCCCCAGCGTCACCTTCATCTGTCCGCTCCCGTCTCCCTGCGCTCCAGCCCCGCACCCCCATTCTCAAACAAGACCCCGCAACAGCACCAACCGACCCAGAAACCAGGTCAGAAACAGGTGCCGCATCTTCATCCCGACCAACCGGAGGCCCTGTGCATCCGATGTGGCCGAGGCCGGTATACAAATCACGAAGTGACCGCGAATCGGGGATCCCCGCAAACCGTTCTTCGTTTGTGGGGTGACGAAGCGTAGCGGGCCCGGCCTGCAACAGTCGTGCGCAATCCCGCAATGCGTCTCTATACTGGTCACAATGGGGGAGCAGTCAAAATCCAGCAATCCGGCGGGGGGTTCGTCCACGAATCTCGCTCACTCAGCCGCGGCGCAGACCGCCGCTTCCAGCACCGTCGCCCCCGCCTTGGCCCCCACAACTCCAGCCGGGAGCGTCCGAAGCAGATTGCTACCCGGCTTCCGCCGCCACGAGATGTGGAGCTACTTCGGCCCCGCCTTCGTCGCCTCCGTCGCCTACATTGACCCCGGCAACTTCGCCGCCAACATCGAAGGCGGCAGCAGGTTCGGCTACCGGCTCCTCTGGGTCCTGCTCTGGTCCAACGCCATGGCCATTCTCATCCAGTACCTCTCGGCCAAACTGGGCATCGTCACCGGCCTCACCCTGCCGCAGAACTGCCGCAGGCACTTCTCCAGGCCCGTCACCATCTTCCTCTGGATCGCCGCCGAGGTCTCCGCCGTCGCCACCGACCTGGCCGAGTTTCTCGGCGCCGCCCTCGGTTTCTACCTGCTCGCCGGGCCCATGCTCCTCGCCCACGGCTGGACCCGCACCGGCACTCTCCTGGCAGCGTCCCTGGTCTCCGCCGTAGCGGTCTTCCTCATCCTCGCGCTCGACCTTGCCGGCTACCAGTGGCTGGAGCGCGGCATCATGGCCTTCGTCGGCGTCATCGGCCTCTGCTACGGCTTCGAGGTCTTCCTCGTCCATCCCGACTGGAAGCGCGCCGCCTTCCACACCCTCGTCCCCACGCTCGACCCGGCCAACCTGCACGGCAGCCTGTACGTCGCGGTCGCCATGCTCGGCGCAACCGTCATGCCGCACGTCGTCTACCTGCACTCCGCGCTCGTCCAGCCGCGCCTGCAGGAGCTCACCAAGAAGCCGAAGGTCGCTGGCCGCTCACGCCGAAAAAGCTACCTTCGCTTCGAGCTCATCGACGTCTTCGTCGCCATGAACGGCGCCTGGCTCATCAACTCCGCCATGATCGTCATGGCCGCCGTCGCCTTCGGTCATCTTTCCAACCCCGTCACCACGATCGAGCAGGCCCACCGCACCCTGGCTCCGCTGCTCGGTCCGGCCGCCGCCACCGTCTTCGCCGTCGCCCTCCTCTGCTCCGGGCTCTCGTCCTCCACCGTCGGCGTCATGGCCGGCCAGGTCATCATCGAAGGCTTCCTCGATATCAAATTCTCCATCTTCCTGCGGCGGCTCATCACCATCGTTCCCGCAATCGTGGTAATCGCCGTCGGCCTCGACCCGCTCAAGATCCTGCTCCTCTCGCAGGTGGTCCTGTGCTTCGCGCTGCCGTTTGCGCTTATCCCGCTGCTCATCCTCACCAGCCGCGCCTCCGTCATGACTACCTTCGCCAGCGCGCGCCGAACCCGCATAGCCGGATGGTCCGCCGTAGCCATCATCCTGACGCTCAACGTCGTCCTCCTCGGCCAAATAGCGCTCGGCCTCTGAGCGACCGCGGATTGGCGCGGAGGAACACGGATTAAGACGTAACGAGGATAAGAGGGATAAAGACGGATGAGAGCCATTCGATGTACATCGGGCTTTGGTCTTTATCCCGACCAACGGGAGGCCCCACGCAGTCGATGTGGTCAAGACCCGTACACAAGTCACGAAGTGACCGCGCATCGGGGTCCCCGCAAACAGGTCTTCGTTTGTGGGGTGACGAAGCGCAGTGGGCCCGTCCGGCAGGACAACAAGCTTCTAGAGATCCTCTGCGCTATCCGGCTATTCACATGGAGTCGTCAACGAGTAGTTACAGATGGAGTCGTCAACGAGTAGTTACAGGATGATTGTGCAGGCCCAGCGATCCCAGCAGGCCGAAGGTCTGCAGCAGCCAGATGATCACGGCGATAATGACGACAATGCGGATGATCTGCTTGATGGTTCCGTCCATCGGAATCAGGCCGATTAGATACAGCACAAGGCCGACAACAATCAGCGTGACGATAACGCTGATGAGAGTGGGGGTGAGCATAGGGGTCGTTCCTCTTTCTGAAGGTCTTATTTTTCGCTGTCTATAAATGTGGCGCGAATTCGCTACGCAAGTGTAGACGATGAGGCGGCCTGCCGGGCAAAGGATTCCGCGAAACGCCCACGCCGCAGCCGAGCGTCAACGTCGCCGGTTCATCCCGTGACGATGCCCATGCCGACGACGGCAAAGAGAATGGCGGCGGCGTCCTCCGCAAGGGCGATGTGCCAGTCCTTGCAGCCGATGCGTTCCACCAGTTCGCGGCGCAGGTGCATGCCCCCGAATGCGCCGATGGCGACGCCGACCAGCGCCAGAAGGCCCGCCTCCAGGCTGGAGCCGCTGAGCCCGACAGCGACGATCGCGCCAACCAGGCCGCCGAAGACGAATCGTGCGATCAATGGTCCCGGGGAGGTGCGGTTTGGCGTGCTCGGCAGCTTGTCGCCAATGTACTCGCCCAGCGCGAGCAGCGTGAAGATGATCACCGAGGCGAGGCTCGCGGTCCAGAACGCCCATGTGCTCTTTACCGGCAGGTACCCGAGCCACGCGAACCAGCACAGCACCGCCATCGAGGTCATGGTCCTCATGCCGGTCGCGATGCCGAGGAGCGGGATTGCCAGCAGCCAGGTTGTCATCTGCATTGCCATGGTCTTGTCTCCTGTCGATGTTTCGGCCTGCTCCTCGGATCGTACGAAACCGAATCGCGCTCAGATGTTGCGCAGCCAGTTATACAGCGGGAAGCGCTCGGCCATCTCGCGCACCCGGTTTCGTATCGGATGCAGCTTCGCCGGGTTAGCGCGGTGTTCCAGCGCCTCCGCGATCCAGCTGGCAATGACGCGCATCTCCGGCTCTTTCATGCCGCGCGTGGTCAGGGCCGGAGTGCCGATGCGGATGCCGCTGGGCTTCATGGGCGGGTTCGTGTCGTAAGGGATTGCGTTCTTGTTCACCGTGATGCCGGCTTCGCCCAGCGCGGCTTCGGCCTCGGAGCCGAGCATCCCCTTCTGGAAGACGTCGATCAGGACAAGATGCGTGTCTGTACCGCCCGAGATGACGCGATAGCCTTCGGCGGCCAATGCTTCGGCCAGAACCTTGGCATTCGCGACGACCTGGTGTGCATAGACCGAGAACTCCGGCTGCAGCGCCTCCTTGAAGGCCACCGCCTTGGCCGCGACCACGTGGATCAGCGGGCCACCCTGCTGGCCGGGAAAGACGCTGCGGTCAATGCCGGCGGCGAACTGCTGCTGGCACAGGATCAGGCCGCTGCGTGGGCCGCGCAACGTCTTGTGCGTGGTCGTCGTCACGACATGGGCGTGGGGCACGGGCGAGGGGTGCGCTCCTCCGGCGACCAGACCGGCGAAGTGCGCCATGTCGATCAGGAGGCACGCTCCCACCTTGTCCGCGATCTGCCGCATCCTGGGAAAGTCGAACTGGCGCGGATACGCGCTTCCGCCGCCGATAATCATCTTCGGCTTTTCGCGCAGAGCCAGCGCTTCAAGCTCGTCGTAGTCGATCACTTCGGTGTCTTTGCGGACCTGGTAGCCCACCACGCGGTAGAGCTTGCCGGAGAAGTTGAGCTTGTGCCCGTGAGTCAGGTGGCCGCCATGCGCCAGATCGAGCCCGAGGATGCAGTCGCCGGGCGTCAGCAGCGTCATATAAGCGGCGGCATTGGCCTGCGAGCCGGAGTGGGGCTGGACGTTGGCATGGTCGGCGCCGAAGAGCTGCTTCGCACGGTCGCGGGCGATGTTTTCAACCACATCGGCATACTCGCAGCCGCCGTAGTAGCGCTTGCCCGGGTAGCCTTCGGCGTACTTATTGGTGAAGACGGTGCCGGCGGCCTCCAGCACAGCGCGGCTGACGAAGTTCTCTGAGGCGATCATCTCGAGACCCTCGTGCTGGCGGGCGACCTCGTGTTCGATCTGGGCAGCGATCTCGGGGTCCTCGGAGGCGAGGGTGGCGTTCAGGTCGATGGGCATGGAGGTATTTTATGTCACGGATGAGGGCGGATCAGGAACGGAGAAGGACGACGCCGAGGAACCTGTAGCTCTGAACAAATTCAACAGCACGAACGTTGTTGGAGTTTGCACAGTACGTGCAGAAGTTTGCGGCTTGATTGGCTATGCTTACTTGCGAGCTGACGCATACCCAACCGAAATCCGGCCTAAGGAACCTCTGACTCAAGTCGTGCTTCAGGTCCGAGCCCCACCAACCTGTCATTTCGACCGAAGCAGCGCAGCCTCACCGCGCTGCGCAGTGGAGAAACCCGCTGTCTTTCACTCTTGTCTCTTCCCGTCCACGGATCTCAGCTCAATCCGAATCTCAACGGCTTCGAAAGCTTCAATCAGAGCTCCCCTAAGCGGACCGCCCGGCAAGACGGTTCTGCCCCAGGCGTTTGAAGGCCTTGTAGACGAAGCTGCCCAGATACCAGCCGTCGATGTACTTGTACGGGGTTTCGCCCGTGGTGTAGTGGCCGCAGGGAAGCACCTTCGAGACATAGTCAACATGGTGGCGATCGAAGTTGGTCAGGACGTCGAGCGAGAACTCGCGCAGGAACGTGAGGTCGTAGGTAGCGTGGACGACCAGCACCTGGCGTGGATTGGCGGCAAAGCGGTCCATATAAGCCATTGGGCTGACGCCGGAGAAGAGTTGCCGAAGCTGGTCCTGCGTCAGGCCCGCCTGCTCGAACGCGGCGCGGATGTGGCGTGTCGACTGACCCGTCCACACGACGTCGCCGAACCAGGTGGACGCATGGTTGAACGCGCAGACCTGGATGCGGGGATCGAACGCCGCGGCGATAAAGGCATAGGCGCTCCCAAGCGACGTGCCCAGCACCCCGAACTGCTCGTAGCCCTGCGATTGCAGCCAGTCAACGCAGCTGCGAATGTCCACGACCGCCTGTCGGCAGGCCTGGGTGGTGCGGCCCACGTTGGCGCTCACGGCATAGTCGGAGCGTTCCAGCTCGGCCGGTCGCCGGATGTCGTGATACGGCTTCGAGAGTCGCAGGCACGAGATGCCGAACCGGTTGAACAGGGTACAGAGCGCGTTGTGGCTGAAGGCGTCGGCGTTCCACTGCGGCATCACGATCATCGCCTGCCGGGGCTTGCCTTTCTGCGAATCCGGATGCGCCGGATACCAGCGGGCGTTGACGCTATCGTTCTCCGGGTACAGCGACCGGACGGGCGAGGTGAAGCGCAGGAACTCGGCCTCTTCCATCTCGCCGGTCTCGGCCTGCCGGCGGAGTTCGGCATCCTGCTGCAGCGTCTCGGGGCGGACGTTGGTCGGAAAGAGCTGAGGATGCCGCCGTTCGAGCCGGAAGTCCCGCGGAGTTTCGTAGCCGAAGAACTGGTCGGCGCGCGCGATGATGTCGTTATTGACCGCGATCATCCGGTCGAAGTCGGAGAGGTGCGGGTCGGCTTCGGTGGCAACGGGCGAGAAGTCCTTCAGCCAGTCGAAGCCCCACTCCAGCGGCCGCACGATCCGGTTGGTATCGCGGGTCGTGAGGGCGGTCTCCCAGGAGAACATCCACTTGGCGTAGAGCCGTGAGAGCATCCGTCTAGTTTAGCGCGCCTGTCCAACCGGCCTACACCGGTATTCATCCCGACCAACGGGAGGGCCTATGCAGTCGACGCAGTCAAGACAAGGGACACAAGTCACGAAGTGACCGCGCGAATCGGGCCCCCACAAACAGGTCTTCGTTTGTGGGTGACTAAGCGTAGCGGGCCCGTCCGGCAGGACAGCGGATTCACAGGATCGAAGTCTATCCCTTCCCCGCGAGCTGCCGAAGCACATATTGCAAAATGCCGCCGTTCTGGTAATAAAGAATCTCCTGCGGCGTATCGATCCGCACTGTAGCGGAGAACTGAATCGTCTTGCCCAGGTCCGATTCGGCGAAGACGGTAACGAGCTTCCCGTTGGCGAACTTGCCTTCGAGCACCGTGCGCAACTGCCCCGGCGCATCCCCGATGGCGAAGACCTCCTCGCCTGTCAGGTGCAGCGTTTCGGCGTTCTGGCCGGGCAGGAACTGCAGCGGAAGAATCCCCATGCCCACCAGGTTCGAGCGGTGGATGCGCTCGTAGCTTTCGGCGATCACGAAGCGGATGCCCAGCAGCCGCGGACCCTTCGCCGCCCAGTCCCTCGATGAACCCGACCCGTACTCCTTGCCCGCCAGGATCGCCAGCGGTGTGCCGCGCTTGGCATACTCCACCGACGCATCGTAGATCGACATCGGAATATCTTCGGGGAGCAGCCGCGTCACGCCGCCCTCGGTCCCGGGCGCAAGCCGGTTGCGCAGCCTTACATTGGCGAACGTCCCCCGGACCATCACCTCATGATTGCCCCGGCGCGAGCCGTAGCTGTTGAAGTCCGACGGCTTAACGCCATGCTCGGTCAGGTACTTGCCCGCCGGGCCGTTCAGCTTGATCGAACCCGCGGGGGAGATATGGTCCGTCGTCACCGAATCTCCCAGCATAGCCAGAACACGTGCTCCATGGATGTCCTCAACCGGCGCAGGCGTCGCGGTCATGCCATCGAAGTAAGGCGCCTTGCGGATGTAGGTCGAGTCGGGCTCCCAGCCGTAGGTGTCGCCCTGCGGAAACTTCAGGCTCTGCCAGTTCTGGTCGCCATCGGAGACCGTGCTGTACTGGTGGCGGAACATCTCGGAGTCGATCGACGAGTTGACGACCGCCGAGACCTCCGCCTGCGTGGGCCAGATGTCCTTGAGGTACACGGGCTGATTTTCCTTATCGTGGCCCAGCGGCTCCGTGTCGAAGTTGTGGCCAATGTGGCCGGCCAGCGCATACGCGACCACCAGCGGCGGGCTCATCAGGTAGTTGGCCCGGACCTCAGGCGAGATGCGGCCTTCAAAATTGCGGTTCCCCGAGAGCACCGAGACGGCCACCAGTCCGTGGTCTTCAATCGACTTCGAGACGTCGGTCGGCAGCGGGCCGGAGTTGCCGATGCATGTCGTACAGCCGTACCCGACCACCTGGAATCGCAGCTCGTCCAGATACGGCAGCAGGCCGGACTTCAGGTAGTAGTCCGTCACCACGCGCGATCCCGGCGCAAGCGAGGTCTTCACCCAGGGCGGAGTGCGCAAACCCTTCTCCACGGCCTTCTTCGCCAGCAGCCCGGCGGCCATCATCACGTAAGGGTTCGAGGTGTTGGTGCAGGAGGTGATCGCCGCAATCACGATCGACCCGTGGTCCAGATACTTGTCCGGGTCCACGCCGAAGCGCGATTTAACCGACACATGCGGGGCTTCGAGGCTGGGGATATTCTCGCCTCCGCTCCCGATCGTGATCACAGGCACCACGGGCGACTCGACCACAGGCGCGGAGGCTCCGACCGAGCTCGTGACATCGCCCGAGGCGCTCGCATGCCCGCCCTCACCCTCCCAGCGAACCATCTGGCGCACGGCGTGTTTGTTGCCGTTCGGTCCCAGCAGCGCGGGCAGCTGCTCCTGGAAGCTTGCGCCTGCCCGCGATAACGCGACCCGGTCCTGCGGGCGCTTCGGGCCGGCGACGCTGGGCTCCACGGTGGCCAGATCGAGCGAGATGGTCGCGGAGTAGACGGCCTCGGGCGCGTCGGCCGTATGGAACAGGCCCTGCTCGCGGTAGTAGGCCTCCACCAGGGCGATCTGGTCCGCCGGACGGCCAGTCAGCGTGAGATAGCGAAGCGTTTCAGCATCCACCGGGAAGATCCCGCAGGTGGCGCCGTACTCCGGAGCCATGTTGGCGATGGTGGCGCGGTCCGCCAAAGGAAGCTCCGCGATCCCGGGGCCGTAGAACTCGACGAACTTGCCGACCACGCCGAACTTGCGCAGCATCTCGGTCACGGTCAGCACCAGGTCGGTCGCGGTAGTGCCCTCCTTCAGCTTGCCCGTCATCTTGAAGCCGACCACCTGCGGAACCAGCATGGAGACCGGCTGGCCCAGCATCGCGGCCTCGGCCTCAATGCCGCCCACGCCCCAGCCCAGCACGCCGAGACCGTTCACCATCGTCGTGTGCGAGTCGGTGCCGACCAGCGTGTCGGGATAAGCATAGGTCGTGCCGCTCGCATCCGGCTGCGTCGTAAAGACCACGCGGGCGAGGTATTCAAGGTTCACCTGGTGGCAGATGCCCATGCCCGGCGGCACGGCGGAGAAGTTGTTGAAGGCCGTCTGGCCCCACTTCAAAAAGGCGTAGCGCTCGCGGTTGCGTTGAAATTCGAGCGCGGCGTTCAGGTCGTAGGCCCGCGTCGTGCCGAACTCATCCACCTGGACGGAGTGGTCGATGACCAGCTCCGCGGGCTGCAGCGGGTTGATCTTCTTGATCGCGTCCGGATTGCCGCCCAACGCACGCATCGCGTCCCGCATCGCCGCCAGGTCGACCACGGCGGGAACGCCCGTAAAGTCCTGCATCAGCACCCGGGCCGGCATATAGGCGATCTCTCTCGACGGCTCGGCCTTCGCGTCCCAGCTCGCAAGAAAGCGGATATCGTCCGCGGTCACGGTGCGGCCGTCTTCATGGCGAAGCAGGTTTTCAAGCAGGATGCGAAGCGAAAATGGAAGCTTGCTGAGGTCGGCGCCCGTCGCTTCAAGGGCCTTCAGGCGGAAGATGCCGTAGGCTTTGGAGCCGGAGGTCAGGGTCGATTGACTCTTGAAAGAATTGGGATGAGATTGGTTCGGCATAGTGTCTTCTTCTCCAAAGGCGCTCGCGGGAGCGCAAGGTAGGGGGCCAGGGGTCGGGGAGCGTGGTTCCTGAAATCACTTCGGGCCCGGAAGGCGCTTCGGGCCTGCAATCGCAACCTCTGAAGCGTACCGGATTGCGTGGAATTCACTCAGAAAGCGCGCGGCGTTCGCAGGCGTGCGGCTAGGGTCGGCCCCGGTCCGGGCGACCGTGGCGAAAGCGCTTCGTGTTGGGAAGACAGCCTGCCATTCGAGAATTATCTTACTGCGAGTGGGGCGGCCACGGTAAGGGGAGTTTTCCAATCCCCGCCGCGCGCCGACCGGACCGTCTCGTCAACCGCCGGACAGGCCCGCTACAATTGCCCGGAACTGCAAAGACCACGGCAAAGCGCATCGTATGTTCAACGCCCGGTCGCAGATAGATGGTTCAGGGCCGCAGGCAGGCCAGGAGAATGCACGTATGGTCAATGTCGTAACCAGGCTCGCCTTCAAGGTAGTTCCCAGGCTCGCCTTCAGTATCTCGCTCGGAATCGCCATGCTGGTCGGCGCAGCGGGCATCTCCGGCTGCCGCAAGACCGCGGAAGTTGCGGCCGCGCCCGCCAACTCAGGACCCGATCCGGCAGATGCCAACATGGCTCCCGTTGGCTCCGGAGATGCTGGAGCCGCGAGCGAACCGGGCACCGAAGGCCAGCCGCAGCAGCCTTACGCTCCCGCACGGGTGCTTGCAGCTCGGGCGCAGGCGCCGGCCCAGCAGAGCGGAGACCAGTACGGACCCCAGCAGGGCGCGCCGCCGCCCCCGGGCCAGGGATACCCCACCGACCCGAACCAGCAGGGATATCAGGCCAGCCCGAACTACGCCTACAACGACAACGGCGAAGACGACCAGAGCCCGCCGGTCGAGTATGCGGACCAGCCCCCGCCGCCGCTTCCCGTCTATGAGCAGCCCGAGGCGCCCGAGCCCAACTATCTTTGGACCCCCGGCTACTGGGGCTACAATCCGGCCGGATACTACTGGATTCCCGGCGCATGGTGCGCTCCGCCGTATATCGGGGCCTTGTGGACGCCCGGATACTGGGGCTTCTACGGCGGCCGGTACGGCTTCCATCGCGGCTTCTGGGGACGGCACATCGGCTTCTACGGCGGCGTCTTCTACGGCTTCGGCTATACAGGCGAGGGATACCACGGCGGCTACTGGAACGGAAACAACTTCTACTACAACCGGACGGTAAACCGCATCAACGTCAACCGGATCACGCATGTCTATAACCGCACGGTCGTGGTCAACAACACAAACATCGACCGGCGAATCTCCTACAACGGCGGCAGGGGCGGCATCACAGCACGTCCCCGGCCGGCTGAACTGGCCGCCATGCGGGAGCAACGCATTCCGCCCATGACAACCCAGTTGCAGAACCAGCGCGAGGCGGCCCAGAACCGCCAGCAGTTCTACAAGCAGAACCAGGGGCGTCCGGCCATCGTCGCCTCACCGCGCCCCATCCCCGCCCAACCCGGTCTGCAGCGGCCCAACTTCGCGGGGCAGAACCGGCCCGGCCAGACAGGCCAGCCAAACAACCGGCCCGGACAACCCGGCCAGCCGCAGAACAGACCCGGCCAGCCGAATAACCGGCCCGCCGTGCAGCCCTTACGTCCAGGGCAGCCCGCACCTGGACAGCCCTCGCACGGACAGCAGACGAGACCCGGATTCAACGAGAATCGCCCAGGACAGCCTTACAATCGACCGGCGCAACCCGGACTTCGGCCAGGTCAGCCCGACAACCGGCCCGGACAACCAGGCGGCCCAGGAGCACGGCCCCTTCAGCCCGATAACCGTCCCGGACAACCGGGAAATAGACCCGGACAGCCGCAGGTCCGTCCCGTTCAACCCCAGAACAGGCCGCAGCAGCCACAGGTAAGGCCCATTCAGCCGCAAAACAGACCCTTTCAGCAGCAGCCCCGACAGCAACCCCAGAACAGACCTGTCCCGCAGCAGGTGAGGCCGCAGCCGCAGGAACGACCGGCACAGCCGCAGTTCCGTCCCCAGCCACAAGCCCGCCCCATGCCCCAGCAGCAGCCCCAGCGCCAGGCAGAGCCGCGTCCGCAGCCGATGCCTCAGGCCAGACCGGCTCCCGAACCGCGTCCTCAACCCCAGGCACAGCCCAGGCAGGAGGGCAGACCGCGATAGACCTTCATCGAAAATCAGCTTCTGAGAGCGAGCCCAATGCAGGGGAGAATCGCTCTAAACCTGCCCGCCCGCAGCCGACCTCAGCCAACCCTCCATCACCCCATGGTCCACCACCCCGGCCTGCTGCTTCACCAGCCTGCCGCCCGAAAACACCGCAAAGTTCGGAATCCCCTGAATATTGAACCGCGCCGCCAACTGCTGGTGCCGGTCCGTATCCACCTTCAGCACCACCGCATGGCCGGCCATATCCGCTGCCGTCCGCGCCACCTCCGGAGCAGCCGCCCGGCACGGCCCGCACCACTCCGCCCAGAAGTCCACCAGCACCGGAACCCGCGCGCCCCCAATCACCTCATCGAACAAAGCATCGTCAGCCTGCAGCGGCTCATCCACTGGCGGCAACGCGGCCTTGCACTTGCCGCATCGTCCGGTATCCGCCAGGTGCTTCGCCTCCACCCGGTTCATCTGCCCGCACGCCTTACAACTCCGAATCGCACCCATCCCAACCTCCAGGTCCACCGGCCTCACCGTATCAACCAGGTCACGGTCACCCAATCTGATGCGCAGCGAAGCGGTCCCGCACTCCCGCCTTCCCAGCCGGCATCCCAAGGGGCAGGGAACCGCCCCCCTCAAGCCGCAGCCTTTCACCCGCAGTCAAAGCGAAGCCCCGACCGCGGATCAAACGGATAACGCGATCACACGAATCAAGCGGATAACGGGGATCAAGAACGGATCGACACCCCTGTCCCGACGCTGCTTTCGCCCTTCCCGCCCTTGGCCCTATCGCCTTTATCGTTCTTGAGCTTTTATCCGTGTAACTCCGCGTAAATCCGCGGTCGAATCCCGTTCTTAATCGGTATCATCGGTGGAAATCTGTGGTAAGCCTTCTCTCACTCGGCCACTCAAACCGCCCGCCCCGCGCTCACCCCCGATGCCCAGGCCCACTGGAAGTTGTATCCCCCCAGCCACCCCGTCACATCCACCACCTCGCCGATAAAATACAGCCCCGGAACCTTGCGGCTCTGCATCGTCTTCGCGTCCAGCTCCGCCGTATCCACCCCGCCCGCCGTCACCTCCGCCTTGGCATACCCTTCGGTCCCCGCGGGTCTCACGCGCCACGCATGAAGCTCCCGCTCCAACACCCCCAGCGAAGCGTTCGTCCAGTCAGCCGGAGCATGAACCTCCATCCACCGCTCCGCCATCCGGCCCGGCAGCGCCACCCGCAACGCAGCCACCGCCGACGCCCTGTCCCGCCGGGCATTCCCGCCACGCCCATTCCGCTCCAGCAGTGGAGCCATCACCTCCATCCCCGGCGCAACGTCCACCACCACCTCCTCGCCCGGCCGCCAATACGACGACACCTGCAGCATCGCCGGCCCGCTCAACCCCTTGTGCGTCACCAGCATCTTCTCCCGAAAGCTGCCCCGCCCTCTGCCTACGCCCGCCGCCGCCACAACCTCCGCCGAAACCCCCGCCAGGTCGCACCACCGCTCTCGCTCCTCGTCACAGAAGACCAGCGGCACCAGCCCCGGCCGGCACTCCACCACACGCAGCCCAAACTGCTCCGCCAGCCCATACCCCAGCCCCGTAGCCCCCATCTTCGGAATCGACAACCCGCCCGTCGCCACCACCACCGCCCCCGCCCTAAGCCTCCCGGCCGAAGTCTCCACCACAAAATTCCCATCCCGCACCACCGACACCACCTTCGTCCCCAACAGTGTCCGCACCCCTGCCTCCGCACACTCCCGCTCCAGCATCGTCACCACCTCCAGCGCCGACCGGTCGCAAAAAAGCTGTCCCAGCGTCTTCTCGTGGTACCGGATACCATGCTTCTCCACCATCGCCACCATCTCCGCCGGCGTAAACCGCGCCAGCGCAGACTTCGCAAAGTGCTCATTCTCCGAGAGAAAGTTCTCCGCCCGGCAGTGAATATTGGTAAAGTTGCACCGCCCACCCCCCGAAATTAAAATCTTCTTCCCCGCGCGCTCGGCATGGTCCACCAGCACCACCCGCCGCCCACGCCGCCCTGCCTCCAGCGCGCACATCATCCCCGCCGCGCCTGCCCCCAGCACCACCGCATCCACAGTATCCGCCGTATACGAACCCACTCCCGCCGCCTCCAACGTCCATCATCGCTCATCCCCGACACCCACCCGCGCCCAACCACCTATGCGACCATAAACGCATGCCCAAGAGCCCCGAAGACCCAGCCCCGCGCCTCGCACCTCCCCAGCCCTTCGGCCCCGCGGCAGCCATCACCCGCCGAGCCGCCGACCGGCTCCGCGCAGGCCACCTCTGGGTCTACCGCTCCGACATCGACTCCCTCATCCCCAGCATCCCCGCCAGCAGCGCCGCAGCAGAAGCCATCCCCCCCGGCTCCCTCCTCACCGTCATCGACAGCCGCGGCATCCCGCTCGGCACCGCTCTCTACAGCTCCGCCTCCCAGATCGCCCTCCGCCTCGTCTCCCCCGAGCCCGCCCTCACCCGCCCCGCCTACCTCGCCCAAACCCGCGACCGCATCCTCGCCGCCCTCGCCCTGCGCGACGAGCTCGCCCCCGAGTCCATGCAGAACGACGCCTGCCGCCTCCTCTTCTCCGAGGCCGACAACCTCCCCGGCATCGTCGCCGACCGCTACAACGACCTCATCATCCTCCAGCTTCTCACCCAGGGCACCGCCCAGGACGACATCCGCCAACTCCTCACCGACACCCTCCGCGAACGCTTCGACCCCATCACCCTCTGGGAGCGCCCCGACCCCAGGATCCGCGAACTCGAGCAGCTCGCCCCACCTTCCCCCGGCCCGCTCCACACCGGCGCCGCCGAGGCACCGCAACTCACCACCATCTTTACCATCAACGGGCTGCGTTTTCACTTCGACGCCGGCGCCGGACAGAAGACCGGAGCCTTCCTCGACCAGCGCCTCAACTACGCCGCCGCCGCCCGGTACGCCCACGGCGACGCCCTCGACGTCTGCACCTACCAGGGCGGATTCGCCCTCCACCTCGCCCAGCGCTGCCGGCAGGTCACCGGCATCGACGCCAGCCGAGCCGCCCTCGAAGTAGCCGACCGCAACCTCGCCCTCAACCCCGAACTCCCCGCCCGCGTCGAATGGATCGAAGCCGACGCCTTCGAGCTCCTCCGCGAATACCAGTCCTCCGGCCGCCAGTACGACACCATCGTCCTCGACCCACCCGCCTTCGCCAAATCTAAACGCGCCGCCGAAGGCGCCCTCCGCGGCTACAAGGAGCTCAACCTCCGCGCCATCCGGATGCTCCGCCCCGGCGGCACCCTCATCACCTGCTCCTGCTCCCACCACGTCCCGCTCCAGGAGTTCACCGAGGTCATCGCCTCCGCCGCCTCCGACGCCGCCGCCCGCGTCCAGATCCTCGAAACCCGAGGCGCCTCCCCTGACCATCCCGCCCTCCTAACCCTCCCCGAAACCGCCTACCTGAAATGCCTCATCTGCCGCATCTCCTGAACCACCCCCGCCCTCACCCCGCCCTCGCTGTTGCCTCTACCTTCGCCTTCGCCTTCGCTTTTGCTTGTTTTATTGTTTGTCATCCCGCAGGGACCCGCGGTTGCGGTTGCTGTTGTCTTTGCCTGTTCCTTTGTTTGTCATCCCGCAAGGCACTTATCGTCCCTAATCGCTCTTAAGTTTCTATCCGCGCCAACCCGCGCAAATCCGCGGTCGAATCCCTACATAAACACTATCGTGTTACGATATAACCATGCCACCGAAAGAGACCAGCCGCGCCGCCCAGCAAAGGCTCCATGCCCTGGCAGACTTCCGCTACGCCCTGCGCAAATTCCTCCACTTCAGCGAAGACGCCGCCACCCAGGCCGGCCTCACCCCCCAGCAGCACCAGCTCCTGCTCCAGCTCGCCGCCGCCCCCCACGGAGCCCTGACGACCATAGCCTGGCTCGCGGACCGGCTCACCCTCCGCCACCACAGCGCCGTCGAGCTCTGCGCCCGATGCGAAGACGCCGGCCTCATCACCCGCGGCAGCGACCCGCACGACCGCCGACTCGTCGTCCTCAAGCTCACCCCCGAAGGCAGCCGCATCCTCCAAACCTTGACCCAGGCCCACACCCGGGAGCTCTCCGAACTAGGCCCCAGGCTCATCGAATCGCTCAAGCTGTTCACCGCCTGAGCCCGCAATTCGCCCCACAGAACCGGCCGTGAGCGCCTGCGCGAACTTCCATCGCAGCACATCGCAGCAGCGTAAACCCATAAACGCAAGCCCTTGCACGTAACCCTTTGAACGTAACCCTTTGAACCACGGCAATCATATCGAGGCACAGTGAAACCAGAAGAAACTACCCACACATCTCCGCATCCGTCGCTGCATCGCCCGTCCCTTCGCGGCTCGCTCGTGCAGCGATATCTCCCTCTCATCCAGCAGGACCTCTCCGCCACCTACACCCGCAACCTCCACAAGTGGCTCATCATCGCGCCCATCATCGGCGTCCTGGTCGGCCTCACCATCACCGGCATCGCGACCGTCATCCTGCGCCAGATGTGGCCCGCCGTCCTAGGCTATTACCTGCACCACCACTGGGCCATCATCCCCGGTCTCGTCCTCGGCTGCGCCCTCACCGGCCTCATCATGCAGTTCTTCACCAAAGACCCCAACGAGCACTCCACCGAAGAGATCATCCGCTCCTACCACGAGCACCAGGGCGACATCGACATGCGCGCCTTCCCCGCCAAGATCCTCGCCGCCATCGCCACCGTCGGCTTCGGCGGCAGCGCCGCGCTCGAAGGCCCCAGCATCTACGGCGGCGGCGCCATCGGCTCCTGGCTCTGGGCGCGTCTCCGCAACTTCCGCCGCCTTCGTCTCGACCCCCGCGACCGCCGCATCATGCTCATCTGCGGAGCCGCCGCCGGCATGTCCGCCGTCTTTCGCGCCCCGCTCACCGGCATCGTCTTCGCCCTCGAAATGCCCTACAAGGACGACCTCGCCCACGAAGCCCTCCTGCCCTCCCTCATCGCCTCCGTCATCTCCTACATCACCCTCGGTGCCTTCCTCGGCCCCGCGCCCCTCTTCGACTTTCCCAGCGCCAGCTCCTACACCATGAACGACCTGCTCTGGTGCGCTCTCCTCGGACTCCTCATCGGCCTCGCCGCCATGGCCTTCGTCATCACCTTCCGCCGCCTCCGCCGCTTCGTCGTCCTCTGGTCCGCGCCCCACTGGATCAAGCTCTCCGCCGGCGGCCTCCTCACCGGCCTCTGCGGCCTTCTCTTCATCTATCTCTACCCCGGAACCCTCATCCCCCTCGGCCCCAACTACGAGGCCGTCGGCGAGATCCTCAACCGCACCCACACCACCCACGAACTCCTAGTCTTCAGCGGCTTCAAGCTCGCCGCCACCGCCTTCACCCTCGGCGCAGGCGGCGTCAGCGCCATGTTCGTCCCGCTCTTCCTCACCGGCGGCGCACTCGGCGTAGCCTTTGCCCAATCCATCGTCCACACCCCCTCGTACGAGCTCTACGCCGCCGTCGGCATGGCCTCCTTCATCGCCGCGGCCTACAAAACCCCCCTCGCCGCCGTCGTCTTCGTCGCCGAAGCCACCGGCGGCCACGCCTTCATCATCCCCGCCCTCATCGGCTCGGCCGTAGCCTACGGCATCTCCGGCGACGCCTCCATCTCCAGCGATCAACGCGTCCACGAAGGCATCCGGACTCCCGACCATCCCGACGAGATACCCGACCCCACGCACCCCATCGAACAATGAACATCCTCGCCCAGCCCCAGCCCCAAAACCGGGTGCCCCATCTTCACGCTGCCATATCGCGCTAACGTGGGCATTCGCGACAGCTCGACAGCTCGACCGCTCTCCGGCTCAGCCGCACCTTACGACAACACTCATTTGCTCTCCGCCCCGATGCCAGCAGCGTGGATGTAAACTAATACTACTGAGGTATACAAAGTGCCTGCCATCGAGAAGTTGAGCATCGCCCTTCCAGCTGAGATGGCAAATCTTGTCCGGCAGGCCGTAGATGCTGGCGAATACTCCTCCCAGAGCGAGGTCGTTCGTGATGCCTTACGCGACTGGACCCACAAACGGAGCTTGCGGGCGCAGGGCCTCTCAGAACTGCGGAGAGCATGGCTGGAGGCTGTGGCGGACGGCTCTGAGGGAGAAGACCCAGCGCCGATCCTTAATGCCCTGGAGAAAAAATACGAGGCGTTGGCCGACGCATCCGGGCAATAATGCGCCTGAGATTCTCCCTCCTTGTAAAGCACGACCTTTCTAACATCGCGGAGTACATCTCCCAGGACAGCCCCCGTCACGCGGTCAACTGGATTCGGGTGCTGCCGTCGCGATTCGAAGAGATTGCCAGGCAACCGCTGCTCTACCGGCTTCGGTCGGAGCTTGGCGTAGATGCCCGGCTTGCTCCAGTCGGCCAGTACGTCATCCTTTTCAGGGTCCGTAAGGATACTGTCCGGATTGAGCGCGTCGTCCATGGAAGCCGCGACTTGCTCCCTATACTTCAAGAGATCGAACAATGGGCCACCCTTCTCGGCCCCGCAACCGGGTGCCCCATCTTCGCCGCGCTTTTGCGGCTAACGTGGGCATCGAGCGACCGCTCGACCGCTCTCCGGCTCAGCCGCACCTTACGCCAACACTCATTTGCTCCGGTCAGCCCGGCTCGGAATGTCGAATATATATTCTGAAACAGAGGCAAGGCCATGTCCGTCGATTCATCCCTGTTCACCAAGGAAGAATTTGCTTTCGAGCGAGGGAAGCGATGAACCGGATCCACGCAATGGGCGCAGTGTTTTCCCTCGCAATTCCAATCATGGCCGCGTACATGGGTTGGCGGAACATGCGGCGGAACAAGAGTAAACCTGCTTACATTTCCGATCCCTGGCTCCCTAGGCTCACCATCGCTCTGCTGGTCGCAAAGCTTGCCTTCTTCGCGAAACGCTGAGTCGCTGACTCGTCCCCAGCCGCTATACTGGCTCACACCATATTTCCACTCACCCCGGAGCGTATCGGAATGTCCAGAATCTGCCTTTGCACGGTTGTACTCATCGGCTGCATCGCCTCATCCGCCCTTGCCCAGACCAAGCAGCAGAACGACCCCAAGAAGGATGAAAAGGTAGTCGTCGCGGGCGCACCCGTAGCTCCCGCCGGCGCCCCCGAACCCGACTCCGTCACCGAGGGCACCGTCTCCGTCGAAGGCAAGCCCATCGCCTACACGGCCGTAGCCGGAACCCTCACCGTCGCCTCCACCGACATCCAGGACGCTATGCTCGGCCTCGACGGCAAGTGGCTCCCCGACACCGGCGAAAAGTTCCCCGGCACCCCCGAGAAGTCCCCCGAAAAGCCCGAAGACGCTCCCGCCACCGCGCGCATGTTCTACACCGCCTACTTCAAGAAGGACGCCGCCCCCGGACGCCCCATCACCTTCATGTACAACGGCGGCCCGGGCTCCGCGACCATGTGGCTGCACATGGGCTCCTTCGGCCCCCGCCGCGTCGTCACCACCGACGGCCAGCACGACCCCGGCGCGCCTTACACCATCGTCAACAACGATGAGAGCCTGCTCGACGTCAGCGACCTCGTCTTCATCGACGCCCCCGGCACCGGCTTCAGCCGCATCATGGGCAAGGACAAGCAGAAGGCCTTCTGGGGCACCGACCCCGACGCCCACGCCTTCGAGCGCTTCATCCGCCGCTTCCTCACCAAGTACGATCGCTGGAACTCCCCCAAGTACCTCTTCGGCGAAAGCTACGGCACCCCCCGCAGCGCCGTCCTCAGCGCCGACCTCCACAACGTGGACCTCAACGGCATCATCCTCCTGTCGCAGATCCTCAGCTTCGACAACAGCGTCGACGGCCCCCGCTTCAACCCCGGCGTCGACCAGGCCTACGCCCTCGCCCTTCCCACCTACGCCGCCAGCGCCTTCTACCACCACAAGCTGCCCTCGCAGCCCGCCGCGCTCGAACCCTTCCTCGCCGAGGTCGAGCAGTACGCGCTCGGCGACTACATGGCCGCGCTCCTTCAGGGCTCCGAGCTCCCCCAGGCCCGCCGTCAGGCCGTCGCCGAAAAGCTTCACGGCTACACCGGCCTCACCGTCGAGTACCTCCTCCGCGCCAACCTCCGCATCACCGGCGGAGCCTTCAGCAAAAATCTCGAACTCAACGACGAAACCACCATCGGCCGCCTCGACACCCGCTATCAGGGCCCCGACCTCGACCCCCTGAGCGCCGACGCCGAATACGACCCCCAGTCCGCCGCCATCGAGTCCGCCTACACCGCCGCCATCAACCAGTACATGCGTACCGAGCTCAAATACGGCCGCAACCAGACCTACCTGCCCGGCGCCTACGAAGACCCCAGCTTCTCCTGGGACCTCCGTCACCAGTCCCCCGGCGGACCTCCCGCCACCCAGCAGGAGGGAGGCACCAACGTCATGCCCGACCTCGCCTTCACCATGAAGACCAACCCCCGCATGAAGGTCCTGCTCGCAGGCGGCTACTTCGACCTCGCCACCCCCTACTTTGAAGGCAAGTACGAGATGCACCACCTCCCCATCCCGCAGAAGCTCCAATCCAACATCAGCTACCACTACTACCAGAGCGGTCATATGATCTACGTCAACGAGAACGTCCTCAAGCAGTTCCACGCCGACGTAGCCGCCTTCATGAAATCCACCGAATCCGGCAAATAGACCGGATCGCATTCCGGTGTATCGTTCGCAACCCTCTTCGTTGTCATTCCGCAGCGAAGCGAACGAACCTGCAGTCGCAGTCGCCTGTCCTTTTGTTTGTCATTCCGCAGCGCAGCGGAGGAACCTGCGGTTCGATGGGCCTACACATCATCAAGAGCTTTGCTCCAGCAAAAACCGAAAGCCGTGAACCCCTCACTCGAACCCGAGTCTCACGGCCCCATCCCCAACCTATCTCCAGCAGTGCAGAACGCCTTAGCCTTATCCGTCTTAATCGCTCTTAAGCTCTCGATCCGCGCCGATCCGCGCAAATCCGCGGTCGAGCTTTATCGCCGTTGATCGGTCCCATCGGTGAAAATCGGTGGTAAGCCTCCAGCTATACCCCGAGCATCAAGGCTTCCCCACTGGCGTCTCGGTATGCGCCTCCGCCAGCCATTTCGCCCCGCTCCCCTGCCGCACCCACACGGTCACGGAGTTGTCATCGAAGCTCCTC
The DNA here is from genome assembly GCA_965277265.1 of Edaphobacter sp. Taxonomy (GTDB): domain Bacteria; phylum Acidobacteriota; class Terriglobia; order Terriglobales; family Acidobacteriaceae; genus Edaphobacter. Next base: position 2,390,733 of record CBDICF010000003.1, read on the forward strand.
ACCTCCGGCTCTCCCGCCTTATCCAGCGAGTCGCACTGGAAGCTGCTCACCACCCGGTAGGCCGTCATCGCCGAATCCGGCGTTAGGATCCTCACCTGCAGGTCCTTCAGGTCGTACGAGACCAGTTTGCAGTGCTTCAGAAAGATCACCGCCGCATCCAGCGCCTCGATCTTCCCCCCCACCTGCAGGTAGTCCGGCGCAAACAGGCCCCGCACCGTATTGAAGTCCCCCTCCGCAAACGTCGTCCACATGTGTTGCTCCAACGCAACAATCTCGACCGGCTCAGGCGAAGTAGGCGATGGCGAAGCAGGCACAGGAGCCGAAGCATGTAAACTTTGCGCCGAAATCTCCACGTGCGCAATCATCGGCGAAAACAGGGCAAGAAGCAAAAAGAGGCGGCGCATGGGCCCTATCCTAACGCGTCGCCTCCTCTTTTCCTTACTGCTTTTCCCTTACTGCGCGTTCGGAGGCGGAGGCGGCGTGCTCCCCGCAGCCTTCGTCCCGACCTTGCGCACCGAAGCGTCCACAATCGCATACAGCAGCTGCTGGTGGTCCGCCTTCGCCTTCATCTTGATGTACTCCCCGGCTTTCCTGCCCGCCTCCGCGCTCGCCGGCAGCGTCAAGCCACGCGTCTGCGCGGAGATCGCCGCCAGCTCCTGCACGATGTCAAAAAACGTAGCCTCATTCCTCCCAGCCATCTGCCAGCAGTCAGACACGGTGCAGGTCAAAATCTGCTCCGTCGTCCAGTTATGCGCGGTCGTCTCGCCCGGGTCCGTAATGGTCGCGGGGTTGCCCTCCTGCATAGTCTGGGGAGAAGTCTCAGGCTTGGTTGCCGACTGAGGATGTTGCTGCTGGGCCACGGCAACCGTTGCCGCCGCCACACTCAAACACAAGGCGAAAATGCGAATCTTGCTTGCTGAATACATAATCACGTCCCTCGTTATTTCAGGTTTTTCAATTTTGCGGTTCGAAGCCGGTACTGTTCAGGCTAGTAAGGCCGGCCATACCGGTCACGGCGGTTGTTCTGCGCGGCATTGCCGACTACCGCCCCTATCCCTGCTCCCGCCGCCCCGCCGATGATGGTCCCCTTCAGGCCGCCGCCGAAGACCGCGCCCAGCACCGCGCCGCCCGCGCCCCCGATCAGCGCTCCCTTGCCCGGCCCAATCCCGCCCTGGTTGCGGTCATCCCGATAGTTCCCGCCATGATAGCCGCCGCGGTCCCCGCCGTTGTAGTTCCCGCGGTTTCCGCCATAGCTCCCGCCCCGCCCACCGTCGCGCATCCCGCTGTAGTAGGCATTGTTGTTGTTCTGCCGATGGTCGTTATGCTGCCCCTGTACAGGCATCAGGCCCACCGCAAACAGAAGAGGAGTGACAAGGACCGCTTTTCGTAACTTGGTCGCTTCTCGTAGCTTTCTCATAGAGAACATGAGATGCAAAATTTCAGCCCCGCAACCATAACCAGCCTTCTATTAACTTCAACTTCAGACACCGCCCCAGCCATCCCGGCCTTTGCCGTCCCCCATTCCCAACCCGCAACCTCCGCCCCTCCCGCAGTAAGCCGTCGCCTGTTCCTGGATCGGTGAAGATCGATTTCATCGGTCACAACTGTGTCAGGCCCCAAGTTATCTCCCCCGGAACCCATAACGCCTTTGCCCTCATCCGTCGTAATCGCTCTTATTTTGCATCATCCGCGCCAATCCGCGGTCGCGCTTTATCGCCTTGTATCGGTCCCATCGGTGAAAATCGGTGGCAAACCTTCCTTCCCCCTAGCCGCCCCGGTCACGGTCTACACTGGAGACCATGCACATGGTCGCCACTCCGAACCGCACCATGCAGCGTGTGCTCCAGCTCTCCATGGCGCTCACCGCCGCCTACGTGGTCGCGACCTTCATCTTCGGCCTCCGCGCCCACTCCCTCGCGCTCATCTCCGAGGCAGGCCACAACGTCTCCGACCTCCTCGCCATCCTGCTCTCCTTCGTCGCCGTCTACTTCCAGGCCCGCCCCGCCACCGACCGCAAAACCTTCGGCTACCAGCGCGCCGGAGTCCTCGCCGCCTTCGTCAACGCCCTCACCCTCATCCTCCTCTCTGCCTGGATCGTCCTCAGCGCCATCCACCGCCTCTCCGCTCCGGTCGCCGTCCAGCCCAGGGTCATGATGATCGTCGCCGCCGCCGGCGTCCTCATGAACGGCACCGTCGCCACCCTGCTCTGGCGCGCCTCGCACGCTCCCAGCGGCGGAGGCGACGTCAACATCCGCAGCGTCTTCCTCCACATGCTCGGCGACACCCTCTCCACCGCCGCCGTCATCGCCGGAGGCGCAGGCATCCTCCTCACCGGCCTGGCCTGGATAGACCCCGTCCTCTCCATCCTCATCGCCGCCATGATCCTCTGGAGCTCCGCCGGCATCGTCCGCGAGACCCTCAACATCCTCCTCGAAGGCACCCCCCGCAACCTGCAGCTAGGCGAAGTCCGCACCGCCATGCAGTCCGTCACCGGCGTCCTCGACGTCCACGACCTCCACGTCTGGAGTCTCGGCTCCCAGTCCCACGCCCTCGCCAGCCACATCACCATCGCCGAGATGCCCATGTCCGCCTGCGCCGCCATCCTCGACGCCATCAACTGCGCCCTCCGCGACCGCTTCCACATCCACCACACCACCATCCAGTTCGAAACCACCGGCTGCGAGACCACCCACGGCTGCTCAGCCCCGCCCCCCCCCCGCTCGAAGCCGCCGCCCCCCACAGCCACCACCACCACGGCCACAGCCACTAAGCCCCACCACTCAACTGCTCAACACCGACTACCGACAAGCAACAGATTCGACCGCGGATCGGCACGGATCAGCACGGATAGAAACTAAATTCGCCCTCGGTGAAGGCAGATATGTGCCCGATCCGTGCTTAATCCGTGTTCCTTCCGTCCAATCCGCGGTAAGCCTTCCGCGATTGTTGCCGGATCGCCGTCCATCGGCGGCAAGCCTTCCCCGGCTAAGCCAAAAGCGTAGCGTCCAGCGTAATCTCCGCCGCCTTCAGCACCTTCGACACCGGGCACCCAACCTCCGCTTTGTGGGCCAGCTCCGCGAACTTCTCTTTCGTCGCTCCCGGCACCTTCGCCTTGGTCGTCAGGTGGATCTTCGTGATCGTCGGCCCGTCGTGCATATCCAGCGTCACCACGGCAGACGTTTCAATCGAATCCGGCGTCAACCCGGCCTCGGTCAACTGCCCGCTCAGCGCCATCGTGAAGCAGCCCGCATGGGCCGCCGCGATCAACTCCTCCGGATTGGTCCCCACGCCCTCCGCAAACCGCGCCTTAAAGCTGTACTGCGTCTGGCTCAACGTGCCGCTCTGGGTCGAAATCGTCCCCGAACCCTCTTTGATCGTTCCATGCCACACTGCACTCGCGCTGCGATCCATATCGTTCTCCTATAACTCCTTCGATGCCGCTCAGCCGAAGAAGGCTTACCACCGATCTCCACCGATGGGACCGATTGAAGGCGACAAAGCGCCGACCGCGGATTGGCGCGGAAAAACACGGATGAAAAGGCGTAAAAGGGATAAAAGACGGATAAGAGTGATTCGATTACGCCGGTGTTGATCCCGACCAACGGGAGGGCCTGTGCAGCCAATCTGGCCCAGACCGGTATACAAGTCACGAAGTGACCGCGCTCCGCGGAGGAGGCCCGTCCGGCAGGACAAGCCGTTGCGTGTTCTTTGGTATGTTTATCTCCATGGGAATGAAGCCCCTCCGCGCGGCCGTCCTGGTGCTCTCCCTTGTGGCCGCATCCGCCGCGCAGCAGAATCCGGCCCTCGCCCCCACCCCGCCCATGGGCTGGAACAGCTGGGACTCCTACGGTCTCACCGTCACCGAAGAGCAGTTCCGCCAGAACATGATCGTCCTCTCGGCCCAGCTCAAGGAGTTCGGCTGGCAGTACGTCGTCGTCGATGAAGGCTGGTACCTCACCAATCCCGAGGACGCCGCCACCCCCGAGAACCTCGACTACACCGTCAACCCCCATGGCCAGTACGAGCCCGCCCCTAACCGCTTCCCATCCGCAAAAGACGGCGCCGGCTTCAAACCCCTCGCCGATGCCGTCCACAAAGAGGGCCTCAAGTTCGGCATCCACATCATCCGCGGCATTCCCAAACAGACCTTCATGGCCAACGCCCGCATCGGCCGCACCCGCTTCCGCGCCGCCGCCGCCACTGACCCAACCGATGTCTGCCCCTGGAACCCCGATAACTTCGGCGTCAAACCCAATCTCGCCGGCCAGGCCTGGTACGACGCCCTCATCCAGCAGTACGCCAACTGGGGCGTCGACTACCTCAAGGTCGACTGCATCGCCTCGCACCCCTACAAGGCCGCCGAGATCAAGATGATCCACAAGGCCATCCTGCGCAGCGGACGCCCCATCGTGCTCAGCCTCTCGCCCGGCCCTACCGCCCTCGCCAACGCCGCCGAAGTCGCCGCCAACGCCCAGCTCTGGCGCATCTCCCACGACGTCTGGGACCACTGGGACGACACCAGCCAACCCAGCGAAAATACCCAGACCGTCAAGGGCCAGTTCCCCCTCCTCGCCAGCTGGGCCAAGTACGCCCGGCCCGGCAACTGGCCCGACGCCGACATGCTCCCCATCGGCGAACTCGGCCCCGCGCCCGGAGACGGCAAATCCCGCTCCACCCGCCTCACCGAAGACGAGCAGCGCACCATGATCACCCTCTGGTGCATCGCCCGCTCCCCCCTCTTCCTCGGCGCCAACCTCACCGGCATGGACGGCTTCACCAAGTCGCTCCTCACCGACCCCGGCGTCATCGCCGTCGACCAGAACTCCATCAACAACCAGTTCGCCGCCCAGGACGGAGACGTCGTCGCCTGGACCGCCAACTCCTCCACCGGACCATCCGCCTACCTCGCCCTCTTCAACCTCAGCGACACGCCCGTCCACGTCGACAGCGCCTACGCCTCCTATGGCCTGCCCAACACCATCTACACGATGCGCGACATCTGGCAGCGCAAAGAGCTGGGCCGCCACGCCGGCATCTCCGTCGACCTCCCCGCCCACGGCTCCATCCTCTTCGAACTCCGCCCCTGAGGAACGATGGGAAGGGTTCGAAACTCCTTCGATTCGTCCCCCTCATCGCAGCGCCTTTTTGTTGTCATTCCGAAGCGCAGCCGAGGAATCTGCGGCTTGATCGGCCGGCACACCATCAGGAGCCTTGCTCTACAGCCTGGTAGTGGAAGGCTTCGATGCCTCCTCAGGCTTGGGTGTCTTGAGAAATAACAGAAGAGAATTCAGATCCACATCGCTCATGTCGGGAAAAGCTAGCATTCGGCCTTTGCCGTTCTTGATCTGCTTGGCAATCTCCGCATCGGGAAGGCGCTTGCTGATTCCGATCAGAGAAGGGAAGTTCGGCGGAACTCCGCTGCGATCAGCGCCATGGCAGACACTGCAACTCTCCCGATACACCTCCGCTCCATGCTCTTTGCTGACCGGCGGATTAGTCGCAGCTGCCACGCGGTACAGCTCCCTTCCGTCTCCAGGCGGAGACACGTTAGCCGAACCTGCTGGATTCGCGTAACCGTGCCCGGCAACCGGATGCCTCGTGCCTATAACGTAGTTAGCATGCGCGATACCTCTCTGCAGCAGAGCCATCGATGCCAGCCCAGCGCTTAGAAGCAGGAAGCCGAAGATGCAGTGCGAGCGGGTAATTCTCATGGGTTCCTTCCGAAGATGCATGGACCTCAGGCAAAGCTATGCGAGGCTTTGTGGCAGGTGGTTGGCAATCTCGCCTGCGGAGCGAAGGGTAAGCGCCACGAAGGTCAGGGTGCCATTCGTACATCCAGCCGCCGGCAAAGTGGGCGCTCCCACCACAAAAAGATTCTCATGCTCATGGGTGCGTCCGTAAGAGTCGCAGACGCTGGTCGCTGGATCCACGCCCATGCGGCATCCCCCCACCGGATGATCGAGATAGTCTCCTTCCCTCACGTTGACGATCTTTCCCTTGTCGGCCTGCGCAAGGCGTGCGAAGACTTCGTTGATATGCTGCCTGGTCCCCGGCCACCTGGCTTCCGTCGCTTTATTCATCTTGTGAACCACCTTGGGAAGCGGATCCCCGTAGCTGTTCCGATGGGATGAGTCGAGACTCAACGCGCTGCTCTCATCAGGATGCACATCGAAATAAGCCCGCACGCGCGCCGTACTTTTCCTGTTCCTGGTTCTCCAGTCAGAAAGTACCTCCTCTCCCAGCAGTAAGTGGCCTTGTTCATTCTTCAGGCGTGGCGATGGTCCCGCATTCGGCCATATGCGCAGGTCGTGTCTTACATAGGGGCGATCGGTCGGACAGCGAAAAAACTCCCGGGAGATAAGTCCGTACATCGGATTCATTCCCGGAAATACCTCGCGGTCGATCTCGATATAGGCCGTGATGAACGCATGGCCGGTCGAATACTTCCCTACCTGCCCGGTACGATTTGCCAGGCCATTCGGATATTGCGAAGAAGAAGAGAGCAGCAGCAGATGCGGGCTCCACGTATACCCGCCGGCCAGCACAAACACACCCGCTCTATACTCCACCGCCTCGTTCGGATGATCGCGAGCTACCGCCTGGGCCAAAGCCACCTTGGTGCTGCCCTCGTTCAACATCAGCTTCCTTACCAGGGTTCGGTCGTGCAGCGTGATCTTCTTCTTGGCCAGCAGGCGTTTGAACGTAAAGTCGGGCGAATACTTCGCTCCCGTCGGGCAGATGTCGCAGGTCCCGCAGCGCAGGCAAACCGATCTTCCGTCGTATGGCACCGTGTTCTTCGACTGTGGAATTCCCTGGAATAGAATTCCGCTCTGGTCTCCCCATTGCTTCAGCTGGGCGAGATCATACGTCAACGGCATGGGAGGCATCGGATAAGGCTGGGATTGCCGGTCCGCGGCATACAGGCTGGGCTCTCCGGACACCCCAAGCCGTCGCTCCGCTTCACAATAATGCGTCTCGAGATCAGACCAGTCCAACGGCCAGTCTTCATAAAGTCCGTACATCGACTTCAACCGCAGGTCTTCCTCGGAGAAGCGATTACACGCGCCTCCCCAATGCAATGCCTGTCCGCCCACAGCCATGGTTCTCGAGATCTGTCCTTCGGCGGCCTGGTCCGGGATAAAATCCTCCGGCCAGGGATTCTCACCATACTGCATCGCCCGGTCTCGGTATTCAAAGCGATTTTCCAGGTCGAAGATCGAGCGCCCTGCCTCAACCACCGTGATCGTCGACCGCGGCCTCAACTCGGAGAGCTTCTCTGCCAGCATGGCGGCGGAGATTCCCGCACCGATGATACAAATATCGCTCTCATGCACGGTCATAGGTACCTCTCCTCTAGCTCAATGAAGCTGGCCGCTTGCCGGATGACGCCAGGCCCCTGCAGTCAGCCTGTCGAATAGCAGCGTTGTAACAAAAATCAATGCCATCGCTGCTGCTATAGAAATAGCTCATCAGGTCCGTGGCCACATGCTTCCCATCCGGCCGATTCGAAATTGAAACCACCCCGGCCTCTGCCAATGCGGATTCAACGATCGCCCGATTATCCTGGGTGCTCAATCCCGCAAAGCCCCCGCCCTTGGCAGCCGCTGCCGCATCCAGCTGCTTAAGCTGGTCCTGATAGTGCATGGAAGGGTTCGGCCCCAGCACCCTCGGACGCGTATATCCATACCCATAGCCGGCATCAGCCCCCGCATGGTAATCGAGAATCCACTTCTCAAATGCCGCCGCAACTTCGCTGATCCGCTTCGGCCCAAGCGACTCCGGGAGCACAACCAACGCGACATCCTGAATCGACGCATGCTGAATCGGCCCATCCTGAATCGACGGAGCAACGCCCAACTGGGCCCGTACCCACTTCGGAAGCAGGATCAAAGCCAGGCTGGATCCAACGGACTTGAAGAAGGTACGCCTCAGCATAGACACGATTTCCCCCTTTACTTCTGGCCTTGCGCTGCTGTTCCAGCCCCATCGAGCGAAAAAGCCACAAGGGTCGCTCCAGACCCTATGCCGGAGGCAATCACCACGTACTGCCTGCCCTCGCTGGTCCGATACGTCATCGGCGTGCCATGCGAGCCGGAAGGAAGCGTCCCCCGCCACACCTCCTTACCCGAGGCTTTATCGAAGGCGTGCAGCGCCGCATCCCCGCCTCCGGCAAACACCAGCCCACCCTTCGTGACGATCGCTCCTGAGGGACCCGCGATCCCCAGCACCGCCGGCAGCTTCACCTGCGCGAGAGCGGGATTGCGGCGCAGTTCAGACCAGTCGCCAAAGGGAATCTGCCACCGGATCGTCCCCTGGTTCAGATCGACCGCCACCAGCTGCCCGTACGGTGGCTTGGTCAATGGAAGGCCGTCATGGAAGACAGCGTTGGTGCCTGCAAGATCGCCCGTCCAATCCGCATCCACCTCAGAGGCTCGCGGGTTCGCCCGCGTGGTATCCGGCTGCTTCACCCGCGCCACATGCGCCATATTCGTCGTCTTCACATACAGCATGCCCGTCTCCGGATCGAACGCCCCGCCACCCCAGTTCGCGCCGCCCAGCACCCCCGGCCGCATCACGGTCCCCCGGTAAGAAGGCGGAGTAAACAGCGGGCCGGTGCGATACTTCTTCATCTCTTCCACCGCCTCCGCCTTCAACTCAGGAGTCGCGTCAAACGCATCCGCGGCGGTAATCCCCTGCGGACTGATCGCAGGCGGCTTTGAAGGAAAAGGTTGTGTCGGGGATGACTGTTCGCCCGGAATATCGCTGGCCGGTACAGGCCGCTCCACGATAGGCCACACCGGCCTCCCGCTCACCCGGTCGAACACAAACACGAATCCCTCCTTGGTCTCCTGCGCCACCGCATCGATCTTCGTCCCACGGACATGGATCGTCACCAGTGTCGGGGGTGACGCCAGATCATAATCCCACAACCCGTGGTGCACAATCTGGTAATGCCACTTCGGCAATCCGGTCGTGGCATCCAGGCACACCAGCGTTTCGCCGTAGAGGTTATTCCCCGGACGGTTTCCGCCATAGAAATCATTGCTCGGCGTACTTACCGGAAGGTACAAAAGACCACGGCCTGGATCAAGTGTCATCGGAGCCCACACATTGGTATGTCCGGTGAACTTCCACGAGCCCTTGCCCCAGCTCTCATTGCCCGGTTCCCCCGCCTGTGGAATCGTATGGAAGCTCCAAAGCTGCTTGCCCGTCCGTGCGTCGAAGCCCCGGACATCGCCGGGAGGATCGTGCCGATACACCAGCCGATCGCCGACTCCACTCCCCAGAATCACCACATCCTTATAGACCACGGGTGGCGACGTCTCGGAGTAGTGCAGCTTATTGATCGGCCAGATCAAACCCTCGCTAAGGTCGACGACTCCATTCTGCCCAAAGGACGCTACCGGCTTACCCGTCGCCGCATCCACGCAGATCAACCGGTACCGGCTATTGATAAAGATCCGTAGCTTCCCGCCATCGCGCCATGCCGCAACCCCCCGATGCACCCACCCCGTACCGTTTGCCGGCTGACCAAGCTCATAGGCCTTTGGATCGTAGCTCCAGATCACTTCACCGCTTCCAGCCTTCAGCGCCACAACCTTGTTGTAGGGCGTGCTCAGGTACAGGATGTTGTCGATCATCAAAGGAGTCACTTCAAACATCCCGGGTCTGGAGCCATACCGCGGAAGCTCCGCCTCACCGGTCCTCCATGTCCATGCCACATGCAGGCGCGATACATTGCGAACATTGATGTCTGTCAGGCCGGCATAGTTCGTACCACCCGGATCGCCGCCATAGAAAGGCCAATCCACCTGGCCCGCTTTGGCAGCTTGTCCTTCCGCGACAGAAACGAAAGCCATTCCAACGACCAGACAAAGACCCAGGACTTTCATCACCGGAAGAGCCTTTCGCAAACCATCGAGAATAAATAAGGCGGTACCTTCAAGCAGAACGCGATCCTTGCACGTCGCACCCAGCCTCCAGAACAGCCGGCCCAAATCGCCGAACCAGAAGCGGCGGATCGTGTCTTCTGTTGCGCCGGCAAATCTTGCGCTTCAGTCAGAAAGTAAATCTAGCCGCGGCATACGCCCAAAGTCAATCGAGAAGCGCCTCCGCAAGCAACGCCCGAACGTCCTGACGGCAGACGCTCCACCGCTGCAATCGAAGGTATGGAAACAGGTAGTCTGCCGGTTCCAAATGAAATCCATCGCTGAAATTGAGGGAGCTACCCCGCCGAACGGAATACATGGCGTTCTGGGGTTCCCGCCGGGAAGGGCAATGCGCCCGCCCCTTGCGCCTATCCGGTTACCGGAACACGTGGCTTCTCGATCACGATGTCCGCACTGCAGGGAAGAAGCTCCGCCAGGAAGGGAAGTTTGCCCAGCAGGTAGAAGTACACGGTCACCAGTCCGACCCTGTTGGTCAAAGTGGGCGACAGATTGAAGCGTATCGAAAGGTTGTTCTGCTTCGCCAGCTTCGCAAGCCTGGGTCGCACCAGGACGTCCTCGGGTACGTTGGGGTGTCTCTTGTTTACTGCGGCGAAGGCGGATTTGTACATCACTTCGGTGCAGGAGGGTTCGTGAAAGAACAGCGCCACTCCCCCGGGCGCGAGGATGCGGGAGATCTCCGCCATGCTGCGGCCGTACTGCCGGAAGTGATGCGCGGCGGCAAAGGCGAAGATGAGCTGAAAGGAATTGTCCTCAAATGGGGTCTCGTAGGCCCGGCAGGCCCTCACCCGGTCCGGCTGCGCCCCAAAGATCGAAGCCCACTTCTTCACCGAGAGTGTCGCCGCCTCGCTGAGATCCGTCGCCGTAATATCGGCCTCCGGGTAGAACCTTTTCACCAGGCACGACGCCCAGCACTGGCCTGCGCCAAGTTCGAGGATCGTAGCAGCCTTGGAGAAATAAGGACTGTACGCGCGCAGCTTCTCCAGGAAGATCCTTGCCTCCGCGGCTTTGTTCAGAATGTTATCGACCGAATCTGAATCGGGGGACTCGTGCGGCGAGGTTCGCCAAAAGTGATCCTCGATTGCCTCTGCGTTTTTTAGATCGACCATGCTGTCAACTTTCAGTTCTTCCAGGCCGCAATAGCCCAAATCTATCCGGATGTATCCAGATGCACAATCTTAGCAGCCGCCTCACCGGGTCAAGGGGTGTGTCTGCCAGCGAGCACGCCAATTCCAGCCCCGTTCACTTCGCCATAAACCCTCCGCCTCAATCGAAGCGGTGCGGACCGGCGGTAAGCCTTCCTCCCCGCGGCCCACCCCTTCCGCACAGCTTGGCCGTGCATTACACTCGCCCACAGGCATCGATGAACCTCAACCAGCAAAAAGCAGCAGAAGCCGAGCGCCTCGTCTCCGCCGGCAAGGTCGACGACGACGCCGCCTTCGAGCTCAAGCTCCGCCCCACCCGCCTCCGCGAATTCGTCGGCCAGGAGAAGGCCAAGGAGCAGCTCGCCATCGCCCTCGAAGCCGCCAAATCCCGCGGCGAAGCCCTCGACCACGTCCTTCTCTTCGGCCCCCCCGGCCTCGGCAAAACAACCCTAGCCACCATCATCGCCAATGAGCTCGAAGTCGGCTATCAGCAGACCTCCGGCCCCGCCCTCCAGATCCAGGGCGACCTCACCGCCATCCTCACCAACCTGCGCGAGCGCCAGGTCCTCTTCCTGGACGAAATCCACCGCCTCCAGCCCGTCCTCGAAGAGAAGCTCTACACCGCCCTCGAAGACTACAAGCTCGACATCATCATCGGCCAGGGCCCCGCCGCCCGCACCCACGTCATGGAGATTCGCCCCTTCACCTTCGTCGCCGCCACCACCCGCCCCGGCATGTTGAGCTCGCCCCTGCGCTCCCGCTTCGGCATCCTCCTGCGGCTGGAGTTCTACACCGACGACGAACTCCGCTTCGTGGTCGAGCGCAGCGCCGAAGTCCTCGGCGTCCCCATCGACCGCGACGGCGCAGCCGAGATCGCCATGCGCTCCCGCGGCACACCTCGAATCGCCAACCGCCTCCTCCGCCGTGTCCGCGACTTCGCCCAGGTCCGCGCCCACGGCGTCATCGACCACCCTACCGCCCAGGCCGCCCTCGCCATGCTCGAAGTCGACGCCCACGGCTTCGACGAACTCGACCGCCGACTCCTCCGCACCATCATCGAAAAGTACGACGGCGGTCCCGTAGGCCTCAACACCCTCGCCGCCGCCCTGGCCGAAGAGCAGGACGCGCTCGAAGAGGTCTACGAACCCTTCCTCATCCAGATCGGCTTCCTCGACCGCACGCCCCGCGGCCGAGTAGCCACCCGCCTCGCCTACGAGCACCTAGGCATCGAAATGCCCCGCAAAACCCCGGGCCTCTTCTAGCGGTGAATTTCGGACCGCAGAAATAGTACTGCGGGACGGCGTGCATACCGGCCTTGACCACATTCGCTGCACAGGCCCTCCCGTCGGTCGGGATCAACGCCAAAGACCCGTGTACCTCGAATTGCTCTTATCCGTCTTTATTCATTGAGCTTTAATCCGCGTTCCTCCGCGCCCATCCGCGGTCGGCGTTTTATCGCCCTTAATCGGTCCCATCGGTGAAAATCGGTGGTAAGCCTTCCTCTCCACAATCACGAAGATCAGGTCGTATGGTCGATCACGATCTTCCACCCCTTATCCGTCTTCTCGAACACCAGCGTAAAGATCCCATCCGCACTCCCGCCCTCCTTCTTCGTCCGCTCCAGGTGATACTTCCCAATCGCCACCGCGAACCTCTCATCCAGCCCCCGCACCTCCAGCTCCGAGTACGCGAGCGTCCCCATCGCCGCCCGCGTCGGATAGTCGTGCCTGTACTCGTCCACCAGCCCCGCAAACCCGCGCATCACCTGGCGCGTGACAAACAGAGTATCCGGCGCATCCTTGTAGCCGCTGGCAAAGCCCGTCAGGTCGCCCCGGTTCCACGCCTCCTCCTGCGCCAGCAGCACCTTCACCACGTCCAGCTCCTGCCGCGTCGCCGTGTGCAGCGGGTTCGGCTCCTCCTGCGCCACGGCAGGAACCCTCACAGTAGCCAGCAGGGCAATCGCAACCGCAACCGCGCGTATCCACATTCCGGGCAGACCAGACAGACTACGCAGCATGGCAGAGACCTCGATTTATCCTTCGTACCCGGATGCGCACATCTTATACGACGCCAACGCAATCCCACCAAGGTTCACCCCGTCCCATCCAAACCTTCGCCCCGGGAACCCCGCGCATGGAATATCCTGTGGTGCATAGGATCAGCATCCCAAGCTCTGATCCCGGGAGGACCTGCAGAATCCTGTGTTCAGCGCGCATCCATCCCACCTGCTTCTCCCCCTGCGTTTCCCGCGCAGCTTCGCCGCCGTCACCGTAGCTCTCGCGGCCGGCGGAGGCGTCGCCTGGTACCTCCTCACGCGCACCCGCGTCAGCGCAGAGGAGCTGGAACGCAGCCGCCGCCACCTCCTCGCCGCCACCGGCCGCATCACCGACGGCAGCATCACCGACCTAACCTGCCCTGACGTACCCCATCCTGACGTACCCCATCCTGACGTAACCCATCCTGACCTGACCAGCGCCGAACCTTCCGGTCACGCCCTAACCGATCCCGCCCCACCCAACCCAGCCCCCACCCACCCAGACCTCCTCGCCACCCGCGAACCCGCCCCCCGCATCCCCCACGTCATCCTCTACAACTACCGCATCGGCGGCGTCTCCTACGAGTGCGGCCAGGTCGTCACCGCCCTCCCCGACCACGTCCGCGGCATCCGCATCGACCTCCCCATCCAGGTCCGCTACGACCCCCACAATCCCGCCGACAGCATCGTCGTAGCCGAATCCTGGAGCGGCCTCCGCCTGACCCCCGGCACCCCGGACCAAGAAGACCCAAAGCCCTCCTGACGCCGCCCCATCCCGAGCGCAGCGAACCCCTCCCGCTCTCAATCCGCCCTTGCTTTGTATCCGCGCCGATCCGCGGTCGAGCTTTATCGCCCTTAATCGGTCCCATCGGTGGAAATCGGTGGTAAGCCTTTCTGCCCAGAAGCCGAAGCCCCAGCCACCACCACCCGCCCATCCTTAGCAAACTCCACCTTCACGATCGCCGGCTTCTCCCGGAACGGCGACTGCGTATCGTTCCCAAAAAAGCTGCTCCACCACCCGCCGCTCCCATCCTCGAAGAACCCCGTCCCCCCGCCGCAAGGCACCGACTCATGCCGCGTGTGATACGGCCCATACACGTTCTCCGCCATCGCCAGGCACGTCGAGTAGCGCCCCTCAAAGTCATCCGCCGCCCCCAGGTAGTACCGCCCGTTGGCCTTGAACAGCACGGCCCCTTCGGTCCCCAGGTCGTTCATCCCCCGCCCCACGCACTTCGCCGCATGGTGGCTCGGCGTATGGTCCGGGTCCGCCAGCACCACCGGCCGATAGTCCTCCGCCAGCCCCGAAAGATCGTCCTTCAACCGCGCAATCCGCGTAGCCGAGCTGAACGTGAAGTAAACCTTGCCGTCGTCATCCTCAAACAGCGTCGGATCGATCGCATTCACAATCGGCTTCTCCGCCGAGAACGCATGAACGTACGGCCCCTCCGGCCTGCCCGACGTACTCTTCAGGATCGAAATGCCCTGCGGAGCCATACTCAGGCAGATCACATAGTTCCCCCGGATGTAGTGAATCTCCGGCGCCCAGATCGCCCGCGTCGGCATGTCGTGCATCGGCCTCCACTGCTTCTCCCACGTGCCGTTCCGCTCGATCGTCCACACCAGCCCCATGTAGCTCCACCGCTTCAGGTCCGGCGACCGCCACAGCTCCACCCCATCGTTGAACGCCCAGATGTTCCCACCCGTCGACCCCGTCATATAAAAGTTCCCATCGCCTCCCCGGCACACCACCGTATCCCGAACCTGCGCCTCCACCAGCGGCATCAGCGCCGGAATCAACCCCGCCTTCACCGCCGACCCGGTAGCATAGTTCTCCCACGACAGCGTCTTGTAGCTGGGCGGATGCTCCCCCATATAAGCCACCCCCGCCGACCCCGACCGCCACCCCCCATGCCCGCTCGCCGCATCCACCGGAAACCCCGGCCCACTCACCCCCGGGTAGGGATAAGGATTCTTCCCCGGCTGCGGATAAGCCGCTGCCCAAGCCGCCCCCGCCCGCGCCCCTCCCAACACCGCCCCGCCCAAAACTGCTCCGCCCGCCTGCCCCAGCAGCGACCGAGAAACCAAAGCCCCCGCCCCAGCCCAAGCTCCCCGCACCAGCAGCCCGCGCCGCGAGATCCCATGCCCCCCATCCCCATCCCGCCTCAAGCTCAAAGCAACCTCCCCCAGCAGCCGCACACCAAGCGCCGCATTGGGAAACACTTTATCCTTTGAAACATCCGCTGGCAAGATCACCCTCGCTCCACGCCCGTTCCTGCCCGCAGACACTCAGATACGCGGATTGCATCCAACCAAGTGGAGGTTCACCCATGAAAGCTCTTCCCTGGATCCTCGCCGGTGTAGGAATCGGCGTCGCAGTCACCATCCTCGTATTCAACGGCTCAGAACCCCAGTACGCCGCAGGCGCATCAGGCTACGACGGCGTAGAAGGCGCAGCCCGCAAAAGCTTCGGCTGGGGCACCGGCAAAAAAGCCGAAGGCAAAGTAGGTTCCGTAGCCGGCGCCATCAAGCAGGGCGTGGGCCAGCTCACCGGCAACGACCAGCTGGCCGGTGAAGGCGCAGCCGACCGCGTAACCGGCAAAGTAAAAGACGCCGCCGGCAACCTGGGCCAGGCCGTAGGCCAAACCATCCACGACCTGAACAAGTAGAGCGCCCACGGCTTCCCCTGCCGTTGCCTGTTCTTTGCCGTTGTTGTTGCCCGCTCTTTTGCTTGTCATCCCGCAGGACCTGCGGTTGCTTTTGCCGTCACCGTAGCAGCCCAAATAAAAAAAGACCAACAGCAGTGGCGTTGCGCATTATCCGCGCAACGCCATCGCAGCCGGGCACCGATGTCCACGGCAAAACGTAAAGATCACCATCGGCCAAGCTCTCATCCCCGGCAATATCTCTGCCTCTCTAGCTCCCTTTGTGCGAGTGCAGCGCAGCCCTTACCTTCTCCACATGCGTCCCATGCACCCGGATCGCCTCGTGCAGCTGGTCGCCGCTGACATTAAACTCCTTGGCCCAGTACTGAATATCGGACGCCATCTTGGGATTGATCTCCTTCGGATCGTGCGGAGACGCAACGGCTTCCGTGTGCTCGGCGTGGGCAGGGCGAAGCTTCGACTTCTCGACGTCTTCGTGCTCGTGCGGACGGGACTTATCAGGGTGAGACATAGATTAGTTCCTCTTTCCAGATACTCCTGGTTGGATGCACGAAAGCGCCGCCCCAAGGCGCATGTCTTCGACCATGCATGAATACCCCAAGACAAGTCCGCGAGTGGAGGATCAGGCCAGATCACAAAGCGGGTGTGGCGATGGAACCGCGGTCAAGCTGCGGCTCGCCGAAACCATCTCGTCTTCGAGTGCCTGGCCACTCGCCCCACATTCACACGTTCGTCATCCTGCCGTTACCTGCGCGCTATAGCGTGGTGTGCGAGTCTCTCCAGCGCCCATTGGGGAGACTACACCAACGCCCAGGAGAACGACATGCGCTCTTTCACCGGATCTCTTCGCATAACGGCTGCCGCTGTCATGCTGACCGTGCTGTCCGCCACGCCGATCTTTGCCCAGGATCGGGACGACCATGACGGCCATCGCATCCGCCACGTCTTCGTCATCGTGCTCGAAAACGAGGGCTATGATGTCACCTTCGGACCCGCCTCCAAGGCTCCCTATCTCTCCCAGACCCTCGTCTCGCAGGGAGTCCTGCTCTCCCAGTACTACGGCACCGGCCACGTCAGTCTCGATAACTACATGTCCATGATCAGCGGCCAGTCCGGAACCCTTGCAACCCACGCCGACTGCCAGACCTACGCGGACTTCGTCCAGACCGGCATCACGCCCGACGGCCAGGCGATCGGCACAGGCTGCGTCTATCCCGCCACCATCAAGACCCTTCCCGACCAGATGAAGGCCGTCGGCAAGACCTGGCGCGGCTACATGGGAGACATGGGAAACGATCCGAGCCGTGAATCCGCCACCTGCGGCCACCCCCAACTGAACACCCCCGACCTCACCCAGACCGCGGAAAAGCCGTCGGCAGCGGTCCCGCAGGGCGACCAGTATGCATCCCGGCACGATCCCTTCGTCTACTTCCATTCCATCGTCGACTCCGCCGACTGCGAGCGCAACGTCGTCAACCTCAACCAGCTGACGCATGACCTCAAGTCCGAGGAGACTACGGCGAACCTGACATTCATCACCCCCAATCTCTGCGACGACGGTCACGATGCGCCCTGCGTTACCGGCCAGCCCGGTGGCCTCGTCTCCGCCGATGCCTTCCTGCAGAAGTGGGTGCCCCTCATTACGAACTCGCCCGCTTACAAGGAAGATGGGCTGCTCGTCATCACCTTCGACGAGGGCGGCTACACCACCGGCAAAAGCTCCAGCGGGGGCACCGTCATCACCTTCCCCGGCCAGTACTGCTGCAATGAGCAGCCGGGTCCCAACGCCGCCACCTTCCCCCAGTCCACCAACCTCGGACCCTACACCCTGGTCTACGGCAACTACGGCGGCGACCGCACGGGTGCGGTTCTGCTCTCTCCGTTCCTCCAGCCAGGCACCGTATCGCAAATCCCCTACAACCACTACTCGTTCCTGAAGACCCTCGAAGACATCTACGAGACCCGGGGTTATCTCGGCTACGCGGCACAACCCGGCTTGCAGGGCTTCTTCGGCTGCATCAACTCCGACATCCACACCAGAACCGGCGACCAGTTCGCCTCCTGCCACGCCTGGTAGACGTCGCTCCCCAAAGTATGGGTGAACTCCGGCACTCCGGGTTCACCCATGCTCCATCGGTTCGACCCGGTAATCCTGAACCAGCAAAATCAGCGTTACTGGAACCTTGATCGCTCTTGGGAAGCAAAGAGCTAGCAGTTCACAGCGGCAACCATCTTCGGCCGTCCACCCTTGGCCCCGTTCTTCCGGGAAGCCAGGCGTTTGGCTGCCGTTTTGGCCTCCCCACCCTTCCTCCCCAGGCTGGCCATCCATCGCCAGTTTCCGTATACGCCTTCAATCAGTGCCGGGACATATAGATCGACATCGAGATCCGGAAAGCTGATACCGCTTCCATGACCGAGCAACTCATAATTCTGAATCTGCTCATGCGTGGCCTTCCCTAAGCCCTGCACGTCCTCGATGGGAAGCACGAGCCGCCGCCGGTTGCTCAGCCCAACGATAAGAAGGTTGAGATCCTGGATGTGCTCAACTGTCTGCGCGAGCGGCTCAAGATCAAGGGCCTTTGACCTTTCGAAAGCCGCGTCAATCTCTGCACCTGTTGTAACGACTTTGTGCTTAGCCATGGTGCTTCTCCCAAAGAGCATTCAATTCATCGAAGTGTTTGGCGGTTATCGTGAGGACGTGCCGCACATCCGACTTGCTCCCCTTACTTGGCCTCACGGCGTCGGTTCTGTTCGCAAGCGAGACCGTGCCGTCGAGCCGAAGATCGACGATAGCCTCTATGTCGGCATAGAAGCCATGCACGTGTCTCGGCTCGTGGTCCATAGCGTATGCCACGAACCGTACGCCATCAAACCGAACCGAACCCATCTGCCACCATCATAACCTAAGCCGGTTAGGTTATGATGGATCATTCTGCCACCTGTCTTCGCCCGTTCCCAAGCAAAAACGGGCTCCCCAACACACCGAAGTCCTACTGCAGCAGCGTCCCCTCTTCCGGCTGAACCTTAGCCTCCTCCGGCGGAATCACCACCGCCGCTGCCACCTTGTCCTGCGTGTCCAGGTCCAGCAGCTTCACCCCCTGCGTACTCCGCCCCGCCGCCCGAATCGACTTCGTATCGATCCGAATGATCTTCCCAAACTGGCTGATCACCATCAACTCGCTCGTCTCATCCACCAGGTTGATGCCCGTCACCTTGCCGTTCTTCGCCGCCGTCTTCACGTTGATCACGCCCTTCCCGCCGCGCGTCTGCAGCCTGTACTGGTCGACGTCGGTCCGCTTCCCGTACCCATTCTCCGTGACCGAAAGAATCAGGCAAGGCGTCAGCCCAAGCTGCTTATCCAGCTTGTCCAGCTTCTCGGACTTCGCCGGCTCCGCCACATCCTCCGGGTTCCCCGAAAGTCCAAGCGGAGTCGTCGCCGCATCGTCGATCGCCTGCTCCAGCGCATCCGCCAGCCCCTTCTTCTCCGCCAGCTCCCGCCGCCGCGCCTGCCGAGCCTCGTTCGAAGGCGTCACCGCCGCGCCAATCACATAATCGCCCTTTTTCAGCGAAATCCCGCGATTCCCCGTAGCCGCCCGCCCCATCGGCCGCAGATCCGTCTCGTTGAACCGGATCGCCATCCCATCATGCGTCGCCAGAAAGATCACCTGCTGCCCGTCGGTGATGCGCGCCGTAATCAGCTCGTCATCCTTGTCGATATTGATCGAGATGATCCCGCGCGCCATCACATTCGAGAAGTCCTTCAGCGCCGTCTTCTTCACCGTCCCGTTCCGCGTGGCGAACAGGATGTACTTGTCTTCCTCTTCCAGGTTCCGCACCGGCAGAATCGTGACGACCTTCTCGCCCGGCTGCAGCGCCACCAGCGAAGCCATCGCCTTACCCTTGCCCGCCGCCGAAATATCCGGCACCTCATACACCTTCAGCCAGTACACCCGCCCCGTATTCGTGAAGCACAGCAGGTACGCATGGGTCGAGTCGATAATCAACTGCGCGACAAAGTCCTCCTCGCGCGTCTTCATCCCCAGCCGTCCCGTCCCGCCCCTGCGCTGCTGCCGGTAGATCGAGATCGGCGTCCGCTTCAGATACCCGGTATTCGAAACCGTCACCGCCACCTGCTCATCCGCGATCAGGTCCTCAAGCTGCAGCTCCGCCGTCTCGTCGATGATCATCGTCCGCCGCGCATCGCCGTACTTGTCCCGAATCTCCGTCAGCTCCTTGACGATCACCTTCCGCAGCTTCGCCGGCGACGCCAGGATCGATTCGAACTCCGTAATGTTGTCCCGAACCTCCGCCAGCTCCTTCAGCAGCTCATCGATCGAAAGCTGCGTCAACCGGTAGAGCTGCAGTTCGAGGATGGCATCGATCTGCTTGTACGAAAGAATCAGCGTTCCCGTAGCCGAGAACGTCATATCCACGCCATACTTCACCGGATCGAGCGTCACCCCCGCCAGCTCCGTCCCCCGCAGGTTCACCGTCTTGCCCGAGAAGTATTGAAACAGCCTCTCCCGCGCCTCCGCCCGGCTGCCCGACTGCCGGATCATCCGGATCACCGTATCCAGATGGTCCAGCGCAATCTGATACCCCAGCAGGATATGCTCGCGGTCCCGCGCCTTCGCCAGCAGGAACGCCGTCCGCCGCCGCACCACCTCCACCCGATGATCCAGGAACGCCCGGATCGCCTGGTCCAGCGGCAGCTCCTTCGGCTGGCCGTTATGCACCGCCAGGAAGATCATCGAGAAGCTCTCCTGCATCTGCGTATGCTTGTGCAACTGGTTCAGCACAATCTGGTGCTCGGCCCCGCGCTTCAGCCCGATCACGATCCGCATCCCATCCCGGTCGCTCTCGTCGCGAAACTCATCCCGCGCAATATCCGTGATCACGCCCTCGTTCACCAGCTCCGCGATCCGCTCGATCAGCTTCGACTTGTTCACCTGGTACGGAATCTCGGTGACAATAATCGCCTGCCGGCCGCCCGAGATATTCTCAATCGAGCACTTCGCCCGCATCATAAACCGCCCGCGCCCGGTCCGGTACGCATTGGCGATATTCGTCTTGCCAAACAAGAATCCGCCGGTAGGGAAGTCCGGCCCCAGCACATGCTCCAGCACCAGCTCCAGGTCCGCCCGGTGGTCCTGCGGCGACTTCTGCAGCAGCGAAATACACGCGTTCACCACCTCGGTCAAATTGTGCGGCGGAATATTCGTC
Organism: Edaphobacter sp.; assembly: GCA_965277265.1. Classification (GTDB taxonomy): domain Bacteria; phylum Acidobacteriota; class Terriglobia; order Terriglobales; family Acidobacteriaceae; genus Edaphobacter. Next base: position 2,411,746 of record CBDICF010000003.1, read on the forward strand.
GCCATCCCCACCGCGATGCCCGAGCTGCCATTCACAATCAGGTTCGGCACCCGCGCCGGCAGCACCGTCGGCTCCAGCGTCGACTCGTCATAGTTCGGCGTAAAGTCCACCGTGTCATAGTCGATATCCGCCAGCATCTCCCCCGCCAGCCGCGTCAGCCTGCTCTCGGTATACCGCATCGCCGCGGCCGAGTCCCCATCCACCGACCCGAAGTTCCCCTGCCCATCCACCAGCAGGTACCGCAGCGAAAACGGCTGCGCCAGCCGCACCATCGTGTCATAGATCGCCGAGTCGCCATGCGGATGGTAGTTCCCCATCACATGCCCCACCACCTTGGCCGACTTCGTATACTTCTTGTTGAACTGCAGCCCCATCTCCTGCATGCCGTACAGAATGCGCCGATGCACCGGCTTCAACCCGTCCCGCACATCCGGCAGCGCCCGCCCGATGATCACCGACATCGAGTAGTCCAGATACGACCGCCGCATCTCCTCCTCTATATTGATGGACAACATAAACGCCGCGCCCCGCCCCTGCACCGTGCTCGGGGGGCCGTCAGGCGGACTACCGGCAGGCGGAGGCGCATTCGATCCGGCGTCCTGCGGGTCTGGAGTGAAAGGCGTAAGGGGGAGTTCTGGATTCTGATCGTCTGCCATAGCTGTATTCCCCCATTATATAGAACCGTCACCGTCGTTTCGCCCTGGCCAACCCGCCCAGCAACCCCCACCAACCCCCAGCCAGCCACCACATCCGGCAATATCCCGATTCCCATAGATCCTCCCCGCAGCCCTCTACGATTGCAAATTTCCGGTCAATTTCCCTCGATCCCCAACCCCACCCCAACCCAAACCCGCTAACCAAAATTTAAGCAAAAATCCCATCCCACCCGCGCAACCTTCCTGCTAACCCCCCGTCTAACAGCAGCATAAAAATCTCACCGTCGGGCCCCCGCAAATCCCCTCATTTCCAAAGCAACTCCCCCACACCCCCTCCAATACCCCCCTCGAACCCAGCTCTCACTTCGTCCCGAATCTCCATCCAAACCCATTCCAAATAAGAGTTAGTCGCTTTGGCCGTAAACGTGCTCAGACCCAACCCAGGAGAGCACACACAAGATGAAAAAGCTTCTGGGCCTCGCACTGCTATTCTTCGTCACCTCCACGATCTGCTTCGGACAAGCCACCTCCGTCAACGGCGGATCGATCCAGGGAACCATCACCGATAGCACCGGCGCGGTCGTCCCCGGCGCCTCCGTCGTCATCCTTGGAACCGACACCGGATCGTCCAAGACCTTGACCACCGACAACAGCGGCTACTACAGCGTCGGACCCCTCAACCCAGGGCAGTACACGGTTACGGTCACGCGCCCCGGCTTTCAGACCCTCTCCGTCAAAACCGTCATCCGCACCGGCACCGCCACCCCCGGCAGCTTCAAGCTCACCGTCGGCTCCTCCTCCGAGACGGTTGAGGTCAGCGCGGGCGCGCTTCAGGTCAACACCGACCAGGCCGGCGTCAGCGACGTCATTACCAAGGATCAGATCGACTCCCTGCCCGTAAACGGCCGCAACTTCCTCGACCTCGCCCAGATCGAGCCCGGCGTCATCCTCCAGAGCGGCGAGTCCTTCGATCCCACCAAGGCCGGCTACTCCGCCATCTCCACCAGCGGCGTCTCCGGCCGTACCACACGCATCCTCCTCGACGGCCAGGACATCACCGACGAGACCGTCGGAACCACCATCTTCAACATCTCCCAGGGCGCCGTCGGCGACTTCCAGCTCAACCGCTCCACCCAGGACGTCTCCGGCGACGTCACCTCCACCGGCCAGGTGCTCGTCTCCACCAACTCCGGCACCAATGCCTTCCACGGCCAGGCCTTCTACAACTTCCAGGATCACCGCGCCCTCTTCGCCAGAACCGCCGGCGGCCTCGACACCCCCTTCCAGCGCAACCAGTTCGGCGGCAGCATCGGCGGCCCCGTCATCAAGGACAAGCTCTTCTTCTTCGGCAATGCCGAGCGCATCAAGCAGGAGTCGCCGGTCTCCATCACCCTCGCCCCCACCTTCTCGGCGATCCAGCAGGCTCACCCCACCATCCCCTCCCCGTACCGCGAAACCTATTCCACCGTTCGCCTCGACTACAACGGCCCCTTCAACGGCCACTACTTCGCGCGCGCCAACTACGACGTCAATCTCTCCAGCTCCAACTTCGGCGCAGGCTACGAGATCTACAACAACCGCGACAACACGCCCGGCCTCGCCGCCGGCGCGGACTTCAGCTCAGGACACTTTACCCACTCCTTCCGCGGCAGCTACGAGAAGTTCCACAACCTGCTGGTCGACGGCACCACAGGGAACAACAGCGTCTATAACGGCTTTCCCGGCCTGAACTTCCGTCTCTCTACCGCCGGTCTCTACTCCGGCCCTAACATCGACTCTCCCCAGGGCACCTTCCAGTCCGACAAGCAGGTCCGCTACGACGGAAGCTGGACCAGGGGTACGCACCTTATCCGCTATGGATACAGCCTCAACCGTATCCTCGGCGGCGGCTATGCCAGCTTTGTGGGCCTCGCGCCCCGGGCGTCACTCACCGCATCCACTGTGCTCGCAAACTGCGGAGGCGTTGCCGGCGCCGCGCCCTGCCCCTCCGATCCTCTCAACGGGTACTACACCTCCACCCTGCTGTTTGGAAACGGACAGGGCTTCTTCACCGAACACAGCGGCTTCAACCTGCCTGGCGGCGGAACCGAGGATTGGCGCCAGGGCGCGTACGTCTCCGATAACTGGAAGATCATCCCGAGCTTCACCCTCACAGCCGGCCTCCGCTGGAGCGTCGATACCGACCGCGCCAACCAGGACCTCCCCACCCCCCTCTGCTCCGATGTAACCGCCTCGCTTCCATCCCCCTGCTCCGGCAGCGCACCTCTGCTGGACCAGTTCCAGGCCGGTCTCGGACAAAAGATCCACCAGCCCTACGCCAACTTTGGCCCCCAGGTCGGCTTCGCCTTCAGCCCCGGCGATCATAAGACCGTTCTTCGTGCCGGTTTCGGCATCTTCTACGAGAGCGACGTCTTCAACAACACCACCAACGCGCGTGCCAACCTCATCAAGCAGGGTCTGTTCAATGACACCAGCCACAGCATCTGCGGCGGTACGAACTCCCTCACGCTGCCGGACGGCTCCGTGGTCACAAGCGACGGCGGTGTCTCCATCGCCACCCTCTGCTCGGAGCCGCTCAGCCAGGCAGGTCAGCACTTCATCAACCTTCAGCAGCAGTTCCAGACCGTCACCACAAAGGTCGGCCCTGCCAGCAACGGCAGCTACGTCGGCAACACCCTCACCATCGCCGGGGCCTATGGAGCCCCGTATCGCACGCCCTACTCCGAGCAGTGGAACGGCGGCATCCAGCGTGAAATCTTCAAGGGTTCCATCATCGAGGTCGACTATGTTCACAACTCGACCCTAAAAATCGCCCAGCAGATCGACGTCAACCACGTCGGCGCTGCCCGCACCCTCAACGTTGCGGCAGCCACCAACGCCATCCGGACGACCGCCGCGAGCATCGGAGCCTGCGGCTCTGCGTCCCTCGCCGGTTCCATCAACTGCGTCATCAACAACGGCGGCACCATCGCCGACTTCGCGGTAAACGGCCTGGACTCAGGAAACACCTTTCTCAGCAGCAATCCCGCGTCATATGCCGGTAAGACCGTAGCCACCGGAGCGGCCTTTCCGGGAGTCAATCCCGCCCTCGGCGAAGGTCTCTTCCTGCTCCCCGTCGGCCGCTCCGGCTACGATGCCCTCCAGGCCGTCTTCCGTGAGCAGAAGGCGCACCCCGCTCCCGGCGTCCTCAGCTCCAACCTGCAGATCTCCTACTCCTTCTCCCGCGTCGTCAGCACCGCCAACCCCGCCACCAACAACGGCAACACCGGCGTAGGCGACCAGTTCTTCTCTTCGCCCTCCTACGACTACGACAACCCCACCGCTTACATGGGCCGCAACGGACTCGACCACACCCACGAGATCTCCTTCGGCGGCTCGGCAACCCTCAAGTACGGTCCCCAGGTCGGCATCATCGGCCACTTCTTCTCGGCGGCCGCCACCAACCTCTACCTCGATAACGCCGGAACCAGCGGAAGCGCCACAGCCGGAATCTTCCAGTCCGACGTCACCGGCGACGGAACCATCGGCGACATCGTAACCGGAACCAACCCCGGCGACTACATGCACAAGTACAAGGGCGGCAACCTCAACCAGTTGATCTCCCAGTACAACGCCACGCAGGCCGGTCAGTTGACCCCCGCCGGCAAAGCGCTCGTCTCCGCCGGCCTCTTCACCCAGCAGCAGTTGGTCGCCCTCTTGGCCACCACCCAGCCCATTGCCGCGGTTCCCGGAGCCATCGCACCCGAGAACTCCTTCTACCGCACCCTGGACATCAACGTCTCCTATCCCATCCGTCTCGCCCGCTTCCGCGAAGGCATGTCGCTTGTACCGGCCATTGCCTTCTACAACGTAGGCAACTTCTCCAACTTCCACGACTACATCAACGGCACCCTGGCCAACACCACCACCGGCAACACCTCCAGCGGCCTGCTCAATGGTCCCAACACCTTCTTCGATCACGATCAGAACCGTGTCCAGCGTGGCTCCGGCACCTCCGACATCGGCGGCCCTCGCTCCGCCGAGTTCCAACTCAAACTGAACTTCTAACCACAGCACCCATCACGCAAGCACAAGAGGTGGAGACCCCGGCCTCCACCTCTTCGTTTGCGCACCCGGAACAAGCACGCACCACATTCGCCTCCCGCTCTCCATTTCCCCGCCGCACATGAACCCTGAGCCTACTCAGGTCTTCGCAGTCCGCTCTTATCCGCCTTTTATCCCCTCACGCCTTCAATCCGCGTCCATCCGCGTCCATCCGCGGTCGAAGCTTTTCGCCTTCAATCGGTTTCATCGGTGAAGATCGGCGGTAAGCCTTTCCCGGGACCCGCTCCGCCTTTTATCCCCTCACGCCTTCCATCCGCGTCAATCCGCGCCAATCCGCGCCAATCCGCGGTCGACGTCTTTTCGCCTTCAATCGGTTTCATCGGTGAAGATCGGCGGTAAGCCTTCCCCGGGACCCGCTCCGCCTTTTATCCCCTCACGCCTTCCATCCGCGCCAATCCGCGGTCGAAGCTTTTCGCCTTCAATCGGTTTCATCGGTGACGATCGGTGGTAAGCCTTCCCCCGGACCCGCCGCAAATCTACCCCGGCAACTGCGGAGCAAGCTTCTGCACCGCCGGGCTATCCGACCCCAGCCAGTCCGGATGCCGCGCCGTCGTGTCGAAGTGCGCCGTCGTCTTGAACAGCTCATATTTCCCGCTCATCGCCGCCTCCTCGGTCTTCGCGATCAACTGCGCCACCTCCCCCTCGTCCATCGGCTTCATCTGCTTCACCGCCGCAAACGCCTGGTCCAGCAGCATTTTGTTGTTGATCCCCGTAATCAGCACCGACACCGGCACATTCAGCGAGTAGCGCAGGCAGTCCATCGGCTCCACCGCCCCGCTCTTCAGGATGATGTTGTCCCCAAAGCACTTCATCCCCAGCACGCCGATCTTCTCCTCCAACGCCCGCGGAACCACCAGTTGCGCGAAGCTGCGGAAGTGCGCATCCAGAATGTTGATCGGCATCTGCACCGTATCGAAGTGGAACCCGTGCTGCTTCGCCACATCCAGCATCTGCAGGTGAATATGCGGATTCTTGTGCCCGGTAAACCCGATGAACCGCACCTTCCCCGCCTGCTTCGCCGCGACCACCGCCTCCATCGCCCCGCCCTCGTTGAAGATCCGGTCCGGATCGTCATAACGCAGAATCTCGTGGTGCTGCAGCAGGTCGATATGGTCCACCTTCAACCGCTTCAGCGACGTATCGATCTGGTTCGCCGCCACCTCCTTCGTCCGCCCGTCGAGCTTGGTCATCACGAACGCCTTTTGCCTGTAACCGCCCTGCGAAAGCGCCTTGCCCACCCGCTCCTCGCTCCGCCCCTCGTTGTAGTCCCACGAGTTGTCCAGAAACGTGATTCCCCGGTCCAGCCCCTCGTGGATCAGCCTGATCGCCTCAGCCTCCTCCACCTCCGCCAGCCCCAGGTGAGACCCGCCCATCCCGATCACCGAAACCTGCACCCCGGTCGCCCCCAGCTCGCGATACCTCATCTCCCCCTTCAACGTCCCCGCATTCGCCTGCGTCACCCTCGGAATCCGCCCCGCCGCACCCGATCCGCCGTTCGCCGAACCCGCCTGTCCCGAACCCGCCTGTCCCGCCATATCCTGTCCTCCTCTCGTTCCGCCCTGCTCCGCCGAAGCGCCCATGCCGCCTGAAACCACCACCGCCGCCGCACTCGAAATAAACTCACGTCTCCGCATATCGCCTCATCTATCGCTTCCTGTGCCCCTCTGATGCCGCCCAACCCGCGAAGCGTTGTGGCCCCACCCAACCCACCCGGCACAATCCCAAAATAAACTTCAAAAACCTGGCGTACTTTTCAACCCGCGAACAGCATCCGCCCATTCCCCACGTTTGCCACGCATCCGTCCACGTTCAGCACAATTTCCACCACGATTTCGCGCCACGAATTCGCGATATCCCCCAGCAAAAGCGCACCCTCCACCACGCCAAACTTTTTCCCGTGAAGCCCCGAAGTAGGAGAAACTTGTACTCGACCATGAAGAAGAAAAAACTACGTATCGGCATCCTCTTCGGCGGCCGCTCCGGCGAGCACGAAATCTCCCTCCTCTCCGCCGCCTCCATCCTCCAATCCATCGACCGGAAAAAGTACGATGTCGTCCCCATCGGCATCACCAAAGCAGGTCACTGGCTCCCCCCCGCCCAGGCCCAGGAGCTACTCGCCGGAAACCTGCAAACCCCACAAACCAAAGCCCTCCAGCCAGTAGACACCAGTCGGGCACTGGCCCAGCCGGAAGCTCTAAGCCAGGGGCTCGACGTCATCTTCCCCGTCCTCCACGGCACCTTCGGCGAAGACGGCACCATCCAGGGCCTATTCGAACTCGCCAACATCGCCTACGTCGGCTCCGGCGTCCTCGGCTCCTCCACCGGCATGGACAAGACCGCCATGAAGCAGCTCTTCGCCGCCGCCGGCCTCCCACAAACCCCCCATATCAACCTCCTCCGCTCCGAGTGGCAGTCCGACCCCCGCCGCTCGACCCGCCTCATCGAAAAATCCCTCGTCTACCCAATCTTCGTAAAGCCCGCAAATTCAGGTTCTTCCGTAGGCATCAGCAAGGTCCACCAACGCGCCGAGCTCGCCCCCGCCATGGACCTCGCCGCCGCCTTCGACCGTAAACTCATCCTCGAGCAGGGCGTCGGAGGCTCCCACGCCAAGCCCCGCGAACTCGAAGTAGCCGTCCTCGGCAACGACTCCCCCGAAGCCTCCGTCGTAGGCGAAATCGTCCCCGGAGCCGAGTTCTACGACTACCACGCCAAATACCACTCCAACGCCAGCATTCCCATCATCCCCGCCGCCCTCACCTCCACCCAGTCCAACCAGATCCGCACCATGGCCATCGCCGCCTTCCGCGCCTGCGACTGCGCCGGCCTCGCCCGCGTCGATTTCCTCATGGAGCCCGCCGCCAAAGGCCGCAAGCCCGGCATCTACCTCAATGAAATCAACACCATGCCCGGCTTCACCAGCATCAGCATGTACCCCAAACTCTGGCAGGCCACCGGCTTGCCCTACAAGCAGCTCATCGACCGCCTCATCGCCCTCGCCCTCGAACGCCACAAAGAAAAATCACAGACTACCTTTACCCGCATATAACCCCATGTCCTGCCAGACGGGCTCCCTACGCGGGAGGCGGTCACTTCGTGACGTGTATACCGGTCGGCAGGATCATCGGCATAGGTCCTCCCGCTGGTCGGCGCAAGAATCTCTCATGCCGACCATCGGGAGGCCCAACCCGAAGGGGGTATACACGTCACGAAGTGACCGCGCCGCGCGTAGCGGGCCCGTCCGGCAGGACAAGCTCTTCAGATCACCTGACCATGCCTGTACCCCTCAGCCGTCAGCGCCGCCAGCAGCTCCTCCACCTGCTCCCGCCCGCGCGTCTCCATCGTGATATCGATCACCGTATCCCCCAGATTCACCCCGTAATACGCCCGATTATGCAGCGTATCCACGATATTCGCGCGGTAGCTCGCAATCAGCCGTGTCAGCTCCGCCAGTGCGCCCGGCTTGTCCAGCAGGTGAATCCGCAGCCGGATCAATCGCCCATCCTGCACCAGGCCGCGTTCGATAATCCGGCTCAGCAGCGTCACGTCGATATTCCCGCCGCACACCAGCACCGCGGTATGCGCCCCCTCTAGCGTCGTCTTCTTCTGCAGCAGCGCCGCCAGCGCAGTCGCCCCCGCGCCCTCAGCCAGCGTCTTCTCCCGCTCCAGCAGCATCAGGATCGCCGACGCAATCTCATCCTCGTCCACGGTCACGATCTCATCCACATACCGCTCCACCACCGGGAACGTCACTTCCCCCGCCCTCCGCACCGCAATCCCGTCGGCAATCGTCGTCGCAGGCTCCACCGTCACCGGCCTCCCCGCCGCCCGCGCCGCCCGCATCGACGCCAGCCGCGAGGTCTGCACCCCGATAATCCGTATCTCCGGCCGCAGCTCCTTGATCGCGCAGCCAATCCCTCCAATCAGCCCCCCGCCGCCAATCGGCGCCACCACCGCCTCAAGCTGCGGAATCTGCTCCAGCAATTCCAGCCCGATCGTCCCCTGCCCGGCCATCACCGCCGCATCGTCGAACGGATGAATAAACGTCATCTCTCCCGCCGCGCACAGCCGCATCGCCTCCTCGCAGGCCTCGTCGTAGTTGGCCCCATGCAGCACCACCTCCGCGCCAAATCCACGCGTCGCCGTCACCTTCACCAGAGGCGTCGCCAGCGGCATCACGATCAGCGCGCGAATGCCCCGCTTCGTCGCATGGTACGCAACCCCCTGTGCATGATTGCCCGCGCTCGCCGCCGCCACGCCCCGCCCAGACTGCTCCGGCGTCAGCATCGCAATCCGGTTCAACGCGCCGCGCTCCTTGAACGAGCCCGTCATCTGCAGGTTTTCGAGCTTCAGATAAACCTGCTGTCCCGTCAGCGCCGAAAGCATCTGCGAGTGCGGACAAGGCGAATAGTAGATCGATCCATGCAACCGCTCGCGCGCAGCCCGCACATCGTCCAGGCCAATCGCCACGTTCTTCGCCGCATCGCTCACAGATCGTATTCACCTTTCACGCAGAAATCTCTCCCAGCTCAAATGAAACCAGCTCGAGCCCAATCCGCCCCGCTAGGGCCGCCGCCGAAACCGGTTTGCCAGCGCAAACTCATCCCGCAGCTCCGGCGTCCGCAGGTTCTCCCGCACATGCGCCAGCCTCTGCTCCAGGGCCATCAGCGTCTCCGCGACCGGCCCTGTATTGGTCAACGCCACATCCCGCCACATGCTGTACGGGCTCGCTCCCAGCCGCGTCGTCTCGCGCAGCGCCCGCCCGCCTATCGCCGCAATCTCCGGCGCATCCCCAAACCGCTCCTCCAGCAGCGCCGCCAGCGCAGTCGAAAGCATCTGCGGCAGGTGACTCACCCACGCGCACACCTCGTCATGCCTCCGCGCCTCCAGGTCCAGCGTCCGTGCGCCCATGCATCCTACCCACGCGCGCCACTCCTTCTCCATCGCCGTCATCTCCGCGCCCACCGGCGTAAACAGCCACACCGCACCGTCGAACAGCCCCGCCTCCGCCAGCAGCGCACCACCCGACTCCTTGCCCGCCATGGGATGCCCGGGAAGAAAACTCACCCCGCCTTCCGTCCCAAATAACGTCACGGCAAGCTCGACAATCTCCAGCTTCGTGCTCCCCACATCCGTCACCAACTGTCCCGCGCGAAGTGCCGGAGCTAATTGCTGCATCCAGTCCTTGATCGCCAGCACCGGCGCCGCCAGCACGATCACATTCGCCAGCCTTGCCAGCTCCAGCGCGCTCTCCCGGTTCGATGCCCGGCCGTCCAGCGCCCCCATCTGCACCGCCGCCCCCATCTCCAGCTGGCTCGCGTCCCACCCATCGATCCGCCCCGTAAACCCCGCCGCCCGCAGAGCCAGACCGATCGAAGCCCCGATCAACCCGGTGCCGATGATCAGAACCCGCTCCATCCCGCTCGAAGACCTCATGGCCGCCCTAAATCCTCCGCCCCACCACGGGAGCAAGCAGCCGAAGCTGCGCCATCAGCCTCTCCAACTGCTCCGGATACAAACTCTGCGCACCGTCGCTCATCGCCTTCTCGGGATTCGGATGCATCTCCATCAGCAGCCCGTCCGCCCCCGCCGCCACACTCGCCATTGCCATCGCCGGCACCAGGTCGCGAATCCCCACACCGTGCGAAGGATCCCCCAAAACCGGCAGATGCGTCAGCTTCTTCAGCACCGGTATCGCCGAAATATCCATCGTATTCCGCGTATACGTCTCATACGTCCGGATCCCGCGCTCGCACAGCATCAGGTCGTAGTTGCCCCCCGACAGAATGTACTCCGCGCTCAGCAGCACCTCTTCAATCGTCGCCGAGATCCCGCGCTTCATCAGCACCGGCTTGCGCACATTGCCCAGTTCGCGCAGCAGGTTGAAGTTCTGCATATTGCGCGCGCCCACCTGGAAGCAGTCGATATACGGCAGCATCAGCTCGATCTGCGAGATCTCCATCACCTCGCTGATGATCAGCAGCCCCGTCTCCTGCCCCACCTCGCGCAGCAGCTTCAGCCCATCCAGCCCCATACCCTGAAAGCTGTACGGCGAGCTCCGCGGCTTAAACGCCCCGCCCCGCAGAAACTTCGCTCCCGCCGCGGCAACCTGCTTCGCGCTGGTGAAGATCTGCTCCCGCGACTCCACCGAGCACGGCCCCGCCATCACCACAACCTCCTCGCCCCCCACCACCACGCCGTTCCGAAACTTCACCGTCGTGCCTTCAGGCCGAAAGCTGCGTCCCGCCAGCTTGTACGGCGACGAGATCCGATACGCCTCGAACACCCCGCTGAGCACCTTAAACTCGGCGACATCGAAGTGATCCGGCGTCCCCACCCCCGCCAGAATCGTCTGCGCCGCACCCGTCGTGCGATGAACATTGAAGCCGAGCTCCACCATCCGCTCGATCACCTGCTGAATATTCTCTTCCGTCGCATGGTCCTGCATCGCCACAATCATCGTCTTCGCTTAACCTTCCGGTTGCCGTTGCTGTTGCTGTTGCCGTTGCTTGCCCTTTTGTTTGTCATCCCGCAGCGCAACGAAGGGACCTGCGGTTCGCCGCGCCGACACACATCCAACCGCCCTAAACATCACGCCGCTGCAACGATCGCATCACATCGATAATCCGTTCATACACATGCAGCAGCTCCGCATCTGCCAGCGGTCCGGGATTCGCCGCCCGTACATGGTCGAACACCGCCTGCTCCCGCCGAGGCTCGTAGACCGGCAGCTCCGCCGCGCGCTTGAGCTCCCCGATCGCCCGCGCAGCCTCGGCCCGTCGGTTGATAAGGCCGACAATCTGCACATCCAGTTCATCGATCTTCTCTCGCCACTCGGAGATATCCATGCCTTCGCCTCACCTGAATTTGTGGTGCAGACGCCATCATAACCGCCGCCCGAAGCGCCTTCGCCACGACCCGCAACCGCTCCTGCTGGCGGCCTCATGCGCGCAGCCCCGCGATAAACCTCCCAATCTCCCCCGGAGCCTCATCGGGCGAACTCCGCTCGATCAGCGCCACCAGCGCGCTTCCAATCACCGCCGCATCCGCGAATTCGCCCACCGCGCGCACATGCTCCGCGTTCGAAATCCCGAAGCCCACCGCGATCGGCAGCTTCGTAAATCGCCGCAGCCGCGCCACCAGCTCCGCAGCATCGCCCGCAACCGTATCCCGGGTCCCCGTAATGCCCACCCGCGAAATCGCATACACAAAACCCCGCGACGCCTCCGCAATCGCCTTCAGCCGCACATCCGGACTGGTCGGCGCAGCCAGAAACACCGGCGCCAGCGCATTCTCCCGCATCGCCTCCAGGTACTCGCCCGCCTCCTCCACAATCATGTCCGTCAGCAGCACGCCATCCGCGCCCGCCTCCGCCGCCCGCATGCAAAACTTCTTCATCCCCATCCGCACCACCGGGTTCAGATACGAAAACAGAACCAGCCCCGCCGAAGGTCTCGCCGCGCGCAACTGCTGCGCCAGCCCCAGCACATCGGTCAGCCGCGTACCCCGCGCCACCGCACGTTCGCTCGCCCGCTGAATCACCGGCCCATCCGCCAGCGGATCGCTGAACGGCACCCCCAGCTCAATCACGTCCGCGCCATTGTCAATCGCCGCCAGCGCAATCTCGCGCGTCGTCGCCAGGTCGGGATCGCCCGCCGTCAAATAAGCAACAATCCCCGGCCTTCGTTTGAACTCAATCGCCATTCCCTCTCCTCGCAACCTGTACGCCTTTGCTTCTATCCGCGTCCCTCCGCGCAAAATCCGCGGTCGGTGCTTTGTCGTCTTTAATCGGTCCCATCAGTGCAGATCGGCGGTAAGCCTCCCCTCCGCCCCCTGCAGGTCCAGCTCCCGCGCCAGAATCCCCATATCCTTATCGCCGCGCCCCGACAGGTTCACCATCAAAATATCCGTCTTCGCCATCAGCGGAGCCAGCCGCACCGCCTCCGCCACCGCATGGGCGCTCTCGAGCGCGGGCAAAATCCCCTCCGTCCGCGACAACGCCACCGTAGCCTTCAGCGCCTCGTCATCCGAGCACGCCACATACGTCGCCCGCCCCGAATCATGCAGCATCGCATGCTCCGGCCCCACGCTCGCATAGTCCAGCCCCGCCGATACCGAATGCGTCCCGCTCACCTGCCCGGCATCGTCCTGCAGCACATACGAGTACGTCCCCTGCAGCACGCCCGGCACACCCCCGCCCTGCTTCTGAAACCGCGCCGCATGTTCTCCCAGCCCCGACCCGCGCCCGCCCGCCTCCACCCCGATCAACTGCACCTCCGCATCCGGCAGAAACTCGTAGAACGCGCCAATCGCATTCGATCCCCCACCCACGCAGGCCACGATCGCCGTCGGCAGCCTGCCCTCGCGCTCCAGCATCTGCGCCCGCGCCTCGCGCCCGATCACACGATGAAAGTCCCGCACCATCGTCGGGTAAGGATGCGCCCCCAGCGCGCTGCCCAGAATGTAGTACGTCGTCCGCACATTCGTCACCCAGTCCCGCATCGCCTCGTTGATCGCGTCCTTCAGGGTCGCCGACCCGCCCGCGACGCTCCTCACCTCCGCGCCCAGCAGCCGCATCCGGTAGACGTTCAGCTCCTGCCGCCGCATGTCCTCCTCGCCCATGTAGATCACGCACTCCAGCCCGAACAGCGCGCACACCGTAGCCGTCGCCACCCCATGCTGCCCGGCGCCCGTCTCCGCGATGATCCTCTGCTTGCCCATCCGCCGCGCCAGCAAACCCTGCCCCAGCGCGTTGTTGATCTTGTGCGCCCCCGTATGCAGCAGGTCCTCGCGCTTCAGGTAGATCTTCGCCCCGCCGCATTGTTCACTCAGCCGTCTGGCGAAATAAAGCGGCGTCGGCCGCCCGCAGTAGTTGTGCAGCAGGTCATCCAGCTCCGCCTGAAACCCCGGGTCTCGCTGGGCCTCCGCATACGCCTGCTCCAGCTCTTCGAGCGCCGCCATCAACGTCTCCGGAACATACCTGCCGCCGTACGCCCCAAACCGTCCCGCCACCGCCTTCACATCCACCGCCGCATTCGCGCTCATCCGACTCTCTCCTGATCCTGCATGGCCCAAAGGCCCAAAGCCAAAAGCAAAAGCCGCGACGGGTAAGGTCGCGGCTCGGGGGCTTGTCCATCAACTGAAATCTACAAAACTCTCAGATGAAGCTACTCCGCCGATGCCGCCGGCATGCGCCAGTAGCGAAACATGAAACTAATCCGGCTGTGCTCAGTCATCATCTTGCTAACAAGATACATGTTGCCTTTCCCCCCTGCAACCACTGAGGAGCCTCTGACTCAAGTTCTGTCTTCCCGTCCGAGCCCCACCAACCTGTCATTTCAACCGAAGCAGCGCAGCCTCACCGCGCTGCGCAGTGGAGAAACCCGCTGTCGTTCTTGTCTCTTCCCATCCACAGATCTCAGCTCAATCCGAATCTCAACACCATGACGATTCTCCCGTGCGTGTACAGCGTAGCTTGAGGATCATGGTCGTTTTCTCACAAGGAATACGACACTCCTTAAAATCGCCCACTCCGCACCCAACAGGAGAATCGCCACTAAGCGGACGTAGTCACCGCCACCCTGCTCTCTTCCTGAACCCCAAGGCCCATCCGGCGCCTCCGCAACGACTCAACCCCCACCGCCGCCAGCACCACAATCTCCGGCTCAATCGGCTCCCGGTAGTCCGGCGAAGCATGGGTAACGTAGTACGTCAGCGGAAACAGCGCGATCAGGATTACATACGGCAGCGCCCTCCTCCTGTTCTCCCGCCACAAGCCGAACGCCCCCGCCAGCATCAGCAACGTCATCGTCGAACAGAAAAAGATATCCGCATTCTGCAGCGGCTCCTGCTCCAGGTACGCCGGGTCGAAGCTCCAGAACCCCGTCCAGAACGCTCCCGCCCGCCGCACCGATGCACGCACGAAGAACCCCGGATGCCGCCCGATAAACTCCACCGCCAGCGCCTGCTTCTCGCTCAGGTAAGCCGTCTCCCCCAGCGCCTCAAACCGCCGCATCTCCACCGCGCTGCTCGCCGGGTGCGCCCACTTCGCATTCGATTCGAACAGATCGCCATTATTGCCCGCCCAGCACTCCATCCAGAAGTTATCCCGCACCGGCCGCACCACCCCCATCGCCCGATACGTCCGGATCGTCCAGGGCGCCAGCATTACCACCGCCGCCAGCATAGCCCCCCCGCCCAGCATAGCCGCCGCCGGCATCGCCACCCCGCCCTGCCGCCTCCACCGCCCCGCCGCCTCTCTCCGCCGAAACGCCGCCAGCCCCAGGAAGATCACAAACAGCGGCAGAATCGACGGATTCGCCAGCATCGCCACCCCATACAGCGCGCCAAACCCCACCCACGCCGCCACTCCCCCGCGATGATGCAGCCTCTGTCCCACATAAAAGCACATCGCAAACAGCAGCGCCGTCAGCGCATAATCCCATACCCGCGCCGCCGAAAAGTAGATCGCGTACGGATACACCGCCCAGCCCCACGCCGCCGCCCGCGCCACCCTCTCCCCGGCCGCATACCGCGCGCTCAGATACACCGGAACACACGTCAGCGACGAAAACACGCTGTTGATCGCCAGAATCGCAAACGCCGCCCCCGCCGTATACAGCCCGAACACCCGGAACACCCCCGCCAGCAGGTACGGAAACAGCGGCGGAACCAGCGCCGTAGGTCCTGTCGCCGGAGCGAACGGCGAGCTGAACCCATGTCCCAGCGCAATCGACCGCGCCACCCACCCCATCTCCCACCCAAACTGCGCATGATGATCCACCGGCGCCGTCTGGTCCCGAAACACGAACCCCACCACCACCAGCCGCACCAGCAAAGCCGCCAACACTGTCAGCGCAACCGGATGAGCCCCCCAGAACCGGCGAAGCGACTCGACACTCCCGTCCTCCAGGAATGCCTCACCCTCCACCGTCACCACCCTGCGCCCAGGCCATATCTACATCTGACCCCCCGACCTCGAAAAGGTTGCGTCCTAAACCCCTCCTGCCGCCGCCCTTTTGTTTGTCATCCCACAGCGCAGCGAAGGGACCTGGGTTCGCCGTTTCATCCGAACGCCCGCAGCCTAAGCCTGCTCCTGCCGCAGCGCCCGGTATCCAATATCCCGCCGGTACTGCATCCCCGCAAACGAGATCGTCGCCAGCCGCCCATACGCCTTCTCCACCGCCTCCGCCAGGTCCGCCCCCGCCGCCGCCACTGCCAGCACCCTTCCCCCCGCCGTCACCAGCGCGCCATCCCGAACCGCCGTCCCGCAGTGAAACACCACCACCTCATCTCCTGCCGAAGCGTTCCCCGCCGCTGTGTCGGCTCCCGCCGGCAGCCCCTCGATCGCCTCACCCGACCCATACCCCCCCGGATACCCCCCGCTCGCCGCAATCACCGACACGCTCGCCCCCGGCCGCATCGCTATCCGCAACTCGTCCACCGTCCCATCGATCGACGCCTCCAGCAGCTCCACCAGATCCGTCTCCAGCCGCAGCACAATCGCCTCCGTCTCCGGATCCCCGAACCGCGTATTGAACTCCAGCACCATCGGCCCGCGCGGCGTCATCATCATCCCGCAGAACAGCACCCCCTTGAACGGCGCACCCTCCGACCGCATCCCATCCACCACCCGTTGCGCAATCTCGCGCGTCAGCCAGTGCCGCATCGCCGGCGTCGCCAGCCCGTCGGTCGAGTAGGCCCCCATCCCCCCCGTATTCGGTCCCGTATCGCCCTCTCCCACCCGCTTGTGGTCCTGCGCCGAAGCGATCTCGACCGCATGCCTCCCATCGCACAGCGCAAAGAACGAAAGCTCCTCCCCGGTCATAAACTCCTCCAGCACCACCTCCGTCTCCGCCGTCCCCAGCAGCGCCCCGCTGAACATCTGCGCCGCCGCCGCCTCCGCCTCAAAATGCGTCTCGCAGATCACCACGCCCTTCCCCGACGCAAGCCCGCTCGCCTTCACCACCACCGGCACGCTGAACCGCCCCAGCTCCTCCCGCACCTCGTCCAGCGTATTGCAGATCCCCCACGCCGCCGTCGGAATCTCATGCCGCTGCATAAACTCCTTCGCGAACGCCTTGCTCGTCTCCAGCCGCGCCGCCGCCTGCGTCGGTCCGAACACCCGGAAGCCCCGCCGCGTCAGCTCATCCACCAGCCCCACCGAAAGCGGCAGCTCCGGCCCTACCACCGTCAGCTCCGGCCGCTCCACTGCCACCAGGTTCACCATCTCGTGCAGGTTGCCCACGTCCACCGGCAGGCACCGTGCCAGTTGCGCAATGCCTCCATTCCCCGGAGCGCACACCACCTCGGTCACCCGCTCCGACCTGCCGAGCGCCCAAACCAGCGCATGCTCCCGCCCCCCGCCGCCAATCACCAGAACCTTCATCCTTCTATCTTGCCGCATCCACCACCGCCTGTCCTCTTCGTTTGTCATCCCGCAGGAACCCTCGGTTGCCGTTCAGTTGCCTCAGATCGGTCTATCGGTGCCGATCGGTGGTAAGCCGCCCTATCTCCTCCCGCCAACGCCGAAGCGCAAAATAAAATAGGAATCGATGGCGCATTTTTCACCCACCATCGCAATGCACATCTCCTGTCCATCTTTCACCTGCATAGAATGCATAGAACCACAAACTATCCACCCGCGGCACCACGCAAAATGCGCAAACGCCCTGTAAATACGCTGCTCCCGCCACAGAAATAAATTCCGTTTCAGCACATCGGCTCCCAAGGAACTCCTGAGTGACCACCCAGCCACAGCCCCCGGCCGAGTACCCGGAAGACACCATCGCCGCCATCGCTACCCCTCCCGGTCGCGGCGGCATCGGCATCCTGCGCCTCTCCGGTCCCTCCGCCCGCACCATCGGCGAGCCGCTGTTAAGCCTTCCCGCCCCCCTCGCCCCCGGCCGTGCCCGTTTCGCCAAAGTTGTTGATTTGAGTGGAGAAGCACTCGACGAAGCGGTCGTAACCTTCTTCGCCGCCCCCCACTCCTACACCTCGGAGGATGTGGTCGAGATCGCCTGTCACGGCTCTCCCGTCCTGCTCGATTACCTCCTCCGGCAGTGTCTCGCCGCCGGCGCCCGTCTCGCCCAGCCCGGCGAGTTCACCCAGCGCGCCTTCCTCTCCGGCCGCCTTGACCTCACCCAGGCCGAAGCCGTTCACGACCTCATCGAGGCCTCCACCCTCCATCAAGCCCGCATCGCCGCGCAACAGCTCGGCGGGTCGCTCGCCCGTCAGGTCAACCCCAACAAAACAAAGCTGATCGCCCTTATCGCCGCCCTTGAAGCAGGCATCGACTTCGCCGCCGAAGACAACCCGGACGACCTTGATCTCCTCCCCGCCAGCCAGATCGCCGCGCAGATTGAGGCGGTCCGGAATGCGCTCCAATCGCTCGAACAAACCTTCGCCTATGGCCGCATCGTCCGCGAGGGCTTCACGCTGGCCATCGTAGGCCGTCCGAACGCCGGTAAGTCCTCTCTTTTCAACCGCCTGCTCGAACGCGACCGCGCCATCGTCACCGCCTCGCCAGGCACCACGCGCGATCTCGTGACCGAGCGCACCTCCCTCGACGGAATACCCGTTGAACTCATAGATACGGCAGGGCTTCGCGTTTCCACCGAAGAAGCCGAAATGATCGGTATCGCCAAATCCCGCGAAGCCCTGTCCGAAGCCGACGTCGTCCTCCTCGTCCTCGACGCCACCCAGCCGCTCCACCCCGAAGACGAGGCTATTCTCGCAGCCTTCGGTACCCGCCCGATTCTCGTCGTCATCAACAAGCACGACCTCGCCCCGGCCGCTACGCTGCGGTCCCAAGTCACTCAAAACACGGTAGAAACCTCGGCCCTGACAGGGTCTGGAATCCCTGAAGTTCGACGCGCCATTCTCGCTATGCTCACCGCCGGCTCCTCTGCCTCGGACACTGCGCTGGTCACCAACCTGCGCCAGCAACAGTCCATTGCCGCCTCGGTCGCAGCGCTAGAAGACGCCCGCCATGCGGTTAAAGCAGCGATCCCGCACGAGATGGTTCTGCTTGACCTCTACACCGCGCTCCGGTCGCTCGACGACCTGACCGGCGCGACTACCGGCGATGACATCCTGCACCTGATCTTCAGCAAATTCTGCATCGGAAAATAGGAGGGTTCCCAGAGAGCCAGTGGGTTGCAAATGTTTGCGCTCGCAACCCACCCTATGGGCAAAGATTTCGCTCGCCAAGCAGGTGCGGCCCGGCCTAACTGTAAAGAAAGCCCAATATAAGGCGACATTTCGGTCTTCGGGAATGGCTGCCCGATTGCTATTAGTTCTCTCAAGAGCAGAAAGCTGAGCAGAAGACCAGGGGGTAACGTCCCTGAGCTGCTTCAAGAGGGCGAGCGAATGCAAATCACAGACGCACTCATATTCGGACTTGCAGCCATGCTGCTTCACGAGATGGGACACATTGCGTCCGCGCTGGCTTTGAAGGTGCCAATCCACCAGGTGGGGATCAGCTGGAGAGGGCCATACATAAGGCGGCAGCCGGGCACAGCGAAGCAGAACTTTGCGATTACGCTCGCAGGTCCCGGTGTCAATCTGTGGCTTGCCCTGGTATTTCACCACATCAGCCCGAACTTCGCCTTGTGCAATCTGGTGATAGGCGTCTCCAATCTCCTGCCCATCCCTGCCTCCGATGGCACGCGGGCCTTAAACCTCATTCGCAAGTCGATAGCATCGGGCATCGCAGCCGCCCACGATCCAATGCAGATCTCGATCCGCCCCGAGATGAAATAGCGGCATACAGCTTCCGCAGAACTCCTTCCATTTCGCCAATCGAGCGGGGAGCCCGGTCAGCAATCTTCCGATTTTGGCTGGACGGATGCCGTGCCCGCTCATGATCACAGCCGGTGACTTACGTCCGGCGAGCGCAGCAGCCCTTTGTGCTCAGCCAACGACCGACGACCGCCCTCAAGTGAAACCGGAAAATGACGATGAGAAGACAGGGTTTACAACTTCTTAGCCATGTACGGCGCGGCGCAGGGGCCGTACTGTACGAAGTGTCGGAACTAGCTGACGCGTCTGTAGAACAAGAAAAAGGTTGCGAATCGCCGGATGCCACTTCGAGCCAAAATACTCGTTTCGTTCATGTTGCTCTGGGCAACCTTCGATACCGTGTGGGCTGCGCAGCTTCCGAACCAGTCGTGGATAAAATTCGCCGTTCTGCTGGGCGCGGTTCTGCTCAGTTCGGGATTCAAGGTTGCGTTGCCCCGGGGCGACGGCACCATGTCGCTCAATTTCCCCTTCATCCTCCTTGCTGTCGTGCAGCTCTCACCCTTGCAGGCGATTCTGGTGGCCGGCCTTTCTGCGGCGGCACAATGCAGAATCCGCGTTACGAAGCTCTTCAGTGCGGTTCAGACAGCCTTTAATATAGCCAATGCCATGTGCGCGACGGCAGGCGCTCTTCTGACCTACATCGTTCTCGCGAAGGTGCATATGGCGCTTGCGCCCGCGCTGGGACTGGCTGCGGTGACGTATTTCTTCTGCAGCACCATTCCGGTTGCGCTGGTGATCGCCTGGTGCAAGGGAGAGCGGGCAGTTCCGCTGTGGAAGGCGGAGTTTCCCTGGTATCTGCCCTTCTATTTCGTCGGGGCAATCCTGGCTGCGCTCGCCCACATACTGAGCGTGCGCTTCGGCTGGGCCACCTCGCTGTTATTGGTTCCGGTCGTGTATACGATCTACCGCTCGTATGAAGCGCAAAAGACGCATATCAAGGAGCGACAACAGCATCTGGAGGACACCGAGGCTCTTCACCTGCGTACGATCGAAGGCCTGGCCATGGCCATTGAAGCGAAGGACCAGAGCACCCACGATCACCTGTTCCGGGTGCGGAACTATGTGACCGAAGTGGCGCTCACGCTGAGGCTCAGCAGGCTGGAGGTGCAGGCCCTCCAGACCGCGGCCTTTCTCCACGATATCGGGAAGCTCGCGGTTCCTGAACACATTATCAACAAGCCCGGAAAGCTGTCGCCCGAAGAGTTCGAGAAGATGAAGATCCATCCGGTGGTCGGGGCGGACATCCTGGAGCGCGTCCGGTTCCCGTACCCGGTCGTTCCGATCGTCCGGTCGCATCACGAGTGGTGGAACGGTCAAGGCTATCCCGATGGCCTGAAAGGCGACGAAATCCCTATCGGCGCGCGGGTCCTCACGGTTGTGGATTGCTTCGATGCGCTGGTATCGGACAGGCCATACCGGAATGCACTGCTGCCGGAACATGCGATGTCGCATATCAGGAAGCTCGCGGGCATTCAGTTCGACCCCGCGGTGGTTGAAGCTCTCGATCGGTGTCATCTGCAGTTGCAGGAGAAGGCAGAGCAGGAGAAGGAAAAGACCTTCATTCCGCTGAATACCGAAGTCGACGTGTGGCGTGGACTTGCTCCCGGTGCCGGCTTTGAGCGGGATAACGACGGAACAGGAAAGGATCTCGCTGCAAGGGAGGGAGAGGACAGCAACCCAGCTTCGTCCACGGGAATGGCCTCGCTCAACCTCATCGCTGCTGCCAGCCAGGAAGCGCAGGCTCTGTTCGAGATGAGCCAGTCGCTCGGAAATTCGCTCAGCCTCAACGAGACCGTCTCAGTGATGGCTTCCCGCCTGCGCAAGCTGATCTCCTTCGATTGTTGTGCTCTGTATTTGAAGGCCGACGATACGCTGGTTCCGAAGTATGTCGACGGGATCGACGCAAATTTGTTCTCCAAGCAGCCTATCAAGATGGGGGACGGAATTTCGGGTTGGGTCGCGCAGAGCGGGAAGGCGATCCTGAACGGCAATGCGGCCGTCGAAGCCGGATATCACAGGAGAGGGGTGCAGGGCGGAGCGCTGAGTGCAGCCTTATCCATACCTCTGTTCGACCTGCAGACCAGGGTACTGGGTGTGCTGACGCTCTACGCGACTGCCGCCGATTCGTTCTCAAGAGACCATCTTCGAATCCTGCAGGCGATGGAGTCCAAGCTGTCTCTGTCCTTGCAGAATGCGTTGCACTTTCGCCGCGCAGAGGCCGATGCGGAGACAGACTACCTCACGAATCTGCCCAACGCGCGGAGGCTCTTTCTTCAGTTGGAGAAGGAGCTGGAGAAGTGCCGGATCACGGGCGGCTGCCTGACCGTGGTAGTGTGCGATCTGAACTCGTTCAAAGAGGTGAATGATCGCCGCGGACATCTTGAGGGAGATCTGCTCCTGAGTTCTATCTCGGCTGCATTTCGAAAGAGCTGCCGGTCAACCGACACGGTCGCACGCATGGGTGGGGACGAGTTCGTCTTTCTGGTTCCGGATCTCGACCGCGAGCACGCCCACGCCAGGCTCGCCTCTATCGCAGAGACAGTAGACAATGTTTGTCTTGCAGCCAGCCTGGATGAGAAGGTCTCCGCCAGCCTGGGTGCATCGTTCTACCCGGCTGATGGCCAGACGGCGGAGGAGTTGCTTGCCGCGGCCGATCGCCGGATGTATCAGGACAAACAAGCTCACTATGAAACTCTTGGCAGCGCTCATTTGAGGCTCGTCAACAAGGTAGTGGCTGCATGAGCAGGAAAGTTGTAACGGCATGAGGAGGTCTGCCGGTCGCATCTTCGTGCATCTTGCGCGGGTAGCTTCTTTGGTGCTGCTGGCGACCTTTGGAACCATCGCCCTGATGCGATTCGCTCCGGGCTACTTCTCCGATAGCCGCGAGGTGGATAGCGAGTATGGCAACAGCGCGCGGGCAGCGTTGAAGATCCAGCAGCAGGAGCAGGGTTCGCTGATCGTATTGACGAAGCATCTTCTGGGCGGCTGGCTGCAAGGGGATCTCGGCCACTCACGCCAATATGAGATTCCGGTCACTGAGCTGATCGGATCGCGGGCGAAGGTTACATGGCGGCTCCTCTTCAGCGGAATCGCGTACGGCTGGCTGCTGGCTCTGGCGCTCGCGCTGCCGCTGGGTGCTCGACGGAGCAGCGCCGGGGAAGCGCTGATCGCCGGGCCAGCGGCGGTTCTCCTCGCGATTCCGATTGCCGCGATGGCGACCACGTGTCTTCTGGTCAATGTGGGAGGGCCTGTGCTGGTGCTGACCACACTGATCGGTGTACGCGATTTCAAGGCTGTCTACCGCCTCCTTCGTCACACCTGGAGGTCGCCTCAGCTGCTATACGCAAGGTCCCAGGGGATTCGATCCGCCAGGATCACGTTCGTCTACCTGATCCCTGGCTTGGCGGCCGAGTTGCTGGCCCTGGCTGTTACCTCCTTCGTGATCGCACTCAGCGCGATTGTGCCGGTCGAGGTGATCTTCGACGTGCCCGGGCTGGGTCAGCTTGCCTGGTCGGCGGCGATGAATCGCGATCTTCCCGTGCTGCTTGCTGTAACCCTGCTGGTCGCGGCGTGCGTAGGGCTCGCCGGTATGGTCTCCCCCGTAGCTCGAACGCTGGAAGCGACGCCATGCGCTTAGTTTCACTCACGCTGCTGGTTGTGCTCGCGGTGGCCGCGTCTGTGGTTCTGATGCGGTCGCATGTTGGATATGCCGCGCAGGATCGTAACCACATCGCCGAAGGGGCAACAGCGAGTCATTGGGTGGGAACAGATGATCTCGGCCGGGATCGCGGCGTCCGGGTCGCTATGGCTCTGCTGGCTGGAATGGCCGGCGCGATCTCGGCGTCCGCTCTCGCTACGATTCTCTCTGCGGCAGTCGGCGTGGCCGCTGCTTTTTCTCCACGCGGCGTTGCCAGTGTGCTGCTGTATGCCAGGGATCTGTTCCTTACGCTACCCTGGATCTTTCTGCTGATGATGGTGCGGTCCGCGCTGCCGTTGACCTTGGCTCCGGTTGAATCGGCGGGGGTGACGTTTCTCCTGCTGGGTCTGCTGGGCTGGCCCGCATATGCCGGCGTAAGCTATGCGAGAGCGGTTGCGGTCCGGAACGCCGAGTGGCTGATTCACGCGCGCGCGGGCGGATTGCGAACCAGTCAACTCGCCCGTCGCCATGTGCTTCCCCATCTGCTTCCCCTGCTTCTATCCCAGTTCCTCATCTGCATTCCGGCCTGCCTGGTTGCGGAGGCGAATCTCGGCACTCTCGGACTCGGCATCAGCGAGCCTCTGCCCTCTTGGGGATCGATGCTGCTTTCGCTCGGCAATACGTCCACCCTCGCGGGATCAGGCTGGGTCTTTCTTCCGATCGTCCTTCTGGTAACGGTCCTTCTCCTGCTGGAATTGCTTGTCTTTGAGGTATAACGATGTCCCTTAGGCGAAGAACTGGAACTGTCTGTGTGGCGATTGCGCTGCTTCCTTTGTTTGCCTCATGTATCGCCGAAGCCCAGCCGTACCAGCACGCAAATGAACTGGCGTGGTCGCTCAGGTACGATCCCAAGACACTGGATCCTGCCAGGGTCGACGACCAGGCCTCGGAGATGGTGCGGTATCTCACGGGTGGCGTCCTGTTGCGGGTCAACCGGCAGACGCAGGCGATCGAGTGCGCACTCGCGGCGAGTTGGAACGTCTCCCCCGATGGTCGCAACGTTACGTTTCACCTCCGAAAGGGGCTTCGCTTCTCTGACGGCTCTCCGCTCAGCTCGGCCGACGTAGACGCGACCTTGAAGCGCATCCTGAACCCGGCTACGGGCGCTCCCGTCGCCGAAGAGTTCCTGCTGCCGGCTGAGGTCTCTGTCGACACTCCGGATGCTCTGACGGTGCAAATGCGCCTTCCCAGGCGAATCGTTTCGATTGGCAAGGTATTCGATGAGATCGCGATCGAGCCTGCCAATCGGCCCAGTGAGAGCCGTATCACAGCAGGTCCGTTTGTCTTGGCCGTCTACAAGCGGGGAGAGTCTCTCGTGCTCGCTCGTAACCCGTACTACTGGAGGCGTGATCCAGCCGGCGTTCCACTCCCCTATCTCGCATCTCTGCAACTCGACATCCTGAGCAACCGCGAGCAGGAGCAGCTCCGCTTTGTGCGTGGGCGGTACCAGGTGATAGACAGCCTGCCTGCGGAGAACTACAGCGTGCTCGCCAGGACCGATGCGCAAAGCGTACACGATTTGGGTCCCTCTCTGAATACGGAGCAGATGTGGTTCAACCAGGCTGCGAATGCGCCGTTGCCGGGATGGGAGAAGGAATGGTTCCAGAATCGCGCCTTCCGTGTCGCCGTCTCGCAGGCGATTCATCGGGCGGACCTGGCCAGGATCGCCTATAACGGCCACGCTACGCCGGCAAACGGGTTCATCTCTCCAGCGAATGTGGTCTGGTACAACAAACGCCTCGATTCCATTCACGAGGACAGTGCCGGAGCCCTGCGATCGCTGGAAAAAGAGGGGTTCCACAAGACTGGAGATGCACTGGTCGACCGCAACGGCCATCCGGTTAAGTTTTCCATTCTGACCAACGCCGGAAACAGGTCGCGAGAGAAGATGGCGTCCATGATCCAGCAGGATCTCGCTGTTCTCGGCATGCAGGTCAATGTCGTTACCCTGGATTTTCCTGCCCTGATCGAGCGCCTGATGCACACGCAAAGCTATGAGGCGGCGCTTCTGGGTCTCTCGAATGTAGACCCGGATCCAAGCTCGATGCTGAATGTCTGGCTCAGTTCGTCCCCGAACCATCAGTGGAATCCCTCCGAGAAGACGCCGGCCACGGACTGGGAGGCAGAGATCGACCGGTTGATGAAAGTGCAGGCATCCACTCAGGACGAGAAGGAGCGCAGGCGTGCCACCGACCGGGTCCAGCAGATCGTCTACGACCAGCAGCCGTTCATCTATCTCGTTTACCCGAATGTGCTCTACGCTGTCTCGCCCCTGCTCTCCGGGGTGCAGGCGTCGGTCCTGCAGCCTGCGGTCGTATCCAACATCGACATGATCCGATGGAACGAGGCCAGGCGATGAGCAGCCCGGTGTTATGCGTTGATATCGAGGCGGGATACGGAAGCCAGCGGATTCTCGAAGGCGTCAAATTCGACCTTCGCCAGGGGGATTTGATGGGTCTGGTCGGTACCAGTGGCGCCGGGAAGAGCACGCTTGTCCTTGCGCTGATGGGACTCCTGCCGTGGCGGCGCGGCTGGACCAAGGGACAGGTCTTGCTTGGAGGGGAAGATATTCTGGCGATGAAGGAGAGTGAGGCGCGCCGGGTTCGGGGCAAGTGCATCGCGCTCGTTCCCCAGAGCCCGGCCAGTGCGCTGAACAGTGCCTTGTCCTTGCGCGCCCACTTCGAAGAGGCATGGCGGGCGCACGAAGACAAAGCCCCAGGCAGGCTGAGCTTGAGAATCGAGGAGCTGATGGAGCAGGTTCAAGTTCCTGCCGATCCGTCTTTCCTGTCGAGAAGGCCGGGCGAAATCAGTGTCGGCCAGGCGCAGCGCGTCCTCATCGCACTCGCCCTCCTGCACCGTCCCGCTGTGCTGGTCGCCGACGAGCCGACGAGTGCGCTCGATCCCGGAACGCAGATAGAAATTCTGGAGCTGCTGCGCAGAGCAAATCACGACGATGGAACCGCCCTCCTCTATATTTCCCATGACCTGCTCTCGGTGCTCCAGCTCTGTGAGCGCATGGCAGTGCTGGACCGCGGCCGAATCGCCGAATGTCTTGCGGTAAGCCGGATCGGCGAAGAAGCGCGCCACCCCGCTACCCGGTCGCTGCTCCGTACGCTGCCTGCCCCGCCCGATGTTCTGCGGAGATACTCGAGACCGGACGCCGCCGGTGCGATGGCTCTTCGGTGAGATTCCGGATGGGGCAATCAGATCGCCAAAGTGAACCAACGAAGGATGTAGAACCCCTACAACTTCCAGGTCATGGCGCGAGAGGTCGGCCGCCGATAAGTTGATGGTGTCTCTGTATCCGCCATTTCTGTTACACGTTTTGCTGCGCACACTTTAGTTTGATCGACGCCTTCTTTTTCTTTGCACCCGCGCAAGCCGCATGGAACTATCGTCGTGTCTGTAAGTTGGCCGTTCCCGCCGTAGAAATCTCCGGCGGAAGCAATACCAGGAGCTCGCTATGACTTCTCTTCGCACGTTTACCCGGTCCTTCAGCATAACCGGGCTTGTTTCTCTCTCTGCCTTCGCCTTTGCGGCAGCGCCACATTCAAAGCTCTCACCCGACCTCTCGCCCGAGCTATCCCGGACGAGCTCTTCGGTCTCCATTCCCGTCATCATCCAGTACAAGACTGCTCCCAGTGAGTCGGATGAGCTTCGTATTACGAGCAGGAACGGTAAGATTGAACACAAACTGCACGGCATCAAATCCATCGCAGCGCATGTTTCGAAATCTTCTCTGGATTCATTGTCCAGGGATTCGAATGTACTCTACATCTCGCCGGATCGCCCACTGGGCGCTCGACAGGCAATCGACACCTCCGCCGAGTACACCGTCGAACCCATCAATGCAAACCGGGTGTGGGCGCAAGGCTATGACGGCACCGGCATCGGGGTGGCGGTTGTGGATAGCGGCATCAATCCCGTGGACGATCTCTCGGGCGACACGAAGAAGATCCGCTCACGCATCGTCTATAGTCAGAGCTTCCTTCCTTCTGCTCCCAACGACACCAGCGACTCCTACGGACACGGCACTCATGTCGCCGGTCTGATCGCGGGCAACGGGACCGACTCGACCGGCAAGAAATACTTCCGCACCTTCTCCGGCATTGCGCCAAACGTAAACCTGATCAATCTCAGGGTCTTGGACGCCAATGGGCAGGGCACTGACTCATCCGTGATCGAGGCGATCGAGACCGCTATTGCCCTAAAGAACACCTACAATATCCGGGTCATTAACTTGTCCCTGGGCCGGCCGATCTACGAGAGCTACACCCTCGATCCCGTCTGTCAGGCAGTCGAGCAAGCCTGGAAAGCGGGAATCATGGTCGTGGTTGCGGCAGGCAACGATGGCCGCGACCTCGCCCTCAACCCGGAAGGCTATGGCACCATCGAAGCTCCAGGCAACGACCCATACGCATTGACGGTTGGGGCCGCGAATACCAAGGGAACTCCGCAGATTCAGGATGACGTGATGGCCAGCTACAGCTCCAAGGGCCCCTCGTTCATCGATCACATAGCGAAGCCGGATCTCGTCGCACCGGGCAATCTTGTGACCAGCCTGCTCGTCCCGGGCGACCTGCTCGCTATCAACAATCCCACCTTCGAGACGCTGGATTCTTTTTACATTGTCAAAGGCGACAACAAGGCTTCAAGGGATTACTTCCCGCTCAGTGGTACAAGCATGGCAACCGGTGTAACCAGCGGAGCTGTGGCCCTTCTGTTCCAGGCAGTGCCTAACCTGACTCCAGATCAGGCGAAGGCCATGCTGATGCGCAACGCGAACAGGGACTCTCTGCCCGCGACCAACGTGGTGACGGACTCCGCAACGGGAGCTTCGTACACGTCTCACAACGATCTCCTTACCGTAGGCGCCGGCTATCTGGATATCTCCGCCACATTGAACTACGCGGAAGGCAACTGGTTCAAGCTGCCCGCAGGTACCGCTATGTCGCCCGTTGCCGCCTATGACCCGGGAACTGGCGGTATCTTCCTGCTGAAGGACCAGACTGCCATGTGGGGTGCAACCGCCATGTGGGGAGCGTCCAGCATCTATGGACAGAATGCCTTCTCGTCGCAGGTTGCTCCTTCGACCGCCATGTGGGGCGCCACCGCGATGTGGGGAGCCTCGAACGTCTATGGCCAGAACGCGCTTGCCGGTTCGACCGCCATGTGGGGTGCCACTGCCATGTGGGGCGATACTTCCATGTGGGGCGCTGATGATCCCGCTGCGTTCACCGCCCTGTGGGGTGCAACAGCCATGTGGGGAGCCTCCACACCGGAAGCTGCAACCGCGATGTGGGGAGCTACTGCGATGTGGGGCGCATCCGGCGTAAACAGCTCGACCGCGATGTGGGGCGCATCTAGCTTGAGTGGAGCCACCGCAATGTGGGGAGCTTCTGCACCGCTTGAGAAGTAAACGAAACTCGTAAACGGCTTACTAGCTGTTTGGTCCCAGGGATAGATGGGTTGGATTGAGTTTGAATCGTTGGG
Source organism: Edaphobacter sp. (assembly GCA_965277265.1). Classification (GTDB taxonomy): domain Bacteria; phylum Acidobacteriota; class Terriglobia; order Terriglobales; family Acidobacteriaceae; genus Edaphobacter. Next base: position 2,440,495 of record CBDICF010000003.1, read on the forward strand.
TTTGTTTTGTCCAGATGGAGCAGATGTATTCGTAGGGGGTAAGTTCTCTGAGGGTCTTGAGTTTTCGAGCGAAGTTGTAGGCGTTGACGAAGTCGGTGAGGTGTTGTCGGAAGTGCTGGTGGGTTTGGTAGTAGAAGCGCTTGACGGTTGCTTCCTTGATGGTTCTGTTCATGCGCTCGACCTGGCCGTTGGTCCAGGGATGTTTCGGTTTGGTCAGACGGTGGTCGATGTTGGCCTTGGCGCAAGCGAACTCGAAGGCATGAGCTCGGAAGATCTCTCCTTGTTCGAGTGCGCGCCTGATCTCCGCGGCAGCCGAGCAGCGATTACCAGGCGTGGTGAAATGCACTCCGTTGTCGGTGAGCACGGTGTGGATCTGGTAGGGCACGGCTTGAATCAGCGCGTTCAGGAAGTCGGCCGCAATCCGTTGGGTGGCCTTCTCATGGACCTCGACGAAGGCGAACTTCGAAGTCCGGTCGATGGCGACGAAGAGGTAAAGCCTGCCCTGCTCGGTGCGCACCTCCGCGATATCGATGTGGACGTAGCCGATCGGATACGTCTTGAACTTCTTGCGCCGCGGTCGATCGCCCTCTACGTCGGGAAGCCGGGAGATGTCGTGACGTTGCAGGCAGCGATGCAGCGAGGATCGGGTGAGCTGCGGGATCGTGGCCTGAAGCGCGTAGAGGCAGTCGTCGAGCGGCAGCAGCGTGTGCCGGCGAAAGGCAACGACCACTGCTTCCTGTTGAAGGGAAAGAACGGTGAATTTCGGTGACGGCCCGGTCTTTCGATCCGCAACTGAGGTCCGCTTCCTCCACTTGGCAATGGTCTTCGGGTTTACTCCATGGCGTCCGGCGAGGGTTCTCAGGCTCTCTTGACTATGTTGTATCGCTCGACGCACTGCCTCTGTCGTGCGGGCGCTCCCGTGAAGAACCTGTCCCATAGTGCCTCCTTCTGGCGTTCAGAAAAGTATGCACCATCTATCCCCGGGACCAAACACCTCTAAAACGGGGTACGGCGCCGATGTGCAACGGTGTTGTACCCCCTCTCCGCTGGCTAGGCAAAGGCGCAGGGTGAATTGCCTTTTGTGTACGGGCTCGAAGCAAAGCGCAACGGTCTTCGCTCTTCGCCTCACACGGCCGTACTTACGGCCCGAGCTCGCAGGTTGCTACTGCAGCTTGCTATTATGGAGAGGACGCCGGGATGGCGGAACTGGCAGACGCAGCGGACTCAAAATCGTCCAAGACAGCGTCTAAAACCTGCTCAAATTATTCAAAATAAACATCTTATAGTGATTCGCGAAGCGCCATTTCCGTTACACAACTCTTCCACACTTTTGTAGTATTTTGGATGTCTGGAGGTGCTACTGCATGTCCGAACATCACACCATCCTCGGTGGTAAGGTTCACGTCTACAAACGTCCGAACAGTTCTAGCTGGCAGTGCGCGACCTATTTGGCAGGCAAGAACCGACGCACAACGACCAAAGAAGACAGCCTTGCGAAAGCGAAGGAATTCGCGGAAGACTGGTACTTGCAGTTGCGGGGCAAGCTGCGCGACGGAGAGCTAAAGAGCGGCAAGCCATTCCGGGACGCGGCCAAGTTGTATCTGCGCGAGTTCGACATCATGACGCAGGGACAACGGAACGCAACCTACGCGCGCGGCCAGCACGCGCGTACGAATGGCCATCTCGTTCCTTTCTTTGGCAGCATGGTTCTCCCTGAGATCACTGCGGGCACGATTAACGAGTACCGCATCCATCGCCTTGAGGAGTCGAAGGCGCTACGCGGCAAGCCGCCCGCGCATAACACCATGCACCAAGAGATCGTAACGTTGCGCCAGATATTCAAGACGGCGTTGCGTCACGGATGGATTGAACATCTCCCTGATATGTCCGCGCCCTATCGGGCGTCGGCCAAGATTTCTCACAGAGCATGGTTTTCGCCGGAAGAATACAAGCAGCTTTACGAAGCGACTCGCAAGCGGGCGCAGCACCCTAAGCAGCCGCGCTTTCGCTGGGAAGCGGAACAGCTTCACGACTATGTTCTGTTCTCCGCGAATACAGGGCTTCGCCCCGATGAAGCGATGCGTCTCCAGTTCCGCGATGTAAAGATCGTTGAAGACGAAGGCAGCGGCCAAACAATCCTCGAGATCGAAGTCCGAGGTAAGAGAGGCATTGGCTTCTGCAAGAGCACGGTCGGAGCCGTGCGACCGTTCCAGCGCCTGAAGGCTCGTCTACGTCCTGATGGCGGTCCGGGGCGTGCGGGCAGTCGCAAGGATTCGTTAGAGAGCGGAGAGTGGCAGCAGCCGGGAACAACCGAGCTGCTGTTTCCAAAGTGGTCACGCGATCTGTTCAATGCGATTCTTGAGGAAGAGAAGCTTCGGGTTGACCGCGATGGCAGACCGCGCACTGCCTATAGCCTTCGTCACACGTACATCTGTTTGCGGCTTCTCGAAGGGGCTGACATCTACCAGATCGCAAAGAATTGCCGGACCAGTGTGGAGATGATCGAGAAATACTACGCGGCCCACCTGAAGACTCAGCTCGATGCTTCTGCGATCAATGTGATGAAACCTCGTCCGAAGAAGGACTTAGCCAAGAAGGAGCATCGTAGAGTTGAGTCTCATTCGCTGGCGGAGGCGATGTAAGTTGCTTTACCCGGATGGAAGCATCCGGGTTTGCTTTGGCACCGGATCAGGGCCGCTCCGGCCCGCTTTGATCCGGTGCCGCCTCTGCACACGAGCGTGTGCCTGAAGTCAAAGCCGCTACAACCTTATATACTAGGCGCAATTCTTGCTTTCACTGTAATTGCCTTGTATACTAGGCTACCATGCTGCCGATATCCGCCATCGCCGAGCAGATAGCCCATAAGCGTAAAGCGCTGGGATTGAGCCAAGCCGCGCTTGCGAAGAAAGCTCACGTCGGTCGCTCCACCTTGGATGCTCTCGAAAATGGCCGCATGGGAGAGTTGGGATACACCAAGATCAGCAACATTCTTTCCGCGCTGGGCCTTGAAATGAGGATTCAGTCGGCCAGCTCTAGTAGGCCGACCCTGGAAGAGCTGATGCGCGAGGAAAGCCATGATTAAGGTGTGGACCGATTCGCAGGAAGCTGGAATGCTTGATCGGTCAGGAGACCGGGGCAGCAGCTTCGCCTACGCTCCAGAGGCTCTTGCATCGCGCGCTGTCTCGGCGACGATGCCGGTTCGTCTTCCATCCTGGGACATCCGTTTCGGATTGCCGCCGATCTTCGAAATGAATCTTCCCGAAGGCGTGCTTCGTGAGCGTCTACGCTTGGCCTTTGCCAAAGCGACGGGAAGTTTTGACGAGTTCGATCTCTTAGGTGTCGTGGGGCGTTCGCAAGTTGGACGCATTCGATATACCGGACAGCGTGAGCAGCTTCAGGAAGACGTTCCTTTCCAGTCGGTCGATGAAATTCTGGAGCATCGTCGGGGTGGTGATCTCTTTCGTTATCTCATTGAGAAGTTCGCGACCTTCTCCGGTATCAGTGGCGTGCAGCCCAAGATTCTCGTGAGAGACGAAGCCTCATTCTCTGCGTTTGACGGCTCCGGCCAACGCTTTTCTGAAAGCTACCGGGGCGCAACGCACATTGTGAAGTTCTGGGAGCAGAACGAATTTCCGCAGCTTGCGGCGAATGAATACTTCTGCCTCGAAGTGGCCAAAGCGTGCGGGCTTGAGGTGCCTTCCTATCGGCTTTCGGAAGATGCGAATGCGCTTGTAATCGATCGCTTTGATCTACGTCCCGATGGCACCTATAGAGGTTTCGAGGATTTCTGCGTGCTGAACGCCAGACGCACCGATGAGAAGTATCGAGGCAGCTATGAAACGTCCATCCTGAAACGGCTCACGCAATTTGCGAACTCGCCGTATCTCGTCGAGGATACGGAACGTCTCTTCACCCTCATCGCTCTCAACTGCGCCTTGCGGAATGGAGATGCGCACCTGAAGAACTTCGGCATTGTCTATGACGATGTTCAAGGCGAGGCACGGCTCGCTCCCGTCTACGATCTGGTGACGACATCTGTATATCTACCGAAAGACAGCATGGCACTGACGCTGAATGGTTCGACCCATTGGCCGACTATCAAAGATCTTCAGCGTTTCGGCGAGACTCGCATGGGCGGCTCGCCCGCCACAATTAACGCAATTCTTGAGCGCATCGCTGATGCGATGGCTGAGGTGGCGTCAAGCATGCGGCAATACATCAGGTCCCATCCGCAGTTCGCTGAGGTTGGCTCTAGCATGTTGGCTCAGTGGCAAGTCGGGGTTGAGTCGTCCTAGTAAGGAAATACAAGGCAAGCGGTAATCAATGTAACTGAATTACCTTTAATTGGTAGGCTCTTCTCTTTATGAACGCAGTTGAAATTGCAGATGCCGTTGCCGACCTAGCAGCGCAGCCGTTTGAGGCTGCCGAGTTCCCGTTCCAATTCCTGGCGGCCTTCGACAAGAAGGAAACGCAGCTAAAGCGACTACGCAAGGGTGACACGAATCGGTCGGACATTCCCGGTGGGGTGCTGCTGCAGTCGAACATCCATCTCGCCGTCTGCCGCGTGGGTGAGACGCATGTCACGCTTGGCCTGCTGAAGGGTAGTTCGCAGACCGCGAAAGCCAAGGCCAAGTTCATTCTTGCTACCGACGGCGAAACGCTGGAGGCAGAGGAGCTTTCGACCGGCGAATCCATAGCCTCGGAGTTCGCGAAGCTCGCTGAGCATATCGGCTTCTTTCTGCCCCTGGCTGGCATCTCCACCGTCCGCGAGATCAAAGACAACCCGGTTGATATCCGGGCCACGGCGAAACTTAATAAGCTCTACGTTGAGTTGTTGCGTCAGAACCCGGAGTGGGGCTCTGATGCGCGCCGCCATGACATGAACCACTTTATGGCACGGCTCATATTCTGTTTTTTCGCCGAAGATACGGACATATTCGACGACCGCGGTCTCTTCACCAACACCATAGAGCAGTTTTCGGAGTCAGACGGCTCAAACACTGATCAGGTCATCGAAGCCTGCTTCCACGCCATGAACACGAAGGTCGACCATCGACCCACGGCAAATCTTCCTGGCTATACAGCGAAGTTCAAGTACGTCAATGGGGGGCTCTTCGCAGGCTCAACGGGCGTGCCGAAGTTCACGCGGATCGCACGGAGCTACCTGCTGCAAGCAGGTGGTGAAGACTGGCAACATATCAACCCGGATATTTTCGGCTCGATGATTCAAGCTGTCGCAGATAAGAGTGAGCGTGAGCAGTTAGGGATGCACTACACCAGCGTGCCCAATATTCTCAAGGTGCTGAACCCGCTGTTCCTCGACGAGATGCGCGCGCAACTTGAAGCCGCAGGTACAAACCCGCGCACACTGCTGAACCTCCGCAAGCGCCTCAGCCGCATTCGCGTCTTCGACCCAGCTTGTGGGTCGGGCAACTTCCTAGTCATCGCTTATAAGGAACTGCGCAAGATCGAGGCTGAGATCAACCTGAGACGTGGCGAGGCGATGTTGCCCAGCGAGATAAGCAAGAAAAACTTCCGGGGGATAGAGGTTCGAGACTTCGCGGCAGAGATCGCACGCCTCGCGCTAGTCATCGCGGAGTATCAGTGCGACGTATTGCACCGTGGCCCGCTTGCTGCCAAGGCAGAGTTTCTACCGCTCGACGAGATGAATTGGATCACTTGGGGCAACTCGCTGCAATTAGATTGGCTAGAGGTCTGCCCGCCGGAAGGCACTCAGGTAAGGGTTCGCGAAGAAGGCAAGCTCCAATTCGATTCTCCAGAGGCAAAGGAGATCGACTTCGAAAATGAAGGAGGAGAGACGTATATCTGCGGCAATCCACCTTACCAGGGGTACAGCGATCGAACCCCGGAACAGAATGCTGACATGGATGCCGTCTTCACCGGTTGGGGAAACGTGAAGCGTCTTGACTACATCGCCTGCTGGTTCGCAAAGGCGTCAACCTATGCGCGCCATGAAAATGCAAGGTTCGCTTTCGTCGCTACGAATTCAATCTGTCAAGGTGAACAGGTGTCTTTGCTATGGCCTCCGCTATTCATCACGGGCTTGGAGATCTTCTTTGCACACCAGTCGTTCGATTGGCGTAACAACGCGCGTGGCAATGCCGGTGTTACTTGCGTGATCGTTGGCATGCGCAGAGCGGGACCAGGAGCAAAATTCATTTTTGGCGAAGGAGCAATCAAGAGCGTCGAGAATATCTCTCCATATCTAATCGAGGGCCCGAATCTGGTCATGGCACAGAGAACGACTCCACTTTCTGAGCTGCCAGACATGGCTCTTGGAAGTAGCAGCATAGACGGGGGGCACCTGATCATGGACAAAGCTGAGTATCGTACGCTAGTCGCTGAAGCACCCGAATCCGCCAAGTTTATAAAACCATTCGTGGGCGGTGCAGACCTGATTAACGGTATCGAAAGGTTCTGTGTCTGGATCGGCGATGCTGAAGTGCTTGAGGCCAGTAGCATTCCTGCAATAAAGAACCGCATAGATGCTTGTCGAGAATACAGGCTAGGCGCGGGACGGGATGCAAAGAAAGCAGCGAGTGTGCCTTATCGATTTTTCTACAGGAAGTACCGTAATCAATCAGCAACCGTCGTACCGATGACTTCGTCGAGTAGGAGGCAGTACCTACCGGCATTGTGGGTTCCCGGAGGTACGGTGGTCAGCCATGGGGCTCTCGTCGTTTACGATAGTTCGCCATACGTGCTCTCCATACTGTCGTCGAAACTCCATACGGTGTGGCTAGCTACGACCAGCGCTAGGATGCGCACCGATTACCGCTACTCCGTAAATCTCACTTACTTCACTTTCCCTTTACCTCAGCTCACACTTCAAGACATTTCTGACCTGACACGCTGCGCCGAGGATATTTTGCTCGCGCGTGAGACGCATTTCCCAGACACTATCGCCGTTCTGTACGACCCCGAGGGCATGCCCAAGGATCTACGCGCTGCCCATGATCGCAACGACGAGACACTGGAGCGCATTTACATCGGCCGCCGCTTCCGCAACGACACCGAGCGGCTGGAGACGCTATTTACTATGTATGCCAAGATGACTGTAGGCGCAGGATCAGGAAGCAAGAGTGCGGCTAGTAAGCCGCGCGGTAGCCGTAAGAACGAGGCACAGGCATGAGCGTACCGAGCATTCCTTCCGTCAGCATCGCTGTGGGCCATACAGGCCGTTCTAAGAGCACCAATGAACTCGGTATGCGCGCAATGCAAGCCGAGGCATTTAAGTATCGCGGGGAGCAGTTTCTGCTAATTAAGTCGCCACCGGCCAGCGGCAAGAGCCGCGCGCTGATGTACGTTGCGCTCGACAAGCTGACGAATCAGGGTGTGAAGCAGGCGCTGATAGTAGTGCCGGAACGCTCCATCGGTGCCAGCTTTTCGGACGAGCCTCTTTCGGCCACCGGGTTCTGGTCTGATTGGACTGTGCGCCCGAAGTGGAACCTGTGCGCCATGCCGGGCGGCGAAGAGACGCGCTCTGCCGCTACTGGCAAGGTGAAGGCCGTAGGCGAATTCTTGAAGAGTGACGACAAGGCTCTGGTCTGCACGCATGCGACCTTCCGCTTCGCCGTGGAAGCCCTCGGAATCGAGGCGTTCGATGACCGGCTTATTGCCATTGACGAGTTTCACCACGTGAGCGTCAATGAGGCCAATGTGTTGGGCGGGCAGTTAAAGGAACTGCTGAGCCGAGCGAAGGTGCACGTTGTTGCGATGACTGGCAGCTACTTCCGCGGAGACGCTGCCGCGGTGTTAAGCCCCGAGGATGAATCGCGCTTTGTCACCGTGACGTACACCTATTATGAGCAGTTGAACGGCTACGAGTATTTGAAGTCGCTTGACCTAGGCTATTGGTTCTACTCAGGTAGCTATCTTGAGGCGATCGGCGAGGTGCTGGACCCGAAGCTGAAGACGATTGTTCACATCCCGAACGTGAACTCCAGTGCCAGCTCTACCGATAAGTACGCCGAGGTAGACCAGATCATGGGCATACTCGGCGAGTATGAAGACCGCGATCCGATGACGGACTTTCATCTCGTCCGCGAACGCGAAACTGGTCGCATGCTGAAGGTTGCTGACTTAGTGGATGACTATGACAGCAACCGCCGGAGCAAAGTTCTGGCAGCGTTGCGTGACCCAGCACATCGCAATAACCGCGACCATGTGGACGTGATCATTGCGCTGGGCATGGCAAAAGAAGGCTTCGATTGGATTTGGTGCGAGCATGCCCTGACGGTTGGCTACCGAAGCAGCCTGACGGAGATCGTGCAGATAATCGGCCGTGTGACGCGGGACGCTCCGGGAAAGACGCGTGCGAAGTTCACGAACCTAATCGCCGAACCACTTGCTGACCAGAGCGATGTGGTCGAAGCCGTGAACGACACGTTGAAGGCCATCGCGGCCAGTCTGCTCATGGAGCAGGTCATCGCTCCTCGATTCGACTTTACACCCAAAGATTCCGGCGCGAAGCAAAACTATGACTATGGCGTAGACGGTTACAAAGAAGGTGAGACCAATGTCGGCGTAAACGAGGAGAACGGCACCGTTCACATCGAGATTAAAGGTCTAAAGGAGATGAGTCTGGAGGCTGCACGCATCTGCCGCGAAGACCTGAACGACGTGATTGCAGCTGTGGTGCAGGACAAAGAAACGCTGAGCCAAGGCCTGTTCAATGCAGAGAATAGTGTGCCTCAGGAGACGACGCAACTACGGATTCCGAAGATCATCCGCGACCGCTATCCGGGACTGCCTGAAGAGGATGTAGAAGCTATTCGTCAGCGTGCCGTCGCCGCACTCACGCTAGTACAGACCGCCGTTAAGACTGAGGAGAAGATCAATGCGAACCTTGGCCTTCTGGAGGGCGTTCGACGCTTTGTGCTCCACGTACGCGAACTGAGCGTGGACCTAATCGACGCGATCAATCCCTTCAAGGAGGCGTATGCCGTGCTGGGCCGCACCCTGAACGCTAACATCCTGGAGCAGATGAAGGAGAAGATCGCTGCAAAGAAAGTGTCGATTCCAGAGGATGAAGCATTGGAGCTGGCGCGTCGCGCGTTGGAATGGCAGCGCGAAAAGGGCCGCCCGGTGCAGATCATGGCTGCTGACGCCTGGGAACGCAGGCTGGCCGAGGGCGTAGCTGCCTACCGCAGCTACATGGCACGCAAGAAAGCAAAGACATCCGCCGCAGGGGAAACAGCATGAAGAAGGCGCGAGAACTTGAAGGTGATGACCTCCTTGATGCCCTCGGTGTAGAACTCGAAGAGCCTGAAGTTGGAGGCTATACGCCGCGGCAGGAACGCATCCTTGCAGGCTTTGAAGACATCGTGCGCTTCCGCGAAATGCACGGCCACCCGCCACAGCATGGGAAGCACTTGGACATCTTCGAGCGCCTGTACGCCGTGAGACTGGACCAGCTTCGCAAACTTTCCCAAGAAGAATTGGCATTCCTTCGTCCGGCGGACCGCTTCAGTTTGTTGGTTGCACCCAACGAGAGCAGTGAACGCGCGGATGCTCTCAGTGACGATGAGCTGCTAGCCGCTCTTTCAGAGGGAGCGACGGATGATATCGGCACGCTGGTCCATGTTCAGTCGCCCGAAGCTAGACATGAGGCCGAGACCGCTTCCTACATCGCTGAACGCGCGAAATGCGAGGACTTCGATCTGTACGAGTTGCTATTCGAGGCAGTGCAGGCTGATCTCGTTTCAGGACAGCGCGTCGCGAAGCCCTTTGAAAGGGATGCCAGTATTGAGCAAGGTGATTTTTTCATTCTCGACGGCCAGTTGGTTTATGTGGCCGCGGTCGGAAAAACCTTTCGAACTGTGAATGCAGACACTCAGGGCCGCCTGCGAGCCATCTATTCCAATGGTACTGAAAGCAACATTTTGCTGCGGTCGCTACAGCGTGCGCTCTATGAGGAGCATCGCAACGGTCGGCGCATTACAAAACCAGATCTCGGTCCACTCTTCGGTGACACGCTTGACGAGAATGACTTGGCGAGCGGAACGATTTACGTACTTGAAAGCCTTTCGACGCAGCCGGAGATCGCTGCGCTGAAGGGGCATCTATATAAGATTGGCGTTACCGGCGGTCGCGTCGAAGATCGTATCGTCCAGGCAGAACGCGAGCCAACTTTCCTATTGGCTCCGGTGAAGATCGTTGCGACGTGGAAACTAGCAAACATTAAACGCTTCGGACTCGAACAGATTCTTCATCGAGTGCTCTCGCCAGCACAACTTCAGATAAGTGCACTTGGGCGCTTCGGTCCCGCCGTAGAGCCCCAGGAGTGGTTTGTTGTGCCTTTCTCCGTGATCAATGAAGTGATGACTCATATTCAAGATGGGTCCATCACCGGATATGTTTATGATCCATCGCTTGGGAGGCTGCGACACATGTAAGTAGGCCCGCAACGCCCACGGCGGCGGATACATTCTCAAGATCAGCAGATGCCTACGGGCCTCTCCCTGCCCCTTTCCAGCTTTGCGGGAAGTGCATCAGCGGGTTACATCACCCGTGCATAATGGCAACCCTCATCACTGGGCGGAAGTTTGGAAGTCATTCAACACACCGCCAAGCTCATTCTTGCGAGGACAAGCAAGGGAATTCAGGTCGGAAACCTGAGCTTGGGGAGGTGACGACTTGAAACCCACTGGCCATTTATGAGCAGCGGGCTGCCCACCAACCACTACGTGAGAATTGAGAACATTTCGTTTCAGTGAGTGCAACATCGGACATCAGAATGGCTTTCGGCAGAGCTCAACGGCATTCTGGAAGAGCAAGCAAGTTGTCGTTGTAGTATCCGTCAGCGTGTGTCCTCACGTATTTCCCGTTGGGCCCGTCGACGACTCCGACCTCTGCCCGTCTTCCGGCAACCATCGTATGAAACGTATTTGTTCGCTGTTCAATTGAGGTGATTACTTGCTGCCGCGTCCACTTCCAATTGGCACCACCGAGATGCGTGATTCCTTCATGTGGATTTGTTCGTGGCTGCTTGTTGATGCAGGTGATTTGAGCATCCGCCATTGTGTCCCTTTCTGATTACCATTCCCTCCGCCGGATATGCCTTCGCTTCGGCGTCAGCCGTACGTTATGAAATGGTGTCGTTGGTTGCATTGTGTGGTGCTAGCTATTTCCGGTAAGCACATCCCCGAAAGTAGGCATGGCCAGGGCTGAAACGTAAGAAGCACTGAAGAGTTTGTCGAAGTGATTCAGCACCATCTCGACGAAACGCCCATGATAAACCGCATAGGCTAGGACGCTGACGTTCTTTCCTTGCGGTGGCAGAATGGTGAGTAGAAGGTTGTCAGTTTCCACGCTCGGCTTAAGCCATGCCAAGCCTTTCCATTGATCCGGTGAATGGCTGAAATCCCCTTCTTTGTCATATGCCCAAGTCGCGACATGGCCGCTGTCGATGCCCTTGTAGATGGCTTCAAGGAGAGCTCCTGGATTACTTGTATAGAAACGAACTGCCATTTAGACCTCCTCATGGTTCTTGAATAATCAAAACCGCCAGCGTCATTTGTACAAACTTCCGATCTTCTATCTTTTCTTTCATACGTCCTCCGACGGTGCTGAATTTGGTGCGGCAGCAGGTATCGCTATTTCGAGCGACACGGAAGCTTAGAACGATCGCCACGCGCGAATCGGCTTTTGCTGTGAGTGCTGCAATCGAGGCAATGAGATTTCGTGGCGTGCTCAACCGGTCGGAGCGTTCTCTCTCGAACGAAATTCATCTGATGCCGCAGGGACACGTCAGCGTCGAATAACCCAGTAAACATCATCATGAGGTCGTTCACCGCTTGTGCGGCTGATAGTACATTCAGCGTGATTACACTCGGCTCGTGAACTTCCGCATCGTCGATATAGGCTTGAGAATGTCTTTCTTCCACGCTGAGCGATTCCAGTTGGAGCCTGTCGGGAGGGATCAGATCATTGCACTCCAGGCAGCCTTGGCCTTGACCCGGAAGTACTGGACGCGTCGCGGTAAAGATGTTCGTAATCTCCCCGGTCGCCCGGTCTGCAGAAACTTTCGCCCCGATCTGCATGCCTGGGATGAGGTACTGCTGCACCAGCGCGTTAAACACAAGACGACTTTGAATTGAGTCTGTCGCTAAGAAGAGGAAATCTACATCCCTCAGGCTCTCGGCGACCGCCTCGTCCACAACGCTGCCCACGATGGCCTCAAACTGAACGGAAGGGTTTGCGAGTTTGGCTACGCGTCGGGCCACCTCGGTCTTGTCGCTGGCCCAACGTCTTCCTAGCTTTGCAAGCAAACGAATCGAGCTGCCGACAAGCCAGGCTCGTGCGTCCCAGCGAGTCGCGCCTACGATCCTGGTGAGGTTCGTCACGTCGACCTTATCGAAATCTACGGCCACAATGTGACCAATGCCAAGGCGAGCGATCCATTCGTTAACAAGTGATCCACCGCCACCCAGGCCGATAATTCCTACCTTGAGGCCAGCCAGGATCTCCTGCCCAGCTGCGCCGAAGAGGCGAGTTTGCCGGTCATAGTCTTTATGCGATCTTGCCGATTTCAACTTTCGTGCGCCATCAGAGGTGATATATCGAACTTGCGGTCCTACGACCGTCATATGAGAGATTGGATATCGACCCGTCTGCGTCCAGACGGTGCCGGCAACCGCATCGCGGGAAAAGACGAGGGGTACAACAGGTCCCCCCTGCGTGATCTCAAGGATGGCTGGGTAGCCACGTTCGTGAGACGCCAGATCATCGGATGAGAAGCGAACCGGGCCGCCGCCAGGATGACAGTGAACAGGGAGATAGCAGAGACGCTCGTTATCACACCGATTCGCCATCTCTGCCACAAACCGAGCCGTCAGGGCACGGTAGCCTCGCGAGCCAGGGACATAATCGCGACCGAAGACTGCTGGGATGACTTCACGGATCAGAAATCGGGTTCCACGTGGCGTCTCCGAAATGCCTGCGATCAAAACCGCAGCGTGCTCATCGTTATCCCCAGGAAAGAGATGCGCGTGGAGATCTCGGAAATGCGTATCTGTGATAGTTACTGAAAATGGACCATTCATCGTGTCCGCACCCATTCGAGAACCTTGGCAAGTTTGGTCGCAGCTGTGTCGACGGTCGGGTCGAGTCGGTTTGACCGACGCGAAACCTGGATGGCATCCTTGTCGCGCCACTTCTGATTAAGCTGGAAGCTGACCCCGTGCGCTTGACCATCGACGCGCTTTACGGAGGGGTCCATGAAATGGGGGTAGACATCAGCTCGGGGATATTGGAACCCGATCAGAAATCCGATCCACGTCGTCGATGGATTGTACGAGGCACCAATATCCACGCCCGTGACGGTTACATAGGCTCCCCCCTGCGCCTCAGCTTCGGCGGACACCTGCCCACCCGGGAACGCGACCCTCAACTCCTCGATGGCTGAACTTACCTCTGCGGTCATCGTTATCGACCATCCGAGGAGTCGTCCGGGGCCGTCGCCGAGAATTTCTCACCATCATGCAGCCGGATCTTCTCGTGGTCCTGTACCGGGGACAGACTGCCGTCTTCCTTGATCTTGAAGAGGTTGAAATCAAGCTTGATGCTCACTCCTTCGGCGATAGCTGCCTGCTTGATCTCCAGGCCATTCGCGTGATGTCCGCTCAACTTCACTACCTTCTTGTTTACTAGGATCGATACCTCGGAGGCGAGTGCGAGGAAAACCTCACGTCGGTGAAGTTCGATGATCTCTTCATCTGCCACATCGATTTCACGCCCCTCGTGTACCTCGACAAGCCGGAAGCTCTTCTGAATTGGCAGCCCTTGTTCGATCGCGGTCTCTTTGATCTCCATGCCGGTTGCACGATGCCGGTGGAACTTGACGGAAGTGTCATTCACCCGGATTTCCAGGAGCGGAGGCACCGCGAGCAGGACCAAACCGTGCCGAAGTTCCACGATTTCCGTATCAGCGATGTGCTTCTTAGATCCGTTCCCGGTTTCCTCGGACAGTTCAAAATCCTCTCGGATCTCCAAACCGTGACGTCGGGCCTGCGTTTTCACCTCTGCACCCGTCGCGCGTTCCGCTTCGAAGTTGATCTCCTCGCCGTTGATCCGAACTATAAATCCGCTATGTGACGCTTCTCCGTTGTGTTCCATGCTTCCTCCGAAGTCGCCCCTGGGCGGCTATCAAATTTGTATACGAGTATTACACTTAAAGCAACGGAATTCTCGTATTGATGATGCACGGCATCGTATGTATATGGCTGGGGACCTCCCGGACAACGCGATTCGTGCGAAACTAGCAGAATGATCGAGCTTTCACGGACCAGGAGGAACTCCTGATGCCAAATTTTGGAGATCGCTTGCGTCGTCTCAGAGGGGATCGTTCTCAAAAGGAAGTTGCTGGCCTGTTGGAGATGCCCGTCACGACGTACTCGACACTGGAGAACCAGGACAACATTCCCCGAGGACAGGTTCTGAAACGATTGGCCGACTTCTTTGCCGTTCCGATGAGCTACTTCCATTCGACACCCTCTCCGGAGCTTCGTTCGACTGATGCTGCCAGGGGGTGGCTTGAGGCTTTGAGAACAAGCGAATACGCCGAGCAAAAGACCGTAGCTCACGCCGACTTCGACATTCCCAATCCAATTCGGTCAAAGATCGCAGAGAGGATCAAGGCCATCAGCGATGCCAAAGCTTCGGATAAGCGATAGTTCCTTCGGGCCGATACCTCACGAAGAGATTGTGGAAACGCTTCTGATCGAAGCAGGTGCAGCTGGTGTGCTTCCTACAAATCCTGCGAAGCTCCTTGGATACCTAAAGCTTGAGCAACTGACGTTTGACTTTGCTCGAGAACTAGGTGGAGTGGCCGGATCAAGTGATCTCCCTCATAACTTGAGGGCGATGTTGAGCCCTAAGGATCGTATTGTTGCCACGCATTCAGGGATGGCTGAGGCCCGAACGCGTTTTAGCATCTTCCATGAAATTGGACATTTCATACTCCCCGAACATCAGGAAGAGCTCTTCGCAGACGACGATAGAACCCTGAGTTGGTGGACCAAATCCCGCTTTGAGGGCGAAGCCAATCGACTTGCCGCCGAACTATTATTTCAAGGCAATCGGTTTTCGGAAGAGGCGCTGGCCATGAACACTTCCGTACATTCTGTCCTCGACTTGGCTCCGAAGTTCGGAGCTTCATTTGAAGCTGGTCTGCGCCGGTACACAGAAAAGCACATCCTGCCGCTCGCTCTCGTTGTCTACGATAAGGTCTCGCAGCCAGCAGAAACCTACATCGACGATGATCAGTACCGGATACATTACACGATTACATCCCCGGCCTTTCGGAAGCTGTTCTTCAGCAGCTTAAGCTTGAGTGAGGAAACCTGCAGTGCCACGGATATCTATGAACCTCATCTCTATCTCCGTCCGGGTCAGGTCGTCGAGAAGGAGATGAAGATTGATCGGGAAGGGCAGATGCCGTGGCGTTTCGAGACCGAGATTTTCAGCAACGGCTACAAACTTTTTCAGCTCATTCTTCGGCCGATCACTACAAAGCGCTAATCAGCTTTAAAGGTGGTCTTGGGCGCGTGTGTCCATGGGGAATCGTTGCGCTGACCAGTGTTCGCCCGTGAGCCGACCTTGCTAACTGGATTGAGCGGACTAATTAGATCTCTGGCCCAGCAAGCTCGTCTGCCAGACTGATGGCGACAGGCGGTTCCGCGGGAGCCGCGGTGAGCTTTACAGTTCTAGTCTTTGAGGGCGTAAGAATCGTGAGTTTTTCATGCTTGGACAGTGTCTTGACCTTTTTGAGATAGATCCGCAGCACGTTTTGGTCTCCGCGCAACATCAGACGCACTTCCAAGCCATCTACCCGCCGTTCCCGGATGTAATCGCGAAGGGTGTAGTAGCGCTCGTTATGAAGGAATGAAAAGTCGGGAGAAGTAAGTTCGGCGGCTTCAGGAGAATCGATCTGTACGTGAAGCGAGAGGTCGCTCTGGTCGCGCGACGCTCGCGCGGGGGCCGTCGCGGTGAGCTTCTCGACTTGTTTCAAGAGCGCATCCGCGTACGATCGGATGTGTTTGAGCAGAGCAAGCAGTGCGGCTTCATCGACCGCAACGCGGCGCTTCTTAGATTTATATTCCCGACGGTAGGACTCGTCGGTGAATCCAAGGCGATGCACCAGAATGTGGCGGAGATCATGCGCAGCTGCCAGCTGCTTGTAGCCAGAGAGGGCTTTCAGCTCGATCTGAAAGCGCTGCTTATAGAACTTAGTTGCGTCTTCAAATCCACCGCTTGTCATGGCGCGGCAATCCTTATCGACTAGCTTCGTAATCAGCTCCGAGATTGTCGTGAGCGAGGCGAGGTAGCCATACTGCAACTCAATCACTTGATTGCGGGCCAGCAGGTCGCGACGAAAGGTGAAGATGGCGCGGACGAGGTCGACATGGAAGACCTCGATGGCGGAGATAACGCGGACGTAGATTGTTTCCCGCAACGTCTTGGGAAGAACGTCTTCCACTATGGCTCTGAAGTGTCCCGCATTGTGGGCGACTTCACGCTTCCAATCTCCGGCCTCAAAAATGATGGCCTTATCCGCCCGCTGAGACTTTCGATAGTGTTCCTTGGCCTCCCGCTTATAGGTAATGGTGCTCACGAAATACAAAGTTTCGAGGCGAGCGATTTCTGCTTCTAGTTTGCGCCGAGCATCATCGACGATGGACATGCGTTAGGTCTCCAATCAGAAGTCTCGCACCATTCCAGAGAATCGAGAGTCCTTGCGCTTCTCGCAACCCGTCTCGTGTGACGTACAGAAGTATCCCTTCGAAGCAGCCGCGAGCCTTTCATAGGAATGCCCAGCTCGTGCCAGGCGGAAATGTCGGATTCGCTTTCTGGGTGTTTAGGGCACGTCATGGTTGAAGATTACTCCAACGCCTAAGTGCGGCGCTGCTACGCAGCGGATGGATGTTGACACGTCACCCCCAAATGGGAACTGCACAGGTTTAATAGTGTTTACGTAGGCGAACGTGTTTAGAAACAGCATTTTGCGAAACGCAGTTTCCGCGCCGTAAACGCAGGAATCCTTGGAATCCCGCAAACGGCCAAAATGGCGTAAACGCGCTGAATCGGAATGTACTTAGCCGCGATCAGCCTCAGAACTGTACTTGACGCGAATTTGCAGTGGGAGCATCTTGGAATCAAGGCGGGCTCCCTTATGAGCACATCCCGCACGACCAATCCGGCGACATCCGGCGCTTTGGAAAGCACGCAGGAAAAGCCTGGCTTCCGCACAAAAACCATCGCGACAAGGGTTACTCCGGAGGAGCTTCAAGAGGTCGAAGCGGCTGCCGAGAAGAGCGGCAAGACGCTCGCGGAATGGCTCCGCGAACTGTCGTTGAAGGCGGCACGGGGGCGTCCCGCCGACCCGACCGAACTGGTGCTTTCCGAGGTTGCCGCGCTTCGTTACATGCTCCTAAATCTCTTCCATGCGACCGCCCAGGCGAACGCGGAGGGCAAGCATCTGCTGGCGGATTCGGTACTCAAAATCCGCGATCAGGCGAATGCCCGGAAGCTGGCCGACGCCCGCAAATTGCTCTCCGATTTTCTGGCCGGGGAGGGTGGAACCGGAGGCCAGAGATGAGCACCGGTCCGATGCGGTTTCCTAGCCGAGGCCGATGGCTTCTGTGGCTGATTTTGCTTTTCGTTCTGGGGCCGTTTCTGGTCATCGTTCCGGGTACGCTCTGGCTCGGGTGGACGATGAACCCCGTCCAGAACTTCTACCTCGGAACCTATGCGGCGTGTTCGACACTGAGTCCGTATCCCGGCGTTCTGACCACTGTTCGCTATGCCGAGAAGACGGCTCCTGGCCGGAAGCCGGAGCCACTCTTGCCGGAGGATGCGGTCAAGAGTTCCGACCCGAAACAACGGTTTGCATTAAGCCCAAAGGCCATCGCGGAGGGCTGGCGCGGGATTACGATTCTGCCGTCCGGCAAGGTTCGGGCAGCGGAGCTGAAAGCATATCTCCAGGACACAATTTATGACGGTGACAGTGCTTGGCTGATCTTCCTGCGGCCTGTCCTCTACTTGACGGCAGCATTGCTTTTCCTGTACACCCTGTGGCTGGTGTTCGGCCATAAAGTTCGCATCAGCCGGAAGCATGAGCAGCGTCACGGACGGCGCACCAAAGGACCGGAGCTGGTGTCCGCCTTCAATGTCTTCCGTCGCTCCGGTGAAGACGGAATCCGGTTCCGGATGGAGCGGGACGGAGTGCTCGGCAGGATGATTCCGGGACCAAGCTTTTCCATTCCGAAACGGCTCGAATCTAGCCATATTCTGCTGATGGGTGACACCGGCTCGGGCAAGTCTTCAGCCATCCGGCAGATTCTCCGCCAGGTTCAGGACAGGGGCGAGAGTGCCATCGTCTACGATCCGGCGATGGACTTCTTGGGAGAGTTCTACGATCCCAAAAGGGGCGACCTCATCCTGAACCCGCTCGATCAGCGCTGTCCTTACTGGGGCCTTGGAGACGAGATTGACCGACCGGAAACAGCCACCACCATCGCCGCCGCGATGTTGCCGGAGAAGGATTACGAAAAGGCGTTCTTCACCGCCGCGCCGCGCCGGGTGCTGGCTCATCTGCTGAGAAACAAGCCACAGCCCAGAGACATCCTGCGGATGATGGCCGACCCTTCATACATAGAGGCGGCGGTGAAAGGAACTCCGCTGGCGGCGTTGCTCGATCCCGGCGCACCAGCCCAACGAGCTGGGGTCCTCTCCAGCCTGAATATGGTGGCCGACAGCCTGGAGCTGCTGCCGGAGTGGGAGCATACGCGCAAGACGTTTGCGACTGCCGAGTGGTATACCGAGCGCAAGCGCTGGGTCTTTCTGACATCCTCTGCCGCCTACCGCGAGAAGGTGCTGCCGCTGCACTCGGCATGGCTCGACCTCTTCATCCTGCGCATGATGGGTTACTGCGAAGACCCGGCGGTAAAGCCGGTCTGGTTTGTTCTGGACGAGCTTGCCAGCTTAAACAAGCTGCCTCAGCTGCATACCGCCGTGACTGAGAATCGCAAGTACGGAAATCCCGTCGTCATCGGGATTCAGGGGCGCAGCCAGATGGAGAAGCGCTACGGTCAGGACTCAGAAGCGATGCTTTCGCAGCCTGCCACAAAGATATTCTTGAAGACTTCCGAGCCGCGCGCTGCCAAGTGGATCTCTGACAGCATTGGCGAGATCGAGGTTGAGCGTCTGAAGGAATCGCGCAGCATGGGACTGCTGCGCTCAAAGAAGAGTTTTGCGATGGAGATCGCCACGGAACCGCTCATCATGGCATCCGAGATCGCCGGGCTTGCTCCGCTTACCGGCTTTATCAAGTTGGAGAATCATGTCGCGCCCGTAAGGTTCCGGTTGGCCAAGAAGCGCAACAAGCAGCCGGAGTTTATTGAGCGAGCATTGGAAAAGCCACTACCGCGCAAGGTTGAGGTTGTGAAGACCGCGACGCCCGCCAATGTTCCCGAAACTAAGAAGCCTGTTCAGGGCATTTTGCCTTTGGAGGAAACTTCTGCCACCAAGCGTGAGGGCTTTAGTTGGGATGAGAGCAAGGGCATCGAATGAACACCGAGAGCGTTTATAGAGACCCTACCCGCGTCTCAGAAGCGCGGCATGAGGCTCCCCGTTTTCTGAAGGAGTTTTGGACCATCCGCGCTCACTTGTTCAAATGGCATTTCTTATACTTTTTCCCGCTACCGCAGGGGCATAGATCGTTGCGCCCGACCTTGCGCTTTTGAAGCCTGCCATCAACAAACTTGGCGTTTGAGGCAAGCGAAAGTCCTGATACTGCTTTTTCCAGTCGGGCATCTTCCTTCCATTCAAACTCAGCGTTGTAGCCGTAGAGAAGAGAGCCGTCGGCAGGATGTACGCTGATACCGAACCAAACTGGGGCTTTCATTTGGTACTTTTTGCTCAATACATGTCGAGCGAGAATGTCCATTCCGTCAGAGAGTGACCGGAAGCCGCAGTGAATCGAGATGCCTCTATCACTAGAACCCATGGTGAAGTCGTGGTGGCTTCCTGTCTTCCGCGCTTGCCGGGTAACGTGTTCAAGGCCCTGACTCAACTGCGTCGCGCTCTCCTCACTCATCTCAAGAAGTCTGAATCCAAGGTCTACGAGATTTCCTCTCGGGTCGTGGTCAAGTTGTGCAAGAAGCCTTTCAAAGGCAGTTCCCTTACCAACTGTTAGGATTCCTCGCGGGGTATCGTCACCGGGTACCCCCGCTCTACGAACCGCCATCGCTGCATCGAGTCCGCTCGCCAAATCGTCGTGCATATAGAGCACGTCGGTTTCCTTCGGCAGCCAAAGGTTCCTCGTCAGATGGTAGCCAAGAATCGTTAGCTCATTGCCTGCATAAATCTTGTCACCGTACGCTGTTCTGCGGTCAATGTACCCCAAAAAGTGCAATGGTGAACGTAGCATCTCCGTCATCACGTCCAAGGCGAAGATGTCGGTGATAAGGGGCGCTGGAATCTCTTCTGAGATCTGAGGGGCCAGAAATTGACCTGCCTGAAAGTTCAATGCGGGGTAGTGGTCGGAGACGATGCAGAGCAAGTAAATCTTCTTGAGCTTTGGAATAACAATCTTTTTGCCGTCCTTGTCGAAGACTGGTTTGTCGCGTCGCAATAGATGTTTCGCACAGTCGATAGCTTGCTTGTATGCATCGGCGACGCTAGCAGAAAAATCCTCTTGAATTGCGCCATCATTGCCTTTTCTCGCTGCGATTGTAAGCCGCTTAGACTTCGTCTGAATCAGTACGGCGCGATTGCCGAATAGGACGAGGTTGTCGATTTCGCCCAGCGTGGTCGCAGCGTTCTCTTGTATCGTCACATTGCCGTGCACATACTTCTTAGCGAAGACGCGACTCAAGCAGTTCGCAGAAAATTCCTCTGTGAAGCTGCCACGATGGCCCAGAGCCACGTCCTTGTACGCGGGGTCTTGTAGCATCCAATAAAACGGAGATTCATAGAGCGCTTCATAGAAGCTGTATGCCTGAAAGAGAATGTAGGTACCCGGTTCTTTGCATAAAATCGGCTGTGCGTTCACGATGTTGAAATCGTTGAGTGTCTTAAACGTGGCATTCGTATCGCCATTCCTAATGCTGAATGAATCGAGGACACTGATGATAGTCGCTTTGCTTTCGCCGCTGCCTTCCAGCAACTCATCCGGCGTAAAGGTAAAGCCGGGCAGGAACGTAAAATCATCAGGAATTCCCGAACGCAAAGAGTTATACAAGGTCATGAGGCGTTCTTGCTCCAGCGCCAGAACGGCTTTTCCTACACAGGCGGCTTGAGCAATCGTGAACCCTCGATTGGCCTGCATCCATGGATCGTCGTTTGCATATTTGACGGGAGCTATGTCTCTGTACTGAAAAGAGTAGGCGGATTCGCCGGTATAGAAGATTGGCTCACGAAGAGCTGAGCCGAGAGAGAAATCAATGCCTTGGAAATTTTCGAGATTGCCATCCGCTGGCGGTGTTAGAGGCGGCCCGCCAAGACTAGCGTGTAGTTCTTCTAGCAACTGCAACGTGCACGTTCCCAGTTCAGACATCTGCTCCATCGTCAGAATGCTGTAGTCAATCGGATGCTTAACCATTAGCCCAAACAGAGTACATAGCTCCGTCCGCACTAAGTGGTCTTTCTCGAAGGTCTTATGAAAATCTTCTCCTTTGAGCCCTTCAGCGAACGCAACAAAAGTGTTCTGAACGACCAACGCAGCGAAGACATGAATATACCCAGCGGATGCGCAAAGCTGCTCAAGCTCGCTGAAGATTTCATCTTCGGATCGTGGCGTGATGTCCATATACGGATTCTATTGCCGTAGGCTGATAGCGTCCCTCAAAATGTCTGGTTTCCGTCCCGTCTGTTCCCGAGTTCCAGAGCGG
Organism: Edaphobacter sp.; assembly: GCA_965277265.1. Lineage (GTDB taxonomy): Bacteria > Acidobacteriota > Terriglobia > Terriglobales > Acidobacteriaceae > Edaphobacter. The sequence continues at coordinate 2,462,409 of CBDICF010000003.1, forward strand.
GCGAGAGTTGCCTCAGGGAAGGGAATGACAGTCGGCATCTGTAGGGCTTCCAGGCATAGAATCTCTGTATGCTGACGCTTTCCAAGCCGTTGTCAGCGGGTCAGGTACGTACGTACCATGAGCGGGAGTTTGCGTCGGAGCGGCAGAACTATTGGAGCCGCGACCAGCAGGGCTACAGCGAGTGGCAGGGCCAGCTTGCGAAAGAGTGGGGTCTGTCCGGTGCTGTAGGTGATGAACACTTCGCGCGGCTGACGGAAGGCCAGCATCCATTCACCGAAAAACAGATGGTGCAGCATCAGGTCTCGCGCACCTATGAAGGCAAAGACGGCAAAGAAGTCACGAGCATGGAGCATCGCGCGGGATGGGATGCGACGTTCTCCGCGCCCAAGTCGGTTTCGCTGACGGCCTTGGTCGGTGGCGACGAGCGCGTTCGGCTGGCGCACCGTGAGAGTGTTCATGTGGCCTTGAACGAGTTGGAGCACTACACACAAGCCCGCATCGGCAATGTCCACGCGCCTGAGACAACTGGCAAGTTCGCTGTAGCAACCTTCGAACACGATACGGCCCGTCCTGTCGAAGGTTATGCTGCGCCGCAGCTTCACACGCATTCGGTGATCTTCAATGTCACCGAACGCGAGAACGGGCAGACCCGTTCCCTGCAACCGCGCGAGCTGTATGCTTCGCAGCATTTCGCCACGGCCATCTATCGTGCGGAGCTGGCCACGCGGTTGCAGCAGTTGGGCTATGAGATCGAGCGCGGCAAGTACGGCCAGCCGGAGATCAAAGGCTACACGAAAGAGTATCTGGAGGCATCGAGCCTTCGCCGGGAGCAGATCAAAGATCATCTTCGGGAACAGGGATTGGATGGAGCCGGAGCCGCCCAGATCGCGGCACGTTCCACCCGTGACAAGAAAGAATTGCTGTCGCCTGAAGAAGTACAGCGGCAGCACCGCGAATTGGCGGCGACATTCGGGCATCAGGCGGACCATGTTGTAGCAGCGGCGCGGGAGCGTAGCCAGCAACATCGGCAGGAACGAAGCCCGGAGGTAGCTGCACGGCAGGCCGTCACCTATGCGCGCGATCATCTCTTTGAGAAGTCTGCCGTGCAAGACCGACGCGCCTTGTACGACATCGCGTTGCAACGCGGCATGGGCGGAGTTACGTACAGTCAGGTGCGTGAGGATGTGAATCGACGCTTTGACTCAGGCGAGTTTCGTCAGGCTGCTGCATCTGTACGCGGGCCGCAGATGACGACCGCCGCGATGCTACGCACGGAGCGGGAGATCATCAGCATTCTTCAGAAGAGCAACGAACAGCCTCGTCCGATGTTGCTCGACAGCCAAAATCGTGTCGATACCTTGAGTCGTCATCCCGAGCTAAATGATTCCCAGCGTCGCGCTGTCGAAGAGGTTTCCGCTTCGTTCGAGAAGATCGTGGGCATCGACGGGGTAGCCGGTGCGGGTAAAACGACGACGCTGGCGGTTATCCGCGAAGCAGCAGAACGAGACGGATATGCGGTGGAAGGTTTTGCGCCGACCTCTCGCGCGGCGCAGAAGCTGGGCGAAGCCGGAATCGAAACCTCCACGCTCCAGATGCACCTTGCGCGTGGCCAGAAGCCGGATACCGGCGAGAGACGCCTGTACGTTTTGGATGAATCCTCACTTGCTTCCACCAAACAGATGCACGAATTCCTGACGCGCCTGCACCCGAACGACCGCGTGTTGCTGGTGGGCGACAAGCGACAGCATGAAGCCGTGGAAGCGGGCAGGCCGTTTGCGCAATTGCAGCAGGCCGGTATGAAGACGGTTTCGCTCGATCAGATCGTGCGGCAGAGAGACCCAGAATTGAAACAGGTTGTCGAACAGCTTGCCCAAGGTGATGTGGGTGAAGCGATTCAGAAGCTAGAGCAACAGGGTCGAGTGCATGAGTTCAAAGGCCGGGAAGAGCGTATTGAGGCCATTGCGAAGGAGTATGCCAAGAGCCCTGAGAACACCTTGGTTGTCTCTCCCGACAATCGTTCGCGCATGGAGATCAATCAGGTCATTCATGCAGAGTTGCAGGTGCGGGGTGTTGTGAGTCACGAAGAACATACGGTGCGAACGCTGGTGGCACGACAGGAGCTTACTGGTGCGGCCCGTACCTGGGCGGAGAACTATGAGGTCGGTGATGTCGTCCGCTACAGCCGCGCGTCGAAAGAGACCGGCATCGGTAAAGGCGAGTATGCTCGTGTGACCGATGTGGACGCGCGGAGTAACCGTGTAACTGTGGAGACCAAGGACGGAATCGAGCGAAGCTACGATCCGCGTCGGCAGTCGGGTGTCTCCGTCTACCGAGAAGAGGAGCGCGCTTTCTCCGTAGGAGACCGCGTCCAGTTCACCGCTCCCGCGAATGAGTTGAAGGTCGCTAACCGTGAATTGGCGACAGTCGCGCAGTTCGAGGACGGACGGATGAGTCTGCGCATGGACGATGGACGGAATGTCCAGATCGATCCTGCGAAGCATCCTCACCTCGATCATGGCTACGCGGTGACGAGCCATTCCAGCCAGGGTCAGACGGCAGACCGTGTGCTGGTGCATGTCGATACCGAGCTTGCCGCTAAAGACCTGCTCAACAACCGCATGGCCTATGTGGCAATCTCTCGCGGCGCAGAGGATGCGCAGCTTTTCACGAATGACCGTAGCAAGCTGGGGCAAGCACTTGGACGTGACGTTTCGCAGCAGAGTGCGCATACGCCGCAGAGTGCTTCATCGAAACCCGTTCAACAGGAGATCGTGCCGAAGCAGGAGCATAGCTTCGGGCATGGCATCTCACTATAGCGTTCTCATCCTGATGTGTTGTGGGATTATTCTCCATCGCATAGGGTGGTAGTCATTAACCTCACATCGGGAGGCTTCGTGAAAACCACAATTATGGTCATGGATGTGTTTATTAGATTTCGCATGATGGCCATTGCGCAGTCAGACCAAGGGCCGCAAGCGTGGGAAATGCAGGTCATGTGCATACAGCAAGTCACCGCCACTCTCATTTCCCTCGGCTTCTTGGATTCCAGAAGCGCTGCGCTGCTTGAGGAGGCCAGTACCACCATCACGCCACAGCCCGGTATCACAACAACCCCGCTGTCTGATTTCGTCTCCCTAGTCGAATTGGCCGATCCTGACTTCGAACCCGTCAGTCCGGAAGCTCAAGAGGGACACGTGCTCATTGCTCGTGGTGAAACGACAGAAGAGGCTCTGGCCTCGGCAGGCTTCGTCTTGAAGATGGGAAGCCAGTTGCAGTAACTCGCCTTGAACGGACGCCGTCCTATAATTTCCAGGCGTCTGGTGCAGCCTATAATTCCGCCAGAAACTTCATCAAGGCCTTGTCATCGCGCCATCTTTTCTTCCCGCGTATCGGGCTCAGCTTATCCAATTGTGTACGAAACCGTTCCGGCGTGAGTGAGAGATATCTTTCCGTAGAACCGATACCAGCTTGTCCCATATAAGCCGCCAGTGCAGGAAGCATTCGATTGAGGTCTGCCCGATGGCGTATCCACCCGGTGATGCGATGAACCGCGAATGTGTGTCGCAAGTCATGCATACGCGGCTGGTATCGAGCTCCATCACATCGTTCAACTCCTGAATGCCGTCGCAATCTCAGAAATGTGGTGCTGAGCGTACTAGTACTCAGGCACTCCCCATCCTTATTCGCGAAGAAGTATATGGATGATGGCCCTTGGCTAAATCTCCATTCCAAATACTCACCGAGGATTTTCTTGAGGTCTGGTCCAATAGGAACTGTCCGGGAACGATTGTTTAGATGAGCGCGGATTGTGAGCGACGCTTTCTTCAAGTCCAAATCCTCTACCTGAAGTCGCATGGCCTCACCGACGAGGCTTCCTGTTCCATACAAAAAGATGAGGAAGGTTCGGAGCGTGCGGGCGTCAATATGGCAGTAGTCTTGCTTTTGACTAATGCGTGTGGCCTTGAGCAGCGCTCGTATATCCGAGTACGTATAGATATAGGGAATGAAGGCACGATGGCTAGTTCTTCGCTTTGCTGGAAGAGGTAGGGTCTCGATCTCACCTCGTGCAAGCCAGAAATCGAAGAATGCACGGAGCAGACCATACTTCTTCTCCCATGTGAAGGGCGACGTCTTTGGGCCATCAAGAAACGCAGCGATCTGACGGGCCGTCACCCGTGCTAAAGAGAACTTGCCAACGTGACTGCTCAACGACAAGAGGTCTTTCTCGCTCTTGCCATAACTAAGTCCTTCGGATCTCTTTCGTTCGACAAAAATCTGCACAGCTTCAAGAAGGGTCATCGTATACCTCCGAGACTGAAGGCTGCGACCTTATGCAACGACCGCTTGTCGTACTTGGCATAGATTCCGACTGACCTGGTGTCCTGATGTCCGAGGTATTCGGCAATCTCCTTTAAGGAACTGCCTTTCTTTAGCAAGCGTGTAGCGCAGGCGTGACGTAGCGAATGTGGGCCGACGTGTTCGCAATCAACATCCATCTCCCTTAGTCGTTTAGCAACAATGCCCCACATGCCCGCTGGTCCCAAAGGCCCATATGGAAGGCGCATGCTAAGGAACAGGTGCCGACAACTGCATCGTGGCCGCCCCTGTTTCAGGTAATCCAGAATAGCTTCGCCCACTTCGTATTGAATGGGAAATTGCTGAATCCCGCCGCGCTTGGCCCGGCGGACCGTAAACGTCTCGTTGCGCCAATCGAAGTCTTCGAGTCTAAGCCCCGACACCTCGCTACTGCGCAATGCATAGATCGAATACAAGAGCAGCATAGCGCGCGCTCTCAAGCTTTGGGGCGAGGTTCCATTGGCGGGACGAATGAGCTGTCGAACCTGCGTCCAGCTTGGCCCTTTCGGAACATCCGTGTACTTCGGTACGCGTGGGCTCACTATCCCTCGTATCATGCCGGGACGACACCAACCACGTTCCTCGGCGTAGCCGAAGAAGGTTCGTAAGGCTTGGCATTGCGTCGCGATTGTTGCAAGTTGCCATCCCTTGGCTCTTTTGGAAAGTAAGAACCGATCAACATCGTCCATGGAGATGAGCGCAAGCTCGCTGTGCGATGACGAAGCCCACCTTAGAAAATCTTGAGTTCGTTTGGTGTAGCTAAGGACGGTAGCTGGTGAAAGCCCACGTCTGGAGGTCAGCGTTTCCCGGAAATCTTCGATTAGAAGATCAAAATCTGGTGCTGATGTTGAAGGATGAGCAAGACACCCGTGGAAATTCAACCAGGCCTTGGCAATTCTGACGAAGTTTTTCGGAGTGGTTCCTGCACCAACGCCTGTTTTCCTTCGCTGTGGACTTCGATAGTCGACCCAACGCTTGCTCGCTTCTTCGATCTCATGCTGTTCCACCTCACGGAGCCTGTCTAGAGCCAAGAGGTTAACGATATGGACAAGAAAGGCTGCAGCACAGCGCACGCGCGCAGGCTGTAGACCCTTTTCTAAAAGGTGTGTTAAATACACATCGCGTTCCCGTAAAAGCGGAGCTGCCCGATGACGCATGTGAACACTCGGATAGTGCGACACACTTTCGATCATTGTGATTTACCTCTCTGACAAGAGATTTGGAATCTACAGCCGCCGTTTTGTGGGCTTTCAAAGGCTATTCCTCGTCATCCTCCGCTTGTCAGGAATCCCACGCTTTTCTCTCGCGGGATGATGTTTCCTCCCGCGCTTCGACCGCCATGCGTTCTCCGCTTCCCACCTCTGCGGGCCGTTCCTTCCCGCAACGCCCTCCCTATAGTTCCTCTGCGCTGACGCGCACTTCATAAGGAAACCAAGCCTTCCCTAGGGGCGCTCTGCCCCCCGCGCTCTGCAAGGCCATTCGCCCTACGGGTTTTGGCTCCCCCGCAAGCGGTCCCCCCAAAAAGCTTCGCTCGAAGACCTTTCCGTTTGCTACCCCCGCCTTCGCCAGGAGGCGTTCGGCATGTACATGCCGCGTTCAACGCGGACGTGCAAAAGCAAATGCCGACAAGGAGCCAACACCATGAGCACCACAGCGAACGTCGCAACCCTCGAAACCAAAGAACAGCCCAAGACCGCTCGCGAAGTCATCGCGGAGAACGTGCAGCTTCTCATCGAGCAACTGGAGGCCGGGCATTCCGAAGCACTCACCGGCTATCTGAACGCCATGAGCCGATTTCACAGCTACTCGCTTGGCAACATCCTTGAAATCGCACGGCAGCGACCGGACGCAACCCGCGTAGCTGGCTTCTGGACGTGGAAGAACTTAGGCCGTTCTGTGAAGAAAGGCGAGAAGGGCATCCGTATTCTCGCGCCCATCATCGGCGTTCGACGGAAGAAGGATGCAGAAGCCGAGAAGGATATCACCAAGCAGAACATCGCCGTCCTGTGTGGCTTTCGTTCGACGTATGTTTTCGATGTCTCGCAGACGGACGGCGCAGACCTGCCCGACATGCACCAAGTGTCCGGCGATCCCGGAGCGAACTCGGAACGTCTGGCTGCGTTCATTCGTTCTCGCGGCGTTACCCTTGTCTATAACGCCAACATCGCGCCTGCCCTCGGCATGAGCTACGGCGGACGTATCGCCATACTGCCGGGACAGTCCAAGGCCGAAGAGTTTACGACGCTGGTACACGAGACGGCGCACGAACTGCTGCATAAGGCAGAGCGCAGAACAGCTACCACCAAGACCGTGCGCGAGACAGAGGCGGAGGCCGTCGCTTTTGTTGTAGGCAAGGCAGTTGGTTTGGTGACAGGAACGGCATCCGCCGATTATGTTGTCTTCGCAGTTATGTGATGTTTGGCCCGTGAGGCCCTATGGACACTGGGGGTAGCGGTTTTGAAGACAACATAAGTTGGAGGTCTAGCATGAGCCGGGATCAAGGAGACCCCGATTATGCTGGATACGCTGTTGGAACTTCCGTTCGCACTCAACCGTCACCGTGACGCTCCGTTGTTGGATGAGCGATTAGCTTTTCTGAAGTATTTGCAGGAGCGTGGGACAAGCCGCGCCGCGCTTCGGAATGTGTCTGGTCAGATGTTGCACGTCATCGATCTGCTGAAGTTGGAGACGTTGCGCGATGTCTCTGAAGGCGAGGTCAAAGAGGCTGCGCGGTGTTGGGGCGAACAGCAGCAAGCGAATGCCAGGGCTCGCACCTATGTTCGGACGGAGAGCTACTTCGAGTATGTGGCGAAGAAGTGGCTGCGTTTTGCGGGTAGGTTGAAGTCGCCGCCCAAGCCACGCCCCTGGTTCACGGATCATCTTGAAGACTTCGCGCGATGGATGACGGAGGAGCAGGGGCTATCGCCGCTGTCGGTGCGCTCGCATCGATGGAAGTCTTCGCAGTTCCTGACGTGGTTCGCCGAGAGGCGTCCTTGCCTGGCGAGTGTGCGGCTTCAGGATGTGGATGAGTTCCTGATCCTGCAAGGCAGTACGCGCTGGAACCGGACATCGGTGACGGTGACCGCACAGGCGCTGCGCTCCTTTTTCCGTCATGCCGAGCGGCGCGGCTGGTGTAAATCCGGCATCGCGGAAGGGATCGCGGGCCCCCGGAGGTATGTCCATGAAGGACTGCCGGAAGGGCCGACATGGACGGAAGTGCAGCGGTTGCTCGAAGGCATCGAGGGCAAGAGCGTGTCCGCTCTCCGTGCAAGAGCGATCCTGTCGTTGTTCGCGATCTATGGGTTGCGCAGTGGAGAGGTGTCGCGTCTTCTGTTGAGCGACTTCGACTGGTTAGCGGAGACGTTCGCGGTGACGCACTCCAAGCGCGGCGGAACGCAGCGATACCCTCTGCAACACGAGGTGGGCGAAGCGATCCTGGAGTACATCACCAAGGCGCGGCCGCGCACCGAATGCCGGCATCTTTTCGTGACGCTTCATATGCCTTATCGATGCGTCGCGCCGTCGAGCTTATGGGCACTGACAAGCCGTCGGCTGAAGGTTGCAGGCATACAGTGCCGACGGAACGGGCCGCACAGTCTGCGTCATGCCTGCGCGACGCACCTGTTGCAGGAGGGCTTGTCGCTGAAGGAGATCGGCGACCTGCTGGGGCATCGGAGCGCGATGTCCACGGGCATCTACGTCAAAGCCGATATCTCGATGTTGCGCCGTGTTGCGGACTTCGATCTTGGAGGTCGGCTATGAAACTGTCGGCAGCGATCGATCTGTACATCGCAAAGCGTCAGGCTATGGGCGAAAAGTTTTACAGCCCAGCCGCTGTGCTCCGCGCCTTATCGCGCAGTCATGGGGAGATAGAACTCTCCTCTCTTACGCCGGACCAGATGTCATCCTTCCTGGCTGGCCCACGAACTGGCCCTGCAACTTGGCGGCACAAGTATGGCACGTTGCGGGTCTTCTTCGAGCACTGGCGCGTGCGAGAAGAGTTGCACATGGCACCACTACCGCCACCGGCCCCGAAGTACACGACCAGCTTCGTTCCCTACATCTACTCCGTCTCCGAGTTGCGGGTGTTGCTGGCTGCCGTTCCTCGCTGCCAGCAAAGACATGAGTGTCTTATGTCGCCATCAACCTTCCGCGCGCTGTTGCTTCTGCTCTACGGCACGGGGATGCGCATCGGTGAAGCGCTGCGGCTGCGTGGTGGCGATGTTGATCTTAGCAATGGCATCCTCACTGTCCGGGGAACGAAGTTCTATAAGTCGCGGCTGGTTCCGCTTGGAGCGGATGTTCACGCACATCTGCGAGCGTATCTTGCGTTGCCGGGAAGAGTGGATCGCAACGATGAACCGCTCTTCCAATCCCGCTTACACAAGCAGGTTCCACGTCAGGTGGTTGAAAAGCGCTTCCGGCTCTTGTGCAACCTTGCGGGCGTTCGCCGGGATGACGGCAGTTGTTACCAACCACGCATCCACGATCTTCGGCACACCTTCGCTGTCCACCGGCTGACAGAGTGGTATCGAAAAGGTGACGATCCGCAGGCTCTTCTGCCTGCTCTGTCGACCTATCTTGGGCATGTCGAGTTGCACTCGACGCAGCGCTATCTGACGATGACCCCGGAGCTTCTGGGAGAGGCGAACCGTCGCTTCGAACGCTATGTATGCGGAGGCAGCGATGAATGATAAACGTACTCTCGGCCCCTGGGTGCGGCGCTTCCTGATGGAGCATCTGCCCGATGATCGCAATCTCTCGCGGAACACGCAGCAGAGCTATCGGGATGCGTTGCGTCTTCTGATCGTGTTCGCGGCTGGCAAACTACGGAAGAAGGCGGACGGACTTCTTATCGCCGACATCGACGCCGATCTTGTTCGGGCCTTCCTGCGCCATCTCGAAGAGGACCGCGAATGCACGATCTCCACGCGCAATCAACGTCTGGCAGCCTGTCATGCGTTCGCCGCCTTCGTCGGACAGCGCAGTCCGGACGATCTCGGCTGGTCGGCGCAACTTCGGTCGGTGGAGTTCAAGCGCTCGACCCGCGTTGGCGTCGGCTATCTAGACAAGCACGAAATCGACGCTCTGCTAGCCGCACCCGACCGGACGACGAAGGCTGGGCATAGGGATCATGTGCTGCTACTGTTCCTCTACAACTCTGGAGCGCGTGCCGATGAAGCCGCGCAACTGGAGATAGGCGATATGACGCTATGTGGCAATGGCAGCGGCACTCTATCGTCGGTGCGCCTGAAAGGCAAAGGGAATAAAGTCCGTCTCTGCCCGCTGTGGGCTTCCACCGTACTTGCACTGCGCGAGCTGACACGCGGGCGGCAGGATCATGAGCGCGTGTTCCTGAGCCGCACAGCCAAACCTCTGACACGCTTCGGCGTCCATGACATAGTCAGCCGCCATGCTCGGACTGCGGCCACATCCGTCCCCGAGATGCAAAAGAAGAAGATCGGACCGCACACCATCCGCCACACCACTGCAACTCACCTGCTTCGCGCCGGCGTGGACATCAATACCATCCGCGCGTGGCTCGGGCACGTCTCGCTCGACACCACCAACGTATACGCCGAGACCGACCTCGATATGAAAGCAAAGGCACTCGGAATGTGCGAACAGAAGCAGATGACTGGAAGGAAACGCTGGCGGGATAACCCCGACCTGCTCACCTTCCTCGCTCAACTCTAGCCCAGCTTATGTGACGTTCGGCAACGCAAATCCCCAGTGTTCACAGGGTAGAACACGCCGAACGTCACATAACTGCGAAGACAACATAATCGGCGTTATGTTGAGCTCAACATAACGCCGACTACATCCACCTGTATCACGGCAACGCATCGCTGCTGGCCGAATCGCTGGAAGTCATCCAGAAGACGGCGGCAGTCATCCTTGCCGCATTGGAGCCAACCCTAGTAGAGGAGAACGACACAGCCGCCACCGACGAACTCACGGAGGTCGCGGCATGAAGACCATTCTCAACATCCTCAAAAAAGCTGGAGGCTGGAGACCCAACCTCTATATCAGAATTGAGAACCTGCCTTATTTGCCGTTGGTCATTGAGGGAATGCCGGAGTCAGGTCCACTCGGTCTCCCTGCGCTGGCCGTCGCACACTACGGCGAACAAAACGGCGATGCTATGCGCGACCCGGAAATGTGTTTCGAGCTTGGCCTCGCGGGAGGCGCACATCTGATTCCGTACTTTTGGCGAAATGACTATGTGGCCGTGGAGCAGGTCTCACGCGCTATCATCCGTGACCACTATGTCGCCCTTCTTGAATTGCAGAAGCAACACGAAAAGTTTGCGGAGACTTGGGACAACAACCTGCGTCTGCAGGGCTACGAAGAGATCTTCACGAGCAAATGCATTCTCGGCTAAAAAGGGCCAATATTCGTGAGGCCGCGAACCTGCGACCTCTTCTTTTGCGCGCTCATCGCGCGGCAGGGAGAAACCCGCTCGGTTTCTCCCTGCACCCATTTCCGCCTGTCTTCCGGCCTTCGCTCGCCGGCTGCGCGATAGAAGAGACGCTCAGAGCACACATCCGTTCATAGTACTGCGGTACAATTTAGAGGATGGCCGAGTGGTGAAATTGGCAGCCACAGCAGACTCAAAATCTGCCGAAGGCAACTTCGTGTCGGTTCGAGTCCGACCTCGGCCACCATCCTATTCCATCCAATTAGGCCTCGAAGAACTCCTCATCGATGTTCTTGATAGCGAGGGTCTCTTCAATACGACAGCCGATATTCTGGCGAATCATGAGCTCCGCCAGTTGGTTTCCATCGATCAGCACGATGCGTTTGCTCAAGAAGTCTGCGGTCTCTCTAGCGGATGGTGAGAAGCTCGATGTGGTTACGAAGAGACCCTTGTTTGCTTTATGACGATCAAGGCTGCCGAAGAAATCTCGGATTGCGCCTGAACCGATGTTGTTTCCAGCGCCATATCGTTTGGCTTGAATATAGACGCGATCCAAACCCAGGATGTCTTGATCGACAACTCCGTCCACGCCATCGTCTCCTGAGCGCCCCAGTGTTCTACCCGCCTTGTCAGCGCTAGCGCCGCCGTATCCCATGCTCAGAAGCAGATTCACGATCAAGCGCTCAAAGAAAGCGGGCGGAGCATTGCGGACTCGTGTCAAGAGATCCTGTGCGAGCGCCGTTTCAATCTGTCGATGTGCTGAACGCATAAGCTCATCTGGGGTTTCCTTTTGCTCCGAGAGACCTTCGACCGCCTGCGGTTGCGATACAGTTTCGTCGGTTTCGTCACTTCGACGGCGGAACTCTCGAAACTCTTCGAACTGATTGAGAAAGCGGTTGTCGATGGCGGAAGGGTTGGAAGCCAAAACCTCTTGCCCACGCGAGGAGATTTTGAAATGACCTCTCTTCGTAAGCTCTACGAGCCCAGCCTTGCTGAGATAAGACTTCGCCCAGTGAACCCGGTTGCTGAAAACCGATTGCTTACCTGACGGTAGCAGGGCAGTCCTGTCCTCGGGACTAAGAGACAACTCGTCCGCGAGGGCCTCGACTACAGTGCCAATGCGTACTTCTCCCCGCGCGGCCTCCCGCAGGACAGGGAGCATGAGGAATTGGTAATCAGGAATTGCCATGATTCAGAGAACTCGTGAATATTGAGATTCATCGATTCTACGCAAGGAGCTCGGTTCGGCGCATTTCGTGGTCCCAAGAGGGTTCGTATGTTGACAGACATCAAGCCATCCACAGACCGTAATGCCCTGTTATCGAGGGGATTGTTTAGACCATGAGCGTCACGAAGTATCCGAGCCCCACAGCTTCCAATGCCCCTACGTCTCAGGTTCTGACGAGCGAAGAAGGCAAGGAACTCGTTCACCTTTGCCGCACCGGAAGACTCTACGAAGTGGACGCTTGGATTGCGTCAGGCAAATCGCTTTCCGTTCCATCGGCATTTAGGAAGACTCCACTCCAGATAGCCGTCGAGATTGGATTCCACAGTCTCGTTCGATTACTCGCGTGCTATGACAAAGACGTAACGAATCTGAACCAGGCGTTGTCGGATGCTGTTGCACTTAGGAGTCTCGACACTGTCTTTCTTTTGCTCGAACACGGCGCTGATCTGAAGAGCGTTCCTCTTGCGGATGTCTTATCGACTTGGGAACCAAAGCTTATCCAGTTATTTCTAGATGGTGGAGCAGACGTGCTTGAGGGGCTTCCCTTCACTGTAGCTTTCTGCGCAAAAGTCCGAACGGCGCTACGCCCATTTATTAACTTCAAACAGGCTCATTCTGAGTTTGAGCACCAGCTTCAAGAGCAGCTAGAGCGGGCCCTTCGCCATTTCGCTCGTGAGGGCGGTTTGAAGTGGGTGAGCTTGCTCCTTTGGGCTGGGGCCAACCCTCGATCGACGGGCCCAAGCGGCACGGACGAGGACGATCCAGAAAGCTATGTCTCAGCCTTGGAGCAGGCGGCTGCATCCAGTCATGTTGGGATCTTGAAGAAGTTCAAGCTCAACCGGGAGCGAGATGACCTATCTCGTCTCCTGTGTGATGCATCATTTGGGCAGTCGAGTGACGTTCTTGTCTATCTACTAGAGCTCGGAGCGCGACCCAATGATAGGGCGAATGGTGGTTCTTCTTCTCTGAGTCGCTCTTTACACTTCATGCACTTCGAGCGGATAGGTATCCACGGCTTTGCAGGAAAGCGCACAGTTTATTCCGTTTCCACATCTTTGGAGAAAATCCGTATCCTCGCCGAGCATGGAGCCATCTGGAATCCTGACGATGCCTATGAGATGAACTCGTTGCGTAGAACTCTGCTCGAATGCGAGCCTGAGGTCTCGATTGCACTGTTCAAAATCTTTGTTCCGAACGCTGTGTGCTGTCAGGACACATGGAAGAATCTCTTCTCCAGCATGCGTTTTAGACAGCATCTCGAGAAGGAGTCCTGGTGGCTGGCTCGATTGAAGCTGAGAGACTTTGCTGATGGGCCGCCCGGTAAGAGCAAAAGGAGGCCAGCATCTCCGCCACGGATTTCCCGCCAACTCTTGGCTCGTTACGACCGGGAGCAGCTCTATCGCCAGGTGTGGGAACAACCAATGCAAAAGCTGGCGAAGGAATATGGCATCTCTGACGTGGCTCTGTCTAAGACCTGTAGGAAGCTCCTAGTGCCGGTGCCAGGGCGAGGATTTTGGGCGAAGAAGGCCGCCGGGGTCCCACTGACTAAGAGGCCTAAGCTCCGGGCGCTTGACTGAAATGGCGTCTGTCAGTCTCCAGTGCTGTCCGCGGTGAGGAGCCCTAGACCAACCGCGCTGCATGATGCATCTCCGATGCGTGGAGCTACTCTCGGCCACCATCTGCTTTCTAAACTCATGCGAATTCTCGCCCCGTCATCTCTGCTTTGAAACATCTCGAATCGCAAACGTTGACGCCTATCTCTCCGCGAGCATTTCCATCCATAACTTCATCGTCAGATCCTCGCGGTCGGGCCTTCCAAGTTGCCAACGCAGCTCCGCTTCATAGCGTTGCTGGAGCGTCGGCAGGCTGAACGGCACCGTGCGGCTGAGATAGCGAACGTCATCACGGTCTTTTTGACTGTTCCGTTCCAGTTTCGATAAGGCGATATCGTACGGATCGAGAGCCATCAGTCTGAGGTGTCGATATGCTCCAGGAAACATCTCTGTGAGCCGGTCTTCATAATTCTCCGGGATTGCGGCCACGCCTACGCGATCAAGGTAAATCCGATGCTTTCGGTGAAGAGGGCCTCCTTGCATTGCAATCTGCATCAGCGCCTCAGACGCCTCTCTTGGTGCAAGTTCGATGATGTCCACATCCGCCGTAGGACGGCCGAGTCCATATAGCTGCGTGACAACAAACCCTCCGATGCAGTCCAGACGAGCAGGCGCTTGCAACGCATCATCGAGATCGCGAAGGAACGAGTGCCAAGGTTCGGGAGGCCTTAATTCAAAAGACATGCTGGAGGTCCTCGGCTTTCAGGTCAGTGAGCAAATTCCAGTGAGCTGCCGATGGAGTTCGGTGGGTGCGCAGCCATTTGCGTTCTGCCTGTGACATGGAACTTTTGGCTAGCGTGTCTTCGTTAGCCAGGCGAGAGCGTTCCAACGCAGTCATACGAGAGCGAAGCTTCTCTGCTAGCTGCGAGTCTCCGCGCTTTTGTGCAACGTCGCTTGCGAGCAGAGCGACGTATGCAAGCCGATTCTGTCTATCCCGAGATTTGCTCTCGGATGTAAGCCAGTTCCAGTTCATCTCAGGGAAGTGAAACGGGAGCCACGGCAAAGCTTCTGTCACCCGAGCATCAAGATCTTCGCTGTCGAGTGCAAGGAGAAGCAATTCGGCTGGATTGAGCAGTTGCTGACTTTCCATATAGGCAAACCCCGGATATCCCAGCTCTCCCAGAGCTCGCTTGAAGAACTCTTCTCCTGCCTTCGCGGCAGGACGATCTTCTATGGGACGGGCCGTTGCAGGTAAAGGGAACACCTGAAGAGCTGCCGACGTGAGATCGTCTGAGACCGGCCTATTGCCGCGTTCAACCATCGAAAGGTAGGCCTGTGTGACGCCAAGGCGATGGGCGGCTTCGGCCTGAGTCCAGTTCGAAGCAGTACGAGCCGATTTGAGGTCGTTACCAGTCACAGCAGTATTATAACAATTATTGTTATATCGCCGGGAGGTCACACGTAGGATCAAAAAAAGTGCAAAATTTGCACATTTTCTTACACAGTACACAGTTTTATCGAAATAAATGTATACATATCAATGTTTTACGGGTATCCAAAAAGGACTCAAAATCCGCCGAGGGCAACCTCGTGGGGGTTCGCCCCCCCCTCCCGGCACCATAGATGAGGTACACAAAATTAACAGTTTACGAAGGATAAAGCCTCTCATTCGCAGAGGCTTTTCTCATGCCCAAAAGTGCCGGTGCTACTTGTGGTGCTATTTTGCTATTGTTTTTGGGAGGGCGTTATGCCGAAGAAAGACACAACAAAAGTGCGGCTGTCTTGGGAACCGACGTATCGCGCTTTCACGCCGGAGACGGCGCGGCGTCTGCGACCGTGACCGGCAGCAACATCGCTCCGCCTCGCCGAAGGCCGGTAAGCCGGCCGTCGCCATACAGCGGCCTCCACTGCAACACCTGGTTTACGTTGATCCCGTGCTCGCGCGCAACCCGCGCACGGACCAGCCCGGCGCCAGTGTCCTTCCTACTCTCCGCCGCCGCTCCGCTGCACTGCGCCGCCGCCGCTTTCCGATCGACTCAATCTCCGCCTCCACCATGAAGCCATGCTCGCGCCTGCCTCTTCGCTTGTCCATGCGGAAGCTCGAGCGCTTACCCTGAAGACGGTCCGGAAGGGCGAAATGGCATTCCAAACATCGCAGCAAACCCCTCAATCGGACCATAACCGCCGATTCCAACCAAATCCCACCCTGGACTGATCGGCAGACGAAGCAGATCACCCGCAAAGTGCGCGTTGTTCAACAAGCTCCTAAGGCTGGCATGCCAGGGGTTCAGAAGAGAGACGCCGGTGGGCTGGAAGTCGGAGGTGTTGCGCGTTGCCATTGTCATGCCAGGCACCCACGCTGTGGCAGCGATGAGGCCATGTTGAACAGGGTGAGAATTCGGCACTTGAAGCTGCGCCGCACGCATTGCGACCGCTGTATTGACAGCCAGGATGCGTCCGGCGAGAGCCGTAAGGACGCGATCCTCCAGCCAGACGCGAAGCGCCGCCCCCTGCGTGGCCTCTCGTCTTCCCAGGCGGAGAATGCGAACTTCCAACTCTGCGAACTTCCAACTCATGGACCGAAATGACCGAGATATAAGTGGCGGCAGGATCGATCGTGCCGGCCCATCTAGAGCGGATTAGCCTGAGGTATATAGGCTGATTCTTTGCAGGCGTGATTTTGTGTTGGATGGTGGTTGGATGGCACGAGCGTATAGCGACGATCTTCGAAGGAAGTTGTTGGAGGCCCACGCGGCTGGCAAGGGGACGCTGGCCGAGTTGGCGGAGCGGTTCGGCGTGAGTCTGGCGTGGGCCTGGAAGATTTCAAGCGCGCGCAAGCGGACCGGCTCGATGGCGCGCACGCTGCATCGAACGGGGGCGAAGACGCGGGTTGATCGAGCGGCGATTCGCGCCCTGCTGGAGGCCAAACCG
Organism: Edaphobacter sp.; assembly: GCA_965277265.1. GTDB lineage: Bacteria > Acidobacteriota > Terriglobia > Terriglobales > Acidobacteriaceae > Edaphobacter. The sequence goes on from CBDICF010000003.1 coordinate 2,478,898, forward strand.
GACTTGTATCTGTACGAGTTACAGGCTCGGCTGGAGGCCTCGACCGGTCAGCGGGTGAGCAAGCCACATCTGTGGAAGATTGCAGGGGAGCTGGGTTTTCGGCGGAAAAAAAGTCGCTCCACGCCACTGAGCGAGACACGGAGGAGAACCGGCAGCGTCGCGCGGACTTCGTAGAGCGGATGCGCACGACCGATCGGAACGGCTGGTTTTCCTGGATGAAAGCGGGGTCTCGACTCAGATGACCCGTCGCTTCGGACGCGCTCGAGGCGGACGACGGGTGCATGAGTCCACGCCCGAGGGCAACTGGAAGATCCTCACCGTGCTGGGCGCGATGAGCCTCGGTGGCATGATCGCGACCATGACCGTCGAGGCCGCAACTGACACCGACATCTTCCTGGCCTACCTGGACCACTTCCTCTGCCGTGAACTGAAACCGGGAGATGTGGTCGTCATGGACAACCTCAGTTCCCACAAGGTCGCCGACGTGCGCGAACGGATCGAAGCCGCTGGAGCCGAGTGCCTCTACCTTCCACCCTACTCGCCAGACCTCAACCCAATCGAAAAAGCCTGGAGCAAACTCAAACAACTCCTGCGCTCGGCAAGAGCCAGAACCGTGCCCGCGCTCGACGCGGCACTCACCCTGCTCCTCCCGAAAATCAAACCCAAGGACGCAAAAGCATGGTTCAGACTTGCCCTCGGAACCTACACACCTTCAGCTAATCCGCTCTAGCCACTTCGAGATCGGCTCGTCCCAGACTGATCTTGCGCAGCTCCGAAATTACATTCGTACCCAGCAGAAACATGAGGAGAGGTCCGCGCTGCGCACTCGCTCATGCCGGGAAGGAATCTCAAAATCGATATCCTCCCCGCCCGGCATTGCGAGCAACTCAGCCAAGGTCGGCTGCTTCTTCTTCATCCGATCGTACCCCGGGATGGTAAGCAGCACATGCGCAGGGCGGCCACGGTCCGTAGTAAACACAGGACCCCTCGCGGCAGCTTTTTTGGCTCCGCTCGTATCGTGTTTAGATTCCCGAATGGAAACAGTTGTGGTCGCCATTACGCCTCCGTATGAAATGTAGAAACGTATCTACGTTATAGTTCTGGAGAGCAAATCCAGCTATGCTCCGGCGATGGTCATGCCTTCGATGCGGATGGTGGGGGCGGCGCTAGCTCCGCGGAAGACGAGGTCGTTGCCGATTGCGACAATGTTTCTGTACATATCTTTGAGGTTGCCGGCGATGGTGATCTCTTCGACCGGGTAGGCGATCTCGCCGTTCTCGATCCACATGCCGCTGGCTCCCTGGGAGTAGTCGGCGGTGACGAGGTTGACGCCGAAGCCCATGGTCTCGGTGACGTAGAGGCCGGTCTTGACGTCGGCGATGAGTTGCTCCGGCGTCAGGGCGCCGGCTTTGAGGTAGAAGTTGCCTGCGCCGATGCCGGGGTTGCCGGCCAGTCCGCGCGAGGCGTTGCCGGTGGAGTGCAGGTTGAGCTTGCGCGCGGTGTAGGTGTTCATCACGTAGTTCTTCAGGATGCCGCGCTCGACCAGGACGGTGCGGCGGGTGGGCAGGCCTTCGCCGTCGAAGGGGCGGGTGCCGAAGCCGCCGATGCCGTCGAATACCAGCGTGCCGTCGTCGACTACGGTGATGTTTTCTCCGGCGACCCGCTGGCCGAGGAGGCCGCTGAAGAAGCTGGCGTTGCGGTAGATGGCGTCGCCGTTGGCCGCGTCGAAAATGTTGCCGATGATGCCGCGGGCGATCTCGGGGGAGAAGACGACGGGGGCCTTCTGGGTCTTGACCTGGCGGGCTCCGAGGCGCTTAAGGGTGCGGCGGGCGGCTTCGCGGCCGATCTCTTCGGGGTCTTCGAGGCGGGTGACGGTGCGGGCGTTCGAGAACCAATAGTTGCGCTGCATGCCTCCCTTTTCGTCGTGGGCGATGGGCGAGGCGGAGAAGCCGCAGTAGCTGCGCCGGTATTCGCCGGAGAAGCCGCGGGAGTTCATGAGGATCTTGTGCGAGGTGGAGGTGTCGAAGTCGCCTCCGCCGGAGTTCTGGATGCGGGTGTCGTAGGCGAGGGCGGCGGCTTCGGTGCGGCGGGCAATCTCAATGCGCTCGGCGGGCGGCATCCGGTTGACGTCGTCGAAGAAGAGATGGAGATCGCCTTCGAGCTTGCCGAATTCGTGGGCTTCCGGGAGGCCGGCAAAGGGGTCTTCGCTGGTGATGTAGGCGAGGGTGATGGCGCCTTCGACGAGGCGGGCTATGCTTTCGGTGGAGAAGTCGGAGGAGGAGGTGCTGGCGGTTCTCTGCCCAATAAAGACGCGGAGGCCTACGGCGCGGGAGCCGGATTCTTTGAGAGTTTCGACCTGGCCGAGGCGGACGAGCGCGGAGAACTCGTCGCCCTCGTAGACGACTGCTTCAGCGTCGGTGGCTCCGGCCTTGAGGGCCTTCGCGAGGACATCGGCGGCCAGTTGTTTCAGGTCGGAGGAGACGAGCGGCGCTACGTGTGACACGGTTCAGACCTCAGCGAACAGGGGATTGGGAGAGCCGCGCCTGACGACCGTCGGTGGCTTTGAGGAAGTACATGCCGGCGGCGCAATATTCGGAGTCGCTTTTGAGCTTGTGTTCGATGTGGGTGGCGGGGCCGTCTTCGGAGCGGCGCTTGAAGAGCTTGACGGCGCCTCCGCAGCTCATGCAGCGGAACTCTGTGTCGTTGTCGTCGAGCGCTTCGGCGATGGCCTTGACCTTCCAGAAAGGCTCATACCCGCCGGTGGCTTTGACGCGGCGGCGCTTTACTTCGCACTCATAAAACTTTTCACGTTCGACTGCCATTTGGACCCTCGTATGCATGATTTCGTTGCGGTGCGTGGGTGGTGCTTTCCGGTGTCATGCGTGGAGCGAGGCGGATATGCCGCGGGTCTGCTATTTGATTACGGGACTATTCGACTATTCGACGGGGTGTTCGGAGTGCCTTGGCTCGCGTCCGTCGGTTGCCTTTTTGAAGAGCAGGCCGTTGGCGCAATACTCGGAGTCGGCGGCGGATTTGTGTTCGACGTAGGCGACGGTGCCGGTTTTGCCGTTGCGGCCCAGCAGCTTGACGGCGCCGTGGCAGTCCTTGCAACGGAACTCGGTATCGGTGTCGACCAGGGCGACCGCGACGGGTTTGACCTTCCAGAAGGGCTCGTACCCGCCGCCCTCTTTAACTCGCCGGCGTTTGACTTCACACTCGTAGATCTTTTCGCGTTCCACTGCCATTTATTGCCCCGTTCCCCCGACCGTCATGCGGTCGAGCTTGACTGTGGGCATGCCTACGCCGACCGGGACGCTTTGTCCGGCCTTGCCGCAGGTGCCGATTCCTTCATCCAAGGCAAGGTCGTTTCCTACCATAGAGACGTACTTGAGCGCTTCGGGACCGTTGCCGATGAGGGTTGCGCCCTTGACGGGGCGGGTCACCTTGCCGTCTTCGATGAGATAGGCCTCCGAGGCGGAGAAGACGAATTTGCCGTTGGTGATGTCGACCTGGCCGCCCCCGAAGTTGACGGCGTAGAGGCCGCGCTTGACGGACTTGATGATGTCTTCGGGCAGGTCGTCTCCGTTGAGCATGTAGGTGTTGGTCATGCGCGGCATGGGAATGTGGTGATAGCTCTCGCGGCGGCCGCTGCCGGTATTGGGGATGCCCATGAGGCGGGCGTTGAGCTTGTCGGAGAGGAAGCCCTTGAGGATGCCGTTTTCGATCAGGACGGTCTCCTGAGTAGGGTTGCCCTCGTCGTCCATGTTGATGGAGCCGCGGCGTCCGGGCATGAGGCCGTTGTCGACGACGGTAACTTTCGGACTTGCCACCTGTTGTCCTATAAGACCGGCGAAGGCTGAGGTCTTCTTGCGGTTGAAGTCGGCTTCGAGGCCGTGGCCTACGGCTTCGTGGAGGAGGACGCCGGGCCAACCGGGGCCGAGGACGACGGGCATCTCGCCTGCAGGGGCGTCGATGGCTCCGAGCTGGAGGATGGCGGTGCGGGCGGCTTCGCGGGCGTGGTGCTCGGGGCTTTTATCGCCTTCGAAGAAGTCCATGGTGACGCGGCCGCCGCCGCCGCTGGTGCCTCGGGCGGTGCTGCCGGAGCCGCCGTTTGCGCCTGCGTCCGAGGCGATTACGAAGACGTTCAGGCGGGCGAGGGGCTGGGTGTCGGAGGCGAAGGTGCCGTCGGATGCCGCGACGAGGATGCGGCGGAGCTCGTCCGAGAAGCCGGCTCGGACCTGGGTGATGCGGGGATCGTAGGCCCGGGCGGCCTGGTCGGCGCGCTGAATGAGGGCGAGCTTGGCGGCGACTTCGGCATCGCTGGTGGCTCCGGCGATGGGGTAGAGCGAAGGCGTTTCGGTGTGGCGGAAGCCGCTCATCTGCTCTTTGGCGGGCCCGCTGGCGATGAGGGCGGCGGTACGGGCGGCACGGAGGAGGCGGTCGCTGGAGAGGTCGTCGGTGTAGGCGTAGCCGGTGCGTTCGCCGGAGAGGACACGGATGCCGCAGCCTACGCTGATGCCCTGGCTGGCGGATTTGACCAGCGATTCGTCGATGCCGAGGGAGGTGGAGGTGACGGACTCGAAGTAGAGATCCGCGTAGTCGCCGCCGGCGGAGAGCGCCTCGCCGAGACAACGCTCCATCAGTCGCTCGGAAAGGCCCAGCTTTTCGATGAAATAGCGTTTGTGGTCGGGTGCGGGTAGGGTCATCTTCTATGATTCTAGGCTTTAGCGAGGGTCGCGGCAAATTGCAGGCGCGATTGGAGGAGGCTTACCGCCGATTTTCACCGATGAAACCGATCAAAGGCGATACGCCTTCGACTGCGGATGGGCGCGGAGGTGCGCGGAGGTGCGCGGATTTGAGACCATTCTTCTTTGGTCAAGGCGTAGGAGAATCGAGACGCGGCTTGTGTTTTGAATGGCTTTATTTGTAATCGGTGTGATCGGGTGTAGGACTTTGTCTTAGCGGCCGTGCGAGGGGTCGGCTGAGGTGGAGACGCTGAGGTCGAGGGGGAGGGCGGGGAGTTCGGGGGCGTAGCAGTTGCCGTCGGGGGGGTAGGTCTTGGCGCAGGCGGCGGTGTTGAGTTTTCGCCGGGGAGACTGGGCGTATTGCCAGGCGGTTACATCGGCTGTGCCGCTGGCGGTGGGTGGTGGAGGTTGGAGGGTGCAGCCTGGGGCGGGCGGGCAGGCGTCCTGGTAGACCCAGATGGCGATCTCCCGCAGGTGGCGGGAGGCGACGGTCTCGCGGATGTTCTGGATGGTGGTGATGGTCTTGCCGGGGCCGTCCCCGACTGCCTGTCCGCTGGCGTAGACCCCGGGCCGGAAGCCGGAGCGGGCCACGGTCTCGGTCCAGGCGAAGAGGTAGGCGGATTGATCTTCGGTGAGGCGGCCGCCCTCTTCCTGGTCGAGGAAGATGATGGTACGGGCGGGGAAGCCTTCGCGTCGGGCGGCGGCGATGGCTTCGGCTGCGTCTCGTTCGCCGAAGCGGACGGCGGTGGTGGTGCGCCTGGCGTTCGCGAGTTCGGCTTCGAGTCTGCCGTTGGCGAGGACGAGGAAGCCGAAGTTGTTGTGAAGCAGGGCTTCGCGCTTGCCGCGCCAAGTGTTCTGTGTGGTCCTGGGCGGGTTGTTGAGCCAGAATCCGGCGAAGGTGAAGCGCCGGCGCAGGGCGGGAAGGGCGGCGTCGCCGGGGTAGACGTTGCTGTCGAAGCCGGCGTAGGGGCGAGTGGAGGCTGTCGGGATTGGTTGTGCGCGTATGGGGGAGGCGACGGTGAGAAAGGCAAATGTGGCGGCGGCGAGTTGTAGGGAGATGGTGTTCATTGGCGAGAGACGACCATGATGAGTTTTCGTCCTGAATCTAAGGATAGAGATTACACAGGAGCTGTGCTACCTTGCATTCGAAAGCTGTGGAGGAGACGGATGCACGAGACGGAAGTTGATCCGCGGTACCCGGTTGGACGGCTTGCGAGTGCCGGGGTGGTGTCGTTCGATGACCGGGCTGGCGCGATCGCTACCCTGGCCGAGCTGCCGGAGCGGCTGCGCAATGCGGTGGATGGATTGAATCATGCGCAGTTGAGCACCCCGTACCGGACGGGCGGCTGGACGGTGCGGCAGGTGGTGCATCATGTCGCGGACAGCCATATGAATGCGTCGGTGCGGGTCCGTTTTGCGCTGGCGGAGGACTGGCCCACTATCAAGCCGTATGACGAGGCGGCGTGGGCCAAGCTGCACGATGCGGCTTCGGCTCGGGTGGAGTGGTCGCTGGAGCTGATCGAGAGCCTTCATGCGCGCTGGGTGATGCTGTTGCAGTCGCTCGATGACGCGCAGTGGAAGCGGGGGTACCGGCATCCGGCGGACGGCGAGGTGACGGTGGAGCGGGCGGCAATGATTTATGCGTGGCATTCGCGCCACCATGTTGCGCATATCACCCATCTGCGGGCGCGGGAGGATTGGTAGAGGCGTGAGAACGATTCAGATCGCGACGAGTGTGGCGCAGATAGAGCGGTGCTTCCCGGTGATGCACCAGCTTCGGCCTGCGCTGGTGGCGGAGGAGTTCGCCGGGGTGGTTCAGGCGATGCAGGCGGAGGGTTATCATCTTGCGTTTCTTGAGTCGGAGGGTGCGGTGGTGTCGGTGGCCGGATACCGGGTGCAGGGGATGCTGGCGAGCGGGAAGACGCTGTATGTGGACGACCTGGTGACCGATGCCGCGGTGCGGTCACAGGGCCATGGCGAGGCGATGCTGCGGTGGCTGATCGGCCGGGCAAGGGACGCGGGGTGTGCGACGTTCAGCCTGGATTCGGGCACGCACCGGCAGGGAGCCCATGCGTTTTACTTTCGGCAGGGGATGAGGATTACGAGCTTTCACTTCGCGCTTCTTTTATAGGTGGCCCTGCGGGTGTGGGTGTGCCTGCGCGGATATGGTACGGTTCGGCTATGCCGCTACGTGCGATACGAGCGATTGCCGCCGAGCCTGTGCAGACGGTCGAACAGATCTCCGCCGCGCTTGAGGGGTTTCTGGCGGAGCATCCCCGGGCGGTGGCGCTCGAAGACGGCAAGGTCCTGTTCGACATGCGCGCGGCGAAGTATAAGCTGGCGACCGAGCATGGCCGCTGCACGCTGCACCTGTGGAGTGAAGACCGCAATCTGGTACGGCGCGTGAGTGCGGCGGCGATGCGCAATGGGGTGCTTCGGCTGAGTACGCATCGGTTCGGGCAGACGAAGCCGCAGACGCTGGAGCTGGCGGCAGACGGGGATCGCCGGACGCCTTCGACGCGCGAGGCGACGCGTGTGAGGTATCTGCGTGTGCTGGAACGGGTGCTGGAGCGCGGGTTTCCGGAGTTCAGGCCGGATGGCTTTCGTACCGCGATGGATCTGGAGAAGAGCTTTGGGCCGGCGTATGCGCGTGGTTCACTGGTGAAGGGCAACCAGGCCTGGGCTGTGATCGCGGTGAACGAAGAGGAGACGCAGGCCACGGTGGACGGAATTCTGACGCTGGGGATTCTGTGGCTGCACCACTGTCGCGAATCGGGTGATGGGCGAAGACTGTACGGGGGATTGAAGCTGATTGTGCCGCGCGGCATGGCGACGCTGACGCTGTCGCGGCTGGCTTGGCTGCATCCGGCGGCCGCGCAGTGGGAGCTGTGGGAGTTGGACCAGAAGACGGAAGAGCTGGACCGGCGCGATGCGGGCGACCATGGCAACCTGTTGACCAGACTCCTGCATGCGCCCAATGAACAGGCTGCGCGGGAGCGGTTTGGAGAGTCTGCGGCGAAGGTGATGGCGGTTGTGCCGGAGGCGATGCGCGAGGTGGTGGAGCAGAGGATTCGAAGTGGGCGCGAGCTTGCATTTCTTCTGCATGGGCTGGAGTTTGCGCGGGTGCGGATGGGGTATGCGGGCAGCACATTCAACAGCGCGCACGAGATTACGTTTGGCGCGGGCGCGAATGAGACTCCGCTGACCGGCGGAAATGAGGGCGAGCTGAGGAAGTTGCTGGAGCGGCTGTTTGCGCGGCGCACCGCGGGAGGCGACAAACGCGATCCGCTCTACCGGATGCAGCCGGAGCGGTGGCTGGAGAGCGTGCTGCGGCGGGATGTTTCGCTGCTGGATGCGCGGCTGGACCCGACCCACGTGTATACGCAGGTGCCGGCATTTGCCGCGGCCGACCGGGGAATGCTGGACCTGCTGGGCGTTACCGGGGACGGGCGGCTTGCAGTGATCGAACTGAAGGCGGACGAAGACCTGCATCTGGCGCTGCAGGGACTGGATTACTGGATCCGGGTGCGGTGGCATCATCTGCAGAACCCAGACAACGTTACAGGGCTGGGGGAGTTTCAGCGGCATGGATATTTTGGCGGGTTGAGGTTGTCGGGGGAGGCTCCGCGGCTGTACCTGGTGGCTCCGGCGCTGCGGGTTCATCCTGCGACGGAGGTGGTGCTGCGGTATCTGTCGCCAAAGGTGGAGTGGATGCTGGTGGGGCTCGATGAGCGATGGCGGGCGCAGGTGAAGGCGGTGTGGCGGAAGCGAAGCGGCGGGTGACTTGGACCTGAATCGTATGAGTGATGGCGGGCGTCGGCTTTAGAGAGGGTTTGATTGAGTTGCAGGATTCCCTCGGCGACTAAAGCCGTTGTCGTGGAAGGTTTACGGCGGGACTGAAGTCCCGCCCGTTCATAACGGTAGCTTGATCAGAGGTTCCTTAGAGAGCTGGCGAAAGCTGCCTTGTACGTGCATGGGCTCGGGAACTTTGGATGAGGAGCGAGTATGGGCCCCGAACCGGTAATCCTGAGTGTGGCGTATCCGTTCGCGGCGGTGGGTCCGAGGTCTGTGGGCGGGGCGGAGCAGGTTCTGGCTACTCTGGAGGCTACTTTCGCAGGCCGGGGATTCCGGTCCGCAGTCGCGGCCCATGCGGAATCGCAGGTAGAAGGAGATCTGGTTGGGGTCGAGGTGCCCGAAGGCATCCTGACGGCAGAGATGCGGGCGGAGGTGGAACGGCGTATGCAGGCCGGCATCGATTCTGCGTTTGAACAGTATCCTGTCCGGCTGGTGCATATGCACGGGATTAATTTTCATCGCTACCGAATCCCGGAAGACGTGCCGGTTCTGGCGACCCTGCATCTGCCTTTGGACTGGTATCCGCCCTCGATCTGGACGTTGCCGGCGAACGTTCATCTGCAGTGTGTCTCGGAGAGTCAGCGGACGTCGTGCCCGGTTGCGTATCGTGGACGACTAATCACGATTGAGAACGGCGTTCGCTTGCCGGAGTTGCCGACCGAGCGCAAGGGAAGCTTCGCGCTTCTGCTTTCGCGGATTTGCCCGGAGAAGAATATCCATATGGCCCTGGATGCCGCCCGGATGGCGGCCGTGCCGGTGCTGCTCGCGGGCCAGGCGTTCCCGTATCCCGAACACATGCGCTACTTCGAGCATGAGATTCGGCCGCGGCTTTCGCGTCGCGCTCGGTTTATCGGGGCGGTCGGGGGCGAAGCCAAGCAACGTCTGCTGGGTAGAGCGCGTTGCCTGCTGCTGCCGACGCTGGCCGAGGAGACCAGTTCGCTGGTTGCGATGGAGGCGCTCGCCTGTGGAACGCCCGTGATCGCGCTTCCTTCAGGTGCGATACCGGACATTGTCGAGGATGGGCGCACGGGATTTCTAGTCCATGACGCGGGGGAGATGGCGGCGAGGCTGAAGCGTGTGGGAGAGATCGATCCCGAGGTGTGCCGGGCGGTGGCCCGGGAGCGCTTTTCGGCGGAGGCGATGGTGGAACGGTATTGGTCGGTCTATCGGTCGTTGTGTGTGTCGCTGTGTGCGAGACTGGAGGGATGAGCCTTTTCTTACTTTCTCCGCTTGCGAAGGGTTGCGTCTGATGCCTGGGGTGCGTTGGACGGTGGGCGATGTGTCGGCACGTGGATGGGAGGCGCTCAGGGTTTCGGTCCATTGCGCGGTGCGGCTTTTTGGGCCGGACGCCGAGTATGTCATCTGCGTCAATTCGGTGGGGCTGGAACGTGCGCGGGGGTTTGCGGGGGCGCTTCCAGAATGCGTTCGCTGGCGGGAGGTGAGCGCGGCGGACGTGCCTTCGTTCCTCGTCCCGCACCTAGGAGAGGCCATGGCGGAGGGGGTTGGCTGGAAGCTTCTGCCTGCCCGGAGCTTCCCCGGCCGGCACGAACTGGCGCTCGATAACGACTGCATCCTGTGGCAGAAGCCGGCTGCGCTGGAACAGTGGCTCGCGGCGGAGGACCGGACGCTGCTGGCGGGGGACATGGAACGCTGCCTGGGGCGGTTTCAGGCCTCGGCGGTGGAGGGAATGATCAACTTGGGGATACGGGTCTGCCCCCGGGGTTCGACCTGGCCGACGCGCTTCGCCGGACGCCGGAGGAGGAGTCTTAGCGGCTGGGGCATCCGGTTCGGCTGGAGTCGGAGCTGGACGAACAGGGTCTGCAGGCCGTGGCGCTTGCCCGCGATGCCCGGTCGCTGCTGGTGACGACGCGGGAGGTCACGATCTGTTCGCCCTTCTGGCCGAGAGAGCCGGAGATGGGGACGTGCGGCGCGCATTTTGTGGGCCTGAACAGCCGGCACACTCCGTGGGACTACTTCGACCGGCCGGCGAGTGTGGTGCGGAGTGAGCATTGGGATCGGCACAGGCCGGAGCTCTACCGAAGGGCGGGGCTTGAGCTTACGCCGGCGCTGCCTGTCGCCTGAGTATGTGAGGGGTGTGTGAGCTATGGTTGAGCGAAGGGTGACGGAATCGTACTCGGGCCTGTACTCAATTTCGCCTCGCTGACATCGAAGGGTGTATGGTCTCTATTTTTGCGCTGCTTAGCATCCTCGTGACCATTGGCGCGCTCTTCAGCTTTGTCAGTCTTCGTGTGCTGCGGCTGCCCACGACCATTGGGACGATGATTCTGTCGCTCTCGACGGCGGCGCTGCTGATTGCGGGGGGGCACGAGGCTCCGAAGCTGCACCTGGTGGCTGAACGGCTCGTGGCGGACATCGACTTCAACAAGGTTGTGCTGCACGGAATGCTTGCGTTTCTGCTGTTCGCGGGTGCGCTGCAGCTGGACCTGAAGCATCTGTCGTCTGAGCGCGTGCCGGTGATCGTGCTTTCGATCTTCGCGACGGCGTTGTCGACGGTTTTTGTCGCGGGGGTGTTTCGCTGGGCGCTGCACCTGTTTCAGGTGGAGATGAGCGTGTCTGGAGCGCTGCTGTTCGGGGCCCTGATCTCGCCGACCGATCCGATCGCGGTGCTGGATATGCTGCGCCGTGCGAGGGCTCCGCGGCAGCTTGAGGTGCAGCTTGCGGGGGAATCGCTGTTCAACGATGGGGTGGGGGCGGTGATCTTTCTTGCGCTGGTGGGGGCTTCGGCGGGGGCCGGTTTTCCTTCGGCGAGCGTATTCGGCTGGCTGCTGCTGTTGAAGGCGGGCGGGGGGATTGCGCTGGGCGTGGGGCTCGGGTATGTGACGTACCGGCTGCTGCGGCTGGTGAACAGCTATCGGGTGGAGGTAATGCTGACGCTTGCGCTGGCGATGGGAGGCTATGCCCTGGCGGACGCGCTGCGGATCTCGGCGCCGCTGGAGGTGGTCGCGGCCGGGCTGCTGGTGAGCGGGAAGGCGCGGCGGCTGGCGATGTCCGACCGGACACGGGAGCACGTCGAGCGATTCTGGGAGCTAATTGACGATTTCCTGAACGTGGTGCTGTTTCTGCTGCTTGGGCTGCAGATTCTGGTGCTCCCGTTTACGTGGGTTTACTTTGCCGTCGGGCTGATGGCAATTCCGGTTGTGCTGCTGGCGCGGTTGGTGAGCGTGGGACTTTGCGTCCGGGCGCTTGGAGTGTTTCGCGAGCGGATACGCGGATCGATCCTGGTGCTGACATGGGGGGGTCTGCGGGGCGGCCTGGCGGTGGCGCTTGCGCTCTCATTGCCACAAAAGAACGGCTACGAACGCGACCTGTTGCTGATGACGACCTTCGTTGTTGTGGTCTTTTCGATCCTGGTTCAGGGACTTACATTACCGGCGCTGATACGCCGGATGGCAGGTGGAAATCCGCGGTGACGTTCGGCAGAGCGTGTCGCTCGAAGGAGAAGCCGAAGGTGGGTGCGGTCTCCACATGCCAGAACTTCTTGTAGAGCTCGTCGCCGCGAAGCATGTCAATGACTTCGGCACCTTTGGCGACGGCGGATTCAGAGGCCATGGCGGTCAGGAGGGTTCCCGGTTTGAGCTCGGCATGTTCCTGGGAGTGGCCGACGAGGTAGAAGTACACGGTGCGGCGCTGACGCGTGGGCGGGTCAATGAGGGCGTAGAGCACGGCGATGGGCACGTCGTCGAGGGTGAGGGCGTAGAGCCGCAGAATATTGGCAGCAAAGAGCAGCGGGAGGGCCTCGCGGTGGCACGCGAGAACCTGCGGGTCCGCGAGGACACCTGGTTGCCCGGACTGGTTCCACCGGTCTGAATGCTGCTGAATCAGGAGATCGAAGTACCCCGGCCAGGAGGCGGCATCGGCAGTCTGGAGTCGCAGCTTGCCGCGGCCCGTGGCGAAGTTGCGATGGTAGAGGACGTCGGAGCGCAGCTTCCTGGGCAGTTCGGCAATAGAGAGTGCCGGGCAGCGGGAGCAGCTCTCGCCCGGGTAGCTGCGAATCGCGTTCGCGTCCTGTGCGGAGAGCGCCCGGTAGAGCGGCGAATCGGGAGGGAGCTGGGTGAGATGAGCTACATCCCATGCCGGCTCGTCGGCTAGCGCGGTAAGGCCTTCGAGAATGTCGGCGCTGGAGCAGGCAGGCGAGAAGATGCCGTCCAGGTAGTCGGACGTGCCGGCGCCCAGGAGAAGAAGCTGACGCTCTTGCCTGACGGGATCGCTGTAGACATAGAGCGGGAGCAGGCCGGTGAGCGCGCCTTCGCGGCGGAATTCGAGCACGTGGAGATTGGGCTGTCCGAAGTGATGCCACCAGGGAAGCAGCCACTCCGGCCGCTGAAATGGTTTTGCGGTTGGATTCTGCAGCCACAGATCGAGCCACTGCGGTACGAGCGCTTGCAGCTCCGCCGTTGTTCGCAGGACATTGAAGGTGGAGCGGGGGAACATTGGAACTTGGATGCGGTTGCGTCGATGAGGAAGGTCCTGGAGTGAGGGATCGGCAGGGCGGCGGATGGGCGGGGAGGGTGTATGCTCACTAAGCGGCGAATTCAGGTTGTTGTGCTCTGTTCCGTGCTTTGCGTGCGGTTGGCGGCCGGTGGTGCGCTTGAAGCGTAACGTGGAGCGCCAGGTTTTCAGGTTCGCAAGTATGCTGTTTTGTAGTGAGGCCCATGTCTGAAAGTATTCAAGACCGAACCCTTCGGGTGATTGCGACAACACGGCGGATGCCGCTGGACTCCGTGCGTCCGGACAGCACGTTCGAGGAGCTTGGGATCGACTCGCTGGACCGGTTGAACATTCTGTTCGATCTGGAAGGGGAGTTCGAGATCGAGATCGACGATGAGCAGGCGAAGTCGGTGACGAACGTCCGCGAGATGATCGACGGGATTACGAAGCTGGTGGAAGCGAAGGCGGCCTCTTCGCCGGTGGATTGATGCGCCGGGTGGTGATTACCGGCATGGGCGTGATCAGCGCGCTCGGGCTGAATCAGAAAGAATTCTGGGGAGCTCTCGAAGAGGGACGGCAGGCGATCGGCACGATGCGTTCGGTGGACGTGTCGCAGCTGCGGTTCAGCCAGGCGGCGGAGGTGCGCGGGTATGACCCGGAGAAGGAGTTTCCCGCGAAGGACCTGGCGTTTCTGGACCGGTTTGCGCAGTTTGCGATGACCTCCGCGGAGGAGGCGGTGCGGCAGGCCGGTGTGGAATGGAACGAAGAGCTGCGCGAGAATACGGCCATCGTCACGGGCTCTTCGATGGGTGGACGGGGTGCGGAGGAGGCGGGCTACTGGGAGCTGTTTCACCACAACCGGACGCGGGTGCATCCGCTGACGATTCCGCTGGGGATGAGCAATGCGGGGGCGAGCCATATCTCGATCAAATACGGGGTGCAGGGGCCGACGTATACGGTGTCTACGGCGTGCTCGTCTTCGGCGCACGCGATCGGGCAGGCGTTCTGGATGGTACGGTCGGGAGTCGCGCCGATGGCAATTGCGGGGGGGAGCGAGGCTCCACTGTTTCTGGGCGGCCTGAAGGCGTGGGAGGCGATGCGGGTGATCAGTAAAGACACCTGCAGGCCGTTTTCGGCCGACCGGACGGGTCTGGTGCTGGGCGAGGGTGGCGCGATGCTGGTGCTGGAGCCGCTGGATGAGGCGTTGGCGCGCGGGGCCAAGCCGCTGGCGGAGATTGTGGGGTTCGGGATGTCGTCCGATGCGAGCCATCTGACGCAGCCGTCGCCCGAGGGAGCGGCGCGGGCGATGCGAAGTGCGATCCGGGATTCGGGGCTGGCGCGGGAGCAGTTCGGGTATATCAACGCCCATGGAACGGGAACGCAGGCGAACGACCGGACAGAGACGGCGGCGATCCGGGCTGTGTTCGGGGATCATGCCGAAAGGCTGGCGATCAGTTCGACCAAGTCGATGCACGGGCACACGCTGGGGGCGGCGGGGGCCGTGGAGGCGGTGGCGTCGATCATGAGCCTGCGGCATGGGGTGTTGCCGCCTACGGCGAACTTTACGACGGCAGACCCGGAGTGCGATCTGGATGTGATTCCCAATGAGGCTCGGAGGGTTGAGGTGGAGGCTTGCCTGTCGAACTCGTTTGCGTTCGGCGGGTTGAACGCCGTGCTGGCGTTTCGGGCTGTGCGGTAAAGGCAGATGTACTGCCGGACGCGCCCGCTGCGCTCAGTCACCCCACAAACGAAGAGCTGTTTGCGGGGACGGCGATGCGCGGTCACTTCGTGACTTGTATACCGGTCTGGTCTACCGGTCTGGGCGCGACGAACTGTACAGGCCCCCCGTTGGTCGGGATGAAGATTTGAGAGCCGAGTTAGCGTTTTGCAGCTTGCGCGTCGTTGAGCCAGGCTACGGAGCGTTCGATTCCCTGTTCGAGCGAGATAGCAGGCTGGAATCCGAAGTGGCGGGCGGCTTTCGCAATGGGAAAGTCCTGGTTGCGGCCCAGCAGGTAGACGGCGTGGCGGGTGAGCAGGGGCCGGCCACCCAGGTGGAGCAGCCGATGCGCTGCTTCGAGGGTGCGGGCCAGGGACATGGCGGATTGGAACGGCAGGTCGATCCAGGGTGTTCGGGTGCCGAGGTGGCCCGCGAAGAGCTTGAGGTAAAGGGCCCAGGTGGCGCCTGAGCCGTCTGCGATGTTGTAGGCCTGGCCGAGGGTGCGGGGGCTGGCCGCGGCATCGATCAGGGCCTGGGCTACGGTGTCGACGAAGACGAAGCCGCCGGGGGCGGCACCGCGGCCGATGGTGGCCATCATGCGCTGGCGAAGCATGGTGGCGATCTCCTGGGTGAAGTCCTTGCCGCGCGGGCCGTAGATGGTGGCGGGGCGGAGAATTGTGGTGGAGAGGCCGTCCGCGTGGGCCTGCCAGACGATGGCTTCGGCCTGGCCCTTGGTCTGGTTGTAGGGCAGGCCGGCGTCGAGGATGGGTTGGTCTTCGGTGCAGGGGACTTCGGGGTATCCGTAGATGTCGGTGGTGCTGACGTGGACGAAGCGCTGGAGGTGCGGGGCCGTGCGGGCGGCTGCGACGAGGTTGGCCGTGCCGGTTACGTTGGCTTGGAGGTAGGTGTTGGCTGGGGCCCAGTCGGTGGAGCAGGCGGCACAGTGGAAGATGCGTGTTGCGTGCCGGACTGCCTCCTGGAGGGAGTGGCGGTCGGAGAGGTCGCCGCGAACGATCCGGGCCTGATGGGAGGAGAGGATGGCGGAGAGGTGGCGGAGGTCGGAGTTGGGCCGGGCGAGGAGGATGATCTCTTCTCCTTGGGCGTGGAGCATCTGGGCCAGGCGGCCGCCGAGGAAGCCGCTTGCTCCGGTGATGAGGGACGGCATGGGGGAGTCTACCTAAAGCGAAGTTCCCGATGGTATGTAGGCCCGGCGAACCGCGGATTCCTTCGCTGCGCTACGGAATGACAAACAAAGGGACAAACAACGACAACTCTAATGTTCGTAGATCTTGGAGCGGGTTCCTGGTGGTGTACAGGCCGGGTACAGATTCGATGCGTTGCCCTCTGGACCTTGTAGATTTGGTCAGTCCGGGGTGAGCTGGCTGAAGGCGTCGAGGACGAAGTCCAGGTGTTCGAGGGTGTGGGCGGCGGTGACGCAGAGCCGGAGCCGGGCTGCTCCCTGGGCGACGGCGGGGAACATGACGGGGGCGGCGACGATGCCGAAGTTGCGCAGCTTGCGGGCGAAGAGGGCGGTGGTGGCCTCGTCCTTGAGGATGACGGGGATGACGGCGGTTTCTGAGAGGCCAGTGTCGTAGCCGAGGCTGCGAAGGCCGTTGCGGAGGAAGTCGCTGTTGCGTTTGAGGAGGGCGACCCGCTCGGGCTCTTCCCGCAGGATGGCGAGGCCGGTGGTGATGGCGGCGACCGAGGAGGCGGCCATGGCGGCGGAGAAGATGTAAGGCGAGGAGGCGTGCTGGAGGAAGATGGCGACCTCCTGCGAGACGGCGGCAAAGCCACCGGAGGCGGGGATGGATTTGGCGAGCGAGCCGGTCCAGATGTCGACGTCGCCGGTGGGGATGCCGAAGTGCTCGTCGGTGCCGCGGCCTGTGGCTCCGAGGACGCCCGAGGCGTGAGCTTCGTCCATCAGCAGGAAGCAGCCGAACTCTTTTTTGAGAGCGACGAGGTCGGGGAGGCAGCAGATGTCGCCGTCCATGGAGAAGACGCCGTCGGAGATGAGGAGGGTGCGGTTGGCGGTGTTGGGTTTCTGCAGCTCATCGCGCGCGGATTGCGGGTCGTTATGACGGAAACGCTGGATCTGGACGCCCGCCATGCGGCAGGCATCGAGGAGGCTGCGGTGGCAGAGCTCGTCGATGATGATGCGGTCGGAGGGGCCGAAGAGGCCGTAGATGACGCCGAGGTTGGCCATGTAGCCCGAGCTGAAGGTGAGCGCGTCTTCGGTGCCCTTGAAAGCGGCGAGGTCGGCTTCCATGTGGCGGTGAATATCGAGCGTGCCGGTCAGCAGGCGGGCTCCGCTGGTGCTGGTGCCGTAGCGCATGATGGCTTCCATCGCGGCTTTGTCGATACGCGAGTCGCCGATGAGGCCCAGGTAATCGTAGGACGACATCATGAGCATCTGATGGCCGTCGGCGGTGACGCATGGGCCCGCCTTGGCTTCGAGCGGCATGTGGAAGGGGTATGCGTCTACGGCGCAGGCGAGCGCGGTTCCTTCGAAGACCCGGCGGGCGCGGGTGTCGAGGAGGTCGGTTTTCTTGAAGCTCCAGGTTCTGCCAGGCGTGAAATAGTCCTGAAACATCTGGCCGGAGGACGAGGAAAACTTCCTGGTGGCTGGTCCACCGTTGGTCTTGGGACTTACGAGCACACTCATGTACTTTAGATGGTAGACGAACCGGCAGGACTTTGGAAGCATGTTTCTGGCCTGCCGGGTCGCGTTTGCACCCCACCGGCTGCGCGTCTACGCGGGTAACTCCGTTGTGGTGGGGTAGTGGTGCTGCTCCCTTCCGAGGTCGCCGTCGTATTTGACGGTGCTCTTGAACAGCTCGTAGCGGCCATCGCTGAACTGCCGGCCATGTTCGCGCAGTTGGTCCATTTGCTTTGGATCGAGCGGTTTGAAGCTGCTGAGGATGGCGAGGTTCTGGTTGAGCACATGTATGGAATCCATGCCGGAGACGGTTGTTGACACGCCGGGGACGCTCATCGCGTAGCTGAGCGCCTCGGTGGGTGTGAGCGCGCCGTGGGTGATGGACTCGCCCGAACCGCTCATGCTTTTCATGGAGAAGACCGCCATGCCTTTGGCGACGGCGACGGGCAATACTTCTTTTTCGAAGGACCGGAAGCCCGGGTCGAAGGGATTGATGGGCATCTGGACGGTATCGAACTTGAAGCCGCGATTGAGCATATCCAGATGGATGGACGGGTTCTTATGGCCGGTGAATCCGACGAAGCGCACCTTGCCCTGCTGTCTGGCCGCGGTGAGCGCTTCGAGGACGCCATCGGCCTCGTAGGCCTTTTCGGGATCGTTGTAGTAGATGACCTCGTGGACCTGCCAGACGTCGAGATGGTCGGTTTGCAGGCGGGTCAGGGACTCCTCGAGCATGCGCATGGCGACATCCTTTTTTCGCCCATGAGTGCAGACCTTGGTCATCAGGATGGCGCGGTCGCGTTTGCCTTTGAGCGCGTTGCCTACACGCTCCTCGCTGAGGCCTTTGTGGTACTCCCATGCGTTGTCGAAGAAGTTGATGCCGTGATCCAGTGCCTTGGCGACCATCTCGGTCACCTCCTCCTGCGAGGATGCTGTCCCAAGGTGATAGCCGCCCATGCCGAGGATCGAGACCTGCAGCCCTGTGCTTCCCATGGCGCGTTTCGGCACCTGGAAGGTGGGGGCTGCGCCGCCGTACTCGCCGTGGAAGGCCGGCACGATGGGGTTGAGCAGCTTTTGAGCCTCGGGGTCGCCGGTGGCTGTGGGATAGGTCGCCTGGGCTTGGGCTTCGCGCGCGATGGCAGCGCCGGGGATGGCTGCGGCAGCGCCGGTTAAGGCAGCTCCGTGCAGGAAGCGGCGGCGCGACACCTCCGCCTGGGCAATACCAGCCGCCGGGGAGTTTCGGCCCGCAGCTTCTCCGAGCCGGGACTCTCTTTTTTTATCCAGTGAATTCGCGGACATCTGTGTCTCCTGAATTGGGGCTCATGGACCTTGCCGGAAGGTTTTGGGTTCAACCTGCTGCTGTTTGCGCTTAGAAGTCCAGGGTGGGGGGCCAGGGCGACTTCGAGGGATCCTTGACCTCGGGAAACGGGCGGCCTGTGTTGTCGGTCGACTTGAGCATCTGCCTGACCTCGATCTGCTGCATGTCGAGCGGAAAGCTATGGGCGATTCTCGCCTCGGGGTTGTCGAATTTGATGGATGTCTTGTAGAGCTCGAACTGGCCGTCGCCCGCATAGGGTTTGGCGCGGTCGCGTAACGCCTGCATCTCGCCCGGGGGCAGGGGAGTGAAGCCCTGGGCAACCTTGAGGTTCTGCTGAAGAATCTCCAGCTTTTCGACGCCAGTGATGGTGGTCGCGACGGGCAGGGACATGGCGTAGCGCAGGAGTTCCTCCGCCGTGAAGACACCCTTCTGTACGGGTTCGCCGTGGCCGCCGATCGGCTTCATCCCCAGAGGCGCGATGCCACGCTGATTGAGAACCGGCAGCACCTCGCGCTCGAAGCTCCTGAAGTTGGCATCGAACGGGTTCAACGGCATCTGGACGGCGTCGAACGGAAACTTCGTGTTGAGCATGGACAGGTGGAACTCGGGGTCTTTGTGCCCGGTAAAGCCGAGGAAGCGCACTTTGCCCGCCTTCTTGGCGGCCAGCAGGGCCTCCGCGGCGCCGCCGGGACGCAGGAAGAGAGCGGCGTCGTTCTGGAAGGAGACGCCGTGGATCTGCCACAGGTCGAGATGGTCGGTCTGCAGGCGGCGCAGGCTCTGGTCGAGCATCTGCATGGCCAGGGCGGCCTCGCGGCCGTGGGTACAGACCTTGGTCATGAGGAAGACCTTGTCGCGGCGGCCTTTGAGGCCTTTGCCGAGCCAGTCCTCCGATTTGCCACGGTTGTACTCCCAGCAATTGTCGAAGAAGGTGATGCCGCCGTCGACGGCCCGGTGGACGATCTCTACCGCTGTCTGCTCGTCCGGGGCGGAGCCGAGATGGTGGCCGCCGAGGCCGAGCGCGGAGATCTGGACGTCCGTCTTGCCGAAGCGCCTGAGGGGAATGGAACCAGTGGTCAGCATAGCTGACCGGGTAGGATGCAATGCTTCGCGCTCGCGGCCACCCGGCGGCTCCGGATGCGGGTGGCTAGGGGCAGATCGCGTTTTTCTGGGGGCAACAGTGTCCCGAGGCCAGAGTATGACTGCATTGTGTCGCTAGAACGATTCCCCTGTTGCTCTGGGGGGGATTTATAAGAGTGCCGTTTTCCTTGAGAGAAAACGGCCATGAGTGCATTGATACACCGCAAGTGCGTCCTGCCGGACGGGCCCGCTACGCTTAGTCACCCCACAAACGAAGATCTGTTTGCGGGGGGCCCGATTCGCGCGGTCACTTCGTGCCTTGTATACCGATCTTAACTACATCTGCGGTGTGGGCCATCCGTTGGTCGGGATTGAGATAGATCAATTGGAGGACTCCTCTAGAAGGTTAGGCGCAGGGCAAATTCAATCTCTCGTGGATCGTTTGCGCCGGTGATCTTCCCGAACGAGGCGCTGCCAGGGTCAGTTGCCGGAAACTGGAAGTTTGGATGATTGAAGCTGTTGAACAGCTCGGCTCGGATTTCGGCCTTCAGCCGCTCGGGAACGACCGATACGATCCGGGAGACCGCGAAGTCGACATCGGTGAAACCGGGCGCACGGATTGAGTCTCGAGCCGCGTTACCGAAGGTTCCAGTCGGGGGTTTGACGAACGCCGCCGTGTTGAACCACTCGCTTACCGTCTTCGGGCCATTGTTGGGGTCGCTGACCACGTTGGGCCGGTCTTCGAAGTTAAGCGTATTGCTGTTGTTCGCCGTGTAGATGGGGGTCAAGGGATTGCCGCTCTGAATGGCGACGATACCGGTAACCTGCCATCCGCCGACGATCGCGGCTGGAATGCCGTTCTGCAGGAAGGCGCGGTCCTTTCCGAACGGAAGTTCGTACACAGGGCTGAAGGTGAAGTTGTGGCGCACGTCGAAGTTGGATGGGCCGTACTCGGCAAGTATGTTTCTACTGTTCTGTACCAGGTTCGAGGCGTCGTCTAGCGAATGAGAGTAGGTGTACGAGGCTATGAAGAGAAGGCCGTGGCTATAACGCTTCTCTACCTTGGTCAGGAGTGCGTTGTAGTTGGAGCTGGCGCCGGTATTGGTAAAGGAGATGTTGCCGTATCCCTGGTATGGCCGCGCCGCATTAACTTGCCCGGTCGTCGCGTTCGGCACAGCCGGCGGCTGGTTGATGTTGTAGGTGAACGGCACATGCGTTCCTTCCGTCCCGAGATACGTTACATCGAGAAGGAAGGTTGAACCGAACTGGCGCTGGATACCCAGACTCCATTCGTTGATGACGGTCGACTGGAAATTACGAATAATGCCGGATGGAGTGCTGAGCGAGGCGCTGGAGACCGTGCTCGGAAAGGGATCTGAAAGAGTGATGTCCGCCGCTGAGCTATTGTTGAATGTCTGCGGGCTGCGGAAGGGTGGATTGAAGTTGAGGGCGATAATGCTGTTTCCTTTATCGGCATTGTTATAGAAGAGGCCGAAGGCGCCACGGACAACGGTCTTATCGTCGTGGGGAAGTTGCCAGGAGAATCCTACTCGGGGCGCGAAGTTTGCCTTCTGCACGTTGTACACGCTGCTGACTCCCCCTTGCCCGGGGATGATGATCGAGTTAGTGCTGGGATCGAAGTTCGAGATCCGATTATCCTTATCCGTTATCGGTCCGTTGTACTCGTAGCGCAGGCCCAGGTTGAGGGTGAGCCGGGGTGAGACCTTCCAATCGTCCTGTACAAAGGCGTCGGCGCTATTCTCCCGAGGGTGATTTGTCGGTGCGAAGGGATTCCGCGCCGTGGAGGTGGGTACGCCAAGAAGCAGGTCGGCGAATGCATTGCCGCTGGTAGGTGCGCTCGTGGACGCGGTGAAGTTGAACTGTCCGCGCCCGGTCGAAAGATAGAAGAGCGAGAACAGGAACCGGCGGTAGTCGACGCCGAAATGAAAGGTGTGGGGACCTGCGGTCCAGGTGACAGTATCGACCGCCTGGTAGAGGTCGTCGGTACGATTCTGTGGGAGGTTTGTGGCGCCTCCGAGAGTTGAGAATCCCGTCACTGCAGTTACCGGCACTCCGGTATTGAGCGGTATATTTCCGCCAAGAAACGTTCCTGGGATGTGGTTGTTGGCAACGAAGTTATTGCCTGCATCCTGTTGAGTCCGGGGCTGGTTGTACTGGTTCCAGGAGATGTGCGCCTGGTTGACGAGGCTGGCGGAGAAGACATGACTGTAGGCAACGCCGGCCAGGTAACCCGTCACACCTACGGTGCAACCATATCCCGGCAGGACGCGTGAACTGCAGAGTGAATTGGATGGCTCGAAAGAAGGGTCATCGTACCGGTTAAGCTCTGCGAAGAGGGAGTTGGCGTTGTTGATCTGGTGATCGACGCGTATGCCGAACTCGTTCATATTTTCGAGTCGATCTTCATTGAAGCTGTAGTTGCTGGCGGGTTGCACACCTTGTGCCGTGGCATAGGTGGGAGCCGGATAGAGGGCGGCAAGAGCTGCGCCGACGGAATTCATCATCTGCGGCGTAATCATGTTTCCCGGAATTGGCGCGCCGGTGAATGGATTCTTCAACTGAGGGAAACCGGCGAAGTTTCCGCCGACCATGGCCTGGGTGGGTACGGTCGCCAGCGCACTGATCTGCTGGTGAAGGCGGAGCCCTTCGTAACTCAAGAAGAAGAAGGTTTTATTTCTGATGATTGGGCCGCCTAGAGTTCCACCGAACTGGCTCCTTTGATAACTCGGCTTCTGCTGTGCGCCGATGAAGTAGTTTTTTGCGTCAAAGATCTGATTGCGGAAATATTCGAAGGCCGTTCCATGGAAGCTATTGGATCCCGACTTGGTAGTCACAAGGAGTTGGCCGCCTGAATTTATGCCGTATTCTGCGGAATAGACACCGGTTAGCAGCTTGAACTCCTGAATCTGATCGATGGATGGAAGATACGTAGGATCGTTGATAGCCGGATCATTGTTGTCGAATCCGTCCAAGGTGTAGTTATTGGATGTTTCACTGGATCCGGCGACATTGAAACCTCCGCGGAAGGAGAGAGCCGAACCCTGGACAGGCTTTGAGGTGCCGGGTGTCAGATAGGCGAGAGAGTAGTATTGGCGGCCATTCAGAGGGAGTTCCTGTACCTGTTTATTCTCGATCACGGCTCCGGTGGAGGAGGTATCTGCTTGCACGAGGGGCGGCTCGCCGGTTACTTGAATCGTCTGCGCGAGTTCGCCGGGCTGCAGCTTGAAGTCGAGCCGAGCGGTCTGTGCGACCTGAAGTGTGATGCCACTCTGCACGACAGAGCGAAAACCCTGGGCATCTACACTGATCTTGTACTCACCGGGAGTAAGCAGAGGAATGGTATATTCCCCGGTGTTGTTGGTCACCGTCGCATGAGGGATATTTGTGCCTACGTTCGTAATGGAAACCTTCGTCTGCGGAATGGCTGCGCCGGAAGAGTCGGTTACGATTCCTGTAACCGTGGCGGAGCTTCCCTGAGCCTGGCAGGTTACCCCTGTAGCTAGAAATAATCCGATAGATACAATGACGTTTGCTAACCGGCGACGATTCATGCTGGCGGTCCTCTTCTGTGTAGATGTTGGCCCTCGGATATGATTCCGAGTGGAGTAGAGACACGACTGTGCATCTGACGTTATGGACTCTCCGTCAGTCTGTCAGCGGAATAACCTGACCTTTGAAGACGACACATTTTGTCTGTTTTACGGCGTGGATGTCGGATGTGGGATCACCGGCGAGTGCGACGAAATCAGCTTCTTTTCCGATCTCAAGCTTCCCGAGGTTATCGAAGCCTAGCAGGGCCGCCGAAGTCTGCGTAGCCGCTGTCAATGCCTGTTGGGGCGTCATGCCGTACTTTACCTCGGTAATCATCTCGTCAAGTACAGTTCCTTGACCCGGCTCGTAGGACATATCCGATCCGGCCGCGATGGTCACTCCCGAATGAAGAGCAAGCTTGAAACTGGCGAAATGGCCGGGTGCGATTTCCTTACCTTTACGGACCATGTAGTCCGACATATGTTCTTTTTCGCCGTTCTCCAGGATGTTATCGACAATATAGACGGTGGGAACGAAGACGACATGGTGTGCCTTCATGTAGTCGGCTGCCTCCTGATTTAATTCGGAGCCATGTTCGATGGAGTCCACACCGGCATGGAGCGCGGCGAGGATAGTTGGAAGGTTTTCATCATGAGCGGCCACTTTGATCCGGGCCATGTGCGCCTGTTCGACGATGGTGCGCAGTTCTTCAGGAGAAAGCTGCTCGGCGCCTGGAGAATCCAATGGCGACCCTACCCCGCCGGAGGCAAACACCTTGATCACGCGAGCGCCGTATTTGATCTGAAGGTGAACCGCTTTCTCGGCGTCGTCCGGGGAATTGATAAAGCCGTTCAGTGGCGTGTAGTAGTCGGATAGCGGAGTTGTCGATGGAAGGGTGAAATGATCTGCGTGGCCGGCGGGTATGGAGATCGCGTGACCGGCTGGGACCAGGTGAGGGCCTCGGATGGTTCCCTCTTCGATTGCAGTTTTCAGGGCAACGTCGATGAATCCTTCACTGCCCAGCACGCGCGCGGCGACTACTCCCGAGTTGAGCGCGTATCGCATGGCCTCGCTGGCGCGCAAGGCGGCAAGGCCGAAGGATGGGGTTTCGGCACGCGCTCCAGTCCAAAGATGAATGTGTGCATCGATGAATCCAGGGACTATCGTGTATGCGGAGAGATCGAGCTGACGAGCATTGGGGGGAACGGGGAGATTGGGTCCCACGGCTGTGATCTTACCGTCGGTAATGACCATGGCTGCCGATTGAAGCGGAGCCTTGGAGGTGTCGTACAGGAGCTTTCCACACCGCACGTAAAGGACGCTCTGCGCAACCGCGGGTTGGATTGCGATCGCCAGCACTAAAGTAAAACAGCACTTCACAACCGATAAAGCTGATGCGAGCGGCTTTGTTCTGGTCATTCCAGCGATGCTCCTTGCCTTTTGAGCTGAAACCACATTATGCGCGAGCGATGAGGAGCCGTAACGGGTTTCCGCTCACAGAGCATGACGGTGGTATCTCGAAAGGTACGGTCTGAGATCTACGGTTTCCGCCGAATGCATCGGCTCGTATCGGCCGAATTGCTCCTGTCTTCTTTATGACGAGCCACAGTAAGCTTCATTGTTCCGGATGTCAAACGCTGGGTCGACTGAGAAGAGCAGCATGATCTTGTCTCGCGCTAGTCGCCAATCTTCGGGTGTGTCTGGTCCTTGCGGTGAGCCGGCGCATGGCGAGAAGCTCGCATGAGACGGGCCGCCGAGGCTGAAACGCTGGGGCTAACGGGCGAGCGCAGAATCGTTTGTTGCAGGAGGGTGCCGAAGAGCAGTCCAGCCAATGGACTGCGGGCTGCGTCATTTCAGTTGGAATTAGGAAGAGGCGGGGAACATCATCCCTGGATCGTCTTGGATCAGGCCGCGATAGCCGGTGACCTGGGTGATGCACCAGCTATCGCGAATGAGGTTGCTGCAGGAAGGTTCGAGCAGTTCTCTTGTGAAGACGGGAGGGCAAGAAGGGCTAATTGGTGGGGGAGAAGACGATGTAGGCGTTTGCGGTGCCGATTGCGGAACCGGCCTGCGCAGCGCCTTGACCGAAGAGGCTGTTGAACTCCGCGGCTGCAGCCGGGGCGAGGGTCAGGGTGAGACCGTTCTCCTGCAGGACACCGGACTGAACCTGGAGCGGAAGGGTAGAACCGGCCGCGCCCTGAATGTTGAAGAGCGGCAGGCGAGAGCTGAACTGGTTGTTGACGATGAACAGCGCGCTCAAGACCGGAGCTGAAGGATTGGTGGTATCGATAATGAAGTTCTGGAAGCGCAAGGTGTAGCCTGCAACCTGGACGAGCAATCCACCGGAATGTTCAATTTCACCGGCAGAGGTCTGAAGATTGAGGGCACCGCCGGTCTCCTGAACGGTAAGCGAATTGTTTTGAAGCGGATTGGAATTAAGATCCGTGATTACCGCGCCGTAACCCTGGAACGTGCTGAGGAAGGTGGACAATTGCAGCGTGGTTCGTCCATAGGCGATCGACGGCGTTTGGGCATGCAGCATGGAGGCGGTGCATGCCAGGCTAAGAACGACGGCAAGTTTGCTGAAGAGGCGTTTCATCTGTTTTCCTCGGCGGGCCCGCAAGAAGCGTCCACGCCAGTTATGAGTCCAAACCGTGAATGTGGAGACGCATCGCGCAGCGGCAGTCCGATTCGGACAAATGGAATGACAACGGGACGGATGCGGTTCCCGGAAGGTGGAATTTTTGAGCTGACCTGTCGCATTTATACACTTTCCCAATCTGAGACAGGTACAACTTGAGTAGTACAGATTGCGTTTCAGGCAGCAAGGATGCTTGCTTTCATCCGATTTTGTTATCGGATCAGGAACAGAGGTGGGGTGCCGGTCGGGTCCCGGTCGAGGGAGAGGCGGCGCGAGCCTGCGTGCACCGCGGCGGCGCCATGGGACAGGTGGGCGAAGGCTGTATCCCATTGGCGGCTTGTGAGATAGGAACAGGTGCCGAGTCTGGGTGCGCGCGGAGATTGCGGTTGTACAATCACGGCTATGCGCAACGGAAGGCCGGCTACTCTATGGCTTGGCAGGCAGGAGTTCGCCGTCTTCGCGGCCTACCTAGCGATGGTTTGCGTAGCGGTCTCCTTCTATGCTCCATGGGAAGACGAGGGCCGGTCGTGGATGATCTCCAGGAGCTTCGGGGTCTACACGCTGCTGTTCCGCATACTGCGCTATGAGGGCCATCCCTTTCTTTGGTATCTGGTGCTATGGGGGCCGGCGCACCTGCACATGTCGTACCTGTGCATCAACTGGATCTCCGCGGCGATCGCGTCGGCTGGGATCTATGTCCTGTTGCGTTTCGCGCCGTTTCCTTTCTACCTGCGGGCTCTCCTTCCATTCAGCTTCTTTCTCGCTTATCAATACGCGGTTGTGGCCCGCAGCTATGTCCTGTTTCCGCTGCTGGGCTTCCTGGTTGCACATCTGTATCGCCAGACGAGGAGCAAGCCCATTCTGACGGCCGTGGCGCTTGGGCTGCTTGCGAATGTCAGTGTTCACGGAACGATTGTGGCAAGCAGCTTTGCCGTGTTGTACGCGGTCAAGCTATATCGGGAGCAGCGCAGCGGTGGACTGTCGCCACGCGTAAAAAGAAACGCTGTGATCGGGGCTGTGGCCGGGGCCGGGGTCTTCGCGAGTTCGCTTCTGTTCGTCGCCGTATGCCTGTGGCCCACGCAAGACCTGGTGCTGCCGGAAGGACCTGCGAGCCTGAACTGGTTTGTCTATCACATCCGGAGCATCCTTCCTGTGGCTTCTACGCGGAATGCATCCGCTCCGGTCCAGAGCGTTGCAGCCTCTACTCCTTCGAATGCGCGAGGTCTTTCGAAGGCCGCCGCAACTTCAAATCCGTCTCTTTCATCCGGAACGCCATCGACTGGAGTTGTAGGAAGTGCTGCGCCCCAGCCCGAATCCTCTGTTCCCAAAGCATCGTCCAAGACCGATGCCGGTGAGGATGCGGGTTTCAAGGCGAGGCTGGCGCGGCGTGCAGGTCAGATGCCCCAGGCTATGGCTTATGGGTTTGCCGCGTTTTACCCGCTGGCGTTCCTCTACGATGGTCTTCTGCTTCTGTACCTCTACCGCACAGGTAAGGCGACACTCATCGTGCCTGCATTCCTGCTCGCTCTCTTCCTGGTCTTCGGCTACGGAAACTGGTGGCACTACGGTTTGTTATGGATCACGATGCTGATGGTGCTTTGGGCAGCCTGGGACGACCCGGTGAAGCCAAACCCGCTGAACCGGCAGAGGCTGACAATCCAAAACCTGAAGTTGCAGGATTTGAACCCGTTGAAGCTGAACCTGCAGACGCTGGTCGCAGGGTTTCTCGGGCTGCTCTGCCTGCTCCAACTGCCCTGGACCTTCGGTGCGATTCGTTACGAGATCCATCATGCGACCTACCCGGCCAAGGCGGCCGCTCTCTACCTGAAGACGCTTCCATCCAGCAAGCGCATCCAGGGGGCCGGGTTTGCGTTTACGGTGCTGCCTTTTTTCCCCGGCAACATCTTCGTGAACACTTCAAGCGCGTCTGCCTCCGCCGTGAGCACCAATGGCTCCGGCTCGCGCTCTTTCCATCTTGAGGCGGCGCAACCGGACCTCCTTCTGACCGACAATCAGAGCATTTTACCCGGAGACTGGTCCGCGCTTCGGAGCGCCGGGTACCGCGAAACCCATTCCTTCTGCGGCGCGCAGTATGCCCCGCACATCTACATTCGGCCACTCTGTCTTCTTGTGTTCGAGAAGCGCTGAGACACTTGTGCAGTCGTCGCGCGCCGACATGACACGCGTCCAGCCCCGACCGCCCGCGGACCGGCACAACGGTAAGTCGCGAACCGCAACTCCTGTGATGGCATCAAGTTGACCTGCATGACAGAGGCCTTTACCGGGAGAGGACGCGCCGATGAGCAATGGTAGGATAAGGTGCTGTGCGGAGACACGGGCGCTATGTATGACGACCTCCAGGAGCTGCCGGGCGCGATTGAATCTGCATTGGCGGCTCTGCTTCCCCAGTCCGGACACAAGGGCGCGCGGCAGCTTGACGATGCGCTGCACTATGCCGTCTTTCCGGGTGGCAAACGACTTCGTCCGATGCTTTGCCTTCTGGGCGCGAGGTTCTTCGGTCATGAAACAGAAGCAGCTTTGCCTGCGGCCTGTGCCGTGGAATTCATTCATACGAGTTCATTGATTTTCGACGACCTTCCCTGCATGGACGATGCGCAGGTGCGGCGCGGACGACCTGTGCTGCACCTCGTCTACGGCGAAGATGCCGCACTCCTTGCCGGGATCGCGCTCCTGAATCAGGCATACGCCCTCTTCGGCCGCACTCCCAATCTGATTCGCGAGGCAACCGAATGTATCGGCGTGCAGGGGATGATCGGTGGCCAGGCGCTTGATCTTTCGCTGGAGCCCGGGGATGAGGATTCGCTGCTAGCGCGCAACAGGAAGACCTCCGCGATGATGCGCCTGGCGCTGACGGCCGGCGCGCTCGGGTGCGGAGCGTCGCCGGAGGAGGTGGCGCCGCTTGCAAGCGCTGGTCAATATCTCGGCGACGCCTATCAGATTGGGGACGACCTGCTGGATGCGAGAAGGACCAGCACGCATACCGGCAAGACCGCCGGACAGGACCGGCGCCACAACCGGCCCAGCCATCTCCGGCTGGATGAGGCGGCCTGTCACCGGCAGCTTCATGATCTGATCCAGCAGACGCACAAGACGCTGGAGGGCGCTTACGAACCGGCGAGGGTAGCTGAACTGATGGACTTCGTCGATTCCATCTTTGCTTCGCTTACGGCAGCCGCGGGGCAGATTTCGTGAGCTCGCAACCCGGGACAGCGGGGTCTGGGAATCAGGAGATTATGCCTGTGCCTGCGTGCCATGCCGCCGGATCGGAGGAGATGGCCTCTCAGCCCGGTACGGTGAGTCGCAGCCTTCGCATGGCCGTTGCTTATCTTGCCCAGAGTCAGTTGCCGGATGGAGAGTTTCAGACGGAGTTCTGTGTCGAGAGGCACGAAACCGCCGACGGCCACATCATCGAGGATCTTGTCTTCGACAGCTCTCCGTTTGTGACCTCGCTGGTGGTCAGTTCGCTTGGATTCGCCGTACATCTCGGGCTTGGGGTGGAGGCGATGATGGAGCGAGGGTGCCGCTTTCTGGAGGCCGACATGGACCCAGGGGGCTTATGGCGCTACTGGTCGCGCAAGAACGACAAGCGCTATATCATTCCTCCCGATCTTGACGACACCGCCTGCATCTCGCATTTGCTGGCAACCCGGGGTATCGCGATACCGGACAATCGGGGCTTGTTTTTCGATAGCAGAGACTCTCGCGGAAGGTTCTATACCTGGCTCTATACGGCGAATTCGGCGCGAAAATGGCTGCTTTGGTGGCGTACCCGAGGCAAGGCGTTCTCGTATGACGATCAAATCTGGCAATGGACGGGGAAGGATGACGTCTGCGCCGTGGTCAATGCGAATGTCGTGCTCTATCTCGGCGAGTCGCAGCAGACGCGCGGGGCTATCGAGTACCTGATGCGTGTGATTCGCGAGGGCAGCGAAGAGAAAGAGATCGTATTCTATGCGAACGCGATGAGCCTGTATTACATGCTGTCGAGGGACTACTACAGCGGAATCGCCGCGTTTGGCGCCGTGAAGACCGTGATGATGGAACGCATTCAAGCGCTGCAGCAGCCTGACGGCTCCTTTGGAGATGAGTTGTCGACCGGAATGGCGATCTGCTCTTTGCTGAACATGGATGCGGACTGCACTGGACTGGAACGTGCGGCGAAGTTTTTGACCGATACCCAGCGGCCCGACGGCTCCTGGAGGCGTATCCCGATGTATGGCGGGCCGCCCGTTCCCACAACCTTCGGCTCGGCCGACTTGACTACGGCCTTTTGTCTGGAAGCGCTTGCGCGGTTCGACGCGCTACAGACGCGGCGCTGAGCGATGAGCATCCAAGTGAAAGGAACTGAAGATTCAGACAAGACGAGAGAGAAACGATGAGAAAAATATTGAAGGACGACCACCTGCAAAAGGCATTCCAGCACTCCGGCTACGTGCAGGTTCCGATGCTCGAAGAGGCCGAGGTTGCCGCCCTGCTCTCCAGGATGGCTACTCTATCGCCGGACGACAGCTTTGCTCCGACCAACGGGTTCGCAACGTATCATTGCTCTTTTCTGGATTCGAGCAAGCAGTACAAGCGCAAGGCATTCGAGCTGATGAAAGAGACGTTCACTCCGGTGCAGGAGAGATACCTGGAGGGGTACACGATCATCAGTTGCAACTTCTATGTGAAGCCGCCTGGACGCGGGGAGCTGCAGATTCACCAGAACTGGCCGGCGATTCCGGATATCAACGACACCACGGTGACCATCTGGTGTCCGCTGGTGGATGCGACGATACGGAACGGGACGATCCAGGTGGTGGCGGGGAGCCACAAGATCCTGCCGCATATCGAGGCTCCCGGCAGTCCGGGCTACTTCGATCGCTTTCAGCGGGAGATGATCGACAAGTATCTCCGTCCGATGCCCATGCCGGCCGGACAGGGGCTGATCTTCGACGACAGCCTGGTTCACTACTCGGCAGATAACCTTTCGGACCAGCCCCGTATCGCGGTGCAGATTCTCTGTGTGCCTGCGGATGCGACTCCCGTCTTCTTCCTTCTCTCCGGGAAGAAAGGGGAGCAGTTTGAGATGATCCATGCCGATGAGGAGTTCTATCTGCAGACACAGCCGAACGAACTGGGTCAGCGTCAGCCCGGCTGGAAGAGCGAAGGCTTTGTTCCGAATAAAAATCGCGTGATCACGGAACAGGAGTTTGGCAAGCTGCTGCTGAACGGTTCGGAGATCAGACGAGCGATCTATCGTTGAAGCAGGTTTACGGAGCTCGATGCCTTCGATACGCGAATTAGGGCGGGTCGATCACTGGTGGTATTCCAAGGTCGCCCCCGCTCTTGCGGTTGCCTATAGCGCTTCCCTGCTGTATCGCCTGGGACCGCTTGCGACTGCGCGTTCGATTCTGCTGATCGCTTTTGTTGGGCTGTGCGCAGGATCGTACGGGCACGTCATCAATGACGTCTTCGACATCGAAGTGGACCGGTTAGCCGGGAAGCGGAACCACATGGCGAACTTCAGGCCATGGCAGCGGTTCCTCATCTGCGGGCTTCTTATCGGGGCTGGGTTCGGACCGTCGATCTTGATCTCCCATTCTTCGACGACTTTGGTATTGCTCGGGTTGGAGTACCTGCTTCCGACGATCTACTCCGTTCCGCCTCTGCGGCTGAAGGAGTTCGGTGCGCTTGGGGTGCTCTGCGATTCCCTGGGTGCGCACCTGGTTCCCTGCCTCTATGTTCTATCGGTGGTAACCCACGAGGCCGGCGATCCGGCACTTACCCATTCGCGCTCCGCGGTTGCTTTCGTCTGGCTGGTCGCCGCCTGGGCGCTCTGCCTGGGCTTGATCGCGATTGTGATCCACGAGTTTGAGGACCGCGAGAACGATTTGCGCTCCGGAATCCGGACGTTTGCCACGGGACTCTCGTTCGCACAGGTGAGGTGGCCGGTGACGGTGCTCTACGCGGCCGAGCTTTGCGCCTTTGCAGGGATTGCGATACTGCTCATCCGGCCTGCTCCGCTGGTGGCTGTCTTTGCGGTCGTGTATGCCCTGACCCTGGCGATCAAGGTAGTGCGGCACTGGAACTACTTTCGCCGCTATGAAGAGGACCGCAGGACGATTCAATGGTGGCAGTTCTCCCATCCTTTTTACGAGTTCTATTTTCCTCTCGCGGCAGCTCTGCAGTGCGCGTGGAGACATCCGGCGCTTACGCCTTTCCCGGTGCTCCAGTTGACCTTCTTCGCGCATACATTTCGTGAGCAGCTTCCCGATCTGCGGGCGCTTCCGGTTATCGCGACCGAACTCCTCTGGAGGGGACGGCTGGATCTGGACCACGGCGCCAGGGCGCGGATCAGGCCTGCGTTCTTTCCCATGCTGGGCGCCAGGGTTGAGATCGAAGAGAGCGGAACCGAACCCCGGAGCGTCCGGCTGGTCCGGCCGAGGCTGAGGCTGCGTGCCGGTCAGGGGTACCGGGTGAGTGTTACGGTGCGGGCGGACTGCGCCCGTCGTATCCTGGTCGGGGTGTGGCAGGATCATGCTCCGGGGGATGGCCTGGGATTCTGCGAGGAGTGCCAGGTCTCTCCGCAATGGCTGCACCTATCGAAAGGGTTCACTGCGCCGGTTGATGAGCGCCATGCGTATGTAGGATTTTGGATTGGCCGGGAAGCCGGGGTGGTTGAGGTCAGGCACTGCTCGATCCAGGCAGTTGGTCCGAAGATCAAATAGGATCAGGATCATGCGGGACTCGTCGCAAGCACCTCCCATCACGGTTCACACGGCTGAACTGAGGCTTCGCAATCCGCGCGAGCTGCTGTACAGCATGGTGAACGACCTGAAGCTCTCGCAGCATGTGGCCTGGGAGATGTTGAAGAGAGATCTGAAGAGTCAGTACCGTACCTCGATGTCGGGTGTTCTGATCTCAATTCTCCCGGCGCTGACGACGGCGGCCTGGGCCATGCTTTTCCGCGACGCTCACCTTATCAACGTCGGCGCGGTGAACCTGCCTTACCCGTTCTTTGTGCTCTGCGGCATGATGCTGTGGGCCGCATTCTTGGAATCCATGGACGCACCGATCAGTGGTGTCCAGGCGGAACAGGGGTTGCTTTCGAAGGCGAACGTTCCACCGGAAGCGGTGACCGTGGCTCGTCTCGGACAGGTAGTGTTCAACTTCGGGATCAAAACCGCTATCATCGTGGCGGCTGCTCTTTTGTACCGCATCCACGTGCCCTGGACCGTGCTCTTCGCGCCTTTTGGACTTCTGCTGATCATTCTGCTGGGTGCGGGAATTGGCCTGATTCTCGCGCCTATCAATCTTCTGTACACCGACGTGTCCAAGGCTCTGCCTGTGATTACGACCTTTTGGTTTTTCACGACGCCCATCATCTTCACCTCTCCGAGTCGAGGCTGGGCCGCCATCATTATGAATAAACTGAACCCAATGACGCCTCTGCTGACAACGACGCGCGAACTGGCCTTCGGAGGCGGACTGTCGATGCGGACCGGTCTGGAGGCCTCTGCCGTGTTCACTCTCTGCGTGTTCTTTCTCGGCGCGGTCTTTCATCGCATCGCCATGCCCATCGTTATCGACCGAGCCAACGCCTGAGAGTCCATGCCTATTCCTGAAGCATCTTCGATCGAGAACAGCGCATTCCCCAGGCCGGCCTACACGGGCGTGGAGCCGCAAGGCGCAGATTGGTTGATCGAGGCGACCGGCGCCTCCAAGAAGTACTGCCGCGATCTGCGGCGCTCGCTCTGGTACGGCGTGCGCGATGTGACGGATGCCCTGACCCTTCGCACCGCCGGAAATGCCGTGCTTCGGGAGCATGAGTTCTGGGCGGTGGAGAATGTCTCGTTTCAACTTCGGCGCGGAGAGAGTCTCGGCCTGCTCGGGCACAATGGCGCCGGAAAATCGACGCTGCTGAAGTTGCTCACCGGGCAGCGTTCGCTTTCGGCCGGCAGGATCGTCACTCGCGGACGGATTGTCGCCTTGACTGAACTCGGCCTCGGCTTTGATCCGACCCTGACCGGCCGCGAAAATGCCTATGTCAACGCAGCGATTCTCGGCCTGACGCGACGCAACTTCGACGTCGTGATCGAAGACATCATCAACTTCTCCGGCCTCCGCGAGTTTATCGATTCTGCCGTCCAGACCTACAGCTCGGGAATGAAGGCGCGGCTCGGATTCTCCGTCGCCACGCATCTGAACCCGGACATTCTGATTGTGGACGAGGTGCTGGCTGTGGGCGATCTGGAATTTCGCCGCAAGTGCGTCCAGCATGTGCTCGCTTATGTCCGGCAGGGCGGCTCGCTGGTGCTGGTGGCGCACGATCCCTATCTTGTCCAGTCGATGTGTAACCGATGCATCGTGTTGGAACGGGGAAAGGTCGTGTTTGACGGATCGGGGATCGAAGGCATCGATTTTCATTTCCGGCTAGGCCACAGCAAACAGCACGATTCTCACGCCGATGCCTCTGGCCGGATGTTTGGCGACGCGGCCGCGGTAATGAGCGATGCAGAGATGGAGACCGGACGGATCGATGCAGCCGCAGCGCTGGAGTATGGCGCAGGGCTCAATGAAGCTGCGCTTCCTTTGCCCGTGTCACGCACCGGGGAGGTGGAACTATCCGCTGCTGCGCCAGTCGTCGTGGATCGTATCGAACTGCTGCCGGTGGACGGAGGCGACCTGAAGACCGGGTCCGCCGTCAAGGTCGCCTTGCACTGCCGCTCGAGTATCAGCAGGGAGATCGTCTGGGGATTCACACTCTGCACGGCTGATCTGCAGGTCAATATCGCTACCTGCGCGAAGGGCATGGACGGCCGCAATAGCCGCCTGGAACCGGGGGAGAATACGCTGAGTTGTATTCTGCGCGAACTCCCCTTGCAGCCCGGCGTGTATGCGGTGCGGGGCGGAGTGGGAGATGCTGCCACGCTTGCGCCCCTTGCGCTGCGCGGCTACGAAGACAAGCCGGACTTCTTCACTGTCGTTGCGGCGCAGATCAGCCGCACAAGCAACTTTCAGATGGTCACAAACGATCTGGTCAAGATCACGACAGAGTGGCTCTCTTAGGCGCGAATTTCGGACGGGTACAGTACCGCGAAGCTGTCCTGCCGGACGGGCCCACTGCGCGTGGGGCGGTCACTTCGTAATTTGTATACCGGTCTTGATTGCATCTGCTGCTCAGGCCCTCCCGTTGGTCGGGATCAAGATTTCAAGCGGACCACAGACGGGAGATACGCTTCCAAATTGTCGCCGCTGCGCCCGAGGCCGGTTCAGCGCTCAATCTGGAGTTTCCTGCAGAGGCTACGCGAGGCAATCTCTCTTCAACATCGGCGACGGTCCATCTGGCGGGAGCATATTCCAGCGTTTTGAGGAATTTCGTTCTACTCTTCTGCTGTTCGTCGAGTTCCTGCTCGGGAGTGAAATACAGGAGAAAGTCATCCTCGATCTCGTAGGCCGCAATCCGGTCTGGTTGTTCTCTGTTCCACACGTGCAGCCGCGGGACCGCGTTCTCGGGGATGAGGCCGATGAAGGCGACGGTCCGGTCGAGCGGACTCTGATTTCCATACGACCCATGCAGCAGGCGACTGTCGAAAAAACAAGCTCGCCCCGCTTCCATCGCAAGGGCCTGGACGCGGTTCGCCTCCACGGCAGGCCACACGCCATCCAGCGGGCTCGGGTTTCTTGGAGACGCGGCGATGTGATTGACGTTCTGGCTATGGCCTATCACGGTGAGACAGCCGTTATGCTCGTCTACATCGCACAGTGGAGACCAGACGGTAATGCCTGGCTGGCCGGTTGGGTCAACGAAGGTATAGTCCTGGTGCAACGGCAATGGCCCCGTGCCGCTGCCCCCCTTTTTGGTTACGAAGGTCGCTCCAAGTATTCGATAGCCTGGCAGAAGGCGATGCAGCTTGGCGGCCAGAATAGCGACAATGCCATCGCGTATTCGCTTCCGGGTCTCCGCATCGGACTGAAAGGCGCTTACGTAAAAGGCGGTCGGAACCTCGGGAGTGGTCTCATGGTGCAGGCGGCTGAGCGCCTGAATCTCATCGGCGCTGAGAAAGGGCTGGACGGCGTAGCCCTGGCGGTCCAGGTCTGCTTTTATCAGTTCGTCCAAACCTGCTTCATGCATCATTTTCTCCACGTAAGGTGCTTTGCCTGCGAAGTCAGTTTTGTTCGGTATCCGATTGCGCTTTTGTCGTTGAAGATCATCGTTGCGGACAGGATACACCCGCAGTCTCTCGGAGTCGCCGAGGCTCTCTCGCGGTTGCCACCCGGGTCGGAGATGACATAATGAAATTCGGATCGGCAAGCTCTCTCGCCGAGTTCCCCACGTCTCCGATGGTCCATCTGATCGTCTCCCGCGAGTACCCGCCCGCGCCATACCCGGCCGGTGGGATCGGCACGTATGCCAGGCAAATGGCTCAATTGCTCGCCGAATCGGGCGAGATCGTCCATGTGATCGCTCAGCGCTGGGATGGAGCGCCGGAGAAGATCTCGGAGTTCTTCGGCGGACGTCTGATCGTCCACCGGGTGTCGCTGGATGAACCGATCGAACCGCCATTCAATCAGGGCAGCACGCAAAGGGAGCTTCTTCGGCGTCTTGCCTCGTCGACGTGCCCGTCGCAGGTCTTCTCATGGCAGGCCACGCAGTATGCCGAGTCGCTCCTCAGAACCGAACCGATCGACCTCATCGAGGGACAGGAATGGGAAGCGCCCCTGTATTACCTGCAGGTCCGGAGGGCGCTTGGCCTTGGACCTCGCAGAGAGCCTCCCTGCCTCGTCCACCTTCACTCGCCGTCGCAGATGATCTTCCGGCATAACGAATGGGATGAGACGCTCACGGACTTCCTGCCTCTCACCCGATTCGAGGAGTACACCATCAGGGCTGCCGATGCGCTGGTGTGTCCGAGCCGCTACCTTGCACATGGTGTCGCGGATCTGTTCGGTCTCGACGCCGGACGAATCGAGATCATTCCCTACCCCATGGGAGACACGCCCAGAATCGAGCGTAAGCCGGCGGTCTGGGCAGCCGATTCGATCTGCTATGTCGGACGCCTCGAACTTCGCAAAGGTCTGGTGGAATGGGTGGATGCCGCAGTTCGAGTGGCCGGTTCTCACCCGACCGTCCGCTTCGACTTTGTAGGCAGCGACACCTCGCTCGGCGGCGGAGTCGGGCGCTCCGTTCGGGAGCATCTTCAGGAGCGCATTCCCAGTCCGCTGCGTCCGCGATTCCGCTTTAACGGCGGCCAGACGCGTACCGCCCTGCTTCAGATCCTTGCGCGTGTACCGGTTGTGGCCGTGCCTTCCCGCTGGGAGAATCTGCCGTTCACCTGCATCGAGGCCATGTCCACGGGGCTGCCTGTGCTGGTCTCGCCCAACGGAGGCATGGCCGAACTCGTCACCGATGGCCAGAGCGGCTGGGTAGCGCCGGACGGAACGCCTGCTGGCCTGGAAGCGGCGATCCTGCGGGTTCTCAATACCTCTCCGCAGCAGCGTGAGGCCATGGGGAGACAGGCGTCCGAGGCCGTTCGGCGAATATGCAACAATCGCGTCGTTCTGCGCAGGCATATGGAGTTGAGGAGCCGCATCGCCCAATCAGGACCGGCAAACTCACGGCAGATCCCCGCCTCCCGGCCTCTTCAGGCGAATATCGAAAGCGACCGGAAGGGCATTGGCATCGTTGTCGTTTGTCTGGACGATCCAGAGTTGCTGATCGGCTGCATCGAAGCCGTCTGCAAGCAGACTCTGCCCGCCACCACGGTCGTTGTAGCCGCCGAACGGCACCGGAACGAGATCGAGAGGCCGCTTGCTACGCCGGCAAATGCAGCGTCACAACGGTTGCTGGTCCTGTACACCTCTGTGACCTCCGCCCGTGCTGCCACACGCCTCGGAGTGAAGGCGCTGCTCGCCGCCGAACCGCGTCTCCGCGCTATCGCGACACTCGACCAGACCGCTCGTGTTGAAACGTCGTATGCAGGTTCCTGCGAATCCGTATTCGAGCGCCAGCCTGGGGTCGGGCTGGTCGCTCCGTGGCTCTTCTACGAAGGTCCATACAGTGAGCTCGATCCCGGGCCGTGTCCGGTAGACCTTGTCAAAGCAACCGGCTCGGGGCTTCCGCCAGGCGCCGCCGTGCGTGTCGAGGTGATGCTGGCTGCGCAGCGAACGCAGGACGAGGAGGCTGATTACTCCGTACGGGAGGCACTTGCAAGCGGCGGGTGGACCGCTGTGACCTATCCCGGTCCGCTGGTTTCGCTTATTCCGCCGGTCTCGGGCGGCGAACAGGTTCAGATTCGACCGGAGCGGCGCTATTCGGTGATGGCGCTTGCCCAGTCCGGGTCCGCCCACTTTGCGTTGAAGTGGTTTCTAGCAGCTCCGTGGGGAGAAAAGGCCCGATGGGTGCGCGAAGCGATTGGGCAACCCCGGCGGATTCTGCGCTGGATTGTGTGGCAGGCGCGGCTTGGGCGGGCGAAATAATCCAGGCCTCCTGAATTTGCTTCGCTCTCATGAGTGAGCGATTATGAAGATGAACCGGTCGTCGGTCGTCAGTTGTCGGTCGTCAACGTGCTGAGGCCCCGGATGGCGGGCGAGTTGTGCCTCCGCTTTCGGACAGGGGAATGATGTCTTTCAGGGCTCTAGCCAGCAACGATGGACCGCAAACCTTCGTGCCTTCGACGAACCGTAATCCGCTGGTCTCGGTCATACTTCCGGTCTTCAACGGAGAAGGCTTCGTCGGCCAGGCTCTCCACTCCGCGCTGTGCCAGACCTACGGCAATTTGGAAATTATTGTGGTCGACGACGGGTCCACGGACGGAACCCGCGCCGTGGTGGAGGCCTGCGCACGCGACGATGCAAGGGTCCGGCTGATCACCCAGGCAAATGCGGGCGTCGCACGGGCGCGAAACCGCGCGATCGCGGAATCTCACGGCGAGTTTATCGCTCCGCTCGATGCCGACGACCTGTGGGAGCCGAGCAAGATCGAGAGGCAAGTCCATCGCATGCTGGAGGCCGGCGGCCAGACTGGACTGGTTTATGCGTGGTGGGTGTGGATCGATCGCGAGGGCGCGGTGCTCGACCGTTCGCCGCGATGGATCATCGAGGGAGAGGCGCTGGAGATGCTGCTGCGTGTGGTCTTCATCGGCAACGCCAGCGTACCTCTGTTTCGTCGCAGTTGTCTGGTCGAGGCTGGAGGATACAACGAGACGCTCGCCGCAGCCGGGGCAGGGGGCTGCGAGGATTGGGAGGCCGCCTTGCGGGTCGCGAGCCGCTATCGCGTGGCCGTAGTTCCGCGGGTGCTGGTCGGCTACCGTCGACGCAAGGGAAGCATGAGCACCTCGTGGGATACGATGTGGCGCTCGCGTGAACATGTCCTCAGGTCGATGCAACAGCTCAGGCCAGACCTGGACCCCGCGATCTTCCGATTGTCCTCGAAGCAGTTCGCCTTGTATCTCGCGGGTCTGGCGTTCTGGTCGGGCAATATCCCGAGCACAATCCGCTGGGGGCTGCGTGCGGGATTCCGGCTGCCGCTCCTGATCTTCCCTTATGCAGTCAAACTGCTGTGGAAACGTCTGCTGCCAACCCCAAAGAGCGTGCAGATCATGCTTCCGGGCGCGGCCCTGGACCCAAGCCGTATCCCCGATCCACTGGTCCCATACAACCGGCTGTACAGGCACTGGATAGGCGCTATTGCCCATTCGCAGGAGGATCCTGCCTCGCCCAGCGGAAGGCCCGACTGGCTGCTGACGAACGAGGTGGAAAAGGCCGGAGCTGCCAGGTTTATTGTCGTGTTGTTCGGCTGTGCCGCTCTTGTTGTTCATCGGCTCCTCCTCGCAAGAATGAGAGCGGAGGAGTATCTCAGCCGTTTCAGCAAAGGTCCGCGCCGTCCTCGGGTACTGGCGATGGCGTGCTGGCATTTCCCCATCTACTCGCAAACGTTCGTGTACCGCGAGATCCTGTCCCTCGCGAGCCACGGTTTCGACGTACGGTTCGCCTATTCCGGCCTGGCATCCCGCCGCCAGCTCCCAAGCGAAAGCGCTCCTCTGTGGAGGCTCAAGCGGAGGCTCGTCGTGTCCGGTATCGCCGCCGCACTCGATCTGGAGCACTACAAAAGACGTATGCCCGATCAAGTCGAGCAGTTGGCCATGCTGGTCGGCGAAGCCTCCGGACTTACCGTGGCCGAGGTCCTTGCCCATCGGCACTTCAGGCACGCCTTTTCGTTCACCCGAATGGCCGAGGTGTGGAAGGCCGATTACATCCACACGTACTTTTTTTATGAAGCCACCCTGTTCGGTCTGGTGGCGAGGTATTTACTGGGGATTCCACGCGGCGTGAGTTGTTACGCGGATCACATGATCGATGACTACGACCTCAAAATGGTGGCTCTTCACCTGCGAAGCTGCGAGGTCCTTGTGGCCACCTCCAGCCGGATCAAAGACGAACTGGAGGCGCTGGCGCAGCTTTCTCTTCCTGCCGCGATCGTCAAGCCGAACGGAATCGACGCCGCTCAGTTCAACGTAGAAGAGCGCCCCCCCTCCCGGGAAGGCCGAACGCTTCGCCTTGTCTCAGTCAGCCGGATACACCCGAAGAAGGGGCTCGCCACTTTGATGGAGGGAGCGCTGCTGCTCTGCGACGCGAATCTTCCCTTCGTTGTGGAGATACTGGGAGAACCCGACGCCCACGACCCTCCCGCTCAACTCCACTACAAGGAGCTGAAGTCCTTCGTAGCAGCCCATCAGCTCGGAGACGTGGTGAAGTTCCGCGGACGAAAGACTGCTCTCGAAGTGCGGCGCTTCCTGGCTGAGGCGGATGTCTTCGTGGCTCCGTTTGTGGAGTTGCCGAACGGAGACAAAGACGGTATTCCCACGGCGCTCCTCGAAGCGATGGCAGCGGGTTGCACCATCCTGAGCACAGACGCCGGATCGATTCTCGAAGCGGTTCAGGACGAGGTAGAAGGCCTGATCGTTCCGCAGTTCGACCCCACAGCCCTGGCGCAGGCGATACTGCGGCTAGCGGGCGATGACCGACTACGCGCCCGCCTCAGCAGGGCGGCTATCGATCGCGTCCATCGGGAGTTCGACGTCAGTCACTGCGAAGCCGTATTCCATGAAAGGGTGCGTGCCGCGACCGCCTCACGCCGGGGCGGGCAGGTAGAGGTAGCTCCGGCCTGATGAAGATCGCCCTGCTCTCGTTCGAGTACCCACCCGAGACCGGCTTCGGAGGGATCGGGACCTATACCTGGTATCACGCCCGCGCTCTCGTCCGGCTTGGCCACGAAGTCCACGTACTCGCCGGATCCACCGTTCAGACCGCGCTCGACAACCATCAGCACGATGGCGTCTTCGTTCACCGTTACAGGGCAGGCGGCGGATGGATGCGGATATTCCGCCTCTTCGGAGTGTTCGGTTGCCACTGGACCCAACGGCGGCTTGAGAACGCCTGGTGCATGTACCTGGGTCTCAAGATGCTGATGCGGGAGCACACCTTCGATGTGCTGGAGATGCCCGAGTGCGGCGCCGAGGGTGCTCTCGTCAACTTACTGGTCCGCACTCCAAAGGTTGTGCGCTTCCACTCTCCTTCGCGCCTCATCATGCCCTTCTATGACGTCTCTCGGATGGACCGCCTGCTCTGCTCCGCGATTGAGCAAGTCGCCATCACGCGCGCGGACGCACTGACCTCGTGCTCGGCCTTTCTAGCCCAGCAGGTCCGCGACTGCATGGGCGTCCACCAGCCGGTCGAGGTGATTCCGAACGGAATCGATCTCCCCCTCTTCGACCGGGAGCCTGTCGCTGACATTACCCGCATCTACGGCCTCCCCGAAGGCAGGGTGACCATCCTCTTCGCAGGGCGAATGGAGCGGCGCAAAGGAATCCATCTATGCCGGACCATCGCCGCTTCGATTCTGCGCGATCACGACGTGGCCTTCCTGTTCGCGGGGGAGGACCTGTTCGGTTATATGAAGGACAAACTTGTCCCCGCTCTCGCCGGAGAACAGCTTCGCGGGTCGTTTCATTACATCGGCAAGCTGGGGCCTCAGCAGCTGCGCTCCTGTGCCCGCGCCGTTGATATTCTTCTTCTGCCGAGCCTGTGGGAGAACTGTCCCTACTCCTGCCTGGAGGCTATGGCGTCCGGCCGCGCTATCGTGAGCTCCGACCAGGGCGGAATGCCTGAGTTGATTGAGCACGGACGCAATGGTCTTCTCGCCTCGTCGGGTTCGCCGGAATCGTTCATCTCCAGTCTGGAGATTCTGATCGACGACAGCGCGCTCCGCCAGCATCTTGGGCAGGCTGCGCGCCAGACTATCGAGCAGCGCTTCACCGATCTTCACGTTAGCCGCCTGACCGAGCAGATCTATACGCGGTGTCAGGACCGCCGGCGCAGCCCAT
Source organism: Edaphobacter sp. (assembly GCA_965277265.1). Taxonomy (GTDB): domain Bacteria; phylum Acidobacteriota; class Terriglobia; order Terriglobales; family Acidobacteriaceae; genus Edaphobacter. The sequence goes on from CBDICF010000003.1 coordinate 2,521,296, forward strand.
AAGCAAAACAGGGGTGACCAGCGGCCAGTCTCGCGGGCAGATCCGTGGAACGAATGTGTGCCGCGTCACACTCCTCGAAAAGCGTCAACATGCAAAATTTGGCACACTTTCTATCTGCGGCAGGTTCTCATACAATCAGCCAACGTGCCCAAGGCTCTCTCGATTTCGATAGTGATCCCGGCATACAACTCCGGCCCGCACCTTAGCCGCTGCCTGACCGCTCTCCTCGCAAGCACCTGTAAACCTCTTGAAATCATTGTTGTGGATGACGGATCGAAAGACGGCACCAGGGAGACGGCTGCGTCGTTCGGGGCACGCATCCTGAGCACAGGACGCCGCCGCGGGCCGGCGTTTGCGCGCAACCTCGGCGCCAAGGCAGCCGGCGGCGATGTCCTTTTCTTTCTGGACTCCGACGTCTGCGTCCGGCCCGATACTCTGCTGAAGATGTCAGAGAGCTTCGAGGCTGACCAAGAACTCGATGCGCTGATCGGATCCTACGACAGTACGCCTGAGTGCCAGGATTTTCTGTCGCAATATCGCAACCTGATGCACTCGTACGTTCACCACACGGGAGCTCAGCAGGCCTCTACCTTCTGGAGTGGATGCGGAGCAATTCGCCGTATTCTGTTTCTGGAGCACAGCGGCTTCAATGAAAAGTATGGCCGTCCCGCGATCGAAGACATTGAGCTGGGCTATCGGCTCTCCCGGGCGGGCCGCAAGATCGTCCTTGATCGTTCCATTCAGGTGACTCACCTAAAGCGCTGGACCTTCTGGGGCATTGTACGAACCGATATCCTGGATCGCGGCATTCCCTGGACCGAACTTATCCTGCGCGACCGGTACATGCCGGACGACCTCAACATCCAGCTCAGCCAGCGCGTAAGTGTGGCCCTGGTCTTCATCCTGGTGGGGTTGGCATGTGCCATCGCGGCGCTTAGCGGCGGATACCTCCTCGTTCTTCTCTTCGCCGTTGTCTTCCTGATGCTCGCCCGCTGGTGGGTCGAACTCGGCAACTCAAGCAGGCCGCGAAGAGCGTATGTGATGTTCAACTGCATGTTGGCGCTGCTGATCGTGCTTGCCTACACCCACAGGATGTTCGGCTTGATTCCTCCCCTGATCGTCAGCCCGGCTCTTCTTCTGGTAAGACACCGTTACCAGCGGCCGGGTATCAGGAAATCTCTTCGCTGGCTTGGCATCTTCTACGTCGCCTGTGCTGTCTGCGTCAGCGCGCTCTATCTGCCGAATCACCGCCTGGTCTTCGCCTGCGTGACCGTGCTTGCCTTGCTGGGTCTGTTGAACAGCCAGTTCTATATTTTCCTGGCTGGGAAGCGTGGCGTGCCGTTCATGCTTGCGGCGATTCCTTTCCACCTGCTTTACCACTTCTATAACGGCCTTTCTTTCATCATTGGATTTGTGCGCTTTTACTTCACGACATCCGCACAAAAGTCGCAGTCATCCGCACCTCCCGCAGCACCGCGTCCGCCGCCCTGGACTGCGACTTAGCGGTCGTCAGCAGCACAGTGGGCGCTCTGTTTCCATTCGCTATACTTGACGTGTGAGGCGATTGCTTCAGCTCGGGTTTCTTCTGCTCATGATCGCAACCTTTCTCGCGCCTGCGGCAGAGTGCTTCGATCGCTGGGACGCGCCGGGCCTCGGCAACGACACGGAGTTCGCCTTTTTCCTGTTCGTTTTACTTCTCTGCCTCGTGCTGGTGGTAGCCGTTCTGGTCTCCCTGGGAGCTTTGAACCGGCTGTCCGTATCCCGAATCGTACCCTTGTCGTTACGGTCGGTATTCGAGGACTTAATCTCTGTCGTGTCGGCACCGGTCCCGCCTCACAGTTCACCTCCTCTACGGATCTGATCCGCTTCTGAAACGTGCGCCTCCGCGCGCGGCGATCCGCCGCGTCTCTGGAACCCCTCCCTGCCATCACGCACATCTCAGGAGTATTCACCCTATGTTGCCCGTGTACACCTCCCCTCTCTGCGGCGTGCTTTGTCTCGCCCTGTTTTCAAGCCTTTCCTCGTTCGGCCAGGTTGGGCAACCAGGCACGATCGCGGGAGCTGTCTTGTCTTCCGATCGCTCTCCCATTCCTGATGCCGCTATCCGTCTGACCGGTTCGGATGGTTTTGCCCGGCAGAGTTCCACCGCGCCGGACGGAAGCTTTGCCCTTCGCGGGATTCCAAGCGGAAGCGATTACAAGGTGAGCGTCACCGCGTCCGGCTTTGCGCCAGCCGTTCAGCCGGGGATCAGCGTCGCCGTGGGGCGTACCACCCGGATCGCGCTCACGCTTTCGCTCGGAGCGGCGCGGGAGACAGTCAACGTATCCGCGACCCCCTCTTCGCTCGACGTGAACCAGACCTCATCGGTCGTCAATATCGACCGTGACCGCGTGGAGGAGCTGCCTATCCCGAGCCGGAATTATCTATCGTTCGTCCAACTCTCTCCGCAGGCCGCGCCCGCCAACCCCGCGCTCTCCCAGAGCACGCTTACACAGGGCGGAGGCGCGCTGGCCTTCAGCTTCGGCGGAATCAGGCCAGGCAGCAACTCCGTGCGAATCGATGGAGTGGACGACGATGACGAGTTCAGCGGCGCTAGCCGGACACAGCTCTCGCCGGAGGCTATCAACGATTTCCAGGTCGTGAATCACGGCTTCGCAGCGGAGTCCGGCGGCGCGGCCGGCGGTGCGGTGGATGTGCAGACGCGGGCGGGGCTTAACCATCCTCACGGGGATGCCTTCCTCTTTGCGCAGAATGGTGCGTTGAATGGAACGCCGCCGCTTGGCCTCTATCCACGCAAGCCGGATGAAAGCCGCTTTCGTGCAGGAGTCGCCTTGGGAGCAGCCCTTCAGCCCGACCGCACCTTCTTCTATATCGCAGCAGAACAGGAGCTCGCGCGTGGGGAGGATGTGAACGATCTGCAGCCGGAAACAGTCGCCCGCATCAACGCCGCAGTTCGGCAGACCGGACCGTTGGGCGGCTTCGGCCTGCGCACCGGCTTCTTTCCGACCACCGATCAGGAGACGGAGCTGTCCGGACGACTCGACCGTGTGCTGACGCCGAAGCAGGCTGTTATGGTGCGGTATGCCTTCACCAATGGACGCAACGTAGACGATGCGTTCCACACGGACGAGCTGGCCGACCAGCGCGCACGAGGATCATCTTTTGTCGCCGATAACAGCATCAATGGAACGCTGACTTCGAATCTCGGCGGGGCGCGCGTGAATAGCCTGCGCTTCGAGCTTTCGCAACGCCGCGCGGTCGAGCGCGCCGGAGAGTCAGGCAGCCCCGGCGTCTCGATTCCAGGTGTCGCTCTGTTCGGTACGCCATTTGAGGGCAACAATCGCCGCTTCGAGACACACGTCGATGGCGAGGAGACGTTCCTGTTCGAGCGCGGTCACCATCTCTTCCAAGCGGGAATAGGAGTGGAGCATGTGGCCCTTCGCGCGCAGGTGCTCGACGGCTTCAGCGGGCTATTCGTATTCCCGACCGTCTCCGCACTTGAGACCGGCAACGCGGATCTCTTCACCCGATCGTTCGGCGCCTCTACAACGAACTTCGCTGAGAGCCGCATAAACACCTACTTCCAGGACCGCTGGCTGGCTGGACCCACCCTGACTGTCGACTATGGTCTGCGGTATGAGATCAACCGTCTACCCGCACCTCTTCCGACCACCGCCCTCGACTTCAGTCCCCGGCTCGGGCTGGCCTGGACGCCGCGTCAGTGGCTGGTAATTCGCGGCGGTTTTGGTCTCTTCTACGACCGCTATCTTATCTCGACGCTCAACCGTATCCTGGAGTTCGATGGCGCCGGAGCCTCATCGCAGATCGTAGAAGGCCCAGCAGCCGCATCGCTGTATCGCAGCGGCTCGATTCCCACGGCTCCGCTGCCCGGGGTAGCTCCGAGCATCTGGAGAGCCGATCCGCAACTCATCAATCCCTACAGCGAAGTCGGATCGCTGAGCGTCGAACAGGCGCTGCCGCTCCAGACCACGCTCACCGCCGAATACCAGTTTGTGCATGGCGTCCATCTTGGCCGCAACGAGCAACAGCAATCTTCTGCCGCCCGTGGTGCTGACCTCCTCCAATGCCGCCTCGCTTGGAATTTCTTCGCCTGCCGCTCAACAGCTCGGCCGGCCGATCTTTCCCTCGGCGCGTGCCGATCCCGCCTACGACGCCGTGAACCGTTTCTCCACTACGGCAGGCTCGAACTTTAATGCAGCCACTCTCACGTTGAACCGTCAATTCCAGGACGATATCGAGATGCTGGCGGGCTACACCTATTCGAAGACCATCGACGACGCCTCCTCCGACCTCGAACAGCCGCAGAACCCGTTCAACCTTGGCGCGGAGAGGGCTTTATCGTTGTTGGACCAGCGACATCGCTTTACGCTCAGCGGGTTGTGGCTGATTGGCCCCGATCTCGGCGACCCGGCAGACGCTATTCGGAACGCCAATCCCGGCCCGATCATGCGAGTTCTTACCGGGTTGGAGTTCGCGCCCATCTTCCAGGTTTCAAGCGGCTTCCGCGCTAATCCGCTCACCGGCCTCGACAGCAACCGGGAGCACATCTATCCGTTCGCCGCGCGGCCGGCGACATACGGCCGCAACTCTCTATCGACGAGTCCAAGTATCGACTTCGATCTTCGCGTGCTCAAAATGCTGCCGCTCGGGACAGGGCATCTCGACATTGTCGCCGAAAGCTTCAATCTCTTGAACCATCGAAACGTCTCCCTCTTGAACACTGCATTCGGCCTCGACCGGACCGCACAGAGTGGCTTTGGAATGCCGATAGCAACCTCAACGTCGCGACGCCTGCAGTTCTCACTCGACTACGAGTTCTGATCACATGCCATGGCGGTGAGTGGGCTCTTATTCATCTTCGTCGCTTTCGGACGGTGTGTCCGGTTTTGATGCTCTCGACGCGATGGCTTCAGCGAGCTTTGTCTTGTTGGCCCAGGCCGCATACGTCAAACGGTCCTTGTAGCGGAGCCAATCCGATGGTGGAAGCACCATAAGGTCTTCGCGTTTGATTCCGGGGAGATCTACGCCAAGCGCATTCAGGCCCGCCTCGCGGTCCTCACGCGCGGACCCGTTGGCAAGGAAGACTTGATTCGCGGCGGTCCATTGCCCTATGTGAGTTGTCGGCTCGGAGGCGATGGTGGCGGCGTTCCAGACTGCGAAGTGGATTTGAGCGTTGAGCCACAAAACGCCCTGCCGGTCGACCCAGGATGGCCTGTGGCTGATTCCAGGGTAGAAGATTGTCGTGAACATGTTCCGCGCGGCCGGAGCGTGTACACCGACAAGGGCGAGGGCACGGTCCCGGATCTGGGCGAACCACCCTGGCGGGTGGTGGGGGATGTCCATGACGGTATCGTTGGATCCATTCATGATGAGCATCGGGCCGCGTTCCGCGTTGAGAGCGTACAGCACGGCACCACGATCACCAACCGGCAGGAGCGCTTTGTAGGGCGGCATCTGACACGGCAGCGGGTTGCTATCGAAGTATCCGCCGGGCCCATCGTAGACTCCGCCTCCGCTAACGAGCACGGCGTCAATACGGGGATCGATCGCTCCGGTGATCCCCACGATGAATCCGCCCATGGAATAGCCGGCAACTGCGATGCGGGCAGGATCAACCTCGCTGCGGGAGTCGAGGTAGCTGACGGCCTGCATGACATCCGTCTGCATGAGGCCGGCGAGGCGCTGACCCCAGTCTGTCCGGGGCAGGCCAGCCGGTGGGCTCACCCAGGTATCGTGTGCACCGGCACGCGAAGCCTTGTCGACGTTGCGTTCGCCTTCACCAATCGGATCGTAGGTAACGACCATCGCGCCCGCTTCGGCAAACAGCATTCCGCTATAGAAGGCGTACCAGCTGAATTTGTCGCCGCCATGGCCGTTGACGATCACGATGCCGGGCAGCTTGCCCTTCCAATGGATCACCGCGGGGTCGGGACGGTAGATGACGGCCGGCACGAGCATTCCGTCGGCAGTGGCATACGTGACACGATCGGCGAGTACGCCGCGCGTCGGGGAGAACGTGGACCATGTTCTGGGCGCAAGCTTCGGCGGTACGGCTGGAATAAACAACTGCTTGCGAATCTCTGCTCTCCATCCGGCGATGCGGATGGCCTGCTGTCGGCGCGACAAAGTGCCAGCGGGGGGCAGTTCGGATACCGGAGCGCCGATTCCGGCATGTGCCCGCTCGGTTGGGGTTGCGCGGCCGTCGGGATCGGGAGGTCTGTAATCGGCTGTCTGGGCCGCGGCGCTCCCGATGAGGATCATCAAAAGAGCCAGCCATCGTGTCAATCCGGATTTCAGCAACGCATCCTCCCCAAAGCTGGAACAGATCTTCTATAGATGAAGACTTGCTTGATGTTGTATTCCCATCTAGAAGAGCAGCTTCAAGGCAAGCTGTCCGATACGGGGATCAGTGCTGGTGCCCTGGATGGCACCAAACGAGCTTGCATTTGCTGTCAGATTGGGATTGCCGAGGTTAGTGTGGTTCAACACGTTGAAGAACTCCGCATGAAACTGAAGCCTAATGCGCTCCGTTCCGAGCGGAACATTCTTCAAGGCGCCCGCGTCCCAGGTGACCAGTCCGGGTCCGTTGAACGTACCTTTGCCAACGTTACCGGCCGTTCCAAGTGGAAAGCTCGTTGATGTGTAATTGGTCACGAACGCCGAAGGGTTCAGGTAATTCACGCATGGCTGAATCGATTTGCAGGCGCTTCCTCCGTATACATTCGGAGAGATTTGCAGCGCTCGGTCTGTACCCAGTCCCGTCTGCGACCGATCCGACCCGGCCAGCAGGGTGAGCGCCTGCCCTGATTGATAACGGATGATGCCCGTCGTTTCCCACCCGCCTGCAATCAGTTGCAGCGCAACATTGCTGCGCGAGAGCCGGGGTAGATCCCAGACATAGGAGGTCGTGACGATGTGGCGACGATCGAAATCCGAACGGCCATAGTCGAACTGGTGCCGCAACGGATTCGTCCAAGGCAGGGTCGAGACGCTCTGGGAAGAAATGCCGGCATTGCCTTGGCCGTTCGGCACATCATCGAGCGACTTCGAGAAGGTATAGTTTGCTAGCAGCGTGATAGAGTTCAGGCGACGCTGGGCAGTGACCTGCAGCGAGTTGTAGTTCGACGAAAGATCCTGCGTCCCCTGGCCGATGGAGCCGTATCCTTTGAAGATGCGTCTTGCATCGGTCGACAGGGTCGATCCGGGCGTGTACACCGCCGGATTCAGCTCCACCGTCTCCGTCTGGTGTCGCGACTGCGCCCCCACATACCCGATGCTGAAAAGAATCGCCTGGGGAAACTGATGCTCCAGCGTGAGGTTGTAGTTGTAGGTAACAGGCGCTTCCATGCGGGAGTTATCTGCCGGATCGTAGGTCACAACCAGCACAGGCGCAGGGAAGATCGAATTTGATGAAGGAACCGCCGGTGCAGGGAAAGGATTCGTCATTCCGAGATAGGGGTTTGAGAAGGGACCAGCCGGCGTGGTCACCTGCACCTGCGTACTGAAAGGAGAGATATCGACGAAACGATTGTTCTCGATTCCGATCTGCTGGCTATCGAAGAAGATACCGAAACCAGCGCGGATGCTGCTCTTTCCGTTTGCCTGGGGATCGAAGGCAAAGCCGACGCGAGGCGAAAAGTTGAGGTAAGAAGCTGTGACGCCATACTTGGGCATGGTTGCGTCGCCAGGGAACAGCAGGCCTGCAGGAGCATTGGGAAATTGAGTGGACTTGATGCCCGCGTAGTAGTTAGCGGCGCGAAACTGTTCCACCCGCCCCTTCGTCTCGTACCAGGGGATGAACGGTTCCCAACGTACGCCGAGGTTCAGGGTCAGCTTACTGGTTGCGTGCAGATCGTCCTGCGCGTAAAGCGTCGCCTGGTAGTCGAGATCGTCCTTGAACTCGCCCGCACCCTGCTGGAACGTCCGGATGCTTCCCAGCAGGAAAGAAGAGAGTGCGTTGCCCGTGTTATCCGCCGTGAATGTGAACTGTCCGCCGGCGAGGTAGGCATCTCGCAGCAGCACCTGGCCGCGTGCAACGGCGCCGCCGAAAGCGAACGAGTTGCGCCCTTTTACCCAGCTGACATCATCCACAAGCATATAATTGTTGCGATTGATAATTGAGGGCGGAAAAGAGCTCGTCGTAAAGTACGTTGACACGGCCAGATTGTCGATCGCCTTGGCAAACTCCGTTGGTTGATAGACGTTCACGCCCAGGTCCGCGAAGCTGATGGAATTGCTGGGTGGACCCGCGTTTGTGCTCACCCGTGAGAAGGAGATGCGCAGATCGTTCAGCAGGTTGGCGGTAAAGGTGTGGGTCTCGCCGATGATCGCGTTATGCGAATAAATCTGCGCCGAACTGACGGTTGCCAGGTAATTGGTCGGCGTCAGGAAGGGATTGTTGTTGTACTTGTTCAGATAATAACGCGCGAAAAGATGGTCGCTCTGGGTGAGCGTCTGATCCACCCGCGCGACGTATTCGTTGAAGCTCTGCGAGACGGGCAGCGCATACGTCACCTGTCCGTTGGGGAGCGTGGATTTGGGTAGATAGCTCGTGGCAAACTTCACCGCCGCTTGATCGAACTGGGTTGTCGGGATCTGGTTGCCAAGATACGGCGCCTTGGTGATCGGGTTGAACAACTGCGTCGAGATGGCCGAGAAATCGCCGTTCAGTTCAGCCGCGGTAGGGACATAGGCCACTTGCCCGTTCTGTGTGTCCCGCAGCTGTGTCTGTTGATATCCGAAGAAGAAAAAGGTTCTGTCGCGCAGAACAGGACCGCCGATCACGCCTCCGAATTGATTTCTTTTTAACTGGTCCCGCACGGAAGCGAAGTGATTTCGCGCGTTGAAGATTGCATTGCGATTGAACTCAAACAGGTCACCGTGGAAGGAATTCGTACCGCCCTTCGTGATTGCGTTCACCACCGCGCCGGAGTTTCCGCCGTACCGCGCTGTGTAGTTGCTGGTCTGCACACTGAACTCTTGTAGCGCATCCGGAAAGGGGAATGGCTGGTTCACATTGGTATAGATGTCGTTGTTCGAGGAACCATCCAGATTGAAGCCCGTCTGGTTCGCTCTCGAACCGTTGGCCGAGACCGTGATGGCGACCGGAATAGTCTTGTACTGCCCCTGGTCCGCGTTGTTCGCTGGTGCCTGCACCGTTCCTGGCACGAGTAACGCCAGTTGCACAGGATTGCGACCGTTCAGCGGAAGGTCGACAATGCGCTTTTGTTCGATTACCTGCGACAGGGTCGAACTGGTCGTGTCCACCTGAGTCGGATTGACGTCACTCACCATTACCGTCTGCGTCGACCCTGCGAGCGTCAGGTGTACATCGAGAGTGAGATTCTGGTCCGCCAGTACCGTGGTGAGATTCTCCAGGTACGGGGTGAATCCCGCGCTCATCACTGTAATGTCGTACACAGAAGGCTGCAGTGACGGAACTACGAAGTACCCTTGCGCATTGGCCGAGATATCTCGTTGTGCACCGGTGTTGTGGTCGACCACTTTAACCTTGGCGGCGGCAATCACTGCGCCCGAAGGATCGGTGACTGTGCCCACGATCTTGCCCAGACCGCCCTGGGCAAAAGCAGTGGTAGCGAAAAGTGCCAGAACGAACGCTGGAGTTGCTCGGAAAAGGCGCCGTTGAATCCCCATGCAAATCACCCCGCCTCTGTCAGGAGATCTCGGTTCGTTCATCAAGAGGCCGGACCAATCTACCCGGCGGAGGTAGCCGTGTCAAGAGTCTGGAGAGGTCGATCCAGAAGCAGGCGCTAAACTCTTTCATCGCAAGTCTCGTCTTGGAGTGATTGGAGTCATCAGACGTCACCCAGGCTACTCTGTTCCGCGATCAGCGGATTGGGCGAACTGAGAGGAGGGGAGGCGCGGAGGACGTGCCTTGCGCGCTGCAGATCGAACTGGCCTTCCCATTGGGCTACAGTGATGGTCGCCACCGCATTGCCAATCAGGTTGGTGAGCGACCGCATCTCCGACATGAAGCGGTCCACACCCAGCAGCAGCGTGATTCCCGAGACAGGAATCGTGCCAAGCGCAGCCAGGGTTGCGGCCAGAGTGATGAAGCCGCCACCTGTCACTGCGGCCGCGCCCTTGGAGTTGAGCATCAGGATCACGATGACGAATATCTCCTGATGCACGGAAAGATGCGTGTTAGTCGCTTGTGCGATGAAGAGGGCTGCGATGGTCAGATAGATGGAGGTGCCGTCCAGATTGAACGAGTAGCCGGCGGGGATCACAAGCCCTGTGACCACTTCGGAACAGCCCAGATTTTCCATCTTGGCCAGGAGTCCGGGCAAGGCCGGCTCAGAGGAAGAAGTTCCCAGAACAATGAGGATCTCTTCCCTCAGATAGAGGATCAGACGCCAGAGGCTGACGCCGTTGAAGAAGCAGATGGATCCGAGAACGACGATGACGAATGCGATGCAGGTCCCGTAGACGCAGAGAAGCACTTTGCCGAGTGAAATAAGTGTGGCCACGCCGTACTTGCCGACGGTGAAGCCCATGGCTCCGAACGCGGCCAGGGGAGCAAGTTCCATCACCAGAGCTGTGATCCGAAAGAACAGGTGCGACCCGGTGCGCGCAACGGAAAGTACGCGCGCCCGTTCCGTTAGGGACACCACCGCAATGCCGGTCAGGATCGCGAGCAGAAGCACTTGCAGAATCTCGCCGTTCGCGAACGCACCCGCGAAGCTGTCGGGAATGATATTGAGAATGAAGCCAACCGGCTCGAGGTGTTTGCTCTGGCTTACGTACTGCGCGACCGCCCTGGTATCGAGAGCCTTTGGATCGACATTCATCCCTCTGCCTGGCTGGATCACCTTGGCTAAGGTGAAGCCGATTCCAAGCGCAAACGTTGTGACCACCTCGAAGTACACAATGGCTTTGAAGCCGACCCGGCCAAGTTTCGCAAGGTCGCCCATGCCGGCGATACCAACCACGACGGTGAAGAAGATGATGGGGGCGATCAGCATGCGAACGAGCTTGACGAATCCGTCGCCGAGCGGCTTCAACTGTTCACCCACATGAGGGTAGAAGAAGCCGACCAGTACGCCGGCAACGATCCCCACAATCACGCGGAAGTACAACGTGCGCATGAAGCGAAGCGATCTGCGGTCGAAAGCTGGCAAGATTCCGTCCTTACTTGCTTAAAGATTATTCGAGGAGACGAGAGTAGATTTCACAGCACAGTGCGAGTGCCGCAGGGGCACGGGAATATGTCTTATCGCTTGACGACCTTCACAACCAGATACGTGATCTGGGTTCCGGGTGCCAGAAGGAACTGGTGAGGAACCCCGATGGGGATCTCGATGACATCGCCGGGTCCCACCGTTCTGCTGACGCCGCCTTTAATATGAGAGCCCTGCAATTCGTTGGGCGCCGTGGGGACGGGATCTACGGTAACGCCTCCTGAGACCAGGGTGGCGGTCCCGGACTGGATGACCAGTACATCCGCCTTGTTCTGGTGGATTTCTACACGTCCGCTCGTCTCACGATGCGAAATCGAAAGGATATGATCCCCGAAATCGGCCTTGTGGGTGATGCCTTCCGGCGGAACGCCCTTTGGCCAGACGGTGATGCCTGGAGCCTGGCCGACTGCCGCACCGGAGGTAACTGCAAAGGCAACGAGCAACAGCAGCGATTGAATCATGAAGGTCTCCGTTGGGATATTTCACTGCGGACGAGCATGGCAGCACGACACAACTCAGGCGGTCACGACAGTACATTTCTTTAGAAAATCGGGGTCGATCTCGATCCCAAGTCCTGGACCGGAGGGCACCTGAATCGCGCCATTTTGATCGCTGCGAAGAGTCGACGTCGCACAGTGGTAAGGCAACACATTGTTGAACTCTTTGAACTCATGGTAAGGTCCCGAATTCGGAATGGACGAAACGAAGTGCATCATATACACGTAACCAAGACCGGTCGAGGAGATGTGCGGGATGCACTGCTTGCCGAAGGCGTTCGCCATGCGCGCCACCTGCATGCAGCGGATCATGCCCCCGAAGTAGAACATATCCTGTTGGACAATGGAGAGGCCGCCGTTCGCAACCAGCCAGCGGAAGTTATGGGTACTGGGCTCCTGCTCGCCTCCGGCGACTGGGATTTCGAGAGCGTCGGAGACCTGTTTGGTCTCTTCATACCAGTCGAACGGAACAGGCTCCTCGTAGAAGGCGTACTTGTATTCCTGCATCAGCTTGCCGATCGGAATCGCTTCCGCGACGGTGTAGGAACCGTTTGAGTCGGCGGAGATGATCATGCTATCGCCGAAGGTCTTGCGCACCAGCGGGATCAACTTCTCGCTCCGGCCGGCCGGGTATTCCTTGTGGCTCATACGGCCCCCGACCTTGAATTTGATCGCCTTGGCATGAGAGATGGCGACGTCACGTTTCAGGTGTTCGATGGTCTCTTCCGCGGTGATGTCACGTTCACCGTTAGCCTGGTAGACCGAAATCGTCTTGTTGTAGATCTTGTCGCTAATCAGCAGGCCCAGCGAACGATTGGCCATCTTTCCGAACATATCCAGGATGGCGAACTCGATGGTCGCAATCGGCACCCAGATTGCGAGGCCCTGAGCCTTGTAGTTGTTATCGTGGACCGTCGCGGCCGGAATGAGCTGCTCGAGGTCCCGGGCGTCCTTGCCGACGAAGAACGGAGCGAACCGTTGAACGAATATCGGATAGAGCACCTCCATCTGCTGGGAGTTCGAGACTGAGATTCCTTCGTGGCCATCTTTGGAGCGCACGCGGCAGATGTACTGCTTCTCGCGAGTCAGAAGCTCCACGGACTCGATGATCACGGGATCGGGGAAGAGCTCCCGTTTGAAGACCGGCTCGGCGAGGATAGCGTCGAGCTTGGCGTAGCGTTCATTCAGAGTTCCCGGCAAGCCGTGACGCGGTGCATTCAGGAACTGCCCCGGTGAACCGGAGGGAAATACAGCGGCGGCGGCACTGGCTGCGAGAGACGTGGAAAGGAAACGGCGGCGGTTCGTATTCAAGGGGTTTCTCCTGGCCTGTACGCCTCCGAAGCTGGACGTCAGCACCTCCACTGTAGCTGCATTGCGGCGCGACGAGCGACAAACAACAAGTGATGAACGTGTATGTCACTTGTAGCGCGTGTAGCTTTGCACGTCGTGACGCCGCTCGCCACCAGGACCTGTCTCCCGCTCGCCCGGATGGCTACATTGACAGTCGTCTTTGAAAAGTGATATTTCCTCTTGCATGGTGGCTGAAGAGAAGGCGGTCTCAGGAGAACTGCTGCGCGACCAGATCGAACGAATTGTTCGCAGCGACGAGTTCCGTACCTCTGAGGTCCTGCGACGTCTTCTTACTTATCTGTATGACAAGGCGGCTCGCGGCGAGGCAGACAATCTAAAGGAGTACGTCGTTGCTATCGAAGGCCTGGGGAAGCCTGCATCGTACGATCCGCAGCACAATTCGGCGGTCCGCATCCAGGTAGGCAGGCTGCGGCAGAAGCTGGCGGAGTACTATCGCGGCGACGGCAAAGACGATCCCATTCTGATCGACCTGCCGAAAGGCCGTTTCCGGCTCGTATTCGAAGAGCGCATTAACGAACCGTTCGCCGATTCAGTTTCAGCGCTATCCATCCCGGAGCCGCCGGTTGCAACGAAAAGTTTACCGGTTGCAGTGCCTGGCGCGCCGGACGGGACACGGTTCATCCAAGGCGTCCTTCTGGGGATGCTGGCAAGCATGCTGCTCGTGGCGATCGGCTACGTGGTGATTCACCCGCTGCTGGCCCGCTCCAAAGACACTCTGCCCGTCCCTGGTCTCAGTCCGGAGCTCGAGACCCTTTGGGCGCCCTTTGTGGCTTCGAAGCGGCCGCTCATCGTGTCCATAGAAGATCCCTTATTTGTCGAGATGCACTCCAGTCCCGGCGTTTACTATCGCGATCGTTCTATCAACCAGTGGAGTGAGGTGGAGAGGTCGCCGGTTGTGACTTCGATTCGGAAGGCGCTGCAGAATCCAGACCTTAAGCCGAGCCGTTACTACACAGCGTTCGGCGAGGTGGATTCATCCTTTCTGCTCGGGCGATTGCTGGGACCTCACGTTCAACTCTTTTCGCTATCCAAGGCGAGTCAACTCACATGGCAGCAATTGGCTGACAACAATATTGTGTTTGTCGGTGTTCAGAATCTGTTTTTCGAACAGGCTCAGGCTCTACCGATCGAGCCGCAGCTGATTCCAGTATTGGAAGGAGTCCGGAATCTGCGGGCCGCTGCGGGCGAGCCGTCTCTTTATGCCGACCAGTATGTTACCGCTCCCTCCGAACAGGGAGTCGTCTATGCGCTCGTAACCCATCTCCCCGGACCTTTGGGCAGCAGCGAGGTGGAGAGCTTTACGAGCAATCGCTCAGCGGGTTACGTGGGCGCGGTTCAGTGGTTTACCGACCCAAGATTCGCGAAGATCGTGGTGGAGAAGCTGAAAGCACAGTCAGGCGGCTCGTTTCCACGCTACTACCAGGTTGTGCTCAAGGTACGGTTCAAGGACGATGTGCCGACCGAGACCACGTACGTGGCAAGCCGCGAGCTCCGATAAAGGATTCCTGCCTCTTCACAACAGCAAACCAATCCTACAACAAGGCTTTGCACTTCAGGGGCGGCGATCGAGCGCTCTGATTGTCGTTTGCTTTGCGCGACGAGATCACAGGCGAGCTTCTGGAGTACCGACGTACGAATCGCGCGGTCTGATCCAACTCTGATCGTGCCCGCATGTAACCCGTCTACAACATGTTTGTCACCTAGACAGCATTGTGTTTTCGCCGCATTCCCCTATAGTCGACCCTGTTTCTTATAGAAGCACATTTTAGAGTGGCGTACGCCACACGAAGGCCGACCGAACATGGCAGTCCAACTGAACCTCCGCCTCGTATGCCGGGATCGCTCCATGCGTTCTTATTTTATCGCAGCTTTATTCGTCCTCTTCCTGACGTTGACCTCCGGGGTAAGTGTGCGCGCCCAGGAGTTTCGCGGAACTATCTCAGGCTCCGTAGCGGATCCGTCGGGTGCCGTTGTTGCAGGTGCTCAGTTGACCATCCGCGAGACCAACACGGGTACGATCAACAAGACGACCTCCGATTCGTCGGGACAATACGTTGTTCCCTTTCTGCCTCCTGGCACCTACGAGATCACCGTCGAGATGAACGGGTTCAAGAAGGTGGTACGCGGCGGCCTGACCCTGCAGTCGGCGGAGCACCCGGTCATCGATCTTGTGCTCCCCCTCGGCAGCGCGCAGGACACCATTGACGTAACCTCTGCCGCACCTCTTGTCGACACAGCGAACTCGTCGGTCGGCCAGGTAATCACGACGCGCCAGGTGGAGGATTTTCCAATCAACGGTCGCACTCCGCTGGTCCTCACAGAGCTTGCCGTCGGTGTGGTCGCGACCTCATACCCCTCGCAGGTCCACCCCTTCGATAACAATGGCGCGTCGAGCTTCAGTATCGGAGGCACACCGCAACAGACCAGCGAAATCCTCATGGATGGCGCCCCAGACACCACCTGGAGCGGCGCAATCGCCTACAGCCCGATCCAGGAATCGGTACAGGAGGTGAGCGTTCGCGCCTTCGACACTGACGCCGGTTTCGGTCATACGATAGGCGGTGTCATGAACCAGATCACGAAGGCTGGAACGAACAGCTACCACGGTTCGCTCTATGAATTCGGCGTAATCTCCAATCTCGGCGCCAACTCCTACTTCAACAAGCATGTCTCAAACCCGGCCAACGTAAAGCCACGCCCGGTATCTCACTTCAACCAGTTCGGAGGCACGTTCGGCGGACCGGTCCGCATCCCGAAGCTCTTCAACGGGCAGGACCGCCTCTTCTTTTTCGTGGCCGCGGAAGGCTTGCCCGACTCCTCGCCTTCGTCGGTGCCGCTTTCGGTCCCCACACTTGCCGAGCGCAAGGGAGACTTCTCCGCGCTTCTGCCCCTGGGCTGCCCTAACGGATACCTGGGAACCGATACGAGCCACTGCGCCAACGGCAGCATCAATGGGTACCAGATCTTCAATCCGTTTACCGCGACACAGACCGGCACGGTCGTTAACCGCAGCCCGATTCCCAATAATAATCTAGCCGCAGCGGGACTTCCGCTCGATCCTGTGGCGCTCAATTACCTGAACCTCTACCCCGCTCCGAATGTTGCGGCGGCAAACGCCGATGGAACGCAGAATTACATCAGCAACGCGCCAGCCACCGACTCCTTCAACAACGAGTTTGTCCGGGTCGACTGGAATATGAACACGCGCAGCCATATGTTCCTCGATTACCGGCGGAACCTCCGCATTAACCATAAGTTCGACTATTTCAACAACGGCGGCACGGGACAGGGGTCGACCCGCGGCAATCGAGGGGCAACGGTCGATGAGGTCTTCACGATCAACCCGACAACTGTCCTTGATGTGCGGGCCAACTGGACCGATAACTACGAGTACACCTATCCGGCGAGCACGACGTTTACGCCTGAAACGGTTGGTTTTCCATCGTATATGACCGCGGCAAGCCGCCTTCCCATGCTGCCGTTCCTCAACTTCAGCACATTCCAGCCACTCGGCTTCAACGGCGCGAGCAACGATCCCTCGCAGAGTTTCCAGCTGTTCGGTGACGTCGTCAAGGTGGCAGGCCGGCACACCCTGAAGGCGGGTGCAGATGGGCGGAAGTACATCCTGAACCTCGTGACCTTTGGCGACGCAGCCGGCAGCTTCACCTTCGGGCCGTCGTTCGTGCAGTCGAGTTCATCGGGAGCCGCTCCGAAGCCGGTGGCTTACGAGCTGTCGAGCTTTCTTCTCGGGCTTCCCACCGCAGGCGACTACACCCAGGCAACCGCGACCGACGTTCATGCAAACTACACCGCTCTCTTTGTGCAGGATGACTGGCGCGTGAACGACCAGCTTACGCTGAACCTTGGCCTCCGGTTCGATCACCAGTCTCCGCAGATGGAGAAGCTCAGCCGTGTGGTCAGCGGGTTCAATCCTTCTGCGCCTACGAACGTGTCGGGAGCGGCTGCAGCGGCTTATACCGCCAGCCCAATCACCCAGGTGCCTGCATCCGGATTCAACACGCTGGGCGGTCTCACCTATCCTGCCGGAAGTAGAAATGGCGCTCCTTACCAGACGGTCTCGCATAACGTCAGCCCGCGCTTCGGCTTCAGCTATTCGCCAAAATCGAACAATGGCCAGACGGTGATCCGCGGCGGGATCGCGATGTTTGTCCAGCCGTTGAATCTCTCCAACCTCGGCGCGAATGGGACGACTTCGTCGAGCGCCGTAGTGAATAATGAAGGGTTCACCGGGACAACGCCGTATGTAGCTACGAACAACAATTACCTTCGGACGGCGAACGCTCTCAGCAACCCATTTCCTGCCGGGTTCGCGCCCATACCGGGGAGTTCTCTGGGAGCAAGCACATTCCTGGGACAGACAGTCACCTTCGCCGCTCCAAAGGTTCACGACCCATACTCGCTGCGCTGGAATGTGGGCGTTCAGCAGTCGATCACTCCGACCCTGCTGCTGGAGGTTGACTACGTCGGCAACCACTCCGTGCATCTGCCAATCGGAGCGACGCAGTTGAACGTCGTACCGCGCCAGTTCCTCAGCACCCTGCCCACGCGCGACAACACGTTGGCTGCATCCTACAACGGCAGCGTCAACAATCCTTACAGAGGACTATTGCCTGGCACCAACCTGAATGGATCGACGGTCACAAGAGCGCAACTGCTCTCGGCCTATCCGCAATTTCCTTCCGAATATGGAACAACAGGCGTCCCAAGCCTTACCTCCGGCGTCATCGAACAGAACAACACGGAAGGAGACTCCAGCTTCCACAGCCTGGATTTCCGGATCGAAAAGAGGATGAGCCAGGGGCTTTCCATCATCGCGAACTATAGCTTTTCAAAGTTGATAGAAGCCACGACGTACTTGAATGACACCGACGCAAGCCTTACCCGGAGGGTTTCTCCCTTTGATCGCACCAACCATTTCGTCACAGGCTTCTCGTATGAGCTGCCCATCGGTAAAGGGAAGCTGCTCAACCTCGATTCACGTGTGATGGATGCGATCTTCGGCGGTTTCAAAATCAATGGAATCTACACCTACCAGACCGGTGCTCCGATCTATTTCCCAACCGATCTCGTTCTGGCGAGCGGGCAGACGTCGCAGGACATCAAAGTCAGTCCGCGGCAAACCACAGGAAGCGCGCTAAGCTCGTCTTTCGACACAGCTGCCGCCGACCAGTTTGCCTATCACCTTCGCACCCTGCCTCAGACCATATCGTCCGTTCGGCAGGATGGAATCAACAACTTGGATGCGTCGATGTTGAAGGATTTTCGCTTCAGGAAAGATGCCTTCTTCCAACTGCGGTTTGAAACATTCAACGCTCTGAACCACGCAAGCTTTGCGGCTCCCATCGTCTCTTCGGCAACCAGCAGCACGTTCGGACAGATCACCTCGCAAGGAAACATTCCCCGAGGAGTCCAGCTTGGCGGACGCCTGGTCTTTTAGACCAGGGCTGCCAGGCAGCTCAGAGCTCCGTTCACATTTCGTTCAGCAGGAACGGGCTGAGTTGTTGTTCGGTGTTTGATTGCGACGGTTTGCGTACGCGGCAAGCTCCCGAGCCGCTTGCGTCCGGCGGCGGAAGATATAGACTTAGCCTCTATGAAAGAGACATCCAAGAGCGACACAGCCACGAAAGCGCCCAACAAATCCGCCATCTCCACCAAAGCTGCCCCAGCCGCGATCGGCCCGTACTCGCAGGCCATCCGGACTGGCGATATGCTGTTCACCTCCGGACAGGTCGCGCTTAACCCAGCCAGCGGTCAACTTATCCCCGGCGGCATCACCGAGCAGACCGCCCAGGTGCTCGAAAACGTAAAAGCTGTGCTCGCGGAGGCCGGTCTCAGCATGGCCCAGGTGGTCAAGACAACCGTTTTTCTCCAGTCCATGGCCGACTTCGCCGCGATGAACGAGGTCTATGCCCGCTATCTCGCACCCGAGGGGGTCCTGGCCCCGGCACGCTCGACGGTAGCCGTCGCCGGCCTGCCGAGAAACGCACTGGTCGAGATCGAAGTCATCGCCGTAGGGACGCCCGCAGCATAGCCGCGTCTCAAGCATCTAAACAGTGAGAGGTTGAGCGATGGCCGATACAACGACGGATAAGGGCGAGAAGATACACAAGACAGAAGCAGAGTGGCGCGAACTGCTCACCCCTGAGCAGTTCCATGTCATGCGGGAGGGTGGGACCGAGCGGCCCTTCACCGGGGCTCTCGTGAATAATCACGATGACGGTGTCTATCATTGCGGAGCTTGCGATGCGCCGTTGTTTACCTCGGACAAGAAGTTCGAGTCCGGCAGTGGCTGGCCCAGCTTCTGGCTGCCTGTCTCCCCCGACGCCATCACGGCGCACGAGGACAACTCGCTTGGGATGCGGCGGGTGGAGGTGAACTGCGCCCGGTGCGGCGCTCATCTCGGCCACCTGTTCCCGGACGGACCGAAGCCGACGGGGATGCGGTACTGCATCAACAGCGCTTCGCTCAGCTTCAACAAGAAATAAGCTACGCACACAGTAAAATCCCTGGTCGCCTCGTGGTGCGGCCAGGGCAGCGTTCTGCTTGTAAACTGGGGTAACTCTAGCCTTTAACGACTTTGCCGGTCTTGATGCAACCGGTGCACACGCGCATGCGCTGGCTTACGCCGTTCACCTGCGCCTTGACGGGCTGGAGATTGACATTCCAGCGACGGCGAGTGGTGTTGTGAGCGTGAGAGATGTTGTTGCCGAACTGCGGACCTTTGCCGCAGAGATCACATTTGGCTGCCATGACGATTGCTCCAATCCTGTATCGCAGAGGCGCCCGGGAACAAGCCTGAGCGATAAAATGCCTCAGATCAAGCCGTAAAACCGGATGGCGCAAGGAGGGTGAAAGCTCCTGACCTCTACCCCCTTAGGGGTATCTGCCGAGTGCTAAGAATACCACAAGAGGCCGCCTATCCCAATCCCCGAGCCCGAGCGGCGCCCGAGATCGTGCAATTCACGGCGGCGTCTACCCGAACAATTTGTTTGTTTCCCGGAGAGAATTCCGTAAAGGAAAAATAGGGCTTGACTACACAGGTCCAACCTCTTAGGCTTTCGCAGTTCCAGAATTGCAGAGATCGCGGTCGGCAGAATCCGGCTGAACAGTCCCGGAATCCGCATCGCAAGCAAGCCGGAACGGGTTACAGAACGAAACCAGCAGCGACTGGGATAGAGGTCAGGGTAATAGAGCGAGCCGGAACCTGAAGCGGCCAATCTTCGCCCCGGTTGAACACTTATTTTGGAGGCTTTCATGCAAGCACGCGCTTCGATTCGCAACTGGACCAGGATAGTTCGGATGGCAATCTTCTTCTGTATTGCCACAGCCCTGTTCGCCGCAACGGGATACGCGCAGATGGCTGGAACAGGCAGCATTCAGGGCTCGGTCGCCGACGCAACCGGCGCTGTCCTTCCAAATGCCTCCGTCACCATCACGAACAATGCAACCCAGGTCAAGCGTACGGCCGCGACCAGTTCGAACGGCCTCTACAGCTTTCCCAATATCGACATCGGGACGTACACGGTCGAGGTAACAGCTCAGGGTTTTGAGCAATATAAGCAGACGAATGTCGTCCTCGAAGTTGGTAGCAGTATCGCGATCAATGTGACGATGACAGTTGGCGGTGCGGACCAGAAGGTCGAGGTCCAGGCGAGTGGTCTGGCCTTGCAGACAGAAGACAGTTCGTTCAAGCAGACGATCGACCAGAAGACGTTGACAGAGCTGCCTCTGAACGGGCGGCAGGTTACCTCGTTGATCACGCTCTCGGGCGGATCGGTCAACGCAAACGCAAACAGCGACCTGCAGGGAAGCAAGACCTTCTTCAGCTCGGTCGTCGTCTCGGTCGGCGGTGGGCAGGGCAATGCAACCGACTACCGGCTCGACGGCGGCGACCACAACGATTACATGACCAACGTCAATCTGCCATTTCCTTTCCCGGATGCGGTAGCACAGTTCAGCGTGGAGACGACAGCCCTCGGCGCGCAGAGCGGTCTGCACCCGGGCGGGCTGGTGAACGTCGTGACGCGGTCGGGATCGAACGAGTGGCACGGGACTGCATTCGAATTCATCCGCAACAACTACCTCGATGCGACCAACTTCTTCTCTACCTCAAAGGACACGCTGCACCAGAACCAGTATGGCGGGACCGTTGGTGGAAAGGTCATCAAGGACAAGCTGTTCTTCTTTGGCGGATATCAGCGGACCCAGGCGTCCTCGACTCAGGCCTCGGTAACGGCTCATGTACCCACGGCGGCGAATCTGGCCGGCGATTTCTCGGTCACCGATGGAGCTACCTGCGAGGCGAACGGCAAGGCGGTTCAACTGCTGAATCCGCTGACTGGCGCGGTTTTGAACAACAACCATATCGACTCGGGTATCTTCAACGCCAGCGCGCTCGCTCTGCAAAAGTACCTTCCGGCGACAACCGACCCGTGCGGGCTGGTGACGTATGCGATTCCGCTGCAGACGACGGAGAACCAGTTCATCGCCCGCGTCGACTGGACCATCAACTCGAAGCACAGCTTCTATGGCCGCTACCTGCTTGACGGCTATACGGCTCCCGCATTCTATTCCCCGACCAACGTTCTGATCACGACCCAGCCAGGCAACACCGAGCGCGTCCAGGGACTCACGCTGGGAGAGACTTATGTCATCACCGCGAACCTGGTGAACTCGTTCCACGCCACGGGAAACCGGCGCGTGGATGTTCGCGGCCCGGCAGGAACCGGAATCAGCCCGGCGACGATCGGCCTCACGAACTTTTATACGGCCGTGCCGGTAGGGCTTGAGCTGACGCTGACCAATAAGTGGAGTTCCTACTGCGGAACCTGCGCGCCCGCAACGTTCAACGACAACATCTTCTCCTTCGCGGACGATGTGAACTGGGTCCACGGCAGACACCAGATCGGCTTTGGCGGGGAGTACGTGAGGACCCAGCTCAACATTTCGAATATTTACGAATCGAATGGGAACTTCACCATCTCCGGCATCTACAGTCAGAAGGGTCCGAACGGCAGCAGCCCAGGCGGCACAGGCGCGGACGCCAATCTCGATTTTCTGACCGGTGCCCTGAACACGTTCGAGCAGAGCAAGGCACAGCAGAACGCCCTGCGCTCCCCCATTCCAAGCCTTTATGTGCAGGACACGTTCCATGCCACGAAGAGCCTGGTGCTGACCGCCGGCGTGCGCTGGGATCCGCTGTACATGCCTGTCGATTTCTTCAATCGCGGCTCCATCTTCAACATGGGCGATTTTCTCAGCAACACCGTAAGCACGGTCTATCCCAACGCTCCCGCGGGCAGCCTCTTCTACGGCGACCCGGGGGTGACCAGGCAGTTCACCAGAAACTCACCCTGGCAGTTTTCTCCGCGCGTCGGGGCAACGCTCGATCCCTTCGGCACAGGCAAGACCGTCTTCCGCGTCGGTGGGGCGATGGTCTACGACAGTCCCAATCTGTTCACCGCGCAACGGGTCAACCAGAATCCGCCTTACGCGCAGACCATCTCGAACACTCCTGTCGGCGTGCCTTTGAACTTCAGCAGTCCATGGTCGAACGGTTCTACACCGACCAATCCGTTTCCGCAGCCGTTCAAGCCGACGGCCTCCGTGCAGTTCCTGCCGCAAAGCCAATTCATCGTATTGCCGCAGCAGTTTCACCCGGCCTATGTCTTCCAGTACACGGCCAGCGTCCAGCAGGAGTTTGGACGCGGCTGGCAGTTTCAGCTCGATTACATCGGAAACAGATCGAACCACAATCCGTATGGATACCCCTTCAACCCGGCGGTATACATTCCTGGAACCTGTAATGGCGCTGCATGCTCCACCACCGGCAACCAGGCATCGCGTTACGCTCTCACTCTGGCCAATCCTGCCCAGGGTCCGAAGTATAAAGGCGGTGGCGGTGGCTCGATCCTGATCGAATCCGGCGCCAATGCATCGTATAACGGGCTCATTGCGACAATCCAGCATCGTGCGTCGAGCAGCTTCGTCTTCTTGGCCAACTACACCTGGTCGCACTGCATCGACATTGAGGACGACCCCGGTGACATTGCCGGCACAACGGTGCAGAATATCCATAACCTGAAGGGAGATCGCGCGAGTTGCGGATTCGATTTCAGAGATGTCTTCAACACCACCCTTGTGGCATCGAGCCACTTCAGCCTCACCGGATGGAAGGGCGAGGCGATCAACAACTGGGAGATCGCGCCTCTGGTGCATATCACCGATGGAACTCCGTTCAATGTAACGACGGGCGTGGATAACTCGCTGACAGCCACGGGCAACGACCGTCCAAACCTGGTCACGCCGGTCGGGTTGTATACGGGCACGAAGATCCGGAGCGGCAAGTCGACGAATGCGCAATTCATCAACCTCGCCAACTTTACCCCGAACGCCCTGGGAACCTTCGGCAACTCCGGGCGCAATGCCTATCGCGGGCCCAAATTGCTGCAGGTCGACACCGCTCTGACCCGGACCTTCCCGGTGCATGAGCGCCTGGCGTTGAATCTTCGCTTCGAGGCTTTCAATGTGCTGAACCATCCAAACTTTGCCGCACCGGGTAGCACCAGCGGCTATATCGGAACGAGCCAGCCAATCAACTCTGCCACCTTCGGGCAGGTCACATCCACCGTAAACGGCACCGCCGGGCAGGCAAGAGTCTTCCAGGCGGCCGCAAAAATCACGTTCTAGTTCAACCAGTAAAACCGAGATGGAGAATCGAATGGCATTGCAGGACAATAATCGCAGGGATTTCATGAAGTTGGGCGGGGCTGCCCTCGCGGCTACGGCGGTGTCGTGGAACGCGACCAGCTATGCGGCTATCGTGGGTGCGAACGATAGGGTCAAGGTTGGGGTCATCGGGTGCGGCGACCGCATGAAGGGCGCCTTGATCCCCGCCTTTACGCAACATGCCAAGGAGATGAACTTCGAGTTCGTCGCGGTCTCCGACATCTGGAACCGGCGACGCGAGGAGGGCGCGGCCTACATCCAGAAGGTCAGCGGCAATACGGTCGTTCCGGTGCGCAATAACGACGAACTGTATGCGCGGAAAGATGTGGATGCGGTCCTGATTGCGACTGCCGACTTCCAACATGCGCGCCACGGGGCTGAAGCCGTCAACGCCGGGCGCGATGCCTATGTCGAGAAGCCGACGGCTCACACCATGGAGGATGCGCGATTGTTCCGCGCCGCGGTCCATAAGACAGGCAAGATCGTGCAGGTGGGGACGCAGAGGCGCAGCACGCCAAGCTACCAGAAGGCTGCCGAATACATCCAGTCCGGCAAGTTCGGCGACATCGTGATGGTGGAGATGAGCTGGAACGTGAACCAGCCCGGGCGGTGGCGGCGGCCTGACGTAGTGCCCCTCCTGAAAGAGGAGGATACGGACTGGAAGCGATACCTGATGAACCGTCCGTATGAGCCGTTCAATGCGCGGCACTATCTCGAATTTCGCCTCTTCTGGCCGTATTCGTCCGGAATCCCCGACCAATGGCTGGTCCACCAGATCGATACGGTGCATTGGTTCACAGGTCTGCCGCATCCGCGCAGTTGCGTTGCGAATGGCGGTATTTATCTATGGAAGGATGGGCGCAAGAACTGGGACACCATGACGGCGGTGTTCGACTACGGGCCATTGGACGACATGAGCAAGGGATTCCAGGTGCAGTACACCTCTCGTTTCACCAACTCCGCCGGCGGCGTGAAGGAGTTGTACTACTCCAACGGCGGCATGATCGATATGGATAAGCAGACTGTCACCCCGACCGGGGGCCTGCAGGCAAAGTACGCGGCGGAGATGAAGATGCAGCCCAACCTTCTGCCGAGCATGTCTTTGGGTGAAAAATCTGAGGCTGTCTCTACCGCGGCCGACACCAAGGGAGATCCGCAGACCTCGGCAAACATGCGCAACTGGATGGAGTGCGTGCGATCGCGCAAGACGCCGAACGCGAGCATCGAGGCGGGGTATAGCCATTCCATTGCGCTTTGCATGAATGTCGCAGCCATCCAGACCGGTCAGAAGGTGACCTTCGACGACAAGACGCAGCAGGTGATGGTCGGAGGGAAGGTCTATGCGTAAGCTGCTGGCGCTGGGTCTTCTGGTTGCAGGCTTTGGAGTGGGTGCAAGTCATTTTGCGGAGGCGGCCGGCAACGGCGTTCAGGTCGTAGCGGACGAAGCGCATCGGCGGGTCGACATCACCATTGATGGCAAACCGTTTACCTCCTACCTGTGGCCCACTTCGTTGAAAAAACCGGTGCTCTATCCGCTGATTACCGATGGAGGAATTACGGTGACGCGCGGTTATCCGCTGGAGCCCCGGGCAGGGGAGCGCGTCGATCACCCCCACCACGCAGGGATGTGGTTCAACTACGGCAACGTGAACGGGTTCGACTTCTGGAATAACTCGGATGCGATCAAACCGGAGGGCCGCGCGAAGATGGGGACGATCTTTCAAAAGAAGATCGTCTCCACCAGGAGCGGGGCCGACAGGGGCGAGCTGGTGGTCGAGTCCGTCTGGATCACGGGCGAGAATAAGGAAATCCTGAAGGATACGACGCGTTATGTCTTCAGCCGGCAGAAAGATGCTCGTGTCATCGATCAGGTAACGACGCTGACGGCGCTTGATAAGGCGATTTTCAACGACGACAAGGAAGGGCTGCTCGGGATACGGGTCGCTCACTGGCTGGAATCGGCGGACGAGAAGGGCGGCATCTTCATGGATGCGAATGGCCGCCCGACCAAGGTCGAAAGCGCGGACACGTCCGGCGCGACCGGAGTGTATCTCACCAGCGAAGGCGTGAAGGGCGGTGCGGTGTGGGGGACGCGCGGACGTTGGTGTACGTTGACCGGTCATGACGCCGACCAGCATGTGGTCTCGATCGGCATCATCGATAACCCGAAGAACCCGGGCTATCCGACTTACTGGCACGCTCGCGGCTATGGATTGTTTGCCGCCAATCCGCTCGGCCGGAGCATCTTTGATCCGAAGCAGCCCGCGTTCAATTACACCATCGAGAAAGGTCAATCCGCGACCTTCCGCTATCGAGTGATGCTGTTGTCCCATGACGCGAGCGCGGAGGAGATGAACCGCGAGGCGGACGCGTTTGCAGCAGAGTACAAATAGACGCAAGGCTTGGTAGCGCCTCCGCCTAGTTGTACTGAAGTTCGTGAGGTGCGGGTTCGGTAAGGGTGCCGTCCTTGCGCTCGTACCACATGAAGATCTTGTGGTCTCCGTTAACCCTCACTGCGACGATGACGCCGCTGCCAAAAGCTCCGCTGCCATCGGTCTTCGAGATGTCGACGTGGTGCGACACGATCGGGCCGCCCACGGGGCTGTCGCTGGTCCAGTCTTCGGTGAAGCGCTTCAGCGGATAGTCGGCGTGCTGCTTGGCGTGCTGCTGCCAGTCGGGGTCGTTGGTGTAGATCGCATACGCCTCGCCGTAGTCTTTGGCCTGGAGTGCGTCGAAGAACTTGTCTACCTTGTGCTCCATGGGCAGGTTGGAGAAAAACCAGCCGTGGCCGAGCAGGAAGCCTCCCAGGCAAACGACGACCAGCGCCGCGATCAGGACTCCGGCGCCGATCAGCAGATTGCGGTTGCGGTTCTCGCGGCGGGCGTCAAACTCTGGTGCGTTCAACAGCGTCATTGCTCTTCAACCTCACGGTGGTTAGACATCGTTGCTGCGGGAATCGGATGCCACGCGGCGCCCGGATTTAGCTCCATCCAAAGGCGGCGCGGTAAAGTTCGAACTCGGCTCCCGATGCTGGTAAGTATACCGACACGACATCGAAGCGAACGGGGATCTCCGCTCGGAGAGGCTCGGGGAAGCTGCGGAGGTAAGCTTTGGCCATCTTCTGCAGCATGTCGCGCTTATCGCGATCGACGGCTGCTTCGGCGGTGGAGATATCTCGCCGGGTCCGCGACTTGACTTCGATGAAGCAGAGGGTGGGACCGTCCCAGCCGACCAGGTCGATGTCGCCCCACAACTTCGCATTCTTCCAGCGGGTGGCGACGATGGTATAGCCGAGGCGTCGGAGGTGGAAGAGGGCTTCACGCTCGCCGCGCTCTCCGGTTGCGAGGTGGTCCGGGCCTGGCGAGCGGCGTGACGAATACAGCCTCTCGGTGACGCGTACCTGCAAAGTGAGCCAACGTGATTTGATCGTTTCGGGTAGGCGCCTCGGCATGGTCTTCGACATCATACTGCCCGGGGTGGCGGCCTGCTCGAAAGAAAACGGCCGAACCTTCGAGGAGAAGATCCAGCCGTTCTGGTTCAGGTAATGGATGGGGTCTCGGTCTACTCGCTGGAGCCCTTGCGGGGGCGGCGGTTGGCCTGGAGAACCTTCTTGCGCATGCGGAGCGACTTCGGAGTCACCTCGACCAGCTCGTCGTCGGCGATGAACTCAATGCACTGCTCAAGCGTGAGGGCCTTGAAGGGGACGAGGCGGACCGCATCATCCGATCCCGAAGCGCGCATGTTCGAGAGCTTCTTCTCGCGGACGCAGTTGACGTCGAGGTCGTTGTCGCGCGAGTGCTCGCCGACGATCATGCCCTCGTACACTTCAACGCCATCGGAGACGAAGAGGATGCCGCGGTCCTGAAGTCCCTCGAGGGCATACGCCGTCGTCGATCCCTGGCGGTCTGATATCAGGGCGCCGGACTGACGCTGCGGAATCTCGCCCTGGTAGGCAATGTAGCCGTCGAGGATCGAGTTCATGATGATGGTGCCGCGGGTCTCGGTCAGCATCTCGGAGCGAAGGCCTATCAGGCCGCGGCTGGGAATGCGAAATTCCATCCGCACGCGTCCCGACCCGTGGTTGATCATCTTCGTCATCTCGCCCTTTCTCGGTCCGAGGCGCTCGATGACGGTGCCGACGAAGTTTTCCGGCACGTCGATGGAGAGGTGTTCGACCGGTTCCATCACCTGGTCGTCAATCTTCTTGGTGACGATCTCAGGACGGCTGGCCATGAGCTCGAACCCTTCGCGGCGCATCATCTCGATCAGGATCCCGAGCTGGAGTTCGCCGCGGCCGAGTACCTTGAAGGAATCGGGCGATCCGGTGTCCTGCATCTTCAGCGATACGTTGGTCAGGAGCTCTTTGTCGAGGCGGTCGCGGAGATTGCGCGAGGTGACGAATTTGCCTTCACGTCCGGCGAAGGGCGAGTTGTTGACGTTGAACTGGATGGCGATGGTGGGCTCGTCGATGATGATCTGCGGCAGCGGCTGGGGATTCTCCACGTCGCAGAAGCTCTCGCCGATGAAGATCCCCGGAATGCCGGCGATGGCGACGATATCGCCTACCTGGGTCTCGTCGATATCGGTCCGCTTCAGGCCGGAGAAGCTGAAGAGCTTGGTGATTTTATGTTTGGTGAAGGTGCCGTCGATCTTGGCGACCGAGTACTCCTGGCCGGTGCGCATCGTGCCGTTGAAGACGCGGCCGATGGCGAGACGTCCGAGGTAGTCGGAGTAGTCGAGGTTGGTGACGAGGATCTGGACTGCGCCTTCGGGGTCGCCCTTCGAGACCGGAATTGTCTGGACGATCTGCTCGAACAGAGGCTGGAGATCAGTGCCGGGCGTCGCCAGATCGGCAGTGGCGGTGCCAAGCTTGCCGTTGGTATAGAGGACGGGAAAATCGAGGACCGACTCGTCGGCATCGAGGTCGATGAACAGGTCGTACACCTCGTTCAGTACCTCCTGCGGGCGGGCGTCGGGGCGGTCGATCTTGTTGATGACGACCATCGGCGTCAGGCCGGCTTCAAGCGCCTTCGAGAGCACGTACCGGGTTTGGGGCAGCGGGCCTTCGGAGGCGTCGACGAGCAGGACAACGCCGTCGACCATCTTGAGGGCGCGTTCGACCTCGCCGCCGAAGTCGGCGTGGCCCGGAGTGTCGACGATGTTGATCTTGTTGTCGTGATAGTAGAGAGCGGTGTTCTTGGCAAGAATCGTGATGCCGCGCTCTTTTTCAAGGTCATTCGAGTCCATGACGCGGTCGGTCAGGGCCTCGTTGGAGCGGAAGGTGCCGCTCTGGCGCAGCATAGCGTCGACAAGGGTGGTCTTGCCATGGTCGACGTGGGCGATAATGGCGATGTTGAAGATGGGCTTAACGGCTACTGCGGTAGAGTTGCTCACTGCGTTGTGTATCCTGTCTGTGCGCCTGGGTGTGGTTTTTCGGGGAAAGTGCGCGTCCTCACTAGTTTAGCCTAGTTGCGGCTATGCTGGCCGCTGAAATGCGCCTAACGGTAAGCGGAACAACAATAAGTTATGGTAAATGCAGCGGAATGAGCGTATCGCCCGGCCAACGGGCCGCGCCGACGGGGCGAATGAGCACACAGGCACAATCACCGGACAGGTTGGAGCCGATCACCAGCGGTGTGCGCTCGAACGTCGTGGATATCGTGAAAGGGATTGCGATCATCCTGGTCGCATATGGCCATACCGCCCAGGGCATGATTCACCGCGGCTGGTGGGCAACACCGGGGGCTTACTTCTCCGACACCTTCATCTACAGCTTCCATATGCCGGCATTCTTTTTCGTTGCGGGTTTGTTTGTGGCGGGCAGTCTTGCCAAACGCGGTCCCCGGCGCTTCACGGCCGAAAAACTGAAGACGATCCTGTACCCGTATGTTCTGTTCGCCCTGATCAGTGTTGTGATGGAACCGCTGGTGGCGCGCTTCCGGTCTGGCGATCACGTCTTTCAATGGAAGGCATTTCTGCTGAATGTTGTAGATGGCGAGGCGAGCTGGTTTCTATTCGTCCTGTTCGTCTGCCTGATGATCGCATTGCTCACGATCAGGGTGCCGAACTGGCTGCGGTTCGCGGTCGCGGCGCTGGTGGGGATGACGCCTGCATTCGGGCCGCCGCTCACCAATCAGGTGCTGCGGGAGTTTTGTTTTGTGGCTGCCGGAATGTGGGTGGGGACGCGCATCTATCGCCTGGAGCGGGTGCGGGTGGTGACCGCCGCGGCGGGGTTCGCTCTCCTCGCCGCTTTGCAGGTCGCCATGATCGACTTCTTCGGGCAGCCGACGCAATGGACGTACATCGAGCTCGGAATGACGGGGACCTGGGGACTCTTTCTGCTGGCGCGGGTGTTGGACAAGCACGCCCTGGGCAATGCGCTCGCCTGGTTTGGACGTGCCTCGCTGGCCATCTTCCTCTTGAGCGAGTTCGGCCAGGGATTCGGGCGCGAAGTCCTGCTCAGGGCCTTCCATACCAAAGAACTTTGGCTGCAACTCTTTGTGCCCACGCTGCTCGCAACTGTTCTGCCGGCCGTCATCTGGTACCAGCAGGACAGGTTTCACCTGCGCTGGCTTTTTCAATGGCCCTTTCCGGTTCCAGCGCGACCGGTTTCGAGCGCCACGCGAAGCTAAGTCGCGCCCCCGGAGATGTACGCTTCAAGATGCCGGATCGTCTTTTCCTGTTCGTTGATAAGCCAGTTCACCAGGTCGCCGATGGAGATCAAGCCGACGACCGTGCCCGTATCCACGACCGGAAGATGCCGTATGCGGTGCTTCGTGATGATGTGCATGCAGTCTTCAACGGTGTGTTGCAGCGAGACGAAGATGACGGGACTGGTCATGATCTCGGAGACGGGAGTGTCCTTCGACGACTTGCCTTGCAGAATGACCTTGCGGGCGTAGTCCCGTTCGGAGACGATGCCGAGCAGCCGGCCGTCCTCCATGACCAGCAGCGCGCCTACCTTCTTTTCGGCCATCAGCTCGATGCATTCGTAAACGCAGGCGTCCGGACGGATAGACCAGATTCGCTGGTCTTTCTGCTTCAGCAGTGCATGGATCTTCGTCGCCAGCTCGTTCATAGGGAACCTCGGGCCTCGTATAGTACCTCCGGTGTGCGGCATGGTCAACCGCGAACAGGGCAGGCCGCCGCCCACAGAGCGGTATCATTCCTCATGCAGACATTTGATGCGCTCCTTCACGAAGCGGAAATTGCCCACGGCCATCTCTGCGCGGGCCAGATTCTCGGAGTGCGCATGGCGATGCTGGGATGCGAGCGCCTCGGAGTCGATGATCCCAGGGGGGCCGATCGCAAGCGTCTGGTGACCTTCATCGAGATCGACCGCTGCGCGACGGATGCGATCGCGGTGGTGACGGGCTGCCGGCTCGGTAAGCGGGCCATCAAGTTTCGCGACTGGGGCAAGATGGCGGCAACGTTTGTCGATCTGGCTTCGCCGCTTGCGCCGGCAGGCGAGACCCCGGTCTACAAAGGCATTCGGATCGCCGCACTGGAGTCGTCCAAGCAGCGCGCC
The DNA here is from genome assembly GCA_965277265.1 of Edaphobacter sp. Taxonomy (GTDB): domain Bacteria; phylum Acidobacteriota; class Terriglobia; order Terriglobales; family Acidobacteriaceae; genus Edaphobacter. Next base: position 2,552,663 of record CBDICF010000003.1, read on the forward strand.
CGCGAACTCTATCCGCACGTCGAGCAGAAGAACCAGCAGCAGATGCTGGCGTATCGTGAGATGCCGAACGGCGACCTCTTCAGCGAGCAGTGGGTCAGCGTGCCGATCCATCCGCGGGAGATGCCGGGCTACAAGTCCGCACGAATTGTGTGCGAGATGTGCGGAGAGGGCATCAACTACGATCGCGAGGTTCGCCATGGTGATGGCGCGCCGACGCTATGCAGGGGCTGCGCCGCACCGGATGCCCGCTATTACCAGCCCCTTGCGTCTTCCCGGGACCGCTAACCACCAACCCGGGCGAATGTGCATCTCTCAATACAGGTGTGCGATGCCCGAACCTGTGGTCGCTCTTCTCCGCCATTTCGAGATCTTGAAATCCGTAAGCGCTGATTGCCTGAAGAAGCCAAAGCCGAAGGCGGTACATCGGTTGCGCTCGACCATGCGGCGTATCGAAGCCATCCTGGAACTGCTGGTTCGCTCAGCGGATCTTTCCGGTCTCCAGGATAACGCGAAGGCATTCCGAAGATCACTCCGAAAGCTTCGGCGCGCAGCCGGCGAGGTCCGCGACCTGGACGTGCACCGGGAGATGATGGACACCTTCAAAACAGACCGCGATGCCGAGCGGCTGAAGAAAGATCTGAGCGCCGCGAGAAAAAAGGCCGCTCAGCGTCTTCAAAAGCGGCTGGCGAAAGATCGACACCGGCTGGACCGTGCTGTTGGCAAGTTGGAGGAGGCGATTGCTCCTGGTGTCGACTTCCACTGGAGCGGCGCCGGCCTGGGAAGCGCAGCCCGGGACTGGCTTTCGGACGCGATCCGGGGTCTCGAACCTGCGGATGACGACGAACTCCACGCAATTCGGAAGGCGTGCAAGACCGCGCGCTACATCGCCGAGACCGGAAGCGATGACTCTAAAATCGCGGCGGACGTTGCGAAGCATTTCGATACCGTACAGAATGCCACCGGCGAATGGCACGACTGGCTTTTGCTGCTCGATGAGGCAAAGGACGCGATGCCCAAAGATTCCCCGCTGCGGGTGAAGATCCAGCGCAAGGCGGACCGGCTGCGGGTCCGGGCGGAGTTGATGGCTCGCGGCCTTCGTACAGCATGAGGAATGAGGCGGGTCCGGAATCTCTGGAAGCGCATGGCTTTAGGCGCCAACGATATACCAATAGGAATATAATTTCCAATTTTGCGTGATTCCAGCAGGATTTCCGTTACCATTCTGGGGATGATGCGATGCAGGCCTGGGCGTTGTGCTGCGCAAAACAGCAGCCCGAAGGAGCCGGCCGGCCCGCATTCCGGGAGTTATTCATGCAGAGGTTCGCCGTGTCGCGCTGGGTCCTGGTCTGTCTCGCAGTTCTGTCTTTCACCGGACTGCTTTCCGCACAAAGCTCTACGCCCGCGCGCGCGAAGTACAACTTCAATCCGGGATGGCTGGTGCAGGTGGGCGATCCAGCGGGCGCCGACCAGCCGGCCTTCGACGACTCCGCATGGAAGCATGTGACCACGCCGTATGCCTGGAACGAGGACGCAGCATTCCGCGTGAGCATCCACGACTTGCCGACGGGAGTCGCCTGGTACCGCAAGCACTTCCGGCTGCCCGCATCGAGCACGGGCAGAAAGATATTCCTCGAGTTTGAAGGCGTCCGCCAGGCAGGGGAGTTCTTTCTCAACGGCAAGCCGATCGGACTGCATGAAGACGGCGTCATGGCGTTCGGCTTCGATATCTCGGACGCTGTGCTGCCTGCCCCGCAGCAGAACGTACTGGCCGTGCGCACCGACAATCGCTGGGACTACAAGGAGAAGGCGACCGGCACGACCTATCGCTGGAACAACACCAATTTCTATGCGAACTACGGCGGCATCAGCAAAAGCGTGTGGCTCCATGTGACGGGCAAGGTCTACCAGACACTGCCGCTCTATTCCGGCCTGGGGACGACAGGCGCCTACATCTGGGCCAGTGAATTCAACATCGCGAAACATATCGCCAAGGTCTTCGCCGAGTCGCAGGTTCGCAACGAAGAAGCGACGCCGCAGACGGTCACATACCTCGTGCAGGTCAAGGATATGGACAATAAGGTCGTCGGCCACATGAGCGGAGGCGAGGTAACGCTGCAACCCGGCGAGACCAGGACGCTCCACGCCGAGGCGGTGCTGGACAACCTGAATTTCTGGAGCTGGGGCTACGGCTATCTCTACGACGTTGTCACGACGCTTGCGGTGGACGGCAAGCCGGTCGATACCGTGACGACACGCACCGGCTTCCGCAAAACGGCGTTCGGCTCCGGGATGATCGCGCTGAACGACCGCGTGATCCAGATGCATGGCTATGGACAGCGCACGACAAATGAGTGGCCGGCGGTCGGACTGTCGGTGCCGCCGTGGATGAGCGACTTCAGCAACCGCATGATGGTCGAAAGCAACGCGAACCTCGTGCGCTGGATGCACGTCACGCCGTGGAAGCAGGATGTGGAGTCATCCGACCGCGTGGGCCTGATCGAGTCCATGCCTGCGGGCGATGCGGAAGGAGATTCGTCGGGCAGGCACTGGCAGCAGCGTGTGGAGCTGATGCGCGATGCGATCATCTACAACCGCAACAACCCGAGCATCCTCTTCTACGAGTCGGGAAACAAGGGCATCTCCGAAGACCACATGCGGGATATGAAGAGGGTGCGAGATGAGTACGATCCGCATGGCGGCCGCGCGATCGGCGCACGAGAGATGCTCTCCAGCACCGTGGCCGAGTATGGGGGCGAGATGCTCTATATCGACAAGAGCGCGGGTAAGCCGCTGTGGGCACATGAATACTCCCGCGATGAGGGCGCACGCAAGTTCTGGGACAACGACACGCCTCCATTCCACAAGGACTCGCCGCTCTATAACCGCAATCAGGACTCGCACGCGGTAGAAGATGTGCGGCGGTGGTTCGACTACTGGCATGAGCGTCCAGGCACAGGCACGCGCGTCAGCTCCGGCGGCGTCAACATCATCTTCTCCGACTCCAACACGCACTTTCGCGGAGATAACGACTACCGCCGCAGCGGCGAAGTGGATGCGATGCGCCTGCCCAAGGACGGCTACTTCGCCCATCAGGTGATGTGGAACGGCTGGGTCGATGTCGAGCATCCCGGCATCCACATCATCGGCCATTGGAATTACGCAGCTGGCGTCGTCAAGCCGGTCTATGTCGTCTCCACCGCGGACAAGGTCGAGTTGAAGCTGGACGGCAGATCGCTCGGCTACGGCGTGCAGTCCAGCCGTTTCCTCTTCACCTTCGACAAGGTCGCCTTCGAGCCCGGTACGCTGGAGGCTGTGGGATTCGACAAGGCAGGCCGGCAGATCGCGACGGCTGAGTTGAAGACCGCCGGCGCTCCCGTTGCCCTCCGGCTGAAGCTGCAGACCGGACCCGGAGGTCTTCGTGCCGACGGGGCGGACATGGCGCTGGTCGATGTCGAGGTCGTCGACTCCAGGGGCAACCGCTGTCCTACCGCTCTGAATACCATCGATTTCAAGCTGACCGGAGCCGCGGAGTGGCGTGGCGGCATCGCGCAGGGGCCGGACAACTACATCCTCTCGAAGACGCTTCCGGTCGAGGGCGGCGTGAACCGCGTCATCCTGCGCTCCACCCCGACGGCTGGAGCCATCCGCTTGACCGCCACAGCGGACGGCCTCAGGCCAGCTACGCTTGAGCTTTCGTCACGATCTGTTCCCGTCGAGAACGGCGTCTCAACCGAGATGCCCGCCACCGGCCTCGTCTCCTATCTCAACCGCGGCCCCACCCCGGTTACTCCGTCCTTCCACATCACGCGAACCGCGCTGTCCGTATCGTCGGCCACTGCCGGATCGAACCCCGGCAACACCGCGGCCAGCTACGACGATGATGAAACCACCGGCTGGTCGAGCGACGGCGACCTGAAGAATGCGTGGATCGAGTACACGATCTCCTCTCCGGCAACGGTGAGCGAGCTGGAGTTGAAGCTCAACGGCTTCCGCCAGCACCGCTATCCGTTGCGCGTCACGGTGGATGGAAAAATGGTCTGGGAAGGACTGACGCCGACCAGTCTCGGCTACTGCACCCTGCCGCTGAAGCCGGTCCGAGGAGAACGCGTGCGCATTGAACTCACCGGGCCCCCTCAGGACGAAGGCCAGTTCGCCGGTACAAAAGAGATCACCGGCAAGGTCGAGAACTCCGGCATCGCGCCCGTTCCGAAAGACGGCAAGGCGGTCCTCAACATCATAGAAGCGGAGATCTACCAGGCGCCGCAGGTCACCCCATAGACTTCGGTTCGATGGTCAGCTATGGTAGCCTCCTGCAAGGGGATGCGCTTTCTTTCAGGAGGCTGCGGACCTGCCTTTACCAACGTCGCCAATGCCTTTTACTCGCCCGATTTTCAGATCCGCCCTATGTCTCGCAGCAGCCTTTCTGCTGCCCGCCGGCCGCTTTTGCCTCGCGCAGAACGACACCCTGACGGCAGCGGTGGAGGATGTTTCGAGAAGCTCCTCTTCCTCCTCGCTCCCCGACGCGCCAGCGCCCCAGAGCCCCGAAGCGCCAGCCCCCCCGGAGACAGAAAAGGCCGCAGAGCCGCAGGACGTTACCCTCGCCGGCACGCCGCGAAGATTTCTTCTGGACCAGAAGGCCATCTGGACCAGCCCGCTGCATGTCCGGCCCGCGGATGCGATCTGGCTGCTTCCTCTGGGAGCAGCCACGGGTGTGCTTCTCGGCAGCGACCACCATACGATGACCTCGCTGATCCACATCCGTCCCAACGACCAGCAGCACTTCACGACAATCTCGGACGGAGGCGTGGTGGCCTTGGGAGCCGTTCCCGCAGGCATGTATCTGTGGAGCCTCGGACACGATGCGCCCCAGGCCCACGAGACCGGCCTGCTCACCGGGGAAGCGCTGGGCGATAGCCTCGTCGTCAACGAGGTCATCAAATTCATCTCCCGCCGCGACCGGCCCAACATCAACGATGCGCAAGGACATTTCTTCAGCTCCGGCCCGACTGCATCCTCCTTCCCGTCGAATCACGCCACCGCCGCATGGGCCATGGCTTCGGTAATCGGCGATGAATATCCCGGCTGGGTCACCCGCACAGCAGTGTACGGATTGGCCGCCGGAGTCAGCGCCAGCCGCGTCCTCGCCGATCAGCATTTTCCGTCCGATGTGCTGGTGGGCAGCGCCGCAGGTTGGCTCATCGGCCATTACGTCTACCGCGCCCACCACAACTTCCGGCTGGACCCCTTCGACGCGACGCCCATGCCGGGCGAGCAGGGCGCGCCGCGTACGCACCCTATCAAGCAACCGCCGCCACCGGTCCAGCAACAGGCGACGATTCAGCAGCAGCCCCAGCAGCCGGCGCAGCAGGAAACCCAGTCTCCGCAGACACCGCCTTCACCTCAGCAGCAACAGGCTTCACCCCAGCAGCAGCAACAAGCAAGCCAGCAGGTTGCGGCTTCGTTTTCCCCCGCTCCCGTGGCGCATCGTCCTCCCCGCCTCTTCGATGAAGACGCCGACCCGGACAGCATCGGCTCGACCAACGTCCCCATGGATAGCTGGATCTACCCGGCCCTCGGCAGGCTGGCCGCAATGGGTCTCATCCCCGGCCAGAGCGTCTCGATCCGTCCGTGGACCCGTCAGGAGTGTCTGCGGCAGCTCAAACTGGCCGAAGATCTCGCGACCACGCCGGAGTCCTACAGCCCAGGCATCCTGGTCGCAGCGAACCGGATCATCTCCGATCTCCACAACGAGCTTGAGACCGAGCCGAACTACTACCAGTCGCTCAGCCTTGAGTCCGTATACGCCCGCTACGGTACGATTGCCGGTCCCGCGATCACCGACAGCTTCCACTTCGGCCAGACCTGGTGGAACGACTTTGGCCGCCCGCTCGGGCGCGGCAGCAGTGCCATCGCCGGCTATTCCGTCCGCGCACACTCGGGACGGCTGTTCTTCTACGATCGCCAGGAGCAGCAGCACGATCCAGGCAATCCGGCCGAGTCGCCCGAAGTGAACAACCTCATCAACCAGCTTGATCGCTCCCAGGTCAACGATCCCATCATCGCTCCCATCGCCCAGCGGTCCGCCTACGAACGCCAACGCCCGATCGAGCTCTATGCGGGCGTCGCATTCGAGGGCAACGCGCTCTCCCTCGGCAAACAGGAGCTCTACTGGGGCCCGACCACAATGGGACCGCTCGCCTTCTCCAGCAACGCCGAGCCCACCTACAACCTGCGGCTCGTGTCGACCCGCCCGCATCCGATACCGCTCCTCCCTTCACTCGGCACCTATCGCTTCGATTTCGTCCTGGGGAAGCTCTCCGGCCATAAGTACCCGGCTCGCCCCTGGTACAACGGCCAGAAGATCGACATCAATCTAGGCGATAATCTCGAGCTCAGCTTCACCCGCTGGTCCATCTTCTGGGGCGTCGGGCACCCCATCACCTTCCACACGTTTAGACAAAATATATTCAGCTTCAGCTCGACAGGCGGAGGCGCTGGAGGCGGAGGCGGAAGCGCCGGCTACGGAGACCCGCAGGATCCCGGAGACCGGAAGAGCAACTTCGACTTCAGCTATCGGCTGCCTTTCCTGAGTCGCATCGTCACGCTCTACGCGGACGCCTACTCCGATGACGATCCAAGTCCGATCGACGCGCCTCGCCGTGCTGTCTGGAACCCCGGCATCTACTTCGCACGCCTGCCGCTGCTGCCGCACATGGACCTGCGCGTCGAAGCCACCAGCTCCGAAGGCCTGGCGGTCGATTTCGGTAGATATCACTTCTTCACGAATAGCCAATACCTCGACGGAAACACCAACAAAGGCTTCCTCGTCGGAAGCGCCATCGGGCAGGACTCCCGCGCCATCGAAGGCCGCACGGGCTACTGGCTCTCCGCCCGCACACGCGTCGAGGCAGGCTATCGCCAGAACAAGGGCGGAACGAACTTCCTTCCGGGCGGTAGCACCATCACCGACGGCTTCGTCAATGGCTCCTATGCCATCAACCGCAATTGGCAGGCGCAGATCTTCACGCAATACGAGCGATTCCTCATCCCGTCCTACATGCCCGGCTCGAAGCACAACACCAGCGGCTGGCTGCAACTCGTCTGGACCCCGGAACTGCATCTGCACAGGTAAGGTGTACCCCGGTCTTCGGTTCTTCATCCCGACCGACGGGAGGGCCTTCACGGCAGGTGTGGTCAAGACCGGTATACAAGTCACGAAGTGACCGCGTCGCGCGCAGCGAGCCCGTCCGGCAGGACATCGCAACCGCTCTGAACTAGCCCGAGCGGGTAGTCTCTGCGGGCTGGCGGGCGGCATAGAGCAGGCCGGCGGCGACGCCCGACACCTGCGCACAGGCGCGCGCGGCCAGCAGCACAGGGGAAACCAGCCCTACAACAGGATCTTTCGCCATCGCCCGCAACATGAACGGCAACGTACTGGCCAGAAAGGCGACGAGCACGAGCGCCGTCACCGGCACTCTTGGCCGCACCGTCAGGTCGACCACCACGGCAAGCAGCAGCGCCGGTGCAAACAGAAGCTGCAGCTTCATGATTTGCGGAGTGTGGCTGTCCTTCACGCCCTTGCCGGGGTTCTTACGCACCGCGAGCACACGCCAGAAGGCAAACTTGTACTTCTTCCTGAGATAACTCGAAAGCGTGTCGGGGTGTGTGTGATAGACCACCGCCGCCGGTGCGAACTTCATCTTCCACCCCCGCGCCGACATGCGGTACGAGAGCTCGATATCCTCGGCGCACGCCACCGGAAAAGACGTGTCGTATCCGGTCATCTCCAGAAAGCGTTCGCGGCGAAACGCAGCGGAATACGTATCGATGAAGTCGATCTCCGGAAGACCTGCCATCAGGTGATACTTGTCTTCGTATTCGACCTGCACAAAGCGGGCAGCCAGCCGCCGTTGACGTGTGCGGTAGACACCCTTTGCCCCAACGACCTCAGGGTCTTTGAAAGGACCAAGCATGGCGTCGAGCCAGTCCGGCATCGGAACGCAATCATCATCGGTGAACAGCAGAATCTCTCCCCTCGCTTCCATGGCCCCGCGATTCCGAGCCGTCGCGGGCCCTCCATTTGCCTGTGAGATCAACCGAACCGAAGGATAGCCCGCGACCACGGCAGCCGTGTTGTCGGTTGAGCCGTCGTCGACGACCAGCACCTCGACCTCGCGCCCTGCTACCTGCTCCATCAAGGCGTCCAGGCAGTATCCGATACGGCGTGCGCCATTAAAGGTAGGGATGATGATCGATGCTGATTTCACACCAACCATCATCCCTTTTCCCTGCTCCAGTACCAAAGATTGTCCTGAATCATCCATCGATTGAGCTATGCCGTCGCGCCCTGGGGCTTGGTGGCCGCCTCGGTCTTGGCTGCCTTGTCGTGGTCGCTTCCCTTCAGCAGATACTTCGAAAGCGTGACAAAGCCCTTGACGTTGCGCTGCAGCTCGCGGCGATCCATGATCGACTGCTTCAGCTTGTACGCCAGGTACGACGGAGCCAGGTAGAAACTGCGCCGCGCCTTATCGCAGAAGCTGACAAGCTGCTCGTGCGTGATATTCGGCAGGGTCACCACGCTGTTATGCAGACCGTCCTTGGTCAGCCACGCGCCCCAATCCTCAATCTGGATGTAGTCGCGCTTCTTGGCCTCCTGGTATGCAACCGTGCCCGGATAAACCATGATCGGGAAGAACTGGGCCGTGTCGGGCCGCAGCTTCTTCGCGAAGGTCAGGGTCTTCTCCATGCTGGCCGGCGTCTCGTTCAGGTTCCCGACCATGAAGCAGCCATGCACCATGATGCCCGCCGTCTGGCAGCGCCGCACGAACTTGTGAGCCTCTTCGTGGTACTTCGCGTCCCGGCGGTCGTCGTTGTTCTTCTTCATGCCGTTGATCACTTCCACGTCCCCGCTCTCAAAGCCGACGCAGAAGAGCCGCGCACCGGCCTTGTGAAGCGTCGAGAGCAGCTCATCCTCGGCCCCGATATCGGCCCGGCAGTTCGCGTCGAACGGCAGCTTGTTGCCGCGGCGAATCAACTCGTTTGCCAGCTCCAGCGTACGCGGCCTGCTGACGATAAACGTGTCGTCTTCGAGCATCACCGTCTTGATCTCCGGCATCTCGCGTGCAACATAGTCGAACTCGTCAGCTACGTTCGCAACCGAGCGGTAGCGCATCGTATGGCCGCTGAAGGTCTGCGGATAGACGCAGAACGAGCAATGATACGGGCAGCCACGGCTGGTGTCGAACACGACCAGGGGCCACAGCGAATGCCCGTAGAAATAATCCGGCGTGTGCAGAAAGCGCTTATACACCTCGGAGACAAACGGCAGCTCGTCGAGGTTCTTGATGGCCTCACGCTGCTTGTTGCTGACAATCTCGCCCGTCTCGGGGTGACGCCACACCAGCCCATCCACCGCGGAGAGATCCGCCCCGCAGGCCTTCGCTTCCAGCCAGTCGCGCACCGTGTACTCATACTCGCGAATAGCCACCGCCTGCAGAGAGCTCGACATGGCGAGCGTCTCCTTGGGCAGCGACGAAACGTGGCGTCCGACCATCAGCACATGCAGCGCCGGATTCGCGGCGACCATCGCTTCGACCACGCTGATGTCATTCAGAATGCTGGGGGTCGAGGTATCGCAGACCACGGCTTCAATGTTCTTGGCTGCGATGCGATCGATCACCGCCTGCACGGAAAAGCCGCCCGCGGGAGCATCGACCAGATCCACTTCATGGCCGTTCTTGATCGCGACACCGGCGGCGGTAGCCAGCCACTTCGGATAATAGAGAGTTCCACTTTTGGTCACGGCAGGGCTGCGCTGCTCCCGGGAGAAACGTGGGTGAAAAGGGGGGTTCAGAAAAAGCACGCGCATTAGGAAAAGCCTCCGTCGACCTGATTAGCTCACACGCTCTATTGTAACCAGTTGGAACCACATCTCGGGCGCAGGGCTGTCGAATAGTACAGGAGGAACACCTTCAGTCCCTGCCTGCACAGGCGGTGCATGAACCCACTATTACCACCAAAGTTGCAGAAAGCTCATTCAGAATGTCGGAAGATTCAGCCCGCCTCCCATTCCTTCCGGGCAGACAACCCTCCAGGGACCAGGCGCCCCCTGCGATCGCGCATCCAGCAGACGATCCAACTCACGCAGCACCAGGTCCATTGTCACCTGATGCATACATCCGTTGAACCTGCATGGTGCGAAGTCGCGGCCATCGTAGCACGGTCGGCAGGCAAATCCCTGGCCGCCCCATACGCCTGTCACCTCATTCCTCCGCGGCACACGCGTAGCGGGATCGGTAGGTCCGAAGATCCCCACCACGCATGTTCCACTCAGGCCCGCCAGATGCAGGGGGCCGGTATCGTGCGTAACCACCGCGTCACAGGTATCGCAGGCGCTCACCACCTGCGCCAGGGACAGGGTGCCCAGGCAATCGGTCACGGTAAGCCCGTGAAAGAAGGGCCGCACCCAGGTATCTTCCTTCCCCCCCAGCAGCACCACCTCCCACCCGCGTTCAACCAGACGGCTTGCGAGCGCGACGTAACGCTCCACCGGCCAGCGCCGCAACGCCTGCTCGGGCAGAGAGCCCGTAGCCTGCTCCCGGATGAGGTTCTGGACGCCGCCCGGCACAATCGCAATGCGCCGCGCTGCAGCCTTGTCCGGCCAGGGCGAAGGCGGCAAACGATCGGGCCGGACAGGAGCGTGGCTCTGCTCCCGGCAACTGTCATCCAGACCCAGGAGCACGCGTGCATATTCATCCGTGTGATGACGTCCCGTCAGCAGCGTCGTTGCCCTGGACCGGTGAGAAAGGGATAACCTCTGCCGCGCTCGAACCGGAAGCATCAGCACACGGTAGCGGCGATCGTAGTAAAGGGTCGCGCACAGATCGTACCTCCTCAAGGCGACCCTGTTCCACAAACTGGCAATGGCTCCGGCTCGCCTGGAAAGGCCCCCGAAGAGAATCGCCTTATCGTCGACCGGAATTACATTTATCCACGAGTAGCACTCAAGTAGCGGCTGTATTGTTTTGCCGCAAAGCCAGTGAATCGCGAAACCTTGCAGATACAGCAGGTGCACCGCCGGAATGGCCATGATCACGTCGCCTATCTGGCCAAACTTCACGATCAGCGCGCTCTTACGAACCAAGATTCTTCTCCTGCACCTCAGTACGGCAGTTATCTTTGCCTGAACGATTTCCACGCAGTGTCTACGAACGAATCGCCGCGACCCGCTGCTGCCGAAGTCGCGGCATCGACTTAGATTGCCAACAGCCGTTCGCTTAGTATGAAGCCTAATGCAAAAAGGAAAACCTCGCGCTCAGAACACGGAGGGGCCTGATCCGGCGCTTTGGCCGAAGGCGTTGGCGCGGGTTCCGGCGCTGGAGTTCAGGCGGGCTCCTCTGCTGGCGGCGGCGTGCTGGTTCGCGGCTGGAGAGTTGCTGGCCCGAAGCTGGCAACCGGCTGGTGTGCTGCTGGCTTCAATCGTGTCGCTGTTTGTGCTTTGCATCGTGGGACTGCGGTGGTCGCTGCGGGTCGCTGTCCTGCCGCTGGCGGCGTTGTGGATCGCGGTGGGCTTCTGGTGCGCCGAGGTTCAGCCCGTGCCTCCGACACAACACGCTCTCCAGGCGTATGCGGATGGGCTCAGCCGGCAGGTTCGCGGACGGGTGGTGCGGGTGCGGCAGCTGGTACCGCTCAAGATAGACGGGGTTCAGGACCCCGATCAGGACCGGGAGACGGGCTGGTGGCCCGAAAATGAAGAGGACGAGGAAGCCGTAGCAGCGGGGGCGCTCTCGGTCGACCTACAGGTGGAGGCGGTCGAGGAGGTAACGCCGGATGTGTCGCGGATGGTTCCTGTCGTCGGCGGCGTGAGGGTGAACCTGACCGAGGATCGAGGTACGAGGGAGCCGAGACCCGCTGGAGTGAGTACGGCGTCCTACCTTACGGGCAAAAGTAAGACGGGAGGGGGTGTTGTCCTACCTTTGCTACGATGCGGCGACGTGGTGGAGGCTCCGATGCGGATGAAGGTGGCGGAGCGGTACCGCGATCCTGGGGCATGGCAGTATGCGGACTATCTGCTGGCGCAGGGGATCGGGACCCATGCGAGTGTGCGGGCTTCGCAGGTTGAGGAGTTGCACCTTCGGGAGCGGGCCGGCGTTGCGGCGCAAATCCAATGCAAGGTCTATGCAGCGCAGAGCTGGGCTTCGGGGCGGGTGACGGGCTATGTGCGGTCGCGCGCGAACCGGGGGCTGCCGCGGCTGCTGCGCCTGAGCGGGGATGACGCCGGAATGCTGAATGCGATGCTCTTCGGCGACCGGGCGGGGCTGAACAAAACGCAGCGGGTCGGGTTCGAGCGGACAGGGTCCTTTCACCTGTTTGTCGTGTCGGGTATGCACGTAGGGCTGCTTGCCGGGCTGGTGTTCTGGATTGCGCTTAGATTGAAGCTGCCGGAGTGGCTGGTCACCCTGCTGACCATCGTGCTGACCTTTGGCTTTGCGCTGCTGACAGGGTTTGGCGCGCCGGTGCAGCGGGCGTTGTTCATGACCGTGGTCTTCCTGCTGGCGCGGCTATTCTCGCGCGACCGCAATGTACTGAATGCGCTGGGAGCGGCGGCTCTGGGTGTTCTGGTGTGGTCGCCGGGGGCGCTGTTCGAGGCGAGCTTTCAGATGACGTTTCTGGCGATCGTGGCGATTGGCGGGATCGCGATTCCGCTGGGCGAACGCAGCTTCCTGCCGTATGCGGATGCCGCGGCGCATCTTGGGGACAAGTGGCTGGACGCCGGGATGCCGCCGCGCGTGGCGCAGTTCCGGGTGATGCTGCGGCTGTGGAACGATGTCTTTGCCGATGCCTTTGGGGTGCGGGCGAGAGGGCTTCCTGCACTGGCGGTGCGGTGGGGGTTGTGGGCAGTGGAGTTGTGCCTGATCGGGGTGGTGGCGGAGCTGGTGATGGTGCTGCCGATGGCGGTGTACTTCCACCGGGCGACGATGTTCGCGGTGCCGACGAACATGCTTTCGGTGCCGCTCGTGGCCGTGCTGGTTCCGGTTGCGGTGGTGACGTTCTGCGCGATGCTGGTGAGCCCGTGGGCGGCGGTGGCGCCCGGTGCCGCGACTGCGCTTCTGCTGCATGGGGTGACCGGGCTCATTGAGAGGATCAGCGCGGTTCGGGCAGCGGATTTGCGGGTTCCCGGGCCGGTGTGGTGGGTGGCCCTGCTGGCGGCGGGCTGGGCGTTCTGCTGCTGGGCGGTGCGGCGGTCGCGTGCGTGGGCGTGGGTAGCCGTTGCGGTGCTTCCCGCGGTCGCGGTCATGGTGCTGTGGCCGGAGCAGGCGGTACGGGCGACGGGTGCGCTGGAGGTTACGGCGGTCGATGTCGGGCAGGGAGATTCGATCTTTGTCGCGGGGCCGGGCGGCGGGACGATGCTGATCGACGCTGGCGGGCCGGTGGGCGGCGTGACCGAGGCGGCTGAGGCGACGAGCCGGTTCGATGTAGGGGAAGAGGTGGTATCGCCTTACCTGTGGTCGCGGCGTTTTCGCCGGCTCGATGTCATAGCGCTGACCCATGCGCATAGCGACCACATGGGCGGAATGCCGGCCGTGATGCGGAACTTCAGGCCCAGGGAGCTGTGGGTGGGGATCGATCCGGACTCGGAGGCGTACCGTGCGCTGCTGGCGGAGGCGGCGCAGTTGGGAATCCCGGTGCGGCACTTCCATGCGGGCGAACGGGTTGCGTGGGCCGGGACCGAGGTGACGATGCTTGCGCCCGAGCCGGGATATGCCAATGCAGGCGCGCCGGGCAACAACGACTCGCTGGTGATGCGAATGCAGTACGGCAGGGCTTCGGTGCTGCTGGAAGGCGATGCGGAGGCGCCGAGCGAACGGGCGATGCTGGCGCATGGGCGGGTGGCTCCGGTCACGCTGCTGAAGGTGGGGCACCATGGCAGCAGGACGTCGACGACGCAGGAGTTTCTGGATGCGGCTGCGCCCAAGGATGCGGTGGTATCGGTAGGCTCGGGGAATACATTTGGGCACCCCCGGTATGAAGTCATCGAGCGAATCGCGCAGGCACGGTCCAGACTGTATCGAACGGACGAGTTCGGCTTGACCACGTTCTTGCTAGGGCGGGACGGCGGAATCCGGGAGGTCGTTGGCGCGTCCAATCCTTGAGCGGTCGATAAGTAGACGCCTTTATCGGGAGGGTATTTTCGATGGAGTTGAACAGGACAGAATCCGAAGTTGCGGCGGTCAACGCCGAGGAGCGGGCGGAGGAGCAGAAGCTGATTCGCCGGCTGCAGATGATGATGAATATGGTGATGCAGGTGATCGCGCAGGATGGATCGCTCAGCATCGATGAGGCGTCGCAGATGATCGCCGATAGCCGCAAGGCGGCGCTGGCCATGTTTCCGGGCAAGGAGCTGGCGTACGACCTGATCTGGCGGCCGCGATTTCAAAGATTGATGCGGGAACGTTTTCGGATTATGTAACGGGCTGACCACCATCACTGCCGAACGGCTCGACACCGGTCTGCACCGATAAACCGATCAAAGGCACTGGCACTCCGACCGCGGATTGGCGCGGAAGCTCGCGGATCGAAGCGTCCCGGTGATCAGGGGAACAAAGACGGATAAGAGTTGGATCAGTGCGAATTGGGGGAACAACACAGTTGAGCGGGATGGAACGACAAGAGCAAACACTCGGGAAGAGAGGCGATATGCTGATTCGGCTTGCTGTGCGGGAGGATCTTCCGGCGCTGATGGCTATGGTGGGCCGGGTGGTGCCCCTGATGCGTGCTGCCGGAAATACGCAGTGGGACGTGGACTATCCGAGCCGGGACGTATTTGAGCGGGATGTTGCGCTGCGACAGTTGTGGATTGCGGAGGTCGATAAGCCGGACGACGGGGTGCGGATTGTGGGTGTGGCGGCCATCACCGAGGACCAGGAACCCGAGTACGCGCAGGCGGACTGGAATGTTGAAGAAGAGGCAGTGGTGGTGCATCGGCTGGCGGTCGATCCTGAACTGCGAGGAGCGGGCATAGCGACTGCCCTGATGGGCAAGGCGGAAGAGATAGCGGCGGAACGCGGAATCGCTGTGATGCGTGTGGACACGAGCACCGAGAATGCGGCGACGCAGCGGCTCTTTCCCAAGCTGGGGTATCGGCCCGCGGGTGAGATCGGTCTGGGCTTCCGGCCGGGGCTGCGGGTTCTCTGTTATCAGAAGCGGCTGCGCGTAAAGTGACATGCGGCGCCTCCCCCGACCAGCCCTGCAACCCCGCGCCAACCGCGAATCTACTCTAGAATCAAGCAGCAATGTTCACCCGCCTGTTCGCATGGATGAAGGGCAGTACCCCAGGTCCGCGCCTCCCCTGGCGCATGTTCTGGGCAGGCCTCGCCGTCCGCGTCCTCTACATCACCCTCGCCCGCAGCTACCATTTCACCGCCTTCCAGAACCACTTTCCGTTCGGCTGGGAGATGGGACGCATCGCCCGCGCCGTAGCCACCGGCCGCGGATACTCCGACCCCTTCTTCGCCCCCTCCGGCCCCACCGCCTGGTGCCCTCCCATCTACCCCCTTCTTCTCGCGGGTGTCTTCAAGCTCTTCGGCGTCTACAGTTCGCTCTCCGCCTGGGCAATCCTCACCATCAATAGCGTCTTCTCCGCCCTCACCGCCGTAGCCGTCTACGAGCTCGCCTACCGCAGCTTCAGCCGCAAGGCCGCTCTCTGGTCCGGTTGGATCTGGGCCCTCTACCCTGCCGCCATGCAATAT
Organism: Edaphobacter sp.; assembly: GCA_965277265.1. Lineage (GTDB taxonomy): Bacteria > Acidobacteriota > Terriglobia > Terriglobales > Acidobacteriaceae > Edaphobacter. The sequence continues at coordinate 2,568,412 of CBDICF010000003.1, forward strand.
GCCGTCCATTGGGTATGGGAGATGGCCATCACCGCCTGCCTGCTCACCTGGGCCCTCGTCATCGCCCTCCGGGTCCGAGGCATCGGCCAGCCCATGCCCCCAACCCCCCGCGAGAGCACCGGCTTCTGGGCTGCCTTCGGCCTCCTCTGGGGACTCATCGCCCTCCTCAATCCCTCGCTCCTGATCTTCCTCCCTGCCTGCGGCCTTTGGATGCTCGCCGGAACCCCGCAGCCCGGGAGAACATCGCGCCGCCTCCTGCCTGCACTCGCGCGGGCCACTCTCGCCGCCATCTTGTGCGCCGCCTGCATCGCCCCGTGGATCGCCCGCAACTGGATCGTCTTCCACACGTTCATCCCCATGCGGCCAAACTTCGGAGCCGAACTCTACGCCTCCTCCCTCGAAAGCAACAACGGCTTCCCCTGGGGCGCGGCCGTCTCCATCTACCCCGCCACTCCCGACATGCAACGCTACCGCCTGCTTGGCGAGGTCGCCTTCTGCAAAGAACGCGGCGCAATGGCCAAAGCCATCTTCCGGGCTCACCCCGGACGGTTCGAACGCTACACCCTCAAGCGCATTTACTTCTTCTGGGCAGGCGTCCCCCACCCCATCGGAAAAAGCCTCCTCACCGAAGTCTTCCGCGAGCTCAACTACGCCTTCCTCAGCCTCGGCGGACTCCTCGGCCTCGGCTTGGCCCTATGGAGAAAAAAACCTGCCGCCGCCCTCTACGCCGGCGCCTTCGTCCTGCTTCCGATGGTCTACTACTTCGTCACCGTCCAGGCCAGGTTCCGCAGCCCCCTCGAACCGCTCATCTGCATCCTCACCGTCTTCCTCTTCCAATCCGCAACCCCCCGCCGCCACCCGAAAAGCCCCCAAACCTGACCCTCTAAGCGTGGGAAAGACGGGCAGCCAGTCCGCACCTGCCGGCCTAAATCTGCTGACCCACGGCAAGGTCCTGATCGACCGCGCTCGCCGACCCCGATTTCATCCTCGAGCTGGTCACCAGAAACACCGCCACCAGGATCGCGGCCATCCCGACATATTCCAGCCCGATAAATCGCTCGTGCAGCAGAAGCGCCCCCAGGATCACCGCGATCACCGGATTCACATACGCGTACGTCGCCACCTTCGAGACCGCGACATGGTCCAGCAGATAAAGGTACGCCGTATACGTCAGGATCGAACCGAAGGTGACCAGATACAGCACCGACGCCCACGCCTGCACCCCCCACCGCGCGCCATGGTACCCTCTCGTGGCGAACAGGATGCAAGCATCGAACAGGCCCGCGAACACCATCTCCCAGCCCGCCGCCACAAACCCCCGAACCCGGAACGTCGAACGCCGCGACACGATCGAAGCCACCGTCCAGCAGAACGCGCCACCCAGCGACACACCCGCGGCCACAATCTGGCGTGTGTCGCCGCGCAGCCCGCTCCGAAGCCCCGGCCACAGCAGAAACAGCAGCCCGGCAAATCCGATCCAGACGCCCCACCACCCCCGTGCCGGCAGACCCTCCCCATGCGGAAGAACACTTTCGATCAGCGCCGCATACAGGGGAATCGCCGCCACCAGAAGCGCCGCCAGGCCGCTCGGAATGTACTGTTCCGCCCAGATAATCGCGGTGTTGCCGCATCCCAGCATCAGCACCCCGATAATCGCCAATCGCCCAAGCTCCTGCCGGGTCGGCTTGATCGTGAAGCCGAACAGCGCGCTCAGCCCCAGCATCAGCGGCCCCGAGATCAGGAATCGCGTGCTCCCCAGCACAAACGGCGGCAACACCTCCACGCCGAAGCGCATCGCCAGGTACGTCGAGCCCCAGAACAGATACACGCAGGCGAACGAAAGCAGAATCCGCGTACGGTGGGGTGAGATGGAAGAGGGCATCGCCTCCATGGTATCCGCTATCGGCGGGTTCGCCGCACACGATTTCAGCCCCGCCGCAATGGTACGATAGGGGGTATGGTTTTACGGCGTGTTTCACGATTTGCGGCATCCCCTCTGCTTCTCCTCTGTGCAGTGTGCCTCTCCCAAACACCTGCCCAGACAGCTTCCCCGACAGCCGAACCCGCGTCCTCGAACCTCCCCAGAAGCTTCCACGATCCGCTCCTCAACATCACCTACTTCTACCCCGGCCGGTTCACCGCGGTCCCTACGGAGCAGCCCGCAGCCGAGCAGAACCCGGCCCAGCAGTCGCCCGCCGCAGCCCAGAACCCCGCCCAGTGCGTCCAGTCCGACCTCTCCGGCAGCTCCACCAGCCCCGTCGGCAACTCCGTCTTCGTGCTCTCCACCATCGGCAACACCTGTCCCGGCGTTCTCCAGGGTGCGAGCGATCTCGGCCCCTTCACCCGCGAGCAGATCCTGCGCCAGCTCAAGCGCTACGGAACCCCGGCCATCACGCAGGAGCCGTCCCACTACGTCATCGACGGCCACCCCGCCGCCATCACCCTCGCCACCGTGCAGCAACCGGCCAGCACCAACCCGAACAGCATCATTCCCGCTCGAACCACCTATGCGGCCAAGGCATGCTGGCTCGGCAACATCCCGGTCAAGCCGCGAAAGAAGTCCGAGCCCGTCGATCCAATCAAGCATGTGCTCTGTTTCGACTTCACCACCCAGGATCGCGACCTGCTCTCGCTGCTCTTCGCCTTCAGCCTCCAGTTCGACAACCACGGGCCCCAGCCGCTGGTTCCCGGCAGCGCACTCCGCTAAGCTCTGCACTAAACTGGAAGGCCAGATGAAGAATCCACGTGTCGTGCCGGGACTTCGTGCGATCGCCTTGCTGCTGTTTGGGAGCCTCGGCGCAACCCTGCCCGTATCGATTCTCGCCGCCGCCCAGCACACCGCGCTCCAGCCTGCCGACACTCCCCCCCATCGCACCCGGCTCTTCCTCAAAGATGGAAGCTATCAAATAGTGATGAGCTACCGCATCGCCGGCAAGGTCGTCCAGTACATCAGCGCCGAACGCGGCGGAGAGCAGGAGGAGATTCCGCTCGCCCTCGTCGATCTCGACGCAACCCAACGCTGGGAGAAGCAGCACGCCCAGCCAACATCCGCTGCAGGGCCTGACGACACTACCTCCTCCGGGCAGTCTCAAGCCCCGCCCATCGACCCCGAGCTCCTCAAGGAAGAGGCCGATCGCGCCGCCCTCACCCCCGAGGTCTCCAAGGACCTGCGTCTCCCCGAACAGGCCGGCACGCTCGCCCTCGATACCTTCCACGACACCGCCGAGCTCGTCCCCCTGGCCCAGACCGGCACGGACCTCAACCGCACCACCGGCCACAGCTTGCTCCGCACCGCCATCAATCCGCTCTCCTCCGCGCACGATCTCGTCGAGCTCAAAGGCGAAACCTCGCCCATCCAGCTCCACGTCAAAGACCCCGTCTTCTACCTGCGCCTCGGCGACCAGACCGTAGGCGACACGGGCGGCAAGCCCCTGGTGGTCGACACCCACGGAGCCACGAGCCGGGCGATCAACGACGCCGAAGGCGGTTCACCCGACAGCCGCTACGTCATCGTCCGGGCCGACGTCCGCACCGGGTCGCGTGTCCTTGCGAGCTTCCGGATCGGCCTGCTCGGCACGGGCAAGCGCCAGGAAGACGTCGTCGAGACAACATCGCAGGTGCTGCCCGGCGGCCACTGGATGAAGATCACCCCAGCCGAGCCGCTCGACTTCGGCGAGTTCGCCCTCATGGAGGTCATCTCCGGCACGGCCGTCAACTCCAGCGTCTGGGACTTCGGCGTCCACCCGGTAGCCCCGGAGAACCGCGACGTAATCAAGCCCGACCCCAGACACAGCGGCACCCTCGAGCGCCGCAAACCCGACTGAAGTCTTCATCCCGACCAACGGGAGGGCCTATGCAGCAGGTGGTGTCAAGACCGGTATACAAGTCACGAAGTGACCGCCCCGCGCGCAGCGGGCCCGTCCGGCAGGACACTCGCACGCTTGGCCCCCTCGCGCTGCACATCCGGCAGCGGCTTCGGCTCGCCCAACACCATGCGGGCCGCTCCGCGAAGGATGCGGCGAATGGGCCACGTACCGTCTTCATTGGGCAGAAAGATCTCGCCGATCCGCTGCTTCTCGGGGCGGTAGTACCAGCGGCGAAACAGCGAGAGATGGTCGCTCAGCAGGGCAAGATCGCCGGCCTTGCCTGCCTTCCCCTCCAGCAGGCCAAGCGCATGGATCGCCCGGTCTTCCGGGGAGTTGGCGGAACTCCCAACTGCGGGCTCCCCTTCGAGCGGAACCGCCTGCAGCATCAGGGGCTGCGCGAACAGGGAGCTGCCGACAGAGGTCTGCTCCTTCACCGCGCGAACCCCCCGGGTAGATAGCCGCTCCGGGCCGGCGAGACAGCCGCCCTCCAGCCGGAACAGCGCCGCGGCTTCAGAATCAGAATCGGAATGGGAACGCTCCGGCTGCGGCGCCGCTGCCTGGACGATCACGGCGCGGAGCCGGGGAATCGGCCGAACGATCCAGTCGGCCAACGCCTGCGCCGCCTTCACCTTCTGCCATTGCGCATGGAGCGCCGCCGCCTTTTCAAACTGCATCGCCGATGACGCCTCTTCGCGTTCCAACCCGATGTCGACGATCATGCTCTCGCCGCGAGTATCGAAAAACCGCTTCACGGCGGCGGTCTCGGCCGCGTACTGCTCCGGCGTGCAGGCCTGTTTACACGGCTCCATGCACTTGTTCATCTCGCCGTAGACGCAGCCGGGGTGATCCGGGTACGGCTGCAGGTCTTCGTGGCAGCGGCGCAGCTTGAACAGGTCGAGCACCGCGTCGCAGTAGCGCTCGGCGGCCAAACGTGACGGAAACGGTCCGTACATCTGCGCAAGCCCACGCTTCGAGAGCCGGTTCGTGGTATACACACGCGGGTGCGGGTTCTCGGTCGTGAGGCGCAGGAAGTAAGGGGTGTGGAGCTTCAGGCGGCGGCGAGCCTCCGGGTATCCATAGTAGAAGGACGCAGCCTGGTACAGCACAAGCGAGGACTCGAAGGCGGACCCGGTGACACAGTATTCGATGCGCGCCACCTTTTCGCGGAGATTCAGGCGCCTGGAATTCGGCTGGAGTCCATTCGCCTGCTGCTGTGGGCGGTCGAGCAGACGCTTCATCCGGCGGCGCAGGTCGGCGGTCTGGGTCAGGTAGGGTGCATCTTCCTTGCGCGCCCCGTACAGGGCGAAGACTCCTGGCTGTGCGGGGACGGTCCGGAGAAGCTGCTCAGCCTGATCGGTCGCAAACGCTATCACGTGATCGAAATGAAAGCTGGTCGCCACCGCACTGATTGTAGCGGAGCGAGAGCAGACACGAAGCCCGAGAGATAGATAATCGATCTCCAACCCGACCAACGGGAGGGACCTATGCAGCAGATGTGGTCAAGACCGGTATACAAGTCACGAAGTGACCGCCCCGGGCGTAGCGGGCCCGTCCGGCAGGACATCTGTGTGGGGAATCAGGCGATCTTAGCCCCGCCGGAAGCCCTGACCGCGGAACTCACCGGCATGGGCTTCATGGCTGAGGGCAGATTCAGTGCCAGCCTTCGCCGAAACAGCGACCGCGTTGCTCCCGTCAGACGTGCATCTTCAGATTCATGCGGAAACAGATCCGGGTATCTCGGCTCCGGCTGAAGCTTGCGGTACTGAGTCGAAACCAGGTACGGGCGAGCTTCAGAGCTATGGATTCCATGGTTTCCGCGCCCATCGGGTGTACCGGATCGTGGCGTATTGATGGAAAAATGTTGAATTCCTGCCATGGGGCCCTCTCAGGGTGCGAAAGCTTCGCTGTACAGGCGGTTCGATGATTTTACCTTTGCGAAAGTTGCATCAGTTACCAAAGACCGTCCGCAGCCGCTCCCAGGTCACATCGAGAGGCTCCGGAAGCACGCGCGTCTCCGCCGTCACCGTCATGAAGTTCGTATCGCCGCTCCAGCGCGGAAGCGCATGCAGATGGATATGGTCTGCGATTCCCGCCCCCGCCGCCTCCCCTAGGTTCAAACCCATATTGATCCCGCCCGGAAGGTACACCTCCCGCAGCGCCACCTCCGCGCGCCCCGCCAGTTCGATCACCTCGTGCGCGGCCTCAACCGCCAGCGCCGCCAGCGAGTCCACATGCCTGTACGGCACAATCAGCACATGCCCCGTCGAGTACGGAAACGCGTTCAGGCAGACAAAGCAGCTCGTTCCCCGGTAAACGATCAGCGCCGCCCTCTCGGCCGCCTCCCGCGCCATCCCCTCGTCGATCGCATACTCCACCGCGGCAATCATGTTGCAGAACACGCAGTGCCTGTCCTCGCCCTCCCGCCCCCCCGGAGGCCACGCGCTCAGCGCCTCCGGAACGCCGCTCCGGGCCCTCGGGTCCGACCGGGTAACGTAGCTGTATCGCCAGGGTGTCCAGAGCCGGTCCATGGCCCGAGTATAGCTTCCGGCTCCTTGCCGCTCCTTGCCGCGGCTGTCCTGCCGGACGGGCCACCTGCGCTTAGTCACCCCACAAACGAAGACCTGTTTGTGGGGACCCGATGCACGGTCACTTCGTGACTCGTATACCCTTCCGTTGGTCGGGATAAGACCCTTTGTCCGCTTCGGAAAATAAACTTCGGAAAACTGGCGCATTTTCCATCCGCCGAAACCGTACTGCTTCGCCACCACGTTTGCCATGCAAATGTCCATAACGTGCACAATTTTCACCACGTTCTCGCACCACGTTTCGCCAAAAACCCCTGCAAATACGCTCTTCCACCACAAAGCAAAAAAAGCATGACACAGGAAGAGCTGGAACCGGCCTGCCGGACTGCAGCTTCGTGAAGCAGACGTAAATTATTGCCTTGTTCGGTTGACGGAAGGGCAGCATGGTTCTATGCTTAGGTAATGGTGAGCTAATTGCGTGTGGGATCCAAGGCACTAGCTCCTCTGCACGTCGAAACACAGAAGCACCGGTTCCTTCCTTCCTGCCGAAGCTGCCTCGGGGTAGAAGTAATCAGCGTCCCTCCCAGGATCGTTGATCGTTGATCCACTCCGCAGCAAGCGCCGCTTGAAATCGAAGAAATCCGAAGGAATCTTGGATCCCGGAGTCCGCATTCACCATGGTAGACAACCATCATCCTGACCACAACGAGAGCAAACCCCTGACCACCGAAACGGAAATCCTGGCGCCCGAAGCGACAGCCGATCACACCGGACTGTCTTCTGAATCCACCTCAACCCAACCGCATGAGACCTCACCCGAACAGTCAACTGAAGCTGCGCCACAAGTTACAGCAACCGGCCCAGCCCAGGAAGCCGCATCCAGCGAGGCCCACCAACAAGGCCACGTCGCCACCGCGACCGCTCCTGCAGCCGACTCCCCGGACGATGATTTGAACTACGACGCGGCCGACTTCGCCGCAGCCCTCGCAAACTTCGACCGCGAGCAAGCTGCCGAATCCGCCGCCGCCCAGAACCTGACCGCGGAAGAGGTCATCGTCACCGGCACCGTCGTCAAAGTCACCGACAAGCATGTAGTTGTCGACATCGGTCTCAAATCGGAAGGGCTCATCCCCCTGGAACAGGTGCTGGACGTCAACGGCGTCTCCAAGTTCCAGGCCGGTGATTCTGTTGAGGTTGTGGTCGAGCGCGAAGAGCCCGAAGGCGGCTACCTGGTCAGCTATGACAAGGCCCTCCGCCATAAGGTCTGGGACAAGCTCGAACAGGCAGCCAACGACAAGGTTCCCGTCAAAGGCATGGTCCTCAGCCGCGTCAAAGGCGGTCTCACAGTCGATATCGGCATCAAGGCCTTCCTTCCCGGCTCGCAGGTCGAGGTCCGTCCCGTTCGCAATCTCGACGGCTACATCGGCACCGAGATCGAAGTCCGGGTCATCAAGCTCAACAAAAAACGCGGAAACGTCGTCATCAGCCGCAAAGAGCTGCTGGAAGAAGACCAGAACGCCAAGAAATCCGTAACCCTCGCCACCTTGGAGGAGGGCAGCATTCTCACCGGAACCGTCAAAAACCTCACCGATTACGGCGCATTCGTCGATATGGGCGGCCTCGATGGCCTGCTCCACATCACCGACATGAGCTGGGGCCGGCTCACCCACCCCCGCGACCTCGTCAACGTTGGCGACGAGATCCAGGTCAAGGTGCTGAAGTTCGATAAGGACAAGCAGCGCGTCTCGCTCGGCTTCAAGCAGCTCACCCCTGATCCATGGCTAGACGCGACCGAACGCTACCCCATCGGCGCCCAGGTCCGTGGCCGCATCCTCTCCGTCACCGACTACGGTGCCTTCGTCGAGCTCGAACAGGGCATCGAAGGCCTCGTCCACGTCTCTGAGATGACCTGGTCCAAGCGGATGAAGCACCCGTCAAAGATGGTCAAGCCCGGTGACGAGGTCGACACCATCATCCTCAGCGTCAACCCGAATGACCGCCGCATCTCTCTTGGAATGAAGCAGTTGCAGGAGAATCCCTGGGAGCAACTCGAAGACAAGTACCCGATCGGCGCCATCATTGAAGGCCGCGTCCGCAACCTCACCGACTTCGGCGCCTTCATCGAGATCGAAGACGGTATCGACGGTCTGGTCCACGTTTCGAACCTGAGCTGGACCAAGCGCATCAAGCACCCCTCCGAAGTCCTCAAGAAGGGTGAAAAGGTCCGCGCCATTGTTCTCGGCGTCGAGCCCGAAAACCGCCGTCTCTCGCTGGGCGTCAAGCAGCTTCAACCCGATGTCTGGGATACCTTCTTCGCGCAGCATCGTGTAGGCGACGTCATCAAGGGCAAGATCCTGCGTACCGCGCAGTTTGGCGCCTTTGTCGAGATCGCCGAAGGAGTCGAGGGTCTTTGCCACGTCTCCGAAGCGGTCGACGCCCACGGGCAGCCGGTCGCGATGGATGTCGACTCAGAGCACGAGTTCAAGATCGTCAAGATGAACCAGGAAGAGAAGAAGGTCGGCTTGAGCATCCGCGCCGTCGGCGAAGAAGCCAGCCGTGCAGAGGTCGAAAGCTACAAGGAACGCGAGAAGTCCCCCAAGGGCAACTCGGGTCCTTCGTCCTCCTCCTCATCCGGCAACAGCAGCAGCACCACGCTGGGCGACCTGATCAACTGGAAACGATCCGAATCGGAACGCGACTAAGCGGCTCTGAGCTCAACGAATAACAAGAAGGCCGTCCCCCCGGGGACGGCCTTCTCGCTGCATCGTTTAGTAAAGCCATGGGTACGCTCGACGATGGCACCTGTGATTGCACCGTTTCGGCGATGGGAGATCCGAACCGCGATCACATCCGTTTTCGCCCGAGCCAGGCCGGTCTGCTCGATACCATGCTGGCCGCTCAGCCACGTTGTTTGCGATGCAGCCTTCGGGCATGTACGCCGGCAGTTGGTAGCTTCCAGTCGATCGGTCGCGCCGAACAACCCGAAGGCTTCCCCGGGCAGCTGCTCGGGTGATGAAAGAGGTCTGTTGGCGCTGGGCTGGCATGTTACCAGTCAATCAGAGTTCCATCGGAGCTTCGCGCAACAGGCAGGTACGCACGCTGATAGGGATAGCGCGCAGCCAGCGCCTCGTTGAACTCCACGCCATGTCCCGGCTTTTCTCCCGGATGCATATATCCGGCCTGAAACCGATAGGCATGTGGGAAGACTTCATCTGTCAGGGCGGTGTGCGGCATATGCTCCTGGATCCCGAAGTTGTGCTGAGCGAGACCGAGATGAAGTGCGGCCGCCATCGTAATCGGCGACAGGTCAGTTGCCCCATGAAAGCCGGTCTTTACGTGATAGACCTCCGCGAAATCCGCGGCTTTCTTGAGCGCCGTGAGTCCTCCGCCATGAACGATAGTCATCCGCAGATAGTCGATCCACTGATGACGAATCAAATCGTGTGCGTCCCAGAAAGAGCTGAAGACTTCTCCGGTAGCAATCGGGGTTGTCGTATGCTGACGGATCAGCGCAAAGCCTTCCTGTAACTCTGCCGGCACAGGATCCTCCATCCAGAACAGATGGGCTGGTTCGAGTTCTTTTCCCAGTCTCGCGGCCTCGATCGGAGTAAGCCGGTGGTGGACATCGTGAAGCAGATGAAGATCCTCCCCACATGCCGTGCGCACCTGCGCGAAGAGCTTCGGAGTGAAGTTGAGGTACTTCGCGGTCGACCACAGGCTTTCGCTGGGTAGCCCCTTCTCTGCCGGCTCATATGGTGTGCCACCTTTCGGCACGCCATAGGTCGATGCAACCCCGGGCACTCCGCACTGTGCGCGCACGGCGAGGTACCCTTCGTCCTGATGGGCCTGAACGGAATCAATGGTCTCCGCGATGTCGCGGCCGTTCGCATGCGCATAGACGAGGACACCATCGCGGCTCTTGCCGCCGAGCAAATTGTAGAGCGGGGTATTGAGCGCCTTGCTCTTGATGTCCCAGAGGGCGACGTCGACCGCCGCGATTGCGGACATCGTGACAGGTCCGCGCCGCCAATATGCACCGCGATAGAAATATTGCCAGATATCCTCGATCTGAGAGGCATCCCGCCCGATCAGACAAGGCAGCACATGCTCTTGAAGATAGCTCACCACGGCGAGTTCGCGACCGTTCAGCGTTGCATCCCCGATACCTGTGACACCGTCTTCGGTGGTCAACTTCAGGGTGACGAAATTGCGGTCAGCACAACATGTGAATACGCGCGCGTCTTTGATCTTCATGATTCCTCCGTTGCTGCCAAAGGGGTGCTTCTTCGTTGAGCTTCAGATCGTCTGTCTTGCACTGTTGGAAGAATCAGACCGCGCGAGGTCTTTTAGCGGCAGATGCAACATGGTGCCCTGGGTTTGGACGGGGCGAACGATGATAGCCGGAATGCCTCTGCAACACGAGAGCCGCCGCCCCTCGAAGACGAGCCAGTTCTCCATCGCCGATGGGAATCAGCTGTGGCGTAGGACCTGCCAGCATGCGCCTGGAGACTTCGGCTTGCACAATTTGGCCGGACCGTTCCCACGAGGCCGTGATATCGCCGGCAAAAAGGATTGCCTCCGGACTAAGGGCAGCCGTGACCAGGCGCAGACCTTGACCGATATACTTCGCCTGCCGGTCAAGCGCTGAAAGTGCCTGTTGCTGTCCCTCCGAGGCAAGCGTCAACAACTCCTGGATCGTTGTGGCCGCACGCTTCGGTTTACTTTCCGCGTAGTAACGAAGCGCCGCGCGGGAGGAAGCGAACATCTCCCAACATCCATCCAGCCCGCAGCCGCAGCGGGGACCGGATGGGTCCAACGGAATGTGGCCAAATTCGCCTGCAAGCCCGCCGCTGCCTAGAATCAGTTGTCCATCCGCAAGAATGGCGGCGCCCACGCCCTCGGAGATCGTAATCAAAACGGCATTGCGAATACCCGCGAGGCGCCCAAACCAGATCTCCGAGAGAAGACATGCATTCGCTGCATTGTCCATCTCTACCTGCAACTGCATCTCATGCTCCAACTTCGACTTTGTATCGTACTGCTGCCATTTCAGGTTCGGTGCGAGCACCAGTTGTTGCGTCTCCGGATCGACCCGCCCAGGCAGGCTGATTCCGATTCCTTCGAAGATCTTGTTGGGATAGTTCGCCCGCATGCGCTGCATCCGCTCCACCAGCGTCGCGACACCAGTCGCGGGATCACTGCTTAGAGCAATCACCTCACGCGAAAGAAAGCGCGCATTCAAATCCATCAACGCCAGGATGGCCTGAGATGGCCGGATGTCGGCAACCAGGATCACGAGATCATCGTTCAGGCTGAGCATGGTCGGTCTGCGGCCGCGAGCCGTCTTCACCGCCGCACCTTCTGTAATCCACTTTTCCTTCTGCAGTTCCTCAACGATCAGCGAAACAGTCGAGCGCTGGAGGCCGGAGATACGCGAAAGATCGACGCGAGAGATGGGCTGCCGGGTCCGCAGGAGCTCAAGAATCATGTCTCTGTTCACGTCACGCGCGAGCTCGCTGGAGGCGCCTTCCTGCTGCACGGGCTGAAGACGCCTGGCGCTTCGAAGTCCGCTTCCGACCACCGACCCGACCGACGCAAGTTTGCGTTCGCTGCGGCGCCTTGGTGCCTTCGGGATTTTGCTCGTGGCCAATTCCGCCTCTTTACTGATTTACACCACTTGCCATGAAACCGCCATCGACCGCGATGATCTGGCCGGTGATAAAGCTGCTGGCATCGAGCGAAAGATAAACAGCGGTCGAAACCAGTTCGTCGGGCTCGCCAAATCGCCTCATCGGGGTCCTCATCGTCAGTTCCCGGCCTCGGGATGAATCGAGCAAGGATCGGTTGAGCTCGGTAGGAAACAGGCCCGGCGCGATGGCATTAACGCACACGCCAGATGGAGCCCATTCCACTGCAAGCGATCGTGTGAGAGCGGCTACACCCGCCTTGCTGGCGCCATACGCGGCGACCTCTTGAAAAGCCACGAAGCTCGAGAGCGAGGCGATGTTGATAATCCTGCCATATCTCTGATTCAGCATAGATCGTCCGAAGATCTGGCAGGCTCGCAGTGTCCCAGTCAGATTGATGTCCATGATTCGATTCCACAAATCTTCAGAGCACTCGAGAGTCGAAACGCGCTGCGTGATCCCTGCGCAGTTGAAGAGAATATCTACCCGTCCAAACTTGTCCACAACCGTGTCATGAAGTTGTTGCAGAGAGCCGCGGTCGGTTACATCAGCAGTCCGGCGCAGAGTTTTAACCCCGCGAGACTCCAGTTCCGCCGCAATGCTTTCCACAGCATCCATATGACGCGAGGAAGCTATCACGGTAGCTCCGGCGTCCGCAAGTCCGAGACTAAGCGCCCGGCCGATGCCTGAGGTGCCCCCAAGAACGACCGCGGTCCTCTTCTGGAGATCAAATCCACTCACGTTGGCCCCTGAATACCACAAGATGCTGCACTGCGACGTCTCCGGCTTCGCGGATGTGATCGCACTGCCCGCGATAGATGCAAGCCACCGCTGTTTTCATTATAGTATGACCAGCAAACTATATAACGCAGGCGGTCCTCATGCAACCACACAACCGAGCTAATGTTTCTCCATCGTCGGCCTTTATCATGTTGAAACAAGCTGCTGAGTGCCGGTTCTTTGTGGGGCAAGATTTACATAAAAGAGAACATAGGCGCAAGCGTATCGCGCATCGCAGCTACAAGACATTTGCCTTGAGCTGCGTGACCTTCTGCACGTTTCTTGTTCCATCACCGGCGCAGGCCTTTCAAGGCGGCGCACACTTCAACCACGAGGAGTCTAAGGTTGGAGCCTATACGGAGGCTGATCCGCTGGTCTTCGACAATGGCCGCGTCGTCCGCACTCCTTCCGAATGGTTTCATGTACGCCGCCCTGAGATTCTGAACTTATTGCGCGCCCAGATGTTTGGCTACCCTCCAAAGCGCAATCTGCGCTTCATCGTGAAGGAGCGCTCCGTTGACGATCTGGCATTTGGCGGGTCCGCGACACGCGAGCAGATTACCTTGGCGGTGGCTGGACGGACCGGCGGCCCACGCATTCATCTTCTTCTCTACATGCCGCATCACGCCAAAGCGCCGGTCCCCGTCTTCCTCGGTCTTAACTACGCGGGGAACCAGTCTGTATCGAAGGATCCGGGCATTCGGTTGGGAACGGTCTGGGTCGCCGATCCCAACAACCGGTTGGTCCTGCTTCCGCAGCCCGCGAGCGAAAGCATGCGTGGGAGCGCCGCTTCGGAATGGCCTGTCGAGACGATACTTGCGCATGGGTATGGCTTTGCAACCCTGTACGACGGGGATCTGGAACCCGACTTCGATGGTGGAAAACAATATGGCTTCCGAGCGCTTCCAGAACTCGCGGAGTCCGATGTTCCAGCTACAGAACGGTGGGGAGCAATCGGCGTCTGGGCCTGGGGACTTAGCCGTGCCCTGGACTATCTCGGCACGGTCCCCGGCGTAGATGCAAACAAGGTCATCGTCATTGGCCACTCCCGTCTCGGCAAAAGCGCACTGTGGGCGGGCGCGCAGGACCGACGCTTCGCCATGGTGATTTCCAATGAGTCCGGTAAGGGTGGGGCAGCCCTGATGAAACGCGACTTTGGCGAAACCATCGAACACCTCAACACGCGCTTCCCGTACTGGTTTTGTACCAGCTTCCGGCACTATTCCGACGCACCGCAGGACCTCAAGTTCGACAGTCATTTTTTACTATCGCTGATTGCTCCCCGTCCGCTCTATATCGCAAGCGCCGCCGGTGACTATACGCTTGATGCAAAGGGAGAATTCCTTGCCGCGGTATTGGCGGAACCCGTGTACAACTTGCTGGGAAAGCAAGGTTTGATGACCCACGAGATGCCTCCGCTGGACCTCCCGATCTTTCATCAAATCGGCTATCACATCCGGCCAGGCAAGCACGATATGACCGCCTACGATTGGGAGCAGTACCTCACGTACGCTGATCTCTACTTCGCCGACACGAATCGGCATGTTCGCTAGAGCGAAGAAATGACAGATAGTTGGTTGTGGTCTCAACGTAATCGAAATCTGTCATTTGACAAGCCATCAATGACTCCGATATAACCCAATCCACCGTAGGAAGCCAAATTTGTAGCGATTGTGGGAGCCGGGAATGATCTTGACGCATCCGAGACAGTACGCAGTTGGTTTGAGACGCATACTTTCTAATGAAAAATGGCTGGCTCTCAAAGCCGGTGTCGGCGCTGCTCTCCTGCTGGCCTTGATGGCATGTCCACAAGCCCACGCGCAGGCCGTAAAAGCTACCATGGTCGGTACCGTCACCGACACGACCGGAGCGGCCATACCGGATGTGAACGTAACGATCATCGAGCGTGCGACGGGGAACCACCTGGCGGCAAAGACGAACGGGAGCGGCAACTATGCCTTTCCCGACATCTCCCCCGGGGCATGGGACGTGTCCGGCGAGCGCGAAGGTTTCAAGCAGACACAGCGTACCGGCGTAGCCGTTGGCGTAAACACGACGACGCGCGTCGATCTTTCCATGCAAACCGGAGATGTATCGCAGAGCGTAACCGTGACTGACCAGCTTCCCGTGTTGCAGACCGATCGCGCGGACGTAAGCGCCAGTATCGAAGCCAAGCAGGTAGCCGATCTGCCTCTGGGAGCAAATCGCAATCCCCAGGCGGTGCAATCTCTGCTGCCCGGTGTCAGTGCCCCGCTCTACATTCATACGTCGTTTGCGAATCCGCAGAACTCGCAGTCGTTCCACGTCAATGGCCAGAGCGTGATGTCGAGCAGCGTACAGATTGAGGGGATTGACGACAACGAGCGCACCGGCCAGCTGAATGTGTACATTCCACCGGCAGCCGCCGTGGAGACTGTCAATGTTTCAACCAGCAACTATGAAGCAGAGTTTGGCAGAGCGCTCGGAGCAGTAACGAACATCATTCTAAAATCGGGAACAAATCAGTTCCACGGTTCAGCTTACGAGTACAACGAGATCAGCGCGCTCGCGGCGAACACCTACTTCAATACCGGTCCAAAGACACGCCTGGTCAACAACTACTGGGGAGGTACGCTGGGTGGTCCTCTCTGGAAAAATCACACGTTCTTCTTCGTAGATGCCCTGCGCTATACAAATCACTCGCAGAACTTCAACCTTGCAAGCGTGCCCACAGCCGACTACCGCGGCGGAAACTTCAGTTCAAGCCCCTTCCCCGTCTACGACCCATCCACGGGCAGCTCATCCGGTGCAGGCCGCAAACAATTCGTCACCAATGGCCAGCAAAATGTGATTCCGCAAGGCAGGATCAACCCAATCTCCACTGCGCTTCTGGGGCTGATTCCGCTGCCGAATGTTCCGGGCAACAACACCTTGGTCAATAACTATCAGGCAAATACCGCTTCCTCGAATGATTCCACCACGTTCGACTTCAAAATCGATCACAGGATCCATCAAGACACCCTGAGCTACCGGTACAGCTACCAGCGCACGTCCGTCTACCAGGAGCCGCTCTTTGGAATCGGTGGCGGTCCGGGCGGCGCCGGTCAGCCGGGCGCCGCCGGAAACGGGGAATACAGCCTGTGGAACACCGCCGTCGAGTACGTTCATCCTCTCTCCTCCTCGCTCATCACAGAGCTGCGAGTTGGCGTCGACCACTACCTGAATGAAATCCGGCAGTCGGATTACGGCTCCAATGACACCGCAAAGCTCGGTATCCCGGGAGGCAATCCGGATCCCTTCAACAGTGGACTTGCAGAGATACGGATCAGCGCGTTCTCGTCGCCCATGCTTGGCTACTACTTCGCCTATCCCGTGAACCACGCAGAGACGAACGTCAACATAGTCAATAACTGGACGAAGACGCTGGGCAATCACATCATCAAATGGGGCGGCGAAGTTCGTCGCCTGCGCGATGACCAGACGGGTTCGCTTCTGGATGACCCGCGCGGCAACTATTCCTTCGGCTACGGCACCACCTCCATTCCGGGCGCCAAGACTGGTCCTTCGAACTCAATGGCCTCTTTTCTGCTCGACCTGCCTGGTAGCCTCAGCCAGCAGACCGTTCTCGGCAACCAGTCATGGCGGCAGACGCTCTACTTTGGATTCGTGCAGGATCAGTGGAACGTTCTTCCGCGGCTGACGCTCTTGGGCGGTGTGCGTTGGGAGCTCTATCCGCCATCGACGCCGAATAAAACCGGCGGCTTTTCCCAGTACGACCCCAACGCAAACACGCTTCAGCTCGATGGCTATGGCGGCGTACCGAAGGATATGGGTCTGGATACCAATTACAAAGATTTCGCACCCCGGCTGGGATTCTCGTATCGTCCGACTACCTCGGCGGTGGTTCGCGGCGGCTTTGGCATCAGCTATGCCCCTTTCCTCGATAACCGTTACACCTACGGCAACTATCCGGTGCAGCAGAATTCGTCTTTTGCCGCACTGAATACTTACTCGGCGGCACTCCTGACCAACGGCACAGTCGCAACCTTTCAGCAGGGCCTGCCGACGCCGCAGCCAGTTGCTATTCCGGCGAATGGCACCTTCACCAGCCCTCCTGTCGCGTCCTCTTACAACGTTGTCAATATCCACTATCGCGATCCCTACGTCATGTCCTATAACCTCACCATTCAGCAGGCACTTCCACACAACCTCAGTCTGGATGTCGGATACGTCGGCAATCAGGGACGGCGAATCCCCATGGTTTATAACCTGAACGCCGGAGCGGTGTTGGGAGCAGGAGCCGCAGGCCAGCCACAGTACGCCACGTTGAAGCGCACCGCTTCCAGCTTGTTCTTCTACAAGACCGACGTGTCCAACTACAACGCGTTGCAGGCTCGTCTGCTCAGGCGCTTCAGCAATGGACTCTCGCTGACGGCGGCCTACGCGTACCAGAAGGCGATGGGCTTCAACTCGACAAGTGGCGCTATCAGCTCGCCGTCCTTTTATATCGATTACCGCCGGAACTATGCCGTCTTGAACTACAACCAGACCCACGTACTAACACAAAGCGTGATCTACGAGCTCCCCTTCGGCAAGTCAAAGCCGTTCCTCACTCACGGAATCGCGGCGGTTGTTGCCGGCGGGTGGCAGCTTAGCGCAATCGTCTCAGAGTCGACCGGAAATCCGCTGACCTTTACCGCAGCGACAACATCGCTCAATACGCCGTCCGCCACACAGGTAGCCAATCAGGTCGCTCCCTTTCACAAACTGTACGGCGTCGGTGTCGGCAATCCGTGGTTCGATACAACTGCCTTTACACAACCCACGGCCCCAGGCGTCTACGGCAACACCGGTATTAATATTTATTCCGGACCCGGAAATTTCAACCTGGACGCGTCTCTCTTCCGGTCTGTTCCCTTGAAAGATCAAATCTCGTTGCGATTCCGTCTCGATGCCTTTCACGCGACCAACACGCCTAACTTCTCTAACCCATCCACCGCTGTCGACTCTACAAGCTTTGGGATCATCAGCGGAGCCTCCGGTAGCCGCGTGGTGCAGCTGGCAGGCGAGATCCAGTTCTAACATTTCCCTAGGAGAATCTATGAATCGCCGTGATTTTGTTGCTGCTGGCCTTACGACAACTCTTCTCAGCAGCATGCCCTGCCGTCTTTTTGCACAGGCAGCCGCCTCGGATGAGGCAACCTGTTCCATCGACCTGTCCGGTCCCAGAATCCCTCTTCCGGCGGATTTTACCGGCCTGAGCTACGAGTCGGCTCAACTCTCGCACCCAGGCTACTTCTCTTCACAGAACAAGGATTTAGTCGCGTTGGTCCGTCAATTAGGCAACCAGGGAGTATTGCGCATTGGAGGCAACACCAGCGATTTCGACGAGTGGAAGCCGGAGCATGCTACTCGCGACGCGGAGTGGAACGCGGCCATGGGACCGGATGCCGGCCTGAATATCGGCAGACGAACCCCTGTCACCCAAAGCGCAATTGACGAACTCCGAACATTCCTGGATGCAACCGGCTGGAAGCTGTTGTATGGCATCGATCTCGGTCACGGATCCCCGGAAAAAGCAGCAGACGAAGCGGCATACGTTGTAAAAACCATCGGGCCGGCGTTGCTCGCACTCCAGATCGGAAACGAGGCTGACCTTTTTTTCCGCAACGGCATGCGCAATCCTGCGTATGGCTACGCGGACTATTTCGCAGAGTGGCAGCGCTTTGCTGATGCGATCCGTCAGCGCACGCCCGGCGCGCCGCTCGCCGGCCCGGATATCGGCAACCATATCGACTGGGTCGACCAGTTTGCCACGCAGGCGAAAGGTATCAGGTTGTTGACCAGCCACTACTATGCTGAAGGACCGCCGAGCAGTCCCGCTGCCGATATCGATCACCTGTTGCGTCCTCATCCCGGCCTTCAGGATCACATGCAGCACCTCGTCGCCTTGGGTAAATCGGTCCACCTGCCGTACCGCATGTGCGAAGGAAACTCCTGTTATCACGGTGGCAAACCCGGCGTGAGTGACGCATTTGCATCGGCGCTCTGGGGCGCGGACTTCATGCTGCTTCTTGCGCAGCTTGGCGTGGCCGGCGTGAACTTTCACGGCGGTGGCCAGGGCTACTACACCCCGATAGCAGGCGGCGGCAACATGCCCTTCCAGGCACGGCCTCTCTACTACGGCATGCTCCTGTATCGCGAGTTTGCCACCGGGTCGCTCGTGTCTTGCAAACTGGAGACAGGCGGAATCAACGCAACTGCCTATGCCTGTCTCGACAATGCGGGGAAGCTAAAGCTCGCCATCATCAATAAAGATCTCAGCCGGGACCTTCAGTTGGATCTCAACGGAACGATGTTCTCCCATCCACTGCGCCAACTGGCCCTGCAGGCTCCCACCGTAGAGAGTACGACCGGCGTAGAACTCGGTGGACACAGTGTTTCTGCAGGGGGAAGCTGGAACGCGCCTTGGCGCCCTCGGCCGCGCGGCGATACCAAGGTGATTGTGCCCCATGCCAGTGCGCTCCTCCTCGAATTCGAGAAAGTCCGCCTATGAGGTCCGCATTCCGGCACATCCCTTGCACCGCATTGCTCGCAGTTGGTTTTTGTGTCGCTTCAAGTGCAGTCGAGGCGCAACAGCCGAAGCAAGCCGCACCCGTGGCCTCTGTTCCATCTGCCGAAGCTCCGGCCGGCTACACCTTCGTTCCGGGCATTCCCTACGCGAGCGACGGCGGAACTGATCTGGTCGCCGACCTCTATCTCCCGAAAGGCGCAGGGCCTTTCCCAGGCATCGTCTTCATCCATGGGGGTGGCTGGCGCAACGGCAACAGAACCCAGCTTCGCCGTCAGGCCGCCTTCATGGCTCAGCATGGAATGGTCGGGATGGCGATTGAATATCGTCTTGCTCCCGCTCATCCCTATCCCGCAGCGATTGACGATGCAAAGCAAGCAGTCGCATGGCTACGTGCCCACGCGTCCACGTATCACGTCGATGCCTCTCGCATAGCTGCTGTTGGAAGCTCCGCAGGAGGACACCTCGCAGCAATGCTGGGCGTCGAGAGTGGACCCAATGGCGCATCCCCCAATTCGAGCGTACAAGCAGTCGTCGCTTTCAACGGCATCTTCGACTTCGCCGCTATGACCCCCAGCGCAATGGTCTCTGACTTCCTGGGGAAGCCATGCCTGGACGCTTCAGCGGTATGTAGCGAGGCGTCTCCGTCCAGCCATGTCCGTTCCGGCGCGCCCCCATTCCTGATCCTTCACGGAACCGCAGACAAAACCGCCCCCTATGGTCAGGCCGTAGCCTTCGCCGACAAGCTCAAAGCCGCCGGCGATCAAGTCGAGCTGTTTACGGCGGCCGATGCTCCACATACCTTCTGGGCCCAGCCCCGCTGGTTCGACACGACACAACGGAAGATGTGCGACTTTCTGGAGCTTCAACTTTTGCCGTCTTCCAGGAGAAGCAGCAATGGATGCCAGGTCAGCAGCCCCGCCGGATTACCCAACAAAGATTATTTGTAACAGACGCACATACTTACTCCGTGAGGGAAACAGATGAAACACACTCTAGCAACTGTTGTGGTTACGTTCTTAATATCGACCGGTTTGTCCGCGGTGGCGCACGCTGACACCATCACGCTGACCCTGAACAATCCCGTTCAACAAACAAACGATGTCGCTAACACCTTAACCTTCAACGCCACCATCCACGCCGCCAGTTCGAACAGCGGAGATCTTTATCTCAATGGAGATGGATTCAACGTCGCCTCACCCTTCACCTTGGATGATACCGGCTTGTTTCTCGACTTCCCGGCGAGCCTGGCCCCAGGTCAGAGCTTCACGAACACCCTCTTCACGGTGACATTTCCCGGAAGCGTCGCCGCTCAGCCCTACTTCGGCTCCTTCACTCTTCTCGGTGGTTCCGACCCCGGAGCGGAGAACATTCTTGCTTCCTCAACCTTCCAGGTCAACGTCACCCCGGAGCCGTCTTCCTGGCTTCTCCTCGGAACTGGCCTCTTCGCTCTCATCTTCATCGCCGAGCGAAGACGGCTGAAACGAAATAGTTCAATGGACGAACAGAAAATTCTCCTACAAGGATTCCAGTCATGAGGACCATAAACTTAATTCCCAATCGTGCCTTCGCATTCTTCTTTGCTGTGGGCGTTTCGGCACTTATCCCCGCCATGCAGCTAAAAGCACAGGGCGTTGTAAACGGAACCATCCAGCTTGCTACTACCGCCAGCGTTACTACATCGAGCGATGGCAGCTACAAGGCTGTCGTGACCATATCCAACGCAGGAACCGCAACCGCCCAGAATGTATGGTTGTCCGGAGCCACACTTGGTTCCGTCGGCGGAACGGCCGTGCCACAGCCTCTGGCCGATATCGCTCCAGGCGGCAGCGCGGTCGCGACAGTCTCGTTTCAGTCGAGCGCTGGTGCTCCCGGAACCCAGGTGATTGAGAAGTACTCCGGCACGTACACCGGGGGGACCTTCGGCGGTACGCTGCGAGCGATCCTGCCGCAGCCCGCCACGCCGAGCCCTACGGTAACCGCCACGGTAGATCTGTCTCAACCAGGTACTCCGATTCCGCAACACTTCATGGGCTTCTCCATGGATAGTGTGGTCGTCGACACCTTTGTGGGGAACACCGGCAGCGCGAATCCGGCGCTGGTCAATTTAATTAGCAACTTCACTCCCTACAATGGTGTCCCAAGTCTCCGGCCCGCATCGATTCCCGCAAGTTCCACCAGCTCCAACCTATCCCCAAAGTTCCTCACCGCTCTCACAGAGCTCGAAAATGCTACCCATGCTCCGCTCATCGTAACCATCGGTGCGGGCACCTACAACCCCACCTATGCGGCAAACGTGGCGGCTAGCGTAACTGGCGCCATCAGCGGCTCCAATGGGCTGCAGTTCGAACTTGGCAATGAGCCCGATCAATTAGCGAGGCAAGGACATCGTCCATCGACCTACAGTTTCAGTGACTATCTCACTGAATATCAGGGCTACGTGAATGCGGTCGCACCCTATATCTCCGGAAAATTCGCCGCTGGCATGGCAGCCGGGTCAACTACCTGGGATTTGGCAAATGCGGCGCCATTTCTTCAGACCGAATCGAATTCCCTTGGAGTCTATACCTCACACGAGTATCCATTATCTGCCTGCCAGGGAACGTCCTCCATCACCATCGCGCATCTCCTCTCGGACAACATCGCCAACGCTTTCTACAGGCGGTATCAGCCCCTCGTTGCAGCCGCCTTGCCCTATGGCGTTCCTGTCCGTGCAGGGGAGATGAACTCAGTTTCCTGTAGCGGATTGACAGGTGTCAGCGACACCTTCGCATCGAGTCTCTGGTTACTCGACTCCCTGTTCGAACTCGAAAAGGCCGGCGCAGCCGGAATGAATCTTCATACCGGCAGCACCACCAGCGGAGTTGCCAATCTTCCCTACAACGCCTTCTACGTCAATGGATCAACGGTCGAGGTGCGACCCGTCTACTACGGCATGCTGATGTTCGCGCAGGCCATTCAGGACGGCGCGGCGCCAGTGCCGGCCACCGCTGCTCCCAATGGCACTCAAAATGTCAAAGTCTGGGGAACCCTCGATGCCAAACGCGTCGCTCGCATCGTTGTCATCGAAAAAGACACCGACAGCGCCTCTCAAACAGTCGCAATCGATCTCGGCTCAGCCACAACGGCGATTGGGCAGCTGACCTCCTTGCGAACCACCTCGAGCCAGGGCGTCGCAGCAACCAACCAGGTCTACATCAACGGGCAGACATTCGATGGAACCACCGACGGGCGCCTGATTGGGCAACCGGTCAGCTCAGCGATCACTCCGCATAACGGAATCTACACAGTCGTCGTACCCGATGGCAGTGCAGTCATGTTGACGGTCCAGTTCTAGTCACCCTATCAGGGAGCGCCTCAAGAAAGGAGAATGCAGGTACACTAATGCGCCGCGACCGGTACGGAGTAGCCGCCCAGGCGTCGCGCATAGTCCAGGAAGACAAGCGCTGCCGGAGAGTAGCCGCCGGGGTCCGGCAGCGTGAACACCCCTGTCTGCGGGTCCATCTGCTGGCGGAACTCGGCATGCCGCATGATCGCTTCGCACCATTTCTCCATCATGTAATCGAGCTCCGCCTGCTTACCGTAGTGCACCATCCAGCGTGGCGCTCGCAGTGCGGTCAGCGCCTGCGATGCGCCTCCCCAGGAGTTGCGCGGGATCGGCCGAACGAAGGTTGGGTCATCCTGCGCAATGCTCGTCAAAGGATAAGGCGCCCAGAAAGCCTCGGGATTGTGCAACTGCCTCTTCCAAACCGCGTCGAAGATGTCCCGGTCGCTTCTTTCGCTGAGCTTCAAGACGTGTTCTCCCATCACGCGGCTGATCGCATCGGATCGCACGCGCACGAAGTTGCCTTGCGCATCCAGGTCGTAGAAGGCAGCATCGTCCGGGCTGTATAGTTTCTCGATGATGAGCCGGCGAATGGACTCCGCGTCCGCCTGCCAACGCTCTGCCTCAGCGCTCTTGCCCAACGCCCCGGCCATACTGGCCAGCGCCACACGCCCGCCGTATACCGTTGCCGAGAGATCGGGGCAGAGCCGCGGCATCGAGGCGATCGGCGGACATTTGCGCGCATCCGCATCCGGGCAGCGGTTCGGAATGCCCTTCCAGCGCGGACTGTTGTCATGCCCGGTGTCGTACGTGCAGAAGCCTTCCACCAGGCCGGTCTTGCGCGTGTCGCGATACTGCCGGAGCCACGCATCCCAGCGGCTGCAGGCCTTGTAGGCGGCCTCAAGGAACTCCTGATCCTTCAGCGTCTCAGAAAGCTCCCACGCGGTCGCGGCGATCGGAACCACCATCTGGATTTGACCGTACCCCGTCTCGGTCTTCTTCACGCTGGCGGGCAACTGGCCATCTTCACGTTGCAGCGAGAAGAAGGCCATATGCGTGTTCCGTGCCACTTCGAGTGGCCTCAACGTGCCGTGTCCCTGCGAGACGAAAGACCGCAGTCCGGCATAGACCAGCGACTCGTGTGGGCCGCACTCCTGCCAGGTCCCTTGATAGGTGCTTCCCTCGAACAGTACGGGGCGGTCGTAGGCAGGCACGGTACGCACATTGCCTGCGAGCGTCGCCAGTGCGGCATCCCAGGTGGTTTGCCACGCGGGATCGGAGCTCTTGAAGCGGGGTTTGGCTGCAGTGGCCGGCGCGGCGGCGCTCTCAGCAAAGGCCCAGGGACATGCGGACAGGAACGCCGCTCCGGTAACTCCCACGCCCGCCCCAACGAACCAAACGAAAGACCTGCGTGTCCACCGTGGCTCCGCTCCGGGCGTGGTTCGTTCGTCAGCTATAGTCCGCAAGGCCTGCTCCAATATGAGACTCGTTGAACTCAGAATCCAAGTGCAACAAATGCTCTTGCCTCAAATCCTTCCACAATCCCGTCGTCGTAGCCGGTCCTATTGGAAAGTGGAAAGCGCTCTTTGCTTTCCACTTTCCAATAGGACGCTTCAGAAGATCGCACCGCCTGCTCTCGCTTCCTAGTCTCGTTACACATGCATTTGTTGCCCTTGAACCTTCAATCCGCCCAGCTCCTAAAGCTTCGGCAGGTTCGCCACGTTCCATCCGCCTCCGAGCGCCTTGATCAGCAGCACGCTCGCATCCATCTGCCGCCGCATAATATCGATATCGTTGCGCTCATTGTTCAGCGCGGTCTGCTGCGCCGTCACCACCTGCAGATACGTGTCCAGGCCTCCGACATAGCGGTTATTGAAGATCTGCTGAGCCGACTGCGCCGCCAGCGTAGCCTTGTGCTGATGGTCGGCCTCCTCGCTCAGCACACGCAGCGCCACCAGGTTGTCTTCCACCTGCTGAAACGCAGTCAGCGTCGTCTGCCGGTAGTTGGCCACCGTCTCATCGTAGCTGGCGTTTGCCTGTTCGGAGAGCGCGCGTCTACGCCCGGCATCGAACACCGTCTCCGAAAGAGTAGGCCCCAGCGCCCAGACAAAGCTCGCAGGATCGAAGAGATTGCCAAACGTGCCTCCCTCGAAGCCTACCGCTCCGCTCAGCGAAAATGTCGGGTAGAACGCGGCGCGCGCGATCCCGATACGGTCGTTGGCTTCGGCAACCCGCCGCTCTGCAGAGGCAATGTCGGGACGCCGCTCCAGCAACCCCGAAGGAAGCCCGGTCGGAATCAGGGGCGGTCGCGCATCCAGCGCAGTATTCGCAAGAGAGAACGACGCAGGCGGCTCTCCCAGGAGAACCGCAATCGCATGCTCGAACTGCGCCCGCTGCAGCAGGATATCCCGGGCCTGCACCCTTGCCGCCTCAAGCTGGGTCTGTGCCTGGTCGACGTCGGATTTAGGCGCGACGCCGCCTTCGAAACGATTGTTCGTTATGCGATACGCGTCCTCGTAATCCTTTACCGTGTCCTCCAGTAGCTTTACCTGGGCGTCCGCACTGCGGGCCTCGAAGTAGTCCACTGCCAATTCGGCCTGCAGGCTCAGCATCGCCGTCTGGCGGTCTGCCGCGGTGGCCTGTGCCTCTTCCCGCGCGGCGCTTACGCTTCGCCGAATGCGTCCCCACAGATCGATTTCGTAGTTCAAGTCGACCGGAAGCTGAATGTCGCTGGTTCCATTGCCGATCCCGGAGCCGTTGTTCACTGTAGTCGCATTGAAGTAGGGCCGGTTCGCCGAATCTCTCAAACCGCCCGCAAAAGGCGCAACCCCCACCGTCGGGTACAGCGAAGCGTGATTGTAGCGAATAAGCGCACGCGCCTCGCGGAAACGCGCATCTGCCGCCTTCAGGTTCTGGTTGTTTGCGGCAATCTGCGGCTCCAACACATTCAACTCGGCGTCGCCGAAGACCCTCCACCACTCCCCGCGTTGCGTCGCATCGGCAGGCTGGGCGACATGCCAGTTGGCGTTCTCTTGAGAGGCGTCCTGTTCAGCTTCCTTGAATCCAGGAGTCATCGGAACCGACGGCTTCACATACTTCGGTCCCACCATGCAGCCCGTCAAAAGAAAAATTGCAGCGCCGGCAAACGTAGCAGCACAACGCGTCATTGCGTCCCCGCCTTCCTGTCCCCTTGCGGCGCAGCTCCGGCGGGTTCGTTGGCGATACGAACCTCCTGTCCGCTGGTCAGCGAATCGGACGGGTTCAGAATCACCGCGTCGCTCGTCGTCAGCCCCGATGCAATCTCCACGTTCGCGCCCTCATCCCTGCCGATCTTCACCGGCGTCAGCTGCACCCGGCCATTGCGCACCACACCCACCCGCAAGCCCTCCGAGCGGAACAGCAGCGTATTCGATGGAATCATCAGGCTCGCCGCATGTTCCGGAACCTTGAAGTGGACAAACACATACGCGCCGGGCAGCAGCTCGCCCTTCGGATTGGCGACATCCACCTCCACGTTCAACGTGCGCGTTCCCGGATCGATTGCGCTCGAATTGCGTGCGATCGTGCCCTCGAACGATCGGCCCGGATACTCGTCCAATGTCAGCGAAGCCTTGCCCCCGTCCTTGATCGCAGCCGTGTACGCCTCGGGAACAGCGACAAACACCCGGATCTTGCCGATCGCCGCCACGTGGAACAGCTCCTGCGCCGCCGTATTCTGGCCCGCCGAAATCAGCCGCCCGATATCCGTGTTGCGCGCCGTCACAATGCCGTCGAACGGCGCATACACCTTCTCGAACGACTGCAGTTGCTCCAGCCTGCGCACGCTCGCCATCGCCGCATCCACCGCCGCCTTCTTCGCCGTCGCATCGCTCATCGCGACATCGGTCTCCTGCTTCGAAACCGAATTCGTCTTCAACAGGTTCTGATACCGGGCGGAGGTCACATCCGCCAGGTCCAGATTCGCCTGCGCGCTCTTCAGATCGGCCTGCGCCACCTGAAGCTGCTGGTCCACCTCCGGCGTCTCGATCTCCGCCATCAACTGCCCCTTCCGCACCCGAGCACCGATATCGAAGTACCACTTCTTCAGGTATCCGCTCGTACGCGAGTAGATCGGCGTATCCACAAACGCCTGCGTGTTGCCCGGCAGCGCAATGTCGGACGAGACCTTAGATGGAGCCGGATACGTCACATTTACCGACGGGATGGCCGCGATCGCAGACTCTTTCTCCAGCGTATGTTCCGAAGACGACCGGGCCGAGATGCCGAACACCACCACCAGCACAGTCAGAACCGCGATCACGGCCAGTGCAACCCACATGCCTCTCGAAAGCCCCGGCCGCGGCGGCAGCGGAGGCACTGTCTCCACCGGATACTCTCCCGCCGGCGTGGGCCTAGCGTCTCCAATCGCCGTCTCTCTGATCCCTGCGTCTCTGATCCCTGCGTCTCTGATCCCCGCGTCTCTGATCCCCGCGTCCCTGATCTCCGTGTCTCCGGTCTCCGTCTCGCTCGTCATCCCTGCTCCCTCAGTCCTCATACGTGCTCATCATCCCGTCCCGCTCAAACCGCCTCTTAAGCGCCCGCCGTCATGTGCCGCTCCGCTCCGGTCCGCACCCCGCCACCTGGTGCCGCTCCATCGGGGCCCGTGCCATCCTGCCGCTTCCTGCCATGCAGCAGACTGAACACCGCGGGCACGAAGATCAGCGTCGCTACCGTCGCCAGCAGCAGACCCCCAATCACGGCGCGTCCCAGAGGCGCATTCTGTTCTCCGCCCTCGCCCAGCCCCAGCGACATCGGCACCATGCCGATAATCATCGCCAGCGCCGTCATCAGAACCGGCCGGAACCGCGTCGCCCCCGCCTCCACCGCCGCCAGAACCGCGTCCCCATGATGCTCCAGCCGCTCCTTCGCGAACGACACCACCAGAATACTGTTCGCCGTAGCCACGCCCATGCACATAATCGCACCCATCAGCGCCGGAACGCTCAACGTCGTGCGCGTCACAAACAGGAACATGATGATGCCCGCCAGCGCCGCCGGCAGCGCCGTGATAATGATGAACGGATCCAGCCACGACTGAAAATTCACCACGATCAATAAATAAACCAGCACGATCGAGAAGCCCAGCCCCGCCAGCAGGCCAATATACGAGCTCTGCATCGTCTCCACCTGCCCGCGCACATGCACAAAACTCCCCCGCGGCAGAGACTTCTTGTTCGCCGCGACGATCTTGTCGATCTGCCGGCTCACCGCGCCCAGGTCGGTTCCCTGCACATTGCCGTAGATATCCAGTACCCGCCGGATGTTGTAGTGCATCACCACCGGCATCTCCGTGCTGCGCGTAATCGTCGCCACATCGCCCAGGATCTCCGGCTGCTTGGCCGTAGGCGACGACAGCGGAATATTCTGCAGATCGTTGAGCGATTGAATGTTGTACTGCGGCGCCTCGACCACCAGGCTGTAGTTCACGCCATTCTTGTAGTTCAGAAAGAACTGCGGATTCAACTGCGTACTTCCGCTCAAAATGTTCAGCAGGCTGCCGCCCACGTCCCGCACCGTGTACCCGCCCTGCGAGGCCTTCGTCCGGTCCACATTCACCGTCATCACAGGATAGTCGTCCGGCTGCTGAATCCGCAGATCCACCAGTCCCGGTATGCTGTGCAGCTCGCTCAGCACCGTATTCGCCACCTTGCGATTCGACGCAATATCGGAACCCTCGAACTGGATGTCGATCGGCGAGGGCAGCCCGAAGTTCAAAATCTGCGTCACGATATCCGACGGCAGAAAGTAAAAGATCACGCCCGGGAAGTCGCGCGACAGGCTGTTGCGCAGACTCGCAATATACTCCGCCGTAGCATGATGTTTCGGCTTCAGCGATACCAGAATGTCCGCATCCCCGGCGCCGATCAGCCCTGACGTCGCATGTTGGAAGTTCAACGTGCTGTACGGCAGTCCGATGTTGTCCAGGATGTTATCCACCTCGGAGGCCGGAATCTTCGTCCGGATATTCTGTTCCACCAGGTCGCATAGCCGAGCCGTCTCCTCAATCCGCGTTCCGCTCTTCGCCCGCAGATGCAGCAGCAGCGACCCCGTATCGCTGCTCGGAAAAAAGTTCTGCCCCAGGAACGGCAGCAGAAGCAGCGTACTCAGGCAAAGCAGCAGGAACACCGGAATAAACACGGTCCGCATCATCACCAGCCGCTCCAGCAGAGTCTCGTAGCCGCTCCGCATCCGCTCGAACCCCCGTTCGAACCCGCGCTGAAACCGCGCAAAGATGCTCTGCGACAGCACCGCGTGCGCATCGTGCGCCTTCAGCAGATACAACGCCATCGTCGGAACAATCGTCCGCGAAAGAATATACGAGGCGAGCATCGCAAACACCACCGCCTCGGCCAGCGGCACAAACAGATATCGCGACACGCCCGCCAGAAAAAACATCGGCAGAAACACGATGCAGATGCACAGCGTCGACACCAGCGCCGGCACCGCGATCTGTTGCGCTCCATCCAGAATCGCCTGCCGCAGCTCCTTGCCGCCCTCGATATTCCGGTTGACGTTCTCAATCTCCACCGTCGCATCGTCCACCAGGATCCCCACCGCCAGCGCCAGCCCGCCCAGCGTCATGATGTTGATCGTCTGGCCCAGCATTCCCAGCACAATAATCGACGTCAAAATCGACAGCGGAATCGACACCGCGATAATAATCGTGCTGCGCCAGCTCCCCAGGAACAGCAGGATCATCAGCCCCGTCAGCACAGCCGCAATCACCGCCTCGCGAATCACCCCGGCGATCGACGCCCGCACAAACACCGACTGGTCCCCGATCGGCTTGATCACCAGCTCCGGCGGCACAATCTGCGCAATCCGCGGCAGCAGCTTGCGCACCCCGTCCACCACGCTCAGCGTAGACGCCGTCCCCGACTTCAGCACCGTAATCAGAACCCCGCGATGCCCATCCTGCCGCGCAATATTCGTCTGCGGAATACTCCCATCGCTCACCGTCGCCACATCGCGAACGTAGATCGTCGTCCCGTTCACCTGCCGAACCGGGATATTGCTGATCGCCTCGATCGAAATCGGCGCCGAGTTGATATGGATGTCGTATTCGTCCTGCCCGATCTTCGCCGTTCCGCCCGGCTCCACCACATTCTGCGCCCCCAGCGCACTCAGCACATCGGCCGGCGAAAGCCCCTTCGACTGCAGCGCTCCCGGGTTCAAGTTCACCATCAGCGAACGCTGTTTGCCCCCGTACACGTTCGGCACCACGGCCCCGGGAATCGTAATCAACTGCGGCCGAATGAAGTTAAGCCCCAGGTCGTTCAACTGCTGCTCGCTCAGCCCCCGCCCCGAGAGCGCAAGCTGCACGATCGGAACCGTCGACGCGCTGAAGTTGATAATCTGCGGAGGCAGCGTGCCCGGCGGCAGGCTGTGCAGCTCAAACTCCGACGCCGCCGACACCTGCGCATTGGCCGCATCGATGCTCGCCCCCGGCTGGAAGTACACCTTCACCACCACCCGGCCATCGATCGTGATCGATTCGATGTGCTCCACGTTATCGACCAGCACCGTCATCACCTTCTCAAACGGTGTCGTGATCCGCCCTTCCAGCTCCTCCGGATTCATCCCCGTGTACTCCCACGCAATCGAAATCACGGGAATATCGATATTCGGGAAGATGTCCGTCGGCGTCCGCATGATCTCGACCGGCGCCGCAATCAAAATCAGGATCGCCAGCACGACGAACGTATACGGTCTGCTGAGGGCTAATTTTACGATCCACATGCGAGTACGCCTCACACGCTCGTCAGGAGCGGTTGTCTCTTGCTCATCGGGAGCGGTTGTTTTTGCTCGTCACGAGCGGTTATCTTTCGCTCATCAGGAGCGGTATCTTTATAGAGTAAGACATTTCCGCATCGTCATAAGTTTCAATGGCCAATTCCCGCGCCATCCACCGGAAATACCGGTAAGCCGCACCCGCCCGTTCTCCCCATTAGCCGCTGGCAGACGGTATGGTGTCTACTATCATCATGAACAGGCCATGCTTTCTTGTCATCGACCGGGAGTTTCCCGGCAGCATCTCCACCCGTAAGCTCGTCATCGAAACCGCCAAGTTCAACGTACTCACCGCCTACAGCGGACAGGAGGCCCTCGAAGTCTTCGGCCGCTTCCCCAACGTCAGCGGCGTCGTGCTCGACGGCGCCCTTGAGGACGTCTCCTGTGCAAAGGTAGCCGCCACCCTCAAGTCAATGAACCCCGCAATCCCCATCGTCGTGATTTCAGCCCCCGGATCGCCCGAGGTCGCCGAAGCCGACTACCTCGTCGAAACGTTCGAGCCCAGAAAGCTCCTCGAGGTTCTCCAGGGGCTCCAGCCCAAAGAAGCAAAAGAAATCGAACAACGCAACGAGGACCTAAGCCGCCAAAAATACGAATAGCAATAGTCCTTTCGCTCGAGCGGAGTGCACTTCTTGCCATTCCGCAGCGCAGCAAAGGGATCCGCGGTTGCATTTGCCTGTCGTTTGTTTGTCATTCAGTAGCGCAGCGAACCGCTCTCCCTCCCGGCGCCAAGCGCTTACATGAGCGGAAAAGAGAGCAGACAGCACACCGTCTTCATCCGCTCTTATCCGTGCCAATCCGCGGTCGGCCTTCCACCTCTCCGGGATAGCCCCTACCTCCCAGCCTCCGCATCGATTGTGAACTGAACCTCATCTCCCAGCAGCGGGCTGCCGTACTTCGAACCGAAGTTGAAGTCGCTCCGTTTCAGGGTTCCCTTCGCGGAAAGCCCAATTGCCATCTTCCCCCCGGCAGCTTTTTCCGGCGCTGTAGGCCCGTCCACCTCCAGCGTCACGCTCTTGGTCACTCCCGCCAGCGTCAGGTCCCCGGTCACCTGCAGCTTCCCGCTCGTTCCCGAAACCGATGTCGACTTGAACGTCATCGCCGGAAACTTCTCGACATTGAAGAAGTCCGCCGTCTTCAGATGCGTATCCCGCTTCTCATTGTTCGTCGAAACCGTCGCCGTATTGATAGTGGCCTGCACGCTCGACATGCTCGGGTCTTTCTCATCCCACACGATCGTGCCGGTCACCCCGCTGATCGAACCGCGCACATTGCTGATTCCCATGTGGCGGATCTGAAAGTTCACCTGCGAGTGGTTCGGATCGATGGTCCAGCTTGTGCTCTGGGCAAACGCGCTGACCCCGGTAAGCAGCAGGGCAGACAAAGCGACGGTAAACAGGCGACGGGTCATGTTCGTTCTCCTCGATTGGTGTCCTGCGGTAGACCGGCTTGCCTGCTTCCCATAAAACGCTGAAGCCGCAGTTGCCTTACCTCGGAATCTACCAGCCGCCATTGCCGTTGGATACAAGATTTAAAAAAACCCGTCATTTCGACCGACTGAAGAAACCGTCATTGCCGTTGTTGTTGCCGTTGCCGTTGCCGTTGTTGTTGCCGTTGCTGTTGCCCGTTCCTCTTCCCAGCAAAAACCCCGTCATTTCGAAAGGTGGCACACTGCCGCAGATCGCTCTCGGTCAGGTTTGATTCACAATCCTACACGCTCCTCCGAAGCCGACCAAAACAGGCACCTCTGCATCCAACTCCTCTAGGTTTCAGGAGAGGAAATTCGTCGTGACACCCTTAAGCGCAAATCCTCCACGAGAGGGCAGGGGCATGATAAGTTTTGCCGCAATTCTGTTAGCTATCCTGGCGGCGCTCGTCACGTCCGCAGCCCACGCCTCGGTTACCGTGCTCGTCGGCGAGCCCTTCGGCTCCTTCGGCTCCATGATGCCCCTCGGCCACGTCGGCATCTACCTCGACCACGTCTGTTCCGACTCCCCCATCCGCCTCCGCCTCTGCCGTCCCGGCGAAATGGGCATCGTCCTCTCCCGCTACCACCGCGTCGCCAACATCGACTGGCTCGCCATTCCCATCCTGCCCTTCCTCTACGGCGTAGACACCCCCAGCCAGGTGCCCCGATTCATGACCCTGCCCGAAGAGGCCCGGATTCGCGAGCAGTACCGCCTCAAATACCTCAGCGACATCGTACCCGCCGGCGAAGGCCACACCCCCGCCAAGAAGGGCGAGTGGGTCGAGACCATCGGCGTCACCTTCGACCGCCGCGTCTGGGCTTACCGGATCGACACCACCGTCGAGCAGGACCAGCGCCTCGTCGACGTCCTCAACGACCGCCCCAACCTCCGCGCCTACAAGCTCCGCACCGCCAACTGCGCCAACTTCGCCGCCGACATGGTCAATATCCTCTACCCCGGCCTCGTCCACCAGAACAAGGTCGCCGACTTCGGCCTCATGACCCCCAAGCAGGTCGCCCGCTCGGTCCAGGCCTACGGCGAAGCCCATCCCGAAGCCAACCTCACCATCATGGAGGTCCCCCAGATCGCCGGTACCCTCCCGCGCAGCCGTCCCATCTGGGGTGTAGCCGAGTCCGGCCTCAAGACCAAGCGCTACCTCCTCACCCTCTCCATCCTCCAGCCAGAGGTCATCGCGACCCTCTGCATCACCTACCTCGACCGGGGACGCTGGCAGGTAGGCGCCGGAGCCACCATCGTTCAACCCGGAAGCTGGGTCACTCCACGCATGGATCTCGCCTCCCGCACCCCCGCCGAAACCGCCCCGGGAACCGCCCCGGCGCCCACCGCACCGCCCTCCGGCAACTCCAACAACCAACCGCCGGATTAGAGCGCATCCCCCCTTTGCTTGTCATCCCGGAGCGCAGCGAAGGGACCTGCGGTTCGATGGCCCCACCCACCATCAAGAAGTGACGTCGCGAAAATAAACCCACGCGATCTGGCGCGATCTCAGACCTCGGAAAAGATCACGTCCACACTCCACATCTTGCCACGCATCCGTCCACATTAAGCACAAAATTAGCCACGTTTTCGCACTGGCAAAGTCGCATATCACCCAACAAACATGCACCCCCCTCCACGCGCGAAAAAAGCACCAGTATCAGCTTTCACTCTTCAACGGCTTCCTCGCGAAGTAATACAGCGAGAAAGCCAGCAGCGCAAACATGACCACGCTCACCCAGTCATGATGCAGCGGATTGTGCTCGCTGAACCGCGGAATCGTCCTGTCCGTGGCCGCCTCATACAGCTTCACGCACACCCCCAGCAGCCCCACGATCCCACCCGCCGCAATCAGCCCCGAGGCATACAGACTCCCCGGACTGATCTCGGACTCCAGCGCTACCTCATCTGGATTCCTGTGTTTAGCGATCGCCCTGTCCACCATCCAGCGCATCACGCCGCCCACAAAGATCGCCAGCGTCGTCGCGATGCTCAGGTACGCCCCCACGGCGAACGTCAGCGACCGCACCCCCAGCAGCTCCACCGCGATCACCAGCGCAACCCCCAGCAGAACCAGCGCCCAGGGCAGCTTCCTGCTCAGAATTCCATTGATCACCGTAGCCATCAGCCGACCCTGCGGAGCCGCCGCCTTTTCACTCCCAATCCCCTGAATCCATTGCACTTCGATCTGTTTCGTCTCTGGATTGTAAAGATACTTTCCATCCTCCAGCGTCGTCGATCCGATGGCATTCAGCAGCACATACTTCTTCGCATCCGAGAGCTCTTCCTTCGTGCGGTTGTCCACGCTGTGCGCCGTCAGGGTCACATGGTCCCGCTTGAAAAACCCTTTGTTTTGAACCCCATCCGGCAAATTCGCAAGGGAGAAAGCCACCGGCTTCTGCAGCCTCTGAAACTGCTCCAGCCCGTTATTCATCGCGTTCAGCGTAGCCCCAATAGAAAAAATCGAGACAATCACGCCGACCATAATCGCAAGCTGCTGTTTCCACGGCGTAGCCCCGATCAGGTAGCCCGTCTTCAGGTCCTGCGACGTGTCCCCGGCGTTCGACGCGGCAATGCAGACAACCCCGCCAATCGTGATCGCAAGCGCTCCAAACGCCGGCGCGGTCCAGCCTTTTACCAGGAATATTGCCGCCGTCGCCATCAGCGTCGCAATCGTCATTCCCGACACTGGCGAAGCCGAACTGCCCACAATTCCAACAATCCGCGCGCTCACCGTAACGAACAAGAAGCCGAACACCACCACCAGGAGCGCCGCGGCAAGATTCGCCAGCGCCCCCACCTGGGCGCCCGGGATGGGCTTGAACTGGAGGAAGAGAAACATCATTAGAATCAGCAGCAAAGAGCCCCCGAAGACCACGCTGGGAGGCAGATCGTGTTCGGTTCGCAAGGGCGCCTTCTTCGCCTCCGCGCTCTTGTTTCCCATGCTGCGAAGCCCCTGCGCAAGCGCTCCAAAGATCGTGGGAGCCGTGCGAAGCAGCGTAATCAGGCCCGCGGCCGCCACCGCGCCCGCACCCATCGGACGCACATAGGTTCGCCACAGATCCGACGGCGACATGTCCTTCACCAGCACCGTTCCCGGATAGAGCGGAGCGGCTAAGTGCGAGCCAAAGAAGTAGATAGCAGGCATTAACACAAGCCACGAAAAGACCCCGCCGGCCAGCATGATGGCCGAGACGCGCAGCCCGATAATGTATCCCACACCAAGGTACTCCGGCGTGCAATCGGCCCGTACAGCCGAGCCTTTCAGCAGGCGCTGCACGCCGAAGTCCGGCTGGTAATCCGGCTGGCTGGGCCACAGCGCGAAAAGATTATCGTTCTGAAACAAGGTATAAAGACCGCCCAGACCAAGCCCCAGAAAAACCCGTGACGCAAACGATCCGCCTCGCTCCCCCGCCATCAGAACGTCCGCGCAGGCGGTCCCCTCCGGGTAAATCAGCGTGTCGTGCTCCTCGACGATCAGTTGGCGGCGCAGCGGAATCATGAACAAAACGCCGAGCCAACCCCCAAACAGGGCCAGCGCGAAGATCCGCGATGCCTCCAGATCGAACCCAAGAAAAATAAGCGCGGGCAACGTAAAAATAACGCCCGAAGCGATGGACTGGCCCGCATTCCCCGTGCTCTGGACGATGTTGTTTTCAAGGATGCTGGACCGGCCGAACGCCCGGAGAATCGAAATCGAAAGGACCGAGATCGGAATGGAGGCGGCCACGGTAAGGCCCGCGCGCAGGCCGACGTACACCGTCACCGCTCCGAACAGTACGCCGAAGAGCGAACCCAGGATCAGCGCGCGTGCGGTAAGTTCGGGACGTCTTTCGGTGGCGGGAACAAAGGGCTTGAACAGGGTAGGCGCTGCCATGGTGTGGATTCGTCTCACTTGCTGCGCAGTATGGTTTGCCGCTTGGATGGGAGTGTATCAGTCTGGATCGGGCGTGGTATTCGGCCTGAGACCGGAGTTAGCCGCGTGCTGTGCGCGCGACCCGAAGAGACGGTGGCGCAGCAGAACAGCCAACGCACAGGCCATGAGAAACAGCATAGGGCCGGTAAACATGAGCCGGTCGGCAAGCCATCGCTGGTCGAGCAACCCCGGAGACTGCGAGTTGAGCGTGCCGAAGAAGCGCACCCACCGGCCCGGTGACCTGTGCGGGTCCATTACGCTCGAATTCTGTGATTGCCACGTTGCGAAGCGGATCAGAAAGGCAAGCGTAACCGGGAGCCAGGCCCAAAGGATCGGTTCGACCCACTCGGGTTCCGGCTCAACTTGTGCGGATTTCTTGGGAAATAGTGACGTAGACAGCTCGCTGAGCGTTCTCCCCAGACTGCCGAACGGAACCAGGCCAAGGAGAAAACCGGTCCCGGCGAGGATCGGCAGAATGTAGCTCAGGACGAAGCTGACATGGTTCAGCCCGGTCCCATGTATCTTCTGGGCCACCTGCCAGACCGGCGTTGTAACGATCCAGGAGAACCGGACGGCGGCAATCGCGACGAGAAGATACAGAAACAGACACTTCGCGCACCATGTAATCGCTCTCAGCATGGCTTAGATGTAGCACACGAGCAGCACTCGCGGCACAGGAATTGTTGACGGACCACCGATCCGAAGAGCTATACTGCCTGCAACAGCGCGGGTTTTTCGCCTGCGCCGGCGAGTGAGGTGAGTCTTCAGCGAATGCTTGAATGACAATGCGCTCGGGATTGCTGCCGGAGGGCCGCGCGGAGACTCGCCCTGTGGGGCGACAGCAACTTCGGCGACGTCACGTTGGCTGCGCATGCCGGGACGGGTGGTCAGGGCTGTGCTTGATGACTTGGTAACTACACTTTACCCGGCGGACTGCCGAGCTTGCGGCAACCCTATGCTGCGAGCCGCCCTTGCTCCAGTCTGCGATGCCTGTATCGTCGGGGTGGAGCCCCAGCCCATGACGCTGTGCCTCTGCTGCGGCGAGGCGCTGGATATGGAAGGCGTCCGGTACGCGGGGCAGTTCCCAAGGGAGGGCCTGGTCTGTTCCGGGTGTCGCATGGTCCCGCCGGAGTTCGAACGGGCGGTCGCTTACGCTGTCTATCAGGACCAGCTGCGCGAGATGGTTCATCTGTTGAAATACGAGCGAATGCCGTCCATGGCGAAGCCGCTGGGCAGAATGCTGGCGCGAGCTATCGAAATGCTGGAACTCGAAGGTGGCCGAGAGATGATTGTGGTAGCCGTGCCGCTGTTTCCGTCGAAGGAGCGCGAGCGCGGTTACAACCAGGCGGTGCTGCTGGCGAAGGCTGCTGTCTCGGAGTTGAAGACGAGCAGACCCGCATGGAAGCTGCAGCCGGGTCACGACGTGATTCGCAGGGTGAAGGATACGAAAAGCCAGTTCGAGCTAACCCCGAAGGGACGAAGGCGAAACCTGCAGGGTGCGTTCAAGGTAAGCGATAAGGCGGCGCTGGACGGCCGCGATGTGCTCCTCGTCGACGACATCTACACCACCGGCGCGACGGCCCGGGCTTGTGCGCGCGTGTTGCGAAGGGCGGGTGCCGGGAAGGTCTGGGTTGCGACGGTTTCGCGAGCGCAGCCGGAGATGGTCGCTTCCTGGGATTTTTCGTGGCATCTTCCTTCGGAGGTTACGACCTGGAGCGCCGGATAGAGCTGTTGCAAGCAGCGCTACGAAGCTTGGTACTTATGCAGACATTGATTGGAACCGGAGGGCTTTGAGATGCAATCGGGGAAGATGCGGAAGCAGGGACTGAACGCAAAGCGCCATGCTGGACATGCGAGTGCGCATGGTGCGGCTCGTGTGACGACGGAGTTGGATGTCCGGGTCGGTGTGTTTCGCCAGCCCGCCATGCAGACTCCCGTGCTGGTGCTGAATGCGTCGTATGAGCCGATCAATATCTGTGGGGCTCGACGCGCGCTTGTGCTGGTGCTGAAGGGGGTGGCGAAGACCGAAGAAGAGCAGGGTGCTGTGCTGCACGCCGCGCGTATGCGAGTGGCCATGCCCAGCGTCATTCGCCTGCTGGAGTATCGCCGGATCCCACACCAGACCCGCGCACTGAGCCGCAAGAATATCCTGCTACGAGACCGGAACAGTTGCCAATACTGCAGCGTCGTGCTGACGGCGAGCGAGTTGACGCTGGACCACGTCATTCCTCGCTCGCGCGGTGGACTTTCAACGTGGGAGAACCTGGTAGCCTGCTGCCACAATTGCAATCGCCGCAAGGGCAATCAGATGCTGCATGAGCTGACGGAGATGAAGCTGCTGCGCGAGCCGCGGCCGTTTTCGCTCCATACCTCGCGGCACATCATGCGGATGATCGGAAGCGCCGATGCCGCGTGGCGGAAGTATCTCTACTTCGAGGCGGAGCCGGCCGCATAGGTGCTGCCGGTGGCTCTTTCGTGTCACATTCGGAGCAGTGAAGATGTGATAGCTTCAGCGGCAGGAGCGAACCAATGGCTTACAGCGAAAGCTACCAGTGTGACGTGTGCGGGGACAAGAAGGGTGAGGGTGGGGACTGGTGGCTGGCCTGGGTAGACTGCTTCCAGGGCGAGAGGCCGGAAGAGGATCAACCGCTGATCAAATTGACCCGCTGGCAGACAAAGCAGGCGCATTCGGC
Source organism: Edaphobacter sp. (assembly GCA_965277265.1). Classification (GTDB taxonomy): domain Bacteria; phylum Acidobacteriota; class Terriglobia; order Terriglobales; family Acidobacteriaceae; genus Edaphobacter. The sequence continues at coordinate 2,607,050 of CBDICF010000003.1, forward strand.
TGGAGTGAAGCACCTCTGCGGCGCCCGATGCGCTGGAACGCTGATGGACCGCTGGATGACCGCTCAGCATGCCGACCCGGACGCGCACTGCGAAGCCAAGTAAGCTGCGGCTCAGGAGCTTCTACTTGGGAGCAGCCACGGGTTTGGGAGGGTTGCTCGTATCCGCCGGCGCCTTCTTGTCGGTGATGTCTTCGCCGTTGTAGATAACGCGCGAGGTAGCGTGGAACTGTTTGTAGTCGGCGTACTTGACTATGGTGCGCAGGTGAACATCCTGCGACAGGTAGCCGTCGCCGCCGGCAAAGTGAAGGTTGCCTTCGGCTTTGGTGTAGGTGGGAAACCAGTACTTGCCGTCGACCTGCTCGTAGTACGTGGTGTAGGGCGGTGAAAGATCTTCGTGGCCCTTCCGTTTGTCGTCCGGCACGGATCTTCCGTTGACGAGGACGATCTGGAAATCCTGCTGGTCGACCCACACCTTTCCCTGGAAATAACGTTTGTTCTTTTCGAGCACCTTGGGAGCTGCGCTGAAGACATACGTGTCGAGCTCGTCGATGTGCTGGCGTCCGAGATAGGTGATGTCGTATTGCGGAAGGTCTTCGGTGGTGAGGACGAAGGGCAGGCGGTGTTCGATGTCCTGGAAGTCGGCCGGCGACATCATGACGCGTTCGAGTGTGTTCTGGGGGGCGAAGACGACGTGCTCCTCCCGCTTGCCCGCCTGGTTGAAGGTGATGTCGGTGACCTGCTGGTATTCGCCGTCCACGCGATTGGTGTCCTCGGCAAGAGTGTCCACTTTCACGGTCTGACGGAAGGTGTAGTTCTGCCGCGCGACATTGAAGACAGATTCGCGGGCGGCGAACTTATCAATAATTTGCTGGGGCGTGATGCCGGTGGGCGGTGTGGGGTCGAGCGGGCCGAAGCCGGCGGGCTCGCCTTCCTCCGTGGCGTTCGGTGCGGGAAGAGCGGCCGTATCCGAATTCGCGACAGCGCTCATGCCCAGGGCGGCTCTAGCCGATAGCCAGGACAGAGACAGGGCAAGAAGAGCGATGGAGGCGAAAGCGCGAGTCGGAGTGGGCGGCTGCATGGGTATGGACTCCAGATAAACCGCGCAGGGTTGGAATGCATGGCCCGGCACGCTACTCAAGGATAGACGCGAAAGGACTGGATTTGGTGATGCGTGTGGAGCTGAGTGCGTTCGGGCAGATGTCCAGGTTGCACTGGCAGGAGTTAGCGTCTGCGGGCATTCTTTTTTGCGCGGTCGGTTTGGCGTGGTGCCGGAGACAGGCCAATAAGGCGAGATCGCGGAGGGACCAGCGAGTTTGTGCCGAGTTGGGGGCTTATGCGGTGCTCGTCCGCAGTCTGCAGAGGGGAGGCTGTGGTGCGGAGGTTGGCGAATGGGTGTGCCGGGTGGTTGCGGAGAAGAGTCCGTTTCGCCGGGTTGCGGTGATGCTTCTGGATGGGCAGGGTCGGCTGTGTGTGACCGATAGCGTTGGGATGGATCGGACGGCAGTGGAGGCGCTCTGTGAATGGGGCGGCCATGCGGCGATTGCGGCTGGATGGGAGATTCGCGGAGGTGATTTTGGGCTGCCTATCGGTAGAGCGGGCCTTGCAGTCGTTCTCGTACGGCAGCGGGATGACGTGGGCTTTGGGAGGGCGATTGTGGTTCCGGTTCGCTCTCGTGCAGGAGGGGTTCTGGGCGCGGTCGCGGTGGGCGCGGATGGAATGCTGAGCGTTTCGCGGAGGGTGCTGGAGGAGGCTATGCTGCCGCTTGAGAGTCTGGTGGCGGACCTGGGACACTGTCTGGATGATGTGGCGGCGGAGAGAGCTGCTGCCGGCGGGCTGAAAAAAGACAAGACTGTAGTCGAGGCAGAGCTATGGCCAGTATGTGATTGAGGATAGACCGTTTATCGAGGGAATCTTGCTGGTTTTTTTGTGCAGGTGAGTGGTAAAACGTGGTGACAATGTGGTGCTTTGTGTGGTGGTTTCGGAGGCGCTGAAGGTGCGCCAGAATTTCGAAATTTATCTCCCTGGAGTCCGAGAGGTCTCTTTGAGGCGGCGGCGCATCGATCCTGCCGCTGCGATGATGCCGGTTCCGAGGAGGAGGATACTGCCGGGCTCAGGTATCTGGGTCAGGTCGATGGCTTCGACGAAGGTTTCAGAGAAGTGGTCGTCCCAGACGAGATCGCCCTGGCTGTTCATGAAGATGGGACCTTCGCCGCTGTAGGCCTGAAGCTCGGTGAGCGGGCCGGAGGCGGAGTCCGGGCCGGTGTAGACGTTGGGTAGTTCCTGACCGGAGGAGAGAAATCCGCTGAAGCCCTGGCGCCCGTTGTTGCAGACAGCTCTTTGGGAGGTGGCGCCGGCGGGCAGGATGGGGGTGCAGGAGAATCCGTTGTCGTAGCCCAGGGTGGGGGCTGTGGTGGTGTAGCCAGTGCTGGCGCCGTTGACGAAGGTGTTGTAGCAGGGAAGGGAGAGGCTGCAGGAGAAGGGGCCGGACTCCGCACGGAGGACTGCGGTTCCAGAGTCATCCATTCCGTAGAAAAACCAATTGGCATCCGTACCCAGATTCAGGATCTGGTAGGTGTCCGCCAGCAGGGATGCGGGGGCGGTGAAGAGGAGAGCCATCAGGGCGGCGATCAGGATTCGTGGGGAGAGCTTCCGAGCGAATCGCAAGGGGAGGTTCCGAGGGCTCATGGTGCGCCTTTCGCCTGGTCAGGCAGAGTTAGCTTCTCAACTGGTATGCATTCAGGACGCCAATCTCTTGACCTGGAAGGTATCACACAAAGTAACAGCTCCCAAGGTGAGATGCTACTTCCCCTCGCAATCCGTTGCATATTATAGGAAGCTTGTTCGCTTGGGGTTGCTGCGAAGATGAAGTTAGAAGGTAAAGTCAATGGCATTTGCGAGGGCGAAGAAGCGTGAGCCGGTGGGTGAGGCGGGGTTGTTCGAGTATGCCGTCGGAACGCTGGCGCGGCGGATGCGGACGGTGCGGGACCTGCGGCGGTTGATGAAGGCTCGCGCGGAGGAGGGCGAGGCGGGGGAGCGGGCGATGGATGCGGTGGTGGCTCGGCTGAAGGAGCTGAATTACCTGAGCGATACGCGATTCGCCGAAGACTATACGCGGGTGCGGAAGGAGCATGAGAAGTTTGGCCGCAGGCGGGTGCAGCAGGATCTGATGATGAAGGGTGTGGAGAAGGAGCTGGTGGCGTCGACCCTGGAGACCGCATATGAGGATGTGGATGAGGTCGCGCTGGCGCGGCAGTACATTGCGCGGAAACGGATGAAGCAGCCGAGTGGGGCGGAGGCGCAGAAGGAGACGGTGCGGGTGATGAACCGGTTGATGCGGGCTGGGTTCTCTTCGAACGCGATCTTCAAGGTGCTGCGGGCGTGGAATCTGCCGGAGGAGGTACTGCCTGAGGAGAGTGGGGCGGATTCGGACTCCTATGCGGAGCGGGATGAGGATCTGCCGGAGTTTTGAGGCGGATGTCCTGCCGGACGGGCCCGCTACGCTTAGTCACCCCACAAACGAAGACCTGTTTGCAGGGACCCCGATTCGGCCGGTCACTTCGTGACTTGTATACCGGTCTGGGCGCCATGTGCGGCACAGGTCCTCCCGTTGGTCGGCGCGGTTAGATGGCTCGGAGGGCGCGGGCGGGCAACAGGAAGATGGCGGTGATCAGGGCGAAGGCTCCGCCGAGGGCGATTCCGACGAGGCGGAAGGGAAGCAGGATGAGCCAGATAAGCGGGTAGAGCAGGAGCGCTGCCAGGGCGAGGGGCCAGCAGGTGACGAGAAGGAGGCAGAAGAGGATGAGCTTGAGCATCGGGTTGGTCTCCTGATGGTAGAACGCTTGGGGATAGCGAAAAGTTCCGTTGCGGGCGGATGATGGATGGATGGGATGCGACGGGTTGGAGCGGGTGGTGGCGGTGGACTGGTCGGGCGATAAGGGGCCGGGGCAGCGGAAGAAGATATGGGCGGGGGTGTGGACGGCGGCTACAAGCCGTGTGGCTTTGGAGAGTGGGCGGACCCGGGAGGAGCTTGGGGAATGGCTGATTGGGATGGCGCGGGAGACGCCTCGGATGGTGGTGAGCGTGGACTGCTGCTTCAGCTTTCCGGCGTGGTTTCTGCTGGAGCATGGGTGCGGGACGGTGTTCGAGTTCTGGCGGCATGTGGCCGAAGGGCAGGGGGAGCGGTGGCTGGCGGGGGAGTGCGACGAGGTGATGCGCGATGAGCGGTTCTGGGGCAAGCCGCATAAGAGGCCGGAGCAGTTTTGCGGTCCAGGGCTGAGGCGGTCGATGCGGACGACCGATGTTGACAACAAGATTGCGCCCAGGGAGGAGGGCGGCGACCCGGAGCGGGCGGCGAAGATGTTCGGGATTACGCCGAAGTCTCCGTTCCAGATTGGCGGCAGCGGGAGCGTGGGAACGGGATCGCTGCGGGCTATGCCGTTTTTGCTGCGGCTGCGGGAGGCGGGGTTTCGGGTTTGGCCGTTTGAGGGGGCTTGTTTGTCGGGAGAGAGGCCGCAGCCGCTGCTGGTGGAGATGTATACGCGATTGCTGACGGGAGCGGTGAAGAAGAGTAATCCGGTAGCGCGGCGGGAGTATCTGCTGGCGAAGCGCAAGGGCGATGCGGCTTATGGGGGGCTGTATTCCAAATTGCCGCGGGGTGTGCTGGCGAAGGCGTTGGGGAGCGAGGATGCGTTCGATGCGCTGGTGTGCTGCGTGGAGATGGTGCGGTGGCGGGAGGAGTTTGCGGGGCTGCGGGAGACCGGGGATGAGGTGCTGCGGCTGGAGGGGATTACGTGGCGGCCTGGGGTGCAGGGTTAGCTGATGAGGTCGTCGAACTGCTCTGGGGATAGGTGAAAGGGGTTGACGAGGGTTATGCCCTCCAGAGTGCGGCCGTGTTGCATGTCTTCCGTGAAAAATGTGATGCAGCCGGCGCGGCGGGCAGTGGCGACCATCAGGGCGTCGAAGAACTGGAGATGATGTTGCTGATGAATGCGAACGGCTGCGTTGAGGTCTTCCACCGTGTACGGGACGACCTGCATTGAGATTCGAAACTGGTGAACAAAAGAGGCCGCTTCGACTGCAGCAAGGGTGCGCTTTTTCGTGGTTGCGCTGTAGAACTCAGAAAGAGCCTGCAACGGAAGAATCGACTGCAGTCTGCTGAGGAACTCGACCAGGAGGGCTGAACGGACATGTTTCTCGCCAGCATCGACGTCAACGGCATAGATGAGGATGTTTGTGTCTACTGTGGCGCTAATCACGATCGTAAAGTTCGTCTCGATTGGCGATGCGAAGACCTCCGAGGTGCATGCCGCGCTGAAGCATTTCACTGAGGCGCTCGACTGCTGCGAGATGTTCGGCGTCGGATTGCGGTTCCTGGGTTGTCGAGTCCTCGATGGGCACGATTTCGGCGATAGTTCTGCCGCCTTGCACGAGCTCGAGGCGATGGCCAGATTCTAATTCTGCAAGCGAATCGTGATCGAGAAGCTGGGCTGAGATCTGGCGCATGGTCGTTCTCCGAGTACTTCCGACAGGTCGATTGTACTGCTGGGCTCGACCTTTCCGCTGATAAACTCAGGGCTTATGAGCGATCGTTCGGACAGCCGGCGTTATTTTTCAGGAGCGCAAATCAGGGAAGATTTTCTGCGGTTTTTTGAGGGTAAGGTGTCCCCCACGACGGGCCAGGGGCATCGGCGGGTGCATTCGTCTTCGCTGGTGCCGGCGAACGATCCTACGCTGCTGTTTACCAATGCGGGGATGAACCAGTTCAAGGATGTGTTTCTCGGGAACGAGAGGCGGGAGTATACGCGGGCGGCATCGTCGCAGAAGTGTGTGCGCGCGGGGGGGAAGCATAACGATCTCGAAAATGTCGGGTTTACGCGGCGGCACCATACGTTTTTTGAGATGCTGGGGAATTTTTCGTTTGGGGATTACTTCAAGAAGGACGCGATTGCGTATGCGTGGGAGCTGCTGACTTCGAATGGGGATCATTGTTTTGGGATCGATCCTGCGAAGCTGTATGTGACGATCTTTGAGGGTGATGCCAAGGTTCCTCGGGATGATGAGGCGGAGCGGTTCTGGATTGAGACGGGCGTGCCGAAGGAGCGGATTTTTGGCATGGGGGCCAAGGATAACTTCTGGCAGATGGGGGATACGGGGCCGTGCGGGCCCTGCTCGGAGATCTTTTACGACCTGGGGATTGAGGCGGCGGAGGAGGCTGGGGTCGATAAGCCGTTTCCGCTGGATGAGCAGCGGTATGTGGAGATCTGGAATCTGGTGTTTATGCAGTTCGATCGGAGCAGTGATGGGACGCTGACGCCGCTGCCTAAGCCTTCGATCGATACGGGGATGGGGTTGGAGCGGGTTGCGGCTGTGCTGCAGGGAGTGCTGTCGAACTTTGAGACGGATTTGTTTACTCCGCTGATCAAGCGAGCGGAGGAGTTGACCGGGCATAAGGTGGAACCGGAGCACGAGGTGGATGAGCGGTCGCGGGCTAGTCTGCGGATTATTGCGGACCATGCTCGGGCGGCTACGTTTTTGATTTCGGACGGAGTGCATCCTGCGAATGATGGTCGTGGGTATGTGCTGCGGAAGATTCTGCGGCGTGGGATTCGGCATGGGCGGCTGCTGGGGCAGGAGAAGCCGTTTATGCATGAGATGGTCTTCGCGGTTCGGGATGAGATGCAGGTGGCTTATCCAGAGTTGAAGGAGTCGGCGGAGCGGGTGAGTAAGGTGGTGTTGGCGGAGGAGCAGCAGTTCGCGCGAGTTGTGTCGTCAGCTCTTTCACGCCTGGAAGAACAACTGAATGCTCTTGTTGAAAGACAGCAGCTGTTCAATGAGTTCAAAGAAGCAGAGTCCGCATTGGAGTCCAATCCCAGTGATCCCACCTTCGAGTTGGTAAAGCGCCTGAACTCTGCTTACATGCAAATTCAAGAGAAATATCAACCGCAGTTTAATGGCGAGTACTGGGGTGACGAGGGAAAGACGAACCACATTCTGCGTGCACCAGTGGTGTACTCCGGGGCGGACGCCTTCAACCTCTACGAGACGTACGGCCTCCCGCTGGACTTCATGGTGGATGCGGTGCGGGATGCGGGAATTGAGTTCGACTACGAGGGGTTTGAGCGGGCGAAGCTGGAGGAGCAGCAGAGGGCTCGGGCGAGTTGGAAGGGTGGGTCGCAGAAGACGGCGGCGCCGGTGTATCGCGAGTTGCCGAAGACGGAGTTTGAAGGGTATACCGCGCTGCGGGTGGATGGGGCTCGGGTGTTGGCGCTGGTGAAAGATGGGATTGGTGTGCCGGAGTTGAAGGCCGGGGAGTTGGGTGAGGTCGTGCTCGATGCTACGAGTTTTTATGCGGACTCGGGCGGGCAGGTTGGGGATGTGGGGTGGTTGTATTCGGGGGATCATAACGCAGTTGTGGCTGAGGTGAGTGGCGCGACCAAGCCGGTGCAGGGGGTGTTTGCGCATAAGGTGAGGGCGAACCAGACGATTGCGGTGGGCGATACGGTGGATACGGTTGTCGATGCGACGACGCGGGTAGCGACGACGCGGAACCATACGGGGACGCATCTGCTGCATGCGGCGCTTCGCGAGGTGCTGGGGAAGCATGTGAAGCAGGCGGGGTCGCTGAACGATGCGACGCGGTTGCGGTTCGATTTTTCGCACTTTGCGGGTGTGGCGGAGGAGGAGTTGCAGGAGGTCGAGGACATTGTGAACCGGCAGGTGATGGGGAATACGAAGGTGGAGACGCTGGTCGATGTGCCGATCGATGTGGCGGTGAATGAGCTGGGGGCGATGGCGCTGTTCGGCGAGAAGTATGGCGAGCGGGTGCGGGTGGTGAAGATCGGCGATTTTTCGACGGAGCTTTGCGGCGGAATTCATACCGGAGCTACGGGTGAGATTGGGTTGGTGAAGATTGTTGGTGAGGGGTCGGTGTCTTCGGGCGTGCGGCGGGTTGAGGCGGTGAGTGGCACGGGGGCGCTGCATGAGTTCCGAAGGGATTTTGATGTGGCTAAGGTGGTGGGATCGCTTGTGGGTTCTTCTTCTGAGAGCGTGACGCCTGCGGAGGCTTTGCGGCAGAGGATTTCGGCGCAGGAAGAGGAGATGAAGAGGCTGCGGCGGGAGCTGGATCAGGTGCGGATGAAGGCGGCGTCTTCTTCGGTGGCGGATGCGGCTGGATCGGCTGTCGAGGTGAAGGGGGTGAAGGTGCTGGCGCAGCGGGTGGATGGATTGGGCGGGTCGCAGGAAGCCAAGGTTCAGATGCGGTCGCTGGTGGATTCGCTGCGCGGCAAGCTGGGGTCGGGTGTGGTGGTGCTGGGGGCGGCGGCGGAGGGGAAGGTTTCGTTGATTGTGGGGGTGACGAAGGACCTTACCGGGCGGGTGCAGGCGGGAAAGATCGTGGGGCTGCTGGCGGCGCAGGTTGGGGGCAAGGGCGGCGGGCGGCCGGATCTGGCGGAGGCGGGTGGGAGTGATGCGGGGGCTTTGGATGGGGCGCTGCGAGGGGCGGCGGAGGTGGTGGCGGGATTGCTGGGATAGCTTCGGCGGGATGGGTTTACGCTGCGAAGGCGTCCTGCGGGACGGGCGGCTGCGCTTGAGTCACCCCACAAACGAGGACCTGTTTGCGGGGACCCCGATGCGCGGTCACTTCGTGACTTGTATGCCGGTCTTGACTACATCGGCTGCACAGGTCCTCCCGTTGGTCGGGATCAGGATCGTCTGCGATCGGTTACTTTGTTTCGTCCTGTTCGAGCAAGCGTCGTGTCTCTTCGAGGTTGAGAACGTTGCCGTCGACGGTGAGCTCATAGTCGCCTGCGTTTTCGGGGACGTGGTGGACGTCCTCGACACGATGACCTGCGTTGCGGAGGGCCTGAACGAGAAGTTCGATATCTACCATGGTTGAGAGTCTACAGGAGCTTGGTGGAGAGCAGAAAGAGACTGACGAGATACAACTTTGGGGGTAGTGGTGGTGGGGTATCGGGGGGAGTACCGGGGTTCTTTTCACGGGCGTTGGGGGGCGGGGTCTCTTAAACTTGGGTTTGTCTGGTGTTTTGAAGGGGACTATGGTTCTGGCGGGTCCGGGGGAGACAATTCGAAGCTGGTGGCGGTGTGGTGTCTGCGCGGCTGCGGTGTGGTGCGCTGTGGCGCCGGGTGTGGCGGCGAAGCAACGGCATGCGGTGCCGCTGACGGCGTGGGAGCAGGCGGAGCAGGGGCGCGAGACGCTGGAGTCAATGCCGGCGGGAACGCGGACGCGAGGCGACTATACGCGGGCGATGGATGGGTTCCGGATGGTGTACCACGATGCGCCGGGGGATGTTCATGCTCCCGATAGCGTGAATGCGGTGGCGGAGCTGCTCGCGGAGCAGGGGCGTGGGCTGCATGATACGAAGAGCCTGAAGGCGTCGGTGGGGCAGTATGAGTTTCTGCGGACGCAGTATCCGGGGAGCTCGCTGCGCGTTGGGGCGCTGCTGGCGGAGGGCGAGATCTATGAAAACGACCTGCACGATGCGGCTTCGGCGCGGGAGAGGTATGGGCTGCTGGTGAAGGAGTATCCGCGGAGTGCGCTGGTGGAGGAGGCGCTGGCCGGGTTGGCTTCGCTGGACCGGGAACGGGAGGATGGGCCGGGGCACCGGAGTGCCGTGGCGGATGGAAGCGGCGGGGTCTCGGGTACGGGGCAGGCGAAGGGAAGCTCGGCGCATTCGGTGAGTACGTTTGCGCCGATGCCGGCGACGACGATGGCGAGGGCGGCGACGGTAGCTGCGGCATCGACTGGGGCCGCGGTGGCCGGGGAGGCGCCGGGGAATGGCGGGAGCGCCGAGCCGATGCATGTTGCCACGGCCGCGGGGAAGCGGCGGGGGCAGATGGCGCAGGTGACGGGTATTCGGCACTGGTCTACGCCGACGTATACGCGGGTGGCGATCGACCTGGGCGATGATGTGACGTATGAGGCGGCGCGGGTGCCGAATCCGGATCGCATCTACTTCGACCTGCATGGGACGCGACTGGCGCAGGAGCTGGTGGGGAAGAGCTTTGCGGTGACCGATGATGGGTTTCTGAAGAAGATCCGGGCGGCGCAATTTTCGAACGACATGACGCGGGTGGTGCTGGATGTGAACGATGTGACGGAGTATTCGGCGTTTCTGCTGCCGAATCCTTACCGGCTGATTATCGATATTCATGGGGGGAGTAAAGGAGAGCCGGGGGCGCGGGTGGTGGAGGTGCCGATGCAGCGGGCGGCGGCGGCTGCTCCTACGGTGCCGAATACGACGGCGGTGCGGACGGTGAGCTCGTTCGACGTGGCGGCGGTGAGCGCGCAGCCGGGCAAGGTGGAGGCGACGAGCAAGCCTACGTCGCAGCCGATTTCGGCGGTGGTGCAAGGGCAGGGGGTGGGGGGCAGGGTTCAGGGTGTAGAGGGCGCCGCGGCTGTGAGTGCGCCTGCGGGGGGAACGTCCGCGGGCGATGCGGCGGTGGCGACCACGGGTTCAAAGAGGACCAGGCGGGGCAGGGGGGTGAAGGACTCGGACGCGGTTCCGGCGCGAGCGGCGGTGCCTACGGCCGATGGCGAGACGTCGCTGGTGCGGGCGCTGGGGTTGAAGATCGGCAGGATTGTGATCGATGCCGGGCATGGCGGACATGACTCGGGGACGCTGGGCGTGGACGGGATTGAGGAGAAGGACGTGGTGCTGGATGTGGCGCTGCGGCTGGGGAAGCTGCTGCATGAGCGGCTGGGGTCGGAGATTATCTATACGCGGTCCGATGACACGTTTATTCCGCTGGAGACGCGAACGGCGATTGCGAACAAGGCGCAGGCGGACCTGTTTCTTTCGATTCATGCGAACTCGTCCTCGGATGAGAGCGCACGCGGGGTGGAGAGCTATTACCTGAATTTCACGACGTCGCCCGATGCGCTGGAGACGGCGGCCCGGGAGAATGCGGTTTCGGACCAGTCGATTCACCAGTTGAGCGATCTGGTGAAGAAGATCGCGCTGAAGGACAAGATTGCGGAGTCGCGGGAGTTTGCGAGCGACGTGCAGCAGGGTCTGTACGGCGGGCTGCAGAAGGGCAATGCGGGGCTGAAGGATCGGGGGGTGAAGAAGGCTCCGTTCGTGGTTTTGATCGGGGCGAATATGCCTTCGGTTCTGGCGGAGATCTCCTTTGTGACGAATGGGAAGGATGCGAGGCAGTTGCGGGAGCCGGAGTACCGGGAGCGGGTGGCGGAGAGTTTGTACAAGGGGGTTGCGCGGTATGAGAGCGGGTTGAGCGGGCAGCGGCTGCCTACGGAGCGGGCTAGTGTGAGGTGAGGCGTAACGGTGATTGGAAGGATAGGGGAGCTGTGATTGAGTCTTTTGAAGCGGTTGAGATTCGGATTGGGCTGAGATCTGTGGAGGGGAAGGGACGATAACGAGAGGGAAAGACAGCGGGTTTCTCCACTGCGCAGCGCGGTGAGACTGCGCAGCTTCGGTCGAAATGACAGGTTGGTGGGGCTTGGACGGGAAGAACGTCGAAATGACAGGTTTGTGGGGCTCGGACGGGAAGACGCAGGGGCCCCGTCCGGCAGGAGACGCTTGCGGGGTATACCCATTCGGAATCCGCGATAGACATCTTCCTTTTCCGCTGTCCTCATGTCGATCGCCGTGGCATCTTGCGTGAAGGCAGACTGACCTTGAAACTGCTGCGGCCCTGGGCGTAGTCTTTTGTGCAGAATCAGTGTGGCCGTGAGGTGCACGATGCGCAATCTACTTGTCCTTAAGATTTTCTGCGTGACGGTGCTTTCCGCGGGCGTTTCCTTGCCGGCACAGCAGACGATTCCTGACCAACCTGCGATGGATTTCGGGTGTCCGATCGGATTCCGTGCGGAGGTGAATGGACGCGCGATCGCCCGTTCCATTGAAGACCAGAAGAAGAACGGAGATACTCCGCTGCTCGACTTGACGTTCACGGTTCGGGATACGCCTAGAATTTTGAGCGCCAGCGTGACCGTTCATGGGTTCACCTCTTACAAACGGTTTCTCCCTGTCGACGGACGTTCAGACGAGAGCACGGCACAGACCTTCGAGTTGGGGCGGGGGCGGGGGACGGCAGGGCTGACGAGCGCTGAGGTTCGGGCTACGAAGATGCTATTCGTGAACTGGGCTGAAGTGACTGAGCTGAGGTACGCCGACGGCTCAGCGTGGCATCCCCGGGCCGATGCGCAATGTCGAACTGTTCCGAACAAGCTACGACTGGTCGATGCGACTGCAGTTCAACAGACGGAGCGGTAGAACTGCTTCACGGCTGCGACTTGTCGCGCTTTTCTCAAACCGGCCTGCGAGGCGGCGGGGGTGGCCAGGCTCACGTTCCCGCGCTGGTGTAGTCTGATTTTCGTATGGGTGTTTCTTTTCGAAATGCGGTGATTTTGCGGGTTGTGGCGGGTCTGGCGCTGGTGAGCGCGGGTGCGTCCGTCGAGGGGCAGGCGGCGGGGAAGATGATGCTGGCTGAGCCTCCGGCTCCGCTGCTGCCGCAGGCGTTGAGGACGGGCGCGGGGCATGAGGCGGGCAATGGGGCTCCGGCGGATAGCGGCGCGGCTAGACCGGTGCTGGTGGAGGACGGGATTCGGCGCTATGAACGGGGGGATGCCCCGGGCGGGGTCGTGACCGTGTACCAGTTTGAGGACGCGACCGGGGCGGATGCGGCGTATGACGTGCTGCGGCAGGATGGCGGCGAGCACGTGACGCTGGATGGGGTTTCGGTGGTGACGATGAGTTCGGGAGTTGCTCCGAAGGTTGCGGCTGGACTGCTGAAGGAGATCGAGACGGGTTTGCCGAAGGTGGGCGGGCCGCGGGGATTGGCTCCGCTGCTGCCGACGTATCTGCCTGCGGAGGGATTGGAAAGAGCGTCCGTGAGGTATGCCGTGGGGCCGGCGGGGTACGAGGCCATGGGCGGGGCGCTGCCGGTGGGGATTCTCGGGTTCGATAAGGCCGCCGAGGTGGTGACGGCGAAGTACCAAGGCAAGGGAACGTTGACGCTGCTGCTGTATCCGACGCCGCAGATTGCCGGGGAGCATGGCCGCCAGGTGGAGGCGGAGATGAACCGGGAAGGTCCCGCTGCGGGGACGGTGAAGCTGCGGCGGGAGGGGCCGCTGGTCGTGCTGACGACGGGCGCGTGGAACCCGGTCGAGGCACAGAAGGTGGTGGAGGAGATTCATCTGCGCAGCGAGGTGACGTGGAACAAGCCCGTGCCGCCGGAGTTTCATGCCGAGATCAAGAAGACGGTGAGCCTGCTGACGAGCATTGCGGCGTTCTGCGGCCTGGGAGCGCTTGCGGCGGTGGTGCTGGGGTTGTTCTTCGGCGGTGGCCGGGCGGCGATCCGGGTGCTGCAGGGCAAGCCGGCTGCGAGCGAGCCGGAGTTTCTGCGGATCGATTTGAGCGGGCGGAGCTCTCGGATCCAGTCCGAGGGAGCGGGTAGCGAGCCCGGCAAGTGAAGTTTTGCTGCATACCGGGAGGGTGGCTTCGCAACGTGCACCGGCGGTGGTGCAAAGAACAAGCTAATAACATGATTTGAGACGGGTTGAATGGATCCCGGGCCGGTGCGAAGCGAATGAAAGGCGAATCCTTGGATGCCCGGCGTCTCTCGTTCCCAGAATGTAAATTATTGCATTTGTGACACTTAGCAGAGTTCAGTTTTGGCCTTGACACCGGATTTCGCCAAACTTAGTATTTCGCCAGAAAGTTCTGATGGCTTTGCCTCCGTTGGAACTATTCTCCCTAAAGAAGAGGCTGCCCTGTTGCCGGGTGGCCTCTTCGTGTTTTCGGTGGGATGGGGAGAGAGGGTGGGCGGCTGCGTTTTGACGTCGATGAGGGACAGGTTTGATTGCCGTCACTTGCGTGGAAGGCGCGGGGCGATGACTTGCGGGTCTTGAGGATTTGGCGGATGACTGTCGAGCCGCTAGAATAGAACGACAGGCCGATGTAGCTCAGTTGGTAGAGCAACTGATTCGTAATCAGTAGGTCAGCGGTTCAACTCCGCTCATCGGCTCCATTCCCTTTCAATTTATCTGGTCTGCTTTGCCCTGAGTTGGGTGATGGCGGAAGTGCGTCCGGTTCGCCTCCTGAAAAGCAGTCCTGCCGGACGGGCCCGCTGCGCTTAGTCACCCCACAAGCGAAGACCTGTTTGCGGAGGCCCCGATTCGCGGTCACTTCGTGACTTGTATACCGGTCTTGATGACATCGGCTGGATCGGCCCTCCCGTTGGTCGGGATGACCACCGAAGATCGGAGTATATCGGTTGGGGAACTGCTCCTAGACTGTAGAAATCGGCATCCTAGCTTTGGACAGTTGCTTGCGCGCAGCCGTGTTCGTATTCCTGAGCATGTGAGTTGACAATGAATCTGATCCATCCCAATGGCATGATTGGCAGCGATCGCCGTCGGATCGACGGTGCGGCTAAGGTAACCGGGCGTGCTCTTTATGGAGCGGACCAGAGTGTGCCTGGAGCAGCGCACGCGTGGCTGGCGACGGCGGCGATTGCGCGGGGGCGAATTGCATCCATACGCCAGGAAGAGGCGCGCGCGGTGCCCGGGGTTCTGGAGGTTCTGACGTTTGAGAATGTCGGGAAGGAGATCAGGCCCGGCAAGACGATGCTGGACGGCGGCTACATGGCCCACTCGGTAAACCCGCTTGGGTCGGACCGGGTTCACTTCGCGGGACAGATTGTGGGCATGGTCGTGGCTGAAACGGCAGAGGCGGCGGAGGAGGCGGCGTCGGCGCTGGTGTTTACGTATGAGCTGGATGAGGCGGCGGGTGGCCTGAGCAGCCCTGCGGCGAAGCAGGTGAAGGCGAAGGCGCTGGGCGAGGCCGAACTGTCGGCGGGCGATGTGGACGAAGGGCTGGCGGGGGCGGCTGCCGTTGTGGATGCCTGGTACGAGACTCCGGCGCAGCATCACAATCCGATGGAGCTGTTTCAGGCGACCTGCGCGTGGGAGGGGGATGAGCTGACGGTGTGGGAGTCGACCCAGAGTGTGCGCGGTTCGCAGCACGGATTGGCGAAGCAGCTGGGGATCAGCCCGGCGAAGGTGCGCGTTTTGTCCCCTTTTATCGGAGGAGCGTTCGGTTCGCGCGGTGAGCTTGGGCCGTATACGTCGCTGGTCGCTGTGGCGGCGAAGCGGGTTGGGCGGCCGGTGAAGCTGGTGGCTACGCGGGAGCAGGGCTTCACGCTGCGTACGTTCCGGGCGGAGACGCGGCATCATGTTCGGCTGGGCGCGGACCGGGAGGGCCACCTGACGGGGCTCGACCATGAGAGCTGGGAGCTGACGAGCCGGACGGACAAGTTCGCCGTGGCGGGATCGGATTCGACGGCGCGGCTGTATGCGTGCCCGAATGTTCGGACGAAGGTGTGGAACGTGGAGGCGGACAGGCAGTCGCCGGGGTTCATGCGGGCTCCGCCGGAGACGCCTTACCTGTTTGCGATGGAGTCGGCGATGGACGAGCTTGCGTACAAGCTGGACATCGATCCTCTGGACCTGCGACGGGCGAATGAGACGCTGATCGAAACGGTGACGGGTAAACCGTATACGAGCCGCTCGCTGCTGCAATGCATCGACAAAGGGGCGGAGGTGTTCGGGTGGGCACAGAGGGACCGCCGGCCGGGCAGGATGCGGGATGGAAACGACCTGGTCGGGTTGGGGTATGCTACGGCGTTTTATCCTACGCAGGTGGGTCCGGCGGAGTGCCGCGTGACGCTGACTCCGGACCTGCGGGTGCGGGTGGAGGTGGGTACGCATGAGATCGGAACCGGCATTCGAACGGTGATCGCGCAGACGGCCAGCGACCTGCTGGGGCTTCCTTTGGAGGCGGTCGAGGTGTGCATTGGCGATAGCCGTCTGCCGGCTGCTCCTCTGTCCGCTGGGTCGAATTCCACCGCGAGCGTGTGTACGGTGGTGGCGCAGGCGTGCGACAAGCTGCGCCAGAGGATTGCGCGAAATATTGTGGTGTCGAAGGAGAGTCCGCTGTACCGGGCGGGGGTCGCGGCCATTGGGTTGATCGACGGGCAGGCGGTTGCGGGCGGTAAGACGGAGCCTCTTGCGATTGCGGTGCGGCGCGCGAGCCGGGGCCGGGCGATGATCCAGAGGGCGACGAATACGCCGCATGGCGCTCCGCCGGTGATCGGCCCGGCGCTGATACGGCGGGGGAAGGCGATTATTCTGGGCGGCTCGAATTTGAAGGACCGGATGCAGTTTGCCTTCGGCGCGCAGTTTGTGGAGGTTCGGATCGATCGCGGGACGGGGCAGATGCGTGTTCCGCGCATGGTGGGGGTGTTTGCGGCGGGGAGGATTATGAACCCGCGAACGGCACGGGCGCAGCTCTCCGGCGGGCAGGTCTGGGGACTGTCTTCCGCGCTATTGGAGGCGACGGAGATGGACGGGCCGACGGCGCGGTATGTGAACAAGGATCTTGCGGAATATCTGGTTCCGGTGGCCGCGGATATCGGGACGGTGGAGACGATCATGCTGGACGAGGTGGACCATCTGGTGAACCCGCTGGGCATTAAGGGAGTGGGCGAGCTTGGGGTTACGGGGGTGAACGCCGCGATTGCGAACGCGGTTTATCATGCGACCGGCGTTCGGGTACGAAAGCTGCCGATTCGTATAGGGGACTTTGGGAGAGGTGCGGCCGTGCCGCAATGAGGCTGAAGCATCTATCGTCCGGGAGAGGGCGTCTATCTTCATGGATAAACCTGACTAAAGTTAACGGGTGCAGTGGAACGAGGTCCCACGATGAGTAGTTCAGCGATTTCAAAAGGTTCCGGCGGTGTTGCTCACGACGCCGCGGTGGAACACGCGATTCAGGATGAGGGCGATCACGGAAATGGCATCAGCCGGCGCCGTTTCGTGCAGGGGGTGAGTGCGTTGACGGCGGCGGCGGCGGTGGGGACTCCGGCTCTGGCAGCCCCGGTCCATAGTGTCGCGCCTGAAGTGAAGATGTTGACGCTGAAGATCAACGGCAAGACGGAGGCTGTATCGCTGGATACGCGAACGTCCTTGCTTGATGCGCTGCGCGAACACCTGGCGCTGACCGGAAGCAAGAAGGGGTGTGATCACGGACAGTGCGGCGCGTGTACGGTGCTGATGAACGGGCGGCGGGTGAATAGCTGCCTGACGCTGGCCGCGGCTGCGGAAGGGGCGGACATTCTGACGATCGAAGGGTTGTCTGACGGAGAGACGCTGCATCCGGTACAGGAGGCGTTCCTGGAGCACGACGGGTTTCAGTGCGGATACTGTACGCCGGGGCAGATCTGCTCTGCCGTGGCGCTGCTGGAAGAGGCGAAGATGGGCGAGCTGAGCCGGGTGAGTTTTGAGACGGGACAGAGGAACAGGCCGGAGCTGACCGATGACGAGATTCGCGAGCGCATGAGCGGCAATATCTGCCGGTGCGGCGCGTATCCGAATATTGTGGCGGCGGTGCGGGCGGTTGCGGGGATGAGGGCATGAATCCATTCAAGTATGAACGCGCCAGTGCGCCGGAGACGGCAATCCACGCGGCGACGGCTCCGGGGGCGAAGTTTCTGGGCGGCGGAACGAACCTGGTCGATTTGATGAAGGACGGGGTGGAGCGGCCTACGCTGCTGGTGGATATCAATCACCTGGAGTGGACCCAGGTGACGCCTACGGCTACGGGCGGCGTGATGATTGGCGCGCTGGTACGGAACAGCGATCTGGCGAACCATGAACGGATCCGCACGGGGTACCCGCTGCTGTCACAGGCGCTGCTGAGCGGAGCTTCGCCGCAGTTGAGGAATATGGCCACGACGGGCGGCAACCTGATGCAGCGGACACGCTGCTATTACTTCATGGACACGGCGTTTCCCGCATGCAACAAACGTGTGCCGGGCAGTGGATGCGCGGCGATCAAGGGATTCAACCGAATTCATGCGATTCTGGGCGCAAGCGAGGAGTGCATTGCGACGAACCCTTCGGACATGAACGTGGCGATGGCTGCGCTGAGAGCGACGGTGCATGTGCAGGGGCCGAAGGGGAAGCGGAGCATCCCGATTGCGGAGTTTCACCTGCTGCCGGGGAAGACGCCGGAGAGGGAGACGGAGCTGCGGCCGGCGGAGGTGATTGTGGCGGTCGAGCTGCCTCCGCCGGTGTTTGCGAAGCACTCCCATTATGTGAAGGTGCGGGATCGGGCAAGCTACGCGTTTGCGCTGGTATCGGTGGCGGCGGCGCTTGAGATGGACGGCAGCACGATCAAGTCGGCCGGACTGGCGTTAGGCGGCGTGGCGCACAAGCCCTGGCGCTCGATGGAAGCCGAGAGGGCGCTGACGGGAGCGACGGCTGGGCCGGATGTCTACAGGAGGGCCGCGGAGCTGGTGTTGGCAGGCGCAAAGCCGCAGGAGCACAACGCGTTCAAGATTGAGTTGGCCAAGCAGAATATCGTTCATGCGCTGACCGTGGCAGCAGAAGGAGCACAGGCGTGAGCGCAGCCGGAACGATGCAGGAAGAGAAGACAGCGCAGGCGCCGAAGCAACTGGCGCATCGCTACGACGCACGGGCCAAGGTGACGGGCAAGGCCCAGTATGCGGTTGAGTTTCCGGTGAAGGACCCGGCCTACGCGTACATCGTACAGAGCACGATTGCCAGTGGAAGCGTGCGGGCGATCGATGACAGAGCGGCGATCCATGCGCCGGGAGTGATTGCGGTGCTGACGCCGTTCAACGCGCCGCCGCTTCCCAAACCGAAGATTCAGCCGCCCGCCACGCGGCACATTACGGTGCTGCAGGAGACCGATGTCTGGTACAACGGGCAGCCGATCGCGGTGGTGGTGGCGGAGACGCTGGAGCAGGCGAAGCACGCGGCGGACCTGCTCAGGATCAAGTATGTGACTACGCCGGCCAAGCTGGACTTCACCGGGCGGCTGAATGAGGCGCGACCGCCAAAGCAGCCGGGGCGGGAGCCTGCGGATTCGTCGCGCGGCGACATAGCGGGTGGGATGGCGAGGTCGGCTGCGAAGGTGGAGGTGACGTATACGACTCCGATTCAGAACCACAACCCGATGGAGCCGCACGCCACGATTGCGTGGTGGGAGGGGGAGAAGCTGAACCTGTACGACTCCACGCAGTACATATCGGGCGTGAAGCAGACGGCGTCGCATGTGCTGGGGATTCCGCTGGACAACGTGCGGGTGCAGTGCCCGTTTACCGGCGGCGGTTTTGGAAGCAAGGGTTCGACCTGGTCGCATGTGATTCTGTGCGCGATGGCGGCGAAGAAGGTGAATCGGCCGGTGAAGCTGGCTGTGGAACGGACGCAGATGTTCGGGCCCGTGGGGGCGCGGCCGCGAACGGTACAGAAGATCAGGCTGGGCGCGACGAGCGAAGGGAAGCTGCTTGCGGTGCAGCACGATGTGATTGTGCATACGTCGGTGATGGAGGATTTCCTTGAGCCGTCGGCGATTCAGACGCGGCTGTTGTATGCGTGCGAGTCGAACGCGACAACGCACCGGCTGGTCGAGATGAATCTGGGGGTTGCGACGTTCCAGCGCGCGCCGGGCGAGGCTACGGGAACGGCGGCACTGGAGTGTGCGATGGATGAGCTGGCGTACGAGCTGAAGATGGATCCGCTGGCGCTTCGGCTGGCGAACTACGCCGAGAAAGACGAGGGCAAGGACAAGCCCTGGACGAGCAAACGTCTTCGCGAGGCGTACCAGCAGGCGGCGGAGCGCTTTGGGTGGACGAAGAGGACGGCTGAGACAGGCGCGATCCGGGAAGGCGACAAGCTGATCGGGTATGGCATGGCGACGGCAACGTATCCGGCGAACCGCTCGGCGGCGCAGGCGGTGTGCCGCTATTTGCCGGGCGGAAGGGGCTTTGTGGGGTGCGGCTCGCAGGACCTGGGCACAGGGACGTACACGATCATGGCCCAGACGGCGGCCGCTTCGATGGGACTTGATCCGACCATGATGGAGGTGAAGTTGGGCGATTCGACGTTGCCGAAGGCTCCGGTTTCGGGCGGTTCGCAGTCGGCGGCGAGCATCGGTCCGGCGATTCAGGCGGCGGCGGCGCAGGCGAAGCTGAAGCTGGCGGAGATCGCGGTGGCGGATGCGAAGTCACCGCTGCACGGGATGAAGGCGACCGAGCTGGATGCCAAGGACGGACGGCTATTTGCAAAGGCGAGGCCGTCGAAGTCCGAAAGCATTGCCGCACTGATCGAGCGCAACGGCGGTGCGGTGGAGGCGATGGGCAGCGCGGAGCCGGCGGAAGATCATACGGCGTATACATCGCAGTCGTTCGGGGCGGTGTTCGCCGAGGTGGCGGTGGACCGGTATACCCATATGGTCCAGGTGCGGCGCGTGGTCGCCTGCTATGACGTGGGTACGCTGATGAACCGGGTAACGGGCCTGAACCAACTGGTCGGCGGAATTGTGTGGGGTGTCGGGACTGCGCTGCACGAGGCGACCGAGATCGACCCGGTGTACGGGCGTACGGTGAATGAGAATCTGGCGGAGTACCATGTTCCTGTCAACGGGGACATCGGCACGATCGATGTCTCTGTGGTGGGGATACCGGATACGAAGTTCAACCCGGTGGGCGCGCGCGGTATCGGCGAGATTGGAATTACGGGCGCCGCGGCTGCGGTGGCGAACGCGATCTATCATGCGACGGGGAAACGGGTGCGGGATTATCCGATCACGCCGGACAAGCTGATGGCGTAGAAGTCTTCGCCGGACGATCGGGGTTCGCGTCACTTGACGACGTTCAGCCCAGGTTGCAGGGTACGGAAGATTCCGGAGCCGATCTGCGGGAACTGATAGGCGAGCCAGGTGAGCAGCGGGATTGCGCCGAGGGTTGCGAGCCGCCAGTAGAAGTCGAAGCCCAGCTCGTTCGGAGAGGTATCCGTGATGCGGCTGAGGATGGCGTTGCGGTGCATCTGCGCCAACACTGAAAGGATGCCGCCTCCAAGCAGGAGGAACATCAGCGTGAAGGTCCAGTCGACCAACTGGCGGGGCTGGAAGGGGTATGAGTTCCAGGCGACAATGGTCAGGACGAAGATGGCGGCGACGAAGGTCATGAGGTAGCGCAGGTTTCCGAGGACGGCTCGGATGAGGGAGACATAGCGGAGCGCGAGGAGCTCCTCGGCGAGCTGGATGTACTCGGGGTCGACGTTGCTTGCGCCGGTGTGGAGTTCGAGGGGATCGTGCGGCTGGTCTTCTTTTTTGGGCTTGCGCCGGGCATGGATGGGGGCCAGATCGGTGGTTTCGCCTTCGACGAAGCCGGCTCGCTTGTGGAGCCAGTAGGGGATCAGGACATACTGGAGGAGCAGCTCGCAGAAGGCGGCGTAGTCGCTCTCGATGGCGTGGATGCCTGCGAGATTTTTCCGGGAGTCTCCTTCGGGAAGGTCCTGGTTCTGCTTCCCGGGAATTAATTCGAGTAGGGAGCTTACATGGGCTTCATCGGCAGCTTGACCGCGGGCCAGATTGCCCACGGTTTCGAGGTGGCTGGAGAGGGTGGTGTACTGGGCTTTTATCTTCCAGTCGAACTCGAATGAGAGGTTGGAGCCGGATGCGGCGACCGCATTCCTTATCTCCTCATTGTGAACGAGCTGGCGGATCGATTCGGATGTGCGGGCCATGTCCTTCCAACGCAGGTGCAGGCCGGTTTCGCGCATCATGGCCATCCAGCCCAGACCTTTGAGGCGCGTGAACGCTCCTCGCAGGGGAGAGCGTTCCAGCGGCTCCAACAGGCCGCGCCGCAGCGATCCCCAGACAAGGATTGCTCGGAGCCAGCCAGCCAGCGCGATGACGCCGAGCGGCACCAGTAGTCCGGTAAGCAATGCTTCGTATAGCGTGGGTCGAGTTCCTCCGGGCCGAAGCAGCAGCCGGTCTATGCTCTGGATAGACGTGAAACGGATACCAACACAGAAGAGGACCAGGAAGGCTACGGCCAGCCCCACGCTGATCCATGCTTTCCATTTAGGAAGGAAGCGGTAAAGGATCTCCCGCGTGATCAGGAGGCAGCCGATGTTCGCATACAGGCATGGATGTTGCGGCTTTTCGCAGGTGTTCAGCGCATGGTCGGAGACAAAAAGAGTTGAAGGGGAGTTAAGTCTTCCAGGAAGTCTCGGTCTGCTAAGACTTGAGAACCGCAGCCGGTAGGTCTGGCACAGAGCCCACAGGTACCATCCCAGCAGGACGAGAAACACCGGCACAACCGGCGAGACGCCGCTGCCCGGATGCAGGCACCGGTAGCTGAAGAACATGCCGTACCTGGTATGAATCGTACCGGGCTGGTTCGTTGCGCCAACCTGATCGAGCCGGCAGATCGTGCCCCATGCCCACGGAATCGCGGCCAAGGCGATCACCGCAACTCCGTTGAAGAAGAGGTAACAGGCTTGATCGCTGTGCAGCCGTCCCGGCCAGGACGGGCCAGTGGGCAGCTTTACCGCGAAATTTCGAGTTTCAATACCGGTGCAGATCAAAGCGGCTGTCGCCGCGGCCAGAACGCACCAGGCCAGAACGATAGTATGGGGGCTCGCTCGGAATGCCGGACCGATTTCCAAGACAGGGAGTTCCAGCACCCACGCCATCGAGAAGAGCATGACCGCGGCGATGTCCATGTAGACGGACCTTCGCTGCGGCTGGTCGTTTTCCTTGATGGCGAGGTCTCGCGTGAAAGGGGACCAGTAATCGGCAGCCCACAGGAGGATTGTATGTGCCAGGCAATAGAGTCCGAGGAGGATGGACAACGTGGTCCACAGGAGAGACGGATGGATCTCGGGCATACTCTCGAACTGCTGCAGTTCGTCGCTCGGTAACGCCTGATGCGCTTTCTCGCTCGGCTCTATCTCTTCTGGATTGCACCTCTGCGCCTGCCCAACGACGAACGATGGGAGGGTGTACGGCGAATCGCTTGCGCAGTGGGAGATGATTCCCAGCGGATAGTAGCCGTCGCTGCCAACCACGGTGGCCCAAAGTGAGGAATGCGTCTTCGCGTCCCAGTCCGACGTGCTCTGATAACCGGCCAGCGTAGGATTCGATATTCTGGAGACAGCTGAGCTTTCGTCGTGGAATGTGTAGCTTGCCGCGTTGTACATTGCCTCGGATTGAGAATCCGGGAATGCACGTAACGGTCCATCGTTCGGAGCTTGCCATAACCCGGCGAGGCTGTACGGAGCTATTGCCAGTGAGCCGATATATGGCTGGTTTTCCGACTCCCGCTCGAACAGCAGGTCGCCACCGTCCAAGAACAACAGCCGTATGTCCGGGCATGCGCGATGCAGGAAGTTTGCCAGGAAGATCTCGTCGAGGATGTCGCTCGCGGTGATTGCCAGGAAACGCACGTGGTAGGTCATCAATTCTCGTTGAATGGACATCAACGCCGCCTCCTGCGAAAGTGGCGTTTGTTCCTTTGAGAATTGAGGAATCGTGTCGTCCGCCACCGAGTCTTTCAGTGTCAGGTGTAGATACGGACTGGGGACCGAAGCCGCGCCGTCGCTGGTCTGCGCATTTCGCAGAAGCGATATCTCACGGGGGAACCGGATGACCAGCGGGGCGACGAGACGCTTCTCTGGAGCGGGATGGTTTGGGGCGCAAAGGCCAGGGGCAGCTATCGGCGGGCTGCTGGGTGTTGTGTATGCGGTGTCGTCTGTTGCTGCCTCTCCGCCTGGTCTTACGCTATTCCCGAATACGGTCCCGTCTTCAACCAGAAGCGCGAAGCGTCGACTGTCATACCCTGATGAACCGAGCATCTCCAGCGTGCGGTTTTTCTCGAACTCCGTGTTGACGCCGAAGGACACGTAACACACTTCCAAGCTCTTATCGAGGAATGGACGATTCAAGACATCGGTCGCAGTCTTCGTGCCTGTAGTTCCTGCGATGTGCACGGTTTTTACATCAAGTTTCTTCGCTGCGCGGGCCTCCTCCACGGCCTCGCGCAGCGACGCGGCTGCTCCGGAAGCATCCGGGCCGATGATCTGCAGGTCGTCGGGACCGAGCATGGAAAAGCGGATCGAGGGAGGAGGCTGCTCCGACTTCTTCGATGTCACTGGCTGATGCGACATCGTCTGCTTGAGATCTCCTTCGAACCGCAGGGCGTTGCGCATCTGCATGCCATTCATGCCGGATGCGGGTGATTCGCCGACCAGGAAGAGGTAGATGACGCGGTCGTAGCTCGTCCATAAGTCGTCCTCCCCTTTCGCGACATGCTTCAAGACGATGAGACCGGGCATCTCCTCGCGTTTCTTCTGCTCTGCCGTCTCGTCGGCGGTTGGGGACTCGCCGGTGCGGGTTGCGTCTGTTGGCAGCTTCCAGGGGAGCCAGTAGAAGCTGCGGAGGTAGCCGTTGTCCGCGCCGGCCTGCATGAGCGCGTCGATGGCGCGGTCGTACTCGAGGCCCATATGAGTGTGTACGGGGTCGGGCACGACTGCGATGATCGCGGTGATGTCTGGCTTTACGCGTTCCGACGGAGTTGGGATGCCCCATACGTTTCCGCTTGCTTCGCACTCCGACTTGGCGTCGCTGCCAGAGGAGGTCAGGGACGAGTTGACCTCGCCGTTCTTGTCGGTCAAGGTGAACTTGAGGTTGCCGGGTGCGTCCTTGCCGTACTGATCGAGCGAACGCGCGGGCTCCCAGTATTTGCAGGAGGCGAGCCAGGGTCCATCGCCCTTTTTCTTCGGCGGCTGCGGAGCTGGAGTTGCCCTGTGCTGAAGGGTGACCGGGGGCGCCGGAGATGGACCGGGTGTGATGCCCGGCCGGAGCCATGCGCCTACAAGAAGAACGGTTGCAGTTGCAAATCCCTGGGTTCGATTCACGATGTGCTCCTCTGCAGTGACTCGCGTTGTGGGTCATGCGTCCCGGCACGCTGCGGTGTGGGAAGTTGGCCGACTTCTGCGAAAGCAGACCCTTGCGCGGCGGTTACCCTGGACGCCTGCGGACCAGCAACGCGGCGACACCGATGCAGAGCAGGGCGGCCACACCGGCGCGCTGGGCGAGCCGGCCCGGGTGTGCCGGGGCGGGGCGGTAGACGCCGAAGTCTTCCGCCTTGAGGCGGTCCATGGCCTCGGGGTGAGAGAGCGGGACCGGCGACTGGCTGTAGTCCAGGATGCTTGGGCGATCCAGGTTCTTCGGCTGGTAGTCCGGGTCGTTGGCCAGGCGGGCGCGCAGGCTGGGGTGCAGGAGCGCTCCGTCGGGAAGCTCGCGGCGATGTGGCCAGGGGATTAACTGCCAACGCAGATCACCCTTCGGATCGAAATATTTGTGGGGGAAGAATTCGAGGAGCCACCACATCCCCTTGAGCGAACTATGCAGACAGTTGGTGGGTGGATTGGGAGCCTGGTTGAGCTCGTTCAGGTCTTTCAAGGCGGCAGGTTTGAGACCGAAGATTGCGTCCCGCTTTTGAGGATGGATGAGGAGCTTGTCGTGCTCGGCCTCGTCGAGAATCCAGCGCAGTGCTTCCATGGCCGGACCGCACTCCTTTTGGGAGTAGCTTCCGCCGACATCGGAGTGGACACCCGGAAACCAGGCTTGCACGATGTCCTGATGAGGGTTCGAGTCGCTGGTGCATTTCTTCAGCACGGGTGTCTTGTGTACCGGAAGCTCGCGCCCCCAGAGATTGGCCTGGTAGAAGCAGCGGCGCTCATCGACCGAGACTGCATGGCGGCCCTTGCGCATGATGGGGTTCTGGCCATCGAAGAGGAGCTTGACGGGGTCGTAGATCCAGCCGATCGAGGAGACCGTGTCCCAGACGCCGATGAAGTGGATGGGGACGACACGGGAGAAGGTCTCGCGGAAGGCTTTGGATTCCCTGGTTTCGGTAATCTGTCTGCCGCCCTCGTCTTTGTCTTTCTTGTAGGCTCGGCGGCTCTCATCGGAGAACATCTGGAGGAGGTAGGCGAGGTGGCCTTCGTTGCCGGGGCAAAGGAGACCGTACATGTGGAGAGCTCCGGCGAGGGCCCGGACGGTATAGGCTCCACGCGAGAAGCCGAAGAGGTAGATACGGTCGCCATCCTGGTAATGGTCCATCAGGTATCTGTAGGCGTCGGCGAGATTGGCCTGGAATCCGCGGGCAAACGCAAGGCCGGCGATTTTTGACCATTGCTTCGCGATCCAGAGGGATTTGTTCGGATCGCCCATGGTGCCTACGCCGGGATGGTAGTAGGCGACCTGCTCTTCCTTGACTTCCAGGCAGGTGTACAGCTTGACGACATTGGAGTTCGCTTCCCCGAACTGGTTGCCGGTGCCGTCGCAGCAGATGACGATATTCTTCGGTGCTTTGTTTTGGTCTGGCATGGTGCGCCTCCTGAAGAAGTAGGTAGACAGCATGTCTGCTGTGGTGCTGCATGGCCGTGAGTGAGTGGGGACCCGGTATTCAGCGCGCAACGAAACTTAGTTCGTGCCCAGATTGAACTTGGTCAAAAAGCTGCCGATGTCGAACTTTGTGCCGAAGAAGATGCGGATATCGTCCGGCGGAGCGTAGGCGTGATCGAGACGCGCCGCACCGACGGTATGCTGTGCGATGTTGGCGTTGAATCCGACGTAGAGGGGGAAGCTGGTCGGAAGCGGGATCTTGATCAGTCCTTCAAGGTCGACGCGGTAAAGCCTCTTGAGGCTGTCGCTTACATCGGCGATGGCGACTCCGCTGCTGTTGCCGTTGCTGTAGTAAAGGCTGGGGTAGTTAGTGAGACAGGAGGTATTGGTGAACGCGCCTGTGCCGGGAGCGGATGAGGCGCCGGTATGCGGGACGGCATGGCAGATGAAGCTTCCGAGGTTGCTGAAGCGCCCGAAGGTGAAGTCGAG
This sequence comes from Edaphobacter sp., assembly GCA_965277265.1. Classification (GTDB taxonomy): domain Bacteria; phylum Acidobacteriota; class Terriglobia; order Terriglobales; family Acidobacteriaceae; genus Edaphobacter. The sequence continues at coordinate 2,633,803 of CBDICF010000003.1, forward strand.
ATAGTCGTCGATGAGGGGCGCGCGATTTCTTGAGGAGCTGAGGGCCATGTGACCCACGCGGCCGCCGAAGCTGAAGAAGTTGTAGGCGCTCTCGTAGTTGAGTGTGCCTACGTTGCCGCTGGGCAGGATTACGGTGGACTGCTGGGCCGAGCCCGCGATGGTGTCGAAGCCGACCTTCGCGATGGGCGCGAAGAAGATGGCATCGGGATGATGGCCTTCGCTATGGCCGAGGATCCAAGGGAGGTAGGCTCCTGTGCTGACTCGAATGGTTTTTTGCGAGGTGAGAAATGCGGGTGTGGTTGTGGCCATGCCGGTGGACCCTGAAGCCGTTGCGCTTGTGCCGGCGGTGGGCGTGGTAGCAGGAGTGTTGGCCAGCGTGTTGGTTGTGGTCGTGGTCGAGCTTACGGGAATGGAGGTGAGCCGGGTTTCGAAGTAGGTGCTGAACCCGGGTACGCGGGAGGCCTTCCAGCGATTGGCAACGGCAGGGTTGCGCTGTTTGTCGATGCAGGACGGAGCGATTCCGGACGAGGCACTCTTATCCTCCGATCCGAAGGGGATGCCATCGACGCAGTCTGCGCCCGGCAGACGCCAGCTCCTGTCGACATTGAGGGCGTAGAACTGGTTCGCCTGGGAGAAGTTCGCGGAAGACTGGCCGTTGGTGGAGCTGTTACTGAGCAGCACACCGGCGGTGAAGGTGACGTTGGTGCGGAACCAGTCGAATTTATAGGTGACGGTGAGGGGTTCGGAGCTGCACTTGGCCTCCTCATTGGGGAGAAGAACCGTTCCTGCCGGAAGCACCTGGACGACTCTGATGCGATCGCCCTCGGCGAGACCCCTGGCCAAGGTAGCACTGAAGGTTCCGGTGCTGCTTACCGGAGTTGTGTTGGAGCTGGTTCCGCTTGAGGGGGAAAACAGGAGGAACTTCGCGTTGGCTGGAGCTTTGAGATGGTCGGCCAGAAGGCACGCAGACTCTGTTTGCCGGTCGATATCGGCTGCTTCCTGCTTATGTGCCGGCTGCCGGCTGCCGGCTGGTTCATCGATCTGGAGAATGGCGACGTTGATTGTGCCGGAGGCGGTGCCGGACGGGGTGGCAGTGCCGCTGATCACGGTCGCGCCTTCGACAAGCGCAGAGCCGATGCTGGGCTGCGATACGGCAAGGGTGGACTTGACCTCTCTTTGCACGACGGTTGCATGCTGCCGGCGGCGCTCGCCGGGAGGGAGCGGCTCGAAGCTTCTGCCGCTGGGTGGAACCACCTCGACTTCGACCTCCTGGCCTGCGACCAGCGGGTTCTTGAGCAGCAGGGAGAAGGAGCCGTCTTTGCCTACCGGTACATGCGTACTGGTAGCCGTCGCGGAGGTTTGGAGCGTCGCCTCGTAGAAGTCGTTTCGCTGGCCGTTTGCGTCATGCAGCCATACGACAATCTCCGGGTAGTTTCCGGCCAGTGGAGGTGTGGCGGTTGGGTCGGCGGCCACGGCGGGCACCGGCATGGGGTTGATACTGCCGGTGATGCTGGTGCTGCCCGCTGCGGGAACGCTGGTGAGCTCGATAGCAGGGCGGGGCAGCCTGCCGGGCACATAGGGAAGCCGCTTTTCGAGCTGCGAGTTCTGGAGAGTGGTGACGTCCGGCGGCAGGAGCAACTTGAGAGTCACCTCTTGGTCCGGCGCGAGGGGAGCTGCGAGGTTGAGAGTGAAGGAGCCGTCCGCGTTGACCGCAGCTTTATTCGCCGGCGATGTGCTGCCCGGGGCAGGTTTGAGGGGGGCGACGTACGACTGCTGGTGAAGCGGCTGAATCATTGCCTCGATGCTGAGCGCCGGCGCTCCAGGGGGTAAGCCGCCGACCACGCCCGATATGGTTTGAGCGCCTTCGATTACCTGGGTCGTTGTTTCGATGGTGGTCTTGAATGCAACAGGAGAAGGCAAGGGCGCGGGTGCGGGGGCGGGCAGCGGAGCAGGGCCGGGGAGTGGCGCGGGAGGTAGTTTGGGGGCGGCACCGTGTACGACCGCGACATCCGCGCCGAAGCGCACGGGAAGCTGCATGACGTAGGAGATGGGTCTGTCGCCGTCGCTGCCCTGCATGGTGAGCGTGAAGGTGTACTGGATGTCGGCGGGTTCAGACGCTGTCCCGTAGAACCTCTGGTTGTTGCAATCGAAGGTCAGCCACTTTGGCATTCTGGCGTCGGGCGTACAGGTGACGGGCAGGTGGAACGCTCCTGCTCCGATGAGTTTGGTGAGGTAGCCCTGTCCGTTATGCGCCTCCGGGAGATCGATCGTCATGGTTGCGGCTGTGCCGTTGAGGACAGGCTTGCCTCCTGCCGCATGGGCAAGCAGAGCGGGAGAAGCAGCGTTGTTCGCCTTCTGCGCCGGCCTTTGTGCGGCGAAAGCCGTTATGGCGAGCAGGGACAGCGCGGCGGTCGAAAGATATCGATGGGGCATACCGGCCCTCTTTCACATTTCTCTGAACGATTGTGAACGGGGCCCGTGGGAGAGTGCGTCTCCTGACGTGTGCAGGAGGATGCTTTTCGAATCGGGCGCAATTGTAGCAGATATTCTGAATTGTCAAGCACTCTTATGCGATTCGTTACAGCTTGCCCAAAGGTTGCCCAAAGCTGGCCGGAAATCTCAACAGGCGGATGGCGGGCCTTTGTTCAGGAAGACTGGCTTCGGGAGGGGTACAGTGAAGCTGAAGCCTGTATCAGGAGTGGCAGGGCAGTGCCTGGACGCGCCTCGGGCGCATCCTACTGGTGAATGAGGTAAAAAGAAGGAATGGCTGTTACCCCCCAGTGCTCCCCCGCGTTACTGTCCGTGTCCCGCCCGACCCTGTACAAACAGACCCGCTCCCGATGGAGAGGCTATGCGCCTGCGCTTCTGGTTCTGCTGGCGCTCGCACATCCGCTGGCGTTCTGCTTCTCGCCTCCGCTGACCGGAACGCCGCTTAACGATGGCTACGCCTCGATGTACAACCTCGATTTCCAAGCCGCGCATAGTGATTTTCAGCAGTGGATGACCAGCCATCCGGATGATTGCCTGGGGTCCGCCTCCGACGCCGCGGCTTTTTTGTTTAACGAGTTCGACCAACTGGGCGTGCTCGACATTGAGCTGTTCGCCGACGACGACCGGTTCACCTCGCGCACGCGTCCCGCGGTCGATCCGGCGCTGAAGCAGGGGTTTGAAAACCGCATTGCGCAGTCCGAGCGTCTCGCGGATGCCGCGCTTCAGCACAATGGAAACGATGCGAACGCCTATTACTGCAAGGCGGTGACCTCGGGCATGCAGGCCGACTGGGCATCGCTGATCGATCGCCGGGAGTATGGCGCCTTCAAGTTCAGCGAGCTTGCCAGCAAGTACGCCAAGCAGGCGCTGGCCATCAATCCGACCCTGTATGACGCGAATCTGGCGGTCGGAATCGAGAATTATATGCTGAGCCTGAAGGCCGCGCCGATTCGCTGGTTCCTGGGCATGACGGGCGCGGGCACTAACAAGGCCGAGGGCGTTCGACTGCTGAAGCTGACGGCGGACCAGGGCCACTACCTGGCTCCGTTTGCCCGCCTGATGCTGGCCGTGGGGGAGTTGAGGGACGGCAACAAGCAGCAGGGTAAGGCCATCCTGGTGGGTCTGTCGCAGCAGTTTCCCAGGAATACGCTCTACAGGCGCCAGATCGCACGTCTACAGTAATGGCATCCTCTGCCTTTGGCGAAGCACCAAAGGTCCCGCTGCGTGTACCCTAAAAGGATGGACTGCGCATTGGCAGCGCGCCGGTCGCTTGTCCGGGATTTTGAGCAGAGCCTCCGGGAGCAGCCGCGGGAACCTGCGAGCAGTTATGACAGTGGTTGTACTTTCAACATTTGTACTATGAAAAGGGTTTTCAAAGCATGCGCATTGCATCTGTTGGCACGGCCTATCCACCTCATCGTTACTCCCAGGCAGCAATAGCAGATGCACTGACGGCCCGCTGGCAGGACAGGATGGAAGAGCCGCGGCTGATCAACCGGCTGTTCGCGAACTGTGGGGTGGAATTTCGCAACCTGGTCTTTCCGCTTGACGTGTATGAGAACCTTTCGGGCTTTGGGCCTACCAACGATGCCTGGATTGTGGCTGCCGTGGAGCTTGGTCAGCAGGCGGTAACCAAGGCGCTCGACCGGGTCGGCCTAACACCGGCCGATATCTCGGCCATATTCTTTGCCTCTGTCACAGGTATTGCCAGCCCCACCATCGATGCGCGCCTGATCAACCTGATGCCCTTTCCGACTAGCGTCAAGCGGACGCCGATCTTCGGACTGGGGTGTGTGGCCGGGGCTGCCGGTATATCTCGCGCGTCCGACTACGTTCGCGCGTTTCCGGGGCAGTACGCCCTGCTTCTGTCGGTGGAGCTCTGCTCCTTGACATGGCAGGATAACGACCAGTCCATCGCGAACCTGATTTCGTGCGGCCTGTTCGGGGACGGCGCCGCAGCGGTTGTGATTGCGGGCAGCGATACGCCGCTTGCCAAACGCACCTGCGCGACCTGCCCGAGCGGTCCGCGGGTTCTCGATACCCGATCCACGTTTTACCGGCACACGGAACATATCATGGGTTGGAGCATCGGGGATATGGGGTTCAAGATCGTTCTGTCGCCGGATGTGCCCAAGGTGGTGAACGAACATCTTCGGGGCAATGTAGAATCTTTTCTTGCCGACAACGGTCTAACCGTGGATGATATTTCCAGCTATATCTTCCATTCCGGGGGACCGAAGGTGCTCGAAGCGATGGAAAAGACGCTCGACCTTCCGCCGGACGCGCTGGAACCCTCTTGGCAGAGCCTGCGCGAGGTGGGGAATCTGTCCGCAGCATCGGTGCTCGCGGTGCTTGAGGGTGTTCTCGTCAATACGCCAGGCAAGCCCGGCACGTACAGCATCCTGGCAGCCATGGGTCCAGCCTTCTGCTCGGAGCTTGTTCTTCTGCAGTGGTAGCGAGAGCAGGGCACAGTGAACCTTTGCGCGACGGATGTCCTTATCGCAGGCGCAGGGCCGGCCGGTCTGGCGTGCGCCATTGCAGCCGCGAATCAGGGGCTCCGGGTGGAGGTGGTGGACGCGATGCAGCCACCGATCGACAAGGCTTGCGGAGAAGGCCTGATGCCCGACTCGCTGGAGGCTCTTGCGGCGCTCGGCTTCGACCTGAACCACGATCTGGACAAATGCGAGACTGCTCTGCTGCGCGGCATCCGGTTTATCGGCGAGAGGGCAATGGGCGACGCGGCCTCGTGTAGCCGCATTTTTACGACGCAGGCGACTTTCCCTGGGGCTCCCGGGCGTGGGATGCGCCGCCCACTACTGCATCAGCTCCTGCTCGACAAGGCCGCAAGTTTGGGGGTCCGGTTTCATTGGGAGACGGTGGTGCAGGGATTTTCTGAGCGGGGCGAGGGAACGGAGGTCCGGACCAACCGGTCTACCCTTCGCGCCCGTTATCTGGTTGGGTCCGACGGCCATCAGTCGCGGGTTGGCATGTGGGCAGGGCTTACGGCGAGTACGCTTCATTCCCGGCGCATCGGTCTTCGCCAGCACTATGCCGTCGCGCCCTGGACGGATTTCGTGGAGGTCTACTGGGGCAGGCAAGGGCAGGCCTACGTCACACCGGTATCGGCAACGGAGGTTTGTGTCGCCTTCATCTCGCGGGACAGGTTCACTACTCCCGCCCAGGCTCTTGAGGAGTTTCCAACCCTGGCTCGCCGGCTTGCTTTGGCGGTCCCGAGCGGCTCTGCCCGGGGTTCAATCACGCTCGGACGCACCCTCGATCGGGTCACATGCGGCAATGTCGCCCTGATCGGCGACGCTTCCGGCTCGGTCGACGCGGTCACCGGCGAAGGCATGGCCCTGTGCTTCCGGCAGGCCGCCGCCCTGAGCGTCGCGCTTAAAGCCGGCAAGCTCAGCGGGTACGAGCAGGCTCACCGCCGTATTCAGCGTCTGCCCAGCTTTATGTCGCGCAGCCTGCTGCTGATGGATCGGTCTCCGCTGGCCCGCGCACTGGTTCTCGCCACTTTCGAACGCAATCCTAACCTCTTCTCGCGTCTTCTCAAGGTGCACATTGGCCAGTCGCCATGGCGGATCCGGGGTGGGGAGGTACTGCCGGCAGCGGAAGGCGTGTGTTGAAACGTAATGCCAGGCCGGGAAGCGACATGCCGGGCGAATCTCTCCGGGTGTCGTTACGCGCGAAACCGTTAAGGTCGAGTATCGGCAGCTTTACAGCCATAGGGGCGTACCTGTAAGTTTGGGGTAACCCGAAGGAAGTTGAAAGATAATGGACGACATCGCCAGCCGCTGCATCGAAATAATAGCCAAGTCGAAGAGCATATCGCCGGGCACGATCACCCTTGCCAGCACGTTTGACGAACTGAACATCGATTCGCTCGACAAGATCAACATTTCGTTTGAGGTGGAAGAGGCGTTTGGCATCGAGATTCCGGATGAGGCTCTTGGAACGCTTCGGACGGTCGGCGACATGGTTGCGGGTGTAACAGGTCTGCGCGCGACTCATGCCCCGTCCGCGATTACGACACCTTAGGACAACCTGGCTTCCCCGGTTCGTATGTTTGACGCTAATTTCCGTATCCGATGAAACCCGGTGCGGGCGGGTTTTGATCGCGACAAAAAGTTCGGCCGGCCAGTGGCCCTGATGCTACGTTTTGGCATCTCTTTAGACACGGACGGCGAACGCCCTCCAAGGAGATCCTTATATGACCGACTACCGTGTAGCCAAAGGTGAAGCTCAGGAAGACCAAGTCACCGCCGCAATCGAAAAGTTTACATCGCAGGTTCCATCGAGTGTTTACCTCGGCCTCGCGCTTGCTTCCATGGCCGTGTCGGTGGTGTTTCAGGTATCGAAGAAGCAGCATGAGTCGCTGTTCATTGGCCAGTGGGCCGCACCGTTTCTGATTCTTGGCATCTATAACAAACTGGTGAAGATCCACGGGTCTGACGGAACCCAGGGCAATGATAATCAGGGCGGGACACCCAATCGGTACGCTTAAAGACGCCAAAGTTCCCCATCGTGAAGGGCCTCGGTGATCTCTTGCCGGGGCCTTTTACCGTGATTACCAGAGAACTCCGTCTACGAGCTTTTCTGGAGACCGCGCTACTTTCTCTCCCAGCATCTGTCGGAGATTTATCTCGATTTTCCGCGAAATTTCAGTGAGCGGTACATCGTAGATATCGTTTTCGAACGGGTGCTCGAGGTCTCGGCCAATCTTGTCCAAAGCCAGAAAGATGAATCCTACGGCGGTCGAACCGAGCGGGGTATACCAGCCCATGTCGGATACCATGGCGAGCGGAAGGACCAGGCAATAGAGTTGAACGAAGAGCTGAGGAAAGTAGTCGTACTGTTTTGGCATCGGGGTTGACTTGATCCGTTCAGCTCCACCTTGGGAATTCGCCAGATCGGTGAGTGTGCGATCGAGCGCCACCCAGTGAGTCGTGTCGATCCAGTTCCGGTCCTGGCAGTCGCGCAGCATGGTCGCCATGTGCTGCTGCAAGGCGAGAGGCACGTTCTGCTGATCGTGCAGTGCTGTCAGCTCCGCATCCGTGACAAAGGGTTGCAACTCCGGCCAGGGCTCCAACGCTCGCAGGTGCTGGCGAAGAGCGTGAACGAACGCAATCTGATGATAAACAAGCCGGCGCTGCATCCTGCTCAGGTCCGCCTGCTCTCCGGTATCACCGGATACGACGGGCCGCAGGGTGGTGGTCACTTGACGCGCCCATGTCCTGGAACCGTTCACCACCGCACCCCAGAGCGTGCGCCCCTCCCACCAGCGGGCGTAGCAGGAGTTATTTCTGAACCCCAGAATGACTCCGATTGCCGACCCGTACAGCGCGACCGGCACACCGGGAACGGCAATCCAGCGCCAGTGCAGTCCCTGGTACAGAAGCATCACGGCAACGTCGTAGACCATGAGGATCAGGAGCGGCCGACCCACATATAACAGAAGGCGGAACGGCTGCACCGAACGCTCGACAATCATGCGGGCTCTGCCTGCAGGGTGACCATTTCGAAGAGCCTGCCGCCATTCTCGGAGATTCTCACCTCGCCGAGTCCAATGTCATACACCCAGCCGGAGATCGACAGCTCCTCGCGCGCCATGGCTCCGGCAATCGAAGGATGTGTCCGCAGATGCTGCAGCTGGAGGAGAACGTTTTCTTCGGTCAGCCGCCGCATGAGGTCAGTGGGCTTCTCATCCTGGTTGGCCAGTGAGTCCGCCACGCTGAGCGCGGCCTGCGCATTCCTGAGCCAGCTCTTTACGGTCGGCATGTTCTCGAGGCCGTCGGGATTCAGCAGACCCTTCATGGCGCCGCAGTCTGTATGTCCGCACACGACCACGTGCCGCACCTTGAGCGCCATGACCGCGTACTCGATTACGGCGCTGACGCCGCCCAGCATTTCGCCGTAAGCGGGCACGAGGTTGCCGATGTTGCGGGTTACGAACAACTCTCCCGGCCGGGACTGCGTGATGAGCTCCGGATCGATGCGTGAATCCGCGCAGGTGATGAACAAGGCGTGGGGGCGTTGGGGCTCGCTCGCGGCCTTCAGGTAAGCCGCTTCATGTTCGGGATAGACCTCGGTTCGAAACTGCCGGACTCCCGCCTTTAACTCTTCCAGTACTGTATCCAAGACGCCTCCTTCAATGGCTACTCTTTCCACTTGATGTTGCAACCGATGCTTGTTCGCTGATTGGGGTCGGGCCGCTTGCCCGCGATTACCGCATCCATGGCGGCCCGCAGGTCTTTCCCTGTGACTGGAAGGGCGCCGGTTGCCTCTCCCCTGGGCGGCCGGCTGTCATCCAGCTGTCCGCGATATACCAGCTTCATCTCCGCGTCGAACAGGAAGAAGTCCGGCGTACACGCCGCGTCATAGGCCCGCGCGACCTCCTGGGTTTCGTCGTAAAGATAGGGGAAGCGGAAGCCGAGGCGCTCGGCCTGCTTCTTCATCTCCTCGGGCCCGTCCTGCGGATAGGCGCCGACGTCGTTCGACGAGATTGCCGCGATGGCGATATGGCCCTCGTAGTCCCGTCCTATTCGCGCCAACTCCTCTTCGACATGTTTGACGTACGGGCAATGGACACAGAGGAACATGACCAGCAGGCCGTGTCGTCCGGAAGGCGAGGTTCCACCGCCGGCCATCTTGTTTGCCGCATCCGAGCGGTCCTCGTCCCAGCTGGCGGCGAAGACATCATCGCGTCCGATAGCCTTGCCGCTGACGACATCCACCAGTTCGAAGGCCGGAGCAAGGCTCCCGAGTGCCACCATTGTCGATTGCGTCCTGGACATTCCATGTCCTCCTGAATAAGTCTCGCCACCCATCATAGCCAAAGTGGTTGCGGCAGGAGGCAGGGGGCAGGGCTCAGGCGGCGGCGGGGGACTTTGGAGACTTCGGCTTGCGCGTGAGCAGGAAGATCATTGCCGCCAGGGCGACGATCGACACTAGACCGGCGAGGCTCAGAATTCGCAGAATGGAGACGGAATATTTTCCTACCACGGGATCGTAGCTGCAGCAGTATTGGAGGACCAGGTCGACCGGATTGCTGATCCTGCGCTCGGAGGCCTGGAGCAACGCTAAACGCAGGTCGCGCGCGGGATAGACGACGCCCGAGATGTACTTCGAAAGCTTTCCTTCGGGCGTGGCGAACATGAGGACGCTGGAGTGTGCGTACTGGTCCATTTTGCCGTCGGGACCGGGCACGAGCACGTAATTGAAGCCTGTTGCGCCGGAGATGGCGGCTATGCTGGCTGGGTTTCCCGTCAGGACGTGAACTGCAGGCGCCGCGGCGGGGTTGCCGAGCATGGTGAGAAAGCGTTGTTTTTCGGCGGCCGCGTCGTTTGGGGTGTCGGTTGGGTCGATGCTGAAGATGACCACCTGATATTCCTTGCCCGGGGCCAGGGTCGTCTGCTTGAGGCCCTCGGCGAGGCCGCGGAGGACCTCGGGACAGAGCATGGCGCACTTGTAGTACATCAGCGCCATGACTACGGGGCGTTTGTCGAAGTAGGCGCCCAGGGTAGTTGCTTTGCCGGACTCATCGGTGACGGCGGCAGCGAGGGGCAACTGCTGGTTGAGGCGTTGCTCGATGCCGGCATGTTTGAGATAGGCGGGAAGCTGCTGCGCGACTGTTCCCATGGGCTTGTCGGCGGAGTATTGGCCTTGCGCCCTGCCGGGTTGGGGGTGCGCCAGCAGGATGGTCCAGATCGCTAGTGCAGCCCAATGGCTGCGTCTTCGTACAGTCGGCATTGCCGGATCCTCTACTTCCGATGCTAGTCTTTTTGGCCGGAACCCGCGATGCCACTGCACTTGCGGGCTGCGGCGCGGGTATCGTTGGAGGAGGATGAGCGCTATTTCGAAGCCTGCGCGGACGCTTGAAGGAGGCCGCGTTTTGCCGGCTACGCTGGCTACGGGGGCTAATGGGCTGCCGCTGTGCCGGTGGTGCGACCTGGAGATTCTGGCCAGGCGGCGGAGGACGTTCTGCAGTGAGTATTGCGTGCATCAGTGGCGTCTGCGGACCGATCCGGGGTACCTTCGCGAGCAGGTTCTGGCGCGGGATGGGGGCGTGTGCGCGGGGTGCGAGATCGATGCGATCGGGGCATATAAGGCGCTGAAACGGGCCAGGGGAGCGGCACGGGAGGCAGGGCTGCGGCTGTATGGGATGAAGTCCATTGGGAGCCGCCGGTCGCTGTGGGACGCCGACCATATCCGCCCGGTCGTGGAGGGGGGCGGGCAGTGCGACCTGGACAACCTGCGGACGCTGTGCCTGCTTTGTCATCGGGAGGCTACGGCCCGGCTTCGGCTGCGGGTGGGGCTCGGGCTGGGGCGGTAGAGTTCCCGCAGGTTTTTTTTGTGTGGTGGATGTGCGGTGATTGCCGGGATTTCCTGCAAATTTAGGTGGTTTTATTTGTGCATGATGTGGATATTGGGTGGTGGAATGTGGTGGGAAGCAGGCATGTTTATGGCGGTTGCGAAGTACGCCACGAATTTGAGGTTTATTTGGGGAGGCTGTGGAAAAGAGGACGAATCTGGTTCATAAGCATGGTTGCCAGCGCCTGGAGACTGCCAGCCTAGAGGGGATTTGCTATTGGCACGGAGGAAGGCAACCGCAGATTTCCTTCGGGAGTGACAAACTTCAGGCAAGCGGGCGGAGTGAGCAGAAGATCACTGCAGGAGAACCAGTTCACACGCGCCGGAGTGACAGTTCAACATGCCATTCCGCACGAGATGAGCCTTGGACCCGGTTGGCAGAAAGCCTTTCAGGCGCGCCTTCGTGACCATCTCCTGTGACCCTTCGGGCTCTCTCTTCGCGCTCGTCACGTCAGCCCGTTCCACCTTGTCACCGGCAAGCAGCAGACGGTACTCGGTGACGGCGTTGGGACGATTCCAGGCACCGAGTTGAAACATTCGCAACTGCTGCAGACGCTTCGGAGCATCGCTTATCGTGCTCTTCGCTCCAGCACTTCGCAGATGGTCGACCTGCTCCTGAAGCCGCTTCTGGTCCGGCCCAGGCGCCTTCCTGACGCCCATGGCGCCGGTTGCCGGAACTGTGGCGAGTGCGAGTTCATACTGGGCGAGGGCGCCATTCCTGTCGCCACTCGCTGCCTTCCAGGCTGCGAGATGTTCACCGGTTACAGGCGATTGGCTATTGAGCCATGCAGCAGTGAGATAGCTCTCCGCTTCGTCCAGATTGCCTTCGCGATACAGAATCCACCCCAGCGTATCCCATGTTGCCATCAGCATCGCGCTCTTCCTGCGCAGCAAGTCCGGATCTTCGTCCGCTGTCCATGTCATGCTCTCTTCTGTCATCCTGCCGATCGCGGTTCGTGTGGAGGACTCGGCCAGCGGAAGCTCCTGGCCAGCGTCGGCGAGTTCATAGGCGCTGTTGTTCATCACGTCCGGGTCGCGCGTCGATTGCAGCAGCGCGATCAAAGTAGCTCGTCCCTTCGCCGTGGTTCCAGCCATGATCTGCGCCCGTCCAAGAAGAAGCTGCATGTGCTCGTCTTTCTTCTTATCTTCCGGAAGTCTCGCAATCGCTGCGTCCATTGCCGCGACCGCCTTCGCCCCATCCTTGTCCTGCATGAGCATGACGGCTAGCTGCCAACAAGGGATCGAATTACTCGTCTGCACCGCTGCCCACTCGCTGAGAGTGTCCTCGGCCTCCTTACGCCGATCGAGCGCCGCGAGCGTCCCTGCCAAAGCACTGTATGTGTCGAACGCCATCGGGTGAATCGATAGCTCTTTGCGATAGTCGGCCAGGGCCGAGGCCACCTCTCCCCGGCTGAACTCCAGGTATCCGTACTCGGTCCAGAGGAAGTATTGCTCGGGGTTCAGAGCCTTGGCCTGATCGAGCATCGACTGCGCTGTGTCCAGGCTGTGGTTCTGGATGGCGCTGTAGGCGGATGAGACCAGTTTGGCAGCCGCTTCATTGTCCGACACGCCACTTGCAGCCTGTGAACCCGAGCCTTTGGTATCCGTCGCGCTCTTCTGCTCGTTCGTGATGAGCTGCACGTACTGCTCATTCCCCAGATCGGCCGCATCCGCCCACTTCTTGTAGCTCTTCCAATCCGCCACCGGAACCTTGTCTTGGAGGACGGCTATCCTGCGCTCCGCATAGAGGGTGCCTTTCTCAAAACGATAGGTCTCATCGTAGGTCGCATAGGCCGATTTCGCATGGACGGCTTCGGGAAGCTCCACGCCCCAGCCATCGGGCAGCTTCATGGCCGAGGTCGATGTCTCCACATGCGGAACGCCCAGCGCGATGGCCTGCACCGGAAGGTCTTTGTCATCAGGCCGGGGCAGTGTAACGGGCGCTAGCTGCGGGACGATCTTGTGGTTCGCCCAATCGCCTGACTTCTCGCGCTTGTAGTCATAGCTCATCTTGAGTGGAACGGCGGTATCCTCCGGGCGCCCAATCTCCGAGTTGCTCGTCTTTCCTGAGTAACCGATGCCCTGAGAGAGCTGCTGGGCGAATGCGTCGTACTGCGCCGGCGAAATCTGCCGCAGCGCAGCTCGCATCAGCATCTCGACATCTCCGCGGAAGGTCAGGACCAGACGCGAGTTTGAAGTTCCATCTTTATCCAAGGTCCCTAGCGCATCCATGGTCTGGAAGGAAGAGAATGGCAGATTGACCGGAGTTCGTTCGATCTTCGCTGTTCCAGTCTCTGGAATGACGAGAGCACTCTTGTCGCGGATTACATACGCCAGGGCCTGGTAGGGAGCTACCTCTTCTGTCGAGTCCAGCCATACAGGCTTACCCGCAACGGTCACGGTGGTGATGAGGTGGTTGAACGAGGCGGGCGATGGCAGCGTCTCATTGAATCGGATGCCGGCTCCGATGAGCACTGCATCGGGATGCAATCCGAGTGTACTCAGCATGGCGGCGAGCAAGGTGTGCTTGTCCTTGCAGTCGCCGTACTGGTTCTCGAGGACCTCGGCGGCGTGATGCGGCTGATAGCGTCCGATGCCGAACGCCACGCCGATGTAGCGGATCTGCGTCGCGACAAAGTGATACACCGCATCCACTTTCTGTTCGTCGGTCGTCTTCCCCGCGGTAAGTTCGGCGACCTTGGCCTTGACCGCTGCATCCGGTACGATCCGGTCGCTCTCAAGTCCTCGATACCAGGCCCCGACCGCGTCCCAACTTCTGAAGGTGGTCCAGGCGACAGTCGGCAGCTTTCCTTCTTTGGCATCCAATTCCTGCTCCGGCGTCCAGACCTGCTTTTTCTTGAGCTCCCGTTCTGCGTCGGCCACCTTGCCTGCGGTCGGTTTTGTCTGCGAGCCGGTCCAGCGATAGACGTGCTCTGCCCCATCGAGCAGTTCGGCAGGCTTGTTCGTGGGACTCCATACGGTAATTGGAGTGTCTTTGGGGACGCGAAGCTCAAGGGTTTGAGAGAGTACCACGCCATCGTCTAGAAAGCTCTCCTGCCCCCAGAACTGCCCTGGAGCTTCAGCCCTGGTTCGAATCACCCTTATCTGCCACTCCAGCGTGTCTCCCACGCCTAAGCTCCGGACCGGGATCTGCATCTGCTTCAGGTCACTGTAGAAGGGGGCCTGCTGGGTGATCGGAGCCGGCATCTCCATCGCTCCGGTCGCGGGAGTCTGGATGACGGTGCCATCGGCCCGCCTGACACGCACGTAGTCAACCTCTACCCGCTCCGAACTGCCCGCGAAGCCAATCGTCACAATGCCAAGCTGTCGCACGGCCGCTTCGCTGCTTACACGCGCCGCCATGGTCACTTTGCGCGATCCGGTGCCATCGGCAGCCATTGTATAGACGGTATCGAGGCGCTGAATCACCACCGCTTCCGCACTGTAGTCGGCGTCGGCCGGGGGCGCATTTGGCGCGGGGGTTGCGGTAGTGCCGGAACGAACGTTGTTCGTAGTTTGTCCCAGAGCTCGGTTGGAGGCAGGAAGAAAGAACGCAGGCAAAGACAAGCAGCACAACAAAGCGGTTCTCATGATCTTTTAGCGGTATAGCAGATATGCCGGGAATCGACCACGGAAATGATGTTCTTTCGTACGGAAGTTGTAGAAGTGGTCTTACTGGCCGGTGGATTTTGCCAGAGCGAGATTCTTGCCCGCTGCTTGCACTGAATCATGAGCTCGCTGCGGCTGGGGGCTCCGTCGTTGCCAAGCCGTCCCGGTCCGGCGGCGAGGGGAGAAGATGGAGGTCTGAGTGAATTCCCTCCTGGTGTGGGGCACCCGGGCGATGGCAACCGCAGCTCCCTGCGGTATGACAAGACAAAAAGACAGGCAACGGCAACTGCAACTGCAGCGACAACTGCAACTGCAACTGCAACCGCAGGTCCCTGCGGCATGACAAAACAAAAGGACAGGCAAGGGCAGGGGCGTTTGCCAGAGGCTGTCTGTTTGTCCACATTTCCACGCTGGTCCACCGATATGGGCTGGTGCGGGGGCTTGTTGGCTGGGCGGGATGGGCCTAGGCTGGGAGGGTGGCTTATGGCTCAAGCGGTAAACCCGCGCGGGATGGGATGGTTGGCGAAAATCCACAGCGGAATGGCCGGTTTTCGCGGATCCGGTTGGTGAATGGCGCGTGAACAGGGGTATTTTCGCAGGTAACACTACAGGTTGTGGTTTATACTTGACAGACCCTATAGGGGGCGTTAGTTTCACGATTGCGGCGCGCCTTTACGAGGCCGGGTTGCACACGACATTTAGTTCGTCAGTTCGTTAGAAGGACAGGACGCTTTCGACGCCGCCGGCTGGTTTGGCCGGATCCATATACAGCGTCTTCGAGCGATTCGAGCGTATTCAGCCGTCCGGCAGAACCCCTTGAAGGAAAGCTTCTTTGAGGTATCAACAAAACGCGATCCAACATGGAATCAGAAGGAGCTTCACCGATGGCGACCATTCCCAATCAGACCCAAAGCACGACCCAGAGTCAGACCCAGAGCACGACCCAGCCGACGAGCAAATCCGGCTCCAACGCGGCTTCGAGCCAGACTGCAGCTTCCCACAGCGCGCGCGGCGGGGCTTCGGGCTCCGGTAAGGCTGCCGGGCTGACGTTCGAACGGCACTCTACCCGGGCCGGCGTGTCGCCCTATGACGAGGTCGTCTGGGAGCTGCGGGATGCGATGATTCAGGACTTCAAGGGGAAGACGATCTTCGAGCAGAAGAATGTCGAGGTTCCGGCGGACTGGTCGATGACGGCGACCAATATTGTGGCCTCGAAGTACCTGCATGGGCTGAAT
Organism: Edaphobacter sp.; assembly: GCA_965277265.1. Taxonomy (GTDB): domain Bacteria; phylum Acidobacteriota; class Terriglobia; order Terriglobales; family Acidobacteriaceae; genus Edaphobacter. The sequence continues at coordinate 2,649,513 of CBDICF010000003.1, forward strand.
GGGACGGCGGAGCGGGAGTCGGGGGTGCGGGCGCTGATTACGCGGGTGGCGGAGTCGATTCGGGACTGGGGGATTGCGGGGGGGTATTTTGCGACGGGTGAGGACGCGGAGACGTTCTATGGGGAGCTGGCGCACCTGCTGCTGAACCAGAAGGTGGCGTTCAACTCGCCGGTGTGGTTCAACGTCGGATGCGACCGGCTGGAGCCGAACTCGGACGCGCAGAACTGGCACTGGGACGCGGCGGCGGGGAAGGTGGAGTTTTCGGTGACGGGGTATCGGAAGCCGCAGTGCTCGGCCTGCTTTATCAACTCGGTGCAGGACTCGCTGGACTCGATTTTGACGCTCGCGAAGACCGAGGGGATGCTGTTCAAGTGGGGGTCGGGCGCGGGGTCGAACCTGTCGAATATTCGCGGGAGCATGGAGACGCTGAGCGGGGGCGGGACGGCTTCGGGGCCGTTGAGCTTTATGCGGGGCTTCGATGCGTTCGCGGGCGTGATCAAGTCGGGCGGCAAGACGAGGCGCGCGGCGAAGATGGTGATCCTGAATGTGGATCATCCGGATATCAATGACTTTATCCAGTGCAAGGTGAAGGAAGAGCAGAAGGCATGGCACCTGGTGCAGGCGGGGTATGACGGGAGCGGTCCGGATTCGGAGGCGTACTCGAGCATCTTCTTCCAGAATGCGAACAACTCGGTGCGGGTGACAGATGAGTTTATGCGCGCGGTGGAGGCGGATGGCAGCTTTACGACGCGGACGGTGAAGGAGCGCACGCCGGTGGAGGAGTTCAAGGCGCGGGACCTGATGCACACCCTGGCGGAGGCGACGTGGCAGTGCGGCGATCCGGGGATGCAGTTCGATACGACGATCAACCGGTGGCACACGAGCAAGAACTCGGGGCGGATCAATGCTTCGAATCCGTGCTCGGAGTATATGTTTCTGGACGATTCGGCGTGCAATCTGGCGAGCTTCAACCTGATCAAATTTCTGACGCCGGGGGGACAGTTCGATATTGCGAGCTATCGCCATGCGATTGAGATTGTGACGACTGCGATGGAGATTATTGTGGACTCGGCCGGATATCCGACGGAGATGATTGCGAAGAACTCGCATGACTACAGGCCGCTGGGGCTGGGGTATGCGAACCTGGGCGCGCTGCTGATGGCGTTCGGCCTGCCGTATGATTCGGATGCGGGGAGGGACTTTGCGGCTACGCTGACGTCGATTTTGTGCGGGGATGCGTACTGGCAGTCTTCGCGGATTGCGGAGAGCTGCCCGGCGCTGGGAGCGGCTACGGCGCTGACCCAGCAGGCCGATATCGCGGGTGGCGCGTGCCCGGGATTTTATGTGAACCGCGAGCCGTTTCTGGATGTGATCCGGATGCATCGGGCGGAGGTGAACCATATCGGCAAGTCGAAGGGAAGCGCCCGCGGCCTGGAATCTGCCGAGACATTTTCGGTGCCGAATCTGGATGGGCTGATCGAGGCGAGCCGTCATGCGTGGGACGGGGCGCTGGCGCATGGGGAGAAGCACGGGTATCGCAACTCGCAGGTGACGGTGCTGGCGCCAACGGGGACCATCGGCTTCATGATGGACTGCGATACGACGGGGATTGAGCCGGACCTGGCGCTGGTGAAGTACAAGAAGCTGGTGGGCGGGGGGATGATCAAGATCGTGAACAATACGGTTCCGTCGGCGCTGATCAAGCTGGGGTATACGGACGAGCAGGTGAATGCGATTGTGAGCTACATCGATGCGACGGGGACGATCGAGGGCGCGCCTGGGGTTCGGCCGGAGCATCTGGCGGTGTTCGATTGCAGCTTCAAGCCGTCGAAGGGGACGCGGAGCATCTCGTACATGGGGCACATCAAGATGATGGGGGCGACGCAGCCGTTTCTTTCGGGGGCGATCTCGAAGACGGTGAACCTGCCGCAGAACTGCTCGGTGGAGGATATCGCCGAGGCGTATATGGAGAGCTGGCGTCAGGGGCTGAAGGCGGTGGCGATCTATCGGGATAACTCGAAGGGGACGCAGCCGCTGAATGTTTCGGCGTCGGATGGGAAGGCGCAGTCGGAGAAGGCTCAAACGGCGAGGGCGGTGGCGCCAGTGGCCGCGGGTTCGATTGAGATCGAAGAGGCGGTGATCGCGGCCAAGGCGGCCGTCCAGCAGGAGGTGGTTGCGGCGCAGGGCAGGATTGCGGCGCTGGAGGCTCAGCTTCACCAGATTGCAGAGGCCGCGCTGAAGAACTCGGATTCGGCTGACTCGAAGTCGCCGCCGCGGGCTGTGCGCCATCGGTTGCCGGCGGAGCGCGCTTCGGTGACGCACAAGTTCGGGTTCTCCGGGCATGAGGGCTACATTACGGTTGGCCTATACCCGAACGGGCAGCCGGGCGAGATCTTTATCCGCATGGCGAAGGAGGGCTCGACTGTTTCGGGGCTGATGGATTCGTTCGCTACGGCGGTGTCGCTTGCGCTGCAGCACGGGGTTCCGCTGAAGGTGCTGTGCGAGAAGTTCGCGCATACGAGGTTTGAGCCGTCGGGCTGGACGGGGAACGAGCAGATCGGGTATGCGAAGTCGATTATGGATTACATCTTCCGGTGGATCCAGATCCGGTTCCTGTCGGGGCACCAGCTTGACTTGTTTGCGGGGCTTTCGCCGCAGGGGCCGTCGATTCCGATCACAGGGACGGTGAACAGCCCGGCGAACACGATCAGCCCAACCTTGAACCTTTCTTTGAGCAGGCCGGAGGAGGCAGGCGTTGATGAGGCCGCGAGGGCCGTTGAAGAGAGTGAGTATCGGGATCGCACGGCGCCGCGGGAGGGAATTGCGCCTGATCTCGCGGCTAGGAGCGGGCTTGAGAGCTCGGACACCATCGGCTCCTATTCGGTGGAAGACCGGGGCATCCTCGAGGTTCCGGGGACGCATGGGGCTGGGGCGGTGTATCACGCTTCGGACGCGATGAAGTCGATGTACGACATGGGCGATGCTCCATCGTGCGCGACCTGCGGAGCGATTATGACGCGGAGCGGGTCCTGCTACCGGTGCATGTCGTGCGGGAGTACGAGCGGCTGCAGCTAAGGATGGTATACAGCGCGGTCCTTGCCGGACGGGCCCGCTACGCGCGGGGCGGTCACTTCGTGACTTGTTTACCTTGTCTGGGAGCGGCGGGCTGCATCGGCCCTCCCGTTGATCGGGATAAAGTGATATGGGCTCGGCTGACGAAGGTCATGTCGTAGAAGTTCTTCGCGTCGATCGGTTGCCGGTAGCCGATCAGTCCGAAGGCGCGTTGTGAACTGATATTGTTTTGCACGTCCTTCTCTCGGACGAGACTTTGTTCGGAGAAGGAGGGCCGCGTATGCTCGATGCTCTTCACGAAGATGTACCGGTCCTGTACCAGGGACGGGGGGAGAGCTTCGGTGATCTCCGCTGCGCTGTGAGTCGCTATGAAGCTGTTCGCTCGTACGACAACGTTGACCATCTTCTGAACCAGGTCGGGGCGATTGAGGATGGTGTCGGCGCGGGTGAGCAGACCGGTGAATTGATATCCGCCCTGGAAGACGCGCTGTGTCTCTTCATACGTGACGAGATCGAGAAGTAACGATGAGTCGCCATCGACGAGGAGGCGGATCGCGGCAGGATCGGTGGTGATGATGGCATCGACCGTTCCTTTCCTGGCGGCTTCCACCATGGCGTCACCGGCTCCGATGCCGACGAAGGTTACGGAGTCCATCGGCAGGCCGACGGACCGCAGGATCGAGGCAGCAATGATGTGGGTTCCGGAGCCTAGATTCGATACGCCGATCCTGTGGCCCTTGAGGTCCTGCACTCGCCGGATCTGCGAGCGAAGCTGACGGCGCACGACCAGAGTGACCGCGGGCAGGTCGGTGAAGGAGGCCACCATCTTGAGCGGCCGCGAGTCGTTTCTGGTGGATACCGCGTGATCGATGGAGTTTCCCGAGAAGTCGGCGCGGCCTTCTTCGAGCGCGGCGGCTACCTTTGGAGCGCCATCGAAGTACCTGAACTCCGGTGTAAGTTTTTCATCTTCGAAGTAATGAAGAGCTTTGGCTATATCGAGCTGAAGGTACATGATGTTGGCGCGGGGGGTGTTTCTGGCGATGATGACACGCTGGTACGGCTGGGGCGCAGGCCTGCTTCCGCTTGCGGCGGTACAGGCGGAGACAAACAAGAACAGCACGGATAGGGAGATTCTTCTGAGTCCGTTGAGCAAGTCAGGAGATCCTCGGGCAGGGCGTTGATATCATGTTAGTACTACCCAAGGCATCTCCGTAAAGGTTGCGAGCGCCCAATGCGCATTCTTCAAATTGAGGACGAACCGAGAGCCGCGCAGATTCTTGCCAAGGGACTGCGCGATCAGGGCTTTGCAGTCGACCTTGCATCGGACGGGGACGACGCACTCTACAAGATTGCCGTGAATGCGTACGATCTGGTCATTCTGGACCTGGTGCTGCATGGCCGAGATGGATTTAGCGTGTGCAAGTGCATACGAGAAGAGGGACACGTCTTCCCGATCCTGATGCTGACAGCGCGCGACGCGGTGCAGGACCGGGTGCGCGGCCTGGACTGCGGGGCGGATGATTATCTGACCAAGCCGTATGAGTACTCTGAACTGCTGGCGCGTATTCGAGCCTTGTTGCGCCGGGGCGTTACAGCCTATGTCGAGGGTATCGAGGTGGGCGATCTGAGGATTGAGACGGGCGGCAGAACCGTGACGCGCGATGGCCAGCGGATTTCGTTGACGGCGAAGGAATACTCCATCCTCGAGTATCTTGCGCGAAACCAGAGGCGGCTGGTGTCGCGTGAGGAGTTGTCCGAGCACGTCTGGGATGAGAACTTCGATGTGTTCTCGAATGTGATCGATGTTTACATTCTGCGGCTGCGACGGAAGATCGATGCAGGCCACGCCTTGAAACTGCTGCGAACCCGCAGAGGCGAAGGGTATGAACTTACACCTGAAGCCTAAGCATTCCGTGCTTCCTTCGATGCTGCTGCGCCTGACTGTGTGGCATTTCCTCGTCCTGTCGTTATTCACGATCGTTCTGAGCGGGGTGGTTTACAGCCTGCTTGCGAGTAACTCGTATGCTCAAACCGACGGTGTGCTTACGTCGCTGGACAGCGCCGCTGTCGATATTCTGAGGAACGGATTGAGTGAGAGCGGGCTGGATGAGCTGGCGGCGCGGGATGCGGTGCGGATTCTTAAATTTCGCGAGTATACGCTGGCAATCTATGATTCTTATGGCAATCTGCTGGCCGAAAGACCGGCAGGGGTGAGCTCTCAAGTGATCGCTACCAGTGCGATCTCCGATGATGGACAGGTGCATCTGCGGACGACGAGCGACAAAGGCAAGCAGGGGACTACGCGCCGTGTCGCTACTGTTCGCATCACGCTTCGACCGGTTGGACGCACGTACATCGTTGTAGCGAGCAGGCCCTTCGATTCTCTTCTTGAACGGCTCGCCACCGGACGCCGCATTCTGCTGGTTACGGTGCCTTTGGCGCTGCTATTGGCGGGTACGGCTACATGGTTTCTGACTCGAAAGAGCTTCGCGCCGGCTTTGCGGATGTCGGAGCAGGCGCTTCGGATGAGCGCGGAGAATCTGGACGAACGGTTTCCGACAAGCGGGTCGACCGGAGAGTTGGACCGGCTCGCGGCGAACTTCAACGATCTTCTCTCCCGGCTTAGTTCCTCCTTTCACTTGCAGCGCCGATTCATGGCGGACGCCTCCCACGAACTGCGGACGCCGGTGTCGATTATCTGCAGCGCGGCTTCGGTTACGCTCGAGCTTGCCGCTCCGACGACAGCGGACCTCCGCGAGTCCCTGAACGTGGTTCAACAGGAAGGCAGGAGGCTGACCCGAATCGTAGAGGATATGTTTTATCTTGCGCGGGCGGACAGCGGCGGGCTGATGCTGCAGCGCGCGCATTTTCACCTGGATGACCTTCTGCTGGAGACGGTGCGTTCGATTGGGATGCTTGCATCCGCCAAGGGGGTTCGTATCGAGCTGGAATCGTTCGATGAATCCCCTGCATACGCGGATGAGGATCTGCTGCGGCGCGTGTTCGTCAATCTACTGGCGAACGCGGTGAAGTATTCGCCTGTGGGGGGACGCATCTTTGTGCGCCTGGAGGAGAGTGCCGGCAGCTACAAGGTATCGATCAGGGATGCCGGCCCGGGGATCGTCGAGCAGGATCGAGCGAAGATCTTCGAGCGGTTCTATCGTGTTCATCAGGATGGCCTGACGGGGAATTCAGGCGTGACGGGGGGCGCGGGTCTGGGGCTGCCGATCGCACGCATGATTGCGGAGGCGCATGATGGCAGCGTCGTGTTGGAGACCTCGAGCGAGCATGGAAGCGTGTTCGCAGCGGTACTCCCGGTACTCCCGGTACACCCGATACTCTCCCGCAGCTGACCCGTGCGGAAGATGAACGCAGGATGAATTCGCCGGTGCCGAGCGTTCATGGGGAGTTCAAGGGCGCGCCGCTATATTCATTCCACCGACAGACCTTTGACTTCTCGGGTGGCCCGTATCTTTCATACGTGGAGCGACTCTGCCGGGGTAGATGCAAAGGAGTCCCGAGTGATGGCAATTGGACTGAAGCCCCTTCTTCGATGCGCAATGACGGCAGCAGTATTTGCGACGGTCAGCCTTTGTGCCCAGACTCCCAAGCCGGCTGGGGCTCCTATCGACAGCGCCGAGGCGCAAAAGATCCTGAAAGATCTGATCGCGATCAATACGAGCAATCCGCCGGGCAATGAGACCAAGGCGGCTGAGTATATCCAGGCGTTGCTGAAGCGGGAGGGCATCGATTCGCACATCTACGAGCTTGAACCGGGACGCGGCAATCTGATCGCACGCCTGAAGGGGAGCGGACAGAAGAAGCCCGTGTTATTGATGGGCCATCTGGACGTGGTTGGGGTTCAGCGGGAGCACTGGAACACGGACCCGTTCACTCCTACGATCAAGGACGGCTATCTGTACGGCAGAGGAGCGATGGACGACAAGGGCATGGTCACGGCGAATCTGGAGGCGTTCCTTGAACTTCATCGCCGCCATATACCGCTTGACCGCGACGTGATCTTTCTTGCGGAAGCCGGCGAAGAAGGAGGCCCGAAGGTCGGTATCGATTTCCTGGTGGAGAAGCATTGGGATGAGATTGCAGCGGAATCCTGCCTGAACGAAGGCGGCGCGATGGTGGTGGTGAACGGCAAGATCCAGTATGTCGCCGTGTCGACCACGGAGAAGGTGCCGTGGCCCACGAAGCTGATCGCCCATGGAACGGGGGGACATGCTTCGGTTCCCACGACGGACGATGCCGTGACGCATCTTGCCGCGGCGGTGGCGAAGGCGGGTACGTTCGAGATGCCGGTGCATCTGGATGCGAATGCGATCACCTTCTTTCATGGTCTGGCGCGGATCAGCAGTCCTGAAGATGCCGCGGTCTACGGCAAGCTGGACGACCCGGTTGCCGGGAGGGCGGCGCAGGAGAAGCTGAAGCAGCTGAATCCGCGGTATGCGGCTACGCTTCGAACCACAATCGTTCCGACCATCATCAACGGCGGATTTCGCGAAAATGTTGTTCCATCCGAGGCGGAGGCGACGCTGGATATTCGTGTGCTTCCGCAGGACAGGATCGAAGATGTCGTTACGGCCCTGACGAAGGTTATCGACGACGATGCGGTGAAGGTTGTGCCGCCTCCCAGTGCGCGTCCAACGGCGCCACCATCGCCTGTGACCTCGGATCTGTTCCGTGCGTTGGAAGAGGCACAGCGGAAGATGTTTCCGGGCGCGGCAACGTTGCCGATGCTGCTACCGGCGACGACCGATGCCGCACAGTTGCGGGCGAAGGGCATGTTCGTCTATGGACTCGGCGGGGCGCAGACGGCCGATGACCGGGAGCGTGTTCATGGAAATAACGAGCGCATTGCGGTTCCGGCGATTGGACAGTTCAGCGAGTTTGTATACCAGACGATGTTGCATGTCGTGACCGACTAAGCAGCCCGGCTAAGACCCGAGCGCGAGATAGAACAGAACACCCTTTTCGAGGAGAATGCCATGCACAAGCTTCTATGCCGGACCGGAGACAGTCTCTTACGCCGTGGCGTCTTTGTGGCGCGCTCGCTGTGTGTTGTTGCCGCGCTGGCCGGAAGCGCCGCGTTGGCCCAGGTAGCGGGAGGTACGATCTCCGGCACCATTTCAGATGTGAGCGGAGCCGGGATACCCAAAGCCTCTGTCGTGATTACAAGCAACGCAACGGGCGCCGCACGCACGGCGTTTACGAGCAGCGCGGGATTTTTTCAGGTGCCTGACCTGCCCGCTGACACCTACTCGGTGAAGACCACGGCTTCCGGCTTTGCGACCGAGGTTGAGTCCGGGGTGAAGTTAGTGGTGGGCGGTACGCAGACGGTCAACGTCGTGATGAAGACGGGCGAGGTGAGCGAGACGGTGAATGTGCAGGCGGATGTCGCAACGGTGGATGCGACTACTTCGACGGTGGGAGAGAATGTCGGCCCGAAGACGATCGTCGAACTGCCGCTGAATGGGCGGGACTGGACGTCGCTCGCGGTTCTACAGCCCGGCGTCGCGGCAGTGCGGACCCAGGCGGTGCCCGGTATCAACAATACGCGCGACAATCGAGGACTTGGCAATCAGCTTACGGTGGCGGGAAACAGGCCGCAGCAGAACAACTATCGGCTGGACGGAGTGAGTATCAACGACTACTCCAATGGGGCGCCGGGAAGCGTTCTCGGGGTGGACCTTGGGGTGGAATCGATTCAGGAGTTCTCCGTCATTACGAGCAATGCAGATGCTTCGTATGGGAAGACGTCCGGCGGCGTGATCAATGCCATCTCGCGCTCGGGCACCAACTCTCTGCACGGGTCGGTGTACGAGTTTCTGCGCAACAGTGCGCTCGATGCACGGAATTACTTCGACGGGCCGACGATTCCTGCATTCAAGAGGAACCAGTTTGGCGCTTCGGCAGGCGGTCCGCTGAAGAAGGATCGCACGTTTCTGTTCGGCGACTATGAAGGCATTCGTCAGAGCCTTGGAGTTACGTTCGTCAACACGGCGGTTCCGACGGCGGCCGCACGGCAAGGCAGCCTGTGCAGCACCGGCGCGCCCTCATGCACGAAGCGGCAGGTGGCGGTCGATCCCGCGGTCAGCAAGTTCCTGGCGCTTTATCCGCTTCCGAATGGCGCGATTGCACCCTCGGGAGACACAGGCAGTTACTCGCTCGCGTCTCAGCAGGTATCGAGTGAGGACTTTTTTACGATACGTGGAGATCACAAGATCAGTAACTCCGATACGATCTTTTCGACTTATTTGTACGACAGCGGGAAATCTACCGGTCCGGACACGCTGGCCAGCAAACTGATCGGCACGATTTCGAAGCGCCATGTAGCGACGATTGAAGAAAGCCACGTCTTCAGCGCAGCTTTGCTGAATTCAGCACGCATCGGATACAGCCGTGTTGTATCGCAGGCGCCTCTTACGCTGGCTGCGCTGAACCCGCTTGCGGCGGACAGTTCGTTCGGAGCTATCCCGGGACGCGATGCACCGGTGGTCAATGTAGGCGGCCTGTCTCAATATCCCGGCGGACTTGGGAGTGTCGGCGAGTTCGATTACCACTACAACTCGTATCAGGCGTATGACGATCTATTCCTGACGAAAGGCAACCACGCTCTGAAGTTCGGATTTGCGTTCGAGAGGATGCAGAACAACGGGCTGGGCGCGCTCAATCCCAACGGCAACTTCACCTTCCCCGACCTGCAATCTCTGCTGACCAATCAGCCCAGCGTGTTCACCTCTCCCCTGGGCAGCATAGGCGTGGGACTTACGCCGCGCGATCTTCGGCTGTCGGTGATCGGGGCGTATGTGCAGGACGACTGGCACGCACGCAACAACCTGACGCTGAACCTTGGGCTGCGGTATGAAATAGCTACCGTTCCGACGGAGAGCAAGGGGAAGCTGGCGACGCTGGTGAATGTGACCGATGCCGCTCCGCGGATTGGGAGCCCGTACTTCAACAATCCGACCTTGAAGAACTTCGCGCCACGCGTCGGCTTCGGGTGGTCGCCCTATGGGTCGGGCAAGACGGCGGTTCGCGGCGGGTTCGGCATCTACGATTCTCTGCCCCTGTTGTACCTGTTCCAGGTCGCTACTGAAACCGACGGGCCGTTCTACAAGACCGGCAGCAGCAACAATGCGGCGGTGCTGGCGGGCAGCTTTCCGAACGGGGCGTATCCCCTGATAGCGGCTGCGTCCGCACTGGATTATCAACATGTCGAACAGAATCCCAAGAGAAATTACGTGATGGAGTGGAATCTGAGCGTTCAGCAGGAGTTTCCCGCGAACACGACGCTGACGGTGGGGTACATCGGCTCCCATGGATTGCACAACCCCGGAGAGTGGGATGAAAATATCGTGCTGCCTACGCTCACTCCCCAAGGCTACCTGGGCGCGCCCGCGGGGACGCCTTCGGTGAACACCAATCCGAACATAGGCTCGGTGGACGGAATCCTGTGGAACGGCGCGTCGGTGTACCACGGCCTGAATCTCGGCGTGAAGAAGCAGCTTAGCCACGGGCTGCAGTTCCAAGGGGCTTACACCTGGCAGAAGGCGATCGATGAAGGGTCGGCTACCGTGAGCGGCGACACCTTCCTGAACTCCATCGTCAACCAGCCGTTCTCGTTCGATCCTCATGTACGCCGCGGCCTGGCGGACTTCAACATCGGACAGAATCTGGTGCTGAATTATCTATGGCAGATCCCGGGATTGAAGCAGTCCGATGAGCTTCTACGCCTGACGGCCAACGGCTGGGAGCTTGGGGGAATCTTCCAGGCAAGCACGGGAACTCCGTTCACCGCTACGGTCAGTGGAGACCCTATGGGACTGAAGCCCCATGCCGGCGATACGTACGACATTGCCAATGTCTCGGGAGCGCCGGGATGTACCGCGCCGGTGGGCCTGGTCAAACATGCGGGAGGGAACCCGACTTACATCAAGACCGCATGTTTTGCCTTTCCGGGGAGATATCTTGGAAACGCGGGCAGGAATACGCTGATCGGTCCTGGCCTGAATGAGTTCGACATGTCGCTGTTCAAGAACACGCACATCACAAAGATCTCAGACACCTTCAATGCGCAGTTCCGGTTCGAGGCCTTCAATGTCTTCAACCGCGCGAACTTCGCGATTCCAACCGGCAATAATGGAGGGGACCGGGTTCTGTTTACGCAGACGGGAGCGCCGAACGCTACCGCAGGCCAGATCACGACGACCACCACCACGGCGAGGCAGCTCCAGTTCGCATTGAAGCTGATTTTCTAGATGCTGCTTATCGCAATCCGGAAAACGGCTTATCTGATCGATGCCTGGACCGGAAGAACTAGGAGAGGGTCGCCGCAGGCTGATTTTTCTCTTTTTCTTCGAGATACCAGGCTACGGTTTTTTTGAGGCCTTCGTGGAAGTGGGCCTTAGGCTGGTAGCCGAGTTCTTTGGTTGCGCGGGTGATGTCGGCGAGGGAGTGCTTGATGTCGCCTTCTCTGGGGGCGCCGTAGAGGGGTTTGGCGGTGAAGCCGAGCTGGTCGGCGATGACCTGGTAGACCTCGTTGAGAGTGTGGCTACGGCCGGTGCCTATGTTGAAGACACGGCCGGTGGCGACGGAGCTTGGGGCGAGGCAGGCGAGGAGGTTGGCGCTGACGGCGTTGTCGACGTAGTTGAAGTCGCGGCTGGTGAAGCCGTCGCCGAAGATGGTGGGGGTGATGCCTTCCATCATCTTGAAGGTGAACTGGGCGATGACGCCGGAGTAGGGGGAGTCCGCTGCCTGGCGGGGGCCGAAGATGTTGAAGTAGCGGAGGCAGACGCCTTCGAGGCCGTAGGCGCGGTAGAAGGACTGGATGTAGTACTCGCAGGTGAGCTTCTGGACGGCGTAGGGCGAGAGCGGGAGAGGAGACATGTCCTCCTGCTTGGGCTGGGTGGGCTGGTCGCCGTAGGCCGAGGAGGAGGCGGCGTAGACGATGCGGCGGACCTTGGCGTCGCGGGCGGCGATGAGGAGGTTCAGGGTGCCGTTGATGTTGGATTCGTGGGAGCTTAGGGGGTCCTTGACGGAGCGGGGGACCGAGGCGAGGGCTCCCTGGTGGAGGATGTAGTCGATGCCTTCGCAGGCGGCCTTTACTCCGGCGACGTCCTGCAGGTCTGTCTGCTGGAAGTCGACGACATGCCGGATATCCGCGAGGTTTTCGAGATTGCCGGTCGAGAGGTTGTCGATGCCGCTTACGTGGTGTCCCTGCTCGACGAGAGCGTGGGCCAGGGTTGAACCGATGAAGCCTGCGATTCCGGTGATGAGATAACGCGCCATCTATCCTCCGCCCAGGGTGTGCCGGGACATGCCGATGCTGAATGAACTTTCAAGAAGTTTACCCCTTTTCGCACGGTGTGCAGCTTGCGCCGACGCCGCACGGGAAGGAGAGGAGAGTTCCTAGTCTGGCGAGCGCGTCGGTTCGCGTCCATGCAACTTTTGTGCAGCCCTTTGGGATAGAGGAGAGCCTATGCGAATGCGATAATCGAGAGTATGCCGACCAGCGAAGATGTTGTGCCCCAGACTGCCCTCTCCCAGATAGTCCTGCCTCAGCTAGCCCAGGTGCGCCTCGACCGCCTTAAGGCCCGCACAGCCAAGATCGGGGTGATCGGGCTGGGATACGTTGGGCTGCCTCTCTCTCTTCTGCTGTCCGACGCCGGTTTCAAGGTGACGGGCTTCGATATCGATGCCAAGAAAGTGACGGATCTGGAGGCGGGACGGTCTTACATCTTCCGAATTCCAGAGGAGGAGATTCAGGCGGCACGGAAGCAGGGGCTACAGGCGACCACCGATTTTTCTCAATTGTCGGAGATGGACGCGATCGTTCTGTGCGTACCTACGCCGCTGACCGAACATCGTGAACCGGATTTGAGCTACGTCGAGAACACCACGAAGGCAACGGCGCCGTGGATACGTGAAGGACAGTTGATTGTCCTGGAGAGCACGACGTACCCGGGTACGACCGAAGAGTTGATGATTCCGATCCTCGAGGCGGAGAATCCGCGGGGATTGAAGGTGCAGAGCAAAGGCTCGGCCGCGGAGCATGGGGTGGTGTATGTCGCATTTTCGCCGGAGCGCGAAGATCCGGGCAATACGACGGTGGCGCGGCACAATATTCCCAAGGTGGTTGGCGGCCACGAAGCGATCGCGACCGAACTTGCCGCTGTGTTGTATGAGGGAATCTTTACCAGGTCGGTGCGGGTTTCCTCGACGCGGGTGGCGGAGATGACCAAGCTGCTTGAGAACATCTATCGCTGCGTGAACATCGCGCTGGTCAATGAATTGAAGCTGCTTTCGTTGCGCATGGGCGTGGACATCTGGGAGGTGATCGATGCGGCGTCGACCAAGCCGTTCGGGTTCCATCCGTTCTATCCCGGGCCGGGGCTAGGCGGCCACTGCATTCCGATCGATCCGTTCTATCTGAGCTGGAAGGCGAAGGAGTACGACTTCAATACTCGATTCATCGAACTGGCCGGCGAGGTAAATGAGGCGATGCCCGCGCATGTGGTGCAGTATGTTGCGAAGGGGCTGAACCAGAATAAGAAGGCGGTGAACGGCTCGAAGATTCTGATGCTCGGGATGGCTTACAAGAAGGACATCGACGATCTGCGGGAGTCGCCGTCGCTGACGGTGATCGAACTGCTGCGGGAACAGGGAGCCGAGGTTCTGTACAACGATCCGTACTTCCCGACGGTTGGCCGGGGTCGCCATTACAACCTGAATATGACGTGCACCCCGCTTGAGGATCTTGGGCAGTACGACTGCGTACTGATCATGACGGATCACTCGGACTACGACTATGCGGCTATTGTGAGTGAGTCGAAGCTGGTTGTGGATTCGCGGAATGCGACGAAGGGTATTCAATCGGAGAAGATTGTTCGCTGCTAAAGGCTGGAGCGCCCAGAGTTGCCGGGCCGGAGAGTGTGTGGTCTGTCCAGTGTTCCTGCGCGATGCGGAACGGCCTGCGGCAGGTACGGATCTGCTTAGAGTTCGTGCGGTTCGTTTCTTTGCGATGGAAACATGCAAACGTTGTTCGTTGGGCGAATTAGTTGTGTTATAAAAAGTGAAGTCTTCTTAGCTGCAGCTTTCTAAGTTCTTCTAGGGACTTGAATCATTTCGTCCTTGACGATGTTCGTGCTCGCACGCCTCTGCCTTGAATTGAATCTGCTTCGGAACGATTTTCCTGTAATTAACTTACGGGAGAGTTGATCCAGTTCGTTCAAATTGTAGTACCAATTGTTTTGCCCGATGCAATGCAGTCCTGCAAGGGTTGTTGGGTTTCAGATCGCCGTTCAGCTTTGCTTCCGTCATTCAGTTGACATGCGTGCATTTATTCTGCTGGTTCCGAAGGTTCAGGAGATTCGCTCATTCGAGCTATTTCTCTCAGGCAGGCTGAACATTGTTTTCTCTCTTCAGGAACTCCTCTTACCTTTCCTCTCATACATTGCCGGCTGTCCGCAGTATCACGTGTGATCCATGCACGGGACTGGGGCGGAGACATTGGGGCCCGTCGTATCCAGTTGCATATTTGCCGTTTGCTTACCCGAATGATGGTAACCGGAAGAAGATGTTACCTGGTGCTTCTCGACTGAGCTAAGTAAGTTAAGTTTCTACTACGCAACAATCCTGTTTCTCTGGCCTATTCTGCGCGGTTTCTGGCGTAATAGCGGGGTTGTTTGTTATTCGGGCTCTATACGCAGCTACACATAAGTGGTACCCGGACTACCCGAGTGGGTAACTGCGGTAACCATTTTTTCACTATAACGTTCATTCCGAGCGCAACTAAGAAGCTTCCTGATTTCGGGTGCTGATGGTTGCGAAATTGACAAGGTACTTGTCATTTCGGGGTGGGCATTGGAAAGAGCAATAAGGGCGATCGCAATGGGTGTCAGTCTTAGTCTCATCATGTTTTGCTTTGGCTGTGGATCGGGTCTGATCCAGTCATTGCCAACTCCGAATATCACCCAGGTGCTTCCTCAGTCCATTCCGGCGGGTTCGAAGCCGGTGACGTTGCAGGTTACGGGCTCGAACTTCACCAATCAGGCCGTGGTTCTATGGAATGGCGGTGCGCTTGCGACCTCGATGATCAACTCGAATACGCTGGCGGTTACGGTTGGAAGCAACAGCCTGGCTAAGCCCTCGACGGCGCAGTTGCAGGTGCAGGATACGGGGACGAAGCAGTCGTCTCAGGTGGTTCCTGTGACGATTTCCGGACCGGCAGGTCAGTCGCCCACCTCGCCGCTGGCGATCTCCGGCGGATCATTGCCACAGGCTGTAACCGGGACTCCATATGCCGGGGCATTAAGTGCGACGGGAGGAAGCCCTGCGTACACCTGGAGCATATCGACGGGCGCTCTTCCACCTGGACTTCGGCTGGCGGCTGGCGGGATCATCTCGGGCACCCCGACGGCCAGCGGAAGCTACTCCTTCGGCGTTTCTGCTATCGATTCCAGCTCACCGGTAGAGACGGCGGCGGCGAACATGACGTTGTCGGTGACATCCGCGGCGGCGCCGTTGAGCATTACCTCGGCGGCTCTGCCTTCCGCAACCAGCGGCACGGCGTACTCGGGCGCGCTGCAGGCGAGCGGAGGAACCGCGCCATACGCGTGGACGGTCAGCGCAGGCAGCTTACCGGCAGGTCTGGGACTGGGCTCCGGAGGTGTCGTGACCGGCACCCCTGCGGCTGCCGGGAATGCGAATTTTACAGTTACAGTTACAGATTCGGGTAGTCCTGTGCAGAGCAAGTCGGCGGCAATTTCATTGGCGGTGTCGGCATCGGCACTGAACATCATGTCTTCGAGCCTGGCTTCGGGAACGGCTGGTACGGCTTATTCGGGAACGCTGCAGGCGAGCGGCGGAACTGCGCCTTATACCTGGTCGATCAGTTCAGGTAGTTTGCCGGCAGGATTGACTCTGAGTGCCGGCGGTGGTGTGTCGGGAACTCCTACAACTGCTGGACCGGCGAAGTTCACCGCCACTGTCACGGATTCGAGCAGTCCGGCGCAGAGCAAGTCGGCTTCGGTTATGTTGACGATTGGGGCGTCGTCGTTAGCGATTACGTCTTCGAGTCTGGCTGCAGGGACTGTTGGTTCGGCTTATTCGGGATTGCTGCAGGCGAGCGGCGGGACCGCGCCTTACAGGTGGTCGATCGGCGCGGGCAGTTTGCCTGCGGGATTGAGTTTGAGTTCGGGTGGCGGAGTGACTGGAACTCCCACGGTTTCCGGTACGGCTAGCTTTACGGCTTCGGTCACAGACTCAGGAGCGCCTGCGCAGAGTGCGACAGCAACGATCTCATTGGCTGTGTCGCCGTCGGCACTGACGATCACGTCATCGAGCCTGGCTGCGGGAACGGCTGGTTCGGCCTATTCGGGATCGCTGCAGGCGAGCGGAGGCACTGGAGCTTACACCTGGAAGGCTTTGAGCGGCTTGCCGGCTGGATTGAACCTGAGCGCGGGTGGTGTGGTGACTGGAACTCCTGTGACGGCCGGAACAAGTAACTTCACGGCTATGGTTACGGATTCCGGGACTCCTGCGCAGAGCAAATCGGCTTCGGTTTCGTTGACGATAGCGGGGACGTCGCTGACGATCACCTCTTCGAGCCTGGCCGCGGCGACCGCCGGTGCTGCGTATTCGGGGTCACTGCAGGCGGCGGGTGGGACTGGGCCTTACACATGGTCGATCAGTTCAGGCAGCTTGCCTGCGGGGTTGACACTCAGCACGGGAGGCGTCGTGTCTGGAACGCCTGCGCGTGCTGGAAGCAGTAACTTTACCGCTATGGTTGCGGACGCGGGCAGCCCTGCGCAGAGCAGGTCGGCTACGGTTACGCTGGCGGTTGCGCCTTCTTCGCTGACGATCACCTCTTCGAGCCTGGCTGGGGGGACTGCCGGTTCTGCGTATTCGGGGTCGCTGCAGGCAGGTGGTGGAACTGCGCCGTACACGTGGACGATCATTTCGGGCAGTCTGCCTGCCGGTCTGACGTTGACCGCAAATGGTGTTGTCGCTGGGACTCCTACTGTAGCTGGGACGGGTAACTTTACGGCTTCGGTTTCGGATTCGGGCAGCCCCGCGCAGAGCCGGTCGGCTTCAGTTACGCTGGCGGTGGCGCCCTCTTCGTTGACGATCACCTCTTCGAGCCTGACTGGGGGAACTGTCAGTACGGCGTATTCGGGGTCGTTGCAGGCGATCGGCGGCACTGCACCTTATACGTGGACAATCAGTTCAGGCAGTTTGCCTGCGGGATTGAGTTTGACCGCGAATGGTGTTATCGCTGGGACTCCTACTGTGGCTGGACTTGCGATCTTTACGGTTACGGCCGCGGACGCGGGAACACCTTCCCAGAGCCGGTCGGCTACGGTTTCCCTGGCGGTGGCGCCTTCTTCGCTGACGATCACGTCTTCGAGCCTGGCTGCGGGAACTGTGGGTTCTGCTTATTCGGGATCGTTGCAGGCGAGCGGAGGCACTGGGAGCTACGTATGGAAGCTTTCCGGCAGCTTGCCCGCGGGACTGAGCCTGAGCGCGGGCGGTGTGGTGACTGGAACTCCGACGGCGGCTGGGACGGGGAACTTCACGGCTACGGTCACGGATTCAGGGACTCCTGCGCAGAGCAAATCGGCTTACGTTTCGTTGAATGTTACGGCGTCGTCACTGACGATTACGTCGCTGGGCCTGGCTACCGGGACGGCGAATTCGGCGTATACGAGTACGCTGCAGTTGAGCGGAGGAACGGCTCCTTACACATGGTCGGTGAGCCCGGGCAGTTTGCCGGCAGGACTGACTCTCAGCGCGGGCACGGGTGTGATCAGCGGTACGCCTACGTCGAGCGGGAAGTTTCCTATGGGCGTGACGGTGAGGGATTCAAGCTCTTCGGCACAGACAGCGACTGCTGCATTGACGCTTACTGTTTTGACGGCGGTGGCGCCGCTCGCGATCACTTCTGCGACGCTGCCGGCGGCGACGCCGAACCAGAGCTACAAAGCGGCACTGGCGGCAACGGGAGGAAATGCACCTTATAGCTGGGCGATTAGTGCAGGCAGCTTACCGGCTGGGTTGAGCCTGGATTCGGCGACAGGGATGATCTCCGGTACGGCGAGTACGAAGGGGTCTGCGAGTTTCACGGCGACTGTGTCCGACTCCGGCAGTCCCGCTCAGGCGAAATCGGCGGCGTTGTCGCTGTCGGTCGCACAAGTGGCCCTGACGATTACAACCTCGACCTTGTCGGCCGGTACCGATGGCACTTCTTACTCCAGCTCTATGACGGCGGGCGGGGGTACGCCAGCATATACGTGGTCCATCAGCGCTGGTACGTTGCCGGCAGGACTGACGCTTGCTGCGACGTCAGGCGTGATCTCCGGTACGCCGACAGCGAGTGGCACTTCGAACTTTACGGCGACGGTAAGCGATAACGGAAGTCCGGTGCAGAAGCAATCGGCTGCCGGTTCGATTACGATTGCGGCTGCGCAAGCGCCAGCCGGGCCGGGGAAGACCTGGTATGTGCGCGCAGATGGCGGTACGCGGTACTCCAGCAACCAGACCGGCGGACAATGCGATGGGACAGCGGATGCGTCGTATGCGAGCGCGGGGGGGAAGGGCGTGAATCAGCACTGCGCGTTCAATGACGTGCGGTACCTGTGGACCGATGGCAGCTACACGAACGATCCAAATGCGGGTTCGCCGAAATGGGGTTGGATCGGAAGTGGAGGCGATACCTACATCGTTCGTGGTTCTATTGCGGATGGGGTCTCATGGCGTGTAGGTCAGAGCGGACCCAACGTGAATGACTACTTCGGCGGATTAGCAGGAAATCCCTATGGTTCAGGCGCTCCACCGCCGCTATCGGGAACCTCCGCTCAGCATACGCGGATACTCGGCGGCAATTATGCTTCGTGCCACTTGGCCTCAGCCAAGACTCAGCTTCACGGCGGCTATGGTGCAAGCTGGGTGCTCCAGATGGCAGGTGTGTCTTACGTGGATGTTGAGTGTATGGATATCACCGATTTTTCCTCGTGTGGCAAATCAGGGCAAACAAACGGGTGTCACGTCGGTTTTCCGATTGATGACTATGCGACGACAGGGATTTCGTGGAACAACACTTCCACGAACGATACTCTTACGGACGTTCACATCCATGGGATGGCGAGCACAGGAATGATCGGCCCAACGGGAACCGGTATGGTATTCAGCTATCTGGATATACTCGGCAATCCCTCATCGGGGTGGGATGCCGATGGAGGAGATGGAACGACGGGGACGGGCACTCTTCTCGTGCAACACTTCAATATCAGCTGGAATGGATGCGCGGAGGAGTACCCCATTACCCATGCGCAGCCGTATAACGACTGTACTGACGATGGCAGCAATGGATATGGAGACGGTTTCGGAACGACATCCATACCAAGCAACCCGGGCTGGCAGGCAACATTCGATCAGGGAATCGCAAGTTATAACACCCAGGATGGGCTGGACGCGCTTCATCTAACGGGACGCGGATCGAGCATGACCATCACCCGCACACTGGCCTACGGAAACATGGGCCAGCAGATCAAGGTGGGTGGCGCCTCTGGAACTGCCGCCAACAATGTAATCGTGACGAACTGCAACGCGATGCGACAGGCAATTCCAGGAACGCCTTCCGGCTACAACTCCAGACTGGGCGATTTCTGCCGGGCGGCTGACACCGGTATAGCGCTGACCATTGGGCAAGGCACCACTTTGAAGTTCGACGACAACACGATCTACTCTGCCTCTGCTACAGGGATAGAACTCGATTGCGATCAAACATATGGCGCTTGCGATGCGACATCGCTGATTGATTTCCGGAATAACATCTTCCTAGGGTTTCGTAACAGTGTGGCGAACGGCTATGTGGGACAGACGCCGACGAATGACTATAGCAACCCAGTCTACGGAACTTTTTCGCCGAACCCCTTCACGAATCCGGGAAGCATCTTCTCCAACAACATCACTTATCACGCGAAGAGCTCATGGGCGTGCCCGACTGGGGGCGAGATCAATGCACTCTGCGTCGATCCGCTCCTCACCGATGAAAGCTGGCATCTCTATGGCTATGGTGACGCTACACCCCTGCCCTCAAGTCCTCTTTTCGGTGCGGGCGTTGGGATCTCCGGCATGTCAACTGATTTCTCTGGGCAGAGTCGGGGCAATCCTCCTACTATAGGAGCTTATGAAAAATGAGACTGTCTGCAGATGGCTATGCTTGCTTTTCGTGGCAACCTCCTGGGTCTCCCTGTCTGGCGCGACCTGGTATGTGCGTCGAGATGGAGGTACGCGGTATTCAAGTAACGCGCCCAAGGGGCAGTGTGACGGGAGCGCCGATGTTGGCTATCGCGGCAAGGGAGTGAATCAGCATTGCGCCTTCAATGACGTGCGCTATTTGTGGGCGGATGGAAGTTACACCAATAACCCCGCTGCCGGCTCTCCTGCGTGGGGCTGGATTGGTTCTGGAGGCGATACATATCTGATCAGGGGATCTCTCGCGGACGGAGTCTCGTGGCGCGTGGGATATAGCGGGCCGAACATCTCTTCGAACTACCAACTTGGCCTGGCGGGGAACCCTTATGGTTCTGGCGCGCCGCCGCCGCCGAGCGGGACCTCCAGTCAGCACACGCGGATACTGGGCGAGAACTACGCTTCCTGCCATTCTGCTTCGGCAAAGACTCAGCTCCACGGAGGCTTTGCAACGAGCTCGATATTCCAGATGGCGGGAGTGTCTTATGTCGATATGGCCTGCCTTGACCTTACTGATTTTTCAAATTGCGGTAAGGATGGGCAGTCGAATGCCTGCTCGACCGGAACTCCATTGAGCGATTTCGCGAATACGGCGATCTCATGGTCTAGAACCTCCACGTACGACACACTGACCGACGTAAACATTCACGGCCTAGCTTCGGCAGGCATGGTCGGCCCAACCGGGACCGGAACCGTAATGAACTATATCGCCATTAAGGGGAATGCCGGATCGGGTTGGAGCGCCGACGCGGGCGATGGCACAACGGGCACGGGAACGCTCCTGGTGCAGAACTACGACATCAGCTGGAATGGATGCGCTGAGGAGTATCCCCTCGTGGACGCGCTGCCATACAGTGACTGCACGGATGACGGCAGCAATGGCTACGGGGATGGTTTTGGAACGGCGTCAAAGCCAAGTTCTCCGCCCTGGAACGTCACGTTTGATCGCGGGGTCGTCTCGTATAACACGCAGGATGGGTTGGATGCGCTTCATCTGATCGGCACGGGCTCATCGATGACTGTCACCGACACGCTGGCCTTCGGGAACATGGGGCAGCAGATTAAGGTGGGGGGCGCGTCGGGCTCTGTGGTCCACAATCAGATTTTCACAAACTGCAACGCGCTTCGGCAGCCCATCCCAGGAACACCAACGGGTTATAACTCTCATCTCACTGACTTCTGCAGAGCCGCGGATACTGGCGTGGTCGTCACCGTCAATGACGGAAGCACGACCATCTTTCGAAATAACACGATCTACTCTGCTTCGACGACCGCCCTGGAGGTGGATGTAACTTCGTCGTGTACAACGGCAACATGCCTGATTAAACAGCAGAACAATACGTTTGTGGGCTTCCTGAATAATGCAGCGAACGGATATCCGAGCGGGGGGACCGGAGGTTACTCCAATCCGATGTATGTGCAAGCAGCTGCCAAGGCCTACAACAATTCCGGCAGTTCCTTCGACCACAACACTACCTATCATGCAAGTAAGAGTTGGTCCTGTCCGGCATTGCAACTGCATGAGACCAACGCGACGTGTGGGGACCCGAAGCTTAAAGACCAGACCTGGCATTTATATGGGCATGGCGATATGACACCGACAGGGGCGGCAAGTTCCAGCCCCGCGAAAGGCGATGGAGGGCATGCTGCTTCGGGCACTCCGGCGAGACTGGTTTTGAAGTGCGCTGGTGCTGCGATGGTCGCGACCGCCGCTTGGAAGGCTCTCGTTTATATAAGAGGACGCTCTGCCAACGCCTAAGGACGGATGCGATGGACACCGGCGAGGTTTAGGAGCATGGATCCCGCAGTTTTGGCAGTGGCGATATCGAACGGATACAGTACTAGAGCACGCAGCGAGTTCATGAGAGCCAATAGAGACTTCTGGCGAAGTCCCAGCGCCTCGGCATACTGGCGGTATGCATATCCCAGGGCAGACTGGCGGGCGCGAAGACCGCAACCGGCAGAGCCAAAATGCTTCCTGATGAATTGCAATTGTGCTTTGAGCATCCGCTCGGGATCGGTTGACATGGAGTTAGGGGAACTCCTGTAACAGGCGATGATTTCGGGTACGAATGCCACTTCGTAGTGCAAAGCGATCCGAAGCCAGAGGTCGCGATCTTCTGTTGCTCGCATGGTTTCATCGAACAGGCCGACTTCATCGATGCACTTCCTGCGAAATGTCATGGTGGGACAAGGCAACTGCACCTTGAGCATGTAAATGTATGGAGCGATATTGCCTTCTGCCCATTGATGGTTGCCGCCCCAGGTGCTGATGATCTCGCCTTCCGGATCGATCCGAGAGATGAGGCCGTAAGAGAGTCCCGCTTGTGGGTGCTTTTCGAACGATTTGAGTGACTCAAGCAGGCGGCAAGGTAGCCAGACATCATCGGCATCAAGTAAAGCCAGGAATTCAGCAGACGAGTTATCAATCGCAGTGTTACGTGCGGCTGGAAGACCCTGGTTTTCCTTTTGGATGTAGGTAATTTTTGGACCCAAACTTCGAAGGAAAGGGGCGATCACCTCTTCTGTGTTGTCGATACTGCCGTCATCAATGAGCAGGATTCTCCAGTCTTCAAAGGTTTGCGACATAACGCTTTCGATCGCTGCTCGGAGGTACTTGGCCGCGTTATAGGCCGGTATGATGACATCGACAGTTGCCATGTTTTCGTATCCATTTGGAAATGCCTGGTACCACAATGCTTGTTAGACGCAGATCGTTCCTGCGACGGGTTTGACCGGGACTATTGGGTTTGCCTAGCGTGTTCTGTTACGACCATTCCATACAGGCTCAGATACTCTTTTGTCATGCGCTGGGCGGAGTACTCCTCTGCGATGAGGGTTTGAGCGGCTGCTCCGTAGCTTCTTCGGAGTTTGGGGTTCTGGATCAATTTCAACATGGCTGTTGCCAACGCATCGACGCTTTCTGTCGAGACCAGGATGCCGGTCCGGTCATTGTGCACTATATCCGGTACGAGACCGACGTTGGTAGCCACGAGCGGCAGGCCGCTTGCCATGCCTTCGAGCAGCGCGATGGGAAGGCCCTCCTGTCTGGATGATGAGACCAGAATGTCCAGAGAGGCGTAGAAGGCCGGCATGTCTTCGCTGCGGCCCAACAGGGAAACGCTTGCGCCAATTTTGAGCTGGGCGACCAACTCTTCGAGTTGAGCCTGGTCCGGTCCATCGCCCACAATGGCGAACCTGATGAGTGGCAGCTTGATTAGAACGTCCGATGCGGCGCGCAGAAAGAGGTCGATCCCTTTTTCATGCGACAAGCGGCCGACCAGTCCTACACATAGAGAGTGATCCTCGCCACTTCGGTCCTGGTTTGGCTGTTGCGCATTGGCAAACGGCTTTAGGTCAACGCCGTTCCGAATGAGGCGAATTCGACGCGCGGCCACTCCGGCGTTGAGCAGCCTCTGTTTCACTCCGTCCGAAACAGCCACTATTCCGGAGTAGCGCCGGAGAGTGAATCGATCCAGCGCACCGTAAAGGCGCACCGCTAAACCGTTGTCGATCCACCCATGGCAGGTGGAGACGATGGGGGTTTGCGAGGTGCGCATGGCTAGATAGACGTAGACGTCGGCTTTGTAGCCGTGGGCGTGGACTACGTCGGCTCCGGTGCGGGTGACAAGATCGCGAATGGCTGCGGGCACGGAGCGGTCGAGCTGTCCGTTGCAGGAGATGAGGTGGGACTCAATGCCTTCTTTCGCGGCTCGCGCGTGTAGCTGGAGGTTGGGGTGGGAGGAGTTGGAGAAGACGCCGAGGACGCTTTGGTGCGGTCCCTCGTTCAGGGTTCGGGAGAGGTTGAGAATGACGGCCTCTGCTCCGTACATGCCTCCGCTGCTGATGATGTGGAGGACCTTCATTGGCCGAGGGCCTCTGGGAGATTGGTCTCGGGCTCCTGGCGGTTGAGGAGGGACCAGAGTTTTGCGTAGATGCGGTCGCCGAGGATGGTTCTTGCGGCGGCTTTGATCTGCTCCTGACGCTCGAGGTTCGGCAGGATCGAGCTATTGGGGGCGAAGAGACTGGCGATGTAGTCCAGGGTCATGTCTCCGCGAATGTTGAGTCTGCCGACTATGGGGGGGATCGGTATTGGTTCTGCTCGCGGCACAGACGTGAAGACGTGGGTGTAACCGGCTTCCTGGCAGGCTTTCAAGACGCGCTGGTTGGAGCGTCCCCCGGGAAGGGAGAGGGTTGTAATCGGGGCGCCGAGCTTGTCTTCGAGGGTGTGTCGTGCGCCTTTCAACTCGAGTTGGAGATCCTTGCCGGTGCAGTGGGTCAGGAGGGCGTGGGTCCAGCCGTGGGCGCCGATGGACTGACCGGCCTGGTGCAGAGCGCGGAGCTCCTCCCATCCCATGTATCCGGGCTTGTGGCCGGTCCAGCCGACGGTGATGAAGAAGCGGGCCTGGATGCCTCGCGCGTGCAGGATGGGGAGGGCGTATTGGTAGTTCGAGATGTGTCCGTCGTCGAAGGTGAGTTCGGGCTGCAATCCCGGATGCTCCGCTTGTCTCAGGTGTACGAAGAGATCGACCTGCCGGGCGAAGGCGTCGCACTCCAGGACGTAGGAGTAGCTGGACTTCGCGGGGCGGAGCTCATGGTAGAGGAGATGGAGGCTTTTCAGGGGAAGGGAAGCCTTCTGCTGCCGGATTGAATGGGGGTGCGAAGTCCGAGCCTGCTGAGACGACATGTCGATTGCTCCACCCACGTTGCAATATTAAACTATGTACCAAACGGACCAGACGAGACCCTCCGTATCAGAAAGCCGGTCTTGTGACCTTTCGGATATAGAGTTCTTTCGTGAAAGGCGGCAACCATGCGCGATAGGGAATCGGGGCGAACTTTGAAGGTCCGTCGCAGCTTTGCTGGTCGAAGGAGATGGCGAATTTCGGCTGAATGGCAGGGTCATTCTGGGCGAATCGATTGTTGCAGGGCTTGACCGTCATCTTCCGCGGGATCGGCTTTTCTTCGTGGAATCCGTCCGGCATGAGCATGGTGCCGGAGTTGACGAATCCCATTGCTTCGATCTGTGTCCAGCCGTCATACTCGAAGCCGCCGTAGAAGGAGGTTCTGGGAACGCCTGCGGCGATGAGCTCATGAGCGGCTGCAATCCTGGCGCGTCGAACGGCAAAGACATCGTGGGTGCCGGCTATCCCGAAGACGGTAAAGATGACGAGGACGGCAATCGTGATGGATGGCAGGCGATCGGCGACTGTCTCCTGATAGAAGCGGATCACGAGAATCAGGGCGACGGGCAGGAGAGGGAGGAGGTAGCGGTCATACAGGTTGTTGAAGGCTCCGCGGTGCAGAAGAAGTGCGATATAGCCAAGTGAGAATGGACCCAGGAGAATGAGGATTTCTTGCCAGGTGGGAGCGCTGAAACGCGAGGCGTTTGCGGTGTGCTGCTGCGGCGAGGGGGCGCGATCCTGACGAAACCAATCAGCGACGAAGGCAAGGAAGCTAATCGCGACAGCGAGGGTGACGATGGTTACGATCGCCTGGACCCAAGGCTGCAGGACGAGGGGGCGCAGTCCGATCTCCGGTATATCGACCAGGCCTCCAGGAGAGACGAAGTTGCCGTCGCCCTCGAAAGGGGCAAGCCACTCGATCAAGTGGTGGCTTTGACCGAGGTAGAAGGCGATTGCTGCCAGGATCAGGACGGCGGCTGCGGCGTACTGGACGATCCGCCTGCTGCGGAAGGGGAACCGGCCGGCGAAGGCGATCAAGACCGGCAGCAGGAAGAGAAACATGTTGAAGCAGGCGCGAATGACATTCCCGGCAAGGTGATAGACCAGATCTCTGTCGATGTAGCCCTCGATGAGGCTCTCTCGAAGGGAGTATGGCTGTTGGGCAAACCATCGCATGGTGCCATAGATAAACGCGAGGCTGAAGAGCCACACGGCTACGGATGCGACCAGAGGGGGTCGCCGGCGACGGATCAGCCAGAAGGTTGATGGGACGATCAGGATCACGCCGAGCCATGCCGTCTGCCGGGCTGTCCCGCCAATCGCATTGGAGAGGCAGGCAAAGACCAGCCACGCGAAGGCGGCACGGTCAGTCTCTGCCTGAATTGCCCGGAGGCACAGGTAGATACAGAGCAGGGTACAGAAGACGCCGGGGAGATCGGACATGAAGCTGAAGGCGAGAGGCAGAAAGAGTGGCGAGAGAACGAAGGTGAGAGTCGCGATCGTGGCGTTCCACTCCCGCAGGCCGAAGCGAACGAAAGTGCGCTGCAGAAGAAAGGCGGTGGCGGCCGAGACGAGCAGGATAGAGGCGCGCGTAATGGAAAAAGAGAAGCCGAAGAGTTTGATGAAGAGGGCGCCGAGCGCAAGCTGCCAGCCTAACATGGCGCTGGCCCAGCCCACGTAGGCCACATGACCTGTCTGGGCCAGGATCTGAGCGGATCGGATATACGACCAGTCGTCATTGAGACCAATCTCCGCAAAGGGAAAGGCCGCGAGAGTGCAGACGACCAGAGCCACGGCACAGAGGAGGGCATTGGATTTCGATGATGCAGCGGTCCTCATTTGCATTGGCGCTTAGCCTTTCTGGACGTTGTATGAAAGCAGAGTGACTGGTCGAAATGGCACACTGCGAGGCCTGAACCGGATGGTATTGTTTTCCCTTGACGCGAACAATGCCTCATTCGACGTATTCGCAGCGGGCAGCGAGTTGTTCAGACTCGGAACGTAGTGTTTTCTTCGCTTTTGGGATCATCATACGAGAGAATCGCTTTTCAGAGCGAGCGGAACGAAGCTGGAAAGACGTGCCGTTATCGTTAGGCGGCACCGTTCGAGGTCCGCTATCGATCATGCATCATGACGCGACGGGACTGCGTTGGGTAATGCGAAATGAGCCACATTATCTACTATTCTAGAGCTGCGAGTGGCCCGTCATCCTGGAGCATATCTCGATTCGGCAAGGATTCAACGGTTATAGAGTGGAGGAAGAGCAATTGGCGACACCGCTACGGCAAATACTGCGTGCCGATTTGTACCGTTACGGCGGCAAAGCAGGCAGGCGTGCCTATGCTTACGCGTACCTGCACTTTCCTGGCTTTCGTTTCACGCATCATTTGCGGAAGGTCGCGTTCTATCGAGACAGGAAGAGATCGATCTTTCTCGTCGGTTACATTTTTCATCGCATGCTGCTCCATCATTACTCTTTCAAATATGGATTCGACATCTCTCCTGCTACAGAGATAGGACCGGGTTTGTACATCGGGCATTTTGGCGGCGTCGTCATTAGTCCATACGCCGTTCTGGGATCGAACGTCAATATCGCGCAGGGCGTAACGATCGGGGCCACCAGCCGCGGTTCGCGTAAGGGCGCACCCACGCTCGAAGACCGCGTTTGGGTCGGGGCCAATGCGATCATAGTAGGAAAGATCACGGTTGGGAGCGAAGCGCTCATTGCTCCTGGAGCGTATGTTAATTTCGATGTTCCGAGTAAAGCGATTGTTCTCGGTAATCCCGGTAAGGTGGTGTCCAATGGCGGTTCGGAAGGGTATGTTAATCATGTCCTCCCGACAGAGCGGCCGTCCCAATAATGTGCCTGTCCCGATCGGCCCCAGGTACTGGAAGGAACGTGTCTTGTGAATCTTGATGTGGTGGTGCCCACTTACAATCGCAGCCAGTTGTTGCGGCGCACGATTGCGAGCCTGTTGGAAGCTCCAGTTCCGGACGGCCTGAACGTGACGTTGCTGATTGTGGATAACAACAGTCAGGACGATACGGAGGCTGTGGTTCGAGAGATGGCCGCACAGACGGACAGGACCGTGATCTACGTGAAGGAGACGAGGCAGGGATCGTCTCATACGCGCAATGCAGGGATTTCGGCAGGTACGGGGGACGTTATCGGCTTTATCGATGATGACGAGGAGATCGATAGCCGGTGGTATGAGGTCGTTGAACGCGAGTTCCGCGACGAATCGGTCGACTTTATCGGGGGGCCTTACCTGCCGAACTGGGCTGCTCCGGCACCGGATTGGCTGCCCCCCGGATATCATGCTGCGATTGGGGTTGTTCTTCCGAAGCCCAGGGCGGTATTCGGCGATGGATTTTCGGGCAATTTGATGGGTGGTAACGCGGCGATTCGGCGTAAGGTGTTCGAGCAGATCGGCACGTATTCGACGCGGCTTGGCCGAAGCGGCAAGGGTCTGCTTTCGGAGGAGGATGCGGAGTTCTGCCGGCGGTTAGCGACCGCGAAGGTTCATGGAATGTATGTTCCGGAGCTTTTGATCCATCACCATATTCCCGCAGAGCGTCTGACGCGCAGGTACCATCGGCGCTGGGCCTACTGGAGAGCGGTGTCTCAGGGCGTGTTGCATCGAGAGCTGGAGGAGCCCGGTGTCTCTGTGTTTGGCATACCTCGTCATCGGATAGGTCGAGCCGTCAAGGGTCTGCTTTCGCTTCCGGGGCATCGGCTGTCCGGCAATGGAAAAGGCCGGGCTTTTGCAGACGAGTTGTCCGCGTGGGATCTCGCCGGCTTCGTTTACGGCAAGCACTTCATCGACATCGACGCCTATTACGCGGACCAGAAGTAGCCTCAGACCTGAATGAGTCTGGAGGCCTGCCATTTGAGAAGCAGGGTTCGTACTTCGCTGCGGAAGACGGCGGCTACCGAGATCGCATAGACCGGTAGCGTCACGATGATCTGCGCGAAGAAGGTCACCAGGTTGGTCGGTGACCAGTATCGTTCCGCAACCCCGCATACCACCGCGAAGGGGATGGAACACAGGGTGATCTTGATCCAGCCGTCCCAGACGTAGGTGCTGACAGGGACGCCAAGCACCTTCTTCACATAGCGTGGCCAGAAGATGAGATGAGCCACCGCCATGGAGATGGACGTTCCCCAGGCGACGCCGTAGAGGCCCACGGTTTTGGCGAGGACGATGCTGAGGACGAGATTGAAGACGGCCTCGTAGACCGCCCAGCGAGCTAGGGGCTTGTGCCTGTCGATGGCCATGATGATAGAGCCGGCTGTGCTGTTCGCGGTGGAGAAGAACAGGCTGATCATGAGGATGCGAAGGACGGTCTCGGAGATTTCGCCGTACTGGGGGCCCATCCAGAGATTGATGAAGGTCCTGCCCCGGAAGATCAAAGCGAGGGCAACGGGGAGGACCAGCCCGAGGGTAGCCTGGGTTCCACGCAGAAGCATGACCTGCAGGTCTGCATGCCGTCCGGATGCTTCGAGGCCGCTTGCCATGGGGGTAAACGTTGTGGATACCGCAGTGGTTACCTGGGATGAATACGAGACGAGGCTGCTTCCGATGGCGTAGAAGGTGACCAGCCCGACGGAGAGGAACGCGCCGATGACGAGGCTGTCGGTGTTGATGACGATCTGGACGGCGATCATGAAGATGAAGGTGGTGAAGCTGTAGGACCAGATCATCCGCAGGACCTTCATGTCCGGGCGTGAGATGCGGGTTCTGCAGGAGGGGAAGATTTTGAGCGCGATGGCCCAGGTTGCCAGACCGGCCAGGAGGATGACGGTCAACTCCCAGCAGGCGAGCGAGATCAGGCCACGCCCGCTGCGGAGGATGAGAATGACTCCGGCGGCCCGGAAGACTGTCTGGACCATGGTGATGGAGCTCAGGACGTCGAAGCGATTGATGGCGGCGAGGACTGCGCCGAAGACGCCGGAGGTGAGGGTGACGCCGACTCCGAGGCCGCAGAGCAGGACGGTGATCTGGGCGGAGAGCTTCAAATCGAAGGGAATCTTGAACATGTGCGGAGCCGCCAGCCCTAGCAGGACGCTGAGGATCGCTACGCCGCCTGAGAGCAGGAGACGGACCCACAGGGCAGTATTGATGGTGCTGGTGGCGTCGTTCAACTGGCCCTGGGCCTGGGCCTTGGAGACGAACCGGATGACGGCGCTGCGCAGGCCGAGATCGAGCAGGCTGAGATAAGAGACGGTGGAGACAGCGAGGATCCATACCCCATAGCCGAGGGGGCCTAGGTGCCGCACGACAAACGGGGTGAGGAAGAACGGAACGACCATGCTGACGGCCGTGGCTGCCCAGTTCATCATCACGTTGACGGCAAATCGCTTTTTCGCGCTAGGCATTGCTATCTGGTATCCGAATCGAGACAATGGAAAGCTTGTGGTCTTGGTGAATTTCGTTGGGAATCGGCATTCTGTGGTGGCCCCGCTTGAAAGCGCTTCCCTGGCAAATGATGTTGCTGAACGCGGCCGGGCAAAGCCGATTATATAAGGCCGCGTGATGCGGTACATCCCTCAGAAGCGTCATCTGATGCATTGAAAGGCTACTCCTTCGTCATTGAGAATGGTGATTGAGAATAGATGATGAGACTGACCTTCTGGCTGAGCGTTGTATTGGTGAGCTATGCATATTTTGGATATGCCATTCTGCTTGCGGTCTACGCATCGCTGCGCAGGAGACCTCACGTGATGCAGGCGATCACTCCCAGTGTCTCGATCGTCATCGCGGCGCATAACGAGGAAGCGCGGCTCGCAGCGAAGCTCGCAAACCTGCGGCTGCTCAGCTATCCGCCGGAGCGGCTTCAGATCATTGTTGCGTCGGACGGTTCGACGGATAGAACGGCCGCCATTCTGGAGGCGGATGCGTCGGTTACGCCTGTGATCCTGGCGCGGGCCA
This sequence comes from Edaphobacter sp., assembly GCA_965277265.1. Classification (GTDB taxonomy): domain Bacteria; phylum Acidobacteriota; class Terriglobia; order Terriglobales; family Acidobacteriaceae; genus Edaphobacter. The sequence goes on from CBDICF010000003.1 coordinate 2,680,468, forward strand.
TGGGAAAGGCGTGTGCTCTGAATGAGGCGGTTTGTGTTGCGACGGGCGAGATTCTTGTGTTTCTGGATGTTCGGCAGGCGGTTGAACACGACGCATTGTCGGAGTTGGTCTCCTGCTTTGCCGATCCGGAGGTTGGCGCGGTGAGTGGGGAACTGCTGCTGGAGACAGCATCGGGGGGTTCTTCGCACAATGCGCTGGGGATCTATTGGAAGATTGAGAAGGCTGTGCGCAAACTCGAATCTGCCACGGGCTCAGTCGTTGGTGTGACGGGCGCCATTTACGCGATTCGGCGTGACTTGTTTGTTGCAATTCCGGCGGGAACGATTCTTGATGACGTGTTCGTGCCCATGAACGTGGCTCGCGTGGGGAAGCGAGTGATCTTTCAGCCTTCGGCGATAGCGCGTGACCGCATCTTCAGTGAACAGGGTAAGGAGTTCTCGCGTAAGGTCCGCACGTTGACGGGGAATTACCAGTTGGTACGGCTCGCTCCGTGGATGATTTCGACGGCGAATCCGCTTCTCTTCCGATTTATCAGCCACAAGTTGATGCGGCTTGTTGTTCCTCTTCTTCTGGTGCTGATGCTCGTGGCTTCTGCAACTATCGGGGAAGGGTTGTACCGCGCAATCTTTGCGCTCCAACTGATATTCTACAGTTCGGCCGTATGCGGAGCGTTGATTCCTTCTACAAAGCGGTTCAAGCCTGTCGCGATTGCAAATACGTTCGTCATGCTGAACGTGGCTGCGACGGTTGCGTTCTGTAACTTCGTTTCAAGGCGAAGGACGGTATGGGTCTAGTGGATGGATCGGAAGACAATGCGATGGCGCCGTTCCGTTGGACCAGATTGCGTTCTGTTGGGGCCGTGGAGATTGCATCGTGGGACTAGGACTTGTACATTACGTTCCGTTGATTGCATACCTGGGCTTCTGGGTGATGTGTCTCCTTTCGCTGACTGGACGACCGCTACTCGGACTGTATTACATGATGCCATTCATGCCATACCGTACGATGCGGGATCATTTTATCGATTACCCGCTGGGCGGCAACATGATGACTATCCTGGTGGTCTGCGTAATTCTTGGCGCTTTGCTTGCAGGGAAGCGGCTTCCGAAGTCGAAGCTATATCTGACCTGGCTCGCCTTCGGACTTTATCTGTACGTATCTCTTTGGATTGGAACTGCGCTGAGCAATGCACCGGCCCCGCTCTGGCTCTCCGATATCAATTTTGTGACCTGGAAAGATTACATGCTTCTGCCATTGGTTCTCGTGGCGGCGGGCCTGGTGATTGAAGACCGGAAAGCGATTAGAACAGTCGTCTTAATCACAGGGATATCTTTGTTGCTGGTCGATAAGAGTGCGATTGCAGAAAGTATGTCGAGGACCTGGAGCGCGTTCGATGAGAACAAACGCAGCGGCGGTCCCCTTGCCCTTCAGTCGAATGAACTAGCGGCTTTTCTGGCGCAGTTCGGGATGTTCTTCTGGGGTTTTGGGCAGTTCCTGAAGCGCCGGAAGGCGAAGCTGACGTGCTATGGGCTGAGCGCCGTGACCCTATTCGCTACGATGTACACGTTCTCTCGGGGAGCTTATGCCGCAGTTCTTTTCAGTGTGCTTGTTCTTGCAATCGTAAAGGATCGCAAACTTCTGCTGGTGCTTGGTGTTTTTCTTCTGACGTGGCAGACCGTTGTTCCTATCGCCGTTACGGAACGTGTCAACATGACTGAAAACTCGAATGGTGCACTGGACGCCTCGGCACAGGAACGGGTTGAGCTTTGGACCCGGGCAGAGCAGATGTTTCTCAGTAGTCCCCTTGTCGGTACCGGGTATGCAACGTTCCAACTGGGCCAGCATGTCGATAACCTGAAGGATACGCATAATTGGTATGTCAAGGTCCTGGTCGAGACGGGGATACTTGGTGGCCTTTTTGCGGTTGCGTTGCTGGTTCAGATGGTGGCGGTTGCGGTTCGCCTGTTCAGGAAAGCAGAAGATCCACTCTACCGAAGCCTGGGCTTGGGCTTGCTGCTTGCGCTCTGCTCCTGTTTGATTGCGAATTGTTTCGGAGATCGATGGACGTATGTGGAGATCAACGGACTTCTATGGGTACTGATTGGAGCGTCGATTCGGGCTTTCGAACTGACAGAGTCATCGCCTGAAGCGAAAGAACGCGTGGTTGATTCGCAGATGTCTATTCCCTCACATCTGGCTTGGAGATAAGGTGAGAAATTTTCCTGCGTTCCTCGTGGCTTTGCCTTCCACGTTCGCCTGGAGGGCTGTTCGATGGGAATGATAAATGCGATATCGCGTGGAACTCTCAATGGTCAGGATAAGAACCACGCTTCATTGCCTCACGTCCTGCTTGTGGTTGACCAATTTGCAAAATCGATGGGGGGAGGGGAACGGATCGTACTAAGGCTTGCCGCCCTGCTGCCGGAGTATGGATATCGCGTATCGATTCTGACGTTTCTGGTACACCCCGAGAGCAGCGTGCTTACCGCGCCGCCCTCATGCCCCGTCTATACGCTTCCCTTACATCGAACCTACGACCTCACGGCTTTCAGGGCTGCTTTAGAACTGAGACGCTTCCTTCGGCAGCATAATGTGCAGATTGTGCAGACATTCTTCGAGAGTTCGGACATCTGGGCAGGTTTTGTTGTGAAGATGTTATCCAATGCGAGGCTCGTATGGAGCCGCAGGGATATGGGAATTCTGAGGACGCGAAAGCACCAATTGGCTTATCGGTTGATGGCAGGCGTTCCCGATCGTGTATTCGCTGTATCTGAACAGGTCCGTCAACATTGTATCGAGGTGGATCGGCTCGACTCTGCGCGGGTAGAGACGATTTATAACGGTTTCGATCTCTCAGATTCTCTCCCAGTTGCAAAGCCTGTCAGAGCGCCGGGCGAGTTACTGGTCACAACTGTAGGCAACATCCGCCGGGTTAAAGGTCATGACATTTTTATCAAGGCTGCGGCAATCGTTGCGCTTCGGTTTCCTTTAGTTTCTTTCAGTATTGCAGGCGAGATACTTGAGCCCGATTACTTCGCGGAGTTGCAAGACCTGATTTGCGATTTGAAGCTCTCCGACCGGTTCCATCTGTTGGGCGGCATAACAGATATCCCCAGTCATCTCTCTGCATCTGATATTTTTGTCCTGCCCTCTCGGAGTGAAGGCTTCTCGAATGCCATTATCGAAGCGATGGCTCAATCTCTTCCTGTTGTAGCAACCGACGTTGGAGGGAATGCGGAGGCTGTGAAAGACGGTCTGAACGGCTTGATCATTTCGCCTGAAGATCCCGCAGCAATGGCGGAGGCTATCTGTCGCCTCCTCTGTGATCGATCCAGAGCGGAGAAAATGGGCGCAGCAGGGAAGGTGCTAGTTGCGGAGAGATTTACGACAGACGCCATGTTGGGCCGGGTTACGGCAGCATACGCAGACTTGCTTGCGTTGTGTTAGCTGATAAAGACAGTAAGGATGACTGAAGGGAGTGGCTAATGGACTTGTAAAACGAGGGCAAAAATCACACACCAAAGATGCTCGTCCACATCAAGCAGCCTTGTACAACCTGATTCTTCTCGCTATCCTTATTGGGGAGTTGAGCAGTTGAGTTGTAAGCGATTGGCGAGGACCATTGTTATGCAAGCATGGAATTTCATTCTTCTTTCTTCATCTCGTAGCGTTATTGGCAGGGGTGAACGCCCATAAGGTCTAACATTTTTTCCTCGTTCACCCTCTTTGTTTTAATGATTGCTGGATCATTAACCACCGTATAGAGCGACATCAGTCAGGTTCCCACTACTCCCTATGAAGAAGATTTTATTGATTTTTGGAACGAGGCCGGAAGCAATTAAGATGGCCGCGGTTGTTCAAGCATTGTCCCGTCATCGCGACATATTTCAGATGAAGGTCTGTGTTACAGCGCAACATCGACAGATGTTGGATGCGGCGCTCGGTCTGTTCCAGATTGTTCCAGATTATGATCTGGCCGTTATGGAGCCGAATCAAAGCCTTTCGGACCTAACCGCAAGATGCCTCACCGGCATCAGTGCCGTGCTGCATATAGAGCGACCCGATATTGTGCTGGTACAGGGGGATACGACGACGACCTTTGCCGCAAGCCTAGCAGCTTACTATGAGAAGATTAAGGTCGGCCATATCGAAGCGGGTCTTCGAACTGACAATAAGTTTCATCCCTTTCCTGAAGAAATCAACCGCAGACTGAGCAGCCAAATATCAGATTTACACTTTGCGCCAACTGCAGCGGCGCGCCAAAATCTTCTTTCAGAAGGAATTGCGGATCGGAAGATATTTGTCACTGGTAACACAGTGGTGGATTCCTTGCTTCAGGTAATGGAAAAGCAGTCTCACCCCGAAACGGCGGTGAGCTGGACTAAGTTTTTCGAGTCTCTCGGCGTTACGATCACCCAAAAGAGAAGATTCGTTCTGGTCACTGGACATCGACGCGAGAGCTTCGGGTTGGGATTTGAAAATATCTGTCAAGCTATTCGAGATATCGCTCTTTCGAATTTGGACGTGGATGTGATTTATCCGGTTCATCTGAATCCCAACGTACAAGAGCCTGTAAATAGGGTTTTGAAGGGGCTTCCGAATGTGTATCTCATACCCCCCGTAGACTACGAACCTTTTGTGTACCTGATGTCGAGAGCGGCACTTATCCTCACAGACTCAGGTGGCGTACAGGAGGAAGCGCCTTCGTTTGGTACGCCCGTGCTCGTGATGAGAGAAACGACGGAGCGCCCTGAGGGGGTGGATGCAGGCGTGGTGCGGCTGATCGGCACAGGGCGTACGAGGATTGCGAACGAAGCGAATACGATTTTGAAAAATCCTGGAAGCTGGAACTCTAAGGGCAAACAGAACCCATACGGTGACGGCCACGCGGGACAGCGGATTGTCGAAGTGTTGATGCGTCACTTCGATCAATCGCACACAGATTCCGAGACTGGTGCCGGAGCTTGAAGTACAAAGCGAAGCTCGTTTATATTCACTCGGATAGTCCGAACAACGTTCGAGTGTCAAAATGCCTTCGGGTGTTTGCAGGTTTATTCCAAGAGGTGCATTACGTAGGATGCGTACGCACCGGGATGTGGGATGGCGCTGATGCGATCAGCGGCGTGCACTATCACATGGACCGCCGAAAGGCGCGTCGAGGTCTAAGCGGACTTGCTACCTCGCTCCGGTTCGCGGCCTATGTGAAGAAACAGCTGCGGGCGATATCCCCGGATGTTGTTATCGCAACGAATGAAGATTACGTCCTGCCATTTGCGATCGGGTATATCGATCGGCCACCGATACTGGTGTGTGATCTAATTGACAGTCTTGCTATCCGCACGGTGGACAGCTTGCGCCATCTGAATCCGTTGTGGTCCTTCCTTTCTCGATGGTCACTGAAGAAGATCGACGGTTTGGTGGAAGTAACAGATGAGCGATTGGCAAGACACAAGAGACTGCCCAAAGACAGCGTGGTGATCTTCAATTCTCCGCCGGCTATGGCTTTGCGGGCACGTTCTGGGCTACCGCAGAAATTCATCTATGTCTGTGGTTCTATTCTCGATGACGTTTCGGGTGTAGAAGCGCTCTTGGTCGCGTGTGAAAGAACAGGAGCTTCCATTGTTTTCGCAGGGAGGCCAATCGGACCGTGGATGACGAACCATTTCCTCAACCATCCTCTCGTGGCGAACCTGAACGAAACGACGCCTCTAGGGTCCATGGAGATCGCCGCGGCTGCGACAGCGATGTTCGCCCACTACAAGCCCTTTGTGGAGAATCACATCTACGCCGCTCCGAACAAGCTGTTTGACGCTATGATGGTCGGAATTCCGCTCCTCATCAATTCTGAGTGCCTTGTCAGCGACTTTGCAGAGAAGTCTGGCTTTGGGATACCTACTCGGTTTGGCGATGCAGATGAGTTGGAGCATGCGATTAGAACAATTTATGATCCCGATGAGAGATCGCGTGTCGCATGTAGGCATGCTCAGGAACGCTTTGAAGCTGAATATTCCTGGCAGCGCATGGAAGAACGGTGGACGGCATTTTTCGACAGGCTGTTTGTGAACCACGGACCCGCTAGTTGAAGCTCCGTCTGAGAAGTCTCAGTTAGATGAGGCTGTTCTTTCTTCACCGGCGTTCGACCAGGCGAAGAGATAGTTCTTGCGTTTATGCGAACCTCCGCATAAACGGAATTATGTTCAGTCGATGATTATGCGCAGTGCGATCGCCAAGTGCCTTTGGACAGAGCCCGGATCGCTCTCGCACTGCGCATAATCTAAAGCCGAACGAGGAACTGCATCAGTTGATCTGGAGGCTGGTAGCGTGAACGTTTGGGGCCGACAGGCTGCAATCGGTTCAGGGCCCGTTTTTTCATCGTGATATCGGCTTCGATGTACATATGGGTTGTCGCTGGGCTTTCATGGCCCAGCCAGAGGGCGATGACGGTAATGTCGACGCCTGACTGAAGAAGGTGCATTGCGGTTGTGTGCCGGATGGTGTGCGGAGAGACACTTCGCCTGGGCAGATCGGGAAAGCGCTGTGCAGCCACACCTACAGCATCTGCGAGACGCTGCGTCACGTTGGATCTGGTCATGAGAGTTCCGCCGCGGTTAGGAAACAAGAATGCCTGACTTGAAGAATCGTTCAAGCGCTTCCTCCAGAAACGGAGGAGCGACGCCGTTGACCGCCACAGTGGGACGCTTCGTTGTTTACGTCCCTTGCCGTGCAGGTGAACCGCTGGGGCTCCTCCGTCGAGCACCAGATCGTCAAGCCTCAGATGAAGGATCTCGGAGACTCTCGCGCCGGTGTTGTAGAGCACGGTGAATAGGGTTCGGTCGCGTTGTCCCACCCAACTATCAGGATCGGGGGCGTCGAGAACAGCTTGCATCTCTTCCCGGGAAAGAAAACCCAGAAGAGGGCGATCAATGCGCTTCATCGGTACAGACAGGGCTTGTTCAATGATATGAAGCGCGGAGATATCGTGATGTGCCGCGTACTTGAGAAACGATCGAAGTGCTGCAAGGCGAGCGTTGCGGCTGCGGGGGCAGTTCTTGCGATCTGCTTCAAGGTGATCGAGGAAGGCCAAAATCAGCTTCGCGTTCAAGTCTTCCAGTGTGAAGTGTTGCGGTTTTGTTCTGAAGCGGCGTTCCGCAAAGATGAGTAGAAGCCGGAATGTGTCCCGGTAAGCGGCGATGGTCCTGGGGCTGACGCTCCTATGCTGTTGCAGGTGATCGACGAAGAAGCGCTGCAGGAGCACTGAGAAGGATGTGTTCTTTTGCACCTCAGCCATGGTGATGCCTCCTCGCGGACTGAGCGAAGTCCTCGAAACTGCGTCCCGCAACCGCCATGAGTTCGGGAACTGCGGTCAGATACCAATAGGTATCAGAGACCTTGGCGTGGCCGACGTAGGTGGAGAGAGCGAGCATCGCGTTGTCGATATCCACGCCATGCTCATGCCACAGTTGCACGCGCCTGCAGATGAAGGTATGGCGTAGATCATGGATGCGGGGTGCCGGGTGTAATCCACGGGCGATCCACTCCAGTTGAGTTCGGAGCTTACCGAAGACGCAGTGAACAGTTCGCTTGACCAATCCTGCTCCCGTCGCGGTGACGAAGAAGCAAGCCCTCGATGCGGAAGGCACCGTCTGCTGTCGGAAGGCGAGGTATCGCGACAGCGCACTCGTGACAGTGGGATGCAGAGGAACGAGCCGGGACTTCGCGAACTTCGTCTGGCGTACTGTCAACACGCCATGAGCGAGGTCTACGTCTTGACACTGCAGCTTCAAAGCTTCAGAGATGCGTAGTCCGGTGGAGGCGATGAGGCCGAACAATGTCGTGTAAGTTGCTGGACGAAGACCGCCAAGCGGATGGAGTTGACCTGCTTGATGCAGGAGATCGGCGATCTCCTGGTCGGTATAGATATGAGGCGTGAGGCGCCGGTGGCCTGGGCCGAAGGTGCCGTTTTGAGGAACATAGGTGGCCGATTCGAAGCGGGCACAATACCTGGCGAATGGCCGGATGATCTCAAGCCGACGGGCCCATGTGATGGGCGTAGCCCGCTTCGCCCGTCCTTGGACCCAGTCCACAATGAGCTGTTCCGTCAGTGTGCCGCCATGGCCGCGTTGATCGGCGAAGCGTGCAAACGCCATCAACTGTTCACCTGCGATCTGAAGTTCGAATCCCAGGCTGCGGCGCTCTTCAAGATACTCTTGCACCAACTTCTGCATGCACGGGGCGGCAATCATAGCTGCCTCCCAGGCCAGGACATGGCAACTGCGGTCAACCGGCGCAGGTCGACCTTCGTATAAATCATGGATGTATCGAGGCTGCGATGTCGCAACAGATCGGCAATCTCCTTCAGAGGGGTTCCGTGACGCAGCAGATTGGAAGCGATGCTGTGCCGAAGAATATGCACGCGAGAGTGAGTCCAGCCGCATCTCTGGTAGGCATCCCTGATAGCGCGACGCACAACTCCGGGACCGATCGGCCTGTCGTGGGGAGCAACATGGCGGACAAAGACGGCGCGGCTTGAAGTCAATGGACGCTCGGTCTGTAGATAGTCCGCGATGGCGCGTCCTGCTTCGGCGGGCAGTGGCAGCACACTGGCTCTGCGCAACTTGCCGGCGGCCAGACAGATCGTCCCTTCTCTCCAGTTGAGGTCTTCCAGTTGCAGCCCGACGACTTCACTGGCGCGTAACCCCAGGTCAGTCAGGCAACGCGCCATCGCATAGCCTCGCTTGGGCGAACAAGTCACTCGTTCAAAAGAGTTCAAGAGCCTCTGAATCTCGTCTTCGGTGAACACCTCCGGCAGAGGGGCAAGCCTCCAGTGCGCCGCGTTCGGAACGGCATCCTGTAGCGCCCGAACATCATCTCCCGCAAGCGCTCGAAATCGTAGATAGCACCGCAGTGCTCCGCTCACGACTTGCACGGTTCCGGCACTCCAACTGTTCTGTCGGTTCAGAAAGAAGCCGCGAATACTGAGAGCGCCCGGAGTTCCTCCGCCCGGCGCGAGCCGATCATGTGTCGAGAACAGTCTGCGAAGAATGCAGATGCGCTGCTGTCGGGTGTTCGCAGCAAGCCCACAGACATGATCCATGTATCGGTCGAACAGTGCTAGCTCCGAAGCAGTCGGATCATGGCTTGTTGGTCGCTCGCCAATCGCTCCGTTCGCACGAAGAAGGCTCAGCAAATGTCGAAGAGCAGTTCTGTTCTCATGCGCACTACGTCGCGCAGGATGAGGACAATCGCAACCAGGCAAGTGGTCTTCGAGAAAGGCTCGGACTGCTTCTTCATCGAGGCCAGACAGGCCGACCCGTTGAGCGCTCAGCCAATGTGCAAAGTGGGCGACCCCATAGACGTAGCCGCGTTGTGTCCTCTCGGTGTAGCACTGAGAACGAAGATAACTGATATAGCTCGAAACAAATGATGTGAGCACGCTCTGACCCAGCCAGGAACGTACTTGCGAATGCAAGACAATCGCTTCAGTCATGACAACCTCCTACGAGGTAAGACTTCTACCTGAGGAGATCCTCGCGATTATGTCCAGCTAACTCACCACACAAAATGACTGATCCCACCGAACGGGCCTCCGTCCAGCAGGACCGTAGCCTACTAAGCATAATCATCGACTGAACATAATTGCGTCCGAGCGCGACGATGCACAGTTCCTTCCCGTCGCCGGAGCCTTCGGCGCGGGATGGTAGAGCGAGTGGTCGCAAAATCCTGTTCCTCTATGTGCCAAGGAAGCTTTCGCCCAGGAAAGTTACACCGAACATGTCAGCCAGCAGCCGCACCTCGGTTGGCCAATCGTGAGGTATCAAATAGTTAGCCGAGAAGACCGAGCTCTTTGTCGGCGTCCTTTGCGGTCTGGGTATTGGGCGCGAGGGTGGATGCTTTTTTCAGGTGAATGACTGCGTCACTGTTGTCGGAGAGCTTCGTGTAGATCATCCCCAGATGGTAGTGCATGGAGGCGTTCGCCGGCTCTGTCTTCAGGGCGTCTTCGAGGAGGTCGCGGGCAGAGGCGTAATTGCCTTTCTGATAGTAGACCCAGGCGAGAGTGTCGGCGGTGCTCGCGGAATTGGGCATGCCGCGCCGGGCGACTTGAGCAAGAGAGAGCGCGACATCAAGATTTTGGCCAGTCTCTACCATGAGGTAGGAGAGATTGTTGGCCGCGACAGCCTGATCCGGCTGAATGGCAAGTGCCTTTTTGTAGTTGGCCATCGCGTTCTCCTTATCTCCCTGGGTCTCCTGGAGGGTTCCGAGGATCGTGAGCGCCTGTGCATCGTTTGGATGGTCCTTGGTCCATTGCTGCCACTTCGCGATAGCCTTCGCCGGGTCTCCTTGACTCATCTCGGCCCGCGTGTACGCCATGACGGCGGCGCTGTCGTTTGGCTGTAGCTGTAGCGCCTTTTCGGCTGAGGCGAGAGCACCTGCATGGTCTCCCGTGGATAGCTGAAGATCTGCCAGGAGATCGTACATGTCATTGTTGTTGGGCGACTTAGCGATCTGGTCCTGAACGCGACTGACGGCCTTCGTGGGTTGTTTGTCGAAGAGGAAGGTGGAGGCTAGCAGGCGGAGGGCGCGCGCGCCGTTCGGATTGTAGGCCAGTGACTGCTCGAGAAGAGTGCGCGCCTCGGGGATTTTTTTCTGCACCAGGCGAACCTGTGCCAGTTCCAGGTAGGCGGTCGAATTCTTGGGGTCAAGCTTGATTGCGTGGTTGAAATCTGCTTCTGCTTTATCCAACTCGTTTCGGCTGCCCTCGGCCATCCCGCGCCAGACATACGGGTTCGCGGCCTGCGGAGTGGCTGCGATGGCTGTCTCGGCAACCTGGTTGAGGGTAGTGAAGTCATGGGTATCGACCGAAATTTCGGCGAGACCCGTCTGTGCTTCCAGGCTTCTGGGATTCAGTTTTGCGGCATCGCGATAGCTTTGCTGAGCCACGGTCATGTCACCCTTGGCACGGGCGGCGCGGGCCAGCCACAGTTTGACCGGGACGCTGTCCGGACTGGTTTTGGCGGCCTTCTGCAGAAGATTGAACGCATCGTTGGATTTGCCGTCGTTGAGCAGCATCATGCCGTTGAGTACGGCAACCTCGGGCAGGCTGCTGTCCGTCTTCGCAAGTTCGGCTCCGACGTTTCGTGCCTTGTCGATGTTTTTGTCAAGAATGAGGATGCGGGCGTAGGCCAGCTTGAGCGGCGCGCTCTTCGGATGTTTTGCAACCAGGTCCGCATAGACGGCCTGCGCTTTGTCTAGCTGGTTGGTGTGGATGTAGTAATTGGCGAGCAGGCCGGCACCGCTATCCGTGTCTCCAAGTTCATCGGAGGCACGATTAAGCGTGTCCTCCGCTTTGGCTGTGTCATTCTGGCGCAGGTACAGGTCGGCGAGCGTGGCACGAGCCATCAGGTTCTTCGGATCGGCTGAAACAGCAGCTTTCATCTGGTCTTCAGCACCTTGCAGGTCGCCCTTTTTCTGGAGGATCGACGCAAGCACAATGTGCGCCCTGATGTCCTTGTCATCCAGGGAGACCGCCTTGCGAAGCTGGCCTTCGCCATCTGCCGCCGTTGCGGGATCGCTGCTTTGGAGCATGCCGAGGGTTGCGTGGAAGGCGGCGCGGTCGGGCGCGATGGCGAGGGCGTGTTGGATCTGCGTCAGCGCCTCGGCGCGGTCGTTCCTGGCTGCGGCGACGCTCGCGAGAAGAGCAAAGGCGTCCGGGTTGTTGCTTTGGATTGCGAGGACCGCGTTTGCCTGTTCGGCAGCCTTATCGGTCAGGCGGCCACCAAGCAACATGTTGCCGAGGTCGATGCGTGCCTGAACATTGCCCGGCTGAAGGTCCACCGTTCGCCTCAGCTCCTGAAAGGCAGGCAGGACCGATCCCTGGGCGAGGTAAACCTTGGAGAGCTGATAGTGGGCCTCGGCGAAGTTGCGGTCGACCTTCAGCGCGTTCGAGAACTGAATTGCCGCTTCCTTGGTCTTGCCTTCCTTAGCGTAGCGCTTGCCACTCTCAAGATATCGCTGCTTCTGCTTGTTGGGATCGCGATGGCAGCCGGCCGTGAGGCCCAAGATGAGGGAGACGGCCAGGATTGCTGAAATGCGGGATGCAGGGGCGAGTGGATTTCTCATTTCTTTGTTTCCTCGATCATTTCTCTGATACCCAAATCTGGAGCGAGCCTTCAATTTCTTAGTCTCTGCCTTGATGCCCCGATGTCCCTGTCCGATACAGTAGCGTCTCTTTTCCCAGCGGCATTTGACACTTTTCGGTTGCTTTAGCTGGGAATAAACCGCGGCAGATAGGGAGCCATCTGTTCGGTGAAGTGGATGGCCCGGTCTTTTGCAGCTTCGAGCGGCTCTCCTGGCATGACGGGCGTAATGACTCGCACGAGAGCGCCATCCGTGCGGTTGGTCCGTATTGCGTCAGCGACCATGTAAAGTTTCGCAAGGTACTCGTTGGGGATGCTGCGGCCATGCGCCTGGTACCAGTAGATAACGAACTGTTTCGTCTCGCCGTTGCTGATCAGGTACTCCCCTACTTTGAAATCCTTGCCATTGGTGTCTTTCAGGTCAACATATTTTTGCGAATCGAAGGTCCAGCCGGCACCGGGAAGACAATGCTGGGGCGAGTGCATGGTCTGTCCGGTGCGCTGGGTCGGGAAGTAGCCGATGAAGAGGCTTATCGGTGCGGCGGCCGAAGGATTCGATAACAGCGAGCCTTCCGCAACGGTGTTGTTTGCGGGGTGTGGACTGTAGATCCGGTTGAGGAAGTCGCCCTTGCCAAGAACGGCTAATGTGTCGTCATCGAGCGGCAGGTCGCGGGCGGTCCAAGGCCCAAAACTCTCCGGCATACGGCTGAGGGGCTCGCTTGGAGGGACACGGTCGGTGTCCCCACGGCTTTCGAGGACGAAGGCGGTTGCCAGCAGGAGGACCATGATGGTCCAGAAGCGCGGGGATTTCATTGTGTCGCTACCTTTACCGGTGCCGGTGAGATCAGCTGCATGAGACGGTGGACGACATAGAGGCAGCCGAGTGAGATTACGAACATTACCCAGCCCGAGAATTCGTGGAAGAAGCCGAGCGCCTTGTCGGGGTCCCAATATTGTACGCAAAGTCCTGTGCCTACGATACGGAGCACGTTGGCGGTGACGGCGATGGGAATGCTGAAGAGGGCGAGCAGAACGCGGCGCCTGGTGGTTCGCTCAAGAAAGTAACCGTAGAAGACGGCCAGAGTGAAGAGACTCATCAGGGAGCGGATGCCGCTACAGGCCTCGGCGACCTCCAGCTTCATGACCGGGAGCTGGATGACGTTGCCTTCGAGCAGCACCGGAACCCCAAGCAGCGGCAGAATCTGGCTGGCGATGCGAGAGGCGAAGAGCTGGAGAGGGAAGGTGATCTGGTTGAAGAGAATGGTGGGGAAGGGGATCGCCAGAATCAATACAAGGAGGGGGAAGTACAACTCGCGAAGCATCCGTCGCCCGAGCAGAGTCCAGATGATGCCTGCGAGTAGAAATACAAAGGAGATGCGGGCGGTGAAGAGATCCACACCGTAGACGCCGAGGATGAGAATGGCTACGGAGACAGCAACGAGGGGGATGCCGCGCCAGGACTGCCGGATGGGGGTGGCTGCGAGGACCTTTCTCTTATCCCAGAGCAGGAACAGGGCAAAGAATGGAACGAGGAACCCATGCGAATAGTCGGGTATGGTGTACCAGTCGTAGACGAGTTTGATGGCCACACGGTAGTACATGACGGCCAGCACCAGGGCAATGGCGGCGTAGGGAAGCCACGCCTGCAAGGACGAGGAACTCGCACGGCGGTGTTCGGTCTCTACCTCCGGAAGGAGCGCAGCCGAATACGGTTCGGCTGGAGTGCTATGGATAGTCATTCGTAAGACGTTATACTTCACAGGTCTCTCACATGCAATTCAAGTGCCGGATGTCATAGAGTGTAGTCTCCTTTGTTTAACGCTGACAGCAACTAAAGTGGTAGCTTAGGTGCCACGTACAGGGAAAAAGATTTCCTACAGAGGCTGGTAATCTGCATATGACGGGAGGCGGTGACGGCGCATCCCAAAGATCGGAAAGGATGTCGTTGGGGGATGAGAGCAGGAGACGGTGAGCCGGTAGCTGTCAGCTTTGGCTGTATCGATCGGGTATGACCCGGGTTTTGGCACTTGAGGTGCTCATACCTCCTTGGCCACCAGGTTTCGACCGGGATTCGAGAGAGGTCGAACTTGCAGAGAGTTGCAGACACCGAAGTGATTCCAAGGGATTGAGATTGGAAGCTACGGTCGCATGTTTGCCATTGAAGAATTGAAGAAACGTTGGTGAAGGACAATGGGAGTGATTCGATGAAGGGCCTTTGTTTCATGTTGGCCGTGATGCTGCCGGCTCTACCGATTGCAGCTTTGGCGCAGGTATCTCGAACCGCATCGCAGCCCCCGACGACCACGACGGCCGGTCAGCCGCCTGTTTCCGGTACGCCGGCAGCTGCCCCGAAGTACGCAGGGCCGATGGATCCGGAGCGCTACGTGATCGGGCCTGAAGATTCTCTGGAGATCACCGTATGGAAGGAGCCGACCCTTTCCGGCAGTGTCCCGGTCCGTCCTGATGGGATGATTTCACTTGCTCTGGTTGGGGATTTGCCGGCGGCGGGCTTGACGCCCATGGCGCTGAGTGCAGACATCTCGCAGCGATTGAGGAAGTATATTCAGGATCCAATCGTTAATGTTGTTGTGCTTGGGGTGAACAGCCAGCGAGTTTTCCTGGTCGGAGAGGTCGGGAAGGTCGGTCCCCTGATGTTGACTCCGGGAATGACAGTATTGCAGGCCATCGTGACGGCTGGGGGACTCTCCCAATTTGCCAATTCCAAGCACATCTATATTCTTCGGAAGGTCGGGGGAAGAGAACAGAAGCTGCTGTTCAACTATAAGCAGGCGCTGAAAGGCGAAAACCAGGGGGTCTCGCTTCTTCCGGGAGACACGATCGTCGTTCCATGAAGAATGCTATGAAGATCCAGATGGCGATGGCTGGTCTGCTCTGGCTGGGAGGGCATATTTCATACGGGCAGGCCGTTCCCGCCGGGGTTGCCTCGGTGAGCGCTGTTCCCGGCAGTCTGGTGCCGGACTTGTCCGCGCTAAATGGTGTTGTCTATTATGCTTTGAGCGCCTCGGAGATCGTACAACTGGGGTACTTCGGGTCGGGCGACGTGAGCCAATCGACGACTCTATCCGGGGATGTTTCCTATAGGTCTAAAAGCACAGTCCGGCCGTTCAGCTTGCTCCTTGGGGCCGGTGTTCTTCTGCCAAACCAGACGGGACAGGGCATTTCGGGGTTTAGCAACGTTGTCGCTTCGCAGGGGCTTGTAACCAAACACTGGATCTTTAACTTATCCGACTCCTTTAGCTTCCTGCCTGAATCTCCGACAACAGGTTTGTCTGGCGTGGCGGGGGTAGGCGATATTGGCGTCATACCGATCGAAGGTCCCGGGTACGGTCCGGCAGGCGGTGTCTTCTCCGTTTCGGGTAATCGGATCAGCAACGGTTTGAGTGGCAGTCTGGAACGTGAACTCAGCAGGCAAACCTCTGTCAGCGGATCCGCCTCGTGGGTGGTGCTGGATTTTGTTGGAGGCGGTCCGAATGCGAATAACACGAATGCCAACGCGAATGCTCTAAACGATAGTCAGATTTCAGGCACCGTCGCGGTGAACCGCCGCATTAATGCGCGGAGTTCGGCGAGCCTGAGCGCGGTGTATTCAACGTTTACGTATAGCGGGCCGGAGGCGGCGGGCTTCCCAAATTTTCAGACGCGTGGGCTGAATGTGTCCTACCAACGACTTCTGAGCCGGTCATTCTCCGTGAGCGGCTCAATCGGTCCGCAATGGGTCTCCAGCTCGAATAGCGCGCTAATACCCTCCAGCCTGAGTGTCGCGGGAAGCGCGAGCCTGTCGTATACCCACCGCTATTACAATGCTTCGGTGAGCTATTCGCGTGGCGTGAACAGCGGTTCAGGCGTTCTTCCGGGTGCATTTGCGGATACCGTCACCGGCACCGTCGGACGACCCTATGGCCGGGATTGGGCAGTGTCTCTGAATGGATCTTATGTGCATACCTCTGGTCTGGCGCAGTTCGGAAGCGGTTATGGCATAACCGCCGCGACCGAGGTGTTCGATACCGTATACACGGGTGGCCAGGTGACGCGTCGTATAAGCACCAATTTGTCCGGGTATGCGAGCTATACGGTGCAGCACCAGTCGAGTACTGACCAGTTTTTGGGTATCAACGCTTTGAACGGAACTTCTCAGACATTCGGCATTGGAATCACGTTTTCCCCCCGCTCAACGCGACTGGGACAATTCTAAGGAGTTTTATGCTTGGACATCGCGCATTGACGCTGCAGGACTACACGACAATCTTAAAGCGGAGATGGTGGATACTCGCCATTCCGGCGATCATCTTCCCTGTAGTGGGATACGCGATCACATTTCTGATGCAGCCGCAATTTCTCTCGCAGACGCTGGTTCTGGTTGAGCAGCAAAAGGTTCCCGACACCTACGTGAAGCCGGTAATTACGGAAGATCTGAGCGGACGGCTGGCCACAATGCGGGAGCAGATCCTCAGCCGGTCGCGGCTGCAGCCGATTATCGAGCGCTTCAACTTGTATGCAAACTCCAAGATGTCGATGGACGACCGGATCGACCAGACGCGCAAGAGCATCGATATCAAGCCCATACAATCGGACATTTCGCGCACGGGTGGTCTGCCAGGATTTTTTATCTCGTTCAAGGCAGCCGACGCTCGTACGGCGCAACTTGTGTGTGGGGAGATTACATCGCTCTTTGTCAGTGAAAACCTGAACGACCGGGCGGCAAGTGCGGCAGGAACAACCGATTTTCTCAAGGGGCAACTGGCCGACGCCAAGGCCAAACTGGATGAAGAGGACGCGAGGCTGGCCAAGTTTCAGCAGACCTACGTCGGCAAGCTGCCGGGAGCGGAGGCGTCAAACATCAACATGCTGACCACTTTAAATACTCAGCTGGATGCGGCGACGCAGGCGCTGGCCCGAATGGAGCAGGACAAGAGCTATGCCGAATCAATGCTCGTGCTCCAGCAGCAGAATCAGCCTTCCCAGAGTTCCGAACGCGGTGGAGCAGCTCCGCAGACCCAGCAGTTGGAGTTGCAGCAGCTTCTGGCCCAGGAGGCTGATTTAACCTCGCGCTACACGGATGACTATCCCGATGTGGTGAGTACCCGGAGAAAGATCAAGGAATTGCGGCAGGAGATGGCGCATGCCGTTCCTCCGCCCACGGTTACGGGGCCGGTTTCGGCGGCGAAACCGACCGATTCGTTGGGAGTGCAGCAGCTACGTGCGCAACTCCGTGCGATGGAACAGGCCATTGCGCAGAAGAAACGGGACCAGGGAGCTATCCAGGCTCAGTTGAGGATGTATCAGGAGCGCGTCTCATCAAGTCCAGCGGTAGAGGAGGAGTATAAGAGCATCACCCGGGACAATCAGACGGCACAGGCGTTCTACGACGATCTGCTCAATAAGATGAATCAGTCTAAGATGGCGACCGACCTTGAGCGGCGGCAGCAAGGGGAGCAGTTCCGGGTGATGGATGAGCCTAATCTTCCCGAAGCGCCGTTCTCTCCAAAACGCCCCGTCTTTGTCGGCGGTGGACTGGCCGCCGGGCTTGCCTTGGGCCTTGCGATCATCGCAGCCCTCGAGTATATGGATACGGCGATTCGAAACGAGCGCGATGTATGGGCCTTTACGAAGCTGCCGACCCTCGGCATTATCGCCTATACCGGCGAAGAGGTGGCAGTAAAATCGCGCAGGAGGTGGTTTCGAAGGCGAGGAGCCCCAGACCTGACAGCGGAGACCAAGGCTCTGGTGAATGCGGGTGGATAACGATGTATAAGAGCTTTTTCAAGCTGCAAAGCAGCCCATTCGGGACCAGTCCCGATCCCCGGTTTCTGTATATGATGCCGCACACCCGGGAGGCGCTGGCTTGTCTGGAGTATGGCATTTCGGCCAGAAAGGGATTTACGGTCCTGACGGGCGAGGTGGGCACGGGAAAGACCACCCTGTTACGCCGGGCGTTGGGGTCATTCAGCAACCGGAGGGTGTCTACCGCGTTTGTCTTCAATCCGCGGCTGGACGTTCTGGACTTCCTGGAGTTTGTCTTGACCGACTTTGGCATTGTTCCGGCGACGCGAACAAAATCCGGCATGCTGATTCAGTTGAATCGCTGGCTAGTTGAGCGGTTTCGTATGGAGGAGACCTGCGTGGTGGTGGTGGACGAGGCGCAGAATCTGTCCTGGGAGCTGCTGGAGGAGATTAGGCTGCTGACTAACCTCGAGACCTCGTCGGAGAAGCTGCTTCAGATTGTTCTTTCAGGACAGCCAGAGCTTGAAGAAAAGCTTCGTCATCCGAGTGTGCGCCAGCTTCGGCAGCGTGTTTCGCTCTGGTGTCGAACCCAGGCGCTTACTGAAGCTCAGACCCACGCGTATGTCGCGGAACGACTGAGGATCGCGGGAGCTACATGGCCCATCTTCTCGCTTGGGGCATCGGACCGGGTGCATCGCTACAGCCACGGCATTCCCCGCATCATCAACCTCCTTTGCGAGCACGCACTGATTGTTGCGTATGTAGAACAGGTGCAGCAAGTAACCGCGGAGATGGTCGAAGGTGTGGCAACGGAATTGGACTTGGAAACGCAGCCGTTCATGGTGTCTTCGATGGCACTGAGCGGACGGGGACTTCAGCAGCCGCAGAATACAGTCAGTCAAGACCGAGACTATATGACAGCGTTCAGGGGTGAGACTCCGGGAAGGCAAGATCGATGAGCCGCATCTACGAGGCATTGCAGAAGGCAGAAGCTGAAAGAACGTCCGAAAGTAACGAGCTAGAGCCACGGTCACCTAGGCAGACTAGCCGCTCGACACCGTTTTCAGCCGCGACTTCCGAGGTCGAATACGCTCCTGCGCCTCCGTTCCGGGGAGCGGAAGTCTATTCGGCGGCCGCAGCGGGTTCGGGTTTCGAGGGACTGGACACGGACAAGATCGTAAGAAGGCCCTGGTCCTTGTCGCCGGCGCAGCTTCCGGCTCTTATGGAACGGGGAGCCGCTGTGGAACAGTTCCGCAGTCTCCGTTCGCGGATCTACGAACTGCGGGATATCAAACCTCTCAAGTCGATTCTGGTAAGCAGCGGCATGCCGCAGGAGGGCAAGAGCTTCGTCTCGACCAATCTGGCGTTGAGTCTGGCACGGCACAAGAACAGCAAAGTGCTTTTGATTGATGGCGATATGCGGCGCTACTCGCTGCACCAGATGCTGGGGTGCGAGTCGCATCCGGGTCTGGCCGACTATCTCTCCGGCAAGGCAGGGGCGGAAGAAGTGATGCAGCGGGCGGAACAATCTCTCGAACTGAATGGCACAGGCAAGCCGATGCTGCCTAATTTGACTTTTATTGCCGGAGGAAATGGCGGCGATAAGGCGGCCGATCTTTCGGGAAGTCCTCGTTTTGCCGAGTTGGTACGACTTTCCTCGCCTCATTTTGACTGGATTATTGTGGATTCGTCGCCGGTGTTGCCCGTTTCGGATGCGGTAAATCTAGCGAGGTCCTGCGATGGCGTTCTTCTGGTTGTACGCGAGGGGATTACCAAGTTTCCGATCGCACAACGGGCTCAAAACGAGTTGAAGGCCTCGAACATACTTGGTTTTGTTCTCAACGCGGTTCACGGCGCGCCCCAGGTTGGCGGTTATTACGGTTACGACGCCACCAACCAGTAAAAAGGGACAACGGCGACAATGATTCGGCTTTTCAATGTTTACTATCCAACGCGAACCATCGTTCTCCTGCTTTGTGAAGCCCTGATCGTCGGGGGGTCATTTCTGCTGGCGACGGCGTTGATGCTCGGGCCGGATACCTACCTCGTACTTAACTACGAGTACGGCGCGGTGAAGATCGCCTGTCTCACGGTTGTGACGCTGCTCTGTTCGTACTACTTCGACCTGTACGAACCCCAACGCATTTCGGCTCGATGGGAGATTTATTTTCGGCTTCTCCTGGTCCTCGGTTTCTTATCGTTTCTGCTTTCGGCGATCCTCTATTTCTTCCCGGATGCCGATATCGCTCATTACGTTCTTCTGGTCGGCCTCAGCTTTCTTACGATATCCCTGGTGTTGTGGCGCAGCGCCTATGCGTGGCTGATCGGGAGAAAGATGTTTCGGGAGAGAGTGTACGTTCTGGGCGCTGGAGAACGTGCACGGACCATTGTGGAGTTACTCGGCACGCGCAAGGACGCGGGAATGGAGGTCGTCGCGTGGGACGGGAGTCTGGTCGATAAACCGGAGAGACGAGAGCAATTTGCGATTGCACTGGACTCGTTCCGCGGTCCGACTCCTTCTGTGGACCGTGTGATTGTGGCGCTGGAGGATCGTCGCGGGGAATTGCCGCTTCGCGAACTGCTCAAGCTGCGATTCGATGGCGTAGTGATCGAAGAGGCGGGTACATTGCTCGAGCGGCTTACGGGAAAGCTGCACCTGGACGGTCTTCGCCCCAGCAGCTTCATCTACAGTGAAGGATTCAAGGTAAAACCATCGCAGCAGATTGCCCGGCGCATTGTCTCCACACTTACGGCGGCTGCGGGCCTGCTTCTGTTTCTGCCATTCTTCCCAATTGTGCTGCTGCTGGTTCGGCTCTCCTCTCCTGGGCCTATCTTCTTCCGTCAGACGCGCGTGGGGCTCGGCGGCCGTAACTTCATTGTCTACAAGTTTCGAACGATGCGGACGGACGCTGAGGCTGCGGGAGCGAAATGGGCTACGAAGAACGATCCGAGGGTGACGCGGGTGGGCATGTTCATGCGGAAGACTCGACTGGACGAAGTGCCGCAACTGTGGAACGTTTTGCGGGGGGATATGGGGTTTGTCGGGCCTCGTCCGGAGCGTCCGGAGTTCGTCCCCTGGCTGTCGGAACAGATTCCATACTTCGATCTACGACATATGATCCGGCCTGGGCTGACAGGATGGGCTCAGGTGCGCTACGGCTATGGAGCTACATTGGCTGAAAGCCGCGAGAAGCTGGAATTCGATCTCTACTACATCAAACACATGTCGCTCGGTCTTGATCTGCTGATCATGTTCGAGACCGTCAAGACGATAATCCGACGACAAGGAGCGCAGTAGCCGTTCACTGCGGTGATCCTGATTCGGAATTCCCGCCTGGCCGTTGGGCTTCATAAAGTAGACCGTACGGACAGCGCCCCTCGTCTGATCCGGGGCGCTCCGAGAGTGTTAGTAGACGCGGGTGCGGGAGGCCAAGGCAGGTTTGAGCGTTCGCTCGTCCGGCTTTTTGAGCAGGTGGGGAATGCGGATGGGGCGGGGAGGCAGTTCGGGCATTCCCACTTCGCTCAGCTTGTATAGCAGGGAGCGGTAGCTGATCTGCAGCCATTTTGCCGTCTTTTGACGGTTCCAACTGTTCTCCTGAAGAACCTTCAAGATGATCTGGCGCTCGAGGTCCTGGGTGGCTTTCTTCGTGATGTTCTTGAGGGAGATCGGTTCGCTCAGGTCGATTTCTGTGACGATGCCGTTACGGGGAGCCTCGGGCATCAGCTCGGCGATCAGCGCTTCTTCGCTGCCGATAAGAACATAGCTGCGAATCAGGTTCTCAAGCTGGCGCACATTTCCGGGCCAGTGGTAATTCTGCATCAGGCGGACGGCACTCCTCGAGAGGAGATCCGGCGTGTGATGGAACACTTTTGCATAGTGTTCGAGGAAGTAATCGATGAGGATCGGGAGGTCTGCGATCCTCTGCCGCAATGGCGGAAGATTGACCGTCACGGCATTGATGCGAAACAGGAAGTCGAGCCGGAAGGTGCCATCCTCGACCTGGTTGCGCAGATCGCTGTTGGAGGCGGATACGAGACGTGTGGCGATGGTGCGAGGCTCGTGACCGCCCACGCGAACAAAAGTGCCGTCCTGCAGGACCTGAAGCAGTTTGGATTGGACCGCCAGGTCTAGACTGCCTACCTCGTCCAGGAAGAGTGTTCCCATATGAGACTGCTCGACGCGGCCTAGTTTCGTGGACATCGCCCCGGTAAACGCGCCTTTTTCGTAGCCGAAGAGCTCGGTCTCCAGAAGAGAGTGTGGAATGGCGGGGCAGCTTACCTTTACCAGCGATCCTTGCGCTCGTGCGGAGAAGGCGTGGAGGAGACGAACGCAAATTTCCTTGCCGGTGCCGCTCTCGCCTTGTATCAGGACCGGCACATCCGTCTCGGCGACGCGCTCCAGTTTGTTCCGGACAGACTGCATGGCGACGCTCTTACCGAAGATGATGTCCAGCGGCGGGAGGTTCAATATGGCGGCGGATTCTGCATTGTGGACCAAGGTCATTTTTCCTTTGGGAGGCGCCTAACAAGAACTGCAACTCTGCAATGCCTTTCACACTGCACGTAAGTAACCAATCATTAGACGAGACCGGAAGAGTCTCAAGCACAATCTCTATGATGGCTTCTGCCTGCGGCAGCCGTGCCACCAACAGGAGCATATCTCCATATTTGGCTTGAATTCAGTGGAATTACAGGTCCAATCCTCTTATCGCACGGTGGGGAAGAGATAGGCTGCTTGTTTCTTTCGCGGCGGATTGAGAGTAGCTGCTGATTTCTTTGACGAGCAAAGTGGAAAACGTTTATCTCTTTTGCCGCAAACTTGTTAACATTTTGTTGTGTAAGTTCCCTCGAAACCATCTAGAATTTGCTGTGTAAGGGTCGTTGAGTCTCCCCTTTGTAGCCGGTTGGTAGCAGGTTGATTGGAAACCTTAGAAGAGGTTTCAATAGCATTGCGCGGTTGGGAGAGCGACCCGGGCCAGCAAAATAGGGGTACTGTATGTCAGCTTCGCTGTCTCACCCGGGTTCTGCCACGAAGTCCGTTGCAAACTCACGAGCTCAGGTTCTGATTCTGGAGCCGGACCTCGCGGTGCTCGATTACCTACGTTTGGCACTGTCGGTCCGATACTCTTTGACCCTGTTCTCGGAAGAGCAGGCGCTTTTGGACCGGATGGAGCAGGTTGGCGAACCCGATCTGCTGTTGGTTGCCCTGCATACCAACAGAGACCCACTGCCTCTGCTCACCCACATACGATGCACGAAACCGAATCTTCCTGTGATTGTCTTATCCTGCTCAGCCGATCTGCGGGACCTCGAGATGGTGATTCGGCTCGGCGTACGAGCGATCGTCATGAAGCCGTTTACCGGAAGCGATGTGGAGCAGGCCATTGAAGAACATCTGGTTTCTTCGGAAAAGAAGGAGGCTGCGGCGGATGTGCTCCGGGAGGTTCCTCTGAACGAGACGCACTCGTTTGTGCGATCGAGCAAGCGGATGCGCGACCTGGAGGCGCAGGCGGCGTTGGTGGCGAAGGCAGACATTCCTCTGCTGATTTTGGGCGAAAGCGGCACGGGCAAGGAGATTCTTGCGCTATATACGCATAAGATGTCGGCTCGGAGCCAAAACATTTTCCTGAAGGTGAACTGCGCGGCAGTTCCGGCGGATCTGCTGGAAAGCGAGCTGTTCGGCTATGAGCAGGGCGCGTTCACTGGAGCGGTGAAGACGAAGCCGGGTAAATTCGAAGTTTGTACGGGCGGAACGATCTTTCTGGACGAAATCGGCGAGATGCCGGCAATTCTGCAGGCGAAGCTGCTACAGGTTCTGCAGGATGGAACGTTTTCGAGATTGGGTAGCCGATCCCCGATGAAGGTAGACGTTCGAGTGATCGCGGCTACGAATATCAACATGAAAGAGGCGATGGCAAACAAGAGCTTCCGCGAGGACCTGTACTATCGCCTGAACGGCTTTACGTTGAGTATTCCGCCGTTACGCGAGCGCAAAGAGGAGATTCCGGTCTTTGCGGAGTATTTTATGCGGAAGGGGTCGCGGAGGTATGGGCGGGAGGCGCTTGCATTTTCGGAGAACCTGATCAAGACGCTTACGGAGCACACGTGGCCGGGGAACCTGCGCGAGATGGAGAATGTAATCAACCGGTATCTGGTTCTTGGTGATGAGAAGGCGATCGTCGATGAGCTGAGTCCGTCGTCTGCATACCAAGGCGCGGCCGGGGCAGCGGCGGGTGGCACAGCGGAGGCGCCCAATGGCGCCGGCCTGAAGGCTATGGTACGAAACCTCAAGGGCGATGCGGAATCCATTGCAATTGCACAGGTATTGGAGGGAACTGGATGGAACAGGAAGGCCGCGGCAAACGATCTGCAGATCAGCTACAAGGCGCTGCTGTACAAGATCAAACAGTACGATCTGTCACCGCGGGATCACGCGTAAAAGAGGGTGTGGGGGAGGGGGAAGGAGTACAGCGGCATCGGGTGGTCATTCGCTATGAAAATCATGCTGTCCGGGGGTTCGCGGACGCGAGCGAGTTGGGGACGCTGGAGCAGCTGTTGCGGAACGATTCTCCGTATCCTTTAGAATCCATTCGACTTAAGCTGCTGAACTCCGACACGATCCAGGAGGTTCCGACGAAGGAGGCGAAGGCTGTCTTTTTCGTGAAGACGTTCGATGGGGATCTTCGGCATCGTGCTCTTCATTTTCATGAACATGCGCCGACGGTTCCGGGATTGTGGGTGCGGGTCTACTTCCAGGATAATGAGATGATCGAGGGTATCATCAGCAATACAAAGGACTTCGTGCTTGAGGCGGGGTTCTTTCTGAGGCCTACGGACCCGAACGGGAACAATAAGCTGGTGTATGTGCTGAAGGGTGGGCTGAAGGACTTCCACGTTCTCGGGATGCGGAACCATGCCAAGGGAGCGAGCTGACTTCCTAGAAAATAGGTCCTGGGTAGTGGACGGCTGAGCACGGAGCTATTTGCGTCCTCGCTGTATTCCTTCGCGAGGAAGCCGTTGTAGACCGAGGACAGGCGCCGGATTTTTCTTAGCGGGTGGCGGGCGTGGTGAGAGGTGCGTGTTTGTTGGATGATAGGCGACCTTTGACGGCGCAAAAACGTGGTTGAATTTGTGCACAATGTGGACGGATGCGTGGCAGATGTGGAGTGTGGACTCGACTTTTTCGAGGTCTGAAACTGCGCCAGATCGTGCGGGTTTGTTTTCGAGGGGTCTGTTTCCGGGTGGGGGATGTCGTCTTGAGCAGAGTCTGGAGGGTGTGCAGGCAACGGCAACCGCAGGTCCCTTCGCTTCGCTGCGGGATGACAAGCAAAAGGGCGGGTAGCGGCAACCGCAGGTTCCTTCGCTGCGCTGCGGAATGATAACAAAGGGACTGATCTGGTTGTGTTTACAACATTTGGGAGCGGGGTTGCATCTGTTTGAGGAATTGCGGCCCACTACGCGGTGTGCGCAGATGCACGGTGAACGTCAGGTTAAATTACAGAGAAATGGTTACCCATGCGTATGGCGGTCGCTGCTGGGCAGCAGGACGTGAGATCCACGGGCAGAGGGAAGAGGCGGCTGAAGCTGTTTCTTGTTGCGGCGGGGTTAGCGGGGTTGATGCAGGGTGGTCCGGTGTGGGGTCAGCAGTCGGCTTCCAACAAGGCAGCGGTGGACATCATCGACTATCCGCAGGATAGCGGCAAGGTGCAGCCGCTGGAGTGGAACGGGGTGCCGAAGTGGGCGACGCTCGACCTGCAACTGCGGGGACGCACGGAGAGCCAGACCTCGTACAACTTTCAGTCCGGGAACGAGGAGCTGTATGAGCTTACCCGGGCCTGGGGCGGCCTTGAGGTGCGTCCGGCGAAGTGGCTGACCGGATATATCCAGTTTATCGACACCCATGCGCTGGGATTGCCTCTCGACCAGGTGGCGGCGAATATGCGGGATGTCTTTGACGACCGGCAGGCGTTTCTGGAGTTTCACGCCAAGCACGTCAAGGTGATTGCCGGACGTCAGGAGCTGCGGTACGGGGGCGAGCGGGTGGTGGGGATCAGCAACTGGACCAACAACAGCCGCACGTGGGATGGATTTTTGGGGCGTATCGGAGACAAGAACCGGCTGGATGTCTTCAGCACGTCCGTGGTGGCGGTGCATCCGAGCTCACTGGACACTCATGGAGCGGGGCTAACGTTCCATGGCGCCGCGGGAACGATTACCACGTGGGTGCCGCATACGCTGCTGATTCCGTTTGTGTTTGTCCGGGCGGTTCCGCGTGTGCAGGGTCAGCAGGGCGCGTATGGGACCGAGACCGAGGTGACTACGGGTGCGGAGGTCTCGGCCACCTATTTTGGGCGATTTTACTTCGACGTTCTGGGGGACCTGCAACGCGGAAGTTATGCGAACAATTCGATCCGCGCGGGGGCAGGTTATGTGAAGGCCGGGTATACGTCGGAGAAGCTGGCCTGGAAGCCGCGCCTGCTGGGCGAGTACGACTATGCTTCGGGCAATCCGCACAACGATCCGCAGCGGATGGGCACGTACGACCAACAGTATCCGAGTAATCACAATGCGTTTGGACTGACGGATTTGTTCGGGTTCCAGAATATCAAGCAGGAGCGGATCAATCTGAATGTGACGCCGGTGAAGCGGCTTTCCCTGCTGTTCCAGCAGGAGTGGCTGCAGGTGGCCGCAACGCGGGACAGCGTGTATAACGGGGCGGCGGGTGTGCTGGTGAAGGCTCCGGCGGCCGGGTTTTCGAGCGGCGATATCGGCCGGGAGTTCGATGCGTCGGGGAGCTATGCGTTGTTGCACGATTATCTGGCGTTGGCTATGGGGGTTGGGCATTTTTCGCCAGGCACGCTGATGCGGGGGAATGCGCATGGGCCTCCGTTGACGTTGGCTTATCTGGAATTGACTTACCGGTTCAAGGTGAATCGGAGGGATGGTGCTCCTTGATTGATGGGAGGGGCGTTTGGAGATACAACCGCAGGTCCCCGCGGGATGACAAGGCAAGAGGACAGGCAACGGCAAAGGCGAAAGAGGTTTGATCATGGCAGAGCAGAGGGATGAGACGAGGGTAAGCCGGCGCAGGTTCCTTGAGACCGGTTCGGCGGTGCTGGCGGCGGCGGCAGGCATGCAGGTTGCGCAGGGTCAGGAGGGCAGGATTTATCCGACGGATACGCATACGGGGGTGAACGAGAGCCAGCCTGGGCCGAAGGGAAATACGGTGCTGGATGGGCAAAATCCGGATTCGGTGTGGCCGCCGGAGAGCGACAATGGCGGACAGCAACCGTTCAAGTATTCGTTTTCGCTGGCGCACAAGCGGGTGGAGGCGGGGGGGTGGACGCGGCAGGTGACGGTGCGCGATCTGCCGGCCTCCAAACGCATGGCCGGGGTGGAGATGCGGCTGATCTCGGGCGGAATTCGCGAGCTGCACTGGCATGTGGCTTCGGAGTGGGCGCTGATGCTGTATGGGTCGGCGCGGATTACGGCGGTGGACCAGGAGGCGCGAGCCTTTGTGAGCGATGTGCATGAGGGTGACCTGTGGCTGTTTCCGGGCGGGATTCCGCACTCGATCCAGGGACTGGGGCCGGATGGATGCAAGTTTCTGCTGGTGTTCCCGGATGGAAATTTCAATGAGTTCGGGACGTTTCTGCTGACGGACTTTATGCACCATATGCCGAAGGAGGTGCTGGCAAAGAACTTCGGTGTGCCGGAGTCGACGTTTGACAAGGTTCCGAAGAAGGAGCTGTTTATCTTTCCGCGGGAGTTGCCGCGTCCGCTCGCGGAGGAGAAGCAGCAGGTAGAGCAGGGGACGGGGCCGGTGCCGCATCCGTTCGACTTCCGCCCCAGCCAGATGAAGCCGAGCAAGGTGTCGAAGGGGGGCGAGGTGAGGATCATCGACCGGAAGAACTTTCCGGCGACCGATGTTGCGGCGGCGATCGTGACGTTGAAGCCGGGCGGGCTGCGCGAGCTGCACTGGCATCCCAACTCGGACGAGTGGCAGTATTACGTAAAGGGCAAGGGAAGGATGACTGTATTCGCGGCAGGCGGCGAGGCGCGGACGATGGACTTCGAAGCCGGAGATGTGGGGTATATCGACATTTCGATGCCGCACTATATCGAGAACACCGGGGATACGGATCTGGAGTTTCTGGAGGTGTTCCCGATCCCCTTTTACGAGGATGTCTCGCTGGCGGAGTGGCTGGCGCATACGCCTTCGCGGCTGGTGGATGAGCACATTGGGGTGGGGGAGGATTTTCTGGCGAAGATTCCGAAGAAGGAGATGGTGGTTACGCCGGAGTAGGGCGGATACCAGTAACTGTCCTGCCGGACGGGCCCACTGCGCGTGGAGCGGCCACTTCGTGGCGGGTGTACCGGTCTTGGTAACGTCTGTTGCGTAGGCCCTCCCGTTGGTTGGGGTGAGGCTCCAGTTGTGCTTGGTGGATGCGTTGGATTAGGCTTCACGACATGCTGGGATTCGATAGACGATGGCTTTGGATGGCGACGGCGGTATGCGGGGCGGCGCTGGGCTTGAACGCGGCGGGCGCACAGGATATGTCCGGCATGGCGGGGATGCATCATCACGATGGGCCTGCGGCGGGCGAGAGGCTGGGAGAGGTTTCGTTTCCGGTGTCGTGCTCGGCGGGTTCGAAGGCGCCGATGGAGCGCGGGATTGCGCTGCTGCACTCGTTTGGATATGAGCAGGCGTATGAGCAGTTCACGGCGCTGACGAAGAGCGATCCGGGGTGCGCGATGGCGTACTGGGGGGTGGCGATGAGCCAGTTCCATGAGCTGTGGGGAAGGCCCGACGCGGAGGAGATGGCGACGGGTTGGGCGGCGATGGAGCGGGCACGGAAGCTGGGGGCGAAGACGGAGCGGGAGAAGCTGTATATCGCGGCGCTGGCCAGCTTTTACGATCCTGCCAAGGGCGATGTGTACCAGGCGCGGGTGGATGCTTATACGGCGGGAATGAGTGCGGTGCATCAGGCGTATCCGAGCGATATCGAGGCTTCCGCGTTCTTTGCGCTGTCGCTGCTGGCCGATGTCGCACCGGATGACACGAGCCTGACCAAGGAGCGCAAGGCGCTGGCGGTGCTGGTGCCGCTGTTTGAGAAGGACCCGGACCATCCGGGGCTGGCTCATTACATTATCCATACGTGCGATACGCCGCAACTGGCTCGGCAGGGATTGCCGGCGGCGCTGAAGTATGCGCAGATCGCGTCTTCTTCGCCCCATGCTCTGCATATGCCGGGACATATCTTTGCGCGGCTGGGGATGTGGCCGGAGGATATTCAGTCGAACCTGGCGTCGGTGGCGGCGAGCGAGAGGGCGGAGGCCGCGGGGCTTCCGGGTGCGCACCATCAGCTTCATGCGGATGACTTTCTGCTGTATGCGTATCTGCAGACCGGGCAGGATGGGAAGGCGAAGAGTCTGGTGGAGGGGATTGGACCGCTGGCCGACCATCTGGACGCGATGAAGGGCATGGACGATATGCGGGGTATGACGGGGTTCATGCGGAATGAGTTTCCGGCGATCTACGACGTGGAGATGCGGTATTGGAGCTCGGCGGCGGAGTTGACGCCAGCCCCAGGGTCTCCGGATCGATATTGGGTGGTGGCGTATTGGGCGCGCGGGATCGCGGATGGGCACCTTCGCCGGGCTGAGGATGCCGCGGCGAATCTGAAGAACCTGGATGCGCTGGTGGAGCGGAAGCGGAAGGGCCCGGATGCGTTTTCGGAGGACTGGGTGAGGGTGAGGCGCGGCGAGCTGGTGGGGTGGCAGGAGTTTGCGGAAGGCAGGAACGATGCCGCGCTGAGGTGGATGCGCGGGGCGGCGGATGAGCAGGACAAGCTGGGGCAGGACGAGGTGGATCTGCCCGCGCGCGAGATGCTGGGCGATATGCTGCTGGAGCTGAAGCGGCCGAAGGAGGCGCTGGTGGAGTACAGGGAGGCGCTGGTGCTGAGTCCGAACCGGCTGAATGGATTGTATGGGGCGGGGCGCGCGGCGGAGGCGTTGGGGATGAAGCGGGAGGCGGACGGGTACTATGCGGCGATGCTGAAGAATACGCAGGATGGAGCGCATTCGAGCCGGGCTTCGCTGGCGGAGGCGAAGCAGTTTGTGGGTGGGACGGTGAAGGCTCTGGAGTAAGGGTGCGGCTGGTCGTCGGTGCTCGATGCAGGTGTATGCAGGCGAGGTGCGGGAATTGCGCATCTATAAGAGGGCGTGCGGGAGATCAGGCAGGAAAAGAGGAGAGTGAATATGTCGATTTTCGGGAGTGATGAGAAGGCGATTCAGGTGATCGCGGAGCTGAAGGCGAAGTCTGGGAAGGAAGATGAGGTGCGGAAGATGTTTACCGCGCTGGTGGCGCCATCGCAGAAGGAGGATGGGTGCAAGGTGTATCACCTGCACCAGGATACGAAGGACCCGGGGCATTTTTTCACGTATGAGGAGTGGACGAGTGAAGATGCTTTGCACACGCATTTGAATGGGGCCAAGGAGAAGCTGGATGCGGCGAAGCCTCTACTGGATGGAGAGTTGAAGATTACGGTGTTGAAGCTGCTGGCCTGATAGACAGCAAATTACCTGTTGCTGGGCAGCGAAGATTTCAAGCGGCGGCGTTTCCCTTGATAGGAAACGACCATAGTAGCGAAGACACACGGTACGCCAGAGGTATTTGCTCTGGCGGGATCGCTGGAGTGACCGGAAGAGAAAAGAGGGCCGCCTGTTTGGGCAGCCCTCGTTCTATCTGTAACTGCGAAGGTGCTTTTATACGCCTACGGGTTCGGCTACCTTGACGTTGACCGGAGTGAGCCAGTTGTAGCGGTCGGGGTTGAGGCCGTTGACGATGCCGAAGAACTCGTCGTGGAGGGCGGTGGTGATGGGGCCCATGGCGCCGTCGGCGATCTGGATGCGATCGACGGAGCGGATGTGGGTGACCTCGACGGCGGTGCCGGTGAAGAAGGCTTCGTCGCAGATGTAAAGCAGCTCGCGGGGAAGGGCTTGCTCGACGACCTGGATGCCGAGCTGCTTGGCCAAGGTGATGATGGAGCTGCGGGTGATGCCGTTGAGGACGGAGTTGGCGAGGGGCGTGGTGTAGAGGATGCCGCCGCGCACGAGGAAGAGGTTCTCGCCGGAGCCTTCGGAGAGATAGCCGTTGGTGTCGAGGCCGATGCCTTCGGAGTAGCCGTTGATCTCGGCTTCCATGCGGATGAGCTGCGAGTTCATGTAGTTGGCGCCGGCCTTGGCGAGGGTGGGCATGGTGTTGGGTGCGAGGCGGTTCCAACTGGAGACGCAGACGTCGGCGCCCTGATTGCCGGGGACGTATTTGCCCCATGGATAGTTGGCAACGTAGACCTCGACCGGTGAGGTGAGGGGGTTGACGCCGAGCTCGCCGTAGCCGCGGAAGGCGATGGGGCGGATGTAGCAGGGGGCCACACCGTTGGACTCGACGACATCGACGACGGCGGCGGAGAGCTGCTCGAGGGTGTAGGGGAGCGGCATGCGGTAGATTTTGGCGGAGTCGACTAGGCGCGCCATGTGTTCGGGCAGGCGGAAGATGCCGGCGGTGCCTTCGGCCGAGTTGCTACCGGTCTGGTTGTAGCAGCGGATGCCCTCGAATACGGAAGAGCCGTAGTGGACGACGTGGGACATGACGTGGATCTGGGCTTTGTCCCAGGGGATGAGACTTCCGTTGTGCCAGATGTTTTGGGTGGTTTTGATGGGCATGCGCGCTCTCCTGACTGAAACATAATTATAGCGGGCGGGGTTCGAGGCCGGCTCGTGCAGGGGGACTTTGCCGGGCCGGATTTCAGGGAAGCCTTGGACGGCGCGGCGGGGGGGGGGCACCTTGCGATGTGGGAGCGCCTGATGAGGTCGAATGGGTGGCGCTCAGTCGGCGATGCCTACGTTGGGAACGTCGATGCCGAGGGCGGTGGCGAGGGCAATCTGGTGATCCTGCTCCTGGAGGAGGATCTCGCGGAGGTGTTCGGCTAGGGCGAACTCGTCGAGCTGGTCGGCCTGCTTGACGCGGCGGCGGTACTGGCGGATGGTTTCGTTTTCGTTGTCGAGGTCGAAACGGAGCATGTCTTCGGCCTTCGCGGAGGTTTTGACCGGTTTGGGGATGGTGGTGGGCATGCCGCCGAGATAGTCGATCTGGTTGGAGAGGGTGATGGCGTGGGCGAGTTCTTCGGTGGCGTGGACGGCGAGTTCGTCGGCGATGTTCATGTAGGCCGCTCCCTTGAGGACCTGGGAGTAGATGACGTAGGCGATGATGGCCTGGAATTCGCGGGCGAGGTCTTCGTTTAGAAGGTCGACGAGTTTTTCGCGGGTGATGGTTTTGCTTGATGCGTCTGCTTGTTCGTTGGGCATGTCTTCTCCGGTGCTTCTCTTAAGAGCTAACCAGTGAGATGCAGGAACGTTGCCAGGGTCTGCCAGCGTGCCTTGCGAACAGCGGGAGCGGGATACGTTCAAGGTGGGCGTGGGAGAATGAAGCGTGATGTTCGATCCTCATGCGGTGAGTTTCGCGGTGCTGGAACGGTCCGCGTATGTGCGGTTTTCTGTGCTGGCGTTGAGCTCGATCTTTTTCCTGGTCGACCCGTTTGCGGCGCTGCCGACGTTTCTGGCGGTTACGGCTGGGGCGGATGCGCCGCGCCGGCGGAAGATGGCGTGGAAGGCTTCGGTGACGGCGCTGGTGGTGCTGAGCGCGTTCGCGGTGGCGGGGCAGTATATCTTCAGGATGTTCGGCATTACGCTGCCTGCGTTCGAGATTGCGGGCGGGATTATTCTGCTGCTGATCGGGCTGGACATGCTGGAGGCGAAGCGGTCGCCGACACAGGAGTCTACCGAGGAGACGACGGAGGCGGCGCAGAAGGAAGATGCGGGAATTGTGCCGTTAGGGATTCCGATGCTCGCCGGGCCCGGTTCGATTACAAGCGTGATGGTGCTGGTGGGACAGGCGCAGACGCGATGGCAGATGGTGGCGATTCTGGCTTCAATTGCGATTACGGCGGCAATCTGCTACCTGGTGCTGGGGAACTCGGACAGAGTGGCGCGAGCGATGGGCGAGACCGGAGTGAGGATTCTGGTGCGCATCATGGGGCTGCTGCTGGTGGCGCTGGCGGTGCAGTACTTCGTGAATGGGATGGTGGATTTGGGCGTGATCGCAAAGCCTTGAAAGATGTGTCCTGGCCGGACGGGCCTCCTGCGCGGAGGGCGGTCACTTCGTGACTTATGTACCCCTTCGGCTGGCCCTCCCGATGGTCGGGATCAAGAATTCTCGCGCCGACCAACGGGAGGCCCTCTGCTGTCCATCCTGCCCTGACCGGTACACGCGTCACGAAGTGACCGCTCCACGCGCAGTGGGAGCGTCCGGCAGGACAGAATCAATGGACGAAAAGGGCTGAGACAGCGACAAGGATGCCTGCCGCACCCAGGCTGAGGCCCAGGAAGAAGTAGGCGCGCGTGCGGGTGAAGAGCGTGATGGAGCATAGGACAACTGCGATCTGGAGGAGCGCTTCGCCGAGATCGTAGTGGGCGGCCTGGGCTTCAGCGTGGGTCACTTCCTTCTCGAACTCGCGGGCCTGCTCCTGCTCTTCGGCGAGATCGGTCTTCCATTTTTCGATGTGGGCCTTGTACTCCGCGACTTTGGTGCCAGCGACTGCGCTACTGACGGCAGGCTCGATGGCGAGGAGGTCCACGGTGACCGATAGGTTATCCATGCGGATTTTCTTGGCCTGGTACTCGTTCCACTGATCGCCGGCGCGGGATTGCATGAGGACAGCCTCTGTGTGGCTGCGATGGCCGAGGACGGTGACCATGGCGACGAGGACTGCGAGAATGGAGATGCCGAGGGAGATGCTTTTGAGCGACTCGCCGCCTTCTCCGGATTCCTTCATCTGATTGGCAAACTCTTGAACTTCATTGGCTTCCATGATTGGGACGATTTTAGCCTTTCCGGTTAGCGGATGGTTCGAAAAGAACGTGAGAATCCGGGTTCTGAGGACGGGTGTGAGTGGACCAGGCGGGTGTCGGAGGGCCCAATGAGAATCGAGACCTGGTGTGGTGGAAAGAGGGCGGTGCGGCATGCAAAAAGGGGCAAGTGTCGGCTTTGCCGGATTTTAAGATGCCGTATTCATTGGGGCAAAGGCAGTTTTCTACAGTTACGCGAGGTTATCAACAGGATTGGGGTTGCGCACTTCCGCAGTCGCTGATAATCTCAGGAAGTCGCAAAGAGATGCACGGCAAGAAACGAAGTGAAAAGCGAAGGCTTGCACGGAGACGAAAAGCGCGGTACTCTTAAGTGAGTTGCAAAGAAAGAAAGCTTCTCACCTTGGCTTTGGAAGTATCAAGGCAGATAGTGAAGGGATGACGGAGCGCAGTCCAAGCGTTTGATCGCGGTCAGAGCCTCAGGCCTACCGGCAATCCAAACCCAAGCCACTGCAATTAGGATTTTCCAGGAGCTTAGTGCTCCGCGCCTGATCTCGGGCGTCACGATGTTTTTAGATTTGTGCTGTGCGAATGATCAACTCTCTAAAATCTTGATCTCAGCGAACGAAGTTGGATCGCTGATAGCAAATAGGTGTTGACACACGAGATTAGAGTTGATAATCTTAGAGAGTTCGCTAAAACGTCACAAGCCGCTAAAGTTTACCTCGCAAGGCTGAATCAGGGCCGACCAAATGTAGAGTGAAGGCTCTAAGCAGGCTAGCAAAATAGACGAAAACAGCGCATCAAGTTCGAGGACACGAATCTGGCTTATGCCGATTTAGTCCTTGATCCAAAGCTGTCCGCTTAGGCGGATACAGTTCGGATCTTTGACAACATAGTTGAACGTGCCAGTCGTGAGATGATACGAAATTGGTTTAGTCATTCTCACTAGTTATAAACCTCCGGTCTTTCGAGAACCGGGGGCGCTTGATCCATCCCGACCCCTGTCGTTGGATGGCAGGCAAACCAAGATTAAACGAGAGTTTGATCCTGGCTCAGAATCAACGCTGGCGGCGTGCCTAACACATGCAAGTCGCACGAGAAAGTGGAGCAATCCATGAGTACAGTGGCGCACGGGTGAGTAACACGTGACTAATCTACCCTCGAGTGGGGAATAACTGAGAGAAATCTTAGCTAATACCGCATAACACTTACGAGTCAAAGCAGCAATGCGCTTGGGGAGGAGGTCGCGGCCGATTAGCTAGTTGGCGGGGTAATGGCCCACCAAGGCGATGATCGGTATCCGGCCTGAGAGGGCGCACGGACACACTGGAACTGAAACACGGTCCAGACTCCTACGGGAGGCAGCAGTGGGGAATTTTGCGCAATGGGGGAAACCCTGACGCAGCAACGCCGCGTGGAGGATGAAGTATCTTGGTACGTAAACTCCTTTCGATAGGGAAGATAATGACGGTACCTATAGAAGAAGCCCCGGCTAACTTCGTGCCAGCAGCCGCGGTAATACGAGGGGGGCAAGCGTTGTTCGGATTTATTGGGCGTAAAGGGTGCGTAGGCGGTTTGGCAAGTCTTATGTGAAATCTTCGGGCTCAACCCGAAGCCTGCATAAGAAACTGCCGGGCTTGAGTATTGGAGAGGTGAGTGGAATTTCCGGTGTAGCGGTGAAATGCGTAGATATCGGAAGGAACACCTGTGGCGAAAGCGGCTCACTGGACAATAACTGACGCTGAGGCACGAAAGCTAGGGGAGCAAACAGGATTAGATACCCTGGTAGTCCTAGCCCTAAACGATGATTGCTTGGTGTGGCAGGTACCCAATCCTGCCGTGCCGAAGCTAACGCGATAAGCAATCCGCCTGGGGAGTACGGTCGCAAGGCTGAAACTCAAAGGAATTGACGGGGGCCCGCACAAGCGGTGGAGCATGTGGTTTAATTCGACGCAACGCGAAGAACCTTACCTGGGCTCGAAATGTAGTGGAATCCGGCAGAAACGTCGGCGTCTCGCAAGAGACCGCTATATAGGTGCTGCATGGCTGTCGTCAGCTCGTGTCGTGAGATGTTGGGTTAAGTCCCGCAACGAGCGCAACCCTTATCTTCAGTTGCTACCATTTAGTTGAGCACTCTGACGAAACCGCCTCGGATAACGGGGAGGAAGGTGGGGATGACGTCAAGTCCTCATGGCCTTTATGTCCAGGGCTACACACGTGCTACAATGGCCGGTACAAACCGCTGCAACCCCGCGAGGGTGAGCTAATCGGAAAAAGCCGGCCTCAGTTCGGATTGGAGTCTGCAACTCGACTCCATGAAGCTGGAATCGCTAGTAATCGTGGATCAGCATGCCACGGTGAATACGTTCCCGGGCCTTGTACACACCGCCCGTCACATCACGAAAGTGGGTTGCACTAGAAGTCGGTGCGCTAACCGCAAGGGAGCAGCCGCCCAAGGTGTAATTCATGATTGGGGTGAAGTCGTAACAAGGTAGCCGTAGGAGAACCTGCGGCTGGATCACCTCCTTTCTAAAGAGAACATCTCGGCATATTTCAACGCCCTGCGATTGCAGGCGGCTCTGGTCTCACGACCATCCGAGTTGAGGTAGTGACCGAGTACCATCTGTATAGGCGCAAGCAAGTACAGATGAGCCTGAACTAGACCCTCTTTATTTCGATATCTGTCAATACCGATGGTCAATAGCGGCGTAGCTGCTATGCGCGTTCAACTGTGTCCTCGAAACCTTTCGAGAAAACCAGCTAGTAGCCTCTAGCCGTTAGCTTCTAGCTAAGCGCTAGGCTAACAGCTAGAAGCCGCTGTTTCGGGCCTGTAGCTCAGTTGGTTAGAGCGCACCCCTGATAAGGGTGAGGTCGGTAGTTCGAATCTACCCAGGCCCACCACCTTTATCCCGAAGATCAGTTACACTGGTCATCGTTCTTGTGAAATTCACAAGGGGCTGTAGCTCAGTTGGGAGAGCACCTGCTTTGCAAGCAGGGGGTCAACGGTTCGATCCCGTTCAGCTCCACCATGATTCTCGATTGGCATGTTCGATTCTGTGACCAAGCGATGTCTGCTTGAGGTTGAGTCCCAGCACTTTGGAGGTTGTGATAGTGATGAGATTGAACCTTGAGCAGGAATGTTCAAGCCGCCCGAGGGCGCGAAGTGATAGTGCAGCAATGCAAATCGCTATACGATTTTTGACAACTGAATAGATTGGGTAAATATAACTACAAGGCTGAGCAGCTAGCTTTCAGGTGGTTTCTGATTGCGACGCTGTCGTCAGTATTGAGTGTCTTTAGAATAATTTTCGTGTTGCCGGCTGAGATCTCGCAGGTTGAGATTGAAGCCGTACTGCACAGGCGTGGACTATATATCAAACGTAGGTTGCTCTATGTTGTAGAGGTTGTCACTCTGCTGCGTGCGAGTAAATTCTATGGTCAAGCTACTAAGGGCGCACGGTGGATGCCTTGGCAGAAACAGGCGATGAAGGACGCGGCAAGCTGCGATAAGCTTCGGGGAGCGGCACACACGCGTTGATCCGGAGATTTCCGAATGGGGAAACCCACCCAGGCAAAACCTGGGTATGTCCTACTGAATTCATAGGTAGGAACAGGCGAACGGAGGGAAGTGAACCATCTCAGTACCTCCAGGAGGAGAAAGAAACCTCGATTCCGATAGTAGTGGCGAGCGAAATCGGAACAGCCCAAACCCGTTGCATCAAGGTGTATCGGGGGTTGTAGGGCCTGCAAAAGTAGAGTTACCAATCTGGTTGCTAGTCGAATCTTCTGGAAAGGAGATCCAAAGAGGGTGACAGACCCGTAGACGAAAGCGATCCAGACTCGAAGCAGGTACCTGAGTAAGGCGGGGCACGAGAAACCCTGCTTGAATCCACGGGGACCATCCCGTAAGGCTAAATACTCGTTTCTGACCGATAGTGAACCAGTACCGTGAGGGAAAGGCGAAAAGCACCCCATTGAGGGGAGTGAAAAGTACCTGAAACCGTGTGCCTACAAGCAGTGGGAGGACTATGCCCGTAAGGGAATGTCTGACCGCGTGCCTATTGCATAATGAGCCGGCTAGTTATTCTTGTCAGCAAGGTTAAGCGTGAGCGAGCCGCAGCGAAAGCGAGTCTGAATAGGGCGATAAGTTGGCAGGAATAGACGCGAAGCGGGATGATCTACCCTTGGCCAGGTTGAAGGTGAGGTAACACTCACTGGAGGACCGAACCGGTGTTTGTTGAAAAAAGCTCGGATGAGCTGAGGGTAGGGGTGAAAGGCTAATCAAATTCCGTTATAGCTCGTTCTCTCCGAAATAGCTTTAGGGCTAGCCTCGGGTGATTTGGATCGGTGGTAGAGACATGGATGGACTAGGGGGCTTTCCGGCTTACTGAATCCAATCAAACTTCGAATGCCGATCACAACCAGCCCGGGAGTCAGACTGTGGGGGCTAAGCTTCACAGTCGAGAGGAAAACAGTCCAGACCGCCAGCTAAGGTCCCAAAATTACAGTTAAGTGGGAAAGGAAGTCGGAACCCTCAGACAGCCAGGAGGTTGGCTTAGAAGCAGCCATCCTTTAAAGAAAGCGTAATAGCTCACTGGTCAAGGGGTCCGGTGCCGACAATACAACGGGGCTAAAACTGTATACCGAAGCTGCGGATGTCCGTAAGGACGTGGTAGGAGAGCATTCTCTCGTGGATGAAGCGTAACTGGGAAGATACGTGGACATTAGAGAAGAGACCCTGCCGGCATAAGTAGCGATAATGAAGGTGAGAACCCTTCACGCCGAAAGTCTAAGGTTTCCTGAGGAAGGTTAATCCGCTCAGGGTTAGGCGGTCCCTAAGCTGAGGCCGAAAGGCGTAAGCGATGGAAATCCGGTTAATATTCCGGACCTCCCAATATCTCGTTATTACGATGGGGTGACGCAGAAGGATAAGCAGGGCCTCCTATGGCTATGGGGCTCGATACGCGTAAGCTGGATTCTCTAGGCAAATCCGGAGAGTCTTAACAGTGAGGCGTAAAGCAGTAAGCCGAATGGCTGAAAGCTGCTGATTTCATGCTGCCAAGAAAAACCTCTAAGGAGAGGAATTGGGAACCGTACCACAAACCGACACAGGTAGACGAGGAGAATATCCAAAGGCGCTCGAGTGAAAGCTTGTTAAGGAACTCGGCAAATTAGACCCGTAACTTCGGGAGAAGGGTCGCCACTAGGGTGCAAGCTCTATGTGGCCGCAGTGAAACGCGAACGGCGACTGTTTAACAAAAACACAGGTCTCTGCAAAGTCAAAAACGACGTATAGGGGCTGACTCCTGCCCGGTGCCGGAAGGTTAAAGGGAGAGGTTAGGGCGCAAGCTCGAAGCTTTGAACTGAAGCCCCGGTGAACGGCGGCCGTAACTATAACGGTCCTAAGGTAGCGAAATTCCTTGTCGGGTAAGTTCCGACCTGCACGAATGGAGTAACGATCGTTCGACTGTCTTAACGAGTTGCTCGGCGAACTTGTAGTACCGGTGAAGATGCCGGTTACCCGCAGCTAGACGAAAAGACCCCGTGCACCTTTACTATACTTTTACTATGAGTTACGGCCATTGCTGCGCAGGATAGGTGGGAGGCTTTGATACCGGACTTTTGGGTTCGGTGGAGCCAACGGTGAGATACCACCCTGCGATTGTTGTGATTCTAACCTGCTTCCATGATCTGGAAGAGGGACATAGTAAGACGGGTAGTTTGACTGGGGCGGTCGCCTCCTAAATTGTAACGGAGGCGCGCGAAGCTACACTCAGGTCGTTTGGAAATCGACCGTCGAGTGCAAAGGCATAAGTGTGGTTAACTGTGAGACCTACAAGTCGAGCAGATGCGAAAGCAGGCCTTAGTGATCCGGTGGTTCTGTATGGAAGGGCCATCGCTCAACGGATAAAAGGTACGCCGGGGATAACAGGCTGATCGAAGCCAAGAGTTCATATCGACGCTTCGGTTTGGCACCTCGATGTCGGCTCATCACATCCTGGAGCTGTAGAAGGTTCCAAGGGTTCGGCTGTTCGCCGATTAAAGTGGTACGTGAGCTGGGTTCAGAACGTCGCGAGACAGTTCGGTCTCTATCTGCTGTGGGCGTAGGAGATTTGAAGAGGGCTGTCCTTAGTACGAGAGGACCGGGATGGACGAACCTCTTGTGTTCCAGTTGTCCTGCCAAGGGCACGGCTGGGTAGCGAAGTTCGGTTGTGATAACCGCTGAATGCATATAAGCGGGAAGCACGCTCTAAGATGAGATCTCCCAACCCAAAAGGGAAATGAAGGGCCCTGGAAGACCACCAGGTTGATAGGCTGGAGGTTGAAGCGCAGTAATGCGTGTAGCTTACCAGTACTAATCGCCCGTTCGGCTTGTCCATAGAATTTACTCTGCGCAGACTGGTATCGTAAGAACGACTACGAGTCCACTGTTCTGGAGTCATTCAATACAAGCTTTGTAGTTATATCTTTTGGAAAATACGCAACATGTAATAACGTCTAAACCCAATCTATTCAGTTGTGGAAGATCGCAATAGCGAGATTTCTAAAGTTTGCCGGTGAGTTTACCGCGAGGGTCACACCCGTTCCCATCCCGAACACGGAAGTTAAGCCTCGTTGGGCCGATGGTACTGCACGCGTAAGTGTGTGGGAGATTAGGTGATCGCCGGCATAATCCAAAAGCCTCATCCTTCTAGGATGGGGCTTTTTTGCGTTTCCCGCATGGGGACTGACCCAAAGCCCAAGAACTAAGCCAGATTTGACCTTGACCTGCCCCCGGAAAACTCTACCAATCTGAGCTGGAGTTCTCTCGTAATAATCTGAACGAGGGAGCGAAGCGATGAAGAAGAGCCGATTTAGCGAAGAGCAAGTGATTGGGGTTCTGAAGCAGCATGAGTCCGGGGTGAAGACGGCGGATTTGTGCCGCGAGCATGGGATCAGCGCGGCGACGTTTTACCAGTGGAAGCAGAAGTTCGGCGGGATGGACGTTAGCGAGGCGCAGCGGCTCAGAAGCCTGGAAGATGAGAACCGCCGGTTGAAGCTGTTGGTGGCGGATCTGAGTCTTGGGGGCGAGGTGCTGAAGGCCGTCATAAGAAAAAACGGCTGGAGCTTGCCGGTCTGAGAGCCGATGTGGCGTTCGCTCAGGTTCAGTTCCATCTGAGCGAACGCACGGCCTGCAAGCTGCTGGATTTGGAGCGGTCGAGCTACCGGTATGAGCCTCGGCCCGACCGCAACGCGGCGCTCCGCGAGGAGATGATGAAGCTGGCGCGGCAGAAGCCTCGCTATGGGTATCGCCGGCTGCATGCGTTGCTGGAACGGCGCGGCTATGAGGTGAACGTAAAGCGCGTCTACCGGCTGTATCTGGAGGAGGGTCTGAGCGTGCGAAGGAAGAAGCGCAAGCGTCTGGTGCGGGATCGCGCGGTCGAACCTCGTTTGACGGGGCCGAACCAGGAGTGGGCGATGGACTTCGTGGTGGACGGGCTGGCGACGGGCCGGATGGTCCGCATCCTCACCGTGGTCGACGCGTACACGAGGGAGTGCCTTGCGCTTGAGGCCGACTTCAGCCTGGGTTCGGGCCGCGTGACGCGGGTGCTGGAACGGGCCATCGCCGAGCGTGGCCGTCCGGAGCAGATGCGCTCGGACAACGGCCCGGAGTTCACTTCGCGCCGGATGATCGGCTGGGCTGAGGACTGGAAGGTTGGCCTGGTCCACATCCAGCCGGGCAAGCCGATGCAGAACGGCCATGTCGAAAGCTTCAACGGCAGGCTGCGCGACGAATGCCTCAACACAAGCTGGTTCCGCACCCTTGGCGATGTGCGGAAGACGCTGGCGAACTGGAGGCGCGAGTACAACTGCGAACGCCCCCACAGCTCGCTGGACTACAGAACGCCGGAGCAGTTCCGGCAGAAAACAGGCTATGCAGATGTGGAAAGCAAAATGCGCTTCCCACATCCGCACAGCCTCAACGACGGCGATGAGAATAAAATCTCAAAGCAAAACCTAAACCGGGAAACTCCAGTTATGAATGGATGAGAAAACGGGGGCAGGTCACGAACTCCGGGAGCTGCGGCAGTTGCGCGAGGAGAACGCGAAGCTGAAGCGTCTGGTGGCGGATCTGAGTCTGGATCGGCACATCCTTCAGGAGATCGTCGCAAAAAAACTGTAAGGCCTCGTGCGCGGCGGGAGTGTCCGGCAACCGCTGCGCCACGAAATCCATCGAGCACTTCTGATCCGGCCGCAGCGCCGATCCCTGCGCCACGCGCTGCCGCTGCGCTCGCTCCTCCCGCTTCTTCGTCCGCACGATCAAACCCTCCTCGGTGTACAGCCGGTAGATGCGCTTGGCGTTGACCTCCCAGCCTTCGCGCTTGAGCAGAACGGTCAAGCGCCGGTAGCCGTAGCGCACACGGCTGCCGGCCAACTCCCTCAAACGTATCCGCAAAGCCTCCTGCGGGTCGCGATGGTGCTCGTAGCGCAGCGTCATCCGCTCCACCGGAATCAGCTCCGCCACGCGCCGCTGGCTTATCGGGTGGACCTGCTGCGCCCACTCCGCCAACTCCCGCCGCGCACGAGGCCTTACAGTTTTTTTGCGGCGATCTCCTGAACGATGTGCCGATCCAGACTCAGATCCGCCACCAGACGCTTCAGCTTCGCGTTCTCCTCGCGCAACTGCCGCAGCTCCCGGAGTTCGTTCAATCCCAACCCGGCGTACTTCTTCTTCCAGAGGTAAAACGTCTGCTGGCTGATCCCATGCTTCCGGCAGAGCTCCACCACCGTGTCCCCGGACTCCGCCTCCCGCAATACCCGCAGAATCTCCTCTTCCGTGTGTCCTCGCTTGCCCATATCAGGCTCTCCTCTCGTCCTTCCAGAGAACCATCACAAGAGAAATCCTCAACCTCAATCTGGCTTAGTTCTTAGGTTTTGGGTCAAGGGCCATTGAGGCCTTTGTTGGGGTGGGCAAGTTTGTGGGTCTGAGGTCAAAGATGTAGGCGGTCTTTGTCCCATGCGAAAAGATCGCGATCGGCATTTGGCAAAAGGAGCCGTGCATGTGCGGTGAATCGGGACCCGCTTGAATCG
This sequence comes from Edaphobacter sp., assembly GCA_965277265.1. Taxonomy (GTDB): domain Bacteria; phylum Acidobacteriota; class Terriglobia; order Terriglobales; family Acidobacteriaceae; genus Edaphobacter. The sequence goes on from CBDICF010000003.1 coordinate 2,723,346, forward strand.
GTTCCGTGGTGTTGTAGCACCCGTCGGCGCGCTTGACGTCGATCGTCACGTAGTAGCGGACACCGTACTGGTCGAGCACTTGATTCAGGTTGTGCCGGTCTCGAATATTCTGCAGAAAGGCGGTGTCCATCACAAGTCCCTCCAACTGCACCAGCGGCTGCCGCATGAGATAACCGGCGGTTCCTGCGCAGTCACCCATGGCGTAGATCCCGCTATGGGTCTGAGAGAAAGCTTCGATATCTTTTCCGAAGAGATACCAGTGGCTCTGTCCCGATGCCGCAGCAGTGGCCGCAGCATACAGGAAGGCCATCAGGATCACCTATCCCTGCATGAGGATTTGGACATCTTTCCGGACCAAGGCGCGCGGATGTGGAGATTTATTGAAGAATAAAAGAAAGCCGCCGGTCATCGCCAAGGGGAATGAGTAGAGATACCAAGGCCAGACGGGCCAATCGCTGAGTGTGGAAAATGCGAGTAATTGCAGGAATGGAAAGAGAAGCAGACTTACCGGAACGGAGAGATTGCTCCCACGGAGCTGCCACCTTCCAGGTTTTGCCAAACTGGCGATGCAAAGCAGCAGCACGATCAAGGCGGGATAGACGATCAGGAGCCGGTAGGGAAGCGTGATTGGACCGAATGAGGCCTGCAAGGTCGCGATGCTGAACGAATGATGCAGACGCAGCTGTTTGGCCGCGCCTGAGATGGGCGTCCAGACGCCGTACCATGCATGGTTGGACAAAGCGTAAAGGAGCAGAGGGACGGCGCCGGACAACATTGCACAAGCGCGTATTCCGCAGGTTTTGAGGGACGCAGGCGGCTCAAGTGCGAACTCAAAAAGAAAAGCACGGCGATGAAAAGCGCCGAATCCAAGCGGGAGAGGACAATCAGCGCGCTCAGCAGCCCGTAGCCGCAGGCAGTGTTCGCAGTCCAGCGGAACTGTGGGCGCAGCCGGTACAAGCAGAGCAACAGTACCAGGGGAATGGTCAACGTGATTTCCATGCCACCGCGAACCAGCACCAGGCATTGCAATGCTACAACGGAGGCTGCGAGCTCTGTAAGGAAGCGATTGCCGGAGAAATAGTAAAAGGCACTCCGCGCTGCCAGGAAGGTCGTCATGAAACTGGCGAGGGCGACGCATTGCAGCAGGACGAAGAAGGTTTTTCCGGAGGCGAACAGGCCCAATGCAACGATGGTCAACATCCACAAGGGATGATACCCATTGGTCAGATGTGTCCCGTCGAAGCTGGAACGATGATGCGACACGATGTTTTGAGCGATCTTGAAGTAATAGAAAGCGTCATCATCGTAGGAGCCGAGCAGCGCCGGCGAGCGGAGTCGCGCGAAGAGCGAAATCGTTCCGGCAAGACAGAGAGCAATGGCAAACCAAGGGACGGAAGGTGATCTTTTGGGCATAAGCGAGGTCGACACGTCCTTTGCACAATGCTGAGGATGGTGGGACCGGCTCTGGAACCTGTACTCACATGGTCTTCAACGCTGTCGCCCGAACGAATGTTAACAGGAACCCGTGGATTGGCTTCTCCCCGAGAAGTTGCATGGCTGGCTGAATTTATCCATCGGATGCCGATCGAGATACGGGCAAAGAGACTATCGCTTGGTTTTTGTGGGTTTTGCCTGCTGGGTTGGGTGCTTGGGCGCAGCCTTCTTCTTTTTGGTCGACCCGGTGCCCGGTCCGGTTACCAGTTTGATGAGTTGATTGCCGATGGGGGAACCGAGGCCGGTACAGGGGTCCCAGCCGGGGCCAGCGTTGAAGGCGCCGTTGTTGCCGGAGGTGATGTCGTTGAAGGCGGATTTGGCTTTGGCGGCGTAGAGGGTGGGTTGGAGGAAGCCGGCAGAGGTGCGGTTCTGCGCGTTGGCAAGGGCGATGAGGCCGGCCCAGAGGGGGGCGACGGCGCTTGTGCCGCCGATGACCATGTCGCTGCCGTCGACGCGAACGGTGTAGCCGGTGGCAGGGTCGGCGTCGCCGCAGACGTCGGGAACGCCGCGTCCTCCTCCGCTCTGGGTGGGAGCGGGGACGTTGGAGTTGGCTTGCCAGCTTGGCAGGGGGAAGACGTTGCTGACGCCTCCGCCGGTTGCGCCTTCGTTGCCGGCGAGTTCGTTCCAGACGACCTCGGAGGAGATGGAGGTGCCGCTGGCGTTGAGCCTGGTGCCGCCGCAGGCGAGGACGTGGGGGCTGGAGGCGGGGAAGTCGACGTGATTTGCGCCGTCGGAGACGCCGTCAGTAGAGCCGCTGTCGCCGGCGGCCACGGTGATGGTGATGCCGAGGGCGGCGGCGGCCTGGGCTGCGGAGTCGAGCGCGTTGAGGGCCTGGGTGGTCCAGGTGGACTCGGGGCCTCCCCAACTGATGGAGATGACGCTGGGCTTGTTGGCGGTGTCGTGGACGGCGGTGGAGATGGCGTCGATGAAGCCCTGGTCGGTGTTGGGGGCGAAGTAGACAACGATGTTGGCACCGGGGGCTACGGCGGCGGAGACCTCGATGTCGAGCATGACCTCGCCGTCGGCGCTATTGGCGTTGGTGGGGGCGTTCTTGCCGCCATCGACGGAGACCGTTGTTACGGTGGGGGGTTTCTGGCCGAGAGACTTGAAGTAGGTGGAGAGGTCGGCGGTCTTGTAGCCGCCGCCCAGCTCGATGATGCCGATGGTCTGGCCTGCGGCGGTTGCTCCGGTGGGGAACTGGTAGAGCTGGGCGATCTGGACGGGGGTGTAGGAGGTGTTGATGGCATTGGGCTTAGCGATTTGGGGCGCGGCGATGTGGGGGGTGGCGAAGCCTCCGGCCTGGGCGGCGTTGGCGGTGCGGTTTCCGGCCTGGCCCTGGATGCGGAAGTGGGGCTTGGCCTGGGGACGATTGTCGAGGCCGAGGACAGCTTCGACGGAGCCGATGAGTTCGGCCGGGAGCATGATGCTGCCTTCGCGGGTGCGGTAGGTGACGCCGTCCTGGGCCTTGTGGGTGAGGGTGACGCCGAAGGCCTTCTGCATGTCGGCTGCGGTGCCGATGAGTTTGATGGTGCGGTGCTCGGGGCCGGGGGTGTCGGGTGCGATGGCGAGGCCGAACTCTTTGGCGAAGGCGCGGACGAGCTTGACGGCGGCGGGATCGGAGCCGTGCAGCTGGCGGTATTGCGCGCGTGTAAGTCTTTGTTTCCCGGTGCGGTTAGCTGGTTTGAGGGGGGTTTTGCGCTTGAGGATGAGAGAGACGGTGAACTTTTTGGCCAGGGGGGCTGCTTTGTCGCTGATGGCCATCTCCGGGGCAGGTGTTCGCTCGCTGCCGGGCAGGGCGATACGGGGGGATGCGGACAGGTTGGGAGCGGTCTGTTTCTTCGGGGCCATGGAGAGTCTCCTGGTGGTTCGCTTAGGTAGGATGCGTGGGCGTTGGCAGGGAGGGTCAGGCGGGGATGGTTTGGCACGCACTTTTTTCGGGGCGTTGGGGATGCGTGGTGGAAGAGCTGTTTTACAGGGTATTTTTGCGAAATGGCGTGTTGCGGACGTGGTGTTTTGATGGCGAGAGTGTGGTGAGATGTGTGGTAAACGTGGCGGCTGGACGTACACTTTTCGACTGGGCGGGAATACGCCACGGATTCGCACTTTATTTTCAGGGCGCATGGGACGGGGAGGGTTGAAGCGGCATGGGAGAGAGAATCGACGCGCATCATCACCTGTGGCGGTACTCGGCTGAGGAGTATGGGTGGCTGGATGAGAGCATGGCGGCGCTGCGGAGGGATTTTCTGCCGCGGGACCTGATGCGGGAGATTGCCGCGGCTGGGAGCGATGGAGCTGGGATTGGCGGAACGGTGGCGGTGCAGGCGCGGCAGACGCTGGAGGAGACGCGGTGGCTGCTGGCGCAGGCGGACAGGTGCGAGGCGATTCGTGGTGTGGTGGGGTGGGCTCCTATCGGCGGCGCGAACTTTCCCGAGGTGATGGAGGAGTTCGAAGGGAGACCGAAGCTGAAGGGGCTGCGGCATGTGATCCAGGGAGAGAAGGACGAGAACTATATTCTGCGGGAGGACTTCAACTCGGGTATTCGGGCGATGCGGGGCAGTGGGCTGGTGTACGACATTCTGATTCTTGAGAGGCAGCTTCCCCAGACGATCGAGTTCGTGGATGAGCATCCGGAGCAGGTGTTTGTGCTGGACCACATGGCTAAGCCGCTGATCGCGGCTGGACGGATGGAGCCGTGGGCGGGGCGGATGCGGGAGCTGGCGAGGCGGGAGAATGTGTGGTGCAAGGTCTCGGGCATAGTCACGGAGGCGGATTGGGCGGGGTGGAACATGGAGACGCTGCGGCCTTACCTGGATGTGGTGGTGGAGGCGTTTGGGGCGAAGCGTCTGATGGCGGGGTCCGACTGGCCGGTGTGCCTGGTGGCGTCCGGGTATAGGCAGTGGTTCGGAGCGCTGGAGGAGTACTTCGGCGGATCTGGCGAGGCGGAGCAGGAGGCTGTGTTTGGTGGGACGGCGGTGGCGGTTTATGGGTTGGAATGATCTATGAAACACTGCTTTTTGGTTATGAGTTCTGCGCGGGCCGGGAGGTGCGGTGAAGGCGTTTCGAATGGAGGGGCCGGGAGTTGCGGTATTGGCAGAGGTGCCGGAGATTTCGGCTGGTGCGGGTGACGCGTTGCTGCGGGTGAAGATGGTGGGGTTGTGCGGGACGGACTTGAATACGTTTCGCGGGCGCAATGCGATGGTGAGGTTCCCCAGGGTGCTGGGGCACGAGGTGGCGGCGGAGGTTGTAGAGGGTGGAGGCGACCTGGCCGAAGGGACGCTGGTGACGATTTCGCCCTATACGAGCTGCGGGCGATGTGCGGCCTGCCGCAGCGGACGCGTGAATACGTGCCGGGATAATGAAACGATGGGCGTACAGCGCGATGGCGCGATGACGGAGTACATCCGTGTGCCGCGAGAGAAGCTGTATGCGGCGAAGCTGCCGGTGAAGGAACTCTGCCTGGTGGAGCCGCTGACGGTGGGGTTCCATGCGGCGTCTCGTGGGAGAGTGACGGCGGCGGATGCGGTTGCCGTGTTCGGGTGCGGCGGAGTTGGGCTGGGAGCGATTGCGTCGGCTGCTTTTCGCGGGGCGGAGACGATTGCGATCGATATGGACGAGGCGAAGCTGGAGATTGCGCGCAAGGCCGGCGCGCAGCATGTGATCCATGCGAAGAACGAAGACGTGCATGAGCGGCTGCAGGCGATTACAGGTGGACACGGGCCGGACGTGATGATCGAGGCGATCGGGTTGCCGGAGACCTTTCGAGCGGCGGTGGAAGAGGTCGCGTTTGCCGGGCGCGTGGTGTACATCGGATATACCAAGGAGCCGGTGCAGTATGAAACGCGCCTGTTTGTGCAGAAAGAGCTGGACATTATGGGAAGCAGGAACGCGCTGCCGGAGGATTTTCGCGAAGTAATCCGCATGCTGGAGGCGGGGCGTTTTCCGGTGTCGGCGGCGGTGAGCGCGGTTGTGCCGTTGGACGATGCGGCACGGATGCTGGGCGAATGGAGCGAGAGCCCGGCGAAGTTTACCAAGATCATGGTGCAGGTGCAGGTTTGAAGTGTGAGCCTTGGACTCCGGGGCCAGGAGATAGACGATGCAGGTGTCGACGCCGGTGGAATCGGGTGTGACGTTACATGGAGGCACGAAGCGGCCTGTGTTCCCGGTGGGGCACATGCTGCTGTTTTCGTTGGTGACGGTGCTGTTTTTTCTGTGGGGAATGTCCAATAACTTAACCGACATTCTGGTACAGCAGTTCAGGAAATCGTTCGAGCTGTCGCCGTTCAGCGCGCAACTGGTGCAGACGGCGAATTTTCTGGGGTACTTCATCATGGCGTTGCCGGCGGCCCTGCTGATGCGCAGATGGGGCTATAAGGCCGGGATGGTGACCGGGCTGGTGCTCTTCGGCGGCGGGATGATCTTATTCTGGCCGGCTGCGGTGAGCGGGCGGTATGTTCCGTTCCTGGTGGCGCTGTTTACGGTGGGCAGCGGGGCTTCGTTCCTGGAGACGGCTTCGAACCCGTTCATTGCGCAATTTGGCGATCCGGCTACGTCGGAGCAGAGGCTGAATTTTTCGCAGTCGTTCAATCCGCCGGGGACGATTGTGGGCGTGCTGCTGGGGGCGCGGTTTATTTTTTCGGGTGTGGAAAAGAACGGGCCTGAGATTGTGGCGATGAAGGCGGCGGGGACGTACCAGGCGTATCTGCATACCGAGATCATGCGGGTTGTTCCACCGTATCTGGCGTTTGGCGGGGTGGTGCTGCTGTGTGCGTTGATCCTTTCGCGGATCAGGTTTCCTGCGATACGAAGCGAGCATGAAGGAGAGGGCGGCGCGGCCGCCGATCAGGGGAGCTTCCGTGAATTGCTTGGGTATCCGGCGCTCTGGCTGGCGGTGGGGGCGCAGTTCTGCAATGTGGGAGCGCAGATTTCGAGCTGGAGCAGCCTGATTCCTTACATGAAGCAGTTTACGGCGGTGAGTGAGCGGACGGCGGCGAGTTACCTGGTGGCGGTGCTGGTGGCGCTGGCGGTTGGCCGGTTTGTCTCGACACCGCTGATGAAATATGTGGCGCCGAGCCGGATGCTGGGGGTGTACGGGGTGGTGAACGTTGGGTTGATGGCGGTGACGATTGCGCGGCCCGGGATGGTGGGGGCGTGGGCGGTGGTGGCTAGCGGGTTCTTCCTTTCGATCATGTTTCCGACGATCTTTGCGCTGGGGCTGAAGGGGCTGGGGCCGAATACGAAGCTGGCGGGGTCGTTCCTGGTAATGGCGATTGTGGGCGGTGCGGTATTTCCGCCGGTGCTGGGGCTGATTGCGCGGTCCACGGGAAGCCTGGCGGAGGGCTACGTTGTCCCGCTGGTGGGGTTCGCCGGAGTGGCGGTGTATGGGTTTTCACGCCAAAGGAAGCAGGCGCGGCGGGTCCTGCCGGACGGGCCCGCTACGCGCGGCGCGGTCACTTTGTGACTTGTATACCGGTCTTGACTACTTCTGCTGCGCGGGACCTGCCGTTGGGCTGGATGGAGATTGGGGTGTGTTGGTTTCAGGCCAGGTTGGGGAGGTGTCCCGCAGACCCGAGCAGGAAGATGCAGCCGACGACGAAGCTGTAGACGGCGGTGAGGCCGATAAAGAAGCGCATGACTTTGGGGCGTCCGGCGGTGCCGCGGAAGAGGCCGCAGGCGGAGGCGGTCATAAGGGTGTTCATGATGAGCAGGCCGGTGAGGAACATGGCCATGCCTCCTATGCCCTTGGCGATGCCACCCAGGTTTGCCGCCAGGAGGAAGAGCGCCAGTTGGCTTGGAGTTTCGGCGCCGAGGCCGTGGATGATGCCTATGCCGAAGGCGACGGGGCCGGTGTAGGTGAGGGGTTCTTCGGGCTGCGCGGCGAGGTCTGGACGGAGGTCTGGACGGAGGTCTGGGCGGAGGTCAGGATGCAGGGCGGGGACGCCTGAGGCCGGTGAAAAGGTGCGGCGCAGCCTGCGGTATCCTCGGATCACAAGCGCGGCGCGTGAGGGGGGAAGCGCGTTGGGGTCGCCCCAGATGAGGCTGGACATGACGTAAAGGCCGAGGACGATGAGGGTGATGCCGACGAGCCGCTCTGCCCAGGAGTCCAGACGGTGGGGGAGCGAGAGCTGGAAGAGGATGACCATGCCGCCGAGCAGGGCGATCATGCTGGCGTGGCCGGCGGCGTAGAGCAGCCCGAGCCGCATGGCCGTGGAGGTCTTCTGCTGGACGCTGGTGATGTCGGAGATGGCGGCGATGTGGTCGTAGTCGAAGCCGTGGCGGAAGCCGAGCACGGCGCAGGAGATCAGCGTGATCTGGAGAGGCGCGTTCATCGCTTTGTCCGGGCGTGGGTGTGGCGAGAGTGTGCGAATTGGGTGTGCGGGAGGCTCAAGAAGGCAATCCACTCCGAATGCGATCTTCGGATTTGCTGCGTTGACGAACGTTTTCCAGTGTACGCGATGGGAAGACGACCTGAAGTGAGAGGGCCGTTACCGGGGGAAGGGTGCGAACATGGCAACGCAGGAGGCTGGTTTCCCGCGGCCCGGCTTACCTTGCACGGTTGCATCGACTCCGCCGGTGAGTTGCAGGTTGACGGGTCCGGGGCCGAGGACGATGTCGGCATGGTGGAGGGAATAGGCGTAGGCGGCGGAATCGGTGAGGAGCACGTTGTCGAGGGTGGCCGCGATGCGATAGTCCGGGGCGTAGCCGTTGAAGGAGATCTTGCCTCCGCCGGAGATGCGGACGTTGCGCAGGGTGATGTCGCGCATGGTGGGCGGGGAGTCTCCCTTGAGCGTGCCGGCGGCGGTGTAGCCGGTGTCGAGCGTGATGGGGTTGGGGGAGTTGCGGATGCAGACGTTATCGTAGAGTACGTCCTGCACGAGGCCGCCGCGGGACCCGTTCGATTTGATGCGGATGCCGTTGTCGGGGCCGTCGAGCGAAAGATCGGAGACGCGGATCTTGCTGACGCCGCCGTCGGTCTCGCTGCCGATGGACATGCCGTGGCCCCAGTAAAAGTGATTGTGGCTGACGGTCATGTTGGTGACGCCGCCGGGGCTGCCGGGTTCACCTTTACCGCCTTTGATCGCGACGTTGTCGTCGCCGGTGCGGATGAAGCTGTGGGTGATGGTGATGTTTCTGGAACCGGCTCCGGGGTCTACGCCGTCGGTGTTGCGCGCGAGGCGTTTGGGCGTGTCGATCTTCAATCCCCATACGGTGAAGCCGTCGCCGTGGTTGTAGACGACGTGGAAGTTGGGCGAGTTTTTGAGCGTGATGCGGTAGAGGGTGAAGTTGTCGGCGTAGTCGGCGACGAGGATGCGAGGCACCTGCTGGCGGCGGTTGGGGCGGGCCTGCTCGGCGAGGTCCCACCAGGAGATGTCCCGGTGGAGGAGCTTTTCGCCGCCTCGGCCGTCGATCGTGCCATCGCCCATGACGCCTGCGCCGGAGATGTGCTGGACGGAGATCAAGGGCTTGCAGCCGTGGCCGGAGTCGTTGACCAGGCCGCAGCTTCCCGGCGAGGTCTCGTAGAGGGCAGGATCGCGCGAGGCGAACAGGGTTGCGCCTTTGTCGACGATCAGGGTGACGCCTTCGCGGAGTTGGAGCGGGCCGCTGAGGAAGGCGTTTGCCGCGTTGTGGGTGCGCAGGCTGACGGCATGACCTTTGCCGCAGGAGTCGATCGCCTGCTGGATGCGGACGGTGTCGAGGCGGGCCTCGTCTGCTTCAGCCAAAGTGCGGCGGGCGGTGATGAGGTGAGCTTCGAGCGCGGCGCAGACGGGTGGAAGCGCGGGCTCCGTGACGGTGCGGGTATCCTGCGCGGTCAGCGTGAGCGGCGTTGCGAACAGAAACACGGAGGCGAGAAGGAGCGAGGGTTTCATGTGGGTTGCGATCAATATAGGCGGGCAGCGTTTGTGTGGGCGCGGCGGCTCAGTCGCCGGAGGTGCCTGCGGACTGTGTGTTGAGCTGTGTGAGCTGCAATCCCTTTCGGGCGCGGGGCTCCCACGTGGGATAGGTCAGCTCCGGCATGGGCTTTGCGACGAAGACCTTGCGCGTCTGGCGGGCGATCCAGCGAGCCGAGGTCTTGGCCTTCTTGCGACGTGCGCTGTCGCTGGAGATGCCGGTGCCTGCGTACATCTGGCGGTAGAGCTTGGAGAGGAGCACAAAGGCCAGCCGGGCCCGCAGGGTGGGGGTGCAGGCCGACCGCTTCCAGATTGCGCCGAGATCGTAGAAGCGATCCCAGACGCCCTGCGTCCTTTCGCTGATCTCTCCTGAACTCATCGACGGGTGAGGGGTGAACATCTTGGGCCGGACCGCGATGGGGATGAGCCAGTAGCGCGTGATGGGGACTCCATCGACCAGAGTCGGGTTGGCGGCCTGCTCCTTCTCCCAGCGGCCGAAGTCGACGGTTCCGGGGAAGGGCGTCATCATGACGAACTGCGCGAAGGTGACGCCGGCCTTCATGGCGACCTCCACGGTGGCATCGAAGGTGCTGGGTTTGTCTGTGGGGAGGCCGAAGATGAACGAGCCCAGCACGTGGACGCCGTGTTTGCGGAAGGTCTGGAGTTGCTGGACGAGGCGGTCGCCGGAGTAGTTGAAGTCTTTGTAGACGGCCTTGAGGCCTTCGGGGGTGACTGCCTCGACGCCGACGAGGGCTCCTTTGATATTTGCCTTGCGCATGGCGTCGAGGTAGTCGGTGTCTTCGGCCGACTCCATCGTGATCTGGGTGAAGAAAACCATGTCCTTGGGCAGCTTTGCCAGCTCCGCCATGAGGGCGAAGCGCTCGGCGCGAATCTGCATCAGCGACTCGAGCTTCTCGGTATTGTTCTGCTCCCGGGCGAGGCGGAGATCGGTGAGGGTGACGGGGTAGAAGTTGTCGTCGGCGAGCGCGATGAAGCGGAAGCCGATGCGGCGGAGGTCGATGATTTCGTCGATGACCTTCTCGAAGGAACGCTGCCTGGGCTTTTGCCCGTCGGTGCGCCATACGGAGCAGAACGAGCAGTGCTTCGGGCAGCCGCGAATGGTCTGGACCGATGCCCACATGTACTTATCCTTCTGCATGAGGTCCCAGCGGGCGGCGAGGAACTCTTCGCCTTCGATCTTGCCGCCTTCGTAGATTCGCCTGGCGGTGCCAGCCTGGAGGTCGCGAAGGACCTGTCCCCACGCGACATCGCCGTCGCCCTTGACGACTGCATCGGCGTTGCCGCGCTCGAAGGGCTCCTCGGGGAACAGGGTGGCGTGAATGCCTCCGTACACGACGGTTGCGCCGCGCTCGTGGGCCAGCCGTCCGACCTGGTATCCGCGCAGGGCGTTGCCGGTGTGGACGCTGATTCCTACGACGTCGCCGGGCTGGATGGTCTCCGGGTCGAGCTGCTCGAGCGATTCGTCGACCAGGATGGGATCGCCCATGGAGCGGGGAGTGGCGGCGGCAAGTACGAATAACCAACGCGGCGTGATGACCGCAGTTCCAAAGGAATTGTCGCTGGGATTGATGAGGTGAACGGCCATGCGCGAAGATGCTCCTTGAACTTGCTGATCTTACGAGTCTTTGGGTTTTGGGGTCTTAGGGAGTTTTGAAATTCCTGGACTCTTGGAATCCGAGTTGAGTCGGACGATCTTCCGGGAGAGGAAAAGTAGAAGCGCGATGGTAGGCCGCGACAGATCCTGACTGACGGCCACACTACAAGTCTACGCTTTACGGATGAGATTCGCTCCTCTTCGCCCTTGAAGGTTCGGCGTGGAGTCCTGCTGGGTTGAGCTGAGAACTGGATGACCTTGCGAAGATAGAACAGTATTTTGATGCCGCCAAAGCTTAGGACGGATGAATCCCGAAGGAGGTACTATGCACAAAGCAGGTAGCGTACGGGATTGGCAGGTCACACTGCTCTCGCCGCGCACCTTGCCGGATGCAAAGCTGATTGCAACAAGCAAGGAGTTTGATGCCGACACGTCGCGAGTTTCTCCGTCTTTCCGCTATGGCATCAGCCGCAGGATGCACCCTTGGCCGGGTCAGCAGCGCGTTGGCCGGTACGATGGCGAACGAGCCTTCAGGCGATGAACCGGGCGTCGGGATGATCTATGGCGTGCAACTCTTCATGGTTCGGCGGCAGGCTGCGCAGGATCTTGCGGGCGTCCTTCGTGCGATTCACCAGATCGGCTTCGCGCAGATTGAGCTTTATCCGATTGCGTATAACCATCCCGCGCCGGAGCTGCGCCGGATTGTCGCGGACTCCGGCCTGCGTTCGGCTTCGGGGCACTTCGATTATGTGGGACTGGAATCGAAGATCGACTACGCCCACCAGCTTGGCCTCGAATACATGGTCTGTCCGATGCTGCCGAAGGATCAGTGGACCTCGGTCGCAGGGTTCCGCGAGGCCGCGGGCAAGTTCAACCAGTGGGGCAAGAGCGTGAAGGATGCGGGGATGCAGTTCGCCTTCCACAATCACGACTACGAGTTCAAGCCGCTGGGCAATACGACAGGATTCGCCGAGCTGATGAAGCAGACCGATCCCGCGCTGGTGAAGCTGGAGTTCGATATGTACTGGCTGACGCAGGCCGGGCAGGATCCCTACACGATGCTGACGCGATATGCGGACCGCGCGAGACTGGTTCACATGAAAGACCGGATCGCGAACGCGCCGGTCAGCTACAACATGGATGCGAGCTCCGAGCACTTTACCGAACTGGGCAAAGGTGCGATCGACTGGCCGCGGCTGCTGAAGCAGGCTCGCAAACAGGGTATCCGCTATGCGTTTCTGGATCAGGATGAAACGAACGGACCGGTGCTGGCGAGTATGAAGGCGAGCTATGAGTACCTGCGTACGGTGAAGGTTTAGGGGCCTTCTACCGCGAAGATGTCCTGCCGGACGGGCCTCCTGCGCTAGTCACCCCACAAACGAAGACCTGTTTGTGGGGACCCCGATGCTCGGCCACTTCGTGGCGCGTATACCGGTCTTGGCAACATCTGCTGCACAGGCCCTCCCGTTGGTCGGGGTTGATACTGGAGACAACGGTGGACTGGGCTAAGGAAGCTCTGATTGAGCTTTTGAAGCGGTTGATATTCGGAGATCTGTGGAGGGGAGAGACAGGAACGAGAGTGAAGAAAGCGGGTTTCTCCACTTCGGTCGAAATGACGGGTTTGTGGGGTTCGGATGTGAAGACAGAACGGAGCGGAAGACAGCGGGTTTCTCCACTTCGGTCGAAATGACAGGTTTGTGGGGTTCGGACGTGAAGACAGGATTTGAGTCAGAGGTTCCTTAAACGGTGGCGACCGCGGGTAGAATCTCCGAGACATCGACCCACTGGGTTGGGTAGTTGCCGGTGTAGCAGGCGGTACAGAAGGATTTTTCCGTGAGCCCCGTGGCCGGCTCGTCCATGGTGCAGCTATGCAGCAAGCCTTCCATGGAGAGATAGGCCAGCGAGTCAGCCTCGATATAGTCGCAGATCTCTGCCACAGACTTGTTCGCGGCGATCAGGTCCTTCTTGCTTGGGGTATCCACGCCGTAGAAGCAAGGCGAGATGGTAGGCGGACAGGAGATGCGCAGGTGAACCTCGGTCGCTCCGGCGGCGCGCACCATGCGAACGATCTTGCGCGACGTGGTTCCGCGGATGATGGAGTCGTCGATGAGGATGACGCGCTTGCCTTCGAGCAGGCTGCGGACGGGGTTCAGCTTCATGCGGACGCCGAAGTCGCGGACGCGCTGCTCCGGCTGGATGAAGGTGCGGCCTACGTAGTGGTTGCGGATGAGGCCGAGGTTGAAGGGGATGCGGGACTCCGCAGCGTAGCCGATGGCGGCTGTCACGCCGGAGTCCGGGACCGGGACGATGAGGTCGGCGGGGACGCCGGATTCGCGGGCGAGGGTCTTGCCCATCTCTTCGCGCGACTTCTGCACCCAGCGGCCGTAGATGCGGGAGTCCGGCCGGGCGAAGTAGACGTGCTCGAAGACGCAGCTTGCCTGGGGTGTGGTGGTGTCGAAGTAGCGGCTGGTGACACCGTCCTCGGAGACCATGACGAGTTCGCCGGGCTTGACGTCACGCTCGTACTTGGCGTGGAGCAGGTCGAAGGCGCAGGTCTCGCTGGCGAAGACGAAGGTGTCGGGCGCGCCGTCGACGCCGGGGATGCGGCCCATGGAGAGCGGCCGGAAGCCGTGGGGGTCGCGGGCGGCGAAGATGCGGTTGCGCGTCATCATGACGATGGAGAATGCGCCTTCAACCAGGCTGAGCGAGTCGGCGATGCAGTCGACCAGCGTGGTTTCTTTGGAGTGAGCGATCAACTGGATGATGATCTCGGAGTCGGAGGTGGTCTGGAAGAGGGCTCCGTCGCGTTCGAGGCGCTCGCGGGCCGTGCCGAGGTTGACGAGATTGCCGTTATGCGCGATGGCGATGAGGCCCTTGGTGGATTCGACCGAGATGGGCTGCGCGTTGAGCAGGGCGGAGTCGCCTGTGGTGGAGTAGCGGGTGTGGCCGATGGCGATGTGGCCGGGGAGCTTGGCGAGGACGTCGTCGGTGAAGATTTCGGAGACGAGGCCCATGCCCTTGATGTCGTTGACCTGCTGGCCGTCGGCGGAGGCGATTCCGGCGGACTCCTGGCCGCGATGCTGCAGGGAGTAGAGGCCCCAGTAGGTCATGCGGGCGGCGTCGGGATGGTTGTAGATGGCCATGACGCCGCATTCTTCGCGGAGTTTGTCGAAGGGGGTGGCGTCTTCGGTATCAGTGTCGGGGAGGGCGCACACGGGGATGAAGTCCTGTTCGATACGTTCGTGGAATTCGGGGGTGATGCTGGCGAGATCGACGACATCGACCCTGTACGGCAGGTCGGATTGATCGAAGTCCTCGGCAAGTTCGCCGCGGACGCGCAACGAGAGCGGCTCGTCGCCGCCGACAGCGAGATCGAGATCGGAGCGTCGCCTGGCCTTCCCGTTGGAACGCGAGCCGAAGACCCACACAGGGCGATCGGGGATTCGCTGCTGCAGGATTGATCGGACGATAAGAGCTTCTTCTGGTGTGATCTCGATGGTCGCGGTGTCAGGCATTCGATTGCGTCCTCTCCTCAAGCCGTTTCAACAGAAACGCCGCTTCCTGGGCGAAGGCCGGGATGCGAGTGAGGACGCTTTCCGCCTTCTTTTCGTTGTAAGTATGGCCTGTGTCTGTGCGGGCCTGGCGGAAGTCTTTCCACGTGGCTACGGGCGAGATGACCAGCCCAAGCTCATCGGCTCGCCGAATCAACCCTTCGAAGGTCAGTTCCGCGACAGCCGCCGGACTTGGTTCCGTTGCGGAGAGATAACGCCGGATCATCTTATGAGAAAGTTGGAACGTGTACTCGAACGTCTGGATGAGCCCGGCGCGAAGCAGGATGCGCTGAGGCTCGCGGGCCTGCTCGACAATGGCGCTCTGCAGTTGCCCGAAGGCGCTTTTGAATGGCGAGAGGTCGATCATGCGGTGACCACCTCGCCGGCTAACTGGGCTTCGAGGGCACCGGACCAGGAGGTGCGAAGAGCTTCGATGGGTTGGTCGATGATGGTTTGACCGCCGATGTTGAAGGTGTATCGGTCGGTCGTGACTTCGCCGAGGGGATGTACCCAGACGCCGGGGTGTTGCGCGAGCACGGCGCGGACGGCATCGAGCTTTGCCGGATCGACGGTCGCGATGATGGATGAGGCGATCTCGCTGAAGAGCTTCTCTTTGACGGAAAAAGCGTCGTCGGCTGACATGGCCAGCGTGATGGCTACGCCGAGGTGGCGTGGGAAGCAGGCCTTGGCGAAGGCGACTGCGGAGCCGCCGTCGGAGATATCGGCAGCAGAACGGAGCAGGCCGTGGGCAGCGAGCGCGATCAACGCCTTGTGGAGTGCGGCTTCCTGCTGGAGGTCGATGCCGGGAGGCCGGCCCCAGAGCGGCATTGCCTGGCTTTTTGCGTATTCGGTCGAGCCAATCTCGGGGAAGATGTCGCGGCCTTTGCCGGTGAAGGCGGAGAGGAAGAGGACCGTATCGCCGGCCTGCTGGAAGGCAGCGGGGACGGCTTTGGTGACGTCGTCGATGATGCCGACGATGCCGATGACTGGGGTGGGGTAGATGCCCTCGCCGCGGGTTTCGTTGTAGAGGGAGACGTTGCCGCCGGTGACGGGGGTTCCGAGGGCGTTGCAGGCCTCGGCGATGCCGTCGATGGCCTGGGAGAGCTGGGCCATGATCTCGGGTTTTTCGGGGTTGCCGAAGTTCAGGCAGTTGGTGGCGGAGACTGGAGTGGCTCCGGTGCAGGCGACCTTGCGGGCGGCTTCGGCTACGGCGTGCATGGCTCCGAGTCTGGGGTCGAGGTAGGTCCAGCGGCCGTTGCCTGCCAGGGCCATGGCGAGGCCGCGCTCGTGCCCTGGGGCGCCTGTACCCTTGATGCGCATGACGCCGGCCTCGCCGCCGGGGCCCTGCACGGTGTTGGTCTGGACCATGGAGTCGTACTGTTCGAAGACCCAGCGTTTGTCGCAGATGTTCGCGCCGGCCAGCAGCTTTTTGAGGTCGGCGGTGTAGTCGCGCGGCTGCTTCAACTCTTCGAGGATGTGCGCGGGAGGATCGAGTGGGACGGGGGCCTTCCAGACGCCTACGGGCCGGTGGTAGAGCGGGGCGTCATCGGTCAGCGATTTGTTGGGGATGTCGGCTACGAGTTCGCCGTGCTGGGTGATGACCATGTTCGGCTTTTCGGTCACGGTGCCGACGATGGAGGCGTCGAGGCCCCATTTGGCGAAGACATCGAGGACCTGCTGGGCGCGAGGCTTGTCGGCGACGAGGAGCATCCGCTCCTGTGACTCGGACAGCATGATCTCGTAGCTGGACATGCCGGTCTCGCGCTGGGGGACGAGGTCGAGTTCGACGGTGAGGCCGAGGTCGCCGCGCGCGCCCATCTCGCAGGTGGAGCAGGTGAGGCCTGCCGCGCCCATATCCTGAATGCCGAGCACCGCGCCGGTCGCCATGGCTTCGATGCAGGCTTCGAGCAGGAGTTTTTCCATGAAGGGATCGCCCATCTGGACGTTGGGGCGCTTCTGTTCGGAGCCTTCGGTGAACTCCTCGGAGGCCATGGTTGCGCCGTGGATGCCGTCGCGCCCGGTCTTCGCGCCGACGTAGATGACCGGATTGCCTACGCCGGTGGCCCTGGCATAGAAGATTTCATCGCTGCGGACGAGGCCAAGGGCGAAGGCGTTCAGCAGGGGATTGCCCGAATAGCAGGTCTCGAAGCGGGTCTCGCCGCCCAGGTTGGGGACGCCGAAGCAGTTGCCGTAGCCGGCTACGCCGTGGACTATGCCGGTTGCGATCTGGTGGTTTCTGCGGCGCAATGCCTCGTCCGGCTCGGCCTCATCCAATGGGCCGAAGCGCAGGGAATCCATCACCGCGAGCGGCCTTGCATTCATGGTGAAGATGTCTCGCAGGATGCCGCCGACGCCGGTCGCCGCGCCCTGGTAGGGCTCGATGTAGCTGGGGTGGTTGTGGGATTCGATCTTGAAGGCGCAGGCCCAGCCGTCGCCTACGTCGATGATTCCGGCGTTCTCTCCGGGCCCCTGGACTACGCTGCCCGGTCCGCTGGTGCGCTCGCCCCGAGTGGGGAGCCGCTTGAGATGAACGCGCGACGACTTATACGAGCAGTGCTCCGACCACATGACCGAGAAAATACCCAGTTCGGTGAGGGATGGGGTGCGTCCGAGCGCGGCTTCGATGCGGGTGTACTCCTCCGGGGTGATGCTGTGCTGCTTAAGCAGCGCCGGAGTGATGGTTGCTGGGGAGGGGACTGCACTGGCTTGCTCGGCTTGCTGATTTGGCATGGCTCGCTAATTAAGATTGTCGCATGTTCGCCATCCCTCCGCGACCATCGGCCAGAAGGCGCGCGTTGCTCAGCGCCTTTCGAGCGCGGCACGATCCCACTTCGCTGCGTCCGCGGCTGCCGCGTATGTGCTCTCCAGGAATTGGATGAGTGCGTCGTCCGGCGAAGGCTGCGCCCGCATGTCGTCGTACCTGAAGACAAACTCACCTAGCGATTTGTCCCATCCGGCGGCTGCGGGTCGAATTGCGGCCTCCGAAAGTCCCTGAGGCACAGGCGCCGCGTAGCAATAGAAGGCCGCCGCGCCGTAGCCTCCATTGCCGGGCCAGAATCCGGCGCTGATGACCTCGTGCGAGTAGGCCTCGGCCTGGACCTTGTCCGCACCCGGCCTTGGCGGGGCGCCACGACCTGAAAAGCGCGTCACCGCCAGGTCGAAGCTGCCCCAGAAGAAGTGCACCGGACTGACCTTACCGAGGAAGCTGGTGCCGAACCTGCGGAAGACCGCCTCGGCCTGGACCAGCGCCTGCCAGAAGCGATGCGCGTAAGCGGGGTCATAGGATGCGTGCTCCGTGTCCAGATCGAAGCGGATGGGATGGGCGACCTCGACGGGCATGGGATGGATCGTCACGGAGATTCCAAGCTCCGCGAGAGACGCCATGTAGTCGCGATAGAAGTCCGCCACCGTTCGGGGCCTGAGCTTCAGAATCCGGATCGCGCCGGACCCAAGCCGCAGGTGCAGCTCGTGCGTTACGAAGTCGAACTCGATATCCAGCACATCGTCTTTAAAGGGCATGGCCGAGGTGCCGAGCCCGCGCGCCGTGACATACAAGGGCACATTCCACCAGTGGTTCTGCAGCGGAGTGAGGGCCAGCCGGGTCTTGCCGACGATCTGCGTCCACATGTGCAGCGTGTTGGCGGTTGCCTGCCATCGATCCCAGGGCAACTCCGGCCACGGCGTCCGACCTCCGGCTGCTTCGCTCATTGCACACACTCCTGAACTTCTTCAGCCCAGAGGATACGCCAGCGCGCGGGGCGGGGCTTTACGCCCCGGTACTGCCGAAGCCTCTTGGCCCACGCGGGGCTTCCGCCAGTTCGATGGCCTCTTCGAAGATTGCCTCGATCCTCTGGACGATGCGTAGCTGTGCGATTCTGTCGCCTGCCGCGATCTCTACCGGCTCGCCGGCCAGGTTGGCCAGCACGACCTTGATCTCGCCACGGTATCCCGGATCGATGACTCCGGCCAGGGTGGTGACCCCGCGCAACGCCAGCCCGGACCTATCTTCGACCAAGGCGCCGTGAGTTGCGGGAAATTCCAGCGCAATGCCGGTTGCGACCGCCCGGGTGGCACCGATGGGCAGTGAAGCTGCCTCCGCCGCGTAAAGGTCGGCAGCGAGGTCGCCAAATGGCCCCGAATGCGCATACGCAGGCAACTTCGCGGCGGGATGTAGCTTCAAAACCTTGATGAGTACGATGAGTTTCGTCCTTTCGCACATTGTACCGGGACCTGTCTACTCTGCTGAACTCCTCCGCTTCCCTGCCTCGGATACGTCTGGTCCTCTTCCGCGTTTTTGCCGGGAGATGCCGGAAACACGGACGCCTCAAAACTGAAATCCCCTTTTTGCGGTAGAAGCACTCCCGGGGTGTTGCAGCGATCTTCCTCACCCCGGCGAGTCCAAATAAGGCGGCATTTCGTCCCGCTTCCAGGCCCCGTCGGTCATTCGCTCATAGACCCAGTGGGCCAGCGGGTATAGGAGATCAACACGTGTCGATCAATATTGGATCCTGTGGAGTCACCAGCACCGAACGCAACCCCGAATCCGCGGAAAGCACGCGGCTGAGGGACCTGGTAGATCGCGGTGCGATCTATGTACCGCAGGCCTTAAACATTTCGCAGTTTGTCACTCTGGGCGCATTGTTAGACCGCCTGCTGCCGTGCGGCGCCGACCCGAAACAGGTGGCGGCGCGGGTCGATGCGCTGCTGGCGGGCGGGGAGGCCGAAGGGGCTCATACTTCCACGCGGGCGATGCCGGAGATCGAGTACCAGGTCGGACTGAATGAACTGGATACGATGGCGCGCAGCCGCACCGGCTACTCTTTTGCCGATCTTACGCCGGAGATTCAGGATGCAATGCTCGCCCTGGTTTTGACCGGGGACCTGACGACGCGGAAGATCGATCTGCCGCTGTGGCTGGGGAGTCTGCATCGCGATACGACGGCAATTTGCGGCGATTCGCTTGGCGGATAAGGGATCCGGGTAGAGGCTCCTAAGCTTCTATCCGGGCTCCACGTTCCGGGACGCCGAGATTTTTGCTACTGTGCCGCTGTGCCGATGAGAACGGGATAGATCGGGGCGGTCTGGGCCCGGCCGAAGCGGACGCCCGTTTTGGTGATGCGGTTCAGAGTGTCGATGTTATTTGAGGAGAAGTACCAGACCAGCAGATGGTTGTTCCAGTTGGTGGAGATGCCCATGGTGAAGAGCTCGGAGGAGTTCGAGGCCTGGGCACCGTCCTCCGGCGAGCCCTGGGCTTGCGGCTTGCCCTGCGCGGCCGCCATGTGAACCTTCTGATAGCCCACGGTGTAGTACGCGGGCTGCGCGATGGAGGTCATGCCGGGAACCTTGTTGACGATCTCGGCCATGTCGGCGAGCAGCCTGGTGCTGTTGCCCTGCGTGGTCGAGAGGCAGGCGACGTCGAGCTCGGCCAGCAGAATGGTTGCGCTCGCTCCGGCCCCGGATGCGTTGGGAACGCGGTTTTCGGCGTCCGGAGCGGGATTGGTCCGGGTGGGCTCCGCTTCAGGCGAGTGGGAACGCCGGAGCAGGAGGAGGGGGCGCAGACAGCGGGTCGCCTCGGCGAGTTTCGGATCGGCGGCGCCCGAGATGCCGAACAGGTCGAAGTGGCCGCCCTGGATTACCTGGGCGGCGTCGCTCTGGTCCAGGTCCGAGGGGTAAAAGAGGCGCAGGTTGAGGGCATCGCTGTCCCACTCGGTCGTGTTGGGAGCGGGCGGCTGGGCGGCTGCCCGGATAGGGCCTGCCAGACAGAGCATGGCGGCCAGGAGAGAAACGGCCGCGGTTGACAGAATACGGAGGCGGGGTGAGAACGATGCTGTCATAGTGTTTGGACTTCCAGGCGGGTTGTTTTCTCTTCCGGCGGTTTACTTTCTTTTCCAGCGGGCTTACTTTCTTTTCCAGCGGGCTTACTTTCTTTTCCAGCGGGCTTACTTTCTTTTCCAGCGGACGCCATCCTTGGAGTCTTCGATGAGGATGCCCTTTGCCAGCAGGTCGTTGCGGATGGCGTCTGCGCGGGCGAAGTTGCGGGCCTTCTTGGCCTGGGTACGTTCGGCCACCAGGCGGTCGATGTCGCTATCGGAGAGAGAGAGGGTGGCGACGAGTTCGGCGGATGCTTCGCCGATGCGGCCCTCGGCTTCAGCCCAGGCGAGCGCGGCGCGTGTGATGGCGGCGTCCTTATCTTCGAGCACGGCGAAGACGCCGTCGAAGAGCGCGAGGACTTTCAGGATCTGGGCGGCATTGTCAGCGCGGAGTGCGCCTGAATCCGCGGCGGAGTTGGCGGCGCGGACGAGGTCGAAGATGGCGGCGCGGGCCTCGGCGGTGTTGAGGTCGTTGGCGAGAGCCGCGGTGTAGTCATGCTCGGCTTTTGCGGCAGCGGCGGCGATATCGGGATCGAGGCCAGGCGCGAAGCCGCCCTTGACCATACGCTGGTGAAAGGTTCTCAGCCGGTCGACGGCGTTGGTCGACTCGATGAGGCCGTCGAAGGTGAAGTTCATCTGGTGGCGGTAGGGCACCGAGACGAGCAGGAACCGGATCGCCGATGCGCGGTAGCCCTTCAGCAGCAAGTCGCGCAGGGTGTAGAAGTTGCCCTCGGACTTCGACATCTTCCTGCCTTCGACGAGGAGGAAGCGGACATGCATCCAGTGACGCGCGAAGGTCTGGCCTGAGGCCGATTCGGACTGGGCGATCTCGTTCTCGTGGTGCGGAAACATGAGGTCTTCGCCGCCCGCGTGGAGGTCGAAGTTGTCGCCGAGGAATTTGGTCGCCATGGCGGAGCACTCGATATGCCATCCGGGCCGGCCGGTGCCGAGAGCTGTATCCCAGCTCTGCTCGCCGGGTTTTGCGGCCTTCCACAGGGCGAAGTCGCGGGCCGCGTCCTTCTCGTACTCGTCCACATCGACGCGGGCGCCATCTTCGATGCCGTCGAAGTCTTTCTTCGAGAGCTTGCCATATTCGGGGAAGCGGGCGATGCGGAAGTACCAGCTTCCGTCCTCGGTCTGGTAGGCGATATCCCTGGCGGCGAGGGTTTGGATGAGCGAAACCATGTCCGGAATGCATGCGGTGGCGTGGGAGATGTGCTCGGGCCGCTCGATGGCGAGGGCGTCGAGGTCCTCGAAGAAGGCGCGCTCGAACTTCTGCGTGTATTCGGCGATGGGCTGGCCTGCGAGGCCCGCGTTGCGGATGATCTTGTCGTCCACATCGGTGATGTTCATGACGTGCTCGACCGGGATGCCATGCTGGCGAATGACGCGGCGGAGGATGTCGACATGGAGGAAGGTGCGGAAGTTTCCGATGTGGCCGTAGTCGTAGACGGTGGGGCCGCAGCAATACATGCGCAGCGCGGGCGCGCCGACGGGGGCTAGCGTCTCGACTTTGCCGCCCAGGGTGTTGAAGAGTTCGATGACTGCCACCTGCTGTGTGTCCTGCCGCAGCCGGCGCGTGTGGCGCGGTGCAGACTGCTCTCGCTTGGAATTCCTTGATGATTTTAGCTGATGCCAATGGGTGCTGCGTGGTGTCGGCCTATGGCTGGCCCAGTCGAAGCTGCGGGGTTGCGCCGAGATCGTCCGGGGCGAGGTCGTGGGCGAGGAACTTCGGCCATGCGGCGGCGGCGATCATGGCGGCGTTGTCGGTCGAGAGGGCGAGGGACGGGAAGGCGATAGGAAGTCCGCGCCGGTCAGCTTCGGCCTGGAGGCGGCGGCGAAGCTCCGTGTTGGCCGCGACACCGCCCGAGACCACGATGGACCGCGCGCCAAGGGATTCGGCGGCGGCGAAGGTCTGGCGCTGCAGGTTGCCTACGACTGCGTATTGAAACGAGGCGATCAGGTCGAGAGTCTGTTGGTCGCAGAGGGTATGTGCGGTTTTGGGCGTAAGGGCGGGGTCTGCGGCAAGAGCTGCGCGGCGGGTCTCGATGCTTTCGCGCATGCGGTGGGTTTCGACATAGCGCAGGACGGCCGTCTTGATGCCGCTGAAGGAGAAGTCGAAGTGCGGGCCTTCGGAGGTGGCGGGGGCTTTTTTGTTGGTCACCCCCTGGCGAGGGGCGCGCGGCTTGATGTGGCCGAAGGTGAAGGGCACGGCACGAGGGTTGCCGTGGGGGGCGAGCGCGTCGATCCAGGGGCCGCCGGGGTAGCCGAGGCCGAGCAGCTTGGCGACCTTGTCGTATGCCTCTCCGGCGGCGTCGTCCACTGTGCGGCCCACGTTGCGATAGGTCCAGGTGGATATGGGTGCGTGCTGCCGCGCGAGGTAGAGGTGGGTGTGGCCGCCGGAGACGACGAGCGCCAGGAGGGGGAGTTCCATTGGAGTTTCGGTGCGCTGGCGGGTCTCCATGAGAACGGCGTGGATGTGACCTTCGAGATGGTTGACGGAGATGAGCGACCTATCGAGGCCGAAGCTGAGGGCTTTGGCGAAGGTGATGCCGACGAGGAGCGCTCCGGCGAGGCCGGGCCCTTCCGTGACGGCAATGGCGTCCAGGTCGGCGTAGCTGATCCCGGCGCGTGCGATTGCCTCACGCACGACCAGCACGATATTACGGAGGTGTTCGCGTGAGGCAAGCTCCGGCACGACGCCGCCGTAGTTCGCATGGAGCGCCATCTGCGAGGCGACGACGTTCGATAACGCGTCGGTGCCGGAGCGGACGACGGCGGCAGCGGTCTCGTCGCAGGAGCTTTCAATGCCCAGGATCAGGCCACTGCGTGGGGTTTCGCGCATCTCTCTATCATAAAGACATGGATCAAAAGGATATGGCAGATCGCTGGAAGGACAGCCCGCAGTACAGTGCCGCACGAGAGATTGTGCTCGCGCTGCGACGCGCCGGAGAGCAGGCGTACTTTGCCGGGGGATGCGTTCGCGACCTGCTGCTCGGGCTGGAGCCGAAGGACTTCGACGTGGCGACCAGCGCGACACCGGAGGCGGTGATGGGGCGGTTCGCGAAGACCTACTCGGTGGGGGCGCACTTTGGGGTTGTGCTGGTCTGCACTCCCAGACGCGACGGGTCGGAGATTGCCACCGAGGTCGCCACGTTCCGCCACGACGGCGCCTATAGCGATGGGCGGCGGCCGGATGCGGTGCAGTTCTCGACCGATCCGCGCGAAGATGTGCTGCGGCGCGATTTTACGATCAACGGCATGCTGCTCGACCCAGTGATCTTTGAAAAAACGGGCGATGCCGCAGCGGGGACGCTCGACTTTGTGGACGGGCGTGACGATTTGAAGGCTGGGATTGTGCGGGCTATCGGCGATCCGGGGCTGCGATTTGCCGAGGACAAGCTGCGGATGCTCCGGGCAGTACGGTTCGCCTCGCGGCTGGGCTTCGAGGTTGAGCCGCGAACGTTGCAGGCGATAAGCGCAGCGGCACCGGGGATCGGGCAGGTGAGCTGCGAGCGCATTCGCGAAGAGCTGACGCTGATGTTGACGGAGGGCCATGCACGGCGGGCGTTCGAGCTGCTGGACACGACGGGTCTGCTCGCCCAGGTGCTGCCCGAGGCGGTGAAGATGCACGGCGTTGCGCAGCCGCCGCAGTTCCATCCCGAGGGCGATGTGTGGGTGCATACGATGCTTCTGCTGGAAAAGCTGAGGCCCGGCGCACCGGCGACGCTGGGGTGGGGCGCGCTGCTGCACGATATCGGCAAGCCGGCGACGTTTCGGCCGCCCGACCCGAACAAGCCGGGCGACCGCATTCGCTTCGATGGCCACGTAGAGGTCGGGGTGCGGATGGCGGAGGAGATTCTGCGGCGGCTGCGCTTCTCGAACGAAGACACCGAACAGATCGTCGCGCTGGTGAAGAATCACATGCGCTTCGGCGATATCCTCCAGATGCGCGAGTCGACGCTGAAGCGGTTTTTGCGGCTGCCGCGGTTCGAGGAACACCTCGCGCTGCATTGGATGGACGTGAACTCCGCGCACGGCGATCTGCGGCTCTACGACTTTGCCAAGCACCACTACGAGGCCGCGCCCGTCGAGACCATGAGGCCGAAGCTTCTGGTCACCGGCCGCGACCTGATCGCCGCGGGGTACCGGCCCGGACCGGAGTTCAAGGCGATGCTGGAGGCCGCGGAGGATGCTCAACTGGAGGGCCGGGCCACGACTACTGAAGACGGAATGATGGTCGTGCGGGAACGCTTCGGAGAGCCATCCGCCTCGCGTGCGCACCTATAGCTGTGCGTATCGCTGGATCGCGCATCCAACCGAATTATGGCGGAGGCACCAAACGATGTGCTGGTGATCGGCGCCGGAATGGCCGGCCTGACGGCAGCTCGCGCCCTGGCGGAGGCTGGGCTGAAGGTGCTGGTGGTTGAGGCACAGGACCGCATCGGCGGACGCATCCTTACGCACCATATCAGTGGCGAGGCGATCGAATCCGGCGCGGAGTTTATCCACGGCCGGCCAGCGGAGCTTTGGGCATTGATCGACGAGATTGGCCTGGAAACCTACGAACGCGGCGGGGCGCAGCTTTGCTTCGAGGATGGCACCCTGACCGATTGCAGCGGCGGTAGCGACAGCGTCTTCGAACCACTGGAGAAGCTGAAGGACTTTGACGGGCCGGATCTCAGCTTCGCGGAGTATCTCGACCGCGACCAGAGGCCGGAGGAGGAGCGCGAACGCATCATCGGCTTTGTGGAAGGCTTCAACGCGGCCGACCATCGCGTGGTAAGCGCGGCAGCCCTGGGCGCGCAGCAGGAGGCCGAGGACGCCAACGGGAGCCACCGCAACTATCGGCTGCGCGGCGGCTACGACCAGCTTCCGGCGTACCTGGCGCGGAGGATTGCCGAGCACGGCGGCAGGGTGCAGACCGGAACGCCGGTGCGGGAGATTCGTTGGCACGGAGGCGAGGTCGAGGTCCTATTCGCCGGGGGGAAAGTAAGCGCACCGCACTGTATTGTGACGCTTCCGCTGGGTGTGTTGCAGAGCGGAAGTGTTGCCATGACGCCGCCGCCGAGGGGAATTCTGGATGCGGCGGAAGGTCTGCGCATGGGGCAGGTCCGCCGGTTTACGCTGCTGTTTGAGCCGGGCTGGAGGGGTTGGCTCCAGGAGCAGTTGCCTTCGCAGCCGGAGCTGCAATCGAAGCTCAAGGAGATGAGTTTCCTCTTTGCCTATTCGGAGATGCCGCCCGTGTGGTGGACGCCTCACCCGGAGCCCAGCGACACGATCACGGGCTGGGTCGGAGGCCCGCGCTCAGCGGCTCTGGCGGGCATGGACGCCGCGGAACTGGGCAGGTACGGCTGCACGACCCTGGCGAAGATCCTGGGTGTGACTCCAGGGCAACTTGCGGCGAGGCTGCGAGGCTGCTGGACGCATGACTGGCAGCAGGATGAGTTCACCCAGGGCGCATACAGCTATGTGGCGACCGGGGGGCTTGATGCATCGCGGCGTATGAGCGAACCGGTGGAGGACACACTTTTCTTCGCAGGCGAGCATACCGATATAACCGGCCATTGGGGAACCGTCCACGCGGCGATGCGTTCGGGTGTGCGGGCGGCGAAGCAGGTTCTCGATGGACGGGCCATGGCGAAGTCCTGAATTTTCTTCGTGCTTTACTTCGTGACACGCAAACAGGGATCAGGGTCAGGCTGAGGATGGGCTAGGATGGGTGCGGGAAACATCTGCTCTCTCCCCGGCATCACAAACACTTTATGGCCATTACCAAATCTCTCCTCAATACGCCTGCCGATCACACGCCCAACACGCAGATCACCCTCGACGGGCTGGAAGTGCCCGGCCGGTCCGGCGAACTGCTGATCGACCTTCTGAACCGTCGAACCGAAGTGCAGATGCTCCGCGCCGTGCCGCAGGTCTGCTACCTGGAGCAGATGGGGCCAATCGAGAGCTGCGATACCTGCATGGTGAAGGTGAATGGCGAACTGGTGCGCGCATGTGCTACCAAGGTCGCCGGGGGCATGAAGGTGGAGACCGAGGGTGAGGCTGTGGATGTCGCGCAGCGCGAGGCCTTCGACCGCATTCTGCAGAATCACATGCTCTACTGCACGGTTTGCGACAACAACAACCAGAACTGCACGATCCACAATACGACCGCGGTGCTCGATGTAAAGCACCAGGCGCGGCCCTTCCTGACCAAGCCGTATCCGCAGGATCACTCGAACCCCTTCTACCGTTACGATCCGGACCAGTGCATCCTGTGCGGGCGGTGCGTGGAGTCGTGCCA
Organism: Edaphobacter sp.; assembly: GCA_965277265.1. Lineage (GTDB taxonomy): Bacteria > Acidobacteriota > Terriglobia > Terriglobales > Acidobacteriaceae > Edaphobacter. The sequence goes on from CBDICF010000003.1 coordinate 2,750,057, forward strand.
GAATGTGCAGGTTAACGAGACTCTGTCGATCGACTGGGAAAGCGACCACCCGCGAGTGCTTTGGGATGGCGGAGAAAAAATCGACGGATCGAGCTGCGTCTCCTGCGGACATTGCGTGACGGTGTGCCCGTGCAATGCGCTGATGGAAACTTCCATGCTGGGCGAGGCCGGCTATCTGACCAATCTTCCCACCAAGGCACTCGACGAGATGATCGATACGGTGAAGGGGATCGAGCCTCCGATCGGTTATGGGCCTATTCTCGCGCTCTCCGAGATGGAGGCGGAGATGCGCAACCAGCGCACGAAGCGCACCAAGACCGTCTGTACCTACTGCGCCGTTGGCTGCACCTTCGACGTGTGGACCAAGGAGCGCCACATTCTGAAGATCGAGCCGGCGCACGGACCGGCCAACGGCATCTCGACCTGCGTCAAGGGCAAGTTCGCCTGGGGGCACGTCAACTCGGACGACCGGCTGGTGAAGCCTCTGCTCCGCGATGGTGAAGGCTTCCGCGAGATCACGTGGGACGAAGCGCTGGACATCGTCGAAGCGACCTTCAAACGCATCCTGAAAGAGAGCGGCCCGGATGCGCTGGCGTTCATCGCCTCGTCGAAATGCACCAACGAAGAGAGCTATCTGATGCAGAAGCTCTCCCGGGCCGTGATTGGAACCAACAATGTCGACAATTGCGCGCGGTACTGTCAGAATCCCGCAACGACGGGGTTGCAGCGCACCGTGGGGTACGGCGGAGATGCAGGCTCGATCGCGGATATCGAAAAGGCCGGCCTGGTGATGATCGTGGGAGCCAATCCGGCGGAGAACCATCCCGTGCTCGCCACGCGCATCAAGCGCTCGCACAAGCACCGCGGACAGCGCCTGATTGTCGCCGATCTGCGCAGGCACGAGATGGCCGAACGCGCCGACATCTTCCTCCAGCCCAATCCTTCGACCGATGCCGTGTATCTGTGCGCCATGTCGAAGTACATCCTGGACAGCGGCCTGGCGAAGATGGATTTTGTCGATAAATGGGTCAACAACTTTGAGGGTTTCAAGAAGTCCCTTGAGCCGTACACCATGGACTACGCCGAACGCGTGACCGGCGTCCCGGCGAGCACGATGAGGGCGGTGGCTCACGAGATTGCCGCGGCCGATGGCGTCTGCCTGCTGTTTGCGATGGGCGTGACGCAGCATTGCGGCGGCTCCGAGACGGCGACCGCGATCTCAAACCTGTTACTGCTGACCGGCAACTACATGCGTCCCGGCGCGGGTGCGTATCCCCTGCGCGGCCATAACAACGTCCAGGGCGCAAGCGACTTCGGCTCGATGCCTAATGTCTTCTCCGGCTACCAGAAGGTCGACGATCCCGCCGTGCGCGCGAAGTTCGAAGCCGACTGGGGCGTGACGCTGCCGACGACCAAGGGCCTGGACAACCACGAGATGATCGACGCCATTCTGGATGGAAGGCTGAAGGCACTCTACATCAAAGGCGAAGACACCATCACGTCGGACTCGAACGCGAACTTCGTCGGCGAGGCGTTGAGCAAGGTTGACTTCCTCATCGTGCAGGACATCAACTTCTCGGAGACCGCGCGGTATGCCGACCTGGTTCTGCCGGCGACTTCTTCTCTCGAAAAGGATGGAACGTTCACCAGCACCGAACGCCGCATTCAGCGCCTGTACAAGGCGATGGAGCCGCTCGGCGAGTCCAAGTCCGACTGGGAGATCATTCAGATGATTGCGAACCGCATGGGCGGCAACTGGAAGTACAAGCACCCGTCGGACATTATGCATGAGGTGGCGCGCCTGACTCCGCTGTTTGCCGGCGTCACGTACGAAAGGCTGGAAGGGTACAAGAGCCTGCAATGGCCCGTGGCCGCCGACGGGACCGATTCGCCGATCCTGTTTACAGAGAAGTTTCCCTTTCCCGACGGCAAAGCCAAGTTTCATCCCATTGAGTACCTGCCGCCCTCCGAGGAGACCAGCAGCGTTTACGATCTGCACCTCAACAATGGCCGCCTGCTGGAGCACTTCGAGCAGGGCAGCATGACTTATCGGACTGCGGGTATCCGGGATATGACGCCCGGAACGTGGCTGGAGGTCTCGCCCGAGCTGGCCGCCGAACGCGGTGTGACGACGGGCCGCTTCGTTCAGGTCACTTCGCCTCACGGCAAGGTGCGCGTCCAGGTGCTAATCTCGGATCGGGTGAAAGGCAAGCAGCTTTATATGCCGCTCAACTCTACAACCGAGCCGGTCAACAAGGTCACCAGCAGCTTTACCGACCGTACCACCCACACGCCCGCATTCAAAGAGACCGCCGTAAGCATGACGCTGCTTCCCGAGCAGGGCGACTCGCCTCTGCCACGCAGAAACTTCCGGTATGGCACGCGCACTCCGCAGCCGGGAATCGAAATCGAGCGCAAGTGGGCCCGGAGCGACTACCGTCTGCCCGGCACGGCGCCTGCCGACAAGCTGGTGCAGATCAGCTCTACAACCATCTAGGTTCCACCTCTTTTCCAGGAGTTGCCATGGCACGTCCCATCGCCTTCAAACCCGTCACGGTCGACTTCAAGGCTGATTTTCTGCGCAAGCTGGAGAAAGCTCCCGAAGAACATGCGGAAGCGCTGCTGCTGCTTTATGAGGTGCTCGAAGCGGCGCGTCGGGAGGGCGTACTCGATCTGCTGCATGGCATGATCGGCGCGCGAGATTCGATCGTCAGCACGATCTCAAAATACGCAAGTCAGCCCGAGGGCGTGGCCGCAATCCGCAACTTGCTGACGGCGGCCAAGATGCTGACCGAGCTCGATCCTGAGGTGCTGGACAGGCTGATGAAGGTGCTGGCGCAGGCGAATGTAGAGCAACGGCAGGAGGTGGCGCCGCCCAGCCTGTGGCAGCTTTTCAGGCGGGCACGGAGCGAAGACAGCCGTCGCGGGCTCTCCTTTATGACGCTTGTCCTCTCCGGGCTTGGACGTTCTCTCAAGTTGTGAAGAGAATGGCTGTGCGATCCCGGAGGGAATAGTTGACAAGGGTCAATCAATCAGTTGACTATGTCAATTAGTCGTCGGAGAGAGACCTTTGCCGCTTACATCCGCTCCTGAAGAACAGATAGCCGCGGTCCGTCGCTTCAGCCGGTTTTATACTCGCACGATTGGCACGTTGCAGGAAGGGCTCCTCGAGAGTGAGTTCTCGCTCGCCGAGGTTCGGGTGCTTTATGAGATCGTCTCCCGCGACCGGCCCACAGCCTCTGAGATCGCCGCCGCACTCGATCTCGACATGGGATATCTGAGCCGTCTCCTGCGCAGCTTCAGCAGCAGAAAGCTGATCAGCCGAAAGGCTTCGGCCGCCGACGGTCGACAACGCTTTTTGACGCTGACCAGGGCCGGGCGAAAAGAGTTCACAGGCCTTGACCTTCGCTCCAGCCAGCAGGTTCAGCAGATGATTCAGCATCTGGATGCCGAAGGCCGAGGCCTTCTGGTCAGCTCCATGGCCGCGATAGAGTCCCTGCTCAGTCCACAGGCAGCCCCTATGACCCCGCTTGAGCCTTGTATCCTGCGCTCACATCGCGCCGGAGATATTGGCTGGGTTGTTGAGCGGCACGGTGCTCTCTATAGCCAGGAGTATGGCTGGGATGAACGCTTCGAAGCCTTGGTGGCCCGCATCACAGCCGATTTTGTCGACAACTTCGACCCTCAGCGTGAGCGTTGCTGGATCGGCGATCGAAATGGCGTCCGCCTTGGTTGCGTCTTCCTCGTAAAGGACACCAAGGCTGTCGACGCAGCGCGGCTTCGCCTGCTCCTCGTCGAGCCATCCGCACGCGGCCTTGGCCTTGGCCGGACTCTGGTAGCCGAGTGTACCCGCTTCGCCCGTCAGGCCGGCTACGGCAGGATCATTCTCTGGACCAATAGCGTCCTCGACGCCGCACGCCATCTTTATGAGAACGAGGGTTATCGTCTCATGGAAGAAGAGAAGCACCACAGCTTTGGAAAGGATCTTGTGGGACAGAACTGGGAGCTGCTCTTGTAGCCGTAGGCAGCTGGTACTGCGGCTTTTCCGGCCCTATGGTCAAATAAGAATGTGAACCAAACCTTCGAAATAGACAGCCGGATCTCGGTCGGCGGGGGCAAGCTTTTCCTCATTGCGGGCCCTTGTGTGCTGGAGTCTGAATCCCATGCGCGCATGCTTGCCGACGCCATCCAGCGCATAACCTCAGAGCTGGGCATACCGCTCATCTTCAAGGCCAGCTTCGATAAGGCCAACCGCACCTCCATCAAGAGCTTTCGCGGCCCCGGCCTGGTGGAGGGCTGCCGTATTCTGCGCGCCATCCGCGAGAGCACCGGCCTTCCCGTGCTGACCGACGTTCACACTGCCGCGGACTGCGAGCCTGTGGCCGAAGCGGTCGACGTGCTGCAGATCCCCGCGTTCCTGTGTCGCCAGACCGATCTGCTGATCGCGGCCGCTTCGGCTACGGCCAGAACCGGTGGCGCAGTGAATGTGAAAAAGGGCCAGTTTGTCGCGCCGTGGGACATGCGCCATGCTGTGGAGAAGGTCCGCGAGAGCGGGAACGAGCGCGTCTCCCTGACGGAACGAGGCGCGAGCTTCGGATACAACAACCTGGTCGTCGATATGCGTTCGCTTCCGATTATGCGGGGCTTTGCGCCGGTGGTCTTCGACGGCACCCACTCGGTCCAGACACCTTCTGCGGGTAATGGCGTCAGTGGCGGACAGCCGGAGTTTATCCCTGTCCTGACTCGCGCTGCGGTGGCCGCCGGTGTCGACGGTATTTTTCTCGAGGTGCACGACAATCCCGTCGCGGCGAAATCGGATGGCGCCAATGCGCTTCCTCTCGACAGGCTGAGGGCCGTGCTGGAGCAGTTGCTCGCCGTCCACGCAGCCGTGACCGCAACAGCGGGCGTTTTCCTGCCCTCGATCGGTGTGAGGGACGGAAACCCTCGTTCCTGATCGGAGTAACGGTCGGGACGCTTGCAGGTTAAAAAAAGCGGCCCCTCAGTGAGGGGCCAATCTGCCTTGGTTCTCTCTGGTTAGGAGAGGTTTTTGCGAGTGCGCTCTAAGTCGCTATCTCGGCAAACTTGCGGGTGACACGGCATAGAACCGGCCATGCCACCCTGGGGAGGACTACTGATTCACCTCTCGGGGTGAGGTGACACCGGCCTGGCCCGGGGACGTACTGGAGGCTGTGCTTCCGCCCATCGTAGCGAGGCTGTTGTGAAGCAGGGTGACCTGGACGCCATTGACGAGAGCCTTCTCATCGCCGGTCGGCTTAGCCGTATTCCTGCCTAGACCAGACTTGTAGATGCGGTAGACGGGTACCTGATGCTCGGTGACAAGGTAGCGGACGACTGCATCGGCCATGGCCTGCGACGTCTGCACACCGGAACGGCTATAACCCTGAACTTCGATGATGTAACCTTTCTCGCCCGCCAAGGTGGACGCCATGGAGTCGAGGTCGGCCTTGGCGCTCTTGCCCAGGGTGGTGCGTCCCGGGGCAAAAGGTACCGCAGTGGCTGAGACTGTCTGGTACTGGTCGAGATTGCCGACCGTCGTGCCGAGTGCATTGGTCCTCGAGCTAGCGTTTCCAGCCAGTGACTGCGCTGAATTGGCGCGGTTGGCGGCGTCTTGGGCATGCTGGTCGGCCGTATTGGCGGCGCTCATCGCGTTCTTGATGCCCTCCTGCGAGCGGGCATCTACATCCTTGATGTCATTGGCATTCTTTGACTGAAGCTGGTCGAGTTCGTTTACCTGATCTTTGATGGGGGTGACCTGGCGATTGACCCACTTCTTACGGGCCAGCGGATTCATATGTCCCCAAAAGCCTTCCTTGGATTGCTGTTCCAAGGGCTTGCCGGTCGCATAGGTCGATTTGTCGTCCGGGCTCATGGTCGAGCTTGCGGCGGGTGGATTCGTGGCCTGGGGCTGCTGCGTCTCGGGTGCGCTGGACTGCGCGAATGCGGAGACACCAAGTGCGCTTCCTAACAGAACTACTGACAGACCGAAATTGTTTCCTGATTTCATCATTGTCGTTCTCCTGTCTTGAAGGTGCGCCTGTTTGCCAGACGTCAGCCGTGATGTGTGAAGCACTTGAGGTGCCAAACACTCCTACCGGCCTAAGTTTAGGAATTGGAGGGGTTTAGTCTTCCAGGAAGGTATAGGCCGAACGGAAGATCAGGAGGTCCTGCGGGCATAATCTTCCCGGTCACGGTAAGAATTACGCTGCTCTCATGCGCCGGGCAATTTCTTGCGCGGTTACTTCCCGCTTACTCGAATGACATGGATCTCCGGCATCTGCATATTCCAGTTCGCCGGAATTGCCTCGAAGATCAGCCGGAAATCCTGGCCGTCACCGGGCTTCAAAGGCGCTGCGCTCACCGGCTCGGTGTCGATGTAGGGTTGCCTCATGCGAATGAGCGAAAGCGGCAGCGTCTCCACCTGCGGCGGCATGCTCTCATCGTTCCGGAAGAGGACCTGCACGGTAATGCCGGTGACAGTGTGCTGGCCCGTGTTCTGGATGTGACCGTCGATGAACGTCGACTTGCCACCCGAAAGGCTGGTGGACTCGCTCATCGCAAGCTGAGTGAGCGGCAGATTCGCGGCCTGTGCCGCCATTGGCTGAACCGCGTTCGACGCGGGCCGCGGCTTGCGATGTCCCACAAGCAGCAGCGCCACAATCACAGCCAGCACGACCACACCAGCAATGGCCCATGCCGCTATAGGGATCGAGGCGCGCTCGGGCTGCCGCGACGCGAACATCTCGCCGCGTGTTTCAGGAGGTGGGGCTCCTCGCATGGAATCGTCCGGACGGCGCACGTCGCTCATACACCGGAATTCTATACCTGGATGCAGCAGCGTCCCGTTTGCTCCAGTTGAGGTGTTCGAGCACTATGCAAGAAATTTCAACAATTTTCACAGGACAATCGAACTTATTGGTGCATGATCCCGTTAACCGACATCTATACAGACATACGAGAGCAGACTCAACTCCGCGCAGGGAGAGCGAGCATGGACAACATCGAAAAAACTGATCGTTCGACAGTGGCGGAGCGGAAGGAAGTCGAGGCTCCTAACCGCGCCCTGGCGCCGGTAGCGGCTTTTGAGGGGGCATGCGTGAGCGGCGTTGAGGCAGTTAAGACGCCGGGCCTTGCGGCCGACCGTGTCTATCAACTGGCAGCCGTGACGGCAGGCCTCATCCTGCTTGCAACTTTGCTGTAGACGGAGCAGCCGGCCAAGGACTCAGCCGAAGCTCGCGCGTTTGACCTTCTGGCGGAAGTCCTCGCCCTGCATCTCCACCACGACACACATCTCCTGCAGGCGGGACCAGATGCGGTCTCCGATGCGGTCCCCCAAGGTCATCTTCGTCATCGCCCGTTTGGCTTCTTTCGTCGGTTCATCGGCATAACGGTCTACCGGCTGATTGGAGAAGGAGATGGACGGCGGCTCATTCGGGAGGTTCGAGGTAATGATGGTGGAACGGTCCTCGTTATAGCGGCTGCTCAGAATGTAGGAGGTGGTGTCCCAGGTCCAGTCGCTCGGGGTGATGTCCCCGAGGTCGTCGAGAACCAGGATGTCGCACGTAATCACCGCCTTCAGGACCTCAGCCTCCGCTCCCGCGGTGCGCAGGCTGTAGATAGAACGAAGGTTCTCCAGCAACTCCTTATGTTCCCAGAACACCCCGGTTGCGCCTCGTTCCGCGATGAGGTTCTTGAGGATGCTGGTTGCGAGATGCGTCTTGCCGAGACCCCTGGAGCCGACGAACAGGAGCCCCTTTCCGTTGGTCTCGACCGGGTACCCCTCGGTGAACCTGCGCGACATGCTGAGCGCCTTCTTGACTCCCTTGCTGGCCGAGCTGTGCATCGTCTCATAGCTGTCGAGCGAGCAGAGTTGGTAGCGCCTCGGGATACGCGCGTTCTTGAGCATTCGCTCGGCGCGGCGCTCTACGCGGCAGGCGCACGGCTGCGCGAACTGCGTTCCGTCCGGTTTCGGAACGATGCGCAGCCCCAATCCATTGCATAGAGGACAAACTTCAATCATGGCTCAGCAACCAGTATCGCAGCACCTGAATCCGATCGTCGCTGTGCGAATCTATAGGAATATCTGGAAGATTCAGATAAACTGAGGTTACTGCGCAAACGCCCCTGACCCGGGCGGAAGCGGCGGCGCGACAGGCACTTCGATGTGACGTGAGCTCTACCGTTGCAAGCGAACCGCGAGCCGGCAGGCATGCCCTGCAGCATACGAAAGATTACGAAAAGGATAATTGCGATGCCAAAAGAAGGAATTCACCCGAAGTACGACACCATCAACGTCAAGTGTGCGTGCGGTTCGAAGTTCGAGACCCGCTCCACCCACAAGGGCGACATCGTCGTTGAAATCTGCTCTGCCTGCCACCCTTTCTTCACCGGCAAGCAGAAGCTAATCGACACCGCCGGCCGCGTGGAACGCTTCCGCCGCAAGTTCGCCAAGTCGGACGCAGGCAAGGCAGAGACGGCAGCGACAACCGAGACCGCCGCGAAATAAGCGGAAGCCTCATCAACTCCCGGGGGCCTCCGCCAGCGCGGGGGCCTTCGCTTTTCCGAAGCGACCACCAACCACCCTGATGAAGAAGCGCTACACTCTCGAGCAGAAGCACTGGGATAACCCGGCCGAGCATGCCATGCCCGAGCACTCCCGTGTCCCGGCCAGCTTCTCCATCGGAAACGTCCGCATCTCGCCAGCGACGGTGCTCGCGCCGATGGCCGGGGTGACGGATACGGTGTTCCGGCGCTTCATCAAGAACGCCAGCCAGTTCACCTCCGCGAGCGAAGATTCCGGCCGCATTACAGACGTGAACAGCGTCACATCAAATCAGCAGTCCGGCTGCGGACTCATCATGACGGAGTTCACCTCCGCCGACGGCCTCTCCCGGATGCGCGAGACCAAGCGCAAGCGCTACCTCACCTACTACGACGACGAGCATCCCATCTCGGCGCAGCTCTTCGGGTCCAACCCCGCCACCCTAGCCGACTCGGCGCGCATCGTCGAGGATGCAGGCTTCGACATCGTCGACCTGAACCTCGGCTGCCCGGCCAAGCGCGTCGTCGCCTGCAACGGAGGCTCCGGCCTGTTGCGCGATCTGCCTCTGATCGAGACTATCTTCAAGGCCATTCGCGCCGCCGTCACCATTCCGTTCACCGTCAAATTCCGCATGGGCTGGAACGACCACCACATCGTCTGCGTCGAACTTGCGAAGCTGGCCCAGGACTGCGGCCTCGACGCTGTCGCACTCCACGCGCGCACCCGGGAGGACGGCTACACCGGCCAGGCGCGCTGGGAGTACATTGCCGCCGTCAACGACGCCGTCAGCATTCCCGTCATCGGCAACGGCGACATCCGCACTCCCGAGGACGCCGCGGCCATGGTCGAGGCCACGGGCTGCGATGCCGTGATGATCGGCCGCGCCGCGCCATCGAACCCCTGGATCTTTCGCCAGATCGCCCAGTACACGGCCTCGAAGGAGGACACCGGAATCGGCCGCTACGATCGTCCCGGTGACGACGACCGATACCGTATGATCCGGACTTACTTCAACATGCTGGTCGACGAGATCGCCCATGAAGAGCAGGCGGAAGCTGCTCGGGCCGCGGCCCTTACCGAAGCCGGCCAACTCGCCCGCCAACAGCGTAACCGCGACTGCGTCGGCAAGATGAAGCAGTTCGCAAGCTGGTTTACCCACGGCGTCCCTGGCGGCGGCGGCCTGCGTAAACAGATCTTTGAATCGAAGAATGGGGAAGCGGTGCTCGATGCGGTGGATCGTTTCTTCGCCGCGCGGGCAGACGATGCCGGACCCCGCGACGGTCGAGAGGCGGAGCAGGATGAAGAACTTCTCGCCGCTGCTTCTGCATACTGCGACTGATTCGCCGAGAGATCATTATCTCGAACCGCGTGTCCTGCCGGACGGGCCCGCTACGCTTAGTCACCCCACAAACGAAGACCTGCTTGCGGGGCCCCGATTCGCGCGGTCACTTCGTGTATACCTTGTCTGGGCGCGACCGGCTGCATAGCCCCTCCCGTTGGTCGGGATTCGGATCGGTGTATATCGGTTGGAAGACCTTTATCGTGAGTAGCTGTTGCGGACGAGGCGCGAGAACTGTTCAATCTGGTTTGCCGTCCATGCCTCATCTTGGCGGAGTTCTTTTCGGAGCAGCGCCGCGACTGCGGGCGCAGCCCTGAGTGCCGCTTTCGCGTCGAGCAGCAAAGAGCGTGTCCTCCTCGACAAGACATCTTCGACAGTCCGAGCCATCTCGCATCGCACAGCATAGAGGACCTCCGCGAAGGTGTAGGGGAGCTGCGGGTCGATTTTTTCCGCAAGCGACGGATCGACGGTTCCAAGCAGCCGGATTGCGTCGCGATCCGATCCGTACTCGCACAGATAAGAATCTTTCACCTGAAGATCTTGCTGAAATCCAGGCTGAGCACCATGCAAGGGAGTGTCCGCGGTGACGCATGGGCGTTTGTCAAGCCCGTACGGCGCTGCGAAGTTCAGCGCATCTTCGGCCATGCGCCGATAGGTCGTCCACTTGCCGCCGGCTACGGTGATCAGACCGTTCGATGAGATATCGATGTGGTGTTCGCGAGAGATCTTCGAGGTGGTTGCGGCTTTCCCGGTGACCAGGGGCCGCAGTCCGGAGAAGACGGAGAGGATGTCTTCCGGTCCGACGTGCCGGGACAGAAAGGGGTTGATGGTTTCGAGCAGAAAGCCGATCTCGTCCTGGGTATGGCCCGGCTCCATTTCGGGTTGCGGAGCAGGCAGGTCCGTGGTGCCGATGACAACGCGACCCTGCCAGGGGATGGCGAAGATGACGCGTCCGTCCCGGGTTTTTGGGATCATGATGCCTGCGCCGCCGCCGAGCGCCGCGGCCTCGACGACGATGTGAGTCCCGCGGCTGACGGTTAGCAGAGGAGGGATTGAGGGTTGGTCGAGTCTGCGAAGATCGTCGGTGAAGATGCCGGTCGCATTGAAGACGATCTTTGCGTTGACCGTGTGCTCAGTCCCGGTCTCTGCATCGGTAATGAGGGCTCCGCTTATCCTGCCGCCTGTGTAGAGGAAACGGGAGCAGCGGGCATAATTGAGTATGGTTGCGCCTTTGTCGGCAGCGGTGCGGGCAATCGCGAGGGCGAGCCGGGCATCGTTGAACTGGCCGTCGTGATAGAGGACGCTTCCGGTCAGGCTGTCCTGTTCGAGATTGGGTATGCGCTCCAATGTGGCCTTGCGACCGAGGATGCGGGTTGGGCCCATGGTGGACCGGCCCGACATGAGGTCGTAGAGGAGGAGCCCGGCGCCATAGTAGGGGAGCTCGCGGCGGGTGTAGGTGGGGATGAGGAAGGCCTGCGGTTTGACGAGGTGCGGCGCGATGCGCATCATGATGGCGCGTTCGTGGAGAGCCTCGTAGACGAGATGGACCTGTCCGCTGGCGAGATACCGGACGCCGCCGTGAACGAGCTTGGTGGCGCGGCTGGAGGTCGCCTGAGCGAAGTCTCCGGCCTCGACCAGCGCGGTGCGAAAGCCGCGTGTGACGGCGTCGAGGGCGATGCCGAGGCCGGTCGCGCCACCGCCGATGACGAGCACATCGAACGGATTGGTGGGCGAATGCTGGAGCGATTGGAAAGCATCCTTGCGGTTCATGACGGACCCGCATCCTGAGCCGCGAGTTCTGCGAGGCGCGCGCGGTCTCTGGCTGGAAGGAACTGGTGAATGAGGAGCTGGTAGGCCGCGCCTCCGATGACTCCGCCAATTAATGGGGCGACGATGGGAATCCACCAGAAGGAGTCGGGCGAGGGGAGCGCGGATCTGCCCCAGCCGGCAATGAAGCAGAACAGGCGGGGGCCGAAGTCGCGTGCGGGATTGATCGCCCAGGCTTCGAGGTATCCCATTGAAGCGCCGATGGTCGCTACCAGGAAGCCGATGATGAGAGCTCCTGAGTTTGCGCCGGGAGCCTGCTCGTTGTACTGCTCGGTGATGGCGAAGATGCCGAAGATGAGGATTGCGGTCATGATGATCTGATCGCTGAAGGCGTGTATGGGGGTGATGGCCAGGCCGGGATGCGTGAAGAAAACACCGGCAGCGCCGCCGGCAGCGCGTGTGAGGTGGTGCGAGGCGTTGAACAGGTCAATGACGGGATTGAAGAGGGCGTACACGATGGCCGCTCCGCAGAAGGCGCCAATGACCTGTGCTGCACAGTACGGGAGGACCTTGCTCCAGGAGAACTTGCGGAAGCAGGCGAGTGCCAGCGTGACCGCCGGATTCGCGTGGCATCCGCTGATGGAGGCCGTGCAGTAGATCGCGATGGTGACGGCGAGTCCCCAGGCGATGCAGACGCCCCAATAGGCCTGCTGATAGGGGCTGGGATCGTAGAGGCTGTACATGGCGGCGACGGAATCGCCGATCGCGATAATGATGAACATGGCGACCGCTTCGGCAATCAGTGCTCCGATGAATGCTTTCTTCCTGTGCATGTGTCTTCCCGTTCTGTTCTGTATGGCTGTCGTAGCAGCACTTCGAAATGGAAACCCTACTCGTCAATCCAATCGAAGGAGCGCGTGACGGCCTTCTTCCACTGCCGGTACAGACGTGCTCGCTCCCTCTCCTGCAACTGCGGCGTCCAGGTCTTGTCCACGGACCAATTGGAGATGAGGTCGCTCTTATCCTTGTAGAAGCCGCACGCGAGACCGGCTGCGTACGCCGCACCGAGCGCTGTGGTCTCGCGCATGGCAGGACGCAGCACGCTGCGATTGAGCAGATCGGCCTGGAACTGCATCAGCAGATCGTTGGCAACCATACCGCCATCGGTTCGCAACTGGTCGAGCACGATGCCTGAGTCGGCCTCCATCGCTTCGACGACCTCACGTGTCTGGAATGCGGTGGCTTCGAGCACGGCACGCGCGATGTGGCCCTTGTTCGCGTAGCGCGTCAGTCCGGCGATGACCCCGCGCGCAGTATCCTTCCAGTACGGCGCATACAGGCCGGAGAAGGCAGGCACAATGTAGACATCGCCGTTGTTCGAGACGCTGGCGGCAAGGGTTTCAATCTCTTCACTGCGCTCGATCATGCCGAGGTTGTCGCGGACCCACTGGACCAGCGCGCCGGTGATCGCAATGCTGCCTTCGAGCGCGTAGACGGCGGGCTCGTCGCCGAAGCGATAGGCGATCGTGGTGAGCAGGCCGTTCTTCGAAACTACCTTTCTCTGCCCGGTGTTCATCAGCAGGAAACAGCCGGTGCCGTAGGTGTTCTTGACCTGTCCGGGCTCGAAGCAGGTCTGGCCGACCAGCGCGGCGTGCTGGTCTCCCAGGACGCCACAGATTGGAGTTCCTCGCAGGCAGGTCACCTTCGTCTCGCCGAAGTTGCTGCTACTGGACCGAATCCCGGGCATCATGACGCGTGGGATCGCGAAGGTCTCTAGGAGCTCATCGTCCCAGGCAAGCGTTTCGAGGTTCATCAACTGGGTGCGGCTTGCATTGGTGACGTCGGTCAGGTGAGCGCCTCCGTCGACGCCTCCGGTGAGGTTCCAGAGAAGATAGCTGTCGATGTTGCCGAACAGAAGATCTCCGCGTTCGGCGCGGGCGCGAGCGTCTGCTACATGGTCGAGAATCCAGCGGACCTTGAGGCCGCTGAAGTAGGTGGCGAGCGGCAGACCGGTCTTCTCGCGGAATCTTTCCTGGCCGCCTTCCAGCATGAAGCGCGCGATATACTCGCCGACCCGCGTGTCCTGCCAGACAAGGGCATTCATGACCGGCTCGCCTGTCCTGCGATCCCACACGACGGTGGTCTCGCGCTGGTTGGTGATGCCGATGCAGGCGATATCGGCGGACGTGAGACGGCTCGATCTGCATGCCTGCTCAATCACTTCGAGGGTGCGGTTCCAGATCTCGACGGGGTTGTGCTCGACCCAGCCGGGCTCGGGGTAGATCTGCTCGTGCTCCTTCTGGGCCGCGGCGATCACATTGCCGCCGCGATCGAAGATCATGAATCGTGTGCTGGTGGTGCCCTGATCCAGTGCGGCAATATACTGCGGCATAGATGTGCAATCCTTCCTCTTGAGCTACTTCTTCGGCTGGAACAGAAGTGGTGCGAAGTGGACGAGGTTGTCCCGCCAGACCATCCACACATGCATGCCCGGTGTCTCGACGGCCTTCGGGTGCAACCCCTGCTCCTGCAGCCACGCGATTAGCTTGCGGTTGGGTCCGAGCAGGCCGTCTTCGGTACCGCACGAGATCCAGAGCAGCCGCAGGCGCTTGTCGATCTCAGGCGCGGTCTGCGGGGTGATATCGGGAAAGAGCTGCGGAAAGCCTGTCGATCCGATGCCGCCGGCGCTGAATGCTCCAATCCAGGCAAAGTCCTGCGTGTGGTTAAGTCCGATCAGCAGCGTCTCGGCGCCTCCCATCGAGAGGCCCGCAATGGCATGGTCTTCGCGGCTGGGCGAGAGGGGATACTCAGCTTGAACGCGGGGCATGATCTCGGAGTAGAGGGCCTGGCCGAAGAGGGTGAAGTTGCGACGGACGAGCGTCTGATCCTGCCAGGCGATCCAGCCTCGCTTGATCATGTCCATGTCGCCGTAGCCAAGCGGCATGACGACGATCATGGGCTGGGCCTTGCCCGCGGCGATCAGGTTGTCGAGAATCACGTTGGCCTTGGCCATCTGGGTCCAGGCCCAGTCCTCGTCACTGTAACCGTGAAGAAGGTACAGGACGGGGTAGGGCTTTTTACTGGCAGGGTCGAAGCCGGGCGGAGTGTAGACGTAGTAGCTGCCGGTGCGCTTGACGATAGCGGAGGTGTACTCGTGGTGGTGGACGACGCCGTGCGGGACGTCGGCGACCTCCCAGGGCTCGTGGCCGGGGATGAGGAAGATATTCTGGACACGGAAGGCGCTGGGTTTGACGGTGACGTTGTGCGGGTCTACGACGTTGACGCCGTCAACGAGGAAAGAATAGCTGTAGTATTCGGGCGGCAGCGGCGGCAGCGGCGGCAGGGTGTAGGTCCAGTGTCCGGGCTGGGTCTGCGTCATCGCAAACGGACTAACGAAGCCTTCCACCTGCACCTCGACTTTTTCAGCGTGAGGCATGAGCAGGTCGAAGGTGACGCTGCCATCGGGGTGGATCGTGGGGCTCGGCGGCGGCGCTGCGACCAGAGGCGCGGGTGAGGTGGAGCGCGGCGGGAGGGACGCGGTTGGCGCGGCTTGCTGCCCGGGTGGTTGCGCCGCTGCATGTGTCCAGAGAGCGGCGACGAGTGCCATCGGAAGAAGAAATCGAGAGAAGACGGTGCTTGTACGTGGCATGCGGTGACCTTCTGGAAAGGACGTTGTCCTTCACTCCATTCAGGATGACGACGAATACGAAGGCGAGGTATGGCAAAGATCAAGAACTTCACAAACGCCTTGGAACGCTGTTGACGCTATTCTGCGCCGGCTGACCATCGAGGACGCGACCGACATCCTCGCAGATGGCGCGCGTGACGCGGGCTTGCGCCTCATGCGTGAACGCCGCGACGTGCGGTGTGAGGATGAGGTTCGGGAGGAGTTCCAGATCTCCGGAAAGAGGGGGTTCGATAGCGCGGACGTCGAGTGCGGCTCCCGCGATTTGTCCTGACCTGAGAGCCGCGATGAGATCGTTCTCTTGGACGACTTCGCCGCGTGATGTATTGATCAATATAGCGTTCTGCTTCATCTTCGCGAACGCAGCGGCGTTGAACAGGCCGGTCGTCTGCGGGGTTGCAGGCAGGTGACAGGAGACGACATCGGCGCGGCTCAACAGGTCATGCAGCGGCAGCAGTTCCGCGTTCAATTCGCTGAGGAGGATATTGTCCCGGCTGATGAAGGGGTCGTAGGCGAGCACCTTCATTCCCAGGGCCTGTGCGCGTCGTGCGGTCAGGTAGCCGATCTTGCCTGCGCCGACGATGCCGAAGATCTTGCCGTATAACTCGATGCCGAGAAACTTCCCGCGATTCCAGTTGCCTTGCTTCGTGTCGGCGTCCGCTGCGGGAATCATGCGGGCAAGAGAGAGCATGAGGCCGATGGCGAGCTCTGCGACGCTGATGGCGTTCTGGTCGGGCGTCGAGGTGATGAGGATGCCTGCCTCAGTGGCGCTCGGCACGTCGATGTTGTCCAGGCCCACGCCGGCCCGGCCGATCACGACCATTCTTTTTGCAGCGAGAAGAATCTCGCGATTTACCTGGGTCTGGTTTCTGACGATCAAGCCGCGAAAGTTGCCGACCCGCTGCAAAAGCTCGTCGGGACTCTTCCAGAGATCGGGAAGCGAAACCACGTCGAAGCGTGCGGCGAGCTCGTCGACTGCCGCTCCGCTGATGTTCTCAGAGATAAGGATGTCGGGCATCAGCTTGCGACCTCGGAGAGCTCGAACGGTATGTTGAAGCGTGTACACCACTGTTGCAGTTCGCCTAACGTCTCATCTGTAATACTGATCCCGGAGGCCCGATTGGCTGCAGCCTTGCGTGCGGAGCGTTCGCCGGGAACAAAAATCTCTTCCACTCCAGGGCGACGCTTACTGCCTTTGATCCGGTCGATGGTCTCGTCGATGCGGCGTTTGAATTCGGCGAGATCGAGGAAGGCTTCGATGTTGAGCAGGCAGAAGAAGTGTCCGACATCCTGCTTGCGTTCGAGATCCTTGTACATGGAACCGATTCCAGGTCCGATGGCCGCGCCCGAGAGAACGCTCGAAAAGACTTCGATCATCAGGGCCAGGGCGTAGCCTTTATGGCCGGCCATGGTGAGCACTGTTCCGAGCAGAGCCTGCTGGGCGTCGGTGGTTGCATTTCCCTGCGGATCGAGCGCCCAGCCTTCGGGGATCGCCTCCTTTTTCTTGGAGGCGGCAATGATGTTGCCGCGCGCAACAATGGAGGTCGCCATATCGATCTTGATCGGGAAGCCCTTGCCGGTCGGGAAGGACGCGGCGATCGGGTTAGTGCCGAAGAAAGGTTCGAAGCTTCCAGCGGGCGACATGGCAGGTTCGCCTCCGGTCATCGCCAGCAGGATCATGCCTTCGCTCGCTGCGAGATTGCAGAAGTAGGAGAGGGCTCCAAAGTGCTGCGAGTTGCGGATGGTGGCCGCGGCGATGCCGTTCCGCCGGGCGATCGGCTTGAGCATTTCGAACGCTTTGGTGGCCTGCACCTGGCCGAGACCGTTGCCTGCGTCGAGGGCAAGGATGCTACCACCGTCGCGATCCACGATGAGTTCTGCCTTCGGGGCGATCAGCCCCTTGTCGATTCGCTGCAGATAGATGTTCAGGCGCGAGAGGCCGTGCGTGCCGATGCCGTGGATGTCGGCGTCGACGAGAGCGTGCGCGAAGATCTCTGCGTCTTCCGGTGAAACACCTGCTGCGAGGGCGAGCCGTGCAGCGAGTGCGAGCATCTTTTGCGGATCAAACCTTCTCATTGGAACCGATCGCCTCGAAGGGTATGGTGAATCAACTTAAGCGCTGCGGTAGAGCTTGGTCATGACGAACTCGCGATGACCAAGCGACTCGGCGGCAGTGAGGCGGCCATTGGCGGTGCGGACGACCATGTCGAGCAGCGCGTCGCCCGCCTGATCGATCGTCATCTCCCCCTGGAGCACGGCGGAGACGTCGACGTCGATGTGCTCCGCCATGGTCGCCATGGTTTTGGGATTTCCGGTGAGTTTGATCACAGGCTCTATGGGGTTGCCGATGACGTTGCCCTGACCGGTCGGAAAGAGGTGAATCACGGCTCCCGATGCAGCCCAGAGAGTGACGGCCTCGGCCGCAGCGCTCGAGGTGTCCATGAACCAGAGGCCGGCCTTGGTGGGGGCGACCGCAGGCGGCAGGCAGCCGATGAACTTCGTCTTCTTGCCCAGTTTTTCGACGTTGCCGAGCGCTTTCTCTTCGATCGTGGTGAGACCGCCTGCGATGTTGCCCTTGGTGGGCTGGGACTCGGAGAGGTCGTCCTTCTTCTGGCTGAAGACGAGCTTGGTGTAGTCCTCGAAGGCCGCGAAGAACTGCTTACGGACCTCGTCGTTCGCGGCTTTGGAGGCGACGATATGCTCGGCGCCGGTGAGCTCGCTGGTCTCGCCAAAGCTTGCAGTGCCGCCCGCGGCGCAGTGTTTGTCGATGACGTTGCCGACGGCGGGGCAGCTTGCCAGGCCCGTGGTGGTGTCCGACTCGCCGCATTTTACGGAGATGTACAGCTCGTGGAGATCACACTCGGTGCGCTGTAGCTCGGAGGCCCACTGCACGTATTCCTTCGCCTTGTACGAGGCCGCAGCGATGGTCTTGATGTCGCCGTTGCCTTCGATCGAAAAGCCGGTGACGGGCTTGCCGGTCGCGGCGATGCCGTCGACGATGCGCTTGGTCCAGCCGGCCTCGATGCCGATGACGATGACGGCGGCGACGTTCGCGTTCGAACCAGTGCCGATCATGGTGCGGAAGTGCAGGTCGAGATCTTCGCCGAACTGCAGCCGGCCATAGGCGTGCGGGAGAGCCATCGTTCCCTTGATGTTATTGGCGACCGCCTCGCAGGCGGCGTTCGAGATGTCGTCGACGGGAAGGATGACGACGTGATTGCGCACGCCGATGCGTCCGTTTTCGCGCTTGTATCCGAGAATCTTGCGATCAGCCATTGCTATGCCCACCTTTTCGTCTTCAGGTTCTGCGTGTGAACGTGGTGGCCGGTCGCGACATCCTTACTGATGACGCCAATAACGCAGCCGTACTTCGTAACCTCATCGCCTGCCTTGAAGTCCTTGAGGGCGAGCTTGTGGCCGAGCGGAATGGACTCCATCGCCTTGGCCTGGAGCGGCTTGTCGGTGGATAGATCGCGACCCGTGCAGGCGGTTCCGGCGTCGATATCGACAACCGCTACCCCAACGTCATCGCCCGTGTCGTGAATCAGAAAATGAATCATCGTTTCCTCTCTTCTTGTTGCGTTGATTGACGAAGCGGAACTACACCCCGCCGATGGAGACGTGTTTGGTCTCAAGAAATGCATCGAGACCTTCAACGCCGAGTTCGCGTCCCCAGCCACTCTGCTTGACCCCGCCAAACGGAGCATGGCTGACCGTGGGGGCACCGTCGTTGATGCCGAGCGTGCCGGCCTCCAGCTGCTCGCTGAGGCGGAAGATACGGCCGACATCGCGCGTCATCGCATAGGCGCTAAGCCCGTAAGGGGTATCGTTCGCGGCGCGAATGACCTCCTCTTCCGTGTCGAACGAACAGATAGGCGCGATAGGCGCGAAGGTCTCCTCGGCCATGCAGGTGGAGGTGGGATGCACCTCCTCGATGACCGTGGGCTCAAGAAAGAAGCCTGCGGAGCCGGGAAGGCGCCCGCCTCCGGTAACGACGCGACCGCCCTTGGCGACCGCATCTTCAATCTGCGCCAGTGCGCCATCCAGTCCACTCTGGTTGATCACCGGGCCGACGTCGATCCCGGGCTCGAGCCCCGGTCCAAGCTTGAGCTTCTCAACAGCAGCAGTAAAGCGGGCCACAAACTCCTTGTAGATCGAACGCTGAACGTAGATCCGATTCGCGGCGATGCAGGACTGTCCGGTGTTCCTGAACTTCGCAATGATCGTCTGTTCCACGGCGCGGTCCATGTCACAGTCATCGAAGACCAGCACCGGTGCGAGGCCTCCGAGTTCAAGGCAGAGCGGCTTGATCTTCTGGGCGGCGCCTTGGATCAGCTCCTGGCCGACGCGGGTCGAGCCGGTGAAGCTGATCTTGCGGCAGATGTCGTTTGACAGGAACTCCCCTGAGACAATGACGGCATTCCCGATCACGACCTGGAAGACGCCCGCCGGTACGCCAGCCTGCTGCATGCACTCGGCAAGAAGAATAGCGGAGAGGGGAGTCTGGGTGGCAGGTTTCAGGATAACGGGACATCCCGCGGCCATGGCAGGCGCGATCTTGCGAACCGAGAGCACCAGCGGGAAGTTCCACGGAGCAATAGCTCCCACAACACCGATGGGCGTCTTGATGATCATGTGGCGCTTGCCCAGGCTTTGCGGCGGAATAGTACGTCCGTAGGCTCGTTTTGCCTCTTCGGCGAACCAGCGAAGGTGATCCTCCGACATCAGGACCTCTCCTTCGCTCTGGGCGAGCGGCTTGCCGTTCTCTAGCGTGATCGTGTACGCGATCTCGGCCTTACGCCGAACCAACTCGTCCGCAACGCGATGGAGCAGCGCGCCGCGATCCTTCACGGTGAGAGCACGCCACCTGGGCAGCGCTTCTTCCGCGTTCGTCAGGGCCTGCTTCAACTCCGGCAGCCCTATGGTCGAGACGCGGGCGAACGGCTGCGCGGTGGCGGGATCGACGACCTCAAACTCATTCCCCGGCGCACTCCACTGGCCGCCAATGTAGCTGCTGTAGGAGCGCTGAAATCTGTCGTCCTGCCGGTTGTCTGCCACGTATTCTCCTAGCGTCCTCAGGTGAAACTGTACTGCGTTCAGCCGACCCACTGGGGGACAAAGTTGCCCTGAGTGATCTGCTTTTCAATCATCTGACGCGCCCCGATGACGTGCGCGCGGGCCTGGCGCTCGGCCTCGTCGGCGAAGTTGTGTTCGATCGCCTCGACGATGCGGAGGTGCTCGGCATAGATCACGCTTGGCTCACGAAAGGCGCGCACGGTCATGCCCAGGATGCGGTAGGTGTTCGAGAGGCGAATGAGCGTGCTGTTGCGCGTGAGCTCCGTAATGTGGAGGTGAAACTTGCGATCGAGTGAGGCGGTTTCGTTTTTCTTGTCCTGTGCGAGGCGGAAGATCTCATCGGCCATGTTGCGGAGTTCGGTGATGTCGGCTCGTCCGGCGTTGATGCAGGCGAGACGTGCGGCGAGACCTTCCATCACCTCGCGCACCTCATACGCTTCGCAGATGCGGGAGGCGTCAAGATCGTCCACGAACACACCGAGATGATCGACCGACTGTACGAGGCCGAGCCATTGCAGCTCCAAAAGCGACTCGCGGACGGTTCCCTGGGCGACCCCGAGCTCCCGCGCGAGGGATTGTTGGCTGAGGCGCTCGCCGGGTTTGCTTTCGCCCGAAAGAATGCGGCGCTGAATCTCATCGCGGACGTGATGTTTGGCGACACGAGCTTTCACGGATACGCCCTCCTGGGGGGAGTTCCTGGCGGAAGCGTCCTTTGGTATCGGAACGGCGCTGCCCAGGGCTAATCGATTGTAAGTTATCGGTCTCGATAATGCGCCGGACGGGCTTTCCGAGGAGTTGTCATGGGGTGTCCGGTCGTAAGATACCCGATCTGGAGATATCTGGCCTGGGGAGCTCATGCGTGCCACTCGATTGCCAGCATCCGCGCCAGGCGGCGGAAGGTCTCCACATGAGAGCCGAGGTGAATCGTGACATGGTGGGGCATGCCGGCGTGGATGAGGCGGTCGAAGCGGACGGGAACAGGGTCGCCCGCAACCTCGACCAGCAGGCTATTGCCGGTGATCTTGCGCCGTGGGGCGATCGCCTGGCCCTCGAACGCGGTCATGTGATAGCGGTTGCAGCACCGCCATAGGCGCGCGATCGTGACCGGGCCGCCGGTTCGGATGGGACCGTCCACGACCATGGGACGCACATTGTTGAAGTGGTCGCCAATGGTGGGGCCGCTGTCACAGCCGGGCTCATTGCACATATCGAGCGGGGCCATGCCGGGATGCCAGAAGAAGATGGTGGAGGCATCGTGCTCCAGCCAGTCGGTAAGGAAACCGGGGCCGATTCCGAGCAGGGTGCCGATCAACGAGCCGATGGCGCCGTCGACGTCGCCTTCGATTGAAAGCGCGGCGCCCTGGGCGGAGATACGGGAGACGGCAAGGTAAGGCCAGTGCCCGACCATACTAGGCAGCTCCGGCCAGCACTGCAGGGCCAACGCGTTCAGGCTGAACTCCGCCATGAGTTCGCGGATGGAGAGATAGAAGCGGGAGGTATTGGAGAGGAAGGCCGCCGTTTCGGGCTGCGGGCTGGGCTGACTGAGAGGAAGAGCGAGCCTCTGCACCTCGGCGATATCGGCCTCGACGGCTTGGGCAGAGATCGCTCCCACGCGCTCGATGAACTGCGGAAGGCTGAGCGCATGAAGCTGCAGGCCGAAGGTCTTGTGGATCAGAAAGGGATCGGCGGCAAGATCGACGAAGCCGGGAACGTGGGTGCCGACGAGACCGACTTTGCCTCGGCGGAGGGCAAGGATGGTGCTGCTGAGGGTGATGGCGCGGAGGAGTTCGTCCCGGGTCGCTTCGAGGTCGCCGTTGGGATCGCCATACACGAGCTCGAAGGAGCGGTTGGCCTGGCAGCAGATCGAGGCAAAGAGATGCTGGCCGACCAGGCCGCACGAACTGACCTTGCCGTCGCCGGGGCGCTCAGGCGTGGTCCAGAGGATCACGGGACCAGTCCAGCGCTGCATGATGCTGAAGGCGTATTGGCCGTCGGCGATTGACGGCTGCAAGACGATCAGGGCGCGGCAGTCGGCTGCGACGATCTGGTCGAGCGCCGCGTGAACGGTAACGTCGTCCGAGACGATTGCATCCGCGCCGATGACCGTAAAGCCGAGGTCAGCAAGGATGGCCAGCGCGCGATCGCGTACCTCGCGGCTCCACTCCTGGTCGAAGCCCGGGCGCTTGCGTCCAAAGATCAGGACTCCGACTTTGGGCGTGATCTCTCTTTGCCTATGGGCGCTGTGCATGGCGGGCATGTCTATTCCAATCCTCCGGCGGAAATGGCCTGAGCGAACCTCGAAGCCGATCCTGAATGTAATTCTGACTCGAATTCCGGAGCGTACCGGTCTAGCTCGCCGATGAGCGGGCGAAGATAGTTGTGGAAGTTCTCGGATACGGCGAGGGGGCCGCCTGTGAGCCACGCTGAGGGGATCGTGCGCTCGACACCGGCAACCTCGGCCAAAGGGACCAGCCGATGCCCGTCGCGATTGGATGCGAGGGGTAGAAGAGCGACCATCTTGCCGGTCTCACCCGCGACCAGGGCTTGCACCCCAGCCGCCCCTACGAGCGCGGCGTCGCTCCGGTCCTGCGCTGACACGTGGGCCACCGAAGCGCGGCCGAGGAGACCCGGCTTTTCGCTTCGGCAGCGAATTTTCAATTCCCGAGCTACTATGCCTGCGAGGTGCTGGCCGACTCCACCGGTCAGCGGACGTTTGAGTGGATCCTGCTGAGCCGGGTCGGCGAGTTCGTATACCATGCTGCCGTCGGGATTGCGAATGCCTTCGGCGACTACGACGACCGCCCATCCGTGTTGGCTGACTGCCCGATCGATGACGTCGAGAAAGGTCTGTTGCTCGAACGGGACCTCTGGGATGCAGACGAGTTGAGGAGCATCGCACGAGCCAACCCGTGTCAGCGTCGCAGCAGCGGCCAGCCAGCCGACGGAGCGACCCATGGTTTCGAGAATGGTGACCGGCTGCGGCAGCGAACGCAGGTCCAGCCCGAGCTCCTGGGTAGATTGTGCGACGTAGCGCGCGGCGCTCGCGTACCCGGGGCATCGGTCCGTTCCGGCCAGGTCGTTGTCGACCGTCTTAGGCACGCCGATCAGGTGAATTTCAAATCCATTGACTCGGCAGAATTCAACGAAAAGCTCGGCACCGCGCATCGTGCCATTGCCGCCCATGAAGACAATATGATGAACGTCGAGGCGGCGCAGCGTATTCAACTGGTGTTGCAGGTCTTCCTCTGCGGGCTTGAACCGGGAGGAGCCGAGCGCGGCGCCGGGCGTGATTTCGAGCGCCTGCAATTGGGTCGCGGACAGGCCCGTCAAATCGGACACCTCGCCTTGCGCGAGGCCGAGCGTTCCAGAGCGAGCACCAAAGACCTGCTGAAAGCCCCCCGGACTAGTCGCCTCCCTGATCGCATTCGCGAGCGAAGCATTGAAGACCGCCGTTGGTCCTCCGCCCTGTACGATCATCAGATTCCGCGCCGTCATCAGATTTTTCCTTGTACGCAGTAGCCGGCCGAATTTAGTCTCGACGTCATGCTGGCTTTATATCGGAAGTCGTCCCTTACTGGCCTGGTGGGCAGCCCAAAAGGAACTTCCGCAGCCTACAATCGATTGCAACCGATTGTCAACCTATGGAGTTCTACAGGTCATCGATATAAGTAGCAGTTCCCGGTGGAGATTATCAAACCTTCCATCAGATTAGCTCCTTCTGCAGCAGCCTTATCGATCTCTCGTGCAGTTGAAAAATAATCGCAGGTTTTGAGATTTAGCTCAATCGATTGCTATAGATTGACATCGATAGGGGGAGCTGCATATAATCCGCGCCGAATTGGAAAGTGGATTTTTGGGGTGTATGGAGAGAATTGCCCAATGGAGATGAGGTGATGGAGAGAATTATTCACGGAAAATGTGTTTTTGCGGTGTTTGGAGAGAAATGCCCAATGAATCTGCGGTGTTCGGAGAGAATTACGCGATGAATACGAGGACGCGAAGAGAGTTTCTTGGAGCGATTGGAGCGATTGCGGGTGGTGGAGCGCTGGTTTCGTGTGGACTTTCCGTGGCACAGGCGCAGGAAAGCAAAGCGGCTTCGGGAATTCGGTTCGGAACGCAGACGAACGCGTATGCGATCGATCCGAAGAACTTCGATACTTTTCTCGCGGCGCTTGAGAAGGTCAGGGCGGTCGGCTTCGAGGGTTTTGAGACGGGCTTTCGCAATGTGATGGGCCAGTTCGCCTCGCCCGAGGATGCACGGGCAAAGATCGCGGGCACTGGACTGACGTTCTTCGGCATCCACATCTTCCTGCCGCACGAGATGTATGACACGACGACGCTGATCGCGCCCAGTTCTCTCTACGAGAAGGTGGCTGAGGGCGGCAGATCGCTGGGTGCGCGAAATCTGATCGTCAGCGGCGCCGCGGCCTCGGACACCAGCCAGCTCAAGGCCAAGGTGGCCGGGTTGAACGCGGCCGGGAGCTATTGCAAGAGCCTTGGACTTGGGTTCGCGTATCACAACGAAGAGCCGGAATCCGGGTCGAAGCTCAACGAGCTTGAGGTTCTTACCACGCAGACCGATCCGCAGACGGTGAAGTTTCTCTTCGACGTCGGCCACCTGTTCAACGTCGGCGGGGATGTCGTCGCGTTCATCGGCAAGCATCACGAGCGCATTCTGGGCCTGCATCTGCGCGACTACAAGGACCATCAGCAGGTGGTGCTCGGCACAGGCGATCTGCCGCTGGCTGAAATCGCGCGCACCCTGGAGAGGCTCCACTGGAAGGGCTGGGTGGAGACCGAGGAAGAACGCCTGGATGGAATCAAGCACGGCGATGAATACCTGCGGCCCGCATTTGCCGCAATGAAGGAGGCCTTTACACAATGAACCGGCGCGAATTTGTTTTGAGCGGTGCGGCAACGGCGGCAACCGCGATGACTTCAATGACGGCGAAGTCGTATGCGCAGATCGCAGGGGCAAACGGCCGTATTGGACTGGGGGTTATCGGCCTGGGGCGGCGCGGCTCGATCGTCAGCAACGCCTTCGCGCAGGACTCGCGCGTGAAGATCGTCGCGCTTTGCGATGTGTATGGGGCGCAGACCAGGCAGTTCCAGACCCGTCTTGCGGCGCACCTGTCGCAACCGGCGGTTTCGGTTCCTTACCAGGACCTGCTTGGGCATAAGGACGTGGATGCCGTCCTGATTGCAACGCCGGATCACCTGCATGCGCAGATCGGAAGCGACTCGCTGCGGGCCGGGAAGCATGTGTATCTGGAGAAGCCCACCATCCACCACTGGAAAGAACGGTCTCAACTGGAGCAGGCTGCCGCGGCGACGAGCAAGGTGCTGCAGTGCGGGATGCAGCAGCGCAGCGGCGCGCACTACGCGCAGGCCAAGCGGGAGTTCTTCGACAGCGGCAAGCTGGGCAGCGTGGTCCTGGTGCGCGCGGTGTGGAGCAACTTCCCCTGGCAGCGGCGCGACATCAAGCCCGCTCCCAAGCCGGCGGACCTGAACTGGGAGCTGTTCCTGGGGCCCGCTCCCAAGGTGCCCTACGAGTACGTGCGCTACACCTCGTGGCGGTCGTTCCCGGACTATGGAAGCGGCGTTCTCGCGGACATCCTGACGCATTGGGTGGATGTAGCTCAATGGATGATGAACGACAGCAAACCGCAGCGTGCGGCCTCGCTTGGCGGTATTTACAACCTGCACCAGGAGCGGGAGAACCCCGACACGGTCAGCGCGATCGTGCAGTACGCGAAGTGGAACCTCAACTTCGAGTCGTCGGTGCTGTCGATCCGCGACGATCACCCCTCGGTGTACTTCGAGGGCACCAACGGACTGCTGAACCTGACCCGCGAAGGCTACACCTATACGCCCAACGAAGGCGAGCCGGTCGTCTTCAAGTCCACGCAGGACCTTGAGATCGCGCACACGAAGAGCTTTATCGATGCGGTGCTCACGGGTTCTCCGCCCAGTGCGCCGTTGTCGGCCGGCATTGCGGCTACGTTGCCGGTCCAGATGGCGCTGCACTCCTACTGGAGCCGGAAGATGGCCACACCGGAGGATCTCGCATGACCGTTCCGCCTTGCATCACGCTGCCCTGCCCGAACTGTGCTTCCTATTCATCTCCCATGCTGTCTCGCGCCAGAAAGGAAATCATGTCCTCTCATCTCCGCAAACTCTTGTTCTTCGCACTCGCGCTGGTCTTTTCCCTGGGTTCAGCCGGCCACCTGCTGGCGCAGTCGACCGGCAGCATTCGCGGCAGCGTGAGCGATCCTTCCGGCGCTTCGGTTCCGGGCGCCGCGGTCACTGTCACGAGCGCCACGACCGGCCTGACGCGAACCGAGCAGAGTAACGACAGCGGCGTCTTCGTCTTTCCCGATCTCCCCATTGGGGCGTACGAGATCACTATCTCGAAGGCAGGCTTCCAGACGGAGAAGCGTTCCGGCACCGACCTTCTCACCGGGCAGACCATTGGCGTCGATATCACCCTTTCCGTCGGGGCGCAGACCGAGACCGTGACGGTGAGCGCCGAGAACCAGGAGGCCCAGACGACCACCTCGGAGGTAGCGACCTCGGTGGATCAGAAGCAGATGCAGGATTTGCCGTTGAACGGACGCAATCCGCTTCAGCTCACCACCCTAACGCCGGGCGCGGCGTTGACTACTGTGGGAACCGAGAGCGGCCAGCAGGACAACGTGGGCCTGACCGTGAACGGCCTGCGCGCCACGCAGAACAATTACCAGCTGGACGGCGCGCTCTTCATCAACCGCTTCTTCGACTCCGTGCCGATCCTGCCCAGTCCGGACGGCCTGCAGGAGTTCACCATTCAGGCCGCGAACTTCTCGGCCGAGTACTCCGGAGCAGGCGCGCTCGTGCAGCTCTCGTCGCGCTCCGGCACGAACGCGTTTCACGGTTCGGCGTTCGAGTTCCTCCGCAACACCGTGCTGAACGCGCACAACTTCTTCCAAAGTACGGTGCCGCCCTTCAAGCTGAACCAGTTTGGCGGAACGGTAGGGGGCCCCATCCGCCGGGACAAGACGTTCTTCTTCTTCTCCGCCGAAGATCTGCAGCAGCGCTCCTCTCCCAATTCGATCAACATTACGGTTCCCACCGCGCCGCAGCTCCGGGGAGATTTTTCCGCATTGCTGAAGCCGGCGAGCGGCCTGCCGACGATCATCTACAACCCGGTGACGGGCCAGCCGTATCCGGGCAACATCATCACGACTCCTGGAAGTCCGCTGTCCCAGGCCGTCGCGAACGCTTTCCTCACTCCCCTGGCCTCGAACCCGACGACGGGCGTCTTTATCTCCACGTCGAACTCGAACATCGATCGCACGCAATACCTGGTGAAGATCGACCACGCGATAACCACGAATAACCACTTGAGCGGCCGCTACTTCTATGTGGAGGATAACTTTCAGCGCGCCTTCAACGCTCCGCTCGGCTTCTACGCGGCAAACAACTTCCGCAATCAGAGCCTCACGCTGAGCGACACGCAGATCTTCTCGAGCACGTTGACGGGCACCTTCTACGCCAGCGCGGGACGCTTTGCCCGTACTCAGATTCCGGTCTCGCCGGGGCTGCAGAACCTGCAGTCTCTCGGCCAGAACCTTCCCTACGGCACGACCAATGTTCCGGTCTTTCCCGGGGTTCGCGCCAACATCTCAGGCTTTGTAAACATCTTCTCCGGCGGCGGATTGACCCAGGATCCGACCACTTTCGAGTTCAAGGCGCAGGTCGTCAAGGTGCTGGGTCCGCATACCCTGAGCTTCGGCGCGACGTATGAGAGAACCCGGATCGACGCGACCGACTTCTCCTACACGCCCGGCGATAACACGTTCAACGGCCAGCGAACCGCCGCTCCGGCAGGCGCGCCCGTGGCGTCCGGTTTCACCGCTGCCAGCCAGTACAAGACCGGCTATGCTCCCGCGGACTTTTATCTTGGTCTCGACTCCACCTTCTTCCAGGACAACGGACGCAAGTTCTATCTGCGCGAGAATCGAGTCGGTGTTTATCTGCAGGATGACTGGAAGGTGGGCCGCGACCTTACCGTCAACGCCGGTCTCCGCTGGGACCCGTGGCTACCGCCCGTGGACCTGAACGAGACCCTGGTCGGCTTTGTTCCGGGCCAGCAGTCGACGGTTGCGCCCAATGCTCCCCGCGGCCTCGTGTTCAACGGCGACTCCGGCGTTCAGAGCTCCATTTTCCGCAACAACTATAAGGACTTCGCGCCCCGGATCGGCTTTGCCTACAATGTGGGCGGAAACGGCAAGACGGTGGTTCGCGGCGCCTACGGGCTGTTTTACGGCTTTCCCGAGGCGTTGCTGTACCAGCGCACGGATGCCGCCCAGCCCGTCAACCTGTACCTGCAGATCAACAATCCTCCCGCATGGGACAACATCTACAACGGGTATCCCGGCGGCGATCCCTTTCCGCGGGCTCATCTTAGCTCCTCGCAGTTCGGCAACTACCAGTTCCTGCTCCCGTTTTCGGGCGGCGTCCTGAATCCGAACTCCAAGGTCAGCTATACGCAGGGCTATAACCTGACGGTCGAGCAGCAATTCTCCGGTAATTTTGCCATGTCGCTGGCCTATGTCGGCAACCATGCCCTGCACATCATGGGCTCTCGACAGTTCAACCCCGCGGTGTACGCGCCGGGTGCAACGGTGGGCAACGAGAATGCTCGCCGGTTGTACCCCGGGCTGGGGGCGGTGGCGTTGGCGGACTCTTACGAGTATGCGATCTTCAACTCGCTTCAACTGAACGTCACCCGCCGTGTTGCGCAGGGTCTGACGGTGCTCTCGAACGTGACCTGGTCCAAGGGAATCGACAACAGCTCGGACGCGACAGAACTTGCCACCGGGCCGCCGAATCCCTTCAACCTGAACTCGTCTCGCGGTCCCGCGGACTTCGATCAGACTGTCCGGTTCAACGCCGCGGTCAACTACATCACACCGAAGTACACCGGCAACCGCATTGCGGAGGCGGGGCTGAACGGATGGCAGGTGAACCTGATTGCGAACCTGTACACGGGCCTGCCGTTCACGGTGCTGAGCGGCACCGACCGGTCACTCTCCGGCGTTGGAAACGACTATGCGGATATTGTTCCCGGGGTCAATCCTCATCGTCCGGCAGGCGCGAACCGCGTGCTCCAGAACTTCAACATTGCTGCGTTTCAGGCGGCTGCGCTGGGCACCTTCGGGACCGCCTCGCGCAACAGCCTGCGCGGCCCGGGCTTTGAAGAGGTGGACGCCTCGCTCTTCAAAGACGTGTTCACGGAGCGCCGGATTCACGGGCAGTTCCGGGCTGAAGGTTTCAACATTCTGAATCACCCCAACCTGGCCAACCCGGTGTCGACGGTTTCGGCCGGAAACTTCGGCCAGATCACCAGCACGGTTGCCACCAGCGCCACCAACCTTGGGCCGCGCGTCTTCCAGTTTGGAGCGAAGATTATCTTCTAAAAGCGGACTTCGGGCGGAGGTGTCCTGCCGGACGGGCCCGCTTCGCTTAGTCACCCCACAAACGAAGACCTGTTTGCGGGGACCCCGATGCGCGGTCACTTCGTGACTTGCATACCGGTCTGGGCTACGCCGGCTGCACGGGTCCTCCCGTTGGTCGGGAGCGAGACCGGTGGGCTTGGTTGGGGAATCGCTTTCAGCCTGCTTCCGGCGATGCTCCACAAGAACCGGATGCCCTATCTTCGCTGCGTCTCCTGCGGCTGAGATAGGGCATTCGCGTTGGCCTGGTTTCTTTATTGGAATTATTCCTATTGACAGGGCTAGGCTGCAATCGCAATAATCCTCCCCGAGCGGAACGATCACAATCTTCCGCCGCGAGACCTGAAACACCCGGACGCAGGCGAGCCGCCGCTACGGGGGAGGACATGATGCCCAACCTTAAAACAGACTTTTCCGGTAGACGTTCCGCCGCTCACACGCTGCTCTGCCTGGCAGCTTTGCTGCTGGTATTCCTGAGTGTGTCGATGCGCCGGGCAGTCGCGCAGATCGGTGGAACGGGTTCGATGCAGGGCACCATCAGTGATCCCAGCGGAGCGGTTGTTCCCGGAGCATCGGTTACGGCGACCAACGACAACACGAACGCGGCCTCGACCCAGCAGACTACCTCCTCGGGCCTGTTCTCGATCGTCGCTCTGCCTGCGGGCCCCTACACGCTTACCGTCACGGCCAAGGGCTTTCAGGTGACGAAGCAGGAGCACGTCGTCGTCGATGCCCTGGGCGTTACGACGGTGAACCTGACGCTGAACGTTGGCGGGGCGAGCGATGTGGTCACGATCAGCGCGGCGCCTCCGGCGATCGACACGACCGATGCCACGCTGGGCGAGGTGATGCGCAACGAGGTTTACACGGCGCTTCCGCTGGCCATGAACGCCGGGCCACGCGATCCGACGGCGTTTGTCGCGCTTGTTCCCGGCGTACAGGCTCTGAGCTCGCAGGCGGCCGGCTCGTCGTTCGCATCGTTCAACGGCGGTCAGCCTTATATGAACGAGGTGTATATCGAAGGTATCCCCATGACCAATGCCGCGGCGCAGGGGGAGACGCGGAATCTTGCGTACAGCGTTTCGGTCGAAGCGATCGACCAGTTTCAGGTGGAGACCAATAACTCGCCCGCGGAGTACCAGGGGCAGGGAATTGAAAACTACACGATCAAGTCGGGGTCGAACGCCTTTCATGGCGCGGGGTATGAGTACTTCCGCAACACGGTGCTGGACGCCCGCGGCTACTTTCCCACGTTTCGTCAGCCGGAGAAGCAGAACCAGTTCGGCGCGCGTGTGGGCGGCTTTATCTTCAAGGACAAGCTCTTCTTTTTCGGCAACTACGATGGCTACCGTTACCGCTCCACGTCGAACCCCACGACGCAGTTCGTCCCCACGGCGGCGATGCAGGCAGGCGATTTCAGCGCCATTCCACAGCCGATCTATGATCCGCTGTCGACGACCTGCAATGCGGCAGGTGTGTGCACCCGGACCCAATTCTCGTATCAGGGCAGGCTGAATGTGATTCCGCCCGGACGGCTGTCACCGGTGTCGCAGTCGCTGCAGTCGTATCTTCCCGCGCTTCCGCCGGGGACCGGGATCGGCAATAACTATACCGCCATCGTGCCCGTGGGCCTGAACACCAATAGCACGACTGACCGGCTCGACTACGACTTCAGCCAGCGCCAGCGCTTCTACGCTATCTTCTCGAAGGGCACCTACACTACCGTGCCGTTCGCCGGGATTTCGGCCAACACGAGCGCCTTGCCTCTGCCGTACGCTGCGACGCGGATCGTCACGGAAGACCCCACGACGATTCAGTTTCACCATGTACTGACGGTCACGCCCAACCTGCTGAACCAGTTCGGCTACTCCTATGCCCGGCTGGCGATTCCGATCACCAGTGCGACCGCCTCGGGCATGTACGCGAGCAAATCGGGTCTTGCGGGACTGCCTCCCGGCCAGGCGAGCGACGCCTTTCCGACCGTCAATTTCAGCGGCCCAAATGCTCCGCAGTCCTGGGCCGGGACCAACTCGCAGGCGTACGACGAGGTCGCCAACACCTACGTCGTGCAGGACAACGTTCAGTGGGTCAAAGGCAAGCACTCGATCACGACGGGGGGGCAGTACTCCTGGCTGCAGGACAACTACACCAGCCCCGACAACGAGAGTAACGCCGCCTTCAACTTCACCAACACGGAGACCGGCAACTACTCGGCCACAGGCGCCCTGCTGCCGACGACCGGCAATGCGTACGCCAGCTACCTGCTTGGCGCAAACGACTCGGCCACTATTGCCGACAACGCCGTCATCACCACAGGCGCGCGCTACAAGGATTTCGCCGTCTACGCGCAGGACGCCTACCGCGTCCTCAACAACCTGACCCTCAATATCGGGCTGCGCTATGACATCCTTGGCCCCTTCCACGAAGCCCAGAACCGCCAGTCGTTCCTGAACCCGACTCTGCCCAACCCCGCGGCCAGCAACTATCCCGGCGCGCTCCAGTTCAGCGGCAGCGGCCCCGACAGTTGCAACTGCGCCACTCCTATCAAGACCGACTACAAGGACTTCGGCCCGCGGGTCTCGCTCGCCTACTCGCCAAATCCCCGGACCTCGGTTCGCGCCGGCTTCGCCATCATGTACGCCCACGGCAATGCGGCCGGCGGACGCGGCGGCGGACGCAACGGCACAGGCCAGCTCGGCTACGACGCAAACCCCTCCTTCACCAGCGTCCTTGGCAACGGCGCGCCCGCCTTCTTCTGGAGCGCGCAGACCGCGCTTCCCGCCGTCTACGCGAATAACGTTCCCACCGGCGGCCTGCCCCCATACCAGAAGGCTCCCTTCTTCGACCCCACCCTCAACACCGGCTTCTGCTCCGGCCCGGGCTGTCTTGCCGCCGGCGGCGCCATCACGTTCGGCGATCCGGACATCGGCGGCCGTCCTCCCGCCTTCAACAACTACACGCTCAGCGTTCAGCAGGCTTTCACGGACAACCTTACCCTCACCCTCGCCTACTCCGGCAGCCAGGGCCACTATCTTCCCAGCGCCGTGGGCCGCATCGACTACGCGAACCAGATCAACCCCGCGTATCTGGCTCTCGGCAACGACCTGAACCTCCTCGTCACTTCGTCGGCCAATGTCGCCAAGTACAACACGGATGCCGCCGCCGCGGGCCTTCCCGCCTTCAAGTTGCCCTTCGCCAATTACACCAATACCTTTGGCCGCGCTCTCACCCGCTTTCCACAATACTCGTCCATCAGCGACATCTTCGGCGGCATTGGGAACTCCAACTACAACAGCCTCCAGGTCACCGTGAATCAGCGGCTCTCGCACGGCCTGACCTTCAACGCGAACTATGTCTGGAGCAGGGAGATCGACGACGTGACCGGCTCTGCCTCCACCGGCTCCCGCACGGTGTACAACACGCGGCTGGAGCGCTCGATCGGCAACATCGACCGCACCAACCTGGTCACCTCGACCGCGACCTGGGACCTGCCCTTCGGCAAGGGCCACCGCTTCGGCGCGAGCAGCTTCGTCTCCCCGATCGTCAGCGGATTCGAGCTCTCCAGCCTGATTCTTATTCAGTCCGGCGCGCCGCTCGCCTTTACCGGCTCCTGCACGATCCCGTTCACCGGCGGCGAGTGCCCGCCTAACCTGAACCCGACCTTCGCCGGCTCACCTTCCATCAACGGCGGCCTGGGCTCGGGCAACAACAACGCCACCCCCAACCATAATGCTGTCTATCTCAACGCCGCGGCCTTCACCAATCCTGCTCCGTACACCTTCGGCAACGCGCCGCGCAATGCGCCGTACGGCCTGCGTGCGCCTTACGTCTGGGACCAGGACATCACGGTTCGCCGGACGTTCTCCATCTGGGAGAACCTGAAGCTGCAGGCCGCGGTCTCGGCGTTCAACATTTACAACACGGTCAACTTCGGCCTGTCGGCCAGCAACACCAACATCACCAATGCCGCCTTCGGCCAGGTCAGCAGTCAATCCAACCAGCCACGCAAGCTCCAGGGCGAGGCACGCATCACTTTCTAGGGAAGCTCTGATTGAAGCTTTTGAAGTTGTTGAGATTCGGAGATCTGTGGGCGGGAAGAGACAGGAACGAGAGGGAAAGACAGCGGGTTTCTCCACTGCGCAGCGCGGTGAGACTGCGCAGCGCGGTGAGACTGCGCTGCTTCGGTCGAAATGACAGGTTGGTGGGGCTCGGGCGGGAAGACAGGACTTGAGCCAGAGGTTCCCTTGGCCGCTCTGATTGAATCTGCGCTATCCCTCTGGCCTGCGGGATAGCGCGGAGGGGAGAGGTCCCGGTGAAGGTAGCCGCAACCCCAGCGGCTGCGGGTGGAGAGGGTGCGGCTCCACATTTCGAGGTGCAAAGCCGGACAGGATGAGTCGAATTGGCTTATGCTGGCTGAGCGGTTGTTGCGCCTTGAAAGGCTACGGCAATCGGCGTCCGCACACGTTCCATAGGAGAGTGGGTATTTCAGAGGATCTGGACAGTTATTTGCGGCAAGCGGGAGGCGAAGGTTTCGGCGCTTCTCTAAACGAATCTTTATCTATCCTTCATGGCAACTTCACGCCTGCTCAGTGAGCATAGAGGAGCTATGTCAACCACCCCCCACGCCGCACCCGCCGAAGCCGTTCCCGCCGCAGCCGTTCCGGGCGGAAAGCAGTCTCCACTCGGCCGCATCACGGGCTTCTTTGTCTATCTGTTTGAGAAGATCATGCCGGATCCGTTCGTCTTCGCGATCCTGCTGACCTTTCTGGCGTCGGCGCTGGCGTTCGCGTTCGCGCCCCATGCGGCTCCGAAGCAGATTGCGGCCGCGTGGTATGGCGGGGTGTTCGGTCTGTTCACCTTCGCTTTTCAGATGGTCATCATGCTGGTGGCGGGTCATGCGCTGGCCAGCGCGCCGGCGATCCGTCGGCTTCTGGCGTGGATAGCCGGAATTCCGAGCTCACCGGCGGATGCGATCTCGCTGACCATCGTTGTGTCGATGGCTGCGTCCTGGCTGAACTGGGGTCTTGGCCTGGTGACGGCGGCTCTGCTGGCGCGCGAGATCGCCAAGCGCGTTCGCGTGGATTTCGGCTGGCTGGTGGCGGCCGGCTACACGGGATATGTCATCTCGACCGAGGGGCTTTCGGGGTCGATCGCGCTGTCGCAGTCCACGCATGGGTCCGCCCTGAATATCGTCGAAAAGGTAACGGGCCAGCTTACGCCGTTGTCGCAGACCGTCTTCACGCGGTTCAACCTGATCCCGATTGCGGTGCTGTTCGTGCTTTTGCCGCTGATCTTCCGCTACATCGGGCCTACGGCCGCGAACAGCCAGCCGGCCGATGCCGATCGCCTGTATGCCGAGGATGTGCGGCCGCCGGTGAAAGAGGATTCGAGTACGCTTTCGGGCGCGCTCGACAATGCCTGGATTTTGAATCTGCTGCTGGTCCTGTTTATCGCCGCGGCCCTGGTGATCGAGATCATTCACACCCACGGCCTTATCGACCTGAACTCGGTGATTATGACGCTGCTGATGCTGGGTCTGCTGTTGCACTGGACGCCGGCGGCCTATGTGGCGGCGATACGTCACGCGGCCGGCTCCGCGGGCTCGCTGATCCTGCAGTATCCGCTGTACGGCGGGATCATGGGTATCATTACGACGACGGGTCTGGCCGCGGTTCTGTCGAAGGTGTTCATTCGCTTTTCGACGGTGCATACGCTGCCGTTCTACACCTATCTGACTTCGATGATCATCACGCTGTTCGTTCCCTCGGGCGGCGGCCACTGGGCGGTGCAGGGGCCGTTTGCGATACCCGCAGCTCAGCAGTTGCACGCTTCCCTGGCCGGTACCACCATGGCGGTTGCGATGGGCGAGTCCGCGGCGAACATGATCCAGCCATTCTGGGCGCTTCCGATCCTGGCCATCGCGGGGATCAAGATGCGCCGCATGATGGGTTTCATGGTGGTCACGTTCGTCGTCTCGTCAATCGTCTTCGGTCTGTCACTTCTGTTTCTGGTGCCT
Source organism: Edaphobacter sp. (assembly GCA_965277265.1). Classification (GTDB taxonomy): domain Bacteria; phylum Acidobacteriota; class Terriglobia; order Terriglobales; family Acidobacteriaceae; genus Edaphobacter. The sequence continues at coordinate 2,785,997 of CBDICF010000003.1, forward strand.
GCCGGGAAGTAGGCGGGCTTTGCTGCGGTTGCTATTTTGAAGAGAGCCGAACCATCTGGTTGGCTGGATCGGATGCGAGCGCGAGACGATCCGGCAGGCCGTTGCGGCCCGCGATCACCTGGATGCGGTCCTGCGGGAACTGCTGCCAGAGGCCGGGCAGCAACATGGGCCAATGCTTGACGGTTCCGCGATCCGACACGAAGCGGTCGACTACAAGAGTGTGGCTGTCCGGGTCGATGCTGGAGTGGAGCACGTGAGACGGAATGAGAGGTAGTCCCACCTCGTTGGCCGGAATCCACGCGCCTGTGGCGAGGGCTTGCTGTGCGGCGCTGGGCATGATGCCGGCGGGTAACGGATGGAAGGGCTGGTAGCGGTCGAAGATGCCGTGAATCAGCTCTCCGCGCGAGAATGCGGTCAGCTTGGAGACTTCGCCCGGAGCTGCCGGATGGCCGCTGCTGTTGTAGGCGAGGAAGAGGACGAGGCGACGCTGCGGATCGACTTCGAACTCGGTGTGAAAGGACTCCGTATCTCCCGATTGGCCGAAGTAGCGGGATCCGTTGAACCAGATCTGATGGAACGCGAGTCCCATGCCGGGAATCTCCGGGCTGAGATCGGCGGCTACGGAGGTCTGGCGCGAGAGAATGGCGGTGACGCTGTCCGGGCTGAGGACGTGCCGACCGTCGAGGGTTCCGCGGTTGAGGAGCATGGCGCCGAAGCGGCCCATGTCGGCCGCGGTGGTCGAGAGGCTGAGCGCGGGCTGGAGCACTTCGGGCGGCCGAGGCGCCTCGGTGCTGGGTCCGTAGCCCTGAGAGAGAGCAGGCAGGAGCGCGGCCGGCAGGGGCTGGAGCAGCGTCGTACCGGCCATGCCGAGGGGAAGGAAGATGCGGTTCCGGGCATACTCGGCGAAGCTCTCGCCTGAGACGCGCTCGACGATATAGGCGGCGAGCGCCATGCCGTAGGGGCTGAAGCTGGTGATGGCTCCCGCCGGATAGATGCGGGATGGCGGATGGGATGCGAGCCAGGTACGCAGGTTGTGGCTGTGCGCGGGGCTGGGATTGCCTGCGGGGCTGGGATTGCCTGCGGGGCTGGGATTGCCTGCGGGGCCGGGATTGCCTGCGGGGCTGGGATTGCCTGCGAAGCCTGCGGTGTGGGTCAGGAGGTCTCGCAGAGTGATGGGGCTGTCCTGCCTTGCCGGGATTGGGAGGTCGAGGTAGAGGCTGATGTCCGCGTCGAGCGAGACGTTTCCGGCTTCCACCTGCTGCATGACGGCTACGGCGATGAACGGCATGGTGAGGGCGCCGCCGCGGACGATGGTCCGGTCGGACATGGGGATGTGTTTGCGAATGTCTGCCAGGCCATAGCCTTTGCTGAGGAGAGGGGTTCCATTCTGGGTGAGCAGGAGGACGGCTCCGGCTGCATCGTCCCGCTTGAGCTGGATGTCGAACATGCCGTCGGTGAAGGCCGTGAGGTCGTCCTTTGGAATGACCAGAGGCGAAGGCTGCGCGCCCGATCTTGCGATGAGGGAGAGCAGGAGGAGCGCGGTGAATGGGAGTGAGTTCATGTTTATTTTCGACTGGATTGTGGGGCAACGCCAAGTGCGTGGACGATGTGAAGGGCGTTCCGGGCAACGGAAGAGGTTCAGGCAATTTTTACCACGAGTGTACTCAGTGGAGAAGGATGCGGGGAACTCTCCACTGCTCCAGTCGAGATGGCGACTTTGTGGAGGTGAATGTATTTTCATTCGCGTTTCAGGGTTCATTCACGTGGCCGGTTTGTAGTCATACCGGACTTGAAGATTTGAGAATACGAGGCTGAGACCAGACCCGCATGAAGAACCGTCACGCCGTTCGCACAATGCTGTTTCTTGGAGCCACGCTGGGATATGCGCTTGCATTGACGCCAGGGGCAAGCGCCCAGAATTTGGAGAAGCCGTTGGCGCATCCCAGCCCGGCGCTTCCGTATAGCGCGAAGGTCGATCCCTCGATTCCAGAGTACCGGCCGGTGAAGGAGCTGTCCGGCACGCTGAAGGGAGTGGAGTCCAACACCACGACGGAACTTCTGGCGATGTGGATCGCGGATTTCACGAAGATGTATCCGGGGGTTAGGATTTCGGTCGAGATCGGCGGGTCGGGACAGGCGGGACCTCGTCTGACGTCGGGGGTTGTAGATTTTGGATTTATCGCCCGCGAGATGATGGGGCGGGAAGAGACTCCGTTCGTGGACAAGTTCGGCTACAAGCCGCTGGCGGTTGCGGTGTCGGGCGGCAGCCTGAAGGTGAAGGCGTTCACGGATGCGATTGTGTTCATCGTCCACAAGGACAATCCGCTGAATGAGATTACGTTCCAGCAACTGGACGCGATCTACTCCTCGACGCACAATCGCGGCATCCGGGAACCGATTACCACGTGGGGCCAACTCGGGCTGAAGGGCGATTGGGCGGATAAGCCGATTCACCTGTGGGGGGTCGAGATCCCGAACGGCTACGATAATTTTGTGAATCACAAGGTGCTTGCGGACGGGCAGTGGCGCGACGGTATCGGCGGCCCGCATACGGTGCTTCCGCTGTCGGATATCGTGGCCGCGGACAAGTATGCGATCAGCTACACGGGCCTGGCGTGGAATGACAATCCGAATACGAAGGTGTTGAAGCTTTCGGCTACTCCGGGCGGACCGTACCATGAGGCGAACTTCGAGGAGGTTGCGGCGCAGACCTATCCGCTGAGCCGCGTGATCTACATCTTCGCCAACAAGGCTCCGGGCAAGCCCCTGAACCCGGTGCTGGAGGAATTTATCAAGTTCGCACTGAGCCGGCAGGGGCAGGAGGATGTGGTGAAAGATGCGATCTTCACGCCGCTGCCCGCCGCCATGGACGCAAAGGAAGTGGAGAAGCTGAAGTGATTGGCCACAGCCGTGGATCTTCGAGAAGCGGCTTAGGCGAGTGGTTGACTCTGGGGGTTCTGGGCAGTTGTTTTGTCTTCGGCGGGTGGCTGTTTGCGGGCGCGCAGATTCCCGAGCAGTATCCTGCGCCGCTGGTCCATACGCCGGCGAACCATCCGGCGGAGCATGTGCTGATCGTGACCGTGGACGGTATGCACGCGGTCGACCTGGCGAACTGGGTGGGGGCGCATCCGCAGTCTGCGCTGGCGGGCCTGAGCCGCCGGGGTGTCAGCTATACCAATGCTCATGTTCCGTGGCCGGACGGCGCGGCGGGACTGCTGGCGTTGGCCACGGGCGGAACGTCGATCTCGACGGGAATTCTGTCGAGCGAGGGCTACGATCGGGCGCTCTCTTCAGGAGGTATGGGGTGCGTGGCGGGCGGTGCGGAGATGCATCTCGATGGTGCAGGTGCGCCGTTGCCTCGGGATCCGCAGCATGGATGTGCGGAGGTGCCGGTTCATGCGCTGGTGCGCGTCAACAGCATCTTCGACCTAGTCCATGCGAATGGGGGGCGGACGGCATGGGCCGACGAGAGCCCGGCTTATGCGGATCTGCTGCGTGGTCCCTCCGGCACGGCGCTGGATGATGTGTTCGTGCCGCCGGAAGGCTCGGGTGCGAAGAGCCTGATCGAGGCTGCACGCGTGGGGGATGAGAGGCGCGTCGATGCGGTCCTGGGTTGGATCGACGGTGGGATCGACGGGCGGCAGGGCGCTGTGCCGCGTCTGTTCGGCGTGGCGCTGATGAGCCTGGATGCCGCGCAACGCACAGCGCGGTCGGGGTTGCGCACGGGAACACGAGTCGAAGCGCCGCTGCAAAGCGCTTTCGAGCAGGTGGACGGCCAGCTTGGACGGATCGTTCGCGAGCTGCGCAAGACAGGGCTGGAGGACTCGACGTGGATCGTGGTGACGGCGCGGCACGGGCAGGCTCCCATGGCCGACGAACCTCTGCGCGTTGTCGATCCGGCTCGCGTCGAAGGGATTGCCCGGAGTGCCGCACACGGCGAACTTGCGCGGGTGACCGCGGATACGGTGGGGCTGGTGTGGCTGAAGCACCCTGAGACAGCCGGCGCGGTGGTGCAGGCATATCGCGAGAACAGGGCGGCTTTGGGGATCGGCGAGATCTATTCCGCGGACAAGCTGGCCCTGATCATGAACACCGCGGAGCAAGACACGCGCATGCCGGACATTGTTCTGGAGCCGCAGCCCGGAGTGATCTGGATGCGCCCGGGTGGGGACCGGCCCAGGGTTCACGGCGGCTTCAGCGACGAGCAGAATCATGTCGCGCTGCTGATCTCCGGACGCCAACTGACCGGCAGGGTGGACAAGACGCCGGTTCCGACGACGCAGATCGCACCCCTGATTCTGCGGATTCTAGGTATGGAGAAGACGGACCTGAACGCGCTGCACCGGGAACACACGCCGGCATTGCCGGGAATTTTTTGAGCTAAGAGGAAGCAGATAAACCTGAATGCCGCACTTCGTAACCTACTTGCTTAAAGCAATTTCATCCTTGATTCAATCGTTCTTCATCTTCGCGGCTCAATGTTTCGAAGCAGCAAAGTCGAGATGTTTGCGCGACGCGCCCTTGAAGGAGTTGGTGGACCCTATGCGTTGTATGCCTGGAATGATGGGAAGCCTGATGAGCGGCATCCTCTTTGCCGCAACCGTCTCCGCCGCGCCGGCGCAGACCTATAAAGCGATCGGGGAGTACAAGCTGCCTGGCACAAGCTCGAAGCGCGTCGCGGTGGATGTTGCCGGACGGCGTTTGTTTGTCGCGGGAGACGATGGTGTCGCGGTCCTGAACGCGGATACGGGCGCCTCGCTCGGCACCATCCCGCTAAAAGGAGCGCAGGACGTTCTGCTGATTCCGGTGATGAACGGCGAGGAGCAGGGGGCTTCGACCAAAGGGTTCGCTACCGCGAATGGCAGGATCGTCTCGTTCTCCCTGACGGATCTGAAGGTTGCCGACGCCGGAAAGCTGCCTACGGCCGGTGCATCCTCGCTCTGCTACGACGACGATTCGAAGACAGTGGAAGCGGTGAGCGCGGGCGGCTCGCTCGCGAGTGTCGATGCCGATTCCAACAAGGTGGTCCAGACGGCACGTATACCCACGGGGGCCGGCCAGATTGTCTGCGGCACGCTCAGCCATGTCTATGTCGCCGACACCGGAGCCAACGTGGTCCACGTTTTGAATCACGAGACGGGTAAAAACGACGGCGACTTCCCAATGATGACCGGTCACCAGCCTTCGGGTCTCGCGCTCGATACCAAGGGCCGCCGGCTGTTTGTCGCCTGCGAAGACGGAGTGATCGAGATCGTCGACACGGACAGCGGATTTACGTTCATTCAATTGCACGGCGGCACCGGACCTGCTTCGGGCACCTTCGCCTGGACGCCCCAAGGCAAAGGACAATGGAAGGCCGCAGCGTTCCTTGCGCAGCAGGATGGCACGCTGACGGGCGTACGCATGAATGCCTTCATCAACTACACCATTGGCGGCGAGTACAGGCTGGAGCCGGGACTGGGCGGCGTCGCCTATGACGAGCAGACCCATCACCTGTTTCTCACCGCGATGCACTCAGGCGCGCCTGTGGTCGTCGTTGCGGGTTACTAAGACAAAGAAATGAACGATACGGGGAGAACCATGTTCAGCTTCAAGACGGCACTTGGGAGCGCCTTCGCAGCGGCTCTGCTCACCACCTCTCCGGCGGCGCACGCGCAGGATGGAACGCGCATCCTGACTGCTGCCCAGCTCCATGGCAAGCGCATCCTGATTGTCGCGGGCGAAGTCGAGAAGGGCCATCCGAACGACGATCTGCTGGTGAAGAAGCACCTCGAAGAGCAGGGCTACGTCGTCACCATGGCCAAGGAAGACGACGCGGCCGTAACCGGGGGCGAAGATCTGGTGATCCTTTCGTCCACGGCGGACCCTCGGGAGATTGGCAACAAGTATGCCGAGTCCAACATTCCTGTTTTTACGTGGAATACAGTGGATTACCCGGAGATGCGGATGACCGGTCCAGAGCGCCACGTCGACTTTGAGACGCTGGATCCGGTGCAAGACTTCATGCGCTCGTTCTCGATCCTGTATGGCTATTATCCGAATGTGACGGACCCGATCGTGGCTGAGCTCGGGGTGCCGCAGTCGCAGATGTTCGGGACACTGTATCTTGAGCCGCAGCCCTTCGGCTGGGCGAAGCCGGCGCCCTCCGCGGATATCGTGGTGGTGTCGGAGGGCGATCCCACTCACGCGGGTGTTTTTACTTATGAGAAGGGCTCGACGATGTACAACGGCTTTGTCGCGCCTGCCCGCCGTGTCGGCTTCTACCTCCAGGACGGAACATTTCACTTTTTGACCACGGTGCATGGACAGGCAGAGAAGGATCCGAATCTGGCCGCTTGGTGGACGGGTTTGAAGTTGTTCGACACGACGATCCGCTGGGCGCTGAGCGCGCCTGCCGTGCCTGCGCCATACGACCCTGGCGCGCTCAAGAACAGGCTGGCAGCAGCGATCAAGGGCAGGAAGATTCTCTTCGTCCGCCGCCTGGATACGCCGGAGGGCGAAGAATCGGACGACCACATTGCCGAGCACTTGAAGGAGCTCGGGGCAGTGGTCAAGCAGGTGGATCAGACGGAGCCGGATACGATGGCCGAGGGTGAGGACGCCATCATTCTTTCGGCGACCAACTCGAAGTACAAGATGTCCAACAAGTATCGCGACGCGAAGATCCCGATTCTCTGCCTCGAAGGCTTGATGGCCGATACCTTGAAGATGGCGAACCGCCGCCGCTATATCGACTACGGTGAGCACGGAGAGCCCAAGGAGAGCGAAGATCCGCCGGAGGCGTATCTGGAGATCGTCAACTCGTCGAACGTGATGGCAGCCGGTCTGAAGCCTGGATACGTGAAGTACATCAAGGAGGCCGACGTTCTGAAGTGGGCGACGCCGATGCCGTCGGCGATTGTGATCGCCACCCTGCCCAACTCGTTCCACGAGCGCGCCATCTTCGGGTACGAGAAGGGCTCGGCCATGGCGGACGAGTTTGTGGCTCCCGCGCGGCGAACGTTGCTTCCGGTGGATAATCCTGCCTTCGACGATCTGACCGAGCAGGGCCATGCGCTGTTCGATGCCGTGCTGCTCTGGACGATCAGCTCTCCGGCGCGCTGACCGTTATCTGAGTATTTTCTAGCCTCGGCGTGGACGTAAACGGCGCTGTTCGCCACCTCTTTCAGGAGCTTCTTTCTCATGATCAAGCGCAATCTCTCAGTCTTCGCCGTGGCGCTAGTATTTGCATTCTGCGCGAGGCGGGCCTCGGCAGCATCCGGAGCAATCTTTCAAGGGAAGAAGGTGCTTCTGGTCGCGGCCACATCGAGCCCGACCGCTCCGACGGACGCCAACATCAAGAAGCACTTCGAATCGCTCGGCATGAGCGTGACGATGGTGCCGGACATCAATCCGCCGGCCGCGGAGGGCTATGATCTCGTCTTCCTCGCGAGTGACGTCAAGGCGAAGACCGTCACCTCCACCTATCGCACCACGAAGGTGCCGATCTTTACCGCGAAGCCCTGGCTGCTCGATTTCCTCGGCATGACCGGATATGAGCCGCAGAAGGACTATGGGGAGGATACGAAGGTGGAGCAGTCGTTCCTCTGGCTGGTGAATGAGCCCAACCCCATCCAGGCGGGCTTTCCGAACGGGATGTTCATGCCGGTCAAGCGCGCGATCAAGACGTATAACTGGGGGCTGCCGATGCCCTCCGCGCAGGTCATTGCGTTCCTGCCGGGCGAGCCTGACAAAGGGATTGTCTTCGCCTATGAGAAGGGCGTCTACATGGACCACGAGTTCACCGCGCCCGCCCGCCGGATCTTCTTCGGCCTGGCGCCGGACAGCTTCGATCTGCTGATCCCGGATGGAATCAAGCTGTTCGACTCCTGCGCTGCGTGGGCGCTTAGCGGAAACGAGAGCGGGAGACAGGGGCCTCAATGAGAATCGGACAGATGCTTCGCTCAACACTTGTGGCGCTTGGCTGTATTGTGATGACCTCCGCCGGTTTGTCGCAGGAGAAGGTCAACGGTCCGACGGCACTGATCCTGAGCTATCGCGCCAGACCCGAGCTTCGCGCAAGGTTTCGCGCGCTGATGTCGACCGAGGGGATCGCGCAGTTCGAACGTTGGAAAAGGGACGGGGTCTTCGCCGGCTACCAGGCCTTGTTCACCACCTACGCGGCGGAGAATACGCCTGACATGTTCGTCATCCTGCGGTTCGCGCATTTTACCGACCTTGGCCGATGGCAGAAGATCGAGCAGACAGAGCCTGGCGGGCTGCCGGAGCGGGCGCAGGCGATGGCTGTGGTCGACAACTCCGCGACGGCGGACATCGTCGAGGAGAAGACCGCTGCTGCTCCGACGAAAGACTCGCAGTTTTTTGTGCTCGAGTACGACGTCCTCTCGGACATGCCGAAGTACATCAGCTACGTGCATGGGTATGTCACGCCGCAGTTCGATGCCTGGATGAAGTCGGGCGTGCTGGCGTCGTATGCTTCGTTCGTGAACCAGAACCCGGCCGGCGCGCCATGGTCCAGCTTCATCGTGCTCGAGTACCGTAATCTGGACTCGCTGGCCGCACGGGAGGTGGTGAAGGCGAAGGCACGGACGGAGCTTGCCGCATCGAACGCGGTGTGGAAGAAGTGGAGCGACGATAAGTCGGCAATCCGAAAAGAGAAGGCCGGGATTGCCGCGCTGGCCATTCCATAGCAAGTTTTGCGCTGCTCTGGAGTGCGGACTGTAGCAGGCTCAGCATTCCGACCGGGACGACCAAAAGGAACGACGATGGCATGGATGGAATCGAGGCTTGGGCTGGCTCTGGTTGCGGCGGTGGTGCTGTGTCCTCTCGCGCACGGGCAAGCTACGACAGGCGGGGTCTTCGGGGCAGCTTCGGGTGAAGTGGACTATAAGCCCCATGATGCCGCTCCCCGGGCCGGTGCCGGTTATGTGCTGCCGGATGGGACGATCCGGATTGTGGTCTACCGCGAGATGGCCGGTGTCATCCGGGCGTTGAACGCCTTGTTTGTGCAGACGCATCCGGGGGTAAAGTTCGAAGTTCTGCCAGGCGACAACTACTCCGGCATGGCCGCCTTGACCTTCGACGTGACGGCGTTCGCACCGCTGGGATCGGAGTTCACGCGCATCGGCCTGGGTGACAATCTGAAGATCTCTCCGGAGCCGACCGGGTTCCGCATCGCTCATGCGTCGCTGAAGTCCGGCGCGATGCTGAGTCCGCTTGCCGTGATTGTCAACAAGAGCAATCCATTGGAGCACCTGACGATTCAGCAGGTAACGCGCATCTTCGCGGCCGGCGGGCCTGTGAGCGACATTACCGAGTGGGGGCAGGTTGGCGTACAAGGCACTCTGGCGTCGCGGGAGATACGGCCGTGCGGACCGCCCGGAAGCGATTACTTTGCGTTCGACGATCCGCAGGTTGGAGAGTTCATCGGTCTGCGCCTGATGGGCGGGCTGAGTTTCAACCATGTCTATGAGCCGCTGCCGCACTACGCGGAGATTGTGCAGCGGGTCGGCGAGGATTCGGCCGCGATAGGAATCACGACGCTGAATCGCCTCTCGCCCGAGGTCAAAGTTGTCGGCTTGACGGCGGCGCGTTCGGGGACGCCATCCCGGGGCAGCGCGGATGATATCCAGAGAGGCCGGTATCCCTACGACCGGTACCTTTATATCTACCTTCGTTCGAATGCCGGCGTGGAGTTCGATCCATTCGCAAAGGAGTATATGCGGATGGTCTTGTCCGCGCAGGGACAGCAGGCGATCGCCGCGGAGGCAGAGGGGTATGTGCCGCTGAACCGGCGCGAGATGGCAGACGAACTGGCGAAGCTGGAACAGTAGCCGGGAAGGTACACAGTTTGGGAACGGAGACAGACACGCTATGAATCGATTCTCCGCGCGTTGCGGTCAGCGCTGGACGGCCAGACGGCTGCTCAATTCGAGTGGGCTCCTCGTCGCCTGCTGTTCGATCGCGGGCGGAGCTTTGCCGGCACATGCGCAACAGGACGAGGGTTCGCGCCTGCGCCACTATATCTCGCAACCGGTTCCGTCGCCGCCGCCGGATTCGACTTATCTTCTTCCCGATAAGACGGTCTATATTCTGGCAAACGATCTTGTAGGGCCGTATCTGGAGAGGCTGGATGCCCTCTTCACGCGGACTCATCCCAATATCCGGATCACGCTCAATCCGTTAGGCTCCGAACCTGCCATTGCGGCCCTGACGGCGGGGAAGTCAGCGTTTGCGCCGTTGGGGCGAGAGGGCCTGAAGCAGGACCTGGACGGCTTTACCGCCCTGCACGGCTACGCGCCGGTCAGCTTTCTTGTGGGATACGACCAATCTCCGGACCCGGATATCTTTCCGCCCGGCAAGGTTCCCTCAGCGATCTGGATCAACGCGAAGAATCCGCTGCCGAAGCTCACGGTCGAGCAGGCGGCGCAGATATTCACCACGGGCAGCGCCAAGGGAGATATCGCTCATTGGAGCCAGTTGGGAGTGAAGGGCGAATGGGCAAAGCGCGAGATTCATGTCTATCTGCCTTCGAAGCGAGACTCCGCCTTCCTGTTCATCGACGGCTACCGCATGGGCAGGCGTGCCTGGACACGGCGGGCTGAATGGGTGGACGCCTCGACCGATGTGATGGCGGCGGTTGCGCAGGACCCGTTCGGCATCGGCATCGTCGGGTTCTGGCCGCCAGATTCGGGATGGGACCGGCAGGCCGAGTTGGCAGGTCAGGCGAAGCTGGTGGCTTTCGCGGAGAACGACGACGCCCATTTTTCGCACGCCGGTGTCGGCGATGTATATCCCTTCACCGGCTCGATTCGCATCTACTTTAACCAGCAGCCGGGCAAGCCGCTGGAGCCGTGGATGGAGGAGTACATGCGGCTGGCGCTGTCACAAGAAGGGCAGGAGCTTCTGGCGTCGATGGCGAAAGAGAATGGGTATATTCCGCTCGATCCCGAAAAGGTGGCGAGTGAGCTTGCGAAGCTGAAGTGATCCGCTTGAGATACGGCAGCTTGTCGCCTAGCCCGCGTGCGCCGGCTTTTCTGCTCTTCCTGCCAGCGCACGTCGTCCACGGAGCTTCGCCCGTTGCTTGGTGATCCAGATCATCGGGCCTGTGACGGCCAGGATGGACAGGCTGAAGCCCAGCAACATGGCGAGAATCCGGGTTGGCAGGCCGAACAGCGTTCCGGTGTGGATCTCTCGCGTATACCGCACCAATCCGGACTGAAGCAGGCGTGCTGTTCGCGATGAACCTACAGAGAGTACGCTGCCGGTCTTCGGATCGAGAGTAACGAAGCTGCGCCCGGCGGGCGTCCTGTCCTCCGGATAGCGCATGTACAGGAAGACGGGGTCGCCCGCTTTTTCCGGCAGCAGAAGACGGGGGATTTCGGCCCCGGGGAGCGCCTCGTGCGCGGTTTGGAGCATCGCCTCGATGGAGGTACCATGCCCAGGCAACGAGGCGGCAGTGTCGGGACGGTTGAGCAGGCTGAGCAGCTTGCCGGTCTGGTAGTGCAGCCCCACGCCGGTGACGGCGAACGCGAACATGGCCGCGGAGCTCCAGAAGCCGAGGCTCATGTGCAGGTCGCGGTTCAGGCGCGGCGGGGCGGAGCTCCAGCGGAAGCCGAAGACCTTGCGCGGAAACCAGAGGATCAGTCCGGTGATCGAGAGGATCAGAAGCGACCAGGTTCCGGCCATGACCACCAGACTGCCAGGCCGGCCTTTCATGTCTCCGGTCAGAAAGTTCACATGCAGATCGTGTATTTTGATCAGCAGGTTCGGCCCATCTTCGGTGCTGCCGAGAAGCTTCCCGGTGTATTGATTGACGTAGACCTGCCGGATGCGATGGGTTCCGATAGAGCGAAGGCGAACGTAGGTCGAGAGGTCCGGGCGATCAGGGAAGTAGAAGCGGCTCAGCTTCCATCCCGGCGCCTGCTGCTCGACCCGCTGCTTTACCAGGTCCCAGTTCATCACCGGCCCGGTGACCTGCACATTGGTCAACCGCGGATGCATCAGGCGGTTTAGCTCCGGCTCGAAGGCGATGATCGTCCCTGAAAGGCTCAGCACAACCAGCACCACGGCCGAGCAAAGGCCTACGAACAGGTGCAGCGTAAAGAAGAACTTTTTCATTCGCCGATTCCTCCCTGGCAAGACGTTCGAGCGGATGGCTCGTGCATTCGATTGCGATGCGGGCAGGCGAGTTCTCTGCTCGCATCGCAAGGGGCACTCAGAATAGTATCTTCAATGCAAACTGAAGCTGTCGTCCCGGCGTTGCCGCCGAAGTAAGTTGACCGGCGGTGCCGGAGAGCGCTCCGCTGACGCTGTAGATCTGGGTCTGCGCACTGGCTGGATTAGCGAAGTTGGTGTGGTTGCTTACGTTGAAGGCCTGCGCCTGAAACTGGGCGCGCACTCGCTCCGTGATGGGCTGCTCTTTCATGAGACCGGTCGTCCAGAAGAAGTAGCCCGGACCGTCGAGTGTATTTCGCCGGCTGGTTCCGAGGACGGGCCCGTTGAATCCATTGGCGTACTGGTAGGTCTTCGGAAAGCTGAAGCAGGACGTGTCGATATATGCGACGTTATGGCCATTCGTGCAGCTTCTCGAGGACACGTCGCGATTCGGGAAGGCGAACGGCTGCGATCCCAGCAGGCCGAGCGGGTCGCCGCCAATGATGGGCGTAAACGGAATGCCGCTGCGGATGCTGAAGATGTTGTTGAGGCTCCAGCCGCGCAGCACCGAGGTGTACGCACCGCCGCGTTTGATATTGGGCAGAGGCGCGACCGCGTTGGCTGAGAATACGTGGCGAACGTCGAAGTCGGAGTCGGCGCGGTCCAATCGCAGGTCAAAGACGGGAAGCCCGGAGACCGAATTGCCGAAGCTGGAACCGGAGACGGTCGAGGAGCTGTCGTCGATGGCATGGGACCAGGTATAGGCGATCTTGCCGGTTACGCCGCGCGGGGCCGAGTAGCTGATCGAGGTTTGCAGCGAATTGTAGAGCGAACTGCCGGCGTAGATTGCCTCCGATTCGGTGCCGACCGCCTGGTTCAACTGAAGCGCGGAGCGTGCCGCGCCGGTCACCTTGACCAGGTCGGGCCAATAGTAATTTCCATTGGGGTCCTGACCCAGGGGAGCGACGTTGTTGATGTCGTTTGTGTTGAAGATCTGGTGTACGCCATGCGAGCCGATATATCCAATCTGCAGGACCGTGTTTGGAGTCAATTGCTGCTGAAGGTTGAAGTTGCTCTGGATGACGTAGCTGCGCGGCGGCGTCTGCGGCGTGTAGATATCGCGCAGCTTGGGCGTGCTCGTCAGGAAAGGCGTTGTTGGAAAGAGACCCTTGCCTGTCGTTCCCGGGTACGTGACGCGGCCTTCCTCGTAGGAGGGCGCGCTGGAGATGATCTGAAGCTGCAGCGTGTAGTTCAGCGGCAGGATGTCATAGATGCCGGAGGCGGCGGTGAATACCGTCTTCCCGTTGCGGAAGGGGTCCCAGGCGATGCCGATCCGCGGCTCGAAGTTCTTGGTGGTCGGATTGTTGGTAAAGAAGGTCGGCTCTGAAACCGCGACCGGTGAGGTGGGGGTGGGCAGGGCACCCAGCCGTCCTGCCGACTCGGTGGTGTCCGTGGCCATTTCATAGCGGAGACCGAGGTTGAGAGTCAGGTTGCTGAACCATTTCCAACTGTCCTGAACGTATCCTGCATAGATCGTCTGACGCAGATCGTGAGGAATGACGGGCGTTCCGGGGACGCCGCCCTCGAAGAAGGTGGGCACGTTCGTGAGGAAGTTATTGATGGAGCCGAAGTTCCATTCGCCATTCGGCAGAACGCCGCCCAAGGTGTTGTTCTGATCGTATTCGACCGCACCACCGAAGGTGAGGGTATGTTTGCGGATCACGTAGGTCGCGTCGTCGTAGACCTGATAGGAGTTGTAGTGGAAGGCATTGGTGCCCACCGAACCGGAGCCGCCCTGAACGGTGGTGAGTGACGAAACCAGCAGTTGCCCGGTCGTGCTTCCGGGATAGTAGGCCAGCGCCGGGTTGTTGACCGCCGGATTGAGCACAGCCTGTTGGTTCGGAGCGATGGCGACGGATCGGTTGTAACCTGCGCGGGCGGAGTTGGTGAAGTTTCCGGAGAAGATGTGAACCTCTTCCAGGGCAGCGGTCGTGCGCCGCGAAAGCGCCTCATCGTATAACGTATTCGTCTGGTCCGCGGAGTCCAGCGATGCGGTGTCGTACAGCAGTGTGCCGTGCAGCGAATCCTTCTGCGAGAAGTTGTGGTCCAGGTGAACGGTGGAGAAATCTTCATTCGTCTTCTGGGTGGTGAGAAAGCTGTAGAGCCCGGTATTGCCGCTCACCCCGGAGGTTGGCAGCGGGAAAAGACTGATGAAGGGCGCTACATGCGGATCGATCGCCAGTTGCTGCACGCCGGCCGCTCCGGGCTGTGCCTGAGCACCGCCGATACCAGTCAAGCAGCCTCTGTTCTGGGTCGTTCCGGCTGCCGCCTGCGTACACGTTACCAGGCCGGTACGGGCCGAAGGGGAAAGCACCGTGGACTGCATGGTCACGCCCTGCGCCTGACGGAAGCCTTCATAGTTCGCGAAGAAGAACGTCTTCCCTTTGAACACGGGGCCGCCGAAGGTAGCGCCGAACTGATTGCGGCGGAAGGAGGGCTCACCCCCGCCGACCGGGTCGAAGTATCCGCGCGAATCGAATGCGCTGTTGCGGATAAAATCGTACACCGAGCCGTGGTACTGGCTCGCGCCCTGGCGTGTGATCGAGTTGATGACGCCGCCCGACATGCGGCCGTACTGCGCGGGAGCGTCGGAGGTGATGACGTTGAACTCCTGGACGGCATCGACGCCAAGGGTTGCGCCTGAAACCGAACCTGGGCCTCCATTGGCATAGTCGTTGATGTTGACGCCGTCGAGCCGATAGCTGTTCTGCTGCGGCCGATTGCCTCCGATGGTCAACTGAGCGCCCAATCCGCGCGAGAGCCGGGTGGTTGCAGTCGCAGCCCCGGCGAACTGCGTGAGCACCTGGGAGACGCCGGTATTCAAGGTGGCGAGCGTCGTCCAGTCGCGCCCGTTGAGCGGCAGGTCACGGGTTTGTTTGCCATCGACAAGCCCTCCGACCGACGTGTCGCCGGTATTGACCTGGTTGGCCGATTCCGTCACTGTGACCACGGTATCCGTCGCGGCCACCGCCATGGGGATATCAAGTTCCCGGACAATACCTACGCTGAGCACCACATCGTTGAGCGTCTTCGAGGCAAAGCCAGGAACCGTGACGGTTACTTTGTAACTTCCAGCGGCGAGGTTGGGAGCGGTGTAGATTCCTGAACTGTTCGAGGTGATATCGCGCGAGACGCCCGTCGCTATCGAGGCAATGCCCACGTGCGCGGCTTCGATGGCGGCGCCGGTCTGGTCGGTGATGGTTCCCTGCAGCGTGGCCCCGCCACTCTGCGCGATGGCAGTGCAGGAAAACGTCCCTGTGATCAGAGCGAGCAAGAAGACGATACGATGGAAACTTCTGGACATGTGATCTCCGGCCCGAAGAGCGAGGCGTCAGAAAACGCTCAAGCCTCGATTCGGGCTTCTTTTGTACCAGTAGCATTTGTAAACATCAGAATGAAGGAAGTCTGAAATGAGGATGAAAAAGACTTCATTGGCATCCTTTCCGTCTTTGCCGGGCGCTTTCCCAGCTTAGTTCCTTTAGCCCGTTCAGATGCGGTGAATTTCGTCTGCCGGGTCCGTCGCCTTGAGGAGGGTGGTACGGGTTCACATACGACACCCTTCAGTCTTGTTTAACGTTTCATCATTAGCATGTATCGATGAGTTGGAAGCTTCGAGGTCTCTTACTGATTCTGATAGCCGGCGCAGGCGGCCGCGGCTTGGCTCAGTCCGTCTTTTCTGTGCGGGGCGCTGTGCTGGACCCGACCGGCGCTGGTATTCTGGGCGCCACGGTGCGGCTTGAGACCTCCAGCGGAGCGCTCCTCGGCCAGTCTTCGACAGACCCGAACGGGAACTTCGTTTTTCGAAACGTTCCCGGCGGCGATGATTCGCTCGTGGTTCCGGCCTACTCCGGCTTTGCCTCTCGCACGGTTCCACTGCGGCTGACCGGCAACGTGACCGGCCTGAAGGTGACACTCGCCACACAGTCTGTGAGCCAGGAGGTCACGGTCGGGGCGGAGCAATCGCTCTCTACGGATGCCTCGGAGAATCGAGACACGGTGGCCGTCACCGGAGACCAATTACGGAAGCTGCCGGTCTTCGATCAGGATTACATTGCGGCGCTGACGCCTTTTCTGGATGCCTCCTCCGGCTCTTCCGGAGGCGTCACTCTGATTGTCGACGGCGTGGAGATGAAGGGGCCGGGCGTCTCGGCGTCGGCCATTCAGGATGTGCGCATCAACAACGATCCTTACGCAGCGGAGTTTACCCGCCCGGGCCGGGGACGCATTGAAATAACCACCAAGCCCGGCTCTCCCAACTTTCATGGCGAAGCCAATTTCATCGACCGCGACGCGATCTTCAACGCGAAGAATTATTTTGCGCCCGTTCGCCCTCCGGAGTCCCGCCGCATCTACGAAGGCCACCTGTCGGGCCCGATCGGCCGTGGCGGCCACACCAGCTTTATCAGTTCGGCATCGTACCGCCAGCAGGACACCGCCGCGGTGGTCAATGCCGCGGGCCCTAGCGGGCAGATCATCGAAAACGTGCTTACCCCCAACCGCAATTCGCAGTACTCGGCCCGCGTGACGCATGATTTTTCGGACGCTCACCGGCTTTCGGTTGGCTATAACTTCGAGGGGAGCAGCAGCATCAATGCAGGCGTCGGGGGCATCATCTTGCCGGAGGCCGGCTACAACCTGAACTCGCGGGAAGACGACGTGATCTTCAACGACCGCATCATCGTCACTCCCAACCTGATCAACCAGCTTCAAATCACGTTCGAGAAGGATGAGGACGTGACGACCAGTGTCACGAATGCGCAATCCGTCCAGGTGAGCGGCTCCTTTGTCGGCGGCGGCGCACAGGCCGATCTGGCTCGAACGGAGAACACGATTCACGTGAACGAAATCGTGAGCTGGAGCCATGGAAAGCATTACCTGCGCGCCGGGGTGCAACTGCCTCAGTTCAGCCGCCGTGCCGTAGACGACCATACCAATCGCCTTGGCACCTTGAAGTTTGCGTCGCTGTCGGACTACACGGGCAACGTTCCGTATGTGTTTACCGCGCAGCAGGGCATTGGGCGAGGTCTCTACTGGATCAACGAGTTTGGCGCGTTTATCCAGGATCAGGTCAAGTTCACCCCGCGGCTCCAGGCGTCCTTGGGACTGCGCTATGACTGGCAGACCTTTCTGACGGACAACAACAATTTCGCTCCACGCGTCTCACTCGCCTACTCGCCGGGCAAGGGCAAGACGATCGTTCGTGTGGGGACCGGCGTCTTTTACGATCGCACCGGGGGTGACTTTCCGGCCACCGTCAAGCTGCATGACGGTGTGGTGCTTCACTCCATTCAGATTCAAAATCCTGTGTTCCCTCTGCCGTCAGGATCGAGCTTCGACAGCATTCCAACCAACCTGGTTCGCTTCGACCGGCATATTCGTACGCCGTATGCGATTCAGTACAGTCTGGGCGTCGAACGCCAGGTACATGGAACCGCCACGATTACCGCTGCCTATCGAGGGCAGGTTCAGATCAAGAGCTTCCGGTCGCGCGATGCGAACGCTCCCATCCTTCCGCCAAATCCCAGCCTGACGGCCGATTATCCGCGACCCGACCCGAACTTCGGACAGATCCAGCAGATCGAATCCGGCGGACGCACTCTGCTGAACGCGCTGGACCTTTCGTTTCGCGGGCAGGCGGTCCAATGGTTCTCGGGACAGGCCCAGTACACGCTGTCGCGCTTCAGCAACAACACCGGCGGTATCAATGCCTTTCCGCAGAACCAATATCGTCCCAATGACGAATGGGGCCGGGCGGACCTGGACCGTCTACAGCGATTCAATCTGATCGGCAATATTCATCCCGACCACTGGCTGTCGCTCGGCGTCAGCGCCACTCTTTACTCGGGTACGCCCTATACGGAGACGACCGGCAACGACGATTTCCATACCGGCCTGGGGAATGCGCGGCCCGCCGGAGTTGGACGGAATACGCTACAGGCAGGGGGCGTGGCGTCGCTCGATCTCCTCTATGATCACGATTTTCGGCTGACCAAGGAGACGGGAGATAAAGCTAAATTCCTGTCGGCCGGCATCTCCGCCTTCAATGTTCTCAATCGCACCAATTTCACAAACTACATCGGTGCGTTGAGCTCATCTCTGTTTGAGCATCCGACCGCCGCACTTGCCGGGCGTCAACTGCAGTTCTCTCTGGGCTATCGCTTCTAGCGAGGGAGTGATGTTTCGAACCGGCGACGGCAACTCTACGACTTTGGGTGAGTTCGACGTTGGGCGAGGATGATGAGCGCGCCTGCGAGGCTGGGCAGGGTGAGGGCGAGCAGGCCTCGCTGGTAGCTGCCGGTCCAGGTGCGGGCTAGGCCCATGCCCCAGGGACCGAGGAAGCCGCCGACCATTCCAATCATGTTCATGGCGGCGATGCCTGCGGCGGCGGATTTGCCCTGGAGGAAGGCGCCGGGCATGGACCAGAGCGGTCCCTGCATGGCGTAGAAGCTGAGGGCGGAGGTGGCGAGGGCGAAGACGACGAGGATGGGCGAGTGCGAGAGGCCGCTGATGAGGTAGCCGCCAGCCATCAGGAGGAAGGGGACGGCTACGTGCCAGCGGCGCTCGCGGGTGCGGTCGGAGTGCATGGCGTTGAGGATCATGCAGGGCGCGCCGAGGAGGTTCATAAGCGCGAAGAGATAGCCGACGTTAGTAGCGCTGAGAGCGGTGACGGACTGGAGGATGGCGGGGGCCGAGAGCGTGTAGGCGTAGTTGCAGGTGAGATTGCAGAGGAAGAGCAGACTGATCTGCCAGACGCGGGGATCGAGGAGGGCGCGTCCGATGTCTTCATTGTGGCTGTTGGGGGGCTGCTCTTGCTGCAACTGGGTGGCTAGCCACGATTGCTCGTTGGGAGTGAGCCACGCGGCATGGGCGGGACCGTTGGGTATGTAGCGGAGGAAGACGATGCTGAGGAGGACGGCGGGCAGGCCTTCGGCGAGAAAGAGCCACTGCCAGCCGGCGAGGTGGAGTGTGCCCTGGAGGTTGAGGAGGGCTCCAGCGATGACGCCCATGAAGACGGTGCTGATGGGCATGGCGATGTAGAAGCGGCTGACCGCACGGGCGCGGATGGCGGCGGGGAACCAGAGGGTGAGATAGAAGATGACGCCGGGGAAGAAGCCGGCCTCCGCTACGCCGAGCAGGAAGCGCATGACGTAGAACTGGGTGGGGGTCCTGACGAACATCATGCCGATGGCAAGCAGGCCCCAGGTGAACATGATGCGGGCGAGCCAGCGGCGTGCGCCGAAGCGATGCAGCATCAGGTTCGAGGGGATCTCGCAGACGGCGTAGCTGAGAAAGAAGAGGCCGGCTCCGAAGCCATAGACGGCGGCGCTGAAGTGCAGTTCGCGGTTCATCTGCAGGGCGGCGAAGCTGATGTTGACGCGGTCGATGTAGGCGATGCCGTAGCCGACGGCGAGAAGGGGGATGAGGCGCCGTGTCGCTTTGCGGATGGCGCGGGCGCCTGTGGAGGCGTCGTCGGCCTGACCAGTGGCTTCGCCGGCGTTGGAGAGGAGGGCGGGAGGCTCGGTGGGAGACATGGATGTCAGAGAAGAGGCACTTTCGTGGGGGACGTGGAGAGGCCAGGGTTGCCAGCTCTCTCCCGCAGATTACGCGACTATAGCATGGTGCGTGGGCGTGCCGGCATTCGCAACGGTGATGATGGATTGATAATAGAAGCTGGCTTGCCGTTGGATACCTGTTCCTGCGGCTTGGAGGTAGGTTGATGGCGCAGGCGGAGGTTTCTTTGAGGGGTCTCGGGCTGAGTGACTTGGCTCCGCGGGTGGTGCAGTCGGAGATTCGCGCGATGAGCGTAGCCTGCGACGCGGCAGGCGGGGTGAACCTGGCGCAGGGGGTTTGCGATACGGAGGTGCCTGAGGTGGTGGCCGAGGGCGCGACCCGGGCGATTCGGAATGGGCTGAATATCTATACGCGGCTGGATGGGATTGCGCGGCTGCGGCAGGCGATCGCGGACAAGTTTGCGCGGACTTCGGGGCTGACGGTCGATCCGGAGCGCGAGGTGCTGGTGACAAGCGGGGCTACGGGGGCATTTCACGCGGCCGCGATGGCGCTGCTGAATCCGGGCGATGAGGTGCTGGTATTCGAACCATTCTATGGATATCACGTGAGCACCTTGCGCTCGCTGCGGGTAGTGCCTGTGCTGGTGGCGCTGGAAGGAGCTGATTGGGGATTGAATCTCGATGCGGTGCGAGCGGCGATAACGCCGAGGACGCGGGCGGTTGTGGTGAATACGCCGTCGAATCCAGCGGGAAAGGTGTTTACGCGGGCGGAGTTGGAGGGGCTGGCGGAGATTGCGGCAGAGTTCGAGCTGTTCGTCTTCACCGATGAAATTTACGAGCACTTTGTGTATGGCGGGGCGGAGCACTTAAGTCCGGCGGCGATTCCGGGGATGCGGGAGCGGACGATTGTGATGTCGGGGTTCTCGAAGACGTTTTCGGTGACGGGGTGGAGGGTAGGGTATCTGATTGCCGATGCCAAGTGGATAGGGGCGATTGGATACTTTCATGACCTGACGTATGTGTGTGCGCCTGCCCCGTTGCAGCATGGATGCGCGGATGGGTTGGAGAAGCTGGGGCTTGAGTTTTATGCGGGTCTGGCGCGAGATCATGAGTTGAAGCGGACGATGATTGTGGATGCGCTACAGGCCGCGGGGATGATGCCGCATGTGCCGGACGGGGCCTACTATGTGCTGGCTTCGGCGGCCGGATTGCCGGGGGCGACGGCTGCCGAGAAGGCTAAGGCGTTGCTGACGAAGACGGGGGTGGCGGCGGTGGCTGGGTCGGCGTTCTTCCGGGCGGGGATGGGTGAGGATCTGCTGCGGTTTTGTTTTGCGAAGAAGGAGAAGGATCTGGTGGAGGCTTGCCGGAGATTGCGGGTTGGCTGAATCCTCCTAGCAAGGTGATACACTTGTAACGAGTCGGATGATGCTTATGCAAGAATATTGCATCAACCGAACTACCTAGGGGCTCCTGCGGGAGCCCTTTATCATTGAGGGTCTAGTGAAGCGGACAGCGATATTTGTAGATGCCGGGTATCTGTATGCTCAGGGCGCGGCGTGCCTCGGAAGCAGTAAAGCGAAGAGAGAAACTCTCCAGCTCGATCATGGGCCGATTCTGGCAAAGTTGAAGAATATTGCCAGTAGGGTGCAGCCTGATGCTGGCCTTTTAAGAATCTACTGATACGACGGAACGTCTCGCGGCCCGACACTGGATCATCGAACATTAGCTGAATTCGACGATGTCAAACTGCGTCTTGGATTTATCAACAGCTATGGCCAGCAAAAGGTGTTGACTCTCTCCTTGTGACCGATCTTGTTGAGCTGGCTCGTAATGGCGCGATCTGCGATGCGCTGTTGCTTGGAGGCGACGAAGATCTCCGCATTGGAGTGCAGATCGCTCAGAGTTTTGGTGTTCGAGTTCATCTTTTAGGTATTGAGCCTTCGCGAGGTTCCCAATCGCATCAGCTTCGTAACGAAGTTGATACGAAGCACGAAATCGATCGAACAGAGATGTCACAGGTGCTTCGGGTCGAAGCTCTCGCTTGTTTAGCCACTCCGATCGTGCTGCCGAACGTGAGCGAAGGACCGAAGATCGAGCATACGTTGAGCCAGGAGGATGTGGAACGGTCTGTGGGTAACGGAATTGAGAGCGTACTTGGAACCCTATCGCAGGAGGAGATCAATGAATTTGCGATCTCAATACAAAGCAACGCCGCCGTGCCGAAGCTACTTGACGGGCGCGTTCTTGCATCCTGCCGCACGGAACTAAAGCGCGATCTCACTGTGACAGAACGAAGCGCAATGCGAAAGCGCTTCCTTGAGAGGCTGAAATCGAACGAGTGAGTTAGCATCCTCTGATGGTCTCCTATGCCGGCATTCTCTGAGGTGACGCGGATTGAAGCGGCGATCAAGAATAAGAGCTCGAAGGAGCTGGAGTGGTCGCTCTGGTACTGCCGGATGCGGCAGGCGGTGCCTAGTGCCCGGCCTGCCGATGTGAAGTACTGGAGCGGGATCGAGGCGCTGGTGAAGGAGACGATGGCTCCTCCGGTGGCGGCAAAGGTGTATCCGGCGCGGAAGAAAAAGGCGGGGCGCGGGTTGGGATTGGGCCCGGAGGAAGAGGCCGGCACCGATTCGCGCGGATGACAGGGAGTAAGAACAGGCAACGGCGAGAGCAGACTGTTAACGGCTTGCGTTCCCACTGGTTGGTATGACTGCGATGGATGGCGCCCCGCGGTTTTTCCGAGGTGAATGGGCAGAGGAAAAAGAAGATGGCCCCTCCACGGGTTGAGTGGCGGGGCCGGGGATGGAATGCGTGGTGACGCGAGGTTCCGCGAGTGCGTCGATGGGAGATGATGTTGCGCAGGTTAGCTGCGGATCATGCGGCGTCGAAGAGTACCCGCGATTCCGGCTACCCCGGTTCCCAGCAGCAGAAGTGAAGACGGCTCCGGAATCGGGGAGTTGCCGCCGAGATTGACGAAGGTATAGCTTTCAGGCCCTGCGCTCCCGTTGGCAAAGCTGATCAGAGAGTCGAGAGCGATGCTGTCACTCAGGTTGCCGGCCAACGCGGTATTGAAGTCTGCCACAGCACTCGGATCGAGGTCGAAGAGATAGTCGCTTGAACCATTTCCCGGATTTGTCGAGAGATTGGAGAACGTTCCGGAGACGCTGTACTTCAGGGTTGTGCCGCTGTAGAGCTTCAATGTCAAGTCGTCGATCGTGACTAAGTTATTGTTGGAATTTTGTGGCTGTACCGCGTCGAACAAGATGCCTATCTGGCTTCCGCTGTTGATTCCCAGTGAGCTTAAGGTGGGCGCTGCCTGCTTGGGGAAACCGAGAGGTGAAGCCTCATCTCCTCCAACGAGGCCGTCTGCCGGTGCACATGCGCCGCTTCCGCTGATAAGGCCGGGCGCGATACAGCCTTGCTCAGAGTTGTTACGGGGCCCGTGTGATTGGATCGTAAGGGCGCGTGGGTTGTTTCCGAAGCCAAAGCCGGAGATGGCGACCGGTCCAGCGAGGATGATGCTATCGGCCCAGGCTGCGGAGCTTAGAAAGGCGAACGTAAGCCCTGTAAAGATTGCCTTCTTCATTGTGCGGTTTGCATAGGTCATGGGATCTCCTGGAATCGAGGTTGGTTTTTCCGTCGATGAAGCAGGTCGAATGCATTTATAGTCAGCGTTCGCAGGACGAGGGGGGGCCGGGCAGAAATGGAGACGAGCTTCTTGAATGCTTGTCTGCTCACGAAACAGAGTTTCGGGAATGACGTCTTGTTTGGCTCAGATGACGTGTATGTTGGGACTTTGTAGCACGTTTTATGCCAAAGCTACCGCTTGGGGTATTTAGTTTCGCATGGTGAAATGTGCGGTATGGAAGGGATACACGTATCCACGGATCAAGCTTGTGTCAATCTGTACGCAAACATTTGCAAGACATTGCTAAAGACTTTTCTCAATTCCCGTTTCATCGCGATATAGATGTGGAGGCGATTTCCCCGTTGCGCGAAAGGAAGAAAGCTGCGCGGGATCCAAATGACGGCTTTTGCGTGAAGAATGAGAATAGGCTGCGCAAGCGGCGGATTATGCGCGACCGGCGAAGTCGCGGGTTTCGGTGGAAACTTTTACCTTTTCGCCTTCTTTGATGAAGGGTGGGACGCGGATTTCGAGGCCGGTTTCGAGGCGGGCGAGTTTGGTGCCTCCGCCGCTGGAGGAGTCGCCGCGCGCAGAGGGTTCGGCGTAGAGGACGTTCAGTTCGACGAAAAGAGGCAGTTGCAGGCCGATGGGATTGCCGTTGTATTTGTGCAACTGGAGCAGGGCGCCTTCGATGAGGAGTTCGAGCGCGTCGCCGACCATGGCGGCGTCGAGGGTGAGGGTCTCGTAGCTCTCCTGGTCGAGGAAGTGAGAGCCATCGGCGTCGCTGTAGAGATAGGAGACGGGAACTAGCTGGAGATCGGGCTCCTTGAACTTGTCTTGCGCTTTGAAGGTCTTTTCAAAGACGGCTCCGGTGAGCAGGTTGCGCATCTTGAGGCGCACGAGGGTCTGGCCGCCGCGTGCGGTGGGGGTGGTGATGTCGGAGTCGAGACAGGCGTAGGGAGCGTCTTCGTATTCGAATACAGATTTTCGCTTGATGTGGATCGCTTCGGTTAGTGCGGGCATGAAGTTCGATTATAGAAGATCATGTTCCGCGGGACGGGCCCGCTGCGCGCGGGGTGGTCACTTCGTGACTTGTGTACCTTGACTTGGCAGGATCATCTGCATAGGGCCTCCCGTTGGTCGGAATCAGCTTGCGCGCGACCAGCGGGAGTCCGGCAGGATCTATCTTTTCAAGCTCGCCTCGCGTGGTTGGGAACGTCTCTGTAAAATATCGGTTGCAGCAGCAGAGGAGAGTGTATGGCATCGGCGATGGCGAGTATTGTGGCGTTGAAGGGCACGCATGAGCAGTTGAAGGCAAAGATGGAGAGCACCGTGGAGGACTTTCGCGGGCATCTGCTTTCCGCGCGGACGGGCCGGGCGAATGTGCATATGCTCGACCAGATCAAGGTGGACTACTACGGCACCGATACACCGGTGGCGCAGATGGGGCAGGTGAGCACGCCGGAGCCGACGCTGATTCTGGTGCAGCCGTACGACATGGCGATGGTGTCGGCGATTGAGAAGGCGATTCGCACGTCGAGCGCCGGGCTGAACCCGATGACCGATGGCAAGGTGATCCGGGTGCCTGTGCCGCCGATGACCGAGGAGCGGCGCAAGGACGTGGTGAAGCAGTTGAACAAGGTGCTGGAGGATCACAAGACGGCGATCCGGAATATTCGGCGGGATGGGAACGACCAGATCAAGAAGGCTGCCAAGGACAAGCTGATCTCGGCCGATGATGAGAAGCGGGCCAGTGATGAGGTGCAGCAGTTGACCGACGTTGAGATCAAACGCATTGAGGACCTGTTCAAAGCAAAGGAAAAAGAGATTCTGACCGTCTGATTCTTGGCTACAGGAGTAGACAGTTGCTTCGGGACAAGGCAAAGGGTCGGGCCACTGAGCTCGGCCCTTTACGTTTGTTGAGCTGGAAGCGAAAGCGAAGGCCAGTCACGCTCAGGACTGAGGCTTCCATCCTCTATTCGAAAGAGTCTCTGGAAATTTTCTCCGTTTTTTCATAGATGGATTACCTCGGAATGCGCATGTGGTCCGCTTGCAGAGATTCTTCGTTTGGCCACTGACGTGCTTTTACTCATCGCACTGGACAGTAAAAGCAATTTGGGAAGTTTCCGGGTTCCGGGAGCTTTCGCGTCTTTGGCGCTTGGCTTCACAGGTTTTTTCAAGGTTCGAATCGGTACGAGGAGTCTCAACATGTTTTCGAGGAAGTTTGCAGCAACAGCGGTAACCGCAGTGGTTCTTTCCGTTAGCGCCGGCATCGGCTACGCACAGTCGTCGAATGGAGCGCTTGTCGGTGTGGTCCGCGACGCGACCGGGGCAGTTGTTCCTAAGGCAGCCGTTGCTGCGAAAAATGTAGCGACTGGGGTCGTCTACAGCGGAGAGAGCAACGCTTCCGGCCAATACCGCATATCGAACCTTCCAAACGGAAGTTACGATATCTCCACGACGGTCCCCGGATTCGCGCCGTCGGCCATCAAGGGCATCGGAATCGAGGCGAACAATGTCCAGACGCAGGACGTTACCCTAGGGGCGGCGGGGCAGGCGACTACCGTCGAGGTGACCAGTGAGGCGAACGTCTCGATCGACACCACGACGGCCCAGATCGCAACCACCTTCTCGCTCAAAGAGACGCAGGACCTTCCCAGCGCGGCAGTCGGCCTCGGTGTCCTCAATCTTTCCCTCCAGGCGCCAGGCGTGACCAGTTCGGGCGGCCTCGGCGCAGGCACAGGGCCTTCGGTCAGCGGCCAGCGTCCACGCAACAACAACTTCGAGATCGACGGCATCGATAACAATTCGAAGAGCGTCACCGGCCCGCTGCTCTATGTTCCGAACGACGCGGTCCAGGAGTTCACGCTGCTGCAGAACGTCTACTCGGCCCAGTACGGTCACTCCACCGGCGGCCAGTTCGACACCCTGATCGTGTCCGGCACCAACCAGGTGCATGGACGTCTTTATGAATACTTCCAGAACCGCAACCTGAACGCGGTCACATCTACCCAAGGCATTGCAAACGCGGGAAGCAACACGCCGACGCATCCCGTGTCGTCCCACTTCAATCCGCGCTTTGACTTCAACCGCTACGGCGGCCAGTTGGGCGGTCCAGTGCTGAGGAATAAACTGTTTCTCTTCTCGAACTATGAGCGTCAGTCGCTCGGCCAGGCCGCTGCGCCGACTACATTCTGTGCGCCCACCGCAGCCGGTTTCACTGCCTTGAATTCATTGAACTTCGCCTCGAAGACAAACCTCAATGCCTTCGAACAGTACTACCCGGCAGCCGCGGCTCAGGCAGCCGTCAACGGAGGCACAGCCTGTACGGACTCCAAGCTGTCGACCGCCGGAGCAACCATCGCCGTCACACCCACCGGAGGAGTCACGACCGCCATTCCGGTTGGAGCCGAGTCGTTCTCGCCCCCCACCTTCTACAACCATGACTACTCGACCAGCTCCGCTGATTACACTATCTCGTCGCACGACACACTGCGGTTCCGCTATGTCTATAACCGTGTGGATGGAACCGACACCTCCGCGCTTTTCCCGAGCTTCTACACCTCCACGCCCGCGCGCTACCACCTCGCTAACATCAGCGAAGTCCACATCTTCACGCCGAACCTCAGTAACGAGGTGCGGGTAGGGTACACGCGGCTGGCCAGCCAGACTCCGGTCCCGCCGACCACCTATCCGGGCCTCACTGTATTCCCAAGCTTGTACTTCTACGATCTTGGAAAAGCCTCATACCTGGGTCCGGATGCAAACGCACCGCAGGGTTCGACCTCCGGTCTTTACGATCTTGTGGAGGCATTGACCTGGGTCAAAGGCAACCACACCATCAACATAGGTGGCGAAGGACGCAAGTACATCGCGCCGCAACAGTTCGTGCAGCGTGCGCGCGGCGACTATGAATACTCCACCCTGAGCCTGTTCCTGAACGACATAAGCCCGGACCAGGTGGGTCAGCGGAACGCGACGCCACCAGGAGTGAGCTCGACGTACTATGGCGACCAGTCGTCCATCTATCTGTATGGGAATGATGACTACCGCGTGACCCCGAAGCTGACCCTGAACCTCGGCCTGCGCTGGGAGTTTACTTCTCTTCCGGCCAGTGAGAAGCTGCAATCCCTCAACAGCGCGGCAAGCGTTCCCGGGCTGATCTCTTTCAATAAGCCGCAGCCGCAGTACACCAACTTCCTGCCAAGAGTTGGTCTCGCTTACGCGCCCGACGAGAACACTTCGATCCGCGCGGCATTCGGCATCAATTACGACGTGCTGTTCGACAACATTGGTCTGACGGTCTCTCCGCCGCAGTTCCAGACGACCGAGAACGTGACGCTTTCGGCCGGCACTCCCAACTTCCTGGGGAGCGGCGGCCTTCCCGCAAACGCGACCTTCTCCACCCTCGCCGCACAGCGTGCTGCCACCACGGGGTACATTCCCGATCAGGTACTGCCGTACTCTGAGCAGTGGACCCTGGGAGTCCAGCATGTCTTTCACCGCGACTACACGGCCGAGGTCCGCTATGTCGGTACCCGAGGCGTTCACCTCGACGTGCAGGATCAACTCAACGTGCAGTCGCCCGTGACCACCGCCAATCAGCTTCCGACGAACCTGACCGGCGGCGCCGTTACCCCCAATGGCACGGGAACGCTCGCATCCCTTGAGGCGAATCAATCCAACGGCGCTCCGTACTACCGGATTCCGTCTTATTACGCAGGCGGACTGACCAGTACGATCACGACCTACGAACCCTTCGGCGGCTCCAACTACAACGGCCTTCAGACTCAGCTTACCCGGCGCTTTCAACGCGGGCTGCTGATCAACGCCTCCTACACCTATAGCCGCACCTTCGACGATTCGACCGCGGACTTCAATTCGACGACCCTCAACCCTCGCCGCCCGCAGGACTATCAAAATCTTCGCGCGGAGTACTCGCGCTCGGATCTTGATCGTCCGCACCGGCTCACCCTGGTGGCTGTCTACGACCTGCCGTTCTTCAAGAACAGCAACTTCCTGCTCAAGAATCTGGTCGGCAACCTCGAACTCGATCCCGTGTATACCTTCCAATCTCCGCAGTACACCACTGTGCAGAGTGCGACCGACTCTAACCTGAACAACGACTCGGCAACCGACCGCGTCTTCATCAATCCGAACGGAGTGAAGGGGACCGGCACAGGTGTCGTGCCGCTCGTCAACACCGCGATCACCTGCGCGGCGGGGGCGAAGACCTCATCCGGCGTCGCCAATGGCTCCTCCACTGTTGTCAAGAGCTGCATCGCGAACACGATCGGCTATACCGCAGGAGCCATCGCGGGCACGACCTTCACTCCCAACTCGACGGCGTATTACGTCCAGGGCGGTCCCGGTACGCTGCCGTCCGCCAGCCGCAATACTCTGCCGACGGGACGGGAAAACAACCTGGACCTGACCGCAATCAAGCGCTTCAGCTTCCGTGAGCGCTACAAGGCGGAGTTCCAGTTCCAGGCCACCAACGTGCTGAACCACTCGCAGTATTTCCCTGGCTCTCTCAACACCGTCAACTCCATCTCGACCACGGGCACCGGATCGGGCAACTTCATCAACGTCACTTCGCCGCAATTCAACAAGAAGCAGCTTGACTTCTCGAATAACGCCCGGACTGTGCAGTTAGCTGGGAAGTTCATTTTCTAAGAAGCTGTCGATGGTTGGCCAGAGAGGGACCCCGTGGGGTCCCTTTTTCTGATTGCCCGAGTGTGATTGCCCGAGTGTGATTACCAGATACAGTCAGACGCGTGCGCAATCGGGAATCGATGCTCCTAAACTTCTTCAGTTCAATGCCGATGATCAGGCGAGGCGGCCCGCACGGGATCGCCGGTGAACGGGAGGCAGGGCAGTGAGTGAGATCGAGGGATTTCGCGAGAGGCGGGGTGTTATTGTCCAAGAGCGCCGGCAGGATACGCGCTATGTCATCGATGGCCTGGCGGAGGTCGTGGTCGCGGATGGAACGATGCTGTTCCGCGGGCGCGTGCTGGACATCAGCAGGACGGGTTGTTATGTGGAGACCCAGGCCCGGCTTAGGCTGGCTCCCGGGACGCCGGTGGAGATGGTGTTTCGGGTGAACGGACGGGTGTTCAGGCCGCTGGCGACGAGCAGGATGGTACGGCCGGGGGAGGGTGCCGGATTTCTGTTTGAGGATGCGAATGGCAGGGTGCAGGCCGCGCTGGAGGAACTGATTGCGGAGTTGAGGGCGTGTGAATGAGTGAGCATGTATCCCGATTGCTCACAGCCGGGGCAGCGAGGTGGCTTTCACGGGCCATGGGACTGCAATGGCCTCGCAAAAGTCGCCGTTCGTGCATGCGGAAAGGCTAGTAGGCGCTTGCGCGGTTGAGTTTGTCGAGCGATGCTGGATCGAGCTTGAGGTCGACGGCGGCGAAGAGGCTTTCGAGCTGTTCTGTAGAGGTCGCGCTGGCTATGGGAGCGGTGATAGTGGGCTGCGCGAGGAGCCATGCCAGGGCGATGGTCGCCTGTTTGGCGTGGGTGTCGCGCGAGACCTCGTCGAGAGCCTTGAGGATTTTATTTCCGCGCTCGTCGAAGTACTTTTCGACCCGGGACCCGCGGGTTTTGCCTTTGGTGTCTTCGAGGGATTTGTATTTTCCGGTGAGAAAGCCGCTGGCCAGGGAAAAGTAGGGGATGACGCCGAGGCCGAACTTCTTTGCGACCGGGGCGAGGTCCTGCTCGTATTCCTGACGCTGGTAGAGGTTGTACTCGGGCTGAAGGGTCTGGTAGACGGGCAGGCCGCGCTGCTGGGCGACTTCGATGGTCTGGGTGAGGCGGTTGCCCTTGTAGTTCGACGCTCCTATAATGCGAACCTTGCCTTGCTGGATGAGTTGCTGGTAGGCCTCGAGCGTCTCCTCGAATGGCGTGGATTCGTCGTCCTGGTGGGACTGGTAGAGGTCGATGTGGTCGGTCTGGAGGCGCTTCAGAGAGGCTTCGGCCTCGTCCAGAATGTATTGCTTGCGAAGCCCCTGCTTGCCGTCTCCCATGTCCATGCCGACCTTGGTGGCGAGAATGATTTTGTCGCGTTTGCCGCTCTTTTTGAACCATTCGCCGAGAATGGTCTCGGATTCGCCGCCGTGGTGGCCGGGGACCCACCTGGAGTAGACGTCGGCAGTATCGATGAAGTTGAAGCCGCGGTCGGAGAAGGTGTCGAGGATGCGGAAGGAGGTGGGGGCGTCGATGGTCCAGCCGAAGACGTTGCCGCCAAGCATGAGGGGGACGACCTGAAGGTTGGAGCGGCCGAGAGCTCTGGTTTGCATGGGTTGACCTCTCCCGTGTTGGATGTGAGAGCGAGGAACGGGATGCATGGGATCTTCGCCCGCGGCCTGGAGGGTGCCGTGTGCAGGTTGCACGTACTTTTTTCGGGTGTGGTGGAGTGGCGTTTTAGCAGGGGGTTTTGGAAGATTCGGGCGTGAAAACGTGGTGCTTTTTGTGCTTAATATGGGCAGAACGTGGACGGATGTGCGGCTGCGGATGGCAGGCTGCGGTCGCCTGAAAAGTGCGCCACGTTTTGGAGATTTATCTTTGGGAGGGACTTGGCCTTGCGGTCAGGGAGAATAGGGGGCGGCTAGTTCATCCAGCTTTTGTCGTTTGGGTCGCGGCGTTTGGCGTCGTCGGGGTCGACGTAGCGGCCTTCGCTGTCGAAGTGGACCTCGCGGTTCTGTTTGCGCATGTAGACCTCGAACTTGCGGGCGGCGCGGCGGCGCTTCCAGCGGTAGTAGCCGTTGCGGATGCCGAAGTAGCGTTCGGTGAGGCCGAAGGCGAGGCCCCGGCGCGGCGCGAACCTGACGAAGAGAAAGCCGCAGAAGGTGCCGGAGAGCTGGAGCAGGGCGTCGAAGCTGTCGGCCTGTTTGAGCAGAATGGCGACGGCGATGAGGATGTAGATGGCGACCATGTATTTGGCCTTGATGCGGAGGACGAACCAGAGCAGGAACTCCTGGTCGCCGAAGAGCATGCCGATGGCCACCATGAGGCCGAAGATGCCGGACCAGGCACCCACTCCCCCGACATCCGGCCGCAGACCAAGCAGATGGGTGAAGGAGAGCGCAGAAGCGAGGATTGCGCCGCCGATGACGGAGAATGCGTAGAGTTCGGCGACCCAGCGGCCGCCGTAGGCCTCTTCGAGCAGGGCTCCTGTGAACCAGAGGGTGAGCATGCCGAAGAGGATGCCGAGGATGCCCTCGTTGAGGAAGGAATAGGTGATGAGCTGCCAGAGCTCGCCGTGTGCGACCGCGAGAGGCTCAAGCAGCAGGTGGTAGCGCAGGATGTTAGCGGCTCCGGGGGCGACCCAGTGGAGGATGGCCAGCGCGAAGAAGACCGCGACGTTGGCAAGGATGAGCTTGCGGGTGACGCCGGTAAAGGCCGGAAGGCCGAGCGAGATGGGACCGGTGCGGGGCATGGATGCTCTCTTAGTTCATCATAAGGCCGGGGTTCACCGGAGTGCGTGAAACAG
Organism: Edaphobacter sp.; assembly: GCA_965277265.1. GTDB lineage: Bacteria > Acidobacteriota > Terriglobia > Terriglobales > Acidobacteriaceae > Edaphobacter. The sequence continues at coordinate 2,817,843 of CBDICF010000003.1, forward strand.
TCCTGCCGGACGGGCCCGCTACGCGCGGGGCGGTCACTTTGTGACTCGTATACCGGTCTGGGTGCGACGGATTGCATGGCCCTCCCGTTGGTCGGGATGAAGGCCGTTTTGCTGTTTGCTGTGCGATCAGAGTGCGCTGCCTTTGGTCTCCGGGTGGGGGGCGGGTACGGGGGCTGTACGGACGGGGAGCGGAAGGACGGCGATGCTGCGGTGGCCGGCGGGGTCGACGGAGCGGACGCCGAAGACGACGTTGTCCTTCGAGATGGGCAGCTTGATGCTGAAGGCGGGGCCTGCGCTGACGTACTCGGTCCAGAGGGGCTGGTCGGTAGGGCGCCAGACGATCTCGTAGGTGGTGCCGGAGGGTGCGCCCGCGGGAGCCTGCCAGGTGAGCTCGGTATTGTTGTCGAGCGCGGTGGTGAGGATGTGGACGTCCTGCGGGAGGCCGGGTGCGGAGGCGAGCGTGGCCAGGGTCGCGGCATTGAGGCGGGCGACGTTGGCGACGTAGCTGAAGTCGACATATTGCAGGAGGTCGCCGTACTGGACGCCGTTTTCGACGCGCACGTCCTGGTGCTGGTGGTTGAAGTTTTCGGCCCACTCGGTGAAGCGGACGGCGGCGAAGCCCTGCTGGTTGAAGCTGGTGTGGTCGCCGCTGCGGAGGAAGCGGTCGCGCCGGAAGATGAGCACGGGATGGAAGGCGGGGATGGCGCGCATGAGGTTGTTGTGCGGGAGGTTGGCGGGGGTGCCGGCGGAGAGGCGCTGCGAGGTGGGGGTGAAGTAGGTGTTGCCGATTTCGGCTACGGCGCGGGCGAGTTCGCGGGAGGGCGAGTCGTTTTCGGCGCCGAGAGTCTGGATGGCGCGAAGCTGGTCGGGGGTGGTGGTGGCGGGGATGCCCTCGGAGAAGACGCGGACGGCGGACTTGTCCTGGATGTTGGGGGCGGTGGTGTTGCCGGGCGTGGTGTCTCCTCCGACGATGTCGTTGTTGAGGACGGCTTCGAGCTGCCAGCCTTCGGCTTTGGCGAGCTTGGCGAGATGGGCGCTGCCGTCGAGACCCTGCTCTTCGCCGGCGACGGCGACAAAGACGATGGTGCCGGGGAACTTGAGCTTGCTGAGGACGCGGGCGCATTCGAGCGAGACGGCGACACCGCTGGCGTCGTCATTGGCGCCGGGAGCGGGATCGTGGGTGTTGAGGGTGTTGGTGTTGCGGGAGTCGTAGTGGCCGGTGACGAGGACGCGCCGCGCGGCCTGGGCGGGGTCTGTGCCGCGCAGGATGGCGTAGATGTTGGTGATCTTTGTGGGTTTGAGGATGCGCGGGGCGGGGCCGGTGGCGGGCGGCTGGATGAAGTCGTCGCGTTTGACCTCCAGGCAGCCGCCGCAGGCTTCGGACTCGCGTTTGAACTCGGACTCGATCCAGTCGGCCGCGGCGCTGACGCCGGTGTTGGGGGCAAGGTCGGTGTCCATGCTGGAGATGGTGCTGCGGTTGTTGAAGCTGACGAGCTTTTCGATGGTGGCGCGGATGTTGGCGGCGGAGACCTGGGCGAGAGCAGCGGCGATGACAGGGTCGCGCGGGGCGGGGACGATGGGCTGGCCGGGCGCCTGCTGGGCGGCTGCGATGCCGCAGGACAGGAAGGAAACCAGCAGGGCGGCTGGAACAAGCAGGACGCGGGTGAGCGAGACGGTAGAGCTGAAACGAAGGATCACGGAGCTTCTCCTTGTAGAAGGCAGGGTTTGTAGAAGGCCGGGGTTTGCAGGAGCCGGGTTTGTATACGACATGGTGCAAACCGGAACGCTGGTACGATCGTATGCTTGACGTATGGGCGGGAAGGCCGCTAAATAAATATCTGGAGTGTCTGCACGAGCTGTTCCTATCATCCTATAGGCCGGCGGCAGACCCGAACCCCCTGGAGGCTCGATCATGGCTGTTGTGTGTCCCGAATGCGATAACCCGATTTCCGTTGACGCGGATGAGGTGGAGGAAGGCGATACGGTCCAGTGCGACGAATGCGGCACGGAGCTGGAGATCGTCTCGCTGGATCCATTGGAGCTGGCGGCTGTGGATGTGGCAGGGTACGACGACGAGGAATCCGCCGCGCCGGTCGAGGATGAGGAAGAGGAGTAACGCGAGTGACGGTTACGATGCATGAGGGCAGCCGTAGAGTGAATCCTGTGAAGCGCAGGTCCGTTGTGCTCCGCCGGGTGTCCGGAAGGATGGCGCTCGGTGTTTGTATGGCGGCGCTTTGGGTGATCGCTCCCGTGACGCCGATGTTCGCCGAGAGCGGTGGAGCTGCGGAGCGCGTCGTACAAGGCAAGGCCGTCGACAAGGCAGACGCGGCGATCAAAGGCGCTGTCGTTTATCTGAAGGACGACCATAGTCTCGCGGTGAAGAGCTACATCACGGACGATCAGGGTGGATACCGCTTCGGACAACTGGCGCAGAACACCGACTACGAGCTTTGGGCGGAGAGCAACGGCAAGAAGAGTCCGGTGAAGACCATCAGTTCGTTCGATAGCAAGAGGAATTTTTATATCAATCTGAAGGTCGACAAGTAAGCGCAAGGCTTTTTCTTCCTAGATGCGATGTCCTGCCGGACGGGCCTCCTGCGCTTAGTCACCCCACAAACGAAGACCTGTTTGCGGGGGCCCCGATTCGCGCGGTCACTTCGTGACTTGTATACCGGTCTTGACTACATCGGCTGCACAGGTCCTCCCGTTGGTAGGGATTATTATCTTCCGACCAGCGGGAGGACCATAGAAGATCGACTCCCTCAGACAGGTTAAAAAGGCGTGCGAACGCCCGCTCCACGCGCAGGAGTCCCGTCCGGCAGGACAGAGTCTTACGAAAGTTTCCCGGCAAAGAAAGAGACGCAGAGACGATAGAAGCGCCACGGACGAAAGGCAAGCCGCGAATCGAGCCTTTGCCATTGGAACTGTAATGGGAGCTCGTCCCACGCATGATGTTTCCTACTTCCTGCGCAATCCATTCAGTAGCTTGGATTTAATGAATCAGGACGGTGCGAATGTTACAACATCCCAGGGAGATGCTCAGCCATGCGGTGGGAACACGGGAGTACCATGCAGACAACGATAGCTCACATCAGTATCGAACGGCACTGGTCGAGTGCGTTTACGACGTTCATGCGGCTGGGATCACAACAACGCAAGCTGAGGAAATTGTTGGAAAGGTAGAATGAGCATTTCTAATAGACAACGATTGAGAGAGGAGATCGCGGATGAGAACCGTCTCTATCTAGAGAAAGAAAAACGAACAGAGGCAAAGCTCCGGCGTTGGACGATAGCAACGATAATCAGCTTTTTCTGTTTGCTCATAAGCATTTTTGCGGTGATCCCTTTCTCCCACGGTCATGCATTGCATAACAGATGGGACCCAATCGGCAAGAATTTAGTATCACTTGCTTCGGGTTTTTTTCTGATTTTTGTATTGACGGCTGGGCTTACGTATACGATTTGGTCGTACTTGATAGACCTGCGACAAACCAATGTTCGCTACGCGGCTCCCCGAGACCGACATAGACTGTGAGATTGTTTTCTAAAATCGGGAGTTTGAAGTTAGTGGTGAGATTGTTCGACGATCTGTTTCCTGAAAAGGGATGATTTTGTTTGGCCACGTTTCCCCCGATTAGAGCGGGATGTTGCCGTGCTTTTTTGCGGGGTTCTTTTCGCGTTTGGTGGCGAGCATGTCGAGTGCTGAGTTGAGGCGGCGGCGGGTTTCGCTGGGGCGGATGACGGCGTCGATATAGCCGCGCTCGGCCGCGACGTAGGGGTTGGCGAAGCGCTCGCGGAATTCATCGATTTTTTCCTTGCGGGCTTCGGCGAGGACGGCCAGCTTTTCTTCTTCGGTGAACGGCTTGCCCTGCGGCCACGTAGCTTCGGCGCGGCGCATGGTCTGGTCGAGTTCGCGCTTGTAGACGATGTTGACCGCGCCTTCGGGGCCCATGACGGCGATTTCGGCGGTGGGCCAGGCGAGGTTCAGGTCGGTGCGCAGGTGCTTGGAGCTCATGACGCAGTAGGCTCCGCCGTAGGCCTTGCGGGTGATGACGGTGAGCTTGGGGACGGTGGCTTCGGCGAAGGCGTAGAGCAGCTTGGCGCCGTGGCGGATGATGCCGCCGTGTTCCTGCTGGACGCCGGGCATGAAGCCGGGGACGTCCTCGAAGGTGATGAGCGGGATGTTGAAGGCGTCGCAGAAGCGGACGAAGCGCGCGCCTTTGACAGAGGCGTCGATGTCGAGCACGCCGGCGAGGAAGGCGGGCTGGTTGCCGACGATGCCTACGGGACGGCCGTCCATGCGGGCGAAGCCTACGACGATGTTGCGGGCGTAGTGCTCGTGGACCTGGAAGAAGTAGCCGTCGTCTACGACCCTGGAGATGACATCGACCATGTCGTAGGGCTGGTTGCTTTCGGCGGGGATGATGGTATCGAGCGCGGCATCGGCGCGGGTGGGGTGGTCTGAATTTGCGCCGGCGGGCTTGCGCGGGGCGTCGTCGAGGTTGTTGGAGGGGAGGAAGCTGAGGAGCTCGCGGACGGTGGCGAGACACTCCTGGTCGTCGTGCGCCATGAAGTGGGCAACGCCGGAGATCTCGTTGTGGGTGACTGCGCCGCCGAGTTCGGCCTTGGTGACATCCTCGTGGGTGACGGTCTTGATAACGTCGGGGCCGGTGACGAACATATAGCTGGTCTTTTCGGTCATGAGGGTGAAGTCGGTGATGGCGGGCGAGTAGACGGCTCCGCCCGCGCACGGGCCGAGGATGGCGGAGATCTGCGGGACGACGCCGCTGGCGAGGGTATTGCGGAGGAAGATGTCGGTATAGCCAGCGAGCGAGACGACGCCCTCCTGGATGCGGGCTCCGCCGGAGTCGTTGAGTCCGACGATGGGTGCGCCGACGCGCATGGCCATGTCCATGATCTTGACGATCTTGGCGGCGTTGGCCTCGGAGAGGGAGCCGCCGAAGACGGTGAAGTCCTGGGCGAAGACGAAGACGACACGGCCATGCACGCGGCCGTAGCCGGTGATGAAGCCGTCGCCGGGGACGCGCTGCGCATCCATGCCGAAGTCGGTTGCGCGATGGGTGACGAACTTGTCGGTCTCCTCGAAGGTGCCTTCGTCGAGGAGGAAGTCGATGCGCTCGCGGGCGGAGAGCTTTCCGGCCTTGCGTTCGCGCTCGCGCCGCTCGAGGCCGCCGCCCTCTTCCGCGATGGCGTGCCGGGCGGCCAGTTCGGTGAGCTTGATTTGGTGGGGTGTAGCTTGTGTGCGTAGAGGGGCGGGATGTTGTGCTGCGGCCATAGGGAGTGATTTTAGCAGCGGGGAAGTGGAGGATGCGGCGGTACAATCCAACCATGCAGATTATGATCGACGTTCCGGAGAGGTTGGCGCATAAGGCTGAAGCTGCGGGTCTTGACGTGCCGTCGTATCTGCAGCGCCTGATCGAGTGGGATGATGCTCTTTCGGAGACGGGTGAAGGGCCTCGCCTGCTCCGTTTCGGTTCTGGGTCGAAGACCCCGGCGGAGGCTGCCGCGGATATTGTTGAACTCCAGAAAAGCTACACGCTGGGTGGCATCAAGATCAAAGACCTGATCGAGGAAGGCCGACGCTACTGATGGCTTTCGTTCTTGACGCTTCGGTGGCACTGTCCTGGTGTTTTGCAGATGAGTTCAATTGGGTTAGCGCCGGCCTTCTGGACAGATTGGCAGGTGGTGAGGAAGTCATCGTTCCGGCGCACTGGCCAGTAGAAGTTTTGAGCGCACTGATCCAAGGCAAGAGGCGCAGGCGGATCGACGATAGCGGCATTGACCGGTTCCTCCATGATCTTGGCTCCTTTCGCATCACCGTAGAACATAGCCTTGCCATGATCGCTCTTGGCGATTTGAAAACGCTCTCGGATGAGCACACTCTCAGTGCATACGATGCAGCGTATCTCGATCTGGCTCAGAGAAGGAAGCTTCCGCTCGCAACGTTCGATGCTGCTCTGGCTCGGGCAGCTGTCGCAGAGCAGGTGACGGTATTAGCGACAATAGGAATCTGAAACTTCCGTTACTCCATCGGTCGTTATTACGAATTGCAAGCTTACGAATTGCAAGCAAATAAAAAGCGAATAGAATTGTCCTATCTTCAGTGGATCCCGCGCTCCAACCTGATCGCTTCGGCTTCCTGCATATCGACCTGAACAGCTTTTTTGCGTCGGTGGAGCAGCAGATGCATCCGGAGTATCGCGGCAGGCCGTTGGCTGTGGTGCCTACGAAGGCGGATACGACGTGCTGCATTGCGGCCAGCTATGAGGCCAAGGCGCTGGGCATTAAGACCGGAACGCAGGTGGGCGAGGCGAAGAAGATATGCCCAGGGATTGTGCTGATTGAGGGCAATCATGCCGAGTATGCGGAGTATTCGCACCGCATCGCCAAGGCGGTGGAGTTGGAGTGCCCGGTGTCGCATACGCCGTCGATCGATGAGATGGTGTGCCAGTTGATGGGGCGGGAGCAGGAGCCGCCGCGGGCGAGGCAGATTGCGCTGGCGATCAAGCAGTCGATCTACAGGAACGCCGGAGAGGCGCTGCGGTGTTCGATCGGGATGGCGCCGAACCGCTATCTGGCGAAGATTGCGAGCGATATGCAGAAGCCGGATGGGTTGATCGGACTGCTGCCGTCGCAGTTGCCGCGGGCGATTGCGCATCTGGAGCTGCGCGACCTGCCGGGGGTGGGGGCGAAGACGGAGGTGCGGCTGAATGCGAAGGGAATCCGGACGATGGAACATCTGCTGGCGCTCGATCGAGCGGGCATGCACAGGCTGTGGGACAGCGTGTGGGGCGACCGGCTGTACCACTGGCTGAGGGGCGCGGACTCGGGCGACGATGGCGCGCCGGTGGCCGCGGAGGTGCAGAAGTCGCTGGCGCACTCGCATGTGCTGGGGCCGGAGCATCGCAGCCAGGAGGGAGCGTGGGCGGTGGCGCACAAGCTGCTGCACAAGGCCTCGATGCGGCTGCGGATGGAGAAGTTCTACACGGGATCGATGGCGGTGACGATCCGCTTCGCGCTGACTCGGGAGCAGGCGGCGCGCATGACGACGAAGCAGCACTTCAGCGGGTTGAAGCATTCGGGCTGGGCGATGGAGGCGCGGTTTCGCGACTGCCAGGACACGCTGACGCTGCTCGAAGTGCTGCGCGGGGTGTGGGCGCAGAGGCCCCAGGGAGCGGATTTTCAGAGACCGTTTTTTGTCGGGGTCACGCTGCGCAACCTGATCCCGGAGAGCGAGTATCAGGCGGAGTTGTTTGCGGATGAGAGTAACCGTGCGGGACTTTCGGCCACCATGGACAAGCTGAACCTGAAGTACGGCCACACCACGCTGCACTTTGCCGGGATGCTTCCGGCACGGGAGTCGGCCCCTACGCGGATTGCGTTCACGCAGATTCCAGTGCAGTACGGCGTTGACTACATGTAGGTCTCTCCCCGGCGCGTAAACAGCCCGGCAAGAGACGTTTTTGGCCGCTCCTGCATCCCAAGATAGGGAAGACCAGGAGATTTCGATGAACGCTCATGCTTTGCGCACTACGCTCCGCTCCGCGACTTTCTGCGGGGCCTTTGTCCTGCTCGCCACCGGATGCAATAAGAAACAGGACAACACCTCCAACTTTACCAACGCCATCGATAGCTACTACAGCGCTCATCCGGCGTGTCTGTGGTCCGAGCCGGTGAAGTTTCCGGTGCAGGCCGAGACCTCCGACACGAGCAAGACGTCGGGTTATGACGCGCTTGTCGATCAGGGCCTGCTGGTGCGCACGACCGCCGAGAAGAAGAAGTTCATCGTCGCCAGCAAGCAGGTGAACAACTACGATCTCTCCGACAAGGGACGTTCTTCGTGGACGGGGGATAACAATCAGCCGGGCTTCGGCAACTTCTGCTATGGCCATCGCAAGGTGAGCAGCATCGATAGCTCGACCCCGACTACCAGCGAGGTGGGAGCGACGACGCAGGTTGCGTACCATTACACCCTGTCCGATGCGGCTGGCTGGGCGAAAGCCACCGAGACGCAGACGGCGTACCCGAAGCTGCAGGCTGAACTGGCCGGCCCGCAGACCGCCAATGCGACCCTGACCAATACGAACAATGGCTGGCAGGTGTCGTCCGCCGGACACAACCGGGCTTCGAGCAATGACGGCAAGATAGTCGAGTAGGAAGCGCGCAGCCTTCACCGGAAGGACTGGCGGGCAGAGACGTCTGTGCCCTCTGCCGGCCGTTTGCGTTGACTCTCAGTCCTGCGGGCCTTCGCGCAGCGCTGCCGCCACGTCCGCAGGGGACTTCATCTCGTACTCGTGCGGCGGCGTATTGCCGGCGAGATAGCGCACGAAGTAGTCCCAGCGACGACGGGTCATGTATTGCGTGGCGTAGCCATAGGCGTGGGGCACGTTGGGAATGATGAGGAGGTCAAAGTCCTTGTTGGCCTTGATCAGCGCCTCGACCAACAGCAGCGTGTTGTTCAGTGGAACGTTGTTGTCCATCGTGCCATGCGCCAGCAGCAGGTGGCCTTTCAGGTTCTTGGCGAAGTTCTGATTGGCCTGGCTGTCGTAGTTCGTGGTGCCATCGGGATTTTTCACCAGCAGCCCGGACCATTTCTCCGCCCAGTCGTCCTCGTAGTCGCGCTGGTCGTGGTTGCCGCTCTCGGCGATGCCGACCTTAAAGAAGTCGGGGAAGTGGAACATGGCCGCGGCGGTGGCGTTGCCGCCCCCGGAGTGGCCGTACATGCCAACACGATCGATGTCGATCCAGGGATACTTCGCCGCGAGGTCCTTCATGCCGGAGACCTGGTCGGGGATGGTGTTGTCGCCGAGATTGCCGTAGTAGAACTCGTGGAAGGCCTTGGAGCGCCATGGCGTACCCATGCCATCAATGCAGACGACGACGAAGCCAAGCTCCGCCAGCGACTGCATATCGCGATGCGCCGCCGCGAAGCCGCGCCCCCCGCATGAGCCTGTCTGCGGCCCTGGGTAAACCTGGTTCACGATCGGGTATTTCTTCGATGCATCGAAGTTTGTGGGCTTGAACATGAAGCCATACAGGTCGGTCTTGCCGTCGCGCGCCTTGACGACGATCGGCACCGGAGGCACCCAGCCGGCGGCTACCAGCTTCGTGATGTCCTGCTTCGCAACCTGGACCGCCGGCTTGCCGGTCTCGTCGCGAACGATTGCCGTTGCGGGCTGCGTCACGGTCGAATAGACGTCGAGAAAGAAGCGCCCGTCGGGAGAGGACGTGATGGCGTGGTCGGCGTTCTCCGGCGTCAGCAGCTTCATGCCTGCGCCGTCGAAGCGGATGCTGTAGTAGCGCTGGAAGTAGGGATCGCTGCCAGGCTGCTTACCTACCGCGACGAAATAGAGGGTGCGCGCTGCTTCATCGACATGGAGGACCTGGGTCACGTTGCCGTCGCCCTGGGTGATCTGGTTCTTCAGCTTGCCGGTACTCAGGTCGTAAAGATAGAGCTGGCCCCAGTTGCTGCGCTCGCTGAACCAGAGCAGCTCATTGGACTTCGAGAGATACTTCCAGTTCACCTTGCCGTTGCCGCTCTCGAAGAACTTCGCCGCGGTCTCGCCCATTACGTCGCGAACGTCTCCCGTGGCTGCGTCGGCGATGCGCATCCACTCTTGCCTGTGGTCGCGCGAGGTGGAGACGAAGGCCAGGTGCCTGTTGTCGGCGCTCCATTGCACGTCATCCCAGCCGCTGCCGCCGCGGCAACTGATGTCGTCGCAGAGGCTTGAACGGTGCTGGTCCGGGGGCATCTTCAGGCGAATCACCTTCGGAGCATCTTGGGTATCACCGAGGTCAATGATGACGCGCTCGATCATGGTTACGTTCTTGTCGCCGACCAGAGGATACTTCCACGCCTTCAGGGTGGGATGGCCGTTGGTCACGGGCACCAGGTACATCTCGCCGACCTTGCGCTGGTCCTGCTGGAAGGTGGCGATCTTCTTCGAGTCCGGCGACCAGACCAGGATCGGTTTGTCGCTCATGGTCCAGCCGGCGTTGTCTGTCGCGTAGCCGAAGTCCTGCACGCCATCGGTGGTGAGCTGCGTCTCTTTGCCGGTGGAGGTATCGCGCACCCAGAGGTTCCAGTCGCGGATGAAGGCTGCTTTCTTCTTGTCGGGCGAGAGATCGACGGGAGGGTTGGCGGGGGCGGGCTGATCTCCGCCAGTTGGCTGCGCGCCGGGCTCCGGCACTGCGGTGCAGACGTCCTGGCCGCCCAGGGCGCAGCGGAACCTGCGCGAGCCATTGCCGACGACGACTGTCTTGTCTCCATTCGAGAAGGCGATCTCTGTAATGGTCAGGTGATGGGCATCCGCCTTCATCTTGCCGCCCGAGGCGGCGGTGAGCGCGGACGCGAGGCTGTCTTGGTCGAAGGCGGGTGATTTGGTGCGCTTCACCGGATCGACCAGCATGTAGGTCACGCCGTCCGGCCCATTGTCCCGATACCAGAGACGGCCATCCTCCATCCAGGTGGGGTGACCGACGCCGTGATAGACCAGCGGGTTGACGTTATAGGCCATGAATTTTTCAGCGCGCGCATAGTCGGCGGTGGTCAACTGCTTTCCTTGAGCTAACGCTCCCGAGTTGAAACAGCACACGGCCAGAACAAACGCGACCGCAGAAATTCTCGTACGCACAACCATGCTTCAGGCCTCCGGAGGAGTTCACGCTCGTTTTTGGAGCAGTGTTGGAATGCAGCCTAGTCTACAGTTCAGGACGCAGTTCGGGACAGGCGGGTGCGGGGCGGTCGTAAGCAGAAGCTACTCTGAAGCGCTGTCTTTGTCGCGCAGCTTCCACAACACCTGACGCAGGATCCCCATCCACACCGGAGCGTCGCTTGCTGCGAGGCCCATTCTGGTGACCAGCCGGCGCACCTGGGCCTGATCGCTGTTCGCGGGATGGTGCCTGGTGTATCCGGTCTGCTCCAGCGCCTGGGCCAGCAGAAGCGTAAGCCGTTCCAGGTCATCCGCGCCGGCTGCGGGTGGGATGCACGTCAGGGCCGCCGGAGCGATTGCATGCGATTGGCGCACGAGCTCGTAGAGGCACACCGCGACGGCCTGACCGAGGTTCATCGAGGGGTGCCGGAGCGCTTGGTGCTGCTGCATGGGTATGGTCAGGAGCCAGTTGCAGTGGCTGAGCTCCTCATTGCTGAGCCCGGTCTTCTCCGAGCCGAACAGCAGGGCTACACGCGGGATCGGCTGTGTTTTATCGGCTGCTGCCAGAGCCTCGCCGATTCTGAGCGCGGCGTCCTTGAGGGTAAACAGAGGATGCTGCAGCGCGCGTTCGCCAACGGCTGTCGTACCCGCTACCAGGATGCAGTCGGCGACGGCTTCGGCGACAGTGGCAAACGAAGCTGCGTTCGACAGCACGCCGGACGCGTCCACTGCCGATCGCGCACTCTCGAAGGGCACGGCATAGTCGTTTACGATGCGCAGGTGAGAGAAGCCGAAGTCGTGCATGGCCCGCGCCACCGCTCCGATATTGTTCGGATTGCGTGCGCGCACCAGGACGACCACGACACGATCCATCTGGCTTTCGGTCAGCATCAGTTCAATTCTAGATGTATCTGATTCACAAAATCTCAGGGACAAAGAAGCGGCCGGCGAAGACATCCGCCGGCCGCTTCATGCATCGGGTTCTTCGTGCGGTGAGCCAAGCTATCGCGGACGTTCTTCTCCGCGGGGATGGGCCTGGGTGCGTGCATTATGCTTGTCGTTGTTGATGGATCGGCTGACGTTGTTCTGTCGGTTGTTGATCTGCTGACGCTCCTGTCCGGTCAGCCTGCCGCCGTTTGCCGCCCGGTCGGTTGCCGCCTGATTGTGAATGCTGGAATCGCGGTTCTCAAGATTGCGCGTCTCGCCCGAGGTCAACTGTCCGGACCGAAGACCCTGGCCGATGCGCTGCTGCTGGTTTTCGGCGCGCTGGCCGACGCGGGGCTGGGCGGCAAGCTGGGGATGGCCACCGTTGGCCGAGGCTAAGTTGCCGCGCTCGGCTGCCGCGTTCTGCATATGGCTCTGCTGCGAGACCGTGGGCGCGATGTGGTTCTCCCGCGAGTACGCCTCCTGCTGCGCCGAGGGACGCGCCTGGATGCCGCCTGTGCCCCCATTGAAGCTGGTGCGGGTGTAGGTGTTGTGATTGATCACGGTTTTGTCCACATAGGTGTTGTGAATCACCGTTCTGTTCACGTTGACCACAGCGGTGTTGTAGGCGAAGCTGTTACCCACCCAGCGGCCGCCGCCAAAGCCGACGCCGCCATAGCCGAAGCCGTAGTTCACGCCACCGTAGAAGCCGACGTGCGGTCCCCAGTACCCGGCATGAAAGATGTAGGCGCTGCCGCCCCAGCCCCAGTAGCCGGGCGTCCAGAGCAGCCCAACCGACGGCGGACGCACCCACACACCCGGAACCCAGTAGTAGCCCGCATCACCGTAGGCCCAGTAGCCCGGGTTCCACAGGTAGCCATCGCCGGGGCAGAGCGGCTGCGTATAGACGGGCAGCGGAGGAGGAGCAATGTTGACCGAAAGGAACACTCCGGCAAACGAAGCCGCAGGCAAAAGGGCCAGCGCCGCGCCCACGACCAACTTACGAACCAGACCGAACAGTGGCATAGAAATAAACCTCGGGAGATGGTGTCATGGCGAGGGTCGGGGCGATGGTCTGCCGCGATCCTGCAATGTGGATCGGCGTTCGCATCAACGTCGTCCTGCTTCCTCCCATACAGACACGGCGAGGCGAGAGAAGTTCCGCGCGGATCTCAGTTTCCCAAAGCAAAGCATCTATGGTGCGGGGGTGAAATCCCTCAGCTGTTGTACGGTGCTGGTGTCCATTTTTACGAGCATCGCCACGACGAGGTCGACCATCCTGTCGAAGTCCTGGCGGTTCACGATTCCGTTATGCGAGTGGGTGTAGCGCACTGGAACGACGAGGTTCACCGTGGGCGCGCCTCCGTTCATGGTCTGCATCTCGGCTGAGTCGTCGCCGTAGCCCTGCACGAGATCGAGCTGCAGGGGCAGGTCTTTCGCCGCGGCCGTCTTCTTCACGAATGCCACCATCTTCCGGTTTGCGATGGTGCTGCTGTCGTAGAGGAACATTCCCGGCCCCGCGCCGAGCTTTACCTGTGTCTCCTCCGGGTGCGAGGTGGGCGTATCGCCGGTGATTCCGCCCTCGATTGCGATTCCGATATCCGGCTTGACCACCTTTACGGCAGCCCGGGCTCCGCGCAGTCCGACCTCTTCCTGCGTGGTGGCAACGTAGAAGAGCTGGTTGGCATGAGGCATGGAGGCGGTGCGCCGCATCGCTTCGAGCAGCACCGCGCAGCCGATGCGGTCGTCCCAGCCCTTGCCGAGGTAGTTCGGGCTTCCGTTCATCACGGTAAAGGGCGTGTCCGGCACCACGGGATCACCCGGCTCGACACCCATCGCGGCGGCTTCCTTCGCGTCCTTCGCGCCGATATCGAGGAAGATCTGGTCGCGCGGAAACACCTTGCTTCGCTCCTCCGGGGCAACGATGTGGATGTCACGGATTCCGGTTACGGCGTGGACCGGCCCCTTCGAGCCGATGATGATCCAGCGCTGGTCGACAAGGGCCTGATCGAGCCATCCGCCGAGCATCTGCATGGTTAGAAAGCCGCTGGGCGTCACCCGCCGCACCATTCCGCCAAGCTCGTCCATATGGGCGTCGATCATGATGCGCGGCCCGGTCGTGCCCTGCTGCGCGATGACCGATCCCATGCCGTCGTAGCGGATCGGCTCGGAGGCAAAGGGCTTCATCTCTTTAACCATGATGGCCCGCACCGGCTCCTCCGCGCCCGGAGGCCCTGGAGCATTCGAGAGCTGCTGCAAGAGAAGCTCCGTGCGATCGCCCTGCTGGGCGGATGCGAACTGCGCCAAGGTTGCAAGAAGCACGATAGCCATGAGACGCCGAAGAAGAAGAGCGGTTGAGAGACGCATGGGCGGAATATATCACTCCTCGATGGTCTAAACTCATGACTTTGGTGGTTCCCTGGAGGGACAGCGTTCCACTGGCTGCTGTTTCCCGTTTCTCTGATGTCCGACAACTTCGCCCAAATCGTCAAGCAGCAGGCCGACATCGTCCGCATCATCGGCGAATACGTGAAGCTGCGCAAGACGGGCGCGCAGAATTACACGGGCCTCTGTCCCTTTCACAAGGAGAAGACCGGCTCGTTCTCAGTGAACGCGGGCAAGAGCTTCTACTACTGCTTCGGCTGCCACGAGACCGGCGACGTCTTCACCTTCGTGATGAAGCTTGAAACGATCAGCTTCCCGGAGGCAGTCCGCGCCGTCGCCGTGAAGTGCGGCATTGCGCTGCCCAAGCGCGAGTTCAACTCCGCCGGCGAGGCGCGCGAGGCCGGGCTGCGGCGTCAACTCATCGACATCCACGAAGCCGCGACGCAGTACTTCGAGGCCGGCCTGAAGAGTCCCGAAGCCGCCCGCGCCCGCGAATACCTCACTGGCCGGGGTGTCAACGCGGATACGATTGCGAAGTTCCGCATCGGCTATGCGCCGGACGACTTCAACCACATGCGCGAGCAGATGGGCAGGCATTTTCCCGAAGAGGTGCTGCGGGCCAGCGGCCTGTTCAGCGCGAAGGAGCAGGCCGACGGAGGCCAGGGTTCCATGTACGCCCGCTTTCGCAAGCGCATCACGTTTCCTATCGCCAACGAGCAGGGCAAGACCATCGCGTTCACCGCCCGCGCGCTCGATACGGACGACAAGTCCGGGCCCAAGTACATGAACTCACCCGAGACCGCGCTCTATACCAAGGGGCACGTGCTGTTCAATCTTGATAAAGCCAAAGCTGATATGCGCGCCCACGACTTTGCGCTTCTCGTCGAAGGCCAGATGGACTGCATCTCGGTCTACATGGCCGGGGTCCACAACGTCCTTGCTACCTCGGGTACCGCCTTCACCGAGATGCAGGTGCGCCTGCTCAGCCGCTTCACCAAACGCGTCGTCGTCAACTTCGACCCCGACCAGGCCGGAGCCAACGCCGCCGAAAAATCAATCGCACTGCTTACCGAAGAGGATTTTGAGGTCAAGGTGATCGCGCTCGAAGGGGGCCTGGACCCGGACCGCTTCGTCCGTGAGCAGGGAATTCAGGCCTACATGGCCGCACTGCGCACCGCGAAGCGCCACTCCGACTACCTGATCGACCGCGCGAGGCAGCTTTTTCCGGCGCGCACCGCCGATGCCAAGGTCAAGGCCCTGAACTTTCTACTGCCGCACATCCGCCGCATGCCCAACCGCATCCAGCGCGACGAGTTTGCTGCCGACGCCGCTCAAAAGCTCGGCATCGACTCCGCCATTCTGCGCCAGGAGCTGAAGCAGGCCGCCGCGCAGCGCACGGAGAGTGTCCGCGCCCACAGCCACGATCCTGCCAGCGAGACCGAACGCGTTCTGCTCCGCGCCCTGGTGCTGCCCGAGCACGATGCCGCCCGCATCCTCGCCGCCGACCAGCTAAGCCAGCATCCGGAGTGGTTCGATACGCTGCCCGCCGCAGCCGTTCTCGAATCGCTGGCCAACGCTCCGGCGCCGCCGAACCCGCTCGATGCCGCGCCCGACCAGCAGAGCCGTGTCCTGCTCGCCCGCGCTCTGCAACATGACGAAGACGCATCCGGCAGCTCGAAGGAGCAGACCATGACCGAACAGGTGGAGAACGCCCTGCATACCCTAGAACGCCGGCAACTGGAGCGCCGCCAGCGCGAGGTTCGCATTCTGCTCGCGGAGGCCGACCGGCGCGGCGACCAGGACATGCTGCTCACACTTACCGCCGAGAAGCTCCAGATCGATCGCAAACTTCGCCAGCACTGACCGGAACGATGAAAGCGAGCCGTTAGACTGGTAGCCAGCCACTCTATCCAGCCCGCACCTTCGGTTCACGACCCAGCATGAGTATGGACAGTTCCACAAAACGAAGGCTGCTGCTCGGCTTCCTCTCCAACTGGATCGGCAAGCTCTCTTCGACCATCATCCAGCTCATCCAGGTACCCGTCTTTCTCCACTTCTGGAGCGTCCCGCTCTACGGCGAGTGGATGATCGTCAACTCGATACCGGCGTACCTCAGCTTCAGCAATGTCGGCTTCGGCAGCGTCGCGGGCAACGAGATGACCATGATGGTCGCGCGCGACGACCGCGAAGGCGCGCTGCGGATCTTCCAGAGCTGCTGGTGGCTGATCGCGATCATCTGCACCGCCACCATCGTCGTGCTCAGCGGCGCGCTTTATTTCCTGCCGACAACGCGCCTGCTGAAGCTCAGCTCGATCAGCGAGACCGACACGAAATGGATTATCTTCTACCTGGGTGTTTCCGTGCTGGTCGGCCAGCTTGAACAACTGCTGCAATCGGCATACCGATGCGTTGGCCGCTATCCCTACGGCACGTTCCTGAAGAACCTGTCTTCGCTCTTCGCCTTCGCCTGCATGATTCTTGCGGTGGCGCTCGGCGCGGGGGCGCGCAGGACCGCATTCGTCTTCGCCGCGGTCAACATTGCGATCACGATTCTCTTCTGCTTTCTCGTCCGGCGCGACATCCCGTGGATCGAGTATGGCTGGAAGAGCGCCAGCTTCGCTGAGATTCGCAAACTTGCCCGTCCGGCCATTGCCTTTATGGGCTTCCCGCTGGGGAACGCCCTGAACCTGCAGGGGACGCTGATCGCGGTCGGCTACGCGCTCGGACCTACCGCGGTCGTCATCTTCGGCACCGCACGGACCGTCTCCCGCGTCGCGCTTCAGATGGTCTCGATGGTGAACAACACCTTCGAGCCGGAGATGTCGATCGCCTATGGCGCAAGAAACTTCGAGCTGACCCGGAGCCTGCTTCGCCGCGCCTGCCAACTCGCCCTCATCGTCGCCTTTACCATAGTCGCCGCCATGATCACCGTCGGCCCCTGGTTCCTGACCCACTGGACCGGAGGCCACGTGCCGCCGAGCCGGCCGCTGCTCAGCATCCTGCTGGTGGTGGTCGTTATGTACGCGCTGTGGTCCACCAGCTCCACCCTGATGACCTCGACCAACCAGCACCAGCGGCTCGCCACGTATTACATCATCGGGACCAGCCTGAACTGCGTCCTTTGCTACATTCTGGCCCGCATCTATGGCCTCTACGGAGCGGCGTCTTCGCTGCTGGTCTCTGAGCTGGTGATGAACCTATATGTCGTCCCGGCGACATTGCGCATCGCTCACGATACCTTGCCGGCCTTCCTGGCCAGCATGTTGCATTACCCGCAGTCCCTGCGGCCGGGCGCACTGCTGGCCCGCGTCCGGCGTTCCAGGCCGAACCTGGAGAGCTGAAGCCGTCTCTCGTGCTTCTATATAACAACTGTTATATAAAGTAGTAAGGAGATTGCTATGTCCTCGACTGTCAAGGTGACTACGGTAGGAAACTCAGCCGGAATAATCCTGTCGAAAGAAATATTGGCCAAATTGCGGGTCGAAAAAGGGGACCAGCTCTTTGTTACCGAAACACCAGACGGCATAGAGCTAAGCCCCTACCGTCCCGATTTTGCCGAAAAAATGGAGATCGCCAGGAAGATTATGAGGGAAAACCGCGATGTTCTCCGGCATTTGGCTGAATGAAGGAGCCAATCTGGATTGAAAAAGACGAGACTTCGGCAATTCATAATCTACAGTTGTCAGAGCACGGCGGTGCGAGCGGCCTTCGTGATCAGGGGCTCTTCGAATGGGCATTGGATAAACCGCGCAACCTGTTTGCCTACTCCGATCCGCCGGCTACACTCTTTCATCTGGCCGCATCGTATGCATTCGGCCTGGCAAAGAACCATGCCTTCGTAGACGGTAATAAACGGACTGCATTCGTGGTCTGCCTCAGTTTTCTTAAGCAGAACGGTTTTGTGCTCGGCGCGTCGCCAGAAGATCGCTACCTTACGGTCTATTCCCTCGCAGCGGGCTTTCTGACCGAAGCAGAGCTGGTTGAATGGCTGCAGCAGAACTCCCAGCCTGGTTGACTGACCAGCCATTCGTCGCTCCCGGCGCGGCAGAACGCATCTTTTTCTCTCCCGGAACGTCTAAAGATTGTGGTATTCTGTGATTCGCTGGGGACGTGTGCCTTCGAATGCCCCGACCTTCTCTAAGGTCACCGGGCTTGCCAACGCGGTCTTAACCGCAATCTGCTCCCTGCCCATTACGCAACAACCAAGGGACTCGTCCGCCTGAATACCACTTCAAGACGCAGGCGGCATCCCAATCTTTAGAATTTACAGCAGGAGTGCGCAAAGCCGTGGCTGAAGAAATTGACAAGTACGAAGACGATATTGACAAGCTCATCGACACCGGGAAAGAGAAGGGATATCTCACCTACGGAGAGGTCAACGACCTGCTCCCCGGCGATATTACCAGCCCTGACGACCTCGATGATCTGCTCACCACCATCAACACCCAGGGCATCGACGTCCTGTCCGGCGAAGGCCGCGGCGAACGAGACAAGTACGAGCCCGAAGCCGGCGAAGAGTCAGAGGATGTAGAGCTCGATCTCTCGCCGGGCACGCTTGAGAAGACCAACGATCCCGTCCGCATGTACCTGCGCGAGATGGGCACCGTTCCCCTGCTCACCCGCGAGGGCGAGGTCGAGATTGCCAAGCGCATCGAACGCGGCCAGCTCCGTGTGATGAAGGCCATCTCCCGCTCGCCGATCGTGATTCGCGAGATCGTCGGCCTGGGCGAAGACCTGCGGCGCGGCGTCCGCAACATCAAAGAGGTCGTCACCTTCGACGAAGAGGAGCTCACCGAGGAGATCCTCCAGGCGCGCGTTCGTGCCACCGCAGGACGTATCGACGTCATCGTCAAGCACCAGAAGAAGGTCGCCGCGCTCGAAGAGAAGCTGGAATCCGTGGCCGGCAAGGACGCTAAGGCCAAGGCGAAAGAGACGCGCAAGATCCAGTGGCTTATCGGCCGCGAACACGTCTACATCAACCGCATCGTCCGCGAGCTGAAGTACACCAATGGCGAAAAAAAGCGGCTGCTCGACAAAGTCAACAAGACGGTTGATGTCATGCGCACGCTCGAGCGTCAGATCAAGACTCTCGACACCAAGTTCGACGCTTCGAAGTCCGAGGAGCTGCGCAAGGAGTACCGCCGGCAGCAGAAGAACTGCCGCACCGACCTCGAGCGCGTCGAAGCCGACTCCGGCATCTCCATCGCCGACCTGAAGCGCACCCAGCGCGAGATGGTCCAGGGCGACATGGACGCCGAGCGGGCCAAGCGCGAGCTCATCGAAGCGAACCTGCGCCTCGTCGTCTCCATTGCCAAGAAGTACACCAACCGCGGCCTGCAGTTCCTCGACCTCATCCAGGAGGGCAACATCGGCCTGATGAAGGCGGTCGACAAGTTCGAGTACCGTCGCGGTTACAAATTCTCGACCTATGCGACTTGGTGGATTCGTCAGGCCATTACGCGAGCGATCGCCGACCAGGCCCGGACCATCCGCATCCCGGTCCATATGATCGAGACCATCAATAAGCTGATCCGCACCTCCAGGCAACTGGTTCAGGAACTGGGTCGGGAAGCGTCCTCGGAAGAGATAGCCAAGCGCATGGACATCCCGGTCGCGAAGGTCCGGAAGGTCCTCAAGATCGCCCAGGAGCCCATCTCGCTCGAGACGCCCATCGGCGAAGAGGAAGACTCGCACCTCGGCGACTTCATCGAAGATCGCATGGCGGTCTCGCCGGCTGACGCCGTCATCAGCGTCAACCTGAAGGAGTACACCAGCCAGGTTCTCCGCACGCTGACGCCGCGCGAAGAACGTGTCATCAAGATGCGCTTCGGCCTTGAAGACGGCTCCGAGCACACTCTGGAGGAGGTCGGCCAATCGTTTCAGGTCACCCGCGAGCGCATTCGCCAGATAGAGGCCAAGGCTCTCCGCAAGCTGCGTCACCCCAGCCGCAGCCGCAAGCTGAAAGCCTTCGTCGATGGCGTCAAAGAGGTGTAACGTTACCCGCAGAGGCCATGTTCTCGCAAACTTCGCGCTGAATGTGGCCTTCTCTTTCGATTTCTCTCCTGACAAACCACGAATGAGGCCACAGGCACTATAGTGATAGTTGTTGCGAACTGACACACCCGCGTAACGAAGCATCCTGACCGCGCTTTGGAGACGACTGTTGACATCTCGTAGTCTCAGACAGTTTCCAGACGATGGATCTGTAATCGGACGGGCAATGCGAAGAGCCCTTCCACTGCTCCTCTCTTTGGTGCCTTTTCTTTACGCTCTTCAGTTCATACGAACAGATAAGAACGAGCTTGATGGATATGGGACGGCACATTATTTTCTTACCTACCAACATGGATTTCTGCGGCGCGCGCTCGCGGGAGAAATCCTCTCCGGTATGAGCTTTCTGTCGGTCCGCTTTCTGCTGGCGCTGGAATTGGGCATATTTCTTCTTGCCGTTTTCGTCACATATCTTCTCTTTCGAAGGCAAATCTTCGGTGTGACCTGCCCCCGGAAAACTCTACCAATCTGAGCTGGAGTTCTCTCGTAATAATCTGAACGAGGGAGCGAAGCGATGAAGAAGAGCCGATTTAGCGAAGAGCAAGTGATTGGGGTTCTGAAGCAGCATGAGTCCGGGGTGAAGACGGCGGATTTGTGCCGCGAGCATGGGATCAGCGCGGCGACGTTTTACCAGTGGAAGCAGAAGTTCGGCGGGATGGACGTTAGCGAGGCGCAGCGGCTCAGAAGCCTGGAAGATGAGAACCGCCGGTTGAAGCTGTTGGTGGCGGATCTGAGTCTTGGGGGCGAGGTGCTGAAGGCCGTCATAAGAAAAAACGGCTGGAGCTTGCCGGTCTGAGAGCCGATGTGGCGTTCGCTCAGGTTCAGTTCCATCTGAGCGAACGCACGGCCTGCAAGCTGCTGGATTTGGAGCGGTCGAGCTACCGGTATGAGCCTCGGCCCGACCGCAACGCGGCGCTCCGCGAGGAGATGATGAAGCTGGCGCGGCAGAAGCCTCGCTATGGGTATCGCCGGCTGCATGCGTTGCTGGAACGGCGCGGCTATGAGGTGAACGTAAAGCGCGTCTACCGGCTGTATCTGGAGGAGGGTCTGAGCGTGCGAAGGAAGAAGCGCAAGCGTCTGGTGCGGGATCGCGCGGTCGAACCTCGTTTGACGGGGCCGAACCAGGAGTGGGCGATGGACTTCGTGGTGGACGGGCTGGCGACGGGCCGGATGGTCCGCATCCTCACCGTGGTCGACGCGTACACGAGGGAGTGCCTTGCGCTTGAGGCCGACTTCAGCCTGGGTTCGGGCCGCGTGACGCGGGTGCTGGAACGGGCCATCGCCGAGCGTGGCCGTCCGGAGCAGATGCGCTCGGACAACGGCCCGGAGTTCACTTCGCGCCGGATGATCGGCTGGGCTGAGGACTGGAAGGTTGGCCTGGTCCACATCCAGCCGGGCAAGCCGATGCAGAACGGCCATGTCGAAAGCTTCAACGGCAGGCTGCGCGACGAATGCCTCAACACAAGCTGGTTCCGCACCCTTGGCGATGTGCGGAAGACGCTGGCGAACTGGAGGCGCGAGTACAACTGCGAACGCCCCCACAGCTCGCTGGACTACAGAACGCCGGAGCAGTTCCGGCAGAAAACAGGCTATGCAGATGTGGAAAGCAAAATGCGCTTCCCACATCCGCACAGCCTCAACGACGGCGATGAGAATAAAATCTCAAAGCAAAACCTAAACCGGGAAACTCCAGTTATGAATGGATGAGAAAACGGGGGCAGGTCAGGTGCATGGAATGAGCGGATGCTATGGGCGTGTCTTCTCAGCGCTCCGGCGATGATGCCACAGTTTTCCCGGCTCGAAGGCCACGTTGATGCTCTCTTGTATATCGGTATCCTTCTTGCCTGTTATGCCATATGCCGTTGGCCTGGTTGGAGCGGGCTCTTGCTGAGCTCGACCGTCTCCCTGGTTGCCATGCTGCAGCACGAAGCTTATCTCTTCATGTTCTATCCTGCTGTTCTCGTCTTAGCTTTCACCCAGGTAGTCCGGGGTCGCATTCGACTCTGGGCTCTTCTGCTGAATGCGTTCCTCCTCGCAGCGGGATTTCTTCTGATCCTGCATTACGGAAACCTGAAGATCTCTCTGGATCAAACTTTAGGTGAGGCTCTCTCTCGGACGAACGCTTCCCTAGATAACGGCGTCTTTACCGTAATGAACCGTGGCTTTAATGCTCAGCTTGCAGAGAACCTCCGCGTGTATTGCAGGTTCTCCACTCTGCCTGCGTTCGTCCTGTCGCTTCTTCTGGCTGTCCCTTATTTCGCGTTGCTGCGTCTGCTTTTGAAACGCTCGCTGCAAGCAATGGAAGACCGTTGGGGGCGGTTACGCAATCTGATACTTCCTGTCTTGCTTATTCCGATGTTCCTCGTGATTGCCGGTGGCGATCTCATGCGGTGGGTCTCCGCTGTTTGCATCGATACGACCCTGGTGGTGTTCTTCTGGTACCGGTTCAGCTCAATTGAGTCCCCGCTGCGAAGCTCACTGCAGGAGGTCGCCGGTGAACCCTGGTTCACCGCAATCTTCGTCTATTTCCTCGCGATAGGGCCATTCGATATTCAATTCGTCAAGGTGGTTGACGTACTGAGTCATTTTCTGCTCAACATGCGCCATTTTGCCTGACGGTCACAGGTAATCCTATTCACAAAAGAGCTCCCTCGAAGTGCGATACTGTGTCAGTCAGTCCACCTCCTATGAACTCTTCGCGTCTGCGCAAAATCACGCTCATGTATGTTGTGCTCCTGATCTTGTGCGGCATCGGCTATGCGAAGTACGACAACTACCAGCTCGACGGCGACGCCGTCTCCTTCATGGATATCGCCGACGCGATCCGCGCACATGATATCGCCCACGTCGTCAACGGCTACTGGAACCCCGCCTACGCAGCCGCGCTGGCCTTCGGCGAGACCATCGTGCGCCCTTCGCGCTGGAACGAACTGCAGACCTTCTTCTGGGTCAACTTCTGGATCTTCGTAGGCTGCATCTTCGCCTGCATCTACTTTGTGGACTCCCTTGTGCTGGTGCGCGAGCGCTGGGTCCCGGATGGCGCAGATTCACCGGCCTTGTCGTCCATGGCTCTTCGCCTCGCGGCGCTGGCCATTCTCTTCTGCAGCTTCCAGCGTGAACTCGCCCTGGGCGCCGTCCGCTCCGACGCGCTTCTGCTGCTGCTCTTCCTTCTCTCTGCCAGCTTTGTGCTGCGTCTCCAGGCGGGAGGCCGTTTCGTCTACTATCCTCTCCTTGGTCTCGCGCTGGGGCTCGCCTACCTCACCAAATCCTTCGCGTTTCTGCCATCCGGCATCCTCCTCGCCGCCCTCTTTGTCTTCGCGCTGATGCGGAAAACCCCGAGGCGGAGCCAAACTCTAACTGGCGTTCTCGTGGCAGGCCTCGTCTTCGCTGCCGTCGCCGGGCCGTTCATCTTGGCCATCTCGAAACAACGAGGACGCCCGACCACGGGCGAGTCGGCGCGGCTGAATTACAGCTTCTTCATCGACCAGACCGGCCGATGGCACGAGTGGCATAGCGGCGACATGGGACACGCCACCGCCAGCTTCAAACACCACGAGCAGCTCATCGTCCCGTCGCCGCCTGTCTATTCCTTTGCCGCTCACCCGGTCGGCACTTATCCGCTCTGGTTCGATCCCGCGTACTGGGCCGACACCATCCAGCCCAGGTTCTACCTTAGAGGGCATCTTCTTCGACTCGCGCGATGCTCCGCGCTGCTATTTCGTTTCCTGATAGGACACCTCGAGCCCTTCGTCCTGCTTTTTGTCCTTGTGGTTGCCGGATGCTTCTTCGTCCGGCGGCGCACGGTTTGGCTGCCGCTTGCGCCCGCTGCATTGTGGGGACTTCTGATGCTCGGCATCTACTTTCCCATCGACCTTCAGGACCGCTATCTCACAGCCGCCTTCCTGCTGATCGTGATCCCTGTGCTCGCCATGGTGCGCCGTTCCGCCACCGGTCCTGCCGGCGAAATAGCTACTGCGCTGGTCATTCTTCTGGCCGGGCTTACCCTCGCGAACGCCGCCAGCGACATCGGTGAACGGAGGAGACATCTTAGCGCTGACGGTTATCCGCGCGGCGCCTACAGCCAGGAGATCTACTCCGCAGCCCGGGGACTTGAAGCGCTGGGCATCGTACCCGGCAAAGACGTAGCCTGCTTCGGAGACCAGGCCTGCTATGTCGATCAATACTGGGCTCGCCTCGCCGGTACACCCATTCGCGCCGAGATCGAGGTTCCCGGCGGCGGCGACCCCGGACGGTTCTGGGCCGCGCAGTCCAACCAGCCGCAGATCGTCGGCGCCCTCCGCGCGCGCAACATCGCCGCAATCGTCGGAGTCTTCGCCCCTTCGTCACACGCACCGGAGGGCTGGCAGCAGTTGGGCACCAGCAACTTCTTCGCCTACCGGATAGGCAGCAACTCTCGCTAGGCCCGATCGACAGCCGGCGGCTGCCCACACGCGCCGAAGTCCGCTACTCGCCCTGCCAAACCGAGATCGAAAGATAGATCATGCGCTTGATCTCTTTGCGTCCCCTCGCAACCGAATCGAGTATCAAGCCGCACACCAGCGAAAAGAAGGACAGCAGTACCAACCCCATCGACAGGACCGCAGTCGGTAGGCGAGGCACCAGGTGCGTCCGGTAGAACTCCACGAATACCGGAATGCTCAGCCCAACTCCGGTGAGGAAAAGGATCAGCCCGGCCACCGAGAAAAACAGCAGCGGCCGCTCATCCTTCACCAGCATCACAATCGTCCGCAGAATCCGCAGCCCGTCGGAATACGTGCGCAGCTTGGAGGCGCTGCCCTCCGGCCTGTCCTTGTAGGCGGTCTCTATCTCGGCGATGGGCATGCTTAGTTCGAGTGCATGGATCGTCAGCTCTGTCTCAATCTCGAACCCGGAAGAGAGCGCCGGAAACGACTTCACGAAGCGCCGGCTGAAGACCCTGTAGCCGGACAGCATATCGGTGATCCGGCTGCCGAACGCCCGCCGGACCAGTTCACTGAGCGCGGTGTTGCCGATGCGATGCCCGGGACGGTAGGCCGCGGCAATCTGTGTCACCCGGGTTCCGTTGACCATGTCCAGCCGCTGGTTCAGCAGCAGCTTTACCATCGGCGCTGCGGAGGCGGCATCGTACGTATCGTCACCGTCCACCAGGACGTAGACATCCGCCTCGACGTCGGAGAACATCCGCCGGACCACGTGTCCCTTGCCTTGTAGCGGCTCATGGAAGACTCGCGCCCCAGCGGCCGCCGCGAGCTCCACCGTTCTGTCCCGCGAGTTATTGTCGTACACGTAGATCGTCGCGCCGGGTAATGCGGCCTTGAACGCGGAGACCACGCCGGTAATGGCTGCCTCCTCGTTATGACAAGGAATCAAGACAGCGATCGACGGCGAACTCATGTGCCTGGCACTTTCCACGAGCTTCAGCCTACCAGAACCCCTTCGGCTGATATCCGCTTACCGCAAGCCGCCCCGGCCGCTGATCCTACACAACTATCCACTTCATCACGATCTCCATCTCTCCAGCATAGACACCAGGGATGAAATCGCCGCAGAGCATCGTGCTCCGTTCGAAAACTGTGTATCTCTGCATAGCAAAAGAGGGCCCCGCGCGGGATCCCTCTTCACCTCTTTCCGAACTGGAAACGTTAGAGGTTACATATTCGTATGGCCGCCGCGCATGTCCTCGTTGAAGCTCGGTTTGATAAAGGCCAGTGCCTCTGCGACATGGGCAACGTACTTCGAGCGGTGTCCCATCAGCGCCTCGGTTGGCGTGGCGTAGTCGGTATCCGCGGCCAGCCGGACGAGGCCCTCGCCTGCCAGCGCCTCCGCGTTCTTCTTCAACTCGGCGACCGTCGTATTCAGGTATTGCGCATCCCGCGGATCGGTCACCCACACGGGCTCGCCGCCGCCCAGGACGCCCGACAACCAGAAGACCTTCGCCGCCAGGTACTCCTGCCGCTGGGGCTCCCTGGTGTCGTTGAAGTTGAACTTCTTCTGCCACGGACTGTAGTAGCGCGTCGTCACCGGCACAGGCTGTCGATTGCCGCTCTTCACCAGTTCCAGCTGCCCCTGGTCCATCGTCTTGCGCACCGCATTGTAGATAAAGCCCTCCGCGAATGGCTGCTCCGGAGCTTTGACGATCTCGGCAAAGGTCACCGTCATCGATGCCGCTATCTTTGCATGAAGAGGTGCATGGAGACCTGCGAGAGAAGCGCTCTGTTCGCCATCCTCCAACCGAACCTCGCCATGCACCAGGAACGTATCCGCCCCGGAGGTTGAGGCGTGAAACGGCCAGGTAAATTTGTCGAAGCTCAGCGGCAGCCCTTGAAGGGTCAGGTAGCAATCGGGCCGAGGGTTCTTCAGCCGCCTGGCCGCCTCTTTCATGTAGACGGCTACCTCCGCCAACATGTCCTCCCGGCTGAAGTCGAATTTATCGCTCAGCTCGACCAGGTGTGTCTTGGAGGCAGAAGGCTCCGTTTCACCTCTCAGGGCCAGTCTGAACCGCGTTGTAGGACTTCCCGAAAAGTCTTTGCCTGACTCGCTGGCAAACACCGCGAGTCCGGCTAACTTCGCCGCATCTTCCACTTGTGCCGCCAATGTAGCGTGTGTTCCCATCTTCATCTGCCCTGACTCTCCCTTGAAATATTTTGCAGTATTGGCCGCTGCTTCCATTCTATGGCGGGGCTATTTGACCCGGGCAAAATTACCGGAAGAAAACTCCCAACCGCTGGGCACAATTCTGCATCAAAGCGAAAACGCATTTCCCGCTAACCACAAAAAGCCTTTAGTTACAGGTAGTTTAGCAACCTTTCGAAGGTTATTGGAATCCACGAAATGCGCAAGGAAATGCCTTGTCGGGTAAATGATTTCTCTTTGATTCGCAAACTTTTGCACTTTTCCAAAATGCCGAGATTTGATGGCGATGGCTAAGTCACTCTTTCTAGGGGGCTATCGTCGCAAATGTTTGCTTAGAAAACATTGGCAGGGGAACTGCTATCAGGTATGGCGAGGACATGTTCCTCGAAACTTCATATTTCACCCGGAGATACAAAAATGCTTAAGTCCCTCGTCCTACTCTCTGCCTTGGCTGCCACCAGCGTCGCTGTTGCTCACGCCGATCCCGTGCTAACGGGCAAACTCGCAATTGGAACCAGCGTCAACGGCGGCGTTGCATACAACGGTAGCGGCGGAGCTGTCTTCCTGCCCAACTCCGGTATCGTGGTCGGCGCCTCCTCCTCTGATGGCTTTGTCAGCTGGGACGGCACGCCGGTAGCTCTGGCGAACACCAACATCTTCTCGGCTGCGCCAGGGTCGGAGCTGTTCAGCGGCACGATGATGAACGGCGGCAGCTTTTCGCTGTATCTCACCTCGCTCAATCTCGCTCCTTACGCCAATGGCGGCAATGGCGTGGTTCTGTCATCCCTCGGAAACGGCATCTATAACTTCGTCGACGGTGGTACCGGCATCCTGAACGCGACCGGTTACGCCACAACCAATGTCACCTTCGACCTCACTGCCCAGGGCCCGCTCAACTCCTACAACACCTTCTCTGAGTTCGTCATCGAAGGCGCATCCTCTCCTACCCCCGAGCCCGCATCGCTCGCCCTCTTCGGCACCGGCCTGCTCGGCATCGTCGGAGTCGCCCGCCGCAAACTGAAGGTCTAACTCTTGCTCGTTCGCAACGCCGGAGGCCCACGTGGCTTCCGGCTTTTTTTTGCGTCTGGAGGAATCGGCAGGTGCGCAACCCCGTACCGCAGACCCCGGGCGTACGCGCACAGGCCTATCTCGGGTAAACTCACCGCACCGGAGAT
Source organism: Edaphobacter sp. (assembly GCA_965277265.1). GTDB lineage: Bacteria > Acidobacteriota > Terriglobia > Terriglobales > Acidobacteriaceae > Edaphobacter. Next base: position 2,845,684 of record CBDICF010000003.1, read on the forward strand.
TCCATGCACCTGCGCAACATGCCCGCAGCCATTCTCGCCTCTACCTTCAGCCTGACCAGCGCTCTGATCCTTGTCTTCGCTCTCTCTCCTGTCGGGATCCAGGCCCAGACCACTCCTCCGCTCCCCACCTTCTCTCCGGCCGTTGCCAGATACATCAAGGTCAACGCGCCCCGCGTACTCCTCACCCACGCCCGCATCATCGACGGCACCGGCGCGCCTCCTCTTGAGGACCAAAGCCTGCTGATTGAGAACGGCAAGATCGTCAGCATCTCCAAAGACGGTCCTGTCAGTACCGGCAACCAAACGCAGATCATCGATCTTCAGGGCCGCACCGTCATCCCCGGCCTCGTCGGCATGCACGACCACCTCTACTACATCGCGCGCCCGGATCTTGCCGCCGACGGCACCTCGGAGCCGCCGCTCATCGTGCCTCAAATGACCTTCACCGCGCCTCGCATGTACCTCGCGGCCGGGGTCACCACCATCCGCACCACCGGCTCCGTCGAACCCTACGTCGATCTCAACCTTCGCCGGGAGATCGACGCCGGCCGCCTGCCCGGCCCGCATTTGGACGTCACGGCGCCCTACCTCGAAGGCTCTAACAGCCCCTTCCTCCAGATGCACAATCTCACCGGTCCTGACGACGCCCGCGCCTTCGTCGACTACTGGGCCGCGCAGGGCGTCACGAGCTTCAAGGCCTACATGAACATCACCCGCGCCGAGCTCAAGGCCGCCGTGGACGAGGCTCACAAGCACGGCATCAAGGTCACCGGCCACCTCTGCGCCGTCACCTACCCCGAGGCCGCTGAAGCAGGCATCGACAACCTCGAACACGGCTTCTTCGTGAACACCCAGCTCGACCCCGGCAAACAGCCCGACCTGTGCCCCCGCACCGTCGGCAACCCCACCCTCGCCGGCATGGACCCCGACGGCCGGGATGCTACCGCGCTGATCCACCTCCTCGTCTCCCATCACGTCGCCATTACGAGCACTCTGCCCGTCTTCGAGAGCGACGTTCCGTCCCACCTCCACCTCCAGAACCGCGTCCTTGAAGCCATGTCGCCGCCTACCCGCGAGGCCTACCTCTACACCCGCAATCTTGAACTCACCCGCCCCGCGAGCGACCGGGCCGTCATCTTTCAGCACGGCGCGCAGCTCGAACATAAATTTGTTGCAGCGGGTGGCCTCCTCATGGCCGGACCCGACCCCACCGGCGATGGCGGCGTGCTTCCAGGCTTCGGCGATCAGCGCGAAGTGGAACTGCTCGTCGAGGCCGGCGGCTTCACCCCTCTCGAAGCAATCAAGATTGCCACACTCAATGGCGCGACTTACCTCGGCAAACAGGCAACGATCGGCTCTATCGCAGTGGGCAAGGACGCCGACCTGGTTGTCATCCATGGCGACCCCGGCAAAAACATCAACGACATCGAAAATGTCGAACTCGTCTTCAAAGACGGCATCGGCTACGACTCCGCCAAACTCTTCCAATCCATCAAAGGCCGCTACGGCCAGTACTAGCTCGTTCCGAGGGTGAATGGGCGTTAAGCCGTGTTCGCACACGCCGGCAAGCATCAGATTTGTTGTTGCCGGGATTTTTTCCGGAGGAGCCCTGATGAAAGCAGCCGTCCTGAGATCGAACCTGCCGTCCGGAAGGCCCGCGATTCATCTCGAAGACGTACCCCGGCCCACCCTCATCGAAGGCCATCTCCTTGTGCGCGTCCTCGCCTGCGGGGTCTGCCGCACAGACCTGCACATTCTCGAAGGCGATCTCCCTCTCATTCGCAACCCGCTCATCCCCGGCCACCAGATTGTCGGCGAGGTCGTCGAAGGCGAGACCGAGGAGTTTCCCGCCGGAACACGCGTCGGCGTCTCCTGGATCGGCGGCACCGACGGCACCTGCCCCTACTGCCGCCGCGGAGAAGAGAACCTCTGCGATCACCCGACCTTTACCGGGTACACGGTCGACGGCGGATATGCCGAGTACGCCCTCGTCCGCTCCGACTTCGCCTATCCTCTTCCGCCCGGTCTGGACGACACCCAGATCGCTCCCTTCCTCTGCGCCGGCGTCATCGGCTTCCGCAGCCTTCGCGTCGCCGGCACCCAGCCCGGAGAGCGCGTCGGACTCTTCGGCTTCGGCGCATCCGCCAGCCTCACCATTGCGGTCCTCCAGCACTGGAAGTGCGAGGTCTACGTCTCCACCCGCGGCGAAGCCCACCGCGCCCTCGCCGTCTCGCTTGGCGCGCACTGGGTAGGCAACGAGAACGAAAAGCCGCCCGTCGAACTCGACCGCGCCATCACCTTCGCGCCCAGCGGAGCCGTCGTCCTCAGTGCGCTGTCCAGCCTGCGCAAAGGCGGCGTGGTCGCAATCAATGCCATCCACCTCGATCAGATGCCGGCCTTCGACTACGACAAGCTTCTCTGGGGCGAGCGCCAGATCCGCTCCGTCGCCAACATGACCCGTCAGGACGCTCGCGACTTCCTCCAACTTGCCGCCGAGATCGGCATCCAGCCCCGCGTCCAGGTCTTCCCCCTCGATCGAGCCGCCGAAGCCCTTGAGGCCGTGAAGCACGAAGCCGCAGGCGGCCCGGTCGTCCTGGTCCCAACCTGATCCTGATCCATCGGCGCGCTAATGCCTACCCGCTCGTTTGTCACCCCAGGGTTTCCGCCGTTGCCGTTGCCCGTCGGATTGTTTGTCATCCCGCAGGGATCTGCGGTGCTTTGTCCTTGAATCGTCAACTCCAAGGTTGGCCTAACCTGCTGATAGCAATCCAGATGCCGCTGGCGCATCAGTTCTCCTCAACCAGCTAAACTAGAACATAGCCGTCATTCGCAGCAAACGACATACCGTGCAGCCGGAAGACTCTGAATGAACGGGGAAATCTTCAAGGTCCGAAGCTAAAGTATCTGAATCGAAGACTTTGCACACTTTTGGGGAGGGGGGTACCCCGCCACATGGAAGTCAAAACCAATCTGGCAACTTTGCACACCGAGGCACGCAATCCCTCGACCGCGCACATCGACGAGCTTCCCACGCTCGACATGCTGCGCCTCATCAACGAGGAAGATGCCAAGGTCGCGGCAGCCGTCGCAGCGGTCCTGCCCCGGATCGCCCAGGCCGTCGACGCCATCGCGGAGCGCTTCGCCCGGGGAGGCCGCCTCTTCTACATCGGAGCCGGTACCAGTGGCCGTCTCGGCGTGCTCGACGCGAGCGAGTGTCCCCCGACGTTTTCCGTGCCGCCCACCCTGGTGCAGGGCATCATCGCAGGCGGCGACTCGGCCCTGCGCAAATCCAGCGAACTCTCCGAAGACTCGCCGGAGCAAGGTGCGGTCGATCTCGTTGCGGCAGGCTTCGGCATCAGCGACACCGGCGGCCTGTCTCCCGACACCCTCGTCGGTATAGCCGCCAGTGGGCGCACCCCTTATGTCCTCGGCGCGCTCGACCACGCCAGAAAACTGAACGCTTTCGCCATCGCGCTCACGTGCGTCCCGAACTCCGAGATGGGGGCTGTCGCGGACCTTACAATCGCCCCGATCACCGGCCCCGAGGTCCTCACCGGCAGCACCCGCATGAAAGCCGGCACCGCCACCAAGCTCGTCCTCAACATGCTCTCCACAGGCGTCATGATCAGGACCGGGGCTGTCTACGGCAACCTCATGGTCAACGTCCAGCCCACCAATGCGAAGCTGGTTGATCGTGCCGAGCGCATCATCATGGCAGCCGCCGGCACCGATCAGCCCACCGCCGCCAGTCTCCTGCAGCAGGCTGGCAGCGTCAAAACGGCCATTGTGATGCAGAAGTTGTCGCTGGACCGCGAAGCCGCCGAAGCAAGGCTCGAAGCAGCCAAAGGGCGGCTCGCGGCCGCACTGAATTCGAGAGCAACGGCCTAGCTGCGCGTCACCGTCCGCAGATGCAGCTCCCTCATTTGCTGTTCGCTCACCGGCGTGGGCGCGTCCACCATCAGGTCGATGGCCTTGGCCGTCTTCGGGAAGGCGATTACCTCGCGCAGGCTCGTCGCACCGGCCAGGATCATGACGATGCGGTCGAGCCCCAGCGCAATGCCGCCGTGCGGAGGCGTGCCGTACTCCAGCGCATCCAGAAAGAAGCCGAACCGCTCCTTCGCCTCCGCATCGGACATGCCAAGCGACCGGAAGATCTCCGCCTGCACATCCTGCCTGTGAATACGGATAGATCCGGACCCAAGCTCCGTGCCGTTCAGCACGATATCGTAAGCCAGCGCCCGTACCGCCCCCTTGTCGCTCGTCAGCCGCCCCGCTTTGATGTCCTCTTCATGCGGCGAGGTGAAGGGATGGTGGGCGGCTTCCCATCGTTTGTGCTCCTCGTTCCACTCGTACATTGGGAAGTCGGTGACCCAGCAGAATTTGAAATCGGTTGCCGTGCCAGTCTGCTCAAACAGCCTGTGCTTGTCGGCGTACTTCTTCGCCAACTCCAGCCGCAGCGCGCCCACCCGCTTGTAGATCCACTGCGGATCGTCATTCCACTTCGCAGGCGTACCCAGCTTCGGCGTAATCACGATGTTCAGATCCTCAGGGGACGCCGAAAGCTTTGCCTCTATCGCATCAGCCAGTGGCGCGAACGAAGCATTGGTCTTCAAGCGCGCCACATCGAGGAAATCCAGACCGCAGTCGCCAAAGGTCGCGCGAATCTCTTCCACCAGTGCGCGCTTCTGCGTTCCGCTCATCACGCCTGCACCAGGTATGACAAACCCGAGCACCGGCAAAGCCTGCTCGATCTTCAAGGTCTCACGCAGCTCGGATGTCAGTTCGTCCGTCAGCGAAACCATGGCCGGGAGCCGCATATCCGGCTTGTCGATTCCGTAGTTCCTGATCGCCTCGTCGTAGGTCATCTGCACAAAAGGAGAGGTCAAAGAAATCCCGGCAGTCTGGAAGGCTGCGGTCAGAAATCCTTCGACCACGCGGAAGACCGTCGCCTGCTGCGGGAAGGTCATCTCTAGGTCGATCTGGGTGAACTCCGGCTGGCGATCTGCGCGGAGGTCCTCGTCCCGGAAGCAGCGGGCAATCTGGAAATACTTATCGAATCCGGAGATCATCAGGATCTGCTTGAAGATCTGCGGCGACTGCGGCAGCGCGTAGAAGCTGCCCGCGTGGACGCGGCTCGGTACAAGGTAGTCGCGCGCGCCTTCGGGCGTTGAGCGGGTCATGAACGGCGTTTCGATCTCCAGAAAGCCTTCGTCCGAGAGATAGTTCCGGATCGCGCGCGCTACCTTGTGGCGCAGTTCGAAGTTGTGCTGCATCTGCGGCCGTCGCAGGTCGAGATACCGGTACTTCAGCCGGACCTCTTCATTTGAAATGGCGTCTTCTGCGGGCGAAAACGGTGGCGTCTTTGCCTCGTTCAGCAGCAGCAGTTCGTGCGCGACGACCTCGATCGCGCCAGTCGGCATGTTGGGATTCTCCAGTCCGGCGCCGCGCCTTCGCACGGTACCCTTCACCGCGACGACGTACTCGGAACGCGCGGCCTCGGCCTTCCCGTGGGCATCGCCGGAGATCTCTTTGTCGAAGACGACCTGCGTGATGCCGGTACGGTCGCGCACGTCGAGGAAGATGAGATTGCCGTGGTCGCGCCGCCGGTTCACCCAGCCCATCAGGACGACATTCTGGCCATCCTGTTCTACGCGGAGTTCTCCGCACCTGTGTGTCCGCTGCAGACTACCTAGAAAATCCAGCATGGTTCCATTCACTTTCAGATCGCAATTGCACTGCGGAAGAAGATGGGATCAGCCTCGCAGCGCGTCTGCCAGTTCGGTCCGCGCCACCTTGGTCTGTTGCCCTGCACTAAAGTCTTTGACAGTCAGGATACCGGACGCAACCTCATCCTCGCCCACAATCACCATCCTGCGGGCGAGTTTGTCGGCGGCATCGAAGGACTTTTTCAACCGGAAGCTTCCGTCTCCAACTTCGACGGACAGGCCTGCGCGCCTCAACTCCTGTGCCAGCGCGAGCGCCGCCGCATTCTGGCCTATACCCATCGGCGCGAGGAAGGCATCCAGCTTCCGCTCCCCGGCCGCTGCCTGTTGTGCCTGCAAGGTCAGGATCAACCGATCTTCGCCAATAGCGAAGCCGATCCCCGGAGCCTTCGGGCCGCCCAGCATCTCCGACAGCCCGTCGTACCGTCCGCCGCCAAGCAGAGCGTTCTGCGTCCCGAGCCCGCTGCCATCGGGAACGGTGAACTCGAAGGTGGTGCGGGTGTAGTAGTCCAGCCCGCGCACCAGACGCGGATTGACGGTATAAGCGACGCCACACGCATCGAGCGCGGACAGCACCTGGGCGAAGTGGTCGCGGCTGGCAGCGTCAAGGAAGTCGGCGATCTTCGGCAGGCCGTTGATGATCTCCTGGTCTTCGGGAGCCTTGCTGTCCAGAACCCGAAGTGGATTGGTGTCGGCGCGTCGCTGGTTGTCCGGGCACAGGCGACCTTTCACCGGTGACAGAGCCTCGCGAAGCGCCGCGATGTAGAGCGGCCGATCCGACGCGGACCCGACTGAATTCACCTCAAGCCGCCAGTCTCTAACTCCAAGTTCGTTCAAGAAGGCCGACAGCATCTCGAGAACCTCTGCATCGCGCAGTGGGCTGTCCGCGCCGGACCAGGCCGGTCCCAGAACCTCCGCGCCGATCTGCCAGAACTGCCGGTATCGGCCACGCTGGGGGCGCTCACGACGAAACTGCGGCCCTATGTAGAAGAGCTTCTGCAGCATGCCGGTATCGGAGAGCTTGTGTTCGATGTAGGCGCGGACCACACCTGCGGTATTCTCTGGCCGCAGGGTGAGGCTCTGGGCGGTGTCGCTGTCGGCGCGGGCACGATCATCCCAGGTGTACATCTCCTTCGAGACGATATCGGTCTCCTCGCCCACACCACGCGCAAACAGTGCGGTGTCCTCAAAAATCGGCGTGCGAATCTCTCCGAAGGCGTACCTTGCAAAGATGGCCCGGGCTGTCGCCTCGACGTGATTCCAAAGAGCTGTTTCGGGGGGTAAGAGATCTCGGGTGCCGCGTACTGCCTTCAAAGTAGCCATTCGTACCAGTGTAGCGAAGTGCTTCTACAGACATGGCAGGTGCCGCAGAAGCGCTACATTTCGGCGAGGTAGATGGAGGTGTAGTCAAGATAATTCTGAGCGTACTTGAGGATCAGCGCGCGGTCCGCGTCTCCCAGCGTGCGCCGCACCTTGCCCGGAACTCCGGCGACGAGCGAGTTCGGCGGAATCACGGTCTGCTCGGGAATGACTGCGCCTGCTGCAATGATCGAGCCCTCGCCGATGCGGGCGTTGTTCAAAATGGTCGCGCCGATCCCGATGAGAACGGCGTCCTCGACTACGCAGCCGTGCACGGTCGCGTTATGGCCGATTGTCACCATCTCGCCGATGATGACCGGGTAGAGGTGGCGCATTCCGTGCAGCACAGCACAGTCCTGTACGTTGCTCTTTGCTCCGATACGAATCGAATTGACATCCCCGCGCACCACGGCGTTCATCCATATGCTGGCCTGTTCGCCAAGCACAACATCCCCGATGACCTGAGCCGATGGATCAACATAGCAGCTTGCGGGTACGACGGGGAGGACTTTTTGATAGCTGCGAATCATAGGTATAGTGTATCGTCCGTCTGGATGGCCATTGAGAACGGCGCACGATGCAGTATTACTAATGATTTCAGTGCTGGTTACCAATAATAAGCGTATTCTAGAGACTATCCCGATTGGGACTGTTTGGAGGTGTATTTTTCTTGGCAGAGGTTCGAGTACAAGAAGGTGAACCCCTTGAGAATGCCCTTCGGCGATTTAAGCGCAAGGTGCAGACCGAAGACATTATCAAGGAAGTCAAGCGTCACTCTTTTTATCTGAAGCCGGGTGAGAAGAAGCGTGTGAAGGAAGCGCTTGCCCGCAAGCGGAATCGTAAGAAGGTGCGCAAGGAGCAGGACTAGTTCCTGCTTTGTTTCAAAATGGCGGCCGCCTCCGGGGTAATCAGGAGGGGGCCGCCAGTACAGCCAGCGACGGACTCCCGCCATCGACCTGGAAGAAAGGGCGATCCGGCAACGGATATGCCGAAAGAGTTTCTTTAAACCGCAATTCTGCGGTCGGGCCCCTGTACACATGCAGTGACAGTTATCGATGAAGGTTGATGGCTCGTCGCCCAGCTCCGTCGGGTGGTTCGGGTTGTCCTCCTTCCCGTAACACGGGAGAAGCGGCTATGGAATTTGTGGATAGGCTATTGACCTGCGCAGACTGTGGCGGCGAATTCATCTTTACCGCCGGGGAACAACTCTTTTTTTTCGACAAACAATTCAAGAACGATCCCAAGAGATGTAAGCCTTGCAAGTCCAGACGAGGGACGGCTGCGGCGACAGGTGGAGGTCCGGCTGCGGCGGGATTGTCGCGCACTGAAACACGTACGGAGTGTTCCCAGTGTGGCGTGGAGACCACCGTGCCGTTCAAGCCGACCCAGGGCAGGCCTGTGCTGTGCCGCCAATGCTTCCAAAGCAAGCGCGCTCCTACGACGGGCGCTCTCGTGACTGCAGCGGCTACCGTACAACTTGTCGCCGGGGGCACTCTGGGCGAGCATGGTACCGGAAGCGCTGAGTTGTTTGTCACGGCCAGCCCCGCTCCGGTCGCTTAGTCGGTGCCCGCTCTCTTCATACCCTCGCGTTAGGATGTGAGGGGGAGAGGATTCATGGAGAATGGCGGGATGATGATTTCTACCGGTGCAGAGCGGCTAACCCCCGGAATGCACGGCGCGGAGCTGGTTCGGGCGCGAACGCAGGTAGGCGACTTTGAGGTAACCGTCTGCACGGATGGAACTTACCTGCTCGACGGCGGTGCGATGTTCGGCGTCGTTCCGAAGCCGCTGTGGCAGAGGCGCGCCCCGGCGGATGAGCAGAACCGGATCCTGCTTGGACTGAACACGGTCGTGGTCCGGACAGGCAAGCAGACGGTGCTGATCGAGACGGGCATCGGCAACAAGCAATCACCCAAACTGCGCGCGATTCACTGCAACCAGGAGCTTCTGCCTGCTTCGCTGGCGGCTGCGGGAATCGGCGTGGGCGAGGTGGACATTGTCATCAACACGCACTTGCACTTCGACCACTGCGGGTGGAATACGACGCTGCAACCGGATGGCTCGGTAACGCCAACCTTTCCTAATGCCCGCTACTTCGCGCATCGAGGCGAGGTGGAGCACGGCCATCTGCAACTGGACCGCGACCGCGTTAGTTATCTCGGGCCGAACTATGATCCGCTGATTGAATCCGGCCAGATGACCTTGCTCGACCGCGCTGCGATCCAAACGAATCCAGAGCTCTGTGCCGGTATCCGGGTAGAGGTCTTTCCGGGACATACGGCGCAGTTGATGGCGGTTCACATTGAATCGAAGGCCGCTGGTGGAGCGGAGCAGCACGCCTGCTATGTGTCCGATCTGATCCCGACCACGGCGCATCTGGACCCGACTTGGGTGATGGGGTACGACCTTGATCCGGTGGAGTGCATTGCGCAGCGGAAGCGTTTTTACCAGCGCGCCATCCCTGAGAACTGGCTGGTTCTCTTTACGCACGATCATGCGAACCCGGTGGGCCGGATTGGCCTGAATGACAAAGGAAAGCCCGTGATGATCGCGAAGCAGTAGTGGTTTGGGCAGGGTGGGAGAGGTCTGACGAAGGACGCGCAAAGCCCTGCCTGAGCAGGGCTGTGCTTTCAGAGGGATGATACAGCCCGAATTAGACCGGTACGGAGGTCAGTTCGGCGGGGTCTACGTTGACGAAGCGGCCGTTCTGGCCACGGTCCTGGAAGCGAACTATGCCATTGACCTTGGCGAAGAGGGTGTCGTCCTTGCCGCGGCCTACGTTTGCGCCGGGCTTGAGCGGTGTGCCGCGCTGACGGACGATGATGCCGCCGCCGAGGATGGTCTGGCCGCCGAATACCTTGACGCCGAGCCGCTGTGCGTTTGAGTCGCGGCCGTTTTTGGAAGAACCTAAGCCTTTTTTGTGTGCCATTCGATAGCCTCTTTCGCGCTGCGCCCGGGGGCGGCAAGCGTTTGCTGAAGATTGAAAACAGAAGGGTTACGCTGGATGAAGCTCTTAGTGAGCTTCTTCCTTGAAGCTGCGACCGTTGACCTGAATCTCGTTGATTTTGACCTCAACGAAGTTTTGGCGGTGGCCCTGCATCTTCTTGTACTGTTTTTTTCGCTTGAGTTTGAAGACGAGGATCTTCTCGCCGCGGCCTTGGCCGACGACGGAGCCGAGCACCTTAGCGCCGGTGAGGTCGGACTCGAATTTGCCCTGTTCACCGCTGATGGCGAGGATATCGGAGAACTCGACCGCGCCGTTATCGTGTGCGGTGGTTTCGATCTTCAACTTTTCGCCGGGGGAGACGAGATACTGTTTGCCGCCGGTTCGGATGACTGCGTACATAGCTAAACCTCAAGCGTGGCGCGGATTGGGCGCGAATCGCTTCCTTGATGAAATGTGCTGCATGGGCGCGAGCAGAAGCACTGCAGTTGGGGTAACCGGCTGAACCGCGGGCAACTGGATAAGACCGGCTGCCGGGTTCAAGCGATTGTCCCTGCAACCCTTTGTTGATGACGACACGGGGTGCAGCGCCAAACTTAATGAGTGTATCCGGTTCGCATCGGCTCGTCAACGGCGGTGTTTTTTTTGAAGCGTGGTGACTTTGGTGATTTGCTGGGGAAAACGGGATTTTCGGGGTGCGCAAAGGTGGTGAATTGCTGGAAAAATTGTGCAGGTTATGGACGTTTGGTGGAGTGCTGAAACCACGGATTTGTTGGTAACCATCGGTGTTGTTACCGGGAGCTGTAAGTAGCCGGCAGCCGGGAGGTGAAGGCTTACCACCGATTTGCGCCGATGAAACCGATCAGAACGGATGAGGGCAAAAGCCTCGACCGCGGGTTGCACGGATAAGAACCGATGGGGCTCAGGCAGAGGGATGGCCGGGGTTCAGGAGAGCCACTTTCAGGAGAGCCACTTGAGGAGGCGGATGATGCCCATGGAGGCGGGGCGGGAGTGGGCGGAGACGTCTTTGCGGGCGTGGATTTCGGTGCGCTGGGCGGCGTAGTACCGGAAGGCTTCGATCATCATTTGCTCGTTCGTGAGGGTGGGGCGCCAGTTGAGCCGGGTTTTAATGCGGGCGGTATCGAAGATGAAGTCTTCGGCGATCATGCGGTAGTGGTAGGGGCCGAGGGGGCTGATTTTGAGCCTGTGGGCGAGTTGCATAGCGGCCAGGGTGGGGGCTTTGGGGAGCTGGGCTACGCGGGCGCGGGTCCCGGCATGTTCGATGACGGCCTGGTAGACACGGCGCAGAGAGACGACGTTGTCCGAGCCGATGTGGAAGATATCGGACCGGTGGTAGTCGAGGCATTGGAGACAGGCGGTGGCGAGGTCCTGGGCGTAGATGAACTGGTAGCGGTTGCTGCCCGAGCCGACGACCCAGACCTTTTTGTTGTCCTCTATGAATTCGAAGAGGATGGCGAGCAGGCCGAGGCGTCCGCTGTCGATGATGGTGGGGCAGCGGATGGTGATGACGTTGAGGTCGTTCTCATATTCCCTGAGGAGCTGTTCGGCGGCCAGTTTGGAGCGGCCGTAGAGTTCGATGGGATTGGGGGGCTCGTCCTCCTGGACGTCGTGGCCGAGGTTGGAGGCCCAGAGGCAGTTCGTGGAGGTGAAGACGAATTTGGACACGCCATGGCGGCGGCAGGCCTCGGCTACGTTGCGTGTGCCATCGACGTTCGACGTCCAGAGAGCTTGATCGTCGATGGTGTCGTGGGCGAGGAGGGCGGCGCAGTGGAAGACGGCGGTGAAGCGTTGCTTCTCGAAGAGTTCGGCGAGGAGCTGCTGGTTCCGGATGTCGCCCTGGATGCTTTCGAGGTGGGGATGGCGCTCGGGGTCGGCGACGAGATCGATATTGGTGCAGCGGAAGCCTTCGGCGAGGAGGCGGCGCTTGAGGATGCCGCCGAAGAAGCCGGAGGCTCCGGTGATGAGGATGTTCCTGGGTTCCATTGCGTGTCTTTTGTCAGTGTACCGGGCGGAGGCTTAGGGAAGCTTAGATTGAGGCTTTCGAGCGGTTGAGATTCGGATTGGGCTGAGATCTGTGGATGGGAGGAGACAAGAACGAGGGGGAAAGACAGCGGGTTTCTCCACTGACGGATACCGAACGTTGGGAACTTACGCCTTACTGGCTGCTGGGCGCAATACGCAGCGCGATGAGACTGCGCTGCTTCGGTCGAAATGACAGGTTTGTGAGGTTGGGACGGGAAGACAGGTTTGTGGGGCTCGGACGTGAAGACGGTGGAGATGACAGGTTTGTGGGGCTCGGACGTGAAGACAGGACTTGAGTCAGAGGTTCCCTAGCCGCAAAGGCGCGGCGAAGCTCACCCCGCCTTAGGCAGGAGTTGGGTTCCTGTGAGTTCCTCGGAGACCTGCCAGAGGCGGGCGGCTGCGGCGGCGTCCCGAGCCTGGGGGGCGATGCGAGCGGGGCCTACCTCTTCGCCGCGCATCTCATGGAAGCCTTGCGGGCCGTAGTAGCCGCCGCTTTCGGCCTCCGGCGCCGTTGCCGCGTAGAGGGTGGGGAGCGCGCCTTCGGTGTCGGTGTTGAGGAGGAGGTCGATGGCCTGGGCCGCGACGGCGCGTATCGCGGCTTCGATTGCGGAGTGATCTCCCTTGCGGAAGAGGGGTGTGCTGGCCACGCCGGGGTGGGCGGCGACGCTCATGATGGGAAGCTTTGCCGCGCGCAGGCGCCGGTCCAGCTCTAGGGCGAACATCAGGTTGGCGAGCTTGGACTGCTGATAGGTCTTTCTGGGCGAGTAGTCTTTGGTCGCCTGGAGGTCGTCGAAGGCGATGCGGCCGCCTTTGTGCGCGATGGAGGCGATGGTGACGATGCGCGGCCTGTCGGCGTTCGCACCGGTTTCGGCAGCCCGTTGCAGGGCGGGGAAGAGCAGCGCGGTGAGTGCGAAATGGCCAAGGACGTTAGTCCCGAATTGCAGCTCGACGCCGTCGGCGGTCTGCAGACGTTTGGGCGGAGACATGACGCCTGCGTTGTTGATCAGGATATGAAGAGGACGATTGCGGGCAAGCTCCTGTGCGGCGAATTCTCGCACGGAGGCGAGAGAGGCGAGGTCGAGGATGGCGAGTTCCGCCTGGGCTCCTTCGGATTCGGACTGGAGAAGATCGATGGCGTGTTGGCCGCGCTGGCGATCGCGGCAGGCCAGGATGACGTGGGCTCCCTTGCGCGCGAGGACCAGCGCGGCGCAGTAGCCGATGCCGCTGTTCGCGCCGGTGATCAGGACTCGCTTGCCGGCGAGAGAGGGAATGTCCGCGGCCTGCCATTTAGTGCCGTTCCGTTTGTCACTCATTTGTATTGGACGCGAGCACAGGGTGGTTGCGATGCGAAGATTTTTGGGCTGCGGTGCAGGGCGGGTTTGGTAGGGAGGAGTTGTCCTGCCGGACGGGCCTCCTCCGCTTAGTCACCCCACAAACAGAGAGCTGTTTGCGGGGATGGCAGGTTCGCGCGGTCACTTCGTGACTTGTATACCGGTCTTGACCACGTCGGCTGCATACTCCTACCGTTGGTCGGGATCAAGACCGGTGTACATCGCTAGTACCGGGTGGAGGTGGGGGGCGTGTCGACGAGGGTGTTGTCGTCGCGGGTGTCGTCCAGGGTGCCGGTACGGACGTCCCGCGTGTCACGGATGTCGTCGCGGTTGAGTTTGGAGGTGGATACGGTGTCGTCGCTGCGGTCTTCGTTGGACGAAAGATTGCCGAAGGTGTTGTGACCGCCCGAGGTGTCGCGCGAACCCTCTTCGCCGGCTGAGGCGATGTCGTGTGCGCCGGTGTTCTTGAGGGCGTCCTTGGCGCGGGAGATTCCGTCCGAGGTATCGCAGTGAACCGAGAGGAGAGTTCCTCCGTTTTTGACGGCGCCTTCGAAGCGCTTGGCTTCGTACTCGGGGATACCCATCCCGACGAGTGCGCCAACGATGCCGCCTACCGCGCCGCCAACGCCGAGGCCGGCGAGCGCGCCCATGATGGGGCCGGCAGCGATGAGCGGACCTACACCGGGGATGGCAAGAGCGCCGATGCCGGCGAGAAGACCGAGGGTACCTCCGACTACTCCACCCGCGGCTACGCCGGTGGTGGTTCCTTCGGGCGCCTTGGTGTTCTTCTCGTGGGCGAAGGCGCGGGTGCTCTCATCGTCGGGCAGGAGGACGGAGATGTCGGAGTTGGAAAATCCGGCTGAGAGCAGGTGGTCGACGGCGGCTTCCGCGGTGGCGGGGGTGGTGTAGATGCCGAAGACGGCGGTATTTTTGCTGGACATATTGAGTCTCCTGGGTGGGTCGGGTGAGGGGCGTGGGTGCCGGATGGATCTACTGACTGGCCTGGCTACTGCCTGGCCGTTACTGTTTGACGGTGAGATGGTCGACGATTTTGTCCTGCGAGACGACGGATGCGGCGTCGGTGTTGACCTTCTGCTTTTCGTCATCCGACTTGACCGGGCCCTTCAGCGTGACTGTTCCGCCTTTGGTGATGATCTTAACGTTATGGGCGTAGGTGGAAAGGTCCTTGTCGGCGATGATGGCCTTGCGGACCTTGGCGGTCGTGTCGCGGTCGGCCTTGGCGTCGGGCTGGTTGTCCGCGGTGGTGTTCTGGTGCTTGTTCTGGCCGGAGTTGTCGGGCTGCGTGGTTTGGTCCTGGGCTACCGCGGGACGGCCGAGTACGAGCGTCGGCAGGCCGAAGGTTGCGCAGAGGAGGGCCAGGGCGGGGATTCTTGAGGGGCGTAGGAACGGCTGGTCAGGTTTCATGGGAATCTTGTTCTCGTGGAAGAGGAAGAACTCTCCGGGCTGCCGGGCCAGAACTCCCGGGTGGGAGGAGATGTGGTCCCGTACGTGCAGTCAGGCTGTTGGATGGGCGCGGGCGTGCGCGAGTTGGTTTGGGGGAATATTTAGCCACAGGCGTGGGGGGTGTGGTCTTTGAATGGCGGCCGGGAACCTGCTACCGTTAAGGGTGTGCTGATTACCCCGTTGCAACTCGTCGATGAGCCTCTTGCGTTCCATGAGGTCATTCCCCCCGGCGCCCTTGATTATGCCGCGGATGTACGCCAGATGGGTCCGCTTCCTGTGCAGGGGGTGGCCGATCTGCTGATCGAGCATCGCAGCTCCAACTCGCATGTGAGCGATATACGGGTGCGCGCGCACTATAGCTCGGACTTCGAGATTCTCTGCGCCCGCTGCGTGGAGCCGGTTGCGGTTCCGCTGGAGGGCGACTTCGACCTGATCTTTCGTCCTGAGAGCGCGGATGCGGACGGGGGAGAGCGCGCAATTACCCCGGACGAGACGGAAATCGGGTATTATCAGGAGGACGGTCTTCTGCTCGAGGATGTGGTGCGCGAACAGGTGTTACTTTCCCTGCCGAGCCGCACCCTCTGCACGGCGGGCTGTCGAGGGCTTTGCCCGCGCTGTGGCCAGAATTTGAATCAAGCGAAATGCTGCTGCGACGAAGCTCCGGCCGATCCGCGCTGGAATGCGCTTGCGGGCCTGGCAGACAAGCTTGAAGTGAAGCACTGAGCGGGTTTTGTTTCGAGTTTCGTTTCATGATGGTCGATTTATGTTGTTTGCCTGAGAGATGGACCGCTCCGTGCTTCGAGGATGAGGCGGTCTGTTGAAGGCTTTGAAAGGGATACTGCAATGCCTAACCCAAAACGGCGCCACTCCAAGCAACGGACTGCCAAGCGCCGCAGCCACGACTTCCTGACCCCCACCGGCCTCTCCGAGTGCCCCAACTGTCATGAGCGCAAGCTGCCGCACCGCATTTGCCGCAAGTGCGGTGAGTACAAGGGCCGCTCGGTTCTGGTCACCAAAGAAGCCAGTTAGTTTGTATAAGTCATCCCTGCTTCCCTGCTGATGCCGACCGACATCGTTGTAGACGCAATGGGTTCCGACAAGGCCCCCGAGCCAGAGGTTCGCGGGGCCGTCCTTGCTGCGCGCCAGTATGACGTTCGGGTGCACCTGGCGGGGCCGGAGGACAAGCTGCGTCCGATCCTCCGGCAGGCGCTTCGGGGACAGCGGCACCCGGTCTTTATCGTCCCGGCTAGCGAGTGGATCACGATGGATGATAAGGCCGCGCAGGCGGTCCGATCCAAGCGCGATTCGACGATGCGGGTGGGGCTGAAGATGGTCCGCGAGGGCCGGGCGGCGGGCTTTTTCACGGCGGGCAATACAGGTGCGGCGATGGCGACCGCGAAGATGGTGCTGGGGATGCTTGCCGGGGTGGACCGGCCCGCGCTGGCAACGATTCTTCCCACCATTCATCGCATTCCGTCGCTTCTGCTGGATGTGGGGGCGAACGTGGATTGCGACCCGGACAACCTGGTCCAGTTCGCGATGATGGGTCACATGTACGCCAAGAATGTGCTGAAGATCAACAATCCTCGGGTGGGGCTGCTTTCGATCGGCGAAGAGGACCTGAAGGGCAACTCGCTGACACGCGATACTTTGCCGCTGCTGCGGGGGCTGCAGGGCATCAACTTTACCGGCAATGTGGAAGGCCGCGACCTGTTCAACGGGCGCAGCGATGTGGCGGTGTGCGACGGGTTTGTGGGGAATGTTGCGCTGAAGGCGATCGAGGGGACGGCCCAGCTGCTGACGGCTTCGCTGCGCGAGTCGCTTAAGTCGACGGTGACCTCGCAGGTGGGGGCGCTGCTCTCGCGTAAGGCATTTGCGGAGTTCAAGAAGCGCCTGGACTACTCCGAATATGGGGGCGCACCGCTGCTGGGAGTGCGCGGGGTTTGTATCGTCGGGCATGGCTCGTCGAATGAAAAGGCGATCATGAACGGGATTCGGGTGGCTGCTGAGTTTGCGCAGACCGAGGTGAACACCGGGATCGAAGCTGCGCTGAAGTCGTCCTGATTGTGTCGGGATAGGGCGTAACGGGGATCAGAGGGATAAAGGCGGATAAGAGCTGACGAGTGAGATCTTCTTATCCGTTCCGATGCTTGTGACCACTTTTCTCGTCCCAGGACGCCTTCTGCTATGAAAGCCGCTTTTTATTTGAAAAGACTGAACATGAGCACGGCCAGGACGGTGATGCTGACCAGCACGTAGAGGCGGTCGCGTTCGATGGCGAAGCCGATGATTGCGAAGACGACCCGGGCGACGGGGGTGGCGATCAGCAGGAGGATGCCGACCTGGATGATGCCGGCTGGATCGCCCGCGGCGAGAAGGTGGATGAGACGCGAGGGGTAACGCAGGCCTGCGGCTTCGATGGTGAAGATTCGATAGTTGGCTGGAGTGCTTGCGTTCGCCCGGAGAAAGAGGATGCCGCCCAGGAGTACGACTGCGGAGGCGAGTAGGACGCCGGCCTGGAGGAGGCGGCCCATGAGGACTTCCATGCGGGCGTCGTCGAACCTTGCGTGCTCATGCACATGGTCATGCACGTGTCCATTTGTGTGGTCAGGGGGATCAGGCGGTTTTGGGTTCCGTGCGGTCATGAATTGCCTGTCATTTCCCGATCCAGCCGTTGGCGATCATCTCGACGCCGAGGGCGAGGATGACGAAGGTGAAGATGGTCCGGAGCACGGAGACGTGGGCCTTCACCAGGTAGCGTGCGCCGAGCAGGGAACCGACGAGGACGCCGAGCATGACGGGAAATGCGAGTGCGGGCTCGATATATCCGCGCTTGAGATAGATACCGGCGCTGGCCGCGGCGGTGACGCCGATCATGAAGTTGCTGGTGGTGGTGGATACCTTGAAGGGGATGCGCATGATGCGGTCCATGGCGAGGACCTTGACGGCTCCGGAGCCGATGCCGAGCAGGCCGGAGAGGGTTCCCGCGCCGAACATGGTGGCGAAGCCTGCCGGGATGCGATCGACCGTGTAGTCGCACTGGCCGCCTTTGCCGTCGGGGTAGGAGCCGGACATGCGCAGTTTGCCGGACCACGGGTTGGGAGTGGAGTGCGGCGGTTCGGGATGCCTGCTCTGCTGCCAGTTGAGGTAGGCGGAGTAGATCAGCACGAGGCCGAAGATGATGGCCAGGGCGCGAGTGGGGACGCGAGTTGCGAGGAAGGCTCCGAAGACGGCTCCGACGGTGGTGGCGACCTCAAGGAACATGCCGATCCGGACGCTGGAGTAGCCTTCGCGGACGTAGGCGGCCGCGGCTCCGGACGAGGTCGCGATGACGGAGATGAGGGAGGCTCCGATGGCGTAGCGGATATCGACGTGGAAGACGAGGGTGAGGAGCGGGACGAGGACCACCCCGCCGCCGAGGCCGGTGAGGGCTCCAAGTAGGCCGGCGGCGAGAGAGCCCGTGAAGACCAGCGAAGTGAACAGCAGCAAAGGCATCGGCTGAGGTGATTATGCCATGACGCTTATCCGGAAGGCTTACCGCCGATTTGCACCGATGAGACGGATCAAAGGCGAAAAGGCCCGACCGCGGATTGGCGCGGAGGAACGCGGATGAAAGGCGTAACGGTGATCGGGGGGATACAGGCGGATAAGAGCGGACGGCTTCGGCTGGCTGCACGAGACGGCTCTCAGGGCTTGAAGATTGTTACGTTCTGCGGAGAACTAATCGCAGAGTTTTACCAGGTCTGGCCAGCCGTAGGCGATCTCCAGGAGCTTCGCACCGCCGATTTCAATTGATTTCTGGGCGATTTGCGTGGCTCCCAGGCGTTCGTAGAAGGCGCGGGCTGGGTTTTCGGCCAGAACCCATACGGCGAGTTGCGTGAAGCCGCCGGCGCGAAGTGTTGCCGCAATCTGTTGCATGAGGAGTTTGCCGGTGCCGCTTCGCCGGGCCGAAGGCAGCAGATAGATCGCATAGACCTCGGCATCGTACCGTTCGACGGGCTCCTGGAGTGCGCCGCCGCTGACGAATCCACAGACTTCGCCGCCTGTCTCTGCAACGTAGACATGGACCTCGGGTCTGGTCAGCCAGTCCTTCCAGGACTCGGTTCGTTGGGCGGCGTCGACGGAATCAAGGAAGGGCTGCGGCATGATGCCGCGGTAGGTCGACTGCCAGGCGGCTACATGGACGCGGGCGATGGACGCGGCGTCGCCGGGGGTGGCCTTTCGGACGGAAGCGGTCATAGTCGAGAGAGTCATGGTCGATAGAGTCATGGTCGAGAGGGACATGGTCGAGAGGGTAACAGAGGCGGCTCACGGTGAAAGAGGCGGATGCCTGCGATGCCGGCGGCTCCGGCTGCGAGACAGGCGGCGGCGTTCTCGCTGGTGACTCCTCCGAGCGCATAGACGGGCACGGGTGCGGCCAGAGTGCAGGCGGCGGCGAGGGGTTCGAGCCCCTGTGCGGCGGAGACGATCTGGCCTGCGCCGATCTGGCCTGAGATGGATTTGCCGAATACGGGCGAGAAGAGGATGGCGGCGACCTGGGCGTCGCGTGCGCGCTGCACCTCGGCGAGGCTATGGCAGGACGCGGAGATGAGCGGCGTTGGGAGCCCGGCTGCCGCGAAGAGTTGGCGGACCTGGGCGGGGGTCGACTCGTCGGGGGACGCGGTCAGGTGAACTCCGTGGGCGCGGACCGCGATGGCGACATCGGTGCGCGAGTTGATGAGCAGCCGGGTGCCGGCGGGAAGCTGTTGGAGGATGCTGCGGGCGAGGGTGGCGAGCGCTGCGGGAGCGAGGTCTTTCTCGCGCAACTGGATGAATTCGATGCCTTCGGCGCCCCAGCACGTGGCCAATTGAACGAGCGCGGCCTGTCGTTGGGGTTCGCCGCCTGGGTGAAAGGCGCGGTTTGTGATGGCGTAGCGAAGCACGGTGGGATCAGTGTATGTCGCCACGGGCGGGGGTGGTCTGGAGTGGAGACGGTGTTCGCCGTGTGGTAGTTTCAAGGCAGCAAGTCAACGCGCACAATGTCAGAAGCTGGCCCTCACTGTTGCGCCTGGGGAGCCGATAACGGGACAAGCACCAGCCACGCGCGGGGTCGAAGTCCATGAGTATGCCTCACTATGAGTAGTGTTTACGATCTGATTGTGATTGGGTCCGGGCCAGCCGGACAGCGGGCAGCAATTTATGCCGCGAAGCTGGGCAAAAAGGTCGCCCTAGTCGAGATGCGGGAGGTGGTCGGGGGCACCTCGATCAACACCGGCACGATTCCTTCGAAGACGATGCGGGAGGCGGTGCTGCACCTCTCCGGGTACAACTACAAGTCGATTTACGGGATGAACTACCGGGTGAAGGAACGGATCACGATGGCCGACCTGGCGTTCCGGGTCCAGCATGTGATCAAGACCGAGATCGACGTGACGGAGGCGCAGCTTTCGCGCAACAACATCGAGATGCTGGTGGGTGTGGCGAGCTTCGAGGACGCGACCCACGTGAAGGTGACGAACTCGCGGGGCTCGACCGTATATGAGACCCAGAATGTGCTGATCGGCACGGGGACGAAGCCGGCGGCCTCGGCGAAGGTCCCGATCAACGGCCGGAGCATCGTCAACAGCGACCTGGTGCTGGACCTGGTGAACCTGCCGAAGACGCTGATCGTGGTCGGCGGCGGCGTCATTGGAGTCGAGTACACGTGCATGTTTTCTGCGCTGGGAGTGCGTGTGACGCTGATCGAACGCCGTCCGCGGCTGCTGGAGTTCGCGGACCAGGAGATTGTCGAGGCGCTGAGCTATCATCTGCGCGACTCGCGGGTGACGATGCGGCTGAACGAAGAGGTGGAGTCGGTGGAAGAGATGCCGGACGGCACCGTGGTCGCGAACCTCGAAAGCAAGAAGAAGGTGCAGGGCGATGCGCTGCTGTATGCGGTGGGCAGGCAGGGTAACGTAGACGAGCTGAATCTGGGCGCGGTCGGGATCGAGGCGGACTCGCGCGGCCGGATTCCGGTCGACAAGGACTTCAGGACCAAGGTGCCGACGATCTTCGCGGTGGGCGATGTGATCGGTTTTCCTTCGCTGGCGTCGGTCTCGATGGAGCAGGGAAGGGTGGCTTCGGCGCGGGCGTTCGGGGATGAGACTATCCTGTCGCAGCCTGGGCTGTATCCGTATGGCATCTACACGATTCCGGAGATCAGTTTTATCGGCAAGACGGAGGAGCAACTGACGGAAGAAGATGTGCCGTACGAGGTGGGCGTGGCGTACTACCGGGAGATTGCGCGCGGGCAGATTCGCGGCGATACGACGGGGCGGCTGAAGCTGATCTTTCATCGGCTGAACCACTCGATTCTGGGTGTACACATCATCGGCGAAGGCGCGAGCGAGCTGCTGCACATTGGTCAGGCGGTGATGGCGCTGGGCGGGAAGCTGGAGTATTTCGTGGATACGGTGTTCAACTATCCAACTCTCGCGGAATGTTATAAAGTTGCGGCTTTCAATGGGTTAAACCGCGTCAGCAAGTTCCAGTAGAGCGGCGCGGGCTCCCAGGGGAGAGGCGGACAGGGCAATGGCGAAGACAATCGGGGTGAATCTATCGGAGCGGATTTCGGCCGGCATCATGGTCGATCACCAGTTGCAGGGCGCGGTGTTGCGCTTTCCCGTGGCCGACCGGGACGATGAGGACGAAGATGCGCTGGTGCAGCTGCACACCGAGGCGCTGGTCGATATGATCTGCCAGCAGATCGTCAAAGTGGCCGATGGAGAGAAAGACATTGCCGCGGTTGGGGTGTCGCTACCGGGGCTGGTGAAGAATGGCGTGGTGGAAGAGTCGCCCAACCTGCCGCAGTTGAAGGGGGCGCGCATTGAGGATCTGCTGAAGGCACAGCTTCGGAGCCACGGGATCGAAGCCCCTGTGACGGCGATGAACGATGCCGACGGCATGGCCGCGGGGCTCGCGTCGGCGCATGGCAAGCTGGACAGCATGATCCGGGTGTGGACGCTGGGCGTGGGCATCGGGTACGGGCGATATCCGTATATGCCGGGTTGCTGGGAGGGCGGGCACACCGTCGTTTCGATGGACGAGAAGGAGCGGTTCTGCGGGTGCGGCGGCCGAGGCCACATGGAAGGGATCATGGGCCATCGGGCGATGCGGCTGCGTTTTCTGGACATGGAGCCGGAAGAGGTGTTCGAGGCGGCCAAGGCGGGAGACCGGCGCTGCATGGACTTCAAGCGGCTGTGGCATAAGGCGCTGGCTGCGGCCTCCACGACAACGATCCACATGGCGGGACCGGGGAAGATCTTTCTCTCGGGCTTCAATGTGCGGTTCGTGGACCTGCCGATGCTGCGGGATTATATGCAGCAGATGGTGAAGATGAGCCCGCTGCAGAGCTACTCGTTCGAAATTGTCGAGGACAGTCCCGAGATCCGCGTGATCGGGGCAGGGGTGCTGGCGGAGCAGGCTGCGGCGCGCTGAGTACGAAGAGCCGACCACGGATTACGCGGATAAGAACGGATAAGAGCATTTTGAGGAATTACCGCTTTTATCCGTTTCGATCCGCGTAATCCGTGGTCGCGTCTTTTTATTTCTGACATGCAGGGCAGAAGTGGGTGCTTCGTCCGCCTACGACGATTCGTTGAATGGGTGTGGCGCAGATGCGGCAGGGCTGGCCGGTGCGTGCGTAGGCGTGGTGGTGCAGCTGGAAGAAGCCGGCAACGCCGTCGGCGTCCACGTAGTCGGAGACCGACGAGCCGCCCAACTGGATGGCTTGCTTGAGGACGTCGATCAAGGCTGCGCGAAGACGGGTGAGTTCGGCGCGGGTGAGGCGGGAGGCCTGGCGGCGCGGGCGGATGCCGGAGTGAAAGAGGCTCTCGTCGGCGTAGATGTTTCCGACGCCATGCAGCAGAGACTGGTTGAGCAGCGCGGCCTTGATGGGCGTTCTGCGATTGCGGAAGAGGGCGATGAAGTCTTCGAGTGGGATGGTGAGCGGCTCCGCGCCGGGACCTGTGTATCTGGTGACTTCGCTGGATTGGGCGACGACCGAGAGGCGGCCGAACCGCCGGGCATCGACGAAGCGGAGTTCTTTGCCGCCGCTGAGTGAGAGGACTGCGTGCGTGTGCGGGGGGATGGGCGTATCCGGCGTCGAGACGAGCAGCCGTCCGGTCATGCCGAGGTGAACGAGGAACTGCGCAGACTGTTCGGCACGGCTGAGGTCGAGGACAACGGTCTTGCCGACGCGGTGAACACGGTCGATGCGGCTGCCGGTCAGGACCGCGGCGATCTCGTCCGGCGGTGATTTGAAGGTTTGGGGCTTGTTGCTGGTCCAGACGGATTGGATGGTCTGGCCGTGGATGCGGGCGTGGACGCCGTTGGCTATGGTCTCGACTTCGGGGAGCTCCGGCATGGTCTGGTGCAAGTATAGGTGGGGGCGAGTTGGCGGGCCGCTATACTTATCCTCCTTATGAAGAAGTCATCTGCGCTGTTTTCGTTTACCGGCCGGCTGCTCGTGCGTGCGGCCGCATGTGGGCTCGTGTTGGTTGCGGTCCCTGTCTCGTTTGGGCAAAGCCGTCCTGCCGCTCCCATGCTGCTTGTGGTGAACCAGGGGGGGCGCGACCTTAGCCTGATCGACCCTGTGGCCGGGAAGCAGACGGCGGCGGTTTCGGTGGAAGGGGTGACCGGGCATGAGGTCGCGGCTTCTCCCGACGGCAGACTGGCGTATGTGCCGATCTATGGCGATTCGGGGGTAGGGCGGCCGGGTAGCGATGGCCGGGAGATGATGGTCGTCGATCTGGCTACTCGCAAGCTGATCCGCAAGGTGGACTTTGGCCATCCGGTGCGCCCGCACTGCGCGGTCTACGACGCGAACAGCGGGATGCTGTATGTGACCACGGAGCTGGACAAGACGGTCAGTATCATCGATCCGCATACGCTGAAGATAGTAGGAACGGTGCCTACGGGGCAGGAGCAGTCCCATATGCTTGCGCTGTCGCGGGATGGATCGCGGGGCTATACGGCGAACGTGGGTCCTGGCACGGTGTCGGTTCTGGATATGAAGGCACGCAGGACGCTCGCGATTATTCCCGTCTCGGCCACGACCCAGCGCATATCGATCTCCCGCGACGGACGCCTGGTGTTTACGGCCGACCAGACGAAGCCGCAGCTTGCCGTGATCGATACGGCGACCAACAAGCTGAAGGGGTGGATACCACTGCCTGCCGTTGGATATGGCACGGCGTCGACGCTGGACGGACGGTGGCTGCTGGTGGCGCTGCGTGGGTCGAAGCAGGTGGCGGTGGTGGACCTGAAGACGATGAAGGTCGCCCAGACGATCGGTGTGCCGGAGACCCCTACGGAGATCCTGATGAGCCCGGACGGGAGGTCGGCCTATGTGTCGTGCAGCGCTAGTCGCCAGATTGCCGTGATCGACCTGTCGCAGCGCAAGGTGCAACGGTTGATCGATGCCGGAGCGGGCGCGGACGGGATGGCTTGGGTTCCATAGCGGGGAGGGGAAGGCTTAGCGCCGGTTTGCAGCGAGGACACCGTCAGGAACGGGCGACGGCTTACGGCAACGGCCTGGCGCGGGTGGACCCATGGTCGATGTCGTTCAGATTCTCAGTGCTGGCTTAGCTGAAGGATGGGTACGAGGCTTGAGTAGTCGTCGGTCCAGGGTTCGAGACCGGGGATCTCCGGGACGTTGGTGATGGCGGAGGCGACCTCCGGCTGCGCGAAGAACTCCGGGGTCGCGGTGAGCAGGACCCAGGTGGCGCGGTACTCGCCCAAGCCTGCATTGGGAGGAGTATCGACCAGCTTTGCCTGCATTCCGGCGGAGTTGGCGAGCAGTGCGATCTCAGGCGCGAGGTCGAGGTACTGGTTGGAGACGTGAAAGGCGAGGATTCCGGCGGGAGCCAGATGCCTGCGGTACAACTGGAGGGCTTGCGTGGTGAGCAGGTGCAACGGGATGGCGTCGCCTGAGAAGGCGTCGATGGCGAGGACGTCGAAGTTTTGAGGAGCTTCGCGCCGCAGTGAGCCGCGTGCGTCGCCTTCGGCGTAGGTGATCCGCGCCCCGGCCTTACCTGAGTCGCGGAGGTAGGTAAAGAGGTTTTCCGCGATGGGGCGCACGAGAGGATTGATTTCGTAGAAGCGGATGCGGTCGCCTGCTTTGGCGTAGGCGGCGAGGGTTCCGGTTCCGAGGCCCACAACGCCGATGCTGCGGGGGCGTCCTTCGCAGCAGAGACGCAGGGCCAGACCGATGCCGGAGTCCTCGGCGTAGTAGGTGGTGGGGGTGCGGTCGAGGCCGGGGGCGAAGAGCTGAGTGCCATGCTGGATGGCGCCGTTCAACAACATGCGCTGGGTGATGCCCGCGGGGGGCGGAGCCGTCTGTTTGACTCGCAGGGTGCCGTAGAAGTTTCGCACCTGCAGTAAGGCGTCGCGGGTGTAGGCGGTATGGAGCATGACCGCGAAGAAGAGCAGCAGGGCGCTGCAGGTGGACCAGAGCAGACGCTGGCCCCAGCCATCGCGCCAGGTGACGGCCGTGGCCAGAGCGGCGGTGACGAAGAAGGAGAGGGCAAGGTCGTAGTTGGCGGAGAAGAGGAGAGGGCTGGCGATGGCGATGAGGAAGGTTCCCGCTGCGCCTCCGGCGGCGATGAAGAGATAGAACAAGGTTGTCTCGCTGGGGCTCTGGGGGCGGAGAGCGTAGGTTTCGGCGTGGCAGAAAAGACAGGCCAGGAAGGCTTCGGCGAGGAAGAAGAGGATCGCGATGCCGATGGGAAGGCTTACGTCGGTCTTTGAGATGGCGTAGCCGAGCGCGGCGAGGAGGACTACCAAGAGGCGGACTACAAATCCGCGGCGGTAGACGGCTGGAAATTCGAACGCGACGATGAAACTAAAGAGGTAAGCGGCGAGGGGGAGCATCCAAAGCAGAGGAATTGCGGCGATATTTGTGGTGAGGTGGCTGGTGATTGCGGTCAACTGCATGGCTGCGGCCATGGGCAGAAGGAACCAGAGCCAGCGTGCTCCGGGGGTGCTGGAGATGACTCGGGTGGGTTGCGGGAGCACCGGCGGAGGGATGTTCCGGGTCAGCAGGACGCAGAGGGCGGCGTAGAGGGCGAAGCCGGCGGACCACAGGCTGCGCTGGAGCTTGAGGGTAAGGTTCGGTTCGACGATGATCGGGTATGCGATGAGGGCTAGCAGCGAGCCGAGGTTCGACAGGCCGAAGAGCCGGTAGGGAACGCCGCCGCCCTGGGCACGCGCGAACAGCACCTGCAGGAGCGGGCTGGTGGAAGCCAGGAGAACGAAGGGCAGACCGATGCTGAGGCTGAGCGCGAGGAAGATGGACCGGACGGGATGGGCGGCGCTGCCTTGGGTTCCGGCGTCGAACAGCCTCTGGGTCGCCAGTAGCAGCAGGCCTGCCGCCAGAGAGCCCAGGTACAACCAGCGTCTCCAGCCGAGGAACGCGCCGCGCGTCAGCCAGTGGGCGTAGAGGTAGCCGAGCAAAAGGGCGACCTGAAAGAAGACCAGGCACGTAAGCCACACGGCGGACGAGCCTCCGAGTACAGGCAGTAGCTGTTTGGCTGCCATGGGCTCGACCAGGAAGAGGAGGGATGCTCCGAGGAAGATGGTGATGCCGTAGAGGATGCGTGATGGCGGCAAGGACCCTCCTGATGCGCCGGAACTGTGGTGTGGCCTGTTGCTGCTGGTACTGAGTGTATCCAGCGGACGGGAACAGGCAACGGTAAAGAGGAAAGACAAGCTCCGCGCGATGACGCACACGGTGAGGACGCGCCGGCGTATTCTGGAGCAGGACGAGGTAGATCCGTCCGGCTCGATCTTCTGTGTTTTGCTTTTGTGACAAGCGCTGAAGATCGGCTGAGGAAGGTCTGATTAAGGCATTTGAAGCCGTTGAGATTCGGATTGAGCTGAGATCTGTGAACGGGAAGAGACAAGAACGAAAGCGAAAGACAGCGGGTTTCTCCACTCCGCAGCGCGGTGAGACTGCGCTGCTTCGGTCGAAATGACAGGTTTGTGGGGCTCGGACGTGAAGACAGGACTTGATCAGAGTTCCCTAAGGTGGAGTGCGATGCGTATATATTTCCGAGTGCCCGTTCTCGTAGTGTGTATGGCGCTGCCCGCGCTGGCGCAGATGCCGGTGACGATTCCCCTGGTTCAGCCGAAGGCTTCGCCTGCGCCTGCGCGGACGGGCGAGATCAAACTGGACGTTGTGGTGACGGAGAAGTCGGACCATGCCCAGAAGCCGGTCGCGGGTTTGACGCAGCAGGACTTTGTCGTTACCGACAACAAGAAACCGAGCAAGGTGATCTCCTTTGAGGCCGAACCCCGGCCGGCTCCGACGCCGGACAGCGCCACCGAGATTATCTTCGTGGTGGACCAGGTGAACACTGGATTTCAGCGGGTTGCCTTCGAGCGCGACGAGTTGAAGCGCTATTTCGGCCAGAATGGCGGCAAGCTGGCGCATCCGGTTTCGCTGGTGTTCTTTTCCGATCTGGGCACGCAGATACAGGGCAGCTCCACGACGGACGGGAACAGCCTGAGCGCCGCTCTCGACCAGAACGAGAACAGCCTGCGGACGCTGAGGCGGTCGGCGGGGTTTTATGGCGCGGAGGACCGGACCCAACTCTCTCTCGATACGCTGACCAGGCTTGCCGCGCAGGAGAAGACGAAGCCGGGCAGAAAGATGGTGATCTGGATCAGCCCGGGATGGCCGCTGCTGAGCGGGCCGGAGGTCGAGCTTACCCGGAAGCAGTCGCAGGCGGTGTTCGACAGCGTGGTACGGTTGTCGGCTGCGCTGCGGGAGGCTCGTATTACGCTGTACAGCGTCGATCCGCTGGGGATGGAAGATGCGGGCAGCCTGCGCACCACCTACTACGAGGAGTTCGTCAAGGGGATTACAGGCCCGGGCAAGACGGATATCGGAGATCTTGCGCTGCAGACGATCGCCACGCAGACCGGCGGGCAGGTCCGCTATGGAAGCAACAGTATTGTGGACGGGATCGAGCGCTGCACGGCCGACCTGGACGCCTTCTACACGCTTACGATCGAATCGCCTCCGGCCGAGCATTCTAACGAGTACCACGATGTGCGGGTTCAGATGGAGAAGCCGGGCCTGATTGCGCGGACTCGCACGGGCTACTATGCGCAGCCGTAGGGAGGCTACGGCCTGCCTGGCGGGTTCGAGCCTGAAGGCTGCCGGGACGCGATATGATGAAGCTGGATATTCATGAGTCGTCCGTTGTCACGGCTTAGCTCTGCCGCCTGAATATCAATCCTCGATCCTCCGGAGAATACATTCGTCGTGAATCAACGCAAATCAGCGGTCATTCTGGGTGCCCAGTGGGGCGATGAAGGTAAAGGCAAGATCGTCGATGTGCTCTCGGAGAAGTTTTCCGTTGTGGCGCGGTACGCGGGCGGCCACAATGCGGGCCATACCGTCATTATTAAGGGCAAGAAGTTTGTGCTTCAGTTGATTCCCTGCGGCGTGCTGCGGCCGGAGTGCAAGGGCGTGATCGGCAACGGCGTGGTGCTGGACCCGATGGCCTTCCTGAGCGAGGTGAAGAAGCTGAAGGACGCCGGGCTTCCGGTGGATGGGCAGCTCTTTATCTCGAACCGGGCGCAGGTGATCCTGCCGTACCACCGGATGATCGAGCTTGCCGCCGAGAACGCGCCGGGCCGCACCAAGATCGGGACGACGAGCCGGGGGATCGGTCCGGCGTATGAGGACAAGATGCACCGCAGCGGCCTGCGGGTGGTGGACCTGCTGAACTCGGCGCTGTTGCGGACCCATATCGAGAACGCCTGCCACGAGAAGAACACGATTGCGCACGCGTTGTTCGGGACCGAGCCGCTGGATCCGAAGACGATGTATGAGGAATACTCGCGTGCGGCCGAGCAGATTGCGCCGTTTGTGACGGACACGGCGGTGATGCTGAATGCGGCGATCGACCATGGCGAAAAGGTGATGTTCGAGGGGGCGCAGGGGGCTCTGCTGGACATCGACCATGGGACGTACCCGTTTGTGACGAGCTCGTCTTCGACGGCGGGTGGCGCGGTGACCGGTACGGGCGTGGGTCCGACGCGGATCGGGACGGTGATCGGGGTTACGAAGGCCTATGTGACGCGGGTGGGCGAAGGGCCGTTCCCGACGGAGATTCACGACGATTCGGCCGACCTGCTGCGGGCGAGGGGCCAGGAGTACGGGGCTGTGACCGGCCGTCCGAGGCGCTGCGGCTGGCTCGACCTGCCCCTGCTGCGTTACAGCAACATGATCAATGGGACGGAGTGGCTGGTGGTGACGAAGATGGATGTGCTGGACGAGTGCGCGGAGATCCCCGTTTGCACCGGGTACAAGATCAACGGCAAGGTGACGGATGTCATTCCGGCGGATATGCCGGGATATAACTCGATCCAGCCGATGTACACGATGAAGAAGGGCTGGAAGAGTTCGACCGAGGGGATTACGGAGTTCGACAAGCTGCCGCAGCTTGCGCAGGATTATCTGAGGTTTGTGGAGCAGGAGTCGGGGGCGAAGATCGGGATGGTTTCGACTGGACCGGATCGCGACCAGACGATGACGTTGCCGGCGTTTGAAGAAGCTTTGAAGGCTTAGGAAAGCTTTTTGAAGCGGTTGAGATTCGCATTGAGCTTAGATCTGCGGACGGGGAGAGACGATAACGAGAGGGAAAGACAGCGGGTTTCTCCACTGACGGATACCGAAGGTTGGGAACTTACGCCTTACTGGCTGCTGGGCCCACTGCGCCGCGCGATGAGACTGCGCTGCTTCGGTCGAAATGACAGGTTTGTGGGGTTGGGACGGGAAGACAGGACTTAGTCAGAGGTTCCTTAGTGTTGGAAGGCATGATGTTGAAGGCAAGGCCGCGAAGGCGCAATTGGAGAGGCAAGGTATGGTGAGCTTCACGGTACGGATGACCTTCGAGCAGGGAGAACGCGAGGAGATTGCGGAGATTCTTTGCAATTTGACCGAGGCGACCCGCAAGGAGCGCGGCTGCGTCAGCTATATTCCCCATTTCGTTGACGGCGAGACGGCAACAGTGCTGATCTACGAGCAGTATGAAGATGAGGCGGCGCTGGAACACCACAGGGGGTCGCCGCACTTTCATCAGTATGCGATCGGTGGACTCTTCCAAAAGATGCGCGAGCGGCAGGTTGAGAATCTAACCGCAGTATGTTGAGCAACGTCTTACGGGAGGGGACCGGGGAGTGTGATGCGACAGCGCCTGGACGCATGGTGCAAACTAAAGTTTTTTGACTCTGCGCAGTCGCTCGGTCTACCATCCGGTACGCAATGCGGTTAATCGGTCATCCAATTCGCGGTTCGCTGATCACATTCGCCATGCTGGCGGTGGGCGCGGTTGCCTCTTCGTGCGCGCAGCCGGTATTTGCCAGCCGCTCCACGTCGCTGCACGAGAAGAAACATGATGCCAAACGCCAGGTGGAGGCTCTGGAGGAGCAGTGGCGCACGGCGCAGTTGACCGGCGATATTGCGGAGATGGACAAGCTTCTCTCGGACGATTACATCGGCATCTCCATGTCGGGCCAGGTGAACACGAAGACGCAGCAGCTTGACCGGGCGCGCAATCATTCCATGGTGCTGACCCGGCTGGACCTTGGCGACATGCAGGTGAAGCTTGTGGGGGCGATTGCCATCGTGACCTCGCGCGCCGAGGTGGAGGGAGTGAACGACGGCGTGCCCGTGAAGGGGACGTTTCGCTACACCCGCGTGTATCAGCATCTGCCTTCGGGCGACTGGAAGATTACGAGCTTCGAAGCGACGCGCGTGCCCCAGGCTGGAGATTCGTTTCGCGGCAATCGGGACAAAGAGGCGGATGCGGGCACGCCTCCGAAGTCTCAGTAGGTTCGTTCTCCGCTCTGGGTGGATAGGAGAGTGGGCCGGGTGATGGGGTGTGGGGGTGGGTAGCCGGGGCATAAAACCGGGGCTGCCTGGGCTGCATCTCATATGCTTTGCGAAGGATGGGTCCCCTGTTGAAGAAATTTGTCACGGCTCGCTCGATCGAAAGCCGCGCATTGCGGATTTGTCCGACACCCCACATGCTGCTGCTCACGATATGTCTTGTGAGCGCGTGCGTACGGATGTCCGGGCAGAGCGTACAGGCTCCGGCGGCGGCGAAGGATCAGGTTCCCAAGACCGCTCCGGCGACGCAGCAGATTCTGGCCTCTTACGAGGGGCAAAACGTTACGGCGATCGAGATCGGGGGACGGCCGGATCTGAAGACGAGTCAGTTCTCGTCCATGTTTGTGCAGAAGGCCGGTGAGCCTTTTGCGATAGAGAAGGTGAACCAGACGATTGCCGCGATCAAACGGTCCGGCGACGTAAAAGAGGTGCAGCTTCAGGTGAGTCCCGAGGCTACGGGGGTTCGGGTGATGCTGGTGTTGGAGCCGGCGGTTTATTTCGGAATTTTCGAGTTTCCCGGAGCGGAGCGGTTTGCTTATTCGAGACTGGTGCAGGTGGCGAACTTTCCTCCGGAGGCGCCGTTCAATGAGGGCGATGTAGAGGACGACCAGAAGAGCCTGCTGACGTTTCTGCAACAGCAGGGATATTTTCAGGCCGAGGTGCATCCGCAGGTGACGGTGGACGCGGCGCATGGGTTGGCGGATGTCGCGTTTCGGGTGACGCTGCACCAGCGGGCGAAGTTCGGGCAGGTGGATATCGCCGAGGCCACGCCGGAGGAGGCTGCCGCGTTGAGCAAGGACCTGCAGACGTTTCTGGCGCGGGTGCGTGGAGCGGCGATTCGCCCGGGGAAGAACTACCGGCTGGCGACGGTGACCAATGCGACGCAGTACCTGCAGAAAAAGCTGGAGAAGCAGGACAGGCTGGCGGCGCAGGTGAAGCTGGACGGGGCGGAGTACCATGCCGACACCAACCGGGCGGATATCCACTTTAGTGTCCAGACCGGGCCGGTGGTGCATGTCGAGATTGCGGGAGCGCACCTTTGGAGCTGGACGAAGAAGTCTCTGCTGCCGGTGTACCAGGGAGTGGGCGTGGACCAGGAGCTGGTGCAGGAGGGACGGCAGGCGCTGATCTCGTACTACCAGAAGAAGGGCTACTTCGATGCGAAGGTCGAGACGCAGTTTCACCGCGAGAATTCGGTGGTCACGATCGTGTATCAGATATCGAAGGAGAAGAAGCACAAGGTGACGGACGTGGAGGTTGCCGGGAACAGCAAGCTGAAGACGCCGGACCTGATGGCGCATGTGAGCGTGCAGAAGAAGCACCTGTTTTCGCCGGGGGCATACAGCGAGCAGCTGGTTCGGACGAGCGCGAAGAACCTGGCGGCGGTGTACCAGTCGGAGGGATTCAGCGACGTGAAGGTGACTCCGGCGGTGGTCAAGACCGCAGGGAATATCGCGGTGGTGTTTCATGTGGTGGAGGGGCCGCAGGACGTAGTGGGAACGCTGCAGATCGAAGGCGCGGATACGTTTCCGAAGAGCAAGTTTGCGCCGGGCGGGCTGAAGCTGGCGCCGGGTCAGCCGTATTCGCAGAAGTTTGTCGGGGCGGATCGCGCGACAATCGTGTCGAACTATCTGAAGGCCGGATATTTGACGTCGAGCTTTCGTGAGACCGCGAAGGTGGCGTCGAAGAGCGACCCTCATCACATCGACGTGGTGTACCACATCTACGAAGGGCCCGAGGTGCATACCGGGGATGTTGTGACGCTGGGAAGGGTGCGGACCAAGCAGCGACTGATCGACAGGGACGTGGCGCAGATCAAGCCGGAGCAGCCGCTGACCGAGACGCAATTGCTGACCGCGGAGAGCAATCTGTACAACCATACGGGCGTCTTCGACTGGGCGGAGGTGGATCCGAAGCGGCAGATCACGACACAGACCAAGGAAGATGTCCTGGTGAAGGTGCATGAGGCGAAGAAGAACACGATCACGTATGGCTTCGGCTTCGAGGTGATCAATCGCGGCGGCAGTGTGCCGAGCGGGACGGTGGCCCTGCCGAACCTGCCGCCGATTGGACTGCCTTCAAACTTTACGACCAGCCAGACGACGTTCTACGGTCCGCGGGGAACGTTCCAATATACGCGGAACAATGTTCGCGGCAAGGGCGAGTCGATTTCGTTTACGGGGTTTGGGGGGCGGCTGGATCAGCGCGGCGCGGCGTACTACATCGACCCGAACTTCTTCTGGTCGAAGTGGACCTCGACGGCCTCGTTCTCAGCCGAGCGCAATGAAGAGAATCCGATTTTTTCGTCGCAGCAGGAGCTGGGCAGCTACCAGGTTCAGCGGTTTCTGGATACGAAGAAGACCGACATCCTTTTTCTGCGCTACAGCTTCAGCAAGACGGACCTGACGCGGATCGAGATTCCGGAGCTGGTGCTGCCGCAGGATCAGCATGTGCGGCTGTCTACGCTGGCGGCGAACGTGACGCGCGATACGCGGGACAATCCGCTGGATGCGCACAAGGGCGTGCTGCAGAGCATCGAGGTGGACTTCAACACGACGAAGCTTGGGTCGAGCGTGAACTTCGCGAAGCTGAATACGCAGGTAGCGTATTACAAGGGAATCTTCCATAACATCGTGTGGGCGAACAGCGTGCGCATCGGGCTGGCGCAGCCGTTTGCCGGCAGCCGCGTGCCGCTGAGCGAAGCGTTCTTTACGGGCGGCGGCAATACGCTGCGCGGCTTTCCGCTGGATGGTGCGGGGCCGCAGCGGGCGATACAGGTTTCCACCGTCGGGTCGGGGCAATGCACGTCGCCGCAGAACTGTACTCAGATCCAGGTTCCGAGCGGCGGAAACGAGCTGCTGATTCTGAACTCGGAGCTGCGCATTCCGCTGCCGATCAAGCAGGGACTGGGCGTGGTGGCGTTCTACGATGGCGGCAATGTGTTTCCCACGGTTGGATTCCATGATTTCACCTCGCTTTACTCGAACAATGTGGGCGTCGGGTTGCGGTATGCGACGCCGGTGGGGCCGGTTCGCATCGATCTTGGCAGGAACCTGAACCCGATTCCGGGTATTCAGGCGACGCAGTATTTCATCAGCATTGGCCAGGCATTCTGAGGTATCTGTGAACACTCTTCTGTCGAATCCGGGTTCCGAACCGCCATCTGAACCGAAGCATCGCCACCGGGTGTGGAGAGCGGCGGGCTGGGCCGCGGTGGGACTGGCGGGTGTGGTTGCGCTGCTCGCCCTCGTCGCGACTGTTGTGCTGCGGAGCGCGCGGTTCCATGACTATGTGCTGAACACGATCGAGACGCGGGCGAGTACGAGCCTGGGGACGCAGGTAACGCTCGAGAATTTTACGGTGCATCTTTCGAGCCTGAGCGTGGAGTTGTACGGGCTGACGGTACATGGAGCCGATCCGTATCCGAACCCGCCGTTGCTGCAGGTCGACCACGTTGCGGCGGGTGTGCGGGTGGTTTCGATCCTGCACAGGAAGTGGTATCTCGACAAGTTCGTGATTGACCGTCCGATTGTGAAGGTATTCACGGATGCGAAGGGCGTTTCGAATATTCCGACGCTGAAGAGCAGCGGAAGCAGCAGCAATACGAGCGTGTTCGACCTGGGGGTTCGCCATGCCGTGCTCGACCGGGGCGAGGTGTACTACAACGACCGGAAGAGCGTGCTGGCGGCGGACCTGCACGATGTGGAGTTTCGCGCGGCGTTCGATAGCGCGCTCGAGAAATACTCCGGCAGGTTGAGCTATGCGGATGGGCATCTGAACTCGGGTACGCTGCGCACGATACCGCACAGTCTGGAGGCGGAGTTCGACGCCACGCCGGCGACCTTTCACCTGATGCAGGCGAAGCTGACCAGCGGCGGATCGCAGGTGTCGCTGGTGGCGACGCTACAGAACTACAGCCACCCGAATGTGCAGGCGAAGTACGAGGCGGTGGTGGACGGGCGGCAGGTTCAGCAGATCCTGAACAGCACTTCGGTGCCGGCCGGGTTGATTCGTGCAAGCGGCACAGTGGTTTACCAGGAGACAGCGAACAGGACGCTGCTGCAGACGGTTGCGGTAACGGGCGATTTAAGCAGCAAACAGCTCGATGTGCGGACGCCTACGCTGCGTACGCAGATCGACAATTTGGCGGCGCACTACGCACTTGCGAATGGCGATGCGACGCTGCAGGACCTCCGCGCGAATGTGCTCGGCGGTGTGGTGACTGCGAGGGGCACGATGAGCAACGTTGGCGCGACCGATTCGCGTTCGAAGGTGGATGCCGCGGTGCGGGGAGTTTCGCTGGCGGAGGTGCGGCGGGTGCTGGGCGAGAATGCGGTGCCGCGAAATGTTGCACTGGGCGGCGTGTTGAATGCCGAGGCGAATGCGGCGTGGGGTCAGACGTTTGCCGACGTGGTGGCGCACACGGATGCGACGATTCACGGGCGGGTGTCGAATGCCGGAGGCACTGCAAGCGCGGCGGTGATTCCGGTGGACGGTGCGGTCCACGGAACGTACAGCGGCGCGAACGGGCAGCTTGCGCTGGCGAACAGCTTCGTGCGCACGCCGCAGACGACCTTGACGATGAACGGCGCGGTGAGTAACCGGTCGAGTCTGAATTTGCGGCTTCAATCGAACGATCTGGCTGAGCTGGAGACGATTGCGGACCTCTTTCGCACACCGGTGCCCGGGCATCCGGTGCAGCCGCTTGGCCTTGCCGGGACGGCTTCGTTCGATGGCCTGGTGCAAGGTTCGACTGCGGCGCCGCATTTGACGGGCCAGTTGACGGCGTCGAACTTTCATATCAACGGGACGGCGTGGAAGGTGCTGCGGACGAATGTGGATGTGAGTCCGGCTTATGCGAGCCTGCAACATGCCGATCTGGAGCCGGCGTCGCAGGGCAGGATTACGTTCAGCGCGAGTGCGGGGTTGAGGAAGTGGACGTTCACCAACACGAGCCCAATTCAGGTGGAGCTGGCGGCGTCTCAGATGAACATTTCGGACATGGCGAAGCTGGCGGGATCGCAGATTCCAGTGACGGGTACGCTTGCCGCAAATGTAACGTTGCATGGCACAGAACTGCAGCCGGTGGGACAGGGGAATGTTTCATTGACGCGCCTGGTCGCGTATGACGAGCCGATCAACTTCGCGAAGGTGACGTTTGCGGGAACCGGAGATGAGGTTCATGGAGATCTCGCGGTGGCGCTGCCGGCGGGAACGCTGCAGAGTACGGTGAGCGTGCGGCCGCAGCAGAGGACCTACACGGCGCGCCTGAGCTCGACCGGGATTCGACTGGACCAGCTAGAGGCACTGAAGAGCCGGAGTCTAGATGCAAAGGGCGTGCTGCAGGTGAATGCCTCGGGACAGGGAAGCTTCGACAACCCGCAGTTGGATGCGGCGCTTGCGATACCGCAGCTTGTGATTCAGAACCAGACGATCACGGGCCTGAACCTGAAGATGGATGTGGCGAACCATGTGGCGAACGCGAACCTTGCTTCGTCGGCGGTGAATACCTCGATCGCGGCGAACGCGAGGGTGAACCTGACGGGGGACTACATGGCGGATGCGAAGCTGGATACGCAATCGATTCCGTTGCAGCCGCTGCTGGCTATCTACGCTCCCGCTGAGGCCGCGGATGTGAGCGGACAGACCGAGATTCATGCCACGTTGCATGGTCCGCTGAAGGACAAGAAGCTTCTGGAAGCGCATGTCACGATACCGACGTTGAAGCTTGCGTATGGCCAGACGATTCAGTTGGCGGCGGCGGCGCCGATCCGGGTCGACTACAAGGACAGCGTGATTACGCTCGAACGTTCGGCGATTCGCGGGACCGATACCGACCTGCAGTTCCAGGGGTCGATGTCGACGGTGGATAAGAATGCAATGTCGGTAATGCTGGTCGGCACGGTCGACCTGGGACTTGCGCAGTTGTTCAATCCGGATGTCAGAAGTTCGGGCAAGCTGCAGTTCAACATCAATTCGAATGGAGCGGCGAGCGCTTCGAACCTGGGCGGCGAGATCGATATCGTGAACGCGAACTTCGCCTCCGGCGATCTGCCGCTTGGACTGCAGCATGGCAACGGCGTATTGACTCTGACCAAGAGCAGGCTGAATATCACGAAGTTCCAGGGCACGGTCGGGAGTGGGACGCTGACGGCGCAGGGTGGAGTCGTCTATAGCCCGAGCGTGCAGTTTGATCTGGGTTTGGCTGCCAACGGGATTCGGATGCTGTATCCGGAGGGCGTTCGAGAGGATGTCAGTGCGAACTTGCGGCTCACCGGGAGCACGGACAATGCCCTGCTGGGAGGCTCCGTGAACATTGCCGATCTGTCGTTTACGCCGGCGTTCGATCTGAGCAACTTCATCAGCCAGTTCTCGGGGGGCATCGCTTCGCCACCGTCGATGGGGTTCAGCCAGAATCTACAGTTGAATGTGGCGGTGAGGTCGAACAACAATCTGAACCTGGTAAGCAGGACGCTGAGCATCGACGGTTCGGCCAACCTGCAGGTGCGGGGGACGGCGGCGCAGCCTGTGATTCTAGGGCGCGTGAACCTGAACAAAGGAGACGTCATTTTGAACGGCGACAGGTTCGTGCTGAATGGCGGGACGATCGAATTCGTCAATCCGGCCGAGACGGAGCCGGTGGTGAATGTCTCGCTGAACACGACGATTCAGCAGTACAGCATCTACATGCGCTTCAACGGGCCGATCGCCCAGTTGCGAACGAACTACAGCTCGGATCCGGCGTTGCCATCGGCGGACATCATCAACCTGCTGGCGTTCGGGCAGACGACGGAGGCCAACTCGGCGAATCCTGCGACTCCGGCGAACCAGGCGGCAGAGTCGCTGATCGCCTCGCAGGTGAGCAGCCAGGTGACCAGCCGGGTCTCTAAAATCGCGGGCATCTCGCAGCTTTCGATCAGCCCGGTGCTGGCAGGTGGAAGCAGCCAGGGACCGCCGGGCGCGAACATCACGATTCAACAGAGGGTTACGGGAAACCTGTTCGTGACCTTCTCGAGCAATGTGGCTTCGACTCAGAACCAGACGATTCAGGGCCAGTATCAGATTTCGCCGCGGGTGGCGGTGAGCGCGACGCGGGACCAGAATGGCGGATTCGCGTTCGACACGTTGATCAAGAAGAGCTGGTAGGATTCGCCGGGTGAAACTCAGGCAGTCGGCAGTTGGAAGCTGCGGCCTCGCTTCTCAGGGCCGAAGCCAAAGATGAAGAGGAGCAGGACGATGACGACGAGTTCGAAGAGCGTGAGCGCCCACGGGTAGCCGAGACGATTGCGCAGGAGGTATTCGAACGAAACGGCCGGGGAGGCGATGAAGACACCGAGCTGGTAGACGAAGCCGGGGAAGAGGCTGCGAATGGCGTCGGGGGAGAGTTCGTTGAGGTGGGCGGGAATGACGCCGAATGCGCCCTGGACGCCGGCCTGCATAAGGAAGGACCCGAGGACCAGCGTGAGGATGGAGCCGCCGAAGGCCCAGGCCGGAATGGCCAGCAGGGAGAGAACGAGCGCCGCCATGACGGCATGGCGGCGGCCCATGTTCTCGGAGAAGTGGCCGAAGAGAAGCGCGCCCACGATGGCGCCGATGTTGTAGAGGATCGGAATGCCGTAGAGAGGTTTCATGCCGAAGACGAGAGCGTGCCTGATGCTGGGCAGGGTCTTGAGGAAGTCAGGGTAGAGGTCCTGGGTACCGTGCGAAAGGCAGGCCATGGCGACCATGACGAGCAGGAGGTAGAAGAAGCTGGCCTTGTGCTGGAAGAGGGTCTTGAAGATGTTTGCGATGGACCCCATGCGGTGCTGCTTCCAGGCCTCGGATTCAGGCGATAGCCAGGTGAGGACCACGATGACCACGGCCAGGGATGAGCCGACGACGAACATGGATCGCCAGCCGAAGTGCGGCATGATGGTGAGCATCCCGACCGAGGCCAGCAGGTAGC
Source organism: Edaphobacter sp. (assembly GCA_965277265.1). Taxonomy (GTDB): domain Bacteria; phylum Acidobacteriota; class Terriglobia; order Terriglobales; family Acidobacteriaceae; genus Edaphobacter. Next base: position 2,884,415 of record CBDICF010000003.1, read on the forward strand.
CGAAAGGATAGCCACCCTGCATGATGCCGGAGAGGAGGCCGCGGCGTTTACGAGGAGCGTTCTCCATGGCGAAGGATGCGCCGATGCCCCAGTAGCCTCCCATGCCGATGCCGTAGAGCGCGCGCATAACGGCGAAGAAGATGTAGTTGGGTGCGAAGCCGCTGAGGATGGTGACGGTGGAAAAGTAGAGGACGCAGGCGATGAGGGGTTTTTTTCGTCCGAAGCGGTCGGCCAGCGCGCCGAAGAGCAGGGCCCCGACGGGACGCATGGCCAGGGTGATCGAGACCGTCCAGACGATGGATGCTTTTTGGACGTGGAAGTTGCCTGCGAGTGTGTCGAGGAGAAATACGACGACAAAGAAGTCGAAGGCGTCGAGCACCCAGCCGAGGATGCTCGAAGCTACGGCGAACTGCCACCCTGGCGTGTTGACCTGGTTGTGCCGGGGCGGCGAATCCTGTTCAAGGTGCATTCTGATGTCTCCGGATGCCGCGAGGTGATGTGCTATGTACGGCGGTGTGGCCGCCCGGGACGCAGGAGAAGATTGGCACGTGTGCGGGTTAAGCGTTCAGGCTTGCAAGAGAGAAAGCGAGCCGGATCGTATGACCCGGCTCGCTGAATGTGCAACGGTTGGAGTGCGTTTAGAAGATGAACTTAGCGCCTAGCTGGATCTGACGTGAGGAGGTTGAGGTCTGGTTGAGGGCGGTGGGTAGAGTACTGCCGTCAAAATCGAAGACAGAGTTGTTCTGGCCGAAGGTGTTGAGGAAGCCGGGAGGAAGGAAGTTGGTGTGGTTGAGGATGTTGAAGAACTCGGCGCGGAACTGGACATTGAAGGCTTCGGAGATGCGGGGCACCCTGGTGTTCTTGAAGAGGGACATATCGAGTTCGGTGAGTTTGGGCCCGTAGAAGCGGTTGCGGCCCGAGTTGCCGAGGACGTTCGAGCAGAACTGAGTGCCTGCGGGAGCGGCCGGTCCTTTGTAGTTGGTAAAGGAGCTGGGAGCGCAACCGTACGGGTTGGAGGCGCTGGCGATGCCGATGGAGGTAGGCGCGGTGGGCGGGGTGAAGCAGTTCAGGTTGAGATAGTTGACCCCGCCGTGGATGGGGTTGCAGTTGGGCAGGACGCTGGCGAGGTCCATGGAGAAGTCGCCGTTGAAGCCTGTGCCCAGGGGATCGTTGCCGCCGCCGACGGTGACCGAGAAGGGGGCTCCGGTCTCCGCGGTGACGATGCCGCCGAGTTCCCAGCCGTTGGTGACGACGTTGGCGAAGGCGTTCTGGAATTTGGGTGCGGGGATATCCCAGATGAGGTTGCCGGTTGCGACGGAGCGGATGTCGAAGTCGCAGGAGCCGATGCGGTACTGCTTGTTGAGCAGCAGTGGAACGGCGATGGAGTTGAGATAGGAGTCGCCGGTGACGGGAGCCGAGCTGAGGTCGGCGCAATGGCTGTAGGTATAGGAGAGCTGGCCCTGGAGGCCGTGGTTGGTGACCTCGCGGAGCTGTGATTGGAAGCCTTCGTAGCTGCTGGCTCCATCGAAGAGCACGGGGCGGATGCCGGCCCCGCCGCCCCAGTTGGGATCGATGCGGGTGCCGGTGACGTTATTGGCGCAGGTGTTGGAGCCGGTCAGTCCGGTGGGATTGCAGGGGAAGACGAGGCCCGCGCCTGCGACGGAGCTTGGCTGGACGAGGTTGACGTCGTCCGAGGCGGCGGAGAGATGGAGCGAACGCGATCCGACGTATCCGATGATGCCGGTGAAGCCATGGCCGAAGTCCTGCTGGATGTTGAGGCTCCAGTTGTAGACGGCGGCGCGCTGGGGATTCTGCTGGATATAGCGGTTGCGGATCTGCTGGCGGTTGAAATTAACGTTGGGGTCGATGGCGCCTGTGCCGAGCCTGGCGTTGGCATCCGCGCCGATGATCTGAAAGGGTGCGGTGGCGGCGGTGTTGAGGCCGAACTCGTACGGCAGGGGAAGGACGTCGAACATGCCGGCGGCGCCGCGGACGGCGGTCTTGCCGGTGCCGAAGACGTCATAGGCGAACCCCAGACGCGGCTCGAAGTTTTTGGTGGTGGGGTTGGAGGCGATGGGGCTGTGGGTTCCCACTGGTCCGCAGGCGGTCGGGCTGGAGAGGCAGTTCTGCAGGCTTGTGATCTGCTGGAAGCCGGCGGTCGCGACGGTGTAGCCGTTGACCGTATAGCCGGGGACGGAGTTGTCGTCGGTGGGGCGGGTGGTGGCTTCATACCGCAGCCCGAGGTTGAGGACGAGGCGTTTGGATACAGTCCAGTCATCCTGGAAGTAGCCGGCGAAGAGGCTCTCGCGGAGTTTGACTTCGGTGGAACCGCCGGGCGCCAGGGCGTTCAGCTGGTGGGGCGCGTTGGCGAGGAAGGCGGGAAGGGTGTAGCCGTTCATGCGGCCGTTGGGGCTGAGCTGCTCGAGGATGTTGTAGCGCATGCGCTCAAAGGCGAATCCGGCCTTCATGGAGTGCTTGCCTTTGGTGAGGAAGGCATCGTCGTAGACCTGGATGGAGGTATAGACGTGGTTGAACTTGTTGAAGCCGTTGAGTCCGTACGCGGTGGTGAGGCCGGTGACCGGAATCTCCGGCGGCGCGACGGCGCCTGGTGCAATGGCGAGCGCGGGATTGGTGGCTACGGCATCGCCCGAGACAGGCGAGTTGATGAGGCCGGTGATGTGGCTAACTCCGCCACGAACTGTATTGACGAGCGAGGGGTTGAAGATGTGGGTCTCTTCAATGGAGCCGAGCTGGCGTCGCGAGAAGACCTGGTGGACGGCGTTGTTCAGCGGGTCGGCCTGGGTCTGGGGGCCGGAATCGAAGAAGTAGGTGGCGTCGAGCGAATCGCCGGCGCTGATTTTCTGGTCGAGGCGTCCGATGACGTAGTTTTCCTGTGCCTTGGTGGGGGTGTTGATGTTGAAGGTCTGGATGCCGATGCCGCCGGGGTTAGTGTCGGCCGCACCGGTGGGAGCGACGGGCCAGAGCGCGAGATAGGGCTGGATGGCGGCTACGGCGGCGGCGCGGGCTCCGGCGTTGGGAACGAAGATGGGACCGGAGGCGGACTGGCTCTGACGGATTCCTTCATAGTCGACGAAGATGAAGGTCTTGTCCTTAATGATGGGAGCGCCGGCGGCGACACCGAACTGAATGCGGCGGAAGGGAGGGATGGCAGGGCCGTCGAAGTAGTTGCGGGCGTCGAAGATGCTGTCGCGATCGAAGAAATAAGCGGTGCCGTGGAGCTGGTTGGTGCCCGATTTGGTGATGGCGTTGATGACGGCGCCGGAGGTGCGGCCGTACTCCGCGGTGTAGCTGGCGGTGAGGACGGAGAACTGGTCGATGGCGTCGACGCCGAGGTTGACGCCGGTGGCTCCGCCGGGAGCGGCGTTGGTGTAGTCGTTGATGACCATGCCGTTGACCCGGTAGGTGTTCTCGTTGGGCCGGTGGCCTCCATCCGAAAGCTGATTGCCGAAGCCGCGGTTGCCTTTGTTGGCGGAGAAGCCGGTGGTGGACTGGTTGGGTACCGATACCACGCCGGGCTCCAGCGTAGCGAGCGTGGTCCAGTCGCGGCCGTTGAGCGGGAGTTCGCGGACCGTCTTACCGTCCACGGTTGCGCTGAGAGTCGAGGAGGAGGTCTGTACGGAGGGCGGCAGGTCCTGGACGACCACTGTTTCGCTGAGCTGGCCGACCGCGAGGGAGGGGTTATAGGTCTGCTCGGCTCCGACAGTCAGGGTGATGCCCTTCTGCAGGACGGCGGCGAATCCGGGGGCTTCGGTCTTGACTTCATAGCTGCCGGGGATCAGGTTAGGGGCGGAGTAAAAGCCATCCGCATTGGACGTGACTGCGCGCACTGTGCCGGTTCCGACGTTGCGGATCGAGACCTTCGCCTGCGGGACGACCGCGCCGGAGACATCCGAGACAACTCCGGAGAGGGTTGCACCGGCCACCTGGGCTGCGGCTTGCCTGGTCGCGGCAGCACACCAGAGCAGCAGGAAAACGGCAACTGCCGCAATCAATGGGATTACAGATTGCGACCCGTACACAACGCTTAACTTTTTCGTCTTCATGGCTCTCCTTAAATGGAACAATTACGGTGACTGCTTCTGCTCGTCTCGCCATGCAATGCACGGCAGACTCTGCAGTCGAAATCATATTTTGTAAGCAGACGCATCCTACTTCGGCCTTGGGAGATTCAGCAATACTACATGCATCAGCAATGTGTTATTTGCGGGTAACCGCAATGACGCAATGGAATCATGTACTTGGCAGGCACTCTCACCGGCGGGGTACGTTCGATTTATTTTGACGTGACTTTTTGCGGTGACTATAATCTGGAGCGTTCCACAACAAGCCTCAACGACGGGTCGCTCATCCATGGAGTCACCTCCGACGCAAGCCCCTCCGCGGGTCGTACGCTTTGGTCTTTTCGAGGTTGATCTTGAAGCCAGCGAATTGCGCAAGAAGGGGCTACGCCTGAAGTTGCAGGATCAGCCTCTCAATCTGCTGAAGGTTCTTCTGGAGCATCCCGGCACGCTGATCACACGCGACGAACTGCGTCAGCGGCTTTGGAAGCCGGACACGTTCGTCGAGTTCGATCACAGTTTGAACACGGCGATGATGCGCCTGCGTGAGGTGCTTGGGGATTCGTCCGATAATCCAATGTTTATCGAGACGGTTCCGCGCAAGGGGTACCGCTTTATCGCGCCGGTCCATGATGTTGAAAGAGAACGGCCGCAGCAGGTGGCCGAGCCCGGCTCGCCGGCCGCCGACATTGCAGTGGGGAACGAGCCGATAGCGACGAAGGCAGGCGCTGAACCTGAGACGGAGATGGCCGGTTCGGTGCGCGCCGTCCGTCAGGTCTCCCTGCGCCGTGCTGTTCTGGTCGGCTCGGCGGCGGTCGTTATCCTGGTTGCGGTGATCGTGCTCCTGCTCCAGTCCAGGATGGGGTTTCGATCGAAGACATCCGCGACAAGGCAGATCACTTCGATCGCCGTGCTGCCGATGGAAAACCTGTCAGGAGATGCGGGGCAGGACTACTTCGCAGACGGTATGACGGACGAACTGATTGCCAGCCTGGCGAGGATCAGCTCGCTGCGGGTGATCTCGCGCACGACCGCGATGGAATACAAAGGAAGACACGAGTCACTGGAGAAGATTGCCCACGACCTGAACGTGGATGCGGTGGTGGAAGGTACGGTGCTGCGTGCGGGCGGCCGGGTGAGAATTACGGCCGAGCTGGTACAGGTTTCTACGGACCGGCACCTCTGGGCGGACACGTATGAGAGCCCTATGGGGGATGTGCTGGCGCTGCAGAACCAGGTTGCGAGCGCGATCGTCAGCCAGATTCGCATCAAGCTGACGCCGCAGGACAAGGAGCACCTGGCGGCGACGCGCTCGATCAACTCCGCGGCGTTTGAGGACTACCTGAAGGGCCGCTACTATTGGGGCAAGCGCTCGGAAGATAGTCTCGATAAGGCGATCCACTACTTTCAGTCGGCGACAGAGGAAGACCCGCAGTATGCGCTGGCATATGCGGGACTGGCGGACTGCTATGGGATTCTGGGAGCTGCGATCGTCGGGACGATTCCTACCAGCGAGGTTGCGCCAAAGGCAGAGGCGGCGGCGACCAGGGCAGTGGATCTGGATCCGATGCTGGCGGAGACCCAGACTGCCCTGGCTACGGTCGAGTTCAACTACGACTGGAAGTGGACGGCGGCTGAGACGGGATTTCGCCGGGCAATCCAACTGAACCCCAGCTATGCCACGGCGCATCAGCGGTATTCGCTGTACCTGATGGCGATGGGCCGAACGGAAGAGAGCCTGGCGGAGATGAATCTGGCGCGGTCGCTCGATCCGCTTTCCCTGAGCGTGAACTTCAGCCTTGGCTGGCGGCTGTATATGGCCCGGCAGTACGATCAGGCGATTGCGCAACTGCTGAATACGATCGAGATGGACCCGGCGTATCTGCTGGCTCACATTGTCCTAGGGCAATGTTACGAACAAAAGGGCCAGTATGGGCTGGCGATCGCGGAGTTGCAGAAGGCGGCTTCGCTCTCGCCGGGCAGCCCGCCTGTGATGGCGGCGCTGGCTCATGCCTATGCGGCCGCGGGACAGCGTCAGGAGGCGTTGAAGCTGCTCGATGAATTGAAGGCGCAATCCGGGAGGCGGTATGTGTCACCTTTCTATGTTGCGCTGGTCTATACCGGTCTGGGCGACCGCGAACAGGCGCTGGTGTGGCTGGGCGCGGCCTATGACGACCGGTCTAATAACATGATTTTCTTGAATGCGGTCCCAGAATTCGATAGGCTGCGACCGGAGCCGCGGTTTCAGACCCTGCTGCGCCGGATCGGCCTGAAAAGCGAGATCACGTAGATGCTGGCCGGGTGTGAGCCGGCAGCCATGAGGTTGCTGAGTTATTGCCGGAGTAACTGCGCGAGATAGTCGAACGCGCGGGGGTCCTGCGATTGTCCAAGCCAGAAGACGGCTTGCTTGCGTACGGCGGGATCGCGGCTCGTCTGTGCGACCTGGATCAACTGAGCCGCTGCCTCGTCCCCGGGGAGGCGGGAGAGGGCGAATACCGCGGATTTGCGGACCTCCGCGTCGGGATCGCGCTCCGCGGAGTTGCGAAGCTCGCCTGCTATCTTCCTGCCTCCGGCGTTCGCCATCCAGAACTGAGCCTGACGGCGTACCTGCGGCGAAGCGTCCTGTTGTGCCATGCGGATCAACTCTTCGAGCGCGGCCGGCTCATGGCAGAGCGTCAGGTCGAAGGTAAGCTTCTCGCGAAAGCGTGGATCTGCATCCTGCCGGGCCAGGCGCTGAATGGCCAGAAAGCCGTCATGTCCGTGCCGATTGGCGAGCCAAAAGGCTGCTTTTTCACGAATTTCAGGATCGTTTCCGGGAGACGTCAGTTGTACGAGCGCGGGTGTTGCCTCCGGCGCCTGATGCACGGAGATGAAGAAGACGGCGTCGTTGCGAAGCTTCGCTGAACCGCTGCCCAGCGCTACGGACTGGAGCAGGTGAATGCTTTCGGCAGGCGCTACGCCGGTGAGCCAGACGAAGGGCAGACCGCCGGCGTCGAATTGGCAATCGGGATTTTCGAGGTGGAGCTGCCCGATGCCGCCGCCGGCTATGCGCATAAGAATGTCGAGATGATCGAGGACCGCGTCTGTGTAGGGGGCGTGGTGCTCGTCGTATGGATTGCTGCTTTCAAGAAAGATCACGCGACCGGCAGCGGCTCCGGAGTGAAAGCCTTCCGCGACGGGGATCTGCCAGGCCACCCAGGTTGGCGCGCCCGTTCGCTTTACCGTGTCGATCTGTGCTGCAAGACCCTGGTTCGGGGCGATGGTGGAGAGCTGCGCGTGGAGAACCGCCGGCTGCTGAGCGGCGATGTAGTGAACGGAAAGCAAAGCTCCGAAGGCGAGCATAAAGAATGCGGGTCGCATACGAGATCCTCCTGAAATGGGGACTTACTTCAATAGTTCGAGCATGTAGTCGGTGGCAGCCTTATCGTTCATCAGTGCGAGCTGGGAGACTATGGTGCGCTTGAGCTCCAGGTCCTTCTCGCTGCGGGCAAGGCTGACCATGCGGGGTGCGTCGTGCGAGATGAAGAAGGCGGATATGACGGCCCGCTTGACCTGTACATCGGATGTGGTGCGGTAGACCTCTTCGAGTGTCTCGTTGGCTCGCTTGCCCTCGAAGACTCCCATCATCTGGACGGCCTGACGCTGCAGCGGCGGACCCATTTTGCCGATGACGGCATCGTGGAGGATCGATTCGGCCTCGGGCGATCTGCTTTGCGTGAGCACAAAGATTGCGTGCTTCTTGACCTCAGGCGGCTGGTTGCCGTCGAGCATCGCGCGAAGAATCGGCATGGCACGCGCGGGATCCTGGTTCACCAGCGAGTTCAGGGCGAGGAGCTTCAGATCCGCATCGGAGCCTGGCGCGCCCGGTGCCGCACCCCACGGGCCGGAGGGAGGAGGCGGCGGTGTCTGGAGGTGCAGATCTCCGAGGTCGACCTTCACATTGAGCGAGAGCGTTCGGCAGTCGTTGTTCCAGCCGCTCTCAGGAAACTGCACGTGCAACTGATCGCAGGACGCGATGGCGTCACCCTTGCGAGATAACTTACTTAAGGAATAAGCCTTCCAGTAGAGCGCGGCGTCGGCGTGCCTGGCGCCCCGGGCCGCAATTACCGTGTCGAAGTCGCGGATGGCATCGGGCCAGCGCTGCTCGTTCATGGCACGCGTTCCGGCGGCGTAGGCTACCTCCTCGGCTGGAGTTGAAGACAGCGCAGCCGCAACGGGTGCAAGAGCGAATGCAGGGTGACTCTGTGCGTGTACAAGGAGCGATGCGGAGGTGAGAGAGAGGCAGAGCAGTTTTTTCATCGTCATAAATGTCCTTCTGGGAAAGCGAGTATTATTGCCGGGCATCGTTCTGCCGCAGAATACGGATATCGAGCAGCAATCCCCGGGTATTCATTTCGAGGCGAAGGTGCCAGCCTGTAGGTTCGGAGTCTTCGGACGTCGATTCGTGCTCCATGTTGGTCAGGACGTGGTCGAGATCTTCGAGCACCGACGCCGTACCCAGATCGCCGTGCTCGCGTGCGCTGCGTATGTAGACGGCGTTCTTGATGAGAAGACTGTGTGCCTGCAGGCGCGTGGCTTCGTCGAGCGGTCCGGAGGTGTGATTCACCTCGGTCAGAAGCCGTTCGGCGCTGTCGAGCTGTTGTGCGATCTCGGGATCAACCGGCGTGGCGGATAGCGGCCCGGAGCGCCTGATCGCGCCGATCTCGCTGGCCGGGCGATCGGCGTGACGGGGCTTCAGCGCGATGAAGAGCAGCAGAGCTGCAGCGGCTGCAAACGCTGCCGCGGGCCACACCCATGAAGGGAGACGAAAGCCGCTGCGCTCTGCAGGACCCTGTACGCCGAGGTTGCCGCGAAGCCGCTGCCAGTTGCGATCGAGATCGGCCTCCGGAACCGGTTCGGCCGAGAAGACGCGCAGGGTCCGGGCAATCGATTCGGAGAGCTCGGCGCAGTCATCGCAGAGCTCAAGATGTTTGCGGATCGCTGTCTCGTCGGCGCTTTCGCGCAACTGATACGCAGTCAGATCTTCTTCCGAGGGATGTTGCATCCGGTTCATCGCAGACCTCCTGCAAGCGGTGCGAGCGATCGCCTGAGCTTGGTTACGGCGCGAAAGACAGCCTGCTTGACTGAGTTCATGGGCACATTTAAGGCGACGGCAATCTCGGACATGGGGAGATCTTCCATGTGACGCAGGGTGAACGCGGTGCGCTCCATCGGTGTCAGCTCCGCCATTGCCGTCTGGCGTAGTGTGGCCGCCTCTGCATCGAACAACAGTTGTTCCGGCCCGGCTGCGCTGTCTGCAACCTGCAGTGTGCCGTCTAAGTCCGAGGACGAATCGGCAATACGAGAAGCGTGGTGGGCGAAGTCGCGGTTTCGGCGCTCAACGAGATTGATGGAGGTGTTCATGGCGATTCTCTTGATCCAGGTGGAGAAGGCAGCGTCCTGCCGGAAGGTGGAGAGCTTGTTGTAGGCGCGGAGGAAGGCCTCCTGCGCGGCTTCTTCTGCGTCGTGTTCGTCTCCTGTAATACGGAAGGCGATGCGAAAGACGGATTGGAAGTGGCGATTCATCAGAACCCGATATTCATCCGGGTTGCCGGCAAGGATATGCCTGATCGCGGCTGCCTCTGTCTTATCCATTCGCCCAATTAGACAATGAGTCTTTGCGGCGGTTAGGTTTCGCTTCGAAGAAAAATTGATATTGGATTCGAGTGGGGCAGTGCGCGAGGGCGCGGACGCAAACTGTCCTGCCGGACGGGCCTCTGCGTGAAGGGCGGCCACTTCGTGGCGTGTAGAGCTTTCTGCGGCAGCATGTGCAGCAGTTGCCCTCCCGTTGGTCGGGGAGGAGAAGATGTAATGCACATGCACGAGAGAACGCGCGAGCTGATTATCCGCGTTCGGTCTCGCGCTTTAATTTGAAGAGGGGATCGAGACCGGCGATGGGGCCGAGGCGTCGCCTGCCGGGTTCGGCCGAGGTCAGCGCCGCAACTTCCCGCATGGAGGCGAAGCTGCGCAAGGCGAGGTCCTGGTAGACAGCCGTGCCTGTGGTCTTCCAGGCGATCTCCTGTTCTGTCAGGCTGCGGATGATCTTGCCGGGAACGCCTGCGACAAGGCTTCGCGGAGGAACCTGCATGTCGGCCCTCACGAACGCGAGCGCCGCGACAATGCTCTCCTCGCCGATGACCGCGTTGTCCATAATGACGGCGTTCATGCCAATCATCGCGTTGCGTCCGATGCGGCAGCCATGCAGCACCGCACCATGTCCCACGTGTCCGTCCTCTTCGATGATGGTGTCGCAGTTGGGGAAGCCGTGCATGACGCAGGTGTCCTGCAGGTTGCTTCCGGGCTCAAGCATCAGCCTGCCGAAGTCTCCGCGCAGAACGGCGTTGGGGCCGATGTAGCACCGGGGGCCGACGATGACATCGCCGATGAGCACCGCGGTGGGGTGAACGTAGGCCTGCACATCGACCACCGGAACAATGCCTTCGAACTCGTAGATCTTCATGCCTGTGCCTTTTCTCCGCTTTCTATATCTGGCGCTACACGCGTTCGAGGATGAGAGCCACAGCCTGACCCACGCCGATACACATGGTGCAGAGCGCGTAACGGCCGCCGATGGCTTCCAACTGGTTGAGTGCGGTGGTCGCCAGCCGCGCGCCGGACGCGCCGAGGGGATGACCAATGGCGATAGCTCCGCCATTTGGATTGATGCGCGGATCGTCGTCCGCGAGGCCGAGATTGCGCGTCACCGCCAGGGCCTGCGCGGCGAAGGCCTCGTTGAGCTCGATCACATCCATCTGTGCGAGCGTGAGGCTCGCGCGCGCCAACACCCTGGGCACGGCGAGTGCAGGCGCGAAGCCCATGATGCGCGGTGCAATCCCCGCGGCGGCTGAGGCGACGACACGTGCGCGGGGCGTCAGGCCATGCGATTTCAGGCCCGCATCCGAGGCCAGCAGCACGGCGGCCGCTCCGTCGTTGAGGGTCGACGCATTTCCGGCAGTGACCGTGCCATCGTGCCTGACGACGGGTTTCAGTTTCGCCAACACCTCCATGGTAGTGCCGGGGCGCGGCTGCTCATCGACCGTGAACATGCGAGTCTCGCCCTTGTGCTGATGTACGGGAACAGGCACGATCTCCGAGGCGAAGAAGCCGCGCTCGCTGGCCGCCGCCCAGAGCTGTTGGCTGCGAACGGCAAAGGCGTCCTGGTCGGCGCGCGAGATGCCGAACTGCTCCGCGACGTTCTCGCCGGTTTCGGGCATGGAGTCCACGCCGTACTGCGCCTTGAAGACGGGGTTGATGAAGCGCCAGCCGAGCGTGGTGTCCTCGACCTTGGCGGCGCGCGAGAAGGCAGATTCGGCTTTGCCCATGACGAAGGGTGCGCGGGTCATGCTTTCGACGCCACCCGCGATCAGCAGGTCGCCCTCATTGCATTTGATGGCGCGCGCGGCCATGCCGATGGCGTCGAGGCTGGAGCCGCACAATCGGTTCACCGTCGTCGCGGGCACCTCAACCGGCAGGCCGGCAAGCAGCACGGCCATGCGAGCGACGTTGCGGTTGTCTTCTCCGGCCTGGTTGGCGCAGCCGTAGATCAGATCGTCCACCGCCGCCCAATCCACATCCTTGTTGCGCGCCATGAGAGCTTGGATCGGCAAGGTCGCCAGGTCGTCGGTGCGGACCGAAGCAAGCGCCCCTCCGTAACGGCCAAAGGGTGTGCGGATTGCGTCGCAGATATAAGCGGAAGTCATCGCATTTCTCCTGATGCTCTTGAAGCTGTGTTCGCAGCGGGCGCTTGTCCACGCCGGTCGATCACGCGACAGGCCTTTCCCATGGAGCGCTCCAGCATGACCGGACCCGTCAGGACGACCTGCACACTGATGCCTACGCTGGTCTTCACCTGGTGCTGCAACTGTTTCGCGAGCTCATTGCGACGCTCGCTGCCGGCCGACGAATACGCCTCCGGAGTGAGCTCGATCGTGACGGTCATCTGGTCGAGGTTGCCTTCCCGGCTGACCTCGATCAGGTAGTGGGGCGACAGCTCCGGACACTTGAGCACGAGTTCCTCGATCTGCGTGGGAAAGACATTCACGCCGCGAATGATCAGCATGTCGTCCGACCGGCCGGTGATTTTATCCATCCGCCGCATGGAGCGCGAGGTAGGCGGCAGAAGCCGGGTGAGGTCGCGCGTGCGATAGCGGATCAGGGGCAGCGCCTGCTTGGTGAGCGTCGTGAACACAAGCTCGCCGTGGGCGCCGTCCGGCAGCACCTCGCCTGTGATGGGGTCGATGATCTCCGGATAAAAATGATCCTCCCAAATGACCGGGCCGTCTTTGCTCTCGATGCACTCGCTCGCCACGCCGGGCCCCATGACCTCCGAGAGACCGTAGATGTCCACGGCGTCGAGGCCTGCCCGGGTCTCCAGTTCGTGCCGCATGGCGTTGCTCCAGGGCTCAGCGCCGAAGATGCCTACCTTGATGGAAGAAGCCGCCGCATTGAGTCCCTGCCGCGTGAACTGATCGATGATGTTCAGCATGTACGAGGGCGTCACCATGATGATGTCGGGTTTGAAGTCGCAGATCAGTTGCACCTGCTTCTCCGTCTGGCCGCCCGACATGGGAATGACTGTGCATCCGGCACGCTCTGCGCCATAGTGCGCGCCCAGACCGCCGGTGAAGAGCCCGTACCCGTATGCGATGTGGATGATGTCGCCTGCCCTGCCGCCTGCCGCCCGGATACTGCGTGCGACCAGGTTGGCCCAGGTGTCTATGTCCTGCGCGGTGTAGCCCACGACGGTCGGCTTTCCGGTCGTTCCGCTGGAGGCGTGGATGCGAATGACCTGCTCGCGCGGAACGGCGAACATGCCGAACGGATAATTATCGCGAAGGTCCTTTTTGACCGTGAATGGGAAACGCCGCAGGTCTGAGAGCTGACGTAGATCGTTTGGCGCAACGCCGGCTGCATCGAAGGCGTGGCGGTAGTGAGGCACGTTCGCGTACACGTGGCTCAGCGTTGCTTTCAGACGCTCAAGTTGCAGCGCCTCGATCTCATCTCGGCTGGCTCGTTCAATCGGCTCCAGATCGGACGCCGTGGGCCTGCTTAGCGGCATGGCGTTCTGGAGCGTGCGAGGCATCAGACCGACTCCGATGCACTTGCGAGCTCTTCCACGTTGTCCGCTATATCCACGACGGTGCCCCGGATGCGGCATGACCTGCCGCGAAAGAGCGCTACGGTCTCATTCTGCTGGTTGGTGACCGTCACGTCATACAGCCCGAGCCGGCTTCCCGCTACACGCTCGACCGCGGTAGCGCGCAGGATATCTCCCAGGCGCGCCGGACGAAGATAGTCGATCTGACAACCGGCGGCGACGGCCTGCTGGTTGTGGCTGTTGGAAGCAAAGCCGAAGGCGCTATCGGCGAGCGCGAAGATCAGGCCGCCGTGACAGGTCGCGAAGCCGTTCAGCATATCTTCACGAATCGCCATGGTGACGCAACATGCGCCGGCGCTCACGCTTTCGACCTGCATTCCCAGGGCCGCGGTCGCGTTATCGTTGCGCAACATCTCGGCGACGACCTGTTCCGCGAGGGTGGATGGATGTTCAGTCATGATGCCCCTTCCGTGGTTCGGTAAAAACTCGACTCAGCAAGCGCCTTGCGGCGCAGCAACGGGGAGATCCGGTAGCGGTCTTCGCCATACGCTTGCGCGAGGTGATCGAGCACGCACACGACCTCGGCAAGTCCAATCGCCTCCGCCCACTCGATTGGTCCAAGAGGATAGTTGACGCCCTTGCGCATCGCGAGGTCGCAATCGGATGCGCTGCAGACTCCCTGATTCACTGCGTCGGCCGCTTCGTTCGCCAGCATGGCAACGGTCCGCATCGCGATCATTCCTGGAATGTCATCGATGGCCGATACCGCGTATCCAGCGGCTTGCAGGAGGCCGGCGGCAGCTTCGGCTGCACCGCAGGAGGCCTGATCCGCGACGGCCAGGGCCAGCCGGGAAGCCTTTTGGGGGTCCAGCGCCAGGTCGAGCAGAACGGTGTTCTTCACCCCGTTCGCGGAGGCTCGTGCCGTCGCGGTGCGGCCGTCGGTGCGATACAAAACGAAGTCTTTACCGTGTGCGATCCGGCCGTCTGCGTGGGCAGCGTTGCGATTGAACGCAATGCCTGCCGCCGAGAGCCGCTCCCCAAGCGACATCGTGAATGGGTCGTTCGCATAGAGAGAGATGTGTGCAGGAGTTGGACAGGGCCTCGTCGTTCGAGGCACGATTGCATCGGCTCCTTCTCCATAGGTATAGAAGCCACGTCCGGACTTGCGGCCCAGGAACCCTGCTTCGACGAGATCCAACTGCAGCAGGGAAGGGGTAAAGCGTTGATCGCCATAAAAGGCATCGAAGACCGAGCGCGTGACGGCATAGTTCACGTCGTGGCCGATGAGGTCCATCAATTCGAACGGTCCCATGCGGAAGCCACCCGATTCGCGCAGGATAGCGTCGATGGTTGCGCAGTCCGCCGCGCGTTCGTTCAACACCCGCAGCGCCTCCGCATAAAACGGGCGGGCGACGCGATTGACGATAAAGCCTGGTGTGGACCGAGCATACACCGGGACTTTGCCCCACTGTGTCGCAGTGGCGTAGAGCGCGGCGGCGGCTTCGGGTGAGGTCGCCGCGCCGGAGATGATTTCAACCAACGGCATCAGCGGCGCGGGATTGAAGAAGTGCATGCCGGCGAGACGCTCCGGCCGTCGCAGTACGGAGGCAATGGCGGTGATGGAGATAGAAGACGTGTTGGACGTGAGCAGCGCATCGTCGCGCACCATGCCTTCGAGGCTGCGGAAGAGGCCGCGCTTGGCTTCAAGATTTTCAACGATAGCTTCGACGATCAGACCGCAGTGTGCGAGTTCCGCGAGGTCATCTGCAGGGCACAGGCGTTGCCGAATTGTCACCGCCTGATCCTGCGTAAAACGTCCCTTGGCGACCAGCTTATCCACCATAGTTACGATGCCGTCGACCGCTGCCTGCGCGGCGCCCCCGCGCGTATCGAACAGACGCACACAATGGCCGGCCACCGCTGCGACTTGTGCGATGCCCGAGCCCATGGCACCTGCGCCGACTACGCCGACATCAACGCCGGCAGCAAGGGGCGGGAAGGAGAAGCCGTCTTCAGCGGCCATGAAACACCGGGGCTCGTTTGGCGAGGAAGGCGGCAACGCTCTCGCGGTAGTCGCCGGTCCGGCCAAGCTCGCGCATGGCGTCACGCTCGAGGTTAAGCTGCTCGTCCAGTGTCGTTCCCGCGCTCGCGTAGATGGCGTGCTTGGTGCGAGCCAGGCCCTCGGTCGGCGCACCGGCGAGATGCTGCAACAGCTTTTCCGTCTCAGCCTCGAAGATATCGTCGTCGTAGCACTTCCAGATCAAGCCCCATTCAGCGGCTTGCTCGGCGGGGAGTTTGTCCCCGAGCAGCGCCAGCCCCATGGCCCGCGCGGTTCCCGCCAGTCGCGGCAGAAAGTACGTGCCGCCGGTATCCGGGACCAGCCCGAGCTTGGCGAACGACTGAATGAAGCTGGCCGACCTCTTCGCGATTACCAGATCACAGGCCAGCGCGAGGTTCGCTCCCGCGCCCGCGGCCACGCCGTTGACGGCGCACACCACAGGCATCGGAAGCGCTCGCAGCGCAAGTACGAGTGGCGCGTAGTAACGTTCGACGGGAATGCCCAGGTCGACGGGCTCGCCCCCGGGTGCCAGTGCGCCGTCGCCGAGGTCCTGCCCCGCACAGAAGCCGCGTCCGGCGCCGGTCAGCAGAAGCACGCGTACTCCAGCCTCGGTGCCAGCACGCATGACCGCCTCGCGCACCTCTTCATGCATCGCCGCGGTAAAGCTGTTCAGCTTGTCCGGACGGTTGAGCGTGAGCCGGGCGATGCCTCCTGCAATCTCGAACAGAATATTGGCGTAGCTCATGCCGGGATCCCCGCCTCTTCGAGCACCTGCGACGCTTGTGCTGTTTCACTCGCGAGCGGACGCTTCTGCACCATCGTCAACACGTCATACTGGGCGACCAGCTTATCGTCCTGATTGGTCACGACGGCGTCCCAGCGCACTTCGCCGTAGTTCTCGGTTTCGCGCGGACTCTTCTGCTTGCAGGTAAGAATCACCTTCAGCGAGTCGCCGGGAAACACCGGTGTCAGGAAGCGCAGGTTGTCGACGCCGTAGTTCGCGAGCACCGGGCCGGGGGCGGGATCGACGAACAGGCCCGCTGCGATCGAAACGATGAAGTATCCATGCGCCACGCGGCCGCCGAAGAAGGGGTTTGCTTTTGCGGCATCCTCGTCCATGTGCGCGTAGAACATGTCGCCGGTAAAGTGGGCGAAGTGCTCGATATCCTCGAGCGTGACCAGGCGCGAAGCCGAGACAACGCAGTCGCCGAGATCGAGCTCTTCGAGATACTTGCGGAAGGGATGAACATCCTCGTGCCGGTTGCTGCCCGTAATCCAGCGCTGGCCGATGCGCGTCAGCGTTTCGGGCGAGCCCTGGAGCGCGGTGCGTTGCAGGTAGTGCATCACGCCTCGGATGCCGCCCATCTCTTCGCCTCCGCCGGCGCGGCCGGGGCCTCCATGCACGAGTCCGGGAAGCGGCGAGCCGTGGCCCGTGGACTCTCGCGCGCAGTCGCGGTTCACGATCAGCATGCGTCCGTGGAACGCCGCCGTACCGAGCACAAGCTCGCGGGCGAAGTCGTTATCGTACGTAAAGATGGAACCGACCAGGCTGCCTTTGCCAAGTTTGACGAGCTCGATGGCGTCCGCGACCGACTCGTAGGGCATCAGTGTGGCGACAGGTCCGAAGGCCTCGATGCAATGCGCTGCGGCGTGATGCCGGGGGCGTGGGCTGTGCAGCAGCATCGGCCCGAGAAACGCGCCGGCAACGATATCGGCACCCTTGACGTCGAACGCGTGGGGATTGCCGAAGACCAGCTCCGCGCCGCCATCGCGCAGCTCCTGTACGCGCTCACGCACCTCGTCGCGCTGGCCCAGACTGGCGAGCGCGCCCATGGTTACGCCTTCCACGGCAGGGTCGCCGAGGACAACCTTTGCGAGCCGCTTGCCGATCGCTTCGATCAGCGGCTGGATCAGTTCGCGCGGTGCAAAGGCGCGCCGTATCGCCGTACACTTCTGCCCTGCCTTGACCGTCATCTCGCGAACGACTTCTTTTACAAACAACTCGAACTCCAGTTGATCCGGCGTCGCATCCGGACCGAGCAGACTGAAATTGAGTGAGTCAGCTTCCATGGTGAAGCGCACCGAATTGTTCTGGATGGCGGGAAGTTGACGAAGCTTGCGGCCGGTCGACGCAGAGCCTGTAAACGTGACCGCATCCTGCGTGTCGAGACGTTCGAGGAGATCGCCGGTGCTGCCGCAGATCAGTTGCAGCGAGCCCTCGGGAAAGATGCCGGAGGCGATGATGTCGCGGAACATGCGCTCGGTGAGAAATGCAGTCTGGCTGGCTGGCTTCACGATTGCCGGCACGCCTGCGAGCAGTGTCACCGAGATCTTTTCGAGCATCCCCCAGCAGGGAAAGTTGAACGCGTTGATATGTACGGCGACCCCCTGGATCGGCGTGCAGATGTGCTGGCCGACGAAGGTGCCGTTCTTCGACAGCATCTCCGGCGCGCCGTCTACCAGGAAGGTCTGATTAGGGAGCTCCCTGCGTCCCTTGCTGGAGTAGGCGAACAGTGTCATGATGCCGCCTTCGATGTCTACCCAGGAGTCGCTGCGCGTGGCGCCGGTCGCATGCGAAAGGTCGTAGTAGCTCTCCTTGCGTTCCATCAGATATTGGGCTAACGCCTTCAGGCGCAGGGCGCGCTCGTGAAACGTCAGTTTGCGCAGCGCGGGGCCGCCCACCTGACGCCCATGAGCGAGCATGGCCTGGAAGTCGAGGCCCTTGCTTGAAACCGTGCATACGGGCGCCCCCGTGATGGCGTTGAAGATGGTATCGCCGCCGACACCAGCGAACCACTGACCTGAAGCGTAGCTTTCGAGTTTCATTGTCTGCCTCCTGAACTTGTTCCAATCAGTTTGCCTGATCAAGGCTTAGCTCTCCTGATCAAAGTCGAGCACGATTTCGTCTGTCAGAGGATAGCTCTGACAGGTAAGGATGAATCCGCGAGCCACCTCGTAGTCTTCGAGCGCGAAGTTGACATCCATATCCACCTCGCCCCGCGTCATCTTGCACCGGCAGGTCGAGCACACGCCGCCCTTGCACGAGTACGGAAGTTCGATACCCTGTTCGAGCGCTCCCTCCAGCAGGGTGTGTTTGTTTTTTGCAAGGGAAAATTCCCGGCGGCGGCCGTCCTGGATAACCGTCACGTTGCAGTCGTGGTCACCCGCGATGGCCACCGCATTCGTTGTGCGTGCGCGAAGCGGCGCTGTGCCGAACAGCTCGATCCTGATACGGTCTTTGGCGACGCCATTCGCCTGCAGGCTCGCGGAGATATCTTCAATCATGCTCTGCGGACCGCAGACGTAGGCCACGTCGATGTCTTCGGGCTCGATCCAGTGCTTCAGGATCTGATCGCACTTCGCCCGGTCGATTCGGCCGTTAAACAAGTCGATATCCTGCTGCTCGCGGCTGAGGATGAACACGAGATTCAAGCGGTCGAGATAAATGTCCTTCAGACCTTCAAGCTCTTCCTTGAAGATCACCGACGAAGATGCGCGATTGCCGTACACCAGCGTGAACCGGCTGCGCGGCTCTTGCTTCAGCGTCGCCTTCAAAATGGACAGCACCGGCGTAATGCCGCTGCCGGCTGCGAACGCGACGTGATGCCGCTCGGCCCCGGGTTGGAGCGGCACCCCGAAGTGGCCCGAAGGCTCCATGCATTCGATGACATGGCCGGGCTGCAGTTCGCGGTGCGCCCAGGTGGAGAACACGCCGTCCTGCACGCGCTTGATGGCCACGCGAACCTGTTCTTCATGGGGGGCCGAGCAGATGGAATACGAGCGGCGGATCTCTTCGCCATGGAAGCGGGTGCGCAGCGTGAGGTGCTGTCCGGGGGTAAAGCGGAATGCCTCGCGCTGCTCCTCCGGCACGTCAAAGGTAACGACGACCGCATCGCGGGTTTCGTTCGTGAGAGAGGCAACGCGGAGTAAGTGGAATTGGCTCATTTGGATCGGAATTCGGTGCTTAGTGGGATTTAAAGTGATCGAACGGTTCGAGGCAATCGAGGCAACGATGCAGCGACTTGCAGGGCGTGGAGCCGAAACGGCTGATCATCTCATTGTGGCTGGAGCCGCAACGCGGGCATATCAGCCTGGGTTTGGGTGCTCCCTGGCCCAGAACCACCAGGCTTGCGGCCAAAGCGTCGCCTGCTGTCTCTGCCTCTCTGGCCGGCGGCGCAATGCCGTAGTCCTTCAGATTCTGCCGAGCCCGGTCGGTAAGCCAGTCGGTCGTCCATGCCGGCGAAAGCTGCACTCGCAGGCTCACGCGTTTCACTCCGCGTTGCAGCAACTCTGCGCGAATCTGCTGACTAATAACCTCGGTGGCCGGGCAGCCGGAGTACGTCGGGGTCACCGTGACGCAGGCAAGGTCCGCATCGTCTTCGCTCCACGCCACATCGCGCACGATGCCGAGATCGACGACCGAAACCACCGGGATCTCGGGGTCGGGCACTTCGGCGAGCCACTCCCAAAGCTGGGCTGTCGTTGGACGGACCGGGTTCGTCTCGCTGGCAACCGGTTCGATCGTGGTCAGGACGTCGCTCATCGTCTCCTCATCGCCTCGTTACCACTTCGCGCCGGGGTGGGCGCGAGGCACGACCTGCATCTCGGCGAGCAGGAAACCCAGGTGCTCGCTATGGACGCCCTGTTTGCCGCCCTTCTGCATCCACGCGTCGGCAGGCGGCATGCGAAGAGTGGCGACCGCGAAGACCTGCGCAACGTAGACCAGCCAGCGGCTCTTCAGCGTTGCGGGGTCGAAGCCCTCGCCGGACGCCGTCATCTCCACGTCGACCGAATCGCCGGTAAACATCTCGCCCGTGAAGGGCCACAAAGTATCGGCTGCTGCCTGGGTGAACGCCCGGCTCTGCTCGGTGCCGTCACCCATGCGGACGATAAGGTCCGAGCTGCGGCGAAGATGGTACGCCACTTCCTTATTCGATTTGGCGGCAATCCCGGCGATGCGCGGATCGGTGGAGCGCATCAGTTCGGCAAGCGCCAGGCTGTGCCAGCAATCGAAGAAGAACTCCCGCACCATCGTGTCGGCGTAGTTTCCGTTGGGTTGTTCGACCAGCAGGAAGTTGCGGAATTCTCGGTCGCCGCGCAGGTAGGCCAGGGCATCCTCATCGCGGCCCGCACCCTCGATCTCGCCCGCATAGCTCAGCCACAGCCGTGCCTGTCCGAGCAGATCGAGCGCGGTGTTGGCGAGCGCCATGTCTTCTTCGAGCGCAGGCCCCTTGCCGCACAGTCCGGCGATGCTCTGGCTCAGCACCAGCGCGGTGTCGCCCAGGCGAGTCAGATAGACAAACTTGGCGGATGTCTCAGTCACGGGGTGCGTCTCCTCTACTGAACTCTACTCAACGCGGCTCAACTAGATGTGCTTCACGTCCTCGGGCATGGGGAAAAATGTGGGGTGGCGGTATACCTTGCTGTTGGCCGGGTCGAAGAGAGGCTCCTTGTCCGCCGGACTGCTGGCGACGATGCTCGCCGAGGGCACCACCCAGATGCTTACGCCTTCATTTCGGCGGGTGTACACGTCGCGGGCATTGTTGATCGCCATCTCGGCATCGGACGCGCGCAGGCTGCCCACATGCTTGTGAGCCAGGCCATGCTGGCTGCGGATGAATACCTCCCAGAGCGGAAATTCCTTCTTCATATAGGCTGCTTCCTCCGGTTGTCGCTATGCCGCGTTCGAACTTCGTTCCGCCTGCTTGCCGGCATGGGCCGAGAGGGCTTCGCGGAACCATGCTCCATCTTCATGCGCTTTCATACGTGTACGCAGCCGCTCTTTGTTGCACGGTCCACTACCTTTGACGACGCTGTAGAACTCGTCCCAGTCGATGATGCCGAAGTCATAGTGGCCGCGCTCTTCGTTCCACTTCAGATCCGGGTCCGGCACCGTCAGGCCCAGGTGCTCCGCCTGGGGAACAGTCTGGTCGACCATCTTCTGCCGCAGTTCGTCGTTCGAGAAAAGCTTGATGCCCCACTTCGCAGACTGCGCACTGTTGACCGACTCCGCATCACTAGGCCCGAACATCATCAGCGAAGGCCACCACCAGCGATCCAGCGCGTCCTGCGCCATCGCCTTTTGCTCTGGCGTCCCGCTGGTCAGAGACATCATAATGTCATAGCCCTGCCGCTGGTGAAACGACTCCTCCTTGCAGACGCGCACCATGGCGCGCGCATACGGCCCATAGGAGCAGCGGCACAGCGGAATCTGGTTGATGATCGCGGAGCCATCCACCAGCCAGCCGATCGCGCCCATGTCCGCCCAGGTCAAAGTCGGATAGTTAAAGATGCTGGAGTACTTTGCCTTGCCGGCGTGCAGGTCGTCGATCATCTGATCGCGCGAGGTGCCCAGCGTCTCCGCGGCGCTGTACAGATACAGCCCGTGGCCAGCTTCGTCCTGCACCTTGGCCAGCAAGATGCATTTCCGCTTCAGGCTGGGCGCACGCGTAATCCAGTTGCCCTCCGGAAGCTGCCCGACGATCTCCGAATGCGCATGTTGACTGATCTGACGAACCAGCGTCTTGCGATATCCCTCCGGCATCCAGTCCTTCGGTTCGATCTTCACGCCGCGATCGATGCGCGCCTGAAACTCCCGCTCTTCCGGACCAAGCTCATCGAGAGAACGAACGCTCTTTGCGCCGGTATCTACAAGTTGTGCGTACATGGGCAGTCTCCTGGATTGATACGTTGACTAAGACCTTTCGAGCACACCATCATATATATAGATACACTTATACGACTGTCAACAGTGAATCTGTAACATGTCACAAAGCTGTGTCGAATGTTCGGGCAGCCTTCCAGCAGCCTACAGGTACCATGAGATGCACCACCACGGCGAGGTCATGGCAAGCAAAGGGAATACCATCGGCGGCTGGATCACGCGAGCCTTGAAGCAGGAGCCTCCGCGGTCGAAGTCCTTGATCATCACGATCTTCGGCGATTCCATCGCACCCTGCCTATCCGGCATCTGGCTCAGCGAACTCATCGCCCTGCTCGAACCCTTCCACGTCAACGAGCGTCTGGTGCGAACCAGCGGGTTCCGGCTCGCCGAGGAAGGTTGGCTCGAGTCGCAGCGCGAAGGCCGCCGGAGCCGCTATTCCCTGACCTCCGCCGGCCTGCATCGCGTCGAACACGCATACCATCGCATCTACGATCCGCCTCCGAAGCAGTGGGACGGCAACTGGACGCTGGCAATCCTGAACAAAGCAGGAACCCCGATGCCCAACCGTCTTGAGCTGCGGCGGGAGCTGGGCTGGGAGGGCTTCGGATTGCTCGCCCCGGGCGTTTTCTTGCACCCCTCCGCCGATCTCGACGCCCTCAACGAGGTGCTGCACCGCCTTCATCTGGCTCGGAGCGTCGTCGTCCTGCAGGCGCAGGATTTAGAAGCCGTCTCCTGCTGCCCCGTGGCCAGGCTGGTCGCCGATTGCTGGAACCTCGACCTGGTCGCCGGCCACTACCGCAAATTTCTCCAGCGCTTCCAGCCGGCCCTGCCGATGTTGACCGGCGACCTCGATCCGCAGACGGCATTCGTGGTACAAACCCTCCTGATCCACTCCTTCCGTCGCGTCGTGCTGCACGACCCGCGACTCCCGGCGGCGTTGCTGCCCAACGGCTGGCCCGGACACATCGCCTATGACCTTTGCCGCGAGATCTATCTCCTCACCCACCGGCAGGCGCAGGCCTATCTTCTCGCCCAACTGCACGAGAACGCGAAACAGTATCTGGTTCCAAATGCGGAGTTTCGCCGCCGGTTCGGAGGGTTGGGCCGGTCGTAATCCTCAGCCCCGACCCTCAGCCCCGACCCCCATCCATGACGCTTCAGGATCGCACTTATGCCGGCTTCTCCAACGCGGCGACGAACTCAGTAAGAAAGCGATTGGTCTGCTGGCCGTCCAGCACGCGGTGATCGACGGTGAGCGTCACGTACATCATGGGCCGAACACGGAACAACTCGCGGCCGCCGGTCTCGCACACGATCACGCGTTTCTGCATCTTCCCCGCGCCGAGAATGGCTGCCTGGCCGTTGGGCAGGATGATCGGCGCTGCCATCAGGCTACCGCTTACGCCATGGTTGGAAAGCGTGAACGTGCCGTCCTGCATATCGGCCTGCGTCAGCTTGCCGCTGCGCGCTTTGTGCGTCATGGCTCGCAGTGCGTTCGAGAGCTCCATCAGGTCCATCGTCTGCGCGTTCCGGATTACCGGCACTACCAGTCCGCCTGAATCGAGAGCCGTGCCCACGCCAAAGTTCACCTCGTCGAAGACTTCAAGATGCGTGTCGTGCCACTTGCTGTTCACCTCGGGAACCAGCCGGATCGCCTGCACCGCGGCGCGCAACAGATATGCCGTCACACTCGGAACCTCGGCATCTTCCGAAGCCTGCTTGCGAGCGGCTCGATCTGCCAGCACCTGCGACAGGTCCGCCTCGAAGACCGCGGTTACGTGCGGAGCCGTCTGCACGCTGCGCGCCATGTGGTTCGCAATGCTCTTGCGCATGGGCGTATGCGGCACTTTGCGGCCCACGAGCGAGCCATGCCCGCCAACCGGCTCCGCGTCCGCTTGCTTCGACTCCACCTTCCGCTGTGCGAGATATGCCTCGATGTCCTCCACGGTGAGCCGCCCCCCGCGTCCAAGCTTCGGGATCAGGCGGGCATCGAGAGTGTGCTCCTTGAGCATCCTCCGCACCGCCGGGGAGTGACTGTCCTCCGGGGCAGCGCTGGATGCCCTTGCCGGTACGTTCGTAGCTGCTTGCGAGACGCCTTCTTTGTCTGCCGCTGGTCCGCTGGCGCTGGTCTCCGCGTCGGTTTTGATCCTGCCAAGCAGGTCGCCCGGCAGGATCGCATCGCCTTCCGCCTTCAACAACTCCGCGAGCACGCCGCTGGCCGGTGCCGGAATCTCGATAGTCACCTTATCGGTGTTGATCTCGATCAATGGTTCATGTTCCGAGACAGCCTCGCCCGGCTGCTTGAGCCACCGCCCCAGTGAGGCTTCGGTGCCCTCATTCTTCTCTTCCGGCATGCGAACTTCGACAATAGACAAGTGCGATCCTCAAGCTCTCTAGAATTCGAGCGTGGCTTTCAGTTGAGCGGCAATCTTCGCGACGGTTGGAAGCGCCACGTCCAGCAACGACAGGCTATACGGCAACGGAATATCCGGAACGGCGAGGCGTTCGACCGGCGCATCCAGCTTGAGGAAGGCTTCGCTTGCAACCACCGCCGCGATCTCCGCGCCGAAGCCGGCGGTGATCGTATCCTCATGCACAATGACGCAGCGATGAGTGCGCCGGACCGAGGCAAGCACGGTCTCGCGGTCCCAGGGAACGACCGTGCGGAGGTCGATCACTTCGATCGACGCCCCGCTCTGCGCGGAAGCGAGCAGGCACCGCTCCACCATCGCGCCCCAGGTCACCACTGTAAGGTCGTTACCTGGCTGGACGATCTTCGCGAGCCCCAGCGGGAGCACAAACGAATCGCCCGGATACGGCCGGCGCGCCCACGAGGAGTCCAGTTGCGCGCGATGCTCAAAGAAGATGCTGGGGTTGTGGCTGCGCATCGCCGTCCGCAGAAGCCCTGTCGCATCCTCCGCGTTCGACGGATAAATCACCTGCCAGCCGATCGCATGAGCAAACGTCACCTCGCTGGATACGCTGTGCCACGGGTCGCCGCACTTGGACCCAAACCCTCCCGGAATGCGCACCACAATCGGCGCATCGAAGCGGTTGGCGGTGCGCCAGCGCATCGAGCCGCAATCGTTCAACTGCTCCGTGCCGGGATCCGCATACTTGCGGAACTGGATCTCCGCCACGGGGCGCAAACCCGCCTGCGCCATGCCCACCGCATTGCCGATGATGCCTTCTTCCGAGAGGCTGCTGTCGAAGACGCGATCCGCTCCGAAGGCCGCCTGCAGGCCCATCGTCGCGGCATGGACGCCGCCCTTCAAACCGACATCTTCGCCGAAGATCAGCAGCTTCGGATTGAATTTCAATTCATGTTCGAGCGTGCGTCGAATGGCCGTCAGCATATTCAGGCGCGCCGGGTCGGGCGGCGCAGGCACAGAGGGCTCGACCGCGGGTTCGTCCTCCGCGAAAAGATGGCGCACCACGCTGGCTTCACTGGCGTCCGGCTCATCCGCCTCCAGAGCCTCCGCAAGTGCATGCTGCACGGCGGCGGTGGCCTCCTGCTCCAGGCGGGTCCATTCGTCTTCCGATATCGCAGACGGCACCAGGTACGAACGGAGAAAGATAAGAGGGTCCTGCAGCCGCTCGTTTGCGATGAATTCGCTGCTCTTGTACGTCTGCGTGTCCTGCCCGGAGTGGCCGCTCAAACGTGGCATGACAAGCCGGATCATCACAGCGCCTTTACCTGCGCGCACGTCCGAAACAGCCTCGTAGATCGCTTGGGCCGTCTTGCCGGGATTTCGCGTGTCGGCCTCCAGGATCTTCAATTCGCCGAACGATGCAAGATTCCTGGCAATGTTTCCGCCCGGAGTCTGAACCGTCGATGGAACCGACAAGCCATAGCCGTTGTCTTCAATGAAGAACAGCATCGGTAGTTTGCGTGTCGTGGCGATGTTCAGCGCCGCCCAGAAGCCATTCGACGCGACCGATCCGTCGCCGCCCAGAACCACTGCGATCGCTCGCTTGTAGCTCTCGTCCTTCAGGGTTTCGCTGTAGTAGCGGATCGCATGCGCCCAACCCGCGGTCGTGGTGTACTGGGTGCCCACGCCGCCGGCCATGGGGAGCACCGTCGGACCGTCCAGGTTCGGCCTGTTGTAGGTCACACCCACATCGCGTCCGTCGCTGATGCCGCCGGCCTTGCCCATCCCGCTCTTCAGCGCGTCCGTCGCGCTCAAACCCAGCGTGAGCAGCAATGGCCGGGAGCGGTAATAGCCGCTCGCCGCGTCGTGCTTCTCGGTCAGCAGCATTCCCAGAAGGATCTGGGCTAATTCGTGACCGCGTGCCGAGAACTGGTAATTGATCTTCTTCTCCGGCAGCAGCTTCGTCTCTTCCAAATCGTCCAGCCCGCGCGACAGCAGGAACGTCTCCACCACCCTGCGCCAGTCGAATCGCGCATCCACATCGGTTGTGCCGGAAGCATCTCTGGCGGCTTTTCCCAGACCGGTCCTGGCCTTCTTCGTCTGCGTCGACATCTCTATGTTTGCCTCACCTTTCACACAAGCTCGGGTCCGCGAAAAAGAAGCCACATCGAACTCGACCTACTATAGCCACATGGTCACGCGGTGACAATCCAATCGATCTCAAGGCTAACCGACACCTGAGTTAACCCGGCCGCAAACCCGCGCGGCGTGGACCACGAACAGCTGGACCACGCCCGTATATTCTATCGGGCGAAGTAAAAATCCCGTCCCCTGAGTTGCTGTAAGCGGAGCCGGGTTGACCCCGAATCGAGATCCCGCTCAAGCGAGTAACCTGCACCATATTGTGGAATCGGAAAGTAGATGGTCGGGACGACGAGATTCGAACTAGCGACCTCACCCACCATTGTGAGTATCGGAAGAATAATGGTCGGGACGACTAGATTCGAACTAGCGACCTCACCCACCATTGTGAGTATCGGAAGAATAATGGTCGGGACGACTAGATTCGAACTAGCGACCTCACCCACCCCAAGGGTGCGCTCTACCAGGCTGAGCCACGTCCCGACTATGGTTGCGCGTCTGCCCGGGTGGGCGACGGCGGGGTATCCTGCAGACCTAAGTGTACACGAGTCGCCCGGACTGCAACCGCTCGCACGATGGAGCAGCGCGCCCGGATAGCTCCGCGGCGGCCGCGACCGTTAGTGAGAGGGAGCGACAAACTCTTTCGGCAGCGATCCGCCTTCGCCCTCGCCGAAGAAGAAGCCGTTCATCTGCTCAACCAGGAACTCCTGGGCCTCGCGCGTCCAGGGCTGCAGACGGTACTCGTTCAGCAGCATCTTCTGCCGCTCTACCCACTCGCCCCAGCTCTTCTTCGAGACGTTCTTGAAAATCTTCTGCCCAAAGTCCGAGTCAAACGGCGGCTCATCCAGCCCTTCCATCTCAGCCTTGAATCTCGTATCGAAAACCATGTGTGCCATTCGCGCTCTTCTCCTGATTGTTATTCCATTGTAGCGGGTGGGCGCAGCAATCTACTTGCGTTTGCCCTTGGCTTTCTTGTTCCGCTCCCGAGCCTTCGATTTCGTCTTGCCCGGTTTTCCCGAGCGCCTGGGGCTGGAGTGCGCCCGCTCTTCCGTGTCGCTCGCCGCCACCCCTTTAGCCGTCGCCCCCTTCGGCTTTCGTCGTGCCCGTGAAGCATTTACCGCACCATCCTCCTGCGGCAGCAGCGCAAATTGCAATCTCCTCTGTTGCCGGTCAATCCGGTCAAGCAGCACATGAACCCGCTGCCCCATCTTGAAGACCCGCCCGTTGCGCGCTCCGACGATCTGCCGGTCGGTATCGCGAAACAGGTAGCGATCGTCCTGCAGGGTCGCAAGCGGCACCAGGCCTTCGATGAAGAGATTGTCCAGCTCAACGAAGAAGCCGTACTTCGTGCAGGAGAGAATGATGGCGTGGAAGTCTTCGCCGACACGGTCCTGCATGAACTTGATCTTTTTCCACTCGATCAGCTCGCGTTCGGCGTCATCCGCTCGGCGCTCGGCCTGGCTCGACTCCGCCGCGATGGCGCTCAACTCCGCCTGTGGGATCGGCCCTTCCAGATTCGGGCTCTCCGGAGCAGCTTGCTCGTGCTTGGCCCCACGCGTCTTCGCAACCGGCTTCTCCTGCCACGGCTGCGGAGCGTCCGAGAGAATGGCCTCCCCTTGCGTGTTCGCGCCAGCCTGGATCAACTCCCGCAACAGCCTGTGTACGATCAGATCCGGGTAGCGCCGAATGGGTGACGTGAAGTGCGTGTAGCTTGGACTCGCCAGCGCGAAGTGGCCAACGTTCTTTTCGCTGTACCGCGCCTGCTTCAGAGAGCGCAGCATCAGGTACGAGAGAATCCGCTCCTCCGGCTTGCCTGCGATCTTCGCCGTCAACCGCTGGTACATCTGCGGTGTCACAGGAATAGATTCGGCGATCTCGTGCGTCTTAGCTTGCCGATTCGTCCCGCGTGCATCGCGCCGGTCGCCCCTGGTTTGTATCCGCTTGACCGGCAGGCTGCTGAACCCCAGGGAATAGCCGAACTGGCTGGCCGTCTCTTCAAAGTCGATAATGCGCTTCGGGTCCGGCACCTCGTGGATACGGTACACGCTTGGCACGCTTTGCGACTCAATCCAGGTGGCAATGCACTCGTTGGCGGAGAGCATGAACTCCTCGATCAGGCGGTGCGCCCAGCCGCGCTGCGATCGCACGATGGCCTGCATATTTCCATCCGGATCGAACTGAATCACAGGCTCGGGCAGGTCGAAGTCGATGGAGCCGCGCCGGTGCCGCTTTGCATTCAGCTTCAGCGCAAGCTCATACATCAGTTCGAATTCAGGCGCCAGTTCGTCGAACTGCGCGCGCGTCTCCGGTTCGCCGTCGAGCACCCCCTGGACCTGCGTGTAGGTCATGCGCCGGGCGCTGCGGATGATGCCCTCGCACACCTCGTATCCAATCACCTCGCCGCGTGCATCGATCTCCATCAGGCAACTGAGCACGAGCCGGTCCTCATCCGGCCGCAGGCTGCACATGCCGCTCGAAAGCTGCGGCGGCAGCATCGGAACCGCGCGATCCGGGAAATAGACGGAGTTTCCGCGCAGCCTCGCCTCCAGGTCGAGCGCCGTGCCGGGGCGCACGTAGTGGCTCACGTCCGCGATATGCACCTGGAGCTTCCAATTGCCGTTCCCAAGCGGCTCAACCAGAACGGCATCGTCGAAGTCGCGCGCCGTCTCGCCGTCGATGGTGACGATCTTCAGCCCACGAAAGTCGCGCCGCCTCCCCAGCTCTTCCGCCTCAAGTGTATCGACCGTCTGTGCCGCGGAGGCCGTCGCCTCGGCCAGCACGTTCGCCGGAAAGACATGCGGCAGATGGTGCTTGCGAATCACGATTTCGACATCGACACCGAACCCGTCCGGCGGTCCAAGCACCTCGATCACCCGGCCTCGCGCCGGCCTGCCTGCCGCGGGGAAATCCGTGATCTCAACATCCACGGCCAGCCCTTCGAGCGGCCTGTGCGGGTCCAGCTCACCCTGTTCAGACCACTGCGTGTACTGCGCCTTCGCCTCTTCGCCCAGCACACGGTGCGGGGTCTCCTTCGGCGTTGGCGGAAGCTCCGCGCCCTCCGGAATCAGAATCGCCCCTCCGCCCGGTGAGCCGGCCATTCGCTCGTCCAGCGGCAGAACATAGTTGCCGTTCAGGATTGGGGCGTTCTCCCAGTTGTTCGACCCGCCCTGCCGCGCATAGTGGAAGATTCCCACCACGGTAGGATTGCGTCGATTCAGCACCCGCGCAATGCGGCCGGAACGCCGCCCATCACGCCCCGGCGGAGCTTCATCGACAAGAACCTCATCGCCTTGCATCGCGCCGTTCAGTTCATTGGGTGGGATGAAAAGATCATCCTCCCGGCTGGTGCTCTGCGTGGGTCTCACGAAGCCGTATCCATCGCGATGCAGATCTAGCCGTCCTGTCACCAGCCGGTCACGCGTCGCGCGGTGCTCCACGGGTATAGCCGCAGCCCCGGCCGGTGCGGTGCGTGAAGCACGCCGGGTCATTTCAGGCGTCGCCGCCGGCAGACTCCACTGTTCGCTGTCGGTCTTCACCAGCTCGCCGCGGGCCGTTATCCGCGCAAGCTGTTCAAGCAGCAACCGGCGCTCGCGTCCGCCTCCAAGTCCAAGCTCGCGGACCAGTTGCTTGTACCCCGCACGCTGCCCGGCGGAGCGCTCGATCAGGCGCATCAGTTCGCGGTCAGTCTGTGGATAGGGAGTTTGTGCCATCGTCTCCGAGAATACAGCGAACGGGGATTACGCGAACGGACGCTCGGCTTCCGCTACTTCGGCGTAACATTCAGACTTTTCGACATCTCCGCCGCCTGTTCGAGCGTTGTGCCTCCCGGCACCTCGGTAAATTCGCTCTGCACCTCATCCTGCTGCTGACCGATGTTCTTGAAGAACAGCGCCTTGCCGTCGATGTGGACGTGGGTCTCGGTGATCTGCCACAGCCGGGGCGCGACCTCACGGCGTTCGACCCGGAACGTTCCTCCCGACTTCAGCCGTCCCAGCAGCCCCCACCCGATCGTCACATCCTGCGTCAGCCGTCCGCTGATCGTCTCGATCCTGTGCTGTTCCCGGTCCATCACCAACTCGCCCACCATCGTGCCCAGCACCCGCGACTGCATGTCCGGAGGGTTGAAGGCCGGATTCGGCTCAAAGTGCAGCGTACGCCTCTCCGCATCCTCGCTCTGCACCTTCCAGAGAAACGCCTCCGGTAGCATCTTCAGCAACTCCGTCGCATTCTTGTCGTCCTGCGCCGCATCTTTCTTCTGCTTCTCGATCGCGTTCGAGTCGTGAATAAAACTCTGCACCTTCGCGTCTTCGTCCTTCGCATCGGCTGCGCTCAACGGCTGCCCGCCCTTGCTGATCAGGCGCTTCACAGAACCCTGGTCCGTCTGCACGACGATCGAAACCGTACCTAGATCCCTCTGATCGTCCCTGTACTTCCAGCGCGAGTGGTCGTTCGCATCCGCCGCCAGCTCCGCCCTCATCGCCATTGTCACAATCGCCTTCGGATCTTTCGGATCCTGCGCGCGCAACGGAATCACCGCCGCCACCACCATCCCACTCACTGCAACCAGACCTGCATAGAATCTCAAATTGATATCCCCGCATCTTCTTGGATGCATATTCTTTTCGCCTGTAGTGCCAATCCGCTGCTGTTGGGTCAATCTGCCCACTCCACCCGCACGCTCTTTTTTCCCACCCGCAGGACAGGAGCAACTCCCAGTTCATCCTTGGAGATGGACATGCAGCGAAACTTCTCGCCATTCACGCTCACTGCATTTTCGCCGATCTTCCTGTTCGCCTCACCCACCGAACTCGCCAGCCCAGCGATCTGCAACAGCCTGCCGGTCTTCAGCACAGTCTTGTCAGGAGTATCGATGACCACCAATCCCTCCTCGGCTAGCGACACCCTCATCACCGGAACGTCTTCGTTCACCGCGCGCTGCTGAAACATTTTTGCCCAGCCCTCCGCCGCCGCATCCGCCCCCTCCGGCGAATGAAAGTCCCGTGTAATCGTCCAGGCCAGGTTCTTCTTCGCCTGCATCGGGTGGAGCGCACCCATCCGCACCTGCTCCTGCATCGCCTCAATCTCCGACCCCCGCAGGTCTGTCAGCAGCGTCCAGTACTTCCACATCAGCTCGTCGGAGATCGACATCAGCTTTCCGTACATCTCGCTCGCCGATTCATGGATGCCGATCGCATTGCCCAGCGACTTCGACATCTTCTGCACCCCGTCCAGCCCCTCCATGATCGAGGTCATCAGCACAATCTGCTGCGGCTGGCCGAAGTGCTTCTGCAGATCCCGTCCCCGCATCAGGTTGAACTTCTGGTCGGTTCCACCCAGCTCCACATCGCACTCCAGCGCTACCGAGTCGTACCCCTGCGCGATCGGATAGATCAGCTCATGCAGCGCAATCGGCTGCTCCTCGTTGAAGCGCTTATGAAAGTCCTCGCGCTCCAGCATCTGCGACACCGTGAACTGCGCCATCAGCTTCACCATGTCGTAGTACCCGAGCTTATCCAGCCATTCGGAGTTGTATCGGACCTCGGTCTTCACCGGGTCGAGAATCTTGAACACCTGCTCTTTATAGGTCTCCGCATTGGCCGCAATCTGCTCAGGCGTCAGCGGCTTCCGCGTCACGTTGCGCCCGGTCGGATCCCCGATCAAAGCCGTAGAATCACCGATCAAAAAAATAACCGTATGGCCCAGCGTCTGAAAGTGCTTCAGCTTCCGCAGCAGCACGGTATGTCCAAGGTGCAGATCCGGCGCCGTAGGATCGAACCCCGCCTTGATGCGCATCGGCTTGCCCGTCGCGATAGACTTCGAGATGCGCTCCTTCAGCGCCTCCAGCGGAACAATCTCGGCCGCACCCTTGGTAATCAAATCAAGCTGGTCTTCAAGCGAAGGAAATAGAACGGCAGAAGTTGTCATGGTCGCATTCAAGTATAAAGACTCGAACGCGCCTCGTTGGCCAAAGAGTCAGCCGCCCTCGGAGCGAGCTGCGCTATTCGCGGGACCGACCAGCCTTTGAACGCTCAAAACCAGCTTCGCCGGCCCATCCATCGCATACAGCACTTCGCCAAGTACCCCGCCACGCTGGTTGGGGGTGTCGACAAGTAGAACAAGGCTCTTGATCCCTGACAACCGGGAGCCGGTGAGATAAAGTGCGTGTGCCGTCTCTTCCACTGAAACCGAGTGGCAAACGATGATGAGGTGAACCTGATCGATCGAGGTGATTCGTTCGATCTCGGCAAGCTCTGTCGTCGTCCGTACCGTATACCCGTGTACTTCCAGGACCAGCTGCCGGGTTGCGAGCAGCCGGGAATCTCGTCCGTACAGAAGGATAAAAATAGGCGCGGAGATAGGACGTCCTGGAGATGATCCGATTGATTTTTGTGGACTGGAACTAACCCAATCTACTTGAAGCCTCACCAAACCAACGTGCGACATCGCACAGATTCGTCCAACTTATCCAGTCAGTCAACTTACGCCTTGGATCGCAGGCAAAATCGCAGAAAGTTGAGATTCAGCTTC
Organism: Edaphobacter sp.; assembly: GCA_965277265.1. Taxonomy (GTDB): domain Bacteria; phylum Acidobacteriota; class Terriglobia; order Terriglobales; family Acidobacteriaceae; genus Edaphobacter. The sequence continues at coordinate 2,917,395 of CBDICF010000003.1, forward strand.
TGTTAGGTATCGAACGCCCACGTGTAAACTGCTCACTTTCATTAGACAATCGTGCGAGGAGAAAATGCGAGCTTTATTCTCCACGTTCAAAGAGCAGTCCATAGTTACGTTGTATTTCATCTCGAAGCGAGGTTTCATTGCCCACCCATTCGTTCAAAAATGATCTATTGAAGAGCCTGGATTCACAGATTATTCACCGCCTCGACCTGCAGCCCGTCACGTTTGATGTGCAGTATGTGATCGAATCCCCCGGAACTCCCATCAAGCACATCTTCTTCATTGAAGACGGAGCGGCCTCAATGACCACGACCTTCGAGGACGGCTCTCAGGTTGAGGTAGGCATGTTCGGCTATCAGTCCGTCATTGGCATCTCCGCCCTTATGGGAACCAAACGAAGCCTCAACCGCATCTATACGCAGATTGCGGGTTTTGGGTACACCTGTTCGGTCGAGGCGGCAAAGAAAGAGTTCCTCCGCTGTGCTGAGTTCCAATCCCTCGCTCTGCGGTATGTTCAGGCGCAACTCGTCCAGGCAACTCAGACCGCCGGCTGTAACGCAAGACATGATGCCGCCCAACGCTTGGCCCGCTGGCTGCTCATCTGTGCGGAACGAACCGACGGCAGCACCTTCAACGTGTCGCATGAATTCCTATCCAACATGCTTGGAACTACCCGCTCCACCGTCTCTCTCGCGGCCGGGCTTCTCAAGAAAGAGGGGCTGATCGACTACAGCCGCGAATCCATCCACATCCCTGACATTCCCCGACTCGAAGACAGGGCTTGCGAGTGCTACCGCGTCATCAGGAATCATCTCGGAAACCAGGTCGAGTTCGATAGCGGAGTTGTTACGTAGCATAGAAGCAGCATGCCCGACCGCAAGCCTAAACCCGAACGCACCACCCCGCACCGGGACAAGATCTGCAAAACCTGCGGGCGCACCTTCGAGTGGCGCAAACAATGGGCTCAGGACTGGGACGTCGTAAAATACTGCTCCGATGCGTGCCGAGGCCACCAGCCCGGTGCCTCCGGCGCAGCCCTCGAAAACGCCATCCTTTCCCTCCTGGCCGAACGTGCCGCATCCGGAGGCAAAGCCAAAACCATCTGCCCGTCGGAAGCCGCAAAGGCGGTCGGCGGCCTCCAATCGCGGCAAGCCTGGGAGTCCCTGATGGAGCCCGCCCGTGCCGCCGCCCGCCGCCTCACGGCTCAGGGCAGGATCGTCATCACCCAGCACGGCGCTGTCGTCGATCCCTCCACTGCAAAAGGTCCCATCCGTCTACGACTGCGCTGAAAGAAATTCGCGCACCTCAGGCCACGCCAAGGCCGCCCATCGTCCTCTCACACCACATGGCGACCACAAAGCGATCAACCGCAAGCGCAAAGTCCTCCGGCACCAAACGCCCCGGCACAACGAGCAAACCGAAAGCAACCAGCTCCAGCACACGCAGCAAGGCGCATACCGGCTCCGGCGCCAAAGCCCACAAGACCGGCAGCAAGACGGCTCATGGGCAAGCCTGGACCGACCAGCACTCCGATAACCCCAGCTCCACCGGCCACGGCAAAGCCAAAAAGGAGCCTGCAAAGCAAACCTCTCGTTGCTGGCCCGGCTACGAACCAGTCCCGGGCAAACCCGGCGGCGAAAAGGGAAGTTGCAAGCCCAAGGCCCACCAGACCGCCGCCGAAAAGAAGTCCGACGCCATGGCTGCCGCCGCCAGCAAGCTGCATAAGGGCGGCAAGTAGCCAGTTACGGATTTCAGCCGCATGGGTCTCAGGCGCACGGGGCTCAGGCGCACGGGTCCGGGCGCAGAGCGGCTCCGACGAGAGGAGGAGATCCTCGCGCTCTTTTCCGGCGCCCGGACAAACTATGCTTGACCTTGTTTTCGTAATCGTATACAAAAAGTCGAACAATCTACCATTTTTTGGCCGCTGTCATCATCAGCAAATGTTCTGGTGGACCGCCTGGGTCGCCGTACGCCAGCTATCGATGCGGAGTACAGCTACAAGCGAGAGTTGCCGGAAGCAACCGAATCGCCCGGCCTGGAGACCGCCCCGTGAGCATCAAACCGCCTTCTGCGTTCCTCTTGTCTATTCTCGTATCCGCAGCCGGCCTGGGCTCCTTGCCGCCAGCATCCGCGCAGCCGGCTCCCCGCGGAAGCATAACCATCGATCGCATCGCGGCAATTAAATATCCATCCGAGCAGCATTGGTCGCCCGACGGTAAGACCATCGCCTTCCTCTGGGATGCGGCCGGCAAGCAGGAGCTTTTCATCGTCAGGCCGGGCGAAGTCCCCATAGCCATGACGGATTTTCCCGTCGATCCCAATATGCTGCTCTCGGACATCGGCCATTTCGAATGGTCCTCCCCCGCAGAGATCATCTTCAGCAAAGGCGGTCAGCTCTGGACCGTATCCACGACATCCGCCAAGCCGAAGCCGCTCGAAGGTTTCCAGGGTGTCACCAGCTTCTCTCTCTCGCCCGATAAACAGCAGATTGCCTTTATCGACCAGGGGGATGTCTGGGTCGAGTCGCTCAGCGCAAAGACCAGGCGACGGCTCACGCACATGCCCGAGGGCTTGCGTGCGACCCGGCCGACCTTCTCGCCCGACCAGCAATATGTCGCCTTCGACGCGGCACGCCACGAGTCTGTCCCAGAGCCGATGCCGTACAACGGCAACCAGATGAAGGTCTTCCGCAGCATGAGCTGGGACGACCGCATCGGCGTCGTCTCGGTCTTCAGCTACGCGGCGGAGCCCATGTGGATTCCCGTCGGCGCTCGCAACTACGGCTCGACCGAGATGCAGTGGGCAGCCGGCCCGTCCATCGTGCATGAGGAGTTCTCCCCCGACCACAAAACGCTGGAGATCAAGATCACCGCGCTCTCCGGCGAGACGCGCACCCTGTGGAAGGACTTCGACCCGGCATGGATCTCCCCGGCCGATGGCGCAATGGACGTTGCCTCTCCCGACGGCAAGCTGCTCGCCTTCATCAGCGACCGCACCGGTTGGCCGCATCTCTACGTCATTCCGACGAACGCGACCGCCGAATCGCAGGCCGCGCAGATCAGCAAGGGAGCCTTCGGCGATGGCTTCGCCGCATGGTCGCCCGACAGCAAGCGAATCGCCTACGCCCATAGCGCCGAAGGCAACCAGATGGAGCGCTTCATCTCCATCGCCTCCATCCCTAATGGACGCATCGAACCCATCGTCACGGCCCGCGGGGTCAACCGGAACCCGGCATTCTCTCCCGACGGCTCCATGCTGGTCTATGAAAGGAGTGCGGTCGAACATCCGCTCGAGGTGTACTCCATCGCTGCCAAGCCCGGGGCTTCCCCGACGCGCCTAACCGACTCGCTCCCTCCCGGACTGCTCCCGCAGGACCTCACCGCGCCTGTGCCTGTTCACTATCCCAGCCGCGTCGACAAAAAGCCTGTTCCGGCCACCCTGATGGTGGACAAGAATCTCGACCGCTCGAAAAAACACCCGGCCATCATCTGGGTTCACGGCTCAGGCGCGGACCAGAACTATCTCGCCTGGCATCCCGGCGCATATCGCATGTACTACGCGATGAACGAGTATCTGGCCCAGCAGGGCTACGTCGTCCTCACGCCGGACTACCGCGGCAGCTCCGGCTACAGCCACGAGTGGGCGACCGGAACCTCCAGGGACGTGGGCGGCGGCGAGACCCAGGACGTCAACGCCGGAGCCGATTACCTGAAGACCCTCAGCTTCGTCGATCCCGACCGCATCGGCATCTGGGGCCTCAGCTATGGCGGCTTCATGACGCTGCAGTCCATGCTCACCGACCCTACCCTCTTCCGCTGCGCCATCGACGTCGCGGGCGTGGGCGACTGGGAGACCTGGACGACGGGAGGCATGATCCTCGGCCGCCTCGGCGAGACACCCGTGACCGATCCCGGCCTCTACAATCGCTCCGCCCCGGTCAAGCACCTCGACAAACTGAGCCGCCCCCTGCTGATCCTGCAAGGCACCAATGACACCAATGTCCCCTTGTGGGAGTCGCTGAAGGTGATCGACAGCCTGGAAAAGCTCGGCAAGCCGTTCGACATGGCCATCTACCCGGGAGAGATTCACTTCTTCCGCCGCGAGTTCGTTCTGCGCGATGCCTGGCGGCGCAGTGAATCCTTCTTCGACCGGTACCTGATGGAACAGGGCGCTCCCGTACCGGAAAAATAAGCGAAGACAGCTGCGGTAAGCTTTGGGACGTAGAGGTCGGCGAGTCTAAAGGGGAGATCAAGATGAGCATGGGTACATGGAAGCGAGCCATTCCTGCAATTTCAGTTGCGATGATTTCAATGGCCGCGATGACCGCGGTTGCAGCACAGGGGCAGGGAACTGAAGCGCGAAACAGCGCCACGACATCCGTGGACCGTTCACCCCAGCAGACCGAGACCGATGAGTACACGCGCTACGAGCTGCTCGCCCCCGAGACCCACAGCTTCCTCATCGACTACGAGGTGACGGCGACTCGCGCCGGTGCGACCGTCTTCTACAATCCCATCCGCAAGGGCAGCGTGGCCTCGGACGAGGCGGTGTATGACGCCATGACCGGCAAGCCGCTGCACTTCGAGGTGGTGAGCGGGGCGGACGCGAAGAAGGATCCGCTGATGCCGCACGCCGACGCGCAGACCGACTACATCCGCGTAACGCTCGCGCGGGCCGTGCCGAACGAGGGGCAGGGCAGGGTGCGCATCGTCAAAACCTACACCGACCCGAAGAGCTACTTCGCCGACGGAGACGCCATCGTTTTCAATCGTCCGCTCGGCATCAGGCGCAACAAGATCGTACTGCCCGCGGGCTACGAGCTGGTTGGCTGCACCGTGCCGTCGCAGGTGTTGGCCCAGCCCGACGGGCGCATCGCGGTAAGCTTCCAGCATGCGGGCACGGGTGAGTCCCCCATGGTGCTTCGCGCCGTCAAAGACGCGCGGACCGGCGCAGCCGCGAAGCCCCACACGCTTACGAATGCCCTGAGCTGGGAGGCTCCCTTCGCAGGCGAATCGGAGAGGTCGCGTCTCTCTGAGCGGGCCCATGCCGACCGCGACATCGTGTACTTCCTGCAGACGCCCGAGACAAACGCCTTCAGCCTCTACCACGACTACACCGAGACCCGTCCCGGAACCAGCCGCTACATCAACGTGGTCCGCTCCGGCAGCGTCGTATCGAACCCTTCGGCCTACGTGCTCGACACGGGAGAAAAGCTCGAAACCCGCATCACGACCGGCGTAGATATGAAGGCAGCAAAGATCGATCCGGGTGAGCCGGTGGATCCTAAGGCACAGGTCGTCCTCGTCTCCTACAAACCGGTAGTCGAAGGCCAGACGTTGCGGCTGCGCATATCCGAGACCTATACCGCGCCCCGGAGCTACCGGCTCGATGGCGACGAGCTGATCTTCGACCGCAGCCTCGGACGGCCCCGCAATGCAGTCGTGCTGCCCGCCGGATGGTATGTGACAGAGAGCGCGGAGCCCGCGACCGTAACCCAGATGGACGATGGACGAGTTCGCCTGGACTATTGGAACGATCGCCCGGAGGCCGTCGATGTTCTTCTCAAGGCGAAGCGGCGGGTGGAAGCGGCGAAGTAGTCCCAAGTCAAAATGGCCGGATAAACCGAACCACCGCGCGAGCAGGGTTCCGTCTATCCGGCCATTGTGACATCACGCCTCAGTACGTCTTGCTCACACCTTGCAGCGTAACCGGCCCCTTCTGCTCGGCCTTCTGTTTCGCTACCATCGCGGCGACATCCGCAAGTAGCTGCTTGTCGTCGAACACAATCCCATCCTTGATGGTGTACTTGATGCCGCCGACGCGCTCCACCTTGCCGGTCTCATCGTTCAGCCGCATCCATCCCGTCGGATAGAGGACCTTCAGGTTGGCAAGCGGGTTCTGGTCGACGATGATCATATCGGCCAGCTTGCCCGGGCGGATAATGCCGAAGTCGACAGTCGTCTGCTTCGGGCTCTGCAGCTCTTCGGCCCCGTAAAGAGTGGCGGATCGAATCACCTCGAGCGGCGTGAAACCCGCCTCGCGAAGCAGCTCCAGCTCCTGGATGTAGGCGAAGCCATACGTCTGATAGATGAATCCCGCGTCCGTGCCCGTCGTCACGTGGCCTCCGGCGTTCTTGAAGTCCTCCAGAAACTCCTCCCACACCCGGTAGTAGTTCTTGTACGCCACCTCGTCTTCGGTGGTCCAGTTATAGAAGAAGGAGCCATGGTTCTCGCGGTTCGGCTGGTAGTACTGCATCAGCGAGGGAAGCGTGTACTTGTCGTGCCACTCGGCCGAGTAGGCGCGCTCCAGGTCGCGGCCGGCCGAGTAGATTACCATGGTCGGGTTCAGAACCGTTCCATTCTTCACCCACTCCGCGATCAACGCATTCCACTGCTCGCTTCCACGCGGATAGATCTTGTCCCAGTTCCTCGCCACCTGCCCGAAACGCATCTGCTCGTCGTTGTAGTTCTGGTCCGTGGGGTAGTCCTGGATGGTCGTGTCCTTCAGGAGCGACTCGAACAGCCCGTAGCTGTGGGTGACCGTGCGCAGGCCCAGGCGTGTCGCGTCGCGCGCGTTAAGCCGCGGTTCGCTCTCCTGGCCCAGGTGGGCGAGCGAGCCCAGCTTGTACTTCCTGCCCTCGTCCAGAATGGCGGCGACAACATCGGGATCACCGCCAAACAGCTTGATCCCGTCCGCGCCCTTCCCTGCAAGAAAGCGAACCCACTCGCGGCCCCGTTCAGGCGTCTGTTCCGGTTGCGTCTTCCAGCCATCGCCGGTAAACGCGGGCTGATAGACAAAGATGCGCGGCGCGGCCGTCTCGTCCTTCGCGCTGCGTTCGCGCTCGTGGAGTGCCCAGTCGAGCGGCCCCGCCGGCACACCCCGAACCGTCGTGACTCCGCTCGCAAGCCATAGCTTGTTCACATACTCGGCCGTAGGAGCCTTCTGCGGGTCGCCGTAGTGGACGTGCGTATCGACAAAGCCCGGCATCAGGTACATGCCTGTGCCGTCGATCTCGCGTGTTCCCTTCGCGGGGCGGCCCTTCTCCTTGATCGGCACATGCGGATACCCGACCGATACAACATCCACGATGCGGTTATGTTCCACAACAACGTCCATCGGGCCTTGCGGAGCAGCGCCCGTGCCGTCGATCACCGTGATCCCGCGAATCACCAGCCGGTCGTAGGGGCCGCCGCCATCCTTGGCCGTGCGGTCCGGGGCTGGCGTCACGCCTCTCTGCGCGGAGAGGTGTCCGGTCAAGGCCAGCAGGAGAGCGCAAGCAAAAGCCGCCCGGAGAGTCGTATTCACAAAAGTATCGTTCACGTCATTCCTCTAACCCGGTTTGCGGTTCGAACGAAGAATGCGAGGAACATAAAGACCGCCGCGGCGCATGGAAGACTAAGCGCCGGCAATCCGCTGCTTCACCTGCTGCACTTCGCTCGCGAGACCGGATTACCGCATCAGGCCACAGCGCATCCCGGATGTCAAGAACTTTTGCATACGATCTTCCCGACAATCCTGTGTGCGAGATCGGATGCTATATGCACACCCCGGCCCGCACAGGATCAGCCGCCGCACCAACCCAAGCAGGTTACGGCCCTACCAGCTCCCACGCTCGCCGAACAGCTCGATCAAATGACAGATGCGGTCGGCGCCCTTCTTCCAGTTATTCGCCAGCGCCTTCTCCACCGCCCGCGGATTGCCGCCGGCGATGCTCTCGACGATGTCCGTGTGTTCGGCGACCGAGAGGTGAAGATCCTGGATGATCGTATGGGCGTAGAGACGCCAGTAACGCTCGATCTGCGGCTTCACCGTCTGATGAAGCGTTCGCAGGCGCGGGCCGGACGCCGCGGCGACGATCTCATGATGAAAATTGGTATCCAACTCGAACACAGAGCGCGGCTCGACCTTCTTACTCGTCGCAATCTGGTGCAGGTGATGGTTGATCTCGTTCAGTTTGCTCGATAAAGCGGTTCGCTGCGCAGACGGCAGACCCGCCGCCTGCACCCCGGCGAGCGACTCAAGCTGTCCGACAAGGATGTAGAGCTCCAGCGCATCCTCCTTGGTCAGCGGAGCGATGCGCAGCCTGGACTTGGTCCCCCCCCTGTGCTCGACAATGAAGCCTTCGCGTTGCAGCAGTTGCAGTGCCCCGCGAACCGGAGTGCGGCTGAAGCCGAGGCGATCGGAGAGCTCCGCCTCAACCACCCAGGAGCCTGGAGCGATCTGGCCCTGAACAATGAGCTCACGGAGCTTCAGGAACACCGCGGTTACGCTGTCTCCGCGTTTGGTGGCTGCCCCTTTGGTGGACTTGATAGCGGTGCTTGTCTTCATGAGCAGCTTTCGGATTGAGGCAAACGGCGCAGGCAGAGAGGCGTGCGCCGTTCAAAGCCTATTATTAGCACCGATCCCGCCGTCGTCAATCGCTTTCTCGCAATCGTCGCGCACGGAACACAGGAAACACGATCATGAATAAGTCTCCCACTTCGTATGCACCTCTGTGTACAATTTCGCCCATGACGGAATAGCCCCCAGAGTTGCTGCCGTCCAGGCATGTCAAAATCCGTGGATCTTCGAGGGACGAAAGAATGATGGGACGATCGAGCTGGTTGCGCGTACTTGCCGTTACAGGAACAGTGTTATTCGCGGCTGCTTTGACTGGCAATGCGCAGCCCCAGCCCGCCTCCAATACCGCTGAGCTCTTCGGCCAGTTGAAATACCGATACATCGGCCCCCCGGGCAATCGCGTCACCTCGGTCGTCGGTGTGCCAGGCGATCCGAACGTCTACTACGCCGGCGCGGCCTCGGGCGGCGTGTGGAAGTCGACCGACGGCGGCAGCCACTGGGCGCCCATCTTCGATAAAGAGCCGGCACAGTCCATCGGCGCCATCGCGATCGCACCTTCGAACCCCAGCATCGTCTGGGTCGGCACCGGAGAGCCATGGCTGCGAAGCAACGTCTCGCTCGGTAACGGCGTGTACAAGTCCGTCGACAGCGGCAAGACCTGGACCCATCTCGGCCTCGAAAAGACCGGGCGCATCGACCGCGTCATCATCGACCCTTCTAACCCGGACATCGTCTACGTGGCGGCCATCGGCACAGGGTACGGACCGCAGCCGGAGCGCGGCGTCTTTCGCACCCGCAACGGAGGCAAAACCTGGGACCGCGTCCTCTTCGTCGATGAGAATACCGGCGCCTCCGACCTCACCATGGACCCCACCGACCCGCAGAAGCTGATCGCCGGCACCTGGCAGATCGACATCAAGACCTGGGGGCGCAAGAGCGGCGGCCCGGGCAGCGGAATCTACGTCACCAACGACGGCGGAGACACCTGGAAGCGCCTCTCCGGCCACGGCCTCCCCACCACCGAACTCGGCAAAATCGCCGTAGCCATCGCGCCCAGCGACGCCAATCGCGTCTATGCGCTGATCGAAACCGGACAGGGCGGCACGCTCTGGCGTTCGAACAATGGCGGCGACGACTGGCAATTGATCAACTCCAGCCGCCTCCTCAATGAGCGGCCGCACTACTACACCCGCATGCTCGTCATGCCCGACAACGAAAACGAAGTCTACTTTCCCTCGAACGGCATCAGCGCGACCTACGACGGCGGCGCCTCATCCGAGACCGTCCCCTGGGCCGGAGACAACCACGACATGTGGGCCGATCCAAAGAACCCGAACCGCATGATGATCGGCAGCGACGGCGGCGTTTCCATCTCCACTGTTCGCGGCAAGCAGTGGTCGCAGACCCGCCTCCCCATCGCGCAGATGTACCACGTCGCGACCGACAATCGCATCCCCTACTTCGTCTACGGCCAGATGCAGGACGGCTCTCCCCTGCGTGGCCCAAGCAACGCCCTCGGTATGCCCGACATCCCCGCCGCGGACTGGATCACGACCGCGGGTTGCGAGACCGGCTGGAGCATCCCCGACCCGGTCGACAACGACATCGTCTGGGGCGGCTGCTATGCCGGCGTTACCGAGCGGATGGACCTGCGCACCGGCCTCGCGCGTTCGGTCAGCGTCTGGCCCGACCGTACCATGGGCGCAAACGCCTCGCAGGTCAAGTACCGGATGAACTGGACCGAGCCCATCGCAATCTCGCCCTTCGACCATAACGTCGTCTACACCGCAAGCCAATTTCTGCACCGAACCAGCGACGGCGGCCAGACCTGGAAGATCATCAGCCCGGACCTGACGCTGAACGACAAGAGCATGATGGGCGACTCAGGCGGCCTCACCGTCGACAATCTCAGCGTCGAGTACGCCGGCGTCATCTTCGCCATCGCGGAATCTCCCGCCGAAAAGGGACAGATCTGGGCCGGCACCAACGACGGCCAGTTGCAGATGACCCGCGACGACGGCGCCCACTGGACCAACCTCACGGCGAACCTGCCCAATCTGCCGCCCAAGATGACCGTCGTCAGCATAGCTCCGTCGAAATATGAGGCCGGCACCTGTTACGTCGCCTTCGACGGACACCAGGTCGATATCCGGCGGCCCTACCTCTACAAGACCAGCGACTTCGGCAAGACGTGGAAGAAGATCACCAACGGCATCCCCGAGTCGCAGTTGAGCTACACCAACGTCGTGCAGGAAGATCCCGTCAAACGCGGTCTGCTCTACGCAGGTACAGAGAACGGCCTCTACGTCTCCTTCGACGACGGCGAACAGTGGCAATCGCTGCAGCTCAACCTGCCCCACACCCCGGTCCACTGGCTCACCGTGCAGCCGAAGTTCAACGATCTGGTCGTCGGAACCTATGGCCGCGGCTTCTGGATCCTCGATGACGTAACCCCCTTGCAGCAGTTCAGCGACAAGCTGCGCAGCGCCACGCCCTACCTATATCCGCCGCGCGAAGCATATCGCTTCCGTGCGCGCGAGCGTCGGCAGATGGCCCCGCGCGAGGCCCTGCCCGGCATGAATCCGCCCTACGGAGCGTCCATCGACTACCTCCTTCAGCCCGGAGCCAAACCTGAAGCCAAGCCCGACAGCAAGCCCAGGATAGAACTCTCCATCGCCGGTCCCGACGGCCACACCGTCCGCACCCTGCATGGGACTAGCGATCCCGGCCTCAATCGCGTCTGGTGGGACCTCCGCTACGCGCCCACCAATCCGGTCGAGCTGCGCACAACGCCCCCCGGCAACCCGCACATCTGGGAGGAGAAACGCTTCGCCGGCAAGGACACCCGGCCGGTCTTCTACTACGGCGTCGGCCGGGCCCGCGACGACGGCTCTCCCATGCGGAGCACCACCGGCGAGCCCACCCTGGGCCCACTCGTCGCCCCAGGCGTCTACACGGTACAACTCACCGTCGGCCAGCAGCACTTCACCCAGAAGCTCACCGTCCTCAAAGATCCCAACACCGGGGCCACCGACAAGGACGTAGCCTCATCCTCGGCGCTGGCGGTCAGTATCTACAACGACGCCAACACCTCCGTGAAGCTGATCAACCAGATCGAATGGGAGCGGCGGCAGATCGAAGAGATGAAGAAGATGTCCGGAGCCGACCCTGGCAAGCATGGTGCAATCGAAGCGGCCAACGCACTCGACGCGAAGTTCGCCGCTATCGAGGAAACCCTGCTCGACAAGAGCATCGCCGAGGGCGACCAGAAATCCTTCCGCGGTCCGCTTGGCCTCTACCTGAAGTTCGTTTGGCTGGGCGCCGAGGTAGGCACCGGCTGCGCGGATGTCTCCGGAAACTCCGACTTCCCGCCGACCCAGTCCGAGGTCGAGGTCTCGGGCATGTTGCACAAACAGCTCGAAGAATCGGAGCGGCAGCTAATGCAAGTGAACCAGGAGGCGCTGCCTGCCTTCAACAAGGAGATGCAGACCTCGGGGATGCCGCAGATCGCTGCACCACCCACCGCCGGGCGTGAAGCCCGGTAAGCCCGGTAACACCGGTAAGTCTATCCCGCGCCTGGGCATTTGGAGCCATAGCTTCCAACTGACCAGGCGCATCTCTTCCACCGCGGCAACAAGCCGATAGTGTGCTGATTCCGGCCAGTTCTCCCATCCGTGTCGGCCGCCAGGGCACTTTCATCCAAGTTCGGTCCGACCTCTCCTCCGCCGCTGCATACGATCCTGTGAACCAGATCGTTTATTTTCTCGTATGCAACAAAAATCTTGACTTTTTGAAAAGATGATGTATTTCTAGCTGTAGTCAATCGAAATCCAGACAATTGTGCTATCTCGCGGCACGCCGGGAATGTCCTCCAGGCAGCAGAGTTCCATTCCGCGTTGCGTCACCTTAGCTCTACAGCCGCCGACACGCACTACGGCTGACGCCACGGTAATCCGCCCTTCGTCTCGGTATTCCAGTCTTCACCCCAACGCATTCCTTCAAGGTGGCCTATGAAATCCTTTAGAATATTTCTCCTCCCGGTGATGTTCCTGGCCATCTTCCTGGCCATGCCGACGCTCCGCGCCCAGGTGGCCATTACCGGCACCATCACCGGATCGGTTGCGGACCCATCCGGCGCCTTCATTCCAGGCGCCACAGTCAGCATCGAAAGTCCCGCGCTGATGAGCCCCAAGTCCATGCAGTCCGGCTCAAGCGGAATCTTCGACTTCGCCCAGTTGCCTCCGGGAACCTACACCGTCACGGTGGATGCGGCGGGCTTCCAGACCTACCGGCGCGCGAACGTCGTCCTCACCGCCGGCTTCACGGCAACATTGAACATCCCCATGACGGTCGGTGACAAGGGCCAGGTGGTCGACGTGACCGCCGCGTCCCCGTTGATCGACGTCAAGAGTGTGCAATCCGGAACCACCTTCGATCTCGCCGTCCTCCAGAACATCCCTACCGGACGCGACCCCTGGTCCACCATCTCGCTCGCTCCCGGCGTAACCACCGACCAGTTCGACGTAGGCGGCTCGAAGAGCTACTACCAGTCGACCATGAGCGTGCACGGCAGCAAACCGGGCCAGATGGCCTACAGCCTCAACGGCCTCAAGCTCAGTTGGCCGGGCGGCAGCGGGGGATCGACTGCCTTCTACACCGACTCCGATTCCCTCCAGGAGCTCCAGATCGTCACCGACTCCGCGCCCGCCGAGGTCAGTGTCGGCGGCGTCTACATCAACATGGTGCCGAAGTCCGGGTCGAACGAGATCCACGGTTCGGCCAACGGGTACTACGATACCAACGCCTTCCAGAGCGGCATCAAGGAGCCCACCTTCAACGGCCTGCCGGTCAACGCCGGTAACGGTCCCATCGTCATGCTGCGCGACCTCACCGCCAACGCAGGCGGCCCCATCATCAAGGACCGCTGGTGGGTCTACGGCGGCTGGCGCTACCTCATCACCAGCGAGAAGTTGCTAAGCATCCCCCGCGCCGACGGCACCATTCCTATCAGCGTCAATCACCAGACCAACACCACCCTGCAGAACGACATCATGATCAACCAGAAGAATCACCTCGGTTTGACCTGGTGGTACAACGAGCAGAACCAGTACTTCCGCCGCAACACCGGTTCGACGGGTTTTCAGTTCACCGCGGACGAGGCGGCGCAGCGTCAGATCGAGCCTGCGTATGTCCTGCAGGGCGACCTCACCACCGCCATCACGCCTCACCTCGTGCTCGACTCCCGCGGCGCCTACATGCACCTTATCTTTCCGCTCCGGTATGAGCCCCAGGTCCTACCCACCGCCATCACCTACGAGGATGTTAGCCTCTCCACCCTGCGCGGCGCAGCCACCAGCAATCTCGTCGAGCCGGCAATGCAGTGGCGCATCAACCAGTCCATCGGCTACTCGCACGACGGCTGGATCGGCTCGCACGAGTTCAAGGCAGGCTGGGATTATGCCTATAACTTCAGCGGCATGTATGCGAACGTAAACCAGAACATCATCGCGCTCTATAACAACGGCAGTCCATATGAGGTCTATCAGTACAACGGCCCCACCCGCGAGCGCAGCATCTTCTACGAAGGCTCCATCTTCGGCCAGGACGCCTGGACCATCACGCATCGCATCACGCTCAACCTTGGCCTCCGCTTCGACCACTACCACGCCTTCAATCCGACCCAGACCAACCCGGCCCCGCAGTTCTTCCCGACCTACTTCCCCAATCGCTTCGTTGCACATCAGGACGTAGCGCTCTGGAAGGATGTCTCGCCGCGCGTGGGCGTCTCCTGGGATGTGCGCGGAAACAGCAAGAGCGTTCTGCGCGCCAGCTTCGGGCGCTTCGACTTCACCCAGGGAACAAGCCTCGGCGAAGCCGTCAACCCCAACATCCTCGGCGGCTACATCTATAACTGGAAAGACCTCAACGGCGACGGCTATCCCGAGCCGAACGAGTGGCTCTACACGCAAAACGCTCAGGGAACCCAGACAGCATCGCCCCACATCGGAACCCTTGGCGCCGTCGGCAGCACCATCGATCCGCACCTTGCCCGCCCCTACTCCTATCAGGTAGTCGTCGGATACGAGCAGCAGGTATTTGGTGATGTCCGCGTCGGCGCGACCTACTTTTATCGCACCAACAAAGACCAGATCGCACGCTACAACACGGCGGTCAGTCCGACGGACTACACTCCCATCACGGCCTTCGGCCCAGCCGGCAATCCCATTCTCAATCCGCTCACCGGCAAGCCACTGACTCTGTATAACCAGACCGGCCATGTGAATCAGTTCAACTACCTGACAACGAACATCGCGGCCTCGAACGACAACAACTACAACGCCGTCGAACTCACCGCCATGAAGAGGTTCTCGCACAACTGGCAGTTGCTCACCGGCTTCACGGTCCAGTCCAACAAGGGCACCTACATCGGCGGCTTTACCGACAACTTCAGCGATCCCAACATCAACATCAACCGTACCGGCAGCAACCTCGACCAGGACGCCACCTACATCTACAAGATCTCCGGGTCCTATATCGAGCCGCATAGCAGGATCAACCTGGCGCTGAACTTCCAGCACTACACCGGCTATCCTATCCGCCCCACCAATGTCTACACAGGCACGACCTACGGGCTCGCCCAGGGCTCGGAGACCGTAGCCCTCGCGCCCTCCACGCTCAGCGAACCGAATGTGGACGTCGCCAACATTCGCATATCGAGACCCGTCACGATACGCGAGCGATACAGGCTCGAACCCACAATGGACCTTTTCAATCTGAGTAACAGCAACTCCATCACCAGCGAGGTGGCCACCTACGGGGCAAGCTTCCTCAAGCCCGTAGACCTGATCAATCCGCGCATCGTGAAGCTCGGCCTCAAGGTCAGCTTCTAGACCGAAAGCTTCCTCGTGGTAGCGCTTCCACGTTGTGCCAACGCATGTCCAACGAGCTCGAAATTCATGGAGAAGGTGAATGCGCTTTTGTAACAGCATCAAACTCGCCAAGCAGGCCCCACTAGAGCAGTCTGCAGTCGTCGCCCGTATCACTGCCGCAGCCACGGCCTGTCTCGGCGTGGCTCTGCTCCTCGCAACCCCTTCGCTCTACGGCCAGCGCGGCGACTACCAGGTGCGCGCCCCAGGCGGGATCCAGCCGAAACTTGATGCCAAGGAGCAGTCGCCCGAAGAAACGCCCGTGGTCACGCATCACTCCATGACCCTCAACGGCAAGGTCCTCCAATACACCGCGACCACCGGGCGCATGTCCATCAAGACCTCCACCGGCGTCACCGACGCCAAGATGTTCTACGTCGCCTACACACTCGACAAGCCTGACAGACCCGGCTCCAAACGCCCGCTCACCTTCGCCTTCAACGGCGGCCCCGGCTCCGCCACCATCTGGCTGCACATGGGCGCCTTCGGACCCAAGCGCGTCAAGATGCTCTCGAACGGCTTCATGCCCGCCCCACCCTTTGAGCTCGAAGACAACCCCGACTCCTGGCTCGACAAGACCGACCTCGTCTTCGTCGATGCCATCGGCACCGGCTACAGCCGTGCTCTCAGCGCAGAAGCCGGAAAGAAGTACTGGGGCCTGCTGGGCGACCTCGACGCCTTCGGCGAGTTCATCCGCCTCTACCTCCAGGACAACTCCCGCTGGACCTCGCCCCTCTACCTCGCCGGCGAAAGCTACGGCACCACCCGCGCCGCGGGCCTCTCCGGCTGGCTCATTGACCACGGCATCGCCCTCAACGGCATCGTCCTCATCTCCACCGTCATGAACTACCAGGCCAGCTCCTTCGCCATCGGCAACGACCTCGGCTACATCACCTATCTCCCCACCTACGCCATGACCGCCGCCTACCACGGCAAGCTCGCGCCCGAGCTCAACAAGAACCCCGAAGCCCTGCTCAAGGAGGTCAAGGAGTTCGCCAACAACGAGTATCCCTCCATCCTCCAGCAAGGTGACGCCCTCCAGGGTGCGCCCCGCCAGGCCGCCATCGCCAAACTCGCCCGCTTCACCGGCCTCAGCCCCAAGTACATCGACCAGAACAATCTCCGCATCGACCTCGCCCAGTTCGACACCGAACTCCTCCGCGACCAGGGCAAAATCGTCGGACGCCTCGACGGACGCTTCACCGGCGACAACAAGACCGTCACCCAGCAGACCCCCGACTTCGACCCCAGCGAAGCCGCCATCCGCCCACCCTACACCTCCACTTTCGGCAACTACGTCAAGCAGGAGCTCGGCTACCAGACCGACCTCGTCTACTGGGTGCTCGGCGGCGGCATCGGCCCGTGGGAGTTCCCCGTCACCGGCGCAGGCCGCAACGGCTTCCCCGACACCAGCGACATGCTCCGCCACGCCTTCGCCCTCAATCCCTACATGCACGTCTTCGTCGCGGAGGGCTACTACGACGCAGCCACACCCCTCGGCGGCGTCGAGTACACCCTCAACCACATGGGCCTGCCCGAATCCGCGCACCAGAACATCCGCCGCGACTACTTCGCCGCCGGCCACATGGTCTACATCGATCGCAAGTCGCTCGACCAGCTCAAGAAAGACGTAGACCGCCTCTTCGACGAGACCGAGCCGAAGTAAAAGCAGCTTCCAGCGTCAGGTGGTGGAGTGTGCTTCAGCTCCACCATCCCTATCCCCGACCCCGCATGGCGTAGATAGTGGAGTAGATAAATGGCCGATCCATCACGGAAATCTCTGCTCCTCACCCTCATCCACTGCGCCGCCCTCCTCGCCATCGCAACGTCGGCCCTCGCCCAGCGCGCCTCCCAGTTCGCGCAGGACCAGCCCACCGCAGGCAATCCCTTCGCCCAGATGCACTACCGTCAAATCGGTCCCGGCGGCAACCGCGTAGCCGCCGTCGTCGGCGAGCCCGGCAATCCAATGGTCATCTACGCCGGTGCGGCCGATGGCGGCATCTGGAAGACCACCGACGGCGGCATCAACTGGGAACCCGTCTTCGACCACCAGAGCGTCTCCGCCATCGGCGCCCTCGCCATCGCACCCTCCGATCACAACACCGTCTGGGCCGGCACCGGCGAAACCTGGATCATTCGCCCCGACCAGTCCATGGGCGACGGCATCTACAAGTCAACCAACGGCGGCGCAACCTGGAAGCACATGGGCCTCGACCTCACCGGACACATCGGCCGAATCATCGTCGATCCGCACAACGCCGACATTGTCTACGCCTGCGCCATGGGCCAGGCCTACCGGCCACAGCAGGAGCGCGGCATCTACCGCAGCAGCGACGGCGGCCAAAGCTGGAAGCAGGTCCTCTTCGTCAACGAGAACACCGGCTGTTCCGAGCTTTCCATGGACGCCCACGACAGCCAGACGCTCTTCGCCGGCATGTGGCAGGTCGCCATCCACACCTGGGACGAGCACAGCGGAGGCCCAGGGAGCGGCATCTACGCCTCGCACGATGGCGGCTCCATATGGACCAAGGTAGCCGGTCACGGACTCCCCGCCGCCGACAAGACCCTCGGCAAGACCGCCGTCCAGATCGCCCCCAGCGACTCCAACCGCATCTACGCTCTCATCCAGGAGGACACGCCCCGCCTCTATCGCTCCGACGACGCCGGAAAGAACTGGAAGGTCGTCAATCAGCAGCACGTCCTCTCCGAGCGCTCGCCCTACTACACCCGCTTCGCCGTCGACCCCGCGGACGAGAACTTCCTCTTCTTCGTCGCCGTCACCATCGTCTACTCGCGCGATGGCGGCGTCTCTCTCGCCGACGACATCACCGTTCCGGCCGGCGACGTGCACGATGTCTGGTACGATCCGTCCAATCCCAACCGCGTCATGGTCGCGCACGATCACGGCATCAGCGTCAGCCTCAACCGCGAAAAATCCTACGAGACCTTCTCGTTCCCCATCGCGCAGATGTACCACGCCTTCACCGACAATCAAATCCCCTACAACGTCTTCGGAAACCGCCAGGACGAGCCCACCTTCAAAGGCCCCAGCAACAATCTCCAGCCCGGCCGTCGCGCCATCTTCTCGGGTGGCATCACCGCGGGCGACTGGACCCAGATCGGCGGCTGCGAGCCCGGCTTCAGCATCCCGGACTTCGCCGACAACAACATCGTCTGGTCCGGCTGCTACAACGGCGACGTCACCCGCATGGACCTCCGCACCGGCCAGGCCCGCTGGGTCTCCGCCTGGCCCGAAGCCACCTATGGCTGGGCGCCCAAAGACGTCAGATACCGCTGGCACTGGACCATGCCCATGGCCATGTCTCCGCACGACCACAACCGCGTCTACGTAGGCAGCCAGTATGTCCACGAGACCGACAACGGCGGACAATCCTGGAAGGTCATCAGCCCCGACCTCACCCTCAACGATAAGGCCCATCAGCAGAGCTCCGGCGGCATGCACGGCGACAACCTCATGACCTTCGAGGGCTCCGCGCTCTACGCCATCGCGGAGTCGCCGGTCACCGCAGGCGTGCTCTGGACCGGCAGCACCGACGGCCAGGTCAACATCAGCAAAGACGGTGGCAAGTCCTGGGCCAACGTCACCAAAAACATCCCCGGTATGCCGCCCCTCGGCACCATCTGGAGCATCACTCCATCGAAGTTCGATGCCGGCACATCCTACGTCGTCGACAACCTCGAACAGGGCGCCGGAGACTACAACGCCTACGTCTACAAGACCAGCGACTTCGGCCAGACCTGGAAGCTCATCACCGCCAGCATTCCAAAATCCGTCAACAGCAGCGCCCACACCCTCGTCGAAGATCCCATCCGCAAAGGCATGCTCTTCCTCGGCACCGACAACTTCATCTACGTCACCTGGGACGACGGCGATCACTGGACCCTGCTCCGCAACAACATGCCCCCCACCCCCATCTACTGGCTCACCATTCAGGAGCACTACAACGACCTTGTCGTCGCCACCTATGGCCGCGGCTTCTGGATTCTCGACGACATCACGCCACTGCGCAACTTCGACAAAGCCTCGGCAACCGACGTCACCCTCTTTCCGCCGCGCGCCTCCTATCGGTACAGGGGCTTCAACAACACCAAACAGGCCGACACCTACAACCGTATCGTCGGCGAAAATCCTCCTACCGGCGCGGACATCAACTACTACCTCAAATCCCCCGCCAAAAAGGTCGAAATCTCCATCGTTGGGTCCGACGGCAAAACCATCCGCTCGCTCACCGGACCCGCCGAGCCCGGCATCAACCGCATCTGGTGGGATCTTCACTACGAAGCGCCCGTCGTCGTCAAGCTCAGGAACAGCCCGCCCGGCGAACCCTGGGTCAAAACGGATAGCGGACCCGATCACGACTGGCGGCCGCTCGTTCACTGGAGAAACTACACCAACGGCCCGGAGGTTGCCCCCGGCGTCTACACCGTAAAGCTCAACGTAGACGGCAAGCAGTCCACTCAGCCGCTCACCATCCTGCGCGATCCGAAAGATCTCGGAACCGAGCAGGACATTAAAGCCAACACCGACTTCCTGCTCCAACTGCGAGCCGAACTCGACGAGGCCGGCGACACCATCAACCGTATCGAGCTGACCAGGAAACAGCTCACCGACCTTCAAACCCTCCTGCGCGGCAAGCCCGAATACGCATCCTCCCTCCAGGCGGCCGCCAGGCTGGAGCAGGCCATCTATGCCGTCGAAGGCAGATACTTCCCGCTTCAACTCACCGGCAGAACCGAGGACGCCTTCCGCAACCCCACGGTCCTCTACGGCAAGCTGACCAACCTGGCCTTCCTCACCGAAGGCGGCGCAGACCTGCCGCCCACCGATCAGGCCGTCCAGCTCAACAAAGAACTGCAGCAGCAACTCGCAGAGGCCCAGCAGGCCGCAAAAGACCTCAACGACAAACTCATCCCGGAGTTCAACGCATCCCTCAAAGCAAAGGGCCTCTCCGTAGGAATTCTCCCCTAACGAGCGCACATTCCGAATGTGCTGATGGTCCAAGGCAAAACTTGCAGTTGCAGTTGCCTGCCCTTTTGTTTGTCATCCCGCAGCGCAGCGAAGGGACCTGCGGTTGCGGTTGTAGTTGCAGTTGCGGTTGAGGTTGCACTCGCCCGCCTTTTGTTCGTCATTCCGCAGCGCAGCGAAGGAATCTCGGCTCCCGAGCGCACCCCACACCACCACCCACCCGCTCAAAGCCAGAGCATCCTCATCCACCCCGGATGCAGAATCATTCTTATATTTGGATGTTATTTCGTATACCATCATCTCCATGGGACTCCTCCGCTCCACCTTCATCACCCTCTCAGAGACCAACCAGCTCCGCTACATCGCCGAGAGCTCCTCGATCGGCAAAAAGCTCTCCCGGCGTTTCGTTCCCGGCCTGGAAATCGAGGACGCCATCGCCTCCGCCCAGGATTCAAACCGGCGCGGCATCTCGGCCACCCTCGACTCCCTCGGAGAAAATGTCACCGACGAAGCCCACGCCCAGCGCTCGGCAAAGAAATACCATGTTCTGCTCGAACAGATCGGCAAGCTTGGCCTCAAGGCCAATGTCTCCCTCAAGCTCACCCAGATGGGCATGGACCTGCCCGGAAAAGTCGCCCAGCGCATCGTCTCCGGTCTGGTGCAGCACGCCCACGAGGTCGATAGCTTCGTTCGCGTCGACATGGAGGGAAGCCCCTATACCCAGGCCACCATCGACCTCGTTCGTACGCTCAACCAGGATGCGCCGGCGCCCGGCAGAGTCGGCATCGTCATCCAGTCCTACCTCCGCCGCAGTGAGAAAGATGTCCAGCTGCTGTTGAACGACGGCGTCCGCATTCGCCTCTGCAAAGGCGCCTACCAGGAGCCCGCCGATATCGCTTATCCGAATAAGGCCGACGTCGACAGCAACTACGTCCGCCTCACGCAGATCCTGCTGCACTCCGGCATCTTCCATGGCCTGGCCACCCACGACGAGGCCATCATCCGGCAGATCAGGGCCATGGCAGAGGCGCAGGGAATCTCACGCGACAGCTTCGAATTCCAGATGCTCTACGGCATCCGCCGCGACCTCCAGCATCGCCTCGTCGAAGAGGGCTACGGCATGCGCGTCTACATCCCGTTCGGCAACGAGTGGTATCCCTATTTCATGCGCCGCCTGGCCGAACGCCCCGCCAACGTCCTCTTCCTCGTAAAGAACATGATCCGCTGATCTTTAAACAGACCGTTGCATGGACCAATCCGGATTCCGCGAAAATACCTGGCGTAGTTTCAAACTTTGAACAGCGAGCATTCCGCCGTCCATCTTTGCCATGCATCCGTCCACATCAAGCACAAAAAAAACCACGTTCAAGCACACCGCTTTTTGCAAACCCCCTCCAAAAACACCTGTAAAAGTACAGAGAGTGGGAGAGTTCACCAGGGGCCGATTTTTTCCGCCAATCCGGCTAAGGTCTCCCCAGCGTCTTGTCCTTGTACGCCTTCTGCAGGATGAAGAACGCCTGCTTCTTCACCCCCTGGTCCGAGATCAGGCCCTTCCGGTTGAAATTGTCCTGCAACCCCGGATTCACCCTCCGCGGCGACCGGAAGTCCATCAAAATCCAGGGACTCGTCCCGCGAAGCTGGGGAATCCTGTTCAGCATCGCAATCTGGTGCCTGTAAAGCTCCGCCTGGAACTCCTCGGTCCACAGATCAGGATTCGTACTCCCTGCGGGCGCATGCAGCCCTGCCCTGGCCCCCGCGCCCCACTCCGACATGATCACCGGCTTCTTATACCGGATGTCCCAAGTCGTTGTATCTGCGCCACTTGGAGTCTGTTCATACCACCCGATGTACTCGTTCGTCCCGATCACATCGAGCGCACTCCCAAGCGGATCGTCCACAACCTTGATCGTTCCCCCCGGCGACTTCTTCGTACTCACAAGCAGAGCCGCTGTCACCAGCCGCGTAGGGTCAAGCTCGCGCGTCTTCTCGGCCATCGTCGTCAAAAATCGTGTGCGCGCCTCCGTATTCGGCGTCTCGTTCGCAACCGACCACAGGATGATCGAAGCCTTGTCCCGGTCCCGCCGAATCATCTCGCCAAGCTGCTGCTCCGACTTCGCCAGTACGGCAGGGTTGTCGAACTGCAGCGCCCAGTAATCCGGTATCTCTGACCAAACCATAATGCCCATGCGATCCGCGGTGCGCGTCATGCGCTCGTCGTGCGGGTAGTGGGCGAGCCGTACATAGTTGCATCCAAGCTCTTTAGCCCACCCCAGCAAGGTATCGACATCCTTCTGGCTGTACGCTCGCCCGGTACGAAACGGCGCTTCGGCATGTATCGA
The DNA here is from genome assembly GCA_965277265.1 of Edaphobacter sp. Lineage (GTDB taxonomy): Bacteria > Acidobacteriota > Terriglobia > Terriglobales > Acidobacteriaceae > Edaphobacter. The sequence continues at coordinate 2,939,984 of CBDICF010000003.1, forward strand.
GATGCCGCGCAGAAACACCGGCTGCCCGTTCAGCAGGATCTCTGTACCCCGCGTCTCGATCGTCCGGAAGCCGATCTCATCGTCAATCCTGTCTTCCATCGGACCGCTGCCGGTGGCGATCTCTACCTTGTACAGCTTCGGAGTTTCTGGCGACCATAACGTAATCCCCTTTACATTCAACGTGATACCTGCCCGCGCGTGTGCATCGAGGGTAGCCCGTGCCTCGGCGTGGAGCTCCGGTATCGAAACCGTCACGCTGGTCCCAGCCGCCGCGCCTTCAACATGCACATAGCCCTCGACCACACTCCGGTCCGAGCGGCTGAGGTGCAGGTCGTAGTCATCAACAAACTGCTTCGGCACCTCGACCAGGGAAACATCCCGCGTGAGCCCGCCATAGTTCCACCAGTCGGTCTGGAGCGTGGGAACACCATCCGCCAGGCGGGTGTTATCGACCGAGATGGTGACGAAGTTGCCGCCGTCCTTCAAAGCGCCGGTAATGTCGCAGTCGAAGGGTGTGAAGCCCCCCTCATGCTGGCACACCATATGGGTGTTCACCCATACGAAGCTGCGGTAGTTGGCCGCTCCAATATGCAGAAACGTGCGTGTATCCGGCTTCGCGGTGTGCTGAAAATCCTTCTCATACCAGACAGGGCCTTCGTAGTAGAACAACTCAGGACGCTGCGTATTCCAGTCGCCCGGCACCTTCAAGGCAGGCGCATTGGCGAAGTTGTAGTCGTGCGGGTCGCTGTGAGGATTGAAGGGAGCGTTCATAAAGAACCCGTCGTTGCGCAGCTCCTGGTGAAAGGTGTAGAGACCCGTGGCATACTGATCGACGATGGCGTGCCAGTCGCCGTCGAGCGATGTCGTGGCGCGATGGTCGATATCGACAAGCAGCGTATTGTTCGGCTGGGACTGAGACGGCGTATCTGCCTGGCCATGCGCAAGAACCCGAGCGAGGATAAGCAGGGTAACGGTGAGCAGGCTACGGGATCGGACGTGCTGCATCAGCAATTCTCCAGAGCGGCTGGGCTTAGCTTAAAAGTGGATTTATCTTCCTCAAACCGCTCCCGTGAATCATACTTTGGTGTCGAAGAAATTGCCGCGGGTCTGGTTGAGGCAGATTCATGATGCCGCGGATGCAGTTGATTTCGAATCGGTAGCGGACGGAAGAAAAAGCGAGAAGACCGTGCCATGATGGACCGGGTGCTGCGAGCTGCGGAAGCCGAGCCGCCCCTGGTGACGGTCGATAATGCCGGCGGAGATCCACAGCCCAAGCCCCGTTCCGTTCAGCTCCTTGGTGGTATAGAACGGTTCGAAGAGACGGGCCTGCACAGCCGGAGACATGCCGTGTCCCGTATCGGCGATGATGATGCGTATGCCATGCCGTCCATTGGGGTGGTCAGGTGTTATCAGCGTCGCATCGTGGGCTCGTACGACTAGACGCCCTCCATGACGCATCGCATCAATGGCATTCGCGATCAAATTATTCAGCACCTGCCGAATGTCGTTCTCGAAACAAAGCACCTTCGTCGAGACCGCATACGTGGTCTCCACCCGGATATTCGAGTTCGCCAGCCTACCCTGATACAGATTAAGCACCGCACTGACAAGATCGGCGGCGCTGACATTCGTAGCGCGTACAGCCTGCCTGTGAAACCGGAGCGTCTGCGTTGCGATCTGACACACTCGGGAGAGCTCGCTCTGTGCCGTTTCAACGAAACTCCTGACGCTCTTGGGCAACTCCTCCGACAGCGCAATCAGGTAAAGCAGGTTCGTGATCGCCTCGAGGGGATTATTGATCTCATGCGAGATGGAACTGGCCAGCCGTCCGACAGCAGCCAGCTTTTCGCTTTGAATCAACGCGGCCTCTGCCTTCTTCTGATTGGTAGTCTCCAGAACCACAGCGGCAATCGCCTCAACCTTGCCATCGGCGCCCGCGACAGGAGAGTAGCTCACATTCCAGAAGCGGTGTTCGCCGGGCCGCGTCGGAAGTTCGCCCTCAACCAGGTGATTGCGCACTGCATGGCCCGCCGCCGCCATCTCCAGCAGCTCTCTTACGCCTGCGATCGGCACGATATCTGTGATGACCTGCCCCAGGATCTTCTCTTTCGGAAGCCCAACGATCTCCGCCTGCCGGTCGTTGATGCGCAGATAGCGAAATTCCACCGGGTCGTACAGAGCAAGCCCCACGGGAGCCGTTTGATAGATGCTCTCCAGCTCTGCGCGCTGACGTTCGGTCTCTTCCTGGCGTTGCTGCAGGGTCTCGGCAAACGTCTTGCGGTCGTCGATATCCATTGCGACGCCAAGCCAGTGGAGCACCTTGCCCGAATCGTCGCGGATGGGCTGGGCGCGCAGCCACCACCAGCGCGCACGGCCATCTCTCGAACGGATCAGGCGAGCTTCGATATCGTAGTCCGCTCCCGTGACGACTGAATGCATCCAGCTTTCGACCACGCGAGGCCGGTCGGCGGGATAGAACGCGTCAAGCCAGCCCGTGCCGGCAACTGTATCGATCGTGAGGCCGATGTAGTCGAGGAATCCCTGATTCGCGTAGGTGATGCTGCCGTCGGGAGCCCCCATCCAGATAGCCTGCGGATTCAGGTCCGCCAGAACCCGATAACGCGCTTCGCTGGCGACCAGAGCCTCTTCATTTCGTTTCCGGACGCTGATGTCCGTGGTCATGCCGCGAAAATGCGTGGCCACGCCTTGTTCGTTGTACACCGGAAGACCGCGGCCTTCCATCCAGAGCAGGCCGCCGTTCGGCGCCGTCACCTGGTAGTCCACCGTGGCGACTTCGCCGGTCTCGATCGCGCGGCGAAAGCCCTCCTGAATGAGCGCAATATATTCCGGCGATACCAGCTCCCTGAATTGCTCAACCGTGGTGATCTCCGAGCAGGCGCGCCCGAAGACAGGATACGAGCCGCTGCCGAAAGTCATCGCCCCGCTCGCCAGGTCGATCTCCCAGGTGGCGACGCGCGCGGTCTGTTGAACGAAGGACAGCGTGGCTTGTTGATCCAGCAGAATCTGCTTTGCCTTCCGCTCCTCGGTTATATCGCGGAAGAAGATGACGATGCCATTCTCAAATGGCCGGCACTGGATCGCGAGCCAAAGGTTCAACGGCTCGCCATAGAAGACCTCAAAGTCGCCAGGAATGCGCTCGTCCATAGCGCGGTGGTAATGATAAAGCAGCGGACCGGGCTGCGTCGCGGTGGGAAACTCCTCCCACATGTTCTTGCCCAGCAGATCACCCTGCGGGCTCAGGAGCTCCTTTGCGCGACGATTCAGGAACGAGAATTTCCAGCCCCGGTCCAGCACAGCCACAGCGTCTGTGGTCGTTTCGAGCACCTGCCGGAGCTGGCGGGCGGAGGCATCCCGAAGCAGCTCCGCCCCCTTGCGGTCTGTGATATCGCTCGCGAAGATGACGATGCCGTCTTCGTAGGGGCTTGCGAGAACTTTGAACCAGACATCGAGAGGTTCGGGATAGTACGCCTCGAACTCAGTCGGTATGCGCTTTTCCATGGTCGTCTGATAGTTCGACCGGAAGGGCTCCTGCTGATTCGAAGGGTAGCGATCCCAGAGGTTTTCGCCGATCAGGCTATCAGTCTTCAGGATCCGCAGCGCGGCGCGATTGGCAAAGGTGCATATCCAATTGCGGTCGATGCAGACGATCGAATCGGTCGACGCATCGAACACCTGCTGCAGTTGTCGAATGGCAACCTGGCCGAGCGCTTCGGCGCGCTTGCGTTCACTGATCTCCCGATAGTAGAGGGCGAGTCCGTCCTCCGTCGGGAATACATGCACGTCCACCCAAGTATCGAAAGGTTCGTAGAAATATTCCACCTGCTGCGCAACGCCTCTGCTCATTGCCTCCCGGTAAACCCTTTCGAGATTACTGCCGATGGTCTCGGGGAAGAGCTCCCAATGAGTTCTCACGCCGATATCCGACGGTCGAACCCGGCTGATTCTCGCCGCTTCGGCGTTCGCATACGTGACCACCCAGTTGCGGTCGACGCAAAGGATCGCTTCGGGCATTTGCGCCAGGAGCTTCGACAAGGATTCCGGGCGGCGATCCGCCTCACGCCGGAAGTGAGCACGCCGGTTTAATGGTGCGCCGCTCGAATCGATCAGGGAATTAGGCATGGAAGGTCGCCGACGGATACTACTGCATTCTACCCAGTATCCTCGTTTGCCGGTATGCGTGAGTCGCCGTTCGCGGGCATGCGTAAGTCACCGGATTTGCGCTCGCCCGATTCGAGCCGCTCGACACGCTCCTGTAAGGCCTGAAGAGCGGTGGAAAGCCCTGCGAGTTGAGCCTCCATATTGTCGATCTGCCGAGTGCCGCTGTCCGGAACCGGTGTCGCCTCCCCCGTGCCGCCCGTTGATACGTGCCGTGTCGAAGCGTCCGCCAAACCGCCCAGCAGATGCGTGTAGCGAGCCTCGCGGGAGCCGGCCTGCCGGGGAAGGATCGCCGTCAGTGGGCCGGCGAACATGCCCGTGCCCTCGTCGGCGGTCCGGCTGGCCAGGCGTTCCAGCGTCGATTGCACAGAGCCCAGGTCCTCGAACGTGTAGAGCCGGTCGGCACGGCTGCGCAACTCGCCCGGCGTCTGCGGGCCGCGCAGCAGCAACAGGCACAGCACCGCCGTCTCGTCGCGCCGAAGATTCAGCACCGTGCGGGCGCGATGCTCGTACTTCGGCACACGCGAGTCCCGAACCCGCGATACCAGCGCAAGCTCCTCCAGCGTGTGTAGGGCCTCGCGCACGTCGTCTTCCCCAAGGTCGAGCACAGGGTCGCGGCTGGAGCGCTGGTTGCACGCGTTCACCAGACCGTTCAGGGAGAGCGGGTAACTCTCCGGGGTGGTGATCTCTTTCTCAATAATCGCCCCGAGTACGCGGAGCTGAACCGGGTCGAGAGGCATACCTATAAGGTGCCACAAGAACACGCCATGCGTCCGTACAATGGAGGAAGAACGACCTTGCGGAACTCCCAATTCGGGCCCAGATCAGGCCAGGGTCAGATATGACACGAAAGTTACAGTGCGGGCTAGGCGCGCCGGCGATCGCTTCGATAGACTGGAAGAAGCAAATGGCAAATGGCGACTGGCATAGCTGGCCTCGCATTTGGAATCAGGGTTGCCAGAAGTGATCCAGAAGTGACTCAAGCGCAGCCAGCAGTAGCCTGTAAGCCAGGAAGAACCCAGGAGAGTGTGGATGACGAGAGTGCGGGGCAAAGGCGTTGCGGTGGGATTGTCGGCAATCTTGGTTGTATTTGGCTTCAGCGGCTCTTCCTGGGCCAGGACCGTGCGAACCCATGTGCACGCCGGACTGCGCAGCTCCCTCCGGCTTAGGGCGCATCAGCCTCATTCCGTTACCCCGGCCGTCATGCACGGCGAAGACCTTGTACCGGGAGTAATGCCGGATCAGGAGTTGCCGGGCGATTCGGCCGAGACCACTCCCGTAGACCAGAAGGCCTACAAGCTGCGCATGACCAACCTTCACACCGGCGAAGACCTGGATGTGGTCTATCGCGTAGGCAATACCTACATTCCCGAAGCCCTGCAGAAGCTCAATTACTTCCTGCGCGATCACAACACGCAGGATGTAAGCCACTACGATCCAAAGGAGTTCGATGTCCTGCACGCCATGCTCTCGCGCCTGGGACGGCTGAACAGCGTGATCGACATCGTATGCGGCTATCGAACGCCAGAGACGAACGCGGCTCTGCGGCAGAACTCTGCCCGGACCGGCGTGGCCGAGCATAGCCAGCACATGGAGGGCCACGCGATCGACATCCGTGTACCGGGAGTGTCGACCGTGCAACTGCGCAACGCGGCTCTTTCCCTGCACGCCGGCGGAGTGGGCTACTATCCGGTCAGCCAGTTCGTGCATGTGGACGTCGGGCCGGTGCGCGAGTGGGCCTTCGGACGACCCCCCCGCAGGCCCGCCCGCAGAACTCATCGGGTCAGCGTAGGCCCGTAGTTTCCAGGCGCCCCTATGCGAGAACGGCTCCGATCCTTCGGGGCCCTTTCTATTGCAACATGTGGCGGGGATCGTCGGCTATACTTTCGCACACATGAGCTGCCTTAGACACCAACTGAGAGCTGCAGAGTGGGGACTGCCGCTGGCGCGGGCTGTCGCAGAGGAGATTGGTGGGGAAAGGGCTGCGATTCGGCTGCTGGTCCGGGAGCTCTTCGGCGATAACGTCGAGGTGCGGAAGAGCGCGGCGGATGTTGCCCGGCGGATTACCGAGCTGGATGGCAGCTTGCTGGAGCCGTACGCAGATGAACTCGCGGGGTTACTGGAGACGCTGCCAATTAATGAGTCGCGGACACGGTGGCACCTGGGCATGGTGGTGCCTCGGGTGGCGCATACGCGAACGCAGCGGCTGCGGGCGGCGCGAACCATGTCCCTCCTGGCTCACGATGAGAGCAATGTGGTGAGGTGCTCGGCGGTGGAGGGTATGGGGCTGCTGGCCCTGCGGGAGTCAAGTCTGCGGGATGAGGCGGAGGAGATGATTGAGAAATTCCTGCGCGAGGGAACCAAGGCGATGAAGTGCCGGGCGCGAGCGGTGGTGCGGCTTTGGGCGAAGAGTGAACGGACGACGAAATGACTATTGTGGTCAGAATGGTAGAATAGCCACAGAGGAGATGTGCGATGGCAAATTGGGCAGTAGCGGAGGCCAAGGCGAGATTTAGCGAGGTTGTAGAGCATGCATTGAGCGAAGGCCCGCAGGAAATCACCAGGAATGGCAAACAGGCGGTGACGGTAATTGCGACGAAGGAGTTGGATAAGCTACGGAAGCCGAAGCTGTCATTAGCGGAGTTTCTATTGAATTCTCCTTTGCGTGGATCGGGCTTGACGATTCCGAAGCGGAGTCGATGGAAGGCAAGGCCGGTGAAGTTTTGAAGATATTGCTCGATACCGATGTCGTTTCGCAGCTGACCAAGGATGTGCCGCACCCCGGAGCCTATACCTGGTTGAGCGGTGCTATCGACGAGGACCTGTACTTGAGCGCGATCAGCGTGGAAGAGATACGCGAGGGAATCGAGATGATGGATACTGGACACAAGAAGCGCCGACTGGATCGATGGCTTACCGATGAGGTGTTGACTGACTATCGGACGCGTATCTTGCCGATCGGAGCCGAGATCGCCGATCTATGCGGACGGATTCTGACTGCGCAAGAGAAAGCAGGCTTTCATCCGGATGTTAGCGATGCTTATATCGCGGCAACGGCCAGAGTTCATGGGATGTCGGTGGCAACTTTGAACAGAAATCATTTTGCGCGGCTGGGAGTGGAGTTAGTGGAGTTTTAGGAATGGATTGAGCGTACCTTCAGCGTTCAGCCAATCTCTCGCTTAGCAGTTGTCCAAGTTCCCACCTTTGAAAGGATCCAAGTAACACTGAAGCCAAAGAAACATTGAAAGCTGCATTCTTTTCGATGCCTGAGATGGCTGCTACATTTTTTGCGTATTCCCAGAGCAATGTTCCTCTTTGAGGTTCGCCCACCATGCCCAGCCATTGTTTGTAACCAGCATATTGATCGAAGCGTTCGACGAGATAAGATTTCCAGTCATCCTCGGCCATCGAAAGACGAGGGGTGAGTCTAAGCGCTGCGCGAAGCAACAACTCGTCATTAAAGTGCTCGTAAGAGCTTCCATGTAGAAGAGAAGAACATATTTCTTCAATTAGCCTCAGAAATAGTGCGGCTGTTTCAATATCGCAGCACTCACGCCGGTGAGTCTCGCCAGCACCGAGAATACTTCCTCCACGGTTTCGGGTGAGATCCCAAGGCAGTTCGAGCGAGTAAAGAATCAGGGCGGAGGCGACTTCAGCCTTATGAACTAGTATGTTCGCCGTGCTTAACTTGCCTCGAAATGAATCCCACTCTAGCTTCGGAGATCCTCAGTGGCGTTTTCACTCATACCTCATACAAGTGTAAAGGCCGCCATTGCTGGCGGCCTTTACACCGAGCGCGGCTCCATAGTGATAGTTAGTCGCCCGCGACGGTTTCTTCAACCACTTCGGCTTTGGCAACAGGCGCAGCCGGCTTGATCTCTCCCAGAGAGATAAACCCGGGCTGCTCCTGTTCGCCGAGCACTTCCTTGCGGTAGAGCTTGGCCATCTTGGCGTTCTCGGCGTCCTGCTTGATCTTCGCATCGCGTGCGCGGATCTTCTCCTCACGGGAGTTCTTCGCGATGCCCGACTTGTCGAACGTGTCGTTGGCAGCAGCGTTCACGTGAGCGTCGTTCAGCACGAGGTCGTAGCTGGACTCCTTCTCCAGTCCAACCTTCTTGCCGCCAGCGAAGATCTCGTGACGGCCATGCTCCTCGTACCACTTCGTCAGCGTGGAGGTCATGTGCATCTTCTCGATGATGTTCCTCCAGCCCACGCCCGTGTTGTAGGCGCAGAAGCTGATCTCGCCTTCCTGCGTCGCATATGGAATGATGCACTGCTCCGTGCGGCGGAAGTCGTAGTTGAACAGGTCCTGGAACCACATGCCCGCGATAAACAGGAAGTTCCAGCGGTCGGAGCGGCGCAGCTTGATGTCGTCCATCGTGCGATCCGCCGTGACCTTGCCGTAGCTCCTGCCCGTCGCGCCGAAGCTCTTATCGAACTTCTGCAGCAGGTCCTTGATCTTGAAGTGCGTCGGAGCCTTCACGGGATCGTAGTTCCGTAGCAGAGCCAATGTCACGCCAATGATCGAAAGCCACTTGCCGCGCGAAGCATCATTGATGCGGGCGACGTCCTTGGCCAGGCGATCGGCGTTGATGAACGCGGTGACCGGAACAGCTTCCTTGGTCTCCTTGTCGATCATCAGGGCCATCGAGATGCCACAGTTCGGGTGACAGCCGCAGGAGAGCTGGCCCCAGTCGCGATCCGGTCCATGAACAAGGTCCGCCCAGTCGGAGAAGGTCGACATGAACGAGATCGGGAACCAGTCGCGCGTCGGCTCGCCCAATCCGGTCTGATTCTTCACATCGTGCGCCAGGTGCGACAGCGTGTAGCGCTGAGCCTGACGGCGTTCGTCCGAGATATCTTCGTCTCGGCCCGTGAAGCTGACCGGCTGGAAGCTGAGAAAGTTGATCTTCTTCGGATTGTCCAGCGCGAACTCGATAATGCGCCCAACCTGCTCATTGTTGATGCCGTTGACAATCGTCGTAACCGGCACGATATCGACGCCGGCCTCATGCAGATTGTGGATAGCCTGCAGCTTCACGTCGAACGCATTGCCAACCTTGCGGTGAGAGTTTGCCGCGTTGCCGATGCCGTCGAACTGCAGGTACGCATAGCGCAGACCGGCTTCAGCGGCAGCCTTCGAAAACTCCTTCGACTTGGCAAACTCGATCCCGTTCGTCGCAGCCTGCACCGAGGTGTACCCGACCTTGCGGGCATACGAGACCGCGTCCAGAAAGTACGGCGACAACGTCGGCTCGCCGCCCGAGAACTGCACCGACATCTGGCGGCGGGGCTTGATCGTCACCGCGTTGTCGAGCATTGTCTTGATCTCGTCCCACGTCAGTTCATGGACGAACCCAACCTGGTTGGCATCCATGAAGCACGGATCGCACATCATGTTGCAGCGATTGGTCAGGTCGATCGTCAGCACCGAACCGCGTCCGTGCGTCACGGTCGAGGTGCCGTGGTTGTGCAGCTTTTCGTCATTGTGGGCGCGAATATCGCGGCCCGGGAAGACCTCTTCGAGGTGCTTGAAGAACGCCGTATCGATCGACATAACATCTTCGAAATGGCCGTGAACCGGGCAGTCCTTCACCATCAGAATCTGGCCGTCGCGTTCGATGATCTGCGCCTTGATCTCGCCGACCTTTTCGTTCAGCAGAATCTCATGCGGCAGCTTGCCGTCCACAATCTGCTGGCGGATCTCAGGGATGCACTTCGGGCACAGTGAATCGGTCGTGCGCGGCCAACCCAGCGGCGGCTTCTCCTTCTGGTAGCTCTTCAGCAGCGGCTTGTCGCTCCATCGGGGAGTGAAGCTGGCATTCGGGCTGATCGAGTTCAGCTTGTTGAATACGACCCAGCCCGCTTTGGCTCCGTATGTGAGAGCTTTTTCGGCTAATTTGGCCTTCGGCATTTGCGTTGTCTCCTGAATGTCGTTCTCGTCGTTCCTGATCGTTCTTATCAGCTTAGTCTGATGTCAATCGCTGGCGGAAGATGCATCGCGTATGGAGGTATCGCTTTACTACATAAGCAGATACACGGCTTACTCCTTCACATCCACCTTCAAGAATAAGGGAAAGGGACAGCCGTCTCGAAGCCTGTGGGATCGAATGGCGAGAATCCGCATTAAACGGCGAAGTATAGCCGACCAATGGAGCGATCCCTACCGCTTCTCCCTTTTACTGAAGCCCCACACCGTTATCGCCGCTGGCCACATTGTTCAAAATGCGCTGCACAAAAATGATTCGGATATGCACCCGGCTGGCAACGTCGGGCAGAAATTCGTTCAGCAGATTGTTCGCCGGATCGGTTGCGATTCCGGTCGCGATCCGGGCAACCGTCGAAGCTGGATCGCCCTGAATGCCAGGCACGTAATAATTGGCAAGCACGGCCCCTATCGGGTAATTCAACAAGGTGGCGTAATTGACCATGGGCGACCCGTTATCGTGGCGCGAGATCACCGTGCGCGACACCGAATACAAAATCCGCCTGGACAACTTCGCGTGAGGCATCCGAAAGTACCGCGGATCCTGGTGCGCGATCACCGGAATCGCAAATGCGCCGAAGAACTGCCCCGTCGCATCCTGCAGCAGGCTGGTTCCCACCGTCTTGCCGAACCCCTTCCACCCGGGTCCATACGCGGAGTGCGGATCGGTCCCTACCGTAATCGCCGAGATCCCCACAATCGTGCCGAAGTTCGACGGGTCGGTCAGGTCATGCAGCGCCAGGTAGCCCTTCTGTTGCCAAGTCAGCGGAATGACGAATTCGGTGGTCAGAAATCGCTGGTAGGGATAGACCAGTTCGCTGCACGGTTTGCGGATCTCGTCCAGCTGCCGCGGATTGACATAGACCACCTTCATCGAGCGAAACACGTTGCAGGTCCTCGCGCCCTCGCCCGTGGTTTTGAACTGGGCCTCCGCAACGTTCACCACTCCGGCCTGGTCGCCGGTGGACTCACCCGGGGCGTCCGGCAGCCCAGGGCCGGAAGCCAAAGGCGCCTGACCGCTGGCGCAGATCGCGAACCCACCACACAACACAAGCGCCGCCGCTAGAATCCTGTACATCCAACTCCCCCTGTTTAGTTAGACACGAACAGGAGGGGAGTTACTCGCGCTTCTCGATATGGACGATTCGTAGTGCGTCATCGTAGAACTCCGACAGAACGAAGCCGAGCGCAGAGCCGCCCAAACCGCTCCCGAAGGTCATCGCCGTCTGCGCCACACCTCGATTCAACGGCGGAAAGTAGGCGTTGGTCAGCGCCGAACCGGCAAGATTCCCGGCCAGCAGCGATATATTCGCCGTATCGTGTCCGCTATCACTGCGTATCACGAAGACCCGCGACGTGGCATACAGCAGGCGCTTCCCGATACTGTTGCCGGGCCCCATCTCAAAATATCGAGGGTCCTCGTGCAAAATCGGCGCCAGAATGCCGTTCCCAATGAAATTATCTGTAATGCTGCGAACTCCGGTCGCGCCAAGCCGCTGGCCAAACGCTCCCCGGTCGGTGCCGTAGTTCGGTGAGCTGTTCCGAAGCTGAGCGAAGCCCGCCGACGCCAGCCAGCCCGTTGCGCCAAACACCGAGAACGATTCCTTCAACGCCAACACTCTCTTCTGGTGCCCGCTGAGCGCCGGTGGCGACGCACCAGGCAAAACAACCCGTTCGCTGCGTGTGCTAAGCAGTCCTTCACCAATGGATTCGGGCTGAGTCTGCTGCTCAGGCGTCGAAGATGATTTGTCGGGCGACGGAGAGCTCTGGAGAGAACTGCTACTCTCATCCCAGGATCTTTCGCCCGGTGCATCGGGAAGGCTAATCGAGGCTTCGACTTTCCGGGTGGAACTCAGCCCTGCCTGCGACAAATCCTGAGCCCCCGCACGCAACGTCGTTCCCAGAAACACCACCACTAGCCACATCAGCGCGCCCGGCGCATAGGATGGTTTTGAAACTCCAGACCACGGTGTCGTGCTCAAACATTCACCTCGGAACTTTCCGGAATTTGCCGCCGGATCAGGCAGAGGCGAATACCTCGCAACGATGCTCGCGATCATCTTCTGCATCTACTTTTTCGGACGCATTCGGACTGCGGCAAGTTGTATTCGATCCTCTCCCTTGCGCCCGTTGAATCTATTCGATCCGTCTCGCCCGTGCATCCTCCGCCGGGGCGATCGCCGTTACCACAACGGCACTCCCGGCATCATAGCGTGCGATGGACATTGACCTGGCATTTTCCTCATACTCATAATCGAAGGTGGTGAGGTGCGCTTATGTCCAACGGAGAGTCGAAGCGTCCATGGGAACAGCAGCTGCGTGAGACCGCCTCGCGCCTGGAGACGGATCTGCGGCGTTTCGCTTCCTACGTCAACGACGAGATCGTTCCCGACATCAGGCGCAACAGCTCCGAGGCCCTGCGCGATGCCGCCGCCGAGCTGCACAGGCTCGCCCAGCGAATGGACGATCATGCCCGCGGAACGCCGCCCTCCGCTCCTCCCCCTCCCCGGCCGGACGTGCCCAAGCCGTGAGCTGGGTACGCCGCATCGCCGCCGCATTCTTGTCAGCCCTCGTGCTGAGTACGGTTGGCTGCCATAAGAAGACGACCCGCGCCTATCGCCCGCCTCCGCCCCCGTCGCCCGCCTGGGCTTCGAACGCCCATGCACCGCATTCCCGTCGCACCTATCCGGACGTCGCCGGGTCCGGCAGCCTTAGGGCAACTCCCACGCCTCCCCAGGAAAATCTCGGAAGGCCGACCTCCACCGACGTCGGCCTCGCAAGCTGGTACGGACCGCCCTACGCCGGACGCAAGGGCGCGGACGGCACCGTCTACGACCAGAATGCCATGACTGCCGCCAACCTCACCCTACCCTTGGGCACCGTGGTACGAGTCACCAATCTCACTAACAATCAGTCCGTCGTGGTGCGCATCACCGACCGGGGTCCCTTCGTTCGCGGCCGCATCATCGACCTCTCCCTGGCCGCCGCAAAGGCCACCGGAGTCTATCGCGCAGGAGTCGCCAGGGTGAAGGTTGAGGCATTTGCCACGCCCACTCGCGCCAATGCGGACCCCGGCGGACGCTGGTGTGTCCAGGTAGGAGCCTTCGCCCGCGAGTCCGACGCCGTCAAGCTGAAGAATGATCTGATGCGCCGCTACACCACTGCGAAGGTCATCGAGTTCGCCGGCCCCACCGGCCATTGGGTACGCATCAATCCCAGGTTTCCCGCCAAAGGCCAGGCCGCCCAGATCGCCGAAGGCATCCATCCCAAAGATCCCGCTGCGCAGCCTTACCTCACGCGAACCGACTAGCGCCGTTCTTCAGCTGATGTTCCTCCCGACCAACGGGAGGACCTGTGCAGCCGATCTTGCCAAGACCGGTACACAAGTCACGAAGTGACCGCCCTCCGCGCAGGAGGCCCGTCCGGCAGGACACCATCCGCGCTAAACGATCACCCGCATGCCCGTGCGCCGCTCCATCTCCTTCTGAAACTCCAACGCCGCGCAGTGATTCGAGCTATGGGTAATCCTTATCCGGTTTTCCCCAACTACAGCCGTCATGCGTCCGCCCTGCATCCCTTGAAGCGCCGCGACCTGGTCGTACGGAATCGCCTTCGAGGGCTGCAGCCAGAAGCGCTGCGTAATCGCCGTCGGCGTCAGCACAATTGTGCCCGGCATCTGCATCAACCCCAGCGCAACCGCCGCGACAAACAGCAGCGCCATCCACCACGGCACCGCCTGCTTCTGCACCGTCATCATGTAAACGAAGAACAGCATGTACGCCGGCAGCGCAATCGCGCGCGACCAGGCAAAGAGCGGCTTGATCCGGAAGGCAAGACCCTCCGGCGTCTCCCGCACCGTGCCTTTGCTCAGGCGGCTGCCGTAAAGCAGCACAATGGCCAACGCTACGGCTCCTGCACGAACCAAGCGTGAATCCAGATGCGGTGTAAAGTGCATCGTTACTGGCCTTCTTTTCCGGATAAAGCAGGCGGCCCATAGTAAGGCAGCTTCTGCTGTTCCACCGTCGCCCGCTTCACGCCGATGTCGTCGAACAACATGCTCGGCGCAATAATCGTCTTCGGCACCGCGGACAGTGCATTCGACACATAGGCATCATCGCCCGCCGCCACGATATCCGACCTTAGACTGCGATTGTCCAGCTCGTCGAAGCTGGCTCCCCGCACCAGCTCCCGGCTGCCGTCCGGATGCACGCGGTACAGCATCCGCGGAACCAGCTCGCCGCCCAGCGTCTCCACCTCGTACACGTCGCGGCCCTGCTGTTTCGCCATCTGCAGCAGCCGGTCCGTCAGGTCCTTCTTCGAGAGCGGATGGCTGGCCTTGAACACCAGCACGCCAGCGCGCGCATGGGCCGCCTGTCCCGGTGCCGCGCGGCCATGCCCGTTCGAGGCGGCGAAGTCCCTCACCGGCTCGCGCCCGATCAGAAAATTGTTGAGCGTACCCGCCGCCACCACGTTCACCGCCTCCGCCGGCACCCCCTGGTCGTCGAACGCATAGCTGCCCAGCAGCCGCTTGCCGTCGAACCTGCTTTCGAGCGGATCGTCCGTCACGCTGAACATCTCCGGCAGCACGCGCGACTTGTAGCTCGAAGAGTAGGCTCCCGTCGTGCGGGCCGTCGTTCCCATCTCCGGCCGGTCCGCCTCCACGTTCGGCACAAACAGCCGGTCCATCACGTCCGCCGCCGCGTCCCCGCTGAACAGCACCGGCCCGTGATAGTCGTCGGCCGAAACCACCGGCGCATTGCGCAGCTCCTCCAGGCTCTTCAGGTCCTCGATGGTCCGCTTGCGAAACGCGGAGGCGCTCTCAAGGTCCTTCGCATCCACCGCGACCGTTCCATTGTTGCGCGCCAGCTGCATCCCATCCGCGGCCTGGCCGCCGACATTAATCTCTCCGTCGTACCCGGTGTAGCCCTGGCGCAGCACCGTGCCTTCCGTGTTGACGAGGTAGCGATTCACCGCAATCCCGCGTATGTTCGCGGTCGAATATGCTACGTGTTCCGCGAAGCCGCGCGTCTCCGGGGCTGTCGCAAACAGCCCGCTGGCCTCTACGATCCGCTGCTTCCATCCCTCGCGGTCCAGCGTCAACGCCACCAGCGGACCGATATGCTCCACCGGCTTCACCTCCGCGAAGTCGTGCTGCGTCTGCTTCGATTGAAACTGCTTCAGCGTCGCCTGTTTGGCCGAGTAGGCGCGCAGCGCATTCTTGTAGGCTGCATCCGTCGCCGTCCATAACGCATACCGGAGCGCCTCCGCGTTATCGTCCGTCGGCGCAAGCTCGATCACGCCGTCGCCCCGGCTGCTGCTGCTGTCCGACACATAGTCGCCCACCCGCACCGTCACCCGCACCACACGTTCGCGTCCGGTCTCCTCCCGTGTCAACGCGCCATAGTTCGCCACCGCCTCGTAGGAGTGCAGGTCGTCCACCCGGTACTCGATGAAGTACGGCCGCTGCATCCCAGGCAGCAACAGCAGCGCCTTCTCCCGGTCCAGCTCCGTCTGCATCGCACGCAGCAGCGGATCGTCGACATGCGGCTTCTCTGCCTCTGCACGACACGTCCCGGCAAGACTCCCCACCATCGCCGCGGCACACACTGCAACGCAAAACAGCCTTCCAAGGCGAACATTGTCCCCAATCAGACCGCTCATTGTTCACCCCTTCTATCAGCCGCATCTCCGCCAGCCCCGGGAGGCGGCAGAATCGGCGGCCGTGTCGTCCCCTGTGCCTGCCGCTGCGTCTCGATCTCGCTCACCAGCATCGCCGGAGCAACCGCGCTCACCGGAATGCTTCCCGACTCCGCACCGCAGATCCCGTTGAAGACATCCTGCCGGTTATCGGTGGCGAGAATGCGATTCAGCGCGGCCTGCGGCGTTCCCACAATGCTCACGCCGCGCACCAGTTCGTCCGGGCGCCCGTCCACATACACCCGGTACACCACCAGCGGAATCACCTGGAATGCCTGCGGAGAACGCCGCGTCGTCACCGCGAATCCCGACGAGATGTCCTCGAAATAAAGCCCGTAGGCCTTGCCCTGCTTCTTCGCCTCGGCCTTCAGCATCTCGCGCAGTTCGGCATCGCTCACCGTCTTCGTGGACGTGACGATCAGGTTCCCTTGGCGGCCCGTCGGCATATGCCCCACCTCCGCGCGCCCATGCCCATTGCTCGAAGCGAAGCTCGCGATCGGCAGCCGCGACATCAGGAACGTGTCCAGCACGCCATCCTTGATCAGGTCCACCCTGCGCGCCGGCTGGCCTTCATCGTCGTAGCTGTAGTGCCCGCTCAGTGAAGTCCCCTGGAACGTGGTCAGCGTCGGGTCGTCCACCACGCTCAAAAACGGCGGCAGTATCTGCTTGCCCAGCAGCTTCGTGAACGTCTGTCCCTCTTCGTCGCCGCGCTGCCTCTGTCCCTCCAGCCTGTGCCCCAGCACCTCGTGAAAGAACACCGCCGAGGCCCGTCCGCTCAGGATCGCAGGGCCGTTGAACGGCTCCGTCACTGGAGCCGCCCGCAGCGCTTCGAGATTCTTCGCCATCGCGACCGCTTTGTCCATCAGGATCTTCTGGTCCGGCAGGTGCGCCACCTCGTCCGCCTCAAAGGTCTCCGCGCGAAACATATCCATCCCATCCGCGGCGCGTGTCCGGGCCACCATCACCAGCCGCGCGACGTGGTTCGGTGTAGCCACCTTCGTCCCATCCGACGAGACGAAGTAGTCCGTCTCAGTCGACGCCTCCAGCACCACGTTGTCGAAAAAAATGTCCGGATACTGCTTGAACAATCCCGAAAGCTCGCGCAGCCGCGTCTCCCATGCCGCCCGGTCCACCGCCAGCGCGGGAGCCTCAGGCAGGATCGCGTCCGTCGCAGGCTCGCTCGAAAAATCCGCCGAAGCGTCTTCCTCCTTCGCGCGGACCTGCTGCTCCGTCTTCACCTTTAGGTAGCTGTCCAACGCCTTCCCGTACCCCCGGTTCGTGGCAAACCAGAGGCTCCGCGCAATCGCCTCGCGATCATCGGTGAGCGGAAGCGGAATCGTCGTCAGCGCGCTGTTGCGGTGATCCCCGTGCGTGTTGTCTTCAGCCGGTGTGCCCAGCCGCACCTGCACATCCGCGGTTCGGCGCCGGCTCTCGTGCGACCCCGTCATCGCGCCGAACTCCGCCGCCATGCTCATCCCATCGCTATCCGACACCGCATAGCTCAGAAAGTAGGGCTTAGGCTCCGAACTCCCGTCAGCGTTGCTGCCCAGCGTTCCCATCGCCCGGTGCAGCTCGGCCTCCATCGTATCCATCAGCGCCGCATTCGATCTCGGCGCAACCACTGCAGTAGCCGCCGTAGCCGCGTCGCCCCTGAAACCCAACGCCAACAGGATCAAACCGGCCGCCCCGGCGCCCATGCCTTGTCTTTTCATTCGGAAGGAAGCTCTTTTCGCCCTGCAAAAATTTCACCTGCTGCCAGAGTGTATCGAACCTGCCGCACTCCGCGTTCTCGCCTCTCGGCCCAAACCGTGAATGCCTGCCCATTGGACGTTCCACGCCCGCGTTCGGTGGGAGGCCAATCCCGCAAGCGAACTCGCCCCCACGGAACCCTTAGCCTCCGTTCTATACTCCCCGCATGTACGCCGAACGCATCCGTGCCTTTCTCCTCACCCTGCCCCACGCCGTCGAGACCATGCAATGGGGCGCGAACCTGGTCTTCTGGGTCGGCGACAAGGCCATCGGCGGCAAGATGTTCGCGCTCGTCAACCTGGACGACCTCGACAGCGACCAGCGCCATCAGCAAAAAACAAGCGCCGTCATCTCATACGCCGCCGGTCCTGAGCGCTACCCCGAACTCCTCGAAGTCGAAGGCATCGTTCCCGCACCCTATATGGCCCGCATCTTCTGGGTAGCCGCCAAATATTGGAGCGTCTTCCGTACCGCGGACTGGGAGAAGGAGCTTCGCGCAGCCCATCAACTCACCCTCGCCAAACTCCCGCCCCGCACCCGCGCCGTCCTCGCATCGCCCGCAGCCCAGCAGAAACGCCTCATCGCCGACCGCAGAAAGCTGCTCGCCGAAAAGTCGGCCGCGAAGAAAACCGCGAAGAAAACCATGAAGAAAACAAGGAGCCACTGAAAACCGCCGTCGCACATTCCCGATCGGTGTCATCCGTGCAGATCAGTGGTAAGCCTCACTCTCCTGGGACCCCATCAGAACATCTTTTCATTGTCCCGGAAGATGCCCGCGAACGCTGGCCAGTACGCATAGATCAGAAACAGTTCAAGCACCAGCACAACCAGCGGCACCGCGATTCCCGATGGATCGAAGTGAATATGAAACAGCAGGATGTTCACTATAATCGGCCCCAGCAGCGTCAGCCCAACCGGAACGAAGCGCCCCACCAGCAGCAGAATTCCGCCGATCAGTTCCAAAAGAAAAACGAACGTCATCCACTGATGCGTCATCAGCAGAGCCAGCAGCACACCGGCATCGCCCACCATCACAGGCGGGGGCAAAAAGTGCAGAAATCCGTTCAGGCCGAACACGAGAAAGATCAGCCCCAGCAGAATGCGGACAACCAGTACGGCGTTCTTCATGCGAAGCTCCTGGAAATTCACGGTAGACATCGACGGTCCTTGGCACTTGCACAACAGTGTACTGTTTCGTTAGCGTCAAGAGGATGCCGAATTCTACAGGACTAGCCCTATCCCTCACCGGCAAAGTCGCGCTCATCACAGGCGGCTCGCGTGGAATCGGCGCGGCCACCGTCCGGCTGTTCCGCCAGGCCGGCGCGCGCGTCGTCTTCAGCTTCCAGTCCCGCACCCCTGAAGCCGAAGCCCTCGTCGCCGGCTGCGGCGGTCCGGACCTCTGCCGCGCCATTCGGCACGACCTCGCCACCGCCGAAGACGGACGCGCCCTCGTCGCTGCTGCCTCCGCTGTCTTCGGCCGTCTCGACTGCCTCATCGTCAATCACGGCATCTGGCCCCCGCACAACGCGCCCATCGCCACCATGACGACAGACCAGTGGCGCAAGACCCTCAGCATCAACCTCGATAGCAGCTTCGGGCTCGTCCAGGCCGCCGTCAACCAGATGCAAAGCCAGTCCGACACTCACGTTCCAGGACGCACCCAGACCGGCGCCCGCGGCCACATCGTCCTCGTCAGCTCCTCCGCCGGCCAGCGCGGCGAAGCCTTCCACGCCGACTATGCCGCCAGCAAAGGCGCCATCATCAGCCTCACCAAAAGCCTCTCCACCGAACTCGCCGCCCACGGAATCTACTGCAACTGCGTAGCCCCCGGCTGGGTCAACACCGAAATGACCGCCGGCGTCCTCGGCGACCCCGAGCTCTCCAAACCCGCCCTCGCAGCCATCCCCCTCGGCCGCGCCGGCCATGTCGACGAGATCGCCGGCCCCATCCTCTTCCTCTGCACCCCCTACGCCGGCTTCATCTCGGGCGAAATCTTCAACGTCAACGGCGGCGCGGTCCTCATCGGCTGAACGGAGCGGCAATGAAGACAAGGAAGACCGGGAAGAAGACCGCCTCCCCTGCCGTGTTCGCCCTAGCAATCGGCCTTGTAGCCAGCCTCGCGACCGCCGCCCGGGGTCAAGCCGGCGACATCCCCAGCGCCGCCCCCGTCCAGCCCTCCGGCCAGACCCCCGAGCAGCGCGGGCACCAACTCCTCGACGAGATGGTCCAGGCTCTTGGCGGCGACGCCTGGCTCAACCGCCGCAACGTGCAGCAGTTCGGCCAACTCGCCCGCTTCTTCCGCGGAGCACCCACTGGCATCGTCATCAACTTCAGCGCCATCCACCAGTTCGCCGGCCCCAACCGCCCCGAGGCCGAACGCACAGGCTTCATCACCGACAAGAGCATGATCCTCCCCGGCAAGAAGATCGACGTCGTCCAGATCTGGACCGGTGGTGCGGGCTACGAGATCACCTACAAAGGCAGAAACCCCCTCCCCGCCGACCAGGTCACCGACTATTACCGCCGCCAGGACCACTCCATCGAAGCTGTCGTCCGCACCTGGCTCAAAGCCCCCGACGTCATGGTCGTCTCCCAGGGCGCGTCCATGGTCGAGCGCCGCCTCGCCGACAAGGTCACCGTCCTCAGCGCGAATAACGACGCCGTCACCATCGAACTCGACGCCGCCACCCACCTCCCCCTCCGCCGCACCTTCGAGTGGCGCAACGAAACCTTCAAGGACCACGACGAGGACGCCGAGGAGTACGACGACTACCACACCATCCAGGGCCTGCCCACCGCCTTCACCCTCACCCGCTACCACAACGGCGACATGAGCAGCCAGACCTTCTTCACCCGATTCGAGTACAACATCGACCTGCCCCCCGGCGCCTTCACCCAGGACATCCTCGTCAAAAAGAAGTAATCCTCATCCCCGGAACCAGGCAATCTTTTTGTCATTCCGTAGCGCAGCGGAGGAATCTGCGGTGGCCGTTGTCTTTCCTTTTGTTTGTCATCCCGCAGCGCAGCGGAGCGACCTGCGGGTCGATGGGCCTACACACCTTCCCTTCAGGCGTTCTACCGGCCCCGAAGTTCAAGGCGGGGCGCGCAGCCGTCCGAGAACGGATCGACCAGAAACGTCCCCGCAATGCCAGAAACCAGGATTGTTCCGTCAGAATCGAAGTGCGCGGTGCGGAACTCTTCTTCCGGAAGACCATTCACCCGGGACCAGCTATCGCCATTATCCTGGCTGGTGTACACGCCCGTCAGCGAGGTAACTACCTCCCGGTTCTGGTTCGCAGGGTCGACCTCCACGCTGTAGGCACGCAGGTTGGAACCTGACTCATCCGTGCTTCGATGCAGCAGAAAGCTCGCATCGATCACTCTCCTCACCGTGCCCGGGCCTGTGGGAAGATAGATTCCCCAACAGGCCGCCAGATGAAGCCCGCCCACGACAGTCATCCCATGGATCGCAGAGTCCGGACCCACCCCGTCGATGCGGCTCCAACGCCTGGATTGAAGGTTCAGCAGGTAGGCCTGATCGCCGGTTCCCAGAAAAAGGAAGCCGGGATCCGGTCTGTTCGGATCGTCGAACTGCATCGAGAGAAGATCCATCTCTGTGGGAGGAGGAGGCAGCGTGCCATCCTCGATCCATGAGCCGTCCTTGTCCTTGCGATACCTGAAGAGCTGCGGGTCAAGGTCAAAGTAGCCGTAGCCGACCAGGAGATGCTCTCCGTCCGCGGTGATCTGGACGACATTGGCTCTGACAGGATCGCCCGGATTCTTCGGAATCGGCATCCGCGGGGGCGAAGCAGGAACGCGAGGACCGGGGATGCCCTTCACCAGCGGCTCAGACAGGCCCGGCTGAGGAACGACCTGAAAGGCCCCCAGTTGGGTGGTGATCACAAAGTCTTTCCCCCCGGGAGACACACTGAATCCGTTCCGCAGGCCCTCGCCGATCTTCGCGTCGAAATACCGTGCGTCCACCCGTGCGACCTGCGTCCACGTCGCGCCGCCGTCCAGTGACTTGGATATGTACATGGCTCGATCCTGCACTGGCACCTGGCTGCTCAGGTCCGCCGTCAGGCCCCATATCACGTCAGGATCGTTGGCCCCGGGAGCAGGGTCGCCTGCGATGGCTTCGATAAAATCGCTGGCGAACAGGCGGCTTCCCGGAAGGCCGGTCACGCGATGGACACGACAGTTGTCCAGGTCATCCTTTGCGCCGCCTGGGCCGGAAGCGTTGGACGAAGCGTGGGCAACAGCCGTGCGATCCGGTGGGAGAGTCTGAGACCGTAGAGCCTGTCCCCACAAAGCCATGGAAACGGCCATCCACAGCAACAGGCATTTCCTGCCAAGAGCGGCCCGGCGCGCGCGTGTGAGTGCCATTACCCGAACGACCCGAACACCTTCCATGTGCCTGAACCCGCACCTCAACTTTACTCCACAGGCGCAGCTTTTTTTCAGGGCCGCAGTCTCTCCCGAGCCTGTACCAGCAGTCTCCCTTCACTCAAGAGATAGCCCGCACGGAGGAGAACAGCCGGCCTCCGGATTCCCGGACTCCGCAACGGTTCTTCCCCCATCCCGCAGTTATACTCATCCTTGCCATGCCCGACACAACGCCCGACTCTCCCCCCGATCACGCCTCCAGCGACCAACCGGCAACTCCCCAGAACCCGGTTCCCCAGACCATGGTTCCCCAGACCATGGACATCCTCGAAATCATGGCCCTGCTGCCTCATCGCTATCCCTTCCTCCTCATCGACCGCGTCGTCGAGATGGAGCGCAAACAGCGCATCGTCGCCATAAAAAACGTCACCATCAACGAGCCCCACTTCCAGGGTCACTTTCCGGGCTATCCCATCATGCCCGGCGTCCTCATGGTCGAGGCCATCGCCCAGACCGGTGGCGCTCTTCTCCTCACCGAGATTCCCGACCGCGACCAGAAGCTGATGGTCTTCACCGGCATCGAGAACGCCCGTTTCCGCCGCCCCGTCCTCCCCGGCGACCAGCTCCGCATCGAAGTCACCGTCCAGCAGTGGCGCAGCCGTGCCGTCAAGATGCTCGGCAGCATCACCGTCGATGGCAAACTCGTCTGCGATGCCACCGTCATGTGCCAGGTCGTCCCCCGGGTCACGAAAAAAACAGAGGCTCCAGCAGAGTGAGCATCCACCCAACCGCGATCATCGCCGCCGGTGCACACATTCCCGCAACCTGCACCATCGGCCCCTTCTGCACCATCGGCCCCAACGTCGTCCTGGGCGAGAACTGCGAACTCGTCTCCCACGTCGTCCTCGGAGGAGGAGATGGCGGCCACCTCACCCTTGGCCACAACAACCGCATCTTCTCCTTCGCCTGCCTCGGCATCGCCCCCCAGGACCTCAAATACTCGGGCGAACCCACCCGTCTAGAAATCGGCGACAACAACACCATCCGCGAGTACGTCACCATCTCTCGCGGTACACAAGGCGGAGGCGGCGTCACCACGGTCGGCAACGAGTGCCTCATCATGGCCTACACCCACATCGGCCACGACTCCCACATCGGCTCCCACTGCATCCTCGCCAACTCCGCCACCCTCGCCGGCCACGTCACCGTCGAGGACTACGCCGTCGTGGGCGCCCTCTGTCCCGTTCACCAGTTTTGCCGCATCGGCAAATACTCCTACATCGGAGGCGGCACCACCATCACCCAGGACGTCCTCCCCTACTCGCTCACCAGCATCGAACGCAACAACCACGCCTACGGCCTCAACAAGGTAGGCCTTGAGCGCCGCGGCTTCACCCCCGCCCAGCTCAAAGAGCTCCGCGCCGCTTACCGCACCCTCCTCGCCTCCAAACTCAACACCTCCGACGCCCTCGCCAGCATCCGCGAAACCCTCGCCTCCGGCGCCGCAGGCGAACACGTAGCCTACCTGGCCGACTTCATCGCCAACAGCACCCGCGGCATCATCAAGTAGCGCTTCTCGTCTGTAACACTAAGTGCGCATCTGTTCAGGCAGCCGTCGACGAAGGTAAATTGATCTAGGTATTTTGCGATGAAAACGAAATTTCGTAGCAAACAGATTGAAGCAGCTCATTCGCTCGCGATGGACCTTGTCTCCGCCGGAATGCTTCCCAAGAGGACCATGCGGGAGTTCGACGAACTCTGCCTCGCCCCCGTCAAGCCTCTAACACCGCCAGATCGCCGCCATCCGCGAGCGCGAGATGGCCAGCCAGGCCGTCTTCGCCCGGCATCTCGGCGTCTCGGTAAACCTCATTTCGCAATGGGAACGCGGCGAGAAAAAAACCCAGGGCGCATCCCTCAAGCTCCTCACCCTGGTCAAGAAGAACGGCCTCGCGTCGGTAGCCTGACTTGAAGACAGCCGCCGCCAGCTCGAACACCACACTCGGCCTCATCGCCGGCAACGGACGCTTTCCCTTCCTCCTCCTCGACGCCGCGCGCGCCCACAACCTCACCGTCGTCGTCGCCGCCATCCAGCAAGAGACCGACCCCGAGATCGACCTCCGTGCCGCCGCCGACCCCCGCATCCGCGTCCACTGGCTCTCCCTCGGCGAGCTCTCCCGCCTCATCGAAACCTTCCAGTCCGAAGGCGTCACCCGCGCCGTCATGGCCGGCCAGGTCAAGCACACGCACATCTTCTCCAGCATCCGGCCCGACTGGCGCCTCGCCAAACTCCTCCTCAACCTCCGCACCCGATCCACCGACATGCTCCTCGGAGCCATTGCCAAAGTCCTCGCCGACGAAGGCATCGAGCTCATCTCCTCCACCCAATACCTCGAGCCCCTCCTCGCCCAGCCCGGCGTCCTCACCCGCCGCGCCCCCGACCAGCACGAGCTCCACGACATCGCCTACGGCAGCACCGTCGCCCGCGCCATCGCCGCCTACGACCTCGGCCAGACCGTCGTCATCGCCGCCCAGGCCTGCGTCGCCGTCGAAGCCATGGAGGGCACCGACGCCACCATCGCCCGCGCCGGAGCCCTCTTCCGCGCCCTCGAAGACTCCGGCCCGTCAGGCGCCTCCACCCTCCGCCGCGCCCTCACCGTCGTCAAGGTCGCCAAGCCCAATCAGGACATGCGCTTCGACGTCCCCGTCATCGGCGTCGACACCATCCATACCATGCAAGCCGCAGGCGCAACCTGCCTCGCCATCCAAGCCGGCAAAACCCTCCTGTTCGATCCCGCCGCCATCCTCGCCGACGCCAACCTCGCGGGCATCGCCGTCCTCGGCATCTGAATACCCCGGTCATTCAACCCTGCGCCCGGATTTGTACATATCCGGTTCTCCGTGCATACTTGGTGGGCTGACCGACATACGCCTCGATTTGAGGAGCCGGCAAGGAAGCGAGACCCATGGATCCGAAGTCTTTTCAGAACAAGCTCCTCCAGAATCTCGAACCCAGCATCATCGATCGCCTCGACCTCCGCCCGGTCACCCTTGAGGTCCGGCACGAGATAGAATCGCCCGGCCGCACCATCGATCATCTCTTCTTCATCGAAGAGGGCGTCGGTTCCATGACCACCACCTTCAAGGACGGCTCCCAGGTCGAGGTCGGCCTCTTCGGCTTTGAAGCCGTCATGGGCGTCTCAGGCCTCATGGGCACCCGCCACAGTCTCAACAGCGTCTACATGCAGATCGCAGGGCACGGCTTCACCTCCTCCATGGACTGCGCGCGAAAAGAGTTCCAGCGCGCAGGACACTTTCACGACCTTGCCCTCCGCTATGTTCAGGCTCAGCTCACCCAGGCCACCCAGTCGGCCGCCTGCAACGCCAAACACGCGATCGAGCAGCGTCTCGCCCGCTGGCTTCTCCTCTGTGCCGACCGTTCGAAGGCCGAAACCTATCCCATCTCCCAGGAATTTCTCGCTGACATGCTGGGCAGCACACGGCCTACTGTCTCGGTCGTCGCCGCCGCCCTCAAGCAGCAGGACCTCATCGATTACACCCGCGGCATCGTTCGCATTCTCGATCTTGCCGGGCTCGAAAAGAAGGCCTGCGAGTGTTATCGCGTCGTCAAGGACCACCTCGACAACTACATCGAGTTCGATACCGGATTCGTCGTTTAGAGCGGCTCTCCAACTGACGTGCACCGTTCTCCATCCCGACCAGCGGGAGGGCCCATGCAGACGACGCAGTCAAGACAAGGTATACAAGTCACGAAGTGACCGCCCCGCGCGTAGCGGGCCCGTCCGGCAGGACAGTTTTTTTGGTGTACACCCGTACGAAATCCGCCCTAGCACCGCCCTCCAACACCGCCGGACCACTCCCCGGCCGGACGGCTGCATCTTCGTGGCATACACTCTTCACAGAATGAAACAGAAGGGAAGGGAACACCATGCGCAAAGCAATCTGGACAGCAGTCATCCTCGCCACAGCCGCAGCCTCCTCTACCGGCCGCAAAGCCTATGCGGCCGACACCATACAGGCCGGAGCCACCGCGCCCAACTTCACCCTGCCGTCGCAGGAAGATAAACCCGTCAGCCTCACCGACTACAAAGGCCAATGGGTCGTTCTCTACTTCTACCCCAAGGACCAGACCACCGGCTGCACCATCGAGGCCCATAACTTTCAGCGTGACCTCTCCAAGTATCAGGCGCTCAACGCCGTTGTGCTCGGCGTAAGCCTCGATACCGTCGAGGGCCACAAAGCCTGGTGCGCCAAGGACACCTTCGGTTTCAAGCTCCTCGCCGACCCCGATCACAAGGTAGTCGACGAGTACGGCGTTCCCATCAAGAACTTCGGCGTCGCCAAGTTCGCCAACCGCGAGACCTTCCTCATCTCGCCTGAAGGCAAGGTCGTCAAGGTCTGGGAGAAGGTGGACCCCAATGTCCACAGCACCGAAGTCCTAGCCGCAATTAACGCCGAAAAGAAATAAACAACCGATGCAATCTTGTGTCAATCCCGACCGACGGGAGGGCCTTTGCCGCAGAAGTAGTCAAGACCGGTATACAAGTCACGAAGTGACCGCACTCCGCGCAGGAGACCCGTCCGGCAGGACAACAGCTTTGCAGACGCAAAAAGGCCCGGGCTCTCGATCGAGGAGTCCGGGCCTTTTTGCTTGCCTTAACGGGATGCTTACTTCTTTGCGGTCTTCTTCGCTGCGGTCTTCTTTGCCGGCGCCTTCTTTGCAACAGCTTTCTTCGCGACAGCCTTCTTCGCGACTGCTTTCTTGGCAGGAGCCTTTGCCGCTACTGCCTTCTTCGCAGGAGCTTTGGTCGCTGCTGCCTTCTTTGCCGGTGCCTTCTTTGCTGCTACTTTCTTCGTTGCCAAGGTAGTACCTCTCGTCATTGGTTTTTTACTGCTTGCAGTGCCCTTGTTGCCGGACGCCTTCTTAGGAGCGGCCTTACCGCCGCGCGGAGCACTGGACTTCTTCGCGGCAGATCCTGATCTCGTGGTATTGCCCTTGGCTGCCCCCGCCTTCTTCGCGGCAGCAGTCTTTGCAGCTGCCTTTGCCGGAACTGCCTTCTTAGCCGAAGCGGACCTTAACGAAGCGGACTTGCCGGAACCAGCCTTGCCGGAACCAGCCTTCGCCGATGCCTTCTTCGCCGCTACGGGTGCTTTCGCCGAAGCAGCCTTGCTGGAAGCAGCTTTCCCCGAACCAGCGCTCCCGGAAGCAGCCTTCTTCGCCGGTCCCTTCCTTGCCTGCGTTCCGTTGGATCGCTGCGCAGCGCCCTTCGCGTCCTTCAGCGCCTGGCCCGGATTCATCTGCGCCGCATTCCGCACCGGCTGGACAGAGAGCCGTGTCGCCGGCTCATAGCCGGGAAGAGTCGACGGCGGCAGCGTGGCCGTATCTGCCTCTTCCGCGTGCGTCGTGCCGTGTTCGATCAGGCCGTCAACATCGTCCGCCTCATCCTCGTCTTCATCCCCGGCTTCATCGATGTCATCGTCCGTATCTTCCTCGTCCTCTTCATCGTCATCGTCCGAGGTCGTCGTTACCTCTTCCTCTTCGTCGTCATCCTCATCGTCGAAACCCTGGGTCGCATCGCGGGTCTCTTCCATCTCATCGCCCGAGTTGTCATTCGCTGCCGCGGCATGGAGCTTGATCGTGTCGTCGAACATCATCATCGTTTCCCTCGGTCCATCATCCGTTGTACGTTGCGCCTGTCTCACTCACTCGCGTCTGCTTCCAGTTCTATGCAGCACGAAAACATCCTTGTATCCCGGCACGAGATTCTAGCAACAGAATGCATCGACACGCTACCGATGGCAAGCACTCTTTTCAGGCAGGTAGCTTATCGTGCAGCTTGCAGTTTCTTTTTGGATGGCGCTCGCGTCGCCTTCGCACCTGTACTCTTCGTCGCGACCTCCGAAGAAGACCTCGGCCTCGTGTTTCGATTGGCCGAGTTCGCATGTGTCGAAGTCGCATGTGTCGAAGACGCATGTGCCGAAGCCGAACGCGTCGAAGCCGAACGTGAAGATGCCGAACGTGACGAACCGCTCCCGCGCCCCGCCCTCGCCGCCACCTCCCGCCGCCCCCGCACCGCTCCCCGCCGCCCGCGCACATGAGGCGCCAGCTTCACCGGCTCCGCAATCGCCAGCGAGCTGCCCGGCCGCACCGCATTCGACCGCAGATGATTCCAACGCCGCAACTGTTCCACCGAAACGCCGAAGCGGTCCGAAACCGTCACCAGCGTATCGCCCCGATGCACCGCATACCGCGCCGTGCGCACACTCGCCGTCGCGCCTGCAACCGGAATCACAAGCTCATCGCCCAGGTCCACCTCGCCCCCCACAGGCAGATCGTTCGCCTCCGCGATATCGCTCGCGTGGGCATGCAACGCCAGGGCGATTCCATCCAGCGTCTCTCCGCTGCGCACCACATGGAAACGCCAGCTGCTTCGCTTGTCCTCGGGAATGTCCTTAAGGCGCGAGGCGAAAATGTCGCTCGTCCCCACTGGTATGTGCAGGTCGAACGGCATGTCGCGCGGCGTCGTCATGCGCAGCAGGCTCGGATTCAAGGCCACGATCTCCGGCAGCGATGCGCCCGTCACATCCGCCACCAGGCGTAGGTCCACCGCATCGTCCACCGTCACCGTATCCGATACCACCGCAGCCTCAGGCACCACGTTCTCCAGCCCATACTGCGCCGGGTTCTTCGCCATGATGATCGCCGCGATAATACCCGGCACGTAGTTCTTCGTAGCTGCCGGAAGCACGTTGCGGCGATACAGCTCCCAGAAATCCGCATACCCCGTCCGCATCACCGAGCGCTGCACATTCCCCGGCCCCCAGTTATACGCGGCCATCGCCAGGTACCAATCCCCAAACTGGTTGTAAAGCGTCTTCATGTACTTCGCATACGCAATCGAAGACTTCTCGGGATCGAACCGCTCATCGAAGTAGCCATTGCGTGTAAGACCGTACGCTCCCTGGAACGGCATGAACTGCCACATTCCGCCGGCCCCCGATTGCGCATTCACGACCTGCGGTTGAAAGCCCGACTCCGCCACCGCAAGATAGATCAGGTCCTGCGGCAGACCCTCGGCCCGCAGATCCTTCGCGATCATGTCCTTGTACTTGCCCGCGCGCTCCAGCGACCGCACAAGATGCGCATGGCCCGTCGGCGAGTTGGTGAAATAGCTGATGAAGCCCGCCACATAATCGTTCACCACCAGGGGAAAGTCCGATTGCGTCGTCTTCAGCTCGGCCGCAACCTTCGCGTTCAACGCCGCATTCGGCGGAAACGTTACCTCGTTGGCTGTATCGAGCGGCGCAGCTTCGATCTGCGGAGAAAAACCGTTGCCCTGTTTCAACGCGCTCATCTCCAGCGAGTTCACCGCATTCAGCAGGTGATCGAACTCGTCGGCAAGCTGCGGGTCCGCCTTTAGGTCCATCCCGCTGGTCAGCATCACATCCACTGCGGCATCGAAGTCCGTGCGCGCCGCATCCAGGTGCCCCGCGCGATAGTTATCCACGCCGCTCCTGTACGACCCCTCCGCCTGGTTGATCAGCTCCTGCGCCTTGTACGCCTTGGCCCCGCTGTCCACCGCCTGCCCCGTCGAGATACCGGCTTCACCCAGCTGCCCGGAGGTGCCATTCGTTCCGATCGCAGGAGCGGTCGCCTGCTTCGATGCCTTGCCCGGCGCGCCCGCCTGCTGCTGCGGACACCCCGCCAGCAGCAGCAGCGGCGCGCACCCCACCACCAACGCACACCGCCGCAACCCATTCCAAAGATTCATCCGCACCATCTTCTCTGCCATTGTAAGCGACGGCTGTATGCCGTTGCCTTTGCCTGTCCTTCTGTTTGTCATTCCGCAGCGCAGCGGAGGAACCTGCGGTTCGATGGACCTACACGCCATCGAGAACTTTGCTCCAGCAGTGCCATTCGCGAAGCAAGCCCCACTCCTTCCACCTGGCAGAAAATAAACTCCGAAAACGTGGCGTAGTTTCAGCCCGCGAACAAGCGGTGTCGCTTCACCGCCTTTTACCACGCAAATGTCCACTCTAAGCACAAATAAAACCACGTCGAAGCACCCGGTTTTCGCGATATCACCGGCAAAAACACCAGTCCACCACGACCGAAAAAAGGTGCGCGAAAACCGTCCTCACTCCGGGTGTTAACATGAGGACTGAGGCCACCCAGCTACAAAATGGATCCAAGTCACATCCGCAACTTCGCGATCATCGCGCACATTGACCACGGCAAGTCCACCCTCTCCGACCGGCTCCTGGAGCTGACCGGCTCCGTCACGGCGCGTGAGATGCAGGCGCAAGTCCTTGATGCCATGGACCTTGAGCGCGAGCGCGGAATCACCATCAAAGCCCACACCGTCCGCATGATGTACAAGGCCCACGACGGCGAAACCTACCAGCTCAACCTCATCGACACCCCCGGCCACGTCGACTTCTCCTACGAGGTCTCCCGCTCCCTCGCCTCCTGCGAAGGCGCCCTCCTCGTCGTCGACGCCTCCCAGGGCGTCGAGGCCCAGACCCTCGCCAACGCCTATCTCGCGATCTCGAACGGCCTCGAAATCATTCCCATTATCAACAAGATAGACCTCCCCAGCGCCGACATCGAACGCACCAAGGAGATGATCGAAAAGTCCGTAGGCCTCCCCGCCGACGACGCCATCGCGGTCTCCGCCAAGACAGGCCTCAACGTGGCAGCCATCCTCGAGGCAGTCGTAACTCTCTTGCCTCCACCACTTGGCGACCCCGAAGCACCGCTCCAGGCACTCATCTTCGATAGCTGGTTCGACCCCTACCGAGGCGTCATCGTCCTCGCCCGCGTCATCAACGGCAAGCTCCGCAAAGGCATGAAAATAAAGGTGATGTCGAACGGAAAGACGTTCGACGTCGAAAGCATGGGCGTCATGACCCCCAAGCCCATCGAGATCGCCGAACTTACAGCAGGCGAGGTAGGCTTCTTCGTAGCGACGATCAAGAATGTGGCCGACACCAAGGTTGGAGACACCATCACCTCGGTCGAAAACCCCTGCAATGAGGCACTTCCAGGCTTCGAGGACATCAAGAGCATGGTCTTCGCCGGCCTCTACACGGTCGATTCGCACGAGCACGCCATGCTCCGGGACGCCCTCGAAAAGCTGCGCCTCAACGACGCTTCCTTCTCCTTCGAGCCCGAGTCCTCCGTGGCCCTCGGCTTCGGCTTTCGTTGCGGCTTCCTCGGCCTGCTCCATCTGGAAATCATCCAGGAGCGCCTAGAACGCGAGTATTCTCTCGACCTCATAACCACCGCCCCCGGAGTGCGCTACAAGATCACCCTCACCGACGGTAGCGTTCGTGAGGTCGACAATCCATCCCGCTGGCCCGACACCACCGAGATTGAGCAGATCGAAGAGCCCGTCATCATCGCCAAAATCCTCACCAACGAGGAGTACGTTGGCGGCATCCTCAAACTCGTCGAGGAAAAACGCGGCCGCCAGCAGAATATGGAGTACGTCTCCGATACCCGCGTCCTCATTACCTACGAGCTTCCACTCAACGAGATTGTCCTCGACTTTTACGACCGGCTCAAGACCGTCTCCCGCGGCTACGCCTCCCTTGACTATGCCTTGGCTGGATCGTGGGTCTCGCCCATGGTTAAGATGGACATCCTCATCGGCGGCGACGCAGTGGATGCCCTTTCGATCATCATTCATAAGGACTTTGCCCAGCAGCGAGGCCGCGCCCTCGTCTCAAAGATGCGTGAACTGATACCCCGGCAGATGTTCGAAGTAGCCATCCAGGCCGCCATCGGTTCGAAGGTGATCGCCCGCGAGACCGTCACCGCCATTCGCAAGAACGTCATCGCCAAGTGCTATGGCGGCGACATCAGCCGTAAACGCAAGCTCCTGGACAAGCAGAAAGAGGGCAAGAAGCGCATGAAACGGATCGGAAAGGTCGATATCCCGCAGGAGGCCTTCCTTGCCGTCCTGAAAGTGGGAGAAGACTAGCCTGTACAACTTTGGTGTGACGGAGTAAGGCGCGTTAATCGTTGTTTCATCTGGAACAGTCGACACTTTGCGGATATGATTTACCTGTCTTTCGCCCGTTGTGCAGCCGGACAGTACCCGTCAACGCGATGCATTTGTAACTAGTCCGTAACCTAAGTCTGTGGAAACCCTTGAATAGCCTATAGTTCCACCGTCAGCAAAAGGAATGCGAGACGCGATATGGAGGAGATCGGATAAGCCTCTCATTCCCCAGCCTTTACAGTATCGGGCCCATGGTTTCGACAGAAAAAGCATTGGAACCGCAGAAGAAAGCCAGAACATATCCTTCTCAGCGTTCCACAGGTTTTTCCACAGAAACCGCTGGTTCGAACGTTAATTCGATATAAGCAAGAAAGCGAAGAAAAGGCATATCAAAGCCCCTCCTTCGCCTCATTGCCTTGCAAATGGCTTTTCTATCTCGTGGATGGCGAGCGCGGGGTAGTGCCGGTTCGTGGGCGAGCGGGAGTCGGCGCGGAAGGGGCCGAAGGTGTCGGCGCGGCTACGCCCGACGACGCATTATAGGCCGTAACCACTGCTTGAGTGACATCGGTGCTCGGAACGGCCCACATCACGTTGCTTTGCTGGTTGCTGACATCGAGCAGCAGCGTGTATCCATTCTTCGCAACGTAGTCCTTCAGCGTTACCGAAACCTTTGCCGCCACCTTGCCATAGGACTCCTGCAGATCGGCGTTATAAGCCGTTTGAGCATCCTCGGCATCGCGATTGAGCTGCTTCTCCTTGGTATCGATGTTCTTCAGGCGAGTGGCGCGCTCTTCGTCCGGCAGCGTGGCGGGCGCACTCTGTAGCTGCTTTTTCAACGAATCGACCTCTTGCGAAAGAGTGTCGATCTGAGCCTTCTTCGGCTCATACTTCTTTTGAACGTCCTGAACCGCGCGCTGACCTTCATTGGTGGCAAAGACGGCCTGCTCGAAAGCGACCAGCGCGATCTTTGCAGGGATAGCCTGTGGCGCAACCGACGGTTCGGCAGCAGGCTGTGGAGCGGCGGCGGCAGGTACAGGCGTTTGTGCCATACCGGCGGTTGCCAATCCCGCGCCGAGGACTGAGACAAAAATAAGGCTGCGATTCATGCGTTTTACCGTGCTCCTTCATATCCTGTGACTTGTATCGTTCAAAACGAATGGCATGAGTCCGACCAGATGGCCATTCGAGATCGTACGCGGCAGCCCTGCTTCGCCCCGATCGAACTTCGTGCTGACCTCTGGACCTATCCTAGGGCTTTGGAGCAGCGGGCTTTGGCGTAGCAGTCCTCGGGCGTGTGCTCGCAGCGGGCGCTGATGGAACTGGAGCCGCGACCCCGGAGGAGGTGTTGTAAGCATCTACAACGGCCTGCGAGATATCAGTTCCGGGAAGCGTCCAAAGCACGCCAAGTCCACCCTGCTGACCGGTGTTGTCCAGAAGCATTGTGTACCCGTTCTGCTGCACGTATTTCACCACGATAGGCCCGAGCTTCCGTGCCACCTTACCCAACGCTTCCTGAACATCTGCGTTATAGGCCGTGGAGGCATCTTCCCCATCGCGCTGAAGCTGCTTTTCCTTTACATCGATCGCCCGAAGACGCGTAGCCCGATCTGCTTCGGACAGCGTCGCCGGAGCGCTCTGAAGCTGCTTTTTCAACGAATCGACCTCCTGCGCAAGAGCCTGTAGCTGAGTCTTCTTGGGTTCATACTTCTTTTGCAGGTCCTGCAGGGTGCGTGCCCCTTCATTGGTGGCGGCGGCCGCCTGTTCATATTCGATCAGAGCGATCTTCGCCGGTACCGCCTGGGGTGAAACAGCGGCAGGTGTTTGCGGAGCAGCAGCAGCCTGGGCCACTCCGGCAACGGAGGTCATTCCCGCGGCAAGGGCGGTAAGAAAAACAAGAGTGCGATTCATGCGATTTGTGGTACTCCTTCGGCGATTTGCGAAAATTCATCCGGCCTTAGGCGCACCATCACGTGCCTTCCAAGCCATTCTCGACACCACTCGACAAACGCACTCTATATCGGAGAGCGCCCACCTTGATTCCTCGATCCTTCAATCCGCACGAGCGAATCAGGAAGGCGGACCGAGAGGCTGCCGGAACACTCAGATTATAGGACCGCGCTGGGGATGGGTCAATCAGGGATGAAGTCTTATTCAGTTACGGCCTGATGTTGGCAGATCCGGAGCACCACACGCGCTGCCCACACGCAAATACCTCCCAAATCTTGGAGACATTCGATCTCCATCTTCTGTTTTTAGAGAGCAGCTCGGATAAGAGCCTTCTAAATCGCTGGAAAGCATCAATCCCGGAGTGGTCACTCGATTGCTAAATCACAAAGTGACTGGCACTATGCGCAGCCTCTCGCAGGCAAGCGACTATAGTGGCTCGGCCTGAGCGAACGCTGCACCCAAGTTGGTGCAGATCATCAGCCGCAAAGTCTGCTTCCTTTCGGGGAAGCCTTTCAGGGGGCCAGTGATTGGCCATTGAGCATGGGGCGGTCTGTCGAAGATCTCGAAGACCTCAAAGAGACGTCGAAAGACCACCCTCGGCTTTTTCTGTTCGTTTCTCTCGAAAGCTCAACAACTCTTCACCGGATCTGATGGGATCGCTGAAGAGAAGACTTGCCAAGCCAGTGATTTGGGCGTAGCGTTAATCTTGCCTTGTGAACCGGCTGTGGGTGCCGATCGCTGTGTGACCATCGAGAGCTTACGAACACGTAGGGTTCGGCGGGGAACCACAGCATTTCAGGAGACCGGATCTCATCGGACTCTGTCGCAAACAGGTAGAGGGTGAAAGGTTCGCCGCTGTCAGGCGCACCAGGCTGCGCGTAGCCGGCAAGACGCTGGTTCGGTCGCAGCCTCATGCATAGAAGACGTCCGTTCGAGTACAACTTGAGACTGTTTCCTCCGACGCTGCAATACGGGTTTGGTTCGCACTCCGTGAACTCCACGGGAACTGAGATGCCGTCTCTGCGTGGGAGTGAACCGCTAATTGCGATCTAGAGCAATAGGAAGTGGAAGCATGACTTCAGAGCAGAATGCACCCGAGGTGGAATCCCACCAGGGTCCGGCAATGTCACCCGACCGCCAAGGTGGGGACGCACAGTTCGATGGCCAAAACATACCCCATGGCATGGGGCAGTCCAAAAGCAGTCGCCGGCGCCGGCGCAAGCGCAAGAATAAGGGATCGGAGACCCAGCAGGGCGTCCTTCCCATCGGCCAGGAAGGCTCTGAGCAGTCCGCCGGGCAGTCAATCGGCTCCATACAGGCTTCCATCGCCCAGCCACAGGCATTTCAGCCGCAGGGCTCACAAACTGGCCAGCAGCAGCCTGGCGCTGCGAGCGGAAAACGATGGAAGAAGAAGTTTCGCGATCGCGATCGCCAGCGCACTCCTGACAATCCCGGCAACAGCCCCGCAAGCGGCAGCAACGGAGGCGGGTTCCGCGACAGTAATAGTCACCAGCCGGGCAACGGCGGCGGTTTCAAGCGGAAAGGCGGAAGCGGTGGTGGCGGCGGCAAGCAGCAGCGCGGTCCACGCAGTTTCGTTGGTCCCATGGACCACAGCTATCGAGTTGTGAACGGCAACTTCGCGGAAGCTCCTCCTTCGACGATGGACTCCCATGGCAACTACCAGGGGCGTAGCAACGGTCATGGTGGCGGCCGCGGCTATCAGAGCGATTCCCAGCCGATCGACTATTCGCAGGGTCGCACCATTCCTATCGCCGAGGACGCACCCACAAAGATCTTTTTCTTCATCGAGGATCTCTTCTTTATCGCGAAGATTCAGGAGACCGCGCGAAAGCTCGGAGTCAAGGTTGGTTTCGTCAAGAACGACAAGGAAGCGATCGCAGCCCTGGTTGGGGGTGAGGAGGAGGATCGTCCTGGCCTCATCGTCTTCGATCTTAACAATGCGAACGCCAAGCCGCTGACGCTCATTCCCAAACTAAAGGGCAAGCTCAAGCGAAGTACCTCGATCGTCGGCTTCTTATCGCATCTTCAAGGCGACCTCAAAGCAAAGGCCGTCGAAGCCGGTTGCGATACAGTCATGCCGCGCGCGGCTTTCTCACAGAACCTGCCGAACCTCTTGCGCCGTTATGGTATTCAGGAAGAAGAAGAACTGAACTATAACCAGTAGCTGAGACCCGGTAAGCACCAGGCTTCATAGATTATCGAAACAGCTACCGAGACCAAATGGCCTTGCCGGGTAACTCCGCTGGGCCATTTTTTCGTTGTGATGTGGAGCGACACACATCAGCAAGAAGATCGCGTTGAAGACAGGCACCAGCGGCGACTCACCCCGGAGGCCATTTCATCGCCCGCCCGCCAAGCAGATGCAGGTGGAGATGATGCACGGTCTGTCCGCCGTCGTCGCCGGTATTGACCACGATCCGATAGCCTCGGGCAAGGTCATGGCTGCGAGCGATCTCTGCGGCGCTGACCATCAGATGCCCAAGAAGACCCTCGTCGCCGGGCATGCACTTCGACTGGGAAGCGATGTGCTTCTTTGGGATAACGATGAGGTGCGTAGGCGCCTGCGGATTGATATCCGGGAAGCCGATGCAATGCTCGTCTTCATACACGCGATTGGCGGGGATCGTGCCGGACACGATTTTGCAGAACAGGCAATCTGGAGACATGGGAGAAGGTACTCAGTGGTCCTGTAGCTCTGACTCGTAAATTCTTTCCGGCCGGTTATCGTACGGTTAGTCGGTTTCAATCGATGCCTTACTTCGGAAAGTACTTCGGATGCCGCCCAGCCGTCCACGGGTTGTAGGCTGCCGCAAACGCGGCACGGCGGCCAAGCGAGGGATGACTGAACGTCCAGAACTCGACAAACGGATGGGATACCGGATCTTCGAGTGAAGTCTCACCGAGAAGCTGGAACCCCGCCACTGTGCTCTTCTGCGGATCTTCAACAATGCCTCGAATTACCTCCTGGCCATAAACATCCGCTGCATGTTCGATCGAACGGCTGAATGCGTTTTCGGCCGGAGCGGCGAAGAATGTGAGTATGTTCAGCGCCAGCACGATCACCGCCAGATAGGCCCAGTCCTCCTGCGAATGAACCCTCCAGCGGGCACCGAAGCAGCGAAGCAGCCATTGCGTCATCCGCTGCCCGGCGAAGAACGCGAGCAGCAGCGCGGCTGCAGTGAAGATCAGACCAAAGGCGATGTGGTGCAAGGCGTAGTGTCCAAGCTCGTGGCCGAAGATCCCAGTGAGTTCATCCGGTGTGGACCGCGCGATGGTCGTGTCCCACACGACCAGCCGTTTCGATAAACCGAATCCCGTCACATACGCGTTCAGCCCGGTGACTTTTTCGCTGGCCCGCATAGAGAACATCCTGTCCGGGGGAAGACTTACGCCGCTTCGAGCCACCACCTTTTCGAGCTGTTCTACAAGTGCGAGATGCACCTGTTCGAGTGGTTCGAATTTGTCGAAGAGAGGATCGACAAGGACGGGAGAAAGAAACACCCCAAACATCACCGCGGCCATCGCCGGTATCCAGAACCAGAACCACCACCGGCCGGGCGATCTGCGGATGATCCAGAACAGCAACATCACCAGCAGCGATGCGATGAACCAGGTGAGCATGAAGCTCTTTGCCCAATCGGCTATCCAGCTTTTCCAACTCTGCACCGATAACCCGTAGGCCAGCCCAAGGTGATGACCGTAGATGCGGAGCGGAGCATTGAGCAGTGTCGTCGCCAGCAGAAACAGGAACACGAAAGCAAAGCATTGCACCCAGCGGCTCTTCGTCAAAGCTTCAGCGGCGTTCCGCATTCGCGCGGGTACACCGGTTCCGAGCAGGAGAAGCACCTGGAGAATACCCCACGCGCTACCGGCGAAGTAGAGCATGGTCCGCGTTCGAAAGAGTTCCTGGGCCAACTTCAGCTGATGCGGCGCCAGCGTGTAGACCGGCGGCCTCGCGGCAGCTATCCGCAACGCCTGCGCCTCGGTTTGGGTGGGCCGCCCGATTCGTGCCGGCAGAACAACCACAATCACGACGGCCGCGAGCAAAAGCAGGATTGTGCGGAGATTCATTGCCTCACTATTGGTAACACGCAAGTTCGGATTGTATCGAATACGGAACCCCTCAATATTTAAAGCGATAGCGGAGTTCGGCGAAGATTTCGCGTGGATCGTTGTAGTGGAAGCCGCCAAACGTGAGACTGTTATCGAGCAGGACGCGGCGGTTACCCACGTTCGTCGCGGTAACCGAGGCTGTTACCTGCTCACCGAAATTCCTGCCCAGCGAGAGGTCGAAGGTGGTGTGCTGGGGAAGGTATGGGGCGGGGTAGCGCGGGTCGGCAGGCGGCCCGTTCGGATCGAAACCGCCGTTGGTAAAGCCGCTCCCGTAGTAGACGTTGGTAGAGGCGGTGGTCCGCCAGGGCAGGGTCGCGTTGAAGCCAAGGTTCAGGGTGTTGCGCTGGTCATGGTCGACCCGGTGATAGCCGGGGCTTACATCGCATTGGGGTGAGGTGACAGGAGCGCAGATGAGGCCGCCGGTGATAACGCCACGCTGCTCGGCGATCTGGTTGGAGTAGGCGAGGTGGGCCTGCCCGAGATGGCCGAGACGCGGGCTGCGGAGGGACAGCTCCCAGGCGCGGATCAGTGCTCCGTCGACCGTGACGGGGAAGTAGATACTGGAGTCGCCCAGGTTCGAGTGGTCGAGGAAGTTGTTGACGCGGGTCTTGAAGGTGTCGGCATCGATCAGCCAGCCGCGCATCGGAATCTGAACGCCGAACTGGTGCTCTTCATCCCGTTCCCCGTACAAAGGAGTGAAGCCGGTATTGTTGGCTTGGGCAAAGTCCACAATCGGGCCTGAGGCGGTGAGCAAGGGCGGAGGCTGATAGAAGCGGCCGTAGAAGCCGCGGAACACCCAGCCGAGCTTCGGGATGCGAATCGCTGCGCCCACGCGCGGGTCGGTTTCATCCTCGGTAAATTGACCTTGGAACCGGGCTTGGCGGAGACCGCCGATAAGCGTCAGCCAGGATGCGGCTTTGTAGTTGTCCGAGACATACTCTTCGACAACACCACCGTTCGCGGAATCGGGAATACGGAACGGCGGCATGCCAGAGCCGTCATTGAAGATCGCTCCGAAGAGATACTTGTCATGCTGGCCGAAGGAGTAGAAGCCGGCTTCAATCATGTTGCTTTTCACTTCGGTCGTGATGGAGGCCTGCACGCCGGCGTAGGTGGACCCCCGATGCGACGTCGTGGCTACAGGGGCGTCCTCTGGGCTGGAGTCGTAGTTGGCGCGGTTGTAGTGGAAAAAAGGCGAGAGCTGGAGGACGGTCGAAGAGTTGAAGGTTCGCAGCCACGAGAAGGTCGCGAGGCCGTCGGTCTCGTGCTGGGCATCGCGCAGGCCACTCGAATCGAACTGCTGGTTCCCGGCGCTGTTCGGGTCTGGGTCGTACGGGATCTGAAAGAAGTCGTCGCGAAGCTGGGTCACCAGGCGGAACTGATCCTTCGGCCTCGGGTTGTAGATAAATGATGCGAATCCGCCATAGCCGTTCGTCGCATTGTGAAGCGCCTTGCCGGTGGGCGGCGCGAGGCCGTAGTCGCTGCGACTGCCGTTGAGGCTGGCGTAGTAGGCGAAGCGCTGGGTGTGGTCCCCGAGGTTGATCTGATCGTTCGTCTGGAGGAAGCTGCCCGCACTCAGGACGACCTCCGTCTGACGGTTGCGCTCGAAGCCGGTGCGGGGGACGACGTTGAAGACCCCATAGGTGCGGTCGCCAGTGTCGGCGGTATAGCTGCCGCGCTGGACCTCGATGTAGCCGATGTCCTTCGGGTCGATCTGAGCGCCGAGATTGCTGGCGATATTGGTGTTCGGAATCTGGACGCCATCGATAAGCCAGGAGACCTGATGGCCGCCGCGCATGTGAAGCATGTCGTGAGTCATGTAAGCGCCTGGAACATAGTCGGTGATCATGGCCATGCTGTTGGTGCGGTCGGCTCCGGGTGTCCGGGCGATGTCCTCGCGGCTGATGAGGGTGGTCGGAGTGGCGGTGTTGACGTTGGCGGCGGTGGCATCGGAGGTGACGGAGACCTGTTGGTCAACCGAGCCGAGTTGGAGTTCGAAGTGGAGGATTGGGGCAGTGCCCGAGGCGAGAGTGAGCGTCTGGCGAGTGCTGGTGAAACCAGGCTGGGAGATCGTGATGGTGTAGTCGCCAAGCGGTACGGAGGACAGACTGAAGGAGCCATCGAGTGCGGTCGTGGCGATTGTCGTGAACGTGGAATTCGCAGCTTCAAGGGAGATGCGAGCCCCTGCGATGGGGCGGTGCTGGATATCGTGGACCACGCCGTGAAGTTGGCTGAAGATCGCAGCGTGAGCGAGGGTGGCGCTC
Source organism: Edaphobacter sp. (assembly GCA_965277265.1). Taxonomy (GTDB): domain Bacteria; phylum Acidobacteriota; class Terriglobia; order Terriglobales; family Acidobacteriaceae; genus Edaphobacter. The sequence goes on from CBDICF010000003.1 coordinate 2,980,348, forward strand.
AAAAGGAATGAGAACAGACAAAATGAAACAGCTCTTCGCATGGAACTTCCCTGGCCAGTGAACTGGCGGACTTGGAGCGTTCGATGAAGGTATATCGGCCCGATGCTCGATGGAGCCAGGGCGTGGCGTGATGGCTGCTATCGATGTGAAGTCTTTAGAGGACGTGCGTCGGAGGGCCGCGCTTCTGGCGGGAGCGGTCGAGAGCCACCCGGGCCCTGGCCTCGGCCTGCGGCTTCTGGGTAGGGTTGCTCACGATTTCAGCGAAGAGGAGAGAGTCCGATAGGACCGCGCGGTCCCCATGCGGAAGCTGGGTGACGACGGCCGGGTACGCGGGGCAGCGCTGCGGCACGGCGGAGAGGCTCGTCTGGGAGGGAGACCAGGCTGGCCGCTGCATCTTCCCCATGCAATGATGCGCGCCATTGCGTCTGCAGCAGGCTGGAAGGTTCGCACTGGAGATGGAGGCGATAGCGGGCGCGATCAGCGGGAAGCTGAAGAGGAGAAGCAGCATGAGGCTGATCAGGCGTCGCACAGGTGTGATTGTAGCGGAGTGGGAACGGATAAGGTCACGTCGAACTTCAAGGTCACAGATTGTCAGCGCCCAGAAAAGCTGAATACTTAACAAGCGGTTCAACGATAGACCCAACTCAACGCGCAGGCCCGGAACACGAACCGCCCTCAACAATCTCGATGCGCTCGGACCATGCGATACCATGAGCGGATGCATGTGTTCGGGTCGCGCGGGTTGGCGGTAAGTACTTTCCGCTTACTGATATTCTTGTTTTTCCCCATTCTTCAGGCAAATCCGCAGGTAGGGTGGCAGACCTACGGTGGCGATCCGGGTGGCCAGCGCTATTCCAGTTCCAGGCAGATCACGCCTTCGAACATAGGGAACCTGAGGGTGGTATGGACCTACCATACTCACGCGCTCGACAAATTTCGGACCGGTCGGCCCGCAGCCTCGTTTGAGGCGACTCCGGTGCTCTATAACGGCACACTGTACTTCGCGACGCCATTCGACGAGGTGATTGCATTGGACGCCGCGACCGGAGCCGAGCAGTGGAAGTTTGATCCGCAACTCACGCTCATGGGTGACGGTAACCTGACAACATCCCGTGGCGTCGCGATTTGGACGGGCAAAGACAGTGGGCCATGCGCAAGCAGGGTTCTCCTGGGGACGCTGGATGCCCGTCTGCTCGCGATCGATGCGCTCACCGGAAGACCGTGCATCGGCTTCGGGGCCGACGGCCAGGTCGATCTCACGAAAGATGTCGGCTATCAGGCGACCCTTCCGTATGAAGTCACCTCCGCGCCTACTGTCGTGGGTGACGTGGTCGTGGTCGGCTCCTCGATTCCGGATAACCAGGCGGTCAACGTGGCGCACGGTACGGTGCGCGGGTTTGACGTTCGAACGGGTAAGCAGCTTTGGGCCTGGGACCCGATCGCCTCGTGGGCTGACCGGCAGAAGCTGCGGACCGGCGCTGCAAATTCCTGGAGCACGATCTCAGCTGATCCGGCGCTCGGCCTGATTTACATACCCACAGGCAGCGCTTCGCCGGATCACTTCGGAGCAATGCGGCCAGGCGATAATCGGGACGCGGACTCCGTCGTAGCGCTGGAGGCACGGACGGGCAAGCGAGTGTGGGGCTTTCAGGTCGTGCACCATAACCTCTGGGACTATGACGTAGCCGCTGAGCCACTGCTGTTTACCTGGCACGCCAAAATACCCGCGGTTGCGATCGGCACCAAGATGGGGCAGATCTTCGTGCTGGACCGCCGGACAGGTGTTCCGCTCTTTCCCGTGGTGGAGCGTCCGGTTCCCAGAAGCGACGTCCCGGGGGAGGAGGCGTGGCCGACGCAGCCGTTTTCTAGCCTGCCCCCCGTAAATCCGACCGACCTGAATGAAGCAGGCCTGATGTACCACCGGTCACCCGCCAATGCCGACTATTGCGCAAAGCAGATGGCCGGAAAGCGGTATGACGGAATCTACACGCCTCCAAGCCTGCGGGGTAGCCTGGAGTATCCAGGGCCGATTGGTGGCGTGAACTGGGGTTCGCTCGCGTTCGATCCATACAGCCAGATTTTGTACGCAAACAACAACAGCGATGTGTATGAAGTGGAGCTGATACCGCGCAAGCAGATGGCGGAGAAAAATCCCGGATCATTCTTTTTGCGCGCCCGAGTTGTGCGGGTCGACAGCGCGATCGGGCATACCCGGATCGTGCTCTGCCTGGCTGGACTCTTTCTTGTTCTTGGCTGGGTGGTCGCGCGGAGGCCGGTTCCTGACTGGCGCTGCGCTTTGATCGCTGTCCTTCTGCTGACTCTCGTCCCGCTGCACTGGATGATGGAACTGCAGGCATACAGAGATCAGGGATTCCTGGCAAGAGGGGCGATCAACGCCTCTCGCGATGACGACTACTCGCCGCAGTTGGGAACGCCTTACTGGATGCATCGCAGACCGATTGTGGATCATGACGGCAGGCCGTGCGCCAAGGCGCCCTGGGGAGCGCTCACGGCGATCAATCTCATGACCGGCAAGCAGGTGTTCCGGGTGGCGCATGGCACGGAGATGCCGGGCCAGCAAACCGGCTCCCTGAATGTGAGCGGACCAATTGTAACCGCAGGGGGACTGGTGTTCTCCGCGGGAACAAGAGAGCCAATTCTGCACGCGTACAACGCTGCAACCGGAGCAGAGGTTTGGCAGGCTCAAATGCCGGTTCCGGCGCAGGCGACACCCATGTCGTACGAGATTAAGGGAACGCAGTACGTCGTGATCGCGGATGGTGGTCATGGCGTGTTTGGAACAGCACAGGGGGACTCGGTGATTGCGTACGCTTTGAAGTAAGTAGAAGGCTATAAGCGAATTTCCCCTTTGCTTTGGGGGTCTCATTCTTGCTGCTTGCTGTCGTCTATCAGATCAGTCAGAGCTTCAGCCTGGACAGCACGAGCGTCAACGTCAGCCGCAAGCCACGCCGAATCCGGGAACCAGCCCGACGCAACCGTCCTCGCGAAGCATCGGCATTTGCCATTCTCCCACTCGCAGTAGCATCCAAGCTAGAAACCGGCCTGCAAAGCAGGTACGCGACCTACGCTGGTTGAACCAATATTCATTGAACAGGGACCTAGCTCGTATACATGGCTCGGTGCGCAGTCCTCCAGTCAGGAAAGCCTAAAGAGCCACGGCGGGGTCCCGCCGTCTTAGACGGGTTCACCAGCGACTCGACGTACGGCCCAGTGGGTCGGTCTTCTCTCTCAACGGCGAAGCACAAAAGATAACGACGTGCATCCCTACCTCATTCACTCCGGTCGTCTTCTGCTTCCCACCTTCGGCGTACTCTCTGCGATAGGGCTGACGTCGGCGCTCGCTCTAAGCCTGCGCACCGCGAAGATCGGCGGCCTCGATCCCGAAAAGGTCTGGAATGCAGGCGTTTTCGCCCACACGCTTTACTAGGTCTTAGAAGAACGCAAAGTGGACTGAATTCATAGATTTAGCTTGAACTTTCGATAAACCGCAGAGATGATGTACAAGCACCTCGATCATCTTTCCGGAGCCTCCCATGCGCCTTGGCAACTGCGTGATTCTTCTCGCAACAGCTCTCATCTGCTGCCCCATCCTAAGCGTCCCCACACTTCACGCGCAGGACACTCCGGCCTACCAGACCGACCCCAGGTTTGTCTCCTCCATCGCCGAAGGCAAGAAGCTGACCCAGGAGCGTCGCTACGACTTCGCCATCGATGCCTACAAAAAAGCCAACAAGCTCGCGTCCGGGAAAGACGCCGAGACCCTCAAAACCCTCTTTTCTCTTCAACTTAAGACCGGCAGCTACAAGGACGCCGCAGGCTCTGCCACCACCCTCGAATCAATCGCAAAGACCCCAGTAGAAAAGTCCTACGCCGAGAGCAGCCGAGGCCACGCACTCTATCTCCAGTCCGGCGACAAGAACAAGAACGAGCTCTCCGCCGCCGACGCCGCCTTCAAAGCCGCAATCGCCGACTATCCGAAGAATGCCGCCGCTCTTTATTTAGACGGCCAGGTGCTCGCGCGTCTCGGCCAGATCGAAGCAGCCCGCGAACAGTTCAAGGCCTGCCTCAGCTGCACCTCGCCCACCGATCCTAGCTACGTCCGAGCTCAGCATTTCGCGGAGAATCCAGCCCTCTCTCTTGCGAAGATGGCGCCGGCCTTCACCGTCACCGCCCTCGATGGGTCGAAGTTCAATCTGGACGAGATGGGAGGTCGCGTCGTCCTGATCGACTTCTGGGCGACCTGGTGCGGTCCCTGCAACGCGGAGCTGCCGCATATGAAGAAAATCGCCAAAGAGTTCGCCGGCCAGCCGCTCGTCATTATCAGCGTCAGTTGGGATTCAGACGAGGCTAAATGGAAGAGCTTCATTAGCAAGAACGAGATGACCTGGGTTCAGTACCGCGACGCCGACCACCGGCTCAGTAGCAGCTTCGGCGTCCAGGCAATCCCCCACTATTTCACCATCGACAGCGATGGTGTCCTCACGGCCGAGATGCTGGGCGAAGGCTCCGATGTCGAAGGCAAGTTGAAGAAGCTGGTCGCCCGCGCCAAGACAATGCCAGCCGTAAACCACGTTAACTCCGGCAACTAGACCATACGTTGTGGTTACGACGCATCGGCATTTGCCATTCTCCCCCACTCGCAGTAGCATCCAAGCTAGAAACCGGCCTGCAAAGCAGGTACGCGACCTACGCTGGTTGAACCAATATTCATTGAACAGGGACCTAGCTCGTATACATGGCTCGGTGCGCAGTCCTCCAGTCAGGAAAGCCTAAAGAGCCACGGCGGGGTCCCGCCGTCTTAGACGGGTTCACCAGCGACTCGACGTACGGCCCAGTGGGTCGGTCTTCTCTCTCAACGGCGAAGCACAAAAGATAACGACGTGCATCCCTACCTCATTCACTCCGGTCGTCTTCTGCTTCCCACCTTCGGCGTACTCTCTGCGATAGGGCTGACGTCGGCGCTCGCTCTAAGCCTGCGCACCGCGAAGATCGGCGGCCTCGATCCCGAAAAGGTCTGGAACGCAGGAATTTTCACCATCCTTTCCGCATTCGTACTCTCGCGCCTTCTTCTGGTCGTGACCAACCTGCACAGCTTCTTGTCCTATCCGATCCTGCTGCTCATGGTGTCTTCGCTCACCGCAACCGGGCTCCTGCTCACTACGGTCGCTACCGCCATTTACCTCCGTCTTCGCCATCTCGCTCTTCTTGCAACGCTGGACGCCTGGGCCCCATGTGCCACGCTCGTCTGGGCATTCCTCGCCCTTGGCCATTTCGCGGAAGGCAGCGACGCGGGCCTCCCTACCGCGCTGCCCTGGGGGATGCGAATCCCTCCCGACCCGGTCCGGCTGCAGCCCGTATCGCTCTACGTTGCTTTGGCTGCAGCCGCCCTCACCTTTGCACTGCTCGCGCATCTACCCCGGCGTCGTCACTCCGGTGACACTATTGCGTTGGCATTCGTTTCGGCCGGTACAACTCAGTTCCTGCTTACGTTCCTGCGCCAGCCCAGCCAATATGATTTTCCTCTGGGGAGTATTCTCGACCCTATTCAATGGATAAGCCTTGGGATGATCCTTGCCTCGGGCCTCGTCCTGCTGCAACCCCGAAAGCGGGTCTCCCATGCCGTCTAAGAACATGCTTCCAAAGGGGCATCGCCGTCGCACCGTCCGTCCCGAGTACGTCGCCACCCGGGGTGTCGAAGAGAGCGCCGCGCCAACAGTTCCCATGGTGGAGTTCGAGGACGAAACGGATGCCGACGCAGCCATTCACACCTTCACAGCCGATCCGGCAGCGGCCAATCTCAGGCTGGATCAGTATCTTGCGCAATGCCTCCCGGATATCAGCCGCGCCCGTGTCCAGATGCTCATTGAAGCCGGCCAGGTCCGCGTAGACGGCCAACCCGCCAAGCCGAAGCAGAAGCTCCATGGAGGCGAGTCGATCGAGATAGAGGGCTCGCCTAACCCTCCGCCGCTGCATGCCGTAGCCGAAGACATACCGCTCGACATCCTGCATGAGGACAAGTACCTGGCAATCGTCAACAAACCTGCGGGTATGATGGTCCACGCAGGCTCCGGCTCGACCGACGATGCACGCAATCGGGGCACCCTGGTAAACGCGCTCTTGTTCCACTTCGCCAAACTCTCTGACGTCGGCGGCGATCTACGTCCCGGCATCGTGCATCGGCTGGACAAGCAGACCAGCGGCATCATCCTGATCGCAAAAGACGACAGCACCCATCGGAAATTGGGCGAGATGTTCTCGCAGCGACAGGTGTCCAAGACCTATATCGCACTTGTTCAGGGCAAAGTTGCGAAGGACGTCACCATCAGCCTGCCCATTGGCCGCGACCTGGTCCGTCGCATTCGGATGACCACCCGGCGCTCCGCGGGTTCGGAGGGCGTCCGCACCGCCGTCTCCCATGTCCAGGTGCTTGAGCATATCGCAAGTCCGTTCGGCCCCTTTACGCTCGTACAGGTACGGATCGAGACCGGCCGCACTCACCAGATTCGAGTTCACATGCAGTCACTTGGTCATCCTGTCGTGGGCGACACGCTGTACGGTGCTCCGCATATCGTTCCGGGTCTGGCGCCCGAACTCAATCTGGACCGGAACTTCCTCCATGCCGCCCATCTGTCGTTTACCCACCCTCAGACGGGTAAGCCTATGGACATAGACGCGCCTCTTCCCGCCGAACTGGAGTCCTTTTTAACGGCAATACGCGCGGGTTTGCGCAGACTTGAGTAGAATCAACCGGGTGACCGCAATCAGCCAGACTCACCGCCACTCCGGGCTAAAAGCTTCGGTGTTCCTGCTCGTCCTCGTCGCCATTCCGCTTCGGGGCCAGACGGTGTCCCAGCCCTCTTCCACCGCTCGATCAGGCTGGTTCCATCGTGGTTCCGAGAAGCCTTCGGCACCTCCAGCAGATCCGAACGCGGGACCGGTCCTCACCTATCCCGCAGCCATGCCGGTGCCCTCGCCGCCTGCCTCTTCAGGACAGCAAGCCTCCCCTGTTCCTCAGTTTGCGGCTCCGTCCGTGTCGCAGACAGCACAACCTCCTGCTTCCGCCCAGGCTGTTCCACAGCCCCAGCCGCAAACAGCGCCCCAGACTCCGCCTCCGCTGGCCAATCCGGGCGAGACGCCCTCCCAGGACCAGCCGACAGCGACCATTCAGGTGCAGGTGAACGAGGTCAATCTCATCTTTACCGTGACCGATAAAAAGGGTCATTTCATCACCGGGCTGAAGCGCGAGAACTTCGGTCTGCTCGACGATGGACGTCCACCTGAGGCTGTCATCCAGTTCACCCAGCAAACCAATCTGCCCCTGCGGGTCGGCATCATGCTCGATACATCGAGTTCCATCCGGCAGCGGTTCCAGTTTGAGCAGGACTCGGCGATTGAGTTTCTCCTGCAGGTTCTGCATCGCAACGACCGTGCCTTTGTCGAGGGTTTCGATATCCAGACGGATGTCACGCAGGGCTTTACCAACAATGTCGATCTGCTGAACCAGGGTATTCGCAAGCTTCGCCCCGGCGGCGGAACTGCTTTGTTTGATGGACTTTACAAGACATGCAAAGACGAGATGCTGCCGCTTCAGGAGACCGGCGCGGTTCGCCGGGCACTGATTCTTGTCTCCGACGGCGATGACAACTACAGCCGTGCGCAGGAGAGCGACGCGATCAAGATGTGTCAGCGGGCCGATACCATCGTTTATACGATCAGCACGAACATAAGCCCAAGTAAAGACAAGGGGGACGACGTCTTGAAGGCTATCTCGGAGGCTACCGGCGGACAGGCGTTTTATCCTACCCGGCTGGAGGATGTGGCTGTGGGGTTCCGGAATATCGAAGAGGAGCTGCGCAGCCAGTATCATCTGGTCTACCGGCCGGCAGACCTGAAGCAGGACGGTTCATTCCGGACGATTTACCTGCAGGCGATCGATCCCCGGTACAAGGTCCGGGCCCAGAAGGGGTACTTCGCGCCGCGGGCTCCGCAGTAGACGCGCTTTTTTCCGGCTGTGGTGGAGTAACGTTTTTGCTGGGGTTCTGGCGAAAACCGGGTGATTCTACGTGGTTTTTTTTGTGCTCAATGTGGACATTTGCGTGGTAAAGATGGACGGATGACGGACACCTTTCCGGTCGCTGGGAGTACGCCAGGTTTTTGAACTTTATTTTCTTCGACGGAAGTCCGGGCGCTAAAAGCCGTACTGCTCGATCTGTCGCAGGAGGTTCAGTTTACGCCCTGGGGGTAGGAAGCTGGCTTCGACGGCATTGGAGGCCAGCTCGCGCATCTGTTCGAGGGAGAACTCGAACCGTTCGTGGACAAGGACGTATTCGTCGAGGAGGTTGCTCCCGAACATGGGCGGGTCGTCGGAGTTGATCGTGACCATGAGGCCGGACTCGAAGTAGAGTTTGACGGGATGCTCGTCGAGGCTCTTGCAGCAGCCGGTCCGGAGGTTGCTGGTGACGTTGAGTTCCAGAGGAATCTGCCTTTCGGCCAGGATGTCCATCAGTTCGGAGTCGTTCTGGGCGGAGAGTGCGTGGCCGATGCGTTCGGCGCCGATATTGATGGCGGCCCAGATGCTTTCGGGGCCGATGGTCTCGCCGGCGTGGGCGGTGAGGTGCAGCCCGGCGGCTTTGGCTTCGGCGTAGGAGTCGCGGAAGAGGTCGGCGCTGCCGCGGGCCTCGTCACCGCCAATGCCGATGCCGACGATGCTGGGGTAGAGGCGGCGGAGTTCGGCGGCCTTGCGGAAGACCTTGGCTGCCTCGTCGGCGCCAAAGTGCCGCACGGCGTCGATGAGCCAGTAGATAGTGGTTCCGAAGTCCTGTTCGCCCCGGATGCGGCCGCGCTCGATGGCTTCGACATAGGGCTCGACCTCGGCGTTCTTCCAGTAGTAGATGATGCCGAAGGAGATGTAGACCTCGGCGTGGAGGACGCCCTGGGCGGCTAGGTCGCGGACCATGTTGTAGGTGATGAGTTCGTAGTCGTCGGGGCCTTTGAGACGCGCGGAGACGGCCTTGAAGGAGTCCATGAAGCCGAGGAAGTTCTCGTAGACGTAAAGTTTCTTGGCCGCCTCGGGGGTGAGGGGCTCGGGGTCGTGGCGCTGGCTGAGCTGGAGGAGAGTTTCGGGCTGGATGGTGCCTTCGAGATGGAGGTGAAGCTCGACCTTTGGGAGTTTGCGCAGCCAGTCGACTGAGTCGATCTCGGCGTCTGCTTTCGTCTGTTTGCGCGCCATCTGTTTAGTTTAGGGGAAAAGCACGGCTTCTGTAGCTCATGGAGGAGAGGGCGATCACAGTGAAGCCCCTGGAATCACTGAGCCGAGCGTCGTGGGGCCATCTCCGAAGCGGGCACGCAGCCAGCGATTTGCAGGCTCAGAGTAAAATCTGGCGACTAACTCGCCGAGCAATCCTGATAAAGCAATGACGCAAAGAAAGAGAAGTGGGACGAAGCGCATGGGTTTTCCGGCTCTCATGAATAAGTCGAAGAACGCGAAGACGACGAACATGTGCGTGAGGTAAATTTCGTAGCTGCGCCGCCCGTATGCCAGCAACGGAGTGAGTTTGCGTGCAGCTTGCCATCTAGTCTCCGACGCTGCAGCAATAATCATGCAGGCGCCCAAGGCAAGAATCGTCATACCCAAGCCGTACTTCTCCAAACGAAGCCTCGCCACGTGGGGTTCAAAGACGAGACAGAACGCCATCAATGCCGAGCCGAATCCAAGAAACGTTATCAGGACTGGACGTGTGAGGGAGCGACGAGAGACGAAAAGAGCAGTCAGGCAGCCCAGTGCGATGGCATCCATGCCGCCCAGGTAGGAATACTCCCGCCAGACTTCATTTCCATGACTGAAGGTAGTGCGCGCAAACGGTCCAAGTACCACGAAGGTAACGAGGAGCAACACCAGCCATTTGCCGCGGGCCAAGAGTCGGCAGACAAGAGGGAAGAAGAGATAGAACAGCTCCTCTATCGAGAGAGACCAAAGGATGTCCCAATTGCCCGGCAGATAGCCTCTTGTCGCTTCCAGGAGTCCGACGCGAAGAGTAAGCGCCGCGATGAGGGCGCTCCCAAGGCCGCCCGCCTTAGTTGAGACAGTGAAGTCCTTAAGATGCAAGCCATGCAGGATGCTGAGAACTATCAGGAGAGCCAGCAAAAGAGGCGCGATACGAGCGAACCGAATGAGATAGAAGTCACGCAGCCTGACATTCGATACTGCTCCCCATCGTTGGATAGTCGTCGATGTAATCAGAAAACCAGAGACGGCGAAGAAAATCTGCACGCCTGATTGTCCCTGCCAAATGAGGGAGGTCACGAGTTGAGCCGGTAAGCCCGTTGTATAAGGCACATGAGCTATGAGCAAGCGCATGTTGACGTGGTTCATGAGGACGTAGAAGATCGCAAGGGCTCGCAGGCAGTCAATGCCATCGATTCGCGTCCAGCTCCGGATCGGGTTTGCATACCCGGCTTTGACCATGGGTGATTGTTCAGTGTCGATGAGAGCGCAGCTAACTCTTGATCTAACGCTTCAGATAGAATTCGCTGCGTTTGCGGCTGTAGAAGACGTAGACGACCAGGCCGATGATGAGCCAGACGAAGAAGCGCACCCAGGTTTTGGCGGGGAGGCCAGCCATGAGGAGGATGCAGAAGAAGACACTGAGCAGGGGGATGATGGGGCCGAAGGGGACGCGGAAGCCGCGATGCCGGGCGGGGTCTTTGTAACGGAGGACGATGACGCCGATCGAGACCAGGACGAAGGCGAAGAGGGTGCCGATGTTGGACATTTCGGCGAAGGTGCCTACGTCGAAGAGGCCGGCGGGAATGGCGACGAGGAATCCCGCGACCCAGGTGGCGAAGGCGGGGGTGCGGAACCTGGGGTGGACCCTGCTGAAGACGTCGGGGAGGAGGCGGTCGCGCGACATGGCGAACCACACCCTTGCCTGGCCGAGCTGGAAGACCAGGATGGAGGAGATCATGCCGACGAGGGCACCGATCAGGACTGCGAGCTGGACCCAGTGCAGTCTTTGGCCGCCGGGCGTCAGGGATACCCGCTTGAGCGCATTGACGACGGGGGCGGCGTCGCCCGCGACCGATTGCCAGGGCACGATGCCGGTGAGCACCACGGCCACGCCGATGTAGAGGACGGTACAGACCAGCAGCGTAGCCAGGATGCCGATGGGAACATCGCGGCGCGGGTTTCTGCACTCCTCACTTGCGGTGGAGATGGAATCGAAGCCGATGTAGGTGAAGAAGATGATGGAGCCGCCCGCGAGGACGCCGGACCATCCATTGGGAGAGAAGGGGTGGTAGTTTGCCGGGTGGATGAAGCTGAGGCCGAAGAAGACGAAGAGCAGGATGGCCGCGATCTTGACGAGCACCATGATGTTGTTGGTGCGAGCGGATTCGCGAATGCCGCGCACCAGGACGACGGTGAGGAGCAGCACGATGAGGAAGGCGGGTATGTTGAAGCCGGCGTGCCAGCCGGCGGTGTAGATGTCCTTGCCCTGAAGGTCCTGCAGGCCGAGGGGCAGGTAGGCCGGCGAGAGCCATTTGGGTGAGAGGGGAAGGCCGATCCAGTCGAGCAGGGCGACGACGTGCGCGGCGAAGCCTACGCTGACGCTCATGTTGCTGAAGGCGTATTCGAGGATGAGGTCCCAGCCGATGATCCAGGCGACGAGTTCGCCGAGCGTTGCGTAGGTATAGGTGTAGGCGGAGCCCGCGATGGGGATCATGGAGGCGAGTTCGGCGTAGCACAGGCCTGTGAGACAGCAGACGATGGCGACCAGGACGAGCGAGATGGCGAGCGCGGGCCCTGCTCCGGGGCGGCCGGCGACGGCTCCGTGATGCAGGAGGAGGTCAATGACGGGGGAGTCTGCCCAGGTGGCCAGAGCGGCTGGATTGCCGCCGATGGCGACACCGATGACGGTGAAGATGCCCGAGCCGATGACCGCGCCGATGCCGAGGGCGGTGAGGGAGACTGGTCCTAGTGTCTTCTTCAGGGCGTGCTCGGGCCGCTCCGATTCCGAGATCAGTTTGTCGATCGACTTTGTTGCAAAGATTTGCCGGGCCAGCGCGCTCGCTCCTGCTTTTGAGAAGAATTGGTGCGGGGCGTTGCAACTGCACAATGCGACTTCAGACGGTATTCGAAAAAGGTGCGGCGGGGATCCCTAAGCCGGGGAGCGCTGCGGCAGAGTGCCACAGCGCCTGCTACCGGAGGGGACGTCTACCGCTTGCTCTGACCGCGGGAGGCCTTTTTAATCTTCTGCTTGCTTTCGCCGCGTGCGCCGGTGCGGGGGGCCTTGGGGGCGGCTTTCTTGCGGGCTGCGCGCTTTACCTTCTTGCGTTCCTGGGTGTCGGTGATGCTCTTGGTGTTTGCCATTGAAGTGTCAAATCTTTCTATAGGTGCAATTTTCAGAACATTGGAGGCGATACGTTGGAACGTTTAGAGGCGCTCCAACTGGGCGAATTTCTCCACCAGTTTTTTCACGCCGTGCTGTTGAAATTGTACTGTAATCTTTGCGTCGTCCCCGTCTCCTTCGCGACGAAAGACGGTGCCCTCGCCGTATTTGGGATGGCGGACACGGGAGCCTTGCTTGAGGCCGGTCTTGCCGGTGGGCGCTTCGACTTCAAGTTTCGGGCGCGAGATCTTCTGTCCGCGTGCGGCGAAGAAGCTGGCGATGTTGTCCATGGACTGACCCGGGGCTGCGCTTTTGCCGGTCTGGCCGGAGCGGTTGCCGCCGCCGTAGCCGGTTGCGGCGCGAGCGGCGGCGCGTGCCCCCTGAGCTGAATCCTGACCTGCCCCGTGGGCGGTTTGGTCTTCGTCCTCGTAGCTGTAATGGCGTTCGCCCTCGTTGGCTGCTCCGGCGCGGTTGAGGCGATTGCTCTTCGGGTAGGGGGTGGCATAGGCGTTGCCGGCGGGGGAGCGCCAGTCGTATCCGGAGCCGGAGAACTGCGGCCGGGCGGGTGGGCTGCCGAGGTCTTCTATAAGGCGGCTGGGCACCTCTTCGAGGAAGCGGGAGGGGATGCTGGATTCGGGCATGTCGCTGCCGTAGCGGCGGCGATAACGGGCGCGCGTCATGACGAGGGTGTCCATGGCGCGGGTCATGCCGACGTAGCAGAGGCGACGCTCTTCTTCGAGGCCGGTGGGGTCGGTGAGAGTGCGGGAGTGAGGGAAAAGGCCCTCTTCCATGCCGGTGAGGAAGACGAGAGGGAACTCGAGGCCCTTGGCGGCGTGGAGGGTCATCAGGGTGACGCGGGCCTCTTCGGTGTAGCTGTCCGCATCGCTTACGAGAGCCGCGTGGTCGAGGAATTCATGGAGGGATTCGCCGCGCTCCTGAGCGTCCTGGGCGGCGTTGGCGAGTTCTTTCAGGTTTTCGATGCGGGAGAAGGATTCGGGCGTGGCCTCTTCTTCGAGGGCTCGGATGTAGCCGCTGCGGTCGTTGAGAAACTTGATCAGTTCGGGGAGGGTGGCGGGGTCGCCGGATTTGCGGAAGGCTTCGCGGATGGCGGATGAGGCTTCGCCGCTCGTGCTGCTCTCATTCATGATGCGGTCGGCGGTGCGGTCTTGGGTTGTGCCTGCGGACCGTTTGAGGACGACGGGAGCGAAGGGGTTGAAGCTGGCGGCGTCGATTCTGTGCGACGTGTCGATGCCGTGCGCGGCGTCGGAGTCGGTGGCATTTTCGGCGGCGAGGGTGGAGATCTCTTCGCTGGGGCCAAAGTCGAAACCGAAGTTGAAGCTGGTGTCGAAGGCGGTGTCGGCTCCGGTGTCCTCGATTTCCATGGTTGTGGGTGACGGCTGATTGTTGAGCGCTTCGCCGAAGCCAAAGGAGGTGTCAGCTTCATCGTGCGAGTTGGCTTCGTCGGTTTGCTCCGCGAGATCACCTGCGAGTTTGTCGGCGAAGTTAGGGCCGAGCATGGCGCGAGCGTCTTCGATGAGGCGCTTGAAGCTGCTGAGGGCTGCGAGGGCGCGTTGGGGGAGAAGCTTGTCTTCGATGGCGCGGCCGATGGCGTCCCAGGTGCTGATGCCGGTGGAAAGGGCCATGCGCTCGAGGGTCTCCATGGTGGTCTTGCCGATGCCGCGTGGGGGCGAGTTGACGACGCGGGCGAGGGCGATGGAGTCGTGGATGTTTTGCACGAGCTTGAGGTAGCTGAGGATGTCCTTGACTTCGGCGCGATCGTAGAAGCTGAAGCCTCCGACCATGTGGTATTGGATCTGATAGCGGCGGAGGGCTTCTTCTACGAGGCGCGATTGTGAGTTGGTGCGGTAGAGGACGGCGCAGCGTGGGAGGTCCTGCTGCTGGCCGGCTTCGCGGAGGTAGCGCTGGACGCGGTCGGCGATGAAGAGGGCTTCGTTTTCGCCGTCGGGGGCCTCGTAGTAGCCGATGAGGCTGCCGCCCTCGCGGGTGGTGAAAAGGTTCTTGCCTTTGCGCTGGGTGTTCTGCGCGACGACGGCTCCGGCGCCTTCGAGGATGATCTGCGTGGAGCGGTAATTCTGTTCGAGGCGAATGGTTTTGGTGTTGGGGAAATCCTTTTCGAACTCGAGTATGTTCTTGATGTCGGCGCCGCGCCAACTGTAGATGGACTGGTCTTCGTCGCCGACGACGCAGACGTTGCCGGCGGGACCGGCGAGGAGCTTCATGAGTTCGTACTGGGGGCGGTTGGTGTCCTGGTACTCGTCGATGAGGAGATATTTGTAACGGCGGTTGTATCTTTCTCTGGTCTCGGCGGAGGACTTGAGCAGGCGCACGGCTTCGAGGAGGAGATCGTCGAAGTCGAGGGCGTTGGCTTTGAAGAGCTCCTTCTTGTAGATCTCGAAGATGTGCGCGATCTTCTCTTCCATTGGGTTGGTGCTGGCGAGGAAGTACTCCTGTGGGTCGATCATGTGGTTCTTGGCCCAGGAGATTCGGCCAAGCGCCACGCGTGGCTTGAGGGATTTGTCGTCGATGGCGAGGCGCTTGAGGGCCTGCTTGACGACGGCCTGCTGATCGGTCTCGTCGTAGATGGCGAAAGTGCGGGTGAGGCCGACACCGCCGGTGCGGAGGGCTTCGATGTCGCGGCGGAGGACGCGGACGCAGAAGCTGTGGAAGGTGGCGAGCATGGGCTTGGCGAGCGAGGTGTGGCCGAGGATGTTGTCGACCCGGTCGGCCATCTCCTTGGCGGCCTTGTTGGTGAAGGTGACGGCGAGGATGGAGTCGGCGGGGACGCCGCGCTCTTGAATGAGATAAGCGATGCGATGGGTGATGACGCGGGTTTTGCCGCTGCCTGCGCCCGCGAGAAGAAGCACGGGGCCGTCCACGGACTGGATGCCCTCCTGCTGCTGCGGATTCATATTTTCCAAGAGACGACTCAAGTGCTGCATACCCCACTTCGTCTATTTTAAGCGCTGGGAGTCGAAGCGCCTAATAGGGCGGCATCTCAAATTTCGTATGAGAAAAAATTAGATTCGCGGAACCGAGATGAGAGCTTCTGCGTAAGTGATTTCACGACGAGCTTCCTGAACCATGGCAGAGAGTTCCGGTCGAATTCGAAGCATCTGGAGCGTCTTATGAAAGGTTCACACGTCGTTCTCATCGCTTTAGTCTCCGCTACTCTCGGTGCGGCTCCGGCCGTTTATGCCGCACCTGTCACGGTGCCGGTTTCCATTCACGGTATGTTCAGCAAGCAGCCGAAGGCGGTTAGCGTCAGCCTTCGCAACGACTCGAATGTTCCATTGGAACTGAAGATCGCCGATAAGGTAATGACACTGGATGCAGGCAAGACGGTTTCGCTCAAGCTTCCCGTGGGCACGCGCATCCTGGCCAACGACACAACGCCGTCACATGCCGCGGGTACGCTGATCGAGGAGGTGACCAAGAGCCACGATGGCGCCATGATCAGAATTCGATGATGGGAAGTTGTGGTCTGTACCGGCCGTGTTCGAGAGGCGCGGCCGGTGTGATGTAGCGGAGCGGCTTATTCCAACTTGGCGAGGCATTCGTCGCAGCGGCAGACGCGGCGGAGGTAGTCCCAGGAATAAATGCCGCTCTCGTGTCCGTCGCTCCACTTGAACTTCAAGGCGTACCTGCCCACGGGGGTCACTTCGAGGGGACGCGCGGGGGCTTCATACATCATCAGGAGTGTCTGCTCTTTTGGCCTGGGGACGCCGGGCTGCCGGCCGGTCTTTTCACGGTCCTCGTGACAGGTCGCGCAAGGACAGGCGTTGCGGAGCCAGGCGAAGCTCCACTTGCTCTGGTGGCCGTCCTTCCAGTCGATTTCGACGCCGGTGCCCTCGGACTTCATCACCCGGACCTTGTTTGGAGTTACGGCTGCGAGGGGGAGTTTTTCGTCCTGCAGGTCTCCGCGACGAGCTTCCTCTTCGCTGACGATGCGAATTCCTTCGTGGCTCATGGATCTATTGTATCGGCGCTGGACTGAGGGAAGGCCCGACACCGATTTCCACCGATGAAACTGATCGAGAACAAACAACGGCAAAGAGCCGACCGCGGATGGCGCGGATAAGAGCGGGTAAGAGCCAGATCCTGAAGACGGGCAGGGAGACACGCAACAGCAACTGCAAGTGTGAGATTCTTTTCCTGCGCTGCGCTGTTGCGGTCTCGAAGGATCCGCTGTTACCGGTGTTATCCGTCGCATCCGCGGTCGAAGTTTTCTCGATACACGGTGGGCATTTCGGGGGTGGCTGCGATGAGTTGGCGCGTGTACTCCTGTTGGGGCGCGGCGCAGACCTGCTCGCAGTCGCCGAGCTCGATGAGTTTCCCCTGGCGCATCACTGCGACACGGCCGCATAGATAACGTACCAGCGGCATGGAGTGAGAGATGAAGAGGTAGGTGAGTCCGTGTTGGCGCTGGAGGTCTTTGAGGAGATTGATGACCTGTGCGCCGACCGAGACATCGAGTGCGCTGACCGGCTCGTCGAGGACGAGGAACTCGGGCTGGAGGGCGAGAGCGCGGGCGATGTTGATGCGCTGCCGTTGGCCGCCGCTGAACTCGTGCGGGAAGCGGAGCAGCGCGGAATGGTCGAGGCCCACGGTGCGGAGCATTTCTGCAAGCCTGGGCGCCAGGCCTTCGACTGGTCTTTCACGATGGATCGCGAAGGGCTCGGCGAGGATGTCGCGGACGCGCAGCCTGGGATTGAGAGAGGCATAGGGGTCCTGGAAGACGATCTGCATGCGGCGGCGCATGGCGCGAAGATCGCGTTGATCCATGCCCATCAGGTCTCGTCCGTCATAGCGCACCTGGCCGGCGGTCGGTTCGATGAGGCGCAGCAGCATTCGGGCGACTGTGCTTTTGCCTGAGCCGGATTCTCCTACAAGGCCGAGGGTCTCGCCACGGCGAATGGTGAATGAGACGTTATCGACTGCTCGTGTCTCAGAGCCATAGGCTTTGATGAGGCCTTTTGCTTCGAGCAACACGGTCTGCTCCATCGACATGACCGGATGGTAGCATCCGCGGAGAAGAGAGTTCTTTGCGCTTCTGCCGTTGCTATTCCTTGCTACTAAAAGACAAGGCGTAACGGTGAGTGAAAGAATACAAGCGGATACGAGCGAGTGAAAGGTCTAGCGGTCCGTCTTTCCTGGAGGAGATACGGAGATGGGTCTGAAGCCTCGCTATTTCCCGATGAGAGGTTTACCCTCATCGAGCTTCGGGTGTTCGAGGTGGAAGCTGGTGGCGTCCTGGTAGGCCTTGGCGAATGCGGCGAGGCGGGCGTCTGAATAGAGCGCGCCGAGGAAGGTGAGGCTGATGGGGGTTCCGGGGCCGCCTGCGTTGGCCAGAGCGCCGTCCTCGTCGGTGTCGGGTTTGGGAGCGCCTGCACCGCGCAGGCCATTGGGAACAATGACGGCTGGGTGGCCGGTGAGGTTGGTGGCCGTGAGCTGGATGCCGGAGGAGGGGGTTACGATGATGTCGACCTGGGCGAAGAGCTTTGCCATTTCGGCGATGGCGAGGGTTCTGGCACGCATGGCCTGGATGTAGTCGACGGCGGAGTAGAAGCGGGCTATACGGAACTGATTGGGCCAGTCGAAGGGCATCTGTCCGGTGAGGAGTTTGTCGCGGCCGCTGCGTGTAAGGTCGTCGAAGGCGGCTGCGCCCTCGGCCTGGAGCACGGGGACGATGGCGCCGAAGGGGAAGTCCGGCATTTCGACCGGGATGAGCTTGACGCCCATGTTGCGGAGTTCATCGAGCGCGGTTGAGGCGTACTTTGCGTCATAAGCGCGGCGGTCGAAGTTCTTCTTCTGCGCCGCTTCCTTCTGCGCGGATTCTTTCTGCGCGGCTACTTTCTGCGCATCGGGGGCTCCGGCGGACAGGGTGGGCGGATCGAAGGCGGATTTGATGTAGCCGATTCGGAGCGTCTTCCAGTTGAAGTTTGCGTCCCAGTTGAAGGCGGCGTTCTGGACGGAGATGTCGTGGTGGTCGGGCCCGTAGATGGCGGAGAGGACGAGGGCGCAGTCCTCCACCGCGCGGCAGATGGGGCCGATCTTGTCCATGGTCCAGCTGAGGGCCATGGCTCCTGTTCGAGGGACGAAGCCGAAGGTGGGGCGAAGGCCGGTGGCTCCGCAGCGAGTGGAGGGGGAGGAGATGGAGCCGAGGGTTTCGGTACCGAGCGCGAAGCCTACGCATCCGGCGGCGACGGCGCTGGCGCTTCCGGCGGACGATCCGCTGGAGCCCTGGCGCGGGTTCCAGGGATTGCGGGTGCGAGCGCCGAACCAGAGGTCGCCCTGGGCGAGTGCGCCCATGCTGAGTTTGGCGATGAGGACTGCGCCTGCTTCGTCGAGGCGTTTGACTACGGTCGCGTCATAGTCGAAGCTCTGCTGCTCGAAGCCGCCTGCGCCCCAGGTCGTGGGGTAGCCTTTGACGGCGAGGAGGTCTTTCGCTCCCCACGGAATGCCGTGGAGCGGGCCCCGGTAGTGCCCGGCGGCGATCTCCCGGTCGGCGACGGCGGCGTGGTCGAGGGCGCGGTCCTCGGTGAGTGTGATGACGAAGTGGAGTTGCGGGTCGTACTTCTTGAGTCGCGCGAGGTACATCTTCGTCAAGGCTACGGAGGAGACCCTGCGGGTTTTGAGCAGCTCGGCGAGCTCGCGGACGGAGGCGAAGGCGAGGGTGGCGGAGTCGCCGGCGAGGCCGGCAGAGGCGGTCGCGGCTAGGGGCTCGATGTTGGGTGGGGCGCTGATCTGGATGGGCTTTCGGATGGTATCGAGCACCATGTCGCCCGGGACGGGATCCAAGACGAAGGCCGGAGCGACGCTGTTGGGAAGGTTCAGTTTGCGGATTGCTTGATAGGATTTGCGTTGGGCGTCGAGGCCCTGCAACATCATCTCTTGTTGTTCGGGGGTGATGGTGATGCCGGCGATGGCGGCGGCGCTGTCGATCATCTCGGGCGTGATGGCGGGGAGAGCGGGGGATTCCTTGTTGTCGGCTATAGCCGGTGACCGAGCTGTTGAGCCCTGTGCGTTTGCCTGCGTGGCTAGAGCGAATAGAGCGCCCGGAAACAATGTCTGTGCCAGCCCCGCCATGGAGCACACGCCAAGGAAGCTCCGCCTGTCCAACCCATCAGAGGCTTGTTCGTTCATTCCCGCATTATTGCACTGAAGTTGGCCTGGAGACCTGAGCGTCAGAGGTTGAGTTTTTTAAAGAAGCGCTCGGGTATGTTGCGGATAACGAACATGATGGGCTGCCACTGGAAGGGAACGTAGAGGGTGTCCTGGCGGTTGTCGATGGCTTTGACGATGGACTCGGCTACGGCGTCGACGTCGGCGAAGGTCTCGCTTTTTGGCATGCCGGCGGTCATGGCGGTGCGGGTGGGGCCGGGTTTGATGGCGAGGACGTGGACTCCTTCGCGGTCGACGCGGTTGCGCAGGCCGCCGAGAAAGGCGGAGAGGCCAGCCTTGGACGATCCGTAGAGATAGTTCGATTTGCGGCCGCGGTCTCCGGCGACCGAGGAGATGACCGCGAGGGTGCCCATGCCGCGCTGGACGCAGTAGTTCGCGAGCCAGGTGAGGAGCGAGACCGGGGCCATGAGATTGGTGTAGAGGATCTGGGCGGCGGTGTTGAAGTCCTGCTCGGCGGCGGTCTGATCTCCCAGGATGCCATGGGCGAGGTAGGCGATGTCCATTCCGGTGAGCGAGTTGACGGCGTGAGAGAGCAGGGCGGGATGCTTGTCGGTGTCGTCGAGGTCGGCTACGGCAGTGTCGACGTAGCGGGCACCGCGGATCCTGAGGTCGGCGGCCACGGCTGCGAGTTTTTCCGCGTTGCGGGCGACGAGGAAGAGACTTGCGCCCTGGGCGGCCCAGATGCGGCAGGTGGCTTCGGCGATGCCGGAGGTGGCTCCGAGGACGAGGATTTTCCGGGGGGTGACGCTGCGCTGCGTGCTCATAGGGCTGCTTTGTCCGATCTCTATAAGTCTATCAAGTCCAGGGAAGATGTCCTGCCGGACGGGCCCATTGCGCGTGGGGCGGTCATTTCGTGACTTCTATACCGGTCGGGGTGGAACAAGCCGCGAGGGTCCTCCCGTTGGTCGGGGGTATGCTGATTCCGACCAACGGGAGGACCGACTCCCTTGATCCGACACGACAAGGTATACGCGCCACGAAGTGGCCGCGCTCCGCGCAGGAGGCCCGTCTGGCAGGGAATCGGTCTGTTAAGAGGTTTGGGTGACGCGCTCCCAGAAGCTGGAGGTTAGCATGGGGTCGCGGAATCTGGCGAACTGCTGCCACTGCGGGTAGAAGGCCTGGAACTGCGAGGCGGTCATGGCGGCGTCCTTGGCCGGGTAGAGGCGGCCGCCGAATTCGCGGGTCATATCGCCGAGACGCTGCATGAGCGGGAAGCTGATTTCGGGCTTGATGGGGAAATCGAGCGCGAACATGATGCCGGCTTGAGGGAAGCTCATCATGCCGAGGGAAGGTATGTCGCCGAAGGCCTTGAGGACGGCGAGGAAGCTGGCGAGGCCGGATTTGGCGATCTCGTGCAGGATGGCGATGGTACCCTCTTTGGCGTGCTCCCACGGGATGGCGTACTGGAACTGGAGCAGGCCTTGCTTGCCGTAGAGCCGGTTCCAGTGGAGAATCTTGTCGAGCGGATAGAAGAAGGGCTCGAAGTCCTGAAGGGTTTTGACTCGAGGCTTCATTTGTTTGTGGAAGAAGACGGTGTTGAACATGCTGACGGTGGTGCGGTTGAGGGCAAATCCCGGGGCGTCGAAGGGGAAGACCAGTTTGGGCTTCGGGGAGGGCTTGAGTTCGGCGGGAACCTTGGAGTGGTCGCCGGGCATGAAGATGCCTCGGGCGAAGTTCCTGCCGGTCGAGACACAATCGACCCAGCTTACGTTGTATTCGACGTGTTTATATTGCCGCTTCAGATCGAGGAACTCGTCGATGCCGTGGAACTGGATTCCTTCGTAGTCGATGAGGCGCGAGACGATTGGCTTGAGCCGCAGCTGCGCCCAGGTGATGACGCCGGTGAGTCCCATACCGCCGATGGTGGCGGCGAACCACTCGGGGTTTTCGGTGGGGGAGCAGATGCGGCGGGTACCGTCGGAGCGGACGAGTTCGAAGCTGGGGACGTGGCAGCCGAAGGAGCCGGCGACCTCGTGGTTCTTGCCATGGATGTCGTTGGCGATGGCGCCGCCGAGCGTGACGTACTTGGTGCCGGGGGTGACGGGGAGGAAGAAGCCGCGGGGGACGGCGAAGTCGAGGATCTGAGCCAGCGTGATGCCAGCTTCGGCGGTGAGGAGGCCGGTTTCGGGATCGAAATCGATGAGGCGGTTCATGCCTGTGGTGAGGAGGAGATTGCCGCCTTCGAGGAGGCAGACGTCTCCGTAGCTGCGGCCCATACCGACCGGCAGCGCGCTGTCGTGCAGACCGGCGGTGACGCGCGGGAAGTCTCCCTGCCAGTTGAGCGGCACGATCTTCGCACTGTGTTTGGGATAGCGGCCCCACGATTCGAAGGGAGCAGACACGCTCGGGGCAGCTTCGTCGGTTGATTTAGAAGCTGGCATGGATACAGGATACTTTGTGGGCATGATCTGCTAGGGAGTTCGATGCAAAAAAAAGAGGCACGGCGTGTGCCGTACCCCTTGTAGCGAGACGAGGTTGCCTTATGCTGCGGCGGTGGCGCTATTCTCTGCGTGCTTGTTAGCGGCGGTCTTCAGGGCGTCTTTGGCCTGGCTGGTGAGTGCGGTGAAGCCTGCGGCGTCGTTGGCGGCGATATCGGCGAGGATCTTGCGATCAAGGCCGTTGCCGGCAAGTTTGAGGCCGTTGATGAAGGTCGAGTAGCTCATGCCGTTGTTGCGGCAGGCTGCGTTGATGCGGACGATCCAGAGGGCGCGGTACTGGCGCTTCTTCTGCTTGCGGCCGGTGTAGGCGAACATGAGACCGCGCTCGACGGCCTCCTGCGCTGCCTGGTAGAGCTTTGATTTGGTGAGGAAGTATCCGCTCGCGCGCTTGAGGATCTTCTTGCGGCGATCATTGCGTTTTGTACTCCGTTTGACACGGGGCATCGTGCTTCTCCTTTTGCGTACTTCGTTTGAGCGGCTGGAGGTAAGTGGGGCCTCTTCACTCGCTATGCAACTCCAGGTCTCAGTGGACCCGCTAACGCGGTTCCAGGGGCCAAAACGCTTTGACTGGCCCTTTGCTCTGGTGAGCGGCTTGACCTGGAAGACTGACGACTCCCTGCCTAAACGCTAGGCGTAGGGAAGCATCCGGGCAACCTTGTGATGATCCGCGTCCGAGATAAGGGCCGACCCGCCGAGCTTGCGCTTGGTCTTGGTGGCCTTGGACGTGAGGATGTGGCGCATCTTGGACTGGCCGCGCTTGAACTTGCCGGTGCCGGTCTTATGAAAGCGCTTGGCTGCGCCGCTGTGGGTCTTCAACTTTGGCATGGTGTTCCTGACGAAAATTGTGTTCTGGACAACTCTCTGAGTATATACGAGGATCGCGGCATCGAGGGAACTGCCGCAATCCTGAATATCGTCCAAACAGAGCTTTGAGCCCCGTCGTGACGTCCCATTGCAGCCAAGGCTCCTGTCAACGCCGCGACGAAAATTCCAAGCAGAAGGTGGTATACTTAACGGACTGGTAACCATGCTTGGACCTATGTAAAGTGCTGGAATAGCGCGGGTTTCGCAAGGTTTGCGAGTACCCCGGACAGGCTCGGAATTCCGGCATACCGGCTGCGGCTGAACGGAGATACATGGCATCGACTGCAATCCCCACCGAAGGCGCTCTTCTGGAGCTTGAAGCTGGAGTAATCAAGGACGTTCCTGTTAAGGGTAAGGAGGGCGGCGGCTACTCGGCCGAGAATATTACCGTGCTGGAGGGGTTGGCGGCGGTGCGGCTGCGGCCTGCGATGTATATCGGCTCGACTGGCGAGCAGGGGCTGCACCACCTGGTGTACGAAGTCGTGGACAACTCGGTCGATGAGGCGCTGGGCGGCCATGCGACCCGGATCGATGTGACGATCCACGTCGATAACTCGATTACGGTGGTCGATGACGGGCGCGGCATCCCGGTGGACGACAAGGTGATCAACGGGGAGAAGATGCCGGCGGTGCAGGTGGTGTTGACCATGCTCCATGCCGGGGGCAAGTTCGATGCTTCGAACTACAAGGTCTCGGGCGGGCTGCATGGCGTGGGTGTGAGCTGCGTGAATGCGCTGAGCGAAGAGTTCGACGTCGAGATCTGGCGCGATGAGTATGCGTGGGAGCAGGATTACTCCAAGGGCGCGCCTATTTCGAAGCTGCGGAAGATGGGGCCGAGCAAGCGCAAGGGAACCAAGGTTCACTTTCTGCCGGACAAGTCGATCTTTACCGTGACGGAGTTCAATTACGACACGCTGGCGCAGCGGCTGCGAGAGCTTGCGTTCCTGAATAAGGGGCTTGAGATTCACTTGACCGACGAGCGCACGACGGACGCAAAGACGGGTGAGAGCAAGCACCAGGAGTTCAAGTACGCGGGAGGGATCGCGGAGTTTATCAAGCACATCAACAAGGGCAAGCAGGTGCTGCACGATAAGCCGATCTACATGGAGGCCGAGCGCGACAATGTGGCCATGGAGATTGCGCTGCAGTACAACGACGCCTACTCGGAGACGGTGTTCACGTTTGCGAACAACATCAACACCGTCGATGGCGGGACGCATCTTTCCGGGTTCAAGACGGCGCTGACCCGGACGATCAATGCGGCGGGGCAGTCGCTGGGGCTGTTCAAGGATGTGAAGGAGAACCTGAGCGGCGACGATGTGCGCGAGGGATTGGTTGTGGTCATCAGCGTGAAGCTGAGCCAGCCGCAGTTTGAAGGCCAGACCAAGGGCAAGCTGAACTCGGATATTGCCGGGACGGTGCAGGCGTTTGTGAATGAGCGGCTGGGCGCGTTCCTGGAGCAGAATCCGCAGGTAGCGAAGAAGATCATCAACAAGGCGATCGATGCGGCGCGTGCGCGTGAGGCGGCGCGCAAGGCTCGCGACCTGACGCGGCGCAAGGGTGCGCTGGACGGCGGGGGATTGCCGGGGAAGCTGGCGGACTGTTCGGAAAGGCAGCCGGACCGCTGCGAGCTGTACCTGGTCGAGGGCGAGTCGGCCGGCGGCACGGCCAAGCAGGGGCGCGACCGGAAGTTCCAGGCGATTCTGCCGTTGAAAGGGAAGATCCTCAACGTCGAGAAGGCCCGCTACGACAAGATGCTGGGCCACGAAGAGATTCGCGCGATGATTACGGCGCTGGGCTGCGGGATTGGCAAGGATGACTTTGACGCGAGCAAGCTGCGCTACGGCAAGCTGATCCTGATGACCGATGCCGACGTCGACGGATCGCATATTCGCACGCTGCTGCTGACGTTCTTCTTCCGCCACATGACGGAGCTTATCAAGCGGGGCCACGTGTACATCGCGCAGCCTCCGCTCTTCCGCATTAAGAAGGGCAAGTTCGAACAGTACATCAAGGATGAACGTGAGTACGTCGAGGTTATGGTGAAGCGCGCCTCCGACGGCATGGTGATCCGGTACGGCAAGGACGGCGGACGGCTTGAGGGCGCGGCGCTGACGAAGTATATGGGGCAGTTGAACGACTATCTCGGCTTTTTCGACAAGGTGCAGAAGCGGCTGCGCAATGAGGATGTGACACAGGCGTTTGCGGAGTTGTTCGCACAAGAGGGCAAGGACTCGGCGCGGCGCGTTGACTTCGAAACGCCGGCGAAGCTGGAGGCCATGCGCGAACGGCTGGTCGGGATGCAGAAGACGTACCAGTTCAAGAATGTTGGGGACGTGGTGCTGGATGAGGAGCACAGGAGCTACTCGGTGAGCTACACGGACGCGCAGGGTGCGGTGCGGACGATCGACTGGGCGCTCGCTTCGGCGCCGGAGAGTCGCCAGATGCTTGGCAAACATGCGCAGATTCGCGAGCAGCTCGTTGCGCCGTTCCTGATCGAGTACGCGACGAAGACCAAAGCCGAGACGGCTGCGGAAGAGGCTGAGGAGATTGCGTCCGAGGAGGGTGTGGCGGAGACAGCTTCTGCTCCTGGAACCGCCGCGGAGACCAAGCCGGGCAAGCGTGCGAGCAGGGCTTCGCAAGATCCGGTGGAGAAGAAGACGGCGCGCGAGGTCTTTGAATACGTGATTGAGCAGGGTCGCAAGGAGTACCAGGTGCAGCGTTACAAAGGGCTGGGCGAGATGACGGCGCCGCAGCTCTGGGAGACCACGATGGACCCGGAGCGAAGGACGCTGCTGCAGGTGAAGCTCGAAGATATTGCAGCCTGCGAGGAGATCTTTACGACTCTGATGGGCGAGGATGTGGAGAGCCGCAGGAAGTTTATTGAAGAGAATGCGCTGGATGTGAAGAACCTGGACATTTAAAGCCGATTGGTTCCGGTCCAGAGTACGAATCCACCCATCCCGGGCTGATTCTGGGCTGATGCAGGCGCGCCCTGCTTGGTTTCCGATTGCGGCAGGGCTGCCGTGTGGCTTCTATCCGGCGGCTGCCTGAGTTCCCCTGGGTTCCATGAAGAGCCGCCCCGCCGCGATCAGGAGGGCCAGCAGCACGGCGCAGACGGCGAAGACATGTCGCACTCCGATGCGCTCCGCCAGTATGCCGCTCAGTACGAGGCCGGCGATCTGCGCGGTGAAGATTACGGACATGACGGTCGATCCGACGCGCCCCATCAACTCGGCGGGCGTCTCCTGCTGGATCATGGTCTGCGATGGAATAACGATGCCCGCAACCGCGAACCCGATGATGAAGTCGCCGAGCAGGGTTGACCAGATATGGGTTAATCCGGCCAGAAACAGCAGTCCGACCGCAATTCCAGCCAGCCCGGAATAGACCAGTACCGTGTTCCGCACGGTCTTGGCAAATGAGCCGAGCGCGTTGATCCCGATCAGCATACCGAGTCCGATCAAACCGCTGGCGATGCCGAAGATCCGAGTCGAAGCGTGCAGGCTGTCGCGTACATACACGGCAATCAGCGGCCCGAAGCAGCCGATGACGAACATGCCGGCGGCCAGGGCCATGATCACAAACAGTAATCCGGCGTGGTGAACGATGAAGCTGATGCCCTGCTTCATGTCGGACCAGATGCGGCCCAGGGTGGACTGCTGTGCGCCGGAGGTCGTTGCAGGTGCGGCGGCAGCCTGTGCGACGAACGCGACCGACGCGATCAGGGCAGCCGAGCCAATGAAGCTCGCTGAATCGAGCAGGTAACAGCTTACGGGGCCGAACGAGGCTACCATGAAGGCCGCGATGGCCGGCCCGACGATCCTCATACCGAACATCACCTGCTGCATCAGCGCGTTCGCCGAGCGCAGCCCGTGGAAGGGAACGGCAGAGCGAATCGCCACTCCCTGGGCCGGTCCGAAGAAGCTTGAAACGATGCTGATTGCGGCCAGTATGAGGTAGAAATGCCACGTCTGATGTGCGAAAAGGAGCAGGAGAACGAGCCCGGCGCGAATGCTGTCGCTCGACACCATGGTGGGCTTCAGGGGCCAGCGGTCGACGAATACCCCGGCCAGTATGCCCAGAATGGCGATGGGCAGCAGGTATGCAATCTGAACCCCGGTGACCTGCTGGGCGTTGGCGTGGAGGCGGAAGGTGAGGACGCTGATGACGGCGTAGAGCGCGAGAAAGTCGCCGAAGACGGAGATGATCTGCGCGTACCAGAGGCGGCGCATCATGGGGATGCGGAGGACCTCGCCCATCGATAGAGGCGCGGGAAGCTCGGGGTCAAGGATGGGGTTGGGGATGGGGTTAGCGGGGGCTTCGGCGGCCGCATTGGTGGAAGTGGTGCTCATCTGGATGGGCTTATGGTACGCGGCCCTAGGCCGGTTTGCTTCAGGTTAGCGCTATTGCCGGGTTGCTTTTAACGATTAAGGAGGGCGAGGACCTGTTCGGCGTGGCCTTCCGGCTTGACCTCTTCGAAGATGTGGAGAAGACGCTGGCCGCTTCCGGTATCTGGTCCTATGAGGTAAGTTGTGCGTTTTACGCCCTTTACGAGCTTGCCGTACATGTTTTTCGGCTTGATGAGGTCGTAGCGGTTGATGAGTTCCATGTCGGGATCGGCGAGCAGATCGTAGGGAAGACTGTATTTTTCTTTGAATTTCTTCTGATCTTTTACCGTATCGCGCGAGATGCCGAGGACGACGATGCCGGCTTTCTGGAATTTTTCGAAGGCGTCCCGGAAGCCGCAGGATTCGATGGTGCAGCCGGGCGTATCGGCTCGTGGATAGAAGAAGAGGACGACGGGAGCGTCTTTGAAATCAGTGAGATGAACCGTATTGCCGTCCTGATTCTGGAGTGTGAAGTCTTCGACGATGTCATTGATCTGCATGTTTTTCCTCGCGGTCGGTTGCTGGTGTTGTGCTGGCAGGCGATGGACAGAACGTGGTTAGTGAGAGGTGAGCGCGGCGAGCGTTTTTTCAAGAGAGGCGGAGTCTTCGACGTTGAGTGTCTTCTGGCTGCGGTCGATCTGGCGCATGAGGCCGGAGAGGACTTTGCCCGGACCGACCTCGATGAAGTGGGTTGCGCCCTGGGCGATGAGGAGCTGGATGCATTCGACCCAGCGGACGGGTGCTGTGACCTGGCGGATGAGACAGTCGGGGACCTCGGCGCGGCGGGTGAGCAGGCGTGCATCGACGTTGCAGGCGACGGGAATCTGGGGGTCGCTGAAGATGAGAGCTTCGAGGCAGGTGGCGAGAGCCTGCTGGGCGGGTTGCATGAGGGCACAGTGGAAGGGGGCGCTGACCTGGAGGATGACGGTGCGTTTGGCTCCGGCCTGCTTGCAGAGATCGGCGACGCGTTCGACCGCGGCGGTGGCGCCGGAGATGACGGTCTGGTCGGGGGAGTTGAGGTTTGCGGGTGAGACGATGGCGCTGTTGGGAGAGAAGGCCTGGGCGAGGGGGTTGGCGACGTTGGCGGAGGGGAGCGGGGTGAGGTCGTCCGATACCTGGGAGCAAATATCGCTGATGAGGTCGGCGGAGAGGCCGAGGATGGCGGCCATCGCGCCTTCGCCGGGAGCCACGGCCTGCTGCATGTATCGGCCGCGCGAGCGCACGGTGCGGACGGCGTCTGCGAAGGTGAGTGTGCCGGCGGCGACGTGGGCTGAGTATTCCCCCAGACTGTGGCCCGCGGTCAGGGCGGGGGTGATTCCTCGTTCGGCCAGGACGCGGGCTGCGGCGACGGAGACGGTGAGAATGGCGGGCTGGGCGTTCTCGGTGAGCCGGAGCTGGTCTTCGGGGCCTTCGAAGATGAGGCGCGAGAGGTCGAAGCCGAGGGACTGGTCGGCCTCTTCGAATACGGCGCGGGCGGCGGGGAAGTTGTCGTGGAGGTCGCGGCCCATGCCGACGGATTGTGACCCCTGGCCGGGGAAGAGGAACGCTGGTTTAGTCATCGTGGTCCATCGTAAATGACGTGGCGGCCCCGCATGGCTGAGTCGACCGCGGATGTACGCGGATAAGAGGCGTTCTGTGCCAAGTGAGAGCTGACTTGCGGATTGATGGATGAAACGGAGGCTTAGGAAGCCGTGCTCATCCGTGTCGATTCGTGGTCGAGCGAATGGCTCCGGTGGCTAGATGCCTAGGCCGAAGTCTACGTCCTGCTCGTCGCCGGAATGGGCGTAGAAGTCGTAGGGAGTTCGGCGGTGAAACTTGTAGCGCTGGCGCATCTCGCGGCCGATGAAGAGACCGAGAGCGACTGCTCCGAAGCCGGCAGAGATCCAGCCGATGGTCCTGATGAGGGTTGATTCTTCAGGATGGTGCTGCTGTGACGCGGACGGAAGCGGGGGCTCGGGAGCGGTTTGAAGATCCTCCGCTTTGGCGGCGAAGATGCCGAGTCTGGAGCAAAACTTCATGTTAAGGATCATAGCTCAGGTTGAGGCAGAGGGGTGAAGGCATGTTGATGAGGTGGATGCCGCCTGAGTGTTAGAGACGACGAGACTCTGGGCGCAATCGGGTATGTAGACGGGCTCGTTGTGGTTCGCGCGGGGCAGGTGAACGTATCAGGTGACGTCCACCCGCTGGAAGCCGAGGCTGTAAAGGAGAGTGGTGACGGTGGCGCGGGCGTTCTTGCGTGCGGTATCGAGGATGCCGTCGGAGAGTGCCGTCTGCTGGAGCTGCTGCTCGGCCTTGGCGCGGGTGGCGGATTCGAGGTTCTGGTCGGCGGGGACGAGGATGCCGGTGGAACGGGCGTAGACCCGGGTGTGCTGGTTGTCGAGGGTGGTTATGAAGAGTTGAGAGGCTGGCAGGGTGACGTGGATGGATTGACCGTCGATGCGGACGTCTTCGGGCTTGAGCTGGGCGAGATCAATGCCGGCGATGGATTGGCCGTGGACGACGAGGAGGAGTCGGTCGCCGGCGAGGAGGTCGGGCAGAATCGGGCTGGAATGAGCGCCTTCGACGACGGTGTCCATGGAATAAACGACAGTTTCGAGGCGATTGAGGCGCTGGATGCGATGGACGACTGCCGGGACCGACGTGTCGAAGGTGGTGGTGCGGCCGGTGATCGCGGTGGCAACGCGGGCGAAGATGCCGTTGGTGGCGTGGCGGATGAATATGGCCAGGGAGGCGGCGCCAAGGATCAGCGAAAGAAGGACGGCGAAGACGGTGCCGGAGGAGTTTCGCGCCGAAGGGTACGGGTTGGTCATGAGAGGGATACCTGGCCGGCAGCACCGGTGTCCCCATGATGACATAGCGGGCACTCCGTGCGCGGGGCCAAGACGGTCGACCTCTGCTCGATCGCCCACCCTTGCAGGAGCCGCAAAGGATGGGCCACCCGGTGTGCGACGCCTACCGTGAACTGCTATAAGGAAGCTCTGATTGAAGCTTTTGAAGTTGTTGAGTTTCGGGTTGAGCTGAGATCTGTGGAGGGCACGAGAGAAGGACGAGAGGGAAAAACAGCAGGTTTCTCCACTACGGTCGAAATGACAGGTTTGTCGGGCTCGGACGGGAAGACAGAGCGCGGTGAGACTGCGCTGCTTCGGTTGAAATGACAGGTTAGTGGGGCTCGTACCTTGAGACAGGACTTAATAAGAAGAGGTTCCTCAAAAGCTGCGTTGGGCGGTGGGCGGAGGTGCAGGCGGGGTAGTTTGCAGGGTGATGCTGGCGGGAGGTAGGCCGTCGGCGGAGGCGGTGAGGGCGATGGTCCCGGAGGGCGCGGTGGCGCGGAGAATGGCGATGGCGTTGCCTTCGTAGAGCTTTCGGTCTTTTTCCGGCGTTGGGGCCTGGAAGGGGTCGTGGTCGATCATATTGCCGTTATCGACGGCGATGATGTTTCCGGGGCCGGTGGAGGTGAAGTGGAGGATGGTGGCGCTGTCGGGGATGACAGTGTTGTCGGCGTCCACAAGGGTGGCGGTGACGTAGGCTACATCGTTCCAGTCCGGGGAGAGAGTGGTTTTGGCTTCGGCTGCCGGACCGTTGGTGAGGTGGGCGGCGGCGAGGGCGGTGGAGAGGACGAGACGGGCAGGTTTGCCGGCAGTCCGGAGTTCGTCCTGGGCGACGATTTTGCCGTCGATGCGTGCTATGGCTTTCAGGGTGCCGGGAGTGAAGGGGACCTGGAAGGTGATGGGGCTGGCATCGGGGTGGAGTCTTTGCGTGCCCAGAGACTTTCCGTTGAGGAGCAGTTCTACCTCTTCGGCGTTGGTGTAGATTTCGACGTCCTCGGTATGGGGTTCGAGGTTCTTTGGGGTCCAGTCGAGGAGGAGGGGTTGGGTGAAGCGGGTGGTGGGGTCGAGGGGGGCGGCGGGATTGGCAGTGGCTTGTTGATTGGAAGAGGTGGGTGAGGCGTAGCCGGGGTCGGTTGGGGAGCGGTGGGCGGCCTGGACTCGGCGGGCGATGCGGACCATGGGTGCGGAGGCGGCGTCGGTCCACCAGGATTGGCGCTCGAAGGCGCGAGCGCGGGGGAGAGAGGTGCTGAGGAGGAGGCCGCTGCCGCTGCCGATACTGGGCCAGCGCCCGGCTTCGCCGAGGTAGTCGATGCCCGCCCAGAGGAACTGGCCGGAGTATTCGGGGTGGTCGCGCATGGCGATCCACTGGTTGCGGTCGTGGGTGTTTTCGGTGCCGATGATCTTGCGGGAGGGCTTGTCGGCGTGGGCCTTGAGGATCTCCTGCTCGCGGTAGTTCTGACCTACGACGTCGAGGAGGTCGGCTAGTCCGTCGGTGTAGTCGTGGGAGACGTTGGGGCGGAAGAGTGCCTGGGTGACGGGGCGGGTGGGGTCGTTTTTGTGGAAGGTGTCGACGAGAGATTTGAGGATGGGGATGGCGATGTCGGGCTGGGGGGTGTCGTGGATCTCGTTGCCGGCGGACCAGAGGATGATGCTGGGGTGGTTGCGGTCGCGCATGACGGTGTCGGTGGTGTCGCGGAGGGACCACTCACGGAAGTAGAGGTGATAGTCGTAGGGCTCCTTGGCGACGGTCCAGCAGTCGAACATCTCGTCCATGACGAGGAAGCCCATGCGATCGGCGAGATCGAGGAACTCGGGCGCGGGCGGGTTGTGGGCGGTGCGGATGGCGTTGACGCCGAGGGCGCGGAGGGCGGTGAGCCGGCGCTGCCACGCGGCGAGGGGGACCGCGGTGCCGAGCGCTCCGGCGTCGGTGTGCAGGGCTGCGCCGTAAATTTTGTGGTGGACGCCGTTGAGGAAGAAGCCCTGGTCGGGGTCGAAGTGGAACTCGCGGATGCCGAGGGAGATGTTTTCGT
Source organism: Edaphobacter sp. (assembly GCA_965277265.1). GTDB lineage: Bacteria > Acidobacteriota > Terriglobia > Terriglobales > Acidobacteriaceae > Edaphobacter. The sequence goes on from CBDICF010000003.1 coordinate 3,012,509, forward strand.
CGTCGATGGGCTTGCGGTTCTGGAGGACGGTGGTCTGGACGGTGTAGAGGGCAGGGTGGTTGAGGTCCCAGCGGTCCGGGGTGGGGATGGAGGTCTCGGTGTCGAGGTCGGCGGTGTCGCCAGGAGCGATGGTTGCGGCGGGAGAGGTGAAGGTTTTGACGGGCCGGCCGGCGGGGGAGAGGAGGGTGATGGAGAGGCTGACGGGGGAGGGTGACCGCGATTGGTTGGTGATGGTGCTGCGGACGTGGATGGTGGCGGATTGTGCCGAGACCTGGGGTGTGGTGACGAAGGTTCCCCAGGGGATGATGTGGGTCTGGCTGGTGGTGACGAGGCGGACCTGGCGATTGATGCCTGCTCCGGGGTACCAGCGGGAGGCGGGTTGGCGGCTGTCGTCGACCCGGACCGCGATGGTGTTTGTGCCGGCGTGGAGGTGGGGGGTGAGGTCGTAGTTGAAGCTGACATAGCCGTAGGGACGGTGGCCGAGGAGTTCGCCGTTGCAATAGACGTCGGAGTTGGCCATGACGCCGTCGAAGGCGATGAAGGTGCGCTTTGCGGGGTCGAGCCTGGGGAAGGTGAGGGTTTTGCGGTACCAGGCGATGCCGGTGGGGAAGAATCCTCCGGCAGGGCCTGAGGGGTTGGTCTGGGCGACGGGACCGGCGATGGACCAGTCGTGGGGGAGGGTTACGGTCTGCCACGAGGCGTCGTCGAAGGTGGGGGTCTGGGCGTTGGCGGGGTCCGATTGGGTGAAGCGCCAGGATTGGGTGAAGGACTGGATGGTGCGGGGGGCGGCCTGGAGCGGAAGCGTGATGAGGAGGGCGGCTAGGAGGAGGGTGGGGCGCATGGGGCTCCTGTTTGGCAATGCTTTTTATTTCCTGCTACTGAAGGTCATTGCTGCGTTGAGCTTGGGCGGAAGCGGTCGCGCTTTGCGCGATGCCCACCATATCACCCCACCGGCAAGCTGGCGGGGACCCCGGCTTGGCGACGATGAGACTGTCGCGAAGGTGGGGTACCCGATTCTGTGGCGATCGCGAGGTCACTTTTTATTTTTGGGTGGTGGTTGGGGTGGGCATGGTGGGGTTGTAGCGGGTGGCTAGCTGGGGGGTGGATTGGATATCGGCGGCGGGCGCGTTTTCGGCTTTCGTGACTTCGACTCCGAAGATGTAGCTGGGACCGAACATGTTGCTGGTGAAGAAGACGTATTTTTTGTCGGGGGAGAAGCGGACGTTGGGTTCGGCGCGGTAGTTGTGGTGGGCCATGTTGACCAGGTGCTCGGAGTGGAAGACGCCGGGCTGCCAGAAGGTGGGCTCGTTGAGTGCGCCTTCGGTGTTGCCGATCATCTTCGGATAGAACAGCTCGATCCATTCGCCGTCCGGAGCCTGGGCGACCTGGCCGGGGTCTCCGCCGTCGCCGGTGAAGAGGTCTAGATCCTGGGTGAGGTTGAAGTGAATGGACCACTCGTTGCGCTGCATGTGGAAGGCGGTTCGTTTGTGTGTCTGGAGGTTGTAGCTGGCGAGAAAGAAATCTTCGCCTTTGGGGTACTGCCAGTCGTACCAGATGGTCTGGCCGTCGAGGCCCCAGAACTCGTGGCCGGCGATCTCCATGAGCATGGTGCGCTTGTGGACGAGCATGTTGCCGGTGCCGTCGGTGTGGATGAGCCAGATGCGGTCGACCTTCTGCCACATGCCTTCGTGGCAGTACATGAGGAGCTGGGGGTCGGACGGGGAGAAGAGGAGGTGGTTGACCCAGTCGGTGGAGTGGAGAAGGGGCTTGATGAAGCCGGGCTTTTCGCCGTTGGGGCCGGGTTCAAGACGGATGGTGAAGAGTACGAGGGGGATGCGGGCGGCGAGGCGGCGCTCCATCATCTGGCCCTTGTCATCGGACTGGACGTGAGCTCCGCCTAATGTGGACGCGGCGTGGGCGTTGGCAGGGGGGATGACGGGCGAGGCGGCGACGAAGGCGTTGGGCGCGTTGGGGTTGCCGCCGGGAACGTCGGCCTCGTTGTAGGTGCCGGCGGCGAGAGTCTCGTCGGCGTTGACGCTGGCGATGCTGAGCTGGCCGGGCAGGTCGATGAGTTTGCGGATCGCGCCGGTGTTGGTGTCCGCTTTGTAGACGGCGTTGGTGTGTGTGGCGGGGTCGGTGCGGGTGAAGAAGATGCTGTCGGTCTTGTGGCCGACGACGATGGCGTGGGCGGCCTGGGCGAAGCGGGCGCGCGGGTCGGTGCCGGATGTGGCGGGAGCGGGTGGGTTGGGGACCAACATGCGGGTCTTCATGGAGGCGAGGTCGAGGACGCGGATGCCTTCGGGGGAGTTGTAGACCATCTGCTTGTGGTCGGGGGTGTAGGCGTTGACGTTGAAATAGAAGGCTCCGGAGTTAGGCTCGTCGGAGATGCGCCAGACGCGGTGGCCGGTGTCTTTGTCGACCCAGGTTTTGGGTGGGGTCTGGCCGTTGGCGGACGAAGGCTGGGCCTGCAGGGTGAAGGGCAGGGAGGCGAGTAGGAGTGCGGCGATGGCGGGGATCGAGGGGATCGACGGAATCGAAGGGCTGGCCATTTGGGTGAAGCTCCTTGCGTGCGGGTTGCGCGTATCAGCGTGCCGGAGTGGGGGCCTTGCTGTTGGTTGGAGGCTCGATGGGGTTGAAGCGGCGGCCGAGGTCCGGGGTGGAGAGGACTTCGGCGGGGTTCGGGTTGGCGGCTTTGTTGACCTCGACGCCGAAGACGTAGCTGGGGCCGAACATGTTGCTGGTGAAGAAGACGTATTTTTTGTCGGGGGAGAAGCGGACGTTGGGTTCGAGCTTGTAGTTGTGGTGGGACATGTTGACGAGGTGCTCGGACTGGAAGACGCCGGGCTGCCAGAAGGTGGGCTCGTTGAGAGCTCCCTGGCCGGTGATCATGCGGGGGTGGAAGAGCTCGATCCATTCGCCGTCGGGGGCCTTGGCGACCTGGCCGGGATCGCCGCCGTCGCCGGTGAAGAGGTCAAGATCCTGGGTGAGATTGAAGTGAATGGACCACTCGTTGCGCTGCATATGGAAGGCGGTTCGCTTGCCATTGGCGAGGTCGTAGCCGGCGAGGAAGAAGTCTTCGCCCTTGGGGAACTGCCAGTCGTACCAGATGGTCTTGCCGTCGAGGCCCCAGAACTCGTGGCCGGCAATCTCCATGAGCATGGTGCGCTTGTGGATGAGGGTGTTGTGGGTGCCGTCGGTGTGGATCATCCAGATGCGGTCGACCTTCTGCCAGGGGCCTTCGTGACAATACATGAGGAGGGTGGGGTCGGTGGGGGAAAAGAGCATGTGGCCGATCCAGTCGGTGGAGTGCAGGAGATCTTTCTTCTCGCCGGTCTGGAGGTTGATGGAGTAGAGGACGACGGGGATGCGGGCGGCGAGGCGGCGCTCCATCATCTGGCCCTTGTTTTCGGGCTGGACGAGATTGCCGGCCTGGGGCTGGGTCTTGCCGGCGGGGGTGGGAAGGGGGCGGCTGCCGCCGTACTCTTTTTCGACGTCCTGCTCGTGTTCGTCGTAGGTGCCTACGCCGAGGGTCTCGTCTGCGTTGATGGTGGCGAGGCTGGCTCGGGGGGGCAGAGTGGTGAGTCTGGTGATGGCTCCGGTGTCGATGTTGGCTTTATAGACGGTGTTGGCATTGGTGGCGGGGTCGAACTGGGTGTAGAAGATGCTGTTGGTCTTGTGGCCGACTACGACGGTGTGGACACCGTTGCGGAAGCGGGCGCGCGGGTCGGTATCCGGCGTGGCGGGGCGCGGCGGGTTGCGGACGAGGAGGCGGGTCTTTCTGGTGGCGAGGGTGAGGACGTGGATGCCGTCGGGAGCGTTGTAGATCATCTGGCGGCCGTCGGGGGTATAGGCGTTGACGTTGAAGTAGAAGCCGGAGGAGCCGGGCTCATCGGTGAGGCGGAAGATGCGGTGGCCGGTGTCCTTGTCGACCCAGGTGGTGGGCGGGGTCTGGGCGAAGGCGAGCGGGGACAGGACGGTGAGGAGTGCGAGAGAGGAAACGGTGGAGCGGATGAGGTGGAACATGGGTGGGAGTGGTCTCCAGGGTGTCTCGTCGAGATGGATGTATGCCGGGGCTCGGAGGTCGAGGGCGGCACGACAGGGTGCGAGAGAGTTATACACCGCCGTGGATGCGATAGGGAAATACTTTCTTTGGGGGAATTATGAACTCGCTCGCGCATGTGGTGAGCGGCAGGCGGGGATGGTTCGGTTGCGGCGAGGGCACTACACTTGAGGTATGAGCAATTCACTTGCTGCGGTGGAGATGACCGTCCCGGAGATTGCGGCCAGGGTTGGGCGAGGTGAGCGCCTTGGCCGGGATGAGGCGCGGGTGCTTTGGGAGAGCGCGACGGACGAAGAGCTGCGGGCGATTGCGGCCGGGGTTCGGGGGCGGTTTCACCCCGTGGCGACGTGTACGTATATGGTGATGCGGATTATCAACTACACCAATGTGTGCGTGGCGCAGTGCGATTACTGTGCCTTCTACAAGCTGCCGGGTCAGGACGGCGGGTATGTGATGAGCCATGACGAGGTGTTTCGGAAGCTGGATGAGCTGCTGGAGCTGGGTGGGGACCTGGCGGCATTTAATGGAGGGTTCAATCCGCATCTGCCGCTGAGCTTCTACTGCGAGCTGTTTGCGGCGATCCGGGCACGGTATGGGGAGCGGCTGGAGTTTTACGCGCTGACGATTGCGGAGTTCATGTACCTGGCCGACCATGCGAAGTTGAGCTATGCGGAGGCGGCGGAGCGGTTGAAGGCTGCCGGGGTGCGGTGGATTACGGGAGGAGGGTCGGAGATTCTGACGGAGAGCTTCCGGGCGCGGCACTCGAAGTTCAAGTACAGGGTTGTGGAGTATTTCGAGGCGCAGAGGGCGATCGTTGAGGCGGGGCTGAAGACGACGGCGACGATGGTGATCGGGTTCGACGAGAGCCTGGAGGAGCGGCTGGAGCATCTGGAGAGGACGCGGCAGTTTCAGGACGAGCTTTTGGCTTTGGAAGGCGGGACGGGAGGGCTGGCGAGCTTTCTGTGCTGGACGTTCAAGCCGTATTTCACACAGATCGGCGGGATTGAGATTACAACGGCGGAGTATCTTAGGCACCTGGCGCTGTGCCGGATTTATCTCGACAATGTTCCGCGGATTCGGACTTCGGTGCTGACGCAGAATCAGCGGGCGCTGGAGGGGCTGAACTATGGGGCGGATGATTTCGATCTGCCGATCGAGGATGAAGTAACGCAGAAGGCCGGGGCGACGATCAGCCTGGATTTTGAGCGGATATTGGACTATGCGCGGGGGCTGGGGTACGAGCCGGAGTACCGGCATGTGGCTCTGGGGGGTAGCCGGATTTAGGGAGTGCTTGAACCTGGAGGCTGTGATTTCGTCGCAGGAGAACAAACGACGGCAAATCGCACGTTCATCGGACCTGCCGGTCGGGCGTTCAGCACTGCGTCTCGTAGGACTGCGCCGCAGAAAGCAGATGGAATTCGGATGAGTCTGTGGAGTTCTCGAGGAATCGATTTGCGAAGATCTCCAGGCTGCCGGGGTCGAGCGGGCGCGAGTAGAAGAATCCCTGGGCCTGGTCGCAGGACATCTGGGTGAGCATCCGGACGTGTTCTTCCGATTCGACACCCTCTGCGATGACCTCAATTTCGAGGCTGTGAGCGAGGGCGATGATGGCGACGGTGACGGCGCGGCTGGTTGGATCGGTGTGGCAGCGCGAGATGAAAGAGCGATCGATCTTGATGCGGTCGATGGCGAACCGGGTGATGTAGCCCATGTTGGAGAAGCCTGTTCCAAAATCGTCGATGGAGAAGCGCACACCGAGCTTTCGGACCCGCTGCATGATTTCGAGGGACTCTTCGGAGTCGATCATCAGGAGTTGTTCCGTGATTTCCAGTTCGAGCTGGTGGGGCCTGAGACCGCTGGCGAGAAGCGCGTGCTCGACGGTCGCGGGGAAGTTCTTCTGCTGAAACTGACGGGGCGAAATGTTGACGGCGACGGATAACGGCGAGCCGAGCCGATTCTGCAAGGCAGCCATCTGCTTACATGCTTCTATCAAGACCCATTCGCCGATGGAGACGATGAGGCCGGTCTGTTCCGCGATAGGGATGAAGAGATTGGGCGCCACGGGACCGAAGATCCGACTATTCCAACGGAGGAGAGCCTCGACTCCAAGCATCCGGCTGCCGGAGAGCGAGACTTGCGGCTGATAGGCGATTTCGAACTCCTGGGCATCGAGGGCGGCGCGCAGGGCGGACTCCATCTGAAGCTGTTCCAGGCCCGGCATGGCGAGCTCGGGCGTGTAGATCTCGCCGCCGTTGCGGCCGCGGGCTTTGACGTTGTACATGGCGAGATCGGCATGTTTGAACAGGAGATCGAGTTCTTCTGACTCGGGAAAGAGGCTGATTCCGATGCTGGCGGTAACGATGATCTCGTGTTTGCCTATCTGGGTGGGCCGGCCGATCGCGGCCAGCAGCTTTTGGCAGATGTCGCTGGCGTCGTTGCTGGAGCGAATATCGGGCAGCAGGACCACGAACTCATCACCGCCCATCCTGGCCACGGTATCGGATTTGCGTACACAGCCCTTGATGCGTCTTGCGATTTCGCAGAGAACGGTATCGCCGGCCTGATGACCGAGGAAATCGTTCACTCGCTTGAAGTTGTCAAGGTCGACCAGCATCAGCGCGAGCTTGTCCTGCGCTCGTTTCGCACGTTCGATGGCGAGTTCAGAGCGATCGCGGAGCAGGGTACGAGTTGGCAGGCCGGTGAGGCAGTCGTGATGCGCTACATGGTAGATGTATTCTTCGGTGCGCTTCTTTTCCGTCAGGTCGTATGAGATTCCGAGGAAACCGATGATGGAATCGGCTGTATCCCGGAGGGCGGTGACGACAAGCTGCACGGGAACGCGCGAACCGTCCTTGCGGATGCAGGTCCACTCTCTTTCGTCGGTCAGTCCATTCTCGGGCGTGAGACGAAAAACGTGATGATCGGGGTAAACGTCCTGACCGAACTGGGAGGATAGCTCCTCGGCGCGCCGGGCAATCTCGTGCGGATCATGCAGTGAAGTATAGGGCTGGCCAAGCAAATCGCGCTCTTGATATCGGAGCATCCGTTCCGCGGCGGGATTGACACAGGTGATGAGGCCGGTTTTTCCGGTGACGATGATGCTGAAAGGCGAGCAGGCGACAACCGAGCGATTGAAGCTGAGAGCCTGTTGCAACTCATCATTATATGGAGTGCACAGGGTGACATCGACCGGGTTCACCATGATGTCACCTGGAAGATGATGGGACTGCGGGTGATGGCGCGTGAGGATATCTCCGGTCTTGAACGGCGACTCGGACGCGGAGAAGCAGGCAGCCGGTGGGAGAGTGAACCCGCGTTCTTGTATAGCCTGGAGAAATTCATGGGTGCCTCATAGAGCTCAACAAGGCGAGTGGCATTTCATTTGATAACCGAATTTGACCAAAGCTTGTCACAATTGAAGTTACGGCGGCGTGACGCTTGGTCCAATACCACCGAAGTGGCAGCCTGGCGACGTCTTGCTGCGCTGTTTTTAACGCGGGCTCCTTTTCAGCTTTACGAGTCGGATTTCGGGTGGACAGCAGAGGATGCAAGCCTCACGTAGAGAGTCGGCCCGGGATTGGCTCCAGGCCGGGACTTATTTCGTTCCGAAGGCGTTTTTGGATTGTGAAGGTGAGGGGACGGATATTAATTCGCCGGAACCGCCAGATGAAAGTACAGTGCGCTTCCGGCCGAGGGGAAGGGCAACCATATAGGCGGGAGTGTGCTCCTAGTCAACAACTGAACGCGTTGCATTAGGCAAGAAGGCCGGGCGAAGCAGCAAGTCCTGTACGCGGAATATACAGAAACAACCAGAATTCATGGAAGACACGCCGAAAGAAGACGGCTTGATCTTTATGTCCGCCGCGTGCCGCTGGGTCGAGCGGCTCTTCAGAGTATGCGTAGCCGAGTGAGGAGCCGAGAGGCAGGAATGAGGCAGGAATGGGGAATCAGCTTGCAGTAGTGACAGGGGCGTCAAGCGGTATTGGCTATAACCTGGCGAAGGTGTTCGCAGAGAACGGATTTGACCTGGTGATCGCTTCGAATGGCGAGCGTCTGGAGAAGGCTGAGGCGGACTTCAGAGCGCTGGGGGTCGAGGTGACGGCGGTTCAGGCCGACCTTGCGAGCTATGAAGGCGTCGCCAAGTTCTGGAAGGCGGTTGAGGCGCTGGGGCGCGGAGTGGATGCGGCGGCCATCAATGCAGGCGTGGGCGTTGGCGGCTTGTTCGCCGAGACCGATCTTGACAAGGAGATCAACCTGGTCCGGTTGAATGTCGAAGGGAAGATGCACCTGGCGAAGTATGTCGTAAAGCATATGGTCGGACGGAGACAAGGGAGAATCTTGTTTACCGCGTCCATTGCGTCGGAGATGGTTGCTCCGAGAGAGGCGGTTTACTCGGCTTCGAAGGCGTTCGATCTTTCTTTTGCGAAGAGCCTGCGGGCGGAACTGGAAGGGACTGGCGTGAGCGTGACGGCGCTACAGCCCGGGCCGGTGGATACAGACTTCTTCCATCGCGCAGATATGGACAACACCAAAGTGGGCCAGGAAGGCAAGAAGGACAGCGAGCCGTACGATGTAGCGAAGCAGGGCTTTGATGCCTTGATGAGGGGTGAAAAGCACGTTTATGCCGCGAGTTTGAAGACGAAGGTGGAGGGTGCGGTCGCGAACTTCGTACCCGACGCGGTGAAGGCTTCGATGCATGAGAAGACAGCCAAGCCGGTGGAGAAATAAGTGCGCGGGCTTGTGAGTAAGGGATTGGGTAATTGCTAACAGATGAATTCGGAGGACTTATGGCGATAGCGGGGACGTATCAGACATACCAAGGAACCGGTTCGGCGGACGAGATGCAGGTGAACGGACGCGGGCAGCATTATTCTCCTTTGCCGAATCGTGAGGAGAATGGAATTGTGACGGCACATGCGGTGCAGACCATCCTTGCGGAGCCGACGGAGCTCTATCGGATGTGGCGGGATGTCTCCCTGCTGCCGCAATGGCAGGAACACGTCGTATCGGTGACGCCGGTGAGTGGCGGCCGGAGTCACTGGGTGATGGGAGATCCGGAAGATAAAGATGGTCAGCGGGTGGAGTTCGACTCCGAGATTACTGAAGATATGCCGGGAGAGAGGATCTCGTGGCGTTCGGTTACGGAAGGTGTTGAACAGAGCGGCACAGTGACCTTCGGCAGAACGACATCGGGCAATGGCACGTTGGTGACGCTGATCCAGAAGATGAAGATTCCGGCGGGCGCTCTGGGGAACGCGACAGCGGCGGTTGCAAAGCGCAGCCCGAAGCAGACGGTCATTGAGGATCTACGGCACTTCAAACAGCTTGCCGAGACGGGCGAGATTCCATCGGTGAAGGGACAGCCGCACGGTCCGCGAGGTGCGAGTGGCGGGATAAAGGAATGGATGTATGGCGAGAAGAATCCGACGCCGCCCGGAACGAGCGTCGACAGCTAGCTGGATCCGGCGATCCAGAAGATCTACACGCGGGCTAAGTCCGAGATTGATACAGGAGATTAACTATGAAAGCTGTTTGCTGGATGGGAACACATTCGATCGAGGTCCATCAGGTGCCTGATCCGGAGATTATCAATCCTCACGACGCAATCATAAAGATCACTCGAACGGCAATCTGCGGGAGCGATCTGCATTTGTATGACGGGTATATTCCTACGATGGAATCCGGGGACATTGTGGGTCATGAGTTCATGGGCATCGTGGAAGAGGTGGGCGCGGAGGTGAAGAAGCTAAGGCGAGGCGACCGGGTGGTGATTCCGTTCACGATTGCCTGCGGTAACTGCCTCTTCTGCAAGAAGGATCTGTGGAGCCTGTGTGACAACACGAATCCGAATGCGCAGATTGCCGAGGCGATGTATGGCTACTCGGGCTCCGCCCTGTTCGGATACTCGCATATTTACGGAGGATATGCAGGGGGCCAGGCGCAGTACGCGCGTGTACCTTTCGCCGATGTGGGACCGATCAAGATCGAAAACGATCTTCCCGATGAGAAGGTGTTATTTCTTTCGGACATTTTTCCGACGGGATATCAGGCTGCGGATAACGCGAACATCAAACCGGGCGATACGGTGGCGGTGTGGGGTTGCGGACCTGTGGGACTTTTCGCGGTCGCGAGCGCTTACATGCTCGGTGCGGGGAAGGTGATTGCGATCGACAGGTACCCTGAACGCCTGAAGCTGGCGAGAGAGGCCGGAGCGGTAACGATCGACTACAGCCAAGACGACGTAAACATCGTGGAGGCGCTGCGGGACCTAAGCGGAGGCGTTGGACCGGATAGCTGCATCGATGCGGTTGGGATGGAAGCTCATTCCTCGACCGCAGTCGGCGTCTATGACAAGGTAAAGCAGAGCCTGATGCTGGAGACGGATCGGCCGTTTGTTCTGCGGCAGGCGATCCAGGCGATCCGCAAAGGGGGAACTCTCTCCATTCCGGGCGTGTATGGCGGGGTTCTGGATAAGGTGAACTTTGGAGCGGCGTTCGGCAAGGGTATTCACATGAACATGGGGCAGACACACATGATGAATTATCTGAAGCCGCTGCTTCAGCATGTGGAGCAGGGTCATATCGATCCCAGCTTCCTGATCTCACACCGGATTGGAATTGAGCAGGTGCCAACCATGTACGCAAAGTGGCAGAAGAAGGAAGACGGTGTGACCAAGATCGTGATCGATCCATGGGTGGATGAGATCAATCGTGAAACGAATGGCCGGATTGCCGCGGCCTAGGCTGAAGTCTGGATCGACAATCAGGATGTGGCCTAGCGATGCTCAGGCAGGGTGAACGATGGCGACGCCGGGCCGCATTCGGATTGGAATTTCGGGATGGCGTTATAAGGGGTGGCGCGGCGTCTTCTATCCGAAGGGACTGGCCCACCGAAAAGAGCTGGAGTTTGCGTCGCGGGCTTTCGAGACGATCGAACTGAACGGATCGTTTTACTCGTCGCAGCGTCCAGCAAGCTTTGCGAACTGGGACGAGGCAACGCCAGATGATTTCAAGTTCGCCGTGAAGGGCTCACGATATATCACTCACATGCTTCGCCTCAGGCGGATTGAGACGCCGTTGGCAAACTTCTTTGCACAAGGAGTACTGAGGCTCGGGTCGAAGCTGGGGCCGATTCTCTGGCAGTTCCCGCCTAACTTCAAGTTTGATTGCGAACTGCTGGAGGAGTTCTTCTCGCTGCTGCCTAAGACTCTGAGGCAAGCGGCGAGGACGGGTGCGGGGCATGATGAACGGCTCGACGGGCGGGCGTGGCTCGATGTGGAGAAGGATGCGCGGCTGCGCTACGCGGTGGAGATTCGAAATGAGAGCTTTGTATGTGATGAATTTGTCAGTGTGCTTCGGCGCCATCATGTCGGGCTGGTCGTGGCGGACACGGTGGAATGGCCTTTGCTGATGGATATTACCGCCAACTTCGTGTATTGCCGTCTGCATGGCAGCGAACAACTCTATGCGAGCGGCTATGACGAGGCGGCGATCGATGTCTGGGCGCGGCGAATTGTTACGTGGGCCAAGGGCGGAGATGTCTCGGACGGCAGGAGAGCGAGCAGACGAAGTGCTCCTACGCGCAAGGGCCGGGATGTTTACGTCTATTTCGATAACGATATGAAAGTAAGAGCACCCTTCGATGCTGCGAGTCTCCGGGACCGTGTGGCCGGGCTCCTGACGGGGGCTTGAGACGTTTTCGCCTGTTTCTCAGCCGCTGCTTTGCAGAGGCTTGGAGACTGATTCGAGCGATCTGCCGGCAGCCTCCACACCGATCAAGCTCTCGCACAACGCGGCCGATAGCATGAGGGCCGCACCCAGAGCGTAGCCCATGGCGACATGAGTTTTCGAACCTGACGCGATAAGCAGGCCGAACAGGAGCGGCGCTCCTACTCCCCCAAGCAGCGTGCCGATGGAATAGAAGATTGCGATGGCGAAGGCGCGAATCTCAAGCGGGAAGATTTCGCTCACGGTTAGGTAGGCGGCGCTTGCGGCAGAGGACGCGATGAAGAAGATGACGGTGAAGCAGATTCCAAGTGTCTTTGCGGTGAGCATGCCGTGAGCGAAGGGATAGCAGAGACCGGCCAGCAGCGCACCGGCGATGCCGTAGGTCGCGATGATCATCGGTTTACGTCCGATTTTGTCGAAGAGGCGGCCGAGAACGATGGGCCCTAAGAAACTGCCCAGCGCGAAGGGAAGCAGATGGAGTGGAAGGTCGTTGTCGGAGATGTGAAAGAACGTTTTAACGACCAGGCCGTAGGTGAAGAAGACGGCATTGAAGAAGAAGGACTGACCGACCATGAGGACGATGGCGAGGAAGGAGCGCTTGCGATTTTCGCCCAGCATGTTCCCGAAGATCTCTTTCCACGGGGTGTGATCGCGGACCGAGAGCTTCAGCTTTTCTCCCTCCACTGGAGGAAGTTCCCTTTTACCTTTCGAGACCTTGGATTCGATATCCGTCACGATTCTGGTTGCTTCATCCTCGCGGCCTCGCAGCATCAGCCACCGTGGGCTCTCGGGGACATAAAGGCGCAGGCCAAGGACCGCGATTCCCAGAGTTCCACCAATACCGAAGGCATAGCGCCAACCGGTTGCGGGCGGAAGGCTGTGTCCGAAGAGCAGGTAAAGAGTTGCCAGCGAGCCTATGGAGGCGCCGATCCAGAAGGTGGAGTTCACGGCCAGATCGACGGTTCCGCGAACCTTGCTGGGTATTAATTCGTCGACGGCAGAGTTGATGGCCGCGTATTCTCCGCCGATACCGAGACCGGTGAAAAAGCGGAAAATGCCGAAGGTGAGAAAGCCACCGGAGAAGGCTGTCGCCAGGGTGGCTGCGGAGTAGGTTGCGAGGGTGACCAGAAAGAGGCGCTTACGGCCAAGCCGGTCCGTGAGGTAGCCGAAGAGGATGGCACCCAGAACCGCGCCCGCGAGGTAGATAGTTGCGGCGGATGTGACCTGTGTCTCTTTCAGGGAGAGGCCATTCCGGCTTTCGAGAATGCCGGAGAGAGAACCTGTTAAAGTTACCTCTAACCCGTCCAGAAGCCACGAAGTTCCGAGCGCGATGATGATTCGCGTGTGCCAGGCCGACCAGGGCAGCCGATCGAGTCGGGCGGGAACATCGGATTCAATCGTCCGGTTATCGGAGGGTTCGGGTGCGTGGGGCTGAACTCCGGCCATCTCTTGTGACCCTTTCAGGTGGCGGTGCAATATCCGAATCCCGGCTGGTAGAGAAATTCAGTTTGCAAGGTAAGACTGGAAGCGTGACGAAAGGGTTTGCCCCGGTGGGAGCGTGTTTCTGAACTGCTCTGTCGGGGGTGGTAACCGGCTATTCAAGCCATGGGCTTGAACGGATGGGCTTGCAATGTGAGCTTTGGCGTCGGCATTCAGCCTTGTGCGATGCGGAGTGCATCTTATGGCTGATGGGAAGATATACAGGCTGGTGAACAGGAGATCGCTTTGGTAAAGGCAGTTCTTTGCGACATTGATGGGACCATCGTTGATAGCAATTGGCTCCACGCGGCTGCCTGGAGAGACGCATTTGAAGGTGCCGATGTTCATCTTGACCTGGAGGATGTACGGCGGCAGATTGGGAAGGGTGGGGACGAGTTGATACCGGTGTACGTGCCATGGTGGAGACGCAGGATCATCGAAGATCCGCTAAAGAGCTACCGCAAGCTCATCTTCCAGATGGACTACCTGCCGAAGGTGGCGGCTTTTCCGGGAGTCAGAGATCTATTTCTCAAGATGAGGGCCGCGGGAATCAGGATCGCACTTGCATCGTCTGCGGAGAAAGACGAGTTAGGGGTTTACCGAAGCATTGCCGATGTTGGCGATCTAGTTGAGGAGAACTCGTCAGGGGACGATGTGGGCCGGTCCAAGCCGCATCCAGACGTGTTTCAAGTTGCGCTCGAAAAGCTTGGGCTCGGCTCCAGCGATGTTTTAGCGCTGGGAGATACACCGTACGACGCTGAGGCAGCGGGAAAGGCCGGTGTACGAACGGTTGGCGTGACAACCGGAGGATGGAGTTCGGAAGAGCTTTATGACGCCGGATGCATCGAAGTATATGAAGACTTGGCGGATTTGCTAGCCAGATTCGATGAGAGCTCGCTGATGAAGTAGTTCGGTTGTGTAATCGCCTATGTGCATCAGCTACATTGGGAAGCAGGCCGGCCGGCGAATAGCCCCCACGGGAGTGCCGATTTGTACGTGTTTAGAACACGTGTCTATAAGTGATAACGGCATTCGCGGACCGTTGAATTGTGATTTGTTGAAGGACAACAGGAACTACCGATAGAAGGAAGATACTGCATGGAATTTCATATCTCGCGTGCTCTCCGCGAAAAGCTGAAGATTGACGATCTCGTGTTCAGCTATACCGGCAACGTTATTTTCGGCAACGTCGCCGCGAGTAGAAAGCTTGCGCAAAGGCTGAATGAAGCTCGTGGACCGGAGGCCGGACGTAAGCAGCCGGTGAATGCCGGGGCGCTGTTCGCGATGGGACTGATCGATGAGCTGAATCACGCACTTGTGGCTCGCTACCGGAAGGAGATCGATCCGGCGGTGCTCTCGGAGGCTGTGCGTTGGATGGAAGCGCAGGCTGGTGCGGCCCGGGTGAACCGGATGTTGCTTGCGTTTGCGGAGCAGTTTCCGAGCCTAGCGGTGTACCGAGGCGAATTGACTGCCGAGGAGTGGCTTAACGGAAAGACAGAAGGGTTGCCAAACCGGGAGGCCGCTCTCGAAGAGCTGATGCTGCTGTGGCTGTCGAATATCAATCCCGCGTTTGTACCCTATCGAGATCTGTTCGACGATACGGGATTGAAGGCGGAGACGGTGTATCAGGCAGTCACCTCGACTCTGCCGGACTACTTCACGACGCGGCCGCCGATTGCGCTCGAGGTCGGCAGCCTGATTGATGCTCTGCGTGCACCGTTCCTTGCATCTCCGGATTCGCTAACCGGTCAACTCGATTTCATTCGCGAGAACTGGTCGAAGTATCTGGGGCAGGACCTGAAGCGGGTTCTGCTGGCGATTGATGTCTTGCGTGAAGAAGATATTGCGATCTGGATGCGGTTCCATCCACCCGGACCTGACCAGTTCCGCCACGGCGCGCCCGGCTGGGGGGGCGAGGGCTTCGTTGGGGATGAGTTTGTCGGGTACGATGAGGATTTTGGCGCCGGGGATTTTGTTATTGGCCCGGACGGCGTCAGGCACCGGCGTTACGCCAGCGATTATCAAGCTCCTCTGAATGAATATGAGGCGTTCAGCGCGGATCAGGCGTGGATGCCGAACGTGGTGCTGATGGCCAAGAGCACCTACGTGTGGCTGGAGCAGTTATCGAAGAAGTATCAACGGCATATCCATCGTCTGGACCAGATACCGGATGAGGAATTGAAGCTGCTCGCTAACAGAGGGATCACTGCGCTGTGGTTGATTGGCCTTTGGGAACGCAGCACCGCTTCAAGAACGATCAAGCGCCTGCGCGGACACGGTGATGCGGTTGCCTCGGCTTATTCGCTAAAGGGGTATGAGATTGCCGAGGATCTCGGGGGGAGCGCGGGGTATGACACACTGCGCGAGCGGGCTGCTGCCGCGGGAATTCGACTGGCGAGCGATATGGTTCCGAATCACATGGGGATCGACTCCGATTGGGTGATCGAGCACCCCGACTGGTTTCTTTCAAGGTGGGAGAGTCCGTTTCCTTCGTACCGCTTCGAGGGGCCGGACCTCTCCGTCGACAGCCGGGTCGAGATCAAGATCGAAGATCACTATTATGAGCAGACGGACGCTGCTGTCGTGTTTCGTCTGCGGCACTATCGTGAGGGCACGACGCGGTATGTCTACCATGGCAACGACGGTACGACGTTCGCGTGGAATGATACGGCACAACTGGACTACTCGAAGGCGATGGTGCGGGAGCACGTGATCCAGGCGATCCTGCATGTCGCGCGACTTTTTCCGATCATCAGGTTTGACGCGGCGATGGTGCTGGCCAAGCGTCATGTGCAGCGCCTCTGGTTCCCGCTGCCGGGCGCGGGTGGCTCGATTCCGTCGCGAGCCGAAGACGCGATGTCGCAGGATGAGTTCGATGCCCTGATGCCGCACGAGTTCTGGCGCGAGGTGGTAGACCGGGTGGCTGTGGAGGTGCCGGGGACGCTTTTGCTTGCGGAGGCGTTCTGGTTGCTGGAAGGATATTTTGTCCGCACTCTGGGAATGCATCGCGTCTACAACAGCGCGTTCATGAATATGCTGCGGGATGAAGAGAATGCCAAGTACCGTTCTTATCTGAAGAAGACGATTGAATTCGATCCTGATATTTTGAAACGGTATGTCAACTTCATGAGCAATCCGGACGAGCGGACGACAATCGATCAGTTCGGCTCCGGGGACAAGTACATAGGGGTTTGTACGCTTCTGGCGACTTTGCCGGGACTGCCCATGTTTGCGCACGGCCAGATCGAAGGCTACACCGAACGGTATGGCATGGAGTTCAAGCAGGCAAAGATGGACGAGTATCCCGATGAGGGCCTTGCGGCGCGGCACCAGCACGACATCGCTCCGCTGCTTCATAACCGCAGGCTATTTGCCGAGAGCGCCAACTTCGTTCTGTACGACTTCTGGACGGCAGACGGGACGGTCGATGAGAATGTCTTCGCGTATTCAAATCGTCTGGGCGATCAGCGCGCGGTGATTTTGTACAACAACACCTACGGAAGCACCCGCGGCACGATCCACGTTTCTGCAGCTTCGATGAACAAGACGACTGGCGATCTTTATCAAAGAAGCCTGCTGGAGGGACTGGGGCTCGCGACAGGCGATGGGTTGGTGCTGGCGTATCGGGATAGGGCGCGGGGGCTGGAATACCTGCGCCGAGTGTCCGATGTGCATCAACATGGACTGAACTTCGATCTACGCGGCTACCAGCATTCCGTTCTGCTGGATTGGCGCGAACTCCGGTCTACCGCGGAGCAACCGTGGGATCGGTTGTGCGATGCGCTGAACGGGGCCGGAGTTTACAACGTGGATGAGGCGCTTTCGAAGCTGCGCCTGCAACCTCTGCATGAGGCTCTGCGGCAAGCCATTAGTCCTCGTACCATGCAGACACTTGCTGAGACGGCTGAGAAGCTTTTTTTCGAGACAAATGGGCGCGGTGGAGGGGAAGCAGCGGCTGGGGCAGCCGGGGAGCTTGACCGTCCGAAGAAGTCGAAAGCGGAGCAGATCACGCCGGAGAGGCGAGAGGATAAGGAAACCGATAGGCGTTCGGCTGGAGACGCCATGGTCGCGAGATCAGTTGGAGAGAGCGATACAAATCGGAGTGAGCACGCGCCTGCGCAAGCAGTCGCTCAGACAGGCGTGACGAAGGCGCCCTCCATGCTGCTCGACGCTGAAGTTCACGCGCATGTCGAGAAAGGGCAACGGTTCTTTGAACGAGTGAATGAGCTTCTGACTGTCGAGGAGAGTTGTGCGATCGAGGGTGGCGGACAAGCTCCCGAACCCGATGAGTCGGTGTATGGCGGGGCTCCTGAAGATCAGAGCGGCAGATACACGAAACTTGTCGAGGAGATGATCAGGGCTGCTCTAAAGCTCATTTCCCTGCAGGATGGCTTGCCAATGTTATCGGAGTTTGTGAAAGATGCATCACCTGGGGCGCAAAAGCAGGTACTGCCAGAAGCGGGTTGGGCTCCGGTTGTGGCCTGGATTCTGCTGCGCTGTCTGCCAGGAAAACTTGCTAAGACTGAGTTGTTCGACAAGCTGCAGTTTAGGTCCGCACTTGCCGAAGTTTTTTCTTCCGTTGGAATCGAGGGAGAGGATTCCTGGCGAGCGGCAGCTTTGGTGAGGGTTGCCTTATCTGCCTGGAAGGACGATCTCGCGGCGTTGCTCTACTCCGAGGCGTTCTGGTCTGACCCGGATGTTCGCTGGCTGGCCGGGGTGAACGAATCGGCAGGTACCACGTACTTTAATATGGAGGGCTGGGAAGAAGTTGTGGGTTGGTTGAAGGTGACCAGACAGATCCAGATACAGCAGCAGGGGGAAGAGGGGCCGGACGCTTTCGGCAAGCTTCGACAGGGCGTGGTTGGGGCTTGCCGCGATGCGCAGGAGGCTGGATTCCGATTAGACACATACCTGCACAGGAAACTTTCCGGAGATGTCGGTGAGGTAAACGCCGATGCGGACCGCATCCGACGGTACCCCCCTGGAAAGGCGTCTTGATTCTTTCCAGGAGGATTGGCCGGCGGCAAAGCAATTCGGTGCTGTGATTCGTCAGGAACGGGTCTCTGTGTCGCTCAGTAGTTTAAGAGAACGTCCGCCGAGGATGACCTTTTCACCAACCTCGATGTGTGAGAACGGTGTGTCGAGATCCTCTGTCGCAATTACCTGAGACCACGGCTTTCCGGACGGTGATGGAGGAAGGACAAATTCCACTCCGTCCTGGGCAGCGTTGACGATGAGGAAGAAGCTGTCGTCGACTAAGGGGTTACCGTCCATATCGCTGACCTGCAGGGTTTGGCCATTGAGCATGACGGCGACGGAGCGGCTCCATTCCGTGTTCCAGACCTCCTCTTCAACCTGCTGGCCATCGGGGTTGAACCATGCAATGTCCTGGATCACTTCGCTAGCGTGGGCGCTATGAATTGTGCGGTCCTGGAAGAACTTGCGGCGGTGCAGGTTAGGGTGAGCCAGGCGGAACTTGATAAGCTGGCCTGTGAAGTTGCGCAGCCGCTTGCGGGGTTCATCCAAATTCCAGTCATGCCAGGTGAGTTCGTTGTCCTGGCAGTAGCAGTTGTTATTGCCTCGTTGTGAGCGGGCGATCTCGTCGCCACCGTTCAGCATAGGCACTCCCTGGGAGAGCATCATGGTGGCGAGGAAGTTCCTGGTCTGCCGCTCGCGCATGGTATTGATCTCTACGTCGCCGGTAGGACCTTCAACTCCCATGTTCCATGATTCGTTGTCGTTGGCTCCATCCTGGTTATCGTCCTTGTTGGCTTCGTTGTGCTTTTCGTTGTAGCTGACGACGTCGCATAGGGTGAAGCCGTCATGAGCGGTGACAAAGTTGATGCTCGCGTAGGGCTTTCGCCCGTCATATTGGTAGAGGTCGCTGGAGCCGGTGAGGCGGTAGGCAAAGTCGGAGAGCTGGCCGCTGTCGCCTTTCCAGAAACGGCGTACGGTGTCGCGGTATTTGCCGTTCCATTCGGCCCATAAAACCGGAAAATTTCCTACCTGATAGCCTCCTTCACCAACGTCCCAAGGCTCGGCGATGAGCTTCACGTCCGCGAGCGTGGGGTCCTGGTGGATGGTGTCGAAGAAGGAGGAGAGCCGGCTGACTTCGTGCAGCTCCCTGGCGAGAGTGGCTGCGAGGTCGAAGCGGAAGCCGTCCACATGCATCTCCGTGACCCAGTAGCGGAGGGAATCCATGATCATTTTGAGGACCTGCGGATTGCGGACATTCAGTGAGTTTCCAGTGCCCGTGTAGTCCATGTAATACCGCTGGTTGTCCTCCACCGCTCGGTAGTAGGTGGTGTTGCAAACTCCTTTCCAACTGAGCATGGGTCCCATACGGTTGCCTTCGCAGGTGTGGTTATAGACCACGTCCAGGATGACCTCGATTCCGGCCGCGTGGAGAGATTTGACCATCTCCTTGAACTCCCGAATCTGGCCGCCCCGGTCTCCTGAAGAGCTGTAACGAGACATGGGAGCGAAGTAGCCCAAGGTGTTATAGCCCCAGTAATCGACCAATCCTTTATCGACAAGGTGGCCTTCATCGATGAAGTGATGGATGGGGAGGAGCTCGACCGCGGTTACGCCCAGGTCTTTGAGGTATTTGATACTGGATTCGTGCGCAAGGCCGGCATATGTTCCGCGAAGGTTCTCGGGGACCAGAGGGTTTCGAATGCTGAAGCCTTTAACATGCACCTCGTAGATGACGGAGTCGGCAAGTGCCGTCTCGGGCATACAATCGTCGCCCCAGTCGAACTTCGGATCGATGACGACACTCCTTGGAACTCCATCAGCACTGTCCTGGGTGTCCATCTTCCGATCGTCCCCGGAGCCAAGATCGTAGGGGAAGATGGGCTGTTTCCAGTCGACGTTGCCGGAGATCGCCTTGGCGTAGGGGTCCACGAGCAGCTTGTTATAGTTGAACCGCTGGCCTTGATCCGGCTCCCACGGGCCGTCGATGCGATAGCCATACAGTTGGCCGGGCTTAATGCCGCGGATCAGTCCATGCCAGACGAAGGCGGTCCTTTCCTTGAGCGTGACGCAATCGGTCTGCTTGCCGGAGTCATCGAAAAAGCAGACGTCTACCTTGGTAGCGTATTCGGAAAATACTGCGAAGTTCGTGCCTTGACGCGAGGCGGTCGCACCGAGGGGGTGTGGTGTGCCAGGAAGAAGTATGCGGTTCATAGTCAGTAAGATGCTGAGGCACTGGCAAAGTTGTCAGAGTGCATGCAAGCATTGACCTTAGAGGACGAATGTTGAGCCAGCCGCAGATTGGCTGTCGTGTTGTGCAGCGGCGCAAAAAAGGCCTTCACGGGCGAGAATGGTTGAAGGAGACGCGATGCAGATGATTGAGCTTGGAAGGAGCGGACGAGACACCACCCGTCTGGGCTACGGCTGCTCGAGCGTGATGGGCGGACTTAGCCGCAAGGAATCGCTCGCCGTGCTGGAAACTGCATACGACTCAGGAATACGGCACTTCGACGTCGCGCCGAGCTACGGCTTTGGCGAGGCTGAGGAGTGCGTTGGAGAGTTTCTGGCGCGGCACCCGGGGCAGGTGACGGTAACAACAAAATTCGGAATCCCCCCGTCGCGAAAAAGATCCTTGATGGGGCTGGCTAGAAATATGGCTCGACCTTTGCTCAAGTCATTACCGGGCGTGAAGAAAAGGCTCTCGGCTGTTTCGAGAGCCGCAGGCGTGGCGAAATCCCCGTTTACAGCGGAGTATGCGCGAGAGTCGCTGGAGCGAAGCCTGCGGGCGCTGCGGACGGAGCGCATCGACGTCTACCTGCTGCACGAGGCGGAGGCCGCCGATTTGACGGACGATAGTTTGTTGCGGTTTTTAGAGGAGATGGTTTCAGCGGGAAAAATCGGCACGTTTGGAATCGGCAGCGAAGCCGGCAAGATCCCGGGGCTGCTGGCTGAGCGCTCGGCATATTGCCCGACCCTGCAGTATGAGTGGTCTGTACTGGATCCCCTGATTCCCGCCGGGCCTGCATTTCGTCTCCATCATCGTTCTCTGACGGAAAACTTCCAGGCCCTTCATGAGGCGCTGACACGGGACAGTATGCGTTGCCAACGGTGGTCGGTGCATTGCGGAGCGGATTTGAGCCAAGGTGAAGTGCTGGCACGATTGATGTTGAAGGCAGCGCTGGTGTGCAATCCGGAGAGTGTGATCCTGTTTTCATCCAAGCGGCCCAAGCATGTGGTCGAGAATGCGAAGCTGGTTGACGATCTTACGTTGGAGGAGATCGCGCTGCGCCTATATGCTCTTGTTCGAACGGAAGCGGTCTCGGTTCTAACTGGTGATCAAGGCTGATGCGGCCGAGGCATGGTGTTGTTAAATAAAGCAAGCGAATTGTGCGGTTGCGCGAAGCCACTTCTTCGCTGTTGCATGATTTGGACAGCCATCAGACCAACCTCTGAGACCCTGGGCTGAATCCCAGCAGGGATGACGATGAACTCAATGTAAAAAACTGAGCAGGAGCGTCGCCGCGCTGCGATTGACGTAAGGCGACGGCGATCGTCATGTCGTGCAGTACCCGGGCGAAGTGAGTACTTTCGCATTACCCGAGTAAGTTACTTATCACAATTTGAGCGAATCTTTGTCGTCTAACGCCGACGTCTCTCATCCACTATTCCCTTAGGGCCGTACCTATGAGACAGTTCTTTTCGACGGAACAATTTCGGCTTCCGTCTGAAGGCCCTCTAGAACGTGAACGGAGCAAGCGAACCGTTTTTAGTCCATTGATCTCACAGCGAGAGATTTCAGCGAATCTCTCGATAGAGTCAGGCCAAACCGGTAAACCCACGTCCATAAGGAGCTCTGAAGAAATGAACGTCCAAACCATTTCTTTTCCGCCTCGCCTGCATATACAGCAGCGATCGCCGAATTCCGCGGCGATGCGCAACCCTGGAAACTACTATCTTCCGATGGATGTGAGCAGCCGGTTCGGTGTTCGGTTACGCGAGCTCCGTCGTGAGCGAAATCTGACGCAACTAAGGATGGCAACGGAGTTCGGAATCGATCGGACGTTCATCTCGGATGTGGAGCGGGGCAGGAAGTCGATATCGCTTCCGATTCTTGAGGTGATGGCGCTTGGTTTTAAGATGAGCCTTTCAGAGCTTCTGCGAGATATCTGAGCTTTGGGCCGATGCCTCTGGATGTTGCGCCGTGATGAATCAAAGACGAGCCCAGCTATTTTCGGGCTGTCGGAATCGGTTCAGATAGCTCGGAGGCACACGACAAATAGCTTAGCTGGCGATTTCAAGGGGTATCGCTGTCGTGATCCGGTCTTCGGTTGCCTGGGAGGGAATCATCAACCCGAGGTGATGCTCCATGATGAGGACCAGCGCAATGGCAGAGAAGGAGCACAATTCACCGTAGATCCTAGTTTCCAGAATGACACCGGTGTAGAACATGACTACAAACCAGACGGGCAAAATGAACAGGTAGTTGGCGAAGCGCACCGGCCTGATCCACCGATGAAAGAGCAGAACAAGAGGAATGGTGTAACCGCAGATGTTGAGGAGCGCAGGAAGAAGGCGAAGTTTGAGGCGACCAAAGTTTTCGCCGATCCGGATGTAGTTCTCGGACGGATCATTATGAGCAAACAGGTGAGCGAGACTTAGTTTGATAGCCAGCCAAACGATGCAGAGCAGGGCCACGCGCAACAATGGCACCCCTTTCCAATCGAAGCGATTGCGTAGAGAAGGATCTGCGAGCGCGGTGCTGGCTGAGTCGAGACAGTAGATGCCGATCAGGAAGAGGGTGGTCTCGCGATTGAAGGTGCCGACGAGGATGACGAAGAAAAGCCCGAGATAGTGTCTTGTGTAGATGTAGTAAAGCCCGGCAGTGAAGAAGGCCACGCTGAGGATGTCGTAAGGGTAAGAGAAATTGGCTTCGCTGTGAATGCAGTAGCTCCACATGATGGTGAAGAGGAAGATTGGGTATACGAGGAAACTCAGCCAGTGTGTGGTGGTGAGTGAGTTGTATAGCTTTTGCGTGTAGATGCCCGCGAACACGATCGCGATGAGGCTGACCAGGTAGAAAGGCCCGCGCTCCTGCGTGAAAGCTCCGTTTGCGTGTGCAAGATGCTGCATCACCCATGGGGACTGCGTCAGAGGCCGGATGAGCAGGATAGGCAAAATGCGCTCTTGAAACGGCAGGCGCTCCCGGCCATTGAGGTAGGCCGGCATGTTGAGATAGAAAATTGTGCTCTTGCTGTAATAACGGATGAATTGCAGAGTTGCGCACCAATAGAGAAAGACCAATCCAGCAGTGATGTATTTCTTTGGCATGTGCCTCCGGGTTCGAGACGTGGATGGTCTGCGGGTTGGTTGCAGGATAGGATGCGTGGATTTGACGATTGAATGCTATATGTCGGCGAAGGGCCACACATGTCTGACGTGCCACGACATGTCGCATCCAAAGCACATAGGCATTAATTGATTCATCTCGATATATGGATGAATCGTTCTGTCCATTTCGTACGTAGTTTGTTTATAGATTCCGAGATGAAATTTCAAGGAGCCAATGATGAACGTACGACGCTTGGTCAGCATGGCAGCTTTGATTCTTTCTCCAGCCGCATTGGCGCTCGCGGCTTCTCCTGCTTCCAGCATGGATGCAGACGCAAGCTCTTCACGCTTTTCGTTGGCGAGCCAGACGCAGGTGCCGGGTCTTACTCTGGAGCCGGGTGACTACTCGATACGATTGGTGGATCACCTCAGCGATCGGGTTATTGTGCGGGTAGATAAGCCGGGCGGAGGCGCAGAGGCGATGTTTATCGGGCTGGCTGGAAGCGGATTAGCCAAGCCGCCCAGACCGGGACCGATTAAGTTGAGCGGAGGATCCAACGGACCAGCGGCACTGCGAGGGTTCGAGTTCCCGAACGGGATGGTAGTGGAGTTCGTATATCCGAAGGCCGAGGCGGTGACTCTTGCCAAGGCAAATGATACGAAGATCCCTGCGATCGATCCTGCATCCGAGGGGCGGGTGGCTGATCCGACGCTCTCTCCCGAGGACATGAAGATGGTCACGCTCTGGATGCTTACTCCGGAGCCTGTCGGGCCAGGAGATAAGGGGCCCGGCATTGCTGCAGCACGCTATGAGCCTCCGGCGGGCGTCCGTCCGAAAGCCCGGCCTGTAGTGGCTTCGCTGCCCCATACGGCCGGTATGATGCCGCTGGTTGGTCTTGCGGGCCTACTGTGGTTTGGAGCGGCCGGGCTACTCGCCTACCGGCGTATGGCCCGGATTGAGTTGTAGCAATGAGATTCGCTCGACGGTCACTTCTGCTTGCCGAATCCGCGATGTGGACGATGGGAGTGCTGTGCTGTTCGTTGCTCATCACGGGTGCGTGGGAGGTTCATGGGGCGCAGCGGGTGGCCTCTGGAATCTCTCCGGATAGCGGGGCAAGGCACGCCGTTGTGGGATCTCTACCCGGACAGCGGGGCATGAGATCGGGAGACGTGCTCGGCAGGCTGGAGATACCGGGGCTGGCGCTATCAGTTCCCGTACTGGAGGACGACGATACGGCAACGCTGGTGCGCGGAGTGGGTCATATTCCACGCACTGCGATGCCAGGAGGTCTCGGGAACCTGGTGCTGGCGGCACATCG
Organism: Edaphobacter sp.; assembly: GCA_965277265.1. Lineage (GTDB taxonomy): Bacteria > Acidobacteriota > Terriglobia > Terriglobales > Acidobacteriaceae > Edaphobacter. The sequence goes on from CBDICF010000003.1 coordinate 3,037,396, forward strand.
GGATACATTTTTTCGTCCACTGCGTCGCATCCGGGCTGGAATGGAGATCCGGGTGATCACAACAGGCGGTGATTTTCGATATATGGTGGATTCGACGGAGATTGTTCCGCCCGAGCAGGTGGGTGTGACGGCGATCGGGGAGAGGCCGGAGATGACGCTGATTACGTGTTTTCCGTTCGATTTTGTGGGCGCCGCTCCGAAACGCTTCATTGTTCATGCGCATTTGGTCTCGCTGGACCCGGATTTGGGAGCTTAGGCGCGGATGAAATGTGCGGTATGGATGTGGTTGTTGTGTGGCATGACGCTGGTATCCGGACCATCCCAGGCGCAAGTACCGCAGGCGGCGAAGAGCGAGTTGGAGGTGACGTACGGACCCCGGGGACTGGAGAAGCTTTCGTATAAGGGACAGGTCCTGGAGGATGTCGATCGATTTCCCGACGATGCGTTTCACATCTGGCATATGAAGTCGAGCGACCTGAACGGGCATGTGGTGACCACGGGACAGTTTGGCTGGGGGGAGAACAACAGCGGCCGGGTCTGGGATGCCGCGAGCCGCACCTGGAAGTACACGTTCACCTGGGGGAGCATTGAGGTGAGCTACCGGCAGAATGGCGACTCGCTGGATGTGGAGGTGACCGAGAGGAACAAGCCGGGATCGGGGATTGTCTTCGATGGTGCGACGATCTATCCGATGGCGCTTCATCTGCCGCAGTTTCCGGCGGGGTTCGGCAAGGGCAACTACTCGCGGTTCGCCGATAACGTGTCTGAGCCAGGTGTGGTGATAGCCGATTACGGGTTAGGCACGGTGGCGTCGGTGGCGGCGGATGCCTCAAAACCTCTCTACAGCGGGTTTCAGGCGACCAATCATGATCTGGTTTATACGCCGATACTCAGTTCGACAAGTCCAGATGCGCTGGCTCCATTCGAGCGGCACTTCGACAGGCCGGTGAAGCCGGGGCAGGTGGATACCTTTACGGTTTCGCTGCGGTTTGCGTCTTCGGGCGTGAGCGCCGCGAGGCTGGCGGGGGATGCTTACAGGAACTGGGCGGCGAAGTGGCCCGCTCGCCTATCGTGGCCAGACCGAAGAATTATCGGGACGGTGTATCTGGCGAGTTCTCCGCAGGGGGATGTAAACCGGCCGGGCGGATATGCGAACAATCCGAGGCGGTACTTCAATGACGGGAACGCTGGGGACTTCGATGTAGCGACGCCGGCCGGCCTCGAGAAATTTCAGGCCCGTGTGCTCGACCAGGCGGCTACAACCGTAGCGAATCTGAAGCGCCTTCATGCGCAAGGGGCGATCACGTGGGATATCGAAGGGGAACAGTATCCGCAGGACACCAGTTATGTATGTTCGCCCGACATGATTGCGCAGGCGGCGCCGGAGATGGAGAGCGCGGTGAAAGACGGGAACTCGCGTTATGCGGGCATGAAGCTGGATGATGCCTACTTCAAGACGTTGCGGGATGCGGGGTTTCGTGTGGGTGTATGTGTGCGGCCGCAGCACTTCAGCCTGGCTGCGGATGGGAGCGCGAGCCAGGTTACATTGCCGGATTCGGAGGTCGCGGCGGAGTTGGTACGGAAGATGAAGTATGCGCACGAGCGCTGGGGGGCGACGATCTTCTACGTGGACTCGAGCGTGGAGAAAGACGGGCAGACGCTGGATGCTTCGATCCTGGAGAAGGCTGCGGCGGCGTTGCCGGATTCGCTGATGATTCCGGAGGAGTCGACGCTGCGGATGTATGCCTTTGCGGCGCCGTTCAAGACGTTTCTATTTCATGGTGATCTAGGGACGGAGGCGTCTGTTCTCCATATCTATCCGCAGGCTTTTTCGGCGAATCTTGTGAACGATGTGGATGCGGGAGCGCTGGAGGCGCATCGGCCGCAACTGGTGGAATCGGTGCGGCGGGGCGATATCCTGATGGTTCATGCAGGGTACTGGCAGCGAAACAACGACACGGTGATGGAGATTTACCGCGAGGCCGGGCGCACGAAGTAACGGTGGTGGATCAGGTAAGGGCGAGGGACTGGGACACGTCTGGAGCAAGGCGCTCGGCGAGAGCGGACTGTACTGACTTTGCGCGGGTCTGCCAGGTGGCGGACTCCCCGGCTCGCCAGCGGTCCTCGGCCAGGCCGTCGTTGAAGGCGACAGAGTGAAGCTGGTGTAACGCTTCGGCAGCCTGCTCCGCGGTGTCGACCAGTCGGAGAAGAGGCTCTTTGCGGGTAAGTTCTTCGAGTCCGCGGGTGGCTATCATGGGGCGGCAAGCGACCAGATGCTCGTAGAAGCGGGTGCTCGATCCGGAGTAGGTGGGCTCGCACCGTTTGTACGGGAGCACGGCGACGTCGAAGGCGCGGGCGTAGGAGGCGAGAGCGCCGTAGGGCTGCTTGCCGATGAAGTGGGCATTGGGATGGTGCATGACTGCCGCACGAGCACGGCGGGCGTCGGGATCGACCATAGCCATGGTAGTGGGACCGACGAAGACCCAGGAGAGAGCCGGCGTGAGGTCGATCAGGCGTTCGAGGAGGAGCCAGTCCATATTTCCCGCGAGGTTGCCGATTACGCCGGCTATCGGGCGCCGGATGGATTGCAGGTCGGGTGGACGCGGACCGGGTTCGAGCGGAGGCTGCGAAAGAAGGTTGCTTGCGCGAGTGGCATTGGGTATGACGTGCACCTTCGCAGGGTCGCAGCCGGCTTGCTCGACCAGATACTGCTTCAGGCGCTCGGAGTTGGGACAGATGAGAGTTGCGGCGCGGCACATGCGGCGGTCGAGACGGTGAACCTGTGCGCGGTCTGCACTGGCGTACTCGGCGATGAGATCGGTCAGCCAGTAGATAACTGGACCCGGCCAGCGCTCGGCTACGGAGGCGAAGAACGGGACGGTGCAGATGAGAGGTGAGTGTGCAGGATCCGGGGTCTGGCGACGGAGGCGTTCGGTGACGGATGGACCCGTCTGCGCGAGGAAGGACATTGGTGGGCGCGCGAAGCCGCGGAGGAGGGGGAACGTGCGGATGCGCAGGGTGGACGCTGGATGAAGGCGCTCGGTCTCGCCGCCTTCGTGGAGGAAGGGCGGGAGAAGGGTGCGCTGCGGCTCCCATGCGAGGACCGGGACCGATTCAGCGAGCGCGGAGGCGAACTCCAGATCGAGTACATCGGAGATTTGGAGCAGGTGCCATGCCGGTTGTGAATTGGTGTCGGTCATTTGCGGAGTTGGAACTTGAGTATAGATGGAGCGCGGCCGGGCGCGAGTACTTGTGGAGGTGGGCGAATTCACGCCGCTGTGGTGCTGACGTTGATGCGAGAATCTTCGAGTTGAAGCGCCTTCCTGGTCATGGAGGATTGCACATGAACGAGCACAGCCATCATGATGCGGGGTGGCGCCTGCTCGGTGGTTCGCGTGAGCGAAAGGCTGCCCTGGTCGCCGAGGGAGAGCTGGATGCGGCAGCATGGCTCTTCGGAGCTCTCGGCGAACTCCTCGAAGAAGGAGCGGCCATTGAACTGCAGGTGAGCGGAGGCAAAATGAAGAGCGGAACATGCATCGCGCACGACATGCCAGCAGGTTTCGATGGTGTCTGCTTCGAGCAGCGCGCGGCTGAGTTCTTCTAGGTGAATCTCTTCCTGGACGGCCTGCCGCATGGTCCTGTGTGACAGCGTCCTGCGTGCGGCGGTGAATTCGATGTAGCCGAGCCGTTTTACACCGAGGAGGACGAGCAGGCAGAAGAGCACGAGGATGGGCCAGACGAAGCTCTTGTGGCTGACGGTTTCGAGTACAGCGAGCGAGGCACACATGCCGCAGACCGCGTAGAGAATCAGCGCTGCATCGCGAGGAGAGAAGCCGAGGCCCAGCAGCATGTGATGGATGTGGCCGCGATCGGCTTTGAAGATAGGAACGCTGCGGAGAAAGCGGCGACCGATGGCGAGGCATACATCCATCAGCGGGAGAGCCAGTGCCATGAGAGGAGCGATCATACCGATCATGGTCCCGGTCTTCTGACTCCAGATCAAGCCGAAGCAGCCGAGAACAAAGCCGATGGTGAGGCTTCCGCAATCGCCGAGGAACACAGTAGCAGGGCTGAAGTTGTAGCGGAGAAAAGCCAGCAGAGCTCCTGCGAGGGGAACTGTGGCCAGGGCGAGTCCGAAGTTACCGTGAATGAGGGCAACCAGAAAGGTAGTGACGGTGGCGAGCAGGCCGACGCCGGTGGCGAGGCCGTCCATGCCGTCGATCAGGTTGAACGCGTTGGTGCAGCCAATGAGCCAGATAAGGCTGACCGCGATCGAGACCCAATGGGGAAAGTTCGAGATCGAAAGCGTGACGCCCAGGGAGACCGCCAGGACAGCGCCCGCGACCTGGCCGAGGAGCTTCTGCCACGATTTGAGCGCGAAGATGTCATCGATGAGGCCGGTGAGGAAGATAACGCCCGCGGCCGGCAGAAGACCGTGCAGGAGCTGGCCGTGCTGGATGTAGATTTTGCCTTCGCTGCCTTTGAACCAGAAGAACAGGCCGAGTGCGCAGGCGTAGGAGATGACAATGGGAATACCGCCCATCCGAGGTACGGCGTGGATGTGAGACTTGCGGTTTCCATCCGGAAGATCGACCATACCGACGCGCACGAAGATGTCGCGGCAGATTGGAGTCATGACCAGGCAGAGAAGAAAAGCAGATGTTCCGAGAGCAAAAAGTGCGTACATTGGAGCCTCCGTCTTAGGGGATCCGAGCAGCAATCCCGATGGTTAGGAGCGGGCCCGTTGTTGATTGCCGGGAGAAGGCGAAAAGCCGGCGTGCTGGGGTGTTCCCGGCGTTGCGTCCGCATGGAAATCGAGAATGGCAGCGATGCGAGCGATGCTGAGTGGCAGGTCGTAGTGGTCGAGCAGCGCCTGACGTGCGCGGCTGCCCGCTTCGTGGACGAGGTGAGGGTTCTGTGCGAGGTGCAGGAGAAGCCGGGTGAGGCCTGCAACATCGCCGCAGTCGATTTGCCAGCCGCATTGATGAAGCTCGATCGTGAGGGCCGGCGTTGCGGCTCGGGGCCCAATGAAGAGAACCGGGCGGCCTGCGGCAAGGATGCCGTAGACCTTGCTGGGAACCACAGAGCCGCAGCAGACATCGTGCTGGGTGACCAGACCGATGTCGCCGGCGGCAAGGCCTTCGCTCAAACGGTCGCGAGAGACGTAGGGGCGGAGTTCGACGGTGTGGATGTCGTTCGCGGTACAGAAGTCGGCGAGCTGCTTGCGCTTGCCGCCGCTGCCTACGAAGAGGAAGCGGAAGCGGCTGTCGTCGCGCAGATCCTTCATTGCGCCGGTGAGGGTGTCGAGGTCATGCGCGAGCCCGAGGTTGCCGGAGTAGAGCAAGACCAGTTCATTGGGATCGCCTGGCCGGGGCATGGGTTCGATGGAGGCACTGCTGGCCCAGTTCTCCGCGATCACGATCTTGTTGGGAGCGATGCCGCGCTGGATGAGTCTCTGCTTCATGCACTCGCCGAGGGCGATGACGCGGTCGGCGTGGCTGCGCGAATAGTCGGCGAGCAGGCCGGTGATGCGATCGGCAGGACCGCCGGCCTTGAAATAGTTGAGGTCGATGGCGACGTCGGGATAGATGTCCTGTTCCCAGATGAAGTGGCGCGACCCGCGGAACGTCTTGATAAGCGAGCCGAGAAGCGAGATGAGCGGCGGTGTGGTGAGGGAGACGACGACATCCTGATGCGGCAGGGTAATACCGCGAACGAGAGCGGAGACGTAGAAGGAAAGATAAGAGAGCACACGGCCGACGCGTCCGCGCACGAAGGGCAGAGCTTTGACGCTATAGATGTGGACCGGTGGCGCGCCGCTCGATGCCGCGGCTGCGTAGCCTCCTTCACCGCAGAGTACCGAGACTTCGTTGCCCAGTTCGGCGAGGCCGGTGGCAAGGTCGGTCAGCTGCTGACTTGTGGCCGACGAGTCCGGCCAGAAGAACTGATTGATGAAGAGGATCTTCATGGGTGTACCTCCTCATGAAGCGGGTTGGCGACGCCGCGGATGGTTCGCATCTTTACAAAAGCAGCCGGATTTCCGGCATAGATCTGGTAGTCGGGAACACTGCCCGTCACGACTGCGCCGGCTGCTGCGACCGCGCCTTCGCCCAGCACGCAACCGGGGGTGAGGATGCATTTGGCTCCCGCCCAGGAGCCGTCGTTGAGCTGAATGGGGGCGATCATCAGGCCGAAGCTGGGATCGCTCCAGTTGTGGTTCCCGGTACAGAGATAGGCCCCTTGCGAGAGGCAGACGTTGCTGCCGATGCGGACGGTGGTGAGATTGTCGATCCAGCAGTGCTCGCCGATCCAGCAGTGATCGCCGATGACGAGATGCCAGGGATACTTGACCAGGACCGACGGCTTGATGACGACGCCGTTCCCTATGCGCGCACCGAAGGCTCGCAGGAGATGAACTCGGAAGGAAGACGAGGGGATCCAGGCGGAGCGCAGAAGCGGGGCTCCGAGGAAGAACCATGCCGTGCGCTTGAGAAAGGAGCCGCCGGGGGAGTACCACGAGTTGTCGTACGTATCGAGGTGAATGGGTGTCATGGTGTTCACGGGAAGACAAGTTCTACGTTGTGTGGAATTGGGCCGCCCTGCAGCCAGCGGTAGACGTTCGCCATCTGCGCGGCGATGGTCGGCCAACTGTGCCGGGTTGCGATGAGGTCGGCTCCTCTGGAACCCATCTCTCGGTTGGCAGAGGCGGTGTTCTGCAGGAACTCGGCCAGTGCGGTCGTGAGTTGATCGATATCGGGCTGTATCTGCCACCCGGCGCGGCGGTCTTTTATCTCGGGCATGTTGCATTGCTCGGTGACAATAACCGGAAGTCCGGCGCCCAGGGCTTCGAGAATGCTGACGCTGAGGCCTTCGGAGTAGGAGGGCAGAACGAAGCACTCGGAAGCGGCGAGGGCGCTCCACTTCAGGGGTCCGTCCAACATGCCGGTGAAGAGGATGCGACGCTGAAGGCCGTGGAGTGCGATGAGGCGCTCGAGGTTCTGTTGCGTTCCTTCGGAGTCTGGACCGGCGAGTACGAGATGAGCGTCGGGCCACGCATCTGCGAGATTTGCCCAGGTTTTGACGAGCAGGTCCAATCCCTTCTTGGGGTGAAGCCGGGCGAGGAAAAGGATGATGCGTTTGCCCTGAAGCTGGGGGAAACAGTGGAGGAAAAGGCCGGAATCGTTGGTTGAGGGAACATCGACACCGTTAGGAATGATGGCGATCGGGGAACGCGCACCGAAGTGGATGTACTGGCTGGCCTCTGCGTGTGTAAGGGCATGAAGGCAGGCGGCGCGAGCGACGTTGGTGTGCTCGATGAGAGCGGCGTAAATGAGTTTTTTGACGCGCTTATGGGCGAGGGCCCAGGGTTCTAACATGCCGTGTGCGGAGAGGACGTAGGGCTTGTCGTGCAGGCGCGCGGATTTTGCGGCGATGGCGGTGCTCTGTTCCCAGATACCGTGGATGTGGACTCCATCGGCACGGCGGAGCTCTTCGCCGAAGGATTGATGGAGGCGCCGGTTATTGAGCCATTCGCTGCGGCCTGCGGGCCAGAAGGTGAGGTTCCGAGCGTCGTATTCCGCTGGACGGAAGTGCTCATCGGGGGCGCAGAAAGCGGCGATGGGGACCTCGAAGCGACCGGTCTGGGCGATTCTACCGGCGAGAGCGGGAACAGCGGAGCTCAGGCCGCCGTACTTCGGATCGAGATGAGAGACGACTTGGAGCCAGCGTCCCGCGGGGCTTGTGTGCAGAGCTTGAACTGCCGCCGGGAATGGAAGCGTCGCTGTCATTGCGTGTCTCCGGCGAGCGATTGGATCGCGGGCTGCTCGTGATGCGAGCCGTCGAGGGATGCGATGGAGAGACCGAAGCGGACGGGAGAGAAGCTGTGGATGATCTCTGCCGAGTGTGCGCCCATGCGCTCCATATGCGAGGGATCGAGGCCTTCGATGGTGTGAAGATGTGCGGTCAGCGATGCGGTGTCGAGCGGGTCGAATAGGAAACCGTTCTGGCCGGGAGCGACCAGATCGGCAGCGCAGCCGCATCGGTTCGAGACCAGAACAGGCAGGGCGGAGGCCATGGCCTCGTTGACGACCAGGCCCCAGGGCTCGCGTGTGCTCGGCAGAACGAAACAGCCGGCAAAGGCATAGAAGGGAAGAAGCTCGCGGGAGCTCTTCAGGCCGGGAAAGAGGATGTCCGAGGAGAATGGCGAGTTCGCGGCGGCGGTGTGCAGAGACTCACTCTCGGGACCATCACCAACGAGTACCAGAGGCCAGGTTCCGCCCTGAGTTCGATACGCAATCCAGCTTGCGAGCAGAGTGGCGACATTCTTTTCTTCGGCTAACCGGCCGACGTATAGGAAGTATCTGGACGGCAGATTGTAGTTCGAGGAAGACTCCGAACGGAGCCGGTTCGTGCCTTCGCGAAACATATCATTGTCGACCACGTCGTAGAAGCCCGCGATGCGGTCGGCGGGAAAGCCCAGCTGCGTAAGATAAGAGACGTGAGCCTTGCCGCCGGTGACCGCCCGGTCGAAGAGGCTGCGCAGCATCAGGCCCTTGGCCCATTCCTTCCACCAGACACGCTTGTGGTCGCCTGCGGTGCTTTCGGTCATAAGGACGCTGATGCGGCCATGGAGCGTGGCCCAGACGGCAGCAGCGATTGCCGGGAGGGTGTAGTAACCGGGAACGAGAACGACGCCGGGATTCAGTTGTGAGAGGCGCGACCAAAGCTTACGGGAGAGTTGCAGCTTGTCGGCATCGCGCCAACTGCTCTCAGGCATCAGGGTTTCGATCGCCAGATTCCGCGGCAGGTCCTCACGGAACTTCAGGCCCTTATGAACGCCGACTCCGCCAACGAGTTCGATACCCGTGACCCTGCCAGTGAGCGTTGGCGCCAGGTCCAAACCACGAAAGCGGGCCACATGGTACGGATACCAGTCGATCCAGATTACAGCTACGCGCCACTGGGGAGGGTTATGCATGCGGCGCTCCCTTCCACCCGGACCATGAACTCGCCGTATTGTCAGGAAGAATTGTGAGAGGATCACGCCGGTGAGCAATTTTCCGGCGGCGATATTGCGGTGCCGGTGCACGGACCGCCCAGCGCCAGGTGAGCCAGCAGGGAATTGAGAGCAGAAGCGTGCGGAAGATGACTGCCTCCATGGTCTGCATGACGAGGTAGATGGACAGCGCGGAGAGGACAACGTATTGGCTCGACCATGGGCCCCCGACGGTCACGGCCTTCTTCCACACATAGCCGTAGCCCCAGCCGAGTACGGCCATGAAAGGCACTGCGAACCACCAGACTTCGACCCAGAGATCGGCAATGATGCCGGGGGCGGAACCGACAGCCCCGACCCAGCCGAGCGTATCGCCAAATCCCTCGCCGGTGCCGGCGTTATAGAGAAGCTCCGGTACGCCGAAGTCTTCGTATTTGGTAGGCCAGATTGCGCTGGGGATGGGCCGGACCATGATCTGCGCCAGATAACGCCGCATCCAGAAGTAATGGTCGCGACGTTCCGAGCTGAGCACGGTGCCTGTGCCATAGATGTACTCGTTGCCGGTGTCCGGCTTTTCTACGATGTTGCTGACATCCGTCTTCATGTCGAAGCTGGAGCCGATGTAGATGCTGCTTCGATTCGTGACGAGAAAGAGGACAAGCCAGCCGAGACAGAGACCGCCGAGGCCCACAGCGAGAATGGGGGGCCGCTTGGTCCGATTGACGTACCAGCCCATCAGGAGCACGACGGATAGTGCGAAGGTGGGGCCGCGCCTTCCCATCAACAGTGCGCTGGAGAGCCAGGGAAGGCCGAAGAGGCAGGCCTGGCCGATAGCCCAGATGCGCGGACCGCCGGAGGAGAGGGAGGTGATGGCGAGAAGCACGCCGACCAGCAGGAGAAGACTTCCGTCCCGGACGTATCCGCTGTCGTCCCAACCTCCCGCGTAAGAGGCGCTGAACGCGTTGACGAAGCCGCCTACGTTGATGATGGTGATGCTCCAGCAGGTAAGGCCGAGACTGCCTGCGATGGCAGAGCCGATCAGGATGCGCCGGCAGACACGCTGGGAGAGCTTTGTCACGGTAGCTTTGGGCCCGCGCAGGCGAACACCGACGCTCAAACAGGCCGCTACAAATGCCAGCACACCCAAGATGTAGAGAGTTTGAACATAGACCAGCTGCTCGTTATCGAAAAAACGGGCGAGCCCATTCTCCTGGAACAGCTTCCACGGCATCCAGCCATAGAGAAAGGCAAGCATCGGCCCGATATAGATGAGCGGATGAAGAACGTCGCGGCTGCCGTCGAATGCGATGACAACCCCGAATACCGCGATGGCCGCAGTCGCGATGAGCATGAGCTCAAACATGAGACCGCCTCCTGCCCATGCGAGATCGAACGCTGGAGACGAGCGTCAGCAGTGCCGTCGTGGAAGGAAGCCAGCGGTACCGCTTGCCGAGGACGATGAGCCCGGTCGAGGAGAGCACGAGCAGAACGAACATGATGCCTGTCAGAGGCAGCGTAAGAGCAGGCATGGCGTCGCGGAGCAGAGCGAGTGCCGCAAGGGAGCCGCTGCTGAGCGTAGCCAGCAGAAACATCGCAGTCATGCCCTGAGGCACATGATCCCTTCGCTTAAGCGTGATGAGGACGAGGCTGGACGAGAGAACGTGCCCGGCGAAGTAGATCGTCATGGCCTCCCAGGCAGTGCCTCCGTTGAACAGGAAGACGCTTGCGGCGGTTGCGACAAAGATGGCCCAGACGGTGTTGATGACGCCGGTGGCGCGTATGGACACGATGGTGAGGCGCGCGGCCGCGGGAGCGTTTCCCATATGCACGACCGCAATGGCGAGGCCGATGGCAACGGTCACTCCCGCGGCACTGTAGGCGCGTCCATAAAGCAGGGTCAGCGCCCATGGCACAAAGACGATGCCTGCGGAGGCAAGCACAAGGGCTACGCTTGACGACGCATAGCTGCAGAGCGCCATCACCCGGTGAGGCGTTCTGGTGTCTTCTCCGCCGGGGTCTGCCATCACTGCGTAGCTGCCTTCGGTGAGCAGTCCGGGCGCGATGCCGACGAGGTTTCGCAATTGACTCGCGATGGCGAAGAAGCTCATCTGTACGAGCGTGGTGTCGGCGCGGGCGACGAGGGTCATCAGCCACCAGCCGGCGAGATTGGAACCGATGAGACCCGCAAGCTGGATGAAGCCGAACGACCAGACCTCGCGCAGCATCGATCCCAGTTGCGCCGCCGCTCCGGTCCCTGCGCTGTTATGCAGCCCGAGCGGCCCGGCGAGTAGCAGGCAGACAACGACGGCGGTAATGGTGGTGGCTCCCTGCAGCACGATCATGCGAACGGGGTTGTGGGTGTGGGCGGCCGCGGGAAGAAGCGTAAGCATTCCAACGCCGACCACGACCGAGAGCAGCACGAGAGCCGTGAGGCGCCGCTGTCCGACAAAAAAACCGCGCGCGCATTCAAGCAGGATGATGCCCGAGGCCGAGACGGCAGCCCACCGTAGAAGCCCGGTGAGCTCCTGCTTTCCGAGTAGATGTGCAATGGGAGCCGCGCCGAACCACAGGGCCATCGCAGCGAGCGATGCTGAGATGAGCGAGACGATCGCGAGAGCCCGGGCGAGGGTTGAGTACTCCGGCGTGCCGTAGGAGTACTTGCCGGAAAACCGCGCCGCGGTTGCGCCGATTCCTCCCGCGGCGTAGGTGGAGATGTTGTTGGCGGTAGAGATGGCGAGTGAGTAAGCGCCGAAGGTCGAAGCCCCGCCCAGCCGCGCAGCGAGAATGTTGGCGAGGAAGCCGGTGCCGCGCTCGATCACTACACCAAGCCCAAGCGCGGATGTACCGCCAAGAAGCTTGCTGGTGACGTGTGCAGGAAGCGAGCCGGTCTCTCCTGTCGGGAGAGGAATGTTCGTGGAGGGCAGGATCGGGGCGAGCGGCTGCAGCCCCGGATCGTTCAAGGGAGCCATTTCCAATTTGTCTGCAGGTGTCGCCAGGCAGGTATTCATTGGCCAGCCGCAACCTTGTCGTCGATTTTTGTACCCTGTTGATAGCGATAGTAGGACCCGTAGTAGGTGGATTTGCCCTCGCGCACGGGGTCAAAGTCATTCAGGATCGTGCCCACCAGACGAACCCCGTCATGGTCAAACAGGTCGCGCGCGCTGGTTGCTTCTTCCCGTGTCGTTACGCCGGCGCGGAAGACGAGAATGGCGCCGTCGGTCTGGCCGGCGAAGATACGTGCATCCGCCATATACAGAGTCGGAGGTGTGTCGATGAGGATGACATCGAAGTCTTTGGAGAGGCGAGCGAGCAGACCGCCGACGTAAGGCGAGTGGAGGAGTTCGACGATATCCTCGTCGCCCCGGCCGGCAGGAATCACACTGAGGTTGGACTGCCCTGTACGCATGGTGAGGACGTCGGTGGGCACCTTTTCGAGATCCAGCTCCCCGCGCAGGATGTTCCGCAATCCGAAATCGTTGGAGATCTTAAAGGCGTTGTGGAGGTTCGGCTTGCGCAGGTCTCCGTCGACGAGAACCACACGCATCTTCGACTTGCTGAGGGCAACGCCGAGGTTGGATGTGACGGTCGTCTTTCCTTCGCCGGCACTCGGGCTCGAAACCACATAGCTGCGAGAACGCTTGCTCGAATCCCATAACAGGATCGAGAACGTCGCATTGCGATAGGCTTCAGCTGTGAGCGAAAAATGATCGTTCCACCGCGTGAGAGCGAGCGCCTCGCCTTGATTTGCGAGTTCGTTGGATGCACGCGATGGAAGTGAGAGTATGGAGGAGTAAAGCTTCTGCACCGGACGTTGCGCCGTGGGGATGACGCCGAGTTCGTGGACATGCAGAAAACGTTCCACGTCTCCGGGAAGGCGGAACACCTTGAGATTGCGCTCTTTGAATAGAGCGAAGCCGATGCCGAAGAGCGACCCCAGCACCAGACCGGCTCCTGCGGCGATTCCGCGACGAGGCGAAAAAGCCAGCTTTGGCGGCTTTGCTGCGTCGACTACGCGAATGGTAGCGGCCTGCAGGGCAGAAGCGAAGCCTGCCTCCTTGGCGCGCTCCAGCAACGTCTGATAGAGCTGCTGCTCGGAGTCCAATTCCCGGCGCAACAGACTGACCTGAGCGATTTTTTGCAGATCGGACGATACGGTGGCCTCTTGCGAACGATAAGCGAGGGCAAGTAAGTCTTCTCGATGGCGTGCCGCGGAGTACTCATTGTCCTGACGATGGGTGCTTGTCGTCTGCGTAGCGAGGAGACCGGCCTCAGCATCGCGGATCTGCGAACGGAGATGAATGACCTTCGGATTTTCTTCGGTAAGCGGCGGCACAAGCTCTGCGACGCGGCTGCGGAGGTCTGCGAGCTTCAGCTCGTAGGCTCGATGGGCGGGATTGTCGAGGACATCAGGCAGCGTGTCGGGAGCCGCTGTGCGGGCCACACCCGACTGGGCCTCCTTTTCCATCCGGTCCGCCTGAGCTTTGACCAGTTCGTCCTGCAGCGAACGCAGGCGATCTTCGCCGACCGTTGTGCTGGTCTGGCTGAGCATCAGACCATTTCCGCCTACGGCTGCTTCGAGCTTCTTCTGCGACTCCTGCGCTCGTACCCGGACATCGGCGACCTGACGAGTAAGCCATGCACTTGTCTTCTGAGCTTCTGCGGCGCGCGTCTGAAGATCCTGCTCTTCAAAGGTGCTGGTGAGGGTGTTGCAGAATTTTGCGGAAAAGTCAGCGCTCCAGGAGTCGCATGTAATTTCGACCAGGCGTGTAAGGCCAAGCGGCTTCACCTTGATACGCTTGGCGGCATCGTCCACGAGAGCTTTGTAGGCGATCGGCTTGCCGGTGGGTATGTGCAAGGTGCGCGCCATTCGGGAGAGCAGGTCGTTGGGTTCGATGAATTGCGGGTGCGGCTCCTCGAGCAGACGGTCTGTGGTTTGCTGAAGCAGCGTGTCGCTCTGGAGGAGCTTGATCTGTGTCTGCAGATTTGTATCGGCATCGGCTGCTGTGTTGTCGCCCGTCGGAGCGACAGAGCGCATATTCATGAAGTCGCTATTCAAGCTTTTGATATCGAGCGAGGTGCGAGTTCGGTAAAGCGGGAGCGAGTGAATGCTGATCAGAAAGCTGATTGCAACCCCTCCCAGGCCGCAGAGCAGGATCAGCTTGCGATAACGAAGAAACGTGCGAAGGTATTCGGCAAGCAGGCTCTCCCGATGTTCTTCTTCGGGCACCTGCGGCGCGGTTACATGCTCTGCAGTCAAGGCCTGGGGCGCGGGGACAACTGTCTTCCATGCGGTTTGACGCTTGAGGAATCGATCTCTCATTCAACAGCCTTTCGGGGCGAAATGCCGCCCCCGAGCTTTTATTTGTAGATCAGAAGGCCGGAACCCACACCAATGGCCGCTTCCATCGCACGACGCGCCGTGACCTTCGCGCCGCTATGGGGAATGAAAAGAACGTCGTTCGCATATAACTGCACATCCGGTGCTTTGCCTGCGAATATCTTGTTCACGTCTACGGGAATCTCTCGCGGCACTCCGTCACCACCTGGAACAGGGCGGAGGATGCGTGAACGGCCTGCGGCATTGTCCGGCGCCAGACCTTGCGCGAGAGAGAGCGCCTGCAACAAAGACAAAGTCGGATGAGTCGTCAGTTGGAATCCGCCCGCCTTTTGAACGTCTCCCACCACGTAGATCAGGTCTGCTTTTGGAACCGAAATGACGTCGTTCGGCTTAACCAGAATGTTCTGCTCCGGGTACTTCGAGGACATCAAGGAATCGACCGAAAACGTGGCTGTGCTATAGCCGGTGCTTAGATCCACCTTGGCGCTGGAGGCGTCGATCTTGCCCCATTTCTGCTCCCGAGTCACAATTACGTTCGGGCCCGCATCGGGCTTGAGACCGCCCGAGAGAGAGATGACTTCCAGCAGGCGTTTCGACCCTGCAAGCTGGTGGACGCCCGGGTTATTTACCTCGCCGATCACAGAGACAGGCCGACTATCGCTCGAACTCAAATTGACGGAGATCTCAGGAGAGTTGATGTATTTACTTAGCTTTAAAGCGACCTCCGCCTTGAATTGCTCCAAGGTCAAGCCGCTTGCCTGAACACGACCAGCAAGGGGAAGATCGATATAACCACCCGGGTCGATCTTAAGGGGCTTGTCCGAAATTTCATCCAGATCTGTAACGTGGAGGATAATCTGATCGCCTTCACTCAGTACGTATTCCTCTGGAGCATGAGCACGCCTTTGCAAGCCGGTCTGCGGATGAAGCTGCAAGCCAGGAGATGCGGCAAACAATATGGCGATAATGAGCTTTTTGATCATGGCTTCCTTATCTACCTATTTACGAAAAGTACTTAGCCTGTAGATGCGAGCGGTCGGCGGTTGTCGACAGTGGTTGTGAATGCGTAGAAGCTGCTATTAGAGATGATGCACACCCGGGGAAGATAGTCGGATCGACTTCGGCGAGTGTAGTTTATCGCCGACAATGTAACAGGCAACCGGTTACACGCATGGCCAAGGCTGACGTTACTTCGCGTGACCTCGGTTACTGAGTTTTTGTTGGACAAAGCTGCAACGTTGCCGGGTTGTATCTAGCACCTGGGCAGTTCTCCAGATTTGCCTTATGAGTTGCAATTGAGATTCCAACGAAACAGCCCAACACTTGCAGCGTCGTGTATTGGCCGCGCATGGATGCTTGTGCATAGTTTTGCGAATATTAGGCAAATCTCTCCACGCACAAACTTGGTGAATCGTGCAGTGGCTACCGGAGTATCCAGTAACCATCGGCGGCATCAGCTTCGATCGAAGTTGGCCTAACATCTCGATTGTGTAGACTGGTGGTCAGGACCAGGACGGTGAATACGAAGTAGCTGCGAAACAGAGTGGGTGTCCCTGCGAATCGCTGCTGGCTACTTCTAGGTCGACACCTGTCGCAGGTCAGGCGCGGTTGCCGGAGAGAAAAACATGGCGGTTCAAGCTGACGTGTCGAAATTTGCGGAGCCCGAGTCGCCAGCCGCGAAGTCTAGAGAGAAAACGAAGCACATCAACGTTCTCGCGTATGTCCATCTGCGAAATATCCATGGTTCGACCGGCGCTGGAAGAACCGCGCGGCAGATCACGGAGCATCTCGCACTTCGCGATGACATGAGCGTGCGTGTTCTTGCGGATGCCAACGACAAAGCGAGGATACTTCCGCTGGTGCGGCAGCCTTGGACGGATTACCGATATCACACCTTCGCCGCCGATACCTCGCGTCAACAAGCGCGTTGGTTTTTTCTCGACAGCCCGAAAGCAGAATCTTTCTGGCCCGAAGCGGAGATCGTCTTCTGCACGGGTGAGTCGTACGTTCCCGTAAGCAAGGCTCGCCTGGTGATGACGGCACATGACGCGGGATACTTTGAACCCGGCGCGCACATCCGGGACATGAACTATTGGAAGACCAGGCTGAAGTGGGAACTCCTTTACAAGAAGCTCGATCGCACAGTGGACATGTTCCACACCGTATCTCAATTTTCAGCAGATCGGCTCGGCCACTTCTTTCCCAGCATCAAATCCCGCATACGTTCGGTCTATAACGGAGTGACCCCTCACTTCTTCGATCCTGTCTCTGATGCGGGCCGGCTTTATGTGGAGCAGGCAGGTCTTTCAAACCGACCATTCGTGCTGGTGCCCGGTGGCCTTCACTTCCGCAAGAATGCCGAGTTGATTCTGGCCGCTTCTCCGTTGTTGCTGGAGCGTTTCCCGGACCTGATCATCGCGGTGGTCAACCATACCAACCCTGTCTACGCGGAGAAATCGAAGGCGCTGGGGGCCAATTTCCGGCTGCTCGGCTTTGTGCCGGACGAGGCATTGCACGCGCTGTACACTGAGGCGACTGTGGTCTGGTATCCATCGCGATACGAGGGATTCGGTCTTCCTGTCGTGGAGGCGATGGCGTGTGGTGCGTCTGTAGTCGGCAGTAACAGTTCGTCCATTCCGGAGATTGCAGGCGACGCCGCGCTGCTGGTTGATCCAGCGGACGCCACGGCCCACGCGGACGCAATCACCAGTCTGCTGACGGACTCACTTGCCCGCGAGCAATTTTCGACGATGGGCAGAGAACGTGCGAAGCAGTTTACCTGGGCAGCATGCGCGGGCGAACTCAAGCAGCACTTCGAAACGCTGCTCTAGTTGTAGACGGGTTGCCAAAGACGAGAAGGAGACGATGCCCGCTACTCTCAATTCTGCAAAGTTACAAACTGAAGAACGCGCTCCTGAGCCGGTTGGGGACGGTAGCTTCGACGGGCGTGCGGTGCACGGATCGACACGCCAAGCTGTTGTTGTTCATGGGGGAGCGCGAGACTCCTACCAGCTTGCGCTTGCGCTGTCTGAAGCCGGTTTGCTCGACTCTCTTGTGACAGACCTGTTCTGGCCCACCGATCGCAAATGGGCTCGCCTGGCGACGAATGCGCTTCCGGCGCGCCTTCAATCGCTTCTCCGTCAGCGGAGTTGTTCGGGCCTTCCGTTCAGGGAAGTGCGATTGTGCCTGCTCGACGGTCTGCGTTGCCTCCTGTTGGACAAGATGCCTCGAGTTCCGTTCTCCGTGCGCCGACAAAGTAACCGGGCTGCAGACGCGGCGCTCGGGAGAGCGGCGGGCAAACGGGCGGCCGCATCCGGTGCCGGGCTCGTCAGTTACAGCTACTTCGGCTTCGATGCGATGCGTCAGTATAGGCGGCCTGCGATGCTGTTTCAGGTGCATCCACACCCTGCGACCGTGCGACGCCTGTTGAACCGGGAGTTGGCCGATCATCCGGACTGCGCAAGTTCGCTGCGGCAGGAATGGGAACTTGCGCTGCCGGAGGAGGATTATCAGCACCTGGTCAGCGAACCCGCAATGGCGACATACTTCCTTGCCGCCTCAACGTTCACACGGAACAGTCTTATCGAGCACGGCACGTCCGCATCGGCGATAACGGTCATTCCCTACGGCGTCGATCTTGAGCACTTTCACCCCGCGCCTAGAAAGTCTGCCATCAAGTACGATTCCCGGCTGCATCTCCTTTTTGTCGGGCGCATCAATCAGCGGAAGGGCATCAAGTACCTGCTGCAGGCTCTCAGCCTGATCAATACCGATCAGGTTCGAGTGACCGTATGTGGGCGGGTGGTGGACGATCTGGAGCTGTTTCGTCCATTCGCGTCACAGGTTGAGATCCGGCCTTCGGTCAGCGCGAGTGAGCTCGTCTCGGCCTATCAGGCGGCTGACCTGTTCGTCTTTCCTTCGGTTGTTGAAGGCTTCGGGCAGGTGCTCCTGGAAGCGCTCGCCTGCGGGCTGCCTGTTCTTTCAACGACACACACTGCGGCCCCAGACCTGATCGAAGATGGAGCGGAGGGATTTATCGTCGAGCCGCGCCGCGCCGATCTGCTGGCGAACAGGATTGCATGGGCGCTCGACCATCGTGCCGAGTTGGCGATGATGGGTGAAAGGGCGCGGGTTGGTGCGGAGCGGTTTACATGGTCCCGATTTCGTCAGGGTGCGGCTGACGCTGTAGGCCGCTATCTTGCGACGCCGCACGGAACGCGATCGTGATTCGTGATCTAGCTTCAGAGACCCCGATCTCCAACCGCCGAGCCGATGTCTGTATCGTAGGTGCGGGTGCGGCGGGTATAGCCCTTGCCGTGGAGCTGGTGCGTCTTGGCAAGAGCAGCGTTACGCTGCTTGAGGCCGGCGGGCAAGTTCTTGAAGAGGCAAGCCAGCGGCCTTACGCGAGCGAAGTTGAAGCTCTGCCGCATCGCGGTCTCCACAACGGCCGTTTTCGGGTTCTGGGTGGAACCACCACCATGTGGGGCGGCCAGATCCTCGAGCTGGATGCTCTCGATTTTGAGAAGCGGGCGTGGATCGCGGAAAGTGGATGGCCTTTTTCCAAGGAGGAGTTGGCGCCGAACTATGCCAGGGCGCTGGAACTTGAAGGCGTAGCCGGCGCGCTGCAGGAGGACGAATCGGTCTGGAAAAAACTTCGGCAGAGGCCGCCGGAATTTACTCATTTGCAGGCGTACATGTCGCGATGGTGCCCGCAGCCTGATTTTGCAAAGCTCCACCGTGCCTCTCTTGTGCGGAGCGAGTCAATCGAGGTATGGGTCCACGCGAACGCCGTGCAGCTCCTGACGCGCAATGAAAAGGCCGTTGGTGTGCGCTGCAGGACGCAAACGGGACAGGAGGCGACGTTTGTAGCGGACGAATACGTCTTCTGTCTCGGTGCGATTGAATGTTCGCGCTTTTTTCTGCAACCCACGGGTGGCGCTTTGCCGTGGAACGAGTCCGGCCTGCTGGGCCGGCATTTTCAGGATCACATCGACTGCAATGCCGCGGCCGTGGCTCCCCATTCGGACGCGGCGTTTCATCGGATATTCGACACAATCTTCCTGAACGGCTACAAATACAACCCCAAGCTCAAGCTGGATAAGGAGACCCAGAAGCGGGAAGCTCTGTTGAATGCAGGCGCCACCTTCTTTTCCACCAGCGATGCCGATGAGGTTGTGCTCGGCATCAAGACCACGGCGAAAAATCTGCTTCGCGGCAGGTTGAGAGAGATCGATGTGCAAGATGCGTGGCGAATTGTGCGCCACAGTCCGATGCTGTGGAAGCAGAGCTACCGGTACGCGATCGAGCATAGGGCCTTTCACCCGAAGTCCGCACAGATCAAGATGAGAGTTCATTGTGAGCAGGAGCCGGGCTCCGCCAGCGCAATCACTCTCTCGGATCAAAAAGACGAACTTGGACTCCAGCGAACAAGACTGTCATGGACGATTTCAGATCTAGAGTTGCGGACAATCCGCAGGTTCGCCGAGGTGGCGCGGCATTCTCTTCGTGACCTGGCAGACGTCATGATCGATCCAGAGCTTGAGGCGGGAGACGCAGGCTTCCGCGCACGCTGTGAAGACAGCTTTCATCACATGGGCGGTATGCGGATGCACGTCTCTCCAAGCTGTGGCGTGGTGGACACGAACCTGCGGCTTCATGGCACATCGAACGTCTACGTCTGTAGCAGCGCGGTGTTTCCAACGTCTGGATTTTCGAATCCGACGCACACGCTGCTGGCGCTCGCTTCGCGCCTTAGCGAGCATCTTTCCACTCTGTAAGCTCTTATCTGCAATCGAGATCGTGACGACCTCAACGAGATTGAATCCGGGGGGAGTGCATCTTGGACCGGGCCTGTTGTCATCTGAGGTATTACGCATCGCCACGGGTGTTCACTGGATTGTGCCTACGGGAGAAGAAATGCATGTTGTGATCTTCGGCCTCACTGTCTCTTCTTCCTGGGGTAATGGCCATGCCACCTTGTGGCGATCTTTGATCAAGGCGATGTTGCGCCGCGGACATACGGTCTCTTTTTACGAGAAAGATGTTCCTTACTACGCCGGGGCCCGCGATCTGAACAGCCTGCCTGAGGGTGGCCGACTGCGACTCTACGAGAGCTTCGGCTCCATATCCGAGGAGGCGCGGCGAGAACTTAACCACGCGGACCTCGCGCTTTTTACAAGCTTCTGTCCGGACGGAGCGGATGCGAGCGGAGTGATTCTCGAAAGCCGTGCTCGCATTAAAGCGTTCTACGATCTGGATACTCCGGTGACGCTGGATGGGTTGAGCGCGGGCGCCGGCGTCCAATATCTCCCACCGGGTGGGCTGTGCGATTTCGATCTGGTGCTGAGCTACACGGGGGGACGCGCACTGGACGAATTGAAGCTGAGACTTGGCGCGCGGACCGTGGTTCCGCTGTATGGCTCGGTAGATCCTGAGAATCACCGTCCGGTACCCCCGGTTGCGGAGTTCCGCGCTTCGCTCTCATATCTCGGAACCTATGCGCAGGACCGGCAGGAGGCGCTGCAGCGGTTGTTCCTGGAACCCGCGAAGATGCTCTCCGGCAAGAGGTTCCTGATAGGAGGCGCGCAGTACCCGGAGAGCTTCCCCTGGGCTGAGAATATCGGATTTATGCGGCATGTGGCCCCCCCGGATCACCCGGCCTTCTTCTGCTCTTCCCGTGCGACGCTGAATGTAACCCGGGGAGTAATGGCTCGCTATGGGTTCTGCCCGTCGGGGCGTCTGTTCGAGGCTGCCGCGTGTGGCGTGCCGCTTCTAACGGACGATTGGGTAGGGCTCGACAGCTTCTTCAAGCCTGACTTTGAGGTGCTCCGCGTTAGCTCTGCGACCGACGTCGTTCAGGCAATGTCGCTTACGGATGCGGAGTTGCAGCGCATTGCGAAAGCGGCGAGAGAACGTACTCTCGAAGAACACACTGGAGAGCGAAGGGTTCAGCAATTGGAGACGATGTGTGAATCGATATACGGACTGAACGGCAACAGTATTCCGATCGGGTCTGCATGTGCTTGAGAATTAGGAGAGATCAATAGCATGTGGGGAATTATTCCAGCGGCGGGAGCCGGCAGCCGGATTCAGCCTCTCGCGTTTTCCAAGGAACTGCTGCCGGTTGGGAGCCGCGTGGAAGACGGTCAGGAGCGGCCGCGTGCCGTGAGCGAATATCTGGTCGAGCGCATGATTCTGGCCGGCGCGGACAAACTCTGCTTCGTCATCTCTCCCGGCAAGACGGACATTCTCCAGTATTACGGATCGCGTCTCTGGGGCGCGGATATCGTGTATGCCGTTCAGCCGTGTCCGGGCGGTCTGTGTGACGCTGTCTTCCGTGCCATTCCCCTGGTTCGGCCGGACGAAAACGTGCTCATCGGTCTGCCCGATACTGTTTGGGCTCCCGAGGACGGCTTCGCCAGATTGCCGGACGACGTACTGTCGTTTCTTCTGTTCCCAGTCGAACGTCCCGAGTTGTTCGATGCGGTCGTTACCGACGCCGACGGCACAGTCGAACAGATTGAGGTAAAGCAATCTGATGCAAGGTCGCATTGGATATGGGGAGGAATTCGCATGCCTGGCGAAGCATTTCACTCTCTTCATGAGCTATGGACACGGCGGGAACGCAGCGATGAATACCTCGGCACGCTTGTCAACGCATGGATTGATGAGGGCGGACGTGCCATCGGCGTACGGGCCGGTGAAGCGTATGTGGATACAGGCACGCTGAACGGATATCGCGAGGCAATCCGGCTGCTTAGGCGCGACATCGAGTCATAAGGGAAGGGTTTAGAGTTACACGAGCGAAACGCTTGGTTTCAGCCCGGTGACCCTTGAGATTGGCAGCTACGGGAATCTGTCGATGTGCGGGTGCTTATGGTGGGCACAGCAGGATTCGAACCTACGACTTCCACCGTGTGAAGGTGGCACTCTACCGCTGAGTTATGCGCCCCCGAATCGCGTCAAAGGCCGTGGACTCTGGCGTATCCGTAGTCATAGGATACCATTTGCCACCGTACAGCGGACGGTAGTCTACCGCTGGGGGATTCAGGGCAGTGATGATTTGTGCCGGATTCGAAACATCGAAGATCGATTGGAGTTTGCGCGACTGCGCCTTCCGCGCTTAGGCGCAGTTACAATCAGTCAGCAGAATGTCCGCTCCTCCCTTTCAACCCGGTCCTCCTCGGCGGGATGGCGCTGACTCCGCCGACCGCCCGGAAGAGAATCTGCGGGAATTTGGGCCTGGAGCGCAACCCGGAGGCGAAGGCGGGGTTATTCAAGACATGGCTACGCTGGCTATTGATCCGAGGGTATTCGAAGGTCTGAAAGCTGCCGGAACTCACCATGACGCCGGCGATTTTGGCGAGATGGACGACGCGGCCATCATGCTGGAGCTTCGCGCCGGCAATATGGCGGGCTTCGATTTCCTCATCCAGAAGTACCGCAAGCCCATCATTCATTTCATGTACCGGATGGTGCATAATCAAGCGATTGCCGAGGAGCTTGCGCAGGAGGTTTTCCTCCGAGTCTATCGTGCGCGGGAGACCTATCGAGCCGAGGCGCGGTTCAGTACCTGGCTCTACCGGATTGCGACCAATCTTTGCGTAAACCATGCGCGCGATACCAGGCATGAGCGCGCCGCTTCTACCATCTATCTCGACGAGACTGATTCGGAGACGGGAACAACTCCGGATGTAGCGGATACAACCCCCGGTGCGGAGGCCAATCTGCTTCGGCGGGAGCGTCTCAATGCAATCCGTCAGCATGTTCTTGCTTTACCGGAGAGGCAGCGGATGGCCGTTTTGATGCACAAATATGAGG
The DNA here is from genome assembly GCA_965277265.1 of Edaphobacter sp. GTDB lineage: Bacteria > Acidobacteriota > Terriglobia > Terriglobales > Acidobacteriaceae > Edaphobacter. The sequence goes on from CBDICF010000003.1 coordinate 3,060,549, forward strand.
GCCTTGACTACAAGCAGATCGGCGACATCCTAAAATTGAGCGAATCGGCCACAAAATCATTGCTCTTTCGCGCCTACCAGACTTTGCGCGAAAAATTGAAGAGTTTCATCTAGTTGCGCCCCCTGTACGCGCCTGAAAGACGCAATCGTATACAGGGAAGGGGAAGGTCACAATGAACTGTCAAGACTGTCAATCCGCTCTTCCTGATCTGCTCCTGGAAGCGGCTACGGCTTCGAACGACGCAGTACGGGCGCATCTTGCCTGCTGCAAAGCCTGTGAGCAGGAGTTTCAATCCCTGGAAGCTGTTTACGGCTTGCTCGATATGTGGCGTGCGCCGGAGCCGTCGGCTTACTTCGATCAGAAGCTGGCCGTTCGTCTTCGGGAGGAAGAAGCGAAAGCTCCCGCGGGGTGGTTTGAACAGGTGAAGGCGAGGCTGTTATTCAATACAGGGCGGCAGTTCCGTCCCGCGCTGGCGGGTGCCCTGGCGCTTGTTCTGCTGATCGGAGGGGGCGCCTTCGCGGACCTTTCCACCTCGTCTTCCCCTCGCATCGCGGCTTCAGCGACAGTCCAGGATCTGCAAATTCTCGACAAGAACGAGCAGGCGCTGCAAACGATGGATCAACTGCTACAGGATGACGGCTCTGTAGACGAAAGCAGCACAGCTTCTCCCATTACTTAGTACCCGCCGTAAATAGAGGTAGTGCCGGAGAGATGAAAGCAGTAAGCTGCATAATCAATGCTGACCTCGGACTTATTCGGCATACGGGCTTTCGCCACCTTTTCGCCACCTTGATATCATGCGATTTCCCACTAAATCCCGGCGCTGCATCTACCACGCTGTGTCTGCGGCGATGCTGTCGATTTGCGTGGCAACCGTTGCCGGTCAACCTCTGGGTTTGCACAGAGGGGGAGGCCATCCGGGGATGCCCGGCGGACGGCTGGGTCCCGGTCAGAAGCAGGAGCATCTGGCGCAGTGGATGAATCGTCACAGCAACTTGCCGCTGGACGAACAGCAGCGTGCGCTTGAAAACGAGCCGGGATTCCGCGATCTTCCGCCTCAGACCCAGCAACGCATGCGTGACCGCCTGACCCAACTGAACAACATGCCGCCGGAGCAGCGTCGCAGGCTGCTCGAGCACACCGAGGCCATGGAGCACCTGACAGTGCCCCAGCGCCAGCAGGTCCGCGCGGCTATGCAGGAGTATCGCGCGCTTCCAGTAGAACGCCGCAGGCTGGTAGCGCGAGCCTTTCGTGATTTACGCGAGATGCCGCAGCCGCAGCGCCAGGCTATTCTCGGCTCCGATCGTTTCCGTAGCCAATTCTCCGATCAGGAGCGCGGAACGCTTTCCAGTCTGCTGGCCGTGGAACCGTATATCCCAATGGAGCGGCCCAACGACACCCCAGCATCGGGCAAGTGACGCTTGCCTGGGTGATATTGCAAAAGCAATCGCCGCCCGAGAGCGGTTCGTTCGCTCGGGGTAAGGACAGGCTATGGAGACGGAGGGTCCCATTTGCTTTCTTGCCCAGCACTAAGAGATATGCCGGATAACGATTGAAGACAGCAGAGTTGCGCGACGTAATTGCAGGCGAACAGTCCGGCACATCTCCCGAACGGGGTCTCCGCCTCCATAGTCGTTTTAGTCTGCTCCCATCCATCCAGATGGCAAATACAACTTCCGGAGCACCATCGGCCTTCATCGCTGATTACGGCAGACCTCAACCTTAAATCTCCCATCCCCAGTGGCCATCGATTCAACATGGAATTGTGTATTGCCGCTTATTTGCGCATCCAACCGTTTGTGGAGATGGGCGTGAGAGGAGGGAAGGAGAATTGGCGGTCATTTCATTGCGCCGGGGGTTAGGCTGTGCTGTTTGTGGCAGATAATAAATGTACTTAGGATCCGCGGAACCGTTGGAAGGAGGAGCAAACGATGCAACTTGGAATGATCGGGCTGGGAAGAATGGGCGCAAACATGGTGAAGCGGCTGGTGGCACACGGTCATGAATGCACGGTCTTCGATATGTCGCCGAAGGTGGTGGATGAGCTGGCCAGAGAGAAGGGAGTCACGGGCTCCTCCTCGATGGAGGACATGATGGGGAAGCTCGCCAAGCCGCGGGCAATCTGGCTGATGATTCCGGCGGGTGTGGTGGAGAAGACTCTGGCTGAGATCGTCCCGCATCTCGAGTCCGGCGACATTGTGATCGACGGCGGCAATTCGTACTATATCGACGATATCCGGCGGGCGAAGGATCTCGCGCCGAAGGGAATCCAATATGTGGATGTAGGGACCAGCGGCGGTGTGTGGGGGCTCGAACGGGGGTATTGCATGATGATAGGCGGTCCGGATGCCGCCGTGCAGTATCTTGATCCTATCTTCAAGACGATCGCTCCGGGCATGGGGGATATCTCGCATACGCCGGGACGCGAGAAGATGGAGAGCACGGCGGAGCTGGGATATCTGCATTGCGGGCAGACGGGCGCCGGACATTTCGTCAAGATGGTCCATAACGGGATCGAATATGGAATGATGGCCGCCTATGCGGAGGGGCTCGGAGTCTTGAAAGCGGCCAATATCGGCAAGCATCTCGGCGAAATCGACGCTGAGACGACCCCGCTTCGCGACCCGGAGCACTACCAGTACGACTTCAACCTGCCGGATGTTGCGGAGGTGTGGCGGCGGGGCAGCGTAATCGCTTCCTGGCTGCTGGATCTGGCGGCGTCTGCGCTGGCCGAAGATCCCCAGTTGGCCAAATTCGGCGGACGGGTCTCCGATTCCGGGGAAGGGCGCTGGACGGTCAAGGCAGGTATTGACGAGGGTGTCCCGACGCCGGTTCTAACCACGGCGCTCTATGAGCGGTTCAGCTCGCGAGGAGAGGCGGACTTCTCCAATAAACTTCTCTCGGCGCTGCGCTATGAGTTTGGCGGTCACCTTGAGAAACCTGCGGCTCAATAAACCCGAACCACCGGCAAACCCGAACCACCGGCAAACAGGAGAACCAATTCGTGAGTAAACCACATTCCGATGCGCTGGTGTTTTTCGGAGCAACCGGCGATCTGGCCTATAAGAAGATCTTCCCGGCCCTGCAGTCGATGATCAAACGGGGGACATTGAATGTGCCGGTTGTCGGCGTAGCGAAGGCTGGTTGGAATCTCGACCAGTTCAAGGCGCGAGCCCAGGACAGTCTGGAAAAACATGGTGGAGTGGACAACAATGCATGGCAGAAGCTGAGCGGGTTGCTGCGATACGTGGACGGCGACTACTCCGATCCCGCCACGTTCACGGCGGTTCGCGATGCGCTCGGTGCGGCGGAGCATCCGGCACATTACCTTGCGATCCCGCCGGCGCTGTTCGAGACGGTGGTTGAGCAGCTGGTCAAGTCGGGCTCGGCCCGGGGCGCGCGCATCATCGTGGAGAAGCCATTCGGGCACGATCTCGCTTCAGCGCAGGAGCTGAACCGGATTCTGCTCTCCGCGTTCGATGAGTCGGCGATCTTTCGCATCGATCATTATCTGGCGAAAAACTCGGTCAAGAACATGGTCGCGTTCCGGTTTTCCAACTCCTTCATGGAGCCGATGTGGAACCGCAACTATGTTGAGAGTGTCCAGATAACGATGGCCGAGGACTTCGGGGTGCAAGGCCGGGGTGCCTTCTATGACCAGACCGGAGCCATTCGCGACGTTGTGCAGAACCACATCTTTCAGGTGATGTGCAATCTTGCGATGGAGCCGCCGGCCAGGAACGACACGGAATCCCTGCGTGACGAGAAGGTCAAGGTGCTGAAGTCGATCCCGCCCTTGGAGGCGAAGAACCTGGTTCGAGGGCAGTTCGAGGGCTATCTGCAGGAGGGCGGCGTGGCGGCGGACTCGCAGGTCGAGACGTTCGCGGCGTTGCGGCTGGAGGTGAACTCGTGGCGGTGGGAAGGTGTTCCGTTTTATCTTCGCGCGGGTAAGGAGCTTCCGGTGAGCTGCATGGAGATTATCGCCCGATTCCGCCGGCCGCCTGTGACCGGGATGAGCTTGAACAGTGTGGACGTGCCGCAGAATTACATGCGTTTTCGCTTGAGCCCGGAGATGGCCGTAGCGATGGCGGTATCGGTCGCATCCACGGTGGAGGGTGGCCGCCGCCAGGCAGTGGAGATGGTGATCAGCCGCCATGCGCGTCCCGACGAAATGGAGCCGTATGAGCGCGTGCTGAGCGACGCAATGGCAGGTGACGAAACATTATTTGCCCGGCAGGATTACGTGGAAGAGGCCTGGCGCATCGTGGACCCGGTGCTCAAGGAGAAGACGCCGGTGTACCGTTACGCCCCGCATACGTGGGGGCCGCCGGAGGTAGAGGGCAGCGTTACTCCGCCGGGGGGCTGGGACAAGCCGAAGGCACAGGAAGAGGACGACTTCCGGATCGTCGAATAAGCTGCTTTCGGCCTGGTTTTGCTGACAGGGGTTTTACCTTTTACCATAGAAGGATGACTGAAGTACTGGAGCAGGAAGCTAAGGGTTCGGCGGCACATGCGTCGAAGTACACACGCAACAACCCGTTTATGTCGACGGTGCTGGTCAATGAGCTATTGACGGGCGAAGGCTCCGAAAAAGAGACGCGGCATGTGGAGCTGACTCTCGATGAAGGAATGACCTACACCCCGGGCGATGCGGTGGGAATCATCCCGGAGAACAGGCGCGAGGCGGTCGACGAGGTGCTGGCGGCGCTTGGGTTCCGCGGCGACGAGCGGGTGCTCGACCACTACAAGGTCGAGATCAGTCTGGATGAGGCGCTGCGGACCCGGCTTGGAGTCGGAAAGCTGTCTCGGGGCAGCGTGGGCCAGTATGCCAAGCTGGCTCCTGCGCTGGAAGGGCTGAAGGTATTGGTCGGGCCGGACAATAAGGCGCGGGCCGAGGAGTACTGCTGGGGGCGCGAGTTTGTCGATCTGGCTTTGGATTTTCCCGGTGTCGTGACCGAGCCGCAGCAGTTGTTCAACATCCTGCAGCGTCTGACCCCCCGGATGTACTCAATCGCTTCGAGTCAGGCGATGCACGGGGATAACGTGCAGACGACGGTGCGTGTGGTTCGGTATGACGCGCACGGGCGGGAGCGGCAGGGGCTGGCGAGTGGACATCTCGGCGAGCGGGCTGCGATAGGGGCAACGCTGCCGATCTTTCTGCACTCAAATGCCAACTTCAGGCTGCCGGAGGATACGTCGGCGCCGGTGATCATGATCGGGCCGGGGACAGGGATCGCACCGTTCCGCGCATTTCTGGAGGAGCGGCAGGCTACCGGACAGACCGGGGAGAACTGGCTGTTCTTCGGCGAGCAGCGGCGCGCGCTCGACTTCCTCTACAAGGACCAGTTCGAGGCCATGCATCAGAATGGTGTGCTGACCCGTCTGGACACTGCATTTTCGCGTGACCAGGCGCAGAAGGTGTATGTGCAGGACAGGATGCAGGAGCGGTGCAAGGAACTGTATGAGTGGCTGGAACGCGGTGCTTACTTTTACGTCTGCGGCGACGCTACCCGTATGGCGAAGGACGTGGAGATGGCGCTGCTGGATGTGATTGCAAAGGGTTCGAACGGGACGCTGGAGCATGCGTCGGAGTACCTGGCGGGGATGAAAAAGGCAAAGCGGTATCAGCGGGATGTTTATTAAAGATACTGTCCTGCCGGACGGGCCCGCTACGCGCGGTGCGGCCACTTCGTGGCGCGTGTACTTGACGTGGCAGATTGAGTTGCACAGGGCCTTCCGATGGTCGGCGGGGAGATCTGTCTACCAACCTTCCAGGTGAGGTAGCCTTGAAGGATGAAGAAGCGGATCGGGGTGCATGTCGGAGTGGCGGGCGGTACCTGGACCGCGGTGGAGCGGGCCGTGGCGGCGGGGGCGAATACGTTCCAGATCTTCTCGTCGAGTCCACGGACGTGGCGGGCGGCGGCGGTCAAGCCGGAGGACGCAGCCCGGATGCGCGAGTTGAGGACGATGCACGATGTGGGGCCGGTGTCGTTTCACGCGAGCTATCTGATCAACTTGTGCAGCCAGACCGAGAGCGTCCGGGTGAACGGAATTGCGGCGTTTCGCGGCGAGGTAGAGCGGGCCCTGGCGCTGGGGGCAGAGTTCCTGGTGTTGCATCCCGGGAGCTGGAAGGGGTTGACGCGCGAGGAGGGGCTGAGACTGGCGGCTCAGTCGATCGAAAGATCCATCGATGGGCTGGACTGGCAGGGGAAGGACTTCAAAATACTGATCGAGAATACGGCCGGGGCGGAGTTTTCGCTCGGCGGCAAGCTGGAGCAGGTGGCGGAGCTGGTGGAGCGGCTGAGGCCCTGCGCGCCGGTGGGGGTGTGTCTGGATACGTGTCATGTGCACGTCGCGGGGTATGACCTGGTTTCCGCGGACGGGTACTTCGAGACAATGCTTCTGGTGGGGGATACGGTGGGTTTCGATGCGGTGAAGGTGTGGCACTGCAACGATGCGAAGGCCGCGATGGGCTCGAAGCTGGACCGTCACGAGCATATCGGCGAAGGGACCATCGGGGCGGAGGTGTTTCGACGGCTGCTGCACGATGAGCGGTTCGACGATGCGGTGTTCATCGCGGAGACGCCGGTGGATGCTCCCGGAGATGAGGCTCGGAATGTAGGCGTGCTGCGTGCGCTTGCGGCGGGATGACACACAGAAGAACAAGCAACCACGGGCGCAAAGGCGAGATCCGGGCGGTGGCCTATGCTAAGGTTCGCCGCGTGTGATAGAAAAGGCATTCGTGGCCGGACCAATTTAAGGCCTTGTTCGGCAATTGAGAAATTCATCTGAGTGTTCGTCTGAGGAGACAGGGAATGGCGGAAGCGACGTGCGATATCGGTTTGATCGGGTTGGCGGTGATGGGGCAGAATCTGGTCCTGAATATGAACGACCACGGGTACAAGGTGGCGGTGTTCAACCGCACGGTCTCGAAGGTGGATGAGTTCCTAAACGACGAAGCCAAGGGGACGCAGGTTGTGGGAACGCACTCTGTAGAGGAGCTTTGCGCATCGCTGAAGCGGCCTCGGCGGGTGATGCTGATGGTCAAGGCGGGCGAGGTGGTGGACCAGACGATTGAGCAGATCCTGCCGCACCTGGAGAAGGGCGACATTGTCATCGATGGCGGCAATTCGCTGTTTACCGACACGAACCGCCGGACGAAGGAGCTTGCCGGGAAGGGGATTCTGTTTGTGGGGACAGGGGTTTCGGGCGGAGAAGAGGGCGCGCGCTTTGGACCTTCGATCATGCCCGGAGGCAATCCCGCCGCGTGGCCGCATGTGAAGGAGATCTTCCAGGCGATCGCGGCGAAGGTGGAGGACGGGACTCCTTGCTGCGACTGGGTAGGAGAGGATGGCGCCGGGCACTACGTCAAGATGGTGCACAACGGGATCGAGTACGGCGATATCCAGTTGATCTGCGAGGCATACCAGTTGCTGAAGGATGGGCTGGGCTTGACGGCGGATGAGTTTGCCGAGGTGTTTACGGAGTGGAACAAGGGCGAGCTGGATAGCTACCTCATCGAGATTTCGGCGACCATCTTTGCGAAGAAGGATGACGATGGGCAGCCGATGATCGACAAGATCCTGGACACGGCGGGACAGAAGGGCACGGGCAAGTGGACGGCTATCTCCGCGCTGGACCTGGGCATGCCGGTCACGCTGATTGGGGAGAGCGTGTTTGCGCGTTGCCTGTCGGCGTTGAAGGACGAGCGGGTCGCGGCTTCGAAGGTGCTGCAGGGGCCGAAAAAGGTGCTCACCATCTCCGAGAAGAAGGACTTTATCGAGGATGTCCGGCGGGCGCTTTACTGCTCGAAGATGATCAGCTACGCGCAGGGGTACATGCTGCTGCGCGCGGTGGAGAAAGACCAGAAGTGGAGCCTCAATATGGGCGGGATCGCGCTGATGTGGCGCGGCGGCTGCATCATCCGCAGCGTGTTCCTGGGAGACATCAAGCATGCGTTCGACAAGGATGCCAAGCTGCAGAATCTGCTGATGGATGATTTCTTTTCAGGCGTTTTGAACAAATACCAGTGGTCGTGGCGGAAGTGCGTCATTCATGCGATCGAGATTGGCGTCCCTATGCCTGCGTTCTCGACAGCGTTGGCGTTTTATGACGGCTACCGGACGGAACGGCTGCCGGCAAACCTGCTGCAGGCGCAGAGAGATTTCTTCGGCGCCCATACCTACGAACGAGTCGATAAGCCGCGCGGAGAGTCGTTCCATACGAACTGGACGGGCCGGGGCGGACGGGTTTCATCGTCAACGTATAACGCCTGATTTGTAGTGAGATGGAAAGGGCCGGGGCGGAGACGCTTCCGGCCCTTTTGTTTTGGATAGGATAGTGGCGGGGTGATTGCGATGGCAGAGATGACACGGTCCGAAAACGTGTACGCGACAAGGCAGCTTGGGACCGATGGGCCACGGGTCTTTCCGCTTGCGCTGGGCTGCATGGGAATGTCCGGCATGTATGGGGAGAGCGATGACGCGGAGAGCGTCCGGGCGATTCACGCGGCGGTGGACGCGGGTGTGACGCTGCTGGATACGGGCGATTTCTATGGCATGGGGCACAATGAGCGACTGGTCGGGCGGGCGCTCTCGGAGATGGGTTCGGGCGCGCGCGACAAGGTGCTGCTGAGCGTAAAGTTCGGGGCGCTGCGGTCGCCGAACGGGACGTGGAACGGATTCGATGGACGCCCGGCTGCGGTTAAGAATTATCTGGCCTATAGCCTGAACCGGCTGGGAGTGGATCATGTCGATATATACCGCCCTGCGCGGCTGGATGGTACGGTTCCGATTGAGGAGACGGTCGGCGCGATTCAGGAGATGGTGAAGGCGGGATATGTTCGATACATCGGTCTGTCGGAGGTGGGGCTGGAGACGGTGCGGAAGGCGAAGACGGCTGCTCCGGTGTGCGATGTGCAGCTTGAGTACGGTCTGGCGAGCCGCGGCATTGAAGAGTCGCTCCTTCCGGGGCTGCGGGAGATGGGTGTCGGGGTGACGGCGTATGGGGTGCTTTCGCGTGGCCTGCTAAGCGGATCGGTGACGACAGGGAAGGGAGATTTCCGGCGATTCCTGCCTCGGTTTACAGGGGAAAATCTGAAGAAAAACCAGGCGCTCGTGGCGGCGTTGCAGCAGGTAGCGGCCGCGCGGGGCGTGTCGGCCGTGAAGATGGCAATCGCGTGGGTGTTGTCGCGCGGCGAGGATGTCGTCCCGGTGATCGGGGCGCGGAAGGTGGCGCAGGTCGAGGAGGCGCTTGGGGCGCTCCAGGTTCGGCTCTCAGGGGAGGAGATTGCGCGGTTGGAGGCTGCGATGCCCGCGACCGAGGTTGCAGGGACGCGGTATGACAAGCACCAGATGGCGATGCTGGACAGCGAGAAGTAGCTCCCGGCGGACTACGATGTTCGTGGCCAGAGTTGGGCCAGAGGTGGCCCAGAGGTTCGCCAGGTACGGTCAGGTGGGGAATGAGGACAGGGAAAGAGCTTCCGCTTGCCGGAGATGTGGGGCCGGTGACGTGCGGGTTACTGGATGTGCTGCCAGGCGTCGAGGGTGACGATGCAGAGGATTCCGGCGCTCATGACAGCTGCAGCGACTCCCAGCACGCGGACGAACGGCTGGATTTGATTGACCTTGCGGACAATGTTGGTCTGGACCTGTTGCTCGTGGGAGACGGTATCGCTAAGAAAGAGCTGGTCTTCTTCGTAGCGGGTGAGTTGTCCTTTGTAGGCGAGCAGGCCTAGAAAGCAGGCTGTGATGACAGCCCAGACGATGAGGAGAACAGGTATGGCGCTCATGGCAGTTCCTCCGTTCTTTGGAAGGGTTCGATGGGCTAACTTGGTCCGTAGTGCCGGTGATTTGGAATGCGGCGTTCGAACGATGGCGTGCGGTTCGACGCAATCATACGCCTGGAAATGTGGATGGACCAGAGATTTCGGCGAGGCGTTTCATACGGTTGAAACAGGGGCGGTATCAAGCACCCAAGCGCGAGCCGGTTCAGGAGCCGATCCAGGAGTCGTTCAGGAGTGAGAGGCCCAATGAACGGCCAGAAGCGCAATCGTGACGATCGCCGCAACCACCAAGCCGAGAAGTGCCACGATGAACCAGGCCGCGCGCTTGGCCGTCTGGGGCGACGGCTGGGTGATGCCCATCGTGTTGATGAAGGCATTCGAGATCAGGAGGAGGAGCTTCATGGCTGTTCCGCAGGACGCGGGTAAATAGTAGCAGGGGAGGGGTGAATCGGCTTGCTTTCCCGTTGAATTCGAACGTCGATCTACACGCTTGAGCGCAGCCGAACGGACAAGCACACGTCGCCGCGCAGCTTGGAGACCCCGTATCTCGCCATATAATCGACTCAGCCTCGAATCAAGGAGATCGGCAATGCGGACTTACCAGATGGCGGACGCAATACGGTACGGTTTGATGAATACCGAAGAATTGCGCGAGACCTTCCTGCTCGAAGACATGTTCACGCCAGGCGAAATCGAGCTCGCCTATGTAGACCTCGACCGCACCGTAATCGGCGGCGCCGTCCCTGCCGCCACGCCCCTGACCCTCGAAACCCAGCCGGAGCTCCGCGCGGACTTCTTCCTCGAACGACGTGAACTTGGCGTCCTCAACGTGGGCGGACCCGGCTCCATCTCCGTCGACGGCAAGATCTTCGACCTCGACAAGCTCGACTGCCTCTACGCAGGCCGCGGAAGCAGGTCCATCGTCTTTTCCAGCAAGAGCGCCGGCAATCCAGCCTGCTTCTACCTCCTCAGCTATCCCGCCCACGCCGACTATCCCACCGCGATGGTCAAATTCGCCGACCTCAAAGGCCTCGCCCTCGGCAGCGTCGAGACCTGCAACAAGCGCACCATCTACAAGGCCATCCATAAAGAGGGGATCAGGAGCTGTCAGCTCGTCATGGGCTTCACCCTGCTCGAATCGGGCAGCAACTGGAACACCATGCCGCCCCACACCCACATGCGCCGCAGCGAGGTCTACTTCTACTTCGACGTAGACCCCGCGCACCGAGTCCTTCACCTCATGGGGCCGCCCGACGCTACCAGCCACCTCATCGTCCAGGATAAGGAGGTCGTCGTCTCCCCCGGCTGGTCCATCCACGCCGGCGTAGGCACAAAGAACTATGCCTTCTGCTGGGGCATGGGAGGCGAAAACCAGGCCTACGACGACATGGACCCCGTCACCATCCCCGACCTTCGATGACCCGACCCCACATGACCGGACCCCAGATGACCGGACCCCAGATGACCGGACCCCAGCTAGCCGAGAAGACCAAATCTTCATTGACCCCGACGAGCCAAGGCTCTGCCGGATTGTCCATCCGTCCCGTCAGCCAATGCCGTTGGGATCTCGTAAGCCTCGGCGAGGTCATGCTGCGCTTCGACCCCGGCGACCAGCGCATCACCTCCACCCGCAGCTTCCGCGTGTGGGAGGGCGGCGGCGAATACAACGTCGCGCGCGGCCTACGTCGCTGCTTTGGCCAGCGCACCTCCATCGTCACCGCACTCGCCGACAACCCCGTCGGCCGCCTCCTCGAAGACCTCATGCTGCAGGGCGGAGTCGACCTGTCCCATCTCCGCTGGGCCCCCTACGACGGCATCGGCCGCGAGACCCGCAACGGCATCTACTTCCTCGAACGCGGATTCGGCGTCCGCGGAGCCATGGGCATGATGGACCGCGGCCACACCCCTATCTCGCAGTTGCAGCCCGGACAGATCGACTGGGACGCGATCTTCGCCGGCGAAGGCGTGCGCTGGTTCCACACCGGCGGCGTTCTCTGCGCCCTCTCGCCGCAAGCCCCCGCCGTCGCGCGCGAGGCAATGGAATCGGCCAGGCGCCACGGCGTCATCGTCTCCTACGACTGCAACTACCGCCCATCGCTTTGGAAGAACGCCGGCGGCCGGCAGGGCGCAGCCAACGTCAACCGCACCCTCGCCCCTTTCGTCGACGTACTCTTCGGCCACGAGGGCGACCTCGCCGCTGTCCTCTGCGACTCCTCCCACGCCCCACCCTGGCACACTCCCCAAAGCTACGGCGAAATGTCCCACCGCATCGTCGGAGAGTTCCCCCGCATCCAGGTCATCGCCACCACCACACGCCGCCCGCGAACGGCAAGCCGTAACGACTGGGCCGCATTCGCCTACGCCGCAGGCGAGGTCTTCCAAAGCATCGAATTCACCGATCTCGAGATCTTCGACCGTGTAGGCGGCGGCGATTCGTTCGCCTCCGGCCTCATTTACGGTCTCCTCGAAGCCAAAGGCATCCAGTGGGCGCTCGACTGCGGGGTAGCCCACGGCGCCCTCGCCATGACCACCCCCGGCGACAGCTCCCTGGCCTCACCCGCCGAGATTGAACGCTTGATGCAGGGTGGCTCCGCCGCCGTCCAGCGATAAAATTTCAACTGACGAGATTGACGATATCGACGATAGCAACGAGGAACCGTGAACAAAGCCGCCGTACTCCACACCCTGCGTGACATAGGCCTGGTCCCCGTCCTCCGGGCGGACTCGGTAGAAAAGGCCATGACCCTCGCCGCCGCCATCGCCGACGGCGGCGTAACCGTCCTCGAAATCACCATGACCGTCCCCGGAGCCATCGAGGTCATGCGCCGTCTGGCCCGCCAGCGTCCAGACATCCTCATCGGCGCCGGAACCGTCCTCGACCCCGAGACCGCCCGCATGTGCATCCTCGAAGGCGCTCAATTCGTCGTAAGCCCCGCCCTCAACCTCCAGACCATCGAGATGTGCCATCGCTACTCCGTCGCCGTCCTCCCGGGCGCCCTCACCCCCACCGAAATCGTCAACGCGTGGCAGGCCGGCGCGGACGTCGTCAAGGTCTTCCCCGCCAGCGCCCTGGGCGGCGCGAAGTACCTCACCGCTCTCAAGGGTCCTCTTCCCCACATCGATCTCATTCCCACCGGCGGCGTCTCCCTCACCACCGCCTCCGAGTTCCTCCACGCCGGAGCCTTCGCACTCGGCGTAGGTTCAGACCTCGTGAACCCGAAAGCCTCCCCGGAGGCCGTCACCGAGACCGCCCGCAAGTACCTCGCCCTCGTCAAGCAGTTCCGGGAGCTCCGGCAATCGGCGCCGCAGCAATAAACCGCAAAAATACCCCAAAAAGCTGGCGCAATCTGAAACCTGTGGAAAACGTGTCCTTTGCATGTCCATATTTGCCACGCACTCCACCACAAACTCACCACGTTTTTCCATCTTCCTCCACCACGAATTCCCCAAAAACCCCTGTAAAAACCGCCATCCCACCACACGCCTGAAATTCCTGCACATCGCCCTCACGGCCCCGGCCGCGTCACCCAGAGTAACGGCTGCCGGATCGGAAGCGTCTCCTGCAGCTCCGGAATCCCCGTGTCCGGCGGCAGCGTCTTCCAAAGCTCCGCATACTCTGGCCGCCCGTAAGCCCGCGCGCCGAACAGCAGGCTCGGCCGCCGCAGGGGAAGATCGGTAAAGTACTTCGCATCAGCGCGATACGGCCATGCTCCACGGTCGCGAATGAACGGATAATGCCGCGCAATCGCCGACCGCATCCCCGGCCCATCCTGCAGCTCGAAGTCCCACACGCTCTCGAACCGCGTTGACAGCAGAAGACACACCCCCGCCAGCATGTCCAGATTAAACAATGAGTTACGGTAAGGATCGGACGTAGTAAGTTCATGCGGAAACGTCCCATCCGCCACAATCTGCCCTCTGATCGTACTCGTCTTGAACCTGTGCCGCAGCACCGTAAGCGGCCCATCCTGGGCCTCATTCAGGCGTGCAAAAGCCGCTGCCTGCAACAGCCACGAACTCCCATGATGACTCTTGTCGTCACGCGCCAGCCCCGCCAGTCGCGAGCTATCCAGCCACTCGAAGTAGCTCGCAAACCATCCCTTCAAAGCCGCAAATTCAACCGCGGAAAAGGTATCGGACCTGCCCAGAAATGGAATGGATTGTGCAACTTCCGCCAGATGAACAGCCTCCGCCACACCCTCGAAGCGCCCCGTCCTGCCCGGCGGAATCACCTGGGCAAACATCATATTTGGCGTCATCGCGGTCGCAGCGTCAACGAACCACGCCTTCAAATGCGCACCCGCTCGCGCCGCATACCGAGCCTCCCGCGTCAGCACAAAAGCCGCGACCAGCGCCGGAACATCCATCGCAAGCTGCAGCAGCGCATCGCGGTGCGCGGTAAATGCCGCCGGATTCCGCGACCCGTCACGCAGTACATGCGGTCCCTGCGGCGAGCCCGGATCGGGCCAGTAGAACTCCTCCTCCGAGTAAAAATCGTGCAGTGTGCCCGGACTCCGTGGCGCAGCTATTGAGCTAAGCGGAGTGGGAGCCCGCCCCAGCGCCCGGCCGGCCGCATTCAGAACACGTTCCCGGTCAATCGCAGCCACATCCGGATGCGTCGACGAAGCCGTTTGCGCCGGCATGGATCGAGCCAGCAGGTGCAAAGCGCTTTGCATGCAGAAGCTGCGGCGTGTCATCGGCATTGTGATAAGCCCGTGGGCGGAAGACTACCACGATGCCTCCCCTGCTGGTATCGGCAAGCCACGGCGAGGTTCATGTCATCCCGAGGCCCGCGCGCGTGTCCAGAACGTAAGATCGTTTCGTGCGCATTTTCTTTCGCCGAACTCTTCTGTGCGCTTCTCTCTGCGGCATCATCCAGGGCACAAACGCCCATGCAGAGGACCAGCCGCGTCAGATCTGCGTTCACGATCAGCGGGGCTTTCCCATCACCGGTGCCCAGGTTCGCGCGGAGGGCAACGCCACGCAGCCCGCGACAACCGATGCGGCGGGATGCGCAAACGTTTCCATCGAACCGGAGACACAGGTGGAAATCACACACGCAGGCTTCAACCGTCTTGTGCAACCTGTCACCGGAAAAGGCCCGTCGCTTTTCGTCATGCAGGTGACCGGGGAAAACCAGACGATCGAGGTGACGGCTGCGCGTTCGCCCCTGGCCCTCGATGCCAGCGCAAGCAGCGTTCGCACCATGACCGGGACACAACTCCAGGAGGCACCGGGCTTTACGCTCGATGATGCCCTCCGGCAGGTCGCGGGATTCCAGCTCTTTCGGCGTACAAGCTCCTGGGTGGCCAATCCGACCACCGAAGGAACTTCGCTGCGCGGACTCGGTTCCACCGCCGCCAGCCGAACCCTCGTGCTGAGCGATCAGGTACCCCTGAACGATGCCTACGGCGGTTGGATCCACTGGAACGAGATTCCAAAGCTGGCCACTCGCGAGGTGGAGTTGATGCGGGGCGGGGCTTCGGACCTTTACGGTTCCAGCGCCATCGGCGGCGTCATCGACGTAGTTCCCGTGGTGCCGCAGACCTTCGACTACGCTTTGAATGCCGCAGGCGCCAGCGAAGGCACATCGATCGTCGATGGCCTGCTTACCGCAACCGGCGGACGTTGGAGAGGGCTGGCAGCCTCCAGCCTCTTCCGCACGGATGGCTACATCCTCACCGCTCCGCAGTTTCGCGGGCCCGTCGATGTGCCGTCGAACGTCCACTCCCAAAGCGGCCGGTTGGAGTTGCGGCGGCGGGCGGGCGTAGATGGCGACATATTTCTGCGCGGCAACCTGCTGAACGAAGCTCGCAGCAATGGAACGCCCATGCAGACCAACGCAACCCGCATCTGGAGGTATGTCGCAGGAGGCGACTGGTCGGCGGCCGATGCGGGCAGGTTCCTGCTTCGGTTCTACGGCACCGACCAGAGATATCGCCAGAGCTTCTCCGCCATCAGCCCCACACGCACTTCCGAGAAGTTGACTGCCCTGCACGTCGATCCGTCCCAGCAGGTCGGCGGCGCGGCACAGTGGGCGCGAAGTTACGGAACCAATCTCACCTTTGTCGCGGGAGCCGATCTGCTGGATGATCGCGGAACCGACTTGGAGCAGATCTCGAACGTGAGCCTGAGCGCACGGCAGCGTGGCGAAGGCGTCTATGGCGAGGTGCTCTGGCAGCCTTCCACTTGGTCCGTCGCCTTCTCGTCGCGCTTCGATCACTTCGGCAGCTTCGATGCCCGGCAGGTGGGAGGGACGCCTCCTCCCCTGCCCAGCATCAATGAGAATGTCTTCGATCCCCGGCTCGGCATAGTGAAGAAACTTACGTCTGGCCTGTCACTCACCGGTTCGGCATTCAGAGCATTTCGCGGTCCGTCCATGAATGAGCTGTATCGCCAGGGTCAGGTTGGTCAGCAGATTACCCGCGCCAACGCGAGCCTCAGGTCCGAGCGCGCCACCGGATTCGAAACCGGGGCGCTCTTCGATCTGTCGCGGCTCGGGTCCGTCCGCACCAGCTACTTCTGGACGCAGGTGAACCGGCCCATTGCTGCCGTCACCCTCAGTTCAACACCGACAGCGACGTTGCTGCAGCGGGAGAATCTTGGCCAGTTGACCAGCAAGGGAGCTACGGCCGAGTGGCAGATTCAACCGGTAGAGTTCCTCACCCTCACCGGCGGCTACCAGTTCGCCGTCTCGACCGTAACCCGCTTCCAACCAGACCCGTCGCTGGTAGGCAAGTGGACTCCGCAGGTTCCCCGTAACAGCGCGACCTTGCAAATCCGTCTTCAGCAAAACCGGCTTGGCGTCGTCGACGTAGATCTAAGGAGTAGCGGAAGACAGTTCGACGACTCCGCCAACCAGTTCGAACTAGCCGGTTACGCGCAGGTCGATCTCTACGCTGAACACGATTTCGGGCAACACTGGCGGGTCTATAGCTCTGTCCAGAACCTTACCAACGCACCCGTTCAGGCCGGCCGTACGCCCATCCTGACGCTCGGCTCGCCCCGCATCGTTACGATCGGAATGACTCTGCACAGGCGATAATTCCCGCAGGCGGGGTGGGGAAGCTGCTCCAGCCGCACTATCCAGCCGCCTCAGCCTCCGGCGCGGGGTACCGCTTGTCAGATAAGCGCCCAAAGGTGGTCTCGAGCAGCCGCTGCATTTTATTGGCCGCGCCGGAGACGGCAGTCTGCATATCCGCGGATTCGTTCGTGACAGCAAGAGACTGGTGATGTTTGGGCCGCGCCTCCAGAAGGCACCGTTTGTCCTGTGGCCCTGCCTTGTCTCCGTTCTCATCGCTCAGGTGGACTTCGATGCGCGTCAGGTGACCTTCGAACCGGTCCAGAACGCGGTGAAGCTCCGCCTCGATCAGGCCCGAAAGTGTAGCGTGCATGGGAATCGTACTGCCACTGTTGATCTGAATCTGCATGGAATCGGTTCTCCCGAAGCAGTTGGTTGTGAAAACTGCTTCCTGACACAGTTAGATGCTAAGAGATCGCCGCGGTAACCACCGCCTGCGCTTCGGTTTGAATCTGTTTCAGGTGCGCCTCTCCTTTGAAGCTCTCCGCATAGATCTTGTAGACATCCTCGGTGCCCGATGGCCGGGCCGCGAACCAGCCGTTCTCCGTCGTCACCTTCAGGCCGCCGATCGGGGCATGATTGCCCGGCGCTTCCGTCAGGATCGCGGTAATCGGCTCCCCCGCCAGCTCTTTGGCCGTCACCTCCTGCGGGGACAGCTTTGCCAGCTTCGCCTTCTGCTCCTTCGTGGCCGCCGCATCGATCCGCTGATACACAGGACTGCCGTATCTCTGTGTCATCTCCGCATACATCTCGCCGGGGTCTTTGCCCACCCGCGCCGTCATCTCCGCCGAGAGCAGCCCCGGGATCAACCCGTCCTTATCCGTCGTCCAGACCCGGCCATCTCTTCGCAGAAACGTCGCCCCCGCGGACTCTTCGCCCACAAAGCCAAGCGAGCCGTCGATCAGACCATCCACAAACCACTTGAAGCCCACGGGAACCTCCAGCATGGGACGGTTCAGACCCTTGGCCACCCGATCGATCATGCTCGAAGAGACCAGCGTCTTGCCAATCCCCACATGCGCGGCCCACTCCGGCCGGTGCGCAAAAAGATACTGAATCGACACAGCGAGATAGTGGTTCGGATTCAGCAGACCCGAGGTCCGCGTCACAATGCCGTGGCGATCGTGATCCGTATCGGCGGCAAATGCTACGTCGTACCTTTCTTTGTTCGCGATCATGCTCGCCATGGCGAACGGGCTGGAGCAGTCCATCCGGATGCGGCCGTCCCAATCGCACGTCATGAAGCGAAAGGTGGCGTCCACGTTCGGGTTCAGAATCTCGAGCGGCAGCTTGTACTTCTCCGCGATGCGAGGCCAGTAGTACACGCCCGCGCCGCCCAGGGGATCGACCGCCAGTTTCAGCGTCGTGCCCGTCAGCACATCAAAGTCGATCACGCTGCCAAGATCGTCCACATACTCCCTGATGTAATCGTGCCGATGGGTCGTATCCGCCGCAAGCGCGCGCGAATAGGGGATCCTCCTCACATCCTTCAGCCCGCCCGCGATGATCTCGTTCGCGCGAGTCTCGATCCACTTCGTCGCTGTGGTATCTGCCGGGCCGCCGTTCGGGGGGTTGTATTTGAAGCCGCCATCTTCGGGCGGATTGTGCGACGGCGTGATGACAATCCCGTCCGCGAGATCGCTTCTGCGGCCCTCGTTGTACGCAAGCACAGCGTGCGAGAGCGCCGGAGTCGGCGTGTAGGCAAGCCCTGTGTCGATCATCGTCTCGACATGGTTGGCCGCAAGAACCTCAAGCGCGGTAGCGAAGGCGGGCTCCGAAAGCGCATGGGTGTCCTGCGCCAGAAAGAGCGGGCCGGTCGTCGAATCCTGCCTGCGGTACTCACAGATCGCCTGCGTGATGGCGGCAATGTGGTCCTCGTTGAAGGCGGTATGGAAAGCACTCCCGCGATGGCCCGACGTCCCGAACGCCACTCGCTGAGCCGGAATGCCCACGTCCGGGTGTAGCGAATAATAGGCGGTAATCAGACGAGAGACGTTGACCAGATTCGCCGGAAGAGGAAGCTGGCCGGGCTGGTTGGATGCGGCAACGGGCTTGGGGTTCGGAGAACTCATGCGTTTCGGTATCCTCGGGCGTACTGTCGAAGTGCGTGCGGGTACGGGCGTTCTGCCGGCTGCTCATTCTCGCACTCTCAGACCATCAGATGCGATCCCGCGACAGGGCGAATCACACGGAAGTCGCAGGCCGAAGTCCTTGTATTTCCATTGTGGTTAGCCTAAAACGGGATTGTTCCCTGTCGTCTGAAAAAGCTGCACGCCCGGTATCGATTGCGCGAACCGCAGAGCGTGCGCCCAGGCGTTTGTCCATTTCCACGTTGTACACGGGGTGCTACCTTCGCCTCCGGCCTTGACGCACGCTGGACAGGGTTGTACTCAAGGAGTTGAACCAGTTTGCTCGCGAGGCGCTTCGGTCTGAGGTCTTTTCTGCGGGGAGCGGTGCCGGCCATCCTGTCGCTCGCCGCATTGCCGGCTTTCGCGGTGCAGGCGACCCTGATCGCCGACGCCCACGTCAACGCAGCCCTCCCGGCAGTCAACAGCGGAGCCATCTCCAACCTGAACGTCGGCGGCGGCTATACCGCACTGCTGCAATTCGATCTCTCCACCCTTCCAGCCAAGACCACGGCGGCCCAGGTCGCGCGCGCCTTCCTCCGGCTCTATTGCAACCGCGTCGACACCGCCGGAATCGTCTCCGTGCAGCCTCTCGGCGGCTCATGGGCCGAGTACGGCGTCAGCTTTTCCAATCTCCCGACACTCGGCAGTGCGGTCCAGACCGCTTCCGTCAGCCTGCCCGGCACGTATGTGGTGGTCGATGTCACCTCCCTGGTGCAAGGCTGGATCAGCGTGCCCGCGACCAACAACGGCCTTGCCCTCACCACGTCCACTGCGGTGGCACAGTTCGACAGCAAGGAAAACGACCTCACCGGACACGCCGCGGAACTTGATATCGTCCTGGCCTCGACCGGGCCTGCCGGACCACAAGGCCCTGCCGGAGCGCAGGGTCCAGCGGGTCCTCAAGGAACTCCGGGATCGCCTGGAATCACCGGATCGCCTGGAATCACAGGCCCGTCAGGAGCCATCGGCCCTGCCGGCGCCACAGGTCCTGCCGGGATAGCAGGCATCGCCGGACCACAGGGCGTTCCCGGCCCGATCGGCCCTGCCGGCATCGCTGGACCAACCGGCCCCGCCGGAGCAACAGGAGCAACAGGAGCACCAGGTGCAACAGGAGCAACGGGGCTCCCCGGCCCGTCCGGTACCGCAGGTCCTCCTGGTCTTCCCGGCCTCGCGTACAAGGGAACCTACTCGGCGGTCATCAACTATGCCGCGGGCGACGTCGTATTCTGGCAGGGCAGCAGCTACGCCTCGCTGTCGGCAAGCAACCGAGGCAACACCCCGAACCTCAGTCCAGCGCAATGGGGCACACTGACCGCGCAAGGCGCAGCCGGAGCCGCCGGAGCCTCAGGACCCCAGGGCCTCCAGGGCACCGCCGGACTGCCGGGCACCGCCGGAGCTCAAGGACCTCTAGGACCTCAAGGGCCCCAGGGAACGCCCGGTACCCCCGGAGCCCCCGGCCTCACCTATCGCGGTCCCTGGAGCTCCGCGCCCTCCTATCTTCCCAGCGACGCCGTCACCTTCGGCGGAACCACCTACCTCGCCCTCAGCGCCAACTTCGCCTCCCAGCCCGACATTTCGCCCTCCGTCTGGGCCGTGCTGGCACAGGCTGGCAGCGCAGGCCCCAGCGGTCCGTCTGGTGCGGCAGCCACCGTCACCATAGGAGCCGTCACCACCTCCGCACCGGGAACTCCCGCCTCAGTCACCAACACCGGAACCGCCTACGCGGCTATCCTGAACTTCACCATTCCCCAGGGAACAGCGGGTGCCGGCGGCACGGGCGGCAGCAGCGCGGGATCGGGTGGCATCTCCAACGCCTCGACCTATCACAGTGTGTCTTATACCGCCCCCTTCCTCGCCGTCAACAACACCGCCGTAAGCGCGAGCGAAGCAGGCCCGGTGCTCACCTGGGTTCCCTCAGGCTGCACCGCCACCTCGCTCAGTGTCTTCTCCCAGCAGTCCAGCACCATCACCGTCACCCTCCGGCAGGGAACGCCCGGCAGCATGGCCGACACCGTATTGGCCTGTACGGTCGCGTATAACTCGTCCTGCACGGGAACCGCCGGCGTCGCGGTTCCACCGGGGAACTTCGTCGAACTCAAGGTGACGAATTCCAACTCAAGTCCCGCCAGCGTCTGGACCGCGCTCGCCTGTAACTGACGCCATCCCCTCCCGGCCGTTCGAAACCTCAGGGTAGGCAGGCCGCTTCGGAACCGCTATTCTAGAGCGAATTATCTGTCATTGGGCGGCGAAGATTCCAAACGGCGCCGTTTTCCTTGATAGAAAACGACCATAAGAGCGAAGCTACACGGTACACCCACAGGTAATTCGCTCTGGGTTGCTTGCCGCAGGTCCAGAATTCATCTCGCATAAGGGGTTCCATTGAGGACTTTCATCGCGTTGCTGCTCGCAGGATCGTGTCTCTCCCGATCCGTCGCCCCCCTATCGGCCCCAGCCCAGCAATCTCCCCTGCCTTCGCTATCCCCGCTATCTCCTTCCCGCAGGATGGCTGAGACCGTCATCGCCCAATGGCCCGCCGGGGTCATTTCCACTACCTCTCATCCCGGCCAGTGGAGCTACGAGGAGGGCGTCCTGCTCGACGGCATGGCCGCGGAGTGGCACAGCACAGCCGACGGTCAGGACTTCGCCTACATCAAGGCAGCAGTCGACAGGTACCTCGCTCCCGACGGCTCCATCACCGGATTTGAGCCTGCCGCGCACTCCCTGGACGACATCGAACTCGGCCGCGCCGTCCTCCTGGTCTACCGCGTCACCCAGCAGCCGAAGTACTACCAGGCCGCGAAGTTCCTGCACGACCAGCTTGCCGTCCAGCCGAGAACCGCCGCCGGCGCGTACTGGCACAAGCAGATCTACCCCAGCCAGGTCTGGCTCGACGGAGCCTACATGGCCGAGCCCTTTCGCGCCGCCTATGCCGCGACCTTTCAGGAACCCGCCGCCTTCGACGACATCGCCCGCCAGCTTCTCCTCATGGACGCGAAGATGCGCGACCCCAGAACCGGCCTGATGAATCACGGCTGGGACGAGTCGAAGCAGATGAAGTGGGCCGACCCAGCCACCGGACTCTCGCCCGAGGTCTGGGCCCGGGCCATGGGATGGTACGGCATGGCGCTCGTCGACGTACTCGACTGGCTCCCGAAGAATCACCCGCAGCGGCCGGCGCTCATCGCCGCGTTGAACCGCACCGCCTCCGCCATCGTCCGCTTTCAGGATGCGAAGACGGGTCTCTGGTGGCAGGTGATGGACAAGGCAGACCGCGCCGGAAACTATCCGGAAGCCTCGGCAAGCTGCATGTTCGTCTACACCCTCGCCAAGGGTGCGCGTATGGGTTACCTCCCGCAGACCGACGAGCCCGTTGCGCTTCAAGGCTGGACCGCGATCCAGCAGAAGTTCGTCACCTCCAATGCGGAGGGTGGCATGGCGCTCGATGGGACCGTCAAGGTCGGCGGCCTCGGCGGCACACCCTACCGCTCCGGATCGTACGCCTACTACACCGGCGAAAAGACCGTCCTGAACGACGCAAAGGGCGTAGGAGCCTTCCTGCTTGCCGGTTCCGAGATGGAGCAGACCTCCACCGAGGCCCTCGGCCAGGGAAAGACCGTGCTGCTCGACGCGTGGTTCAACTCACAGACCAGGAGGAACGCCGCTGGACAGACCGAACTCTTTCACTACAAGTGGAACGACGCCTCCAACGGCGGATTCGACTTCTTCGGCCGAGCCTTCGAACGCTACGGCGTCCAACTCGCCACCGAAGCCGCCGCCCCCACCGCGAACGATCTGAAAAAAGCGCAGATCTACATCCTTGCGTCACCCGAGATCGCTGCCAAAAATCCCACGCCTCACTTCATGGACTCGGCCAGCGGGGACATCATTGAAGCCTGGGTCAAGGCAGGGGGCGTCCTGCTCCTGATGGAGAACGATGTCAACAACTCCGAGTTCGACCACTTCAACACGCTCAGCGAACGCTTCGGAATTCACTTCAATCCGGTCATCCGCAATCAGGTCATCGACAATCGGTGGCAGATGGGAACCGTGGCCATTCCTTCCGGCGCCGGCGTCTTCGCGCAGCCTCACAAGGCCTATCTCAAGGAGATCTGCACCATCCGCCTCTCCGGACCGGCCAGGGCCGTCGTAACCGACAAAGGCGATGTGCTGATGGCTGTCGCACAGTACGGGAAGGGAACCGTCTTCGCCGTCGTCGACCCATGGCTTTACAACGAGTACACCGACCACCGCAACCAACTCCCGGCGGACTACGACACCTTCGGGGCAGCGATCGATCTGGCCGGTTGGGCCGTCCGGCAGGCCAGGTAAAAGGTCCGCAGCTCAGGGCAGTTCTTCTAAGGATGTCACAACGCCGTCGCAAGACTCCTGCGGAGATCGCGTGACAGCCCGGCGAGATCAGCCCGGCCGGGTCCGGCAGGCGCTCTCAAAACCTGCTCCATCTCACTCGCAATCCTCGAGCCCTCGTCATACCCGAACATACCGAGATTTCCCGCCAGCTTATGAGCGACCGACAACGCCTCAAGCTCCAGGGTCTCTCCCAGCGTGCCGCAAGAGGCCTCCGCCGCCGCCCGGTCAAGAATCTCCAGACGTTCGCGCAGCACCGGAAGATGGCGCTGCCAGATCTCGGTGAGCGCTTCATCGATCTTTCCATCCACATCTTCGATCATCCACTCTTAGGATGCTCGGATTTGGTGTAACGTTCACGACAGGCGACTTCCAGTACGCTGTTCGTTCTATCCGGACAGGCGGCTAATCTCTCCAGCCCAACGTGTCGGAGATCTGCTGGGCCAACAGAAGCGGGTCGAAAGGCTTGACGAGAATGCCCGCCAGACCCAGACCGGCGAACCGGCGCTGGTCCACCCCCTGCACCTTGGCCGTCAGCAGAAGCACGGGAATGTGCGCCACTGCCGGAATCGCCTGCATCTGGGCAAATGTGGTTGGGCCGTCCACCCCGGGCATCATCACATCCAGCAGGATGGCGTCGGGTTGTTCGGCCGTCGCGAGTTCGATCCCGGCGGCCCCGGAGCTTGCCGTGAACACGTTCCAGCCGGCTGTCGCTTCGAGAGAAAGTGCAGCCACCTCGCGAATGTCGTCTTCGTCGTCGATGATGAGAATGCGTCGCATGGGCGTGCTTATTCTCTCATGGGCCGGGCTTTAGCAACAGAACTTGCACGTCCGGGTGAGTTGAGCGGCATGGAAAAGGTAAGCCGCTATCCAGATCGAATTGGCTCGGGAACGGATTCTTCTGCGATTGCATCTCAATCTCGAGAGGGAAAACTATGAGCCAGGAAGCTAACATCGCAACCACGAAGAAGATGGGTGAAGCAGTGAACAAGGGCAATCTCAACGTTCTGAACGAGGTCTTCGCTCCTGACGTCAAAGATCACGATCCCGCCCCCGGCCAGGGCAAAGGCCCCGAAGGCTTCATCCAGTTCTTCACCCAGTTTCGCGCCGCATTTCCCGACCTCAAGATCGCCGTCGAGCAGATGGTCGCGGACGAGAACAACGTCGCCATCGCTTACACCGTTACCGGTACGCAGGACGGCCCCTTCCAGGGAATTCCAGCCACCGGCAGGAAGATCAAGGCACGCGGCGTACAGATCGCAAAGTTCAACAGCGAGGGCAAGATCACAGAACGTTGGGGAAGCTCCGATGAGGCAGGAATCCTGCAACAGATCGGCGCCTCCAAACCCGCCGGCGCCATGAATGAGCCCCCCGCGATATCGGCGCCCGCCTCAGCCGGCAAGATCTAGCCCGCATCCCGTTGGGTGCATGTCAGGTGGTATCAGAACATTATCAGCATTTTGCCACCCCACGTCCGCTTCCGAACGTGAGGTCAGCTGGGAGTTGGTGAATTCGCCGCTCCCAGCTAAGTGCCCGCTAACAAGGTGCGGGAGTCATCGCTTCGCCCTGCAATAAACAATCGGCGCAAATCGGTGGTAAGCCGTCCAAGACTCCAAAGCTTACTTGGTATGCCCAAACCGGTATACGACCCCGAGGTTCACCCCAAGATCGCTCTGAATCGACCCGTGCGGCTGCGGTGCAGGATCCAGCGGGTCAAGCCGGAAGAACGTCCCCACATAGGTCGGACTTACGCGAAAAGCCAGATTCGGGTAAAAGTTGTAATCAAAGTTCGCCCCGATGCTGAACACCGGCCTTGTCGCCGATTGCCAGAGCCCGAGGCTTCGCGAAGGCAGCCCCTTCGTATCGCCGTCGAACTTGCCCAGCGCGACACCCGCCTCGCCCGTCGCGCTTACGGCGATCTTCTCCTGGGCGTACACCCGGTACGCGACACCGCCCATGAACGGATATGTCGAAATCTGCGGCTTGAACGGCAGAAAATTGGGAGAACTGTTGCCGATCTTCGCATTTCCATAAAGCCCGCGAATATCCCCAATGATGCCCAGCTTCGGGTTCAGGAAGTACGTCCCCGTCATGAAAAATGTGACGTCGTTGTTCCTCTGCAGGTACTCGCCCGGCTGGAACCGCAGGAATCCTCCGCCTCCAGCAACTTCAAACCGTTGGCTGTAGGTCGCCTCGATCGTCCTTGCAATGCGGGCCTTGCGGTTGGCATTCGATTCCCGGCGCGTTCTATGCGGCGTCTGCGCCTCTACACCGTCTGCTCCACTGGCTATCAGAACCGCCAGCAACACTCCTGCTCCAAAAATCACCTTCGACCTGAAACCGAACATCAACGATTACTCCTGCACAAGCTGCGCTCTTGCTATGGTAAAACGTATGGGCATACCTGCTGAACACCAGCAGACTACCCTTATTAGAACATCCATCACCTGTCCCGGCGGCAGTTCAGCGCCAATACTTGTCCCGCCTGCCAGAATCCCGGGCGGTCCATATCACATTGCTCTGCAATCCCAGACCTGTTCAGGAGAAAACCGAAATGGCGAAAAGCAGTCCAGCGAAACGGAACAGCGGCGGAGGCTTAGGCAGAGTCCTTCTCGGCTTCTTCATCGGCGTGGTCGCAGTCGTCGCAGTCGCTTACCTGTATCTCCAATTCGGCGCCCCGCCCGTCGCCGTCGCGGACGCGCCCTTCCCCTACGAGAAGATGATCGTCAAAGTTCCGCTCGGTGCCCGCATCGCCCGCCAGACCAAGACCGCCCCCTTTGCCACAAGCGAAGATGTCTTCGAGTCCGGAGCCCACATCTACCGCACGGAATGCGCAGGCTGCCACGGCACCCCGGGTCATGACGTCGCCTTCGCCAAACACATGTACCCCTCCGCCCCTCAGCTCTGGAAGAAACATGCCAAAGGCAACGTAGTAGGCGTAAGCGACGATGAAGCAGGAGAGACATACTGGAAGGTAGCCAATGGCATACGCCTCTCCGGCATGCCCTCCTACAATCACATCCTGTCCGACACCGAGATGTGGCAGGTCAGTCTCCTGCTCAAGAACGCCGACAAGGAGCTTCCTAACCCCGTTACCGCCATTCTCACGAAGCCGGTCCAGTAGCCCGCGACTCGCAAATAAAGTCGAATAATCTGGCGTAGTCCAGCGAGCGGCAAAACGTCGATGTCACGCACCGCCCTCTGCACAAACTTAACCACAATTCACCACGAATTCACCACGTCGAATTCGTGGTGAATCTCTCAAACACCCTGTAAAAACGCCTCTCCACCACAACCGGTTTACGGCAGCGTATACGAGACGCCCGTGTTGAACTGCAAGCTGTTCTTCTTGTATCCAAAGGCCGGATTGTTCAAAAAATTATCCAGGACATTCAAGTTCATGCTCAATCGCTTGTACACCGGCAACTGCAGCCCCGCCTGACCCACTGCGGAGTACGCCTTGAAGTCGTTCCACGACTGGATGTACGTTCCGCTCTCGGTAAAGAGCAGCTTGGCCGGCAAAGTGCGGTGATAGTTCTCGGCAAAGGTAGAACCGATCAGGTTTTCGCTCACCGTAGGCGGCTGAAACTTCTGCTCCTCATAGTGAATGTCCGCTTTCAAATCAAGCTCCTGCTTCGCCTCCTGGATTGCGGTCCAGCCCGCGCCGACTCCATAAATCTGCTGTAAGTTCAAGCCCTGAGAGAAGTTATGGTCGAACGACGTCCCCACCAGCCCATAGAACCGGGGCGAGAAGTACTTGTCGTGCTCCGCATCCGCATGGAAGATATTCGTCTTCGCCACCGCATCCGGTGTCGGCGGATTGGTCTGAGGTATCAGCGGCTGCGTCTGCTTCCCATACGTCTCCTGAAGGTTGAATGTGGTCCGCGTCCGGGCTGGCAAGTAGGGAACGGACGGGATCGCCCGTATCAGACTCACTCCCGCATTCAGGTTGGTGTCACTCTGCGTTGATCGGACAATGGTTGCGCCGCCGTTGATCGAGCCCGTCCAGCCGGACCAGATACCCGGGTTGCTGATCACCTGCTGCGTGTAGGTCGCCCGATCGACCATGTACGCCATATCCTTCACTGGCACCTCTTCCGGTGCGCCCGTCGGCGTCGTTACCGTAATCGTCTTGTTGGCATCGGCATACGTGATTGTTCCTATCTGCTTGGATGTGCGTGTGATGTGCTCGTCCTTCTTCAACACCACGAACCCTCCGCTCGCACGCAATTCTTTGACCTTGTCCATCGAAACCGTAATCTCGCCGGCCATATCGCTCTTGAAGGTGATCGAGTCGCCGACGCCTCGCTCCAGCGTTCCGGTCAACTGATCGCCGTTGTTGAACACGATCACGTCAGGCGCGGGCGCCTTATCCTGTGCCGCAGCGGTGTGGAGCGACAGGCACGAGATCAGGCACACAAAGAGAAGGCGTAACGTAAAGAGCCCACGGAATGCGGTAGCTGTTCGTTTGAAGGTCATGCTTTAACGTACCGTAGGCTCTGCGCCGAACGAAGGTTAAATTAAGCCTTTCCCGCTTATTGCGGTGAAATTTAGCGCTTCATCGGCTGCCGAATTCGGACAGATGAGCGCTTCTTAATAAACTGTTGCCAAGTGTCTTCCAATAGGCATACTATCCGTCTCGGCTAAGTGAAGACCGTGGATCTACGCGTTCCCATTGAAGCCAAAACCATTTAAATGAATAGTTTCCAACAGGCCTCGATTTTGTTTTAGTTTCCAAATCAACTTCCTGATGGGGCGGTTAGACCCCTCAGCGCGAAAAAGGGAGGTAAAGATCATGGCATGGTACGCCTATTGCATCGCAGAACGTCAGGCATTTCCCGAACTTTCCCGCCACCGCCGCCCAACACCAATCACAGGAGTCTCCGGCATCTTCGGTAATCAGACCTTCCTGTTTCCAGCCAGCGATCTGGCCGTTATCGTCTCCGAACACACCCCGGAGGACTGTGCACGACTCGACCAACAGTCCGCCAAGGATCACGCCCGCGTCATCGCAGATTGCTTCAAGTTGTCCACCGTCCTGCCTTTCCGGTTCGGCACCACATTCCAGGATGATGATGCCCTCCGCCGCTCCGTTCGCTCTAACCAGCGGCATTTCCAGGCCAATGTCGAGCGCCTGCGCGGCAAGGCTGAGATGCATCTCAAGGTGCTGGTTGACGATACATGCCCCGGCAATTCCGCGCGCGACATGACAGTTGGCCTGCAGTATCTGACCAGCCTGCGTGAGAGCGCCAGCCGACAACGCGAACGCCAGTCCAAGGCGCGAGCGCTCTCGGTTCAGATGCATCGCATGTTCCTGCCCCTGGCCGAAGAGATCACCTGCAAACGAATGGAATCCGGTAAGATGCTTCTTGATATCGCACATCTAATTGACAATAAAACGGTTGAGCGATACCAGAACAAGTACAGTTCGGCCACCCTCGAGCTAAAGGAATGCCGGATGCAACTCTCCGGTCCGTGGCCTCCTTACCATTTCGTGCACCGCAACAACGCGCCTCAGCAGCACTCGGCCTGATCCATCTCGTATCATCTTCATTCCCTTGTCTCGAGTTCGTTGCGATCGGGAATAGGTAATCGAGGGTGTGCCGGTCGAACTGAGGTTATCCCGGATCGGTAACTCCGGTTCATGAAGAGGTGCGCCGGACTAACCTTTGCTCCGTCACCCGCATCGCACCTTATAGTCGATTTTCCGTAGAATCAGCAAGTTTGCGGCGATGTGAGGAACTTCGGCAAGGAGAACGTGAATGAACGGTACGAGGAAAGTGTTAGTAGCCCTTGTTGCAACGGGGCTCTGCGGGGTTGGATCAACTTCATTATTTGCACAGGAACCAAACCCCACCGCCCAGATGCCGGGGTCCGGCGGAAATCAGATCGAAAAGCAGGATAACGGAATCTATCTATATCGTGTCAAGGTCGTCCAGCGCGATCTGGACGCCGTAAATTACCTGCACCGGAGCGGCAGCACAAATATCGGCTTCAAAGGCACGGCGCTGCTTCCAATGGCGAAAGGCGAGGCGAAGGTCACCAGTGAACGCGGGGGCATCCACATTTCAGCCAGATTTCAGGGACTTACTCCGGCTAACGGCTTCGGCCCCGAGTACCTCACCTACGTTTTGTGGGCAATCACCCCCGACGGACGGCCGAACAACCTTGGCGAAGTACTGCCGGCAGGCACAAAGAACAACATAGAGGTCACCACCGCGCTTCAATCCTTTGGACTTATCGTCACTGCCGAGCCTTACTTCTCCGTCACCCAGCCTAGCGATGTCGTCGTGTTACAGAACGTCATATTGAACGACAAGACCAGTGGTGTACTGGAAAAGGTGAACGCGCACTACTCTCTGCTCCCTCGCGGTACGTATGCTCAGACCGACGGTTCGAAGTCAAACCTCAATCCCATCACACGCGATGAGAAATCACCGCTGGAGCTTTACGAGGCAAACAACGCCATCCGTATCGCCCAGGCGGCGGGCGCCGATAAATATGCGCCGGAGATTATGAAGGAGGCGATGCAGGATCTCCAGAACGCCACGGGCATCAATAGCAACAAAAAAGGTGACCGCAAGATGGAGATCACCTATGCTCGCCAGGCTGTGCAGCGCGCAGAGGATGCCCGCATCGTCACGCTTCGGAAGCAGGCAGCCGAACGGCAGATGAACGCGGAATTAGCCAAGCGCGACGCACAGAACCAGGCTCAGCAGTCGCAGATGCAAGCCCAGCAGTCGCAGCTTGAAGCAGAGCGCTCCCGTGCAGCCCAGGCGCAGGCAGACGCGGATCGCGCCCGTGCCGAAGCCGAGGCTGCCGAGGCGCAGGCCCGGGCTACACAGGCCACCAAGAGCGCCGATGACGCCAACGCAGTCCGCGAAAGACTTCGCACTCAACTCAACAGCGTTCTGGCGACCAGCGAATCCGCCCGGGGCCTGATCGTCAACATGTCCGACGTTCTCTTTGACACCGGCAGGTACACGCTGAAGCCTGACACGAAGATCAGCCTAGCCAAGGTAGCCGGTATCCTCCAGGCCTACCCGGGTCTGAAGCTTCAGGTTGAAGGGTACACAGACAGCGTAGGAAGCGATGAGTTCAACCAGAAACTGTCGGAGAATCGTGCCGATGCCGTCCGTGTGTTTCTCATCACGCAAGGCGTTCAGCAGAACAATATCACCGCTACGGGTTATGGTAAAACGAAGCCCGTAGCGGATAACTCCACTGCCAACGGTCGCGCGCAGAACCGCCGTGTCAACCTGGTCGTTTCGGGCGACGCAATCGGAATCCAGCAGAGCACTCCGGATTCCGTGCCGCCTCAGTAGTCTTAAATCAGAAAACTTGCAGAAAGGCCGCCGGATGCGGCCTTTCTTTTTGTTATAAGGAAATCATGGCATCTCTCAAAGGGAAGACCGTTCTGATTACAGGTGCAAGCTCAGGGATCGGGAAAGCAATCGCGATCGCATTCGCCAAGGAGGGCTGCCGCCTTCTTCTATGTGCTCGCCGCCTAGAAAAGCTGGAATCGATCCAAGACGACCTACTCTTGACCGGGGCGCAGTCCGCTCATCTCTTCAGTCTCGACGTTCGAAACCGCCAGGCAGTTGAAGCCGCCATCTCATCTCTCCCGGCCGACTCCAGAGATATCGACGTCGTCGTGAACAATGCCGGTCTCAGCCGGGGTCTTGCCAAAGCCTACGAGGACGATCCCGAAAACTGGGAGGAGATGATCGACACCAATGTAAAAGGATTGCTCTACGTTACGCGTGCGGTGGTCCCGGCGATGGTCGCTCGCGGCAGTGGACACGTAATCAACCTGGGCTCCACCGCCGGGTATATGACCTACCCGAATGGAGCCGTCTACTGCGCGACCAAAGCTGCCGAGAAAGTGATCAGCGAGGGTCTGAAGATCGACCTGATGGGAACGCCTGTGCGCGTCACATCCGTCGATCCCGGTATGGTCGAGACTAACTTCAGTACCGTGCGTTTTCGTGGAGACGAAGAGAAGGCAGCGAAGGTCTACCAGAACATCACGCCTCTACAGCCGGAAGACGTCGCCGAAGCAATCGTCTGGGCAGCCAGCCGTCCGGCGCACGTCAACATCCACAACATCCTGATGACTACGATTGATCAGGCCAACTCGACGATCTTGAATCGCCGAAGCTGAGCTGATCCGGGCGTGTGGCTACAGGTGGACGGTCCAGCCGAGTTCGGTCAGCTTCTCTTCAATATCCGCTAGAGCAACCGTCAGCGCCGAGCGACGATGCGAACTCGAAGTACGCTCCGAAAGAATGCGCTCACGCTGCAACTCAAGCGCCTGCCGCCGCCGTTTGCGTTCAGCGGTCTCGGCATTATTGTTGGCCGTTACAGGTTTTGGAGCGCCAGCCTGCGCTTGCTGTTCTTCCACGGATTTACTCTCCCACCCACGCGACATAACTCCATACTACGCCGCCATATCGGTTATAAGAAGACCCTGTCCCGCTGCAATCATCTACCCTTTCCCGAATCTTCTGCCGCTACAATCGCGAGGACCGCTTCTGAGCCGCGGTGCATATAATCGGTCTTGCGCGGAGCGGGGGGACTGATCGTGATTGTAGAAATCAAAGGTCTGCAAAAAATCTATGGAGGCAAGCAGCGCGTCGTCGCCGTAGACGGGATCGACCTCACCGTTCGTGAGGGAGAACTCTTCGGCCTTCTTGGTCCCAATGGTGCGGGCAAAACGACTACCATCAGCATCTGCACCACGCGAGCGCTTCCCACATCCGGAAAGGTCAGCATCGCAGGGATTGATGTCGTAGCTGCTCCTGCTCTGGCGCGGCGGTCGATAGGCGTGGTACCGCAGTACAACACGCTCGACCGCGCCTGCACGATCTTCGAAAATATCCATTTTCATTGCCTGTATTTCGGCTTCTCCAGTGCCGAAGCGAAGCACCGGACCAATCAGCTGCTCATGCAATTTCACCTCTCCGAGCGCGCAGGCGCCTATCCGTCGCAGCTCTCCGGAGGACTCGCGCAGCGCGTTCAGATCGCTCGCGCCATTGCCCATCGTCCCAAGGTGCTCTTCCTCGACGAGCCCAGTGCCGGTCTCGACCCGCAGAGTCGAATTGCCATGTGGGAGGCCGTTCGCGGACTGCGCCTGGAGGGAATCACGGTCGTCCTCACCACTCACTACATGGAAGAGGCTGACGAACTCTGCGATCGCGTCGCTATCATCGACCACGGTAAGATCCTCGTACAGGACACGCCCGCCGCGCTGAAAGGCTCCGTGGGCGCACAGAAAGTCTACGAGCTTTACCTGCGGAGCCAGGGCGATATCCCTATTCTGATCGAACAACTCCAGAACCTTCCCGGCGTCGCCAGCGCGGAGGCTACCGCGAAAGGAGTTCGCGTCCTCGCCCACGGTTCCGACGGCCTGCTGTCCGATGTTGTCCGCGAGGCAAATCCCTACGGCCTCCGCGACCTCACCATCACCGAGACCAGCCTCGAAACGGTGTTCATACAACTCACCGGCCGCGACCTGCGCGAGTAGCGTATCCATGAGAACGAGATCCCATGAATGAAGTGATTGAACCCCCGCAAAGCCCGGCGCGTTTTTCCGGCCACACCGGTCGCGAGGAAAGTTCCAGCTTCGTACAGTACGCACGAGCTTTCGCCGGACTCTTCCTTCGCGACCTCCATGTCCTTAGGCGCGAGCTTTTTCCGTTCATCATCCGTGTCTGCATGAACCCGCTGCTCTTTCTCTTTGTGTTCACCTACGTCATTCCGCGGATGAGCTCGAACGCTGCCATGAACCCCACCGGCGCCATGTCGGGAAGCGCCTTCAGCACCGTTCTTCTCCCTGGCCTCATGGCCGTCGCGATCATGTTTAGCGGCATCGCTGCCGTGGCTCTTCCGCTTGCACAGGAGTTCGGCGTCACGCGCGAAATTGACGACCGCGTCATGTGCCCGCTTCCAGTCCCCGCCGTCGCGGTCGAAAAAATCTGTTTCAGCGCCGTTCAGAGCATCATCGCGGCTGCCATCGTTTACCCGCTGGCCTACTATGTTCCGGCCGTCCATCCGGTCACACAGGTTAGCAATTGGCTATTCCTGATTGTTGTTCTGATCCTTTCGAGCCTTATTGCGGGTGCACTCGGTCTCACTATCGGCACCAGCGTCAAACCGCAGCAGATCGGCCTCATCTTCGGTGTCGTCGTCATCCCGATCACGTTTCTGGGCTGCGTTTATTATCCTTGGGCCGCGCTTACCAAGATCCGCTGGCTGCAGATTGGCGTACTCATCAACCCGATCGTCTACATGAGCGAAGGACTTCGCGCCGCGCTTACCCCGGCACTGCCTCACATGAATCCCGTTCTCATCCTCTGCATGTTGACCGCATCGCTGTGCCTGCTTACCTGGCTGGGGATTCGAGGATTCCTGCGCCGCGTCATAGGCTGAGGCTCATTTACCTATAGACGAACGGCTTCAGCTCGCCAACAGCTTCGCGCGCAGATCTCCCGCAATCAAATGCCCATGAAATCTACCATTCTCGATGAAGATTTCGTTCGTGCGTTCTCCCGCCACAATCACTCCGGCAAGGTAGATTCCGGGGACATTACTTTCCAATGTCGCGGGATCGCACACCGGGCACCTGTCGTTCTCCTCGTTGAGCTTCACCCCAAGCCTTTCGATAAAGTCGAAGTCAGGATGATAGCCCGTCAACGCGAAGACGAACTGATTCGCCACGATCACCTTACCTTCCGGCGTGGCTAACGTAACGTCGTCCTCTGAGATCCGAGTCACGCTGCTGTTGAAGTAGGCTTTTACCTCGCCATTCTTCACCCGATTATTGATATCCGGCAGAATCCAGTATTTGACATGCCGGTGCATCTCCGCGCCCCGGTGTACCAGCGTTACCTTGGCGCCGTGTCGCCACAGATCGAGCGCAGCGATCGCAGCCGAGTTCTTGCCTCCGATCACGACAACATCCAATCCAAAGTAAGGATGGGGCTCATGGTAGTAATGCTTTACTTTGCTCAGATCCTCACCTGGAATGTGCAGATAATTCGGCAGATCGTAATATCCTGTAGCCACAACGAGCTTGCGTGCATGGTGCTCCAGCTTGCGCCCGAACCGGTCCGTGGTATGGATGAGGAATTCGCCGTTGCCGCCAGTTACCTGCTCCACGGTCTCGTACTGGCGAATATCCAGTTGGTAATATTCGGCAACCTTACGGTAGTACTCCAGGGCCTCGCTCCGATTCGGCTTCTGATTCGGGCTCGAGAATGGAATGTTACCGATCTCCAGCAACTCCGGAGTAGTGAAAAACGTCATGTGCGCCGGATAGTGAAACAGGGAATTGCACAAGCAGCCTTTATCGACCAGCAATGTGGTCATCCCTGCCCGCTGCGCCTCGATCGCGCAGGCCAGCCCGGTAGGTCCCGCGCCGATCACAAGCAAATCAACCTTATCCGCCGCAGCCGCGTCCTTGCTCATCCTTCTATCTTACCGAAGCGTCCTGAAGGCATCACGTGGCTAGGTGTCGAGCGCCACCAGCTTGTGCGCAATAGCAAACAACGCAAGCTCCAGCCGGGTTGATACGCCCGTCTTGTCGAAGATGTTCGAGAGATGCCGCTTCACCGTCTCCTCGCTGATTGTGAACTGCTTGGCCACGTCCTTGTTGCTGCAGCCTTCCACAATGCAGGACACCACCTCCAACTCCCGCGGTGTGAGGCCGTAGGTCTTGCGCTCCGGCACCGATGCGGCGGCCTTCATCAGCTCATTCAGCTTGCTCATCAGGTTGGCCACTCGCGCGCCACCGATCCAGTAATCGCCCGACAGCACCGCCCGCAGCGATGTGGCGAGGTCTCCCGCGACCGCATCTTTAAGGACGATCCCACGCGCTCCAATCTGTAGCGCCTCAATCACCTGCTGGGTCGAAATCGTGCTCGTCAGTAGAATGATCTTCACACGCGGAGACTTGCTCATGATCGCCCGCAGCGCCTCCAGTCCCGGCAGACGCGGCATCTGCAGGTCCAGCAAAAGAATGTCGGGCTCCAATTCGATGGTCTGGGTGATCGCAGTATCTCCGTCCTCTGCCTCGCCCACTACCTGAAAACCCGGTTCGTTTTCGAGCATGTTCTTCACGCCGAAGCGCACCACGGGATGATCGTCTGCAACGACGATTCGAATCGGCACGGCTGCGGCTGATGTCTCTGCAGGCCTTCTCATTGCTTCCCTCATCGCGTGTCTTCTCCTGGCAGGTACGTGACTATTTCTGCGCTTGTGCGTGCGATCAGAATACGCTGCAGCCGTTCACAGGCTGATAGGAATTCCGCGAGCGAAGCTACATGATTAGCATCGCTTAGACCCCGCTCCTCCATCGACGCCGCACGCGTATGCAGTTCCACCGCGCCCACCATGCCGCACCCTCCCCGAATCCCATGGGCCTGTCTCCTATACATCCTGTCGTCGTCGTCGGATGCAGCACTCCGCATCGCGGCAATACGCATCTTCGCATCCGTGAGACAAAGTGCATAGAGTTGCGCCAGCTTCGGAGCCGCCATCGAACTGGCGAGCTTCGTATAGATGCTCTCATTGAGAACGGACGGATCGCTACTGACATCAATCCTCGTCTCCAGAACCCCCGCCTCTGCATGCTCAACAATTTCGCCCTCGATCGCCGCAGCCAGCGACTTTATCGTGAAGGGCTTCAGCAGAAACCCGTTCACCTGCGGCCGCAGTGACTCCTCTATCGCGCCTCCGCTCATCGCCAGCAGCACAGTTGCTGCCCCGCACGCCGCGCGAAGCTGCCGGAACAAAGCGCCTCCAGCAACGCCGGGCATCTGCAGGTCCGCCAGCACTACATCCGGCTGTGCCTTGTTATCGCCCCGCAGATAAAGCAGCGCAGCATCTCCAGAATCCGCCGCAGACACCTCGTACCCACCGCGGGCAAGCAGCAGGCAGAGCAACTCCAGACTGACGGCATCGTCGTCCACTACCAGTATCCGGGAAGCTGATCCTTGTATTCTCACTAGCGCAAAGATTACCAACCCAGCCGCCTGAATACCACTGCGCACAGGTTGGCGGTACAGTAGTTGCCATGGGTCCTGAGGAAGAACGGCTGCCACGTGATCTAGCAATGCAATGTGCCGCAGAGCTGCAAGTATTGGCGTCTCGCGTCGACACGCTGGAGGCCGAATTGGCTCAACTTCGCTCGGTCCTCCCGTCCGGGTCTACCCTCCCTGCCTCGGCGTCCGCTCGATCATTTAGATCCTCATCCATCTCTGGCCCCAGCTCCAACCTGGGCGCGAATTCGAAACCGAGCCGCGGGCCAGCCAAGCCATCCGTCTCGCTCGAAGACCGGCTCGGCTCGCAGCTCTTCAGCCGCATTGGCATCGTGGCCCTTCTCGTCGCCGCCGCGCTCTTCCTCAAGCTGGCTGTCGATAGTCACTGGATCGGCCCCATCGGACGGGTTCTGATCGGCCTGATCGCTGGGGCCGCCCTTATCCTTTGGTCCGGCCGCTTCCGCAGCCGAGGTTTCGATACCTTCTCCTACGCACTCAAAGCCACGGGCAGCGGAGCCCTCTATCTTTCACTCTGGGCCGCCTTCCAGCTCTACCATCTACTGCCTGCCACTGTTGCTCTTGCAGCCATGGTTCTGGTGACAGCCTGGAACGCGTACATGGCTTGGTCACAGAACAGCGAGGTACTCGCCCTTTATGCGCTCGCGGGCGCCTTCGCTGCGCCCTTGCTCCTAGCCACCGGCGGTAACCACGAAGTTTTTCTTTTCTGTTATCTCCTCGCCGTGGATATCGCAACGGTGACTCTGGTCCGCCTCAAACCATGGCCGCGCCTCCTGCTTGGAGCCTTTCCCGCTACCGTCGCCTTCTTCAGCGCTTGGTATCTCGACTGGTACGGGCAATTCGTCCTCATCGACCAATTCGTCATCACCATCGTCTTTATCGCCCTGTTCTTCATCACCTTCTTATCTCTATCGATCGATCTCCCCCGTCCTCCACCCGATACCAACCCCTCCATCCGGCGTGTCCTGCTTCCTCTCGCCAACGCGGCCTTCGCTTCCCTCGCTCTCTACTCGGTTCTGCAGGACGCAGGTCATCACGATCTACTCCCCTGGATCGCCGTTGCCTTCGCCGCGTTCTACCTCGGCATCATGCGTCTGCCGCAACCCGGAACCACCTCCGCGGTACACATGGCCCTCGCCGTGTTGTTCCTCACTGTCGCCATTCCACTGAAGACCAGCGGCCATTCGATCACCATCGGCTGGCTCGCCGAGGGCGCGGCGCTCCTTTGGGCCTCATACCGCCTCGCAACGCGGAACGCAGAGGACACCTCAGCCCCGTCCCACCGGCTGCTCCGCAGGCTGGCCGCAGCTTCGCTCACCCTTGGTTTACTTTCGCTCTTACTGCAGCCTTTCTTGCAGACCGCGCTCTACCTCCACCAGACACCCTTCTTCAACGGCTTCTTCGCCGCCGCGTTGTTCAGCCTGGCCGCCTTAGCCACTGCAGCCTGGCTTGGGCTCCACGCACCCCACGATAGTAAGAGGGCATTTCCCTCCTGGATGGAAATCGCTGCGGCCTCGATTATCGCCTTCAATCTCATCGCCATTCTGGCTACCATCCGCGAATTCAACCTGCTCTGGTTCAACCACGGCGCCGGTGATCCACAAGCTGACCTCCAGCGGTGCCTCGCCATCTCCTCCTTCCTGATGCTCTACGGAGCCGCCCTGCTTGCCACCGGCTTCTGGAAGCGCTCAGCGTTCATCCGCTGGCAGGCTCTCCTGCTCATCGTTTTGACCATCGCCAAGGTCTTCCTCTACGATCTCCGCAATCTCAGCCAGGGATATCGCGTCCTCAGCATTCTCGGTCTAGGCGCTTTGCTGATGGCGGTCAGCTTCGCCTACCAGAAGGACTGGCTTTCGCTTCGTAACTCACAGCCCTTGACTCCCCCATCCACTCCGTATGAGGAAGAAAACCAGTGAAGTCCGCCCTCTTCCTCGTACTCCTTCTCTGGCAGACTGGCTCGAACGCCCCGCCCATCGCACCCTCGTCCGCCCCTCTGCAGTACTCCCGCTACCAGCGAACCGTCTCTCTGCCCAAAGGGCCTGGCCAGAGCTGCGCCATCCTCGATCCGCGTATCTTCCCCCACGCCGCAAGCTCGCTCAAGGACCTCCGACTGTACCAGGACGGCCGCGAACTCCCCTACGCCATTACGCTGAGCGAGCCAGAACAGTTCGACAGCGACACGGTGCCGGTCCACAATCTCGGTCTGCGTGGCCGCGACATCGTCTTTGACCTTGCCATGCCGAACCGCCCCTACACCGATATCACACTCGATCTAACAGGACACGACTTCATTGCAACCGCAACCGTCTCTGGCACCCGCGACCCCCACTACCAGAACCAGACCCGCCTCGGCCAATTCACCCTGTTCGATCTGGCCAGTCAGCATCTCTCCCGCAGCACTACCCTCCATCTGCAGGAGACCACCCTCCCTTACCTCCACATCGAACTTGCCGTCCATCCCGCGCCTGGAGTCGACACCTCGCCGGGCAGTCCCGTGCAGATCCCAGCGCAGACGCTGGCCAAGATGGTCACTGGCGTCACCATTCCACCGAGCCGCGAGGCCCAGTCCATCTACACCACAGCTGTCGAAACCACTCATCTTCAACAGCATGGCCGCGAGACAGTCGCCACCCTCCCCCTCCCCGAACGCATCCCTGTCGAGCGCCTCTCGTTTGACCTGCCCCCCGCCTACAAAGCCAACTTCAGCCGCGACGTACGTATCACGGCCTACCCGGAGGACGATCGTTCTCGCCATCCATCCTCGGCAAGCGAAAGCCTTAGCGGCACCATCATGCGCGTGCGCCTCACACATCCCGGTCGTGAAATCGAGCAGCAGCAGCTCA
The DNA here is from genome assembly GCA_965277265.1 of Edaphobacter sp. Lineage (GTDB taxonomy): Bacteria > Acidobacteriota > Terriglobia > Terriglobales > Acidobacteriaceae > Edaphobacter. The sequence goes on from CBDICF010000003.1 coordinate 3,099,809, forward strand.
GCATCCCTGCCACCCTCGGCGCCAACATGCAAAGTGCCGCGACCGTCGAAATCGGGATCAACAACGGCGACGACTCGCCGCTCCCCATTACCGCCATTCGCCTCGAATCACGGCAGCGCAAACTCTGTTTCGACGCGCCCACTGCACAGCCCGCGACCCTTTTCTACGGCGACCCTGCCCCTACCGCTCCACAGTACGACTACGCCCGCCTCTTCTCCACCGGAGGCCAGTTCCAGGCCGCGCAACTAGGCCCCGAGCAACTCAATCCCGACTTCCGCAGCCGCCCCGACAGCCGTCCCCTCACCGAGCGCCGCCCCCACCTGCTCTGGATCGCTCTGCTCGCCGTCATCTGCATCCTCGCAGTAACAGCCATACGCTCCTCAAAGACAGCTGGCCACTAGAACAGGGTGTAGATACCAGATCCGCCCAAGGGCAGTTGTCAAATCCCGATTCGGGAACGTGGGTGCCAGAATCCGCCACGGCAAAGTGAAATCCTACGATCCCACGCAAACTTCGGATATCACCTGCCCTTGCTAAGGGCCATCGGTGCAGATATCCGTAAAGCCTGCCTCAACCCAGCCATAAGTCTCACCGTATTGCAGCATCTACCTCATTGATCCAGTCCGCCGACTTCAGGATCTCGCGCGGCTTCGATCCATCCGCCGGCCCCACCAAGCCATCGTTGTACATCATGTCGATCAGGTGAGCCGCCCGCCCATACCCGATTCGCAGCCGCCGCTGCAGCAGGGAAGTGCTCGCCTTCCCAAACTCGAACACCAGTCGTACTGCGTCTTCGTACAGCTCGTCGTTGTTGTCGCCGTTTTCTCCACCATCGCCATCCTTGCCAGTGCCAGTATCTTCCTTCGGTCCCTCCAGGAAGCCATGCACATACTCGGCCTCGCCCTGTGCCTTCCAGAACGCCGTCACCGCAGAGATCTCCTTCTCCGTCACGAACGGCGCATGGACGCGCTGCACCCGGCTCGTCCCCGGCGGCAGGTAGAGCATGTCTCCGCGACCCAGCAGGCTCTCCGCACCGTTCGAATCGATGATCGTCCGAGAGTCCACCTTCGTCGCCAGCCGGAAACTCATGCGTGTCGGCACATTCGCCTTGATTAAGCCCGTGATCACATCGACCGACGGTCGCTGCGTCGCCAGCACCAGGTGAATTCCTACAGCACGCGCCATCTGAGCCAGCCGCGTAATCGACTCCTCCACATTCGCCCGGTCCAGCATCATCAAATCTGCCAGCTCATCGATGATGATGATGATGTATGGCAGCGGCTCCTGGCTCACATCCTCGAACAGATATTCGCTGCCATGATCGAACAGCTTGTTGAACTGGTCGATATTCCGCACGTGGTTTGCCGCCAGCAGCTTCAGCCGCCGCTCCATCTCACGAACGGCATTCCGCAGTGCATTTGCCGCCAGCTTCGCCTCGGTGATGATCGGCGTAAACAGATGCGGAATCCCTTCATACATGCCCAGTTCCACCCGTTTCGGATCGACCAGGATCATGCGTACCTGTTCGGGCGTCGATTTGAACAGCACACTCATGATCATTGCGTTGATCGCCACCGACTTGCCCGAGCCCGTCGAACCAGCTATCAGAACATGCGGCATACTTGCCAGGTCCGCCGTCACGATGCGCCCATTGATGTCCTTTCCCAGGGCGATGGCCAGCTTGCTCTTCGATTGCGCAAAGCTCTCGCACTCCACCACATCGCGCAGCCAGATTGTCTCCCGTTCATGGTTCGGCACCTGGATGCCGACGGTGCTCTTGCCCGGCATACGCTCGATCAGGATCGACTCCGCAGCCATCGCCAGGCAAAGGTCGTCGGCCAGCCCGGTGATGCGCGCCACCTTCACGCCAGCCTCCGGTTTGAACTCGAAGGTCGTCACCACCGGCCCTGGATTGATCTGCGTCACCTGCCCGTCCACCCCGAACTCGGCCGACTTCTCGACCAATACCCGAGCCTCTTCGCGCAGCGCCTCCTCCCGCACCACCGCATGTTCCTCGCTCCGGTAAAGCAACGAAGACGGCGGCAGTTTGTAGCCCCGAACACTCTTCGGCACGATCGTCATTGGCTTGATATCGGCATCCGCCCGCTTGCCGAACGAAATGCTTTCGGGCAGAGCGGCCAGCGGAGTGTTCATAGACGCAGCAGAAAACGATCCGACGGGCTCTTCGAGGGCCTTCCGGGCAGACCGTGTGGATACAGGCACCCGTGTCACCGGTGCAGCATCCCGAAACTCAGTCACCTTGCGTTCGCTAAATTCGGCTCCCACCTCTTCGAAGTTCGACTCGTCATCCAGGGCATGCACCGGTGTCGCGGCCTTCGCCAGCGCCTCGGCAAAGGGAGCCACCGCCGCAGCCGCCGTACCGAACGCCGTCACCGGAGGAGCATCTACCAGCGTACGCGGCATGTTCTGCCACATCGACACCTGCTCGCCCGTCACCGAAGCTGCCTCTTCCTGCTTCACGATTGAGACGGGCCCGACCCGCTTCTTTCGGCCCCACCACCCGAACAAGCCACTCAACAAGGTCGTGCTTTCAATCTCCGCGCTCCGGTTCGCCTCTCGCTCCGCCAGTTCACGAATCCGCCGCGCCTTCGCCTCCGCTAACTCTCGCTTGCTCCCAAACGTGTCGTAGCCTTGGCCTCCGGCATCCGCAAGGCTCGCCCGCCCAACCCGTCGCTGCACCCACCAGTCCCAAAGCCGCTGCATGAAACCGAATCGTGCCGTCGCCCACTCCCGAGCGGTGTTAAACGTGAACGTGGTCGCCAGGTACAAAGACAGAGCCACCATCAGCGCGACCACAATCGCGGCGCCGGGAGGGTTCAGGTAATGCACCATCCAGTCTGCCAGCAGTCCGCCTGTGGTCCCCTCGACGGGCAGCGCACCGCGCCAAATCAGATGGCCAGGCAGCATTGCGATCGCCGCCGGCCCAAATACTACCCAAAGCCCCAGCCCCAGGGACTTCGCCAGAGGAGACCCGGCAGGCCGAGACCGCATCCAGCACAGTCCCAGCCTACCCAGCACCAGAGGCAGAAAAAATGCCGCCAACCCGATCGACTGCAGCATTGCATCCGAAACATAGGCCCCCACCATCCCGGTCCAGTTATGCGCAGGCCGTCCCATCACATACGACCCCACCGTGTTGAACGAGGGATCCGACGGCGTATAGCTTGCCAGCGCCAGAAACAGCAACCCGGCGCTCACCAGCACAACCATCCCGATCATCTCATTCAGGCGCCGGTTACGGGTGGGTGTGGAAACAAGTCTCAGATTCTTCATTGGGGGAGCCTTCATCTAAAAGGAAACGCGTAGCCTGCCTCCCGCCCCGCGACGTGTCTTCGCGTCAGGCGGTCCGCACCAGGGCCATGAACAACCAGAGCACCTCCGATTATCACAGACCCTCCCATGAAAGTGGGAAAAGCTCACCCCGCAGGAACCCGGATGCAAACCTACGTACGTGCCGTGCATCTATCTTCCAGTACTTGCCGCCGCGTAAAAAACGGCGGACCTTGGAACCGGTTGGCAGGGGCGCGGGATTTTCGCGATTTCTCTTGCTTGCCGTCGGTGAAGGAGAATCGCGCTCAGCCGGCGGACCCTGTCTCAACCGTTATTGATTTACCTAACTCATAAACGAGGTCTCAATGCCGACAGATGCAGGCAAGCAGCACGAAATGCAACGCGCGCTCAACTCTCTCATAAGCACCCTTCTAGACAGCCAGAAAGGCTTCGCCGACATCGGCGAGCACCTCAAGGACGAGACACTCAAGCGTTACTTCCTGGCCGAGTCACTCAAGCGTGCCAGCTTTCGCGGAGATATCGAAGAGGTGCTTCACCAGAACGGCGTCCACGACATCAAGGAGTCCGGGACCACAGCCGGTGCACTCCATCGCGTTTGGGGCGATCTCAAAGCGAAGCTCGGCGGCGGCGACCACACGCTTCTCGAAACAGCGGAACAGGGAGAAGACGAGGCCAAGAAGGCGTATGCCGATGCTCTCAAGCAGGAGCTTCCCCTGCCGGTCCATCAGCTTCTAACAGAGCAGCAGGCCCACGTGCTCACCTCGCACGACTACGTGAAGAGTCATCGCGACGCCCTCGCAGCCAAATAAACGTCAAGCCTGATAGAACGAGATGTATCCAACAAAGTACGGCAGATCACGTCTGCCGTACTTTGTCGCGTAAGCCCGGACATAAGGCGAAAGCAGACAAGCATGGCAGGCCGTATCCTTCTCGCAATCCTTTTCATAGTAGAGGGCAGCCTCCACTTTCTCTTTCCGCAGACTTACCTGAAAATCATGCCGCCCTACCTGGCTGCCCCGCTGACCCTGATCCAGCTCAGCGGAGCCGCAGAGATACTCGGCGGCCTCGGACTCATCATCCCCACGACCCGCCAAATCGCTGCATGGGGTCTCGTCGCACTGCTGATCGCCGTCCTGCCGGCCAACATCTACATGGCGACAGCGCATGTGCAGGTTTCCGGCATCATGGGCCAAAGCTGGGCGCAATGGGCCAGAATCCCCTTGCAGCTTCCCCTCATATATTGGGCATGGCTCTACACGCGAAGCCGTTAGACAGCGAAAACGGCCGACGCTTCCGTCGCTCACATCACCGCTTCTGATACCGAGTCAACACATCCTGCAGCGACACGGTCCCTTCGAGCGATCCGCGCATAGCCCGATTCGTCACCGGCAGCAGCGGCCACCGTTGAAAGTGCGGCAGCGCGCTCGACAAGGGAAGATCGGGGAACAGTACAGGCGTCCGCTCTCGCCCCAGTCGCGCCGCCAGAGTGTCCGATGCCCACTCACCTCGAGCATCGGCCTGCGAAGCCGTTCTTTCGTCGGCTTTATCTCCACTCGCGGTCTTCAGCACAAGCGCCTCCAGTTCCTCTCTCTTCGCTGCGTACCACAGCCCATCGTCGCAATGAACCAGCACGGTAGAACCAACCTTCTCCTCCGGGTATTGCGCCAGCAGGTGAATCGTATCTTCAAGCGTCTCCGAACCTTGCAGCACCTGCGCTGTGACAGGCTGCATGGCATCTTCAAGGTGGAGATTGCTCTCTTCGCGCACCTCCTCCATCGAAGGCAGGTCCAATCCATCCTGATGCGTGAACTGCTCCAGAATCGGCACAGGCTGCAGGATGCGAGAGATCAGGTACGCGATGGTGTTCGCAAGGATGACCGGAAGCACGATGGAGTAGTTCCCGCTGACCTCCAGCACCATGAACACCGATGTGAGCGGCGCACGCAAAAATGCGGCAAACAGCACCCCCATTCCCACCAGCGCATACGAGCCAATCGATCCCGTCAAGTGAGGGAAGTAGATCTTCTCAAATGACCCAACCGCCGCGCCCAGCATGGCCCCGATAAACAACGTGGGCGCAAACATGCCTCCAGGCGTCCCGCTGGAAAACGATAGCGTCGTCGCGACGATCTTGAACAGCGCCAGCGCCAACAGCATCTGCCAGGCAAATTGCGAATGCATCGCCTGGTCCATCGCTCCGTAGCCCGCACCCATCACCTGCGTCAGCCCGAAGTACCCGATTCCCCCCACCAGCAGGCCGGCCGCGCAGGGCTGCAGCATCTGCGACCACCCGGGCTGGCGACGAAGCCTCGGCCTCAAATAACTCAGCGCCTTTGCGAAGATCAACGAAGCAAATCCGCCAAATATTCCCAACACTGCATACGCCAGCAGTTCGCGCGAGTCGCGAAGCGTTACCGGCGGAATGCGGAACATCGGCTGCGAGCCCCAGAACGACCGCGCTACAACCACACTCGAAATTGCCGCCAGCACAATCGAGCCAAGCACCGCTGCACTCCACTGCCCGATCACCTCTTCGATGACGAACAAAATCGCGGAGATAGGCGCGTTGAAGGCCGCGGCAAGACCCGCTGCCGCCCCGATGGGAGCAAAGATCCGCAGCTTCTCCTTCGACATGCCCACCCGCCGGCTGATCAGCGAAGCCACCCCAGCGCCGATCTGCAGCGATGGATCCTCCGGCCCCAGCGAATGACCGCTCCCAATCGCGAGCGCCGAAAGCAGAAACTTGCCGATCACCGTCCGGAACGATATGTAGCCGTTGTTGATATACAGCGCGGCCTTGGTCTGGTTGATGCCGCTGCCCCGGACATTCGGAAAGACAAACCGCGTCAGAATAGCAATCACAAGCCCTGCCAGCGCGGGAACGATGATCAACCGGGGCTGATGAGCATTCGGCGACGAACCCAGCAGAAGCACACTCAACCAGTCAATCGCCATCCGAAACGAGACCACCAGCAATCCCGAGATCACTCCTATAAAGATCGAGAGCAGCAGGAAGATCCGCTCCTCGCGCGCCGGGGCGATCCGCGCAATCGTCTGCTCCGCTGAAGCGCTGGTCACGCCAGACTCTTGGTCCTCAACAATGGCCGGTTCTCTCTCCATCCCTCGACTAGCGCTCCATTTTCTGAGAAGACATTTGCGAAACTGTCTGCGGGGATCGTGCCAGTAACAGGAGCAACGCATCGTCGCTGGTCGGTGCTTCACACGTTTGGCTGGTCTGTGTTTCTGTGTCAAAGATCAGCATCACCGCCGCGTCCTGCTCCACCGGGTCCTTCAGCAACGCTGCACGTCCAATCGTCCCCTCCTTGCCGGTCCAGCGCAATTCAAGGGTCTGCAGTGCAGATGGTAGCCCGTTCGCGGCAGAAAGCTGGGCATTGCATTTATCCAAGCGGGTCTTCGCGATCTCGCGGTCCTTTAAGATACGACCAACCCGCTCCACATTTGGCAGATCTTTCGAAGGTGTGAGTGCCACAATTCTCTTTGCGGCCGCTTCCATCGCCTCGACTTCTGGACCCACATCTCCTCCCTCACGACCCGCTCTCTTCAGCAGAGAGTAGGCCTCTCCATAATTCCCTGTGTCATACTCCAGCCTTCCCGCGTCCGCAAGCGCCGCAGCGTTATCCGGCTGCTTCGCAAGCACCTTTCGGTAGACATTCAGAGCGTCTCCAGGTGCGCCTGCTTTGTGTAGCAGTTCCGCCACGACCAGCGCAAAATCAAAATCGCTGGGATTGTTCCCCTCCGCGATCAGCAACTCCGCCCGCGCATTGCCGTTGTCACCATGCGCAATCAGATACCGCGCCATCTCGATCCTCACTTCGCGCCTCCGTATGGTGCCGTCGCCTTCCCATGTTCCATCGATCGCCGCGCGATAGTAGTTGATCGTCGCATGCGTGTCATTTTTCTTCGCAGCCAGACGGGCCAGGCGAAGGTTGATGAATCCATTCCCCGGTTCCGCGTCCCACAATCCAAGAAAATAGTTGTACGACTCCTCGAGATGTCCAGCATCGCCCAGGGCCTGCGCCAGCAGCAACTCGTACGAACGATCATCCGGCGCATACGCCAAAGCCGTTCGCAGCGCAACAATAGCCTGATCCGGGTGCCCAGCGGAGATTCCCGCGCGACCCCGCTCCGACCAGCGCTGTGCCAAATCCTGCCGGTGCGCCGCGAACGAGCGAAAGAGGAACAATGTGATCGCGAATAAAACCGCCGTAATCAGAATCAAAGTGAAAAAAGTCACCGCATCGCGAACGATCAACCTTCGTTTTGCGATCAAATATTGGTCCGTTTGAACTGTCATAGTCGAGTTGGGAGATGCGCGAATGCCGGTCTATCAAGAGGTATGGCCTGTTTCTTAGTCTATGGCTTGGATGCAGAGACGGCTATTGGCGCTAGCGGTCTGTTCGCTGTGCTCAGGTAGGGGAGTAAAATAGGGAGCAAGAGAAAGGATGCGATGCGGCGCATCAGGAGGCAAACTGAACCCAGAGTTGGAGATGGTGCGGCCAGCTTTCCCGCAGCACAGCTTTCACGTCTAATTGAACGCTATGCGAAATTCCTGCTTCTTGCGCCGTAATGCCATCTGGGTCTTAACGGCGCTTTCGCTGCTCACTACGACCGTTTGGCCCCAATCCAGAGCTCAGCAGCGCGCCGAACAATACGATAAGGCTGCTCGCGCCACAGTGCTGCACGATGCTACCGTCTATGTCGCGGCCGACACCGACGCGCAGAAGATCTCCCTCGTCACCCCAGGCCACGAGATAGTCATCGTAGAGCGCAACGGGCCTTGGGTCAAGGTTTTTGCGAACACCGATGTTGCCGACGAAGCCAACGAAGACGACGCGAATAAGCCCGAGTTCAACGAAGATCCCAACCTCACCCCGGCCTCCGGTTGGATTCGCGACAAAGGCGTCGTCGGCCCGACCACCATGGGAGGCGACGCCATCCTCTTCGGCTCCGCAGCCAACTTCGAAGACGAGGCCGAGCATCCCCATGCACCCAAAGGGGCCGCCAACGCCGCACATCTCCTATATCGTCGCGTGACCGAGTACTTTCCAGCCTCAGCCCTCGCACCGGATGCAGCCTGGCGCTCCGCCGACATCCGCTGGCAGTTGGATAAGCTCGATATCAGTAATCTGCCCAGTGCCAAGGAGCAGGAGGCCTACCTGCGCCCGCAACTCTACGAAGGCGAACTCAAAAAAGTTATGAAGCTCTATCCCGGCACCCGATTCGCCGCCCTCGCCGCCTACGACCTTATCGATAACAAGCTCTGCGGCGACTGGCAGGGACTGCCCAAGTGCCCCGAGATGGAAGCCGGCCTTTACCAGAAGTACGCCCAGCAGTTCCCCGAAAGCCCCAAGGCCGCCGAAGCCCTCTACAACGCCGTCTATCGCCAGGGCGTCACGGTTACCATGTACACGGTGCAGGAGGACCGCAAGCGTGCCACTGCCGCCGCCCAACGAACCCAGGCGCTCGCCCAGGAGTTGAACGACCGCTATCCCAAGACCGATTACGCCGCCCGAGGCACCAGCATCGCCTTCCGCGTGGCCCAGGGCATTGCCATCTACGGCACCGACCGCGACTGATTTACCTCACCCCCACGCAGACGCTTTAGGATGGAGAGCATGTCGATTCTCAAAGTCATCCTCCTTGCCATCGTGCAGGGCCTGGCCGAACTGCTGCCCGTCTCCAGCTCCGCGCACGTCGTCGTCGCCGGCAAGCTGATGCACCTCAATATGTCCTCGCCCCAGATGACTCTTCTTCTGGTCATGCTCCACACCGGCACCATGTTCGCGGTTATTGTCTACTTCTGGAATCAGTGGAAGCGCACCTACTTCGCCAGCTCTGATGCCTTCAAGCGTTTCGCCATCCGCGTGATCTGGGCAACTGCCCTCACCGGCATCATCGGAGAGGCCATCAATAAGCTCATTGAAAAGACGATGTTCAAAGGCGCGCCTAAGGCCGAGATCGAACTCCTCTTCGACCGCCTCGACCTTATCGCCCCAGCCCTCGCCGCTGTTGGCATTCTCATCCTCATCGCCGGCCTCATGGAGAAGCGCCGCATGGGCGCACACGAGAAAGTCTATGGCGATAGCGTCACAATGCGACAGGCCGGCTGGATCGGTGCTATCCAGGGTCTATGCCTGCCTTTCCGCGGCTTCTCCCGCTCGGGCGCCACCATCTCCACCGGCATGTTGACCGGTGCCAGCAAGGATCGCGCCGAGCGCTTCAGCTTCGCCCTCGCCGTCGTCCTTACCCCCGCCGTCGTGGGCCGCGAGTTCCTCCGCCTCGTCAAAGCCTCGCATGAAGCGACGGCGGCAGGCACACCCATCGATCTCCACGGAAGCATTGTCTACAGCCTGCTCGGAGCCGTCTTCTCCTTCTTCGCTGGTCTCGTCGCCCTGCGCTGGCTCAGCCGCTGGCTCGAAGAAGGGCGCTGGTATCTCTTCGGCATCTACTGTCTCGTAGCCTCTGCCATCGTCTTCGCCCTCTATCACGCAGGCTATTAGTTCCTTGAGACGATCTTTGGCACGATGGCCGCCGCTGGACTATTGACCGTTGCCGCTGGAGTCTGCGACAGGATGGGAAGGGTCACAAGGTTGGCAGCGGCAGGGTCGTCGCGAAGTCGCAGGTAAAAGCCCGTCTTGGCGGGGCGGGGGAGTGACAGCGTTGGGCCGATGAAGCCTTCCGGTACGGTGGTGGGGTTCGTGAAGCTGGCGTCGACGGCGATCGAGTCGACCAGATAAAGGCTGGATCCCGTAACTGTGCAGGGAAGCGTCTGATCGGTTGGGCAACGAACCTCCGAAAAGGTGGGGAGGCGGACCAGGGTGACCAGAGGAAGCCAGTCGCCGGTGGTGCCATCGGGCGAGATAGGACGCAAACGGAGCGGCCCAAAGGCTGAGGTGCCGAAGGCCTTGAGCGGGTCGAGCGAGGCAAGCAGCGTGTGCGGATTCTGCAGGACGAGTTTGCCGTTGGCTACATCGAGCAGGGTGTGAAGGGATTCGTCCGAGTTGGCAATCTCAAGCTGAGCCGTGCGGGGAAAGGGAGCAGGCGACTTGAGCGAAAACGTGAGCTGCTGGTCAACGGGCAGGTCGTCCTGATTGGCAAGGTGAATAGGAGAGCCCTCGCTCTGGCTGATGCTCTTGCTCAAAATGGATACAGAGGGACGCGGCGGCGCCACCGTGACCGGAAGGCTGAGAGTCCGGCCGTCCTTGAGGGTGAAGCGGGCGCTCAGCCTCTCTCCCGAGCGGAACTTCGGGGCCTGCGAGTTGGCAGGAAGGGTGAGGCGAAGGTTGGTGCCGGGGTCGGACGGTGCCGGGACCGGCGTGGCGGTGTCCTGGTTTGCGGGGGTGCTGGGAGGCGCAGGCGTGTAGACGAGATCGTTGATTGTGAGCTGTTTAACCTGGTCGAGGCTGGTGCCGGTAAGGTCGGCGGTGGTGTCGCCGGCATGGAGGTCAAGAGCGCTGAGGACAGCGGGCTCGGAGAAGGTCTCGGCGGCGACGGTCTCGGGCTTCGCTTCTCCGTACTGCTGGACGGACAGGTGAAGGGCTCCGGGATTGAAGGACTTGAGCGACACCTCGACATCGACGGAGCCGGGCTCGGATGCCGGCTTCCACTTCGTATCCGCCTGCTTTCCAGATGCGCTGTCGAGGGTGATCTTTTCGATACAGGCGGTTCCGGTTGAGCTTAGGGCAAGGTGGTTTTCGCGGCCTGCGATGAGAACGTCACCGGGAGCTAGCTTCCAGTTTTTGCCGGCGGTGTCCTGAAGTTGAACTGTAGGACCGCTGAAAGAGTCGAAACCCCAGAAGCCTCGGACGGTGCCGGTAATCGTGTCGAGGTGGGCATCGGCGTTGGCGGTTGTTTCGGAGTGTGAGGCCGATGCTGGAGCTTCAGGCGATTTCGCCGAGAGTTTCACGGCTGCGCTTGGAGGAGCAGCCTCGTCTGGCAGGAGCTTGCGGCTGGATGTGCTTGCGAGAACCAATCCCCCCTGGAAGGCGTCTGGAGTCACGGGAATGTCGCGCCCAGGGCCAGGGCCGTCTACGTGCAGAACAAGGTCGTGCGCGAACGCGGTGGAGTAAACCAGGGGCGCGCCTTCGACCGGGAGGACGACCGAAGGCGCGAGAAGGCAATCGATCCGCTTGGGGTCGGATGGCCGGAGCGGCGGCGGAACGGCAGCCTGAACCGCAGGGAGACCGATGACGATGACCGATTTCGGATTATTGAAGGACGGCGGAGTATTGAGGCGAAGGTTCAGACTTTCGGCGTCTGGAAAAGCAATGGCGGGAATGTACTGGTAGTGCGCAGTGTGCAGGGTGCTGGTGATGCGGACAAGGTCGACGATGGCACCGACGTAGGCGCTGTAGTTCCCGGCCCCGGCCAGCCCGGTGTAGCTGGCCTGGTTGATGAAGTCGGAGTTGGGACCGCTGGTCAGACTGTCGACCACCGTCTGGCCGTGTCCATCGTCGAGCAGGGTTTGGTTGCCAGATTGCGTGAGGCAGTCATATTGGAGCTCAATCGGCCGTTTGAAGCAGTCGTCGTTGGGCTTGAGGTTGAGGGTGCGGGCCAGCAGGGTGGAGTGCTCCATCAGGGCCTTCGGATCGCCCGGCGGCACCTGGCGCATGGAGGCAAGGTATTTCTCTATGCGGGACTGTTCGAAGCCTGCTTCGGCGAGGTCCTGCGAAGCCCGGACGAAGATTCCGGGGCGCCCGCGGACGGCTGAGCGGAGGGTGCTGAAGTCGCCTCCGGTTTCGGGCGCGAGGAGGAGGACCACCTGCTGAGCCTCATTGGGAACGGTGACCTCGACGCCTTCCTCCTGAACTTTCTTGTTCCAGGTCTCAATCTTATTGAACCAATTGTCGGGAGGAGGGTTGGTGGTGCCGCGCAGAAAGACTGCGACTAGAAGATAGTGGACGGACTGGGTGGGGGGGAGGTCCGGATGCAGCCAGATTTTGTCGCCGGGCTGGAGGTTCGGGACCTGGGCTATGGGCAGCGTTCTGTCGCCGCGTTTGACGTGGACCTCAATCTTGGGGCCAGTGAGGTCGAAACGTCCGGCGTCCGCGTGGAGCAGCGTGCAGGCGAGAAGTAATGAAGCAAGAGGTGCAAAGGTAATGCAACGGCGGGAAAGCTTTGCCATCATTCCATTTTAGACGGGGAAGGGGAGCCAGCGGGTGTAGTGCTATTGAACCTGCGGCTCCGGCTACGGCTGTGTGCGGATACGGGTGGAGCGATGGTCGCCGGCAATGACGCCATCGCGAATGGTGACGATACGGTGAGCGTATTCGGCAATATCAGGCTCGTGAGTGACCAGGATGATGGTGTTGCCTTTTGCGTGGAGTTCATCGAACAGGGCCATGATCTCATCACCCGTCTTAGAGTCCAGGTTTCCGGTGGGTTCGTCGGCGAGGATGATCGAAGGTCTGTTCACCAATGCGCGAGCGATTGCCACGCGCTGGCGCTGACCGCCCGAGAGCTCGTTGGGCTTGTGCATCATGCGGGTACCCAGATTGACGGACTCGAGCACCGCCTTGGCCCGGGCTGTGCGTTCGGCGGCGGGTGTGCCGTTGTAGATGAGCGGGAGTTCGACATTATGGAGCGAAGTGGCGCGTGCGAGCAGGTTGAAGGTCTGGAAGACGAAGCCGATCTCCTTGTTACGGATGCGGGCGAGTTCGTCATCGTTGAGCTCCGATACGTCGTGACCGTTGAGCCAGTACTTGCCTTGGGACGGCGAGTCGAGGCACCCGATCAGATTCATCAGCGTGGATTTGCCGGAACCGGACGGGCCCATGATGGCGACGTACTCATTGTGACGTATGCGGAGGTTGACGCCGCGCAAGGCGTGGACCTGCTGATCGCCCATTTCATAGGTCTTCCAGAGGTTGTCCGTGACGATGACATCGCCCGGGGTAGGGCCTGGGGGGGTGCTGGTTCTCAGGGCTGGATCAACTGCGGTTTCGATGGCCATCCGGTTCTCCGGTCTGTACTTCCTTAAGAATAGTACGGCTTCGGTGGGCACGCAGTTCCACGCTGGTGGCTGATTTCAACTTCGGTGCGCTACCCATTGCGCCGCTACGATTTTTCGTCCGGGCTGGCGAGCGCTTCCGGACTGTTGTCCCGTTTGACGGCTGTCCCACTCTTAAGAGTGCGGAGAACTTTGTAGCGGCCAGTCACGATCTCGTCGCCCTCCTTCAAACCGCTGAGGACTTCGATTTCGGTCGCCCCGGTTATTCCTGTGGTGACCGGAGCAAAAATAACGCGGAGCTTCTTGCGGTGGGTCTCGAGAAGATAGACGCCCTGTACGAGCTGGGGCTTGGCAGCCGTAAGGCCAGGAGAGTTCGCCGCTACAGGAGTGGATTTGCCGGCCTTTGCCGCGAGAGTCTTTTCGGCCGCAGGGTCGCGCTGCACTAACGCCTGGATGGGAATGGTGAGGGCGTTTGGCTTGTGGGCGGTGGTGATTTTGGCGGTGGCGGAAAGTCCGGGACGGAGTTCGTCGTTTTTCTGGCCCGGGGTCTGATCGATGGTCACGACGACTTTGAAGTCCTTCGCCTCCTCGGTGCCGGTAGTGCTTTGGCTGGTGGCGATTCCTGTGGTGCGGAGCAGGGCCTGGTCGCCCACCTCGGTGACGTGGCCTTTGAAGATGCGACCCGGAAGGGCATCAACAGTGACGTCGGCCGGCTGATTGAGCGCGACATTCACAATGTCAGTCTCGTCCACTTTGACTTCAGCGGTAATGACGGACATGTCGGCGAGTGTCATCAAGGTGGACCCTTCGGCGTTCTGGATGCCGACTACGACGGTCTCCCCTTCGCGTACGGGCACATTGGTGACAAGACCGTCGAACGGCGCGCGGCTTATCGTCTTGTCGAGCGCGTCGAAGTTGGACCGCTGGCTGGCAACGGCCTGGTTCATGTGGCCGCGCTGCGACTGGGTCTGGGCGATGGCTTGGGCGAGAGCCGCCTGACGCTGGTCGAGCGTTGCGGCGGACATGTCGTAGGCGGCCTGCTTGGCATCGAAGTCCTGCTTGGCGATGAGCTTGTCATTGTAGAGGGCCTGGGCGCGGGTAAAGTCGAGCTTCTTCTGCTCCAGGTCGGCTTTACCCTGCTCGATGTTGGCCTGGGCTGTCTTTTCCGCAGCGACGTAGCTGGCGATGTCGGTGCGCGCAGCGGCAATGGCAGCCTGCTGGGCCGAAACGGTAGCCTGGGGCTGAACGCTTTCCACGGTGGCCAACGTAGTGCCAGCTCTTACGTGATCGCCTTCTTTGACGTAGAGATGAGTGATGCGGCCGAAGGACGTAGCGCCGATGTTGACATAGGTCTTGGGCTTGATCTGTCCGGTGCCGTTGACGACCGAGATGAGGTCTTGACGCACGGCTTTGCCGGTCGCTACCTTGGTTACGTTGCCCTGTCCGTGGAGAATGGTGGCGACGACGATACCCGCAAGAACCAGGACGGCCACCACGATCAAAACTATCTTCTTCGCGCTCATGGACAACTTTCTCTTGCGCGTCCGTGAAACTGGCTGCGCGTCTCGGGTTTTTCTACCTGCAAGAACAGATACGGTATCGGAGCCGTTTGCGTTCCGCGGGATCTTGCGCAAAATGGGAAGCTGCGAGCTGCGGCAGAATTCGGACCACGGGCTGGCCGGACTGACGATGTATTTTATGAGTCCGCATGATGATAACAGGCGGCGGTGAGAGTCTATCCCCTTGTACCTGCCTTATAACAGCTCTACAATACGGACTGGTACCAGGAGCACCACCTTCACTATGTCAACCGCGCGGTATTTCCTGTCAGGCTCGGCTTTACTGTTTTTAGCGATGATTCCGGCTCGCGCTTTACCTGCGCAGGATCTGCCCGGCAGCCAGCCTGATGGCGTGACCAAAGGGGCAGTGACGGTAGAGAAGCCGGATCCGCTGAAGCGCCCGCTCACCGATAAGGAAAAGATCGCTCAGAATAAGGCTCTCCGGTACGAACTGAAGGGCGAGTACAAGAAGTGGGTCGATGAAGACGTGCGCTGGATCATCACCGATCAGGAAATGCAGGCGTTCAAGAGCCTGAGCAACGATGAAGAACGCGACCAGTTCATCGAGCAGTTCTGGTTGCGGCGCAATCCCAATCCTGACTCGCCGGAGAATGAATACCGGGAAGAGCATTATGCACGTATTGCGTATGCCAACGAGCACTTCGCGGCAGGCAAGCCCGGCTGGCGAACCGATCGCGGACATATCTACATCGCCTACGGCAAGCCGGACAGCATCGACTCCCATCCAAGCGGCGGGAGCTACGACCGTCCGATGGAAGAGGGCGGCGGCAACACCTCTACCTTCCCGTTCGAGATCTGGCACTACCGCTACCTTGAGGGAATTGGCGATAACATCGACATCGAATTTGTGGATAGCTGCATGTGCGGCGACTACCACATGACGATCGATCGCTCTGAAAAGGACGCGTTGAAGCACGTTCCAGGAGCCGGGGCCACGCTGTACGAGCAGCAGGGGCAATCGAGTAAGGCAGACCGGTTCTCTGGCGGAGGTCTGGAACAGCTTGGCGCCGGACCCATGGCAGCTCAGAACCAGAGCAAGCAATTCGATCGGCTCGACCGGTTCGCGAAGTTGATGGCCCCTCCCGAGATCAAGTTCAAGGATCTCGAATCCTTTATGGCGACGTCGAAGATTCTGACGGGACCTCCATTTCTGTTCGACGTTCGCACGGATTACGTGAAGGTGACCAACGACACGGTGCTGGTTCCATTGACGCTGCAGATCCGGAATGGCGACATCACGTTCAGCAATAAAGATGGCGTTGCCATGGGTACGGTCAATATCCTGGGCCGCGTTTCCAACCTGAATCACAAGCCTATTCAGACCTTTGAAGATACGGTAAACGTTCAGGTTCCGGCCGAACTGCTGGCCCGTACGCGCAACAATGTTTCTGTCTACTGGAAGTCTCTGCCGCTTCGTCCGGGCCTGTACAAGATCGACATCGTCATCAAGGATGTCAACAACCCTGACCATATTGGCAGATGGCAGCGCAGCGTCAATGTTCCGAGGTATGACGACGATCGTCTGGCCTCTTCCTCGTTGATCCTGGCTGACCAGATGGAGCGGGTGCCTTCTAAGGATATTGGAGCGGGGAACTTCGTAATCGGAAATACGCGCATTCGCCCGCGGGTGCCGACGGGCGTTGCCGTTCCGGTTACCTTCCATCGCGCCCAGAATCTGAACTTCTGGATGCAGGTCTACAATCTCGGTATCGATGATAAGAGCAAGCATAACGATGCCACAATCGAGTACCAGATCGTGGATATGGCCACGAATAAGGCCATTTTGCAGACTCAGGAGTTGACCTCGAAGACGAACCCCAACGCGGATCAGGTCACGATCGAGAAGAGTCTTTCGCTGGCCAGCCTGCAGCCTGGCAAGTATCAGGTCAACATCAAGGTGAACGATGGAATTTCGAAGCAGCAGATCGCAGAATCTGCGCCGTTCATAATCGATTAGGCAGAGCGCCTCAGAAGTAAAGGGGCGCGGTCTCGCAGATGCGAATAGCGAGGACCGGCCACCGGCGCAAACTGTACATACGCGATCCTTCCTTTCTAGGCGCGGAGTTTCTTTCAGCAGGCCACGACGCGCAGGACGGCATGACTGTGCTACGACCGCAGGTGAAGATCGTGATACTGGCGCTGACGCTGATCACATCAGTGATGGGCAGGGCTGCGGGGCAGTCCGGTGCAGCGGTTTCGGGTGTCGTGCGGGATGCCCAGGGTGTGGCGCAGATGGGAGCGCTGGTGCAGGTTCTTGCCGTTGATTCGGCCCTTGTGGGGACTGCATTTACCGACCTGCACGGCCGCTACCTCATCGCTCATCTCGTACCCGGGAAGTACGAGGTCCGTGCCAGCGCGGCGCTCTTCGTTCCATCACTGCACGGCAACCTGGAGCTGAGGTCCGGCGCTCAGGCAATCGTCAATCTCACGTTGAGCACCCTTTTTGAGACGGCTGCGTGGCTGCCCGCGGAGCGCCGCCGGGCCGATGAGCCGAGCGATGACTGGCGATGGACACTGCGCTCCCCGGCAAACCGACCCATCCTGCGTTGGGACGAAGATGGCGATGTCCTGACGATTTCTTCAAGCGAGACCCAGCGAATCAAACCTCCCACGCGTGCCCGGGCTGCCGTAACCGATGGCGAGGGGGGATTTGGCGAAGCTGGGTTACATAATGCCTTTTCCCTGGATCGGGTGCTAGACGACGGTGCGGCGCTGAAGCTGCGAGCGAATGTCGGGACAGCGCGCGGGAACTCGGGAAACGCCTCATCGATCGATATAGCAACCTCCTATGAGCGGCAGCTCGGATTCGCGGGGGCGGCTCGAACCGCGATCAGCTACCGCTCTCACCCGGAGCTGATTGAATCGAATGGATCAAACGGGTTTACCGGACTTCAGGTGATGCAACTGGCCAGCGCTCAGAAGATGCATTTGGGCGATCTGGTGGATGTTGAGGCGGGCGGAACGATCTACGTGCTGCATGCGTCAAGCACCACCTCGGCTTCCCGCCCCTTTCTCAAAGTGACGGTTCGTCCTGCGGCGGACTGGACCGTGGGCTACCGGATGGCGACTTCGCAGGATCTTCAGTCTTATGCCGGACTGGATGGCGCGGAACAGCCAATGCCAGTGGCGGTCATCTATCAGGGACGCCTGGAGACGGATAGTGGAATACATCAGGAGCTTTCCTTAGGCCGGAAGGTCGGCCCCGGTGTGGTCCAGGTTGCGTTCTATCGGGACTCGCTGAACCGGGTGGTTGTCTCGGGTGGAGGTGCCCTCAGTCAGGCCGCCTTCGCAGGGACCGCAGACCTCGGCTCCAAAGCTTCGAACACGAATGGCGTTACAGCCGATTCCTCTACCGGTGACTTTCGTTTTCTGAGCAGCGGATACAAAACCCAAGGTCTCAATATCGTGCTGACAGAACCGTTGACGCCCAGTATGTGGCTGGCCATCGAGTACAGCACAGGTGCGGCGCTTTCGAGCAGCGGCCCGGGGGGTATCGCTCTCTCGGACACATCGTTTGCATCGTCTGCACGTGGGGGGCTCACACCGGACTTCGCTCAGTCGGCTACGATCGCCTTAAAGGGCAAAGTGGTCAGGAGCGGCACAAGTATTCGCGCGGCCTATCGCCTGCAGCCATCCCGGCTGGTAACCGCGGTCGACCCTTATGCAGCTTTCAGCGATCAGGCTTATCTGAGCTGCTATATGCGTCAGGCGATTCGGTTGGGAAATCTCCTGCCGACCGGCCTGAATGCAACAGTGGATATCACCAATCTGCTCGCGCAAGGATATCGGCCTTTCCTCTCGGCGGATGGGCAGATGCTGTTTTTTGCGCAATCTCCGAGAACCATCCAGGCGGGGCTTGCCTTCAATTTCTGACGCGAGGCGCGGCAGACCGGCCAATTGACAGAAGCGCACGGAAATCTGCATCCAACCGCTGGACGACTGATCTCGACTAAAAGGTTTGAGGATCTGAAAGGCCGGCGTGAATGCAAGGTGCAAACGATGCTGATGCAAAGAGCAGCATCCTAGCACTTGAGGCGACAAACTTTTTTCTAGCGGACGTGCAAACGGGACTGGGTCCATTCCTGGCGGCATATCTGGCGTCGGCGGGTTGGAATCCGGGTCGCGTAGGCGTCGCTCTCACGTTGGGCGGCATCGTTACTGTTGTCCTGCAGACTCCCGCCGGAGCGGTAGTCGACCATGTCCGAGCGAAGCGAATGGTAATTGTCGCAGGCGTTGGCGTGCTCGCTTGCGGAGCAATTCTTCTTTCCATTACCGCGGCTCCGTGGGCGGTTTATCTTTCGCAGGTTCTCATCGGGTCGGCGGGACCGTTTCTCGCACCTACGCTCGCTGCCATTACGCTCGGCCTGGTTGGAGAGCGGCTGTTCGACCGGCAGTTTGGAACAAATCAGGCGTTCAACTCGGCGGGCAATGTTGCCTGCGCTCTGCTGATCGCCGTGTCAAGCCACTTCTTCGGCAATCGTTCGATCTTCCTGATGGCAGCGTTTCTGACGATTCCGACCGTTTACTCCG
Organism: Edaphobacter sp.; assembly: GCA_965277265.1. GTDB lineage: Bacteria > Acidobacteriota > Terriglobia > Terriglobales > Acidobacteriaceae > Edaphobacter. Next base: position 3,119,201 of record CBDICF010000003.1, read on the forward strand.
TGCTTGCCATTCGGGGGGATCAGATCGATTACGATCTTGCTCGCGGCGGAACAGCGAAGCCATCCGGTGCAGAGCGCCATTCTCTCTTCGATATAGCTCATGACCGTATTCTGCTGGTGTTTTTCGCGTGTGCTTTTCTCTTCCATTTTGCGAATGCGGCCATGTTGCCGCAGCTGGGAGAGATGCTCTCGCATGGTTCGGCACGCTCGGCTGCCCCCTTCATGTCGGCGTGCATCATCGTTACGCAGGTGGTGATCATGTGTACAGCGGGCAGAATCGGCCGGTTTGCGAATGCACACGGGCGCAAGCCGCTACTCCTGGTCGGCTTTGGCGTTCTGCCGATACGGGCTCTGCTCTATACGTTGACACATTCGGCTGTGGCACTGATCGCGATACAGTTTCTGGATGGGGTGGCGAATGCAATCTTCGGTGTGGTCGCGGTGCTGGTGGTAGCGGATCGAACGCGTGGGACCGGACGTTTCAACCTGGTTCAGGGGGCGCTTGCAACCGCCGTCGGTATCGGAGCTGCGCTCAGCACAACGTTTGGCGGCAGAATTGTTCAGGATTTCAATTTTAGAATTTCTTTTCTTTCGCTGGGCGCGGTCGCGCTGGCATCATTCACTCTACTGCTCTTTGCATTTCCCGAGACACTGCCCAATAGCATTTCATCTGATTCTCAAGGAGAACCTGCATGACCGCGACACCTACGCCCCCTTCATTTTCGCCGCAGCCGCCCGATGCTGCCGGAGTGATTTCATGGGTGCATATCGGCGATCTCCACATGGCGGCAGCGGGAGAGCAGAACCATCGCGACTTGATCGATCTCGTCGGCGAAGTCAATCGAGCCTTTGCTGATTCAATCGCATTCGTGTATCTTCCGGGCGATGTGGCGGATCATGGCAGCTCGTCGGAGTACCAGGTTGTTCGCGCTGCGCTCGACAAGTTGAAAGCATCCTGGTGCTGCATTGTGGGAGACCATGACGTCCACGAAAAGAGTTTCGAGAACTTTCTGAGGTTCATGTCGGCGGCAACGCACTTCCGCTTCAAGGTTGGAACTGTCACATTTCTTGCGTTGAACGCCTTTGACCGGCCCGACCCTGGCTCGTTCTCTTTATCGCCTGAGCAACTGGACTGGGTGGAGAAGGAGCTTCGGGAAACCGAGGCCGATGGTGGCTCGGCAGTGCTCTTTCTCCATTGCTATCCGAGCGATTTGAAGCAAGGCGGCGAGCAACTGGACGCGCTGGTGAAAGGCCCTGCGGTGCGGCTCATCGACATGGGGCATACTCACTATAACGAGCTGGCCAACGACGGCCTGACACTCTACACGGCAACCCGATCTACAGGGCAGATTGAAGAAGGTAGCGCCGGATTTTCGGTGACCAATATTGACGGAAACGTGATCAGTTGGAAGTTTCTGGCGCTGGGCGATCTGCCGGCGGTCATCATCACTTCGCCGGCGGATGAGCGCTTTATCACGAATGCCTCGCTCGATGGTGTGATTCCGTCCGGCGACCTGCGGATTCGCGCGAAGTCCTGGAGCGAGAGTGCCGTGACAAACGCCGTTGCGACGCTGGAGGGGAGAACGGTCGTCCTTTCAAGAATACTCCAGAGCGATGTCTGGGAGGGCACGTTGAAGAGGGGCGAATTGGCCGACGGCATCTACCCGGTTTGCGTCAGGGTCGAGGATGCGAACGGAGGAACGGCGGAAGATACGATTCGCATGGTGCTCGGCATCGCTGCATATCAGGAACGCGATCGCGCCGCCCGGGATCAGGATAACGCCATCGATGCGTGGCCGGAGCGTGGCTTGCTGGGAACGCAGCTTGGGCCCAACAAGAACGGGAGAAAATGGTAGATGTTTTCTCCTGCGTTAGGGCATACTCTGCTGGCCGTCATCGTGTGCGTCAGTATCTTGCTGATGCTGGTTCGCCCCCGTGGCATTTCGGAGGTCTACTGGATTGGCGGTGGGGTGCTACTGCTCATCGCACTTCGCCTGATACCGCTGAAGCTTGCGGGTAAAGCTATCGCCGAAGGATCAGACGTCTACCTGTTCCTGATCGGCATGATGCTGCTGTCGGAGTTAGCGCAAACACATGGTGTCTTCGACTGGCTCTCTTCGGTCGCGGTGCGTGGTGCAAAGGGCTCGTGCTCCCGCCTGTTTTTGCTGGTGTATGGCATTGGTACGCTGGTCACGATATTCATGTCGAACGACGCCACGGCCGTTGTGCTGACGCCGGCGATTCTGACTGCAGTCCGCAAAGCCAGGGTCGATCCGCTTCCATGCCTGTTCGCATGTGCGCTGGTGGCGAATGCGGCGTCATTTGTGCTGCCGATCTCGAATCCCGCCAATCTCGTGGTGTTCCATCAGGGTATGCCTTCGCTGGGTCAGTGGCTGTTGTCCTTCGGCGTGCCTTGTCTTCTTTCGATTGTGGCCACGTACCTTGTGCTGCGAGTGGTATTCCGCAAGCCGCTGTGTATCGCCATCGACCAGGAAGTAGAGGCCCAGCCGCTGCATGGAAGCGGCAAGGTGGTTCTCGCCGGACTCGGTTTCATGATCGCGGTGCTGCTCACTGCGTCTTCGTTGAACAAGGATCTGGGCCTGCCGACCTGTCTCGCCGCGCTTGCGATCACGGCGGTCGTCTCGATCAAGGCGCGCAGCAATCCGTTGAAGCTGGCACGCGAAATCAGCTGGGCAACCCTGGCGCTGGTCGCGGGACTCTTCATTATGGTCGATGCGGTGGAAAGCATTGGTGCCCTTTCCGTCACCCAGGCAGCGTTGCACTGGGCGCAGGGTCTGGCGCCGGCTGCCGGGGCACTCGTAACGAGCTTCGTTGTCGGAATCGCGAACAACCTTGTCAATAATCTGCCGCTTGGGCTAATCGCCGGCGGGACGTTGCAGGCCGCTCACGTGAAGGGCTTGATCGCAAGTTCCGTGTTGATCGGCGTGGACCTGGGTCCAAACCTTTCTGTTACCGGCTCACTCGCCACGATCCTCTGGCTGCTCGCCTTGCGCAAGGAGAAGCTGGATGTGAGCTTCTGGGATTTCCTGAAGGTTGGGATTCTAGCCATGCCAGTGGCGCTCCTGGCCTCGGTCGGCGGCGCCATTCTGATGCACATGCTCTTCCATACAAGTTGATTCAGACAAGCTAAAGGAGACTCACATGAACGCAGGCTGGATCTTTCCCTTCATCCTGATCGGCGGTGCGCTGCAGACCTGTGGCGCTGCCATGAACGGTCAACTGAAGCACTCGCTCATCAATCCCTGGCTGGCGTCGACGGTGTCATTCGCGCTGATCACCTTCTTTTTCGCCGGATTGTTCCTGATCATGCCTCATCCGCTGCCCACCGCGAAGGACTTGGCGGACATGCCCTGGTGGGCGGCAATCGGCGGTCTCGTAGGAGCAGTTCAGGTGTATGCAGGACTTACTCTGGTGAACAGGGTCGGGGCAGGACCGTTCATGGGCTTTACCGTGACGGCTGCGCTGATCACATCGCTTGTCATCGATCACTTCGGCTGGTTCCGCATGGATCACCACCCCATCAATCCCTTGAGAGCCCTTGGCGGACTCCTGCTGGTTGGCGGGGTTACCCTGATTGCGAAGTTCTGAAGGCGGCCCTGAACCTTGTCGAGAAGACGTGTGGTCGTGTAGATAGTCTGTCATCGCGAAACGAGTCGCAATCACGCAAGAGATGAATTCAGACGGCTGCTGATTTATACTTGTTCCTTGCCCCTGCAACCGGCGTGGCGCGAGTTAATGAGCTCCCACCCGAAGGTCACGCAAAATCCCGGGCACGCACCTGGTTCGGTTCGAGCCGGGTTCGCGCGAAGCGAAGGTTTCAGTCAAGCATGATTCGTATTCTGCAGCAGGACAACCGCCTCATCAAGATCATCTTCGCCGTCATTATCTCGCTCGCCGTGATCACGATGGTCATCACGCTGGTCCCGGGCATCTTCGATAACGCCACAGGCAACGATGCGGCCGTCTATGCGACGGTGCGGGAGCCGGGCTGGCTGGGTAAGCTGGGAAGCGACAGCATTCCAATCAAGGCGACCGAGGTCAATCAACTGGCGCAGCGACAGTTGCAGCAGCAGCACCTTCCGGACTTCCTGCTGCCGTATATGGCACAGCGTGCGGGGCAGATCCTGGTGCAGCGGGCGATCCTGAAGCACGAGGCCGACCGCATGAACCTGCAGGTGAGCGATGAGGACCTCCGGCGCGAACTGCAGACGGGTCCTTTTGCGCAGTACCTCTTTCCCAATGGAACTTACGTCGGGGACGATGCTTACATCAATTTCGTGCAAAGTGCGTTTCAGACCACACGAAGCGACTTCGAGTCGCAGGTAAAGGCCGACATGGAGCTGAACCGGCTTCAGGCCTTGATTACAGGTGGCGTGACCGTATCGGACAGAGCCGTTCGCGAGGCTTACCGTACCCAGGGAATCAAGGTGAAGTTCGATTACGCGGTGATTTCAGCCGACGATCTGAGCAAGACAATCAATCCCAGCGATGCTGACCTGCAAACGTTTTTCAAGAACAATCAGGCGCGTTATGCGAATGCAATTCCCGAGACGCGCAAGATTCAGTACGTCGCGTTCGATGCGTCCAACCTTCCCGGAGGCAAGCCGCAGGTCACCGATGCCGAGGTGCAGTCGTACTACAACGCGCACAAGGATCAGTATCAGGTCAAAGATCAGGTGAAGGTGCGTCACATTCTCATCGCGGTTCCGGCAGGGTCGGACGAGAAGACCGATGCGGCGGCGAAGGCCAAAGCGGAGGATCTGCTGAAGCAGATCAAGGCAGGCGGCAACTTCGCGGAGCTGGCGAGCAAAAACTCGGACGATCCGGGGAGCAAGGCGCAAGGCGGAGAATTAGGCTGGCTGGATCGCGGCAAAACGGTACCGGAGTTCGACAAGGCAGCGTTCTCTCTCGCTCCGGGACAGACATCGGACTTGGTGAAGACACAGTTCGGGTACCACATCCTCCAGGTAGAGGATAAAAAGACCGCGCACCTGAAGCCGCTCGCGGAGGTGAAGCCCGAGATTGTGCCAATTATCGAGCAGCAGAAGGCCGGCGCGGCGGAGCAGACGTTTGCTTCCACCCTGGCTTCCGATGCAAAGAAGAATGGCCTGGACAAAGCTGCTGCGGCGAAGGGTCTGCACGTAGTGACGACAGACTATGTCGCAAAGGATGGAGTGATTCCGGGGCTGGCAGATGGCTCCGGGCTGCTGACGCAGGCATTCGCCGTCGTGAAGAATGCTGACCCAGCGTCGGTCTCAACCGGCGACGGATACGCCGTATTTCAGGTGCTGGATGTGAAGCCTGCACATGCTCCCGATTTCGCGGAGTATAAGCCACACATCCTGAATGATTATCGCGAGCAGCAGGTCCCTGAACTGCTGAATACGCAGTTGAGGAAATTGGACGATCGAGCGAAGGTGCTGAACGACCTGAAGAAGGCCGCGGGGGAGATGAAAATTCCGCTCAAGACGAGCGATCTGGTGGGCAAGGATGGCCAGGTTCCCGACCTCGGCGCAATGACAGGCCCGGGATCGGTGGCATTCTCACTGCCGGTGGGCGGTATCTCGGGTCCAATCAATGCAGGACGCACGGGTATTGTGCTGGACGTGCTACAGAAACAGGAGCCTACAGCAGATGACATTACGAAGAACTTCGCTCAGACGCGTGAGCAGTTGCTCAACGAGCAGCATGAGGAGATCTTCCGTGTCTACATCGGCGACCTCACGCAGAAGTATGAGAAGGGCGGAGCGGTGAGGTTCTCGAAGAAGCAGCCTGAACCTGGCTCGTCTCCTTTCGGCGGCTAAAACAAACCTGGCGATTGCCAGATCGTCTGAAACTACCCCGGGGAGCCAAGCCTTCCCGGGGTATTTTTGTACCGGCGTTGATTCAGTTGCGCGTGCCCCGCGACGTTGCCGCAGCCTGCATGGTTTCGGCATCATACGCTTAGCAGCACAAGGGGGAGTGATGGGTGGGGAAGCGAACAACCAGGAGCGACTGTCGGGCATTCTGCTGCATGTGACCTCGCTGCCGTCCTACGGCGGGGTGGGCGACTTCGGGCCGGCAGCCTACGCCTTCGCGGAATTCCTGGCCGCATCCAAGCAGCGTGTCTGGCAGGTGCTTCCGCTCAGCCCGACCGGATACGGAAGTTCGCCCTATTCCGCGCTTTCGGCATTTGCCGGAAATCCAATCCTGATCAGCCTGGAGCGACTGGTGGAGGAGGGCTGGATCGCGGCGGATCGCATCGCGGGTTTGCCGGGACACGAGGGTCCGGTGGATTTCGACGCCGTCAACCGGCTGAAGCTGCCGTTGATCGAAGAGGCCGCGGCGAACTTCCTCGATCATGCCGACGACGGACCAAAATCGCGTTTTTCGGCTTTCTGTCAGGACAATTCTTCATGGCTCCTCGATTACGCGATGTTCAACGTATTGCGGCGCATGTATGACTACATCAGTTGGGACCACTGGCCGGCAGAGCATGCGCGCCGCGAACACGACGCCCTGACGGCAGTGATGAACGAGCATGCCCGCGAACTTGCCATTGAACAGGCGGTTCAGTTCTTCTTCAGCGAGCAGTGGGGCGCACTCAGAAATTTTTGTTCGGAGCGCAAGATCCGCATCATGGGCGATGTCGCGATCTTCGTAAGCTACGACAGCGCGGATGTGTGGACCCATCCCGAGTTGTTCGAGCTGGATGAAGATCTGCAGCCCACCCGGGTATCGGGTGTTCCCCCGGACTACTTCTCCGCAACCGGTCAGCGATGGGGAAATCCCTTGTATAAATGGGGGTTGTTGAAAGAACGCGGCTTCGACTGGTGGGTTGCCCGGTTCCGGCGCTCGCTCACCTTGTACGACATCATCCGGCTGGATCATTTTCGCGGCTTCGAGGCGTTTTGGTCGATTCCGGCCGATGAGGAGACTGCGACCACTGGGCAGTGGGTCAAGGCCCCCGGACACGAACTATTTCAACGGCTCAGCGATGTCTTCGGGAAGCTGCCCTTTGTCGCCGAGGACCTCGGATTGATTACGCCTGAAGTAGACGAGCTACGCGAGCATTTCGGATTTCCGGGCATGCGGATTCTGCAGTTTGGCTTCGCCGATCGCGGCGCGCATCTCTACCTGCCGCACCGATATGTTCCGAACACGGTCGCTTACACCGGCACCCACGACAACAACACCACTCTTGGGTGGTGGCGCGGGGACGCGGATGAAGCGGAACGCGCGAGTGTACAGACCTATCTGGGAACGATTCACAGCGACGGCGAGATTGTGTGGGCCATGATGCGCGCCGCTGCCTGTTCGGTTGCGAACGCATGTATCTTTCCGTTGCAGGACGTGTTGCATCTCGGCAGCGAAGCTAGGATGAATAAGCCCTCCGGAGCATCTGGTAACTGGGGCTGGCGATTCGGCTTATCGGAGATTCACCCGGATTTCGCGAGAAAACTTGCCGCGTTGATGGCGGTAACCGACCGCGACGGATATGAGAAGCCGATCGAAGGCGTTGAGGCCGGCAAGCCATCCGAGGAGGCCTCGAAGCGGGCAGAGCTGGGCTCCAGCATTTAGACTTGCAGGAGTACATTTCATTTCTTCAGGAGTATCACCCCCATGCCTCTCTCCGGCGAAGCTATCCGCACCATGAATTTTGTTGACGACATATCAGTCACGCTGCGCCGCATCCTTGCCGTGCTGCCGTCCCTGTCAGAGGAAGATCGCCAGCGCGTTTCTCAGCACATCAAGGCGTCCGAGCCGAGCTATGAGTCGGTGATCTCAGCCGTTGCGGCGAAGAAGTGAACGAGGCGGCTGAGGCTCAGCCGTCATTGGAGCAGCGGGACGCGATTCGCCCTGGTGCCATTCGCACGGTCGCAATCATCGGTGCCGGCGTGTCGGGTCGCAGCTTCGCCTGGGCGTGTGCCGCAGCTGGTTTCCATGTGGTACTGGAAGATGTGATGCCGGCGAAGCTTCGGAAAGCAGAGGCTGAGTTTGCCGATCGGCGGCTGAACCCGGTGGCCGCCGGAATCAGATTCGCTTCGACGGTCGAAGACGCGGTTCGTGAGGCGGACCTCGCGGTAGACTTCGTTCCGGATGAGCTTGAATCGAAGCTAGAAATCTTCAGCATGATCGACCGCATGGCTCCTCCAAAGACGATGCTTTGCACGCCCAGCGAGGTTTTAAGCATTACCGATCTGGCATCCTGCGTCTACCGGCCTGAGCGTTGCGTTGCTGTACGCGGAGGGCTGGTCCGGGGGGTGCTGGCGGCCGGCTCAGTGGTTCGGTTGGTCTATCCGGCGGCAGTGGCGAAGGTGACGCTCATGGCTGTGGACCGCTTCTTTCGCCTCCTCGACTATAAGGTGGAGACGGAGCCTGACGCGGATGCTCCGATGCTGGTAAAGAATGCGTCGCCGGAAGCCCTTTAGGCCAGGTCGGCTTCGCTCGTATCCTTATCATCCGCAGTCATCCGCAGTCGACGTCTTCCGTTACTCGGAGTCGTCCATGGAGTCGAGAACGGGATCGAGGTCGCCTACCGTATTCATGGTTGCAAGTGTCTTCAGGTCCGCCTGAACCCTGGCCCATTTCTCAGGATATTTCTTCGTGGTGATCGGCGCCTGGGGATTGGAATAGTATTCAATCAAATCGTGTTTCACCTGCTTGGGAATTGGCCGTTCGGGATGTTTGGTCAGCTTCGCGAGCAGCTCTGCGTAGGTCTTGTCGGCGAGTACGTAGCCGCCCGGTTGGACCTTCAGACCCGTGTCCAAGTCGCGGTTCGGCAGATAGTTCTGAACGGTATCGAAGTGATTGAGCACCAGGCGGATCGATTTGATCGAATGATTGACGCTCCTGATGTACAGATCTTCGGTGCTCTGATTCGGACCGCGAATGGCGAGGAGCTTGAGGAAGCCAACCTTCGGCAGGACATAGATGAATCCGGCGAAGAGATGGCTGCGAACACCGGGAACCTTGCGGAACTTGTTCCACTCGTTTTCTGTCGATGCTTGAACGAGATCATGGGTAAAAAGATCGAGGTCGGCGCTGGGAAGGTCCTCGGGGAAGCTCTTCTTATGCAGGACGGCTTCGGCGCGTGCAATGTCCGGAAGGAACCGCCGCGCGGCAAACCGATAGGTGCGGATCGCGGCCTGACGCGTGCCAATCACGTCGGGAAGATGGAGTCCATAGGTCTCGTAGAACGATTTCGCGAGCAGGCCGGTAGGTACTTCGAGTCCGACGTAGCGGGTGTAGGCAGAGGGCGCAAAGCGGAGCTTGCTAAGCTGGTTGATGTCGAAGGCGAATTCAGTCTGGATATGGGCGTGCGGATTCTCTGCGTAGTTGACCGAGGCGCCATACCTCTGTTGCAGTCTGGGGAACTCCACGGGAACTGCGAGGTTGATGGCGGAGCTGTGTCCAACCGTGTCGCCAATATAATGCGACAGGGAACCTATCGCAAAGGCGAGTTCGTTCGGTGTGTGCGCATTGCGGAGCAGACTCAGGACAAAGTCGCCCGAGCGAACATAGTGTGTCAGGTCGGAGAAGAACTTGTTCCCGAAAGGATAGTACCCGAAGTCCTGGATCGCGCAGCCCCCATAGGCATATCCGTGGGCGGTCTCGAGCTGGTTATCGGTAAGGGCGGGATATTGCTTGAGCAAAATCGGGCGAATCGATTGCTTCCAGGCAAGATCAATCAGCTCTTCGTGGGTCTGGATGGAGTAGGGAACAGCGGGTGTAGCTGACAAAACCAGGCAGAAAAGGGCTATCGTTTTTAGCAGAGTGGTCGAACGTGGGATACGAATGTCTTTGCCCCTTGAGTTTTGCCGTCGTACTTCGCCTGTTAACTCTACAGAGTGGCGGCAGGGAAGAAAAGAACTAAGCGGAGGGAGCAATGGAACGGATGGAGCCCAGCACCGTTCGCCGGGACCGCTGGATTCGATACGGTATCGCTGCGATCGCGTTCTCCGTAATGGCAGCGGCATGGCATTTCGGATCGACCCAGTCCGGCGGGATTGCGACGGCAGAGGCGCGCAAGGCAATGCCCGCGCTGGTTATGTCGCAATTGGGCGGTGGGACATGGCGTCTGACAGATCATCGCGGACAGGTCGTCCTGGTGAACTACTGGGCAACCTGGTGCGGGCCTTGCCGGGAGGAGACGCCCGGGTTGATCCGGCTTTCGCACGATCTTGGGGAAAAAGAACTGGCGATCGTAGGGGTATCGCTGGACGAAGGTGGAACAGAGAAGGTGCAGCGGTTTGTCGATGCGCTTCACGTCACCTATCCGGTGGCGCTGCCTCAACCGATGTCGCAGCTGGCCTATGGCATGGCAGGTTTGCCGACCAGCATCCTGGTCGACAGGCAAGGAAGAGTGGCAAAAACCTATACAGGCGCAGTGCAACAGCGCGATTTCGAAAAAGATGTTCGCGCACTGCTCGCCGAACGCTGATCCTGCGGAAAAGAAGCTGCAGGTTGAGCGGCTGTGGCTTGTAAGACGATTCTCCAACCGATGTGCTTCGGTCTTCCTCCCGGCCAACGCGAGGGCCTGTATAGCAGATGTCGTCAAGACCGATATATGAGTCACGAAGTGACCGCCCCGCGCGTAGCGGGCCCGTCCGGCAGGACCCCTTTGCGGTGTATACCCAACCAAACTCCACGGTTTGCCGGCCGACCACGGGACAAATCAGCCGAAGTTAGGTCTGGCCCACCTTGGTCGGGTCGCCGGGATGCAGGATCGGGGTGAAGGGCAGGTGGAAGTCAGCTTGGGAATCCGGATGCGCAGGGTTGAATTCGGGCACCTTGGGATCGAGGAACTTCGCGATGGGAAGCTTGTCTTCGCGGATGCCGCGTACGACACACCGGGCGAGCTCATAAGCTCCATAACTATTGAAGTGAGTGTTGTCCGCGATCGCCTTTTCCTGGCCAGGAAAGGACCCGGCCGGGTAGTGCATGAAAGCCTTGAGCGTACCCTCAGGTCCCATGGCTTCAAAGAGTGTCTTGCTCATTGCATTCAGGTCGATCAGCGCTGCCTTCTGCTGGGCCGCAACCTCGCGCACCGCATCCGGATAACCGCCGAAGGAATTGGTGATCTTCCCGGCGGCATCGAAGGTACGGCGATTCATGGGCGTCACCAGGACCGGGGTTGCCCCCTTGGCGCGCGTCTGTGCGATGTAGTCGATCAGCAGCTTCCTGTAATCCTCGAGCGGCACGGCGTTGGGCTTCATGTCGTTATGGGCGAACTGGATAAAGAGGTAGTCGCCGGGTTTCATGAGCGACATAATCTTTTCCAGGCGATGCTCGCCGACGAAGCTGCGTGTGGTTTCGCCGGATTCGGCATGATTGGCGACCACGACTCCGGGACGGAAAAAGCGGGGAAGCATCTGACCCCAGGCAGCCCAGGGCTCGTAGTACTGGTCAACGACGGTGGAGTCGCCCGCTATATAGATGACAGGTTCGGTGATCGGCTCGATGTCGATGGAGCGCACGCTGGGATGGTCGCCGTTGAACTCCAGGGTGAGCTTATGGTCCCAGTCGAGAATGCCCTGCTCGCGATCCTTCAGGCGAACGCGGTTGTTGGGATCTCCATTGATCTCCGGATAGCGGACGTTGGTGTCGAATACCCGCGTGAGCGATGCGTTGGGCTTGGTGGCGATCTTCTCCAGCATCAGGCGACGGCCTTCCGCGCGCACCGTCGTGACCGAAGCCTGCGGGCCGCCCAGGACGACGGTGACGCGATAGTTGCCCTCGGGAATAGGTACAGAGAAGAAGAAAGGCTTGTCGCTGGTACAGGCTTTTCCCGCGACCTCCGGAGAGGGCAGCAGGTCGAACCCGGCCGTAGTATCGGTAAAGCGGGAAACGGGGCTGAGGGTCGCGAACATGCGATTGGCCGGGCCGCAGGCATACTTCATCATCGCTGTGTTGACTTGGGTTCGGGCTGGGACGGAGTGGCTGGCAAGAGCAGTGGCGAGAAGAAAAAGCGGAAGGCGGTTCACGGAGTCGACTCCTGGGAGAAGGAGAAACAATTTCAATCGGAGAATAATATCACCCGATCGCTCAGCAGCGCATCCCTCTCCCCTGCCGTCAGTGAATCTGGGAACGTTACTCGCTAAGGATCTGCGGCTTGCTGTCGAAGTCGGCGCCAAAGGTGAAGCGCTCCACCAGCATGCAGAAGATGTGTTCGAGCGCGAGGTGCGACTCCTGAATGTTCATCGTGACCCCGGATAGGATGATGATATTGTGATCGCACAGCGCGCGCATCGCCCCGCCGCCATTGCCGCTGAATCCGATAGTCGTCATCTTCATGGCCCTCGCCTGCTGCAGGGCCTTGACCACGTTCGCGGAGTTGCCGGAGGTGGAGATCCCGAGGAACACGTCCCCGGACTGACCGAGAGCCTCCACCTGCCGGGCAAATACCTGATCGAAGCCGAAGTCATTCCCGGCGGCGGTGAGAATCGAGGTGTCTGTCGTAAGAGCAATGGCCCGGAGTGCGGGACGATTGACCGTCAGCCGCACCACGAACTCGGCTACCAGGTGCTGTGCATCCGCGGCCGAGCCGCCATTGCCCGCAACCAGGAGCTTATGCCCCGATCGCATAGCGTCGGCGGTAACTCGGCCGGCGTCGACAAGAGTGTCGCAGATCTGCTCGTCGGCGAGCACGGCCTGCAAAGTGGCGATCGATTGTTGCAGTTGTCTCTTAACCAGGTGCTTCATACATTCTCCCTGTGCAGGTCCACTCCTAGAAGGGTACGGGATCGGTAGGAGAGATGTCGAAGGCGCGAGTTGTACTATCGAGCATCGGCTCTGGAAGTTATACCGGGTTGCGTGGAGGTATCGGTGAAAGGCATTTCTAGTTGCGTGCTGCTGGTATTAGCGATATCCGGGGTGGGGTTGGGACAGGTGCCGGGTACGGTCACGTCTAACCCCATTGCGCCGAAGACAATACTGCTCTGGCCCAACGGCGCTCCAGCCGCCCAGGGCGAGGAGGACATCGACAAGCCTTCCCTCACCATCTATCTGCCCGCCGGGGTGAATGCAACGAAGACCGGTGTCGTGATTGCTCCGGGCGGCGGTTATCAGCACCTGTCAATGACCAAGGAAGGCTCCGACGTGGCTGCGTGGCTGAATGCGCGAGGTGTCGCGGCCTTTGTCCTGAAGTATCGCCTGGGACCGAAGTATCACTACCCGGCAGAGTTGGACGATGCACAGCGGGCGATCCGGTATGTGCGTGCCAACGCAACGGAGTTCGGCGTGGCCGAGGACCATGTCGGGATGTGGGGTTTCTCGGCAGGCGGACATCTCGCCGCCACCGCGGGAACCCACTTCGACTCCGGCAAACCCGGGGACACGGACCTGATCGAGCAGAGACAAAGCCGGCCGGATTTCCTCGTCCTCGCCTACCCGGTGATTACGTTCCAGGAGCCATACCTCCATCGCGGCTCGCTGAAGTATCTGCTCGGGGAAAATCCCGATCCCAATCTCGTGCGGTCCTTATCGGCGGAGTTGCAGGTGACCGCGAACACGCCCCCAACCTTCCTCTTTGCCACCACCGACGACCACACGGTCCCCGTGATGAACAGCATCATGTTCTACTCCGCACTTGTAAAAGTGGGAGTTCCCGCCGAGATGCATATCTTCCAGCATGGAGCCCACGGCTCAGGGCTGGCTCCGGCGAATCCCGAGTTAAGCATCTGGCCCGATCTGCTGGCCAAATGGATGAGAGAGCGCGGATACATGGCCTCCCACTAGGCAGCAGAGCGCAGGCTACCGCAGATAGCTGTCGTCTTTATCCAGCCAGTCCTGCCGGGGTGGAGCGAAAATGTCGAAGTCGATCGTGTCTTCGAGCGCGGTGGCCGAATGAGGAAGGTCGCCCGGAATAACCAACACCTCGCCGGCATTCACCGTATGAGAGCTTCCATCGTCGAAGTCGAAACGAAGCGAACCTTCGAGGATAAAGGCGAGCTGCTCGTTGGAATGCGAGTGACGCGGAACAATGCAGCCTTTGGTGAGCACGATGCGTGCAAACATCGCCTTGCTGCCGGAGACGAACTGGCGCGTAAGCAGCGGATTCAGCTGTTCCGTTTCAACCTCGCTCCAGCGGTAGAGTGTAGCGGTGGCCATAGTGGGTGCCTTTCTTTTGACGATCATACCCGAGGTCGAATCGTGACCTTGCATTTCTCGCTTTGCGTTGCGAGTCGCCTTGTGTAGAGTAAGCGCATCAGGGGCACACCAAAGGGGACTTCGCCAATAACTTCGGCAAAGTTCTATGCATCGAAGATCGTCGAAAAGGCGAACGCGGACGTGTCTTTCATCTGCTGCTTTCTACTCGTTTCAATCGGGGTGATCGGTCTATGTATGTCATGCGCCGTTCCGTGGTGAAGGTGTTTCTGGCGTTCGTCCTTGCGCTGCTCGTGGGCGGCGCTTTTGTCAGTGGAGCGCGGTTGATGGCGCAGAGTGTCACTCCCGCGGCCGGCTCCGGCGCTAGCCAGGCGGACCGCATTGCCGCACTCGAAAAGCAGAACGCCGACAACACCGCGGCCATTGCAGCAGCGCAGACTGCGGGCGATAACGGCTGGATGCTCGTCTCCGCCGCACTTGTGCTGATGATGAGCGGGCCTGGGCTGGCGCTGTTCTACGGCGGCCTGGTGCGGCAGAAGAACATCCTGGGCACGATGATGCAGACCTTCGCGATGATGGCCGTCATCACCGTGTTGTGGGCGCTCGTGACGTACTCGCTGGCGTTCGGCGAAGGCAATGCATTTATCGGCGGACTCCACAACGCATTTCTGCATGGTGTAGGCCTGGAGCCGGATGCGAAGTATGCGGCTACCATTCCGCTGCAGACCTTCATGATCTACCAATTGATGTTTGCCATTATCACGCCTGCGCTGATTACAGGTGCGTTTGCTGAGCGCATGAAATTTTCGGCCATGCTCGTATTCATGATCCTGTGGGCGCTGTTTGTATACAGTCCGATGGCCCACATGGTGTGGGGCAAGGGCGGTCTCTTGAACGCCGCGTTGGGCGGGCGGTTCCCCTGCCTGGACTTCGCGGGCGGTACCGTGGTGCATGTCACTTCGGGCGTATCGGCGCTGGTCACCGCGCTCTACCTGGGCAAAAGACTGGGCTACCCGAAGGTGCCGATGCCGCCTCATTCGGTGGTGCTCAGTTTCATCGGCGCCTGCCTGCTGTGGGTCGGCTGGTTCGGCTTCAATGCAGGCTCGGCACTGTCGGCCGGTACGCTGGCCACCTCGGCATTCGTGGCGACTCACTTCGGGGCGGCGGCGGCGGCACTCAGCTGGAGCGCGGCGGAGTGGTTGCGCCAGGGCAAACCTTCCGCTCTCGGTGCTATCTCAGGCGCCGTAGCCGGGCTGGTGGCGATTACACCGGCCGCGGGATTTGTCACGCCCATGTCGGCGCTCTTGATTGGAGCTATCGCCGGCGTGTTCTGCTACTTCATGGTGGTCAAGGTCAAAGCCATCTTCGGCTATGACGACTCTCTCGACGCATTCGGCGTGCACGGTGCGGGCGGCACCATGGGAGCCATCCTCACAGGAGTCTTCGCCAGCAGCGTCGTTAACCCCATCTTCGGGGCGGGCAAAGCCACCGGCCTGCTCGAAGGAAACTGGCGTCAGTTGTTCAACCAGTTGCTTGGTGTCGCGATTGCCTGGAGCCTGTCTATAGTCGGCACGCTCAGCATTCTGTTCATCGTCGATAAGCTGATAGGGCTCAGGCTCAGTATCGAAGACGAGCGCGAAGGACTGGATATCTCGCAGCATGGTGAAGAAGGATACGATTGGGCGCACTAACCTTGCGGCATGACGGAACGACGAAGCGACGGAATGATCGCAGCGAGAGGACAACAGGACATGCAGAAGATTGAAGCCGTGATTCAGCCATCGAAGCTCGACGCAGTCAAGGACGCGCTGGTGGAGATCGGCGTCGAAGGAATGACCATCACCGAAGCCAGGGGACACGGCCGCCAGAAGGGACACACGGAGTTCTACCGGGGCCGCGAGTATGCGGTGGACCTCTTGCCGAAGGTTAAGCTTGAGATCGTGATCTCCGACGCAATGGTCGAAAAAGCGATCCTGGCGATTACCTCGGCAGCCCGCACCGGAGCCATCGGCGATGGCAAAATCTTCATCTCCAGGATCGACGAAGCAATTCGGATTCGGAACGACGAGCGGGGCGAGATCGCGCTCTAGGCATTGTCCGATAGCCTCTTCGGATGACGATCACGCGAATCAAAATCCTGTTTCTTTGAGCGGCCATGCAGATCAACGAAATCATCAATGGCACAACGCGGGGCGCATACCAGCGGAAGCTGCTGGAGCTTCGTGGAGCCTTCGAGGCCGGCGGCGCATCGGGGGCCGCAACCATCGCCGGACGCTCTCTTGCGCTCGATCAACTGACGACCGAGCTCTGGGCAAAGGCCGTCGAACACGACCCGCTACTGTCTCAAGGAATTGCGTTAGTTGCCTTGGGGGGGTATGGAAGAAGAGAACTGTTTCCTTGCTCCGACGTCGACCTGCTCTTTCTGCTTGACGGAAAGCTCACGGAAAAAGACGTCAAAGATGCAATTCGATCGATGAATCAGCAGATGTGGGACTGCGGAATACGGGTCTCGCTCGCCACCCGAAGGCTCGCCGAGTGCGAGCGGCTTCAGGAAGGGAATGCGGAGTTCGCCCTGTCGCTGATCGACCACCGCTTCGTGACCGGGGACGCCGGACTGTATGGCGGGCTGGCGGGGCAGGTCGTTCCGAAGCTGCTGCAGCGCGACCAGAAGGCCATCGTCGCTGGCCTGCTGGATCTGACCCGGTCGCGTCACGCGAAGTTTGGCAACACCTTGTTTCATCTGGAGCCCAACATCAAGGATTGTCCCGGAGGGCTGCGGGACGTCCATGTCTGCGCGTGGCTGAATGTGCTTCGTGGCCCGGCGCCCGGCGCTCCGAGAAAAGACGTGAGGCAATCAGACGCCACTTCGGTCGCGGGGCCAGCGCTCGTGGACGAAAGAGGCGAGTTTCTCAAAGCAGTCGAGTTTCTCTGGCTTGTACGCTGTTTCCTGCACTATCGGCACGAGCGGGACGACAACACGCTCGACTGGCAGGCGCAGGATGCCGCAGCCGAAGCCATGGTGGGGCTGGTGGGACTGCAGCTCAAGAAGCCGGATGCGGCGTATTGGATGCGATCGTATTTCCGCCATGCGCGTACGGTGCAGCGGCGCGCGATGCAGATGATCGAGGAGTCATCGCCGCCCCAAAAGCTTCCGTCGCGGTTGCTGGGCTTGAAGCCAAACCGCCAGCCCCATAGGAAGTCGCGGCGGGTGGATCCCCGGATCGAGCATCAGGGCTTCCGCCTCGAACGTTCCCGTGTCGTACTGGATTCTATCGCTCCCGGCAGCCACGATCCGGCACAGGACCCCGACATCGTTCTGCGGGTCTTTGCCGCCATCAGCACGGCTGGAACGACGCTCGGCGCCGAGGCTGAAGAACGGCTGTCGCAGGCGTTGCCCGTCCTATCCGCTCATCTGGAGGAGGGGCCCGCGCTGTGGCATCCTCTCCGAGAGATCCTGACCGGCCCATTTGCCGGCAGCGCGCTTCGGTCCATGCACACATTGGGTGTGCTCGAGCTCTTGGTGCCGGAGTTCCACGGTATCGATGCGTTGGTCATTCGCGACGCATACCATCGATACACCGTCGACGAGCATACGTTCGTGCTCATCGATACGCTGCACCGGCTGGAGACAACGCAAGCCGCGGCGATCTCCGAGTGGGCCAGCCGTTTCGACGGACTCCTGCGTGAGTTGCCGCATCCCGGGCTGCTCTACCTCGCCGCGCTGCTGCACGACACCGGAAAGGGAAGAAGCACCGGCGATCACGCGCGCGAGAGTGCCCGGCTCGCCCAGAGCGTCATGGCAAGGCTCGAACTCGACTCCTACGAGAGCGGACTGGTCTCGAATCTCATCGCCAACCACCTGGAAATGTCGGCTGCCCTGCGCCGCGACATCTTCGATGAGGAGACCGTGCAGGCATTCGCGGCCAAGGTGCAGACCCCCGAAGCCCTGCGCATGTTGACCCTCTTCACCTACGCCGACATCAACGCGGTGCATCCGGACGCCCTGACGCCCTGGAAGGCCGAGAACCTCTGGCGCCTGTACATCGCCACGGCAAATTACCTTGACCGCAGCGTCGACGACGAGCGTCTCGGAGTCCAGGGCGAGAGTGAGCTGGTCCATCGCGTCGCGGCGCTGCTACCCGGCCAGAAGCCTGCGGTAGCCGAGTACCTCGAAGGATTCCCGCAGCGATATGTGCTGACCCGGACGCCGGTGCAGGTACGCTCGCATTTCAGCATGGCCACTCGGTTCGCCGAAGATCCCGTACAGTTGGATTTCCTCTATGCGCCGAGCGTGAGTGAACTGACGCTGGTCACACGCGACCGGCCGCAGTTGTTTGCAGCCATCGCCGGAGCGCTTGCGGCCTGGGGGATGAATATCCTTACCGCGGATGCGTTTTCAAATCATCAGGGCGTGGTGGTGGACAACTTCCGCTTTACCGACAGCTTCCGCACCCTGCAGATGAACGCCTCCGAACATCAGGCATTCGTCAAGAGTGTCCATGACGTGCTGACCGGTGCAGTCTCGTTGGAAAAGTTGCTGAGCGGCCGCAGAAGAGGGCGGCGCAAGGCTCCGCTCGTCCAGGTCGCAACCCGCATCGAGTTCGACACCGAAACTTCGTCCCACAGCACTCTGCTCGAAGTGGTCGCGCAGGATACGCCCGGTCTGCTGCGAGCTCTGAGCCTGACCTTGGCCAGTCACGGATGCAATATCGAGGTCGCACTTGTCGATACGGAAGGCGAAATGGCCATCGACGTCTTCTACCTGACCCGCGATGGAGCGAAGCTGGATGCCGAAGACCGACGGCTGCTCCGCGACGCACTGCTCCAGGCTGTCGAGGAGAATGCCCGATAGGCCGGCTGCTTCGCGTGCCGGAATAAAAGCTGCTTGGCATAGGCATGCATCCTGTACGCCCGAGCATGGGTTTTATAATGCGAGTATGACCAGATCCGCGCAGGACACAGCACAACCGGTGAGCGAGAACACAAGCACAGGCCGCCCCACCACGGTTCCCCAGAAGAGCGATCGCTATTTCTTCGGCACCCTGGACAGCTTCGGAAAGAATCAGGATAAGCTGCGCGAGGTGAGCTGGGGAGCGGAGCAGCCCGAAGGAATCGTTCTGGCGTCGATGGATGCCGCGATCAACTGGGTGCGCAAGAACTCCGTCTGGCCGATGACCTTTGGTCTGGCCTGTTGCGCGATCGAGATGATGTCGATGGGCGGCTCGCGATACGATATTGCCCGGTTCGGAGCCGAGGTATTCCGTCCTTCGCCCCGCCAGAGCGACCTGATGATTATCGCGGGCCGCGTCTCGCAGAAGATGGCGCCCGTCATCCGCCGCCTCTACGAGCAGATGCCCGAGCCCAAGTGGGTCATCTCCATGGGCGCCTGCGCGACCTCTGGCGGAGTCTTCAACAACTATGCCCTGCTGCAGGGCGTCAACCAGGTCATCCCGGTAGATATCTACGTCCCCGGCTGCCCCCCGCGTCCCGAGCAGCTCCTCTACGCCATCACTCTGCTCCAGGAGAAGATCCAACAGGAGCGAGGCACGATGCGCAAGACCCTGAATCTCTCTTGAGCACCGAGGGTACTAAAGTACATGTTACTCGCCGGGTACATCTTCTTAAGAACACGGATATTTTTACCGTTTCCACTGGTAAAGTATTGAAAATAGTGTCGCGCCGGACGTATTTTTTTACCGGATTACTTAGCAACTGCGGTAAGCTGTAAAGAATCGAACAATACAAAACGACCCCTTGAACGCAGGTTCGTACAAAACGCAGCATTTTGAGTGGAGGAATTCGAATGGTTTATCGCCCGTTACGTAATGTAGGCCGGTCCGTACTGGCTGCATGTGCAGTCAGTCTTGGAGTTGCAAGCCTGGGTGCGCAAACACCCAGCACACCCGCCCCGATGGGTAATAACCCTTCGCGCGTCGATGTTTTTCTGGGATATTCCTACTTCGGAGCTCACGGACAGGTCAAGCCCGCCGGAATCAACTATTCGTCGATCGATGTAGGCGCAATCGGCAGCGGCGCATACTACTTCAACAAGTATGTCGGTGGCGAGATCGAATTTGCCGCGCATCCGGACGGCCATAACGATGGGCTTTATACCGCATCCGCCGGTCCCATCTTCCGCGCTCCCATGCAGAACTTTACCCTCTTCGCGCACGGCCTCGCGGGCGGCGCGCGTCTCGGCGGCCCGAACTCGTCCAATCCCTTCATCTACCACGAGCCCTACCAGTGGGGAGCCAGCCTGACGGTCGGCGGCGGCATGGACTACGATCTTCCGTTCCTCAACAACCGCTTCTCCCTGCGCCTCTTCCAGGCCGACTACCAGTACATCCATGCTGATTACGGCCCATCCACCACGGTACCCACCACCGGCGTACTCGGCGGCCGGACCAACCTCAGCGCGGCTGTCCTCAGCACAGGCATCGTGATGCACTTCGGTCACATCATTCCTCCTCCGCCTGTGACCTACTCCTGCGCGGTATCGCCCGATACTGCATTCCCCGGCGATCCTCTCACCGTAACCGGTACGGCGCTCAACCTGAACCCCAAGAAGACGGCTACCTATACCTGGACCACGGATGGCGGCACAATCTCGGGAACATCCAACACCGCCACCATCGATACCAAGACCGCAAACCCCGGCAGCTATACCGCCAAGGGACACATCTCCGAGGGCGCGAAGCCTGGCGAGATGGCGGACTGCTCTGCTCCGTACACCATCAAGGCCTACGAGCCGCCGACCATCAGCTGCTCGGCTAGCCCATCAACCGTTGCCCCGGGAGACTCTTCCACCATCACGGCAACCGGCATCAGCCCGCAGAATCGTCCTCTCACCTACAGCTACAGCGCATCGGCTGGCTCCGTGTCCGGCAGCACCTCCACCGCGACATTGACCACGACGGGCGCAGCACCTGGAACCATAACCGTGACCTGCAACGTGGTAGACGACAAGGGACAGACCGCCTCTTCGACCGCCACCGTTACAGTCAATGCTCCTCCGCCGCCTCCGCCCGCACCGACGACCAGCGCACTCTGCTCGGTTGCGTTCGGCCGCGATACCCGCCGTCCGGCGCGTGTCGACAACGAAGCCAAGGCATGCCTGGATGACATCTCCCTCAATCTGCAGCGCTCCTCCGATGCGAAGCTCGCAGTCGTCGGCAACGCAGACCAGAATGAGAAGAGAGGCGACAAGCTCGCTGCTGAGCGTGCTGTCAACACCAAGGACTACCTGGTCAAGGAGAAGGGCATCGACGCCAGCCGCATCTCGGTCTACACCGGTACGCAAACCGGCAAGACTGTGACGACGACGCTGATCCCCGCCGGCGCCACGATGGACAGCACTGGTGTCACACCTGTAGATGAAAGCGCAATCAACGCCAAGCCGGAACACCGCGCTGGCAGAAAGCATCACAAGCAGTAATCGCTTCGAGCAGTCAATCCGTAAGCGCCATGCAACAAGGCACACAGGCTGGCTGGGTTCACTCCCAGTCAGCCTTTGTGTTGAAGTCGCGCCATCCGCAGGTTCGCCACAAAGCCTTTCAAAGATCTAAAGCTCCAGACTGGAACAACCGTTGATCAAGAGAAATAGATTTCAGACCCCGCTGCTCGTCTCGTTTCTTGCCTTTTTCTGCCTTGCGCTCCACGCGGCTACTTGGCTGCCCTTCGGTCCCGATGGCGGAGATGCGCGCTCCTTCGCCGCGGACCCGCACGATCATATGCATCTGTACCTCGGCACCGCGACCGGTTGGATCTACGAATCGCACGATGGCGGCGCTAACTGGAAGCGCGCCTCCTGGGTCGGTCAGCGAGACGACCTCGCACTGGACTCGATCATCGTCGACCGAGCCGACTCGAAGCATCTCCTCATCGGTGCATGGGTGCTCGGCAGCCCCGATGGCGGCCTGTACAGCAGCAACGACGGAGGTATCACCTGGACGAGCGACGCCGATATGCGTGGTCAGTCCATTCGCGCCCTTACGGCAGCTCCCTCTGATCCGAAAGTCCTCGTCGCAGGAACCCTGAAAGGCGTCTACCGTTCTACCGATGGCGGCGACCACTGGAAGCTGATCAGCCCTGAAGGCAGTCAGGAGCTGCATGAGGTCGAATCCATCGCGATTGATCCCGTCAATCCCGAAATCATCTATGCCGGCACCTGGCACCTGCCTTGGAAGACCGTCGACGGCGGCGAACACTGGACCAACATCAAGCAGGGCATCATCGACGATTCCGACGTCTTCTCGATCATCGTCGATCCCAAAAACGCAAACGTCGTCTACGCCAGTGCCTGTTCCGGAATCTACAAGAGCGACAACGCCGCCGCACAGTTCAAGAAAGTGCAGGGCATTCCCTCCACCGCGCGGCGCACCAGGGTCTTGATGCAGGACCCGCAGAACCTCAACATAGTCTTCGCCGGAACCACAGAAGGGCTCTTTCGTACTGTCGATTCAGGTGCTTCCTGGCAGCGTACCACCAGTCCCGAGCTGATCATCAACGACGTATATGTCGACCCCACCAATACCAATCGGGTACTCCTCGCGACCGATCGCGGAGGCGTGCTGGCCAGCAACGACGGCGGCAGCTCGTTCTCTGCCTCCAATAGCGGCTTCTCAGCGCGTCAGATCACGTCCTACACCGCGGATCTATCCAAGCCGGAGACCATCTACATCGGCGTAGTGAACGATAAGACCGCGGGCGGCGTCTTCGTCAGCGACAACGGCGGCCTCAGTTGGACGCAGAAGAGCTCGGGTCTGGGCGGAAGCGATATCTTCAGCCTCGGTCAGGCGGCGGATGGCACCGTTCTCGCCGGCACCGGACATGGAATGTATCATCTGCAAGGTGAAGTCTGGAGCCGAGTGGGCAATGTGATCACAGAAGAGCCCGTCAAGGCAGAACCTGTACGCAAAACCACTGCCAGTTCCAGGCGTAGCACCTCCAGCAAGTCGGCCCGGCACAAGGCGCCGGAAGCCCCCCGCCCCCCGCGCGAGATATCCAAACCCCTGGACGCCGGCATCAACGCGATCGCGCGTTTCGGCGACACTCTCTACACCGCCACCTCCGAAGGCCTCCTGCGCAGCACCAACGCCGGAGAGAGCTGGAAGCTTGTCCCGGACGCCACAAAGCAGGGGTGGAACTTCGTCGCCACCGCCAAATCCCACGTCTTCGCCGCAACCTTCCGGTCCGCCGAGACGTCCTCCGACGACGGCCTCACATGGACGCAGGTCAAGCTTCCCGAAAACCTGGAGCAGGTGTATGCCATCGCCACAGACGACTCCGGAGGTCTTTGGGTAGGCGGCCGCCAGGGCGTCTTCCTATCAGAGGATGCAGGCGCAACCTGGCAGACCCTCAAGAACCTCTACCTAAGAGAAGTCAACAGCCTCTTCTTCGACCAGTCGACGCAGCGTATGTTGATCACATCCAACCGCAAAAACACCATGGTCTTCATCGTCCATCTGCCGGACAAAGCCGTCACCTATCAGAGCACAGGGTGGAACCTCCGATTCGTTCGTCCCATGGGCGATCACCTGATCGGCGCAACCCTGTTTGACGGAATCGTCATACAGCCGCGCATGGTCGATTCCCGTCCACTCACAAACCCGCCGGCTGTCCCACCGACAACCCGGTAGGAATAGAATGGCGCTATGAGCTTAGCAACCGGCTTCCGGCCCCGGCACCACTTCCAGACCGACGATCGGGCGCTTCTGCCCATTGCCGCCAAGGTCCAGTCCGGCGAACGGCTGAGCTTCGAGGATGGGGTCTCGCTCTACCGGACCGGAGACATCCTCGCCGCAGGCTGGCTGGCCAACCTCGTTCGCGAGCGGATGCACGGCAACATCGCCTACTTCAACGTCAACCGGCATATTAATCCAACCAACGTCTGCGTCGCATCCTGCCGCCTGTGCGCCTTCGGACGCAAGAAGGGCGACGCCGGAACCTACACCATGGCGCTCGAAGAGGCATGGGAGACCGCCGCCTCCGGCTATACAGAAGCGGTCACGGAGTTTCACATCGTCGGCGGATTGCATCCCGACCTGCCCTTCGACTACTTCATGGATCTCGTGCGTGGGCTGAAGGTCCGCTTCCCCAAGGTCCACGTCAAGGCCTTCACCATGGTAGAAGTCGCCTTCCTCGCCAAGCGCGGCAAGATGACGATCTCCGAGACCCTGCACCGGATGAAATCCGCGGGAGTCGATTCCATGCCCGGCGGCGGCGCGGAGATCTTCGCCGACAGAGTAAGGCATATCATCTGCGACCACAAGATCGATGGCAGCGAGTGGCTAGATACCGCGCGCATGGCCCATCAGATTGGCCTGCGTTCGAACGCCACCATGCTCTACGGCCATGTCGAGAATATAGAAGACCGGGTCGATCATCTCGTCAGGCTGCGCTCCGTCCAAGACGAGACTGGCGGCTTTCAAACCTTCATCCCCTTGGCGTTCCACCCCGAAAACACCGCACTGGCGCACATCCCACGTACCACCGGCATGTTGGATCTGCGTCAGATTGCAGTCGGACGTCTGATGCTGGACAACTTCCCCCACATCAAGAGCTACTGGCAGATGGTCTCGCCGAAGATGGCTCAGATCTCCCTGCGCTTCGGAGCGGATGATATCGACGGAACCGTAATCGAAGAGAAGATTTACCACGACGCCGGTGCCACCACACCCCAGGGAATGCGCCGGACCGATCTCGTGCGGCTCATCACAGAGGCTGGTCGCGAGCCCTTCGAACGCGACACCCTGTACCGCGCCGTCACCCGCGGCGAAGAGACATTCACTGTCGCCGTCTGACCTGCCGCTCCCTGTACCTCATCCCCGGCAGTATGATTCACCTACACATGACTGGCCGAAGATTGAAGACAACTCTGCCGGCCCTGGCGGCTGGCCTTGCGCTGCGCCTCTGGTTCGTGGCCCACGCAGGCCGCATTGAAGGCGACACCCTCATCTACGGGACCATCGCCAGGAACCTCCTGCAGCATGGCGTTTACGGCTTCACCCGGACTCCCCATGGAATTGCTCCGACCCTGATCCGCCTGCCGGGTTATCCGCTCTTCCTTGCCGCCTGTTTCGCGGTCTTCGGCCCAGACCGCTATACACCGATCATGTACCTCCAGTGCGCCTTCGACCTGCTCACCTGCATCCTGGTCGCCGCCCTCGCACGACGCCTCTTCGGTGCCCGCGCCGGTATGGCCGCCCTGTGGCTCGCCGCGCTGTGCCCTTTCACGGCCGCCTATGTTGCCGCTCCGCTCACCGAAACCCTCACTCTGGCGACCATCGCCCTCACCTTCTACAGCTTCCACCGCTGGCAGACCGCAGACCTGGGCTACAACCGCTGGCTTTGGGTCACGGCCGCTTCCATGGCCTGCTCCGTCCTGCTACGGCCCGAGCAGGGTCTCCTTGCTGCCGCCGTAGTCCCCGCCATGCTGTGCGTCGCACTACGTCCCATTGGGATTCAGGCTGCATCCCTCCGAATGCCGTCCCTCTCCGCCTTCCAACCTGTCACCCGGAGGCTTCCAGGCGGCCGCACCACGGCCCAGGCGATACTCCCGGTCGTCCTCGCCTCGCTTTGTGTAGTCCTTCCGCTTGTCCCCTGGAGCCTGCGGAACTGGCGCACCTTCCACGTCGTCGAGCCGCTCGCCCCGCGCTACGCAACCGACCCGGGCGAACCTGTTCCCCTCGGCTTCCAACGCTGGTTCCGCACCTGGGCCGTCGATTATGCCTCCACCGAACAGGTCTACTGGAACTACGACAACACCGAGATCGACATCCGCGACCTGCCCTCGCGCGCCTTCGACTCCGCCCCCCAGTACAACCGCACCGCCGCTCTGCTCGCCGACTACGACCAGACCTTCAACGCCACCCCGGAGTTGGACGCCCGCTTCGCCGCCCTGGCCCAGGAGCGCATCCACGCGCATCCTGTCCGCTACTTCCTCTCTCTCCCCGCAGCCCGCCTCGTCAATATGTTGCTGCGCCCCCGGACCGAAACCTTGCCCGTCCCGCTCGACTGGTGGAAGGCAAGCGAACACCCCCGCGCAACCCTCTTTGCCTTCGCCTACGCCACTCTCAACTTGGCCTATCTCTTCCTCGGAGCCGCCGGTCTCCTCTATTGGATTGGCTGCCGGCTTCGAGGAGCCGCGCCGGGCAACTCAACCGCCTCGATTGCCTCAACCACCCAGGACAAGAGCCCTGGCCGATGCAGTGACCCGCTGGCCTGGTCAATGCTTGCCTTCGTCCTCCTGCGCTGCGCTCTCCTGTTCACCGTCGACAACTCCGAGCCCCGCTACACCCTGGAGTTCTTCCCTCTGCTCATCGTCTGGTCCGGCAGCCTGTTCCACCGCGAAGGCTACTCAGCCCCCTTGAGAAAATAAACTTCAAAAACTTGGCGTACCTGGAGCGCCTCACAGCAGCGCAGTCAGCTCACCACATTTCACCACGCAAAGGATCACATCCTGCACAAAAAAAACCACACTTTAAAACCACGTTTTCCCAAAACATCCCTCAAAAACACCAGATAAATCAGTCATATCGAGCTTCCCACCACAGCCTCCAGCTCCGGGAAAAAACTCAATGAGAATCCCTGGACGTCTTGCTGTCGGTCTTGATCTCATACTTCTTCAAATCGACCTTGTCGTTCAGCCGGACATTGGTATAAACCGAGGTTCTGGTATCCTCCGAGGGCATGAAGAACACCTGTTTCAAGGAGATCGCACGCGTCGTATCGACCCATATCTTGATGTGAGTACACATGTTACGTACACCAGGATCCTTCGGCACCAGGTCGAGCACCGCCGTCTCCACCCCGTCGATCGACTCCATGCCGAGGTCCGCAATCGTCCAGGCCCGCGCAAGATCCTTGCCGCTCCCGCCAAACCCCAGCGTCAGAAAGCTCTCCACCTGCGCCTGATTCTGCTTCGACAGAATCGTCGTTAAATGATCCGCGCCCGGATCGAACACCTGGAGCGCACCATCCCGATACTCCAGAAAACGCTCCGCCGGCGACACAATCCTCGCCCCCATCTGCGTCGTTGCGCCATTCTTGATGAAGTAAATCGTGCCGTTCTGACTTGTCGTCTGCTTCACCACCCGTTCGTACAAATCCCAGCGGAAATCGGCTTCCGCAGACTTGAACTTCAGACTGGCGGCATCCATCTGCCGCAGCACCTCATCCAGATGTCCCGGCTTAGGCTGCGCGGCTACGTTGCTAACTGCAGCAAACAAGAAGGTTGCACCGACTAAGAAAGATAGAGCAGCGTGGCGGAAGTTCATCATGGAAAGATCACTCTCGGGGATTAGATGCTGCGTGACGTACTGGCTATCAACGAAGAACCCAGGCATTGTAGGCGATAACCTTCTGGTGCGCGTCGAGAACGGGCTCATACCGCTCCAGCGAAACCTCACCCGAGATAGGCTCGATCACCCTCAGTATGGCCGCGCGGCGTTCCTCGTCAGTTGCCGCCGCGCCCATGTCATCGGCCCTGATCTGATATAGGAAGCGACTGCTTTGGCCCAGGCTTCCAGCCTCTTTCACGAGAACCTCACTCGCGTGCAACGCCACCGTCTCCACCGGCCGATCTTTGAAATCAATAAGATGTGGTGAAACGAACATGAAGAGCAAAATGGCAGTCACCATCACATCGTAATGAAAGCTGCCCCGCTCATAGGCCCAGAACACGTAATTCCGAATTAATTTGAACATCGTTTCAGCTCCTGCCTGTTACCGGACAATGACCGATGCCGGTTTCGCCATTCATGTACTTCACTAAGACGTCTGGAATCTTTACCGTCCCATCGGCTTGCTGATAGTTCTCAAGTATTGCGAGATACGTGCGGCCCACAGCCAGCCCGCTTCCATTTAGCGTGTGCAGAAACTCACTCTTCTTCGCGCCCGCCGGACGATAACGAATATTCGCCCTCCGCGCCTGAAAGCTTTCAAAGTTGGAGCATGATGAGATCTCGCGATACAGACCTTGTCCTGGGAGCCACACCTCCAGGTCATAGGTCTTGGCCGCAGAGAAGCCCATATCCCCTGTACACAGCAACATACGCCGATAAGGTAAGCCCAGCCGCTCCAGCACCGTCTCCGCATCGCGCGTCAGGCGTTCGTGCTCGGCATCGGAATCTTCCGGCCTCACAAACTTCACCAATTCGACCTTCTGGAACTGGTGCTGCCGAATCATCCCCCGCACATCCTTTCCATACGATCCGGCCTCAGACCGGAAACACGGAGTATATGCGCAGTAAGACAAGGGCAGCTGCGCCCCATCGAGCGTCTCGTCCCGAAACATATTCGTCACCGGTACCTCAGCAGTCGGGATCATCCAGTGATCGCTGTCCTGATACTTTCCAGCCTCATAGCTGCCCCTATCGTCACAGTGGAACAAGTCCTCCGCAAATTTCGGCAGTTGACCTGTACCGAAGAGCGACTTCGAGTTGACCATATAGGGCGGCAGCACCTCCGTATACCCGTGTTCGGCGGTATGCAGGTCCAGCATAAAGTTCGCCAACGCCCTCTCCAGCCGCGCCCCCTGGCCAAAATGAAGAACAAACCTCGATCCCGATATCTTCGCAGCGCGATTGAAGTCCAGAATACCGAGCGACTCGCCAATCTCCCAGTGCGGCCTGGCAGGGAAGTCGAAGACCGGCTGTTCTCCCCAGACCTTCTCCTCACGGTTGTCCTCGGCCGACCTGCCGACTGGAACCCCGTTCTTCGGAAGATTCGGCAGCCTTTGCATGATCTCCTGCAGGCGCTCCTCCGCTGCAGCGGCCTGGGCCTCCAGCTTCTCTCCCTCACCTTTCAGGCTGCGTGTCTGCTCTGTCGCATCCGTGGCGTCCGCACCTGCGCGTCTCAGCGTCGCAATGGCTTCCGTCAGCTTGTTTCTATGCGCCTTCAGCATCTCGGCCTGTGTGATGGCCTCGCGCCGTTCTCGGTCTAAAACGGCAAAACCGCCCAGTGCGGCAACCGTGTCCATACCGCGCGAGCGCAGTTTTTCTTCCACGAGGGCAAGATTCGCCCGAACGAACGCCAGATCGATCATTACGAACATTTTAGCCGCCTTCACTCCAAAGCTGATTTCCGATAGGCGGAATGACGGCAAATGCGATTACCTTATAGAAATGCGTTGGTTCCTTTCCGCTTTGCTCCTCCTATTGGCTCCGGCCACTGTCGTGCTGTCAGCTCGTGCCGACGCGTACCACGCGAAGCCGAAGCTCGTGGTCATCCTCGTAATCGACCAGTTCCGGGGCGATTACCTGGACCGGTATCGCGACGACTTCAAAACCGCGAACGGCTTCAACCTATTCCTGAAGCGTGGCGCCTATTTCACGGACTGCTACTACGATTACGCCAACACGATGACCGCGCCGGGCCATTCGACGATCGGCACGGGAGCCTACACGGATGGACATGGAATCTCGCTGAACGACTGGTGGGACCTGAAGCGGTCGACCGCACATCCGGTCAGTTCGGTCGAGGATGAGCGGTATGCCATCGTAGGCGACCCCGATTCAAAAGACGTCGGCACATCGCCGCGCAACGAGCTCGCCTCGACACTTGGTGATGAGGTCGTTCTCGCGACCGGCGGTAAATCGAAGTTGTTTGGCATCTCTCTCAAAGACCGCGCTGCTATCCTCACCTCTGGCCACGCCTCTAACGGAGCCTTCTGGCTCGACCACGCGAGTGGCAAGTTCGTCACCTCCTCCTATTGGGAGACGCAGCTTCCTGCCTGGGCTCAGGCCTTCAACCAAAGCGGTCGCGCGGGACAAGCACTGCGAGAGGCGAACGCAAGACCAGGCCACTTCTACGACGATGTAGGGAAATCCCCCGCCTCGGTGTCGTATCTTCTTGATTTCGCGAAATCCCTGGTTGCCGGCGAGCGGCTCGGCAGTCACGATGTGACCGATGTCCTGACCATCAGCATCTCGTCTACCGATATACTCGGCCACCTTGTGGGGCCGGACGCGCCCGAGCAGCGAGCCATGATCGATGCCGTTGATGTCGATCTCGACGGCTTTTTCACCTGGCTGGACAAGCACGTGGACGGCGGCATGGGGAACGTGTGGGTCGCATTGACGGGCGACCACGGTATTGCACCCCTGCCCTCCATTGCGGCCAAGGAGGGAATACCGGCAGCCACCTTCGATCTACAGAAGCTGGATCAGGAGCTGAACTTAAGGCTGAACCAGCGCTTCTCGCCAGGAAAGAAGACGAATTATCTCCTTGGCGGCGAGATGCCTTACCGCGAGCTCGATCCGCGTCCGTTCGAACAGGCAAAGGTGACGGAAGTGGAAGCGGAACAGGCTGTAGCCGCCATGCTTCCAGAGGCCCTCGAAGCGACGCTACCTCCAGAGGCAGACGGCGTGAGCAAGCAACGCCTTGCCCCCCGGCCGCTGATTCGCCGCGTTTACACACGCGTTCAAATGGCAGCAGGCGAATTACCCGCTACCGAAGAGGGAAGACGGATACTGCACAGCTACTCTCCGAATGGAGGCTGGTATGTGATGATCTCGCCGGGGATGTATGAATTGTCCACTCCCAGAGGTACGAATCACTTCTCGCCTTACTCCTACGATCGCCATGTTCCCTTGGCTTTTTACGGTTCTGCCTTCATGCCGGGGACGTATCACGATCACGTCGCTCCGGTGGATATAGCGGCCACATTTGCCTCCTTACTGCGGGTCAATCAGCCCTCCGCCTGCGTAGGCAATGTACTGACGAAGGCGTTGCGCCCCGAGCCGGCGACTCGCCAGGAAAGAAGCGAGAGGGTGATCACCCGGTGAGCAGTCCTGCGCAGGATAAGAACTCGCCGAATGGTCCAGACATGAGAGTCACCATCGCGGGTGTGGAATTTTCTTCACCCGTAATTGCAGCGAGTGGGACCTTCGGCTACGGCGTCGAGTTCGAAGACATCATCTCGCTCGACCGGATCGGCGGGTTCGTCACCAAAGGTCTCTCTCGCGAGCCTATGGCCGGCAATCCTGCACCCCGGCTTATCGAGACCGCCGCAGGCATGATCAACGCCATTGGCCTGCAAAATATGGGAGCAGCCGCATTCATCTCTGAGAAGCTCCCCAAACTCCGGCAGATGACAAACACTGTCGTCATCGCCAACATCTTCGGCTTTACCATTGAAGACTGCCTGCAGGTTGTTCAGGCCCTGAACGACGCGCAGGGCATCGCGATGTACGAGCTGAATGCGAGCTGCCCTAACACCAGCCACGGCGGAATGGTCTTTGGCACGGACCCCAAGCTGTTGGAAGAACTGGTTACCCGTTGCAAGGGAGCCTCGCGCAGGCCGCTCATCGTAAAGTTGTCGCCCAACGTGACAGACATCGGCTCTATGGCCCGCGTAGCTGCCGATGCGGGCGCCGACGCGGTTTCGCTGGTCAACACCTTTCTATCCCTTGTCATCGACGTGGAAACCCGGCGTCCGCGCATCGCCAACATCACGGGTGGCCTCTCCGGCCCGGCGATCAAGCCCATTGCTGTCCGCATGGTGTACGAGGTCTCGAAGGCCGTACGAATCCCCATTATCGGCATGGGTGGAATACTGCGCGCCGAAGACGCTGCGGAGTTCATGATGGCCGGAGCCTCCGCAGTGCAGGTAGGAACAGCCAGCTACGCCGATCCACGCGCTGTGGAAAACATTGCGAATGGCCTCAAGCGCTGGTGCGCCGCCCATGGCGTGGCCCAGGTGAGTTCCCTTACCGGTTCGGCCGTGCTCTGACGCAAAAGTCCCGCCCGGCAATCGCAAGTAGAATATTAAGTGTGATGACTGAACCCTCCGTTTCCTCAAGCGCGGCTGCCGAAGCCGACCTCCGTCCCATCCGCCGCGCATTGCTCTCCGTCACAGATAAGACGGGCTTGGTTGAATTTGCGCGTGTCCTCGCCTCCTTCCATGTTGATCTGGTGTCGACCGGTGGGACAGCCGGAGCGTTGCGCGAGGCTGGTTTGGTGGTTCGAGATATCAGCGATCTCACCGGATTTCCCGAAATGCTCGACGGCAGAGTCAAGACCCTACACCCCAAGGTTCACGGCGGCATCCTGCACATGCGGAACAACCCGGAGCACATGAGCTCGGTCTCCGAGCATCGGATCGAGCCCATTGACATGGTGGTTGTCAATCTTTACGCCTTCGAGAAGACGGCCCAGCGAGCCGGCGTTGACTTCGCCGATGTCATCGAAAACATCGACATCGGGGGCCCTTCTATGGTGCGTTCCGCGGCGAAGAACTTCGCCGATGTCGCGGTGGTGACGTCCGCAGCGGACTATTCCGTGCTTTCCGAAGAGATGGCGGCACACGCCGGCAGCCTGAGCTGTGCAACCCGCTGGCGGCTTGCCAAGGCGGCATTCGGCGTAACGTCGGCATATGACGCCGGAATCGCAAACGCGCTCGAAAGTATTACCCAGCCAAACGGCGAAGCTATGTTCTGCGACGACGATCTGCCGCCCGTGATCCGCGTTATCGATCCCGTGGCCAAGATTCTCAGGTATGGAGAGAACCCGCATCAGAAAGCTGCTCTCTACGTGGACGGCAGCGGCAAGGGCGTCGCCTCAGCCCGGCAACTGCAAGGTAAGGAGCTCAGCTACAACAACATCGTCGATCTCGACGCATGCTGGGAGCTGGTCAGCGAGTTCGACGAGCCCGCGGCCGTGATCGTGAAGCACACCAATCCATGTGGCGCTTCCACAGGCGCGACCGTCGTCCAAGCCTACCTGCGAGCCCTTGAGTCAGACCCGGTGTCGGCCTTTGGCGGCGTCATTGGAATTAATCGCGAAGTAGACGAAGAAGCCGCGGAGCAGATCGCGAAACTCTTTGTCGAGGCCATTGTCGCTCCGTCCTTCACCCCGAAGGCGCTCGAACGGTTCGCGTCCAAGAAGAACCTACGTCTGATAGAAATCGAACCGGCGAAGCTGCGCCGCACCCTCAAGCAGGTCTCAGGCGGTCTTCTGGTGCAGGATGCAGACCGGCTGCGTATCGCTGAGGCCGACCTCCGCGTGGTCACCAAACGTAAGCCGGACGCCGAGGAGATGCGCGCCCTTCTCTTTGCCTGGACCGTCTGCAAGCACGTCAAATCGAACGCTGTCGTCTACTCCCGTTTTGCCGGCGGCCACGGACAGACGGTCGGCATCGGCGCAGGGCAGATGAGCCGGGTGGACGCAGCACGCTTCGGAGCCATGAAAGCTGTTCTTCCGCTTGAGGGTTCCGTTGCCGCCTCGGACGCGTTCTTCCCATTCGCCGACGGGCTGGAGGTGGTGGCCAGCGCCGGCGCCAGGGCAGTGATCCAGCCGGGCGGTTCGGTGCGGGATGCAGAGGTCATCGAAGCGGCGGACCGGCTCGGAGTTGCGATGGTATTCACCGGCGTTCGCCACTTCAGGCATGGATAACCTCCGGCATAGATATAATCTCCGCAGCAGCGGACGAGCCATCGGGCCTTTCCGGTCCGCGGTGAGGGCTGCTCTGCATCCAATCGCGTAAGTGCGTCGTCTAAACTGAAGGTATTGTTCTCGGCTTTGATTCCGTCGGCACAGGAAACTACATTATGACCTCGCTTTTGCGTGCCTCGTCTCTTCGCCACCTCCTTGTAGTTCCTGTAGCTGCGCTTCTATTCGCTTCGCAGACCGCGTTTGTGCATGCCCAGCCCGCGCCTAAGACCCCCGCTGCATCGCCCGTGGATCGAGCTTCCTCGTACTACCACTACGGACTGGCGCATCTCTATGAAGATATGGCCGTTAACGCCGGTCGCTCCGACTATGCGACCCAGGCAGTCGAACAGTACAAGCTCGCCCTCGACGCAGACCCGAACTCGAAGCTGTTGCAGGACGGCTTGGCGAGCCTCTACTTCAAAATAGGCCGCATCCGGGAGGCTGTCACCGCCGCTCAGGACCAAGTGTCGAAGAACCCGAACGATGCGGACGCGCATGCGCTTCTCGGCAAGGTCTATCTGCGGTCCCTCGGTGATATGCAGACTCCGCAATCCGGACAAATGCTTCAGCTCGCAATCGCGGAGTACGAAAAGCTGGTCGAGCTTAAGCCAAATGACGTCGAGAATCACCTTCTGCTTGGACAGCTATACGGCCTGAACCACGACTCTGCAAAGGCGGAGGCCCAATTCAAGGCTGCTCAGAAGATCGACGCCAACTCCGAAGACGTCGCGCTCAACATGGCGCGGCTTTACAGTGAGGAGGGCGAGTCGAAGCGCGCGGCCGATGTGCTCAACGCCATCCCTGTAGACGACCGTACGTCGCGTATCGAGTTCGCTCTCGGTGCCAGCTATGAGCAGGCGCATCAACTCAAGGATGCCATTGCGGCTTACCATCGTGCTCTCGACCTCGAACCCGACAATCTGGACACCGAGCGGGGCCTGGCCAGTGCGTTACTTACCGATGGTCAGCTTGACGAGGCGCTCAAGATTTTCAACCACATCGTCGCCGCTGAGCCCCAGGATGCGCAATCTCAGATTCACATCTCAGAGATTGAACGACGGCAGGGCCACTACGACCAGGCGCTTGCGACTATTGAGAAGGCAAAACCACTTGCCTCCGACTCGCCCGAACTGACGTACAACGAAGCGCTGATCTACGATGCCCTGGGTCGCTACGACGAGGCCACCGCCGTGCTGACGAAGTTGGTTGCGGACTCCGCACACCCGGACGGCAAATATACGGATGGAGAGAAGGCGAATCTGGCGATCTTCCTAGACCGGCTTGCCATCATCTATCGCGAGCAGAACAAGACCAGCGAGGCCGTCGGCGCCTACAAACAACTTGTCGCCCTCGGGGGGGATTACCTCAAGAATGGCTACCAGGGACAGGTCGACGCCTACCGCGATGCGCACCAGTGGAAGGAAGCTACTGCCGTTGCCGAGAATATCGCGAAGGCCATGCCGAACGACCATTCCATTCAACTGATGTACGCCGGTCAGCTCACCGATACAGGGAGTGTCGATGAAGGAATCGCTCTGGCCAAGGCACAGCTTCAGGCGACCAAAGGCACTCCTGAAGAGCGCGACTCGCACCTCGCTCTAGCGCAGATTTACACTCGCCTGAAGCGATGGCAGGATGCTTCGGCAGAGCTGACCAGCGCCGATGCCCTCGCTACGAAGCCTGACGAGAGGCTATACGTGGATTTCTTGCGTGGAACTCTCTACGATCGGGAAAAGCGATATGACGAAGCAGAGGAGGAGTTTCGCAAGGCGCTAGCCATTGACCCGCAGAATGCGACAGTCCTCAATTATCTGGGATACATGTTCGCGGATCGGGGTATTCGGCTTCCCGAAGCGATTGCATTGATTCGAAAGGCTGTCGACCTGGACCCTCAGAACGGCGCATTTCTCGATTCGCTCGGTTGGGCCTACTACAAGTCCGGCCAGTACACGTTGGCAGAAGAGAATCTTCGGAAGGCAAACCAGCGCATCAATACCGATCCGACAGTTCACGACCATCTCGGTGAGGTCTATGAGAAGACTGGAAACCTGAAGCTCGCGGTTGCCCAATGGGAGCGTTCCATGACCGAGTATGCTCACTCCCTTCCGGCCGATGTCGATTCCGCAGACGTAGCCAAGCTACAGCATAAGCTCGAAAATGCACGCGTGAAGCTCGCAAAGGTAACGACGACTTCAGCCAAGTAGAAGCGCTATTCTCCGGCACTGATCTCCTGCCACTTACACGTCCATGCCGCGACAGGACCGAGCATCTCACCACTTCCGATACACTCTAGTCTAACTATGCCTGTCGATCTGCATCGCTGCGCGGTCGCCGAAGGTCCTGACGATCCTCTCCTGGCCCGTGTCTATCCCGCTCCCTTCCGCCCATCGCGGACGCCGTTCCAGCGTGATCGTGAGCGCATCGTGCAGGCCCGGGCCTTTCGTCGTCTGGCCGGCAAAACTCAGGTGTTTACCAGTCGCGCCTCGGACCACTTTCGCAGTCGTCTCACCCACACCATCGAGGTCGCGCAGATAGCTCGTGCCGCCGCCTCCTCCCTCGGACTGAACGAAGACCTCGCCGAGACTTTGGCTTTGGTGCATGATATCGGACATCCTCCCTTCGGCCATGCCGGAGAACGCGCCCTGGATTGCTGCCTCCGAAGGCACGGCCGCAACTTCGACCATAATCTCCACGCACTCCGCATCGTGGAGCACTTCGAGCAGCGGTACGCCGCACATCGGGGCCTCAACCTCACCCTCGGTGTACGCGAAGGTATCATCAAGCACTCACGCGACTACACCCCTGCGGAGCACCCTGAACTGGCCGGGTATCTTCTCGACCGCCGCCCTCCGCTCGAAGCGCAGCTAATCGATCTCGCCGATGAGATTGCCTACCTCACGGCAGATCTCGACGACGGGGTCGAATCCGGCCTGCTCGACATTCACCATATATGCGATCACGTCGAAATCGTCGCGCAATGCTACCGAACCGTCCAAAAAAAGCATGCAGGTACGGAAGCAAAGTTCCTTTTCAATGAAGCACTGCAGTTGATGCAGAACACCCTCACGGACGATCTGATCGCGACCACACGTCAGAACATTCAGGCTATCGGGGCAGACTCTCTGGCGGATATCCGAAAACATCCCAGTCGGCTGGCTCTGTTCTCTCCCCAGACCGAGGCGCAACGCCTGCAGGAAAAACGTTATCTTTACGACACGCTGTATACCTGCCAGGCTCTCGAAAATGAGCACGACAAAGCGGAAGAGGTCGTAACTGCGCTGTTTGATTACTGGATTCACGATCCCGAAGAGCTCCCCCTCTCCTATTTCGTAGAGGTGAGCAGCGAAGGCGTTGCACGTGTAGTCGCGGACTACATCGCAGGCATGACCGACAGCTTCATCCTGCTCCAGTACGCGCAGATCAAGCGTGCCGTACGACGGTAGAGTATGGTTCGGCAAGTAGCCTTCGGAAGAAGTTGAGAGCGCCGTAGGCGCCACAGCACGTAGGAGCCCTGACATGGATTTCTCGCCTGCTAACCTTACCGCTCTCGTGGTAGCTGCCAGCTTTGCGGCTGGCCTGAACGTCTACGCCACCATCCTCACCCTCGGTCTGCTCGCCCGTACCCACTGGGTCGCGCTTCCTCCGGGCCTCGACTCCCTCGGACAAACCTGGGTAATCGCCGTCTGCGCCATTCTGTTCGGCGTCGAGTTTATCGCCGACAAGATCCCCGGCATCGATCTGATCTGGAACGCTCTTCATACCCTCATCCGCATCCCGCTCGCGGCGCTGGTGGCCTACCATGCCAGCGCCCAGCTTACGCCGCAAATGCAGGTGCTCACGACCGTACTTGGCGCCGCAATCGCCCTTGCCGCGCACACGTCGAAGACCGCGCTTCGTGCCGTCGTCACTCCCAGCCCGGAGCCGGTATCGAACATCGGCCTCAGCGCCATCGAGGACGCAATCGCGGTGGGTCTCACCTGGTTTGCAACGCATCACCCCATCTTGGGAGGCGCCATTGCATTGATCTTTGTGGCCGGAGCGATCGCTGCGACGCGTGCCCTGCTGCACAGTACGCAGCGGCTTCTCCGGCATCTCTTCGGCGGCAGACCGACGAGCGCAGAGACCGCTCCAGAACTTCCCTTAGCGGATCGCAGATGACCGCGGGCCGAGACCTGCCCTGGGTATGGGCTGCGGTGGTATCCTAGCCCAAATCAGGATGATCGCGAGGCCGCACCTCTTCATGCCGAACCCCAGCATTCCAGAACCAGATGAAACCTCCGAGCCGGCTGAGTCTTTCGACAAAATCCTCCAGCAATTCGAGCAGACCCGATCCATACGCACGCCCGACGACCGGAAACAGATCAGCGGCACTGTCATCGCCATCTCTGCCGATTCCGTGTTTGTCGATATCGGCTATAAGACCGAAGGTGTTCTGCCTCTTGCGCCGTTCCTGAGCGTAGGCGAAGCGGTCGAACCCGGCAGCAGATTCCTGGTATCCGTCAAAGGTCGCAATGAGGAGGGCTACTATGAACTCTCCCGGCTACGCGTTGAGCAGCCCAGGGACTGGACCACGCTCGAAAAATCGTACGCGGAGAAATCGACCATCGCAGGCACGGTAACCGCCCTTGTGAAAGGCGGTCTGAGCGTCGACATAGGCGTCCGGGCTTTCATGCCGGGCTCACGCAGCGGTGTGCGGGATGCCGCCGAGCTGGAGAAGCTTGTGGGTCAGGAGATCCGCTGCCGCATTATCAAGCTGGATGCCACCGAGGGGGATGTTGTCGTTGATCGCCGCATCATCCTCGAAGAGGAGGAGCGTTCCACAAAGGAGCGTCGCTACTCCGAGATCGCCGAGGGAGCGGTGCTCTCAGGCATCATCCGCAGTCTTACTGACTATGGAGCCTTCGTCGACCTGGGCGGTTTGGACGGACTTCTGCACATCAGCGACATCGCCTGGGGACGCATCGATAGTCCGGCAGACCTACTCGCGCCAGGTCAACAGGTCGATGTAAAGGTCCTGAAGATCGACCCCGCTGGCAAGCGCATCTCGCTCGGCATGAAGCAACTCCAACCGCACCCATGGGACGCCTCGGCAGAGAAGTACACCACGGGCGAACGTGTTCGCGGGACGGTCACGCGCGTCACCGACTTCGGAGCATTCGTGGAGCTTGAACCGGGCATCGAGGGCATGATTCACGTGTCGGAGATGTCATGGGTAAAAAAGGTAAGGAAACCGGGAGACATGCTCAAGCAGGGCGACGTGGTCGAAGCCATGATTCTCGGCATCAGTATTGCCGAACGCCGCATGTCTCTGGGTCTGAAGCAAACCCTGGGCGACCCCTGGGCGGATGCGTCCGAGAAGTTCCCGGTCGGCTCGCAGGTTGAAGGGCCGGTCACAGCCTTCACGAAATTCGGTGCCTTCGTCCAGCTCGCGGATGGCATCGAAGGCATGATCCACGTCAGCGAGATCAGCGCCGAAAGACGAATCGAGCGTCCTCAAGACGTCTTGCGGACCGGTCAACTCGTTCAAACCAAAGTAGTGGAAGTGGATCGAGAGAAGCGGCAGATCAAGCTCAGCATGAAGCAGCTCGTTCCTACGGGCCTTGAGGAATACCTTGCGGAGCACAAAGAGGGCGACATCGTCTCGGGACGCATCATCGATTTATCGGGGGAATACGCTACCATCGAGCTGGGAGACGGCATTCAGGCCAGGGGGAGTATCAAGCCCGAACCGGCAGCAGCCGACCAGCCGCAAATCACGGCCCAGCCGGATCTCTCCTCCTTCAGCTCCATGCTGGCAACGCGCTGGAAGAACGGCCCGTCCATTGCCGAACTCAAGCCGGAGCCTGTTCGCCTGGGCCAGATACGCCGGTTTCGCATCACGAGGCTGGACGAGAACGCCAAAAAGGTAGAAGTGCAGTTGGTCTAACCGCGTCTCTCCCCTTCTGCGGCAGAGTAAAGGCAGCCGGCAAGGAAGGTATGCGCCACAAAATTTCCGTGCAAGGAAGTTCCAGCCCCGATTTCCAGAGTTGTGGGCTATAGTAGCAGTTACCGTGGTCAGACGAAGCTCAAATGCGCACAATCAGAGTCGCTGGACACTCCTGCTGGCGCTCTTGTGCATCTCGCTAGTCTTCATTTGTGGGACCATCCAGGCAAGTCACGTTCATCCGGATGGCGACATCTCCCACGCCGATTGCCCGTTGTGCGCGACGGCACACCTGGCGGTACAAGCGGCAAGCGCGGCGCTGCCCGTGCGTGTCAGTTGTATCCTCTCGACAGTCGAATTTTCCGTGCCGTCTGTGTCACCTCGAAGGATTGCGACTTTCGCGCTCTTCACCCGCCCTCCACCTGCTGACCTAATTCTCGCTTAGAAACCTAATCAGAATCAGGTCACGAGTTAAAGGGAGAGGTGTATGCAGATTTCGATAACACGGTTCATTCTCGCAGCAGGGATCATCTTTGGGTTGAGTATTCCGACCCTTCAAGCGCAGTCCGGAAATTCCGGGGCGATCAACGGGACCGTCGCCGATTCAACTGGAGCCATTATCCCGGGTGCAACAGTCTCGATTACCAACCCGGTCAGCGGCTACAACAAGAATATTACGTCCGATAGCGCAGGCCACTTTCAATTCACGAACCTGCCTCTCAACCCGTACCATCTCACTGTGTCTGCCGCAGGTTTTTCCGTCTTCACTCAGGATGTCGAGGTGCGATCGTCTGTGCCGATAGCCCTGAAGGCCACCTTGGCAGTAGGTGGGTCTTCGACCGTAGTGGATGTCAACGGTGGCGATCTCATGGAAAACGATTCCACCTTCCACACCGACATCGACCGCGGTGCCTTTCAGAAGCTTCCGTTGGAGAGCCAGTCGTCCTCTCTGAGTTCGTTGGTGACCCTCTCGTCACCCGGGGTCGCGGCTGACTCGAACGGCCTCTTCCACGGACTTGGCGATCACGCCTCAAACTCCTTCTCCATCGATGGGCAACCGATCACAGACCAGCAGAGCAAGGTCTTTTCCAACCAGCTTCCGTCGAATTCTATCCAGTCGATCGAGGTCATCTCGGGCGCACCTCCGGCCGAGTTTGGCGGCAAGACCAGCCTTGTCATTCAGGTCACGACCCGCTCTGGCCTTGGTGTGACCAAGCCGACGGGCAGCATCACCGCATCGTATGGGCAGTTCGGCTCTTCTACTGGAGCAGTCGACCTTAGCTACGGTGGCAAGAACTGGGGCAACTTCATCGAAGTGGATGGACTGAACACAGGACGCTTTCTCGATCCTCCCGAGTTCGTCGTCTTTCACGCCAAGGGCAACGAACTGAATATCTTTGACCGCATCGATCGCCAACTCACCCCACTCGATTCCATTCATCTCAACCTAAATTACAGCCGCTCGTGGTTTCAGACGCCGAATGCCTACGACAACCTCCACGTGCAAAACGTCGTCAGCGGTGGCGCAGGCTCCAATCCGGTCTTCGGCCCTATCGGCAACACCGACCAAAGA
This sequence comes from Edaphobacter sp., assembly GCA_965277265.1. GTDB lineage: Bacteria > Acidobacteriota > Terriglobia > Terriglobales > Acidobacteriaceae > Edaphobacter. The sequence goes on from CBDICF010000003.1 coordinate 3,160,239, forward strand.
TCGAAGATTGGCACCTTCAATATCGCTCCCACTTACACGCGTACGGTCGGAGATAATTCCGTCTTCAACTTCGGTGTCTATGTCAGGCGCGATGCATACAATTATTATCCGAGCAACAATCCACTTGCGGACCTTGGCCCGATCCAGAATGAAAGCATCGCGCAGGCCCGGTCCCTCACCAATGCGGGCCTGCACACGGACTTTTCCTACGTGAAGGGCGTCAACAACATCAAAGCCGGGGCGAACTACTCCCAGACATACCTGAACGAAAACGACACCTTGGGTCTGGTCAACCCTACTTTTAACTCTCCATGCGTGGACGTGAATGGGGTCCCTCAGCCGGGCCTCGTCGATCCTGCCCAGTGCGCTGCCGCGGGCCTGGTGTCCAACGATTCCTCCGTTGGTGGAACATTCAACCCTGTCCTCCTGCCGTTCGATCTTACCCGCGGAGGCGGCCAATTCAACTTCATCGGTCACACCGACGTGAAAGAGATAGCGCTTTACATTGAAGACCAAATCAAAGCAGGAAACTGGCTCTTCAATGTCGGAATTCGCGGGGATCTCTACAACGGTCTCACCATCGCGCGTCAGGCGGAGCCGCGCCTGGGTGCAGCCTATAGCATTAAAAAAACAAATACTGTTCTTCGCGTTTCGTATGCCAGAACACTCGAGTCGCCGTTCAACGAGAACCTTTTGTTATCGAGCAGGGGATGCGAAAGCAACGTGCTTGCTCCGCTTCTTCTCTGCACGCCAGGAGTTTCGGGCGATCTGCCGCCCGGCTATCGAAATGAGTTTCACGCAGGCTTGCAGCAGGCTTTTGGTAAGAATCTTGTCATCAGCGGCGACTACATCTGGAAGTACACCCACAACGCGTTCGATTTCAGTGTGCTCGGCAACACTCCCATTACGTTTCCGATCGATTGGCACAACTCCAAGATCCCCGGCTTTGCCCTTCGCGCCGATGTGCCCAACATCCACAATTTCTCCGCGTTCGTTGTGATGTCCTCTGTTTCGGCTCGCTTTTTCCCTCCGCAGACGGGCGGGGCCGGAGCAACCGTTGGTCAGAGCGGCTATCCTTTCCGCATCGATCACGACGAGCGCTTCAACGAGACTACTCACCTGCAGTACCAACTGCCGATGAAACACGCGCCTTGGGTAGGATTCAATTGGCGGTTCGACAGCGGTCTTACTGCCGGTTCGGTGCCTTGCTACAACGTCACGGAGCCAAACAGCCGGTGCAATCCCGCCAACGGCGGACCGTCAATTACGATCAACGGCCAACCCGGGATCGACCTAAGCGGGCTCTCTGCCGATCAACAGTTTCAGGCCGGGCTGGTGTGTAACGGCGTCAAGGCAACGCCCTTCTCGGGCATTCCGGGAAGCCAGTGCCTGGCCTCGCAACTGACATCGCAGCTTGTTTCCATCCCAGCCCCCGGCACCGAGAACGATGACAAGAACCCGCCCCGAATTCAGCAGCGGAGTCTCTTTGACGCTTCCATTGGAGAAGACAACCTGTTTGGTGGAGACAAGCATAAGTGGAGCCTTCGTCTTACGGGAGTGAATATCACCAACAAGTATGCCCTATATAACTTTCTATCCACCTTCAGCGGTACACATTATGTAACGCCGCGCGCCCTCACCGCCGAACTGGGATATCACTTCTAACCCTTTCTCCCACATAAGCTGCTAGGTCAAGGCTTGCCACGTAATTGCGCTGCGGGTTCGCTGCTTGTCTGACGATTGAGATGGTCGCGGTTGAGAATGGCGTTGAAGACCAGGTCGTAGCTGCCGATAGTTTCGCCACGATAAACCGGGTTGTTGGCGAAGAGGAGAATGTTGCCGGAGCCAAGGTGCGCGTCGACGACGATGGCGTGTTCGGCGATGGATGTCCCCTTGTCCAGGAGTCCTGAGAGCAGCAGGTCCTTCTCATCGTTGAAGCGCAGAATGACCTCGGGCCGATCCAGTTCGGGAATAGCCTGGGGATTGTTGCGCAACTGATCCTCGTTGAGGAACTTGGGCTCCCATGGTTGCTGCTTCGGGGGCAATTGGGGTTCGACGTTGACGCGGCCCTGGGGTATATCGGCGTCTTCGGGACCGCCGCGGCCAGTGGGGCGATGGGCATAGGGGTCCATGAGGACACGTCCGCCTGCGCGCGCTGTGGTATTGCTGATGTTGAACGCCATGCCGGTGGCGCTGATGATGGCCAGTTCGGGCCCGTACCCATAGGCGATGGGGCTGGACTTTGCCACGAACGAGCTCCCGAGGACGCTTCCAACGACGCGAGCATCTCCGTGGGGAGCTACGCTGACGCCGGGCGCCAGTCCAGTTTCGGTAGCAAACTGCGCAGTGTCTTCACAGGTGATGAGAAGACCCCCTTTTTCAACGAAGGATTTGAGATGTGCCACACCGTCATAGCCAAGGCCAGGACGGGTGTCGGCGGTCTGATCGAGCAGCCCGAGATTCGGCGTGAGTTCGGTCTTTTGCCAGGGGAGAGCGTTGCCCCACATCGGCAGACCGTCGATGATCTCCTCCGTAGAGGCGCGCCCGATCGGTGAGAAGAGGATGACGTCGTATTTGCTGCGCAGGTCGGGCTCGGAGGCGGCTGTCTGGGTGCTGATGTAGCTGTACGGGATGTCAGCCTTGTCGAAGGCGAGACGCCACCAGCCTTCGGTCTGGGTGCCCAGCCAGGTGTGCATGAATGCGATCCGGGGAGCGGTGACGGCGTGCGTTGTGACCGATGGCGAGGCGGTGAGGCGTACTGCATCGAGGGCGAGTTTGTGCATGACTGGGCCTAGAGTCTGATCGTCCACTTGCGTAATCAGGAGCGAACCTGGAGCGAAGTGTTTACCGGCTGTGTCGAAAGGCTTCTCGGCGACTTCGATGTGCGCGCCTTTGAGCTTATAGACGAGGGTGAGAAGAGAAGTCTGGCCGGAGTCTGCAATGGCGTAGACCGAGCCTGTGCCGCTGATGGTGCCAGCGGCTGCCTCCGGATCGGATGCTGAGGTCATCTTAGCTTTGAGGATGGCAGTGTCAGTGAGACGGGTTACTTTGACGTTGAAGAGTTGGCTGAAGGACCAGCCGGTGTCGTCGTAGGGATGCTTTTGCGGGTCGTCGGGAGCCCAGTACTGCTTATCCATCAGGGCGTCTGCTATGCGGGAGAAAGGCTGATCGAGGCGGATGACGTAGCTGCCGGCGGGGAAGGTCTCGGAGGTGACGGGCGCTCCGCGCTTGATGGGCGGAACGGGGCTGGTGACGGGTTCTGAGAGCTGCTGGATCTCGACGTGCTGGAGTTGGAGAATATGGAGGAGCTGCAACTGGCGGTTGAGTTGGGCCGGGTCTGCCGGGATGACGTAAGCGGACGGTCCTTCGAGGGTGGGTTTCTCGACGGAACGCTTGCTCTTGAGGTAATAGTCTTCAAGGAAGTGGTGGGTGTGGTGCGAGAAGTAGGCAAGTGTGGTGAGAAGCGCGCTCTGCTCATAGTTGTTGTTGTCACGCTGGGACCAGATGACGGTGGCAGGCGGGGGGTTCTGGCGGTACCAGGTGCGGGAGTACTCCTCTGGCTGGAGGATGCGCTTCTCGGTATCGGCCCCGCCGTTGCCGAAGGTCTCGTAGAGGCGGCTGATGCCGTTGTGCAGGCCGGCAAGAAACATGAGATATCCAGGGCTCCAGGTGTCGAAGTCTCCGTGGGTGAAGACGCCCGGCATACCGAGTGTCTGCATCTGGGCTACGTTGTTCCAGCCAAGTTCGGCCCATTCGTCGGCCAGGGTGGGATCTATCCAGGCGTTATAGGGGCCGTCACCTACGGTGTTGTCGTATAGGAACGGGACGGATTCGTGGAGATCGTGGAGAACCTGCGCGTGCCACCCGAGATAAGTGCTGAGCACGTTATTGGTGAGGTTGAGGGTCATCCCCATGGCGTCGCGGTTGTTGTCGTGCGCGACATAGTGACCCCAGTAGGTGAGGTGGGGCCAGTTCTGGCCGGGATGGGCTTTGTGCCATTTGTACGTGTCGACCATGCGGTCACGGCCATCGACCTCGACAACGGGAGTGATGAGGATGATCATGTGGGAGCGGATGAATTTGATGTATGGAGAATCATCCACGGCGAGGCGGTAGGCGAGTTCCATAAGAGCCGTGGGAGCTCCGGTTTCGGTGGAATGTATGGTGCCGGTGAGGTAATAGACGGGGTAGGACTGGTCGATGAGCGGCTGAGCCTTTTTGTCGTCTAGTCCTATAGTGCGCGGGTCGGCGAGCTTCGCCAGGCGATCGTCGTTCTCTTTCCGGGTCTTCAGGAGGGACTCGTCGGCGATGGCTACGGCGATCATCTCGCGGCCTTCTTCAGTGTGGCCGATAGTGACGACCTTTACGCGCGGAGAGGATTTTTCGAGGAGCCGGAAATACTTGTAGACCTCCTCGGCATAAGGAAGCATGTCCGGTGCCCCGGCGACGTCTCCGAGAACCTTAGCGGGTGTGGGTACCAGGGCTGACGCAGGCAGATAGTTGACCAGCGGCGATACGAACCTGGGTTCCGTCGTGTACTTCAGGATATTGGCAGTGTAGGCCGGATCGATACTTTGCTTCGCGTCGCGGGCAAAGCTATCGTTGAGCACGGTTTGGGCCGCCGCGCCAGAGGCGGCGAGAAGGAAAAAGGCAGCAGTTGCTGAGAGGATACGGCGATCTGACGGTCTCATTGAACCTTTCGGAAGTGTGATCGCAAACTGGTCTCCGTCCCGTTGCCTAAGCGAAAGCTCGGAGCGGATAGAGAGCGAAGCAAAATCGGGTCTGGTCGAGGAGCATGAATTGTAGGTGCATCGCGAGCGACTTTATGATCGGCTCTCGTTATCGAGCCCAGCAGGAGCCGTCATCAGGTTGCGCGCGGCAAAGCCGAAGATCGCGATAAAGATATAGCAGACAACCGGCACGACGAAAGCATGTTGTACGCCGACACGATCGGCGATATGGCCCTCCAGCAAGGGGAGCAGAGCGCCTCCCACAATCGCAGCTACCATCAGGCTGGAGCCTTTGCTGGTGAGTGGCCCGAGGTTGAACAGTCCCAGTGTAAAAATATTGGGAAACATGACGGAATTGAACAGACCTACTGCGATGATCGTCCACATGGCCGTAGGTCCATGGCTAAGGATGGAGGTTATGACCAGCAGGCACGCGATCGTGGCGGCGAAGCCAAGTACCAGACCCGTACGCAGGCGCTGCAACACTGCGGAGCCGATAAATCGTCCGACCATCGCGCCACCCCAGTAGAACCCGACATACCTCGCGGCCGTCTGCTCCGGGAGGCCCGTGATATGCGGCAGGCCGAAGTAACTGACGAGAAAACTCCCGATGGATACCTCAGCGCCGACATAAAGAAAAATACCCATCGCGCCCATGAGCAGCCACGGATGACGCCAGATGCTGTCCGCCACGTTGTCCGCGCCGCTATAAGCTCCGGGGCGGAAGTCCTGTGTGCTCCGGCTGTTGACCATCGGGGGGAGTTTGAGGAGTCCAAGCGCAAGCGCAAGAGTAAGCAAGGCAAGCGCGATTCCAAGATACGGCAGACGAACGGATGAAGCCTGCTGCGTACGATAAGACTGGAGCAGAGCAGCCGAAAGCGAGTGCAGCTTCTCGGGTGCGATCTGGGTTCCCCCCAGAATTAAGGCGCCTCCGAAGAGAGGAGCCAGTGTGGTGCCGAGTGAGTTGAACGCCTGTGAAAAATTGAGCCTGCTGGCTGCTGTGTTTACCGGGCCCAGGCTGGTGACATAGGGATTGGCCGAGACCTGCAGGCAGGTGATCCCCGCCGCCAGGATGACCAGCGCTGAGAGAAAAAGTCCGAAGGACGCAACGGTGGACGCGGGTAGGAAAAGCAGGGCGCCGCATGCCATGACGACCAGTCCGATAACCATGGTCTGCTTATAGCCGCGCCACTCCACGAGTTTGCCGGCCGGCAAGGCGAAGATGAAATAAGAGGAGAAGAAGGCAAACTGCACCAGCATGGCCTGAGCATAGCTAAGCTCGAATATCCCCTTGAGGTGAGGGATCAGAATGTCGTTGAGACAGGTCAGAAATCCCCACATGAAGAACAACGCGGTCGCGATAGACATCGCTCGCAGGTCGGTCTTGGTTCTTTCACCCGTGATACCAGGAGCGCCCAGGTTCGTTGTCATTGCCATCGTATGGCTCGCTTTCCTTACGGCTATTTGCGCCTAGTCTCGCATTGATGCCTTACGTCAGGGATGAGGCTGCAAGGCGAACCTGCTGCCCATCTCTGGCGAGCAGGTCTCCAGTATCATAGCGTTCTGTGAAGGCCCTGTCTTTGTGTTGCCAAGTCCCTCCATGGTCTTACCGCATCGCGAGCTATGATGTTGGTCGTGGGAGAGCACCGAACCTCCCTGTGCGTATCGTGCTGGCATTCGGTGTCATTCAGGAAGGTAGTTCAGTGCCGATGTATATCAGCAAGGGTCCTACGCTGCTCATAGCCTTCCTTTTCCTCTGCGGTTTAGGCGCTGCAGTGGCCCAGGTCCCTTTGGAGACTCAAGACCGCAAACAACAGGAAGGTGCGCAGTCTCCCGCGACTGGTGGCTCCAGCACGAGTGGCCCACATGCCGCGGTGCTCGATGCAGACAAGCGTCCCATTACCGCAGGAGGCTTTGTTAAAACGGGTCCAGTCATCTTTCAGGAGGTTGCAGCAAAGGGCGGACTTGCACGGTGGCGGCACCAGATGGGTTCGCCGGAGAAGAAGTACATTCTCGATTCCGTGGGCTCGGGAGCAGGGCTGATTGACTATGACAATGATGGCTGGATGGATATATATCTGGTAAACGGTTCGACCGATGATGCGGTAAGCGGCAAGGAAGCTGCTCCCCATGCAGCGCTCTTTCACAACAATCACGATGGCACCTTCACCGATGTTGCAGCAAAAGCAGGCGTTCAGAACGATCGATGGGGCTTCGGAGTGGCAGTTGGAGACTACGACAACGATGGCTGGCCCGATCTCTACGTCTCGAACTTCGGAAAAAACCGGCTGTATCACAACAACCATGACGGAACCTTTACGGATGTCGCTGAAAAGGCTGGTGTTGCGCTCGGAAACTGGTCCTCTGGCGTGACATGGGGCGACTACGACGGCGATGGAAAGCTCGACCTATTCGTCGCGGGATATGTTCACTACGACCTGAACGCGCAGCCGGAATCAGGCGGAAAGGCTTACAGCTTCTGCGAATTCCGTGGGGAGAAGGTAATGTGCGGCCCGCGCGGGCTAAAGGGCGAAAGCGATCATCTCTTTCATAACAATGGGGATGGCACGTTTACCGATGTGAGCGTCAAGGCCGGTGTTGCCGACGCCGCTGGATACTACGGCTTGTCCGCGGCTTTTGTGGACATCAACAATGACGGACGTCCGGATCTTCTGGTGGCGAACGACTCGACGCCCAATTATCTATATCTAAACAAAGGAGATGGCACGTTCGAGGACATCAGTTATGCGTCCGGCTATGCGCTGAACAAGGACGGCCGTGAGACCGCTTCGATGGGCATTGCCATTGGCGACTACCGGAATAATGGGCTTCTGGATCTGTATCACACGACGTTTTCCGATGATTACAAGCCGCTTTATCGCAACGATGGCGACGCTAACTTCACTGATATCAGCTATGAAGCCAACATTGCCGAGATTTCTATACCGTTCCTGGGCTGGGGGACGGCGTTCTTTGACTACGATAATGATGGCTGGAAGGATCTTTTTACTGTAAACGGGCATATCTACCGGCAGGCAGACCGGACGGCCTGGGGGACGACGTGGGCGCAGCGTCCCCTGCTGTTTCATAACGTGAAGGGGGCCCGGTTTGAGCTCGTTCCCGCGGTGGAAGGTACGGGGCTGGCGGAGGTGATGGCCTCCCGAGGAATGGCGTTCGGAGACCTCTTCAACGATGGACGGGTGGATGCCGTGGTGAACAATATGGACTCGGCGCCGGCGCTGCTTCGGAACGTGACGGATGAGCACCATCATTGGATCGAGTTTAAGCTGGTGGGTGGGATCAAGAGCCCGCGCGACGCGATCGGGGCTTCTATCTATCTGACAGTAAAGGGCATGCGACAGCGCGAGGATGTGATCAGCGGCGGCAGCTTCCTTTCCTCTTCCGATCCCCGGCCCCACTTCGGGCTGGGTGATGCGACGGCGGTGGACAAGGTGGAGATCCACTGGCCGAGCGGGTTGAAGGAGCAGATTGTTCCGCCGGGAGTCGATCGCATCTTTACCGTTACGGAAGGGAAGGGGATCACAGGCGGGACGGCGAAGTAGGTTCCCGGCGCACTCTTTTGGCCCGCAATCCGGGTTATTTTCCGTTCTGGCGGGCGTTGGACGAAAGTATCGGTTTGCTGCGCTTTTGAGGGGTGTTTTGGGAAATCGGGTTTGATCCTGCGGTTTTTTTTGTGCTTTTTATGGACACTATGCGTGGTGCACGTGGTGGCGCGACGGTCACATTCGGGTGACGAAAAGTACGCCATCGAAGACGAGTAATTTTGCGGCCGGTGCGGAGCAGAGTGTCTTGCGAGAGATGCTGGCCAGCGTGACAACCGGTGAGCTACCATGCTGGGACACCGCTTTCTGGCCGGGGAGGGCTGCAGGCTCTCACTCCTGTCGCCTGCCGCTGCTTGAATTGGCGCCGTCGCGCTGCGCGGATGTGCATTGAGGTTGGTTGTGGTGATGAGGATGAGGTTCGGAAGCCGCAAGGCGCTCTGGGTCGTCGGGCTGGTTCTTGGGGCTGGGCTGGCCGGCGCGCTTCTTCTGGTCCCCCGGCCGGTGAAGGCGGGCAGTGAGGCGGAGGAAGCTGCCGCGGCACGCCACGAGTACACCGGGAAGATCGCTGCGAAGTACAACTATCGCTTCGGCAAGGAGTTTCCGTTTCTGCCCTCGAACGCGACCACGGAGAGCGGCGAGTTTCTGGATCCCAATCTGTTTCCCACAGCAGAGTATTGCGGGCACTGTCACCAGGAGAGCCATGAACAATGGCGTGAATCGGCGCACTCGAACGCGAACCGGGTGCCGTATTACCTGAAGAATGTCGCACTGCTGAACGATTCGAAGGGGATTGAGTTTTCGCGCCATTGCGAGGGCTGCCACGACCCGATTGCGCTGGTTTCTGGTGCTCTGACGCAGGCCGGGCCAAAGAAGCGTCCGTATGACCAGGACGGCGTGACGTGCATGGTCTGCCATGCAATCCGGAAGGTGGATACGACGGGGACGGGCAGCTATGTGATGGGCATACCGGCGGTGCTGGTGGACGAGGATGGCAAGCCAATTACCCGCAGGGTTTCGGACGGCGAGATACTGGCGCACCTGGACCGCCATAGCAAGGCTGTGATGAGGGATTTCTACAAGAGTTCCGAGTTCTGCTCAACCTGCCACAAGGCCGCTCTGCCGCGAACGTTGAACGACTACAAGTGGCAGCGGGCGATCTCGCTGTACGACGAGTGGCAGAATTCGTCGTTTGCCAAGCAGTCGCCTCTGCCGTTTTATGAGAAGGACTCGGTTTCGACGTGCCAGACCTGCCACATGCAGCGCGAAGGCCTGAAGCTGACCGACTCCGGCGCCAAGCGGGGGCAGCTTGCCTCGCACCGCTGGCTGGGAGCGAATACTGTCATTCCCAAGATCTACGGGTTTGACGATCAGGCGGCGAGGGTGGTGCAGTTTCTTCAGAATGGCGTGTTCAACGTAGATATCTTCGCGCTCGAACACGGCGAAATCGCAGACAGTGCCTCTTCGAAGGACCTGGTTGCGCCGTTGGGGCCGACGAAGTTCAGCGTGAAGGCCGGAGAGGTTCTGACCGCCGATATCGTCATCCAGAACAAGGGGATCGCGCACAGCCACGTTCCCGAGCAGCGCGACATGTACGAGTCCTGGGTGGACTTTACGGTGAAGGATGGAACGGGCAAGGTACTGCACGAGAGCGGCTTCCTGAAGCCGGGGGGCGATCTGGATGAGCACGCCCACAGCTTTACCAACAGGCTTATCAACGCCAAGGGCGGCCTGAACGATCTGCACCAGGTGTGGGACAACCGTGTGGTGGCGTACAACAACACGATCCAGTCCGGGCGTTCGCAGTTGGTGCGGTACACGTTTGTAATGCCGCCGGCTGCGGCCGGGCCGGTCTCAATTACCGCGACGGTGAAGTATCGCCGCTTCGACCAGCACTTTATCGACTTCGGCATGGGCAAGCACTATGAGCAGCCGGTGGTCGATATGGCATCGGAGACCCGGACGATCCGGGTGGGGGAGAACGAGCCTGTGGCTGCCGCGCCTGCCGAGAACAAGGAGTGGATGCGGTGGAACAACTACGGCATCGCGCTGTTGGATGCACAGCAGTACGCGGCTTCGGTGAGTGCGTTCGAGCACGTCGCCAGTCTGCGCCCGGACTATGCCGATGTATTTACGAACATGGCGATTGTCGAGATTCAGTGGGAGCGGTACGATGACGCTCGCCCGAACCTGGAGAAGGCGCTGAGCCTTGCCCCCGACAATGCGCGCGCGCTGTACTACCGGGCGCTGGTGGAACGCAACATGGGCAAAATGGACCTGGCGATCGCGGATCTGCAGAAGGTGGCGGAGAGCTTTGCCCGGTCGCGTGATGCGCATCGCGAGCTGGGTTTTTCGTACTACCAGCAGCATAAGTACGATCTTGCCCGGGCAGAGTATGAGACGGTGCAGACGATCGATCCGGACGACCTGGCCGCGCATTACAGCCTCGCGATTCTGTACCGCAGGCTTGGGCTGAAGGATCTGGCGCGGCAGCAGGCGGCGATGTTTGCCGAACAGAAGGACGATCCCACGGCGAGCACGTATGCACTGGAGTATCTACAGAAGCATACGGAGGTGGCGAACGAGAGCGTCGTCTGGCACACGCATGAGCTGGACATGGTTGGCAGGCCGGGGCCTCCGCCGCGGGTTGTCGCTCCGGTTTCAGCTTCGATGAGTGGGAGCGATTTCTGATACGCCGTCGTGAGCGAAGGCCGAAGCGAATCACCGCAAAGACGTCCTGCCGGACGGGCCCGCTACGCTTGGTCACCCCACAAACGAAGACCTGTTTGCGGGGCCCCGATTCGCGCGGTCAGTTCGTGACTTGTATACCGGTTTTGACCACATCTGCTGCATAGGCCCTCCCGTTGGTCGGGATGATGACGGATGACCGGTGTACATGGGTTGGAGAACCGCTCATTGATGCGGAGGCGGCAACGCTGTAACCTTGCTGTGCGGTGAGGGTTGATGAATCGTTTTGGAATGATGTGCGGTGCTGTGGAGGCCCCGGTACGATTTACCTTGTGCGGCTTTGCTGCTGTCTGTGCGGTGCTGGCGTTAAGCCTGCTGCGGGGGACCACACAGGCGGTTCATGCGGGCGCCAAAGGGAGCAAAGAGGCTGGAGCGGCGCTGTTTGACGAGAAAGGGTGCGAGCATTGCCATGGGGCGGATGGACGAGGAGGCGATCTCGAATCTTATCTTGGACCTGATTTGAGAACGATCGGCAAGCGTTGGAAGAAACCGCAGATCGAGCATCAAATCCGCTACGGAGGGGCTGGTATGCCTGCGTTTGGCGATGTGCTTCAGCCGGACGAAGTCAAGGATCTGGTGGACTTTCTCCATGCGAAGCGGAAGGTGCGGAAAGGCAACGCTGGAGCCGCTAGATGAGGGTTGATATAGAGGTCCTATCGGGCCGTGTTCACCTGGCGTGACAACAAAGGGGATTGCGAACTATACACAACTGCAATCCGATCTAAAACTCGCGTCTTCCTTCCATGGCCCGGGTCATGGTTACCTCGTCCGCGTATTCGATGTCGCTTCCGGCGGGGACTCCGGTAGCGATTCGCGTGACCTTAAGTCCACGTGCGATTTTCCGTAGCTCAACCGCAAGATAGCTGGCCGTGGCTTCGCCCTCGGTCGTGGGAGAGGTCGCGAGAATCACCTCTTCCACGTCGCCTAAACGCGTAAGCAGGTTGGCAATCCGCAACTGCTCCGGCCCCACGCCGCCGATGGGAGAGAGCGTTCCATGCAGGACGTGATAGACCCCGTTGTAGCTGCGGGTCTTCTCGATGGTCGCGATATTGGTCGGCTCCTCAATGACACATACCAGGCGCTGGTTCCGCGCCGGATTGGTGCAGTACCCGCAGGGATCGACGTCGGTGATGTTGTTGCAGATGGAACAGAGGCGAAGGTGCAGCTTTACCTCGCGGATGGCCACCGAGAGCGCATCGGCATCTTCAGCCGGAGACCGCAGCACGTGGAAGGCGAGCCGCTGGGCGCTCTTGGTCCCGATCCCCGGCAGCTTTTTCAGTTCCTCGATCAGCCGTGCCATCGGCTCCGCGAAACGTGTGTTCACTAGGTCAATCCCGGAAGGTCGGGCAGTCCCAAGCCGCCCATCATCCCGGCCACGCTGGACTTCATGGCCTCGTCGGCTCGCCGGCCGGCCTCGTTCACCGCAGCGGCGATCAGGTCCTCCAGCAGTTCGAGATCGCTGGCCGAGCTGCCCATGGCAGTGGGCTCGATCTTGACCCGAAGTACCTCCTTCTTGCCGTTCATCCGCACCGAAACGACGCCGCCGCCGCTTGAGGCTTCGACGACCGTGGCAGCGAGCTTCTTCTCCATCTGCTCCTGCATCAGCTTCGCCTGGCCCATCATCTCTTTCATCTTGCCCAGATCGGAAAAATCCATCCGTCCCACACTCCTGTTCTAGTCGCTCTCCCGCAGATCGATGACGTTTCTGATTTCGGCCTGGAAGAGGGTTTGCGCGCGCTGCACGATAGGATGCTCCATGGCCTTGGCCTGGACGCTTCCTGTCTTGGCCACCCTTGGCTTGTTCGCTATCTCCCGCTTCGCTCCGGGCAGCAGCACCAGCTTCAAGGCGCCCGCTCCGGCATCTCGCAGGGCAGCCTTCACCAGTTTTTCCGCTTCGGAATTGATCACCATGGGCAGCATGGTCTTCGAGAGGCCAGTCTGGATTCGGAGCTCGCGGTCGACGATGGTCCACTCCGCATCGGCCAAAGCGTCGGCAGCCGTGTCCTGATTCTTTGCCGCCAGGAGGCGCTCCGTCGCGGCCTTCTGCAGGCTTTCCGCAGAGGGCTGCGAGTCTGCGGCGCTGCTGATGCCTTGCGCAACTTCCAACCGCTCGCCGATTGGATCCGCATGACCCACTGCGACGGGTAGAGCCGCACCGGCTGCCTCCGCCAGTTCGCCTGCCTGCACGAGGGCGGCTCCGAACGCATCGCCGTCGGTGAGTACCATCTCCCGTGGCTGCGGCATGGAAGCGGGCATGGCGATGGGCGCCGGGATGGGCATCGGCATAGCGATCGGGATGGCGATAGGAGCAGGTACAACGGCGATGGCTTTTTCGTCGAATCGCTTCCTGCTCTGGTCGCGCTCGAAGGGAGAGAAGGCCGGCGTCGCGCTTGTTGGGGCGGTGCTGGGCTCGAGTGCACGCGCTGTTGCTGCTCCACTGGAGCTTCGAGCAGGAGTCGAGGGAGTCGAGGGCGCGCTGATGGTCCTGACGGCGGCTACACCGGGGCCGCTCTGTCTGGAGCCGCCGGGGGCAGGGAACTGGCTCAACACCTCTTCGATTGGAAGCAGCCGGCGCAGATGCACCAGCTTCAGAAGACCCAGTTCGAAGTGAAACCTCTGCTCTTGCCGATATCCCAGTTCGTCGAAGGTGCGGAGCATGACCTGGAGGAAGCGCGTCAGCTCTTCTTCGCTGAAGAGTGCGGCAGAGCGCCCGGCCCTGCGCTGCTCATCGGAGGAGATCTGCAGCAACTCCCCGGCCGGACCGTCAGCTCCCGCGCCGTCTGCCCCGATGCCGGCGATCTTTGCGATCACGGTATTGCGCAGATACCGGACGAACTGCCGGGCGAGTTGCGCGGGCGAGTTGCCGGCGTCGAGCAGCTGGTTCGCTACGGTAATCACCTCAGCGCTGCGGTTGCCGTCGACCGCTTCGAGGATTCTTTCAAAGACCGCATTGGGGACGGAGCCCATCAACTCGCGGATCTGACCTGCGTCCAGGCGGGCTCGGCCATCCTCAATGGGTGCGCTTGCGATGGCCTGATCCATGATCGAAAGGGCATCGCGCATGGAGCCGTCGCCGGCTTCGGCCAGAAGGCTTAAGGAGGACTCGTCCGCATCCACGCCCTCACGCTCGGCGATGCCGCGTAGCTCAGCGAGGATGTCGACCAGTTTGACGGCATGAAAGCTGAAGTGCTGGCAGCGCGACCGCACGGTTTGCGGGATATCCTCCGGCTGGGTGGTGGCCATCATGAAGACGATGTGTTCGGGCGGCTCTTCCAGTGTTTTGAGAAGCGCGTTGAAGGCCGCGTCGGTGATCTGGTGCGCCTCATCGAGGATGTAGATCTTGTACTTGTCGCGGGCGGGCCGGTAGCGGGCGGCGTCCCGGAGTTCGCGGATGTCGTCGATCCCGCGGTTGGTCGCGGCGTCGATCTCGATGACGTCGACGGCGTTGCCTGCTTTGATCTCGGTGCAGCTCTCGCATATTTCGCAGGGCTCGGCTGTGGGGCGCTGCGGCGACCCGATGGCATTGCGGCAGTTCAACGCCATGGCGAGAATGCGGGCGATGGTGGTTTTGCCGATCCCGCGGTGTCCGCTGAAGATGTAGCCGTGGGCGATGCGCCCCTGGGTCAGCGCGTTCATCAACGTCACGGTGACGTGATCCTGTCCCGCTACGTCGGCGAAACGTTGTGGCCGGTATTTTCTTGCGAGAACCTGATGAGCCATAAAGGAGGGGTGAAGCCGGTGCTCGGCGAGCTCTGGACTGCACCGGGAGCGGTGGTTTGCGAGGTGCGGCTGGCCTGACTCCATTGTATCGCCCCGGTTGCGGCGGGGTTGAGCAGGCGCTGGGAGGCAGTCGCTCGCAGGATATATAACTAGGGGGTGCAACTCTCTGTAATGCCACCGATACTGCCGATGCTGGCCAAGCGCGTCGCGGCACTGCCCACGGGCGGTGACTGGATCTTTGAGCCGAAGTGGGATGGATTTCGGGCGCTGGTCTTTCGGGATGGGGATGAGCTTCTGCTGCAGAGCCGCGATCAGAAGCCGTTGAACCGCTACTTTCCTGAGCTGACCGAGACGTTGCAGACGCAGTTGCCGGAGCGCTGCGTCCTGGATGGTGAGATTGTGATTGCCACGGGCGGCGGGCTGGATTTCGAGGCGTTGCAGCTTCGCGTCCATCCGGCGGCGTCGCGGGTGAAGCTGCTATCCCGGGAGACTCCCGCGTCGATCGTCTTCTTCGACCTGCTGTGTGACGGAGACCGGGATCTGCGGGATGTGCCGTTCCGGGACCGGCGAGCGGAGCTGGTTTCGCTGCTTTCCTCGGCGGCGGCTCCGATCCATGTAACCCCGGCGACCTTCGATGCAGGCACTGCCTCGGACTGGTTCCGGCGGTTCGAAGGCGCGGGGCTCGACGGGGTGGTGGCGAAGTCAGTCTCCGGAGGGTACGAGTCGAACAAGCGGGTGATGTTGAAGGTGAAGCATGAGCGCGACTGCGACTGCGTGGTTGCAGGCTTTCGATGGCACAAGAACGGAGAGCAGACGGCTGTCGGTTCGCTTCTGCTGGGCCTTTACGATCCTTCGGGAGCGCTGCAGCACGTGGGTGTCTGCGCAAGCTTTACGCAGGAGAAGCGCCGTGAGCTTGTGAGTCACCTTGCGCCGTACCGCCAGGATGCCCTGGTGAATCATCCCTGGGGTGTTGCCGGCGGTCGGGGTCCGGGCGGTCAGAGCCGGTGGAGCCAAGGCAAGGACCTTTCGTGGGAGCCTTTGCGGCCGGAGTTGGTTGTGGAGGTGGCCTATGAGCACATGCAGGGCAGCCGATTCCGGCATATGGCCCAGTTTCGGCGGTGGCGTGCGGATAAGAGACCGGCCGACTGCACGTATGAGCAACTCGAGGTGGTTCCACCGCAGGAGTTGATGGAGATCTTTCCCACAGGCCGATAACACCGGTACACGCTCAGGAGCTGGTTACGTGCTCTGCTTCGGCTTCGGAGTACGTTTTGTCAGCCACTCACGGGTGGGGTCGTCGTCGGGGTCGGGGGTTTCCTGCGGGGGACGGAGCTCTACGGGGACGTGGCGCAGGTTGACCCGGATTCTTGTCCAGACAGAAGACTTTCCTCGCATACGGTCTACGAGCACGTCATCGGCGGCTAGCAGGCGGGCTACCTCGGGATGTACGGTCTTCCAGCGCTCCAGGCCTTCAAGGGCGGCGGCCTCGTTCGGAGAGTTCGCGATGACCAGGAGCGGCATTCTGGTTCGCGGCTTCGCGGCAGGGGGTTTGATGGCCGTGGATTTTGCGCGGGAGGGGGAGACGCGGGGCGCTTCGGTTTCGCCTTTGCGGAAGTGCGGGGGCCAGGGGGCGTCTCCCAGGCCTTCGGCCTCGTCCCGGGCGGCAAGTTCGAGCAGGCGGTCGAGGGAGCCGGGCTCGGCGTCCATTCGGGCGTGAGGATCGCCTATGCGTGAGAAGCGGGAGGGCATGGTCAGGACGGTGAAGTCGGCGGGATCGCAGGCGGCGACTTCGTGCCAGTGCAAGGGAGCGGATACGCGGGCATCGGGCAGCGGGCGCACCGAGTAGGCAGAGCACGTGGTCCGGTCCTTGGCGTTCTGGTTGTAGTCCAGAAAGACGCCGTGGCGCTCCTCCTTCCACCACTTTGAGCTGGCGAGGGCCGGGGCGCGGCGTTCGATGGCACGGGAGAGCGCGAGCGCGGCGCGGCGGACCTCGGTGAAGGTCCACCGGGGGTGGATGCGGACGTTGATGTGCATGCCGCGTGAGCCGCTCGTCTTGGGCCAGCCGCGAAGCCCGGCCTCTTCGAGGAATGCGTTCACTTCGAGCGCGACCTGAAGGACATCGGACCAGCCGACGCCGGGCCCGGGGTCGAGGTCGACGCGCAGCTCGTCGGGATGGTCGAGGTCGGCGGAGCGGACGGGGTGGGGGTGGAGCTCGATGCATCCCAGGTTGACGATCCAGGCCAGACCGGCGGCGTTATCGACGACCAGCTCCTCGGCGGTTCGGCCGGAGGGGAAGGACAGGGTCGCCGTCCTGAGCCAGGGGGGACGCTCTGTGGGAGCGCGCTTCTGGTAGAACGGCTCAGCTTCGGCGCCGTTGACGAAGCGCTTGAGGACGATCGGCCGATCCTGTATGCCGGCCAGAGCGCCGGGGGCGACCGATAGGTAGTACTGGACGAGGTCGAGCTTGGAGAGATGCGTCTGCCGCGAAAAGTAGAGCTTGCCGGGGTGCGAGATGCGCACCTCGTGATCTTCTATCGAAAGGATGGCGACGTCTTCCTGACTCACGCAGATAGCGTACACCCCCTTGGGGCGGCGGTCCGCTGCGCGGGGATGTACCCTACGCGCCTACCAGTGTGCAGAGCCTCTTGTGCGGCCTTTCATCTGCGCGATCTTTCATTGACCGGAAGGGCGCGGCGCGGGATACTTCTTCCACTGATCTGGTGTGAGGTGACGAGGATGATGCTTTTTAGGCTGGTTGCCGGAGTGGTTGCGTTGATGCTGACGCGGTCGCTGGCTGGGGCGCAGAGCGAGTCTGCGGGTAATGGCGCGGCGGAGGTGCTTTCAAACGGGAGTTTGATGCATACGCTTGCGGCGGCGGCGGTGACAGGCAAACCCTATTCGGCAGTGCAGACGCACCGGACGCGGCAAACGCTGGCGGACGGTACGACGATCTCGCACCAGGGGCATCATTTGGTGGCTCGGGACAGTGAGGGGCGCGTGCGGGTGGAGCGCAGGCTGGAGAATGGGCAGAATGGGCAGCCCGATACGGTAATGGTGTTTGTGCTGGATCCCACGGCGCATACGTTGACGACGTGGGTCTCCGGTGGGAAGGCGAATAAAGTGGCTACGCTGGTGAAGCTGCCCGCGGAGAAGCGGGATGCAAGGGCGAGTGCGGCACAGGGACGGCCAGTGGCGGATTCGACGCGTCCGCAGCCGGTGATTACGACCCAGGATCTAGGGACGGACTCGTTGAACGGGCTTCCTGTGACGGTGGTGAAGACGACTACGGTGGTTCCGGCGGGACGGTCGGGAAATGATGCTCCGATCACGAAGACGCATGAGGTGTGGACTTCGCCGGACCTGAAGCTGGTGATGAAGGAGCAGTGGGAGGACCCGCGGAGTGGCGAGAGAACGCTGGAATTGGATGAGTTTTCCCGGTCTGAGCCGGATGCGGCACTGTTTCGGGCTCCCAATGGATACGCGGTGAAGGATGTGATGCAAAGCTTGAAGGAGATGGAAGAAAAGTTGAGTGCGGCGCAGAATTGAGAACTGCCGTTCTGATGTGGAATAGAGAGATGCCGGCGGCAGTTGAATGCGAGCGGGACGGGTGGGTCTCGCCGGATAGAAGTTTTCGGGGAAACCGAATTTTGGCTTGATTGGGCGGCTGCGTTGGGGTAACGTTTCGATCTAGCCATTCGGGCCCTCAAGCTTGTCGAATCCTATTCCGGGGAGAAGACCATGGCCTTTGAATCCAATCTTAGAGACCCACACATGATGCAACACGTGTTCGGCACGCAGTTCAAAGCTGCCGAGCCGGACCAGGCTGCCGAAGTGAACGAGGGGATGGAGGCTCTCCGTGTCTGCGCGAACTTCTTTTTTGTTGCGCGATCGGAAAAGACGATCGTCTTCAAGAGAGGCGTGACTGAGGGCATGCTCGAGATAATGGGCCTTCTGCTGACGCGGGCGGCACACTGCAATGCGGAGGAGCGGTCGGCTATGCTGCAGCGCTGGACGGTGGATGGACCGCTCCAGTGCAGCGAACTGATCGCTGAGGTGGCTCAGCGCGAGTCGAAGATTCTGGATCCCGACGACTTCGCCATGTTCTTGAAGTGTCCGCGGCGATGGTGATGTCAAGCGCTACTCCGCCGAATCCCAGCGAGTCGGCCGCCGGGTATGTGGACGCTGTGAAGTGGATGGTGGGACTTTCGGGGGCGGTGTTCGCGGGGATATTTCTGCACTCCGAGCAGATTACGCAGAGGCCGCTGGGAGTGCGGATCTTCCTTGCGCTGGTGCTGGGTGCGCTTGGGATGAGCATCCTGGGAGGGGTGGGCTACCTCTTGTGGCTGAATCGGATGCGGCGGGTAAAGGAACATCTTGAGGAGATTAAAGGTGCGCTTGCGGCTCCGGTGACGACACCGGATCGTGACGAGACGAACAGGCTGACGGCGAAGAAGAAGGAGTTGACGGAGGAGTTGAACGGTTCGGACGAGGCGATGGAGGGGTGGTTTCAACTGCTGCTCAAGCCATTTTTCGTTGGGTCGGTGTTCGGGATATTGGCATTTTGTGTCTCGGTTGCGTGGCCGTATCAGGCGGCGAAGAAAGAGGAGGAGAAAAAGACTGTCCCAGTGGCGGTTCCGCTGCACTTTGTGATGACGCAGTCCGCGATACACAGGACGAAGAACGGGATGCAGGCGCATACATTTCTACTGAATCAGCAGACGGGCGAGGTGTGGCAGATGGTGTGCGACACGAAGGGACAGGTGATCGCCTTTCGGAGGGTGCCGCGGTTCGACTTCGATGGGAATCAGGAGAGGACCGAATCGGAGTGGAAGCCGTAACGCAGCGGGCGAGGGAGTTTTGCCCGACGGTCGACCCGTCTGCTTCGATTGTGCGGGATCTGACGGGGAGCCGAGATGGGCCGTTACAATCGAAGGAGTATGCCTGAGACCACCACAAGCGAGATGAGCGGGAGAACCGCAACGACTAACGAGAACTCTTCCGCGCCTGAATTGGGCCAGCCGCAGCGCTATAACCCGGCGGAGATTGAACCGAAGTGGCAGGCGCGGTGGGATGCCGATGAGACTCTGTATGCGGCTGAGGGGCATGATTCGGGCAAGCCGAAGTACTACTGCCTGGAGATGCTGCCTTATCCGAGCGGCGCGTTGCACATGGGGCACGTGCGGAACTATGCGATTGGCGATGCGCTGGCGCGGCATATGTGGATGCGCGGGTACAACGTGCTGCACCCGATGGGGTGGGATGCGTTCGGCCTGCCGGCGGAGAATGCCGCGCTGAAGAACCATGTGCCGCCCCGGGAGTGGACGCTGGGCAACATCGCTGCGATGAAGAAGCAGATGCGGCGGATGGGGTTTAGCTACGACTGGGCGACCGAGGTGACGACGTGTCTGCCGGACTACTACCGTTGGAACCAGTGGTTCTTCCTGAAGATGTTCGAGAAGGGGCTGGCGTACCGGAAGAAGAGCAAGGTGAACTGGTGTCCGGAGTGCCGGACGGTGCTGGCCAACGAGCAGGTGGTGGGCGGGTGCTGCTGGCGGCATGAAGATACGGTCGTCGAGCAGCGGGATCTGACGCAGTGGTTTCTGCGGATTACAAAGTATGCGGATGAGCTGCTGGAAGGACTGGACAAGCTGGACGGGTGGCCGGAGAAGGTCAAGACCATGCAGCGGAACTGGATCGGGCGGAGCGAGGGGGCTTTGGTCGATTTTGCGGTCGCGGATAGCGATGCCAAGGTGACGGTGTTTACGACTCGCGTAGATACGATCTTTGGCGCGACTTCGATCCAATTGGCGCCGGAGCATGCCGTGGCGAAGGGGTTCGCGGCGGAGGATGCCGGGCTGGCGGCGAAGATTGAGGAGTTGCTGGAGCAGCAGAAGAAGGCCCGGGAGACTGATACGCTGGGCGCGATTGAGAAGCATGGGGTGAATACGGGGCGGTTTGCGGTGAACCCGTTCAATAGGGAGCGCGTGCCGATCTGGGTGGGGAATTACATTCTGGCCGACTATGGCACGGGCGCGATTATGAGCGTTCCGGCGCATGACGAGCGGGACTTCGAGTTTGCGCAGAAGTATGGCTTGCCGGTGCGGCGGGTGATTGCACCGAATGTAGATACTGAGGATTTGGCGCTGCCCTATACGGGTGAGACTGAGGCGGTGCTGATCGATTCGGGCCCGTGGACCGGGGAGAGTTGCCTGGAAGCGCAGGAGAAGATGGCTGCGTTCGCCAAGGCGGGTGGATTTGGTACACCTACGGTTACATATCGGCTGAAGGACTGGGGAGTGAGCCGGCAGAGGTATTGGGGGACGCCGATTCCGATGGTGTACTGCGCATGTTCGGGCGAGGAGCCGATTCCGCTGCCGGAGAGCGCGCTTCCGGTGGTGCTGCCGGAGCAGGTGGATATCACGCAGCAGGGCGGGTCTCCGCTGGGGCGGGTGGCGGAGTTTGTGAATACGACGTGCCCGCGGTGCGGTGGGCCGGCGCGTCGCGAGACCGATACGATGGATACGTTTGTCGATTCGAGCTGGTATTTCTACCGGTATACGGATGCGAGGAATGCAGCGGCTCCGTTCGATTCGGCGAAGGCGAACTACTGGTTTCCGATCGACCAGTATATCGGCGGGGTGGAGCATGCGATTCTGCATTTGATCTACTCGCGCTTCTGGACGAAGGTGATGCGGGATCTGGGGTTGATTGAGAACGATGAGCCTGCGGCGCGGCTGTTTACGCAGGGCATGGTGATCAAGGACGGCGCGAAGATGTCGAAGTCGAAGGGGAATGTGGTGAGCCCGGACTTGATGATCGAGCGGTATGGGGCGGATGCGACGCGGATGTATGCCTTGTTTGCAGCTCCTCCGGATCGTGATCTGGAGTGGCAGGAGGAGGGTGTTGCAGGCATCAGCCGGTTTCTGGGGAAGGTGTACCGGCTGGTGATAAAGTATGGCTCTGCGCGTGCGGATGGGTCGAATGCGGTGGAGGAGACGGCGGCGGGGCAGGCGCTGTTGCGGAAGCTGCATCAGACGATTGCGAAGATCACGCGGGACTTCGACGGGCGCTGGCATTTCAATACGTCGATCTCGTCGATCATGATCCTGGTGAACGAGATTACCGCGTCCGAGGCGGCGCTCGATGCGGGAGAGGTTTCGGCGGCTGCGGCTGCGGAGGTCTTCCGGGGATTGATTCTGTTGCTGGCGCCGTTTGCTCCCTTCTTCGCGACGGAGATGTGGGAGCAGGTTGGCGGAGAGGGCGTGGTGTTTCGTGCCGCGTGGCCGGCCGTGAATGAGGACTTGGCGCGGGAGGATGAGATCGAGATTCCGGTGCAGGTGAATGGCAAGCTGGTGACGGTTTTGACGATGGCGGCGGAGAGTGGCGAGGCGGCGGTGAAGGCTGCGGCTCTGGCGGACGCGAAGGTGATGACGCGGGCGGAAGGCAAAGATGTGGTGAAGGTGATCGTGGTGCCGGGCAAGCTTGTGAATCTTGTGGTGAGGTAGTGGGAAGATTGCCGCAGGGTGAGATTCCGCAGGATGGGGTGGTGTTTGCCGCGGGGACGGTGCGGGGGACACAGTCGTTTGTGCATACGCTGTCGGCTTGCTGGAGGCGGCCTTCGCTGACGGCGCTGGAGGTGCTTTGGCGCTGGCTGTATGGCGTTCCGGCGCTGCTGGTGCTGTGGTTTGAAGGTGCGCGGATTCTGCGGGAGACGCCGGTGGACTTTGCCGGGTTGGAGAAGATGACGGTGCTGGATCCGATGGCTTCGGCTGCGACGCTGGCCAAGGCGATCGCGGCGCTGCTGCCTCCGGTGCTGCGGGTGGCGGTGTGGCTGGCTCCGGTGATGGTGGCGGTCTGGGTGGTGGTGTCCGCGATGGGGCGGACGGTGGTGCTGCGGCGGGCGGATGGACGGCTTCATGCCAGGGTGGGGACGCTGATCGTGCTGCAGGCGGTGCGTGTGGCGGCGCTGCTGGGGAGCTTTGCAGTGTGGTTCTGGGGGATGCACTGGGCGGCGGGCGTGACGGTGACGGGGCCGATCGCCGGGGGCGGGGAGCCGAACCTGGTCGGATATTTTTCGCTGGCGATTGTGGGGACGCTGGGGCTGTTTACGCTGTGGGCGGTGGTGAGCTGGGCGCTGGCGGTGGCGCCGCTGCTGGCGATGCTGCGCGGCATGGGAGCAGGGGGGAGCCTGGGCGCGGCGTTTCGGGTCGGGCCGCTGAAATCGAAGCTGGTGGAGATCAACCTGGTTATGGGGATCGTGAAGATCGCGCTGATGGTGCTGGGCCTGGTGTTTTCGGCGACGCTGGTGCCGTTCGCGAACGAAATTGCCCCGGTGGTTTTGTACCTGTGGTGGGTGCTGGTCACTGCGGCTTATTTCGTGGCGTCGGATTTCTTTCATGTGGCTCGGCAGGTGGCGTATCTGCAGCTTTGGCGGGCGTATGAAGGAAATGAACTGCTTACCACCGATTTGCACCGATGACACCGATCAAGGGCAGATGCTGGAGAGGCTGATGGACGGATTTACACTGGAGGTGTGGATACCTCTACGATCGTCATTCTGGATTTTGGGTCGCAGTATACGCAGCTGATTGCGCGGCGTATTCGTGAGTTCAATGTGTTTTCGGTTGTGCTGCCTTGTACGGCTCCGCTGGAGCAGGTGAGGGCCTTCAAGGCGATGGGAGTGGTTCTGTCGGGTGGGCCGTGCTCGGTGTATGACGCGGATGCTCCGGCGGCGGATGAGGGCGTGCTGGCGATGGGGGTGCCGGTGCTGGGGATCTGCTACGGGCTGCAGTTTATCGTGCATCACCTGGGCGGGAAGGTGGTGGCGGCTTCGGCGCGGGAGTACGGGCATGCGGAGGTAACGGTGGTTGCGGAGACGCCGCTGTTTCGCGGCCTGCCGGGTGCGCTGGATGTGTGGATGTCGCATGGAGATCATGCCGAAGAGCTGCCCGAAGGGTTTGCGCTGACGGCGACGACGGTCAATGCGGTGGCGGGGATCGCGGATGAGGCGCGGCGGATCTGGGCAGTGCAGTTTCATCCCGAGGTGGCGCACACGCGGCAGGGGATGGAGCTTCTGAGGAACTTCTGCCTGGATATCTGCGGGGCGAAGCAGGACTGGACGCCGGAGCACTTTATCCAATCGACGGTGGAGCGGGTCAAGGCGCAGGTGGGCGATGGACATGCTATCTGCGGGCTGAGCGGAGGGGTGGATTCGAGCGTGGCCGCGGTGCTGGTGGCGCGTGCGATCGGGGAGCGGCTGACTTGTATCTTCGTGAACAACGGTGTGCTGCGCAAGGATGAGTTCGCCAAGGTGCAGACGACGATGCGGGAGCAGTTGGGCCTGAATGTGGTGGCGGTGGATGCTTCGCAGAGGTTCTTGCGGAAGCTCGAAGGCGTGACCGACCCGGAGTTGAAGCGGAAGGTGATCGGCAACGAGTTTATCGCGGTGTTCGACGACGAGGCGAAGAAGATCTTCGAGGCCCAGAAGCATAGTCAGCCGAGCGCCGGCGAGGAGGTCGCCTGGCTGGTGCAAGGGACGCTGTATCCCGACGTGATTGAGTCGTCGAGCGTGCATGGGCCGTCGCATACCATCAAGAGTCACCACAATGTGGGCGGGCTTCCGGCGGATATGAAGCTGAAGCTGATCGAGCCGCTGCGGGACCTGTTCAAGGACGAGGTGCGGCGCATCGGACGGGACCTGGGGATGCCTGAGGAGATCATCGAGCGGCAGCCGTTTCCAGGACCGGGGCTGGCGGTGAGAATACTAGGGGAGGTGACGGCGGAGCGGGTGGCGATTCTCCAGGAGGCGGACCAGATCGTGGTGGATGAGATCAAGAAGGCGGGGCTCTACCGGAAGGTGTGGCAGAGCTTTGCGGTGTTGCTGCCGGTGAAGAGCGTCGGCGTCATGGGGGACCAGCGAACCTACGCGAATACGTGTGCGGTGCGGGCGGTGGAGAGCGAGGATGGGATGACGGCGGATTGGGCTCCGCTGCCGTATGACGTGCTGCGGACGATTTCGAGCCGGATTGTGAGTGAGGTGCGGGGGATCAACCGTGTGGTCTATGACATTACATCGAAGCCGCCGGGAACCATTGAGTGGGAGTAATGGTGCCGGTCTTCATCCCGACGAACGGAAGGGCCTGTACAGCAGATGTGGACGAGACCTGTATACAAGTCACGAAGTGACCGCGCCGCGCGTAGCGGGCCCGTCCGGCAGGACATCTTTGCGGTGTATACCCACTCGACATCCGCCATAGAAAGGCAGAAGCGAAAATTCAGCGGCATGGGAGGTGATCCCCATGCCGCTTTGTTATGGAAGAGAGTTATTGCGAGTCTTCGTCCTTCTTCTCGGCGGGGATCTTCTCCGGGGTGGTGAGGGGTTTGGTGATGTCGTCGAGGTAGTCGGGGGTGCCGTCTACGCGGACCAGGCGGGGGTAGCGTTCGCCGTCGTGGTAGTCGAGGTTGGCCATGGTGACGAAGGTATCGCTCTGGAGGATAAGGTGGATGGGTTCGGTGGTGCCCTTGGCCTGCTTGATTGCGTCTCTCAGGGCGTCGCCGGAGAAGACGTTGCCGTTGACGGCGATGATCTTCTGGCCGGGGAAGAGCTTGGCCTTGTCGGCGGGGCCGCCCCAGCGGACGTCGGAGATGACGCCTTCGGGGTTGACGCGAATGCCGGCGGAGTACCAGACGTTGACGGCCGCGCCGCGACGGCCGCCGTACTTGGCCATGGTGCGCTCGGACGGGGTGCGCTTGTCGGTGAAGACGAGCTTGTAGCCGCCCCGTTCAATACCGCCGACGTCGGCACGGGGGTTGATGGTGTCGATGCGGTCGTGGATGAAGGCGGCCCAGTCGTAGGGGAGGACCTGGTTGAGATCGGCTACGAGCTCGTCGCGATTATAGGTGACGATGAGCGGGCCGGTGTTGCCGCCTTTGGCCAGAAAGATATGCAGGAAGTCGGTGAGGGACTTCTTGTTGTTCGTCTTCTGGCGGATGAGGGTGTCGGCGTCGAGCCAGAAGAGTTCGCCCTCCTGGTAGTAGTCCTGGCCGCGCTTCCAGTTGGACCAGGCGGGAGCGCCGCCGCGGAGGACGCTGGCGGCAATGGCCGTGTCTTCGGTGGGGCGCCAGTCACGGCCGGGTTTGTAGTCGAGGCTGGCGGCGGAGGCGGCGAGGATGGCGCGGTACTGCTCCTGCGACTTGAGGCCGGAGCGCGCGGCGAGGACATTACCCATGTATTGGGTCATGCCTTCGTAGACCCAGAGGAGGGAGCCCTGCTGCATTTTGGCGAAGTTGTCCTGGTAGAGGTTGAATGGGCGGCGGTACTTGCCGTTCCAGGAGTGGGTGAACTCGTGGGAGAGGAGGTCGGATTCGGCGAGCTGGTGGTTGGCGTCGGAGAAGCCTTTTTCGCCTACGCCGTTGTCGGAGGACTGGCCATGCTCGAGACCTTCGCCGCCGGCGATGTCGGACAGGGTGAGGAGGAAGTGGTAGTCGTTGTAGTGGCGCGAGGCGTAGGCGGCTCCGGTCTCGCGGACGAGATTGGAGAGTTCGGCCAGAAGCGCGGGGCGGAGCTTGGAATCTTCCGGGCTGTCGGAGACTACGTCGATGTAGTGTTTCGGGGTGACCTCGGGGGCGAGGGGGAACTCGTGGAAGTACTCGCCGGCGATGACGGGGGAGTCTTCGAGCTGCTCGACGGTTGTGGCGGCGTAATGGGTCGTGCCGCCAGACGGGTGCTGGGGGTTATAGCCGTCCGTCGGAGTAAGCGCGGTGCCAATGCCCCAGCCGGCAGGGACGATGACCGTGGGCTGGATGGGAATGTCGCGGCCGGGCGTATTGGCAGGATAAAGGAGGAGTTTCTCCCATTCGAGGACAGCCAGCTTGTCGGTCACGCGGGCGGTGACGATGCAGTCGAGGTGGGCATGGAGGGTGGTGACGCCGGCGGGAACGGTGACGTGGAACTCGTAGAGGTCGGTATCGTCGCGGCGCCAGGGCAGGACCTTGCCGTTCGCGGTGAAGACGACGCCGG
The DNA here is from genome assembly GCA_965277265.1 of Edaphobacter sp. Taxonomy (GTDB): domain Bacteria; phylum Acidobacteriota; class Terriglobia; order Terriglobales; family Acidobacteriaceae; genus Edaphobacter. The sequence continues at coordinate 3,187,016 of CBDICF010000003.1, forward strand.
TGATGTCGTCGACGGGACCCGTGGGGCGGTGATTGCCGGGGATCCACTCGGGCGTGGTGAGGGTGACGGGCCCGGCCTGGACGGGAATATCGACCTCGGCATGATAGAGCCTGCGGGGCGCTTCCGAGAGGTCGGCGGTGATCCGGATGGGGGTCTTCTGGGCCTGAAGAAAGGTGGGAACGGCCAAGGCGAAGAGCGTCAGGGGCAGAACTGTCGTGCGACTGATCATGAGCGGTGCTTTTCCTCTCGGAAGCTGCTGAGTCGTAGATCGTAGGAACGTGATGATTGTACGGGTAGTCGTGTCCGGATGGTCTTGGATCAGGACTTGAGGGCGGATTCGATGGCCGCGATGACGGTCGGGTCGTCGGGGACTACATCGGGGGAGAAGCGGTCGACGACGTTGCCGTTGCGGTCGACGAGGAATTTCTCGAAGTTCCAGAGAATGCCGGGTTCGGGGTTGGTGTGTGCGCCGGATTTGGAGAGATAGCCTTCGAGGTTTTCGCGGAAGGCCTCGCGGCCGGGGCCGGTGGCTTTGGGCCGGGCGGCGACCAGGGATTTGTAGAGCGGGTCGGCGTCGGGGCCGGTGACCGCGATCTTGGAGAACATAGGGAAGTTGACGCCGAAGGTGGAGCGGCAGAAGGTCTGGATATCCTCGTTCGAGCCTGGCTCCTGGCCGGCAAAGTCGTTGGCAGGGAAGCCGAGGACGACCAGGCCGGCATCCTTGAAGCGGGTGTAGAGCTTTTCGAGGGCGTCATACTGCGGGGTGAGGCCGCATTTGGAGGCGACGTTGACGATGAGGAGGACTTTGCCGCGGTACTGGGCGAGCGAACTTCCTTCGCCAGTGATGGTGTGGACGGGGATGTCGTAGAGGGGAGCGGTGGACATTGGAATGGGAATCTCCTGCGTGCGTGTGAGTATCGCTTCCTGTCGATTATAGGCGGGCCGCCGGGCCCGGAGGGGGCCGGGAGCGGGCTGGTTGGAGCTGCGGCGCGGCGCGTCCTGCGCATTACAGGCGCAGGAGAGATTTTCAGGCCAGTGAAGGTTAATCACGGAGTTTGCGGTTGGATGAGTTGACAGAGGCGGTACGATCTAAATCGTATGTCATTAACAGATTCAATTATTGGAAAACCTTTAGCAACGAGTGATGAGCGGGCCGAACACATCGGGGTCGCTGCCGGAATACCGATTTTTGGCCTGGATGGGCTGACCAGCGCGGCGTATGGGCCGGAGGCGGCGATGACGCTTTTGATCCCACTGGGGATCGGAGGCGTGGAGTACGGGTGGCGCATCATTGCGGCGATTCTGGTGCTGCTGACGATTGTGTACTTCAGTTATCGGCAGACGATCGCGGCGTATCCGAGTGGCGGGGGAAGTTACACGGTCGCGACGGAGAACTTGGGAGTAATGCCCGGCCTGCTGGCGGCGGCGGCGCTGATGATCGATTACATCCTGACGGCGGCGGTGGGAATTTCGGCAGGTGTAACGGCACTGACGTCGGCTGTGCCGGGCCTTCAACGCCATACTCTGCTGATATGTCTGGTTATTCTTGCGATGTTGGCGTTAGTAAATATGCGGGGTGTGAAGGATACGGGGTCGGCTTTTATTCTGCCCACTTTTCTGTTCGTGGGGACCTTGCTTGCCTTGATTGCAGTGGGACTGTTCAAGGCGGTGCTGGCCGGCGGTCATCCCGTTCCGCTGGATCGGATTCCTCCGGCGCTGCCCGCGAGCGTGGGAACGCTTGGTATCTGGATGCTGTTGAAGGCATTTGCGAGCGGATGCGCCGCGATGACCGGTGTGGAGGCGGTTTCAAATGGGGTAATGGCATTCGGTGAGCCGAGGGTGCAGCGAGCCCAGCGAACACTCACGGTGATTATCGGAATCCTGATGGTGCTGCTGTTCGGGATCGCGTATCTGGCGAAGGTGTACCAGGTGATGCCGATGGATCCGGACGGAGCAGGCTATCAGAGCCTGGTGAGTCTGCTGGTCACGGCGGTGTTCGGACGCGGCTGGTTCTATTACTTAACCATGGGAAGCGTGTTGCTGGCGCTGGCCTTGAGCGCCAACACGGCGTTTGCGGATTTTCCGCGGCTGACGCGTGCCATCGCAATGCATGACTACCTGCCGCACGTGTTCATTCTGCGCGGACGAAGGCTGCTGTACTCGCATGGCATTTACGCGCTTACGGGCTTTACGGCGGTGATCCTGATCCTGTTCGGCGGCGTGACGGACCGATTGATTCCGCTGTATGCGATTGGGGCTTTTCTCGCATTTACTCTCTCGCAGGCCGGGATGGTGATGCATTGGAAGAAGATGGAGAAGCACAAGGGCCGCGGCTGGCACATGTTCGTCAACGGCTTCGGAGCGGTGGCGACCGGGCTTACCACGGTGGTGGTGCTGCTGGCGAAGTTCGTGACGGGCGCGTGGGTGACGGCGCTGCTGGTGCCTACGTTGATCGGGCTGATGTGGGGAGTAAAGAGACATTACTCGCGGGTGAACCGAGAGATGGCCGACATGACGCCATTGAACCTCGTGAATCTGCGGGAGCCGATCGTGGTGATTCCGATGGCGCGATGGGACCGGATTACGGAGAAGGCGATGCGCTTCGGGCTGCTGCTCTCGAAGGAGATCAAGGTAGTGCATGTGCACTCGGATGACGAGGCGGGCGGCCTGGACGACCTGTGGGAGGAGCATGTGATAGCGCCGATCAAGCAGGCCGGACTACAAGAGCCCGAGCTGGTGACGATTCCGTCGTCGTTCCGGTTCATCATCTCGCCGCTGATGGACTACATCCTGGAGCTTGAGGCCAAGAACCCCGGGCGAAAGGTGGCGGTGCTGCTGCCGGAGCTGGTGGTGCGCCACTGGTGGGAGAATGCGCTGCACAATCAGCGGGTCCAATTGCTGAAGCTGCTGCTGCTGCTGAAAGGAAACCAGAGGATCGTGGTGGTGAATATTCCGTGGTATCTGTGAGAAGCATGATGCGTTACACGTTCAGGCTGGAAACGTGAACGTAAAGATCCGGAAACCATGATTCATGCCGCGGGCTGCGTTTTCCCCCAGGTGGGGCTCAGGTCGCGGAGGCGGGCTACGGCGGAGGGGATCAGGTTCAGGGCGTAGTCGACCTCTTCTTCGGTGGTGAGGCGCGAGAGGGAGAAGCGGATGCTGGCGCGGGCCCGGGCGGGGGTCAGGCCCATGGAGGTGAGGACGTGTGAGGGTTCTGTGGCGCCGGACTGGCAGGCGCTGCCTCCGCTGACCGAGAGGCCCTTGAGGTCGAGGGCGATGACGAGGGCTTCGGCCTCGACGTGGTCGAAGTAGAGGTTAGCGGTATTCGAGACGCGAGGGACTCCGGCCCCGTTTACGCCGCTCTCTTCTACCTTAGAAAGAATGCCCTCTTCGAGGCGGTCGCGCAGGGAGGCGAGCTGTGCCGGGGAGGTGACCGGCTCTGGTATGGGCGCGGTTGTCAGCCACTGATGCGCGATCTCAGCGGCTTTGCCGAGGCCCACGATGCCGGGTACGTTTTCGGTTCCGGCGCGGCGCTGGCGCTCGTGCATGCCGCCGTGGTGCATCGGAGCGAGGCGAACGCTGCGGCGAACGAAGAGGACGCCGACCCCCTTGGGAGCGTACATCTTATGGCCGGAGAGGGTTAGCAGGTCTACGTCCCTGAGCGGGCCGGTGGGGCTCAGGTCGAGTGGGAGCTTGCCCGCGGCCTGAACGGCGTCGGTATGGAAGAGGGCTCCGGCCTGGTGTGCAATTGCGGCGAGTTCGGCGACAGGCTGGATGACGCCGGTCTCATTGTTGGCGAACATGACGCTGACCAGGCGAGTGTTGGGGCTGGTCTTGGGCCGCGTATTGGAACCGATGGCGGCCTGGAGCGCGGAGGGTTCGATGAGGCCCTGCGGGGTGCAGGGCAGGAAGGTTACCTCGACGCTGCGGCCGGCATTTGGTTTGGCGAGGGACTCGGCTGCGTGCAGGACGGCGTGGTGTTCGATGCCGGTGGTGATCAGGTGGGCTGGCTCGGTGTTAGATTCGGTGGGGATCGTACCGAAGAGGGCGAGGTTGTCGCTCTCGGTGCCGCCCGAGGTGAAGACGATCTCGGAGGTGCGGCAGTGGAGCAGGCGGGCGACCTGCTCGCGGGCGTGGTCTACGGCGGCACGGGCGTACTGACCCTGCTGGTGAATGGAACTTGCATTGCCGTAATGATCGAGGAAGAAGGGACGCATCGCCTCGAAGACCTCGGGAAGCAGAGGCGTGGTGGCGTTCGCGTCCATGTAGATGCGCCGCATAAGTCTATTTTACTGCTGCTCTCGCGCCGCACGTCCCGCCAGGAAACTCTCCACCACCTCGAACTTCGGCGACAACACTGTAATATTTGCCCTCCGACCCGCTTCCAGAATGCCCCAGTCGTCACCGATCCCCATCAACTGCGCCGGATTGTGCGAGGCTGCCGCGACCGCCGCGCCGAGGCTCGCTCCCGTGAATTCCATCAGGTTCCGCACCCCGCGATCCAGCGTCAGAACGCTTCCTGCAAGCACCCCGCCCGAGGTGCAGCGTCCGTCCTTCACCTCCACCTCCATGTCGCCCAGCAGGTACGTGCCCTCCGGCATGCCCGTCGCGCTGATCCCGTCCGTTACCAGGATCGTGCGCTGTTCGCCCTTGGCCTTCAGGAACAGCCGCACCATCATCGGGTCCACGTGGATACCGTCACAGATAATCTCCGCAAACAGCTCCGGCTGGTCGAGCACATAGGCTGCCAGCCCAGGTTCGCGGTGGCCCATCGTCCGCATCGCGTTAAAGGTATGCGTAGCGGACTGCGCCCCGGCCGCAAACCCTGCCTCGGCTTGACTGGCCTGCGCATCGCTGTGCCCCAAACTGCAGCGAACCCCCAGCGCCGTGGCATACGCAATCAACTCCTCGGCGCCCGGAAGTTCGGGCGCAATGGTCATCAGCCGGATGCAGCCCTCCGACGCCTGCCAGAACCGCTCGAACAGGCCGATTGAAGCCGTCTCCAGCAGCGCATCCGTATGTACCCCGCGCTTTGTATGCGACAGGAACGGGCCTTCCAGGTGAACTCCCAGCGGAGCCGCACCCACGCCGGAACTCCGCCTTCGCTTGATCTCCTCTGCAAGTCCGGCCAGCGCACGAAGCGTCTCATCGCGGGAAGAGGTTACCGTCGTAGGAAAATAAGCGCCCACCCCACGGCTCGCCAGATAAGCGCCGATGGCATCCAGCGCCTCGGGCGTAGCCTCCATCACATCGTGTCCACAGCAGCCATGGATGTGAATGTCGAGATACGAAGGAACCAGCGTCGCATCTGGAAAATGGTGCGTCGCGAACCCCGGCGTAAAGCTCTCCTCGGTCAGGCTCTCAATGCTGCCGATAAAGCCGTCCTCCACAGTCACCAACGGATACTCTACCACCTTACCTGCACTGAGTAGCCGCCGCGCCGCTATGGTACTGATCATTCCTGCCCTTCCCTTATCTCATGCACGTTCCAGCCCGTCGGTAATCGCCGGCCGTCAATTAGCCTTAAGAAACTCCAGACAGTTAGTTAATCACGTCCAGCCTGGGGGCGCCGGACCCCGGAAATCGCCCGAAGGTGCGCATTGTGGGCCGAAGTAGCAAGGCCCCGGCATTCGCCTTTGTTCTTATCCAGTCCTGATCCGCGTCTCTTCCGTCCCATCCGCGGTAAGCCTTTGCCGTTGCCTGTTCCGGATCGGTGTTATCGGCGCAGATCGGTGGTAAGCCTTCCTCCACGCGAACGGGAAAACTATCCCTTGTACCCCATCCCTGCCAGTACCCCGCGCATATAAGCGAAGCTCTGCATCACCCCGGGCATGGGATCGTCAGGCAGAATCTCATACTCCAGGTCGACGTAGCCCCCGTAGTTCATGTCGATCAGCGCCTTGAAGATCTGCGGCACAGGCATTACCCCTTGCCCGACCGCGACCTGGCTCTCCTTCACCTTGCTCTCCGCAAGATCTTTCATGTGAACGTCGAACAGGCGGGGTCCGGCAGCGCGCAACGCCTCCACCGGGTCTGTTCCCGTACGCATCGTATGGCCCACGTCGACGCAGCAACCGATCCGGGGATCCATATTCTTCACAGCCGCCAGAACATCGAGCGGGGAGGGGAACTGCTTGTCTTCCGGGCCGTGGTTGTGGATTGCCAGCTTGATGTTGTACTGCTTCACGTACTTCTCCATCATCGGGAGCGTCTCATGGGTCGGTGCGCACACCATCACCGGAATTCCCGCCAGCTTGCAATACTCGAACTTGGCATGGATATCGTTCTCGTCCGCGGTAGGGAAAGAGATGTTACCCGCCGCCGTCAACGTCAGACCCGCTGCCCTGTACTCCGCCGCTCTCGGCGCAATCTGGTCCACCGGCGTCATCGGCAGATGCATGTCTTTCAGGTTCAGATACGGCGTCTTCAACTCCTTCATAAACTCGATCAGGTGCGGCTGGTCGAACTTCCGGAAGGTGTAGCTGGCGATTCCAAGCCGGATGGGAGAAGCCGTGGAGTCGCTTGTCTGCCCTCCAATGCCGAAGGCGCGGCCTGGCGACAGGAAGGTGGAGGCGGCCAGCGCCGTCCCCCCAAGCAGAACCTTGCGGCGAGACGCAGGCACGGTAGAAAACTTTGACAGACTCATGCAGCGCATCCTACAGTTCTGCGCAGTGGTAAGTCCACTCTGCACCCTTGCGCTTCGTCGGCGTCAATCCGCTGGCTTAATCGTCTCCTGTGTGGCCGCATCGAAAAATAAATCCTGAAAACGTGGCGTATCTTCAGTCCATCACTCCCGCGTCGTTCACAGCCATACATCCGCCACGCTCGCGTCCACATTTGCCATACTGAACACCACGTTTTGCACACCGGAATACGCAAAACCCCGGCCAAAAACACTACTCCACCACGCGAAAAAAAGCTTCGCCAAACGGCTACCGTTCGGCCTCGAGCCGGTGTAAGACGTATCGCGCCAGGTACACCGCCGCTCCCGCCCCAAGGACCAGCCCCGCCGTCCGCATCTCCCGCAAAAAGTGCGGCCGCGAGAAAAGAATAAACACGAACCCTGCCAGCGCCAGCAATACCGGCAGCGGATAGAGCGGCATCCGGAACCCCCGCTCCCTGCGCTGCCGCCGATGCTTCGGCAGCAGCGTGGCCACTCCCTGCAGCAGGAACTGAAACAGGATCCGGATCACGACCAGTGTCGTAATCACCTCCTGCAGCTGAAAGACGCAGCACAGCAGCGTCACTCCCCCCAGTAGAAGCAAAGAGTGCTGTGGAATCAGATGTTTAGGATGCAGCTCCCCAAACCATGCCGGAAAGTTCTGATCGCGAGCCGCCGCGAAAGGAATGCGGGAATACCCCAGCAGCAGCGCAAAGACAGACGCCGCCGCCGCCAGCGCAATCAGGATCACCAGCGCCGCCGCCGCGCCATGTCCATATACCCGCTCCATGAACACCGCCATGGTGAACATCCGCGCGTGGCTGTCTGCCCCCAGCGTCAGCTCCCGCCACGGCAGCACCCCCAGGACGCTGATGTTCATCAACAGGTAAAGCACTGCAACGATTGCGATTGCACCCAGCACAGCACGCGGGATCGTCCGCTCGGGATCGCGAACTTCGCCGCCCAGAAAGCACACGTTGTAGTAACCCCAATAGTCGTACGACGAGATCAGCATTCCAGCGCCAAGTCCAACAAAGAAGGCACGATCCACATGGAATGCGCCCGGCGGAAAGTCGAACGCACGCCGCGGATCGAAGTGTGTAAACCCCACGACGATCACGATCGCGAGCGTAAGACCCACCACCAGTCCGAGCCACCGGACGATGCGGTCGATAGCGAAGATGCTGCGGGAAAGAACCCCCATCGCAACGACGCACACAGCCATCGCAATCAACGTCTGACCGCTCAGCACCAGGGGAACGCCCATCAGAGAGCCCGACGCAAACGGATGGCTTGCCGCTGGGAAAAAGAAGGACACGTACTGAGAGAAGCCGATGCACCCCGACGCAATCGAAAGCGGCGCGCTCAACAACAACTGCCAGGCATACAGGAACGAGAAGGCGCGGCCCAGCTTCTGCTCCCCATAGAGATGTTTCAGGTACGCATAGGAGCCGCCTGCCTCCGGGTATGCCGTTCCCAGCTCGCTCCATACCAGGCCATCACACAACGAGAGGACCGCGCCCAGAACCCACCCCAGCATCGCCTGCGGCCCACCCATCATTCCCACGATCAAGGGCAGCGTCACAAAGGGCCCGATCCCGACCATATCGATGACGTTCAGCCCCAATGCAGAGCTTGTGGAAAGCCCTCGTCGCAACTCCGTCTGTCCCGCGTCCGCACCCCCATCAGCGGGTCTATTGTGCGAGAAGCTTCGATTCGGGGCCGGAGTTTCGCTCATGTGTTGGCCTTCGACAGAGGTTTCGTAGCCATTTACCTGGGGGTGCGCGTACTTCGCAGTGTACCGAATGCACCCGCTTTAGGTCGGCACGTGCGTGGTATGACCAATTGGCGGTATGATGCCCATGTGCGTGGAATGCGCCTGGAGACTAGATGAACGGCTTAGGTATGCGGTTAGCGGCGGGTGCTGCAGCGATAGGTATTTCGGCGGGAGCGCAGGTAGCGATGGCAGCTCCAAAGGTTTGCGATGCCCGAACGTACGGCGCGAAGGCGGACGGCGCAACGAAGGACACCAAAGCCATTCAGGCCGCGATAGACGATTGCACCAGCGCCGGAGGAGGCACAGTAAGGCTGTCCGGCGGAACCTTCGTCTCGGCGCCGATCACGTTGAAGAGCAACATCACCCTGGAGGTCGCAAAGGGTGCGGTGCTACTCGGCTCGCCCGATCATGAAGATTACCCAAGGAAAACCGAGTTCAAAGCCCCCGGATATCAGTCGCTGGTTAGCGCGACGAATGCCGAGCACGTCGCGATCACAGGCGGTGGAGTGATCGACGGTGCCGGTGCAAGCTGGTGGAAGATCGCCCGGGCAACCAAGAACTCAGGTGTGCTTGGAAGCGAAAACACACGGCCTCGTCTGGTCGTCTTCGACCATTGCAAACATGTTCTCGTCGAGGACGTTACCATCCAGAACTCTCCCTACTGGCAGCTCGTCCCGTACTACTCGGATGACGTGAAGATACACAACATCAAGGTACTTGCGGACGTCCACTCTCCAAATACGGATGCGATCGACCCATTCAGCTCAAGCAACGTAGTGATTGATCATGTCTTCGCGGACGTCGGCGATGACGACATCGCGATCAAGAGCGGAATGATCGGCTCGCCCGGGCCCGACGATCCCAGCAGGAATATCACCATCACCGACTGCGAATTCGAGCATGGCCATGGGCTGTCGATCGGGAGCGAGATCGCCGGCGGCGCTCAGAATATCCACGCGGAACGGATTCACTTCAAGGGAACCGACAACGGCGTTCGGATCAAGGCCAACCGCGATCGTGGCAGTGATGTCGGTAACATCTCCTTCAAAGACATCACGATGGAAGATGTGAAGGTATCCGTTCTGATCAGCGAATATTACCCCAAGGCGCTTCCCGAGGGCGAGGTCGCGGCTGAACCGGTGCAGCGGCTCACCCCTCTGTTCCACGACATCTCGATCGAGAACCTGAAGTCGGTCAACAGCGCCTGGGCAGGCGTGATTATTGGGCTGCCGGAGTCTCACGTAAAGAATGTCGTGCTCAAGAACGTCGACATTCAGGCAAAAAAAGGAATGACCATCGCATACGCAACCGTGACTGGAACAAATGTCAAAGTCTCCGCCTCGGAGGGTCCGGCAGGCCAGGCTATCACCGTGGCGCCGAACGCGACAGTATCGATCAAATAATCCCTCACCGGGAGGCAGCTGGAACCGGCTGGCGTTTGCCGAATAGTGCTGTTCCGACGCGAACACAGGTGCTGCCCTCTTCGATTGCAACGGCGAAGTCGTTGGACATGCCCATGGAGAGCTGCGTCAGTCCTGAATGCGCCTTCTGCGATTCGTCGCGCAGCCTGCGCAGTTCGCGGAAGTAGGGTCGCGCAAGCTCCGGGTCCTCCGACCACGGCGGAACTGTCATCAGGCCAACGGCTTGGATGGAATGCAGATCCTCAATCGAAGCGAGCAGTGCGGGCAGTCCGGCGGGATCCAGTCCGTGTTTGGACTCTTCGTGGCTGAGCTTTACCTCGACCAGAACGGGAAGTTTCTTTCCCAGAGCCATTGCCGCAATGTTCAGACGTTGTGCGATCTTGAGGGAATCGACCGCGTCAATCGACTGAAATAGCTCCGCCGCACGGCTCGCTTTGTTCGACTGCAAAGGTCCAATGAGGTGAAAATCCGCATTTGCAAGCAAGCTTAGGTGCTGCGACTTCTCCTGGAACTCCTGGACACGATTTTCGCCGAAGAGCCGTTGGCCCGCCGCATAGGCCTCCAGAATCATCTCGACCGGATGGACCTTGCTCACGGCCATCAAAGCAACATCGCCTTCGGCACGGCCAGCACGCCGGCACGCAATGGCTATTTCGTCCCGGACAGACAAGAGGTTGGCGGCAATTGACATGCTGTCTTAGATTCTAGACGTCAACATGCGGTTCAGGGCTGGCGATGAAGGACATGTACGGAGATGTCGGGCCAGAACTCACGAAACGCGTTAGTCGCACCGTCACGCAATAAGGCGTAGGCGTACTTGGAGCTTAGATTGGATAAGTTTGTATCCGAACTGGGGTAGTACGTGGTGGAGATAGCCTGCGCACCGGCCCGCCCTAGCACCTCGGAGAAATTGAAGACCGGGCGGTGATCGTAGCTGCGTGCCACGAAAACCTGGCTAACGGAGTAGCCAAGCCGCTTCCATTTGCTGCCTTCGCCCATTGCATAGTATCGCTCGTCCTGGTGGAGCAGAGTGGGGAGAGCCCAGATTACCAGGTAGTTGCCGTCGGTTTTATCGACAAAGCCGCGCCAGGTATAGGCCCAGAGTCCCGGGACCCCTTTCCCCAGGTCGGGATGAGCGTCGGTGCCCTTGGCGATCAGGGACGTCAGCCCAGTGAAAACAAAGGACGAATAGTCGAAGCTGTTCTGCGTGGCTATTTTGAAGGCCTGCTTGGAACCTGGTGGCGGAGGAATCGCACCGGCACTGACGGCGCGGTAGTTCGGCATGATCCCGAGGATGCGCTTTGGTTGCTGGTGCGAAGGCGGGATGTTCTGCTCCTCGGCCGGAGTCTCAGTGTCCTTGTTCTGCATTGGAGATTGAGAAGCAGAACTGACGGCAGCGGATTGATCTTGTTCGGAAGCAGTATATTCCTGAGGGTCTGAGACGGGGCGTGGCGCGTCGGGTAAGGATGCTATTTGTTGCGACTGCGGCAAAGGCGCAGAGCTCTGGGCGAATGAACCAGGCATCGAATATAGAAATGCCAGGCAAATTACTGTAAATGCCAGGGGCTTAATGGTTGATGTACTCATTGCTCTAGCTGTTAAGGACGCGTGCACTGGGCGAAAGTTGCAAACTTTACAAGGAATCGCTTCTCCCTTACCTCCGCGCTATCTGGATAGGCATACCTACTTGGTTCCAGCGAGTACCGTTGTGATGCGGAGGTTCGCTCGTCGGCTGCCGACGCGAATCGAATCCCCCTTTGGTGTTCTTCAGAAGCGGTTCGCCCTGCGTTAGCCAATTCTCGTACGAGCATCGAAGCGCATCGGATGACGTAATCGAGGAGCTGCGCGATCTGTGTCACAAGTTGCCTCTTAGTTATTGCTGCCATCCGCCTCCGAGGGCGCTATAAAGCTGTACCAACGCCAAACGCTCGTTCAGCTCAGCTTGGGCCAGACTGAGCTCGGCTGAGAAGGCATTCGTGTCGTTTGTGAGCACTTCGAGGTAGCTTGTGACGCCTCCTTTGTACCTCATGTTTGCGAGCCGGACGGAATCCTCCGCGGCCGCAGCCAGTTTCGCTTGTTGAGCTTGATACTCGCGATACTTCTGATAGGCGATCAGTGCATTCGATACGTCGCTGAATGCGCGCTGAATGGTCTGCTGATAGGTAAGCACCATCTGCTGCTTTTCAGCTTGAGAGAGGCGGACGTTGGCTCTTAACCTGCCCGCTTCAAATAGAGGCTGGGTCAACGAACCAGAGTAATTCCAGGTGCTGGCGGGACCGCTAAACAGTCGCGTCAGCGCGTCGCTCTCAAAGCCAGCCATGCCGGTGAGCGAAACATCGGGGAAGAGCTGGGCGCGGGCTACACCTACCTGTGCATTTGCCGCGACGAGGTTCTCCTCCGCTTCGCGAATGTCAGGACGGCGCTCCAACAGGGTAGATGTTAAGCCGGCCGGGACGTTGGCTGGCAGCGGCTCATCGGTCAGCTTCGAACCACGCGCAACGGGCCCCGGGTTCTGGCCGGTCAAGATCCGGATGGCATTCTCTTCCTGCTGGATCTGCCGTTCAAGATCCGGGATCTCGGCGGCGGCTGTATCCACCAGTTGTTCCGCCTGCCGTACATCTACCAGGGACTCTGAACCGCCGTCGGCTAGCGTTGTTGTAAGTTGAAGCGACTCCTTGCGCGAAGCCAAGGTGCGGCGAGAGATACCCAGTTCCAGATCTAGCGCCTGTAATTGAAAGTAGTCTGATGCCGTATCGGAGACCAGAGTGCTGATCGTGGCGCGTTGTCCCCACTCACTGGAGGCCAGATTTGCTCGTGCGGCTTCGGTAGCCTTGCGGTAACGTCCCCAAAAGTCCAGGTCCCATGAAGCTGAGGCTGTCACTTCTCCAACGTTATAGCTATAAGCCGGAAACGCTCCCAGAGCGGGGCTGCTCGAACTAAGCAGTTCTCCACCACCACTGAGGGTCGGGAACTCATTCGACCGTGTGATCACTAGCTGGGCGCGTTCCTGCAGAATGCGTGTTGCTGCGATCCGCACGTCGTAATTATTGACGAGCGCGGTCCGGATCAACTGTTGCAGAGCGGGATCGTGAAAGACTGTCCACCATTTTTCATCACCAAGCGAGGAGGTGGAAGCATTGGAGAGGTGAGCATCGCTGTCGTCGGGGCCACGATACATCGACGGCGCGTTCGTTGCTGGCCGTTTGTAGTGCGGCCCTACCGTGCACCCTGCCAGGACCAACATCAATGAGGACATAATCGAGAAATATAGGGGCTTTCTCATGCATGTTCTCCGTGCTCTTCCGTCTCTTTAGGCTTGTCTCCCGCTGCATCCGTCTGGTGTTTGCTGCCGGAAAACCTATGGGAGATCTTTTCGACCACCGCGAATGTAACGGGAATCAGGAAGATCGCAATGACCGATGCTGCCAGCATGCCGCCGATGACGGCAGTCCCCAGCACTTGACGTCCAACGGCGCCGGAACCGCTCGCGAGCCACAATGGCAGGCAGCCTAGAATGAAGGCGAACGCAGTCATCAGGATGGGGCGCAGCCGGATACGGGCGCCTGTGAGGGCTGCGTCATCGATGCTCTTTCCGTTTTCATATTCCGTCTTGGCGTATTCAACGATAAGGATGGCATTCTTTGCGGCGAGGCCAATCAGCATGACCACGCCTATCTGCGCATAAACGTTGTTTTCAAAATGCCGGGCCCATAAGGCAAGATAGGCGCCCCACAGCGCGATCGGTGTTCCCAGCAAGACGCCGAAAGGCAGAGACCAGCTCTCGTATTGCCCCGCGAGGATCAGAAAGACAAAAACTGCCGACAGTCCAAAGACTACCGACGGTGGAATTCCCTGCGCTGCCTTTTGCTCCTGATAAGACATACCCATGTAATCCATTCCCATTCCAGCAGGCATGGTCTGAGCGAACACCTGCTGAAGAGCCGCCATGGTTTGACCGGAACTGTACCCGGGTTTGGCGGTGATATTCAGTTGGGCCGCCTCATACTCGTTATAGCGCAAGGTGTAGTCCGGGCCGGTGATGCTCTTAACTGTGGTGATCGCGCTAAGCGGTACAGGATTTCCGCCTGCGCCACTGACATAGAACTGTCCAATATTCTTGGGGTTGGTGCGGGTGTTTCCTTCGGCTTCCACGTAGACCTGCCACTGGCGGCCAAATTCGTTGAAGTAGTTGACCAGGTAACCGCCCATGAACGATTGCATCGTCTCGTAGACATCCCCTAGCGTGACCCCCTGGCGCATCACCTTTTCTCGATCGACATCGACGTAGAGCTGCGGCACGTTGGGCACGTAACTGGCGTTGATCGCGGCTATCTCTGGACGCTTCTTCGCGGCATCCTGAAATTTATTCAGGTTGTCGGTCAAGAATTGCTGCGTACCTCCGGTTTTGTCCTCCAGTACCATCGTGACGCCGCCAGATGTACCCACGCCGGGAATTGCGGGTGGCGGGAAAGAGAACGCGGTGCCCTCTTTGAGATTTTTCAACTGGTTGGTGATGCTGTCCTGGATTGCCGTGGCCTGCTCATTGGCTTTGGTGCGCACTTTCCAGTCTTTCAATTGAACGAAAAAGAAAGCGTTGTAGGTGTTCTGTGTCGTACTTAGGAGGTTGAAACCCATTACCGATACAACGCTCTGGACGCCGGGCGTTTTCAGAACGACATCTTCCACCTCCTTCGCGGCATCGCTTGTTCTTTGCAGAGACGCAGCCTCAGGCAACTGCAAGCCCACGTAAATGTAACCCTGATCTTCGGTCGGCAGGAAAGAGGATGGCAGCTTTCCCGCAATGAAGAAGGCGAACGCGGCGACGATAGCCAGAAAGATAAGGCTGAGGGCGGACTTGCGGATCAGCATGCCGGATGCACTCACATACTTCTCTGTAACTCGGCCGAAGACACGATTGAACCAGTCGAAAAACTTTGCCAGTGGGCTGTTGGACTTCTTCTTCGGCTTGAGGAGTAAAGCGCAAAGTGCGGGGCTGAGAGACAGCGCATTGAACGCGGAGAAGACGACCGAAAGCGCGATGGTGACGGCAAACTGTTGATACAGTCGTCCCGTAATGCCGGAGATGAACACCGTGGGCACAAAGACGGCGGTCAGGATTAGAGCGGTCGCGATGACTGGGCCTGAAACTTCTTCCATGGCCTTGACTGCGGCGTCATGAGGCGTCTGGCCCTCCTCGATGTGGCGCTCTGTGGCCTCTACAACCACAATGGCATCGTCGACAACCAGGCCGATCGCGAGAACCAAACCAAACAGAGAGAGCGTATTGATGGAAAATCCGAGTAGAGGAAAGACAGCGAATGTGCCGATCAGGGAGACCGGTATAGCTATTAATGGGATAAGCGTCGCCCGCCAGCCCTGCAGGAATAGATAGACAACGATGATGACCAGCACCAGCGCAATCACCAGTGTGCGCAGGATGTCCTGGATGCCGGCGGTCACGGCTTTCGTCGTATCGAGGCCGATTGAGTAGGTAAGGTCCTGCGGAAATGTCTTTTGCAGCCCCGCAAGCGTCGTCTGCACCCCCGCCGCGGTGGAGACGGCATTCGATCCAGGCAACTGATAGATGGCGAGAACCGCAGCCGGCTTTCCGTTGAACCGTCCCTCCAGGTTGTAGGTCTGTGTGCCTAGTTCCAGCCGGGCAATGTCCTTGAGTCTCAGTGTGGAGCCATCAGGGTTGGAACGGATGATGATCTGCCCAAACTGTGCCGCGGAGATGAGGCGTCCTTGCGTCTGAACGGTATAGGTAAACTGCTGGCCCTGGGGAACCGGCTCGCCTCCAATTTGGCCGGCTGGGTTGACCGTGTTCTGAGTCGTGATCGCCTGCACGATCTGCGGCACCGTCACGTTCAGCTTCGCCAACTTCAAAGGATCGATCCACACACGCATGGCGTATTGTCCGGCGCCAAAGACCTGCACATTGGCGACGCCGGGACTGCGTGTGATTTGGTCCACAAGGTTGATGTAGGCGTAATTTGCCAGGAACGGGCTGTCGTAGGTGCCCTTGGGAGAAGAGATGCCGACCAGCATCAACGGAGCCGAAAGCGATTTCTGAACAGTCACGCCGGCGGCCGTCACCTGCGAAGGCAACTGCGATGCCGCCTGTGACTCACGGAGTTGGGTGAGAACCTGGTCGATATTCGGGTCGGTCGTGACGTTGAAGTCGATCGTCAACCTGGTCTGGCCGCTGTTGGCGTTGGTGGAGTACATGTAATTCATGTTGTCCACGCCACTGACTTGCTGCTCGATCGGCGTCGCGACGGCCTGTTCCAGCGTCTTGGCATCTGCACCCGGATAGGTCGCCGTCACCTGTACCTCCGGCGGCACAATATTCGGAAATTGGGCGACCGGCAGGCTCAATATGGACACGCCCCCGACAATGACCATGATGATCGCAATCACCATTGCCACAATGGGACGCCTGATAAAAAAATTTGACACGCTTATTTGCCTTCCGTAGAGGTTTCGCTTGCCGTTGGGAGCGCAGGGGCCGGTTGGACCTTGGGGTTTACCGTCTCTCCGTCTTTCACTTTCGAGAAACCATTCACCACCACTTTGTCGCCAGCCTTAAGACCTTGGTTGATGATCCACATCTGCCCAACCCGGTCGCCCGGTGTTACGGTGACGATCTTCGCTTTATTTCCGGCTTCTACCACTGCCACCTGATAGCGGCCCTGCAGCTGATTGACCGCGCCTTGCGGGATCATGAGTGCGCCGTTATGCATGCTGGTTTGAGCACGGACGTGCGCAAACTGCCCTTCGCGTAGAAGATTGTTCGGGTTCGGGAAGACGCCGACAATCCTGATTGTTCCCGTTTGTGGATCGACCTCTCTGCCAACGAAATCGACGTATCCCTTGCGCGGGTAAACCGTGCCGTTCGATAACGTAAGAGTCAGGGGCACGCTGGCGCGGTGAAGCAGCCGGCCCGAGGTTCCGGGACCGATCTTGCTGGCAAGTTCCAGATACTCCGGGTCGCTGATCGAGAAATAGACCTTAATTGGATTTACCTTGGAGACAGTCGTCAGTGCGGTCGAGGGGCTCACCAGGTTGCCGATCTGCGTTGTCGCGATGCCGGCGATTCCATCAATGAGAGACCGTACTTTGGTGAAGCTAAGATTAAGATTCGCAGACTCTACCGTGGCCTGCGATGCCTGGATGACAGCCTTGTATTGGGCCGCGCTCTGGACATCGTTATCAAGCTGACTCTGCGCGATAGCACGCGCTTTGGCCAACGGGGTATCGCGCTTTACGTTGATCGTGGCCAGGCCGAGTTGTGCCTGCCCTTCCGCCAACTGACCCTTCGCCTGATCGAGTGCAGCCTGAAAAGGACGCGGGTCGATCTCGAACAATACGTCGCCCTTATGGACGACCGAACCTTCTTGATAGTCCTGCTTGATAAGGTAGCCGCTCACTTCAGGCTGAATCTTTGCATCGGTATAGCCGTATAAAGCGCCTACCCAATCGCCGTAGACGGGAACATCTTGTTTTGTGACCGTCACTACGTTGACATCCGGAGGTCCGGATCGAGGGGGCGTGACCTTCTTGCCGCAACCTGTCAAGATGAAAGCGCCGAGAATCAGCGCGCGAAGTACAACCTTTTCGGAAAGATGAGATGAGAATTGCCACGAACGACTAAAGGCGCACTCCAATCTTGCCATTCGCTGCGCGGTAAGCTTCGGAACACCCTTCATCAACCCCATCCTTTACTTGCAAGACTGGACCGCATTCTGAAAATGTAGATTCTTCCCGCACCCCGCTCTGAAGGTGGCTAGCCACTCCGTGATGTACTCACAATGACCACCTCTATAAGCGTTCTCTAGTTAGATGTAGGCCAAATGCCCTGGTTGCGTATTTGTCACAATTTTTTCCTAAGTTTGATTCATACATGTATGTATTCAATCATGATTTGAGCGGGAATAAGAGGGAGAATGTTCGTGTTCTAGACTTAGGAAAACCTCTATACTGCGTTTATGCGCAAGCTCATTAAGGCGGCTCCTCCGGCCAACAAGCATGAAGCACGAACAGCAGCGACTCGCGCGCGGATTCTTGATGCTGCCGAAGATGTTTTCGTTAGGGAAGGATTTGAACGTGCCCAGTTGGAGCAGATCGCAGCTAAAGCAGGCAACACACGAGGCGCGGTCTATGCTCACTTCAGCAGCAAGGAAGACCTGTTTCTGGCCCTGTTAGAACAGCGAATGCAGTTGCGTGTTCAGGAGTACGAAGCTACTCTCCATCGTCTACCGACACGAAGCCTCCGTAAGGCGGCCATACGCGAGTTTTACACCAGCTCGGCTGCAGATAAAGGCTGGGCTATCCTGACGCTCGAATTCAAGTTGTTCGCTTTGAGGCATCCTGAGGCACGTTCTCGTCTGCGGAACGTGTACAGCATGATTCACCCGGCCAACGTATCGCAAACTTTATTGTTCGGCACGATGAAACAGGAAGATAAGCGTTCCGCAGATGCAGGAGGTGCGGCCCTGTCCGCCCTTCGTGGAGCGATCGTTCTGGAGAGCTATTTCAAGCCGAAGCTGCTGACGCAGAAAGAAGTTCGACTCGTCTTGGGACGAGCATTCGACGCTCTGCTAGGGCTTTAGCCGAGGCAAAAGGGGCGGACACGAAGACCGGAACCTAGCGTGACGTACGAGTTCAGTGGCATGCATGTTCTCCTTTGTGTTCAGGTGAACTTCATGGACCGGGATGTTTGCGGCCCTGCCGATCGCCGCATGCTCTACTGCCTGCGAACTCGGCTTCCCGCCAGCAATCACTCAAATTCCGCCAAGCGCGTTACTATGGACCCGATCTTGCGATCTGGAACTCCGTTGGCCAAACAAACATTACAAGGCAAGCGCGTGAGAAGTGAAGCATCCGTTCCTGCTCGCACCACTCTACTTACCGGGATTTGTTTTCGGGTTTCGACAGAAAGTCGTTCAGAACATCCTTCATGGCCGTGGGATTGCCGCGTAGTAGACGCCCCAGGGTTGTATCGACGACTGCGAATTCGCGCACTCGAGCTGCTTTGTAAAGGGTCCCGAGCGCATCGGCCATCCCCTCGGGAAGGTCGTGCGATATCAGCGCCGTCCGATACTCTTCATCGCTGACCGTTTCCCTTACGATGTCACGGCCGAGAATCTCCGAGGCGATCTTAGCGATGTCGGCAAAATCAAGCGTCTGCGAGCTGGTCAGTGGTGGCGAGATCCCATCAAAGAGGCCGGGTTCGGTGAGCGCCGCAACAGCCGCTTCCGCAAGGTCGGCACGTGCGGTCCAGGAGACCGGCCCATCTTCGGGAAGGGCGATTTTACCCGTTTGTTTCAAGCCGCCCAGCTGGTACAGCGCCGACTCCGCGTAAAAACCATTCCGCAGCGAAACGTACGGAACACCAGACGACTCAAGCAGCGCTTCCGTTGCTGCGTGGTCCTTGGCGGGTACAAAGGCGGACGACGGATTAGCTGCCTGGTGGCTGGTGTAGAGGATGCGTTTTGCGCCGGCCTTCTTAGCCGACCGGATCGCGTTGCCATGCTGCCGGACGGCCTCTTCCCCGAATCTATTCACAGAGACAATCAGTACCTGCTCAGCCCCGTCGAACGCCTCCGCCAGGCTGGCCGGGTCTGCGAAGTCACCCTTGCACACGCGGATGCCACGCTGCTTGAACTCTTCAGCCTGCTCCGGGTCACGAACGCTTACCCCAATCTGAGTAATCGGAAGCTTTTTCGAAAGACCTTCCACGATTTGCCGGCCCAACTGTCCGCTCGCACCAGTCACGACGATCATGCCTGTTCTCCTTTCAATGCAGGACCAGAATATGCCTCCGGTTTCCATTGTTATCATGAAATCGATTCCGATGGAAACAGACTAGTAAAATGATTTCGTGACGATGAAAGTTCAGCTAGCTGCCTTGAAGAAGAGCAGGGGCGTTTCCACGGTCGCTCCTTCAGCCAATCATCGAGAACGCATCCTCAAGGCCGCGATGGTCCTGCTCGCAAAGGGCGGCCGCGACGCACTTACGACCCGAGCGGTGGCCGAAGCTGCGCGCGTGCAGCCGCCTGTTCTTTATCGACTCTTTAGCGACAAGGCTGGCCTGTTGAACGCAGTTGCGGACTATGGTTTCGGCGTTTACATGGCGAAGAAGCGGCCCCGGGCAATTGCAGAAGATCCCGTCGAGGCCCTTCGCGCAGGCTGGAAGCTGCACATCCAGTTCGGGCTTACCAACCCTGAGCTTTATCTGCTGATGTATGCAGACCTCCATCCGCGGGTGGAGAGTTGGGCTGCCGAACGTTCACATCGCATGCTGCGAGATCATATGCAGCGCGTAGCGGCGGCTGGACGGTTGCGTGTCAGCGAAGAACGAGCAGCGCATCTCTTTCATGCAGCCGCTTGCGGGATCGTGATGATGTTGCTCGGCATGACGGGCGAGCAGCGAGATATGTCCTTGTCGGATACTGCGTGCGATGCGGCACTGGCAGCAATTGTCACGGATCAAGCCATTTCGCCAACTCCGGCCGTTGTAGCGGTAGCCACCACGCTACGAGCTTTCGTCAGCGGCATTGAAGAGGCGGGTCCGTCTGAAACGAACCTTTTTACTGAAGCTGAACGTGCTTTGTTGGTCGAATGGCTCGATCGCCTCACAAAAGCGCGCTCCCTCACGGAGTAACGAGTCGACTTGTCGGTACTAATCCGTTGCCGACAAAGGCCCATAGGAACAAGGCCCTTTGTATATCGATCTCAATGTGTCCACAGTTGCACCAGCAGGGTCGTCAGAAATACTTCATGTTCGTTAGATCCTCGATCAACCCCGGTCCAGTCGGCTCCCAGCCCAGCGTTTTGCGCGTCCACTCGCTCGAAGCCGGCATATCCAACGCAGCGAAGTGAGCGAACCACCCGAAGTGCTCGGCAGCCTTCTCCGGATCGACTGAAATCACCGGCAGCTTCAGCCCGTTGCCGAGCGTCTCGGCGATCGAGCGCGCCATCACGCCTTCTTCCTGCACCGCGTGATACACCGTCACGCCCGGTCCCGTCTGCTCGACCACGAGACGATAAAGGTGAGCTACGTCCTTCAGCGGAGCCGCCGCCCAGCGATTCGCGCCATCGCCGACATACGCCGAAACGCCCTTCTCGCGGGCGATCTGGGTCAGTAGCGGCACAAGTCCCTGCTTGCGCGTGTCATGCACTTGCGGCAGACGCACGATCGCCACACGTACACCCCGTTCAGCTGCGGACCTGGCCGTCTCTTCAGGCTGCCGCGGTATGGCAGCCGAACTCGCCGGCGGATCGCTCTCTGTGCGTAGATGCCCCGGTCCGCCGCTCGTCAGTCCAGTACCGGAGGTCACGACCAGCAGCTTGCCAGGTTCGAGGACGGAACCCAGCGCCTCAATTGCCTTACGCTCGTTCTCCCCGTTCTCCGCGAACTTCGAAAAGTCGTGGTCGAACGCGAGGTTCACCACGGCATCCACACCCGTCGCTCCGCCGCGCAGGCTGTCCAGGTCTTCAAGGTCGCCGCGATGCACCTCGGCGCCCGCTGCCTTCAACTGCTGCGCGCCCGCATCGCTGCGTGCCAGCCCGCGCACCTGATGCCCTGCCCCGATAAGCTCCTTCACCAGTTCTGTCCCGATGAATCCTGTCGCTCCCGTAACAAATACTCGCATTGACTTCTCCTCCCGCTGTTTGCTGGCGTAACGGCGAAAGCACCGCGCCAGAATTGATGTCCGCGTCTCCGCCGAAGCGGAGACAACCTCCGCTTATAAGAGAAGTGGAGACGGTCTCCGGTTGCAGAATTCTCTGCGAGAGTTATGTATGCCGAAAAAGCAGGTCCCACCAACTCCGGCTGTTCGCAAACCTCGCGCGGATGCCCAGCGCAACCGCGAGCGTATCCTCGAGGTTGCCAGGCTGGCCTCTAGTCGGCATGGAGCCGAAGCTTCACTCGACGACATCGCCCGCCACGCGGGCATTGGGCCAGGCACGCTTTACCGTCACTTTCCAACCCGCGACGCTCTGATCGAAGCCGTCTACCGCAGTGAAGTCGAAAAACTGACTGCAGCTGGACAGCGCTTCGGCGCCACAATGCCGCCGCTCGAAGCCCTTAGGGCGTGGATGCTTCTCTTCATTGACCATGTGGCCGACAAAAAGCTCATCCTCCCCGCCATGGATACCGTTGCGGGTGGCTCTATGCGCCTCATCGAAGGCGCGCGCGGCCTTATTCACGGCGCGTTTCTCGCTTTTGTTCAGCGTGCTATCAGCAGGGGCGATCTGCGTTCAGAAACTGAACCGGACGACTTTGTTCGTGCGCTCGTCGGCGTTTTTCACACGACCGCCCAGCCGGGCTGGAGCCTAGCGCCCGTCGGATCGTCGACATCCTTATTGCCGGCTCGCGCCCAATACAGATTAGCCGCGAGAAACGCGCTACGTGTAAGGCACAATCGGCTCATCTTCGAGGGCACGGCTAGGAGCCCCCGAAAGGGTTAGCAAGACTGCAGGAGGCTTCATGGCACGGCTGATCTAGCTCTGCGTGGGGGGGGTGGAGTTGCACCGGCAGGCGGCGGCTAAGGTCGTGGTGATCCATCTGCCAACCCCCGGTCCCCGGGCTGAATAATTGGGGGTCACATCTGGAAGAGCAACTCCGTGATGTGCCGGGCTAAGTCTTCGGGGGTCTGGA
Source organism: Edaphobacter sp. (assembly GCA_965277265.1). Lineage (GTDB taxonomy): Bacteria > Acidobacteriota > Terriglobia > Terriglobales > Acidobacteriaceae > Edaphobacter. Next base: position 3,209,539 of record CBDICF010000003.1, read on the forward strand.
ATGTGTGTGGGCGGTCACCGAAGGCCTCTTGAACTGACAGAACGTCGTCGTCCGCGACATGAAAGGCGAAGTGGCAGGTCTTGCGGTCGAGTGAACGATCGCCCGCGATCCCCAGCCCCTTTGCATAGTCCAGCACGATCGTTGAATCCTGCAATGTAAGCTGTGCGTCGAACCAGGGGAACCGGTTGCGGGTGAGCGTGACTTGATCGCGCTCGCCGTTCCTTTCCCTCGTCGCGGAAAGCTGCAGGGCAGAGCGTGACACAACAGTTTCGGAGGCAGTGACGTCGCCTTGTAACTGTCGCTTCACATCGTTGATGTTGTCCTCAAGGCACAGAACCACGTCCATGAAAAAGGACCTGCCCTGCGTTGCGATGACGCCTGCCTTGTGTTGCTCACGCCCGAAGCGTTCTGCTGCTTCTCGGCCCTTCTGCCGAATGTCTTTCGCAAGATTGGCGATCCACTCTTTGTCCATCGTGGTCTTGTTCCTCCGGTTCCTCTCCTGCATCCATCTCGCAACTCAGCGTAACGAACGCGGGTTGGACGGCTCGGGTCGAAGATGCTCGCCCGGTTTCAGCGTGAAATCAGATCACTCCATTGGTTCCGTCGGACGGGCATTATCATAGGAGTAACAGGAGTAGTCTTTACCACCCAACAACCTTTGATGCAGGCTGCGAAGTTATGGTTTTTCCTGTTCCAAGTTGAGAAGCAAAAGAGCTTCCATAAGCCCGGTTTGACTGGCTAAAACCAACTCAAACGCCATGAGCATCGTCTCATCACCAGCGTTTGAAAAAACTATACCTGACACCATTGATTGCGCGACGCCGATCACTCTAGAGGTTCCCTTTGCAAAAATCCCTGATCACCTCCACCGACGCCGCATCTGATTGCCACTCGATGGCTATGCAACTCGACCTCCTCTGCTTCAGCCATTTGCGGTGGAACTTCGTCACACAGCGGCCGCAGCATCTTCTGTTGCGCGCCGCACACGACCGCCGCGTCTTTTTCTGGGAAGAGCCCATATGGCATGCCGAAGGGGAGTTGCCGCGACACAGCGATGGCGGGTTAGGCATGCATCTGGAGATACAGGAGGTGACGCCGTACCTGTGGGTGATCCGACCGCACCTGACGATCGGACTCGAGCCCGAATCCGGTCAGCGCAGATTGCTGCAGGAACTCATGCAGCAGTTTGCGATTCACCGCTTCGTGCGCTGGTATTACACGCCCATGGCTCTGGAGTTTTCCCGGGAACTCACGCCGGAGGCGACAATCTACGACTGCATGGATGAACTGAGCGGATTCAAGGGCGCACCGCCGCAGCTTATCGAGCGCGAACAGCAATTGTTTGCCGCGGCGGATGTGGTCTTCACCGGCGGCATCAGCCTGTATGAGGTGAAGCGGCGGCAACACGAAAACGTGCATGCATTTCCGAGTTCGATCGATGTGGAGCACTTCTCGGAGGGCCATGATGGACTTTTTCCGGAGCCCGCGGATCAGGCGTCGATTCCGCATCCTCGCGCAGGCTTCTACGGCGTCATTGACGAGCGGTTCGATATCGGGCTGCTTGCCGAGATTGCCCGCCTCCGGCCGCAGGTGCAATTCGTCATGCTCGGTCCGGTTGTGAAGATCGATCCGGCGACACTGCCAGTAGCGCGCAACATCCATTATCTCGGTTCCAAGAGATATGAGGAACTGCCGCGCTATCTTGCAGGCTGGGACGTTGCGTTGCTTCTGTTCGCACTCAACGATGCAACGCGTTTCATTTCGCCCACCAAAACGCCGGAGTATCTGGCTGCTGGAAAACCTGTTGTTTCGACGCCTATCCGCGACGTTGTACGAGGCTATGGCGATGCCGGCCTGGTAGCGATCGCGGATACTCCGCAGGCCTTTGCCGATGCCCTGGACAAAGCGCTTCAGCCGCAGAGCGACGCCTGGCGCGCGGCCGTGGCAACAATGCTTGCGACCAACTCGTGGGATCTTACTTGGAAGGCCATGCAGCGCGAGATTGATCGTGTGCTTGTACAGAAGAAGGCTGCGAAATCGGCATCTGGCCGCTCGGAGAAAGCTGGTGGCCTGCGAGCCTCGCATGGCGTCATGCCTGCGCTGTCTGAGCTTCGCGTTGAAGTACGTACGCGCGATTTGCCACTTCGTTCGACTTGGCGCGGCCGCCGCACGGAGAACTTCGACTACCTTGTGGTGGGCGCTGGTTTCGCCGGTAGCGTACTGGCCGAGCGGCTTGCCTCTCAACTTGGCAAGCGCGTGCTGGTGATCGACAAACGCGACCACGTGGGAGGAAACGCCTTCGACTTCCATAACAAAGACGGCATCCTCATCCACAAGTACGGGCCGCATATCTTCCACACTAATTCCGACGCGGTCGTCGCGTATCTGTCTCGCTTCACTAATTGGCGGCCCTATGAGCATCGTGTGCTCGCAAGCGTCGATGGGCAACTGCTTCCAGTCCCGATCAACCTCGACACGATCAACCGGCTCTATGGCCTGGATCTGGATGCGGAAGGGATGCGGCGCTTTCTGTTGGAGCGGGTCGTCACACCGGCCAACATTCGCACCTCGGAACAGATTGTGATCAGTCGCGTAGGGCCGGAGCTTTACGAAAAGTTCTTCCGTAACTACACCCGCAAGCAGTGGGGACTTGACCCGTCTCAGCTCGACTCAAGCGTTGCCGGCCGCATTCCTGTGCGGTTCGATCGCGACGACCGTTACTTCACAGACAGCTTCCAGGCGATGCCTCTCGAAGGCTACACACGCATGTTCGAGCGCATGCTGGATCACAGCCGCATCACGGTCCGGACCGGCGTCAGCTATGACGATGCCGTACGTATTTATCCAGGCGCAAAGATTGTTTACACCGGCCCTATCGATGAGTACTTCGGGTTCCGCTACGGCCCGCTTCCGTACCGCTCGCTGGAGTTCAAGCACGAGACCCATGATCTTGAAGTCTTCCAAAGTGCGCCGGTGGTCAACTACCCCAACGATCACGCCTACACCCGCGTGACCGAGTTCAAGTACCTCACCGGACAGCGGAACAGCAAGACCAGCATCGTCTATGAGTATCCGCAGCCCGAGGGCGATCCCTATTACCCCATTCCGCGGCCTGAGAACGCGGCGCTCTATGCGAAGTACCGCGAACTAGCCGCGCTCGATATCAACGTCCACTTCTGCGGCCGCCTCGCGAACTACAAGTACCTCAACATGGACCAGGTGGTCGCGCAGGCGCTTACAACCTTTCGGCAAATTGCGGAACAGGAGAGCGCCAGCTTTGATGTTTCGGAGAGAGAGGGCAATTCGGTTACGATAGGCAATCTGCCGATGCTGGCTGGTGCGGGGCAGTAAGCCGCACGATGGCAAACTCCTGCATCCAATCCTTGAGGGCATCATCCCGGAAGAGAACTGTGTCACAAAAAAATCAACCGTTGGAGATCGTTACAGATCCTGCTGAGTCCGCGAAGGCCGCGGGTTTGCGTTACGTTACCGATGCGAGGCCGGGCATTCAGCGAAAGCCCTGGCGCGGAGGCTTCCGCTACCTCGATGCGGATGGCCGGCCAGTGCGTGACCCCGAGACCTTGGCTCGCATCAAATCGCTGGTTATCCCTCCTGCTTGGATGGAGGTCTGGATCTGCCCCAATCCGAAGGGGCATCTGCAGGCGACGGGGCGGGATGCTCGAGGAAGAAAGCAGAGCCGCTACCATCCGCACTGGCGCGAGGTGCGCGACGAGACCAAATACGAGCGCATGATGATCTTCGGAGCCGCTCTGCCCACGATCCGCGAACGGGTCGAGCAGGATCTCGCTATGCCCGGTCTGCCGCGTTCAAAGGTGCTCGCCGCCATCGTGTGGTTGATGGAGACGACGCTTATCCGGGTAGGCAACGAGGAGTACGCGCGGCAAAACAAATCCTATGGCCTGACGACGATGCGCAACAAGCATGTGGATGTGGACGGGGCCACGGTGACGTTCAACTTCCAGGGCAAGAGCGGCGTAAAGCATACCGTCGATATTACGGACCGGCGGCTGGCGAGAATCGTTCAGCGCTGCCATGACATTCCGGGCTATGAGCTGTTCCAGTATGTCGATAAGGATGGAACGCACCACTCCATCGATTCGGCGGACGTAAACGACTACCTGCGCGAGATTTCCAGCCAGGAGTTTACCGCGAAGGACTTTCGCACCTGGGCGGGATCGGTGCTGGCCTGCGAGATGCTGCACGAGTTCGAAGCGTTCGAATCGGAAACCCAGGCCAAGAAGAATGTCGTGCAGGCGATCAAGCAGGTAGCGGCAAAGCTGGGGAATACGCCGTCCGTCTGCCGCAAGTGCTATGTGCACCCGGCGGTGCTCGACTGCTACATGAGCGGCGCGATGCTCGAAACGGTCAAGCGCAAGGTGCAGGAGGAGGATGCCGGTGCCTCCCATGAGCTGCGGCAGGAAGAGGTCGCCCTGCTGGATCTTCTGCGACAGCGGGTCGAGCTTGCGGTGGCTTGAGCAGGGTTTTTCCTGGGTGGTGGGCGGATGGGAATTATCGGTGCTTTTGCAGGGGTATTTGCAAAAAGTGGATGGCAAGATGTGGTTTTCTGATGGTGAATATGTGGCGCTTTGTGTGGTGAAGCTGGTCCGCTGATGTCTCTTCTTTCGGCGCCGGAAACTACGCCACGGTTCCGCTATTTATTTTGCAGGATCTCATCTGGGAGCGGTTTTCGATGCTGACGATGAGGCGGGTGGGGTTTTGTAGAGCGGCTGATGAATCTCGTTACAGCTCTGAAGCACGGACGGGTACTACTTCCAGGACCGGAAACGAAAACTGGGGCGTGGGGCTGTGAATGAGCTATTCGACGGATGCATAGTCTATTCGTCGCGTTCGATAGAGATAAGGGGGTTCAGCTTGCGGCCGTGGCTGTTCTCTTCGTTTTCCGTTCGAGCAAAGGGGAGCGGCTGGAGGCTGGACGACGGCGAGGTGCGGCGGCGACCTGCATGCTTTCGCCAATGGCGAGAAAGGCCCGGAGTGCGCGGTTCACGGATTCGGAGTTCGGGAAGTAGGGGTGGAGGGCGGGATCGATGATGGCGACGTTCGTGCCCCTGGCGAGAAGGTTACTGTACTTGCCGCGAGCTCCCTTGCTGAAGTCAAGGTCAGGGCGCTCTGCGAGAGGGTCGCGTTTAGTTGACTTCTTCATATTGCTTTCGCTCGGTCGCGGTGGCGACGCGGGCACCGATGAGGCGCACGCTGGAGTCTGATTCAGTGTAAACGACGAAGAGTACGCGCCCGTGAGTGGAACATCCGACAGTGAGGAATCGCTCTTCGTCGAGGGAGTGTTCGTCGTCGCGGAGGACGGAGCGGAGCGGATCGGCGAATACGGTTGTCGCCTCGTCGAAGCTGACGCGATGCTTGCGAAGGTTGAGGGCTGCTTTGCGTGGGTCGTGTTCAAACTGTAATGAAGTCATACATACAACTCGGAGCCCCGACCCAATCTGGGGAACATCTAAAGTTTCTTTATTCGACGGTAACGCTCTTTGCCAGATTTCTAGGTTGGTCTACGTCGCAGCCTCGTCTTACGGCGATGTGGTAGGCGAGGAGTTGCAGGGGGACCACTTCCAGCGCCGGCAGCAGCAGTTCGGGGGCCTGGGGGATGTGGATTACGTGCTCGACCAGGTGCTTGATCTCTTCGTCGCCTTCGATGGCGATGGCGATGACTCGGCCGCTGCGGGCGGTTACTTCCTGGATGTTGCTCAGGGTCTTCTCATATTTAAGGACCGACGAGGGGTCGTTGGGGTCTTTGGTGGCGATGCAGACTACCGGGAGAGTCTCGTCGATGAGGGCGTTGGGGCCGTGCTTCATCTCGCCGGCGGGGTAGCCTTCGGCATGGATGTAGCTGATCTCCTTGAGCTTGAGCGCGCCTTCGAGGGCGATGGGGTAGTGGATGCCTCGGCCGAGGAAGAGGAAGTCGTTCGCGGTAGAGAAGACCTTGGCGAGCTGCTGGCACTGGTCGTCGACCGAGCGGAGGATCTCTTCGACCTTGCCGGGGAGCTGCGACAGCTCCGTAACGAGGTGGAGCGACTCCGCATCTGAAATCGTCCCGCGCACCTGCGCCAGATGCAGCGCCAGCACAAACAGCGCGGTGAGCTGCGCGGTGAAGGCCTTGGTGCTGGCGACGCCGATCTCGGGGCCGGCGTTGGTGGTGATGGTGCCCTGGGCTTCGCGGCTGACGGCTGCTCCGATGACGTTGCAGATGGCGAGCGTCTTGCTGCCTTTGGAGATCAGCTCGCGTTGCGCCGCGATGGTGTCGGCGGTCTCACCGGACTGCGTGATGAGGAGGCCGATGGCGCGTGGGTCGGCGATGGGGTCGCGGTAGCGGTATTCGCTGGCGTAGTCGACCTCGACGGGCAGGCGGGCGAGGCGCTCGATCATGAACTTGCCGGCGAGCCCCGCATGCCACGATGTCCCGCAGGCCGCGATGGTGATCTGGCTGGCGTTGCGGAGGTCGGCCTCGGAGACCTGCATTGATTCGAGGAAGACGTGGCCGGTATCGAGCGAGACGCGCCCGAGGGTGGTGTCGCGGATGGCGCGCGGCTGCTCGTTGATCTCCTTGAGCATGAAGTGCTTGTAACCGGCCTTTTCGGCCTGGATGGGATCCCAGGTGATGCGCTGAACCTTCAATGGAAGAGGCGCGGCGTCGAAGTCGGTGAGGGTGACGCCATCCCGGGTGAGAATGGCCAGTTCGCCGTCGGCGAGGAAGTGGATGTTGCGGGTGTGGTGGAGGATGCCGGGAACGTCGGAGGCGAGGAAGAACTCGCCTTCGCCGATGCCGATGACTGCGGGCGGACCCATTCGGGCGGCGACGAGCTTGTTGGGCTCGTGGGCGGAGAGGACGCCGATGGCGAAGGCCCCTGTGATGCGCTTGACGGCCCGGCGAACAGCCTCCTCCAGCGGGATCGAGGGCTTGGCGGGCAGAGTCAGGACAGCTTCGGCGAGATTGGCTTCAGGGGCAGCCTGCACTGGGTTAGGCGAGATGCCGGCTGCCTGGTTCAGCTCGTCCTCGATGAGGTGGGCGATAATCTCGGTGTCGGTCTCGGAGACGAACTTGTGGCCTTTGGCGATGAGCGCGTTTTTGAGGCTCAGGTAATTTTCGACAATGCCGTTATGCACGACGACGAGGGTGCCGCTGCCGTCGCGGTGAGGGTGGGCGTTCTCTTCGGTGGGGCGGCCGTGCGTGGCCCAGCGGGTGTGGCCGATGCCGAAGCTGCCGTCGATGGGCGAACCGGCGATGACGGTCTCCAGATTGCGGAGCTTGCCGGGAGCGCGGCGCAGGGCGAGACCTTCGGGGCCACCGGCTACGGCAATGCCGGCGGAGTCATAGCCGCGGTATTCGAGGCGGCGCAGGCCTTCAATGATGACGGGGACGACGGGCTGGGATCCGATATAACCAACAATTCCACACATGAAACGAGTTTAGATGGGCGGACCGCATTTGCGCGAAACATGATGTGTAACTTTCGGGTGACACGCGCCCCGAGGGCAGGGTGGGATTGACGGAAGCGGCCATGGCTCAGGTGTAACGTAGGACAAAGGCGGTGGATGGAGAGCTGTGCACATACTTGTTATCAACAGCGGGTCGTCGTCGATCAAATTTTCCCTGTTCGATGCGGGTGATGCGGGTGATGAGGAGCCGCGTTCGATGTTCGAGGGTGCGGTGACTGGAATCGGCCGCGGGTCGGCCGCGTTCTCGTTTCGCAATCCGGCGGAAAAAGAGCTGAGCGGCGGCGGGCCCTCCCCGGTCAAAGCGCAGACCCCAATGGAGGCCATCGGGCTGGTAGTCGAGGCGGTGAGCCGGCCGGGTCTGCCGACAGCGGACGCGGTGGGCTATCGTGTCGTGCATCCCGGGCCCATGCTGGAAGAGCACCAGAGGATTACGGCCGAGGTTCTGAAGTCTCTGGAGGAGGCGGTCGTGTTTGCGCCGCTGCATGATCCTGTCGCAATCGAGGTCATCCGGGAGATGATGGAGCGCTTTCCAGACGTGCCGCACTATGCCTGCTTCGACACTGTCTTTCACCGGACGATGCCTGAGGCTGCGAGCACCTACCCCATCCCGTTGGAGTATCGCGAACGCGGTGTGCGGCGATACGGGTTCCACGGGTTGAGCTGCGAGTCGATCGTGCGGCAGTTGCGCGCGGAGCCTGGCGGTCTGCCGAAGCGGCTTGTGATTGCGCATCTGGGCAGTGGGTGCAGTGTGACCGCAGTGGCGGATGGACGGTCGTTGGATACGACGATGGGGCTGACCCCTACGGGCGGCGTTGTCATGGGGACGCGGCCTGGAGATCTCGACCCTGGACTGGTGCTCTATCTGCTGCGCCAGATGGAGGGGGACGGGGCTGCGGCGCTCGAAAAGATGTTGAACTATGATGCGGGCATGGTGGCGCTGTCCGGGATGCCGAACGATATGAAGGCCGTTCGCGAGGCGGTGGCGGAAGGGGACGAGTTCGCAAGGTTGGCAGCGGCGGTTTTTAGCCGGAGCGTGAAGAAGGCGGTGGGCAGCATGGTCGCGGTGATGGGTGGCGTCGACGCGGTGGTATTTGCCGGCGGCATCGGGGAGCATGATGCTCAATCCCGAATCGAGATCGCGGGTGGACTGGAGGTTTTCGGTATTTCCATGAATTCTGAAAGCGGCGAAGCGGATGGCGACGCCGTCCGGCGGGTGAGTGCATCTGATTCAAGAACGGCCGTGCTCGTCGTTCCGGCCAAAGAAGACTGGATGATCGCATTGCATGTGCATCGCCTGGCTCAAGAAGACAGATAGTTCAGAGGCAGTAACGAATATGTAGCCGCCCTGCCCCATTTAGATTGATCGAGGAGTTTCCCTATGAGCAGCGCGGGTCGCCAGATTCCCCATTTGCCACAAGCCGTCCAGCCCTCCCAGCAGCCGTCTCAGAATGCCGCAAGCTCGACCGGCGCCAGGGACACCTCGCAACCGCTATCCCCAGACGAGGCGCGAAAGATCGATGCATACTGGCGGGCCTGCAATTATCTATGCGTCGGGATGCTCTATCTGCGCGATAACCCGCTGCTGCGCGAGCCGCTGAAGCCGGAGCATATCAAGAACCGGCTGCTCGGCCATTGGGGAACCGACCCCGGCCAGACCTTCACCTGGGTTCATCTGAACCGGCTGATCAAGAAGTACGACCTCGACATGATCTACATCTCGGGCCCTGGCCATGGCGCACCCGCGACGTTGTCCAACAGCTACCTGGAGGGCGTCTATTCGGAGGTCTATCCGGACAAGAGCGAAGACATCGCCGGCATGCAGAAGTTCTTCAAGCAGTTTTCGTTTCCGGGCGGCATCGGAAGCCACTGCACGCCGGAGACTCCCGGCTCGATCCACGAAGGCGGCGAACTGGGGTACAGCCTCTCGCACGGATTCGGCGCGGCCTTCGACAACCCCGATCTCATCGTCTCTGTCGTCGTGGGCGACGGCGAGGCCGAAACCGGCCCTCTGGCAACCTCGTGGCACGCGAACAAGTTTCTCAATCCCGTGCGCGACGGAGCCGTGCTTCCCATACTGCACCTCAACGGTTACAAAATAGCGAATCCCACGGTGCTCGCCCGAATCACGCCGGAAGAGCTGGAGTGGATGTTCAAAGGCTACGGCTGGACGCCTTACTTCGTCGAAGGAGACGACCCTGCGGCAATGCATCAGCTTATGGCTGAGGTCACGGAGAAGTGCATCCTCGAAATCCGCGCCATCCAGCAGCGGGCGCGCAATGCACCGGAAGGAACCGAGCCCGAGCGGCCACGCTGGCCCATGATCGTGCTGCGGTCGCCGAAGGGTTGGACGTGCCCCAAGGAGATCGATGGGCACAAGCTTGAGGGCTCGTGGCGGTCGCACCAGATACCAATCCTAGACCCCGTCACCAATCCCGCGCACTTGAAGCTGGTCGAGCAATGGATGAGGAGTTACAAGCCGGAGGAGCTCTTCGACGAGGCCGGCAAGCTCATCCCCGAGTTGAAGGAGATGGCTCCCGCCGGACAGCGGCGCATCAGCGGAAATCCCCACGCAAACGGCGGCCTCCTGCGCAAGCCGATGGAGTTGCCTGACTTCCGCAACTACGCCGTAACGGTCGAAAAACCCGGGCAGATCGAGGTCTCCTCCACCGATACCCTGGCCCACTTCCTGCGCGATGCGATGCGCCGGAACATGACCAGCTTCCGCGTCTTCGGACCCGATGAGACGGCATCGAACAAGCTGCAGGTGATCTATGAGGCCAGCGGTAAAACGTGGATGGCGAAGCTGTTGCCCGAGGATGCCGACGGAGGCGACCTGTCGCGCGAAGGCCGCGTGATGGAGATGCTCAGCGAGCACACTCTCGAAGGCTGGTTCGAAGGCTATGTGCTCACCGGCAGGCATGGCTTCTTTTCCACCTACGAGTCGTTCGTGCACATCATCGACTCCATGTTCAATCAGCACGCGAAATGGCTGGAGAAGAGCAAGCTGGAACTGCGTTGGCGCGCCCCCATCTCTTCCATCAACCTGCTGATTACCTCGCTCGTATGGCGTCAGGACCATAACGGCTTCACCCACCAGGACCCCGGCTTTCTCGATGTCGTCACCAACAAGAGCCCGGAGATCACGCGCATCTACCTGCCGCCGGATGCGAACTGCCTGCTCAGCGTTGGCGATCACTGCCTGCGCAGCATCAACTACGTCAACGTTATCGTCGCCGATAAGGCGCTGCACCTGCAGTACCTCAACATGGACGAGGCGGTAAAGCATTGCACCAAGGGAATCGGCATCTGGGACTTCGCCAGCAACGACGCGGGCGAAGAGCCGGATGTTGTCATGGCCTGCGCGGGAGATATCCCCACGTCCGAGGCGCTGGCAGCCGTGGCGATTCTGCGCGAGCGCTGCTCCGATCTCAAAATCCGCTTCGTCAACGTCGTGGACCTCTTCCGACTGTTGCCGGAGTCCGAACATCCGCACGGTCTCTCGGACAAGGAGTTCGACAGCTTATTCACCAGGAACAAGCCCGTCATCTTCAACTTCCATGCCTACCCTTCGCTCATTCACAAGCTCACGTACCGGCGCACGAATCACGACAACTTTCACGTGCGTGGATATAAAGAGAAGGGCAACATCAATACGCCGCTCGAACTGGCTATTCTCAACCAGGTAGACCGGTTCAACCTGGCAATCGACGTCATCGACCGTGTGCCGCGGCTGCAGATGACCGCCGCCCACACCAAGGAATGGCTGAAGGACCAGATCATCGAAAGCATGAACTACGCAGATGAAAACGGCATCGACGACAAAGCCATCCGCGAGTGGAAGTGGCCCCTTTGAGATAAGCCTGCAGCCCATCCGTCACGCCCCGCCGCGGCGCAGTTCCTTCGTCTTCAACACAATCATGTACTCGTAGAACGACTGCAGCGTGGCATACGCCAGCCCCGCAGCGCCGTCGAGGATCGCCCCTCGAACGAACATCATGTAAGCCCACTTCAGCAGCGGACGCCCGGGCATTCGATAGAACAACGCCTTCTGGTGCAGCCGCCGCGTGTGAAAGTCCGGGTCGCGCAGCGCCGTCATCACCGAAGCATTCTGCAGGCCCTGGTTGCGCACAATCAGCTCCGCTTCCATCGTCGAATAGCGGTTGTGCTTCTCCACCCAGCGTGCAATGCCCTTCGAAAACGGGTAATGATCGAGCGCATTGCTCAGCTCCCCAACCATCCCCTCCACCTCGATGACTTCGTTGATCGCGCGCGTATACCGGGCCCTCTCCGGCCGAACCAGGCGGATGTAGAACGGCGAGAGCTGTGCGTGTTTCAGCCACGTGCCGAACAGAAAATCACGGCGGCGCAGGCGAAAACCGGAGATCTCACCGGGCGCGGCCAGCGCAAGCTGCTGCATCTCGCGCGACAGCTCAGGCGTAGGCCGCTCATCGGCATCGAGCAGGAAGACCCACGGATATTTGAAGGTCAGCGCGGTCAATGCGGCGTTGCGGTGCGTGGCGTAGTCGTCGAAGACGCGGGTGTGAACATGCGCCCCCGCCGCCTGAGCGATCGCAGCCGTATTGTCCGTGCTCTCTGAATCGAACACATGGACATCGTCCGACCAGGAGACGCTTGCCAGGCAATCCGGCAGGTCGCGCTGCTCGTCGCGCGTAAGGATAAGGACCGAGATCATCTGCTGGCTATGGTATCGCGGCGCCTGCGGTGTGCGGGCTTCAGAACCGCACGACCACGGCTTCAGAACCGCACGACCACACCGGTCGAGAGCGTCTTCGGATTCACCGTCGTGTTGAACTGGCTGATTCCGCCGCTATAGCTGAAGTCCACCACGCGCCAGTCCACGTGCGGCAGAACCGCCGTGTCGATGCCGCCAACATACCGGTAGGTAAAGCTGGTCGAGTTCTTCGGCCGATTGCCCTGCGCACTGAACGATGATGCGCCCAGCAGAAACTCCACATAGGGCTTCAATGGAATCAGAGGCAGGTGAGCCGCCAGCCTTGGCCCCGCCAGACCGCTGTTGATGTTGCCCGAAAGATCGCCCCGCCCATCGACCGCCAAGGACAGCGGACCCAGGTTGGCAATCCCGTAGTACAGGCCAAAGGTCCCGGCGGTCGTCCAGCCCTGGCCGGCAACTCCACTCTTCTCGCCCCCTACAGTGCCGTAGATGGCGAGTTTGGCTTGCGCATGAACGACGCTCGATAACGAGAGCAGGAGGAGGGAAATGATCCATCGGCAGCTTCGGCTCATGCTTCCAGCCTAGCCGTAAGTGGCAGCGCTGCACAAGTAAGCAGCATGATTCGACCCGATTCCGGATATCTCTCGATCTCTATCGGTATCATCGGTGCAAATCGGTGTTAAGCCTTCGATCAGTCTCCCGTCACACTTCCAAATCCGAAATCCTGGTCTAAAACGGCCGAAGCGCCAGCACGGCATTCAACCCGCCGAAGGCCAGCGAGTTTGAAAGCGCAAGCTTCGGCGCTGCCTTTCGCGGAGCTTCCAGGATCACGTCAAGTTCGATGGCGGGATCGATCCGGGTGACGCCGTGGTTCGCAGGCAGCCGCTCCTCCCCCAACGCCAGAATCGTGGCCATCGCCTCCAGCGCCCCGCTCGCGCCGATAGAATGGCCGTGCAGTGACTTGGTGGAACTGACAGGAATGCGGGTAGCGCGCGCGCCGAAGACCTGGTGAATGGCCGCCGCCTCCGTGGCGTCGTTCGCCTGCGTGCCGGTGCCATGTGCGCTGATGTAGCCTACCTCGTCCAGCAATCGTGCGACGGCCAGACCGGAGCCTTTCGCCGCATCCTCCACCGCCTGCCGCATCGCCGTGGCGGCGCCGTCCGCGAGCGGCTGCGTAATGTGACTCGCGTCCGCGGACATGCCGAAGCCGACAATCTCCGCATAGATGTGTGCGTTGCGAGCCTGTGCCGACTCCAGCGTCTCCAGCGTCAACATCGCCGCGCCTTCGCCGATCGTCATCCCATCGCGGTCGGCGGAAAACGGTCTGCACTGCGTCGGAGAGACCACGCGCATCGAATCCCACGCGCGCAGGAAGCCAAAGGTCAGCGGCGCCTCATGCCCGCCCGTGATCGCCGCCTCCACCATCCCGGAACGAACCATATGGAACGCCAGACCGATCGCGTGCGTCCCCGACGAGCAGGCCGTCGAGATGTTCAGCGTGGGCCCGGTAATCTTCCGGTCGATCGAAATGCTGCTCGCTCCGGCCGAAGCCATCGTGCGGATGACGGTCAGCGGATGTACACGAGCGTCGCGTGTATACAGCTTCGCGGTCTCGGTCTCCTCCGCCTGCCGCCCGCCGCAGGCACACCCTACGATGATCGCGATATCTCCGGGCGCATGGTTCTGCGTAATCTGGGAATCCAGCGCCGCCTGCCGCGCCGCTATGATCGCAAGCTGCGTCGTGCGATCCGTCGAAACCACAATCCCGGAGTCCAGGTGCTCGCGTGGATCGAAGTTCTTCACCCGGGCCGATTGAGTAAAACGAAGTCCCTGGGTCTCTCCCGGGGCCTCAGGAAAGGGAGGGAAAGGCTCAATCCCCGTCGCGCCAGAGAAAAGCGAACTCCGAAAATCCGGAACGGTGTTGCCAATGGGCGTAATACATCCCAGGCCGGTGACTACGACACGTTTCACTTCTTCTCCCGATAGCTTCTTCTTCTGTCATTGTAGATTCCAGCGCACCCGGCGTGGGCAGCTATCTAGGCTTCGGGTACTGCTTCACCTCTACCCGCCCGCTTTCACCGCACCAGAGGAAAAGCACGTTATCCGGCTTCATCGTGCGATGCAGCGTCGAGGCCCCTGTATTCGTCTCTGCTTCCGCGGTGCTTGTTCCTGATCCATCTCACCGGTGCGAATCCATGGTGAGCCGTTCGCTCGCAGACCCGAACGAACGCCGACTCACCCCACATACGCTGTCGCATCGGTTACATCGCTTCCGCCGTTGACCTTTGCCGCGCGCAGCACCACTGTTAGCGCCACTGAGACGCCGAGATTCAGCGCCAGCGCCGGAACCGCGGCATACATTGCATACGTGCCACCGGCAAAGTGAATCGGATAGACCGAACTTTTCAGCCCAAGCGCAGCCGCCATTGCTGTCCCGCTCGCCATCCCCGCCGCCCACCCTGCAAACAGCGCCCAGGGATGCAGCCAGCGCGTGAACACTCCGATCACCACGGCCGGAAATAGTTGCGCGATCCAGATGCCGCCCAGCAACTGCATCTCGATCGCATACGGCGTGGGCAGCTTCAGCACAAACAGCAGCGCCCCGAACTTCACGAACAGCGAGACCACCTTCGCCATCCGCGACTCCTGCTCCGGCAGCATCTTTCGTCTCAGAAACTCGCCATACAGGTTGCGCGTGAACAGGTTCGAGACCGCAATCGACATGATCGCCGCCGGCACCAGCGCCCCGATCGCTATCGCGGCCAGGCAGAAGCCCGCGAACCACTCCGGAAACATCTTCAGAAACAGCAGCGGTACCGAGGAGTTCGGGTCTTTCGTCACCACGCCTGCGGCCAGCGCGAAGTATCCCAGCAGCGCAATCATGCCCAGCATGAAGCTATAGGCCGGCAGCATCGCCGCATTCCGCCGCACCACGTTGGCCGTCCGCGCGCTCAGCACCGCCGTCGCCGTATGCGGGTACAGCATCAGCGCCACCGCCGAACCGATCGCCAGTGTCGAATAGCTGAGCAACTGCCCCTGCCGCAGATAGATGGTCGCGCTCGGGGTATGGTGCGCCAGCGCCTGGTTGGCTAGTTCGAATATCCGCGCATACCCGCCCAACTTCACAGGAATTACGATCAGTGCGACCAGCACCATCACATACAGCATCACGTCCTTCACCACCGCGATCACTGCCGGAGCCCGCAGACCGCTCGAGTACGTGTATGCGGCCAGAATCACAAATGCCGCCGCCAGCGGCCACTCCCCGGTGATCCCCATCGCGCCGATCACCACCCGTATGCCCACCAGTTGCAGCGCAATGTAGGGCATCAGAGACAGCACGCCGGTCAGGGCGATGGCAATCGTCAGCCACCGGTTCCCGTACCGCCCCTTCACGAAATCGGCGAAGGTGATGTAGCCATGGCGATGGCATACCGTCCAAAGCCGCGGCAGCACCAGCATCATGTAGGGATACGCAATCACCGCATACGGCACTGCGAAGAAGCCCATCGCCCCAGCGCCATACAGCGCCGCCGGGACAGCGATGACCGTATAGGCCGTATAGAGGTCGCCGCCGATCAGGAACCATGTAATCCATGTGCCGAAGCTGCGCCCCGCCAGCCCCCACTCTTCGAGCGATCCCATTCCCGCCTTGGGTCGCCGCCACCGAGCCGCCCAGAATCCGGCCAGCGTTACCAGCAGAAAGAAGAAACAGAAGACCACCAACGCCGTCGTATGCAGTTGCAATCGTTCACCGCGATCGAAATTTTGCCGTCTTCAAAAGTACCAGCATCTTAGCGCACCGGGGCAGCTGCCGGTCGCACGATGAGGCTCGATTCGCCGAAGGTTTTTACCACCTGCGAAAATAAACTTCAAAAACCTGGCGTAGTTCGAGACGGAGTTCGTATGGATTGCAACTTCCCACGTTTTGCCACGAATTTACCATCAACTGCACAATTCTCACCACAAATTTGCACGGTGGAAATCTCGTATCCCCAAGAACGACGCTGCTTCCACCACAAGCGGCTTCCTGAAAAAAATTCGCTTCAGCTATGCCCGTTGTCCGGCCACTCGTAGACCACCACCCCCAGGTCGCCCAGATACTTCATCACGGTCTCATAGTTCCGCCGAACCTCAGGCCGCGCGCTCACCGGGATATTATGCGCCTCCTCGATCGCGACCACCCGCCCATACGGCCAGGACCCCTCGGGAATCGCATTCAGCGCCACCGGCAGCTCGCTCACCCGCACATTCAGCACCTGCCGCCGCGCCCCCACCGGGCGCAGCATCCCACCCACACCCAGCCCGCTGGTATTGGCATCCGCGAGCGTCACATGCAGCGTCACCATCGCGCCCTGCACCGTCACGTAGGGATTCTCCCAAAGCGACAGGCTTCTTACGGCCAGATAACGGGTCTTCGAGGGCGGCGGAATCGACTCCATCTGCTGCCTCGCCTGCTCATTCTCCTGCTGTTGCTGCGCCGCAATCGCGCGGTTTTCAGCGGCAGTCGGCGGCGTTCGCGTACACCCGGTGAGCAGCAGGAAACACAGAAGGGAAGCGGAGGCAACAAGAGAGGATCGCACGATCATCAGCATACCAAGCGCGCCGCGCCACTGCAGTGATTCTCTAATGTCCGGTCCAGACCGGGCTTCGTTTCTCCAGAAAAGCCTTCGTCCCCTCGGCTTTATCCGCGGTCCCGCAGAGCCTTCCGAAGATCTCCGCCTCTATGCCCAAGGCGTCCTCCAGGCCCAGTTCGCCGCCTCGGCGCACCGCCTCCATGCAGCCAGCGACGGCCAGGGGAGCCATCGACACCATGGTCCTCGCCAGCGCTTCCGCCCGCTCCATTAGCCGCTCCGCTGGCACAACCTCATCCACAAGCCCGATGCGCAGCGCCTCGGCCGCTCCGATGATTTCGCCCGTCAAGAGGAGCTTTAGCGCCGCCGGCTGTCCTACAAGCCTCGGCAGCCGCTGGGTTCCGCCATAGCCCGGAACCAGGCCCAGCTTAACCTCAGGCTGTCCCAGCTTCGCGGTCTCGCTGGCCAGACGCATGGTACAGGCCATGGCCAACTCGCAGCCTCCGCCCAGGGCGAACCCGTTGATACAGGCGATCACCGGCTTCCCGCAGGTCTCGATGAAGCGGAAGACACCCTGTCCACGGCGAGCTTTGGCCTCGCCTCCCGCCAAATCTGCTTCAGCAATTTCATTGATGTCCGCTCCTGCCGCGAAAGCCTTCTCGCCCGCGCCAGTCAACAGGATTACGCGCACAGCGGCGTCCTCCGCGAGAGATCGGAAAACATGGTCCAACTCATCGAAGACCTTGGAGTTCAGAGCGTGCAGCACCTGCGGCCGGTTCAGCCTGACCGTTGCAACCTGATCGTTCACCTGGCACAGCAGCGTCTCATAGTTCATCGTCAACTCCTGGCTCCGGGTACCGATCTGAGGTGAAGCGCACCAACTCCGCGCACTTTCAGACGATACAATCGAACCTATGGTTAAGGGAATCACATTGATCAGCGCCATCGCTCCGTCTGATGCCCCGAGCGCTGAATTTGAGCGGCTTAGCAGCCTTTTCGCGGCGCTGGGATTCGAACAGGGAAGGGGCTGGCAGGATGCAGGAGGCCGAGGCGCTGCGTTTCTCGCGCCTGTAGGCAATTTGGAAATAGTGACTGGCCGCCTGCCAGGTGGTGATGCCGAGACGCCTCCCATCCTGGTTGAAGTCACGCAGCTCGACCATGTTCGTTCCATCGTAGAAAAGTGGCTTCTGGCGCATATCCGAAGTGAGGAAGTGCCGTCGGTGTTGTCTGGAACTGAGTCTACGCATTGGAACAGCCGTTTCTTTCGTGTGCAGCTTACACCGGAGCTCAGGCTGGGCTTCTGGCAGTCGGAAAACCCGCTGCATGGCCAGCCTGACGCTGTTGAGGGCGATTTGAGCGCGGTGGGTATGCGCTTTGCCATCGTCACGACGCGCTGGAACACGGTGATTACAGATCGTTTACTGCAGGGCTCGATGGACGCGTTGCACCGCAGTGGCGCGGCCAAGGCAGACATTGAGATCGTTCGGGTTCCAGGGGCGTGGGAGGTTCCATCCGCGGCCCGGACGCTGGCGGAGACGAAGAGGTTCGACGCGATTGTTACGCTGGGGTGCCTGCTGCGGGGTGAAACGGCGCATTATGAGGCTATTTACAACGAGGTTGCGCGCGGTATCGGGCAATCGCAGCAGGAGACCGGGGTGCCTCATGCATTTGGCGTGCTGACCTGCGAGACGTTGGAGCAGGCGCTTGACCGGGCGGGGTTAAAGGCGGGAAACAAAGGGTTTGAGGCGGCTATGGCTGCCATCGAGATGGTTTCGATTCAGCGCAAGCTGGCAGCGCGGCAGGCGCAATCAGGCGGAAGAGCGGGTGTTGCCGCGGGAATGGAACAGGTGCAGGAATAATGGGAACCCGCCGTAAATCGCGTGAATTGACGATGCAGATGCTCTTTCAGGGCGATCTTGGCAAGCAGACGCCGGAGGAGGTTCGCAAGCTGTTCTGGGCCTCGGTGGAAGATGTGGACGCGGAGACGCGGGGGTTCGCCGAAGATCTTTATCGCATCGCGACGACGCGCCAGGCGGAGATAGACCTTTTGATTGAGGCACATGCGCAGAACTGGCGCATCGAGCGGATGGCGGTGGTGGACCGCAACCTGATCCGTGCGGCGGTGGCCGAGATGCTGGGGTTTCCGAATACTCCCGCGGCGATCATCATCAATGAGTCGCTCGAAGTGGGCCGGAGGTTTGCCGCGCCGGAGTCGATTCACTTCCTGAATGGCGTCCTGGATGCAATCGCGCGGGACCTGCTAAAGAAACGGCTCGCCTGACGGGTTTCAGGTCGGTTTCCGGGAGAAAAAGTTCGGGTGGTGGTGGAGCGCTGATTCGGGCCGTTATGCAGGCGTTTTTGAGGGGTGTTTCGAGAAAACACGCATCGTTGATGCGGTTTTTTTTGTGCTTAATGTGGACGGATGTGTGGCAAAACGTGGTGGGGAACCGGCGTCATAAACCGGTCTGAAACTACGCCACGGCCGGTAGCTTAATTTGCAGACGACGGCCCTCTTGGTGGAGAGGGCCGTCATCTGCTCGTGGATACTTCCATGCTTTCGGTCGGGTTACGAGATGGCCTTGCGCGGCTTCTGGACCAGGAGGTTCGGCGTCACGATGGTTCCGTCGACGCATGTCGGGTTCGGGGAGCTTGCAGTGCTGGGCACGCAGGGCAGGTTGGGGGCAATCGGAGTGGTCGTGTCCTGGTAACCGTTCGCTCCCCTGGTGATGAGATGGACTACGTTGTCTCCGGAGGTTCCGACGTAGAAGGTCTGGTTGTCGGCACTGATAACGCCCTGAACCGGCGCGGTGGGGGTGCCGAAGGAAGAGACAGCGAGTGGAATGCTTCCAAGTTTTCCCGGGCCGAAGGCTGAGGGGATATAGGTTGGCAGGACGCCGCCGGTTCCGGTGTAGGTGACAAAGGCGATTGTCGAGTCTGAGGCGGGATAGACGCCTGTGATCGCGGTTGCGGCGACACCGGGAATCGCGCTGTTTACGACAGGAGTCGCGCCGAAGGTGAGGCCTGCATCGGGACAGGCCCCAATGGGCAGTCGGGGCTGCGCGGTTGCTGACTGCGCGGTTCCTGACTGAGTTGCAGCCGGCGTGCTGAGGGCGAGGTCGGTGAGGGTTGCGGCCGGGGTGGCGGACGCTCCCAGGATGTGTAGACCGTCGTTGGTGGCGGCAATCCTGTCTGTCCGAGGGGCGTTGACTCCGGCATCGGGATAGAAGACGTTGGTGGACGTGGTCTGTCCCACGCTGCTGGTGGTCTCGGTGGTGACCGGGCAGTATCCTCGTGCGGTTGTGGCGGTTCCCGCGAAAAACGCTCCTACGCTCGGCACGGTGATGGCAAGATCGGAGGTCGCTTGAGAGCGGGGAGAGTTGCTGACGAACCAGCCGGTGAAGGTGGAATGCACCAGGAGCTGGTTGTTCGGGGTGACTACGGCTGGAGCGGTGGAGGTCGCCGGCGTGGTGACATCGCCGAGAGTGATATAGACGGTCTGGCTGTCCGGGGTGAACTCCGCATGGGTGCCGACACCGCCGTAGGTGGCCTGGACGCTGCCCGTGGTGGCGTAGAGATAGATCAACTGCCGGGTGGGATCGCTGACGACCAGGAGGGTACCGTCGGGCGAGACGGCGAGAACGTTTCCTGTGACGGTGGGATCTTCTTTGCTAAGGGTATTGTTGCTGGCGTTGAAGGTCATCAGCTCGGAGGCGCTCCCCATGTAGATGGACGTTCCATCATTGCTGATGACCATGGAATTGGGTTGATAGGGCAGGCGCACCGGGGTTCCGATCGCGTTGGTGGTGAAGTCCACCGGCACGACATAAAGCGACTGGGTGCTTGCGATGTAGAGGTCGGTGCTATTGATGCCGGGTGCGGTGACCTGAACGGCATTCGAGGTGATGGCCTTGCCGTTGCCGAAGAGACCGATCTGGTTCAGCGGAGATGGGTTGCAGGTCGGCGGCTGGCAGATGGCAGTAATGGAAGCTGAGCCGGGGAAGATGGGCGTTACGGTTCCGCCGGTGGCCGCCGGGATGGTGGTCGGGGTTGTGGACACGAATTCGAGAGGAACGCCGGTAAGGACGGTGTTGTTCTTGTCCATGACGACGGCGTTGATGGGCTGGGTGTTGTTTGGGTTGACAGTTACTTTATTGAGGTTGGTGGGGGGGACGCTGAGCGTGATGGAGGTTGGAGGGCAGGTGGAGAAAGAGCCCGCGGAGCTGCCGGCCTGGGAGATGGTGGCGCTGATGACGGCGGAGCCGGGCGATTGTGCGGTTGCGATGCCGTTCTGGTCGATGGAGACGACGGTCGAGGGCTGTGCGGTGTAGGCGAGGTGTCCGACCTGGCAACTGATGTTGTTCGAAGCGAGGGTGGTATCGGTCCCCTGGTAGGCACGGGCGGCAAGCTGGCCGGTGGTGGCCTGGGAGATGCATCCATTGGTGGTGACGATGCCGTTGTTTGTCTGGACCGGGGTGGTGCAGCAGCCGGTTGTGGCGTCAACGGTGCAACTGGTGATCGAGGTATTGAAGGCGGCGGGACTGCAGTTGGTCGCGGGATCGTGCAGACAGTCTGTCGAAAGCGGGCCAAGCACGACGCTTGTGACCACCGGGTGGATGAAGATGGGCAGAGAGTTGCTGCTTGCGCCTCCGCCGCTTGCGGTCACGTAGGCGGTTCCGCTTTTGCCTGTCGCGTTGCAGGTGGTGTAGTCGGCGATGCCGCCCCCGGTGTTCCGATTCCAGGTGCCGGCACAGAGGCGGCCCGTAGTGGGCTGCACATCGGCGATGGTGATGTCGGGCTTGCCGTTGGCGTCGAAGGTGGCGTAGGTATAGCTGCTGACGGTCTCGGTGGTGCCTTTGCAGTCGGTCGCAACGGGAGCGCCGACGCTGCCGATCGCGCCCTGATTGAGAGAAATACCGAAGATCTGCGGCTGGAGGGTGATTCTAACCACCTGGCCTACCACGGCGCCGTTGTCTCCTCCATTGCAGAAGACGACCGGCTGTTTCTTCGAGCAGCCCGAGATGGAAACACCGAAAGGAATTGTGAAAAGCAGTAACGACACTAACGTGAGAAACCGACGCATTGAACCTCCCCGTCCAACCGGAACCCAAGCTGAACGGTCACACCGCAAACTCTGAATTACCGAAACCTTAGTGTAAAAGCTGCGCAGACGGGAAGCAAATGACTGCCTTGCGTTTGGACGCAGCAGGGGAGGAATAAGCGGCGGTGCGGGCTGTTTCGTTGCGGGTTCGGGTCCGGCCGGTGCTAAGGACAATTGCCGACCGCGGATTAACACGGATCGACACGGATGCAAAACAAGTACGGATGAATAACAAGTACGGATCGAGAACAAGAGCGGATGAGGACAAGGGGAGATATTACGTTTGGTTCGTACATGCGCGTGTTTTGTACGTATGTCTTCTCGGCGGCGGCGGCGAAGTGCGCCGCCGCCGGTCGGGAGGACGTATTGTCCGGTTGTTCTCAGGCTTCTGGTTCATAGGACTGGAGCAAGGTTCCCGATGGTGCGCGGGCCATTGAACCGCAGGGTGGATGCGAGGTCCAAGTGCAACAAATGCATGTGTAAGAAAACTAAGTAAGCGAGGGCAGGCGGTGCGATCTTCCGAAGCGTTCATGTTGAAAAGATGGAAAGTAAAGAGCGCTTTCCACTTTCCAACAGAACCGGCGATGGCGACGGGATTGATTATGAAGGACTTGAGGCAAGAGCATTTGTTGCACTTGGATTCTGAGTTCAACCACATTCCTCCGCTGCGCTACGGAATGACAAACAAAAGGGCAGGCAGCGGCATCCGCAGGTTCTTTTGCTTCGCTACGGAATGATAAAAAGTCGAGTTACTGAAGGGCGGCAGTTGCGGTTCCGGCGGGCATTTCGGTTTCAAACCAGTTTAGAGCGCGGTCGAGGACGTCGCGGCGATGGGCGGGGTCGCGGAAGGCGTGTCCTTCGTTCGGGTAGATGACGAGCTGGGTCTTGACGCCTTCGGCGCGGAGGGCATGCCAGAACTCGAAGCTCTGTGGTGCGGGGCATTCGCCGTCGCGATCGCCGACGACGATGAGGGTTGGGGTCTTGACGTTCTTGATGTATTCGATGGCGGAGCTCTTGGCGTATACGGCTGGATCGTCATAGACGGTTTTGCCGAAGAAGGGCACCATCCATTGGTCGATGGAGTTTTCGCCGTAGTAGCTCTTCCAGTCGCTGATGCCTGCACCGGCGACGGCGGCTTTGAATCGCGTGGTCTGGGTGACGCCGAACATGGTCATGAAGCCGCCGTAGCTCCAGCCGGTGAGACCTTCGCGGTTCTTATCGATGGAGAAGCGCTTCTCGAGTACGTCCATGCCGGCGAGGATATCGTGCAGGTCGCCGTAGCCGAAGTCCTCGACGTTGGCCTGGGTGAATTTTTCTCCCTGGCCGTAGCTGCCGCGGGGATTGGGCATGAAGACGAAGTATCCCAGGGCGGAGAAGGGAACTCCGCCGTAGCCTGCGCCGGGCCAGCGCGGGGTTACGGCGCTCGATGGGCCGCCGTGGACGCTGACGAGGAGGGGGTATTTCTTGGCGGGATCGTAGTTAGCGGGGTAGAGGAGCCACCCCTGGACTTTGAAGCCGCCATTGGTCCATTCGATGTCTTCGGTCTTGCCCCAGGCGGGTGTCATGCCGTCGTTGAGGTGGGTGATCTGCTTGAGATGGTTGGGGGCGCCGGCCCATACTTCGGGGGGATGCTCGAACGAGCTGCGGATGAGGGCGATGGTGCGTTCGTGGGAGACGGAGATGCTCATGGTGAGGTTGCCGGCTCCAATGGTCTCCGGGAAGGTGGCGTTAACCTGGGGGACATCTTTGCCGCTGCTGACGTCGATGGCGGTGATGTGGCTGCTGCCGCCGACGTGCTCTGTGACGCCGACGTATTCGGGGGAGACCCAGCCGATGAAGGCGATGGACGCGGGGCGGCCGGGGGTGAGGTCGGTGGGCGGGCCGCCGGCTGCGGGGATGAGATAGAGATCGCCTCCGGTGGCTCCCTGATCGCTCATGAGGCCGCCGATGAAGGCGATGCGGGTACCGTCGGGGGACCAGCGGGGGACGGCGATCTGGAGGCCGTGGAGGGGGCCGGAGATAGCGTTGGTGTCGAGCAACATATGAACGCTAGACTTCTCCGTTCCGTGCACAGATCCCGATCCTTCGCTGAGGTCTTGCGTGTAGAGCTCCGCGATCCACCAGTTGTTTTCGCCGGGAGGGTTTGCCGCGACGTAGGCCAGGCGCTTCGAGTCCGGCGACCAGTCAAATTCATAGATGTGCTTGTTGTAGGGGGTTACCTGCTTGAACTGCTGCGATGCGATGTTCACGACGCCGACGCGCTGGATTTCGACACCGTCCTCTCCGATGACGCCGGACCAGGGCTTCATGGCGGCGAGGGCTCCGGCGCTGCGGGTGGCGTTTTCGACGAAGAGGAAGCCGAGGGATTTGCCGTCGGGGGACCAGGCGAGGGAGTCGATGTTGCCGACGAGGTGGGTCAGTTGCGTGGATTGGCCGGTCTTCTTCGACCATAGGAAGACCTGGTCCTGGCCGGGCTTGTCTGGGCCGGCGTTGCAGTCGGAGACGAACGCGAGCCATTGTCCGTCCGGCGACCACGTTGGGTCTGTGCTGCTGCAGCCGGGTGCCGCGGTGGCGGGGCTTACGGTCTTGTCGGTGGTGGGGCTGGGATTGGAGACGTCCGACAGATGGATTTGGGAGCCTTCTTTGGTATGAACGGCCCACGCTACGGTGGAACCGTCAGGCGAAATGTCAGCCGAGGTGGGGGTCACGGTCTTCCCGAGTGTCTCGATGAGGGCACCGATGCGCGCGTCATCGTGCAATGACGTGGTGGTGGTCTGGGCCTGAACCATGGCCGGGGCGCCGAGGACAGAGATCGATAGGGCGGCACAGAGAAGATGGGACCAGGGGCGCGTGAAAGCATCGGCGAATGTCATTTCGAAAGCCTAGCATGGGGTTGCCGGTCCCGGCGCGGGGTTTGGGAGCGAGACTTCGGTGGCGAGTTCCACACAAAACAGTTGACGTGGAGACCGTTCGTTGCTACTTTTAAGAGGTTCCGAGCGTATCCGTACCACGCCGTAGGGTAGTCTGGGCGTGGAGGGTGTAAAAAGCCCTCGCGAAAGAGATTTTTTGACCTGTGAGCAAGACAGGACGAGCCTTTTTTGCGCTACACTGGATACAAGAGATTCACCGCAGGACGCCCCTGAATCGTTTAGAGCGTCGCAGTCTGCGGCCCATCGCAATCGTGCCTGCGACACCCTCCACCTTGGACGGGCTATGCGGGCCGGGACAGCGAAACGGAGTCGGCTCATCCTGAAAGTCTGGGAACGACGCTCGACCACCGTCGACTGTTTACGTCTGGTTTGTTGTACCGGTTTACAGACGCAACAGCAGGGGAGAACTTCGTCAGAGACGCTTCAGCGTTCTCACTTTTTTGCGTGTACGCAAAGAAAGACGGGGGCTAAACCGGCTGTACGTCTCACATGAGTTTGTTGTCTGGTTTCGCGCTTATTTTTGCCGGCTTATTTTTCAAGGAGTTCCAGTGCCTACGTTCCATCAGCTCGTCAAGCAGGGCCGCACGCCCACTCGTTACAAGACTGCAAGCCCCGCGTTGCAGGGTTCGCCTCAGCGCCGTGGCGTCTGCACCCGCGTCTACACGCAGACCCCGAAGAAGCCGAACTCGGCGCTCCGCAAGGTTGCGCGTGTCCGCCTTACCAACGGGATTGAAGTGACGACGTATATTCCGGGGATCGGCCACAACCTGCAGGAGCACTCGATCGTGCTGATCCGCGGCGGCCGTGTGAAGGATCTGCCGGGCGTCCGGTATCACGTGGTTCGCGGCACGCTGGATTCGGTCGGCGTGGCTAACCGGAAACAGAGCCGGTCGAAGTACGGCGCGAAGCGCCCCAAGGCTGCGGCGAAGTAGTCTTGGCCAACTGCCTAAGTTTGAGATCAATCGCGGTTCGCCGCACACATCAGGTTCAGGGCTTGAGAGGTCGACGGTCCTGAAGGAAGACGAGAAAGAGAAGAATGCCTAGAAAAGGTTACATTGCGAAGCGTGAAGTTGCTCCGGACCCGGTTTATAACTCGACACTGGTGACGAAGTTCGTGAACTCGATGATGTGGGGCGGCAAGAAGTCGACCGCGCAGGGGATCTTTTACACGGCGATGACGAATCTTGAGCAGAAGGGCGGCGACGAGGCCCTGAAGCTGTTCAAGAAGGCGATTGAGAACTGCAAGCCGCTGCTTGAGGTGAAGAGCCGCCGGGTTGGAGGAGCGAACTACCAGGTTCCGATCGAGGTGCTTCCGGAGCGGCGGACGTCGCTGGCGATTCGCTGGCTTGTCACTTATGGCCGCGCGCGCGGTGAAAAGGGAATGGTGGAGAAGTTGACCGCCGAGCTTCTCGATGCGGCGAATGGCCGTGGCGCTGCGATGAAGAAGAAGGAAGACGTTCATCGGATGGCTGAGGCGAACAAGGCCTTCGCGCACTATCGCTGGTAGTTGAGAAATTTTCAGTAGACGAGTTTGGCGTTTGAGTTCAACGTAGTTTTACCGCGGGCTTTGGCTCGCAGATGAGAGATAGACCGTGGCACGCACTACACCTCTGAATCGTTGCCGGAACATCGGAATCATGGCGCACATCGACGCCGGCAAGACGACGACGACCGAACGCATCCTCTTCTATACGGGCATTACGCACCGTATCGGCGAGGTGCATGAGGGCACTGCGACCATGGACTGGATGGAGCAGGAGCAGGAGCGCGGCATTACGATCACGTCGGCTGCGACGACCTGTACCTGGAAGAACATTCGCATCAATATCATCGACACTCCGGGGCACGTTGACTTTACCGCTGAAGTGGAGCGCTCGCTGCGCGTCCTGGATGGCGCGGTTGCGTGCTTCGATGCGGTGGCCGGCGTGCAGCCGCAGTCTGAGACGGTCTGGCGCCAGGCTACCAAGTACCGGGTTCCGCGTATCTGCTTCATTAACAAGATGGACAAGGCTGGAGCGGACGCGGTGTACGCGACCTCTACGATCGTCGACCGGCTTGGGGCGCGTGCGGTTCCGATCAATATTCAGATCGGTGCGGAGGCGAAGTTCCTCGGCGTGATCGATCTGGTTACGATGAAGTCGATTCTCTGGCATGACGAGACGATGGGCGCGGAGTACTCGATCGAAGAGATTCCTGCTGACCTCTTGGAGACGGCCAAGAAGGCGCGCGCGTTTCTGATTGAGGCGGTCGCCGACTCGGATGACGACATCATGCACATGTTTCTAGAGGGCGAAGAGCCGACCGAGGCGCAGCTCAAAGCGGGGATTCGCAAAGCGACGATCGCGATGAACATCTTCCCGGTGCTCTGCGGCTCTTCTTTCAAGAACAAGGGTGTTCAGACGCTGCTTGATGCGGTTGTCGACTACCTGCCGAGCCCGCTCGATATTCCTCCCATGATCGGCCATAACCCCGACAATATGGAGGAAGAGGTCATCCGCAAGGCTGATGATAGTGAGCCCTTCTCCGCTCTCGGATTCAAGATTATGACCGACCCGTTTGTCGGCCAGCTTATCTTCATCCGGGTCTATTCGGGCCAACTCAAAACGGGCGATTCGGTCCTGAACCCGCGCACCGGAAAGACTGAGCGTATCGGCCGATTGCTCAAGATGCACGCCAACAAGCGCGAAGAGATCACCGAGATTCTGGCGGGGGATATCTGCGCTGCTGTAGGTCTGAAGAATCTTGTTACGGGCGATACTATCTGCACTGATAGGTATCCTGTGGTTCTCGAGTCCATCGATTTCCCGGCTCCCGTCATCGAGGTCGCTGTCGAACCAAAGACAAAGGCTGACCAGGAGAAGATGGGTATGGCGCTGGCTAAGCTGGCGCAGGAAGATCCCACGTTCCGGGTGCGCACCGACATCGACTCCGGCCAGACAATCATCGCTGGCATGGGCGAGTTGCATCTTGAGATCATCGTCGATCGCATGATGCGCGAGTACAAGGTCGAGGCGAATGTCGGCAAGCCGCAGGTGAACTACCGCGAAACGATTCGTGCCAACTCGGATGCTGAAGGGAAGTACATTCGGCAGACAGGCGGTTCCGGTAACTACGGCCACTGCAAGATCCGGATTTCGCCGAACGAGCCTGGGAAGGGATACGAGTTTTCCAACGACACCAAGGGCGGCGCGATTCCCAAGGAGTACGTCAAGCCGATCGATCAGGGCATCCAGGATGCGATGCAACGCGGCGTTCTCGCGGGATATGAGATGGTGGACGTCAAGGTCTCGCTTTACGACGGCAGCTATCACGATGTCGACTCGAATGAAATGGCCTTCAAGATTGCCGGTTCGATGGCCTTCAAGGAAGCTGCGCGCAAGGCGAAGCCGGTACTGCTGGAACCGGTGATGTCGGTCGAGGTGACGGTCCCGGAAGAGTACATGGGAACCATCATCGGCGATCTGAACAGTCGGCGCGGCAGAATCGAGGGCATGGAGATGGTGGGCGGTACGCAGGCCATTCGGGCCACCGTTCCGCTGAGCACGATGTTCGGTTATGCGACGCACATGCGGTCTTCCACGCAGGGTCGTGCGAACTACTCGATGCAGTTCAAGCAATACGAAGAGGCGCCAAGATCGGTCTCGGAAGAGATTATCGCCAAGGTTCAGGGCAAGGAAGCAAACGCACGATAAAAGTCATAAGACGTTCGTCCGAGCGGTCGCTTAGAAATGTTTTTGGAAGTGAATTTTTAGAATTCAATATCAGAGTTTGGAAACACGGAGAGAGTCATGGGCAAGGAAAAGTTTGACCGGTCGAAGCCGCATGTGAACATTGGGACGATTGGGCATATCGATCATGGCAAGACGACGCTGACGGCGGCGATCACGAAGGTGTTGTCGAAGCACAACCCGAACAACAAGTTTCGTTCGTTTGACACGATTGACAATGCACCTGAGGAGCGCGAGCGGGGCATCACGATTGCGACGAGCCATGTGGAATATGAGACGCCGAACCGGCACTATGCGCACGTCGACTGCCCGGGCCACGCGGACTACATCAAGAACATGATCACGGGCGCGGCGCAGATGGATGGCGCGATCCTGGTGGTTGCGGCGACCGATGGCCCGATGCCCCAGACCAAGGAGCACGTACTGCTGGCGCGTCAGGTTGGCGTGCCGTACATTGTGGTGTTTCTGAACAAGTGCGATGCGGTTGAGGACGAGGAGCTGATCGAGCTGGTGGAGATGGAGGTTCGCGAGCTGCTGTCGAAGTACGACTATCCGGGCGACGACACTCCGATCATCCGCGGCTCTGCGTTGGGCGCGCTGAATGGCGAAGCTCAGTGGGAGGCGAAGATCGACGAGCTGATGGCGGCGGTGGACAAGTATGTTCCGCAGCCGGAGCGTGCGATTGACCAGCCTTTCCTGATGCCGATCGAGGATATCTTCTCGATCTCGGGCCGTGGCACTGTGGTGACGGGCCGTATTGAGCGGGGCAAGATCAAGGTGGGCGAGGCGTGCTCGATTGTCGGCTTCCGCGACACGCAGCAGACGGTGTGCACGGGCGTGGAGATGTTCAAGAAGCAGCTGGATGAAGGTCTGGCGGGGGATAATGCCGGGCTGCTGCTGCGCGGTATTGCGAAGGAAGATGTGGAGCGCGGGATGGTGCTGGCCAAGCCGGGCTCGATTACGCCTCACACCCAGTTCAAGGGCGAGATCTATGTGCTGAGCAAGGAAGAAGGCGGACGCCACACTCCGTTCTTCAACGGCTACCGTCCGCAGTTCTACTTCCGTACCACGGACGTGACGGGTTCGGCGAAGCTGCCGGAGGGCACCGAGATGGTGATGCCCGGCGACAACGTTCAGCTGGAGATCACGCTGCATACGCCGGTCGCAATGGAGAAGGGTCTGCGCTTCGCTATCCGCGAAGGCGGCAGGACCGTCGGCGCCGGAACCATCAGCGAGATCATCAAGTAAAGAAAGATTCGACAGACCGCGTTCGGGTTGTTGTTCAAGATGTCCGAGGGCTGCCGGCCCATTGAGAAGTCGAGATTGAAATGACCGGCAGTCACTCCAACTGTTCTTTGCACTACGAAAGAGACACACCATGGCTGGACAGAGAATCAGAATTCGGTTGAAGGCATATGACTATCGGGTGCTTGACACCTCGACGGGCGAGATTGTGGAGACGGCGAAGCGCACGGGAGCACAGGTTGCGGGTCCCATTCCGCTGCCGACCATGAAGAACAAGTATTGCGTTCTGCGGTCGCCGCACGTCGATAAGAAGTCGCGCGAGGCGTTCGAGATCCGCACCCACAAGAGGCTGATCGACATCCTTGAGCCGACCCAGCAGACGGTAGATGCGCTGATGAAGCTTGACCTGCCGGCAGGCGTAGACGTTGAGATCAAGACGGTTCAGAAGTAACTGGGAAGTATTAACCCCCGGCAGTGCTGAGCTATCCGGCCAGCATGATGAGGAAAGGAAGCTCCAATGTCCGTAGTAGGAATTCTCGGTAAGAAAGTCGGCATGACCCAGATGTTCGATGAGCGTGGCGACGTTCATCCGGTTACGGTGCTCAAAGCCGGACCCTGCGTGATTACACAGCTCAAAACTCTGGCGAAGGATGGCTATGAGGCCGCACAGATTGGGTACGTCGACTTCATCAAGGCATCGAAGGTGAATAAGGCGATGACGGGACATTTCGCCAAGTCGAATGTTCCTCCGGTCAGAATGATCAAGGAAGTCGCCCTTCAGGCGGTCAAGACTACTGACGGCGAAGAGAAGGTTATCGCCAAGGCCGGCGACCGTATCCTTGTCGATATTTTCTCCGATGAGAACTTTGTCGACGTCATCGGAACGTCCAAGGGCCGGGGTTTTGCCGGTGTTATTCGTCGCCATGGCTTTGGCGGCGGTCCCAAGTCGCACGGTCATATGTTCCAGGTGCAGGGTTCGATCGGGGCCTCGTCTTTTCCGTCCCGCGTCTTCCCCGGCCAGCGCATGCCTGGCCACATGGGGCACGCCCAGATCACGGTTCGAAACCTCCGCATCCGGGGGATCGATCTGGAGGACAATCTCCTCCTGGTTGAAGGCGCTGTGCCCGGTCCGCGTGATGGCTTTGTCCTCATCTCCAAGGCCAAAGCTCCGCCGCGCGAACGCCGTGGTTTCGCAGGTGCCGCAACCAAGGATGCATTGAAGGCTTCGAAGAAGGCTGCGCCTTCCAAGAAGAAGTAAGAGGATTCAAACAGAAAGCTTCTGGTCTGTTGCTTTCTAAGTTTATTGATTCCTAAACAGAGTTTTGGCCTGCCGCATCGATGGCAGGCATGAAGAGAGAAGAACGATGGCAAACATCAATGTAGTCAATCTCAGCGGGGCTAAGGTCGGGGAGTTTGAACTCGCCGACGAGGTCTTCACGACAGAGATCAACGATGCCCTCCTTTGGGAGTCCGTGAAGCACTACCGGGCTGCCCTTCGGCAGGGTACGGCTGCCACGAAGACCCGCAAGAATGTTTCGGGCGCAGGCAAGAAGCTCTGGAAACAAAAGGGAACTGGTCGCGCTCGCGTCGGGTCTATCCGCACCCCGCTCTGGCGTGGAGGCGGTACGGTCCACGGGCCTCAGCCCCGGAGCTACGAATATGCGTTTCCGCAGAAGAAGCTGATGGGTGCGTTGCGTTCGGCCATTACGGCGAAGATCAACGACGGCAAGTTTACCGTGGTGGACTCGTTTGAGGTTGCCGAGGCGAAGACCAAGCTGTTCCGCGCTGCGCTTAACAAGCTGGAGGCGGGCAAGACGACGCTCCTGGTTGAGAGCAGTCGCAAGCTCGATGAGAAGCTTTATCTCGGTTCGCGCAACCTGGCTGGTGTTGAGCTGGTGCTGAGCTCCGAGGTCCATCCCTACGATCTGCTGCGTTACGAGCATGCTGTCTTCTCGAAGGATGCAATCGAGGCACTGCAGGAGACGCTGAAGAAGTTCGTATCGAAACGCAGTAAGACAACAGAGGGCGGCAGCAAAGCCGCTGCTGAGAAGGAGGTTGCGTAATGCCAACAATCTATACCGTTATTCGCCGCCCCCTGATCACGGAAAAGGGCATGACTGTTAAGGAGACGCAGAACACTCTGGTCTTCGAGGTTGCGCTGAAGTCGACCAAGACCGAGGTCAAGCAAGCTGTTGAGACGCTGTTCAAGGTAAAGGTTGGCGGTGTTCGTACCGCGATCGTTGAAGGCAAGGAGCGCCGCCGGGGCAAGTTTTCCGGTTATCGCTCTGACTGGAAGAAGGCATACGTTCGCCTGAAAGAGGGCGAAAAGATGCCGGAATATCTCAACAGCCTTTAATCGCGAGATCCATCGCGGCCACAGAATCAGAACTAAAGCGTCTGCAAAGATTAGAAGCGCAGGCAAGGAACAAAGACGATGCCGATTAAATCATTTCGACCGATTACACCATCACTCCGCTTTGCGACGAAGCTCGTCAACGACGACCTGACGACGGATAAGCCTCACAAGCCGCTGCTCAGCGTGAAGCCGCGAACCGGCGGACGTAACAGTGCCGGCGGCATGACCATGCGTCATCAGGGCGGCGGGCATAAGCAGAAGCTGCGGCTGATCGATTTCAAGCGGGATAAGTACGGCATTCCAGGTACTGTGGCGACGGTCGAGTACGACCCGAATCGCAGTTCACGAATTGCGCTGATCCACTACGCGGATGGTGAAAAGCGGTACATCATTCAGCCGATCGGGCTCACGGTTGGACAGTCGATCATGAGCGGACCGGACGCTGATATTCTGGTTGGCAATGCTCTCCCGCTGAAGAATATTCCTGCCGGTACGACGGTTCACAATATTGAACTCCGTCCTGGCAAGGGCGCGCAAATGGCACGATCGGCCGGGGCGCAGGTTCAGTTGATTGCCAAGGAAGGCGACTATGCGCTGCTGAAGTTGCCTTCGGGCGAGACTCGCAGGGTGCTGGTTGAGTGTATGGCGACGATTGGGCAGGTCGGCAATACGGACCACGAGAATGTCACCATTGGTAAGGCGGGGCGTAATCGCTGGAAGGGTATTCGCCCGTCCAACCGTGGTGTCTCGATGAATCCTGTCGATCACCCGCATGGCGGCGGCGAAGGCAAGACCTCCGGTGGACGGCACCCGGTTACCCCATGGGGCCAGCCGACCCGCGGGTACAAGACACGGAATAACAAGCGGACCGATGTGTTTATCGTCAAGCGCCGTAGCAAGTAAGACATAGCAGTTCCGTAGCAAAGGCAACACCAAGTCTCGCAGTCGAAGAGATTCGTCGTATCCAGCATCGCAACAAGAAAGTCGGAGCTCCGTACAATGTCACGTTCAGCTAAAAAGGGTCCATTTATCGACGACCACCTCATGAAGAAGATTGTGGGGATGAATCAGATCAACGACAAGAAGGTTCTGCGAACCTGGTCCCGCCGGTCCACGATTCACCCGGACTTTGTCGGCCACACGATCGCGGTCCACAACGGTCGTAAGTTCATTCCGGTCTACGTGACGGAGAACATGGTCGGTCATAAGCTCGGGGAGTTTTCGGCAACCCGCACCTTCAAGGGTCACTCCGCGCGCGCTGCTGAGACCTCCGCCAAGCCGAAGTAACAGACCGAATATGACGGCTTGTATCACCGTTAGCCCGCTGCAAGGGGCTACGAAGCAGAAGTTCTGAAGGACGAAGATCATGGCTAAGGCAGCAGAAGAGAAAATCCGAGAGTTCCGCGCAGAGGCTAAGTTTCAGCGCACCAGTCCGCAGAAGGCGAAGCTGGTACTGGATCTCATCAAGGGACTCCGCGTCGAACAGGCGCTGAACACCGTGCACTTCAGCACGAAACGCATGGCCCCCGTGGTAGAGAAGGTGTTGCGTTCGGCGATCCAGAATGCGACTTACGTCTCACAGGAACAGGGGCTCGATGTGGATGTGGACAATCTTTATGTTCGCACCGCGATCGCGAACGAAGGTCCTCGCATGAAGCGCATTCGCCCCGCGCCAATGGGCCGCGCGTTCCGATACCAGCGAAGGCTTGCTCACATTATCGTTACTGTAGCGGAGAAGAGGTCGGCCACTGCGGTCCACGGAGCCGACTCTGCATCAGCGCCAAAGGCGAAGACGTCCACCAAGAAGGCTGTGGGCAAGACTTCGGCAAAGGGGCCCGCAGCGAAGAAGATAGCCGCCAAGAAGCCCGCAGCGAAAAAGGCCGCGAAGTAAGCAGTTTCTTGTAAACTAAGGGTTTGCACTACAGTCCGCCGGCTCAACCGGAACGGGCACGGAGTAAAGGGAAGCTATGGGACAGAAAGTCCATCCGTATGGGTTGCGCCTCGGCATCAACAAGCCGTGGAAGTCGCGTTGGTTTGTCGAGCGTGGCTATGACAAGCTGCTGGTCGAAGACGTGAAATTGAAGGCCGAGTTGCGTGAAAAGTTGAAGGCAGCCGGTGTCAGCTCGGTCGAGGTGGAGCGCCCCGGTAATAAGCTCCGCCTGATCATTCGGACAGCGCGTCCGGGCATCATTATCGGACGCAAGGGCGCTGAGATCGACAAGCTGAAGGCCGATATCCAGAAGCGGACCAGCCGTGAGGTGTTCATTGACATTCTCGAGGTGAACAAGCCTGAACTCGACGCTCAGCTGGTTGCCGAGAATATCGCGCTACAGCTTGAGAAGCGGGTAAGCTTCCGCCGTGCGATGCGGAAGTCGGTCGACTCCGCTCTGCGGTTCGGCTGCAAGGGAATCAAGGTTCGCGTGTCCGGCCGTCTCAACGGAAACGAGATTGCACGCTCAGAGTGGTATCTGCAGGGTCGTCTGCCACTCCATACGCTGCGGGCGGATATTGACTACGGTTTCGCAGAGGCTCACACCACGTACGGGATCATCGGGGTGAAGACCTGGGTTTACCGCGGCGATATCTACGAGCAAAAGAAACGCCGTGACCAGGGCGTGACGACGGGCGCGTTTGCTTCCTAAGTTTTCACCGGGCACACGCCGGTGTTTCCGGGGATTGAATCTCCGAATGAGTTTCGAAAGAGTGAAGAGGGTTTCGTTATGTTGATGCCAAAGAAGGTCAAGTTTCGCAAACAGCAGCGCGGCCGCATGTGCGGTAAGGCGTGGCGCGGCTCGGATCTCTCGTTCGGCGACTTTGGCCTGAAGGTGATGGAGTGCGGCTACATTACCGACCGCCAGATCGAGGCCAGCCGTATCGCGATGACACGTTTTATCAAGCGTGGCGGCAAGGTCTGGCTGCGTCTATTTCCGGACAAGCCGATCACCAAGAAGCCTGCCGAGACTCGTATGGGCAAGGGCAAGGGAGCCCCGGACCATTGGGTTTGCGTCGTTCGTCCGGGGCGCATCCTGTTCGAGATGGAAGGTGTTACCCCGGAGCTCGCCAAAGAGGCAATGCGTCTCGCGGCACACAAGCTCCCGCTCAAGACCAGCTTCGTGCAACGCCATGATGTCAAGGCGACGGTCGTTGCCAAGTAAGACCGCTAAGACCGCGGCTAAGTAGTTCTAGCAGTCAAGGAAAAAGACATGGACTTTGAAAAGATCAGCAACCTCAGTGACGATGAGCTCAAGACGGAGCAGGCGAAGGCCGGTGAACAGCTCTTTCGCATTCGCTTCCAGAAGAGCCTCGGCAATATGGAGGGCATCAAGAAGCTGCGGACGCTGAAGCTGGATATCGCCCGCATCAAGACCGTCGAGCGGCAGCGCACTATCGCCGCCGAAAAGGCTGCCCACCCTGTCGTCGCCAACGTTGCGCCGGCCAAGAGCACTCGCACCGCCCGCAAGAAAGCGAAGAAGGACTAACCATGGCAGATACAACCAGCACGAACGCGACTGCGGTTTCAACCCAGACTCCCGAAGCCCAGACCTCCCGCCGGAACGAGAAGGTAGGTCTTGTCGTTTCGACCAAGATGCAGAAGACAATTGTGGTCGAGATTGAGATGCGCAAGGCGCACCCCAAGTACAAGCGTGTGATGAAGTCGAACAAGAAGTTTTACGCACACGACGAGCAGAACTCGGCTCGTGTCGGCGATGTGGTCCGCATCCGTGAGGCCAGACCGCTGTCCAAGCTGAAGCGCTGGTCGCTTGAAGAGATTGTGCGCCGTTCCTCGCTTGCACTCGCGGAAGAGAAGACCTCAGCAGCAGTGGTCGCAGCCAAGTAGTTGAGATGTGGGCGTGAGCCCCGACCGCAACACCCAGGAGAAGAGCGATGTCAGTACAAATGAGAACGATGCTTGACGTGGCCGATAATTCCGGCGCACGCAAGTTGCAGGTGATCCTTCCCCTCGGTGGCGGTCTTGGCAAGAAGGCTGGCCTGGGCGACGTCGTCACCGCTGCTGTGAAGGAAGCTTCACCCGATGGCACCGTCAAGAAGGGCAAGGTTGTGAAAGCCGTGATCGTCCGCACGCGCAAGGAGTATCGCCGGCGCGACGGCACCTATATCCGCTTCGACCAGAATGCGGCTGTGGTGATTAACGACTCGAACGAGCCAGTTGGAACCCGCGTGTTTGGGCCGGTCGCCCGCGAGTTGCGCGAGAAGAAGTTTCTCAAGATCGTTTCGCTTGCGCCCGAGGTTATTTAGCTCCGAGTTTAGAGCTGTGGGTTCATGCACAGCGCCACCAGCACTCACCGGAGTCCGGCTCCGCGGCAGCACAGATCGTCGAGGATGAGAGAGAGTCATGGCAGGGATAAAGATCAAGCGGAATGACAGAGTGGAAGTGATTGCCGGGAAGGATAAGGGCAAGCAGGGCCGCGTACTTCGGGTTATCGCGGAAAAGAACCGCCTTCTGGTTGAAGGGGTGATGATGGTAAAGAAGCACATGAAGCCGAACCCTCAGAAGAACATCCAGGGCGGCATCGCCGAGCAGGAATCGACTATCCACATCTCGAATGTGATGTTGCTCGATGCCGAAGGGAACATGACCCGCGTTGGCTCCCGGCTTGAGGGCGATAAAAAGGTTCGCTTTTCGAAGTCTAGCGGCAATGTGATTGCGGACCGGAAGAAGTAAAAGCAGGCGTATTCTCGACGCGGCAGTTTTTGAGGTTTTGTAACGACGGTTCACCCCACGCATCGGTACACGGGCTACGGCCCAACCCGGCAACCGTGGAGAAAGCGAAGGAAACTATGGCAGCACGACTGAAGGCAAAGTACGAAACAGAGATCAAGCAGGCGCTGGGCAAAGAGCTCAATATCACTAACGCCATGGCAATCCCAAAGATTGAAAAGATCGTAATCAACATGGGCCTAGGCGAGGCGACGCAGAATGTCAAGATCATGGATCCGCTTGTGGCCGATCTCGCCTCAATTGCCGGGCAGAATCCTGTAACGACCAAAGCGAAAAAGTCGATCGCGGCGTTCAAGGTGCGTGAGGGGATGCCAATTGGCGCCATGGTAACGCTGCGGGGAGATACGATGTACGAGTTTCTCGATCGCTTGATTTCGATAGCGCTTCCCCGCGTTCGCGATTTCAGGGGCGTTTCGTCCAAAAGCTTCGACGGCCGCGGCAACTACACGCTTGGCCTGCGCGATCAGCTGATCTTCGCTGAGATCGATTATGCTAAGGTCGACAAGCTGAAAGGGATGAACGTCACGATCGTCACGACGGCGAAGGACGATAATGGCGCCCGCGCTCTGCTCAAGAGCTTCGGAATGCCGTTCCGCGTTGGGGCATAGTCGACAAAGCCGGGCCGTGCGGCCCCGAACAGGATTCAGCAAGGTTTGCAGTCAAGATAGAGAGCACACATTATGGCAACTACCGCAAAGCGCGTTAAAGATGCAAGGAAACCGAAGTTCAAATCCCGCCAGCACAACCGCTGCCAGCTTTGCGGTCGTCCTCGCGCCTTCTTACGGAAGTTTGGCGTATGCCGCCTCTGCTTCCGTTCGCTCGCCCTTAAGGGAGAGATTCCAGGCGTCGTCAAGTCAAGCTGGTAGAATGAAACTACCGTGCGCGGCTGATGTCGTGCACTTACACCAGAGACCTCATCAAGGCGTCAGCTTATGGTGCAGAAGTCTGGATGCAGCACCCGAAACAGACATCCCTGCTGGTTCTTTCGAGAGATACTCGTGAGCGAACGGGGGATGAAGGAGAATGAATGAACCTCACCGATCCTGTAGCAGACTTCCTGACACGCATCCGCAATTCCATCCGTGCCCGTCACCAGAAGCTTGACGTTCCAGCTTCGAAGCTCAAGGCTGAGATTGCGCGCATTCTCAAAGAGGAGGGCTACATTGCGAACTATAAGCCTACGGAAGAGAATGGGATGAAGGTCATCCGCGTGTACTTGAAATACGGTCCAAACAACGAAGCCGTCATTCGGGATCTGCAACGCGTCTCTCGTCCGGGCTGCCGCGTCTACCTCGGCCGCGACGAGATCCGCCGAGTACAGGGCGGTTTGGGTATTTCGATCATGACTACTCCGAAGGGTGTCATGACCGGTCGGCAGGCTCGCCGTGAAGGTGTTGGCGGCGAGATCCTCTGCGAAGTTTGGTAATGATTGCTGTCCCCGTTCCGGCCGCATGTTGTACGGCCTGTTCCGCGGTTTGGAATGGTGAACACCAGGAATTGGTTTTGGTTTAGGAACGCAGCGCTAAATGCGCCAAGGCTGCAGTGGAACGAGATTAGCGGAAGCTGCCTCGAGACTCGCAAGCGATAAAGGAATTGTCATGTCACGTATCGGTAAGAAGCCCATTCTCATGCCTGCCGGTGTCAAGTACACCGTCAGCGAGAACGGCAATACTGTCCTGGTTGAAGGTCCCAAGGGTAAGGTCACCGCCATGCTTCCCGGCGGTATCACGCTGGCGCAGAAGGATGGCCATCTCGTAGCTGAGCGCGAGAACGACAAGCAGGCGGCCTTTCACGGGCTTGCGCGTGCGCTGGTCTTTAATGCTGTTACCGGTGTCACCACTGGGTGGACGAAGGACATCGATATTGTCGGTATCGGGTATCGCGCCGAGATGAAGGGCAAGAATATGGTGGTCTTCACGCTGGGCTACTCCCACCCTATTGAGTTTCCTTTGCCCACGGGTATCGAGGTTGCGATCGATCCAAAGCAGACTCACCTTACCATCTCCGGTATCGACCGGCAGAAGGTCGGGCAGATCGCCGCTGACATGCGCTCACTTCGCAAGCCTGACCCGTATAAGAACAAGGGTGTCCGCTATACGGGCGAAAAGTTGAAGAAGAAGGTTGGCAAGACCGGAGCGAAGTAATTTTGGGGTGAGTTGCGGCCAGCAGATGATACGTTGGCAGAGCCTCACTCGATCTTTTTATCAACCGAACGTCCTCAGCATTCTGGGTACGCTTTTAGGAAGGAAAGTCAATCATGATCAATCCCCGCCAACGCAACGTAATCCGCCAACGCGTCCATACGCGTATCCGAGAGAAGATGTCCGGCACTGCGGAGCGTCCGCGCCTCAACGTGTACCGGTCGCTGAACCACATCTACACTCAGCTTATCGACGATCTTAACGGAGTCACTATTGCCTCGGCATCATCTATGGGCAAGAAAACCGAAGAGAAGAAGTATGGCGGCAATATTGCGGCTGCTGCTGAGGTTGGAAAGTTGATCGCCGAGCGCGCGCGGGAGAAGGGCATCAAGAAGATCGTCTTTGATCGTGGCGGATATCTGTACCATGGCCGCGTGAAAGCTTTGGCAGATGCAGCTCGTGAAGCTGGACTCGATTTCTAAGGTTCCCAAGGCGCCTGCGGGCGGCCAGAAAGCTGGATAGAAGATTATGGCAATGAAGAAGAAAATCGATGCGAACCGCCTCAATCTGAAGGATGAGGTCGTCTCGATCAATCGCGTGACCAAGGTTGTGAAGGGCGGCAAGAATATGTCGTTTGCTGCACTGGTTGTCATTGGCGATCCTGCCGAGGGTGTGGTCGGCTATGGTTCGGGCAAGGCCAAGGAGGTTCCGCAGGCGATTCGCAAGGGGATCGAATCGGCCAAGAAGAATCTGCACAAGGTCAATCTGACCGAAAGCACGATTCCCCACCAGGTGCTGGGCCATTTTGGCGCAGGCCAGGTGATGCTGAAGCCAGCTCCCGAAGGTACTGGCGTGATCGCAGGCAAGACGGTTCGCGCCGTCATGACGGCCGCGGGAGTGCAGAATGTGCTGACTAAGTCCCTCGGTTCGGCGAATCCGCACAACGTGATCAAGGCTACGTTCGATGCTCT
This sequence comes from Edaphobacter sp., assembly GCA_965277265.1. Lineage (GTDB taxonomy): Bacteria > Acidobacteriota > Terriglobia > Terriglobales > Acidobacteriaceae > Edaphobacter. The sequence goes on from CBDICF010000003.1 coordinate 3,249,501, forward strand.
CATCCAGCTTCGCAATAAGGCCGAAGTCGCCGCTTTGCGCGGCAAGGCAGTGGAAGAGCTTTAAGCTCTACCTGTTCCAACAGATTTGAAGGAGTTCTCTCATGGCTGACACCAACGCAATCGGCAGAATCAAGCTGCAGTACTTTCGTTCGAAGATCTGCACGCCAGTCAAGCACAAGCTCGTTGTCAAGGGTCTAGGCTTCACCCGTCTCAACCAGGTTGTTGAGCGAGAAGATACCCCATCCATTCGTGGCATGGTCGCGAAGGTTCCACATTTGGTCCGCGTCGTAGGCTAGATGGAATGGCCGGCGCGACCGGCACACGGCATCATGCCCGTTTTGGTCTAAATCAATGCGAGTCGGCGAAGAGCGAAGGCTGCTTCGCTGGCGTTAAGCGAGGAAACAATGGCAATCCGTAATCTCTCCAATCTTCGCGCCCCCAAGAAGGCGAACGAAAACAAGAAGCGTGTCGGCCGCGGTATGGGATCCGGCATGGGTAAGACCTCGACCCGTGGACACAAGGGGCAGGGCTCGCGTTCGGGCTCCTCTCTCATGCGAGGCTTTGAAGGCGGCCAGATGCCCCTTCATCGTCGCCTACCCAAGCGCGGCTTTACCAACATTTTTCGAGTGGAGTATCAGGTTCTCGGTCTGGATCGTGTCGCGGAGATCGTTGCTGCGGAAAACGTCACCGAGTTTACCCTGGACAAGATCATCTCGCTGGGCTTGCTTCGCAAGAAGAATGGTCTTCTAAAGGTGCTGAATAACGGCGAGCTTAAAACTGCCGTTACCATCCACGCGCATAAGTTTTCTAAGACTGCTCAGGAAGCGATTGAAAAGGCCGGCGGCAAGGCCGTACTCATCGGCTAGTTCCATTTAGAATAGATGGCGGGCGAGGGCACCGGCCCTCGCATTGCCGTTTTACCCGAACCCTAGTCTTACCTTGAGGCTCCAGCTCCCGATGTTCGAGAAAATCGCAAACATCTTCAAGATTCCCGACCTTCGCAAGCGCGTGCTCTTCACGCTTGGTATGCTGGCCGTCTATCGTCTCGGCTCGCATATTCCTACTCCAGGGATCAACGCGGACATGCTCGCCCAGTTCTTCAATCAGAACTCAGGTTCAGCTCTTGGCCTGGTAGACCTGTTCTCCGGCGGTAACCTTCGGCGACTGACGGTATTCGCTCTGGGGATTATGCCGTATATTACGGCATCGATTATCTTCCAGTTGCTCACGGTGATCTACGAACCGCTTGCCAAGCTGCAGAAGGAAGGCGAACTGGGCCGTCGCAAAATTACGCAGTGGACACGTTATGTCACCGTGTTGCTGGGAGTGGTGCAGTCGTTCGCTATCGCGTTGACTCTTACCAATACGACGACCGGCTCTCCGATGGTCACGATTCCACGCAGCTATTTCATCCCTCTGTGTGTGATAACGCTGACGGCTGGAACTGCTTTTATCATGTGGCTGGGCGAGCAGATTACCGAACGGGGTATTGGCAACGGCATGAGCTTGCTGATCTTCGCCGGCATCGTGGTAGGTCTGCCGACGGGCATCAATGATCTCTATGTTAAGGCGCGCGATAACGCATGGGGCGCTCTGACTCCTATCGCAATCGCCGTTCTGCTGATCGGCATGATCGCTGTCGTGGCGTTCATTGTGTATGTGGAGAAGGCTGAACGCCGCATCCCGGTGCAGTACGCCAAGCGCATCGTAGGCCGCAAGATGATGGGCGGTCAATCTACCCACCTTCCACTGAAGGTAAACTCCGGCGGCGTGATGCCGGTAATTTTTGCGAGTTCGATTCTTTCCGCTCCGCTGCTCTTTTCCGGCGCACACATATTCGGCTACTCGATGCAGGACTCGACGTTCTTCGGCCCCATTTTTCGCGCGCTTGCGCCTGGAGAACCCTGGTACGAATTGCTTCAGATAGTGGCGATTATCTTTTTCGCCTATTTCTACATCTCTATCGTGTTTCGACCGGACGATATTGCCGACAATATGCGTAAGTATGGCGGGTTCATTCCCGGCATTCGTCCTGGTAAGCGAACTGCAGATTTCATCAATGACGTGTTGACGCGAATCACGTTAGTCGGTGCGATTTATCTGATCATCATCACTATTATTCCCCAGCTTCTCATCAGTGGAATCCATTTCAACCATCTTTGGCTGGTGGGTTCGGCCTTCGACCGTCTACCGACCTGGATGACAAATGGTCTTGGGGTGAACTTCTACTTCGGGGGAACGTCGCTGCTGATCGTCGTTGGCGTCGCGATGGACACCGTCCAGCAGATCGAATCGCAGCTGATTATGAGGCATTATGACGGCTTCACTCCCAAGAGTGGACGCATCCGTGGGCGGAAGAGTTGGTAGGAAAGTTATCTCGTTGATTTCAAGCATAGTGTCTGAATTCGCGGCTGCGGTAGAAACAAGATTTCTGCCCGGGCCGGTACTTCTTCTGGGCGCTCCCGGTGTTGGCAAAGGCACGCAGGCCAGGGCGATGATGGCTGAGTACGATATCCCGCAGATATCCACCGGCGATATTCTTCGGGCGAATATCGCGAACGGAACGGAGTTGGGCAGGGCGGCAAAGGCTCTGATGGATGAAGGTCGTCTTGTCCCAGACGTTCTTGTCAATGAGATGGTTGCGGATCGACTCACAGAGCCGGATACTGGGCGAGGCTACATTCTCGATGGCTTTCCTCGAACGATCAATCAGGCGACTTGGTTTGATGCACAACTGGGTGCCGACCCAAACGCCTTGCCCGTGGTTGCCATTAGCATCGTTGTCGATTACGAGCATCTGCTTCATCGTATTACCGGTCGCCGCATCTCTCCTGCGGGCCGGATCTACAACATCTATTCAAACCCGCCCTTAGGTCCTGGTATTTGCGACGTCGACGGCTCCTCCCTGGTGCAGCGGCCAGATGATTCAGAGGCGGTTTTCGCCGAACGCATGAAGACATTCGAAATCCAGACTGCGCCGGTCATTGAGCATTACCGTAATCGTGAGCGGTTCGAAGAGATCGACGGTGATCATGCTGTTGAACAGGTGACGGCCGACATCAAAGCTGCGCTCGCGCGATTGCGCCGCTCCAAGACTTCGCACTGCTAAGAACGGACGGTCACTCGATATGGCTATCATGATCAAGACGCCGCAGGAGATCGAGAAGATGCGGATCTCCGGCAAAGTTCTGCGGCAGGTTCACAATGCCGTAGCGCCCCATGTAGTCCCGGGGGCTTCTACGATGGATCTCGAAGAGATTGCCGTGAGAAAGATTGCGGAACTAGGTGCGGTTGCCGCCTTCAAGGGCTATCACGGATACCCTTCCGCGCTCTGCACGTCGATCAATGAAGAGGTCGTTCACGGTATGCCTAGCGCCACACGTATTCTTGCCGAAGGAGACATTCTGTCTATCGATTGCGGGGTGATCGTCGATGGCTTCTACTCCGATGCTGCGGTCACTTATCCTGTCGGCACGGTCAGCTTCGAGACGCGCAAGCTGCTCGAGACTACGCTAGCGTCGCTCGAGAAGGCGATCCAGCAATGTCAAGTCGGTGGCCGGCTCTTTGACATCTCCGCAGCCGTGCAAGAGCTTTGCGAGGCCGAGGGATTCGGTGTGGTTCGCGAGTTTGTCGGTCATGGCATTGGCAGGGCTATGCATGAAGATCCGCAGGTGCCCAACTTCGGCAGCAGAGGCAAAGGCCCCCGGCTAAAGGCGGGCATGGTGCTTGCGATCGAGCCGATGATCAATGCCGGCGACCCAGAGGTTCACGTCCTTAAGGATGGGTGGACCGCAGTGACCAACGACGGAAGCTATAGTGCGCACTTCGAACATACCGTCGCGATCACGAAATCCGGACCGCAGGTGTTGACACGCTAGGATAATTAGCCTTACTGGGTTATTATAAAGGTTGCTGTGCCTGTCAGGGGCTTCGGGCATTAAACCAATGCCAAAGCGGAGCAGGAATGTTGTGGAAACGAGGGTCCTGGCCCTTGCTGTCCGGAGGAGATCGTTTGTCGAAGGAAGATGCAATTGAGGTGATGGCGGTGGTCGTCGAGACACTGCCGAATGCGATGTTCAAGGTTGAGCTTGAGAACAAGCATCAGGCGCTTGCGCACGTCTCCGGCCGGATGCGCAAGAACTTCATCCGCATCCTTCCCGGTGACCGTGTCGCGATTGAGCTCAGCCCGTACGATCTCAATCGTGGCCGCATCGTCTATCGGTATAAATAGACACCCGTAGCGAAAGCGTCCCAGTTTTCCTAATGATCCCTGAATGCTCATGCCTGGGAGTCAATTTCCGGGTTGAGCCTGAGTGGCGCGAAGTGTGTAGAACCAGTTTTACTTTTTGCAGGAAGAAGGGACCAGGAATGAAAGTTCGAGCCTCAGTAAAGAAGATTTGCGATAAGTGCAAGGTCATCCATCGTCGCGGTGTCGTGCGCGTCATTTGCGAAAATGCTAAGCACAAGCAGCGTCAGGGCTAGTCGCTGGAATATAGATTCACCGGCCCCGCCGGGCTAGTTAGCCGCATTCAGGCTTGCGTTGAACCCGCCGGACCAGCCGCCATCCTCTCATCCTGCTCTCGCGGCGACGCTGCGAAGCCTAACCGAAAAGGAACCCCATGGCACGTATTGCTGGAGTCGATGTCCCTAACAATAAACAGGCGCGCATCGGTCTCACTTACATTTTTGGAATCGGCGACTCTCGCGCCGCCAAAATCCTCGTAAAGGCGGACGTCGATCCGCTTGCGAAGGTCGGCACGTTGGACGAAGACGCGCTGAACCGTATCCGTCAGGTCATTGAAGCTGAAGGCCAGATCGAAGGCGACCTCCGCAAGGATATTTCGCTGAACATCAAGCGTCTGATTGAAATTCAGTCTTATCGTGGGCTCCGTCATCGCCGCAGCCTTCCGGTTCGTGGTCAGCGCACCCACACCAACGCTCGCACCCGCAAGGGTCCCCGTAAGGGAACTGTTGCCGGCAAGAAGAAAGCGACCAAATAAGCCATGGCGAAGACACAGAATACCAAGGGTGCAGCGAAGCCCGGCAAGAACAAGAAGTTTAAGAAGCGCGAGCGAAAGAACGTTCCTTTTGGCCTCGTCTTTATCCAGGCATCGTTCAATAACACTATCGTCACCATTACCGACCAGACGGGTAACACGCTGAGTTGGAAGTCGTCCGGTTCGCTTGGCTTCCGCGGCTCTCGCAAGGGAACTCCGTTCGCAGCGCAGCAGGCCGCGGTTGGTGCTGCCAACGCAGCTCGTGATCATGGTGTCCGCTCGGTGGATGTTCGGGTCTCCGGTCCGGGCTCAGGCCGCGAGTCAGCGATTCGCGCCCTTGCCACTACGGGTATTGAGGTCCGCAGCATCCGCGATGTCACGCCGATGCCGCATAACGGCTGCCGTCCTCCGAAGCGCCGTCGCGTCTGACGCTTCAAAATTCGGCTGATTGCCTCCGGCTTTTTTTCGTCTGGAGGCTCAGTTCGTCATAATAACTGGATCGTGAAGAAGCGCCGCCGCGCGTAAAGCGATCGTCACTCGAACTCAGGAGCAATACAATGGCACGTTACACAGGACCCGTTTGCCGACTTTGCCGTCGCGACGGAACGAAGCTTTTCCTTAAGGGAGCCAAGTGCTTTTCCGAAAAGTGCCCGGTTGAAAAGCGCAATTTCCCCCCCGGCCAGCACGGCCAGTCTCGCAAGGTGAAGAAGGTGGTCGGCTATGGTCTCCAACTGCGTGAAAAGCAGAAGGCGAAGCGTATCTACTTTACGCTTGAGACGCAGTTCCGCGCCTATTATCAGAAGGCCTCGAACAGGACCGGCGTCACGGGTGAACTGCTGCTCCAGCAGCTTGAGACTCGTCTCGATAACGTTGCCTATCGCCTCGGCTTCGCGATGAGCCGACGTCAAGCTCGTCAGGTGGTTCGTCACGGCCATCTCCAGGTCAACGGTCGCAAAGTTAATATTCCTTCGTTCCAATGCAAGGTGGGCGATGAGATCGCTATCCGCGAAGGTTCAAAGGCCCTGGTGATTCTTGAAGAGGCGAAGAACTTTGCGGCTGGCCAGAATCAGGTTCAGTGGCTTGACATCAACCGCGACAATTTGTCCGGCAAAGTGGTTGCGCTGCCGAAGCGCGAGGACGTTAACCTGCCAGTCAACGAGCAGTTGATTGTCGAACTCTACAGCAAGTAAACGTAGAGTATAGGAATTGGGGAGCCTGCGTTCAGAAGCAGGGTGTGGGCCTCTCCATAGTCTCTGCAACAGGGAGAGACTCGCAATACACAACCTAACCGAAACCGAACTACCCTGCCATCTCGCAGAATGCATCGCGAGTGAGCCGGACAAGGAGAAACACATATGCTTTGGAGAGGTTTTCAAAAGCCCAAGCGTCTTGCGGTAGACCCCGAGACTTTGACCGATAAGTACGGCAAGTTTTCGGCCCAGCCTTTTGAGCGAGGTTTTGGTACCACCATCGGCAACGCCCTGCGCCGTACTTTGCTCTCTTCGATCGAAGGAGCCGCTGTGACGGCGGTTCGCATCGAAGGCGTACTGCATGAATTCCAGTCGATCACCGGCGTCGTTGAAGATGCGACCGATATTATCCTCAACCTGAAGCAGGTGCCTTTTAAGCTGGCCGGTGAAGGACCAAAGGCACTCTACCTGCGCGCCGACCAGGCCGGCGTCATTACCTCCGGCATGATCGAAGCCGACGGCGATGTTGAAATACTCGATAAGAATATCTACATTTGCACCGTCTCAGAGGGTGGAAAGATCGACATGGAGATGCGCCTCAAGCGGGGCCGCGGCTACATCTCCGCTGACAAGAACTTTGACGGCGATCTTGGTCTTGGGTTCATTCCTGTCGACTCCGTACACTCTCCTGTGCGCAAGGTAAATTATCTCGTTGAGGCAGCGCGTCTCGGTCAGATCACCGACTATGACAAACTGACGATCGAGATCTGGACAAATGGCACGGTTCTGCCGGCTGACGCTCTTGGCCTTTCTGCCAAGCTGCTCAAGGACCACATGACCATCTTTATCAATTTCGAGGAGGAGATGGAAGCTGGTCATGACGGTCTGCACGATGGCCCTGCCCTGCGGAACGAAAATCTCAACCGTTCGGTAGAGGAGTTGGAGCTCTCAGTACGAAGCTACAACTGCCTGAAGAATGCGAACATCGCAACAATCGGCGAACTCATCCAGAAGACTGAAGCAGAGATGCTGAAGACGAAGAACTTCGGACGCAAGTCTTTGAATGAGATCAAAGAGATTCTCGCTCAGATGGGTCTATCGCTGGGTATGAAGATCGACGAGAACGGCAACCCGCAGCCCGGACCGACCTCCGTTCTGCCGGCGGCTACCCTCGCGGCGAGCTTCGGCAACTTCGATGACGATGACGAAGATGAGGACGACGAAGAGGACGAGGATGAAGATCTCGATCTGACTGCCGAGCCCGAAAACTTCTAACGAGATGTAACCGGAAGTGGGCGGCGAATTTTCGGGTCGCCCACTTTCATTTCAATCGCTGTTCGACATCCGCTTTATACGTTTCTGTACGTCCCAACGGTGTCATAACCGCACCAAGCGCCGCCGAGCGCATTTCGAAGCAGTACCGACTCACGGCTAATGCCGAGTCGAAGGAGATCACCGATGCGTCACCGCAATGCAGGATACAAATTAGGCCGAAACACCAGTCATCGTCGCGCTATGCTGCGCAACCTCGTCACCTCTGTCCTCCTTATGGACCGCGTCGAGACCACCATTACGAAATGCAAGGCCACCCGGCCCATCATCGAGAAGATGATTACGTTGGGCAAACGGGGCACGGTCCATGCACGTCGCCAAGCTGCGGCCTATCTGATGACGCCTGAGTCGGTTGATCGCCTCTTTGCCGTCGTCGCCCCGCGCTATGCTGCGCGTCAAGGTGGCTATCTTCGCATTACCCGTATAGGCGCCCGCAAGGGTGACGCAGCCGAGATGGCCTACATTGAGCTGCTTGGTGCTGAGCACGAGTTGAATGAGAAGGCGCAAAAGCGCGCCGAAGCCCGAAGCAAGAAACGGGAAGAGCTTGCCAAACAGATGGAAAAGCGCAATCCCGGTGAAGCCGGTGATCCGAACGCTGAAGTCTAAAAGTTCCAGCCAGACTGGGACAGAAGGTGAGGTGCATCCATCCGGGGGTGCGCCTCGTTTTCATTTGGCACGAAGCTGGTCACCAAAGCGGCTTTTGCGATGTTGAGCTCTGCAGCCGTCAGACTACCGGCTGTGCGCCATGACGCGGTTCTTGCCAGCGCGTTTCGCTGCGTAGAGTGCTTCGTCGGCGAGTTCTACGAGTTGGAAGCCCTCTGCAAGCGACTCGTTCATCGCGGCCATTCCGATGCTGATGGTGAGCGGCTCGTTTTCCCAGTCTTCTGTTGCCACCCGTTGCATGACGCGCCTAGCGAGGCCCATGGCGCTTTCTTCGCCACTCTCCGGCAGCAGAACGACGAACTCCTCACCGCCATAACGAGCGGGGAAGTCCGGCAGACGCACCGTGGTTCGAAGCACCATGCCGAGGCGACGCAGCACTTCATCTCCTGCGGCGTGTCCCCAGCGATCATTGATTGTCTTGAAATCATCCACGTCGATCAGCAGGAGCGAGAGCTCGCGCTTTCGCCGTCGTGCCATGGAAAACTCCATGACGAGGCGCTCTTCGAAAGATCTGCGATTGCTGAGGCCTGTCAACTCATCGGTGACGGCCAGCTTTCGGAGCTGATCGTTCGCCTCTTCGAGATCCCGATGGTAGCGTTCGAGCTCGGCTTTATGAGCTACTTCGGCCGAGACATCTACCGCAACACCTGCAAGAAGCATGTTCCCAGCGGAATCATGACATGGAAATTTGAAGGATCGAAGCGAACTGATGGTCCCGTCGGCTGCACGAATGTGTTCTTCCGTTTCGACCATCCGGCCTCCGGCCATAACCTCAAGATCGTGGGTTCGGACGGATTTGGTCAGTCTCCGCGACCAGAGCTGTTCATCGGTTCGGCCCAGCCAGGCATATTCGTTTACGCCGAAGCGCTGGGCGAAGCTGCGGTTGTAGAACAGCAGGCGCCCTGCCGCATCTTTGATATAGCTGAGGAATGGGCTGGCGTTCATGAATGCTCGAAAAAGTTCTTCGCTGGCCCGGAGCCCCGCGATGGCTTTATCTTTCTCATCCAGAGCCTGCTCCAGGGCGTACCGTTGGACGATCGATTCCAAGCGGATGCCGACCTGACGCCCGAGGACCTGCAACGCATGCACCTGCTCGGCGTCGAGGATACGCGGAGCAGTGTCGACGACAGCGAGTGTGCCCAGCGGATTGCCGTCTTTTGTGTGCAGCGCCACCCCGGCGAAGAATCTTATTGGGGCATCGGAGGTAACCAAAGGGTTGCTGCCAAACCTCGCGTCCATCAGCGAGTCTTTGACCATGAATACCTGTGTCTGTCGGATGGCGTGCGCGCAGAAGGCTACTTCGCGGGGTGTATCTCCGAGCTTTAGATCATGAGATGAGCGATACCATCGGCTTCGGTCGTCCAGCAGCGTCAAAAGGCCGACTGGGGTTCCGGATATTGAAGCTGCAAGTTGTACCAGGTCCTGGCACTCTAACTCTGGTTTCGAATTCAGGAGCTCACGGATCCAAAGCGCTCTTGAATCCGCTTCAGTCTCCACTTTACGTACATTCATCTGTCACCGTTTAGTTCATTAGAATACGATGCGACGCCCGATATAGCCTATAAGGATTTTCGTCGCTTACGAAAGTAACTCGAACATTCCCCTAGCGTTACGGCTGGTCTTCTCTTCGCTGTGCCCGGCTCGTTGATAAGCGGCGGGCGGCGCTGACGCTCTCACTGATTGAGTACGTGCGGTTGGTATGGGACGGATTGCTGCTTTTGTTGGCCGCGTGGTGAAGGGCCGCTTTTACAGGGGATTCGGGGATTAGCGGGGTGCAGCTTGGTGGAAAAACGTGGTGAGTTTGTGGCCAAGTGCGTGGTGAACGTGGATGAATAGATACCTATTTTCGAGGCCCCAGGATTGCGCCACGTTTTCGATAGTTATTTTGAGAGGTATGGCTTGCCTGGTTTGTCGAGAGAGAGGACGCCGCGAGCAAGAGGTGGCGCACGGTTTTCGCGGAGAGGGATGAGGCTTGGTTGCTCTCCTTCAGGCGGGCCAGTTATCGCTTGTAGCAGGGGTCAGTGCATCTAATGACCGAAGCTGCTATGCCGAAGCTGCGCGGAATAGAAGCTGCGCGGTCGACGATGCAGGAGATTCCCGTGCTGTAGGACAATAGAGAAGATGGATAGGGGATTGTGTCGATGGCCGATGAGCGGGTTGTAGGGATTGATCTGGGTACGACGAATTCGTTGGTTGCGTTTATGCAGGGCGATACGCCGGTGGTGATCCCTGGCGAGGATGGGGAGCGACTGGTGCCGTCGGTGGTGGCGTGGACGGACGACGGTGTTCTGGTGGGAAATGCGGCGCGGGGAACGCTGCTGGAGGATGCGGCCAGTGCGGTGTATTCGGCGAAGCGGCTGATGGGGCGCGATGTGGCCGATGTGCAGGAGGAGCTAAAGCTGTTTCCGTTCAAGCTGGCGGAGGGGCTGCAGCCGGGTGAGGTGCTGAAGGTAAGCGTGAGCGGGTTGATGCTGACGCCGCCGGAGATTTCGGCCTATGTGCTGCAGCAGTTGAGGAAGAATGCGGAGAGGTTCTTCGGCGGCCCGGTTCTGAAGGCGGTGATTACGGTCCCGGCGTACTTCAATGACGCTCAGCGGCAGGCGACCAAGGATGCCGGGAGGATCGCGGGCCTGGAGGTGCTACGGCTGGTGAATGAGCCGACGGCGGCAGCCCTGGCCTATGGCCTGGAGAAGAACAAGGACGGGTTGATTGCGGTGTACGACTTCGGGGGTGGGACGTTCGATATCTCCATTTTGAAGCTGCATGAGGGAATCTTCGAGGTGATCGCGACAGGTGGGGATACGCACCTGGGCGGGGACGATATCGACAACCTGCTGATTGCCGTTGCGCTGGACGATATCAGAGGCGATCTGGGCGAGGATGTTCGCGGGAACGGCGAGGCGGTGCAGGAGATTCGCAAGGCGGTGATCGAGGCGAAGATTCTGCTGTCGGTCGTGGAGACGGCGATGCTGAACGTGCTGCTGCCGAGCGGGAAGAGGTATCTGCGAGAGATTACGCGGGCGCAGTTCGACGAGTTAACGGCTGGCGTGATTGCAAGGACGGCTGGACCGTGCAGGCAGGCGTTGAAGGATGCCGGGTTGAAGGCGGCGCAGATCGATGAGGTCGTGATGGTGGGCGGGTCCACGCGGATTCCTGCGGTGCGGGCGCTGGTGGATGACCTGTTTGAGATGAAGGCGCGGGGCAAGAAGCCGCATACCGAGCTGAATCCGGACGAAGTGGTGGCCCTGGGGGCGGCTGTGCAGGCGCAGATCCTTGCCGGTGGCTCGGCGGCCACGGACGATCTGCTGCTGCTGGATGTGACGCCGCTGTCACTGGGAATCGAAGCGCTGGGCGGCGTGGTGGCGAAGATCATCCAGCGAAACTCGACGATTCCGGCGAGCGCGACGGAGCATTTTACGACCGGGGTAGACGGGCAGACGAATGTGGCCATTCATGTGGTGCAGGGCGAGCGGGAGCTGGCCGCGGATTGCCGTTCGCTGGCGCGATTCGACCTGAAGGGGATTCCGCCGATGGTGGCGGGGCTGCCTCGGATCGAAGTGACGTTTTTGATCGATGCGAATGGAATTCTGCATGTTTCGGCGCGCGAGCAGAGGAGCGGCAAAGAGGCTGAGGTCGAGGTGAAACCAACGTACGGACTAACCGATGAACAGGTGGAGACCATGATTCTCGATTCCTTCGATAATGCGGAGACGGATATTCAGAAACGACAGTCGATCGAGGCCAAGAACGAGGCAGAGACGATCCTGACGGCTGTGGAGAAGGGGAACAAGCACCCGGCATGGCAGATGCTTTCGAGCGATGAGATACAGAAGATCGAGGCCGGCATCTCGTTTCTGAAGGCTGCGGTGCAGGGCGGGGATTATAAGCAGATTCGGGACGGGATAGAGCGGCTGGATAAGGCGACCCGGCGTTTTGCGGAGCTGATGATGGATACCGCGGTCTCGGGCGCAATGCAGGGTAAGACGATGGAGGCGGCGGGTGAGAGTATAGGAGCAGGGCCGACCGCACCGCATCCTTTTGCGCGGGCCGAGGTGACGAGTTCGCATGCCGGTGCGGATGCTGAGACGAAGAAGATTGAAGATTCAACCAACAAAGAGGCCACGGCCGGAGAGTCGACGGAAGACTGAACGATGAGTGAGATGAAGAAGAGCGCTGAGATTGTGGATCTGTCGAAGCCCGCGGGCGAAGGAATGGTTCGGGTGACCTTTTTGCCCGAGGGAAGGACGGTAGAGTTTCCGTTCGACACGCTGCCGTATGAGGGACATGGTCTGCCGATGTCGTTTCTGGATGTCGCGGAGAACTACGATATTTTTCTGGATCATGCCTGCGGCGGGGTGTGCGCCTGTACGACGTGCCATATTCACGTCAAGGAAGGCGCCTCGGGGATCAGCGAAGCGGAGGATCTGGAGTTGGATCGGATGGAGACGGCGGCGGATATCCAGTTGAACTCGCGGCTGGGGTGCCAGGCGGTGATTGAGAAGCCGGGGACGTATGTGGTGGAAATTCCCAAGTGGAACAGGAATTATGTGCAGGAAGGCAAGCCGGCGCATGGGCCGGGTGCGTAGAACCAAGTCCCTTCGCTCCGTTGCCGGATGCAAACAAAGTGCAGGCAGCGGCAACCGCAGGTAGCTGCGCTGCTGAATGACAAGGAAAGGGATGCGAACTGTACACCGTTCTGCAATCCGCGCTATGGGGTGGGCTCGGGCAGGATTCCGTACTTGGATGCGAGGAACTGCTGTAGCTCTTCGGGCAGGGCTGTGGCGAGCTCCTGCCAGGTGAGCAGCTTGAGGCGGCAGGCGAAGGTCGGGCGGCAGACGGCGGAGAGCACGGCATACCACGCTTCGATCAGGTCGCGTCGGCGGACATCGCACAGGACGCAGAAGGATGCGTCCGAGGCAAAGGCGGCGAGCACGTTGCGGATGAGTTGATAACCTTGAACCTTGCCGTCCGGAGCCCATGGTAGTCGCGGAACATCGAAGACGGTTTCAAGGTCTCGATAGCGTTCGATGAGAGCTGCCTTCGCGTTCTGGAAGCCGGTTTCGGTCAGCTTGGCTTCGACGAAAAGATTGCCGAGCTGGAGATCGATCTCGGTGGTGCGCTCGAGCCGTCCGGTGCGAAGGGGGAGGCCCGGGTTGATGCCGAAACAGGGTTGAGCGCCAGCGGGGCTGTTGAGCAGGGCGGCGACGGCCGGGGCAACGGTGCAGGAGTCGAAGACCTCGGGGTGACAGAAGATGTTCATCAACAACGCATCGGAGCTGTTGACGGAATCCAGCTCCATCCACTGCCAGTCTTTACGCGCACGGGAGCGGCGGGAGGCCGTATGGACCTTCGCGAGGCGGCGAGCCCAGGCTGGATTGGCGCAGATGTTCCTGTAGGACGCCGGGTGGAAGTTGCCGTGGCGGCCATCTTCATCACGCCCGAAGATGACTACGGGCGAGGATCCGTCAGAAAGATCGTGTAGATACTTGTGCGTGCTTGCTAGAGTGCGACCTCTGGCGCTGAGATCGCAACGAAGCATATTCGCAGACCATGATGGCGGGTTATGGGGCATTAGAAAATCGCTCCGGTTCTTGTAGTCTGTTGGTCAGGCGATAGTAGCGCCAGGTAAAAAGTTGGTAAGGAGACACGATGCCGCGAGAGATTGATTGGACGGATACCGAAGAGATCGGGATTCAGTTGCAGGAGAAGTATCCTGAGGTGGAACCGTATTCTGTGCGGTTTACCGATCTGCACAAGTATGTGACGGAGCTGCCGGGGTTTGTGGGAGACCCGGCGAAGTCGAACGAGGGGCTGCTGGAGGCAATCCAGACTGCGTGGAATGAAGAGTACGAGGATGCCAAGTAGGATTGTGTGCTCGGGATTGGTGCTGATTCGCGGATACTGGGTGAGCTTCAGCGATTTCGAGAGGTATTCGGTTTAGGGCTTTCCTCAGGAGCGACGGAGGATTTGCTGGGGTAGGGTGGATCCTGTGAGGCTCAGAATGGCCCAGCAGAGGATAGCCCAGGCGGTGGTGGCTTCGGCGATGAGGAGCAGATCGCCCATGTGACTGTGGTGTGCCGGGAGTAGGTGGGTGCAGGCGGTGGCTCCGGCCAGGCTGATGCACGCTGCAACGAGTGAGCGCGCCAGCTCCTTGCCTTCGATGCCGGAGATGAGGACGAGCCGGCGGCGATGGAGCAGGATGGCGAGCGTCAGGGTGTGGGTGAGGATGCCGAGGTCGGAGGCGACGGCGAGGCCGGTCATGCCGATGGTGTGGAAGAGCAGCCGGTAGATCGGGATGGAAACGAGCGTAATGATGGTTCCCGCAAGGGCGGGGGTGAGGGTGTTGCGGGCGGCGTAGAAGGCGCGGGCATAGATGCCCTGGGCAGCCCAGAGAGCTAACGAGATGGCGAAGATGGTGAAGTACTGCGCGGTCTCGGCGGCGTCGGTGCGGCTAAACGAGCCTCCGCGGAAGAGATCGACGATTGGGGGTGCGAGGGCGATCATCCAGGCTGCGACGAGGAGGCCGACGGCGAAGATGCGCGAGATGGCCCGGTTGACGGCGCCGGCGAAGTCGCCCATGCGGTCCTGACTGAAGAGGGAGGAGAAGAAGGGCAGGGAGGCGGCCCCGGCGGCCTGCCCGATAATGCCCATTGGCGCGTTGAAGAGGGTTTTGGCGACGTTGAGCCGGGAGATACCGCCGGGATCGTGCGACGCGAAGAAGCTGAGGACCCACTTGTCGGCAGTGACCAGGGAGACGCCGATCATGAGAGGGAGGGAGAGCCTGAGCCACTCCAGAAAGGCGGGGTGGCGGAGGTTGAATATGGGGTGATAGCGGAGACCTTCGCGCGCTGCTCCGAAGGTGGTGAGGGCCGCGGGGCCGAGGATGACTCCGGCGAGTACACCGATGGCGAGCGAGTAGATGCCGAATCGGGCCGAGAGAAAGATCGCTCCGAGGATGATGCCCGCGTTGTAGATGAGCGGCGTGATGGCTTGGTAGAGGAAGATCTTGCGGACGAGGAGCTTTGAGCCGATGACTCCGCCGAGGAAGAAGAAGAGCTGCGCGGGAAGGAGCAGGCGGGTGAGAGAGGTGCAAAGGGCGGCGTTGGCGGGCGAGAAGCCGGGGAACTTGATTCGGGTATAGAAGGGCGCGAGGATCTCGGCGAGGAGGATGGCGGCGGTAAGGATGATGACCATCGCGTTGAGGACGATGGAGATGGCGCGGTCGCCGCCCTCCTCGTCGCCCTCGGCCCGGTAGCGGTTAAGGATGGTGACGAGGGAGATGGAGGCGACTCCGCCGACGAGGAAGTAGGCGAGCATGTCGGGGAGTTCGAAGGCGGCGTTGTAGGCATCGGTCTGGGGGCCGGCACCGAAGAGGTAGTTGATGTACTTGACGCGAACCAGACCGAGGACGGCCGAGAGGAACGACGACAGCATCAGGAGAAGGGTTGCGGAGAGTACGCTGTGCGAGCGGGAGGGGCGCAGGAAGGCGAAGGCTCCGCCGCGTTCCGGCGTGCCGACGATGTCTGCCGGGGGTGTGGTCGCGGTGGTGTCGCCCGTGGGCAGGGTTTCGTTCATGCCGATGTGGCCTGGTGCTCGAGGATGATTCTAGCGGGCTGAGCTTGCGCCGGGAAGATAAGTGATTGCCATCACGGGTTTGCTGGCGCGGGCCGGTGCGCATTGTGCGGGCGTTGCGTGATAAGGAGAGGCTATCGCCAATTCTAAAGTACGTCTCGACACGGGCGATGCGCGCGCCGATGCTGGAAGACGTGTCTACCAGGAATCTTTTTTATATCGGCATTATCGTTTCGGCGAGTGGTTTGATCGGACCTCCTTTGGCGCTGGTCGCGGGCCTGGTATTCGGGCTGACGACGGTGCATCAGTTTCATGGTGAGAGCCGGACTCTGTCGAAGTTTCTGCTGCAGGCGGCGGTGGTCTGTCTTGGGTTCGGAATGAACCTGAAGGAGGTGGTCCATGCGGGGGCATCGGGCTTTATGTATACGGCGATCAGTATCACGTTCGTGCTCAGTCTCGGGATACTCCTGGGCAAGATGCTGCAGGTGGGCAAGACGCAGTCGCTGCTGATCAGCTTCGGCACGGCGATCTGTGGAGGAAGCGCGATCGCCGCGATGGCTCCGGTGCTGAATGCGAACGATGAAGAGATGGCGGTATCGCTGGGAACAGTGTTCGTTCTGAACTCCGTTGCGCTGCTGCTGTTTCCGTTTATCGGCCACTGGATGCACTTCTCGCAGACCCAGTTTGGGCTGTGGGCCGCGCTGGCGATCCATGACACCAGTTCTGTAGTGGGCGCCGGCGCGAAGTATGGGCCAACGGCGCTGGCCGTGGGAACGACAGTCAAGCTGGCGCGGGCACTGTGGATTGTGCCGCTGGTGATCGCTACGGCGATGCTGAAAAAGAGCAAGACGAAGGTCCAGTGGCCGTGGTTCATCCTGTACTTCTGCGTGGCGGCCGTGCTGGCGAGCTATGTTCCGCGGTACGCGCCTTCGTCGGTCAAAACGTTCGCTGCGCTTTATTCGCTGGGGAAAGCGGCGTTGACGGTGGTGCTGTTTCTGATTGGCACAGGAATCACACGCAATACGCTGAAAGAAGTGGGTGTGCGACCGCTGGTGCAGGGGGTGACACTGTGGATGGTGATTGCGAGTCTATCGCTTTGGGCCATCCACGTGGGCTGGATTGCGATTTGATGACGTGGAGTGCGACATCTGGTGTTGTTCGGAGTCAGGCAGGTCCGGAATCCATATCTTCGACTGGGCCGTGCGACGCAGGTTTGGCGGGATGAGGGCTGGCGGGAGAATGATGGAGATTTTCCAGTGGCGGCTCGCTCCAGTGGGTGGGCTCGGAGGCAGACCGTTGCGGCTTGATGCTGGACGGCAAGGAGATGCCCGCGACGGTGAAGCTGACCATCTGGCGCTGACTGCAGCGCAGGCAACGGACGGGGTAGCGCATGAGGAGGAGCTGTGTGATGTCCGCGGCGCGAAGGGTGGAACGCCGGAACGTCTGGCCGGAGCAGTGCTGGCATCGAAGGGGAACGCCGCTCCCGGCCGGCACCTCACTGTAGATGCCGGGGTGGGATGAGGGCTGCGGGACTTGCCTGCTTCGGTTTTCAGAGTCGAACTGATTCAAAGGGGTCTCCGTTTCTAGCTGTTTTCCAGATCGGCTGACCGGTCGAATAGTTTTTCCGAGGTCCGGCGCGGCATGGTGGCCGTCCGGTTGACGCGAATCTGGTGGATGGATGGGCGGACGGGAGGTTTCGAGAGCAGGGTGTGCAGGTCGCGGAGATCCTTTTGGAGCTTGCGAAGATCATTTGAGTGGCTAAGCGGAGCCGCATCGCCGATCTCTAATGCGAGTTGAGGTTCTTTCTGCTTCTGCTCGCTTTTTAGTGCCTGGCGGGCACCCGGAATCGTGTAGCCCTGGTCGTAAAGCAGCGTCTTGATGCGAAGTGCGATTTCCACGTCGCGGCGACGATAGAGGCGCTGGCCCGTACCCCCTTTGTGAGGCTTGAGCTGGGGGAATTCGCTCTCCCAGAAGCGAAGCACATAGGCGGGAACCTCGCAGAGTCTGGCCACGTCTCCGATACGAAAGTAGAGCTTGTCGGGAATGTCTGAGATGTCAGACCCGGATCCTTGAGGACTTTTGCGGATTGGCTGGTGCTGCGCCATTGCCAGAAGCTCCAGGAGCCGCCTGCCGGGCGGTGGTAGCCTGTTTCGGCTTGCGTACAGTATAGGCCAGGCGCGCAATGTCATCTGAAACATTTTCTGATGGTCCGGTTTCTGACCGTGGGGAACTTAGTGCCTAGGCTGGTTTTCAGACACGGCGGCTATGACCACGGTTTTCGCGTTGAGGAACTCGCGCATGCCTGCCGCGGAGAGTTCGCGGCCGTAGCCGGAGCGTTTGATGCCGCCAAAGGGCAGACGCGGATCGCTGGCGACCATGGCATTGAGGAAGACGCCGCCGCATTGCAGCTCCGAGACGATGCGCTGCTGTTCGGCAGGGTCGCGTGTCCAGGCGGAGGCGCTGAGGCCGAACGGAGTATCGTTGGCGAGATCGATGGCCTCGTCGAGGTCCTGAACGCGGAAGAGCATGGCGACGGGGCCGAAGAGCTCTTCGCGGTAGACGGTGGCGGTGCGCGGCACGTTGACGAGGACGGTGGGTTCGAAATAGTTGCCGTCACCCAGCATGCGCTCACCGCCGGTCAGGATGCGGGCCCCGGCTTGTTTCGCGGCTTGCACGTGGGCTTCGAGGCGATCGACGGCGGCTGTCGTGGCGAGTGGGCCTATATCGGTCGTGTCTTTCATCGGGTCGCCGACGCGAATGGCCTCCATGCCGGAGACAAAGCGCCGTTCGAAGGCGTCGTAGATGGCGTTGTGGACGATGAATCGCTTGGCGGCTATGCAGGACTGGCCGCTGTTGATGCAGCGAGCGCGGACCGCGGTTTCTATGGCAAGGTCGAGGTCGGCGGATGGCATGACGAGGAAGGGATCGCTGCCGCCCAGTTCGAGGACCGACTTCTTAATCAGCCAGCCGGCCTGGGCTGCGATGGCGCGGCCGGCGGTCTCGCCGGCGGTGACGGTGACGGCTGCGATGCGTTCGTCTCCGAGGACGGCTTCGACCTGGTGCGCCTCGATGAGCAGGGACTGGAAGGTGCCACGGGGGAACCCGGCGCGGCGCACCAGCGACTCGATGGCGACGGCGCACTGGGGGACGTTGGGGGCGTGTTTGAGCAACCCGACATTGCCGGCCATCAGGGCGGGGACGAGGAAGCGGAAGACCTGCCAGAAGGGGAAGTTCCAGGGCATGACGGCGAGGACGACGCCGAGAGGATCCCAGCGGACGTAGCTATGGCTGTCCTCTGTGGGGATGGACTCCGAGGCCAGGATGCGGGCGGCGTGGTCGGCGAAGTAGCGACAGGTGGCGGCGCACTTCAGAATCTCCTGCCGCGCGGAGGCGAGGGGCTTGCCCATCTCCTGGGTGATGAGCAGGGCGAGCTCGTCCGACTCGTGCTCGAGGATGGCGGCGAGTTTGCGCATGCAGAGAGCGCGATGCTCAAGTGGAACCCTGGCGTAGGCGCGGAAGGCTTCGGAGGCGACGGTGATCTTGTTCCGTACGGCCTCGTCGGTGATGGCGTCGAAGCGCCGAATGAGCTTGCCGGTTGCGGGATTGATCGACTCGATTGCCATGGAAGGGTATGCGGCCGCCTCGAAGCGAAGTGCTGTGATGCTAGCTTAGCAAGGACGGAGTCGTGTCGCGCCCTGTATCGGCTGGGAGAGGTTTTCGTGGGGCGTTTGACAGACGCGGATGGGGCGAAGTCGGCGACGGTGTGTGCCATAATTTGAATCATCCATTGGCTCTCCTCGCCCACCGGGTGCAGCAGGCAATCTGGAGACATGGCAGGCACACGCCGGCAGAATCGACTACGAAAGCATGGTGAAAAGACGAACGGCTCGATTGCCTGCATTGCCTGGGAAGAGGAGTGCAGTACGTCCGGGGGTCAAGGTCGCGCTGCTTGGATTCGGGACAGTGGGAAGCTCGGTTGCGCGCGTACTTGCCGCGTCGAAATTTCCGGGGCTGGAGCTGACGCACATCTTTAACCGGGACGTGGAGCGGAAGCGCAGATCGGATGCGGCGAAGGCGGTGGGCCGGACTGTCATTTGGACGGAAGACATCGATGACATTCTTCGGTCTGACGTCGATGTTGTGGTGGAGTTGATGGGTGGGCTGAACCCGGTCGAAGGCTGGTTGCGCAAGGCTTTGATCGCGGGCAAGTCAGTGGTGACGGCGAACAAGCAGTTGATCGCGTACCGGGGCGCGAGTCTGGCGAGGCTGGCCGGGCTGCATGACGTTTCGCTGGTGTATGGGGCGGCGGTGGCGGGTGGGGTGCCGGTGATTCCGGGCATGCTGCAAGGGCTGGCCGGCGACCAGGTGACGAGGCTGAGCGGCATCGTCAATGGGACGTGCAACTACATCCTGAGTCGCATGGAGGCGGGGGCGGACTACGCGACTGTGCTTGCCGATGCGCAGCAACTCGGTTATGCGGAGTCGGACCCGTCCGCCGATGTCGACGGATACGATGCGCGGGCGAAGCTCTGTATTCTGTCGCGGATTGCGCTTCATGCCGAGCTCGATCCGGATGCGGTGGAGACACAGACGATCTCGACGATTGAGGCTATCGACTTTTCGTATGCCAAGGAGCTGAACTGCACGATTCGGCAGGTGTCGCGGGCGGAGCTTGACGGCAGGCTGGTCCATGCGCGGGTGGCGCCGATGCTGGTTCCCCTGGCTTCGCCGATGGCCTGGTCGCATGGGACGCAGAACATGGTTGTGGTGAGCGGACGGTTTGGGGCCGACGTTGTTTTCTCAGGGCATGGTGCGGGCGGAGAGCCGACGGCGGTGGCGGTGGTCTCGGACCTGCTGGCGGTGGCGCAGGGGTGTGGATCGGTGCAACTGCCGGTGAGGAGGCGCGAAGTTACGGGAGATTGTATGGCTGCGCACTATCTGCGCTTTGTGGTCGATGACAAGCCGGGGATTGTCTCCGCTATCTCGGGCGCGCTGACCAGGGTTGGGGCGAACATCGATTCGCTTCTGCAGCGACGGGGGTATCCGAAACATCGCCTGCCGTTTGTGGTGACGACGGAGCCTTGCCTGACCTCGACGATCGAACAGGCGCTTGCCTCGATCGCTCGGATGGATTGCATGCTGGAGCGGCCGTTATGCCTGCAGATGCTCGATGCGGAGGATAAGGCGGACTGAGGGCTCAGCGAGTGGTGGGCGTGACCTTGTTACCTGCCCCCCTGGCCTATATCGCATGAGGATGAGCTGCGGCGAGAGCAACCGCAGGTCCCTGCGGGATGCAAACAAAAGTACAGGCAACGGCAAGCCCGATCAGTACTTCGGGAGGGACGGGTCGATCCTGTCGGCCCAGGCCAGGATGCCTCCGGTGAGGTTCGCGACGTTGTTGAAGCCGGCCTGCTTGAGGGCTACGGCGGCTCTCTGGCTGCGTGCGCCGGATTTGCAGTGGACTACTATTTCGCTGTTCTGCTTTCCGGCCAGCTCGTTCCGGGCCAGTTCGGAGGCGCGGCGCTCGATGTCTCCAACCGGGATGAGCTGGGCTCCTAGATTGACGATCTGGTACTCGTGGGGCTCGCGCACGTCGAGCACGAAGACGTCTTCTTTGGCATCGAGCTTGCGTTTGAGAGCTTCGACGGAGAGTTGGGGGATGCCGTCGACGACGGGAAGGTCGCCGACTGCCTTGTCGCGGGCGACTTCGAGGGGGCCGACCTGGCTGGGCGGCGCGATGCCGCAGAACTGGTCGTAGTCGATCAGGGCGGTGATGGTCGGGTTAGGGCCGCAGACCGGGCACTCTGGATTTTTGCGAAGCTTGAGGGTGCGGAAGCTCATCCCGAGGGCGTCTACCAAGAGAAGTCGGCCAATGAGGGGCTCTCCTATTCCGAGGATCAGCTTGATGGTTTCGGTGGCCTGGATGACGCCGACGAGGCCGGGGAGAATGCCGAGTACGCCGCCTTCAGCGCAGGAGGGAACCAGGCCGGGCGGTGGCGGCTCGGGGTAGAGGCAGCGGTAGCAGGGGCCTTTTTTGGTACCGAAAACGCTGGCCTGGCCTTCGAAGCGGAAGATGGAGCCGTAGGCGTTGGGTTTGTTGAGCAGCACGCAGGCGTCGTTGACGAGATAGCGGGTCTGGAAGTTGTCGGTGCCGTCGGCGATGACGTCGTAGTCCTTGAGGATTTCGAGGGCGTTGGCGCTGGTGAGCATGGTGTTGTGCTTCACCACGTTGACGGTGGGGTTGAGGCCCTTGAGCATGATTTCGGCGGAGTCGACCTTGAGCATGCCGACCGTCCCGGTGGAGTGGATGATCTGCCGTTGGAGGTTCGAGGCATCGACGGTGTCGAAGTCGACGAGGCCGATGGTGCCTACTCCGGCTGCGGCGAGATACAGGGCGAGCGGGGCTCCGAGGCCGCCGGTGCCGACGCATAGGACCTTCGCGGCTTTGAGCTTCTGCTGGCCCTCCATGCCGACCTCGGGAAGGATGAGGTGGCGGGAGTAGCGGGCGATTTCATCGTTCGAGAGCTTCGGGAGTGCGGTTTCTTCTGCGGATGTTGGCATGGCGATTGTCGATCCCCCAGCGATGGAGGGGATGATGGTTAGTTCGTCCGAGTCCTTGACGGCAGTTTCTTCTTTTTGATCCAGGTAGCGGATGTCTTCGTCGTTGAGGTAGACGTTGACGAAGGAGCGGAGCTTGCTGTCGGGGGTGTAGAGATTGGCCTTGAGCTGCGGGTAGGTGGATGTCAGGCTTTCGAGGGCTGCGCCGACCGTCGCTCCGGGGACGCTGACGGTTTCGAGGCCGCCGGTGTAGGCGCGCAGCGGGGTGGGGATGTGGATGTTCATGCAGGACCTTTCTGGTTGTGCGGCGCTGATTCGGGTGAAGCTGCCGCGATGTCGATCTGGATGGGTTCGTCCTCGAACTTCTTATCGTCCTCGCCGGTTCCGCTGAGCAGGAAGGAGTTGGTGAGGACGGCTTTGCCATGTTCGACGCTGGTGATGATGTAGGAGCAGCCGAGCCAGTGGGCCTCGGCGAAATCGGTCTGGGACCACTGCGCGGGGTGGTCGGGGTGCGAGTGGTAGAAGCCTACGATGTCGAGTCCGAGGCCGCGGGCCTGCCGCTGGATTTTGATCAGCTCCTGCGGGGCGATGTTGTAGCGGTTGTGCGCGGAGTCGGTGCGGGTGTTGCCGGCGCGGACGATCTGCCGGACGTGATTGATGGCTTCGGTCTCGCCTTCGCGGGCAGTGTTCTTGCCGAGGAGGACGCCGCAGCACTCATCGGGGTAGGTGTGTTCGCCGTGTTCACGCAGGGCTTCGTATTGGACGTAATTGATGCGAAGCATGGCGGCTACTCCTCCCGCCAGAAGCGTTCGCTGAGATACTTGTCGGCGGAGTCGCAAAGGATGGTGACGATGACGGCTTCGCGTCCGGCGCGGGCCTCCTGCTCTGCGATCTGGAGCGAGGTGGCGACGGCACCGGCAGCCGAGACGCCGACGAGCAAGCCGTGGTGACGGCCAAGCTCGCGGGCCATGGCGTAGGCGCGCTCGGTTTCCATGAAGATGGAGACGTCGGCGAGCTCGGGGTCGTAGATGCGCGGCACGATGGCGGTGGCCATGTGCTTGAGGCCTTCAAAGCCGTTGAAGGGAGAGTCCGGCTGCATGGAGACGCACTGGATGCGTGGGTTGAGCTCGTGCAGGCGGCGGGTGGTACCTACGAAGGTGCCGCTGGTGCCGAGGCCGGCGATGAAGTGCGTGACCTGGCCTTCGGTCTGCTCCCAAATTTCGTTGGCGGTGGTCCGGTAGTGGGCCATCCAGTTCTGATCGTTGCCGTACTGGTCGGCGTAGAAGAAGCGGTCCGGATCTTCCGTGACCAGGGCGCGAACCTTGCGAATGGCGCCGTCGGAGCCGTCGGCCGGATTGGTCCAGATGACGTTGGCACCGTAGGCAGCGAGGATGTTCTTGCGCTCGGGGGAGACATTTGAGGGAACGCAGAGAGTGACGGGGAAGCCGAGGGCGGAGCCGAGCATGGCATAGGCGATGCCGGTGTTGCCGCTGGTGGCGTCGATGAGGCTGCGGCCGTCCGGGCGATTGAATTCGAGCAGGCCGCGGCGCTCGGCGTCGGTGACGATGGCGGAGGCGGCGCGATCTTTGACGGAGCCGCCGGGATTGGCCCATTCGGCCTTGCCAAGGATCTGGATTCCGGGCAGATGTGCCGCCAGCTTGTCCAGGCGGACCAGAGGTGTGTTGCCGACGCGTTCGAGGATGTTGGTTCCGAGCGGTTTGACAGAAGTAATCATGTAGTCCCGTTTGGGTTGGTCGGTATCACTGCGGCAACAGGGGCGATTGAAGGACTTCGACGAATGTGCGACAGTTAATCGAGTCTAACGTATTGCAACTATGGCAAAAAAGACCACACAGCGAAGCTTCAATGACGTCCTCTCGATGCTTGGCAGTCAACGATTCGATGTTGCGCCGGCGCAAGAGGGTGCAAAGCGGACTCCCAATGCGTTTCAGGTGCGTAAGTACGGTTGTGCCGCGGAGATTGCCGCCGCACCGGACGGTGCGGTGGAGGTGCTGGCCCGGCCGGGCTGGCTGCTGGGCGGCGAGATCTCCCGCCTGCTGGACCGTGGATACCAGAAATTTCTGAAGACGAGCAAGCTGGAGGTTCCGGCTACGGCCGATCATCTGCGCGCGATCCACGAGTTCAGCGCGGAGTTGAACGAGGCTACGGGGGCCACGAGTCTGTACAACGAGGCTCTGGGGACGACCAGCAATGTGTACAACTACGATCGCGTCAAAGGGCGAGAGTAGCGGGGCGGGAGTAGGCCGGGCTGACTGGCTGCTGCTTAGCGCGAGCGATTCTGAGTGCGCTGGAGTTCGCGGTAGGCTTCGCTCTTGCCTATGCCACGTTCGCGGGCGACTCGTTTCAGGGCGTCTTTTTCGGGGATTCCTTCTGACTTCATCAATGCGGCGACCTCGGCGGCCAGATTGGGTCTCTGGTCTGCAGGTGTAGACTCTGCCGGGACCGGGGCGAGCATCAAGACGATTTCGCCGCGGACGGTCGCCCGGGAGGCCAGTTGGTGCCGGATTTGATCGGCTGGGCCGCGCAGAAATTCTTCGTGCAATTTCGTGAGTTCGCGGGCTACGACGACGTGCTGCATTGGGCCGAAGACCGCCGCGATATCGGCGAGGCTGTCGAGAATGCGATGAGGGGCCTCGTAGAAGACGTGTGTGGCTTCGCCTCGCGCCAGTTGCTCCAGCGCGGTCTTGCGTTGACCCGCCTTGGCGGGGAGGAAGCCGTGGAAGGTAAATTGTTCGCCTGGCAGGCCGCTTGCGATCAGGCCGCTGATGGCGGCGTTTGCGCCGGGAACCGGGAAGACGTCGATGCCGGCACCGATGGCGGCGGCGGCGATCTGGCCGCCGGGGTCGGCAATGCCCGGGGTGCCGGCGTCGCTGACGACTGCGATGCGCGCGCCTGATTTCAGCTCTGACAGGAGCTCTTCGGAGCGGGAGCCTTCGTTGTGCATGTGGTAGCTGATGGTCGGGGTTTGGATCGCGAAGTGATTCAGCAGCTTCTGGGTCTGGCGCGTGTCCTCGCAGGCGATGCGGTCCACACTTCGCAGAACACGCAAGGCCCGCAGGGTGATGTCTTCCAGGTTGCCGATGGGCGTGGCGACGAGGTAGAGGCCCGGTGCGAGCGGCTTGCTGTCATTTTTCGCGTGATCCGTAGACATTCTTCCAGACGTTATTCCGGTTGGCGCAGCTTGCGGCGCTGGCTCAACATGCCCATCGAGTTGGCGAGGTTCTGCGGCGTGATGATACCGACGATGCGGTCTCCCTCAAGCACCGGTACGAGTTGCGCGCCCTGGCCGGCCATGATGCGCCGGAGAGTCTTGACGAGCGAGTCGTCGGGCTGCGCGGTCTGGAAGGAGCGAGTCATGACGCCCTGCACGTAGCCATTGCCACTGCTTTGCAACGCCTCCACGATTCCCTGCCGGGAGACCGCACCTACGAGGTTCGATCCACGCACGACCGGGAAGACATCCTGCAGGGTATGGACCGACCGCTGCAGTGCGTCTTCGAGGGTGTCCGAGGCGGAGAGCATGCTGAACTGCGTAAGCATGACATCGCGCATCCGCACAGCGTCCACATCGGTCTGAAGCAGCAGGCCCTGATCTTCCATGTGCGCGCCGATCAAGACGAAGGCGCCCAGCATGACGAGCCACATGCTGGGTACGAGCATGCCGGCTATGATCAGGCCGACGGCGACCGCCTGCCCGAGACCAGCGGCCGCGCGCTGACCCTTGATCGCGCCGCGGGCCTTGGCAAACTCACCGCGAGAGACGCGGCCGCCGTCGAGCGGCGATGCGGGCAGCAGGTTGACCGCGCCAAGCAGGAGGTTCATCCAGACAGCAGCGCGCAGGAGGTGGGTCGGGGTCATCCAGGGCCGTTCAAACAGGTTGACCTGGGGAGCGACGGTAAGGACCATGGCGGCCAGGAGCAGGCCGAAGCCGATATTTGCGATGGGACCGATGAAGGCGAGGCGCTTCTGCATCTCGGGGCTGGAGGCGCGCTCGGTGATCTCGGGGGTCGCGTAGGTGAGGAGGCCGCCGATGGGCAGCAGGAGTATGCTGCGCAGCTCCAGTCCGTACCATGCAGCAGCCAGTGCGCGCGCGATTTCGCGAACGGCTACGGCGAGCAGCAGCAGCGACCACAAGCCGAAACCGCGTCCGCCGGTCGCGCCTGACATAGAGGCAAAGCTGACCGCCAAGCCGAGCAGAAGCAGGAAGAAGGTGTGAATGCGAACATCCACGCCGAGGAACCTGCCGATTGGAAATGACCACCCACGCATACCTATCATTGTATGCGCTGCTGCGTTCCGATCTGGACCGGCGTAGTTCGCTGCTGTGCCGCTCTCGCTTATGCTTGGCAGATGCGCGTCATTGCAGGCACCTATC
Organism: Edaphobacter sp.; assembly: GCA_965277265.1. Classification (GTDB taxonomy): domain Bacteria; phylum Acidobacteriota; class Terriglobia; order Terriglobales; family Acidobacteriaceae; genus Edaphobacter. The sequence continues at coordinate 3,276,209 of CBDICF010000003.1, forward strand.
GTTCACGCCAACTGCTCGCTCCCCGTGGCCTTCAGACGCGGCCTACAAGCGATCGGCTTCGAGAGCGGCTGTTCGATATTCTTTCCTGGCGGATCGAGGGCTGCCGTTTTGTCGATCTGTATGCCGGGACCGGCGCTGTGGGGATCGAGGCGTTGAGTCGCGGGGCCGCTCACGTGTGGTTTGCCGAAAACGGCGAGCCTGCGCTGGCTGCGATCCGGCAGAATCTCTCTGCGTTGAAGATCGCACGCGGTTTTACGCTCGAAGACCGGGGAGTTGGAGCGATGTTGCAGCGATTGGATAAACTGCCACAGCCGGTCGACATCGTGTTTCTCGATCCGCCCTATGAGGCGGATGCAGAGTATAGCGGGACGCTCAATGTTCTTGGCAGCGTGCGGGGCGTTGCCGCTCTATCGGCCGATGCCGTGGTTATTGCGGAGCATAGCAGTAAGGCGAGGTTGGCCACTCGGTACGGGATGCTCGAACAGACACGTTTCCTGAAGCAGGGGGATGCCGGCCTCAGCTTCTTCGGCCGGACGGCTGGGAGAAGCCCCCGCCCTGATGAAGTCCCGTGAGCAGATCGACCGAGAAGGCGACCTCTCGATCCGTCATCAGGTTCCAGCCCATCCCGTGCAGCACACCGGCATCGATACTGGTGATGCGCACTCCCTCCCAGCTCAGCCGCGCTGTCTCCCAGGCCAGACCGCGTTTTCCCCAGGCCACAATGGAATGAAAACCGAGGAATAGCAGCAGTTCTTGTGCGTGCAGGGACTGGACCTCAACGACAGGCTTCAATGCGATATGGGTGGATTGCTCCGGCTGCGCTGTGTCGATGAGGTAGGCGTAGCCTCCCGCGACCGCGCACATCTGCTGAGGGTTGGGGCAGGCGAAGACTCCGGTCGGCATGGAGGGGCTGGTGAAGCCGAGAGCGCAGGTGGCGAGGAACGTTGCCCCAGAATCAGGATGAACCAGAAGCTGCAGGGCGCCTCGTGCCAGGGCGTCTTCCTCGCCTGCGATCTGGAGGGGATAGGTAAATTGACGTGCGGGTGCGATGAGTGGAGGCGCGGTCAGGACCTCCGCTCTCCAGTTCCGGGGGAATGCGTCCAGCTTGTTTTCGGTGCGCTTCGCGTCTGTTGTCATGGGAGCGCGTCCAGCGCCTGAGTCATATCTTCGATGAGGTCCTCGACGGCCTCACAGCCCGCGCTCATGCGGATGAACCCTTCGGCTACGGCATCTCCATCCCAGCGGGCGCGGCGTTCGGCGGTGGTGGTGATGCCTCCGAAGCTGGTGGCTTCGGTCAGCAGGGTTGCACGTGCGAGGAAGTCTTCGGCGGCGGCTTTGTCGCGCAGGATGAAGCTCAAGACCGGTCCGAAGTAGCGCATCTGCTTTGCCGCAATCTGATGGCTGGGGTGCGTGGTCAGGCCGGGATAGAGCACGCTGACGACCTCTTTTCGGGTGGCCAGAAATTCCGCGATGCGCAGCGCGTTGTGGCACGAGCGTTCGAGACGCAAGGGCAGCGTCGCGATAGATCGCAGGGCCAGCCAGGCTTCCATCGGGCCGAGAACTCCGCCGGTCAGGGTTCGCCAGTGGTCGACCTTGGCGCGGAGTTCCGGGTCGCGCACCGCTACATGGCCGATGAGGAGATCGCTGTGCCCAGTCATCGATTTGGTGTCGGAGGCGACGGAGAGGTCTGCACCGAGCGCCAAGGGGAGCTGTCCGAGCGGAGTCGGCGTGGTATTGTCCACTGCAACCAGAACGCCTGCACGCTGCGCCGCCGCGCTCAAGGCAGCGATATCGCAGATCTCCATGCCTGGATTGCTGGGCGACTCCAGCCACAGAAGCCTTGCACCGTCCAGCATCCCGGCGTTAAGGTCGCGGGCTGTGGCGGCCAGGCGCAGTACGATACCCATTGCGGCGAAGTAGTCCTGGAGCAGGACGCGGGCGGCGAAGTAGGCGTTTGAAGGCAGGACGACGACATCGCCTGGCCGCAGCACCGCACCGAAGACGGCAGCGCAGGCCGCCATGCCGGAGCCGAAGACCAGCGCGCTTGCACGGTAACTCTTCCCTGAGGGGAGATGCCCGGATTCCATCTGGCCGATAGCCGTTTCGAGGGCAGTCCATGTCGGATTGTGCGAACGCGCGTAGGTATAAGGTGTGTCCGAGGGATCGCCGGGGGTGTGGAACGGCGCTGCAAAGACGGGACCTGCGTGGAGGGGCTCGCCGGGGACGGTTTTCGTCAAGGTGGAGCGGATGATTTTTGTCGCGTCGCGCATAGGTTGGACGGTGAGGCGGTCAAGTTGACCGGATCGATCGGATTCGATCGTAGCAGGCTCAGCGCAGCTTGTTCTTCTTGCTCTTGCTGGTCGCGGAAAAGTGCTCCCAGCCTCCCGGTTCGAGCGCCTCCCGGGCTCCCGTGGGGGTAAGAAGGGTGATCAGGGGTGTACCGGGGCGCCTGCGGGTGAGGGTGCCGATCCTTGTCACGGAGACGCCGGCGATCGAGCCTGGCATGCGCAGGGAAGCCGGTGCGGTAAAGAGTAATTCGTAGTCCTCCCCTCCGTGCAGTGCGGCATGGAGCGCGGTGTTCGGAGGCGATTTGCGGGCGAGCGGATGGATCGGAATCTCTGCCTGCTGAAGTTCGGCATGAACACCGGAGGCGCGGCAGAGGTGTGCGAGATCGGTAGAGAGGCCGTCGCTGATGTCGAGGCAGGCTGTCGCCAGGTTGCGCCGAAGCAGGGCTTCTCCTGTATCCAGGCGGGGCTGCGGAAACATCTGGGGATGATCGCCACCTCTGCTGACCCGAGCGAGGCGTCCGCGTGCCTGCATGATGGATAACTCCGCAGCGGAACCGCCAAGGTGGCCCGTGACGTAGATGGCCTCGCCGGCTTTTCCGCCGGAGCGCAGCAGGGCTTTGCCTCTGGGTGCCGAGCCGAGGAGGACGATGTCGGCGAGGATGAAGCCTGCTTTCCCGGGAGACTCGGAGGTATCGCCACCCGCGAGAGATACGCCGTGGTGATCCGCAAGTTGCTGTAAGCCACTGAAAAAGCGGATGATCCAGGCTCGTCCGGAGGCGGTGGAGAGCATGGGGGCGGGTAGGGCGAGGGAGAGAAAGGCGGCCAGAGGAGTCGCGCCCATGGCGGCCAGGTCGCTGAGACCGCGAGCGAGGCAGCGGTGGCCGACCGATTCCGGCGGGTGAAGGTCGCGGCGGAAGTGGCGGCCTTCCAGCGTAAAGTCTGTCGTTACAAGGACTTCGCTCTTGGATGGAGGACGCAGGATAGCGCAGTCGTCGCCTATTCCCAGAATCACGGACCTGCTGTGGCGGCCGGAAGCGGTGCGGCGGATCTGTTCGATCAGAGCCAATTCGCCGAAGATCCCGCGATTTTCTTTCATGCTGATGGGAAGGTTATACCCTGCAGCAGGGCATTTGCGCGACGGTGAACGTGGAAGGAAGTAGTTAAGTTGTGGTAGATCGCTGGTGAGAGGTATGGCCAACTCGGTTGCGTGGCGAGCGCGGTCTTGTTACCCTTGGTAGGGAAGCTCAAGAGAGAATTGCAATTCTGAATGACGATTGCCAGAGCTCATTTACCTTGGTTCATTCTGGATTCACATTCTCTCAGTGCCGTGGTTCGCTCGCGGTCAATACCTGGGCCAAGGTCTCTGCTTGAAGCTGAAGAAGCGTTACTACATCATGTTCGTCAGCCGGGACGAAGACGGAGGCCTGAAGAAGGTTCCGGTTCCGCTTCATTATGCTTACCTCTTCGTTGCGGCGGCGGTGATCGGTCTGTTTACGATTACCGGGCTGGCAGGATCGTATTCGCGGATGCTGATCAAGACGGCTCGATTCAATCAGCTTCGGCAGGACCACAGCCTGCTCCAGAAGGACTATGCGCACCTGGAGAAGACGGCGCATGAGAAGGATATCGAGGCTGCGTCACTGGGATCGCTGGCGACCGAGGTGTCTGCGCTATACGGTCTGACGGCGAGCAAACTGGCCCTGCCTGTGAGCCGGCTTTCGGACAAGCATCATGCCAAGTCGGCCGGTGTTGCCGAATCGATTGCTACTACGCCGCTGGCGGAGTCTACGACAGGCCTGTCCGATGACAGTTATTACAAGTCCGTGGATGCGTTCTACGCGCTGCGCAACTCGGCGATGAGCGGAACGGCGGCGCGGGCGATCTCGAATCTGGGAGCGTCCGGAAATAACACGACGGAGGTGTTCGGAGCGGGTCTGGGCCTGGACGACCGCGAAGCTTCTTTCATTCCATCGCTCTGGCCGATCATGGGACCGATCACCAGCGGCTTCGGTCAGCGGGAAGACCCGGTTCTGGGCAACGGCGAAGGCGAGTTCCATACCGGCATCGATATAGGCGCACCGAATGGCATTCCGATCCGCGCGACTGGGGATGGAACGGTGAAAGAGGCGCAGATGTCGAACGGCTACGGCCGGGAGGTCGTCATCGACCATGGTCACGGTGTGGAGACGATCTATGGCCACATGTCGGGATTTGCGTGTATAGCGGGCGAGACGGTGGTTCGGGGCGAGGTGATCGGCTACGTTGGGCATAGCGGGCGCACCACTGGCTCGCATCTGCATTACGAGGTTCGAATTAGAAACACGCCGGTGAATCCGCACAAATACCTGCGGATGACATTGGCGGACATGGGCCGCGATGTGCCGCAGGATCTGCCCGCGGTTCAGAATGGGGCGCTTGCCGGGGATTCATCCCGCAGGTAAAGTGACGGCCCTGGTCTTTCGATCAGGGCCAGTATCATTCATGTGGTCCTCGTTGTGAGCTACTCTTCGTGTGCCAGTGGCTTGCCGTCGGGTCCCACCTGGATCTCACCTTTTTTGGCGCCTTTCAGGGTTGCGGCCTCGTAGGCGACGAGCCTCTCTTTCTTGATGAGCGACTCTACTTTGGTGATCTTCGCACCGGCTGCCCTTGCGGTGAGGCCGGTCTGGACGTTGGCTGGGAGTGAGTTGAAGGCGACTTGCTCCTCGATTTCGTTCAGGGTTCCGTCGGGGGCGATCTCGATGTCCTTCGAGTGGCCGTCGACCATCATCTCGGCCTCGTAGACGCGGCGGCCGTTTTCGACCTCGGTAGAAAAGCCTTTGACGATTGCGCCGGCGGACTGTTGCTGGACGGTCTTTTCGACTGCCGGGGGCAGGGCTGAGCGGTCGATCTTTTTCTCCTGTGCGACGGCGCAGATGGTGAGGGCGATGACCGATGCTGCGGTGAGGTGACAACTGCGGAGTGTCATGGTGGTTCTCCTGGGCGCCCTGAGAGCGCTGAAGAAGACGTTATAGATGAAGCCTTAAGGCTTACTGAAGGCGTATCAATTTCGCGTGCAGGCCAGAAAAGGTGAAAAGGAGTTGACCGAAGCACCTCGTGCAACTCCTGTGGGATATTGCAATACATGGAAGCGTCGATAGAGTCACCGTGGAGCAGTGCAGTCCCGGTTAGCTCACGTTTGGCACGACCAGACGAATGCGAAGGCGGTCTCTGTCCGCGCTCTGACAACAAGAGGCGAGATTTACATGGTCCAGACTTCATCTTCTTTTCAACCCGGGGCGGCCGATGGCGATGGCTCGACTTCGATGTCCGAGATCCTATCCGCGCTTTCCTATGCGCTGGATCTGACGGAGGGCGCCGTTCATGGACATGCCCTGCGAAGCTGTCTGCTGGGTATACGGATTGCGGCCGAGACGAAGCTCTCGTCTGCGCAGACCAGCAGCCTGTACTTCGCTTTGCTGCTGAAGGATGTCGGTTGCAGCAGTAACGCCGGGCGGATGTGCCAGATTGTCGGGGGCGACGACCGCGCGGTGAAGGCGGGCGTGAAGTACGAGGACTGGACCAAGCCGCATAAGCCGAGCGTGGCCGGGCTCAAACTGCTTTGGGACAACGTTCTTCCTGGGGCCAGCGTGGCGGCGAAGGCTGCCCGGATACTGCGCATCGGCGCGGCGCAGCACAGAAACAACGAGGAGTTGATTAGCCTGCGCTGTGACCGGGGAGCGAGCATTGTAGGCAAGCTGGGCATGGGACAGGCAGCCGCGCAGGCGGTTCGCAGCCTTGACGAGCACTGGGACGGCAGCGGCTATCCCGACCGGGTATCGGGAGAGCAGATTCCGCTTCTGGCTCGCATCTGCGCTGTCGCCCAGCACCTGGATGTGTTCTCCTCCGGGCGCGGTGTTGAAGCTGCGATCGCGACACTTCAGAAGCGCAGCGGCACATGGTTCGATCCTGGACTGGTACACGCTGCCGTCTCGCTGCACCGGCGCGGCGCCTTGTGGGCACAGTGCGGCTTGAACGACAGTTCGGAGGACACTCGCAGCGCCGTACTCGACCTGGATGCGGGCACGCGGCATCGCCTGGAGGCTCATCAAATCGATCGGGTCTGCGAGGCGTTTGCGGACGTGGTCGATGCGAAGTCTCATTTCACGTTCCGGCACTCGATGGGAGTCGCGGAAGCGGCATTCGGGATCGGTCGGCAGATGGAGATCTCCGCGGATCGGGTACAGCTGGTTCGCCGGACGGCGCTGCTGCACGACATCGGCAAGCTGAGCGTCTCGAATTCGATCCTGGATAAAGCGGGCAAGCTGACGGAGACGGAGTGGAGTGCGGTGCATCAGCATCCCGGGATGACGCGCAGCATCCTGGAGCGGGTCGGGCCGTTTCGTGAGATGGCGATCATCGCAGGGGAGCACCACGAAAAGCTGGACGGTTCCGGTTATCCCAATCATCTGCTGGCGCCGGAATTGTCGCTTGAATCCCGCATCATTGCCGTTGCGGACGTGTATGGGGCGTTATCGGAGGAAAGGCCGTACCGGGCGGGGCTGGGGCTGGATGAGATCGTCTCGATCATGACGAAGATGGTGCCGGACAAGCTCGACGCGGACTGCTTCGAAGCGCTGAAACGGATGATCTCCAGCCATAGTGAACCTGTGGTGAAGGCCGCGGCAAAAGGGAAGGCTGTCTTCGCGGCAGCTTGAGCGCGCATCCCTCGTTATCACCTGCTTGCGCGGTCGACGTTGGGAGCCGCAAAGGCGTGACGGTGATCAAGAGGATAAAAGCGGACAAGGACGATTGCAGGGCAAATGTGAGTTGCCGGTGTCCTCGCGCGTGCCAGAAGGGTTCTGATTAGCTCCTATCCGCTCTTATCCTGTGATTTCCTTTTGATTCCCGTTACGCCTTATTGCCTCCAGGACTTAGGGTTGTGCGGAAAGCAAGTGTCCGTGCTTGGATCAGAGGTAGTTATTTTCCTGTGTAGGTGACGTGCCAGACGCTTTTTGTGCCGTCGTCGGTGACAAACAGCGAGCCGTCGTTGGCCACGGTGACTCCGACGGGTCGCCCCCAGACCTTGCCGTCCGGCGTGACGAAGCCGGTGAGGAAATCCTCGTATTCGCCGGTTGCGTGGCCGTTGCGCATGGGGACGCGGATGACTTCGTAGCCGGAGCGGTGGGCGCGGTTCCAGGATCCGTGCTCGGCTGCGAAGGCGTCGCCGTCGTAGGAGGACGGGAACTGCTTGCCGGTGTAGAAGGCCATCTCGAGTGAGGCGAAGTGGGGTTGCAGGATGACATCCGGGGTGATGACTTTAGATTTCAGTTCGGGGTGAGTGCCGGGCAGGCGCGGGTCTTGGTGGCCGCCCATGTACCACCAGGGCCAGCCGTAGAAGCCGCCTTCCTTGACGCTGGTGATGTAATCCGGGACAAGGTTGTCGCCGAGGCGGTCGCGCTCGTTGGTGGAGCACCAGAGCTGGCCGGTGGTGGGGTTGATGGCCTCGCCGACGCAGTTGCGCAGACCGCTGGCGTACACCTCGACGAACTTGCCTTCCGGGGTGAACTCGAGCACGTCGGCACGATGGAATTCGTTGGGGTGGGTGTCGGGGTCGTCTGCGTTCGAGGCTGAGCCGACTGAGACGAGCATCTTGGTCCCGTCGGGGGTGAAGACGATGTCGCGGGTCCAGTGGCCGCCTCCGCGAAGCTGAGCGAAACCGGGAAGTTGCGGGACGATCTTCTCGGGTGCGCCGGTGGCTTCAAGGTCCCCGGACTTATAGGGGAATCGGACGACGGAGCTGGTGTTGCCGATGTAGACCCACTGCGGGTTGGGTCCGCTGGGATAGAAGGCGATGCCGAATGGAAGATCGAGGCCGGAGGCGAAGGTGGAGATCTTCTGCGCCTTGCCGTCGGGGCCTACGCCGCGCAGGACCATGATCTTGTCGCCATGCGAGTCGGCGAGGAAGATGTCTCCGTTGGGGGCAGTGCGCATCAGGCGCGGCTCCCTGAATCCCTGTGCGTACAGGTCGACCTTGAAGCCTTTGGGCGCGATGGGCCATGCGCCTTCAGGCCGTGGGACCAGGCTGGGACCATTGTCGACGGACTCGTCCGGCTTGGGCTCGGGCAGGTCGGCGAGGGTGATCTTGCGGCGGACGCCCGGATGCTCCTGGGTGTAGTCGGTGAAGGCCGCTTTCCCGGTGATGGTTGGGCTGGTCTGCGCGGCGAGAAGGACGGGCATGGCCGATGCCAACGAAGCGAGCGTGAGGGCTTGAAGAAGGAAGGAACCAGATCTAGTCATGCGGCGTTTCTCCTTGAAGTCTGAAAGCAGTGAGATGCGGCTGGCCGAACAGACGAACTTGACCGTCGCTGACTTCGAGTTCGAGTGATTCGACATTTTGAATGAAATGGGCGAAATGGAAGCGGCGGAAGTTGGCCATGAGCTCCGCGTCGGATGCGTTGGGGAAGAGCAACACCAGCCGGAAGGCCTGCATTAGGAGTCCATGGCTGAAGACGACGATGCAGCCCTCGGCGGTGATGTGTGCGAGGCGTTGTATGGCGTCGCGTGCCCGGTCCAGAAACAGCGTGAAAGATTCGGTTCCCGCCCCAGCCACATACGATGGGTCGCCACGTTCCCAGTAGGCGAGGATGTGGGGCATCTGCTGCTCTTCGTTAGTGCCGTTGTGGCGAGCGGGTTCGAGGAAAGTGAACTCGTGAACTGGCCACTCCTCGACGGGGACGTCGGGGAAGCGTTGGAGCAGCGGCTCGGCTGTCTGGCGCGCCCGGAGAAAGGGGGATACGACAAAGGCGGCCGGCTCGCAGTCGAAGCCTTCCGCGAACGCTTTGGCCTGGGCGTGGCCAAGCTCGGTCAAGGGGTTGGTGATGTAGTCAGCCGGTATGCCGCCTGCGTTGGCGACACTCTGGCCGTGGCGAACGAGAAGGACTCTTGTGGTGTGACGGGTAGCGGAGGAGGTCATGGCCGGGAGGTGGTGTCGGAAGCAGGTGTTGTGAGTTGTTTGACGAGCTCAAGTGGGATATTCGCGGTAACGATGGCGCGATCTTTGTGTTGCTCGATCTTCATCGAATCCATCATTTGCTGGAATGCCGGGTCGGAGCCGCCGGGCTGCATCTGTGCCTGCGTCTGCTGCACGGTCTTCAGCAGGGTGAGCAAGGTCCTGAGCGTCTCCGTTGCGCGGGTTGCGTCGGCGTCGGTGGGGGCGATCTGTTCGATGCGCAGATGCAGCGTTCCGAGATAGCGCAGGCTGGCGACGAAGGTGGTGTCTTCGGGAAGCGGAAGCTGCAGGCCGAAGATGCTGATTATTCCTCGGTCGGAGAAGGGGAGGCCGATGTGTCCGATCGCCCAGGCGCTGGCGAAGGCTGGTACGTCGTTATAGCGGGCCGAGAGCAGAGAAGAGCCGGAGAACGGGGAGGCTGCGGCGCGGTGGCGGTCGAGGATGGAGTGGATCTGCTCGGCCGTGGGCATGTTGGAGGCGGCGATGGTGTCGTAGCCGAGCTGGGCGATCCGGAGCGGCCGGATGGTCTTGCCATCTCCGACCGGGATGGTGAAGACCTCGTGGCCGGCGTAGGTCTCCCGTGCTGCCGCGACTTTGCCGAGATAGCGCGCGAGGCGCTGTCCGTCGAAGCGGCCTTCGAAGACCTCGGAGTAGCCGACCGGGCCGTTGGGTCCGCCGGGGTTGTCCATGCGGTGCAGCGCGAAGGCGGCGGCATCGAGGTCGCGCTCCGGCACGATTCCCGTGGCGTCGATGAACTGCTGATATTCGGCGCTGCGTACGACCGATGTGCGGTCAAAGCGAGTCGCCGCACGAAGCGGTTTGACGTCGATGTAGACGATGGCATCGGACTCAGGGAGCAGGCGCGCGGCTTCCGGTGGAGCGGCTTTGCGCAGCACGAGCGCCAGGGTCAGGGCCGCGACCAGAAGCAGCATGAGCAGCAAAGAGTAGCGGGTGCGTTTATGCATCGGGCCACTCGGCAAAAGCGAGATCAAGCGACGGAGGTGCGGAGATCAAGGTAGGGTTCACGTTGTCCGGACTCAGGATAGCCGATTACCCGAGTTGAGGTGCGCGGGGCTCAGCGCTTCGAACTCCCATCCTGTGGATCGGCCGAGCACGGCAGAGCATTGCCGCAGGGCTGAGGCTATGCTAGAGTTACCTCTGTGGCGCACTCTGCGCAGGCACGGTTGCGCGTTTGGCGGCTGGGTTCACAGGGAGCAAAAGCTGTTTGGGCTGGCGTAGCTCAGCTGGTAGAGCATCTGATTTGTAATCAGAGGGTCGGGGGTTCAAATCCCTTCGTCAGCTCCAGTTCCATGCAGCGGTTGAGTAGCACGGAAAGACGGATTTGGTTGTACTGCGTGCCGTTCTGGCTTGGCAGACCTCCGGTCACTCCTTCAAGGGCTTTAGCACCCGTCCGGTTCGCAGTTGGAATCGCGTATGGGCCTGAGAGGTTGACATGAAGGCTGTGTGCCAGACATTTTCGCAGGATGTGCACAGGTGGCCGAGCGGTTAATGGCAGCAGACTGTAAATCTGCCACTCTTCGAGTTACGGAGGTTCGAATCCTCCCCTGTGCACCAGTCAGTTTTAAGCGGTGAGTGAAGTGGATCTGAGTCCGGCAGGCAGCGGAAGGCTGTATATTGCGCTGGCTGTTCTCGGTTTGCTGGCGATTGCGGTTTGGCAGACGATGGAGCCTGGTAAGTACCAGACGCTGACTTGGATCTTGTTAGGATTTTTTGCCTTTCGTGTCCTGCTTGGCCGCCTGCGTTCGAGGTAGGATTGAAGGTGCAGGAGAGAGTTTTAGAAGGCTGGCGTAGCTCAGTGGTAGAGCACTCCCTTGGTAAGGGAGAGGTCGAGAGTTCAAGCCTCTCCGTCAGCTCCAGATATTCGTTTTGTTGTTGCAACAGGGCGGGAGTAACTCAGTGGTAGAGTCACAGCCTTCCAAGCTGTTGGTCGCGGGTCCGATTCCCGTCTCCCGCTCCACTGATTTCGCAGGCGATTGGAAAGTATCCAGTCGCAGGAGAGTGTCTTGAGCGCCACGTATGTGCAGCCGGTACTTGCCGTCGCCGATCCCGCGATCTATGACGCGGTAAAAGCCTCCATTGAGGCGTCTTTCTCCTCGGGTCGGATTGCGGATTTTCTTCGGTCACTGGAGCGCTCGAAGCTTCGCATCCGGGACTTCGAGACTGTACTTGGCAGGGGAGTTCTGGGAGCTTCCGCTGCGGCAGAGTACGGCAGGCTCGGCAACTCCGACCAGGGCCAGATTCGCGAGTTATATCTCGCCAGCCTGGAAAAAGTCGCCCCTGAGCTGCGGGAAAAGTTTTTCAAGCTGTATGCGTACTATTGAAGCCAAGTTTAGCTTTCGTTCGAAGTAACTGACCTGAAACCCGGTGCATGCGCCGGCCAACACGAGGAGACGGAGAGAGTCATGGGCAAGGAAAAGTTTGACCGGTCGAAGCCGCATGTGAACATTGGGACGATTGGGCATATCGATCATGGCAAGACGACGCTGACGGCGGCGATCACGAAGGTGTTGTCGAAGCACAACCCGAACAACAAGTTTCGTTCGTTTGACACGATTGACAATGCACCTGAGGAGCGCGAGCGGGGCATCACGATTGCGACGAGCCATGTGGAATATGAGACGCCGAACCGGCACTATGCGCACGTCGACTGCCCGGGCCACGCGGACTACATCAAGAACATGATCACGGGCGCGGCGCAGATGGACGGTGCGATCCTGGTGGTTGCGGCGACCGATGGCCCGATGCCCCAGACCAAGGAGCACGTACTTCTGGCGCGTCAGGTTGGCGTGCCGTACATTGTGGTGTTTCTGAACAAGTGCGATGCGGTTGAGGACGAGGAGCTGATCGAGCTGGTGGAGATGGAGGTTCGCGAGCTGCTGTCGAAGTACGACTATCCGGGCGACGACACTCCGATCATCCGCGGCTCTGCGTTGGGCGCGCTGAATGGCGAGGCACAGTGGGAGGCGAAGATCGACGAGCTGATGGCGGCGGTGGACAAGTATGTTCCGCAGCCGGAGCGTGCGATTGACCAGCCTTTCCTGATGCCGATCGAGGATATCTTCTCGATCTCGGGCCGTGGGACTGTGGTGACGGGCCGTATTGAGCGGGGCAAGATCAAGGTGGGCGAGGCGTGCTCGATTGTCGGCTTCCGCGACACGCAGCAGACGGTGTGCACGGGCGTGGAGATGTTCAAGAAGCAGCTGGATGAAGGTCTGGCTGGGGATAATGCCGGGCTGCTGCTGCGCGGTATTGCGAAGGAAGATGTGGAGCGCGGGATGGTGCTGGCCAAGCCCGGCTCGATTACGCCTCACACCCAGTTCAAGGGCGAGATCTACGTGCTGAGCAAGGAAGAGGGCGGACGCCACACTCCGTTCTTCAACGGCTACCGTCCGCAGTTCTACTTCCGTACCACGGACGTGACGGGTTCGGCGAAGCTGCCGGAGGGCACCGAGATGGTGATGCCCGGCGACAACGTTCAGCTGGAGATCACGCTGCATACGCCGGTCGCAATGGAGAAGGGTCTGCGCTTCGCTATCCGCGAAGGCGGCAGGACCGTCGGCGCCGGAACCATCAGCGAGATCATCAAATAAAGAGGTCGGAGTCCGGGGCAGGAAGGATGCCTCCGGACCGGCACCTTCAAATGAAAGGGTTTTGCGGTGAAGTGATTTCCCGCAAAATCGGTTAGGATAGAAAGATGCGCGAAATTATCACATTGCAGTGCCCAGATTGCAAAAACAGGAACTACTCGACGACGAAGAACAAAAAGACGACCACTGGGCGTCTGGAGTTCTCGAAGTTTTGTAATACCTGCCGCAAGCACACGGACCACAAAGAAACGAAGTAGTCTCCAGCCGGATTCGGGAACGAGGGCATGGTCCTTGTTCCGCACCACGGGGGAGTAAGCTCAACGGTTAAACTGTCGGTCTCCAAAACCGAACTTCTCGGTTCGAATCCGAGCTCCCCCGCCAGTTTGCCCGGCCCCTGAGTCCGGGAACTTCCACTTCGCAACACAGAGATTTGAGGCAGTACGATGGCCAAGACAATAGCGGTAACCGAACAGCCCATCACCGGCATGCAGCATCTGAAGGCTCAACCCGAGCGCCTTGGCGAGTTCCTGAACGATGTGCGCAGCGAGATGCGCAAGGCGTACTGGCCGTCGTGGCCCGATGTTCAGTCGACCACAATCGTGGTTCTGGTGACGGTTTTCATCTTTGCCGCGTACTTCTGGCTGGTCGACAATATCATCGGTCGCGCCATTGAAACACTGCTGCACAGCCTTACGAAACACTAAAGCGGCTTCGCGGTTCGAGGCGAGGCGAGTAGAGAGATCAGATGACGCGCGACAAAGGCATAACGATGGCGGCAGAAGAGCAAAATCCGGAAGAGCAGAAGCCTGAGGGAGATCAGTCGTCCGAGCAACTTGCGCCGCCGGTCAACGAGAACTTCAAGTGGTACATCATTCACGCCTACTCGGGCTTCGAACGCAAGGTGCGCGAGTCGCTTGAGAGCCGTATTTCGGCCTTCGGACTTCAGAATCGCATCGGCCGGATCATGATTCCCACGGAGCCGGTTACCGAGCTTCGCAATGGCAAGAAATATACGATTGAACGCGTGTTTCTGCCGGGTTACGTCCTGGTTGAGATGGACCTCGACAACGATCTCTGGCACGTTATCAAGAATACTCCGAGGGTCACAGGATTTCTTGGCACGGGCGATAACCCGGTGGCCCTGTCCGAGCAGGAGGTCAGCTCCATTCTCTTCCGCTCCGACACCTCTGCCGGCAAGCCGAGTTCGAAGGTCAAGTTCGCCAAGGGCGAGCAAGTCCGCATCAACGAGGGCGCCTTTGCGAACTTCAATGGCGCGGTGGATGATGTGAACGAAGATAAACAGACCCTCAAGGTGATGGTCAGCATCTTCGGCCGTCCCACGCCCGTCGAACTCACCTTCTCCGAGGTAGAGAAGATTGAGGAATAGTTCTCCTGAGCGGCATTTGCAGCCGGAAACAATTTAGCTGTACCGATTCAGCAGCAGGCGTGAGCCGGCCGCTAGAAGCATAAAGAGGATTGAGAGAAATGGCACCGAAGAAGATCACAGGATACGTCAAGCTTCAGATCATGGCCGGCAAAGCGACACCGGCACCTCCCGTCGGGCCGGCACTTGGCCAGGCGCAGGTCAACATCATGGAGTTCTGCAAACAGTTCAACGAGCGTACCAAGTCGCCTGACATGGCCGGCCTTACGATCCCGGTCGTCATCAGCGTGTACGCAGACCGTACTTTCAGCTTCGTCACGAAGACGCCGCCCGCGGCTGTTCTTCTGCTCAAGGCTGCCGGTATTCCCAAGGGCTCGGGTACGCCGAACAAGGAAAAGCTCGGCAAGGTGACGGAGAAGCAGATCACCGAGATCGCAACCCAGAAGATGCCGGACCTGAATGCTGCTTCGGTCGAGGCAGCCGCCAAGAGCATTCGAGGGACCGCCCGCTCGATGGGCATTGAAGTCGTCGCTTAGCTTCCAACCGCAAAATTGATCTACACTCTGGAGCCGCAGATTCGATCTGCGACTCCAGAAGTGTTTGCTGATCACTTTCTGCGTGCAACATATTCACCCTGGTATGTTCTGCCCGCTTTTGCGGTACGAGATTTTGTTGCTGTGCAGCATGTACCGCCCTATGATGACTTGAACCATTTCAGCCATCGGGAGAGATATGCTCCGTATCGGGATCATGCTGGACTCGTATGCTTCAAGTGCATGGGTTGCGAAGATTATCGAAGATATTCAGACGTCTGACTTCGCGCGTATTGAACTCGTCGTCTTGAACACTCCTCCCCCTGAGCAGAGGCCACCACTCGGTAAGCGCCTCCGCAATCACTGGAAGCTTACCCTGTTTCATCGCTATGAGCAGTGGGACTATCGGCGGAACAAATCGGCTCTTGACGCCAAGGCCTCGGTTGATCTCGCCCCTTTGCTCCGTGATGTTTCGCGCATCACCGTTCTGCCGGTGCGTAAGGGGTTCACGGATCGAATAGAAGGGGACGAGCTTGAGCTTATCCGCAGTCACAAACTCGACGTGCTCTTTCGCTTCGGTTTTCGGATCATTCGTGGCGGCATCCTGAGCGCTGCGCGTTGCGGTGTGTGGTCGTTTCACCACGATGACAACCTTGAATATCGTGGCGGGCCGCCGCTCTTCTGGGAGATCTACGAGCAGAATCCTGTCTCGGGGACGATTCTGCAGATTCTGACCGACTCACTGGACGGTGGACACGTGATCTACCGCAGTCATTCCTCTACCGACCAAAGTTCGCTTTATGGCAATAGAAACGCGAATTACTGGAAGACGGCTGAATTTGCGATGAGACGGCTGCGCGATCTCGATGCCCGCGGGATGCAGTATATCGAGTCCCTGCCGACCTTCAATGAGCAGGAACCCTATTCGCGGGGTATCTATCGCACTCCAGACGCTCTTCACATGGCGATCTTCCTGTCCAGGCGCTTCTATGGCTCAGTTCGCGCGCGGGTGGTGGCGCGTCTTCAGGGTTCGCACCCCCAATGGTTTCTCGCGATTC
The DNA here is from genome assembly GCA_965277265.1 of Edaphobacter sp. GTDB lineage: Bacteria > Acidobacteriota > Terriglobia > Terriglobales > Acidobacteriaceae > Edaphobacter. The sequence goes on from CBDICF010000003.1 coordinate 3,292,068, forward strand.
GCCGCCGCAGCACAGTCAATCGGTTTGACAGCGGCGCCGGTTATACGCTCATGCTGCCGCAGAAAGATCGTTTCTATGCGGATCCTTTCCTTTTCGAAAAGGATGATACGACGTTCCTTTTCTTTGAAGATCTCCGGTATAGCGAAGGACGCGCGCGCATCTCCTGCTGCGAAGTTAGTCCCGATGGCGTTCCCGGTATCCCCTTCGAGGTTCTCAGCCGGCCCTACCACCTCTCGTATCCATTCTTGTTTGAGCATGAGGGAGAGGTTTACATGATCCCGGAGACCAAGCAAAACCGCACCGTCGAGCTCTACCGCGCGACCAGCTTTCCTGGCGAGTGGGCGCTTGAAGCCGTGCTGCTGAGCGACATCTACGCAGTTGACGCGACCATCCACAAGGCTGACGGCAAGTACTGGATGTTCGCTGGTATCTCGAATGGCAGGTACTCCAACTGCGACGAGCTTGGCATCTTCTTCTCCGAAGCGCTCCTCGGCCCCTGGGTCGCTCACCCATCTAATCCGGTCGTGTCAGATGTACGTCGTTCGCGCCCCGCAGGTGCGCTCTTCCACGATGAAGGCCGGCTGATTCGGCCATCGCAGGACTGCGCCAAGGCGTACGGCTATGCGATCGTATTCTCGGAGGTACTCACCCTGACCGAAACCGAATACGAGGAGCGCCCCATCTCGCGGCTCGAGCCCACTTGGGTAAGCAACAATCTCGGCACCCATACGTATAGTCGGACCGGGCAGTTCGAAGTGATCGATGGTAACTTCGCGGCGAAGATCTCGACAGCTTCTTCAACCAGTTCCCAACAGTAATTGGAACGAGGGCTGCGCAGATGTCATTAGAGTGATTCGCTCGTTGACACAGTACCTTCGTCAGGCAAATCCATCTGCGCGAAAATTGGATCAAGACCGCGTAATCGTTCCGCCTGTCGTCGTGCGCGGAGCTCTATAGCTCAACGTGGCGTGCTGAGGACTTGGGTGTAGCACTTTCGATATGCGGCCGCTCTCGCGCATGCGTCTGTCAGCTTCAGTCCATGAGGGCAGGTTGGGCTCCGGCTGGGTCCAGTGCGCCACCGAAGCTTCGTCACACCAATCCAAGAGATGCGGCATGGCTTTCTTGTGTGAGCCCGAGATCATGTATCCGCGCATACTCTCCTGAGTATCCCAGGCTGTCAGCGTCCAGAAGGTCCAGCTCCGGTCAGCCAGCAGCGCGCCGCCCTGAAACCCAGGCGCCCTTCTTACCTGCCTCAGCGAACCGGACGTATGAAGCACAAACAGCGGGACGAAACGGATCGACCTGATTCTCAGGCGCGTCAAGCTCACAAAGATCATATTCTGCTCACGGATACATTCTGCCACTACGGGATGCGGGAGTGCTCGAAAAGCATCCCATTCCGCCGCCTGGAATACGCGTACGAGGCAATGCCCTGGAGGAAGTCCGCGCTCAAATAGGCTGGTTTGCTTCACCGCCGGGGGAAATTTACAATCATTAGATTAACCCTATGGACATGACGAAGATTACCGAAGCCCTGACATTCGACGATGTCCTCCTCGTCCCCGCCTACAGCGATGTCGTTCCCACCCAGGTAAGCACCCAGACTCAGCTCACCCGCAGCATCACCCTGAACACTCCGCTCATGTCCGCCGCTATGGACACCGTCACCGAATCGCGCCTCGCCATCGCCATGGCCCAGCAGGGCGGCTTGGGGGTCGTTCACCGCAATCTTTCCATTGAGCAGCAGGCAGGCGAAATCGACAAGGTCAAGCGCTCCGAGAGCGGCATGATCGTCGATCCCGTGACCATCACGCCCGATCAGACCATCGCCGAAGCCCTCGAGGTCATGCGCCGCTACAAAATCTCCGGCGTCCCGGTCACCAAGAACAAGAAGCTCGTCGGCATCCTTACCAACCGCGACCTGCGCTTCGTCTCCCGCACCGATCTCCTGATCGACTCCGTGATGACCAAGACCAACCTCATCACCGTCCCGGTCGGCACCACGCTCGAACAGGCCGAGCAGATCCTCCACCAGCACCGCGTCGAAAAGCTCCTGGTCGTCAATGACGAGTACGAGCTCAAGGGCCTGATCACCGTCAAGGACATCCAGAAGAAGCTCAAGTATCCCAATGCCTCCAAAGACTCCCAGGGCCGCCTGCGTGTCGCTGGAGCCATCGGCGCGACCGGCGACTTTATGGAGCGCGCCGCCGCCCTGGTCGCCGCCCGGGTCGATGCGCTCGCCATCGACTCCGCCCACGGCCACTCCTCGCGCGTCCTAGAAGCTGTCGCGTCGGTGAAGAAGGCCTTTCCCGACATCGACCTTCTCGCCGGCAACATCGCCACCTACGAGGGCGCAATCGCTTTGATGGACGCAGGCGCCGATGCCATCAAGGTCGGCATCGGGCCGGGAAGCATCTGCACCACTCGAATGGTCACCGGCGCGGGCATGCCCCAGATCACCGCTATCTCCGAGGCCTTCCGCGCCGCCAGCCCGCGCGGCATCCCTGTCATCGCCGACGGCGGCATCAAGTATTCGGGCGATGTCACCAAAGCCATCGCGGCAGGCGCAAGCGTCGTGATGATGGGCTCGCTCTTCGCCGGTGTCGACGAAAGCCCCGGTGAAACCATCCTCTACCAGGGCCGCAGCTTCAAAGCGTATCGCGGCATGGGATCGCTGAGCGCCATGGCCCAGGGCTCCGGCGAACGCTACTTCCAGGGCAAAGACGATATGGAAGACGCCGCTAGCACCGAGCGCCCCTCCCTGACCGCCCGCGAGGGCAGCAGCCTCAACCGCCTCGCCAAGTTCGTCCCCGAGGGCATCGAAGGACGCGTGCCGCACCGCGGACCGCTCGAAGGCATGGTGTATCAGCTCGTAGGCGGCCTGCGCTCGGGCATGGGCTATCTCGGCTGCGGAACCATTGAGGAACTTCAGGCCAACGCCCGCTTCATCCGCATCTCGAACGCCGGCCTCCGCGAAAGCCACGTCCACGACGTCATCATCACCCGCGAAGCCCCCAACTACCACGTCGAATAGGGGTGTAGGGGCGAGTCACCGCTCAGGTTGCGGTCGCTTGTCCTTTGTTCGTCATCCCGTAGCGGCCTGCTGGCGATCTGCGGTTCATGCTTCTCGTGCGTCCAATGTCCAGGACAGTGCAGCATCGAAGCTGGTTCACCGGGAACTCGCAATGAACAAATATCAGGCCTCCTCGAACAGCGCACCGGAGCCGCCGATCACCATAGCGTGGCTCCCCGCGTTACTCGGTCTCACCGTCGTCTGCTTCGAATCGACCAGCAGGATGAGCGGAGCCAATACCGCTCGCTGGCTGCTCGACCTCTGTCACGCGCTCTGGGGCCACGCCGACGTGGCGCGGGTCGAAACAGTCAATCTGCTGCTGCGCAAGGTAGGGCATTTCCTGGGATACGGCACCTTGAGCCTCCTCTTCCGTCATGGCTGGTACAGCAGCCTGCGACGTTCCTGGCAAGGCTCGCGCAGCCGGCTGCCCTTCTCCGCAGCCGCCCTCGCGGTCATCTGTACCTTTGGCGTTGCCAGCCTCGACGAATTGCACCAGCGCATCCTGCTCGGCCGCACCAGCAGCATCTACGACGTCCTGATCGACACGACAGGGGCCATCGTCTTCAATCGAATCTTCATGCTCCTCAAGGCGAGAAGGCGCAGGAAGCTTTTGGCAAGCTGAAAATAAACCTGCAAATTCTGGCGTACTTTTCAGACCCGTTTCAGCGTCAGCCGGCAATCCAGCTTTACCACGCATTGCACCACAAACTCACCGTGTTTGCACCACATCCAGTCACCCGTTTTTGCCAAAACACCCGGCAAAAACGCACATTCACCACAACCGGAAAAATGAGCAGATATACCTCGTCTTAGGTATGTGCCTCTTTGTCGAGGACCATGGCGTCGAACCGGTGCCGGGTAACGAACCCGAGTTCCTGGTATAGCTTTACCGCCGGCCGGTTCGCCTCCGTCACGGTAAGCGTAATGGCCGCGAATCCCGACCGGGCCAGCTGCTCCATCGCGTGCAGCAGCAGCCGCCGCCCCAGTCCCTCGCCGCGCCGGGATTGTGCCACACACAGTTGCGTGATGTGCGCCACATCCTCCGCTACCCGCGAACAAAGCACCATTCCCAGCAACTTCCCGCTGCTTCGCTCCCGCAGCATCCATGACTGGTTCGCGTCGAACACCCCGCACCCCGGAAACCGCACAATATTGTGAAGAAAGCGCAGCGAACCATGCAGCGAACAGTACTGGTCGTTGATGCGGGCATCGATATGTCCCACATAGCAGGCATGTATCAACTCCGCCGCTGCCTGGTACTGCTCCCCCGACCAAGAGATCAACTCAACCGTGGACGGCAACTCCCACGCATGGCTGTGGCTGTTCAACGGACCGATTCTCGGTGAAACGATCCTGGGTGCGGCGGACCTCAGGTCGTACTCCATGAAGAGCCTCGGATGCATCGTGAAGCCCGCCCAGAGGAAAGCTTCGTCGATTGAGCCCGCGTCATAAAGCAGCAACTGCGATTCGATCCTCTGAATCCCGGGCGAATGCTGCAGAAGCTGAAGCAGATGATGCAGAAGCATGCGTGTAATCCGCAGCATCTGCGCCTGCTCGGGGGCCACGGCGAAAGCATCCCCGACGACAGCCTTATGACCTTCGTAGACGCAGAAGGTGAAGCCGCAGACCCGCCCCCGATCCAGAGCGACAAACCCCGGCAGAATGCGCGAATCGAGATATTGCAACAGGAGTTCTGTCGAGCTCTGATAGTTCCAGCGCAGCCGCTCCTGCCATACACGAGCCTCTGTTTCGAGCAAAGGCCGAAGCTGTCGGGCGGAAAAGTGCCGCAGGTCGAGGATCTCGAGTTGGGTCGCTACTGTCATGTCCTCGAACGTGTCTAACGTGTCTTTGGTTGAGCTTACAGGATTCCGCAAACGACACACAGATGTCACGTGAAAGCCTGCGGGCCACGCTCAAGGACGAGCATAGACACGGTAGACGGCCAACCCCTGCGACGGGTATAGAAAAAGAGGCTCGTAGATGCGGCCAGCGAGCCAACGCGGCAGTTCAGCCGTATCGCTGGTCGGGATTACAAGGACATGTTCGGCTGCCGGAACGCCGTCCGCTTCGTAGTGGATCGTCGGCTGGTTGCGGTAAAACGCGAGGCCGTAGTCCATATCCCGCTTCACCGATTCCAGTGCAATCAGCGGCACGCCTGGAGCTTTTTGCTGGATCTCGCGCGCAAGAGGACGGGCGGAATACGTCAAATCGAGTTCCTTGCCATGAAACCCGAGCAGAAAGACCAGTATCGCCAAAATCGGCACAAGGGTTGCGCTACAGACCTGCAGAACGCCCCAGCGGCGCACGATCAGGAAGACTGCGCCCCCAAAGACAAGAGCCGCTGCGAGAGCGATCGCAAGCCACTGGGCCGACGGAACGAAGGTCTGGTACTTCATGTGCTGTGGTGCCAGTACAAGCACGAAAACCAGAAGGCCGCAGAATGCCGCATGAGACCAGAGCAGCCACCCCGGCAATCCCTGGCGACGGACGCGGTTCAGATAGTCGGCGGTCAGAATTGTAAGTGGTGGAATGGAAGGCAGAATGTAGCCGGGGAGCTTCGACCCGGAGAAGGAGAAGAAGACGATGGGGAAGAGAGCCCAGAGGACGAGAAACTCGGGGAATGCGTCGCCGGAGCGGGTATGGCCGATATATCGCTGGGGATTGTGCCTGACCTTCCACTCGGCAATCGATACCTCGACGGAGTCAACCAGGGCGCGGAGTGAGATGATCGTCCACGGCATCAGGGCAATCAGCAGCACTGCGAGATAGAACCAGAATGGCTGGTGGTGCTGGTAGCGATTGGTCGCAAAGCGTTCCAGATTGTGTTCGAGGAAGAAGAATTTGTAGAAAGTGGGGTTCCGCTTCTGAACAGCGATATACCACGGCAGCACCATCACGAGATAGAGCAGGACGCCGGGCAGCCAGATGGTGCGCCGTAGTACCGACCACTCCCGCCGGAGGCCGACGAACAGCAGGATGATGGCGAGCGCGAGAAATGGCGCTACGGGACCTTTGGCAAGGGTGGCTGCTGCGCCGAAGAAGTAGAGGTCGAACAGCCAGAACTTCTTGCCGGTCTCATACCAGGCATACCAGCCGAGCATGCCGATGCAGAACGGAGCCGCCAGTTGCATGTCGGTCGAAGCGCCTCGCGCAAAGCTGAAGATTCCAAGGCAGGACGCCGTGATGAGAGCGGCATCGAGATGGCCTCCGGGACGGAAACGCCGCATATGCAGGAAGATGAGGACAATGAGCGCAAAAGCTCCCGATGAGGAGGGCAGCCGTGCCGACCAGTCGGATATGCCGAACTCCTTGAAAAAGCTCATGGCACGCCAGTAATAGAGTGCCGGTTTTTCCAGCCATGGCCTCCCATACAGGATGGGGGTGACGGTGCCGGAGAGCAGGCAATGGAAGGAGTTGCGCAGGTCCGCCATACGCAAGCTGTGGGGGACCATCTTGGCGTCTACCTCGTGGCAGCCTTCGGAGTGGGCGGCGAGCATCTCGCGGGCTACCTGGGCGTATCTGGGCTCGTCGGCTCCTACCAGGCCGAGCTGGTCGCCTCCGAAGATGGGAACCAGGCCGTAAAGAAGCAGAAAGCCGCTGACCAGGAGCAGGACCACAAACTCGCGCAGGGCCACCGGGGCAGGAAGCGTGAGACGGCTTCGAAGCCATGCGATAGGTGTGTGGGTAGCAGACGCGCCAGGATCGGCCGGATGCCGGAGGTCGTCCGTCCGCTGGTACCACCGAGGCAGGGCTAGCAAAGTCCCGCCCGGATCTTGGTCAGTATGCGGTCGGTGGCGGAGTGGAGGGGACCGTCCAGGGTGCAGCCGCTGGCGTTGCGATGTCCACCGCCGCCGAAGTGCTCGGCGACCTGCGAGACGTCGAGTCCTCCCTTGCTACGAATACTAAGGCGAAACTGGCTGGCATCCGCCACCTCCCTCAGGAAGAAGGCGGATTCCACACCGGCAATGCCGATCAGATAGTTGACTACACCTTCACAATCTTCGGCATCGGCGCCCGCCGTGTCCATATCGTTGCTGGTAACCCAGGTCCAGGCGATCCCGTCCTCGCATTGCAGGTTCGAAAGTGCGGCGCCGAGCAGGCGCACCTTGCTGGCGGGGTTCGAAAAGAAGAGGTCTCGGGCGATCTGGCTCGGGTTTGCTCCTTTGGTGGCCAGATCATGAACGACGGCGAAAGTCTCTGCATTCGTGCTGGCGTAGGTGAACGAGCCGGTGTCGGAGAGGATGGCGGTATACAGGCAGGTGGCGAGGGAGGAGGTGAAATCGATCTTCGCGGCGATGGCGATGCGGTAGATCATGGCGGCGACCGCGCAGGCGTGCTCATCGATCCAGTTGATGGAGGCGAAGAGGCGTCCGCTGGCGTGGTGGTCGATGTTGATCAGGGTGCGGCCCTCCAATCCCACGAGGCCGGTGCGGGCGGTGCCGTCGCATTCGAGCAGGATGGCTGGGGTGTCCGGGTTGGGATCGATGTCGTCGGCCGAGGCGGCGTGGTGGATTCGGCCGACGTTCGGCAGGGTGCGATAGATGGTGGGAATGGGATCGGCCAGGATGATGTCGGTCGTGCAGCCAAGCTGGTCGAGGACCTCGGCGAGGGCCAGGACGGACCCGATGGCGTCGCCGTCGGGGCGCGCATGGGAGGTGAGCAGGAGCTTCTTGTGGGAGCGGAAAGCCGACAGCAGCGCGACGATGTGGGAGTCCTCGCATTGGGCGTCCTGATGCGGTTTTTGCGAGTGTTGCGCCTGCAATCCGCTAAGCTCTGGCGTCTGGGTCATGGTTTGGCAGGGGTCGCGGCAACAGGTTCGGCATCGGCGCGCTTTTTGTCGCGTTTGCGGGTGCGGGCGAGTAGCTCTTCCATGCGGCCAGTCATCTTCTCGGAGCGGTCGATTGCGAAGCTGAGTTCAGGAACGTGGCGCACCCCCATGCGGTCCCGGAGTTGAGAGCGAATGTAGGCGCGGGCAGTGGTAAGGCCTTCGAGAGTGGACGCTTCCTCCTCCTCGCTGCCGTGTACAGCGACGAAGATGCGGGCGGACTTGCCGCCGGGAGCAAGCACGACATCGGTAACGTAGCTGGGTGCGATACGCGGGTCGGAGAGTTCTCCTTCCAGCATCGCTCCAATCTCTTCGGAAAACGTATTTGCGACTCGGTTGCGGTGGTACGTTCTGGCGCGTTGCTCGGGCATAGGGTTTCGACGGGGGTGAACGGTTGAGGATATCAAAGATGGGGCGTTGAACCTAGCTGCCTTTGGTAACCACGGGCGTTTTCTCTGCCGATGGCAATTCTCGATGATGTCTCGCACGACCGGTCCTCTTCGGGCGAGATCTTCAGTGTTCGCTCAGTCGGGCAGGATCTCGGCATAGCAATCGAGAATTTCCGCACCTGTTGTGTTGGCAATTCGTTGCGCGGCGCGTTCGACCTGCTGAAGTTGCCCGGTCAGATAGCCGGTAGACGCGGAGATCGCAGCGATGCCCAGGGTGGCGCGGTTCCAGACGACTGCTTCATCGAGTTCCGCGATAGAGATGTTGAAGCCCTTGCGGAGCGTGTCTTTCATGGAGCGGACCACCTGGCGACGGTCTTTGAGGGATTGCGCGTGGGGAATCTCCAGCTCGAGTGTGAGTTTGGCTACCGGCAGAAGCGTCTCCCGTTCGGTGCAGATTACCCCGCCCCCCTCACAAAAACGTGCAAAGTCTTGGAATCAGGTTAGTTAGGGTCGGACTTGCGGTTTCCCCTGGTCTGGGCGTTAATCGGGAGACCGGTTGAGGTTTCTGACCTGCTTCTTCAGTATAGAAGATTGCACTCAACTGCTGCGCCTTCGGTTTGTGCTGGAATGGCGCGGGTTTGGGGCGTGGAGTGGCTTGACAAGGTCCTAAGAGGTCCTGACAAGTTCCTAGCGAGTAACCGGGTGATCAGGCTATAGCGGGACGCAATAGGGCGACGGCGGTCAGGTCTTCGACTCGTTCGGCAGAACGGAACATTCTGTACCAGGGTGGTTTTCTGTGTCGATCTGCGTGCAAGAGGGCGGTTTCACAGAGGCCGAGCGCAGTGTTCGACGTGGTCTCGTGGAAGAGGTGGCTGAGGCTGTCCGGGCTAAGGAAATCCGGGCTGCACTGAGCCACGCCTTTGGTCACCAGCAGGAGGCGGTCGCGCGGTTCGAAGGCCTGGATTGCGGGCTCGTAGGTGATGTGGGTGAAAAGGCCGAGCGGCATCGTGGCGTTACCCAGGATGCGGTTGGCTTTGGAGTCGCTGAAGATTGCGGGCTGGCCGCCGGCGTTGATGTAGGTGAGCACGCCGAGGGGGAGATCGAAGCAGCCGAGAAAGGTAGGCGCGAAGCAGACACCTCCGGCTGCTGTGATGATGGCGCGGTTGATTTCGTGGGCGAGGGAGGAGAGGGCGTCGGTGAGATTGTTTTGGGTTGCTCCGAACAGTTGGGGCGCCTGCTGATACAACGTGTCTTGCGCGGCGGCCGCGATGGTGTGGGCAGTCGTGCGGGTACCGGCGATGTCGGTCAGCAGGAAGATGACGTGGGGACCGAGGGCAACGGCGTCGAAGTAGTCACCACCGATGCGCGCGGATTGATAGCGAGCCTGGAGGTCGAGACCCGCAAGCTGGGGGAGACGGGTGGGAGCGGGGGTTCGGTCGATAGAGGCATGCATAGGAACCTCCGGGCGCTGCCTGGACGGAGCCGGCGCGGACGCGAAAAGCCTAACACCGAATTACACGGATGATGCCGATTTAAGAACAGGCAACCACCAGAACAAGGGTCCGACGGCGGATTGAGCAACGGATCACGGCACGGCGAGGTGCCCGGGCTCTCCAGGAATGGCTACCAAGCTCACATGATCTACACACGATCGGCTGCCTGGCGCTGCTTTAGCGAGATAACGACGGTTGGAAACGGGCTGAGAGTGTGCATCCTCTACAATCGGAGCTTTGGAGGATGTACGAACGGTGAGGAACACGATACAGGCCCGCAGGACAAAGACGATACTTTTCCAGATGCCGCTGTTGCTCACCTTCGGCGCGATCATAATGAGCCCAACCCTTAGCTTTGCTACATTACCTGCCCAGGCCCCCGAGACCGCTTTCGGTCCGGAAAACCCTTTCTATGCGCCGAGTACGCTGCCCTTCCATGCGCCGCCCTTTGACAAGATCAAGGACAGCGATTACCAGCCCGCGATCGAGGCCGGGATGGCGCGGCAGTTGGAAGAGATGCAGGTGATTGCCGATAACCAGGCGCCGCCTACGTTCGAGAATACGGTTGTTGCGATGGAGAAGACCGGCGCTTTGCTCGATCGAGTGACGAGCGCGTTCTTCGGAGTAACTGGCGCGAATACGAACCCTACTCTTGAAAAGCTGCAGGCCGTCGAGGCTCCGAAGCTGGCGGCGCATCAGGATGCGATCTACCTGAATGAGAGGCTGTTTCAGCGGGTAGCGGCGATCTACAAGGAACGCGAGTCGCTGAAGCTCGATGCAGAGGACCGACGGCTGGTGGAGTTCTACTACGACCGGTTTGTGCGGGCGGGGGCAAATCTTTCGGTCGCCGATAAGGACAGGCTGAAAAAGCTGAACGAGGAAGAGTCGACCCTGTCGAATGCGTTTCGGACGAAGGTGCTGGCGGCGACCAAAGACGCTGCGTTTGCCACGACGGACAAGGCTGCGCTGGCAGGGCTGAGCGAGGCGGAGATCAGCGGAGCTGCGCAGTTGGCGAAATCGCGCAAGAAGGAAGGCTGGGTGCTGGGGATGCAGAATACGACCCAGCAGCCCTGGCTGGTGTCGCTGACCGACCGGAGTACCAGGCAGGCGGTGTTTGAGGATTCCTGGACGCGGGCCGAACGGGGCGATGCGAACGATACGCGAGCGACGATATCCCGGCTGGCTCAGTTGCGCGCGGAGAAGGGCAGGCTGCTGGGATTCGACAGCTATGCCGGGTGGAAGCTGCACGACCAGATGGCGAAGACACCCGAGAATGCGTTGAAGTTTATGGATGCGCTGGTGCCGGCGGCGACGGCGAAGGCGGCGGTGGAGGCGAAAGACATCCAGGACGTCATCGATACCCAGAAGGGCGGCTTTCAACTGCAGCCCTGGGACTGGGACTTCTACTCGGAGCAGGTGAGGAAGGCAAAGTACGACCTGGATGAGGCGCAGGTGCGGCCTTATTTCGAGCTGAACAATGTGCTGCAGAATGGCGTCTTCTATGCGGCGAACCAGATGTACGGGCTGACGTTCAAGGAGCGCAGGGACATTCCGGTCTGGAACGCGGATGTACGGGTGTTCGAGGTGTTCGACGCCGATAGCAAGCCGCTGGCGCTGTTCTACTGCGACTACTACAAGCGCGACAACAAGAATGGCGGCGCTTGGATGAGCAGCTTCGTGGATCAATCCAAGCTGCTGGGAAATCTGCCCGTGGTGTACAACGTGGCGAACCTGCCGAAGCCGGCGGAGGGCCAGCCGGCGCTGATCAGCTTCACCGACGTGACGACGATGTTCCATGAGTTCGGCCATGCGCTGCACGGGATGTTTGCGGCAACGAAATATCCGACGCTTTCGGGGACATCGGTGCCGCGCGACTTTGTTGAATTTCCGTCGCAGTTCAATGAGCATTGGGCCACGTATCCGGCAGTCTTCAGCCATTATGCTAAGGACTACAGGACGGGCGCTCCGATGCCGGCGGAGCTTGCGGCGAAGATCAAAAAAGCTGCTGACTTCAACCAGGGATATATGTTGACGGAGCTGCTGGCCGCCGCCGAGGTGGATATGCAGTGGCATACGCTGCCGGTGAGTGCGCCACTTGAGAATCCGGATGAGTTCGAAAAGGCTGCGCTTGAGAGGAAGAATCTGGCGATCAGCTATGTTCCGCCGCGTTACCGGTCGAGCTACTTTTCGCACATCTGGGGCGGAGGATATGCGGCCGGGTATTACGCGTATCTCTGGAGCGAGATGCTGGACGACGACGCCTACCAGTGGTTTACGGATCATGGCGGTCTGACGCGGGCGAACGGCGACCGGTTCCGCAGCATGGTGCTGTCGCGGGGCAATACCGAGGATCTGGCGAAGATGTATGCGGCATGGCTGGGCGGTGCGCCGGAGATCGAGCCGATGCTGAAGTATCGGGGGCTGGAGAAGGGCGGCTCGAAGTAACTCCACTTTGCGCGGCGGGCTGGATCGAAAGTTCGCCCCTCGCCATGTGTCTCTTCGAGGGGGTTCTTCGAGCCTGACGTTCATCACGGAAGACGTGTTCAAGCCGGATTGCCGTGATTGACCAGATCAGCTATCCGGGAGGGTTCCGCTGGGTCCTGGATTTTTCCGACTCGCCTCCTCAATGGGCTGCAGGGCGACCACACCGCCGGCGATCTCGCCATCCGGGGTGCGGATGGGTGACGCGATCAGACTAGCCCAGACATACGATCCGTCTTCGCGCCGAAAACCAACCTCTTCCGCGGGAGTGGTTTCGCCCTGGAAGGTGGCACGGGACAGAGGAAAGTTCTCCGGCTGTAGCTGTGTGCCGTCGGGTCGCAGCACGCCGGCATGGGTCAGCTCGTCGACGGCGCGCGGCGGAGCGAGAGAGCGGCCCACGATGTTCTCTGCCTGGGGATTGCTCATCTCGATGCATCGGCTGTCGGCTTCGGTGACGATGATTCCGTCCGAGGTGACATGCAACAGCGCCCGAAGAATTGCCTCATTGCGATGAAGCGCTTGCTCGGTCTTCTTGTGATCGTCCACGTCTTCGAGGGTGCCGTACCAGCGGATGATTTCGCCGGTTGCATTGCGCCGCGGAGCTGCCCGGGCCCGCATCCAGCGCCATAGACCGTCGCGGCGACGGATGCGGTACTCGATGTCGAGACACTCGCCGGTGTGCAGGGCATACTGCCATGCGGTCTGGGTCCGGACGAGGTCGTCGGGATGCAGGGCCTTCAGCCAGCCGTCGCCGAGCGTCTGGTCCCTAGTGAAGCCTGTAAGCAGTTCGGCGCGGTGGCTGACGTCGAGGACCTTGCCTTCCGGGGTAGCCGTCCAGGGGATCTGGGGATTGAGTTCGACGGTGTTGCGGTAGTGATCTTCGCTCTCGGCGAGCGCTTCTTCGGCCTGCTTGCGCGGTGAGATGTCGACCAAGCAAACCGAGACTCCGATGACCTCGTCGGCCTCGTCGCGGGCCGGCTGATACGAGATCAGGTGGGTCTTGAAGCGGCCCGGGGTCGCGGGGTCCGGCTCGCGGATTTCCACGCCGGTAATGGCTTCCCCCGAAAGAGCGCGGCGGAGATAGGGTTCGACCTGGGGGAAGATGTGCGGGATGATCTCGGCTACGGCGCGCCCGATGTGATCGCCTACGGGGGTGTTGTTGATGGCGGCCAGACGCTTGTTGACGCTGACGTAGCGGAGGTTGCGGTCGAGAAAGCAGAGACCGACGGGGACGCCATCGTAGATGGCGTGGAGCTGTGCGAGGCGCTGGGTGGGCAACGCCTCGTGGCGCAACAGTGAGGCGTCGGCAAACTTCGAAGTCTGGCTGGAGGAGGGCGGAAAGGCTCGCAGGGTGAGGAGATGTGGGAGCTCTTCCGACGCAACGGCCCGGCCGTAGAGCCAGCCTTGTCCGACCTCGCAGCCAAGCCAGAGGAGCATATCGGCGTGGGTCTGGTTCTCGATGCCTTCTGCAACAGTGACGAGATCGAGGCTGTTGCCGAGACCAATAATGGCGGCGGCGATCTTTCTGCTCTCGCGCGTGTGGGTCATGGAACGGACGAAGCTGGCGTCGATCTTCAGTTCGTCGAAAGGAAGCGCCTGCAGATGGCGAAGGCTGGAGTAGCCGGTGCCGAAATCGTCGAGCGACAGGCGCGAACCCTGCTCCTTCAACTCGTTGGCGATGTAGTAGGCGTGTTCGGTGTTGGCGATGAGAGAACTTTCGGTGATTTCGAGGATGAGCCGGTGCAGGGGAAAGCCGGCTTGTTCGGCGGCGAGGCGGATGTGCTTCGGAAGTGTACGGTCGGTGAGCTGCGTGAGAGAAATGTTGACGGAAAAAGTGAGATGTTCCGGGATGTCTTTGGCGGCTGCAAAGACGGCGCGGAGCACATTTCCCGTGAGCAGGCCGTTAAGGCCGGTGCGTTCGGCCACGGGGATGAACTGGTCCGGAAGCATGATTCCGCGCAAGGGGTGCTTCCAGCGGGCGAGAACTTCAAATCCTCGAAGCATGCCGGTGCGGAGTTCTACCAGGGGCTGGAAGAACGGCACGATTTCATTGTGTTCGAGCGCCCTGCGGAGCTCGGTGGCGTCTTCGGCAGCCATATGGAGTCACGATACTACGACGAAATGGGAATTTATCCGGCGATTGTGATTCGTCGGCGAAGGACGTCCGCCATTTACATTGGATGATGAAAAACCGTGTGCTTTGGTATTGGGTGAATTGTCGCAGGATGCCGCCGCGGGTTGCTAACTAATGGATTAGTTGCCCGTCTGATGAATGAGAGAGTATGCCGCCGAAGAAGTCCATCACGTTGACCGAAGCAGAGCTCAGGCTGATGAAGCTATTGTGGGAGCGCGGGGAATCGGCTGTGGGCGAGCTGGTGGCGGCGATGCCGGACGGGAATACGATTGCCTATAACTCCGTCCTGACGACCGTGCGGGTGCTTGAGCAGAAGGGGTATGTGCGCCACAGGCAGGAGGGCAGGGCATTTTTGTACAGCCCCCGCGTGGCAGAGCATGAGGCGAGCCGATCCGAGGTTCGTCATATCATGCAGCGGTTCTTCGGAAACTCGCGGGAGCGGTTGCTGCTGGCGATGCTGGGAGACGATGAGATTACGCCGGCGGAGCTCCAGCGTCTGAAGCATGCAATCGCCAATGCCCCGGACGACAGCACGGAGGGTGCGTGATCACCATGCAGCCAGTCCTGTTGCCCCTTGTCGAAGGCGGGTCGGGACTTGCCGCTGGCGCTTTCGTATCCGGCATATGGCAGGGAGCTGTGCTGGTCGGGTGCGTGGCCGTGTGTCTGCGGCTGATGCCGAAGACGACGGCGGCGGTTCGTTTTCTGGTCTGGGCGTTGGTTTTCGTGGCTCTGGGACTGCTTCCGGTGCTTCGGAGCCGGGGCGTCGAGGTGGGGCGGACGTCCATGGTTCACGCCTTACACGTGGATGTGCGCTGGAGTTTTGCGATTGCGGGACTGTGGCTGGTGTTGTCTATGTTTCGGGCGGGAGGTCTGGCGCTAAGCGGGTTTCGGCTGCGCAGAGTGTGGAAGAGAGCGAACCCGGTAGCGACGGAGCTGGACGGTGACTTGCTGAGGGTCGGAAAGGGCCGCCGCGCGGCGGAGCTGTGTACCTCTGCCGATGTTGACTGTCCCAGCGTGATCGGTTTTTTCTCCCCTCGTGTGCTTATTCCGACGGGCCTGTTCGGGCAGTTGACGTCGGCCGAGCTGGAACAGATCGTGTTGCATGAGATAGGCCATCTGAAGCGGGGAGACGACTGGATTAATCTGCTGCAGAAGATCGGGCTGGTGCTGTTCCCGCTGAATCCGGCGCTGGTGTGGATCGAACGGCGCCTCTGCTTCGAGCGCGAACTGGCCTGCGACGATGATGTCCTGCGTTCGACGCGCGCTCCGAAGGCCTATGCAACCTGCTTGACGGCGCTGGCGCAACGAAGACTGGAAGGGCGCAGGATGCCCCTCTCGCTGGGCGCTGTTGAGAGGCAGTCGGAGCTGTCGCGGAGGGTGTACAGCATTCTTCGCCGACGCGAAGGGATGAGCAGGAGGCAGACGCGTGTCGTGCTGGGCGGTCTCGTACTGGCGGTCGCGAGTGGTGCGGCCGGCCTTTCGCGGTGTCCGCAACTGGTTTCGTTTTCGCGCGCGGTCTTGCCTCTTTCGGCGTCGGTGCAGGGTCTGCCGGCGGGAGGCTATCAGCCAGTCACGTCCCGCGGAAGGGGAATGGCACATGAGAGCTTGCTGAAGGCTTCGATGCCGGTCGTCAAGCGGAGCTTTCATCCGGCAGGTCAGTCGCTTTCAGGAGGCGCGGACGTGCGGGAGCGGAGTCGGGAAGCTCATCCGTCAATAGGTCGAAGTGTAGCGAAGGACCGCCGCGATACGTCGCAGCAGTGGGTCATGCTGACTTCGTGGGATGGGCCGGGCAGCGCAAAGATGGTTCTGGTATCGCAGGATCGGAATGTCGTAACGCAAAGTTCTTCTTCGTATGCAGTCGTGCCTACTGCGGGCGGCTGGCTGGTCTTTCAACTCTAACTATCAACTCCAACCGTTGTATGAGGGCTTGTCATGTTCGGTTCAACTAATAAATTAGTCGGTAGAGCGGGGCGCTTCGGCATTCCCGTTGGCGCTGCGCTGGCAGTCGTGCTGGCAGCTACCCTTTCCTTCCATCACAATGGAGTTCATGCGGCGATGATCTCGTCGCCTTCTCCGCTGGACGACAATAGCGTGTCTTCGCTGGTCGCGCTGGATCATGCAGTCGAGTCGGTAGCGGCGCGAGTTGAACCGGCGGTAGTCAACGTTGCGGTGACCTCGCGTGGCGCCGAACACGACACCGGCCAGGAGCAGGACCAGAGCCAGCAGGGCCAGATGCAAGGGCTGCCGCCGGGCTTTGCGCAGTTCTTCGGTCAGGGTGGCCAGGGCATGATGCAGCAGCCGCAGCAGCCGCAGATCGAGCATGGAATCGGCAGTGGCATTATCATCTCGCCGGACGGCTACATCGTGACCAATAACCATGTCATCGATGGCGCGATGCAGATTCGGGTGACATTGCATGACCGGCGGGTGTTGAATGCGAAGCTGGTGGGTGCGGATAAGCTGACTGACCTTGCCGTGATCAAGGTGGATGCACACGATCTGCCGAGCATTGCGTGGGGAGACTCGGCGAAGCTGAAGCCAGGACAGACGGTGCTGGCCTTCGGTAGTCCGTTTGGGTACTTCGAGGATTCGGTGACGCGCGGCATTGTGAGCGCGGTGAACCGCCAGAATCCGTATGCGCGTGACGCACGCAAGCCAGGCGGTTTCATCCAGACGGACGCGGCGATCAATCCCGGCAACTCTGGTGGGGCGCTGGTGAATGCGTATGGCGAACTGGTGGGAATCAACACGTTCATCATCTCCGACAGCGGGTCGTTTGCGGGCGCCGGGTTTGCGATACCTTCGCAGATTGTGCGGGCCACGGCGGAGCAGTTGATCAAGACGGGCGTGGTGCATCACGGGTATCTGGGCATCAGCATGAATGATGTGACGCCGGCGAATGCGAGCTTCTTCAACCTGAAGGATGCGACAGGCGCGATTGTGGCGCAGGTCACCCCAGACTCTCCGGCCTCGCGCGCGGGACTGAAGAACGGAGATGTCATCGACCAGTTGAATGGGCAGAAGGTATTGAATGGAGGTGCGTTGCAGGTCGAAGTGAGTGAAGATATGCCGGGGACGACGATCGCTCTGGGCATTCTCCGCAACGGGAACCCGCAGACCGTGAACGTGAAGGTTGGGGAGTACCACAAGGACACGGAAGTGGCGTCCGGGAACGGCGCTGCAGGTCCGCAGAAGGCGAAGCTGGGACTCGCGGTGAGTGAGTTGACGCCGGATGTTCGGCAGCAACTGCATATCCCTGCGCAGGTACAGGGTGTCGCGGTCGAGAGTGTCCGTCCGGCCAGTCCGGCGGAGGATGCGGGGCTTACGCCGGGAGATGTGATCCTGGAGGTGGACCGCAAGCCGGTGACTTCGGCGCAGCAGTTCGTCGACCAGGCGCATGCCAGTCCGGCGGGGAAGGACCTTCTCTTGCTGGTGTGGTCGCAGGGCGGCGCGAGCTACAGGGTCGTGCATCCCGACTCCGCTAACCAGAATGGATTGTGAGCTTTAGGAAGGGTGCGGGACGTTGCGGAGAAGACTCGCGACGTCCCGTCTTTGTCTAGGCGACGTTAGCTTTCTGGGCCATGGGACGTATTTGAATCACATTATCGAATACCTGCATCTCGTAACCCGGGAAACGATTGACGACTGTGTCGTGCAGTTCGAACAGGGTTGGATACCCGTGGTTGCCGTCGAAGCAGATGGCATCATCGATGAGTATGACGTGGCCTTTCACCGGATGCCGGAGAATGGCTTCGATCTCCGCCCGGATCGGGGATCGTACGTCTGCCAGTGCGGTGATACCTCCCGAGTAGTGTCCATCCAGCCAGAACAAGCAACGACCCTTGATGTCGCGCAGGACAAAATCCAACGCAGTTGCGCTATCGCCGGCTACCAGGTGAATGTGCGGGTACTTCTGAAAAGCCAGCTTCGCCTTATCGTGCAACGTTTCACTTAGCTCGATGGAGTAGATCTCTTTGAAATGATCCTTCATGGCATAGATCATGTCTCCGAGAAAAGTTCCAGTTTCCACGAGAGTGTCTGTGTGGAAGGCCTCTGCATGGTTCAGCAAGATGCGCTGCTTGATAATGTGGGGCGGCCCAAGCCGGCCACCTGTTTCCCAGGCCTTTTGCTGTTTCTTTTCTCTCATTCCCCACAATAGATCCCACGCAAACGTATCCCTAAGCCAATAACGAGCCTTCATCTTCCAAGTGAAATCCATTCGGGGATTTTACCATCTGCAAGATGAGGTTCGAGCAGGTCTCTGCTGCACGTAGGACCTGTAGACGGATACCGATGGGTTGGCAGCTACGCTCACCTGTAGATGGTCGGGGCGAGGACGGATACCGATGGGTTGGCAGCTACGCTCACCTGTAGATGGTCGGGGCGAGGACGGATACCGATGGGTTGGCAGCTACGCTCACCTGTAGATGGTCGGGGCGAGGACGGATACCGATGGGTTGGCAGCTACGCTCACCTGTAGATGGTCGGGGCGAGGACGGATACCGATGGGTTGGCAGCTACGCTCACCTGTAGATGGTCGGGGCGAGGACGGATACCGATGGGTTGGCAGCTACGCTCACCTGTAGATGGTCGGGGCGAGGACGGATACCGATGGGTTGGCAGCTACGCTCACCTGTAGATGGTCGGGGCGAGAGGATTCGAACCTCCGACCCCCTGGTCCCGAACCAGGTGCGCTA
Source organism: Edaphobacter sp. (assembly GCA_965277265.1). Taxonomy (GTDB): domain Bacteria; phylum Acidobacteriota; class Terriglobia; order Terriglobales; family Acidobacteriaceae; genus Edaphobacter. The sequence continues at coordinate 3,311,160 of CBDICF010000003.1, forward strand.
CCAGACTGCGCTACGCCCCGAATGCTGCCGCGGTGAGATTGCCGGTGAAGAGGCGTTCCGTGGAGCTCAAGCGCGCGGGTGGGCTTGCTGGATCGCTGTACCGACAGGCTTAGTTTAGCAGAGATCGGCGAGCCATTCCGCGGGGTTTTTTTCGCTGCGGTGCGGACTGCGTTTTTACTGGGGGTTTTCAGGTTCCGCGGCATCAAAACGTGGTGAACTTTGTGCTTAATATGGGCGCGGTGTGGACATTCGCGTGGCTGGAGATGTCGCGTTGCGGGGCGATGAAAATCACGCCAGCTTCCGAAGGAATATTTGAGGGCTGAAGGACGGACCGTTCGCCGGGGATGGAATAAGCTTCAGGAAGGCGGGATTGCGATGCGGGAGCGGCGGCAGATTGCCGGGTTGTGGCGAAAGGGCGGCGCGGCAGCGCTGGTAACGCTGGTGAGGGCGACGGGATCGAGCTATCGCCGGCCCGGGGCACGTTTGCTGTTGGGCACGGACGGCGGCTATACCGGGACGATCAGCGGCGGGTGCCTGGAGGCGGAGGTGGTCCGGAAGGCGGCGTGGCTGGTGCGGGAGGGCGCGGTGGTGGAGCGCTACTCGACCATGTTCGACGATACGGCGGAGGTGCCGTTCGGGCTGGGGTGCGGCGGTGTGGTGGACTTGCTGCTGGAGCCGGTGGATACGTCGGAGTGCGGGGCGCTGATGGAGGCGATGGAGCGAGCGCTTTCGGGTGAGGAAGCGACGGTGGTGACCTGGTTGCCGGGCGGGGGCCGGGGTTTACGCCGGGTCGTATTCGGGCGCGGCGGTGGGGTGGCGTTTGCGAGTGCGGGGCTGAGTGAAGCGAAGATCGATTGTGCTCGGGAGCTGAGGAGCGGCGAGGAGTATGAGGGCCGGTTCGTGGAGCGGATGGAGGCTCCGCAGCGGCTGTTCGTGCTGGGCGCGGGAGACGATGCGAAGCCGCTGGTGAGCATGGCCGCGCTGCTGGGGTGGAGCGTGAACGTGGCCGATGGGCGGTCGCAGATGGCGCGGGCGGAGCGCTTTCCGGACGCTGAGCGCGTGGTGCTGCTTGCCGGAACGGAAGGGGTGGATATCCGCGAACGCGATGCGGTGGTGGTGATGACGCACAGCTATGAGCAGGACCGTGCGCTGCTGGCGAAGGTGCTTCCGGTCGCTCCGAGATATCTGGGTCTGCTGGGGGCGCGGCACCGGAGTTCGCTGCTGGTGAGCGAGGCAGCGGCCATGATTGGAGCCACGGTTGCGGAGTGCTGCGCGCGCCTGTACGCGCCCGTGGGGCTGGACCTGGGGGGCGACGGGCCGGAGGCGATTGCGCTGGCGGTGATCGCGGAGGCGCAGGCGTGCTGCATGGGCAAGCTGGGCGCTTCGCGGAGGCTGTCGGCCGAGGATGTGGAGCGGCATGTGAGAGAGGGCGGGGGAGAGCGGTATCTGCAGGTGCAGTGCGCTCTGGATGCGCCTTAATCTTCAGCCAAAAAAGGAAGAGGAAATGAAAAAGGTTGCTGCGGTCGTGCTGGCGGCCGGTGGGTCGAGCCGGATGGGCTCGCCGAAGCAATTGGCGATGATTGGCGGAGAGACCTTGCTGGAGCGCGCGGTGCGTGTGGCCCGCGAGGCCGGGTGTTCGCCGGTGGTGGTGGTGTTGGGGGCAAGCTATGTGCAGGTGCTGGCGCGCAGCTCCCTGGGTGACGCGGTGCCGGTGGTCAACGACAGGTGGATGGACGGGATGGCGGGTTCGATCCGGCTTGGCGTAGGCGCCTTGAAGGATGCGGGAAAGGGAGCGGATGGGGCTCTGTTGATGACCTGCGACCAGCCTGCGGTGACGCCGGAACATCTCTGCGGACTGATGACCGGCGATGAGGTGCGGGCTTCGCGTTATGCAGAGAGGAACGGTGTGCCGGCGTTCTTCCCGGCGCGTTGCTTCGAGGATTTGACGAGGCTGAAGGGAGATGCCGGGGCGCGTGAGTTGCTTGCCGCGGCAGAGTTTCAGGTATTGGAGAACGGAGACCTGGATGTCGATACGATAGACGATCTGGAGCGGGCCAGGCAGATGTTTGGCTCCTGAACGGCGCTCACAACTCAGCCAGAAGCGTCGCCTGCAGCGCGTCTCTGTCTCTCAATAGCAATTCTTGTTTCTCAATAACAATTCTTTCGGTTAAGATTGGCGGCACGAAGCAGGAACCCATGTCCCACGGGCCGAACATGGGTCACCCGCTTCATCGGGCGGTGCGGTCTCTAGGCGCCTTTGGGCGGGAACTTATCGAGCAATTTGTTGATTGCTTTGTCCAGCTTCTGCGTGTTCTTTTCGGGCTTGTCGGAGAGAGTGTCGCTGGCTATGCCGCGCCAGACGAGCTGTCTGGTTCCGCTGTCGTACATGTCGAGGACGAGGGTGCCGACGGGAATCTGTTCGACCGTGGTAGAGGTATCGCCGAAGCCTCCGCCGCCCCAGCCGCGCCGCCAGCCGAAGCCTCCGCCGAAGCCGCCCATGCCGTCGTAGAAGCTGTTGTACTCCTGCTGGTTGTGGGTCGCGCCGACGGCTGCGAGGGTGACGTTGCCTCCGGAGGGCACCATCTGCCAGCCTTTGGCGGTGAGGTCCTGGTCGACGGCACGCCTGACCCGCTCCTCATTGAGCGGATTGCTGGTGTGCACCTTGGCCCAACAGTAGGTATGGTACTGGCTGAAGTTGGTGGAATGGCTGTAGTCGGTGGAGATCTTCTGCGCGAAGACCGGAGCGGCAAAGAGCAGAGAGGCGACGACGGATGAGCGTACAAGACTGCTGAGAGAAGTCATTGGATGTCCCTCCAGGACGAACCGAATGCTGGCGGTTGGACGTGCGAACCGTCTCGCATGGGATTGGATGCGGGTTTCGATTCGAGCGGTGGGTTGGTGGACGGTTCGGGTGGAGATGGGTTCCGGCCTGTGTGGGAAGGCGTAACGGGGATGAGAGGGATGGAAGGCGGCAAAGAACGGCTTTCCGTTTCGGCTGCATGGCCGTTGGGTGGGGTTAAATTTTATGGGTGTGTGAAATTCCGCTGGGTGGCGATCAGAATTAACGCTTTGGTAACCGGGTGAGGCCTTCGTGGGGAATAGTGTCAATTTGTTTGTTGAAGGCGCTTTCCTTCCACCACTTCTAACCGCTTCGGAGGTTTCACCATGTCGGCAAAGCTGTCTGTCATTTCGTCTTCGATCTCGCGCAATGTTCTGGTTGCGTCGACCGCACTTCTGCTTAGCGCCGCGCCGGTGTTTGGGCAGGCCAATGCGCCAACGCCTGTGAAGGGCTATACGCTCAGCGTCTTCGCTACCGGAGTGGTGGGGCAGTACACCGCGCCGGACTCGATTGCGGTGTACCAGGATCACGTCTACATCGCCTATGGCGACGGCAACGACCCGACGGGCGCGGATGGCAAGACGAACATGGTGATCGAATACACGCGGGCGGGACAGAAGGTGTACAGCTTCACGGTGAAGGGCCACAACGACGGCATGAAGCTGAACCCGTACACGCACAAGTTGTGGGTGATGCAGAACGAGGACGCGAATCCCAGCCTGGTAGTGTTCGATCCCGAGACGCGAGAGAAGACGCTGTATACCTTCGCGGCGGCTCCGACGGCGGGCGGCGGTTATGACGATATCGCGTTTCGCAACGGCAGGGCATACCTGAGCGCGTCGAACCCGGCGAAGAGTCCGAATACGGGATCGGCCATCGTGGAGGCGAAGCTGGAGGGCAGGCAGGTGGTGGTGACGCCGGTGCTCGCGGGCAACGCAAACGCGACAAACATTCTGACGGGGCAGCAGGTGACGCTGAACCTGCAGGATCCGGATTCGATGACGACGACCGCGGGCGGGGAGTTGGTGCTGGACAGCCAGGGCGACTCGGAGCTGGTGATGGTGCGGCGTCCGGGCACCAGGCAGCAGAGTGTGCTGCAGATTCCGCTGAGCTCGCCGTATGGACAGCCGCAGGTGGACGACACGCTGTTTACGCCGGCAGGGGACGGATTCCTGCTGGTTACGGATACGGCTGCGAACATCACGTACAAGATCGGCAAGACGGTGTTTGTGCCGGGCGTGGCCTACTCGGCGGGAGTGGCGGGGAGCAGCGCGGCGGCTGGATTTGTGGGGCGGCTGGACGTTTCCTTTGGGCAGTTGACCCCGATCGTCAGCGGGATGCAGAGTCCGCATGGGCTGGCGTTCGTGAAGTCCGGGAACGAGGATGAATCGCTGCGGGAAGAGTTGAAGGACGCTTGCGACAATTTGTTCCCTAACCAGTAGACGAGCCAGTGCTCCAGGATCGGGCGGCCAGAAGGCCACCTTTGCCGGTGGCCTTCTGCCCGCTTTTTCTTGGAAGAGACCGACGCTATGCGTTGAGCGCGAGAGATGCCTTGATCTTGCGTCTCGAGGTAGCGACCAACCCAATCAGGCCTGTGCCTAGCAACATCCATGAGCCCGGCTCCGGGACTGGAGATACGCCGCCGCTGATGGGTATGCCGGAGCTGGAATTACCGAGCTTTACGCCCGCAAACGAATCGCCAGCCATGTTACCGCCCAGCGCGCCCTGGCTCCACAGGTCGACGGTGTATCCCCCGGCCACGCTGAATGCCGTGCCGTAGATGTCGAACGGGCCGCCGAAAAACGCCGGAGCGTCGACACATACGGCGGGCGAGTTTCCATCTGGATAGAGCAGATTGTCATAGGAAAATCCAGCGTCGGTGAAGGCGGGAGCACTGAAGTAGGTAGAACCGATGGTGCGGGTGGGAGGTGGGGAGAAATCCAGCCCGGTGATTGCACCGGAGAAGCCGGCGTTTGCGTCCGAGAACGTGCCTCTGATCCCGGTAATTTGATAAGCGCCCGGGTATGTTGTCGCCGTGGCGTCGATGATGCCGGATGTGCTGATGCCATTGCCGCTGAATGCGAACGTGTAGGAGTCGGCCCTTGCCGCTGGCGCTAGGGCAACGGTCGCCGCCAATGCGAGTAGAGCGAACAGACTACCCTTCGAACGCAACCCCGCTTGAACAGGCGATGCACTCTCGGGTCTGCGCGTCATCGTGAGTGATGGCGCACTTCTACGGTATGAAGTTTTCACTAGTTTCCCTCCTTGGGGACAGAGCTGGGCCTGGAGTTTGGGGAGGGCGTCCAGAGTACCACAGCGATAGGAGACGATCGACTGGAAGTCTCTGACATTTATGGTGGGTATCCTACGCGCGTTTGCCGGCAGCCGGGTTAAAGAGGAAACCCACGCAGCGCGGTGGGGGCTGTTGCGTGGGTATTCCGGTAAAGCAACGAAGTGGGTGGACTTCGTTATGACCGACTCAACCCGAAGGGAGTCTCGCCACTCCTTAAAACTATAGCGAAAGCGCCTTTCAGTCAATAGACAATTTGGGGCGTAATGCCGGGTAGAACGGCAGCATCGTCAGGCATAAGGGCAAGCATCGAGCCGCTTCACCCCTGACGAGCCCGCTTGACCATCTCCACCAGAACCGTTCGGGCTTCGCCGGCGCTGGCCACCTCGCGCGGGAAGGCGATCCGAGCCCCTTTCATCCCCGCGGCCGTTTTGACTCGCACGCCGAAGCCGAGGCGATCCACCGAGGTCATGGTTGCGGTATGGGGCTCAGGCACGGCGGTCTGGGGCTCAAGGCCGGCATGAGAGCGCGCCAGCAGCACAAGCGAGTCCGCATGATCGGCGTTCATGTGGTCGAGGATTCCCTGCGCGACCTCGGCCAGCGGGTCGGGCCTGGCGTGGGTATAGTCCGGGGCTGCGACCCAGCCCATGACGCCGAAGCCGCCCACGTAGTAGATGTCCACCGGTTCGAGCCGGAAGAAGGCAAAGTCGGTGAAGTCTACCCAGTAGTGCGAGTTGGGGTGCGCCTTCAGGTAAAGCTCCCGTACTCCGGGCTTATCCGCCTCGTCCATCTGAACGACATTGCCCAAGACGGTGACGCGTGCCGCCCCCAGAACGTCCCCATCCGCGGCGGCCTGGGTTACGAATAGGCTCGACCGCGGATCGGCTTTGAGGTTCTGCGTATGCATTGCCATGGTGCTGATCAGGAATACGGGCCGGCCCGCGTCATCGAGCGCATACGGCATCAGTGAGCCGAACGGGAATCCCGGCTGCTTGCGCGAGAGCGTCGAGAGCGTAGCCACGGTCGTGTGCTGCAGCAGGGTGCGGCAGCGTTCGGCATGAGACGGCTCCGGAACCGGAGGCTGAGGATTGGGATTGAACGGCGCGGCGTGCTGGTTGGACATGAACTCCCTTGTGATTCTCGGGGCAGGGTGCGCGTGCTCTTTGGCCGCGGCGAAATAAATCTCAAAAAACGTGGCGCACTTTTCAGCGACGAAGAGGCGCCACGCCCAGCCAGCGATATGTCCACGCCGTGTTCACGTTTACCACGCAAAAACACCACGTTTGCATACCCGGATCTTCAAAAACACCTGCAAAAAGACCCATCCACCACAGGTATAAAAAACGCTTACAGACGGCAGATCAAAAGCTCCCGCTCGTAAATCATCTCGGGCGGCAGATGGTCGTGAAGGGCCAGGAACAGTTCCTCGTGCCCCATAACCTCCTGCTTCCATTGCGCTCGGTCGACAGTCTGGAGTTCGTCGAAGGTCGCGCGAGGGAAGTCCAGGCCGTTCCAGTTGATGTCTTCGTAGTGCGGAGTCCAGCCGATCGGCGTCTCCTTGCCCAGCGCTCTGCCCCGGACGCGATCGACGATCCACTTGAGAACACGCATGTTCTCGCTGTATCCCGGCCACAGGAACTTGCCGTCGGGACCCTTGCGGAACCAGTTCACGTGAAAGACCCGAGGCGTGGAAGAGAGGTTGCGCTGCATCTTCAACCAGTGCCGGAAGTAGTCGCCCATGTGGTAGCCGCAGAAGGGCAGCATGGCCATGGGATCGCGCCGCACCGTGCCGACCTTGCCCCCGGCGGCGGCGGTCGTTTCAGAGCCCATGGTGGCGCCGATATACACGCCCGCCGACCAGTTAAATGCCTGATAAACAAGGGGCATCGTGGTTGGCCGCCGGCCTCCGAAGATGAATGCGCTGATGGGAACGCCGTTCGGATTCTCCCAATCGGGGTCGATGGTCGGACACTGGCTGGCGGGAGCGGTGAAGCGTCCATTGGGATGCGCGGCGGTGCCTCCCGTCGCCTTGGCGATCTCGGGCGTCCATTTGTTGCCGCGCCAGTCGATCAACTCGGGCGGTGTCGTCTCCGTCATGCCCTCCCACCAGACGCCGCCTTCCGGGGTAAGCGCGACGTTGGTGAAGATGGTGTTTCTGGAGAGTGTCGCCATGGCGTTGGGGTTGGTCTTCTCGCTGGTGCCGGGGGCTACGCCGAAGAAGCCGGCCTCGGGATTGATGGCGCGAAGCTGGCCGGTGTCGTCGGGCTTGATCCAGGCGATGTCGTCGCCTACGGTCCAGACCTTCCAGCCCTCGAAGCCGGCGGGAGGAATCATCATGGCGAAGTTGGTCTTGCCGCAGGCGGAGGGAAAGGCAGCCGCAACATAGGTCTTTTCGTGTGTGGGAGATTCGACGCCGACGATTAGCATGTGCTCGGCCATCCAGCCTTCGTCGCGGGCGATGTTTGAGGCGATGCGAAGAGCGAAGCACTTTTTGCCGAGCAGCGCGTTGCCGCCATATCCGCTGCCGTAGCTCCAGATCTCTCGGGTTTCGGGGAAGTGAACGATGTATTTGGTGTCGTTGCAGGGCCAGGGAACGTCCTGCTCCCCCGGTGCGAGCGGAGCGCCGACAGAGTGCATGCAGGGGACGACGCGCTTCTCATCCTTGTCGATTTCGGCGAACACCGGCGCGCCGATACGGGCCATGATGCGCATGTTTACGACGGCATAGGCGGAGTCGGTGAGCTGGACGCCGATCTGCGACATGGGCGAACCGATCGGACCCATGCTGAACGGCAGAACATACATGGTGCGTCCGCGCATGGCTCCGCGAAAGAGCTGCTTGAGCTTCTTGCGCATGACGAACGGGTCTTCCCAGTTGTTCGTAGGGCCGGCAGTGTCTTTCGAAAGGGAGCAGATGAAGGTGCGGTCTTCGACGCGAGCGACATCGTTGGGAGCGGAGCGGGCGAGAAAACAGCCCGGCCAGAGCTCTTCGTTGAGCTTCGTGAATGTGCCGGCGTTGACGAGCTGGTCACAGAGAAAGTCGTACTCAGCCTGGGAGCCGTCGATCCAGTGGATACGGTCGGGCTGGCACAGGTCGGCCATCTTTTCGACCCAGCGGATGAGGTGTTTGTTCGTGGTGGGCGGAGCGGCGATGGCGGTTTCGGCGATTGCTGTCTTCATGGGTAGGCGCAATTCCTTCCGTATAAGTCTTCGCCTCCGGGCAGGGACTGTCAACCCTGCGGACGATTGTGAGCGGGAATTCATGTGGGCTTCAGGGCGAGTGAAGTCACCTGCGCGAATAACGGCTGCCCCCTTTCAACGTGATTGCGGCCGGTGAGGGGAGCAGTTTTCCGAGGCCGTTCCGGGTAACATGACTTAATCTATGACCGATGTACGTGTTCTCTCTCCCCAGATTCTGCTGCACGTTGCCCAAACTCTCAATCTTCCAATGCATGGTCTTGCGGCGGTTATTACGCTGCTTGACGAAGGGGGGACTGTGCCGTTTATCGCGCGTTATCGAAAAGAGGCCACGGGCAACCTTGACGAGGTGCAGATTCGCGATATCGAGGAGAAGCTGGCTTACTTCCGCGACCTGGCTGCCCGGAGGGCGACAATTCTGGCTTCAATCGCGGATCAGGGCAAGCTGAGCGAAGAGTTAAAGTCGCGGATTGAAGCGACGCTGGACAAGAGCGAGCTGGAGGACCTGTACCTGCCGTACCGGCCGAAGCGCAGGACGAAGGCTACGACTGCGCGGGAGAAGGGACTGGAGCCGTTGGCGCTCTATCTCTGGGAGCAGAAGAAGGCAGCGGAGCCGCTGAGTGCGATGGCGCAGCGCTTCGTCGATGCAGGCAAAGGCGTGGCGACCGCGGAGGAGGCGCTGGAGGGTGCGCGGCATATCGTTGCGGAGATGATCAGCGAGAGTGCGGACCTGCGGAAGGCGTTGAGGGCGCTGATGTTCGATGAGGGTGTGGTGGTGAGCCGCAAGGCGATGGACGCGGTCGATGAGCAGGAGAAGTTCAAGATGTACTACGAGTATCGCGAGCCGGTGAAGGCGATTCCGTCGCACCGGATGCTGGCGATCCGGCGGGGCGAGAGCGAGAACGTACTGTATTTCCTGATCGAGCTGGAACCGGCGCGCGCGGTGGGCGTGTTGCGTCGTGGTGTACTACGCGAGCAGGGCGACTGGACGCCGCAACTTGAATTGGCGATCGAGGATTGCTGGTCGAGATTATTGAACTCGTCGATACAGGGGGAGTTGCGGCTGGAGCTGAAGAAGCGCTCGGACCTGGATGCGATTCAGGTGTTCCGCGACAATCTGCATCATCTGCTGCTGGCGCCTCCGGCGGGCCCGATTTCGGTGCTGGGAATCGATCCGGGACAACGGACGGGGTGCAAGGTTGCGGTGGTGGATGAGACGGGCAAGTTTCTGGCCAACGATGTGCTGTATCTGCATACGTCGAAAGGGGCCGCGGAAGCCGCAGGGAAGACGCTCGAAGCGCTGGTGCTGAAGCATCAGGTGCGGGCGATTGCAATCGGCAATGGGACGGCCTCGCGGGAGACGGATGCGTTTGTGCGGGATTTTCTGCGGGAGCGGGGACTTGAGAAGATTTTCTCGGTGATGGTGAGCGAGTCGGGCGCGAGTATCTATTCGGCATCGGATGTGGCGCGGCAGGAGTTTCCAGATCTAGACCTGACGGTGAGGGGGGCGATTTCGATTGCGAGGCGATTGCAGGACCCGCTGTCGGAGCTGGTGAAGGTGGATCCGAAGTCGATTGGTGTGGGGCAATACCAGCACGACGTGGACCAGAGGCAGTTGCAGCAGTCGCTCGAGACGGTGATCGAGAGTTGCGTAAACCGGGTGGGCGTGGATTTGAATACGTCGTCCTGGACGCTGCTGCGGTATGTGTCGGGCGTGACGGAGCGGACGGCGCTGAACATCGTGAGCTACCGGAATGAGCATGGGCGGTTTCGGTCTCGGACGCAGTTGAAGGAGGTGCCGGGGATCGGGGCGAAGACGTTCGAGCAGGCGGCGGGATTTCTGCGGATTCGCAATGGAGAGAATGCGTTGGATGGAACGGCGGTGCATCCGGAGTCGTATGCGGTGGTGGAGCAGATTGCGGCGTCTTTGGAGGCTCCGGTGTCGGACCTGATTTCGAGGCCGGAGCTATTGGAGAGAGTGGACAAAAGCGCGGTGTCGGCGGGGAGTTACACTCTGAACGACATTCTGGACGAGCTGCGCAAGCCGGGGCGCGATCCGCGGGACAAGTTTGTTGCGCCGAGCTTCAACGAGAGCGTGCGGGAGTTGTCGGATGTGCTGCCGGATATGGTGCTCGAAGGGGTGGTGACGAATGTGACGAAGTTCGGCGCGTTTGTGGACATCGGCGTGCATCAGGATGGGCTGGTCCATATCAGCGAGCTATCAGTGAAGTTCATCAAGGATCCTTCGGAGGCGGTAAAGGCGGGACAGATTGTGAAGGTGAAGGTATTGAGCGCGGATGCGAAGACGAAGCGGATTGCGCTGTCGATCAAGGCGTTGCATGAGGCGGGGCCGCGAGGGGTGAAGCAGGTTGCTGTTGTACCGCTGGCGGTTCAGGGGAAGGGAAGGCCTCCGCTCAAGGCGCAGGTGCAGGTGAAGACGCAGGCCGCGGTGAAAGCTCCGGTAAGCTTCGACGATAAGCTGGCGATGTTGTCTTCGAAGTGGAAGGGACGCTAGAGTCCTGCGGCTTATGAGGTTGGTGACGTGCACGGACGCACGGTCTACCCTCTGCGGGTGAATGCGGTTGGGCCCGGGTGCAGCAGGCCTGAGCTGAGGCAGGAGCAGCGATGAGAAGAAGTGTTCGCGACGATGCGTTGGATATCTTTCTGTCTGCGTTGCGGGCTTCGCGGGTTGAGCCTGCGATAGAGCGTTGCGTTCGGGTGGAGGACCGAAGGCTGTTCGTCGATGGCAATGATTATGCGCTGGACCGGTACGAGCGCCTGATGCTGATTGCGTTCGGCAAGGCAGCGGAGACGATGACTCGCGCTTTTCTGAAGCAGGCGGGAAGCGAGGCGGGACGGTTCGAGGGAGTCGTCGTTGGGCCGGAGGGGACTCGGATGGAACGGCCGGGATTTCGGGTGTATGCAGGTGGGCATCCGCATCCGAACGAGGCTTCGGCGCTGGCAGCCGGTGACATTCTGCGGAGCCTGCGGACGCTGACCGAGCGCAACCTGGTGGTATTTCTGATCAGCGGCGGCGGCTCCGCGATGGTTGAGGAATTTTTGCAGCCTGGAGTTTCGCTGGAGACGGTGGCTGCAACGCATCGTGCGCTGGTGGAAAGCGGTGCGCCGATTGCCGCTATCAATGCCGTGAGGAAGCACCTTTCCGCAGTAAAGGGCGGCCGGCTGGCTGCGGCTGCGGCTCCGGCGGAGCAGATGACGATTTTTGTGTCGGATGTACCGCTGGGGGAGCTGGATGCACTGGCGTCGGGGCCGACGCTGCCGGACCGCAGCACGATGGACGATGTGTACAGGATCGCGCTGAAGTACGGTTTGACGGAGTTGCTGCCGGCGGAAGTTGCGGAGATGCTGAGGGCCCGTTTACTTGTGGAAACACCGAAGCCGGGGGATGCGGTGTTCGCTCTCTCGCGTTGGAGCGTGCTGCTGGACAGCGTGTCGCTGGAACAGGCTGCGGCGACGCGGGCGAGAGACTTGGGATGGTATGTGGAAATCGACAACGCATGTGACGACTGGAGTGCGGAACGGGCTGCGGGCTATCTGCTGGGCCAATTGCAGGAGCTTAGGCGTGGCCAGGAGCGCGTGTGCCTGCTGTCTGCCGGAGAGGTGACCGTGCAGGTTCCGGCGCAGGCAGCGGGAAGAGGTGGGAGGAATCAGCACTTTGCGTTGCTGTGTAGCGAGATCCTGTGCAATCAGCGGATAACAGACGAAGGAGTGACTGTGTTGAGCGGCGGAAGCGATGGTGTGGACGGAAACAGTCCGGCTGCGGGTGGAGTGGTGGACGGCACGACCGTCTATCGGGCTGCTGCGGCAGGATATCCGGTTGGTGCGGGGCTGGGTGGGTTTGATGCGTATGCCGTGCTGGAGCGGCTGGGGGACGCGGTAATGACAGGACCGACGGGAAATAACCTGCGCGACCTGCGGGTGCTGCTTGCGATCTAGCTGAGCCTTCGCGGTGCCAGCGAAGTAAGAGGACAACTGGAGGCGAATGCGAACGAAACTGAGCGCGGTGAGCAAACTCCGACGGCGAGGTGCCGAAGCCGGCTCCCTGAAAAAACCGCGAGCCGATGAGCTTTGTGGCTAGTATGAGGGTGGAAGGTAATAGCCGGGGTATGTGTCACGTTGCTTGGAAACTTGCTTGGCGTGTAAGTACGTGATTGAGATGGAGAGGCCATCGGCGGTTCTCTGTCGAGGCATAGAACGGTAGTTGAGGATAGGAAGAAGCCATGATCTGGATTTTGAATACACGTACGATACGTACTCAGGGCGGAACACTGTTGCTGGTTCTCGCGTTCCTGGGGGGGACCACAGGCTGCGTCTCTTCGAAGTCTCGCGCAACACCGGAGAACTTCACTGCGGGACTGAACAAACATTTCCTCGATCACGCGGATTGCCTGCTCGACAACACTCGGTTTCCTTACGAGACCACCGAGCGCGACAAGACGAAACAGATGGATTCGCTGGTTAAAGCGCTGCTGCTGGAGAAGTCGGAGGAGATGAGCATTCACGCGAGCCGTTACACGGTGACCCCAGCCGGCGCTCGCTATGCTCCGCGGTTTTGCTATGGACATCGGGAGGTTACCAGTATCGACAGCTTCACTCCGCCGGTTGCAGCGAACGGCTTCAAGGAGACCAGCGTGACGTATCACTATGCGATGAAAGAGGTGCCGGTTTGGGCGAAGACTCCTGAGGTTGAAGCTGCGTTCCCGGAGATGGCAGCGGCAACGAGCGGAAAGGGCGTTGGTAAGGCGACGCTGGCGCAGACGCCGGTGGGCTGGCAGGTTCCCGACTGAGCTTACGTAGCGGAACCGAGCAGTGCGCGTGCTTCTCGCGGCAGACGGGGAAATATTTGCTGGAAATTCGCCTGGGAGGAAGATGTCGAAATCGCGAAGAGAATTCTTGAGCCGGGCGGCGTTGAGCCTGGTCGGAGCAGGCGTTTCGTCAACGGGCTTTGGCCAGAATGGCTCGCCTGCACTGCCTCCTGGCGCTCCGACGACGTTTGGGGCGGCTCCCGCGGTGGGTCCCGAGGTGACGTCGGCGACGTTTGCCGAGGCTGAGAAGCTGGTGCAGGTAGAAATGACGGCTGCCGAACGGGCACAGGCCGCGGGAAATTGGCGCAGCTCGATGGCTCCGTATTATGAGCGCCGGGTTGGGCCGCGTAAGGTGGCGATCGATTCCGGGACTGCGCCATGGTCCCGGTGGGACTGCGCGCTTCCCGGCACGGTGGCCGGGCCTGCTCATAACCAGTTCGTCCGAAGCAAGGCCGATCCAGGTCCACTGCCCGAAAGCGAGGAGGAGATTGCGTTCGCTCCGGTGACGAAGCTGTCGCGTTGGATCGAAGCCCGGCAACTGACGAGCGAGCGCCTGACGAAGATCTATCTTGCGCGGTTGGAGAGATTCAATCCGAAGGTGAACTGCGTGATCACGTTGACGCCCGAACGTGCGATGGCCCGGGCGAAGAAGGCGGATGAAGAGATTGCGGCGGGTCATTACCGAGGGCCGCTGCATGGCATTCCGTGGGGGGCGAAGGATCTTCTCGATACGGCGGGGATCCGTACGACCTATGGCGCGGAGCCGTTCGAGCACCGGGTGCCGGCGACGGATGCGGTGGTGGTCACGCGGCTGGATGAGGCGGGCGCGGTGCTGATCGCGAAGCTTAGCCTCGGCGCGCTGGCGTTGAACGATGTGTGGTTTGGCGGACAGACGATGAATCCGTGGCTGCTTGAAGAGGGCTCGTCGGGATCGAGTGCGGGCCCGGGTGCGGCGACGGCGGCGGGGCTTGTAGCGTTTGCCATAGGAAGCGAGACAGGCGGCAGTATTGTGAGTCCGTCGATGCGCTGCGGCGTGACTGGACTGAGGCCTACGTTTGGCCGGGTCCCTCGGACCGGTGCGATGACGCTGTGCTGGTCACTGGACAAGCTGGGGCCGATGGCACGCAGCGTTGAAGACACCATGCTGGTGCTCGATGCGATCCGTGGACCGGATGGGCGCGATATATCGAGCGTTCCCAGTAAGCTCGACTTTGACGCAAGCGCCTCGGTCGAAGGGCTTCGGATCGGATACTTTCCGGCGTGGCTGAACGAGGCTCCTGCGACGCTGGTCGATCGCGCTGCGCTGGAGACGGTGAAGAAACTGGGCATGGTGCCGGTCGAAGTATCCATTTCGAACTGGCCGTATGACTCACTGGATCTGATTCTGTTCTCGGAGGCGGCGGCTGCGTTTGAAGAGATCACGTTGAACCACGAGGTGGACCGGCTTCGATCGCAGGTTTCTGATGCGTGGCCCAACTCATTTCGCCAGGCGCGGTTTCTTTCAGCGGTCGATTTCGTCCAGACCGACCGCTTCCGCCGAATGGTTGCGGTAGAGATGGGGCGCGTGATGTCGCAGGTGGATCTGCTGCTTGTTCCTTCGCTGCGCGACGAGATGCTGACGATCACGAACTTCACGGGGCATCCATCGCTCACGCTTCGCGCCGGATTTGTCGAGGTATCGGAGGCCCGGAGCGATTGGGCTCCCGACCCGGCACGACCGCTGCCGAAGTTCAATCCGCCTCGCCGGGTTCCGCATGGAGTGACTCTGATTGGCAGGCTTTTTGAGGAAGGCGCGATGGCGAGTGCCGGTCTGGCGATGGAAAGCGCCTTCGATGTGGCGGAGGAGAAGCCGCCTGGGTTTTAGAGCGAAGCACCTGTTACTGGGCCGCGAAGCGAACATTCTGGTTCAATCGGCGTGAGAGATTTGGCCATCGAAGAGCAGCAATTTGGAACGCGTGCCGGTGGTGATGGAGCTTCAACTCAACGGGATGGCCTGCAAACATGATGACTATCGGACATTCGACGCTTCCGATTGAGTCATTTCTTAGAGCGCTCAAGGAGAACGAATGCAGGCTTCTGGTGGACGTGCGCCGTTACCCGGGATCACGCAAGTATCCGCAGTACGGCCAGGAGCAGCTATTCGCTGCTCTCAATGCGGCGGGCATTGATGCTGCATGGCGCGAGGGACTCGGCGGCCGGCGTAAAGCGCAGAAGAACAGCATCAATATGGGTTGGCTAAACGAGAGCTTCCGGGGATATGCGGATTATATGCAGACGCCGGAGTTCGCAGGTCATATGGATTGGCTGATGTCTCAGCAGGAATCGAAGGTGATTGCGGTGATGTGTGCCGAAGCCGTTCCATGGCGCTGTCATCGTTCCCTGATAGGCGATGCCGTGCTCGCACGTGGGAGCGTTGTGGAAGATATTTTCGTGCTCCGCGACGGAAGGTCGTCAAGGAAGCTACATAGCATGACTCGTTTCGCCCGAGTGGAAGGTGGACTTGTTTTCTACCCTGTACAAGAGCGCGGCGAACAGGCTTAGTCCAAACCGAGATAGCGAAGGAGATTGATTGTAGAGAACCGGCGCTATGGGTGGGGCACGCCGAAGAGTTCGGCCATCTCCTGGTGGAGGAAGCCGCGGCCTGGTTTGTAGGGCTGGATCCATTTGCCGTCAATAACAAACTGGGGGATGGCCCGTTTGCCGACGTTGGACTCTACCGCATAGGCAGCTCCGGGGGTGGTTTCGATGTCAATCTCGTTGTAGGGGATATTGTGCTTGTCCAGGAAGCGCTTTGCTTCCCGGCAGTCGCGGCACCACGAGGCGGAGTAGACGGTTAGTTCCATGCTTGTATTTTACCGTTACTGGGGAAAATTACTGTTCGTGGTAGTTGCGGATCAGGCCGCCATCGACGAAGTAGGTGGAGCCGCTGGTGTAGGCTCCGTCGTCGGAGGCGAGGAAGAGAGCGACGCCTGCGACTTCGTCGGCGGTTCCCATGCGGCGCAGCGGGATGTTCTGAACAAGTGCGTCGAGTTCTTTCTTGTTCGCCATCATTTTGGCATTGATAGGGGTGCTGATGGCGCCGGGAGCGATGTTGTTCACGGTGATGCCGAGAGGCCCGAGTTCGACGCAGAGGTCGCGCATCAACATGCGCATGCCGCCCTTGGAGATGCAATAGGTTGAGAAGTTGGGAAAGACCATGTCCTCGTGGACGGAGCTGATGTTGATGATTCGGCCGGGCTGTTTGGCATCGCGAAGGCGGCGGACGAAGGCCTGGGCGAGGAAGAATGCTCCTTTGAGGTTGACGTTGAGAACGGCGTCGTAGTCGGCTTCGGTGACGTCCCAGAAGGCGGCTTCCTTCTCGATACCCGCGTTGTTGACGAGGATGTCGCATCGGCCCAGCTGCTGGTATGCCTGATCGACGAGCTTCTGTGTGTCGGCCAGTTTGGAGACATCGGCCTGGACTAGGATGGCTTTGCCGCCGGCTGCTTCTGCCTTGGCTTTGGTTTCGTTGGCTGCGTCCAGACGAGTGCGGTAGTCCACCACTACGGTAGCGCCTTCACTGGCGAAGCGTATGGCGATGGACTGGCCGATGCCGGAGGCCGAACCTGTGACGATGGCGACTTTTCCTGCGAGACGATTGCTCATGGTTGTTTGGATGCTTCGGCGCGACGCATGCGGAAAAAATTCTGCAGGATGGCGCCGCATTCTTCGGCGAGGAGCCCGGAGACGACCTCGACTTTGTGATTGAGCCGGGGGTGGTTGATGACGGACAGGACTGAACCGCAGGCTCCGGCCTTGGGGTCGGGGGCGGCGTAGACGAGGCGAGCGATACGGGCGTGGAGGATGGCTCCGGCGCACATGGCGCAGGGCTCGAGGGTGGCGTAGAGGGTGCAATCGCTGAGGCGGTAGTTGCGGAGGTGGAGTCCGGCGGCGCGGAGGGCTACGATTTCGGCGTGAGCGGTGGGGTCGTGGTCGCGGAGTACACGGTTCTGGCCTCGGCCGATGATCTGGTTTCGATGGACTACGACTGCGCCTACAGGGACTTCGCCGCTGGCCTCGGCGGACTGTGCTTCGGCGATGGCGGCGCGGAGATGGTCGAGGTCCTCGGGTTGAATGTCGGGTTCGTCCGGGACTGTCTTCATGTTTCCTTCAGGTTCGGCGAATAGGATAAGTGGCAAGGAGAATACCGTGCGACTTCATATTGTAGGGACAGCGATTCTGACGGGTGCGATGGCGTGGGCAGCAGCGCAGGCGCAGAGCGCTGTGAACTATCACCTGGTTAAGAAGATTCCGATCGAGAGCGAAGGCGGGTGGGACTATCTGAATATAGACCAGGGAGCGCGGCGGCTGTACGTTTCGCATGGTTCGGAGGTGGATGTGGTCGACATCGATGCGGACGTGGTGGTGGGGAAGATCACCGGAATGAACCGGACGCATGGGATTGCGGTCGCGCCCAAGTATGGTCATGGGTTCATCACGAGTGGAGGCAATTCGACGGTGCGGATGTTCGACCTGAAGACGCTTGCGACGGTTGCGGATATTCCGGCGCAGGGCAGCCCCGACGGGATCGTGTATGAGCCGAAGACGGAGCGGGTGTTCGCGTTCGACCATCGCGGCGGCGTGGTGACGGTAATCGATGCGAAGAGCGGGACGGTGGCAGGGACGATCGACATCGGGGGGCAGCCGGAATTTCCCGCGACGGATGGGAACGGCACGGTGTGGGTGAACCAGGAGGACAAGAGCGTCCTGGTGAAGATTGACGCGACGGCGATGAAGGTGGAGAAGACGTGGCCGGATGCGTTGTGCGAAGGGCCGACGGGAATGGATATCGACCGGAAATACCGGCTTCTGTTTATCGGCTGCGGCAACGAGAAGATGGCCGTGGTGAATGCCGATTCGGGCGAGGTCGTCACAACGCTTCCGATCGGCGTGCATGTGGATGCGACGTGGTTCGACCCGGAGACGAAGTTGATCTTCAATGCGAATCGTTCGTCCATCACCGTGATTCAGCAGCAGAGCAAGGACAAGTACAGCGTGTTGCAGACGATCGCCACGCTGGGACATGCCAATACGCTGGCGATCGACTTCAAGACGCACCGGGTATTCGATTCGACTTCACTTTACAAGGCGGAGCCTGCCCCCGCTGACGCTGCGGGAGGAGAAGCGAAGCCTAAGGAGTCCGTGGTGCCGGGGACGGCTGAGGTCCTGGTGTATGGGCGGTAGGGGATGGTGAGGGTTGGGGCGCGGTGGGCTCGGCTGGTTTAGGGGCTGGTGTCCCGAGATAGCCCGAGATGACCTGGGCGGAGAGGCCGAGGCTGGTGGCGATCTGACCCGCGCTCTGGCCCTGACTCCTGAGCTGATGAATGTGGGCTGCGAGGGAGAGCTTTACCGAATCGTTCGATGGAGTCGCGGCGGATGTGGCTTCGGTGTGGGGGGCTGGTTGTGCCTGGGCCGGTGCGGCGCCTTGGGTGGGTGATGGGGCGGGACTGCTGCCGGTGTTGATCTGGAGTGCCAAGAAAGTTGTCCTTTCACTGTCACTGTCTTCATCGGCATTGCTCCGTCGGACTTTACTTTTGGAATCAGGCGGGCTCCTGCTGGGAGAGGCAGTGGAGGGTGCCGAGGCCCCAGACGAGGTCGACGGCGTGGATGCCGATGACCTCGCGGGTGGGGAAGCAGGCGGCGATAGTGTTGAGGGCGTGGCGGTCGTTGGGGTCGTTGAAGGTAGGGACCAGGACGAGGTCGTTGGCTATGTAGAAGTTGGCGTAGCTGGCGGGGAGGCGCTGGCTTTCGAAGACGACGGGAGCGGGCATAGGGAGTTCGACGATCTCGAAGGGGTGGCCTGCGAGGTTGCGGGCGGTGCGGAGGCGATCCAGGTTTTCGGCGAGGGGAAGATGATTTTCGTCGCGAATGTTGGGCTCGACGCAGGTGAGGATCGTGTTTTCGCCTACGAAGCGGGTGATGTCGTCGATGTGGCCGTGGGTGTCGTCGCCGGCACAGCCCTTGTGGAGCCAGACGATCTTCTCGATGCCGAGATAGTCGTGGAAGGCCTGCTCCAACTGCTCGCGGGATATTCCGGGGTTGCGCTGCTGGACGTCGGAGAGGAGGCACTCTTCGGTGGTGAGGAGGAGGCCTGCGCCGTTGGTGTCGATGCTGCCGCCTTCGAGGACGAGACGGTGCTGGGTGTCGTTGGGGAGGGGAACGGTGGGGCAGAACTCAGGTATGTCATAGTGTTTGGCGACGTGGTTGGGGATCTGGTTGTCGCGGTGCCAGTTGTCGTACTTCGCCCAGGCGTTGAACTTCCAGTTGGTGATGGCGAGGTCGCCGGTGGGGTTTTTGACGAAGATGGGGCCCGAGTCACGGAGCCAGACGCGGTCGGTAGGCCAGGTGTGGAAGTGGAGACGGGCGAGATTGGCTCCGGCCCGGCGGAGGTGGCCGGTGGCCCGGCGCTCGGAATCGGCGTTGTTGACGAGGATGTGGACATCCTCCACCCGGGAGAGTTGGCGGACGATTTCGCTGTAGACCCAGGGGATGGGTTGGAATTTGTTGGGCCAGTCCTCGGCGTTGTGGGGCCATGCGATCCAGGTGGCAGCGTGGACCGCCCACTCGGCTGGCATGCGGTAGTTCGTCGGCGTCTGGTCGGTGCGGCTCACGTGTGCTGCTCCTTAGGGCGCTTCTCCTGCTGCTGCGGAGTGGGTGAGTTGAACGAGTGTCGTTTTCCTTTAGAGAAAACGGACATGATCCTCAAGCTACGCTATTCACCCAAAGGAGAATCGCCATAGCGGGAGGGTACTCCCCCCGTCGAAAAGTGTGCAAAATCTTCTATCCATGTCGTTTAGCGGTTGACTTGCCGATGAGCGCGAGACAAGATGAGCGCGAGACAAAGTATAAGACCGGAATCACGTGCGGGAAACTGAGCAGGCCGGTATCAAGAACTCTCTCGACGGGCTTTGCGCAAGGTCGCCATGAGTTAAGTATAGCTGGTTGGGTGTGCCCTCTACGCCACCCGAATGTGCTGAATTGGCGGAGTTTATAAGACTTGAGGGTTGACAGAGCCGGAAGCGGGAGTTCTTCGGACTAACCGGATGCGGCTCTATGTCCTCTTTCGGTTAGCTGCCGCAGCTTCGATTCCAGCGTGGTCTTCCAGTCGGCAGGGGATGTCTCCTGGGGCATGGTGACCGGGGCGCCTATGCGTATCTCCAGATGTCCGGAGCGAAACCAGTTCATCGTGCCGGAGCGCAGGCCGCCGAGGCCCACCAGAGCCATCGGGAGGACCGGGACGCGCGCCTGGGAGGCGAGCAGGCCAATGCCCTGCCGGAAGTGCCCCATGTCTTCGCCGTGGCTCCGAGTGCCCTCGGGAAAGATGAGGACTGGGTGGCCCCGATCGAGCGCTTCGCCGGCATGGGCGAAGCTGCGCCGGAAGCCCTGAAGGCGGGGAAGCGGAAACACGTTGAAGAGGGCGGTCAACAGCCAATATGCAAACGGCGCAAGGAGATTTTGCACACGGCTGCCCTGACCGCGCCCGGAGCGGAAGTCGAGCAACATCTCGCCCGACATGGCGATGGCGACCCGGCTTCGCAGCCGCGGTGGCAGCGCATAGAGCAACAATGGACCGTCCAGCAAGGTGACATGGTTGGCGACGATCAGGAACGGACCGCGCGGGATCGCGTCCTGGCGTCCGGTGACGCGAGGGGCGAGGAGGATTGCGATGAGCGGCCGCACCACGATCTTCAAGAATGCACCGCGCAGAATCCGCACCGGCCACGACCATGGCCAATGTGGATAGCTGTGGGGTTCGGCTGCGGGGTGTGGCGCGGGCTGGTCCGCTCGAGGAGTGAGAGCGGCTGGCGGGTAGGTGACTGAGTTTCCGGGCTTACTGAGCGCCTTCCTGAGCTCGCCTAGCGTGACGATTCCCGCTATCTGCTCTTCGCCGATCTCGATTCCAAAACGCTGCTCGATCGCGGAGGCCAGTTGCACTCGCCCGAGGCTATCCAGATAGAGGTCTTCGGAGAGCCGGAGAGCATCGCCGCCCTGTGTGACATGCGTTCCTGTTATCTCTGCGATGAGCGAGAGGAGCGAATCTTCGTGCTGCACTTGTGTTGCCGTTTGACCCGGGAGGGCGGCGCATGCCCAATCGCTGACTTTGCGGCGCAGGAGCTTGCCGGTGGAGGTGTAGGGAAATTGAACTTCGGGCCAGCGGAGAGTGCGGCGGATGTGTTGATACTCCGCGAGACTGCCGTTTGCGCTGCGGATTGCCTGCTGCAAGGCGGTATCGTTGCCGGAGAAGAGCACGACGCAGACCGGCTCGTTCCCATTGGCGATACGGCACGGGACTACAGCGCATGCCTGGACCCCGGGCTGCCGCAGCATGGCCGATTCCAGGTCCGACGGATGGATGTTGATTCCGCTGGAGGTGACGATGGCGTCGCCCTCGCGGCCGATGAAGCGGAACTCGCCCGCGGCGTTTTGCTCGGCCAGATCGCCTGTGGCCAGCCATTCGCCTTCGCGGCGCTGCATCTTCCCGTTTTGCCAGGTCGCGCCTGAGACCATGTCGCCGCGCACCAGGATCTCGCCGGTATCGCTGAGCCGGACTTCGCGCCCGGGCAGCGCCGTGCCGATGGTGCCCTGTGCGATACGAAAGGGGTGATTGAGCGTGATCAGCGCGGCTGTCTCGGTCATGCCGTAGCCCTGGATGAGAGCGAAGCCGAGCTGGTTCCAGAAGCGTTCGAGCTCTGACGGCAGCGCAGCCCCGCCGGAGATTACGGCCCAGAACTTCCAGCCCAACGCGCGATGCACCGTGCGGAAGCGCCACCAGCGCTTTAGGACGGGCTGATCCGATGTGTGTTCCAGAAGGGTGGCCAGCGAGGGGAAACGCCCGAGAAGATGTGTCCGGACGAGGCCAAGCACCCGTGGCACGGCGACGAGCACCGAGATGCGCTCGCGGTGAATCAGTTCGATGGCCCGCGCGGGCTCCAGCGCATCGGCGAAGTGGAGTTCCGCGGCTAGGAGGGCGGGAATCCAAAGGCCCATGAATTGCCCGAAGACATGGCTGAGGGGAAGGGTGTGGAGGAAGCGCAGCGGATGCACCCAGCGCTCGTACTTCCGGTACTTCGCAATCTCGGCTTCGATGGGCTGCAGGCTTGCGAGCACGTTGCGATGGGTATGGACGATCCCCTTTGGCTCGGAGCTGGTGCCGGAGGTGAACACGATTTGAAACGGAGCGTCTTGCTGCACGGACGGATCGATGGTGAAATTGGCCTCGCGCGGCAGGGTCGGAGTTGTCCCGGAGAGCGCCAGCTTCGACACGTCCGTCTGCAAGCGGGCAAGCAGGGCCTCGTCGCCGACGATGAGCCTAGGAGCAACCTCAGCGAGAACCCGGTGCGCGAATTCAGTCGAGCCGGCAGAGTCGAGCGGGACGGCAAGGATGCCGCGCAACAGGCAACCGAAGAAAGCGCCGATCCAATGCGCGGAGTTTTCGCCCCAGAGCACCACGCGGTCGCCCCGGCGAATCCCCCGGCGTTCGAACTCGGCAGCGAATCTGCCGGCAAACTGGGCGAGGTCGCCATAAGTGGTTGCGTACCGTCGAACGCCACGGTGCGACACCACGGCGGTCTCGGTCGCGTGGGTGCGAAAATCTTCGACGAGGCTGGCCAGGTTCGTCCTCACGGTGAATGAGATGCAGGGGTTGTGTCGCGGGAGTGGCTGCAGGCTTCGAGCTGGCGGGCAAAGCTCGCGCTTCGACGGGATTCTTCTGTGCCCGCAGACCTACAGTTCCATGGCGAATTGCTGCGCGGGGTCGTAGGGATTCAGTTCAGGTTCGGTGGAGAGGTCGAGGATGAGGCGCTCGAGGACAAGGAGCTTGTTGGCGGGACTGCTGCGGAGTTCGAGGTCGGCGCGGGCGACCAGGCGGATGGCGCGGGTGAGTTCGCGGCGCGATTTGTAGCGGCGGGCTTGCCTGATGAGGTCGTCGGCGGCGAAGGGAGGCATGCGGAAGCCTTGCCATAAGACCTGCCAGATGGCGCGACTGTCGCGCACGTTCTTTTCCGAGATGATGAGCATCTGGCGGAAGGTGCGGGCGAGCATGTAAAGGTGGCCGATGGCGGCATCTTCGCCACCGTCGGAGGCGTTGAGAAGGCCGTGAAGGAGCAATAGAGCTCGCGGACGGTCTTTGGCGGAGATGGCGTCGGTGAGTTCGTAGAGGCTGCGCTGCTTGGCGGCGAGGACCATGGTTTCTACGTCGCCGAGGGTGACGCGATTTCTCGCGCCAGCAGGTCCATCCGCGGTGACGTAAAGGAGAAGCTTTTCGAACTCGCTGGAGATGAGCATCATGTCGGCCCCGAGAGAGTCGACGAGTTCGCGGGCGGCGTCGAGGTCGAAGCGGACGGAGCGCGATTCGGCTGAGGTGGTGACCCACTTGGTGGCGTCGGACTCCTCGACGCGGGCGAGTTCGACGAATCCGCACCAGTCGCCGAGGGTCTCTCGAATTTTTTCGTAGCGCTCCTTGTCCTGGTAGTCCATCCTGCGCAGGTCGGTTGGGATGCGAAGGTGGTCGGCTACGAAGAGGAGGAGGGCCTGCGGGTTGGGAGAGCGGAAGTAGGCGTCGATGGCCGCGAACTCCTCCTTCTTGCTGCCGCGGCCGTAGAGCGTTTTCAGGTTCCGGACGAAGATGACCTGGAAGGGCGCCATCAGGGATGGAGTCTGGGCGCGGTCGAGAACCTCGAAGATGCTGGTCTCGGCGAGATCGAGGTCGTGGAGGCAGAAGTCGCGGGTGTCTTCGGGGGCCAGGGTAGCGAGGACGGCTTTGCGGCAGCGGTCGTAGAGGAAGACCTCGTCGCCGATGAGAACGTAGGCGGGGCGGAGGGTGGCGGGCGAGGCAATCTCCGAGATAAAGCGCTCGGTCGAGGCGAAGCTGCGGAGAGGATTCATTAGAAGGACTCCAGCATATCGCTTACTACGGCCTGGGCGAAGTCTCTTGCGACGCGGTGGACGGCGTATCCGTCCTCCTGGATGAAGCCGCTGAGGTCCTGGGTGGACTGGTACTGCTCGCGGTAGAGGATGCCGTCGTTGCGGTAGAGGACGTGGCCGTCGCGGGCGGTGAGGACGACCCGGGCGGTGATGGTGACGAGATAGCTGGAGGACTGTCCGCTGGAGGCGTCGTAGGTGAGGGGGGCGACGGTCTGGGTGAGAATGGTGCCGTGCAGGGTGGCGTCGGCGGAGTCGGACTGGGTGTTGAGAATGCGGTACTTCGTGCGCGTGTTCAGCTCGCGGATGACTGCTTCGGTGAGGGCGACTTCGCTGTGGTAGGCCTGGGCACGCGTGGCGAAGATTGGGACCGACATGGTGCGTACGCCGGCGGGGATGTGGGTAGCGGAGCCGGCCTGGTGATAGCCGCAGCCTGCGAGCAGGAATCCGCTAAGAGCCGCGCAGGCAAGAAGAACGCTGCGGGTGGCGATGCGGGGAGGCCTGGATTTGAAGTGCGGAAGGCGCATGCAACGTAATTTTATTGTCGCATCGATAGCCGGGTGGCGTAGCGGTCGCCTTTCCGGGCTGAATCTGCATCGTAGTGGGGGTACGCGGAACGTCAGAACGTAAATTCTCAGACTTGAGGACCTCCCTATGTATCACCATGTGAAGAAGCTGATGTATACGGTCAATATCGGGGAACCGGATGTGCGGTTCGGAAACATGTTGCTGGAGCAGTTTGGCGGAGCGAACGGAGAACTGGCGGCCGCCATGCAATATACGATTCAGGGTTGGAACTGTGTCGACGATCTGGGCCGGCGGGATCTGCTGCTGGATATCGGGACAGAAGAGCTGAGCCACCTGGAGGTGGTTGGGGCGTTGATTCGGATGCATTTGAAGCCGATGAAGACGAACAGGGAGGCGGCTGAGGCGGATCCGCTGGTGACGATTGCGGGCGGTGGCGGGGTCGGGCTATTCGATTCCATGGGGAATGCGTGGACAGCTAACTACCTGAAGGTTACCGGGGAGCTGGATGTGGACCTGCGCAGCAACATCGCCGCGGAGGGCAGGGCAAAGATTGTGTATGAGCGGCTGATCGACCATACGGACGATCCGGGATCGATCGACACGTTGCAGTTCCTGATGACGCGTGAAATCACACACATGAAGGCGTTCCAGGCAGCTCTCGACAGTATGGAGAAGTCGCCGTTCTCTGTGGGCATGCTGAAGCCGACCCCGGGCATTGTGGATGAATACTTTAACGCATCTACGGGCAGCGGGGACGAAGGAGATACCGATATGAGCGGGCCTTGGACCTCGTCGTTCGGATTGCATCCGGTAGATTCCAAGCTGACTGGCGGCAAGGGGCTTTCAGTCGGTGATATCAACGGAAAGATCGAAGGCGAGGACCGCGGTAAGCAGGATGAGGCTCCCAAGGCGACTACATCGCCAGGCAAGAAGTCGACAGGGTTCGAGGATGGTAACGGCCATGATTCCGGTAAGCAGAGTTCGGGGAAGACGAAAGGTACAGGAGCGGTCAAGCAGACCGTGATCTAGGATGCGGTAGGCGTTGGAAAATACGGAAGGGCAGCCATTGCAGGCTGCCCTTCTTTTTGCCTGGTAATTTTGATTACGCCGGGGAAGGCTGACCTTCGCCGAAGCCCGGTTTGCGTCCCTCCGGTTTTAGCACCTTTTGGGGCTCGCCGGTGTTGGGATCGGCGAATGCCAGAGGCGACTTGAAGGGAGGAAGCTCCTTGCCTGCGATGATGAGGTCGATCTCGGATTTGTCGAGGGTCTCCCGTTCCAGAAGGGCGGTTGCCATGCGGTGCATGATATCGGCATTCTGCTCGAGAATCTCGTAGGCGGACTTGTAGCCCTCGTCGACAAAAGCGCGGACGGCAACGTCGATCTGCTTGGCGGTGTCATCGGAGTAGTCGCGTGCCTGGCCGATGTCTCGGCCGAGGAAGACCTCCTGCTCCTTCTTGCCGTAGGTGAGTGGCCCAAGGTCGCTCATGCCGTACTCACAGACCATCTTGCGGGCGAGTTCGGTGGCGCGAACGATGTCGTTGCCTGCTCCGGTGGTTTTGCGGCCCATGAAGATCTCTTCGGCGCAACGGCCGCCCATAAGGATAGCGAGCTGCGTGTCGAGATAGTCCTTGGAGACGGTGTGCTTGTCCTCTTCGGGCAGGTGCATGGTAACTCCAAGCGCCATGCCGCGGGGAATGATGGTGACCTTATGGAGGGGGTCGGAGTGCTTGCGTTTAGCGGCCACCAGGACGTGTCCTGCTTCGTGATAGGCGGTGTCCTTCTTGTCGTCGTCGGAGAGGAGCATGGACTTGCGCTCGGCTCCCATCATGACCTTGTCCTTCGCGACTTCGAAGTCGAACATGTGGACGGCCTTCCGATTGAAACGGGCGGCGGTGAGGGCGGCTTCGTTGACCATGTTGGCCAAGTCGGCTCCGCTGAAGCCCGGTGTGCCACGAGCGAGTATGTTGAGGTTGACGTCTTCCGACATCGGAACCTTCTTGGCATGGACGCGCAGGACCTCTTCGCGACCCTTGATGTCGGGGCGATCCACGATGACACGGCGGTCGAAGCGGCCGGGCCGGAGAAGAGCGGGGTCGAGAACGTCGGGTCGGTTGGTGGCGGCTATGAGAATGACACCATCGTTCGATTCGAAGCCGTCCATCTCCACCAGGAGCTGGTTGAGAGTCTGCTCACGCTCGTCATGTCCGCCGCCGAGGCCTGCGCCACGGTGACGGCCTACGGCGTCGATCTCGTCGATGAAGATGATGCAGGGAGCGTTCTTCTTGCCCTGCTCGAAGAGGTCGCGGACGCGGGATGCGCCTACGCCGACGAACATCTCGACGAAGTCGGAGCCGGAGATGGAGAAGAATGGGACGTTGGCTTCGCCGGCGACTGCGCGGGCGAGGAGGGTCTTGCCGGTGCCCGGAGGTCCGACGAGCAGGACGCCTTTGGGGATACGGCCGCCGAGGCGCTGGAACTTCTGTGCTTCGCGGAGGAACTCGATGATTTCCTTGAGCTCTTCCTTGGCTTCGTCAACTCCTGCTACGTCCTTGAAGGTGATCTTCTTCTGCTGCATGGAGAGCAGGCGGGCGCGCGATTTGCCGAAGCTCATCGCCTTATTGCCGCCGGACTGCATCTGGCGCAGGAGAAAGAACCAAAGGCCGAGTAGCAGCGCAAACGGCGCGATCGAGATCAGCAGGTTGAGCCATTGATTGGGGCTCTGGTCCTTGATGGTGATATTGACGCCGTGGTCGCGGAGCGCCTTGTACATGTCGGGATAGTTGCCCGGGATGGTGGTGTGGAAGAGAACCTTCGCGTCTTCGCGATAGTGGCCCGTGACCTCGGCGCCGTTGACGATGACGTCATTGATCTTGCCCTGGTCGGCGTCGTTGAGCAGCTGGGTGAGGCTGATGTTCTTTTCCTGACCCGCGCCCGTGCTCTTTACGACGAACTGCCAGAGGACGAAGAGGCACGTAGCCATGAAGACCCAGATCAGAATTTGTTTGACGGTCGAGTTCAAGCGAATTTCCTCATTTTCCGGTCTGCAGCAGCCTTGCATTCGCGCTGGCGCTTGTCAGACCCGGCTGCCGCTACGCCGAAGCGTCCGGAGGCCCACATCATTAGACGGCTGCGTTTACGGAAGGTTCTGAGGTGCTGATGAGTTGAATCCCAATCTCTCAGCGACAGTCCAACCACCGTCAAGTAGTTAGATTCTACTCTTCGGCTTAGGATTCAGGGGCGGAAATACCGGAGCTTTCTGTGACTATCGGGTGATCGGAGCTGCCGGGTGTTTGTGGAGGAAGAGACGGAGCTCGCGGGGGGAGCGTTCGGCGCGGAGGTCATTGGAGAGATGGAGGGCGGCACCCGAGCGGGCGGCGACGGTCGGGAGAGCGCGAAAGCCGCAGAGAGCGAGCAGACGGGAGGTCTCGTCGAAGCTGAGGCGAGCGCCAAGCCGTCGGGCAGCGGCGCGGAGGACGCGGCGGCGGAGGGCGGGATCGAGGGTGCGGAGGCGATCCAATTCGATGGAGATAGAGGATTCGCCGGGTGCGGTGCTGACAGCGCGGCCGCCGCCACGGACGGGCCTGCCGGGGAGAAGAAGCTGGGGGAGCACGCGGTTCAGCTCGGATTGCCAGCGGGATTCTTCTTCGCGGGCCAGTTCGGCGAGGTTCGCGAGGGTCTGGTCGAGGTTGGGGTTGTAGGCGCGGAGCTGGGGGAGGAGCTCGTGGCGGATCTTATTACGGGTGAAGGACGGGTCGGCGTTGGTGGAATCTTCGCGCCAGGGTTGGTCGATTTGCTTGAGGTAGGCTTCGATTTCGGAGCGGCGGGTGGTGAGGAAGGGCCGAAGGATTCTGCCGCTGCGCTGGCCGTTGGGGTCGACCAGGACGACGGGGTGGATGCCGCTGAGGCCTTCGGTCCAGGCGCCGCGAAGGAGCTTCATGAGGACGGTTTCGGCCTGGTCGTCGAGGGTGTGGGCGGTGAGGACGGTGTCGGTCTGACCGGCGGCGATGAGGGTGGCGAAGTAATCGTACCGGATGGCGCGGGCAGCTTCTTCAATGGTTTCATGGGTTTGGGCGATGCGTTGGGGGACGCTGGCGCTGTGGACGTGTAGGGGGATGTCGAGGCGGGCGCAGAGGGCTTCTACGAATTGCTGGTCGGCGTCGGCCTCTTCGCCGCGGAGGCCGTGGTGGATGTGGACGGCACTGAGGCCCACGCCGAGGGCGTCGCGGGAGGTCTGGTTGGCGGCATTGAGGGTGAGGAGGAGGGCTACGGAGTCGGCCCCACCCGAGATGGCTGCGCAGAGCCGGTCGCCGGGTTTGATGTCGGATCGAGCAAAGGGCAGGGGGGTGGGCATGAGGGTTTATCTTATCGTCCACGCCGATTTGATTGAAGGAGACGGTTTTTCCCGACGGAGGTGGACTTGTGTTTTTGTGCGGTTTTTATCGGATTTCTGAATGCTGCGCGGCGGTTAATCGTGGTGAGTTTGTGGTGGATTGCATGGCAGACGTGGCCGCAGGATGACTCATGTTTGTGGCTGATGCAGGGGACGGGAAATGCGCCACATTCTCGAAGTTTATTTGGGGGACCCGGTTCCGGGACCGGGGAGACCTACTAGGCGTGTCCGTTCGGAAGAGCGTCCTGTGCGGTCTGTGATGAGTGAGTCTGGGATGGGTGAGTCTGGGACGGATGGGGCAGGGGCGGGTGGTCGCTAAGACCGTCGGTTGTGGGCTCGATGCGGGAAGGGCCGCCGTGCTGCGGGAGGTAGATGGAGAAGATGGTTCCGGGCCTGGAGCCGGCGGTGGCGGATCGGACGCGCAGGGTTCCGCCGTGCTTCTGGACGAGCTGGCGGCAGACCCAGAGGCCGAGGCCGGTACCGGTGTCTTTTTTGGTGGTGAAGAAGGGTTCGAAGATGCTTTCGAGGTCCTTGCTGTCGATGCCGCAGCCGCTGTCGGCGACGGTGATGCGGACTCCGGTGCGGGTGGGGTTGCGAGGATCGATCGCGGAGTTGGTTTCGACGCGGATAACGGCATCGATGGGGCAGGCATCGAGCGCGTTGGCGAGGAGGTTGGAGAGGATCTGGCGCAGCTCGCCGGAGATGCCGAGCACCTGGATTTCGGTGTTGATGTCGACGCGCAGGGTGATGCGCTGGCGTTCGGCGCGGCGGGAGTAGAAGTCGGTGACTTCGCGGACGACGCTGGCGGGCCGGAATAGGACCGGACTGGAGGATTCGCGGTAGAAGCCGAGAGATTGGCGGGTGATGTGGGCGATGCGCCCGAGCTCTCCTTCGGCCTGTGTGAGAAGCTGCCGGACCTCGGCGAAATCTTCGGAGTGGCGGGCGATGTAGATGAGGTTGGTGAGACCTTCGAGCGGATTATTGACCTCGTGGGCGACGGAGGCGGCCATGCGCCCTGCGGTGGCGAGCTTCTCTGCGCGCATGAGGGCGACCTCGGAGATGCGGCGGTCGCTGATATCGCGGAAGACCAGGACGATCCCGATCATGCGGCCGTCGCTGCTGCGGATGGGCGCGCCGCTGTCGTCGATGTGAATCTCTTTGCCGCTTTTGGAGACGAGAAATGTGTGGTTGGCGAGGCCAACGATGGTTCCGAGACGGCGGACTTTGTCCACGGGGTTCTCGACGATCGCGCGGGTTTCTTCATTGAAGATGGGGAAGATCTGATGGAGGGAGCGGCCCTGGGCTTCGTCTTCGGTCCAGCCGGTGAGCTGTTCGGCGACGAGGTTCATGAAGGAGACATTGCCCTCGGCGTCGCAGGCAATGACGGCGTCGCCGATGCTGCGGATGGTGGTGTTGAGCCATTGTTCGCGGGCATAGGACTCTTCGGCACGGAGTTTGACCTGGGCGAGTTGGCGATTGTAAATGACGGAAAGCTGATGGAAGATTCTTCGGGTCTCCCAGGCGAGCAGCGCCGCGACGAGGGCGGCGAGGGCGATGAGAGCGAAGAGGCTAGTGCGGTTGAGCCGCTGGAAGACGGCCTGGCGCCCGTTGCGGAGATTCTCTTCCACCTGAAGGAAGGCGATGGCTTGGGTCCTGAGGTCGTCCATGCTCTGCTTCTGCTCGAGCATGTGTGCCCGGAGTTGTGCTGTGTTCGGCGGCGCTGCGATGTCCTGATCTGCCTCCTGCTGCCAGCGTCGATGGGCCTCCTGTAGGGCTTCGAGCCGGGAGACCTGGCCGGGCTTGTCCTGGACCAGGGACAGGAGTGCCGCGAAGCCGGGGTCGATCTGCCTGTTGGCCTGACGAAAGGGCTGGAGAAAGACGGGATCTCTGGTGAGGACAAAGCCGCGAAGTCCGGTCTCCTCATCCACCATGAGCTTGACGAGATGATTGCCGCCGGCGATGACGAGGTCGGAGTGATCGACTGAGCGGGCGCTACGTTGCAGGTCATGCAGGCCGAAGCCGAGGACGAGAGCGAGGACAGCGAGGGCTGCGACGGGCAGGGCAACAAGGCGGATCAGGAGTCGGTTGTATTGCCTTGGATCCACAATGAGATCTCTTTCCATTCGATTCTCTCGGGCGTTGGACACCGAAAAATCAAAGCTGTTCGTGCAATCGATTTTACTCAAAGATTTCCACTTTCGTGATTGTTTGTTTCGAGGAGAGCGGTTCGCGTTCGCGGATGCCCACCTAAGTGCGACAAAACTGCGCGCAGATGGGGCACCCGGGTTGGAGCTAGTCCGGAGCAGGTCCGGGGCTGGTCTGGGGCTGGTTCGGAGGGACGGGAGGGAAGCAGAATGGGAATACGGGGTATACTTCGCTGGTTATGCGAGTTTTTGTGATTCTTCCAGCAGCGGGTATTGGGACGCGGATGGCCGCGAGTGCAGGCTCTTCGGCGCGGGCGAAGCAGTTCCTCGAAGTTGCGGGTGTTCCGGTGCTGGTGCGTTCGGTGCGGGCGTTTCTGGCGGTGCCGCGGGTGACGGCGGTGTGCCTGGCGATACGGGCGCAGGAGCGAGTGCGGATGGAGACGCTGATGCTCGAACATGCGCTGGGGCCGCGGGTACATATGGTTGAAGGCGGCGAGAACCGGCAGGGTTCGGTGGCAAACGCGTTGGCTGCGTTGGATTGCGACGAGGACGATGTGGTGCTGGTTCACGATGCGGTGCGGCCGCTGATCGATCCGGCAACGATCGAACGGACGATCGACGCGGTTGTGAAGCATGGCGCCGCGATTGTGGGTTTGCCGGCGGTGGATACGATCAAGCAGGTGGAGCGGACGGCGGATGGGGCGATTATCACCTCGACCATTCCGAGGGAGCGAGTGGTGTTGGCGCAGACGCCGCAGGGAGCAAAGTTCGGATTGCTGCGACGGGCGTTCATGGAGGCGCAGGCGGATGAGTTTGCCGGGACCGATGAGGCGAGTCTACTGGAGCGGGCCGGGGTTGAAGTGGCGGTAGTGGCGGGGTCGGCGAGGAACTTCAAGATTACGCAGGTGGGGGATATTGAACTGGCGGAGTTTTACCTGACGGAACGGAAGGCTTACCACCGATGAAAAGCGATAACACCGATCAAAGGCAAGAGCGCGGCAGGCATGATGGCCTGACGGAGCAGATCATTGGTGTTTTCTTTGATGTTTCCAACGAGTTGGGATGCGGGTTTCTGGAGTCTGTTTATCGGGAGGCCATGCGTATGGCCTTGGTGCAGGCTGGCTTGAGGGTTAAGGCGGAGGTTCCTGTGCCGGTCACCTTTCGTGGAGTTGTAATTGGGATATTTCGGGCCGATTTGATCGTTGATGATGTCATACTCATCGAATTGAAAGCGGCTGATCAGATTGTCAGCCAGAACGAATCGCAGATCATTCACTATCTGCGGGCCACGCCAATCGAGGTTGGCCTGCTCATGAATTTCGGGCCGAAGCCGCGCTTCAAGAGATTCGTATTGGACAATGCACTGAAGAAGCAGAGACATAAATCAGTGGAATCGGTGACAATCGGTGTTAAGCCTTCTTTGGCTCCTGAGATGATTTCATGATGAGGATTGGGTATGGGTTTGATTCGCATGCTTTCAAGGCGGGTGTGCCGCTGGTGATTGGCGGGCTTGCGATTGAGCATTCGGAGGGGCTGGCAGGTCACTCGGATGGGGATGTGCTGCTGCACGCGATTACGGATGCGCTGCTGGGGGCGGTTTCGGCGGGAGATATCGGGACGTTCTTTCCGCCTAGCGATCCGCGGTGGAAGGGGGCGGCTTCAAGCCTGTTTTTGAAGACGGCACTGGAAGAGGTGGCGACGGCGGGGTACAAGATCGTGAATATCGATACCGTGCTGGTGATGGCCAGGCCGAAGATCGTGCCGATTGCAGGAGAGCTGCGGGAGAGCGTGGCGGCGCTGCTGGGGGTGAAGCCGGGCGAGGTAGGGATAAAGGCAAAGACGCCGGAGGGGTTGAACCAGGACCATGTCGCGGTGGCCCATGCGACGGTGCTGCTGGAGAGCATTGGATTGTCCGAGCCGGTGGGGACGATGGCGGCTGCGGCGGATGTGGATAACGAGATCGATGTTGTGGTGAAGACGCTGGTGGGGGATTCGCGGAACGTGTCGGCGCTGGGACGGAAGATGCCTGCATTCGATACGGATGACTTGACGTAGGGAAGCTCTGATTAAGGCTTTTGAAGCGTTGAGATTCGGATTGAGTTGGAATCTGTGGACGGGAAGAGACAAGAACGAGAGCGAAAGACAGCGGGTTTCTCCACTTCGGTCGAAATGACACGTTTGTGGAACTCGGACGTGACGACAGGACTTAGTCAGAGGTTCCTTAGAAAAAGCAAAGAGTCCGACCTCGGATTTGCGCGGATTGAACGGAGTTAAAGGCGTAACGGCGATTCGAGGGATTAGAGCCGATACGAGCGTTTGGGAAAGCTAAGATATTGCCGGGCCGTGATCCGCTACGGCCCGGCGGGGTGGAGCCTGGGCAGTGCCGTCTGCGCGGTAATCGATCTTCCTTTGCGGTTTTCGCACAAATGGATTGTGGGTCGTTGTGGGGCGATGCTACAGTTTGGCATCCGGCGCGTCCGGGCGAATTCAGCGTGGATGTACCCAGGAAGATAGAAACGTACGCAGGCGAAAATTAGGTCTCCACTGAGGCGCCAACGTGGGCTTGCCCGTTCGACTTCGTTCAGGGTCGAGATGACCTGGTTTCCGAGATGGTACAGCGATGCTGAATTTGTTCCAGGCGTGGGTTCGAAAGAATGAGGGTGGCGAATGGCGATGATTACGACGGTGCAGCAGCACATTCTGCAACAGCAACAGGAGATGCTGCGGTCGACGGGGCGCGAGGCGACGGGGACCTTCAGTTGGTTGCTGAGCGGGATAACGCTCGCGGCGAAGATGGTGGAGGCAAAGATCCGGTCGGCGGGATTGAGCGATGTGCTGGGTGCGTTCGGCGCGGAGAATGTGCAGGGAGAGCAGCAGCAGAAGCTGGACGTCTACGCGAACCAGGCGCTGCTGCACTGTCTTGGACTGCGGGACAGCGTGGCGGCGCTGGTGAGCGAGGAGGATGAAGAGCCGGTGCGATTCAACCGCGATCCGGAGACGGGGAAGTACATTATTGTGTTCGATCCGCTGGATGGGTCGAGCAACATCGACGTGAATGTGAATGTGGGAACGATCTTCAGCGTGCTGCGCCGGATGCCGGTGGAGATAGGTACGCTGGAGGAGTCGATTCTGCAGCAGGGGTTCCGGCAGGTGGCGGCGGGTTATGTGATGTATGGGCCTTCGACGGTGCTGGTGTATACGACGGGCAACGGGGTGCATGGGTTTACGCTCGACCCGACGATCGGCGCGTTCGTGCTGAGCAATGAGCGGATGACGATGCCGGAGCAGGGGAGCTACTACTCGGTGAACGAGGCCCATGCGGCGGGATGGCCGGAGGAGTATCGCGGGTACGTCGAGATGCTGCGCTCGGGCGGGCTGGAGCGGGAGTACAGCTCGCGCTATATCGGGAGCCTGGTGGCGGACTTCCATCGGACGCTGTTGAAGGGTGGCGTGTTTCTGTATCCGCCTACGATGAAGCAGCCGAAGGGCAAGCTGCGGCTGCTGTATGAGGCGAATCCGCTGGCGTTTATCGCGGAGCAGGCGGGCGGGATGGCGACGAACGGTGTGGCACGGGTGCTGGATATCCGGCCGGAGGGGATTCACCAGCGGACACCTTTTTGTGTCGGGAGCCGGCGCGAGATGGAGGCGCTGGTGAAGGCGGTGCGTGGGTGAGGGAGTTTGCGGCGGTGGTGACGGACATTCGCGAGGAGTCGCGGGTGGCGGGTCGGCAGCGGTGGCAGATGGCGCTGGATCGGACGGAGTTTGGTGCGGGCGATATCGGTGCGCTGGAGGCGGTAGCTCGGAGCGGCGCGCGGCTGGAGGTTCCGGTGCTGGCGACAGTTGTGGAGGCGTCGGGCGAGGTGTGGCATCTGGTGGAGAAGCCGCTGGCGGCCGGGACTGCGGTGACGGGCCGGGTGGGCTTGGACGCGTGATTCGGAGTTGGAACCGAGGGTTGCTTGCTGGTACACTCGTTGAAGGTTGTTCGACGGCGATTGTACCTGCGGAAGCGGTGTGCGGCGCTGTCTGGTGGGGGGCTGTAGCTCAGTTGGGAGAGCGCCTCGTTCGCAACGAGGAGGTCAGCGGTTCGATCCCGCTCAGCTCCACCATAGAATGGATGACTACATCGTATGTGGATCGGATTGGAGCCGAGCCCTGATCGGTCATGATGAGATCATGCGTCGATCCTCCCACGAAGACGACCTCAGGCAGAAGATACTTCAACTTCGCAGCCGCTTCCTCCAGCAATGAGCGCGACCGGGCATTGAGGTAAACGCTGAAGCTGTCGTTGTTCTAATTATTTGGCCAACTTCTGTGCTGATTATGTGGCACACTCGTACTCTACAGGGTCTTTTTGCCAGTTCCTGCCAAGGGATGAGATCCGCAAGAGCGCCGGACGATCAACTCGACAGGCAAAACGACCTGCGTGGCACGTTGAACGGCTTCTTCGCCTGCCAGATGTGAAAAAAGCATGCTGGCACCGATCCGGCCCATTTCCGTGGCAGACTGCCGTATGACCGTTACGGTGGGCTTTAGAAGGTCCGCCGTTTCAAAATCATCGAAACCGACGAGAGCTATCTTTTCCGGGACTTGTATTTTGAGCTCTGACAGCGCATGCAAGGCGTGTCTGGTGATTAGATTGTTGCTACAGAAGAGTGCGGTCGGGGCGTCTCTGCCAGCGAGAAGCATGCGCATCGTCGAGAGCATTTCTTCCTGCGTTGCGTTGCCGTATCTCGCTATCTGCATCAGGCCGGCGCGCCGTATTGCCTGCTGGTAGCCTTTGAAACGCGCATTGAGCGTAAAGATTTGAGACGACAAGCCGAGATAGCCGATGCGTTGATGTCCATGCTCGATCAGGTGATGTACGGCGATCCGAGCACCGCTTTGGTTCTGAACCACAACGCTGTCGAAACGGCTACCCGCGATCGGACGGTCGAGCGTGACCACGGGAGTGGAGGCGAACTCGGGCTCAGTGAGCCTTGAGACGGGTCCCGCCGAAGGGATCACAACCAGACCCTCCACATGCCTTCGCAGCATAATGGCGGCCTCGTTGTACTCGGTCTCGGGGTCCTCATAGGACATGGCGATATTGACGGAATAACCTTGTTCTTTTGCGACCGTGCTTACAGCTTGTGCGCAGACCGCGAAGAACGGATCGTGAATGTTCGGAACGATCACACCGATTTGGCGCGATCGCTGCTCCCGCAGTGAGCGAGCCACTTCGTTCGGCCGATAATTCAGCTTCTCGACTGCTTCGAAGACCCGCCGCCGCATCTCCTCGGTCACATGTTGATGACCGTTGATCACCCGGGAGACGGTCATCGTGCCAACGCCGGCGAGCTTGGCGACGTCGCTCATCTTTGCTGGTCTGGTCAAACTAGGCAGCCTCTTCCCTTTCCGTAAGCTCGTTTCTTTACGGCCTGGACACGCAATCTACCTTGTCATGCAGAGCCATCGAAGGTCAATGAGATCGCGTTCCACGGAAGGCGAAAACGAACCCCGAGGCAGAGCCTCGCGGGCGAATGATCCGCTGCCGAACTTACTTAAGTTAAACCCTCTGCAAGAATGGAGTTCCATGCACGAAGGGCAACCACAGGTCCGCCCTTAATCGAGCGGCTCGGGGAGCTGACTTCGATGCCGCGCGTCTCGGCCGGCAGCAGAGACACGTAGTTATCGACGATTGGCTCTAGGCATTCATGGCCGCGGACGAGGTGAACTCGATCCGGCGCTGGTGGCCGGTCCTGTCCAGCAGACTCAATTCATAGCTGATCGCGCGTACACCGAAGCGCACGTCCTTCAGTTCGAAGGCGGCCCGCTTCAAGTTACGTAAGAATCTGCATCACGCGATCTCCTGCAAGGGTGGGCGAAGGTGGCTGTGTACGCCGAAGGGTTGAGTAGAGCGCATAAAGCAGAACCCTTCCGGAAAGGGCAAAAGAAAACAACACCGCTGTAAACTGGAGGCAATTTCCTGCGACCGCAACGGTTCGGAACTTACAGCGAATCAAAGACGCCGATCTCTTGCGTTGGAAGCGACTGTGGCGCCGCCTGAAGACTGGGCAGCAACGCGGCCCCCAGCAGGCCGGCCGAATCTCCCAGCAGCGCCGGGCAAATAAACGTGCGATCCTCCTCTATGGATTCGAGCTGCGTCGGCTCTCGCAGCCGATAGACATAGCTGTACTGGCGCAGGGTGGAGAACATCGTCCTGGCGAAAAGTGGCCACGCCGCGGCCAGGCCGCCACCGATCACAAGCAGCGGAAGATCGAGCGTGTTGGCAAGCGTCGCCAAGCCCAAACCAAGGTAATGCCCCAACTCCTCGAAGGCCTGCTGTGCGCTTTGATCACCGAGCTGCGCGAGCTTCGCGACCTCAAGCGGCGTAAATCCGTTCCCCCGGTTTACAAGCGCCTTCAGCTCCGGTGAAGATGCCGCGGACGCTGCAGCTTCCCTCGCTAATCGGATGAGTCCGTTCGCTGAGGCATAGAGTTCGAGACAGCCTCGGCCGCCGCAGGTACAAGGCGGTCCACCGGGATTCACGGAGATGTGTCCGACCTCACCTCCCATACCTACCTGGCCGTGCCAAATCCTGCCCTTCAAAATGATCCCGCTGCCCACACCCGTACCCAGTGTGATCATCGCCATCGAGTCGACTCCACACTCTCGGCCTGCACCCAGCTTCCACTCCGCCAACGCGGCGGCGTTTGCGTCGCAATCTAAGGTCACCGGCAATCCCGCAGCGTCGGCCAGCTTCGATCGCAGCGCATATCCTTGCCACCCGGGAAAGTTCGGCAGCAGCGCAAGCGAACCGGTGCGCAAATCCAGGGGCCCTGGACTTCCAATGCCAATGCCTGCCACCTCCCCGGCGCTCCCATGCTCGGCTATGAGCTCCATCACCGCGCCGACCATGTCTCCAACCACTGCATCCGGCCCATCCGCAGTTCGCGTCGGCATCGAACGACGGCTCAAGCATTGCATCTGCGGCCCATATAAACCGACGCGCAGGCTCGTGCCTCCCAAATCGATCCCGAGGTAGAACCGTTCCCTCGCCAAGTTCATTGGGTCCGCCTTCGCGCAGCGCGTCTGCGCCTACGATGCCGCCGCGAATCGGCTTGGTCAGACCCGATATCCACCGAACGCGCTCCTGTCGTCCACCCTGACTCGAAGGCGAGGCGTTGCCGCAAGCACGTCCAAGATGCAGATCCCATTAGATGGATATCGTTACCAATAAACACCTCCTCTGTCAAACTGATGACAAACCCTCCTGTCGCAGCGATGAACCATCCTTGATTTTTTTGACTGGCTCAGTCTCGCGCTTTCGATTACGTATTGATCGGATCAAAATCACACAAT
This sequence comes from Edaphobacter sp., assembly GCA_965277265.1. Classification (GTDB taxonomy): domain Bacteria; phylum Acidobacteriota; class Terriglobia; order Terriglobales; family Acidobacteriaceae; genus Edaphobacter. The sequence goes on from CBDICF010000003.1 coordinate 3,349,675, forward strand.
TGCAGGCAGATCGCTGTTTCCAGCAACATCGATGGCCAATTCAGCCGGCTTAAGGCGATAAGCAGATAACTCCTCGAAAAAAAATGCTTGACACGCGATCCAAGATTTTTCTATAGTTCGCGTCAACCTGATAACGATATCACGGGGCATGAGAAGCGACCCATATCGCGAAGGACTGTAGACCACCGCTATAGCGGTGATCTGCGCCTAACCCAAACGCAGCAGATCGCCGCAACAGTCAATCCAAAGGCAGAAAACTATATGAGGCAGACAACAATCATTCGGAAGCTAGTTCTGCTGGGCGCGTTGCTCAGCACACCGGTGTTCGCGCAAACTCCTACAGGAACCGTCCAGGGCGTGGTTACGGACAGCACGGGCGCCGTGATCCCCAATGCGCAGATCACCATCACGAACACGGGAACCAACATCACCAAGAGAGTGACCACCGACGGCGGCGGGCGCTTTCAGGCTCCCCTCCTGCCACCTGGAACCTACGCGGTACAGGCTGCGGCGGCAGGCTTCCGGCAGGACCGTCAGGACAACATCAACGTTGAAGTCTCGGAGAGCCATCCGGTGAATTTCACGCTGCAACCCGGGGGCGCCGATCAGAGCATTGATGTCATCGCGACGACTGCTGATCTCGAAACCAGCACGTCGGCTACGGGCGCGGTGATCACCGAAAAGCGCATCATCGATCTGCCGCTCAATGGCCGCAATCCGTTCGACCTCGCGGCGCTGGCGCCCGGCGTCAGCAATGTCGGCAACGCTTCGACTCCGCACATTTCGGGGTCGCGCAATGCAAATAACGAGCAATTACTCGACGGCCAGACCAACATCCTGCCCGAAAACAACGTGGGTAACAGTTCCAGTGCGTACACCCCCATCGTTGACTCCGTGGAGGAGTTCAATGTACAGACCAGCGTACTGCCCGCGGAGTATGGCCGTTTTTCCGGCGGCGTGATCAGCCTGATCACCAAATCAGGCACCAATCAACTGCATGGCTCGGGCTTCCTCTTCGCCCGCAACTCGATTCTCGACGCGCGCAATTACTACAATAGCGGCCCTATTCCTCCGTTGAGCCGTTACCAGGAAGGCGGCACGCTGGGCGGTCCGCTCGTGATTCCTCACATCTACAATGGTCACGATCGCACCTTCTTCTTCGTCGCTTATCAGAAATCGAACACCAGCCACGGCGACACCTCCAACTTCACGGTGCCCACCCTTGCAGAGCGCGCGGGTGACTTTTCGGCTTCGGGCTCGACGATTTACGATCCCACCATGTTGACTGCTACCAAAACAGCCGATGGAACGGTCTACACACGCACGCCGTTCCCCAACAATATGATCCCTTCCAGCCGCTTCAGCAAAGTAGCGGTTGCTTCACTGGCCTATTATCCGCAGCCCAACGTCGTCGGCAACGGGTATAACTTCACCTCCACGGGAACCGACACGGACAGCGCTTATCAGTTCGACACCAAGCTCGATCACAACTGGACACCCAATTGGCACACCTTTGTGAAGTTTTCCCACTATGCTGATTACAATGTGCCGTTCAGCGGCTTCAACAACATCGCTTCCGAGGGCTACGGGGGACCCACGACCTCCGGCTCCTATAGCTTCTCGTATGACAACACCTTTACCATCTCGCCGACCTTGCTAGCCGAGGTGCGTTATGGCATCAGCCGCGCTTCGTCCACCCGTGTGCCGTTTGGCGGTGTTTTCCCGCTGACGAACCTTGGTTTCCCCGCAGATATCGGAGCCGTTGCCAATATCCAGGTCTTTCCCAACTACACCTTCAGCAACGGTTTTTCCAGTCTAGGTTCCAGCGGCTATGTTGCCTTGCTTGAGAACCCACTGTCCCATGACCTCAATGCCAGTGTTATCAAAATCACGCATGGCAACAACCTGAAGTTCGGTGGAGAATTCCGGAAGCTCTTTTTAAATTTTCACCAATATGCCCAACCTTCAGGCACCTACAACTTCGGTCAGAGCTGGACGCAGCAGCAGCTGAACAACAACAAGGGCAATGCCGATGGAAACGGCTTTGCCGATTACCTGCTCGGCCTTCCGGACTACGGCTACATCACGCACGATATCGCAACCGCACAGGCCAGCGATTACGTCGCCCTTTACGCCGAAGACGATTACAAGGTGAATGCCCGGCTCACGTTGAACGTCGGCCTCCGCTGGGACGCAGAGCTGCCCCGCACGGAGCGGTACAACAAGCTCTCCTACTGGGATCCGAATGCACCGTCTCCGATTCAGGGTGCGGTTTCAGCCAGCGGTGCTTCTTCGACGGCCTGCCCGGCCTGCACCAACCTGCGCGGCGCGATACGCTTCGTCGACCAGGCCGGTTCGCAGTACGGCCGCGGCCAGGCTCCGACGCAGTGGAAAGGTTTCGCCCCGCGGCTTGGTCTCTCATTTTCCGCTGATCCGAAGACCGTTATCCGCGCGGGATTCGGCATCGTCTATGCTCCTTCCGCGTTGCAGGCTGCCGGCACGACGGGCGATGCCGGAACCGAAGGCTTTTCGGGTCAGACCAACTTTGGTTTCACGCACGACAACGAGCAGACTATCAACACGACTCTCGACAATCCGGCCAAGGACGGCTTTAGCCTGCCGCTCGGTGTAGCCGGCGGCGCCGGAACCGATATCGGCAACAACATCGGACAATCCTTCTTCAGTTCGGTGCGCAACCCGTACTCGATCCAAACTAACCTCAATGTGCAAAGAGCGCTGCCGGCGAACACCATCCTCGAGGTGGGTTATATCGGCAACCGCGGCCTGTTCCTGCCCGAAGGAGACCCAGGGACACCCTACGATCAACTCACCACAAACTATCTCGCCCTCGGCAACCATCTCTTTGATAACGTGGCCAACCCGTTCTACGGCATCATCACGACGCCAGGATCGAGTCTCGCCAATCCCACTATCTCCCGCAACCAACTGCTTCGCCCGTATCCGCAGTACACCAATGTGGCTTCTCTCAGGAAACCGAATAAGCAGTCCAACTACCAGGCTCTCACCGTGAAGGTCGACAAACGTTTTTCCCAGGGTCTGACCTTTCTGCTGTCGTTTACTGGCTCCAAGACGATGGATACTGCTTCGGCGGCGGTCAACTACCTCGGTCCGCAGAGCAGTACCTACGCCAATCAGTACAACCCGAACGGCGAATACGCTGTTTCTGCCTATGATGTGTCTCGTCAGTTTGTGGGCAGCTTCTCCTACGAGCTTCCGTTCGGCCACGGCCGTCATTTCCTTGCAGGCGTGAGCGGCATTACCAATACGCTCCTGAGCGGCTTCCAGTTCGGCGGTATCTTCAATTACAACTCTGGTACACCGATCGTGCTGAGCGGAATCAACGATAACACCGGTCTGCTCGGAGGTGGCCAACGCCCCAACCTGGTTGGAAATGCACGAATAGCCAATGCCGACCGGAACGAGTGGTTCAACACCGCTGCCTTCGCGTTCCCAACCCCGTTCACCATCGGCAACGCGCCTCGCGTCCTGCCGAATGTACGCAACCCCGGCTTTACCAACGCCGATCTGTCCATCTTCAAGAACACCTACTTCGGAGCAAAGGAGCGTTACAACCTGCAGCTGAGATTGGAAGCATTCAATGCTTTCAATCACCCTTACTTCTCCGGCCCGGATGCGGGTCTCGGGGATGGCTCCAACTTTGGCAAGATCACCGGCACCGCCGGCGATCCGCGTGATGTGCAGCTGGCGGCGAAGTTTTACTTCTAACCTCGCAGTCCTCACTTGAAAAGGGCCCGGAAGATTCACTCCCTTTCGGGCTCCGCTTTTTGTTTGCAGCAGCACGGCGCGCATCGTAGCGATCGGCGCGATTCAAGGTGTTCTAGATGCAGCAATGGGCTTTTGCCAGGCGCGTAGCTCTTATCCGGTGCTTGGCTTTTATTCTGGCGGCCTCTTTTACGCGTTCCGCTCACGCGCGTGCGCACCCTCTTCCCCCTGTGCCCGCCGAGATCGCCTCTACGCACTTCGTCGTAACGGTGGACGGGCAGAGCACCCTGGTGATGCATGCCGCCGTCAATCTATATTTCCTCAACTTCGAGGCTCGCAAGCACATGACGATCTCCGTTACGGCGGAGAGCGACGACTTCTGGGCCAAAGGCGTCGAGGTGCAGCCTTGGCGGCTGGGCATCCGTCCTCAGCGTGACGGCCGCACTATCACCTTCAAGCTCGATGGCCCGGCCAAGATCTCTATCTCGCGGCCAGGCGACTACCTGAGCGACGCCGCGATGCTGTACCTTTTCGCGAACTCACCCGAAAAGAAGCCGCCTGCCGCGACTTCCGCCAGCTTGCGCTACTTCGGCCCGGGCGCCCACTACGAGAACATCGACGCCGCCACCGGCGACAACATCTATCTCGCGCCAGGCGCGGTTGTCTTCGGCGCGCTGAACGTTTGGCAGGTCGATCACGTTAAGGTCTTCGGCCGCGGCGTCCTTGTGTACGACGGGCCGCAGAACCCCGCCGATGACGATGGCTGGATGCACAAGCGCAACTGGCACTGCATGGTGATGGACAACGCGCACGATATCTCAATCGAGGGCGTCACGTGCGTCACGCGCAGCCGCACCTGGCAGATTCAGATGAAGGACTCGCGGAACATCCTCTTCGACAACATCAAGGTCATCGGAGCAAACACCGGCAACGCCAATGCCGATGGCATGGACTGGCTTGGCGGCGGCGATACGATCGTGCGCGACAGCTTCTTCCGCGCTGCCGATGACATCTTCGCGATGCAAACCAGCTGGGAAGGCTACGGTCCGAAGGCCTTCGCGGTCGAGGGCCATCCCGTGACGAATATCACCGTGGAGAACACCGTTCTTTCCACCAGCATCTCGAACATTGTGCGCGCCGGTTGGCCTGAGAAGAACTTCGAAGGTGGCCACTTCGCGATGCGTGACTCCGATGTGCTGCATATGGGGCTGGGGGGTTGCGGGGTCCCGTTCGCGTTGATGGAGCTGTGGGCCGATCCCTCCGGCCGTGGCCAAAGCAGCGATTTCGATTTTGAGAATATTCGTCTCGAGGACTGGTATTCCTTAGTCCAGCTTCGTCAGCCCGCGCACGGCATTCGTGGCGTTCACTTCACCGACGTCATGGGATTGGAACTGCCGTCGCTTGTGCCCTCTGTGCTGAAGGGCAACGTGGAGGATGTTTCTCTGGACAACACAGTGCTCGCCGGAGCGCTTGCCAAGAGCGACGCCGATCTTCCATTGAGTGTGATGGATGGCGCCGCGCAGCCCTCCTGGATTGCCACTGGACCGGATGTGCACGTCATCACGACAGGAGGCCTGCTCCGGCCCGGACAGCGCATTCACTTCGAAGCCACGCCTGAGGGAGACGCGCAGGATCTGCATTACGCCTGGACCTTCGGCGACGGATCGCACGCCACTGGACGCAAGGTGAAGCACAAGTTCCCCGACACCGGAGGGACACTCTGGGATGGCTCGGGACGCTTTCGCGTACTTCTGCACGTGTCTTCTGCATCAGGCCGCAATACCTGGGTCTATGTGCCTGTGGTAGTCAGCCAATTGCTGCGTCCAGCGCAGGCCGACGTGCCTTGCATTCCAGGACTTCTCTACAGGTATACCGAGGATGGGACAGAGGCGCGGACAACGAATGCTCAGACGGGAACTGCACGCACGTTGGATCTTCAGAGTATTCCGCATCGCGCTGAACAGTATACGGTGTCTTTGGAGGGCGATCTAACTGTGCCCACAGATGGCGGCTACAGCTTTCTCGAAATTGCGAACGACGAGACCACGATCGCAATCGATGGCGAGACGCTGGGCGTTTCGCCGAAGCCCTTTGCCCAGGTCTGCGGTCTCGCCGGCAACGCTGCCCGCGCGATCACCGTGAGTGTTGCCCTCGCCAGAGGCAAGCATCACCTCAAGATCGGTGAGACCCACACAACCGGCGCAGACGATTTCCGTGTTCTTTGGCAGCAACCCGGCTCCACGTTCCAGACAATTCCCGCCGAACTGCTTTCCCATCCAGTCCCCCAATCGAGGTAGCTGTTAAGGAGCTCTCTATGCGCGCGTATCGACCCTTGCTGCTGTTTCTCCTGGGTATCCCATCCGGTCTGTTCGGGCAAACAACCGTAACGAAGGATCCCGTCGTTATTTTTCAGCAGGCTGGCTTTCCAACCATCGCTAGCGAGCCGGTTGCGAAAGAGACACTGGTCACTGCAATCAATGGATCTGCCATCTTCGCCGACATCGACCGATTGCGGTCCGGAGAGGTGCTGGCACATGCTCCTCTACTGGTGCTTCCCTACGGCTCCGCGCTGCCGGCGGAGGCGTGGCTAAGCATTGCAAAATATCTACATCGCGGAGGCAATCTTCTCGTCCTGGGCGGCCAGCCTTTACGGGTTCCCGTTCTGCGCGAGGCTGACGGCCAATTCAAGGCTCAACCCGCGCAGGATAGCTATAGCCGCGAGATCGATCTCTTGCACACCTACCCTGTGCCTTTGGGACCGAGCCCGGTTCACTTCGCATGGCGAAACGGTTACGACTTCCTGCCAAAGCTAAGCGTCGCGACTCGGGAGGTGTTCGCCGAAGAGGGCCGGCTAAGCGGATTGGGCTACCTTGATGCGTCCGACGGAACACACCTGGCAGCTCCCGTGATCGTGATGGATCACTTCGCAGGCAGCGACATGCCGGGCACACGCATTGTGGCGCTTCCCTTCACGCCGATGCCAGGCTACTGGAACAGCGCGGACGGAGTTCGCCTCATCCGCGCCTGCGCCCAGTATGCGGCTGCTGGGGCGACAAGCCTCACGATTGAAACTCAGTACGCGGCGCTGCGGCAAGGCGAGCTGCCGGAGATCACCGCCCATCTCCGGGGGTCGCCGCGCCCGGCCGGAACTGCATCCCGGACACCCACGGGGCAGCTGAGTATCGATCTTCTCACTGGAGACAAGATCATCGACCACGCCATATCGCCTTCTTTGGACGAAGGGACAATTTCCGTGCCGTTTCGCAAACCGCTGCCCAGTGGCGTCTATACCGTGCGCGGGACGTGGACACCCAGTAGCTCGACCGAGCCCCAAGAGTTCGCCGAAAACGGTTTCGTTGTCGAAGATCTCAGCGCCCTCCAATTCGGCCCTGCGCTCGGCACCCGCGGCGACTTCCTGACCCTTGGCGGCCGGCCATTTCTTCCCGTGGGCACAAACTACTTCACCACCGAAGAGAACGGCTGGGATTTCTCCGGGCCTCGCAACGCAGCGGTTTGGGAGCATGATTTTGCCGACATGGAACAGCACGGCGTAACGCTGGTGCGCACCGGCGTTTGGGGCGGCCAGGACAAGTTCGTCGAACCGCTCACGGGCGGCGCGAACGAACGCTTTCTGCGCAACGTGGAAGCTTATCTCGCCGCAGCGCAACGTCACCACATCGCGGTGAACTTTACCTTCTTCGCCTTCAGCCCACATGTCTTCGATCCTCGTCGGCCCTCTAGCGACACGGGCCCAGAGCCCACGCCACCGAACCCCTATCTCGACCAGGGCGCGGTGGAGGCCGAGCACAAGTATGTGCTTTCCGTGGTGAATCGTTTCGGACGGGTGCCCTGGCTTAGCTATGACCTTATCAACGAGCCTTCCTTCTCGAACCCGCGCGTCATCTTCCATGGCAATGTGCCCAACGGGGATCCCGTGGAGCTTGCGGCATGGCATGCGTGGCTCCGAAAACGGTACGGCATGCTCCAGGCCCTGGAGAACACCTGGCGGACCACACCTGAGGAACTACACTCGTTCGACACAATCCCTCTTCCCAAGCCACAGGATCTCGCCTACAACCGTTATGGCAACGCCGCCGAGGTGCGCGCGTCCGATTACAATCTCTTCGCCCAAGATATGTTTTCCGGCTGGGTACACTCCATGGTCGAAGCGATCCGGAGTGCAGGCAGCACGCAGCTGATCGATGTCGGGCAGGACGAGGGAGGTGTTTCCGATCGTCTGCTCAACCAGTTCTATGCCAACGCCGGCGTTTCGTTCACTACCAATCACACCTATTGGAAGGACGATGCGCTGTTGTGGGATTCCGTCGCCGCGAAGCGGCCCGGCATGCCGAACATCACCGGCGAGACAGGCTATCAGCCCGCCTGGAATCCCGATGGCACATGGAGGTATGACGAACTGACCGGTTCGGCACTCGAAGAGCGGAAATGGGCGCTCGGGTTTGCCGCTGGCTCCTCCGGCGCTTTGCAATGGGACTGGGCGCGGGAGGTTGATTTTGGTATCGAGCGGAGTGACGGCTCCGCCAAAATCTGGAAGGGCATGATGCGCGATCTGGGCCGCTTTGCTAAGTCGGCCGCGCCCTTCGCCACAGACCTGCAGTTGCCCGAGGTCGCCATCGTGCTTCCAGAGTCGCTGCAACTTTCCGTTTTCAACGCCCAGGCGTTGGAGGCACAGCAGACGGCGGTGCGTACATTGTATGGCCTGAATCGCGTGGAGGCCTATGCAGTCGGGGAGTACGACACGGACATGCTCGGGAAGCCCAAGCTGATTTTGCTGCCCTCGGCCTATAGCCTGAACGATAAGGCATGGGCGGATATCGAGGCCCGTGTTCGCGACGGCGCGATTCTTCTCATCTCTGGCCCTTTCAGCGCTGATGGACACCTGCACGCGGACGACCGCGCCGCATCCATCGGTTTGCCCTATGCGCTTGTCGCTCTCTCGCAACGCTTTGTCCGGCTGCATCTACCCAGCGGCGATCTGCCGCTCGAGTACGCAGGCAATTACACGACCGTGCTCGACCGCGCCGTGTTGGAAAACGGAGCGAGTTGGGCCGAAGTGCCTTTAGGCGCAGGTAAGGTGCTCTTCTCCGCCTTCCCCCTGGAACTGAACAGTCAGACGGCGACTATAGCAGCCGTATATGGGTATGCGCTGGACAGAGCCGGTGTGGATCGAACCTACACAACCGATCTGAAGAACCCCGGAATCCTGATTTGCCCGACACGCTTGCCGAACGCCACACTCTACGTCCTCAGCTCCGAGACCGAACAAACCACCGTGCGCTTTCGCGATACACGCAGCGGTAAGACCTTTGCAGGCCAACTAGATGCCGGTCGCGCCGCATTGCTGCTGGTGTCGGTGACTGGAAAGGTGCTTGCCAGATACAACTGGAATAGTTAAGGCAAACTGTTCCTATAGAGCATAAGGAAGTGTGGGGTGACGCCTGCTGAGCCGGGATAAGCTGTGCGGGTGAGCAAACGGCAGTAGCCTTCGGCGCTTAAAGCAACCGCCGCCACAGCGGTGCCGGTCTGCGGCGAGATCCTACAGATCAAGGTATGGCTGGTTGGCGTCAGCCCGATGATCTGGCGACGGGTGCAAGTGCCGACAACCTTCACGCTGCGCCAGGTGCATGGCGTCATCCCACCGTGGCCAGCGAAACCCGAGAGCAGAGCAGTAGGGGATCAGCGAAGACTGCCCGTCAGTCGCAACTCTGTCTGAGCCTTGGAGAGCATATCCATGTAGCCATGTAGCCCCTTGGAGCTTCCCCCAAGACTTCGAATCCAAGTCTTTGCTGTCCAGTCGGAGCTTTACGATCAGCGAGTCAATTACCGTGGGCATTCGACGATAGGACGTTAGGCACTTTTTACGGGCGCTTTTGTCGGCGCCGAACTGCCTGCCGAAACGCCGTGCTGCGCATCAGCTACGGGTGATGGCCTCATCCTTCAGGTACTCTGCGAGGCTAGCCACTCCCTTGCGGAGATCCTCAGGGTTTCTTCTCTGCTGGCACCAGACCCCAACACTGAATGCTGTCGTATAACAGCGGCAGTCCAGCTTCTGTCACCAGCCTGTTCCACTGTTGCCGGGAATTCGACCATATTGTTCCACGGGTTCTTAGGCGACATTCCTGCGTCATGGGATCAATCCCTTATGCTTGTCTCGTTTTGGTCGATAAGGCATCCAGCGGACGCGGGCGGTCAATGCCTCGTCACTGGAGGAGATCTGATGCAGGCAGGTACCGCGATTGCGAAGAAGACTCAAGTATCCGGGAGGGGAGCTGCTGAGGCGGGAAAATACCTTATCTTCAGCCTGGCCGGCGAGGAGTTTGGCGCTGAGGTTCTCAAGATCAAAGAGATCATGGGTTTGCAAAATATCACGGCTGTGCCGAATACGGCCTCGTGCGTGAAAGGCGTCATCAACCTGCGCGGACAAGTGATTCCGGTGCTCGATCTTCGGATCAAATTCAGCCTTCCTCCTGTCGAGTACACGCCGCGCACCTGCATTGTGGTGGTGGATACGCAGGTCTCGGGCAGGTCTGCGTTAATGGGCGCCATTGTGGATGGGGTTGCGGAGGTGCTGACGCTCGCTCCGGACGACATCGTCGACACTCCGGACTTCGGTAGCGGGGCCGACTCGCCGTACCTTCTGGGAATGGCGAAGGTCAAAGGCAAGGTCAAGATTCTGGTGGACATACAACTGGTTCTCGGCAGCGCGGACCAGATCGAACTTCAGCAGGCGATGGCAGCACAGACCAACTGAAGCAGGCTGAACCTCACTTCACTTTCATTCCCGGAGACTGAGCAATGAGCAAGATGACGTTGAAAGCAAAACTCTACATGTCCTACGGTGCGCTGGCTCTGCTGGCTCTTACCACATCCGTTCTTTCGATTGTGACTCTGAGCCAGTTGAAATCGACGATGCGTGAGATCACCAGGGTTAACATCGCGAAGCAGTCCGACTCGAGCGCGATCAGGTCGATTGCCTCGGACCAGCTATATCTCGTGAACGGCGGCATGTTGCGAGTGGCATTCAACGATGCTGCAATGGCACAGGTCAACATGGACCAGTTTCGAAAGAATTCTGAGTTACTCCGGTCAACCCTCGATGACTATGGGGCGCTGATGACGACGGACGAAGAACGGACAGACTATCGCCAGTTGACCGATACGCTGAACAACTCAGAGCAACAAATGAAGGACTTCGAAGCTATGGTGAGGCAGGGCAAGATCGATGCGGCGTGGCCTTATTACAAGGACAGCCTTCGTAAACCGCTGACCGACATTCACGATGCGGCGCAGAAGATGGCTTTGTATGAGCAGATGAATTCGACTTCGATGGGTGCGGAGGCAGCGAGCAGGATTTTGACGGCGAACTGGATATTTTGCCTTCTGCTGCTTCCGAACGTGCTTGCCGGAGCGATCATTCTGATGACGATTCGCAAGCTGGATGAGCAGTTGCGGCGAAGCATTGCGGAGTTGACGGATGGCTCCGAGCAGGTGGCGAGCGCCGCCACGCAGGTCTCCGCATCAAGCCAGATGCTGGCGAAGGATACGTCGGAGCAGGCCGCAATGATCGAGGAGACCTCGGCGTCGACCGAAGAGATCAACTCGATGGCGCGGCGCAATGCGGAGCACTCGAAGACGGCTGCCCAGCAGATGGCGGAGCTGAAGCTGCTGATGGATTCCGGCAGCAGAGAGATGGAGACCGCGACGCAGGCGATGGACGATATCAGCCAGTCGAGCGACAAGATTTCGCGCATCATCCAGGTGATCGAAAAGATCGCCTTCCAGACGAACATTCTTGCGTTGAACGCGGCGGTGGAGGCGGCGCGGGCGGGCGAGGCAGGGAAGGGATTTGCGGTAGTTGCCGACGAAGTGCGGAATCTGGCGCAGCAGTGCGCGCAGGCAGCGCAGGACACGGGCGTGTTGATCGAACAGTCGCAGCAGACCTCGAAGGCCGGCCATCTGCGTGTGCAGCGAGTGGCGGAGGAGACGCACAAGATGTCGCTGGTGCTCGATGGAATGAAGGAGCTGGTGGACGAGATCAATGGCGGGAGCCAGGAGCAGGGCCGGGGCATCGACCAGATTGGCAGGGCGATAACGCAGATGGAACAGGGAACGCAGAAGAGTGCGGCGAATGCGGAAGAGAGTGCGGCGGCGGCGGAGCAGCTTACGGCGCAGTCGAACGTATTGCGCGATGTGGCCGCGCAGCTTGGGACAATGGTGGGGAGCAGCGAGAGTACGGCTGGGCGCGGGGCGGGTGCACGCAGGATGCCTGCGCCGCGGAGCAGGAACTCCGGCTTCAACTCTCCGAAGGTGACTCTCAGGACCTCTTCAATCAGGTCGTTTCAGCAAGGTGCAGCCAAATCACGAGCGGCGTCTCATGCAGTGTTCGGGGCGACCAGCGAGGCGCAGTTTCCACTCGAAGAAGCGGAGTTCGCCGAGTTCTAACTCTCTCCGGTTTTCCAGGTTTCGCCTGCGAGGCTGCGGTCCATAGAGAGCGAGTCACGTCTTCGATGACTACATCACATTGTGCGAAGGGGAGTTGGTTATGGGAGCTGTGGCATTCGAGCGAGACCTGGATCACCATGCGGTTAGCGGAGAGACAGCGGCGCAGGATGCGGGTTCGGACGCTGAGCTTCTGGACGACGACTTCTTTGATGCAGGCAAGCAGGAGCATTTGAGCGATCGAATGCGAGAGGAACTTGCAGGTAGCCTTACGGCAAGGGAAGAAGATCGGCGGTCAGAAGCGGAAGTGCCCGGAACGAACACGTTGCCGGAAGCTGCGAGTAGCTCCGGGGCATTTGCGCAGGACCCGGAGCTGATGGTGGACTTCGTCACCGAGTCGGAAGAACACTTCGCGGTGATCGAGGAGCATCTATTGCTGCTGGAACGCGAGCCCGATGCGGAAGAGAGCATTCATGCGGTGTTTCGCGCGTTTCACACGATCAAGGGACTGGCAGGTTTTCTGGAGTTGCAAGGTGTAAGGAATGTTGCGCACGAGGTCGAGACACTGCTGGACAAGGTGCGCAATAAGAAGATGGTGATCACGCCGAAGATCGTCGATCTGATTTTGGAAAGCACCGATTACCTGAAGGACGAAGTTGCTGCGGTACATGCGGTGTCGAACGGGTTGGCGTTGCCGGCGATTCGCAACAACCGGCCAGTCCTTCAGCGGCTGGGCAAGGTTCTTGCGGATGCCGAGCTAGGAGTGGCGAATGGATCGGTTTCTTCTGATTTGATGAAGGCGATGCCCGTCGAGGAGATGGGCGGCGAGTCGAACGGAACGAAGACTTCGGAGCCGGCGGAGAATGAGGGTACGTTCGTCGATCGCCGGAAGGCAGACACGGGTTCCATTCGAGTGGAGACGGCGAAGCTCGACCAACTGATGGACATGGTCGGGGAGATGGTGGTTGCGCAGACGATTCTGAGTCATAACCCGGCGTTGAAGGCGGCGCGCGACGCCCGACTGGATGGCGATCTGTCGCAACTGACGCGCATCACCGGCGAGGTGCAGCGTTGCGCGATGATTATGCGAATGACTCCGATCAGCGGATTGTTTCAGAAGACTGCACGCCTGGTTCGCGATCTGTCGCGGCGCGCGGCCAAGAATGTGGTCTTCGAGATGTCGGGGGAGCAGACCGAACTGGACAAGACGATTGCCGAGGAGTTGTCCGATCCGCTGCTGCATATGGTTCGGAATGCTCTCGACCATGGGATTGAAGGGCCGGCGGAACGCGTCGAGGCAGGCAAAAGTTCGGAGGCGCACCTGCGGCTTTTCGCACAGCATCAGGCTGGGCAGATCGTGGTCGGCATCTCTGACGACGGGCGCGGGCTCGATCCGGGGAAGATCTTCAGGAAAGCGGTGGAACGCGGGCTGGTGAAGGCGGATGCGAGCCTCAGCGATAAGGAGATCTATCAGCTGATCTTCGAACCGGGTTTTTCGACCGCCGAGAAGATTACTGATATTTCAGGCCGCGGGGTGGGAATGGATGTCGTGCGGAAACATGTGGAGAAGCTTCGTGGGCGTATCGAGATCACATCCGCGATCAATGTGGGAACCACGTTTTATCTTCATCTGCCGCTTACGCTTGCCGTGATCGAAGGACTTGTGGTGCTTGTGGGCGACAGCCGATACATCATTCCCATCTTTTCCATCCATGAGCTGATGCGTCCGACGGCGGAGATACTGTTTACGGTGAAAGGCCGTGACGAGATGGTGTTGATCCGGGGCGAGCTGCTGCCGATGGTGCGGCTGCACAGCCGGCTGGGGATCACACCGAAGACGGTGAATCCGTGCGAAGGGCTGCTGATTATCGCGGAGGCAGGAGCGAGGCGATTTGCGCTGTTTGTCGATGATCTGATCGGCCGCCAGGAGGTAGTCATCAAGAGCCTGGGAGACACGTTCAAGCAGAACAGCAGTCTGGCAGGATGCGCCGTTCTGGGAGACGGGCGCGTGGGGCTGATCCTCGACATGGTCGGCCTGTACAGCTCAAGGAGCCGGTAGGTGGCAGCTCTTCTTGATGTGTTCGCGGGAGGCCCCTTGAAGCGGCAGATGTATGTCACTCCGCGTTTGACCGATGCCGATTTTCGTTACATCTCCAAGCTGGCGTACAGCTACTGCGGCCTGGATATCCGCACCGGCAAGGAGGGATTGGTACAGAGCCGCCTGGCGAAGCTGATGCGCGGACTCGAAATTAAATCCTTCAAGGAGTATCGCCGGTATCTGGAGAGCGATCGCGATGGCCAAGCGCTCAGCGCGATGGTGGATTGCCTTACGACGAATCACACGGGGTTTTTTCGGGAGGAGCAGCACTTCCGCATTATGGTTTCGACGATTCTTCCGGAGATAGAGACGCGCCAGCAGATCGATATTTGGAGCGCGGCGTGTTCAACGGGAGAGGAGCCGTATTCGCTCGCGTTCGCGCTCCTGGAGTACTTCGGAGCACGCAGGCAGAAAGTTCCCATGGTGCGCATCCTTGCAACGGATATCTCAAACAGAGCGTTGGCGATTGCGCTGCGCGGGGTGTATCCGGCTGAGAAGCTGTTGGGTGTTCCGCAGGCGATCGTTCATAAGTACATGCTGCGCGGCACGGGGGAATCGCAGGGCCTGTTGCGCGTGAAACCCGCAGTACGGGAGATGGTGGAATTCCGGCGGCTCAACCTGATGGAGCCGTTCGAAGGCATGGGGGAGTACCCGTTGATTCTTTGCCGGAACGCAATGATTTACTTCAACGAGGGGACCCAGGAGGAGTTGATCGCGCGCTTTCACTCACGGCTTCAGCCTGGCGGATATTTCTTTGTGGGTCACTCGGAGAGTCTGAACCGCTTGAGGCAGCCGCTGCACTACGTCTGTCCTGCAACCTACCGCCGGTCGGGCGAACTGTCTTCGAAGCTCAATGGAGAACGATGACGACGTTATTTGTCGGCGTAAGTGATGCAAGGCTGAGCTACGAGCCTGGCGCCAGTCTGGTGACGTATGCGCTGGCCTCCTGCATCGGCATATCGATCTACGATCCGGTGGCGGGTGTGGGCGGGCTGCTTCATTACATGCTGCCGGACTCCCGGCTCGACCCTGTGAAGGCGAGGGACAATCCGTGGATGTTTGCCGACACGGCCATCCCGCAGTTTTTTCAGCAGGCCTACAGGATGGGTGCGGAAAAATCTCGGCTGCGCGTTGTGGCGGCGGGAGGCGCACGGGTGATCCATCCGGAAAACTCGCTCGAGATCGGCGAGAGAAATCAGCTTGCGATGCGGCGCATCTTCCGGAAGTCCGGCGTGGCGATCGAGGCTGAGGATCTGGGAGGCCATGAGATTCGAACTCTACGGCTGGAGATCGGCACGGGACGTCTGATGGTGCGCAGAGATGGCGCGATAGAACAGGAGCTTCGCTCAGAGAAAGGTGTGGCCAAGAGACGAGGGTGCAACGATGCAAGCTGAGGCGCGGTCGCGAAGAAGAGACACGAAGATCAGGGTGCTGATTGTGGACGATTCGGCGATCGTTCGAAAGATGCTTTCGGTGTCTCTCGGGAAGGAGACCGATATCGAAGTGGTGGGTACGGCGCCGGATCCGTTTGTGGCACGGGACAAGATACTGACGTTGAACCCGGACGTGCTTACGCTGGACATTGAGATGCCGCGCATGGACGGCATCACTTTCCTGCGCAAGCTGATGACGCATCGTCCGCTTCCGGTTGTCGTGATCAGCTCGTTGAGCGGTCCGGGATGCAAGGCCGGGATAGAAGCGCTACGGGCAGGTGCGGTTGAGATCATGGGCAAGCCCGCCGGGCCCTACTCAGTTGGAGAGCTGGGGAACGCACTCGCGGGCAAGATTCGCATAGCCGCCTGCTCGAAGGTGACAGTTCGGCGCCCGGTAGCTGGCATTACTGCCGGTGCGGGAACGCCATTGGTTGCCAGGGAAACCAATGGAGACCGCAACGAAGCTTATCTCGCGCTGATCGAGCCCGCCAGTGGTTCGAAGCCGTATGGCCTGGTTGCGATTGGCGCGTCCACGGGCGGTGTGGAGGCCATTGGAAGGGTGTTGAGCGCATTGCCCGGCGAGGTGCCGCCGATTCTGATCACGCAGCACATGCCTCCGCTGTTTACGGCGCAGTTTGCCGATCGCCTGAACGCCTCCTGCCCGTTTACGGTGAAGGAGGCTGCACATGGAGACGAGGTGCTGCCGGGCCACGTCCTGATCGCTCCCGGTGATTTTCATATGCAGGTGGTGCGTTCGGCGCGGGGCTTGCACGTTGAGCTCGACCAGGGGCCGGCGGTCTGCTATCAGCGTCCCGCGGTGGATGTGATGTTCTCCTCGGTGGCACGTGAGAGCCCGGGCGGGTCGCTCGGCATCCTGTTGACGGGAATGGGAGCCGACGGTGCGCGTGGACTGCTGGCGATGCGGCAATCCGGCAGCCGGACCATCGCGCAGGATGAGGCCAGTTGCGTGGTCTTCGGCATGCCGCGCGAAGCCATCCGCGCCGGGGCGGCTGAAACGATGTTGCCGCTCGAAAGCATCGCGAGCGCGATTGTAACGGGGCAAGCGCCTCGCCAGTAGGTCGCACCTTGGTGACGCAGCAGGTTCAAGGATCAGGTGTCCGCGCCGATACAGCATGAGAGGCAATGCAAGTTTCAGGGAGGGTGAGTGAAAGCGCTGATTGTGGACGATTCGGCAATGATGAGGAAGGTGGTTGAGAGGGCGCTGCGGCAGGCAGGCGTGGAGCTGACAGTGGTGATCCAGGCCAACAACGGAGCCGAGGCGCTGGCCATGCTGCGGGAGGCGGCGAGCAGCAATTCCGGCTTCGACCTGATCTTCAGCGACATCAACATGCCGGTAATGGATGGGCTGGAGTTCGTCGAGCAGAGGAAGCAGGAAGGACTTGCGCCGGGTGTCCCTGTCGTCATGATTACGACCGAAGGCAGCACGCCGATGGTGATGCGCGCCCTTGCGGCCGGGGCGAAGGGATATATCTGCAAGCCGTTCACGACAGACCAGGTGAAGGCCTGCGTGATGCCGCTCCTGAACGTCGCATAGGCGGCTCAGGTTAATCCAAGTCTGTGTCGATTGCAGATCCCTCATCGTTCAGGCTGAGCGGTTCAGCCCCAGCAAAGATAGGTTCCCATAAGGAGGAACGGCAATGGCGGCAATGACGGAGATAATCGATGGAGAACTGGAGAGTGTCACGTTGTCCAAGGTGACGGATGCACGTTACCTGGATCAGGCTGTCGATGAGGTATTCAGTTTGATGCTGGGCACCGCTGTCGAGCCGGTCGAAGGACAGGTTGAGGAGATTCCCGAGACTGCGATGGTGACGGCGATGATCGGCCTCGCCGGTGCGATCAGCGGGACCTGCGCTATGCTGGTGCGGTCTGAAGCGGCACTCTGCATGGCAAGCTGCATGGCGGGCATGGAACTGGATTCAGTCGATGAGACCGTGCTGGATGGGCTCGGCGAGATCAGCAACATGCTGGCCGGAGCATGGAAGGCGAAGATCCCCGAGCTGAACGTGGCCTGCATGCTTTCGGTGCCGACGGTCGTCACCGGAACGCACTATGTGGTTCATCAAAAGGCGCCCGCGTTCCTGACCGAGAGAAGCTATCGTCTGAGCGGGCACTTCTTTACGGTCAAGGTCTATGGCGTGATTCACTAAATTGAGGCCGAGATTGGCCACGATGGTGTGACGTTGAGAGGTGTACAGCAATCCCGGACCGGCTCTACCGAACGATTGCGTCGAAGACACCTGTCTCCACTGTTCCGGAATGTTTCATCTGGACGAAGATGCGGTAGCGGCCTGGAGAAGGGAAGCCGTAGGGGAAGTCCACGGTGTTTGGGATTGGCTGCTCCTGCATCTCCATCATGTCGGGAGTTGTCTCGACGCCGTTCGTGCTTTCGCCGGCCAGCATGAGCGATGCCATCGCAGCGGAGCCCCCCGGGTGGGTGTGGGCGAAGACGGTGCCGTCCGTTTTGACGAAGGCCGCGTGGCCGGCCATGCCGAGGTAAGGCCGCATATCGGTTGCCGGTTTCCCATGTGTGTCGAGCAGGTGGAAGCGGAACGAGTAGGCAGTATTGGCCGTAATGGCGGATGGCCGGTCCCACAGCATGACGTAGCCGTCCGGCAGCTTCCAGGAGTTGCCGAGTTGTCCTTGGCTGAGCGGTTGCGGATAGGCGGCTGCATCCTCCGAGCCGAGCGGGCCTCC
Organism: Edaphobacter sp.; assembly: GCA_965277265.1. Taxonomy (GTDB): domain Bacteria; phylum Acidobacteriota; class Terriglobia; order Terriglobales; family Acidobacteriaceae; genus Edaphobacter. Next base: position 3,368,128 of record CBDICF010000003.1, read on the forward strand.
GCGCATTCCGGCCGGGACGGTTATCTTCGCGACGAGGGTCTCCGGGAAGCCGTTCGCGTGGACGACATCGCCATAGAGGGCATACTGGCCGGGCGGCATGGCGGGCAGCGACATACGGAAGTGGTGCTTGTCGACGAGGACCGGGTGAAGGTGGAAGGCGGCGTCCATGCCGGGTTCGCGGATGGCGTAGAGATGCATGAGGTGGCCGTGATCCGGGAGAAAGTCCTTGTTGGACCGGGAGTTGCCGGACTGGTTCGAATCACCGGCGAGTACGTTCAGATCGAGTTCGTTGCCGGAAAGCGAGGCGTCAACCTTGAGTGGCCGGTATACATCGAGCGAGTAGCTGGCGGCCTCGGCGTTCCACCATGTAGCTCCGCCCCAGAGCATCAGCCCCATGAACACCAGGCTGGCCGCGGTGGCGAACACAGCGCGGCGCTTACTGCCGACAGACGGGGTCGCGCCGGGTGCGAGGCGCGCGTCGCGTACTGAAGCCGCAACGATTCCTGCCATGCTGAGCACCAGGAACAGACCGAGGGCGGCGAGGATAAGGCCGAGTCCGCGCTGCATCTTGAGCGTGGAGATTGCGATGGCTGAGACGGGCACCGAGGAGACTTGCCTTCCGCCAGCCCCGGCGATCTCGAATCGCACCTGCCATGAACCGGAGGCCATTAGCCATAGATTGCCGGTGAAGAAGTTCGGGTCCGCGGCGGAGACGGCCATGGGGTCGGAGGTGGGCGGATGCTTCGAGGCTTCGCCGGTAAGAGGAAGCGGGGTGATGTGAATGCCGCGGATGGTTGCGCCGCTGGAGCGCACCTCGATGTTGGCTACGCCGGGAATGACTGTCGGCATGCGAATGGTGACGAAGAGTGTGTAGGGGCCTGCCGCGACCTGCTCGAAGACGTCCTTGCTGCCGACGTGAGCATGGGCGGGGCGGGCAGCCGAAAAGAGGCATAGCAGCAGAAGGACAAGCGGCCAGAATCCTGTGCGTCCGGTCCGTCGGTTCTGATGGGTATGTCTCGTCGTCACCGCTGCACACTTTTCATCCATCGACCGAAGCTCAGGCCGACCCACGTACTAATGGAGGCGTATATGGAGGCGCGTATCAGGCCGGCGAACAGCGCGATTCCGCTATCAGGCTGAAAGAAGACGCGCAGGCGGTCCAAGCCGTTGGGGCGCGAGTTGTAATCGAAGTACATGGTGCCGAAGAAGCGGTTCTGGCTCGCCTTCGAGAGAAGAAAGCTGGCGAAAGGCCACTCGACTATGGTGAGGACGGCGATGAAGAGGAAGCCGGAGACCAGCGCGATCTTCCATGGCTTCCACGAGCGCGTGCGCTGCCAGAGCAGGTCCAGCGCAATGGCGGGCACGAAGAGGAGAACGGGGAACTTAGCGGGCACCATGTGGGTCACGGGAAAGTACACGGGACCGAGTTTGGGTTGCGCAGGGAACAGAGGCAGGATGAGTATCTCGCAGATGGCGAAGAGCATGTAGACCGTGGCTGCCGAGGTCGCAGCCCAGCGATGCCGAGCGGCCTGGGACAGCATCGCGAGGACCAGCGGAATGGCAATCCCGACCGCGACGTAGGCGCTGGCAGAGTGGAGTTTTACGTCCCAGGTGTACTCCATCAGGAAGAACATCTGACCGCCGACGATCAGGCCGCCGATGTAGAGGAAGAGGCGCTGCAGCGTCCTGAAGGTACGCTCGCCGCGGTGGCCGGTTTTAGTTGCGGCGCGGTTCATGGCGGCGAGAATAAGGAACAGAATTCCGATGCCGACGGCCCGTATCCCGAGAATCAGCAGCGTGTGAGGCGGGCTGACAATCCTGACGTCGAGCCCATAGGCGGCGTGCCACCAGTTGTCGAAGGGCGCGGAGGTGAGCATCGCGATTCCGCCCCAGGCGGCGATAAAGGCTCCGAGCGGCGCGCGAAAGCCGAGGACGTTGACCGATGCGGCCTCGAGTTCGGCGGAGCGTCTGAAGGTGGTGAGCAGGATCAGATAGGCGCAGAGGATGGCCGCCAGAATACCGCAGGCATAGATCGCCATGTGCGCCGGGGTCCAGAAGGTATCGCGCCCGATGGAGCGATGCCAAGACACGTCCCACGCGCCGCCAACAGAGGCGGATGTAACCGCCAGCGCGCCGCACCAGATAGTCCAGGGAATGGTCGCCGCCCGCGAGTCAGTGCCGGCGGCGGTCGCCGGTGGAGGGTGGTCGACGGTAATAGAGTGAGTGGCCATAGGAGTTTCAGCACCTCTCGAATTCTGAGCCCGATTCTATACCGCAGGTCGCGGAGAGGCGCGGCTTAGGCTACGCTTTCGACCACCGCGCGTGTCTCCTCCGGATTGGGCAAAGCCATCGGGGGGATAGGCTGCGGCCCCGCGATCTTCTTTTGATATGTGCATGGCGGCGTGGTTGGCTCCTCGTCGGGCGCGCCCTTTTTCTTGCGGCGCTTCGGCAGCGCTTCACGATTGTTCGGGCAGACGAGATAAGTTCCCTTGTCGTTGGCCACTTCGAGAACGTAGGCGTTGTCGCACTTTGGACAGACCTGGTTCACCAGCTTGAGATTCGAAGCGAAGTCGCACTTGGGGTAGTTCACGCAGCCGTAGAAGAGGTCGCCGCGCTTGGTCTTGCGGACTGCGATGTCGCCGCCGTCCTTGGGGCACTTCACATCGAGCAGGTCCTGCTTGATGTACTTGCACTTCGGGTAGCCGCTGCAACTGATGAACTCGCCGTACTGTCCGTTGCGCAGCAGCAGCGGCTTGCCGCACTTCGGGCAGGCCTCTTCGAGCTGCACCGGAGGCTTCTGCTGCACCTTCTGGTTGAGCTTGCGGATGGTCTTGCACGGAGGATCTTCGTTATAGCCGGGGCAGGCCATAAAGGGTCCCCAGGGACCGTTGCGCAGGACCATGACGCGGCCGCAGTTGTCGCAGAACTCTTCTTCGGCGACTTCGTCCGCTCCGGGCGCGCTCAGGTCGGGCTTGGCGGCGAAGTTCTCCTTGGTGAAGTCGCAGCTCACCGGCTCAACCGTGACCTTTTTGCCCTCTGCCGCTGCTTCGCGGATCGCGGACGCCATCTCCTTCGCGTCGTCGACTTCCTTGGAATACTCCGTGACGTCTTCCGTCATGGCCTTCACGATCATCGGGTAGCCGAATGCGGCGGTGATCTTCTTCGTTACCGCCTTGGAGTCCTTCTTCCACGGTCCTGCGGCGACCGTCATCGGCTTGATCTTGGTGAAGTTGCTGCAGGAATAGAAGCTGCCGAACTTGCCCCACTTCAGAATCAGCGGGCTGCCGCAGTTGTCGCAGGTCTCGTCTGTCTTCTGCTCCATCCGCTTTATATCTTCCATATTGGTGCTCGCGACGAGCAGCTCTTTTTCGAAGTGATCGTAGAAGCCGCTCAACAGATCGGTCCACCGTTCCTGGCCATCTTCCACTGCGTCGAGCTCACCTTCGAGCGTGGCTGTATATTGCGGATCGAAGATGTAGGGGAAGTTCTTGACGAGCAGCCCCGTGACGACTGTGCCGATTTCGGTGGGAACAAACTTCGCGCCGATCTTCTTGACGTAGTCGCGATCCTGGATGGTGTTGATGATGGAGGCGTAGGTGGAAGGCCGGCCAATGCCGCGCTCTTCCAGAACCTTCACCAGCGAGGCTTCGTTGTAGCGTGGCGGCGGCTCGGTAGCCTTCTGTTGAGGATCAAGCTTCGCCAGTTCAAGCGACTGGCCCTGGTTCAGATCGGGCAACCGGCGCTCGGCGGCCTCGTCCTGCGCTCCACCCTCGGCACTTTCACCTTGCTGATCGGATGCCTGCCGGGCCAGCTTTTCGACCGCGGCCTGCTCTTCCTTGCTGGCCTTGTCTTTGGCTGCCTGCCGCGTCCGCTTGTCCTCTTCTTCGAACTTCAAAAAGCCTTCGAACTTCAGCACGCTGCCGCTCACGCGGAAGTCATAGGTGTGCTTCGCCTTCGCGGCTACGTCTACGGTGGTCTGGTCGAAGATGGCGGGCGTCATCTGGCTGGAGACGAACCTCTGCCAGATCAGCCGGTAGAGCCGAAACTGCTCATCCGAGAGGTTCTTGCGGATCGAATCCGGCGTGAACCTGACGTTCGTAGGGCGAATTGCTTCGTGGGCGTCCTGGGCCTGCGCCTGCTTCTTTCCGACGTACTCATTGGCCTTAGCCGGCAGGTAGGCAGGGCCGAGCTTGCCGATGAATTCGCGGGCATCCTGGATCGCATCCTCACTGACGCGAGTGGAGTCGGTACGCATGTAGGTGATCAGTCCGACCGTGCCTTCGCTTCCAATCTCCACGCCTTCGTACAGCCGCTGCGCGACGCCCATGGTCCGGCGCACGTTGAATCCCAGCCGTCCTGCCGCGTCCTGTTGCAGCTTGCTGGTCGTGTACGGAGCCTGCGGGTTCCGTTTCCGCTCCTTCTTCTCGACGCTACGAACCGTCCACCTGGCTCCCTGCAACTGCTCGACGACCTCATCGACCGCCTCTTTGTCCGGCAGCGCGTTGGCGAGAAACTGCTCCTTGCCTTCCTTGTCCACGCCATTGGCCACCCGGATCGGCTTACCTTCGATGCCGACCATGCGCGCCGTAAACTCCTGCACGTCTTTGCCGGGCTTCAGGTCGGCATCGATGGTCCAGTATTCAACCGGGTTGAAGTTGTTGATCTCCAACTCGCGCTCTACGATTAACCGAAGAGCGACCGTCTGGACGCGTCCTGCCGAAAGCCCGCGCCGCACCTTGTCCCACAGCAGCGGCGACACCTGATAGCCGACCAGCCGGTCCAGCACACGCCGCGTCTGCTGAGCATCAACCAGGTTCTCATCGACATCCCGCGCGTGCAGGAACGCAGCTTGCACGGCCTTCTTCGTGATCTCGTTGAAGGTCACACGCCGGATCTTCGACTTGTCCTTGACCATCGGAAGCAGTTGCATCGAGAGGTGCGCGGCAATCGCCTCGCCTTCGCGGTCCGGGTCGGGCGCAAGGTAGACCATGTCCGCCTTTGCCGCCAGCTTCTTCAGCCGCTCCACAATCTTTTCTTTGCCCGGAGACACGATCAGCGTCGGCTCGAACGTCCGCCTCTTCAACTCCACGCCGATGTCGTTCTTCGGCAGGTCCATGATGTGCCCGATTGAGGCCTCCACCACGTAGTCGCTGCCGAGATATTTATTGATCGTCTTCGCCTTCGCGGGCGATTCCACGATCACAAGTGATTTAGCCATTTATTCCCTTCATCCACCAGAACGCATCGCCGCAGCAGATGGTTCCGCACTTCCTTATTCCATTGCGAACCTAACACGCTTTTCGTAAACGCGTCATCCCGTACCTGCTGCCAGACTGTTTTTAGACTGACGAAGACAACCTCGGAAGGTCACTTGTTCCCGGTGTTTATCCACAGCGAGCGGCACCTGAGAAGACCGCAGCTAAGCTACGGCGCTCGCTGCACTTCCATGCTCGTTGGGTGGCATCCCGCGTCGCCCGGAGATGCCGGCCGCGCTGCAGGCGATTTAGAACGCCCGCACATAATTCTTGCCCGGCATCTGCCTCACTCGTCCCGCAAGCTCCAGTTCAAAGAGCGCCGCGAAGATCTCAGCCGACCCCAACTGTCCCTCGAGCTGCTCGATCAGGTCGTCCAACTGTGTCGATTCGTCGCGACGCAGCCGTTCGAAGACGAGCCGTTCATGCTCCGGCAGGGGTGTGTCATTAAAGAGAGATGCAGTCCCACCTGGCTTCGATTCACCCGGCTCCTTCGCCATCCGCTCGTCTTCCAGCCCTCTCCGGATCTCCGATGGCAGCTCCTCCCATACGTCCTCCCAGGTCGCGGTCAGCTTTGCGCCCTGCTTGATCAGCGTGTTAGGCCCCCATGCATTCTTGTTCGTCACGTTGCCGGGGACGGCGTACACATCGCGGTTCTGCTCCATCGCGCAGCGTGCCGTGATGCGTGTGCCGCTGTACTCGGCCGCCTCGATCACCAGCACGCCGACGCTCAAGCCGCTCAGGATCCGATTGCGGATGGGAAAGTTCTGCGGCGCGGGAAACGTCCCCAGCGGAAACTCGCTCACAATCGTCCCGCCGGTCGCGACGATGCTCTCCGCCAGCTTCTTGTTCTCTTTGGGATAGATGACATCGATGCCTGTGCCCCAGACCGCGACCGTCTTTCCTCCGGCATCGATCGCGCCCTTGTGGGCCGCCGTATCCACGCCCCGCGCCATGCCGCTCAGGATCGCCAGCCCCCGGTTCGCCAGGTCGCGCGACAGCAACTCCGCCATCCCGGCGCCGTAGGGCGAAGGTTGCCGCGTCCCCACCACCGCGATTCCCGGCCGGGCCAGCAGTTCGGCATCCCCACGAATCCAAAGCACCGCCGGCGGATCGTAGATCTCCCGCAGCCGCTCCGGATACGCTCTATCTTCGGGCGTCAGAACGCGGCCGCCAGCCTCAGCCACCCGCTTGATCTCATCCTCCGCGGCTTCTCCCGCCTTACCCTCAAAGATAAATTGTGCGGACTGCGCGGGCATCCCCAGCCCTTCCAATTCCGTCAGCGACGCGTCAAACAGCCGCTCCGCCGCCCCCAGCCTGTTCATCGCCTTCCAAATTCGCGTAGGCCCCATCCCTGGCGTCAGGGTCAGCGCCATCCACGCCATGACTGCTCTTTCCGCCCGCTCATCCTGCACCTGCTCCACTGTGCTGAACGTATTCATCTCTCTCCGTCGAAACTGACCTTCGTCCGCGATTCTCTTCGAACAGCGTCGAAGAGCGCCGACACCCGCTGGAGACTATCACGGCTGGTTCCTCTGTCAATCCCCCGTCGGCTCCTGCTCGCAGCGCTTACACTCCATCCACGTCCCAATCCGCTTCGCCCGGCCTGTCTCGGTCAGCACCCACTCCCGTACCGTCCACGGTGGGTCGTGGCGCACATGCAGCCCGTGACCGCACTCCAGCCGAGCTACCCAGTGCGTCTGTTCATCCTGGTAAAAACCCACTACCCGCCTCTGCATCGCATGTCGCCTCGTCACATCCAATACTCTAGTATCGTGAGCAGCCCAGCCAAACCTTCGTTGCTCCGCGTCTCAGCGATCAACTTTCTCAACCCCGCTCCGCTGATGTGGGACTTCGAACACCCGCCCCGAGCCGCGGAGTTGGCACAGCGGTACCTTCTTCACTACACCCAACCCTCGCAGTGCGCCGCTGAGCTGCTCGCCGGGCGCGCCGACCTCGGCCTGATCCCTATCGCGGCGCTGACGCCTGAGCTGGCCATCGTTCCCGGCTGCGCCATTGCGTCGCTTGACCGGGTCCGCTCCATTCAGCTCATCCTTAAAAGGCCACACAGCCTGGAGACCGTCCGCACCGTCGCCGCCGATACCGCCTCGCGCAGCTCGCTCGCTTATGCCGAGATACTCTTCCGCAGGTTCGCCGGCAACCGTCCGGCCTTCCTTCCCGCACCGGCGAACCCCGTAACCATGTTGCAGCAGGCCGACGCCGCGATCCTGATCGGCGACCCTGCACTTCTTGCACTCGAAGCCCGCGAAGAGATAGAAGCCGCAGTCGGCCCGTGCCTGTGGCTGGATGTAGCCCACGAGTGGCAAACTCGCACCGGCCTTCCCTGGGTCGCGGCCGTCTGGGCAGTTCGCCCTGCGGTCTTCAACGGCTTCAGCATCACACCCGCTCAAGTGACCGAAGACCTCAACCGATCGCGGGACCGCGGGCTGGCCCACATCGAAGATCTCGTCCAGGAATGGACATCCCGCATCGCGATCTCAGCCGACACCATTCGGAACTACCTCTCCTCCAACATTCACTACGTCCTGGACAGCGACTGCGTCCGTGCCATGGAACTGTTCCGCCGATACGCCGCCGAGGCCGGGGTACTTCCACCGCTGGCCGATCTTCGCTTTCTGTAGCACGTTTCTTCGCGTTGTCATCCGCATCAGGGAATCGGCACTCTAAACGCGACTTAGGATCACCAATGCGCGTCTTATCCAACATGAAGCACACTGCGGTTGCCACCACACTGATGAGAAATCTCGCGGCAGCTGCCCCCCGAGCCGCACATCGCGGCCACGCCAGTCCGCTCCTGCACTTGCTCTTCAGCTTCGGGCTATTCGGCGTCTTCCTGGTCTCGATCGTCGACAGCTCCTTCGTCCCGCTGCCCGTGCCCGGTATTACGGACATCATGATCGTCCTGCTCGCGGCCGAGCATCACAGTTGGATTCTGCTCATTCTCCTCGCTACGGCAGGCTCGGCACTTGGCGGCTACTTCAGCTACCAGGTCGGGCACTCAGGGGGTATGGCCTTCATTGAAAAACACATCCCACCCAGGATCTTCAAACGTGTCTGCGCCTGGATGGAGAACCACGCCTTCTTGTCCGTCGCGCTCCCTGCGGTGCTTCCGCCGCCTATGCCTCTGAGCCCGTTTGTGCTGGCCGCCGGAGCCCTTCACATGTCGCGCAAAAAGTTCCTCGTGACGTTCACGGTCAGCCGGGCACTACGCCATGGGGTCGCGGCATGGCTTGGCATTCATTATGGACGCCACATTCTGCACCTCTGGAGCAAGCTCTCCGCCAAGTACGCCACGCCGGTACTGATCGTCATCTGGGCGTTTATCCTCGTAAGCTGTGGCATCGCGTTCTGGAAGCTGTACAAGACCTCGCGCACCGTAGTCGGCCGCTCCAAGGACACGGCTAATCCTTCCGAATCGACGGCGTAGACCAACCCGCAGCCGCGCTCACGCGAGAGGCGACCTGTCCAGGCCAGCTCGGCGACCCCCAGGATCAGCCTTGTCGCCGGCCTACATCTCCCATTGCAGCAATGTCGCGCCAACCGTAAATCCCGCACCCACACTCGCCAGCAGCACCAGGTCGCCCTTCTTCAAGCGCTTTTCCTCGATCGCCGTCTTCATCGCCATGGGGATGGTCGCGGCCGTCGTGTTGCCGAACCGGTCGATATTGATCACCACAGACTCCTCCGGCATCCCCAGGCGCTCGGCCGTCGACAGAATGATGCGCTTGTTCGCCTGGTGGGGAATGAAGCAGCTCAGGTCCTTGCCCGTGACGCCGTTGCGCGCCAGCACGGTCTCGGCCGCTTCGGCCATCTTGCGCACGGCGAATTTATAGACCGCCTGCCCATCCTGGTGGACATAGTGCATCTTGGCGGCGACGGTTTCTACCGTTGGGGGATGAAGGCTTCCACCCCCGGGCATATTCAGAGCGGCCGCACCGGAGCCGTCGATCTCGTGCCAGTAGTCGATCAGGCCGACCTCATCTCCCTCGCAAGGCTCCAGCAGCACCGCGCCCGCTCCATCGCCGAAGATGACGCAGGTTGCCCGGTCGGTGTAGTCGATGATCGAGCTCATCACATCGGCGCCAATCACCAACACCTTCCTGTGCATGCCGCTTTCGATCAGCTTCGCCCCTACCTGCAGCGCGTACGGAAATCCCGAGCAGGCCGCCGAAAGATCGAACCCCCACGCACCCTTCGCTCCCAGCCGGTCCTGTACCAGGCAGGCCGTGGCGGGGAAGAACATATCGGGAGTCACGGTGGCGACGATAATCACCTCAACCTCGCTTGCTTCGATGCCGCGAACCTGCAGACACCGCCTTGCCGCCTCTACCGCCAGGTCGCTCGTCGCAACGCCGGGCTCGACAATATGCCGCTCGCGGATGCCCGTGCGCTCGATAATCCATTCATCGTTGGTTGCGACCATTTTTTCCAGGTCGGCATTGGTCAACAAGCGGGGTGGCACATATGTTCCCACCGAACTGATTTTGGCTCTTACCCGGGCCTGCTGCTTCAACATCAGACTCAAACTCTCACCTCATGCTTCAACATTAGAATACAAAAGTATTACAAATGAGCATTCATTCATTGACAGACTTCGATCCGCCTATACCAGCGCACACCTTGCCGCTTCATCATGGACGCATCGCGACAGGAAAAAGCCCCAGGGCCGCAGTTCGAGACGATGCACCATCGCTCGAAGCGCCCGAACTGCAAGGATGTTTGAGATGAAGGAGTAAAGGCGAGGAGGTATGTAAGTATGCGGGGAATCAGTGCACCGGGCGACCTGCTGCGCCATTGCGCGAATGACTGAGCTTTTGATGGAGGGGAATCAGTGCACCGGGCGACCTACTGCGCCATTGCGCGGATGCCTGAGTTTTCGATGGAGGGGAGTCAATGCACCGGGCGACCTACTGCGCCCGTAATGACCCGTTACCGTTGCTTCCTTCCGGACCTGGCGGGGTTGGCGGGATTACGTCGCGTAGGACCCGGTACAGGACAATCTTACCATCTTCGCCGGGATCGTCTGTCCGAACTTTACACCTCGCTTCATCCCTCTTTCAGATCTCATACCTCTTTCGCAAGAATGTGGACCTTGCCCCACCTGCTGCGCCACGTTAGCCTAACTCCCATGCTTGTACGGCTCACCCTTGCTGCCCTCCTGCTTCCCGCTGCTCTCGTCGCCCAGGATGTCCATGTCCGCGTCTCTGCCGGCGTCAAGACCGGCATCGAAAGCACGACCGAGTACCCGACCATCCAAATGGCCATGGATCACCATCCCTTCGCGGGCATCGGCCCCGACGGCAAACCAGGGCGTGTCTTCATCGAGATCGCTCCCGGAACTTATCACGAGCGCGTCATCGTTACCCAAAATCACACCAACATCACGTTGCTCGGCATGGGCAAATCGCCTGAAGATGTCGTCATCACCAACAGCCTCAATGCCAAGCAGGCCGGAGGCACCTTCTTCACCGAAACGGTCGAAATCAACGGCACGGGATTCGAAGCCGACAACCTTACCTTCGAGAACACCGCCGGAAACACGGGACAAGCCGTCGCCGTGGCCGATCGTGCTGACCGCTCCATCTTCAAACACTGCCGCTTCCTCGGCCATCAGGACACGCTCTTCGCCGACTACGGCCGCCAGTATTACGTCGACTCGTACATCGAAGGCGGCGTCGACTTCATCTTCGGCAATGCTGCCGCCGTCTTCGACCGCAGCGAACTCCACGCGAACGGCCCCGGCTACCTCACCGCGCAGTCCCGCACCTCACCTGCCCAGACCACCGGCTACGTCATCCTCAACAGCAAAGTAACCAGCAGCATCGATCACAGCGCTGCCCCCGTCAGTGCCAACGCCAGCTTTGCCGGAGCGCGCTCGATCGCCTCCGCCAAAGGAACCGTCGGGCTCGGGCGTCCCTGGCGCCCCTACTCCCGCGTCGTCTACATCAATACCGAACTCCCCGCCGACCTAAATCCGGCGGGCTGGAATAACTGGAACAATCCGGCCAACGAGCAGACCGCCTTCTACGCGGAGTCCAACAGCACAGGCCCTGGAGCCAACCCCGCAGCCCGGGTCTCGTGGTCGCATCAGCTCAGCCGCTCGCAGGTCGCGCCATTCCTGCCCGGGACGTTTCTCGCAGGCGCAGACCGCTGGAACCCTGAAGCCGAAGCCGCAAGACTGCCATGACCTGCTCTGCGCACCTGATGATGTAGCTTCCCGCTGGGTCGTCACTTCCGTCGCGGCAGCCAGGCTTTCCGTTCCTCCCTGCAGCAAGGCATCTCATCTGTCACCATGGCGACCCCCGTCAACTCGCTCGCTGCGGCCTCGTCTACCACCCCGCCGCACTTCCTCGCCGATCTCTACACCTTCGAGTGGTCCGAGATGAATCTGAGGCTGCCGCTGGTCAGCGCCTTGGCCGTCGGCATAAGCCTCTTCACCGGCATCTTCGCCGGACACCCGGGGGGAGGCCTGATCGCAGGCGGCGGCGCGCTCACCATCGGCTTCGGAGCCAATCAGCGTATCGCCGACTCCCGCCTGCTGCCCATGATCGCGGCTGTCTTCGCGACCTCCACCGCCACCCCCGCGGGCACCCTTGCCGGACATCGCAGTTACGCCCTGCTCCTTGCCGCGGCTGTCTCGGCTTTCATCTACGGCGTTCTCACCAGCCGCAATACAGGACTCTCCTGGGTCGGGCAACAAGCCTCGGTCGCACTTCTGGTCGCCTCCGCCTTCCCCACCGGACCCCGCCTGGCATTCACCCGGGCCGGCCTCATCGCTGCCGGAGGCGTTCTCCAGATCCTTATCACCTCCGCGGGCCTGAGGCTGATGCCGGCTCTCCGGAAAGACCTACTCTCCATACCTCGTTCGCTTTACTCCACCCTGCACGAACAGCGCCGCGAACTCCTCCACCGCCTGCACGAACTGCCGCAATCTCTCCCCGCGCTCTCACGCAGCGCCACCCTCGGCTACTCCATGCGCCTGGTCCTCACCATCTCTCTTGCCACTGAGGTCTACCACCGGATCGGCATCCAGTCCGGCTACTGGATTCCCATGACCGCGCTTCTGGTCCAGAAGCCCGCCTTCTTCGAGACCCTTACCCGCGCCTCTGCCCGCATCCTTGGGACCGTCCTCGGAGCCTGGCTTTGCAGCCTGCTGATCGCGCATCTCGCCCCGCGCCCGGTCATCCTTGCCGCCTTCACCACCTTCTTCGCCTTCTGCGCCTTCGCGACCAACGCGGTCAACTACGGCTTATTCACCGCCTGCCTTACCTCGTACATCGTCTTCCTGCTCTCGCTCAACCAGATCCCCGGCGCCGTCATCGCGCATCGCCGCGCCTGGTGCACCATTCTGGGCGGCCTCATCGCGCTTGTGATCCACCTCGACGCACTCCGCCGGCATCGTGCCGCTCCCATCTGAAAACCCTGAAACCATGAGAAATTGATAGAATAGAAGGCTGTGACTCCGCCAGCTATCCTCGTTGAGGAAACCCCCGAAATCTTCGTCAGAACCCGCCCCAAGGTAGGTTTCGTCTCCCTCGGCTGCCCCAAGAACCTCGTCGACTCCGAGGTCATGATGGGCCTGCTCCACCACAATGGAGCCGAGCTCACCCCACGTGCCGAAGACGCCGAGATCATCGTCATCAACACCTGCAGCTTCATCGACTCCGCCAAGCAGGAGTCGGTCAACACCATCCTCGAAATGGTGCAGCACAAGCAGCTGAACGGCGGAAAGGCCCAGCGCATCGTCGTCGCCGGTTGCCTGGTGGAACGCTACCGCGACGAGATCCGGAAGAACATACCCGAGGTCGATGCGGTCGTCGGCACGGGTGAACTCGAAGCCATCCTCGCCGCAGCAGGCCTCACTCCGAGCGGCCACGCCCAGAGCGCCTCACCGTTTCAGATTTTGACGCAATCTTTGGCGCAACCCCAGATCGGCCGTGCCCCCAGCGCCGTCCACCAGCACTCCCACCCGACCGAACTCGGCGCACAACTTCAGGTCTCTCAGGCCACTCCCTTCCGGCCTGAAGGCGAAGCCCGCGAACGCTCCGGCCGCTTCTCCCGCGAATCCTGGGACGGCGCCACCGCCGCACTCCCCGAGTACCTCTACAGCGACGAGACCCCGCGCATCCTCACCACCCCGCGAGCCAGCGCCTACATCAAGATCGCCGAAGGCTGCGACCACCCCTGCAGCTTCTGCATCATCCCGCAGCTTCGAGGCAAGTTCCGCTCTCGGCGCATGTCGTCGATCGTCGCGGAGGCCGAAAATCTCATCGCCCAGGGCGTCCGCGAGATCACCCTCATCGGCCAGGACACCACCTGCTACGGCGAAGACCTGGGCCTCACCGACGGCCTCGCTCAGCTTCTCGACGCGCTCGCCGTGCTCCCCGGCCTTCGCTGGCTGCGCTTTCTCTACACCTATCCCAACAAGGTCACGACGCGCCTGCTTGAGACCATGGCGAAGCACGACACGATCGCGAAATATCTTGACGTTCCCCTGCAACACGCCAGCGCCGGCGTACTCAAGACAATGAAGCGCGGAAGCAACGCGCAGATATTCCTCGACCTCATCGCGAAGGCCCGCCGCATCGTCCCCGGCATCGTCATCCGGACCAGCTTCATCGTCGGCTTTCCAGGCGAAACCGAAGCGGATTACAAGGAACTGGAAGCGTTTATCCGAGCGGCGAAGATCGACTGGCTCGGCGTCTTCACCTACTCCGACGAGGAGGGCGCCGCCGCCTTCAACCTCGCCGCTGAACTCAAGGTCCCGAGCCGCACCATTCAGGCCCGCCGCCGCAAGCTGATGAAGCTCCAGCAGAAGATCAGCACCCAGGCCAAGTCGGACTGGGTGGGTCGCGAGATCGACCTCCTCGTCGAAGGTGAATCCGAAGAGACCGAACTGCTTTGGGAGGGCCGCACCCCGCTTCACGCGCCCGAGATCGACGGCAAGGTCCTGATCAACGACTTCGGTCCCCACGAGACCCTCGTGCCCGGCACCTTCTACCGCGCGGAGATCACCGAATCTCACGACTACGATGTCGTCGCACGCATCATCGAGTAACTTTCCCGCAGCTTATCGCTGCTTGGCGTTCGTTTCATCCTCAGCGAGGAAGATATCCCTCGCCACTCCGCTGTCCCCCGCAACCATCGGAGCTGCCCTGCGTGCCGAGGGCGGATTTCCTGCGTTCCATCGTCTAAAAATTTACAATCGATAGTGCCATGTCAAAAGCCCTCTTCTGTCCCACCTGCCGCAACGTCGTCCTCGCGACCGGCGCGGACTTCCCCTTCTGCTCCGACCGTTGCCGCATTCTCGACCTCGGCAAATGGGCCAGCGGCGACTACAAGATCTCCTCCCCCATCCAGGATCCCGACCTGCTCGAAGAGCTTGCCCGGTCCAACAAACACAATCGTCAAAACGACGACGAATAGTCGCAGCACTGGGTGCATCGAGCGCAGCTCGAAAGTCCTCTTACCCAGCCCAGGAAAGTTCAAACAAACGCATCCCGACGCGCCCTTCCGACCGCATGTAAACTTTCGAAGGGCCTGCGGGCCAGAAGACCTACCATGGCCAACCAGGCACCTCTCGACAAACTTCCGGCGAAGCGAACCCCCTGGGCCTGGGCCATCGGCACCTTCTTCGGAGCGGGCCTGCTCAAACCCGGCCCCGGCACCTACGGCAGCATCTCCGCCGTGCTCCTCTGGTACGCGACCGCCCACGCCCTCCACCCAAACCCCGCCGCCCTCGCCATCGGCACCACCATCGCCGCAATCGTCTCCACCCTCATCGGCATCCCCGCCGCCACCATAGTCGCACGCGAGTCAGGCCGCGAAGACCCCGGCCACGTCGTCATCGACGAGGTCGCCGGACAACTGATCGCCCTCATCGCCATCCCCGCCGACTGGCGCCACGCCGCCCTCTCGCTCCTCCTCTTCCGCTTCTTCGATATCCTCAAGCCCCCGCCCGTCCGGCAATTGGAGCGTCTCCACGGCGGCACCGGCATCATGCTCGACGACGTAGCCGCCGGCCTGCTCGCCCTGGCGGTCGCCCAACTCCTCCTCCTCCGCTTCTAGCCCGAAGCGGGTAAAAGGCTGAGTTCAACTGCTCCCCGAAAAAAAAGATCAGTGCAGCCTCAATTCCTGTTCGGCGAGCAGGCCCGGCGCAGCTCGTATCCGCCTGTATCGTCCTTATCGCCGTTACGCTGTATCAGGGTTAGCCCAGAGTTGCGCTCCCCCTCGCACCCGGCTACGCTAAACCCAGCCTATGACCTCCCTCCGCTCTCTCTTGACCTCCGACAAGCCCGACCCGTCCCATCCGCACCTCGCTCGCCTGATCCCGGCTGCCGCGATGCCCGGCGGAGAGGTCGAAGTCCACGGCGAGCATCTTGAACCGCACCGCGCCGGCATTCCCCGCGCCACCATCGGCGACGTCTCCGCTCCGGTCATCTTCAGCCGGCCCACCCGCGCCACCGTCCAGATCCCTGAAGGTTCCATCACCGGCGACCTGGTCCTTCATCGAGACGCCGCAGCTAGCAATCCCCTGAACCTTCGGGTCGCCGTCCCCATGGCCGAGAACCTGCACCCTGTGGCCAATCCGGCCGTCGATGCCGACGGGAACGTCTATGCCACCGTCTCGGGCCCGCGCGGCCAGGCTGTCCCGGTGTCTGTCTTCCAGATTCAGCGCGATTTCCAGATCCGCCCCTTCGTCCGTGACCTGCTCAACGCCACGGGACTCGCCTTCGACGCGGACGGCTTCCTCTACGCGAGCTCCCGCGCAGAAGGCGCCGTCTACCGCATCTCCCCCGAGGGCGCCATCTCCACCTACGCCGAGGGCATGGGCATCGCCACCGGCATCGCCTTCGACCGGGACGGCAACCTCTTCGTCGGCGACCGCTCCGGCACCATCTTCAAAATCGCCCGCGGCGACGGGCAGGCAAGCAGAGGCGAGATCTTCGTCTACGCCACCCTCGAACCCTCGATGGCCGCATATCACCTCGCCTTCAACGATGCCGGGACCCTCTTCGTCACCGGCCCCACAACGTCTTCGAATCAGGCGATCCACGCCATTGATCGCGACGGCAACACCAGCGTCTTCTACCAGGGCCTCGGCCGCGCTCAGGGCATGGCGTTCGATGTCGACGATAACCTCTACGTCGCGGCCAGTCTCCATGGCCAGCGCGGCATCATCCGCATCGACCCGCGCCACAACGCCACGGTCGCGGTCTCGGGCAACAATCTCGTCGGCCTTGCTTTTCTCGACGACGGCTGCGCGGCCCTCGCCACACGCGATGCTCTCTACCACGTGGCGTTAGACATCGAAGGCCGCAAACTCTTTTGAGCCTCTTTTGAGCGGCCAGCGCCAGGCCGACGCTCAAAAAAAGAACCGGCGAGAGGAGGAAAATCCTCGCGCCGGTTCGGTTGCAGACACGCTCCACTAAAGTTGCGAGGCAGGAGCAGCGGCGCTGGAGGTGTGAAGATTTCCATTCACGCCCTCCGGAAAGAAGCCGCCCGAGGTAACGTTGGCCTGCTGACCGTACGCGAGGAAGAGGACCTGTCCCGGCGTCCGGTACGCTGCCAGTCCCGTAGTAAGGTTGGTTGCAAAGAAGTTGGTTCCGCTTGGCGGCGGAGGCACGTCCACCGCATCCAGCGCGAACGTGGGAATGGACAGTCTCGCAATCTGCAGACGAATGTTGGAGGCGTGCATCCCTTCCACTGCAAGGATGCGAGCCGCCGTAAGCAGATACGGCGATCCGGCCAGGAACGTCGAGCCACCCGCATAGGCAGTGACCCCGATATCCTCGAAGATGCGGGCCAGCACCAGGAATGTCGCCTCATTCTTCAGACTCGCGCCCTTAGGATCCAGTGCGTCCAGATTGATCGGTGGCTTCGCGATCGGCATCGTTCCCGCTCCGGAGATCGCGCTGCGCAGTATCGTGACGTGATTTCTCTCATCGTCGGCGATGTCCAGTGCGGAGGCGCTGCTCAGAACGAGGTTGTTGGCGAAATTAACCTTGCCGTATGCTGTGGTGGTCGCTCCGGCATTCCCCGAGCCGGTGATCCCGATACCCATCTTGTCGATAGTCGTCCCGGCGGTCGCGATCGTGTAAAACTCCGCTTCGAGATACTCCAGGTTCAGCGCGAACTGAAGAACATCGATGGGCGTTGGGGCCGACGGATCGGCGTGGAGTTCCACGGTGCCGACGGTGGAGGCGGCGCCAAGAGCAACCGTTGCCATGGCGAGTTTCTTTATGAGGCTGCGGCGATTGGGGCTCGCCGACAAAACGTCGTTGATCAGATTATTTCCCTGTGACATGGTGAACTCCTGAACCCGTTGCAATTAGTTGGAAAATCCAAGATGTTTGCGTACAAAGAGGGCGGCAAAGGCGAACGGAAGCACCAGCCATGCGGTCGCGGGCTCCGGGACCGAACTGACCGGGGGCACTGCCGTCTCGTTCAGGTTCAGGGTGTAAGCTCCCGAGCGAGTGTTTCCATTTTGGTCCAGAAAGGTGGTGCCATCTCCGATGTTGAAGGTGAAACCATCGGACAGGTTGGTCGCGGTAACGGATTGGTTGAGCTCGAAGTCGGTCAGTGCAAGCGTGTACTTACCCGCTGCCAGGCCGGATTCGGTGATGTAAGCGTCCAGGTCCGAGACGCCCGTGCCGAACGGAGAGGTTCCCGCCGGTCCGCTGCTCCCGACGTATTTGCCCGTCGAGTCGAAGAGCGTTAGATTGGCCTGAAAGCCGCCCGCGTTGTAGGAGGTGGTGTACGCCTGGAAGTCGCTGTTTGCCCCAATGTTGAGGGATTCTTCCAAGACGCTTGACTCGGACTGCAGGGTGCCACTGATCGTGCCTGGGAAAGTTCCGGAGTAGGTTTGCTGGATTACCTGGGCCCGTGCGACGGAAGAGAAAGCACCCAAGGTCAGGACGGCGAGAGGTAGCGTCACACTACATATCAGTTTCTTCAAGAAAGTTCTCCTGTGGATCTGGATTTACATGGTTCCTGTCTCCCGGATCGAGCGGAATACCCCCGAGTAGCCTCACTCTAACCACCCCTGCGCGACGCTGGCAAGCAATGTCGTATAAGAACGACACGTATGGACCATAAGGCCGTCGAATGCATCAAAGGCGCTCTTTGGCGCGAAGGGAAGGGCCTGACGCGATGCCCAATCCTTTCCCTTTTGCCTCGTTTCTGTTACAAATGCGACAGACCTTCAGGTTTACATCCGCGGCAACGGTCCGACCGATCTCGCGCGGCAGCCGTAACCTGGTCAAAAGAACACAAGGAACCGATATGGCGAAGGCAGTTTGGAATGGGCAGACGCTGGCCGAAAGCGAAACGTACGAGACGGTAGAAGGCAACATCTACTTTCCCGAAGAGTCGGTCAAGCGCGAGTTTCTGAAACCCAGCTCGACCACCTCCAGTTGCCCATGGAAGGGGCAGGCCCGCTACTACACCATCCTGGTCGACGGCCAGGAGAACCCCGACGCTGCCTGGTACTACCCCGATCCCAAGCCCGCGGCCCGCAACGTCAAGCATCACATCGCCTTCTGGCGCGGCGTCGAGGTTACAAAATAAGCCGGTAACGTATCAGTACGCTTCCACACGGTCCAGCGGCAGCCGCACCTGAAAGCACGTGGTGCCCGGCTGCGTCTCGACCGTGACGAAGCCCGAGTGTTTGGTCACAATACGCTGCGCTGTATCCAACCCCAGACCCAGCCCCTTGCCCGGAGGCTTCGTCGTAAAGAACGGTTCGAAGATGCGCGACCGTATCGCCGGATCGATCCCAGGCCCGGAGTCCCACACCTCCACCAGCGCAAGCTGTCCGGTCAGGCGCGTCTTCAGCCCAAGCGTTCCGCGGTCGTGCATCGCCTCCAGCGCGTTTTCGATCAACGCCGTCCACACCTGGTTCAGCTCGCTGCCATACGCGCTCACCGGCGGCACCTCCGGATCGAAGTCGAGTTCCACCTTTACGTGCTTCAGCCGCGAGTTGAACATCACCAGCGTATTTTCGAGCGACTGCGCCAGATCGACATCCTGTATCGGCGCCTGGTCCATGTACGAGTAGTCCTTGATCGCGCTGATCAGGTCGAAGATCCGCACCGTCGAATCCACCACCGTCTCCGCCATCCGCTCCACGCGCAGCGAACTCGCCACCGTCGCCAGCGCCACCGGAAGCACCTCCGGCGCGACCACCCCCACCAGTTCGTCCAGCAGATCGAGCCCCAGCGTCGTCTCCGCGAGCGCCGGCGCAATCGTCCACGGCTGCGGAATCCCATGCGCCTCCAGCCACCGCGTCAGCACCTCCTCGCGATCCGCCGTGGCCAGCGGGCTCTGCGGCGTCCGGGGCAGGCTCGAATACGCCGCCATCCGGTTCCGCGCAGTCTGCACCCAGTTCTTGTAGCTCTCCGTCTGCTCGTCCGAAAGGCATAGCTCGCCCAGCCGGTACTTCTGATCGCCGTACTTCCGCAACTCGCCGAACAGGCTGGCAGCCGAGCGTTGCGCCGCCGAGGCAGGATTGTTCAACTCATGCGCCAGGTTTGCCGCCAGCTTGCCCAGCGCCGCCAGCTTCTCCGCCTGCTGCTCCATGCGCGTCACCTCGCGGACGCGATCCAGCAACAGCGAGACGCAACGCTGCGCCATCGAAGGAATCGCCGCCAGCAAATCCGCAAAAAGTGCTTGATCGATATCGATAGCCCACACCGGCCCCACTGCATACCCGTCTCCGCCATACTTCTTCATGCGCGAAAAAGGCAGCAAACCCGTCATCTGTCCCGCACGCCCGATAAACAGCGCAATCGGCCCGGAGTTGCGCCGCCGCACCTGCACCTCGCCGCGCAGCAGGATATTCATGCTTACTGCCGGCTCGTTCTCGCGGAACAACAGAGTACCGTCCTCCGCCACGCGCTCCTTGCCATGCGTCGCCAGCCATGTGTACTCGTCCTCGCTCAGGCCATCGAGCGGCCCAATCGTCCGGAGCGCCGCCATGATCTCCGGCAGCGGTGTCGCCTCGGCAGGAGCTCCGGCCATCCGCTGCGCCTCTCCCTGCACGAACGCCGGCGCGGAAAGCGTGCTTTCGTCAAGAATGGCCATCCCGGGCCTCCTTCTGCCGCATCGGCATCGAATCGATCAGCTTCACCAGCCTCTCCATTGTGACAGGAGTCCGGGAGCGAAGCTTCTCACCGCCATCCTTGCCCAGCAGAATCACGGCAAATTCATCCTGGCCAATGTGGAAGCGACGACGGGCCAACCCGCATTCAGCCGGGCTCAACGCTCCAAGGCTTCCCTGCGGCACAAGCCCCTCCCATTCCGCCCCCTCACCGGTTCTCTCATGCAGCAAAATTGGAACGACGAGAATCTGTCTCTCCTGAAGATTCCGCGCCTGCTTCCCGAACATGTGCATCTGGTTGCGGAATTCCTCATCGGGCGAACTCGCGAAGATCAGCAGAGGACGGTAATCGTGCCGTAGCGAGGCCAGCGTATCAGGCGCGGCGCCCTGGCCCAGGGAAAGCGCCGGCAACACGGCAATGGCGAGAAATGAAAGTAAATGGCTCATCAGGCTTAAGGGGGAATGAGGCGACATCTCGTTGGATGCCGCCTTTTCCGTTTCGATCTGTGAAAATCTCACCCGGCAATGAAGTCTGGCGAGCGAAATTCCCACCGCAACCCTGATCTCGCCCAGCACCCCGGCAATCGTTGTCTAATCTTGTGTTCGAGACGCTCGGGACGGCCAGCTTCTAAGCCTTCTGCACCTGCCCATCCCTCACCACGACCGGGTTGAGGAACGGCATCGACTTCCGCAGCTCCGCCCCGACCTTTTCAATCTGCAACCCAGCCTCCTGCTTGCGAATCCGATCGAACTCGTGCCGCCCGGTCTCGTTCTCCGCAAGAAACTTCTTCGCAAACGTTCCGTCCTGGATATCGTTCAACAAACCCTTCATCGCCTTCTTCACCTCGGGGGTAACGATGCGCGGTCCAGCCACATAATCTCCCCATTCAGCGGTGTCCGAGATAGAGTGCCGCATATACTGCAGCCCCCCGCGATACAGCAGGTCGACGATCAGCTTCAGCTCGTGCAGCACCTCGAAGTAGGCAAGCTCCGGCTGATACCCCGCCTCCACCAGCGTCTCGAACCCCGCCTTCACCAGCGCGCTCGTACCGCCGCACAGCACCGCCTGTTCGCCAAACAGATCGGTCTCGGTCTCTTCGGTAAACGTAGTCTCCAGCACCCCGGCCCGCGTGGCGCCGATCGCTTTGGCATAGCTCAACGCCAGCGCAAGCGCGGTACCGCTGGCGTCCTGCTCCACCGCAACCAGTGCAGGAATGCCGCCGCCCTCGGTAAACACCTCGCGTACCCGATGCCCTGGCCCCTTCGGCGCAACCAGCGAAACATCGGCCGTCGCAGGAGGTGTAATCGTGCGGAAGCGGATATTGAACCCGTGCGCGAACATCAGCGTCACATTCGTCTTCATGTTCGGCTCAATCTCCGCGTGGTACACCTTCGCGGCCGTCTGGTCCGGCGTCAGGTTCATGATCACGTCCGCCCACTTCGACACCTCCGCCACCGTGCCCACCTGCAGCCCGGCCTTGCGCGCGCGCTCCGCATTGGATGAGTCCCCACGAAGCCCGACTCGAACATCCACGCCGGAGTCCTTCAGGTTCAGCGCATGGGCATGGCCCTGCGAGCCATAGCCGATTACGGCGACTTTCTTCGCCTGGATAAGAGAGAGGTCCGCGTCTGCATCGTGGTATGCCTTAGCCATGTGTGATCTTTTCCTTTGTCATGATGGTAGCAAGTCGCGACGCGTCGGAGAAGGGAACGCAGCGCTAGTTATTCGTGACCATCTCATCCGCCGAGGGACCATAGATCGCAGGCACGGGAATCTCGTTCAACCGCAGGTACACCCCAAGCTGCGCGCGATGGTGAATCATGTGATTGAAGAACATGCTGCGGATCGCGTGGTACCGTGAGCCTTCATAGATCGATCTGTCGCCGACGGACAGCTTCCAGCTCTCGTGCATCGCGCGGTCGCTCGCATCTTCCAGCAAAGCATGTGCTTCGGCGCTCAGCTTATCGAAGGTGGCGAGCAGTTGCGCGCGGGACTGCATCACCAGGGGCTTCCTCTCGGATTTGGCGAAGTCGAACTCCGGCGTGCTCAGCATCACGGCAAGCAGCCAGGGCAACTGGGCCGTGTGGGCGGCGAGCTTCGCCATCGTCATGGATTTCTCATGAGGCTTGTAGTCGTGCTTGTCCAGCGTGTCGGGGATGCGTTCCAGCACAGCGCGTGTCTTGCGAAGCTCCGCGTCGAATTCCGGGAGCAGTAGGTCTTTGATGGGCATGAACTGGTGTCTTCCTTTTTATTTCTGACTTCTTGGGTAACTCATCAGGCGGTCCACTGCTCGTCGGCCGAGGGGCCGTAAAGCGCGGGCACAGGGATATCGTTCAGCCGGAGATAAACTCCCAGCTGCGCGACGTGGTGGATCAGGTGATTGAAGAACATCCCACGAAAGCAGAAGGAACGAGGCGACTTGGAGATTACCTGCTCGCCCCAGGTGAACAGCCAGATCTTCTGGAGATGTTCATCGCTGGCCCCGGCCAGGGACGCGCGGCACTTTGCGGCGGACTCGTCCAGGCGAGCCAGAGCGGCCTCACGCGACTCGAAGACCATAGAGGCCTGTGGACGCTTGGGTGCGGCCAGATCCATGCCTTCGTCTTCGATGATGTAATGGCCGAACAGCGGCAGCGTAGCGCAGTGCATGGCGAGCTTGCCGAGAGGCATCGACTTGTCGTGACACTTGAACTCGTTTGCGCCCTCGGGAACGCGCTCGAGCGTACGGCGGGTGTTCGAAATTTCCGTGTCGTAGTCCTGCAGGAGGATCTCTGCGATAGCCATGGCTAGCTTCCCTTTCGCGTGATTTGTAGCTGCTGTTGCTTGTCCTTTATCTGTCATCGCCCAGGAGTTTGCCTTTGTTCTTTTCGGCGCATGGTCCTGATCGGTTTCTTCGGTGAAGATCATCAGGCCTCTAGTTTTGGACAGATTCTTACAGCCCGGTGATGTTGTAGCCGCAGTCGACAAACGTCGTCTCGCCGGTAATCCCGCTGGCAAGGTCGCTCGCAAGGAACAGCGCGGCATTGCCGACCTCCAGCGCGTCGACGTTCCGGTGAAGCGGAGCGCGCTCTTCGACGGCGTTCAGAATCTTGGTGAAATCGCCGATCCCGCGCGCGGCCAGCGTCTTGATCGGCCCGGCGGAGATGGCATTGACGCGAATCTTCTTCGCCCCCAGGTCGGCCGCGAGGTAGCGAACCGTGGCTTCGAGCGCGGCCTTGGCGACTCCCATGATGTTGTAGTTGGGAAAGACCTTGGTCGAACCGTAGTAGGTCAGCGTAAGAATCGACCCGCCCTCGGTCATCAGAGGCTCCGCGCCCCGCGCCAGGGCGATCAGCGAGTACGCGCTGACATCGTGCGCGATGCGGAAGTCCTCGCGGGCGGTGTGGAGCACGTCGTTCTTGATGTTCGGTGCGAAGCCGATCGAGTGGACAAGGATGTCGAGCTTGCCGTATGCGGCCTTCAACTGCTCGAACACGTTATCGATATCGGCGTCGATCGAGACGTCGCAGCGGAAGGTCTTCGCGTCGGGCAAGTCGGCGGCGAGCTCTTCCGCATCGCGCTGCAGCCTCTCATTCTGGTAGCAGATGGCAAGTGTCGCGCCTGCTTCGGAGAGCTTCTGGGCGATCCCCCAGGCGATGCTGCGCTTGTTGGCGAGGCCGAAGACAACGGCGACTTTGCCCTTCAGGTCAATCATATTCGTGGTGTCTCCTGTTCAATGACGCAGAAGACAGAATATCAGCGGAGGACAGATCTCGTGCTGGCCGGGACTCTCCACGCACCCCGCCTGCGGATGAACCGGGTCGACCGCGGTTCAGGCAGAGAGGTCGCGGGTCACGAGGTATGGCCGGGAGCTCGTCGCATTGTCACTGCCATGCAAAACGATACGGGTGCAGTTGCGGCCGGCGTGTTTGGCCTGGTAGAGAGCCTGGTCGGCGCGGGCCAGCAGAAACGCGGGGTCTTCGCCGGGTACCGTCTCGCTTAGCCCTATGCTCAGGGTGAGGGCCGCGCCTCCGGCGACCATCGAGAAGGAGCGAACGGCATTCCCGATACGTTCCGCCACAACCACGGCGTCCACACAGCAGGTATGCGGGAAGATCAGCAGGAACTCGTCTCCGCCGTAACGTCCAACGAAGTCGCAGGCGCGAATCTGCCCTGCGATTGCGGTAACCACCTTGCGCAGTGCGTTGTCGCCGGCAGCGTGGCCTTCGCTGTCGTTAATAGCTTTGAAGAAATCGATGTCGATCAGGGCGACCGAAAGCCTCTGGTCGATGCGCTCGATCCGTTTGATCTCGGTGGAGAGCTTATGCTCAATACCCCGGCGATTGAGTGTCCCGGAGAGCGGGTCCTGCTCGGATTGGTTTCTGACCCGGGCCAGCGCCTCGCTGCTGATCATGGCGCAGAAGAACAGGCCCGTCACGCACACATAGATCAGGTCTCCCGCCATGGCAAGCGTCTGAAAGGGGCTGTTCTGCATGTAGTTCGAGGGAGAGCCGTTCAGGTAGGAGATCAGCGCCCGGCTGAAGCTCATCACGGTAAAAAGCGTCATGGCATAGCCGAAGAGGAGCATGTGCGTGCGCCCCCGGGCCTGCCGAAGCAGTTCGAACGCGACCAGGCCCCGGATGATAGCAATGGCTATGGAGGAAACAATGATGCGCGCTACGATATCGTGCCGCACCTCGCTGTAATAGAAAACGGCCATAAGCGTTACAGCGTTCAATATCCAGATGGGATACATGGGGCGGCTTACGCCCAGGAAGCTGAGAATAGCCCGGTATTCCAGGGTGAAGGCAATCAGGACGAGAGCGTTCGCCACCGTCATCGACAGGAAATCCGGGATGGAGCCTCGCAGGAACAGCAGGAGAATGCCCGGCGCGCCGAACAGAAAGCTGAGCGCGACGGATCCAATGCCGCGCAGCGTGGGATTGGCGCGACGCATTCCATAGAACACGACGGAGAACACAATGGCCAGAAGCAACTGACAGGAAAACAGGGTGCGGTTGTCAAACCACGACAGAAAGGACATTCGAGATAGGCCTCGTTAACGGAAGTGTAACGACAGTGCTGTGGAAAGCGAAGACCCTTTAGTTGTAGTCGCTTAGCTCTCGTCGATACGCCCCGCGAGTGTCAGCCAGTCGTACTGTGCGTCCGTGAGCGGGACGACAGAGAGGCGGAACTGGCGAAAGAGAATCGAATCCTGGAAGACAGCGGCATCGCGAATCTCCGCGAGGGTCTTCTCCTGCTTCAGGCGCTTGACCGGCTTCACGACAACCTTCGGGTTCCTGGGGTCGGCAGCGTCGACCGAGACCACCTTTGCGGTTCCAACGGCAGCTTTGCCGACGTTCGAGTGATAGATGACCAGCTTTTCACCCTTCTTCATTCCGCGGAGGTACAGCAGGGCCTGGTTGTTGGCAATGCCGTCCCACGTGGTCTCGCCGTCGCGTTCCAGGTCGTCGAAGGAGTATTTGTCTGGTTCGGTCTTCAGCAGGTAAGGCATGTTGGTCCAGCTCCGGCGCTTCGAGATGCTCTGCTCATAATAATGGTGAAAACACTGGCGTAGTTTTCACCCTTCGCGAGACGCCTGTCCGCTTACCGCGTTCACCATGCATACCACCGCAAATGCACCACAAAAAGGCCACGTCCACACATCGCTTTCCTCGGAAATGACCTGTAAAACCAGCCTGTTCACCGCAACCCGGGGCGCCCGGAAAAAAGTGCTAGCCTCCCAGATCGATCAGGTTCACCTGCGAGACCGGCTGGCCGAGGAAGTCGGAGCCGAGACGCTGGAACTTCTCTATCGAGTCGGTAGCGTAGAAGGTGCAGGTCGGTTGCGCCGCTCCCGTAAGCTTCGGAAGATGCCCTGCGATGAGGGCTGCGGCGGCCCGGGCGGTTGCCTCGGCGGAGTCGATGATCGTGAGAGGGTGGCCGAGCGCGTCGAGCGTGCGTTCCATCGCTTCCGAAAGCAAAGGGTAATGGGTGCAGCCAAGCAGCAGAATACGGGCACAGGGCGCAGCGGCAAGGGCTTCGGCCAGGTAGATCTTCAGGACCTCGTCCGTGACAGGGTGGCTGGTCCAGCCCTCTTCTACCAGCGGAACCAGCAACGGGCAGGCCTTTTCAAACGTCTCTAACCCCAACGCCTTCAACGCATGGGTATAGGCATGAGACTGCACGGTGGCGGCGGTAGCGAGAACCAGGACCTGACCGCCAGTGGCAAAGTCGCTCTGACCCCCGTCAATCACAGCTTTGGATTGAGCCAGAGCGGCGTACGCTCCTGGTTCGACGACACCGATCACCGGAATTGGGAGCGCCTGCTGGATGTCTTCAAGGGCAAGCGCCGTGGCGGTGTTGCAGGCGACGACCAGGAACTCGGCGCCCCGCTCGTGGAGAAACTTCGCGCTCGAAACAGCGTAGCGGGCGATGGTCTCGCGCGACTTTGAGCCATACGGCAGGCGCGCGGTGTCGCCCAGATAGATGTAGTGCGCGCCCGGAATAAGAGGGAGCAGGGCGCGCAGGACGGTCAGGCCGCCGAAGCCGGAGTCGAAGACCCCGACGGTGGGCTTTTTCAGCGAGTTAGAAGCAAACGTTGGGTTCATGGCTGCGTGCTGTCCGGCGTGTTCTCCGGCGCCTCGGGTGGGGTGGGATGGGTGGTTGTATCGACAGCGGGGTAGGTGCGGAGTAGATCGATGTGTCCGGCGAGGGTGTCGTGCGGCTGTCCATCCACCAGAAAACGGATTTGGGTGACCTGGGGGACGGCGGCGTGGAGGGTTCCGATGATGGATTCGAGCGTAAGGGCTTCAACCTGGATGCCGGAGGGGTGATGGTCGAGGAACGAGCCGCGAAGGTTGACGACCGCGAGTTGGCCGTCGGGCTCCGAGAGGCCGGAGGTATCTCCTTTGTTTGCAGGGAGGCTGACGAGGAAGACGTCGTCTACTGCGGGACCGCTCTGTAGAGGATGAGTAGAGTCTGGCAGCGCATAGCCGGAAAGAAGATGCTCGAGCAGTGCGCGTACGCGGACGGTGGGCTCCTGAGGCAGTGCGAGCGGTTCGGTAACCGGGGAGATCGAGGCGTCAGCGTCGTTCGCAAGGTAGAGCGTGAAATCCTCGGTGCTGGCAGTCGTAGGTGCCGCGATTGGGCTCGCGTCGTTCAACGCGGTCAGGCGTTTGTGGGCCTGCTGGCAGCCGCGGAGTAAGAAGGCCGCCATCAGGAGAATGCCTCCGCACAGGCTCCAGAAGACAATGCGCTGATAACGGGGGATCATCGGGCACTTCCAGACGGGACGTTGTGCAGTCGCCAGGAGGCCAGGCCCGCTGCAATGGACTGCGCGATCGTCTGCTGATAATTGGCGTCGTCGACCGGCGTGAGGCCGCCTTTGCGCGGGAGCGGAGCGATCTCGATGGCGACCGCGGGGCAGGTCAGGTTGTCCAGCGGAGGGAGCGACGCCCGGCTGAGGATGACCGGTACCCTGGCATGCACAAGCGCTACGCCAAGCTCATTCGCCAGGCGCAGGCTTTGTGGGATAGAGGCGGTCTGGGCGCTGTCCCAGGGCACGATGAGGTGCGGCGCGTCCGGGTCGTAGATGTCGTCCGGCGGCAGTGCGGAGGTTACGACGTGGAGGCCAGTGCCGGAGGAGGTTGCGTGCAGGATCACGCAGGCGGTGGGACGGGCGTGATTTGCGATATCGGCGCGCTGGACGGTGGTAAAGGGAACGGCGGGGTCGGTGTCGCGTGTAGCAATGACGGTGAAGCCGCTGGTTACCAGGATGCCGCGGAGCCGGGCGGCAAAGGCGAGCGTGAGGTCTTTTTCGAGAAGGTTGTCCCCCAGGTGGGCTCCTGTATCGGCTCCTCCATGGGCGGGGTCGAGCAGGACAACGGTGCGCGGGAGCGGCTGCTGGGCAAGAACGCAGGCGGGGATCAGGCTCGCCAGGAGGGCAAGCGTCAGGCGCGCGGCGATGGCTGGGGGAGGAGGAGTCAAAGCGTTGAAGGGCTGCGTGTTTGATTGTAAATGGGCGGGAACATGGGGCGGCTCCCAGGAAGGCTTCGGACCCCATGTGTACCCGTGACCTCGCCGGGTGCTATAAAGCAACATAAAGCTGCTTCAGTCATACAGCCGCCATCGCTGACTCCATGAACTCCGATTCGAACCCTGACGCCGCCTCCATCATGACCCACGAGACAGCCACCCACCGGCACCGCATCCTCGGAATCGACTTCTTCGATGGCACGGCGCAATCCGCGATCGCCATCATGAGGAGCGGCGGCTTGCTCGTCGTCCCGGCAGCCCCGGCCCTCAAAGATCTCGACCGCAACCTGGCATATCGCGAATCCCTCCTCAACGCAGACCTCGCCATCACCGACTCCGCCTTTATGGTTCTCGTCTGGAACCGCCTCCAGCCCATTCCCGTCAAGCGTCTCTCCGGCCTGGAATACCTGCGGGAACTCCTCCTCGAAACGGATGTCCGGCAGCCCGGCAACACCCTCTGGATCATGGCCAGCCCAGCGAGCGCAAAACGTAATCTGGCCTGGCTGGCAGAGCAGGGAATCATCATTCCGGACGACAACATCTATATGGCTCCCATGTACGGCGACTCAGCTCTCTGCGATTCCATCCTGATCGAGCGGTTGGACCGCCTTCACCCCCAGCACATCATCGTCACCATCGGCGGCGGCACACAAGAGCGCCTCGGACTGTACCTCAAGCAGAACTTAAACTACCGCCCGGCAATCCATTGTATCGGTGCGGCGATTGCCTTTCTCAGCGGCGATCAGGTCTACATTCCAGTCTGGGCTGACAGGTTCTACCTCGGCTGGCTCTTCCGCTCACTCTCAGAACCCAGCCGCTATGTCCCCCGCTACTGGGCGGCCCGCAAGCTTCTTTCCCTTATGCTTCGCAACCGCAGCCGACTGCCGCCTCTCAGGACCTGATCCGCAAACCCGATCCGCAGACCCGAACCGCCCAGAACCCGAAGAAATAAACCTCAAAATTGTGGCGCGATTTGAAACCGGAAATCCGGCGCGTCAATTCTCCAGGTTCACCACGCATAGCACCACAAACTGCACAAAAACATCCATAGCTTGAAGTCAGCAAAACACTAAATCACCCAGCAAAAACGGCACTCTACCGTAGCAAACAGGCTGTGCAGAAAAATGCGCGAAATTCGGAACAGGCAACCCCTCAACCTTCCCTTCGCTCCTTCCGGTAAGAAGGGAAGAGATGAACAGGCTTACCCGAAAGTGCTATCCCTGCCGCCGCCGTCGGGACCCTAGAATCATGCCCATGCGGTCCACCCATACCTTCGCCGGCCCCCCCGCTCATGCGGCGCTGGCTAAGTGCCTGACCGTGGCAATTCTGCTGCTCGTCATCCCCTTCGGATTCTGTTGCCAGATCCCTTCGCAGGGGGAGGCATCGCTGACTGTTGCAGAGCAATACCTGCTTGCCGCCGCCAATCAGGACCGCGCCAATCAAGGACTTGCCGCACTTCGCTTCGATCCTGTTCTTACCCGTGCCTCCGCCTCTCACGCCCGTGAAATGGCCATCCACCAAGCCATCTCCCACCAGTTCCCCGGCGAGCCAGAGTTGGCCGACCGCGGCTCAAACTCCGGCGCACACTTCAGCCTCATCTCCGAAAACGTAGGCGAAGCTCCGACCTCAGTCATTATTCACGATATGTGGATGCACTCCCCGGGACACCGCGCTAACCTGCTGGACCCCAACGTAAATACCATCGGAATTGCTATCGTCACGCGCGACAACCAGCTCTACGCGGTCGAAGACTTTGCCAGCACGGTCGAGCCTCTCACCCTCTTCCAGCAGGAGCAGACCGTTGCCGCTGTCCTTGCCCGATCTGGCATGCAGGTAGCAGGCATGACCTACGGCATCACGCCGGAGACCACATCCAACGCGCGCGCAACCTGCACAATGTCAGCAGGTTATGTGGGCTCCCGCCGCCCCTTGTTTGTTATGCGATATACGGCTTCGGCGCTTGACCAAATCCCCATGCAACTCAAGGCTCGCCTCACCTCCGGCAAGTACCACGAGGCGGTTGTTGGAGCTTGTTCTTCAAACCGCACCAGTCCCTTCTCTTCCTACAACATAGCCGTTCTTCTCTACTCCTGATCTCCACCGGTGGCCTCGACACCAATACCCGCTGTCGCCAGTTCCTCAGCGCCCGCAGGCTGTGTCGGCTCCATCTCCAGCAAGTCATTGAATCGGTTGAAGTAGTTGAACAACCCGATGGCCGCCATCAACTCGACTACTTCTCCTTCACTGAAAAAACTCCGTAACCGGGCAAATTCAGCTTCACTATACCCATGCGCATCCAGCGTCATCACCTCGGCCAGATGAATCGCAACCTTCTCCTTCTCGCTGAACTCATCGCTCTCATCTGAATTGTGTAGCGCCTCTATCTGCTGAGGAGTCCATCCAAGCTTGTACGCGATAGTGGTATGCGAGGCAAGACAATAGGGTGTG
This sequence comes from Edaphobacter sp., assembly GCA_965277265.1. GTDB lineage: Bacteria > Acidobacteriota > Terriglobia > Terriglobales > Acidobacteriaceae > Edaphobacter. Next base: position 3,398,966 of record CBDICF010000003.1, read on the forward strand.
CGGTTTAGCTGCGACGTCCTTACAATAACCAGCTCTTTAAGCCGTTTTGGCACAGTTCCGGTATTCAGAACCGCCTCCATATGCGCGATGATCGTCTTGAAAATCTCGGGTCGGTGCGCCATGGTCCGGAACATATGAGGTACATTCCCACGATCGCGCAGATAGCGGTCGTAAATGTCTGCCGAACTTAGGGAAATTTCGTTTCGCTGGAGTCGCGAGATGCGTGGCATGGGCGGTTCCTTACCTGATATCCGAAAATCATACCGCGACTAGCTTTGGTGGCTCAAATAGGTTATTCCTATGCAGTCCTGATCGGCTGATGGAGGGAACTGGTGGGAGCGCTATTCGGAGTTATCGTAGCGCCAGCCGGCTTTCTGCTGATAGTCCATTTAGTCTGCTCCTAAAGGCCTTTTTCCCACAATCAGCTTCTACGATCCAGACCGAATGGACACCGATTGAGACATCACAGCTGGCATGCAGTTCACCATCAAAAATACCATTGCGCCTTTGACCCTCAGACCGGCATTTGTTATAAGTAAGTCAGCACCACATGGTTGTCCCAATACATTCCTGAGTAGCTCAATGGCAGAGCATTCGGCTGTTAACCGAAGGGTTGTAGGTTCGAGTCCTACCTCAGGAGCCATAAACACTAAGTAAATGAATGATTTGCAGAAGCCACCCCAGAGGTGGCTTTCTTCGTTTTGGTCAGGTGGCTGTTTTGGTGGCTGTTGAGGAAATTCTTGTGGGTGTTCTCCCGCCCGCCGCTCCGCGCCAGCCTGCGCATGTCCGCGCAGCCCGATCGCAATCCCTACTCTTTGGCTTCAGTCAAAGTCACGTTGTGGATGAATGAGTATGGGTCTTGGTTGTCGCCCCATCCCTTGCCAACTGCGTTTGCCAGCTTCGAGAGCCTCTCGATGTCCGTCTGGCGGATAGAGTTGGTCACTTCACATTTTGCCTTGTCTAGGGCCTTGGCCTCGATTGTCTGCAAGTATTCAGACACAGCGGCGGCCTCAACCAGAACGATGCCTGCCCCCGCCCAATGGCGATCTTCACCATTCTTCTTAACGCCTGAAACCCAGAACGATTCGCCAGTCTCCATATCGACGTAGTTCCCGCCTGATTCTCCGCGTCGCTGGCCTTTCAGCTTCATCAAACCTCGTCCGTTGAAATACACAGTCCGACCAGTCTTGGACAGACTCACGTAGCCGATCCAAGCGGGACCGTTGTCCGAATGACCGCTCTTGAGTTCGATGTACCGGAGTGACTTCATAGCCTGAGTGTGGCACATGACCATTAGGCCGATCAATCCATCACAACGGGCGTCCAGTCGTTCCTGAGAAGCACATGCTTGGAAAGAAGTTGGCTAACGTGACGCTAACAAAGATCAACTCGGGGGAGGTCTAATCGGGAGATGTCTTCCATCGTAGAATTGCCCCGAATGGCGATTTTCTCTGACACCGAACAGAACGCGATCGACTTCGTCGCCCTCCGCGAAGGAGGGATAACGAAGTATCTTAGGCAAGACTATTTGCGCGAAGACATCGCTCGGTTGGAACTGGCCGGGTACAAGTTGTTCGGCTTGCCTGTGCAGAATGGTCGTCCGAATACGACATGCACGCGAGCCTGTCCTCCGCGTTCAGCTTTCCGGACTACTACGGGATGAATCTGAATGCGCTTGATGAGATCATGACGGAGATCGAGGTTCCTACAGTCGGCGGCGTTGCCCTCGTGCTGCTTTCCTATGACCAGTTCGCTCATGGTCCCGGACGACCCCTTGAGGCGTCACAGTACCATCTTGCCGAGGCCCTGTTAGACATTCTTTCGAGAGCCTCGCATGAGTTTCTGTTGACTGGAAGACGATTCCTCACGCTTGTTCAGTCGAACGATCCTCGGCTGAGCTTCCCACAACTCGGTGGCCGCGCGCCGGGTTGGAATCGGAGGGAATGGCTCAACCGCAATCGCGGCCTATGATCTGAAACCCACATATTAGGCAACTTGCTCTGAAATTACGAGCATGTCTCTGGCGCGAGCTTCACCTACCGACCAGAGGCCGACTTATGTCGAGCTTTGAAAGCGAGATCGCTTCGTCGCCGCGCGTTAATTGGTTGCGCTAATATCAATAGGGTTACCCGCAATAGAGATGTCACGCGAAGGAGGCCCTAGGTGGCTTCGAACAAACCTGCGAAGAAAGCGGCGACTAAGAAAGCCGTTGCAGCGAAGAAAGGTGTTCCCTCTCCAGCAGCGGCGGGCCGCAATTACTTCAAGCAGTCTGAGTTTCCATTGGTCAGCCTCCAGCAGGCGCAGAAGATCGCCGCTGCCATCGTCGATAATTTCGCAAGTGAAGGTGGGTCTCCGCCGGACGTAGCGCTTGCAATTGGTATAAGCCCTACCAGCAGCGCATGGCCGTCTTTGGCCGGTGCGTCGATTGCCTATGGCTTGACGGCGGGCGGCGTGAATGCGAACGCGATGACCATCACAGATCTTGGCAAGAAGCTCGTCGCACCCGAGGAAGAAGGGGCCGACATAACCGCTCGGCGCGAAGCGATCATGAAGCCACGTCTGATGAAGGAATTCTTCGAGAGATACCGGAGGGCCAAATTTCCGAACGAGATCATCGGCGCCAACGTCCTCAAGGCGCAGGGCATTCCCGTTGATCGTGTCGAAAACGCTCTACAGATCATTAAGGAAAACGGAAAGTATGCAGGCGTGATCCGTGATACGCCGACAGGTCCCTTTATCAATCTGGACTCGCCAGGGGTTCCCGCGCCGGCGGCGACGCCAGCCCTACCGGAAGATGACCAGCACGACGAGCTGTCAGCAGGTGCAGATCAGGCCGCGCCGCCGACCCCCAAACCCGCGCTGCCATCGGCAGCATTCGATTCGAAGGCAGACCACGTTTTCATTTCCCACGGAAAGCAGCGGGCGATCGTGACGCAAATCAAGGAGCTGCTGGAATTCGGCAAGTTCACGCCCGTGGTTTCGGTTGAGCGCGAGGCGACAGCGATTTCCGTACCCGAGAAAGTTTTCGAGGATATGCGGTCATGCGCCGCCGGCATCATCCATGTAGGCGGAGAAGGCAAATATCTCGATCCAGACGGAAACGAGCACACGAAACTGAATGACAATGTTCTGATAGAGATTGGCGCTGCGATGGCCCTGTATGGCAAGAAGATCATCCTACTCGTCGAAAAAGGCGTGGCGCTGCCGTCCAACCTACAGGGCCTCTACCGCTGCGAATTCGAAGGCGACAAGCTGGAATACGACTCGACGATGAAGCTGTTGAAGACGTTTAGCCAGTTCAGGTAATTCACTGTTCATTGACTCTGGATTAGAAACGATAAAGGCGCTTCATTCATGAAAGGCACGATAGTTCTATAAAGTCCGCTTCTTAGCGACTGCCGTTCTTTAGGCACGGAGACGCGGCCTTTGTCTAGATACCCTGATAACGGAATACGCGGGATGGATCAAAATGAGCTCTGCGGCGGGCAAACACGAAGAGGAAGCAATCAAGTCGTTCGTCGTGCACGCCAAGCAGGAGCGACTCCTGTCGTTCGTCAGCAATCCGAAGAACCGTCGGAAGTTCACGCATGAGTTGGCGAATCGGGGAGTGATCGACAAACGATTTGCGACTTCGGTTCCATGGAAAGTTGACCCCGCTTTAGAACTCTGGGCAAGGCGCTTTCAGGGGATTGCGACGATTGCTCAAATGCTGAGATCGAAAGGAGCCGGACCAACTTGCTGGGTTATCTCCGAGAATCCCAGCCTGGACGGGCGAGAAATGGAGTTGCAGTCCATCCTTGAGGAGGTGGTGGGGAGCGGCAATGCGACTATCTTGTCATGTCTGCCAGGCAAACTTGCGTATTTCAATGATGAGCACGAGTCGCTGTTGCTTGAGAGGTAGGCCTGTGAGAGTTCGATTGATTTGGGTGGAGAGAGATCGTCGCGGCACGGAACTTGCCAAGCGAGAGACTACCTTGGCGGGTGAATCCACGAAAACGCCAACGCGGAACTATGTGGCAAGGCTGATAGCCAGACATCACCCGGAGTTAGTGTCCGTTGACAGAGTGCACCTGATTGATTCCGACGAGCCCGGATACAGATGGTACGTCCGGTCAACTGAGCTTGACTCGAATCGCTGGCAGACCGTCTACGCAACTCCGTCAGAGGACGTTTACGATTCGCCGGATTGATCCAAGACCACAAGGAAGATAACCCCGACTTTACGGCACATGCCTATAAGGTCGTTCTTTACGGCAAGTTCACAGCCCGATTGCCGGTAACGCCGTTTCCAAGGAAATTCGGATTCTGCCATCCTGAATACACCCAATCGAGTAGAGTGTGGGGCATGACGAACGTCATCAAATTCGGCGGTGGGATCATCTTGGCTATCGCGCTGCATGGCCCGCAGGCGGATCAGGTCGGCTCCGGTGGTGTTTCCGGCGTCGTACGCCTCCCAGATGGAAGCCCAAGCGGAGGAGCCAAGGTATCGGCAAAGACTGAATGCAAAGGAATGCCGTTCACCCTTGTCAATGAGGTGACAGCGTCGTCCGATGGGTCGTTCCAAATTCCAGCGTTTGCCAAAGCGAATTGCAGCGAAGTCCGACTGTACGCAGAGAAGCCGGAAGATCTTTGGTTGAAGACTGGACGCAACGTCTTCTACAAGGGTGATAACGGCACGACACCACTCATAGAGGCCCCGCGGTCTGGTCCGCCTGCGCATGCCGATATTAACCTTGGGATCAAAGGAGGATTAGTGAACCTCCGAGTGCGAGACACAGGATCGGGTAAGTTCATTCGGGCTGAGCTATCCATAGAGAAAATTCCGCAAGCGAACCCGGATTTCGGCTCGATAGAAACGGCCACAGGTCGAGATGGTTCGCCTGTTCCGTTGCTTGTCCCTGGAGGTGAGTATCAGGTTTCGATTCTTCAATACGCCTGCAAGTCGGCAGATTACTTTGCACGAAGGCCTCCTCGGCAAACTTTGGTCGTGACCGAAGGAGAGCGAATAACAAAGAACATCAATGTGGACATTCAGCTCATAGAAGCCGCTAAGACCTACAGCAATCCGCATGGTCGAGCTTGCAAGCTCTAGCTATGAGTTGGAGTTCGTACCTCCCGCAAGTCCTCTTTTCGGCAACATCGGCCAACCGGGTCGGCGGACCTGGGCAGAGTTGGTCAAAACGCCGTTTTGAAGGCGCAACGCTGGACCCGGTTAATCGTCCGTTTCAGGGGTAACAAGATGATCTGGCACCCTCTAAACGTTGGTCCGTGAGTACAAGTCATTGACTGATAGACTTGCGAGGAATGATTCCCTAATCCCAATTCAAAGCCTCGGGAGACCAAGGTTGTGGAGAATCTTTGCTCAACATCTTCCATAAAGCACCTTTCAATGGTCACAAGGGAACAATCAGCGGAGTTGCGTTTGCTCCAAGCGGATTAGAGGCCACGACAAGCGCATATAGCCATCAGTTCTTGAATCGCGATGCAATCGTCTGGAACATACCCAACGGCGAGATTGCGCGGACTCTACGTGGTCACCAGGTTGGGGTTTTCAGCGTGGCCTGCTCGCCCGATGGAAGCAGGACTGCTACCGGTGGCGGCGGAGTCGTGAAGTGGAATAGCTGGGTTTACGACAATGCTATTCGGCTCTGGAATCGTGAGGGCTTACCTTGGGGCAAGTTTGGTGATGATTTGTACTTTGTGAAGGCTTTGGCGTTCTCACCTGATGGCCGCTCGCTGCTCAGCGGTAGTAATAACAGCGCTCCGAAGGCAGATACAAAGGACGGGTCGTCCCTCCGGTTATGGGATATGGAGACCTTCACCGAGATCAGGCGGTTCGGACGTCATACGTCTGCGGTTCACTCCGTAGCCTTCTCCCCCGACGGCAAGCAAGTGGCAGCAGGAAGCTCGGGGATGAACACGACGGGGCTGTCTCCAGGTGGGACCAGCATGACCATGCAGGTCTACTCGGAACCGAGGGCTATCCCGCCGGAACAAGAAACCATGACCAAGGTGGAACTTCTAATGCGTTTGGACACCGAACCGTTTCGACAGTTCGCTGATTCATTCCGCGCAGCAGCAGACAGGATGATGCCGAGACAGAGGATATTTGTATCCTTCACAACTCGCCCCGAAACTTCGAACCGAGAGGATCGCACACTAAGAATGTGGGACGTGAACTCAGGGGAAGAGCAGTCACTGTTTGACCACACGGGATGGATAAACGCCATCGCCTACTCGCCAGGGGGAGAACATCTATATTCCGCCGGGCGGGGAGTGCATTGCTGGGACACCCGGTCTGGGAAAGAGACGAACCGAATCGAAGGTGAATGCGTTGATTTTGTACACAGTGCCTCGCTTTCGCCAGACGGCCATTATCTGGCCATCGGAACAGGCGGCCAGATGGAGAATGGTGCGCCATATGAGAATTGCTTCACACGCCTCTATAGCACCGAAACATTTTCTGAGGTCATCGCGTGGCCCCACAAGTTTCCCGTTACGGCTATGGCCTTTTCACCAGATGGGCGCTATGTACTTGCCGGCGGCGAGCATAGCGAGCTTCATTTGTGGTTGCTCCCAGCGAACTCATAAACCACGACAACTCCGGTCGTCGTAGAGGGAACGTCCGCGAAGTCGTCTTTTCGGCAACTTCGCAATCAGGTCATCATTGCCGAGAACGCCGTTTTCCGCGAGCGGTGGTCGGTCTAATCACATGCCCATTTTCGCAAACCGCAGTATCTACATTTCCTACGGAATGGATTCGCACCAGCATCCCTGAAAAAGAGCGTTGGCCCGAACGAGAAGAACCGCCGACCACAACGAGGGCAAGGCCAATGCGCGAGCCGACTCCAAGTGAAAATGAGAAGGCTAAAGGCCATAATCACGCAGAAGCCGTACAGAATCCAATAGACCACCAAGTTCATGGACGCATGAAAGACGGCATAGTACAGCCTCGCCAGATCAAAGGGAAAGCGGCCGAGATAGGACCCGCCTAACCAGCCAAAGAAAGCCTGCCAGCGCAGAACCCGGTAACGCTTCCAGTCCTCAAGACACGCCATATATTCACCCTAACTCACCCCACTGGGCAAACCATATGCCTGCAAAGTCGTCTTTTCGGCAAGCTCGCTGTAATTTCGAAAGCGCCGTCTCAGGGAGAGAGTTGTTACACTACCTGCGCAATGGTGGAGGAGCAATGGGAACGCCGACGACTGAGCGTCGTCAATGGATTACCAACGCGGGCTGCTTCTAGTCGCCATGCACTCCGCTTTATGGTGGCGAGTCGACGCGCTGCATGGATTTTGGGGACACCTCGACGAGGCGAGCAGATGGTTGCAGACTCTATTTCTCGCCTCCCTGCTCGTATGTATATGCTGTCTCTTCGGGGTGGGTTGGAAGCGCTGGATCGGGGCCACGTTGGCGCTGGTGTCGTTGATGTTTAGCCTTTGCTATGCAGCAGGCCTTTGACCAGAGCCTTCCTTCCAATTTCCTGCAAAGTCGCATTTTCGGCAATGACGATTCTGGGGGCTGATACCCGTTATCGGATTGGCTGCACCGGAAACGCCATCACCGACTCGCTCGACACTTACCGGCTTGTGTACGGGAGGGCCCAGCCCCCGGCGGCCCCACCACAGTCTACAATCTCTCGGAAAGTCGGGTAATTGGCAATGGCCGGTCCACCTCCGCAAACCACGTCTTGCGTAAAATCAGCTAAGGTTTATCCGTGGATCGTAAAAACGTAGGAACGACATTCAACGACGTTGCAGAGTTTGTTCGTGGCTGAGCGCGTGTGCCCGTAAAGAAGCCGATCACGCCTGACACTCAGTTCGAACGCGATCTAGGTATTACTGGCGATGATGGTGACGACCTTCTTGAGGCGACACAAAAGCACTTCAAAGTGAACTTCACAGATGGGGAGAACGGCGTTCGCACCATCTTCAAACTCGGCCCAAACGAGTACCTGTTCAACTCGGAGGGATTCTCATGGGGCTTTGGCGGCACGGACATAATTACTCTGTTCTCCAATCCGAACACAGATTATTCAGTGCGCTCGTTCACAGTCGGCGAACTCAGCGAAGCCATTCAGAGAGCACCGCCGGTCGACTAATTCCTCAAAAGTCGGCTTCTCGGCAACTTTGCGTAGATCACTGCTTCGGGGAAAAGAGAATAATTCCCACAAGGATCAAGGCGCAGATCAGAAAAGCTGTTCCAACCAGCTTCAAGCGGTCTGTTAGACGTGACATCGAACGGACGGGGTGTGTAGTAAGAAGCACCAGCAGGTAGTGGTCTTCCTGTTCCAGTGTTCGTACCGCATCTTTCCATTCCTGCAAGTCGTTGATTTCATCAGCATGACGCCGTGCCTGTTGTGCCAAGCTACCTATTTTTGCCTCATAGGTTCGCTGATCGTACTCCCTGTCGAAAGCTTCGCTCACCTCTCCCATGTCGGGGAGCGTCCACGCAGTTTCGGTGAAGTACATCATCTTCCGTTCCGCTTCTGACAGGGGCACGCGCTCTCGCTCGGCCTCAGCGACGATCCGGGCAATCAGGTACTCTTTCGCTTCTCTGCTAGTGGTAAAAGTATGCATGGCTAATCCTAGCCGGAGTTCAAACCTGCCGACTTGATACGCTACGTCCGAAAAGTCGCGTTTTCGGCAACTCCCCTAGGCGTTCTAGAACCGTTTCGAGAAATCCGTAAGGGCTGCACATCTCGGGTTCTCACAACCTTGGCCAGTCAAACCAGTGAATGCAATCGACGGGATTCGCGTCAATGCCTGCCTGCATCCTGGACAAGTGCCTCAGGAACCCAACTGAAGATTGAGCTTTCTGAGTACAGAAACCACGTATCCCAGGGCGGCGCATCCTCGATGTCGAAGAAGCCGCGCGAACTAGAAGCAGAAGCACCGTCCGTAACAGTTTCCAACGGTTCGTAGAGCAACAACCTGCCTTTCGATTCCGCCATCGCTGGAACAGCGACTTTTATATTCCTATCGCGAACGAGGGCGGAGCGATTTGTGTTGATCGCGTTGATAGCTGACTGGTAGCTCTCACGCTTTCTTTGAAGCCAGACTCCTATGTTTGACTCACCGAACGGCGGGACTCTGAGAAGGGCCGAGGGATCAAGTTCACGACTACGAAACTGGTCCTGTTGCAGCGATCTGCGTAGGCACCATGCAACCGTTTCTGAGAGAGCCTGCAAGACCAGGGGGGAAGGCTCTAGCAGTTCGACCATCTCTGATAGCGTCTGCAATCCACTGTGCGATGGCTCACGTCGCTTTGGGAAGATCTTGCCGAGCCCGAGCGTAATCATCTGTCCAGCTTACCTCCACGAGGAAGGCGACGACAGTTCCGGCTGACCGGCTTAAGCGGTCCGGTGTCTAATGGAATGACAGTCCAGGAGATTTAGGTTCAGGAGGTGTCTCCGTGTGCAGGGCGTACCTTGCAATAGTTTTGCTTCTCTTTGCCAAAGCCGCAGGCGCCATTCCGGTTCCGAAAGGCTTGGACACCTGCGCCCCGCTGTCGGCTTGCCTGACTCTCTTGGATAAAGTGGTACCCGCCCAAGACGATGGTGAAGGCAGCAACAGCGCCATAATAGCCCGTGATCTTCGGCGCTTTGGAGAACCTGCGAAGCAGGAGCTGTTGAGGCGTGCGGTTGGAAGCCACGCTGGTTGGCGGAATGTCGCTGGCGCAATATTGGCAGATTGGGGCACTTGGACAGTTGATGATGTTCCAGCCTTACGGGCCGCTCTCATCATGGATCATGGCGGCTGGGTGGCAAAACCTCTCAGCCAAATAGGCTCAGCGACTGCCATCCACGCTCTTGTCGAAGATTTGTCCCAGGGGGACGACGTTACGAACCAGACTGGTTTCGCCCTCTCAAAACTTGGTGAGAGGACGCTTGCAGAACTTATGCCGCTTCTCGAAAACGACGAGGAGTATCGGCTCGCAGCAGAAGTCATCGCCGAGATGAAACCCCTTCCGATCGCGCATGCAGCTACTTGGACGGCGCTGGCCCTTGATCGGAGCGAACCACTGCCGAAACGTATCGCTGCGCTGCGTGGTATCGCCGCATTAGGATACGCAGCAGAGCAGTCCACCGTCGGTCTCCATGAGCTGCTCACGAGCAATGAGCCGGAGATCAAAAAGCAAGCAGACATCACGCTTACGGCAGTGCGTGATCCCATCGTGATTGAGCACTTAGCCAAGGCGTGCCAGCCCCGTGCGCCGAAATTTGATTTCCTTGCTCTGGAATCGCTTCAGTGCCTTGGCGAGATAGCCGAGTTTGGACCGGCGGGGAGTGCGGCGGGAGCCGCGCTGATGCCGTTTCTGGGTTCTGATAACCAGGCAGAGCGCGCCTATGGCATTTTGACACTCGGATACATCAACTACGGTCCAGCAATTGGAAAGATTGAGGAAGCACTCGACTCGAAAGATTGGCGTGTCGTATACGCAGCAGTTCGGGGAGTTGGCTGGCTGGGTGATAAGAATGCTGCCGTGAAGCTGGACAATTTAGCATCCACCTACTGGCTCGTTGAATTGAAAGACGATGCCGCACATGTGGCATCCGCTTTGCGCTCCAAGGGTCAGGTAGAACGCGCCCCATGGAGAATTATGGACCGCGGGATGCAGACCGATCCAACCTCTTTGATCAGCGATGGATTTCATGGCACGCGAGATGCCTGTCCCAGTAATCTCTGGGAGTGGCAGCAGGAGAAGTTCAGAATCCAGCCCCCTAGAGGTGTGAATGCGCACGCGCTGAGACTGTCGAACGGCAATGTCAGGGGGGAACTCGTAGGTACAGACCATGGCGAATGGGGTGGTGATCTGACGTGGATTCCAGGTGAGGGAGTGCCAGTGGTGTTGGATCGAGATAATGTGCGCGGAATGGACTATGACGGTAGAGGCGCAATTGTCGTCTTTGGGTTGGCGCATATGGGGTTCAATTACGGGTACGTGCTTGGGGTAAGCCCCAATGGCGACGGTACGTGGGCTCAAACGGAAGTGGCACACTTGCCCGGTGAGCCGGGGAGTTGGACAAAATTGAAGTCGGACCGGATTGCGATTATGACCGCAGGTAGGGTGCTTGTGTTCTCTTCAAACGATGGGATACTGGGCGTCGCATCGTGTGTGGGCAAATAGCTAACTGCGCGTTTTTGCTCAGGTCGAATATGGTCCAGGCAAGTTCGGCGGGATTTTCGTTCTCGCGATGTGAACAGTATTTAGACGGAACCGCGTGACGCTAGAATGACAATTGACGCGCACAAAATGCTCGATACGCATTTCATAGTTCGACTTCTCGGGAAGGGGCTTACACTCTGCTTCCTTCTAGTCGGTTGTCGTTCGACCGCCCATTCTAAAGATGATCCAAAACTTACACCCCTGATGAACGCAGCCGCACAGAATGACGTACCAAGAGTGCGGAAGTTGCTCGCACATGGAGCCGTCGTTGGGGAGCACACCAGGGATGGCAGAAGTGCTCTATACGAAGCCATAGAGCGAACCGATCTGAATGCGGATAATCTGCCCGTCGTGGACGCACTCCTGAAAGCTGGAGCCGACCCAAACGAAATCGAATTTTCTAGCTCTAATGCGCTCTCCATCTCACTCACCAGGGACTATGCCAATCCTGCCGTGACGATTCGACTACTGCAAGCCGGTGCGCATGTTCCTCGGGATTGCCCCGCTGGGAACTCAGAGGATTCATTGCTAGCTCTTGCAACGATGGACAGCAGTGTCGAAGTCATGCGCCAACTCATCACAGGAGGAAGTCCGCTAAATTGCCGGTATCGAGGTGCATCAGCTCTGTATTGGGCAGCGCTTAATGGACAGCACGACCGAGTGGCATTGTTGCTCAATAGTGGCGCAGACCCGCGTCAGCAAGACGGCCAAGGGCACTCGATTTTAGACATTACGCAGACCACAAACCCCGATTCTCGCGTGCAAGGAGACTTTGCCAGAACTAGACAGCTACTTGCAGGAAAGCTCGCGTCAACCGCCATAAAGGCCAAATAGGCGGATTAGGAATGTCGGGCGTCCTGATGCCCGTGCGGAACTCATCGAAACCGCATTTCCGGCATCGTCGCTCTTTCCCTCGTGGTCTCCATTCGGAATGGGTGGACAGGCGGTGAATGGTCGGCCGCGTACGGGCGACCCTTGCGCGCTACCTTAGAGCCTGAGACTATGGCTGGCATGGATTCTTTACCCTTTGACCGCCCGTGCTCGGTCTGTCACGCCAAACCAACCGAACTGTGTAAGAACAACGCGGGCCTCGTCATTCGAGGCGTGCACCCCGAGCGTTGGCATCGCAAAAGTCCTTCCGCTCAGACTCTCGACGGAGATATTGGTCGGCCAGCCACAGTGTTCGTAGTCGTCGACCCGGATTACGGTCCTCGTCTCGCACAGCTGCCACGGAATGACCCAGTGTGGATCTTGGATACTCCCGTCAATCGTATCGCTGCCGAAGAGTTGTGGGTGAGCACTCAGGCAGAAGTCCGCTCAAGAGACGTGACCCTTTTCAAGTCCACCGCACCATCCGCGGAAGATCACGTCATAAACCACTTGGATACCATAGACCTGCATCATGGTGTTTACTCCGCTGACCCTCCGTATTCGGCATTTGAGATCATTGGGGCCGAACCAACGGATCGGTTGAGGACCGAACTGGCTTCATTCGGTCTAACCGAGATAACCATCAACGAACGCGGTTTTCGGTCCGGACGACAGCTCTAATGCGTAAAGATATTGCATCACGCGAAGCCACGCTCTCCGCAATCGCTGCTTTAGTGCCCTGGCAAACTCTCTAGAAAGAGGTGAACGTCGAGCGCATTATCCAAGTCTGAGGCCACTTGATTTCGTCTTTTCCGTTGCATGGGTATGAACGGTCGTAGATTGTTACTTCAGCAGCCCCCACCGCCCCCGTCTCCGGACATTCATCCCCATCTTCTAGTAGGCGCAGGTTTTTGACTTCCAGCATGCGAACGTCGAGCAACTCAAGTCCATTGTCGGCTGCTGCGGGCGTGAGGCAGACGTTGTCCGTGTTCAGTTCTGTAGCGACGGCCGGAAAAACGATACCCGATATCCGGTCTGTAAAGCCAAAGTCATCACGCATGTTGAGTGCGTACTTGGTTAGCGCTACGCCAACTCTGTACTCACGTTCCTCCCCGGGCCTGACCATCCGAGTGAAGACTTCTGACTCCCACGCATTTATCACTTTCATAGCCTCGACTGGCTCCGACTGACGAATCCAAGGTTGCGCTCCCCGCGCCATCGCGCTGACTCGGGGCGATTGGAAGCCGAATGGGTAGAGGATGAGATCTTCCACTGCGACCCATTCGCCAACGGCGAAAAGCTCACCCGCTTTTGCTCTCGATTCAAACGCGCATGCGATCAAATTGCCGCTGCCGTCGGGAGTGGCAGAATCAGCGAATGAGGCATAAAACACCGGATGCCCCTCCTCGTTGGCTCGACCTAAAGAAGCTTTTTGGGCAGGTGGATAGCTCACTCGCGATTTGACGACAGGTTTCTCAGTCATTTTCACCGCCCTGAAGAAGCGCTTGCCTGCTTCAGCTGTCACTATCTTGATGGTGCATCCCAGGTGCACAGCCCTTACAGCAGCTACAAGCTCGTCCATCGGTGCATTACTAGCGGCAAGTTCTTCGACTCGATGGATGCGTTCTTGGGCTTCTCGTGGTGTTGGTGCTGCAGGTGAGGGCTTGTCCATCCTCGCTCATTTCTGAAATACGGATGCCGATTTCACGGTTCTTAGCTCTTGATAGTTTCGCCGCGAGCCGGCTTTGTTGACGATAATTTTAGCTTTATCACTGAAATGTCGCAGCTGATCCCGCAGGCATCCGCGCGATAGTAGTCCCGCATCATCACATATCTTTTCCGGGCGTGTTCTTTCGGGAGTCGAAGGACTCGAGATGTTTTCGAAGCCATCGTGAAAGAAGATCAGGAGACGCTTACGCGGTCCTCGGCAACAGTGGCGAAGTACCCTCCGCTTCAACGTCCGTCAAGGCGCTTCGCCCGCTACGCGGCGCGCAGAATCGCGCGGCCTTGACCGACGCCTCCGCTCCAGGTGAGGCGCTGATATGAGAAGAATGTCTTCTTCTCATGTGTCCAAAGAACACATGGAAAAGAAACGGCGGGAGGGCTATAGGACTGGTGAAGGCAGCAAAGCCGACGAGCCACCCCCCCCGCCCCCTGTGCCGAATGGGTGAAAATGGGTAGAAACGGATATTTGCTATGATCGGGTGCAAAACGGCTATAAATGGGTGAAAATGGGTATCAGCCATGCAACGCATCACCAACATCACGATCACCCCCGAAATCCTTAAACTCATCGCCGAGATCGACGAGTTCAAGGGCCGCTGGACGGTCATTGAAACGCTCGCCCCGGAAAAACTCACCACGCTTCGGCGTATCGCCACCATTGAGAGTGTGGGGTCATCCACCCGTATTGAGGGATCGAAGCTCAGCGACGCGGAGGTGGAGAAGCTGCTCTCCGGGCTGCATACCAAATCATTTGCAAGCCGCGACGAGGAGGAAGTCGCGGGCTATGCCGACGCGATGGACATGATTTTCGAGGGATACGAGGCTATCGCTTCGACCGAGAATCACATCAAGCAGCTCCACGGCGTCCTCCTCAAATACAGTTCCAAGGATCAGGACCATCGCGGCCAGTACAAGACCGTCACGAACCACGTCGAGGCGTTCGGACCTGACGGCAAGAGTCTGGGCGTTGTCTTCGAGACGGCGACTCCGTTTGAAACGCCGGGATGGATGAAAGACCTTGTCGATTGGTTTAACCGTGCAGTGGAGGAGGAGAGTCATCACCCTCTGATCCTGATTGGAATCTTCATTGTGGTGTTCCTCGCGATCCATCCATTCAAAGACGGCAATGGAAGGCTATCGCGCGTGCTTACGACCTTGCTGCTGCTGCGGGCCGGCTACGGCTATGTTCCCTACAGCTCTATGGAAGGCGTGGTTGAGCAGAACAAGGACAGCTATTACCTGGCCCTCCGCAGGACGCAACAAACGATCCGCAAAGAAGAGCAGAACTGGGAAGCGTGGTTGGTCTTTTTCCTGAAGACGATGGCGAAGCAGAAAAACAATCTCGCCGCGAAGGTGAAGGAGGAGCAGGCGCTTCGCTCATCCCTTCCCGCGCTTTCCCGCCAGATACTGGAGCTGGCGAAGACGCGTGGCGAAGTCACGGTCAAGGAAATCGAGGACTCGACCGGTGCCAACCGCAACACCATCAAGGTGCATGTCAAAAAGTTGGCGGAGCAACAATATCTGCGCCAGATCGGGCAGGGGCGCGGGGCACGCTACACAATCAAGTAGCTGACGCGTGGCTGGCCATAACGGTCATGAAGGCGAAGGCAACAGCACGACGAGAAGAGGAAGTTGATATTGCAGATTGTAGGGGCTCCCGACGATGGCAAGAGTGCGAATCATCTGTATCAGCGATACGCACGGACAACACGCTGGGCTCCGCGTTCCGGATGGCGACATCCTGATCCATGCGGGAGACTTCATGACCTACGGGAATGCGCCGCGCGAGATCATCGACTTCAACACATGGCTTGCTCGTCAGCCTCATGCACACAAGATTGTCATCGCCGGAAACCATGATCGGCTGTTCGAGTCACACCCAATGCCGGCTCGCGCCCTCATCACAAATGCCATCTACTTAGAGGATTCGGGTGTCGAAGTGGAGGGCCTGAAGTTCTGGGGATCGCCTGTGCAGCCGCCTTTCAACAACTGGGCATTCAACGTCCAGCGTGGCCAGCCGATACGAAGGTATTGGGACAAAATCCCGATTGGGACGGATGTGCTTGTGACTCACGGACCGCCTTTCGGGATTCTCGATCGATCCCGCCCGATGACCGACCATTTGGGCTGCGAAGAGTTGGCCGAAGTTGTCGAGAAGATCGCACCTAGGCTCCATCTGTTCGGACACATACATGGCGGTCAGGGGCGTGTGCATGGTAGCAATGGATGTGAATTCGTGAATGCTTCTGTGCTGAATGAACACTACATGCTGGTGTCTGAGCCGCAGATTGTTGACTTGGAGATTTGATCTATGGTGAAGCCCACACAGAGTTGTCAGAGGTGATTGCTTGGACGTGCCATTGGCATTCGAACGGTATGTCGGGGTGGACTACTCCGGTGCGGAAACCCCTGTGGCAAGCCTCAAAGGCTTGCGTATATACGTAGCGGACAGGAACTCGCCGCCTGTTGAAGTCCAGCCGCCCCTTAGTGCGAGGAAGTATTGGACACGTCGCGGGATCGCAGAATGGTTGACGGAGGTTTTGTCCGAAGATGTCCCGACGCTTGTCGGCATCGACCACGGCTTTTCTTTCCCGCTCAGGTACTTCACAGAGCATGGTTTGGCGCTCGATTGGAGAGCCTTTCTGGAGGACTTTCAACGTCATTGGCCGACAGATGATGACCATACCTATGTCGATTTTGTTCGCGATGGAGTATGCGGTGATGCAACTGCTCGATCCGGTAATGCAAAGTGGAGGCGCGTTACCGAAATCCGTGCTCGGGGCGCGAAGTCGGTCTTTCATTTTGACGTGCAAGGGTCAGTTGCGAAGTCTACTCACAGCGGTCTCCCTTGGCTGCGATATATCGATTTGAAAGCAGACGGTCGTATTCACTTCTGGCCCTTCGACGGATGGCAGTTGCCAGTGGGGAAGTCGGTTGTGGCTGAGGTCTATCCAGCGCTTTGGAGTAGGAGCTTTGCCCAGGGGAGCCGCGACAGTCATCAACACGACGCCTACTCCATCGCAGCGTGGATGAGACAGGCAGACAGCAACGGATCGCTAGCGACTTTTGCCAGTCCGCCTCTATCTGAAACAGACCGCCTGGTTGCTCAGATCGAGGGGTGGATTCTTGGCGTCATGTGACTAGTCCACCCCCGCACAATGACGGAGCAAACTTCTCCTGTCGGTCTCGTCCGCTTCCGTATAGCTAAAGGCGAAGGACACGCTGCTTTGCAGCGGGTGTAAATCTGACACGTCATCCCCACAAGGGAACTGCGAAGCTACCCAAAGTTCACGATTGATAACGTGTTTGCTTTCAATAGCTTGTGTTTTTACGTTTCCGACTGTAAACGCCGTTGAAATGGAGAACATCCGTATCAGCGGCGGCGGTTGCAGAAACCTGTAATGCCGTGGAAGCATCCAAGCGCTTCAAGGGACTACCTGTTCCAGGTGGCATATCGATGGCCTCCGTTAACGACAAGCCGCAAGAAACTGCTTCGCCGTCGGCGTCTACCGTCTCAGGAAATGAGACCTCCCGCGCAAGATCCATTGCCACGCGCCTTACCGACGCGGAGTTCGGTGAGGTTGAGGCAGCAGCCGCCGACGCCGGTAAGAAGGTGGCGGAATGGCTACGCGAGGCGGCGCTTGCCCACGCCCGTGCGAGTGCTGGTGCAGAGGAGCAAACCGATCCTGTCTTGCTAGCAGAGATTATGGGGATGCGCTCGCTCATGCTGAATCTGTTTGCGAGAGCGTCAGAAGGTCCACTGACAACCGAAGACTTACGCAAGATGTCGGCCTATTCGGACTCCATTAAGGAGCAAAGGGCGCAGGACTACATGGCGCAGAGGCGTCGCCGAAACAGTGCGGACAAGCCGTAATGAAACTCTTCCGCATTCGGTTTGCGTTTCCCTGGCGGATCGCGTTGATCCTGGCTCTGCTTCTGTGCCTCCCATTACTCGGCTTCTGGGCATGGTTGCATTGGGAAGTACCGGCGCTGCAGCGGTATTATCTGGTGGCATATTGGCACAGTTCCGAACACGCAAATCAGCCTGATGCCAAGACTCAAATCCGATGGCTCATGGAAACTGCTCCCGGGCGTAAGAGACAGTGGCTGTTCGCCCCCGATGTCACCGAGGCAAGCGAGAGTGAACTCCCTTTGGAACTCTCGCCTTTTGCTCTTGAACAAGGATGGACGGGCATAGAAAGAACCGGAGTGGAAAGCGTGGATTCCACCGAGGTCGAAAAGCTCCTGCGTGAAGATTTTTATGACGGCGAAAGTTTCCGCAGACTCGTCAATGAACCGCTGCTTTATGGTGTCGCGGCCTGGCTGATCGTCGCCTATTTGGGATTCGTGATGAGAGGGGACATCGGGTACGAATGGAGACAGCTTCGACGCGCGGTTAAGGAGCCCCAATGGTCATCGAATTATGAAAGGGATTGGACCGAGAATCGAGACGGGACTGTTGCCCGAATTCGGTTGCGAATTGTCCACTGGATTATTGAGCAGAAGACGCAGCTTGGGTGGACGAAGTTCGAGCCCGCAATCAGTCGCAGATTCGGTCCCAAGAAGTTCCCAAAACCAGAGAGACTTCATGGAGGTGATCGACCAGTATCGATTGAAGTTCACGGCGAGGTTTCTACTGGACGGCAACTCGCTACTCCACTCCCTCCGCACTCCCCAAAACCACCGTCTCAGCGTCGTACTATCTTCCCCGGATCGTCTCCATCGGATGCAGCGCATTCGCAATCAGAACCGTGGGATGAATCGAAGTGGATTGATTGACGAAGAGACTTCCGATGTCTCCGCGTATTCGAGTTCAAATCTTTCACCGAGTTCGCATCTCTTTGCTCAACTTCGAGCCGCGTCGAGAGCCCTCACGCTAGTCTCCCTTCTACTCATCTCAAAGAGCTGCCTGCCGAGAGCTATTTGAGAGGCTGAATGTCCCCATCTTGAGCATGGAGTACACCAGTTAGAACTCACGACGAATGGTGTTGTTTGAGACTGTTCACAAGCAGCGTATCAAGCCTCTATTAAGTCAGCTCTAACTCTTCCGTTGGTCGAGTAATTGCCACTCGAATCACTGGTCCATTACTCAGCTAGTATCTTCGCTTAAAATAGAAATAACCAATAGTCATAGGGGTTCTATCGATTATGAGCCGAAAAAATATTTGGCAATAACGACCCACTTATCCACAAATCTCGGCTACGATGTGAACCAAGACAGTAACTATTTGCTGTCTCGCGGGCAAAGGTATGCTAACCATCTCTAAATCGCTGTCTGCTGGACAAGCACGGACGTATCACGCGCGTGAGTTCACCTCGGAACGCCAGAACTACTGGAGCCGAGATCAGCAAGGGCATAGCGAGTGGCAAGGGAGCCTCGCAAAGGAGTGGGGCTTGCGTGGCAACGTGGGGCCTGAAGAGTTTGCTCGTTTGAGCGAAGGACGGCACCCAGCGAACGATGCGCAGCTCGTCAAGCACCAGCCTTCTAGGACCTACGAGAATCAGTACGGCAAGCAAATCACCAGTTCAGAACACCGTGCAGGATGGGATGCGACGTTCTCCGCACCCAAGTCTGTTTCGCTTACAGCCCTTGTGGGTGGCGATGATCGTGTACGTGAGGCACATCGTGAAAGTGTTCGCGTGGCGTTGCACGAGTTGGAGCGGTACACACAGGCTCGCATTGGTAACGTCCATGCGCCCGAGACAACAGGCAAGTTCGTCGCCGCTACCTTCGAGCATGACACTGCTCGTCCCGTAGATGGCTATGCCGCGCCTCAGCTTCACACACACGCGGTCGTTTTCAACGTGACGGAGCGGAACAATGGACAGACGAGGGCATTGCAAGAGCGCAGTCTCTTTCAGTCGCAACAGTATGCAACAACCGTGTACCGATCCGAACTTGCGATGAAGCTGCAGGGGCTTGGCTATGAGATTGAACGTGGCAAGCATGGTCAGCCGGAGATCAAGGGTTATTCGCAAGAGTATTTGGAGGCATCAAGCCCGCGTCGTGTGCAGATTATGGAACACCTACAGGAGGTTGGAAGAGAGGGCGCAGGCGCAGCGCAAGTAGCTGCTCATCGTACTCGCGATAACAAGGAGCTTCATTCGCCAGAAGAAGTGCTGCAGCAACACCGCGAACTTGCTACTCGCTTTGGTCATCAAGCAGATCGTCTCGTAGCAAAGGCACAGGGACATCATCATGAAGTGCAGCCGGAGAAGACGGCGCAACAGTCAGTGACATATTCACGCAACCACGTCTTTGAACGCTCTGCTGTTCAGGACGAACGCGCAATTCTGCAAGCAGCCATAGATCGCAGTATGGGGCAGGCTTCCTACAGTCAGGTGCGACAAGAGTTTGAACAGCGGATATCGCGTGGGGAGTTTCGGGCGATTAAGCGGACGGATGGACGAGCGGCTCCACTGTATACGACTTCGGAAATGATCCGCATGGAGCGGGAGATCGTCGGTCACATGCAGCGCGGCAATCAGCGCGGTTATGACGATCCAATGTTGGTATCGCCACAGCTGAGAATCTGGACAGAAGATCGCCATCTTGAATTGAGCCGTTCACAATGCCAAGCTGTAGATGAGATATTCCTGAGCCGCGAGAGGATCGTGGGCTTGGATGGTGTCGCCGGGGCAGGTAAGACGACGACCCTTGCCGTCGTCCGTGAGGGTGCCGAAGCGCAGGGGTACAAGGTCGAAGGATTCGCGCCGACATCGCGCGCAGCCCACAAGCTTGCTGACGCCGGCATGGAGACCTCGACGCTCCAGCGTCATCTTGCTAAAGGGAGGCGGCCCGACACTGGAGAGAAACGCTTGTACGTGCTCGATGAATCCTCGCTTGCCTCTACGCGCCAGATGCACGAGTTCATCGAACGTCTCCATCGGAATGATCGGGTGTTATTGGTGGGAGATAGTCGCCAACATGAGGCCGTTGAAGCGGGGCGTCCATTTGCGCAACTGCAAGAAGCAGGGATGCGGACGGCGACGCTGAATGACATCGTTCGCCAGCGCGATCCAGAGTTGAGACAGGTCGTCGAGCAGCTAGCAAGCGGCCACGTTAGAGCCGCAGTCGAAAGCCTTGACCAGCAGGGCCGTGTGCATCAGGTGAAGGGACACGAGGAGCGTATTGCGGCCATAGCGCGGGAGTATGCCAAGTCACCCAGCGGGACACTGGTCGTTTCACCAGATAACCATTCGCGTAGCGAGATCAATCTGCGGATACATGATGAGTTGCAATCGCGCGGACTGGTGAACAGGGAGGACCATTCCGTGCGGACGCTTGTTCCGCGCCAGGAGATGACCGGAGCGGATCGCAGTTGGGCACAGCGGTATCAGGTCGATGACATCTTGCGGTACTCGCGCACATCGAAGGAGACCGGCATCGAGAAAGGCGAATACTCCCGCGTCCTAGCTGTGAACTCTCAGGCGAACACTTTGACGGTGGTGAGAGGGAACGGAGAGCATACTACCTATGATCCACGCCGTCAGGTTGGAGTCTCCGTATACCGAGAGGACGAGAAGAGGTTCTCCGTAGGAGATCGCATCCAGTTCACCGCGCCCAGCCAGGAACTGAAGATTGCCAATCGGGAGTTGGGGACTGTCGAGAGCATCGGGCGTGATGGAACGATGCGGTTGCGGTTGGATGACGAGCGCAAAGTCGAATTCAATCCGCAACAGCATCCGCATGTCGATCATGGGTATGCCGTAACCAGCTATTCAAGCCAAGGCCAGACGGCGGAGCGTGTTTTGGTCAACGTAGATACGGAGCTTGCGGCAAAGGATCTGCTCAACAGCCGCATGGCATATGTCTCGATCTCGCGTGGCCAATTCGACGCGCAGATATTTACGGACAATCGGGAAAAGTTGCCACAGGCATTAGGACATGATGTTTCGCACCAGAGCGCCTATAAGCCCGAGCAGAGTATTCCGAAGATCCCAGCGAAGAGTGTGCCGGCTCTGCATCAGGAGCCTGAGATCAGTATCGGCTTTGGACTGAGCCTGTGAAGACCCAGGCGACGGATGAATGCGGTCGAGCGCGGGCCGCGTCAGTAGTGAGCAGTTAGAACATCAAAGGGGAACCGGGCGATGGCAGGGAAAAATGTCGTTGAATTCACCAGAAGTAGATTGCAGTCGTCCACACAGGAATCGGATGGGCTTGTCTTCGAACCAGGCCGTAGAAGGCCGCCCCAGCGGGTGACCGTTGCACCCGAGGACAAGATATTGGTGAGCCGGGAAGAGGCCGCGCAACTTCTATCCATCAGCCAGCGTGCGCTGGACTACCTTGTTGCTTCGAAGCGCTTGCCGACAAGACGGATTGGCGGGCGCGTCCTGATCCTCGTCGCAGAACTGCGCAAATATGCCCGTTGCGATCATCCCGAACGAATTGTGAGCTGACGCGTGACGCAACAGACTCGCTGCGATTGGCTGTTAGAATCTCTGCGAGGTTTCTATCATGCAGGTATGTGTCCGCGACGAGTCGGCTTCGGGCCAGAGTCTGTACGAAATGTCGCTCGAGTTCCTGAGCGAGCGCATTACGGTACGCGAACTGCTTCGGGAACGCGTCCATCACGAAGTGCGCGAATTCAATCGGCACCAGGACAAGCTGATCTTCCAAGGGCTCGTTCAGCCCACAGACGCCGAACGCACGTTAAACGGAAGCAAGCTTCGCGCGCACCGGCCGCTCGACTGGGAAGCACAGTTTGCGCTGGCGCTCGAAGGCTTTACGGGTAACGCCTTCTTCGTGCTCATCGATAATCGCCAGGCCGAAGAACTCGATGAAGAGTTCGTGGTGGGACCAACGACGACGGTGAGCTTCGTGAAGCTGACGCCGCTGGTTGGCGGCTGAGATGTTGATCGACGCACGGGCCCTGTTTATTGCTAATACGCATTCTCTTGCCGCCGAACATCGGCTCTTGTCGGAGTGGTTGCGCGAATCCATGGCGCTTCGTCCTGGCCAGCGCTATTACCAAAGCGTCGAACTAAAAGAGACTCCGACCGGACAGACGATCCTGGCAAGTTCGCCACAAGTTTGCCGGCTGATAATACTCGCGGCAATCGATCAGGCAGAGCATTGGAACGGTGAAACGCTCCGGATTCGCGACCAGGCTGCTCCGAAACAAGGAAATTGGAATTTGGGAAGCGAACCCGCATGGGTTGTCGCGCAGGGGAGTCGTCTGCGGATCCAGGAAGTTATGGGGGCGTTACTGAGGCGCAATCTGCCGATGAAACGCGACGATGTGCTGAAACTGCTCGCGCTACTAGTGCGCACCGGTTATTCCTACAGCCTGCCGATTGGCTACTCGTCAAAGACGGTCGAGCGTTATCTTGCGCAGCACGAGTTGGATGAGGAGTTGGCAGCGGCAATTCGCAAGTTCGCCGTTATGCTGCGCCAGTCGGGCGACAACGATGCAAAGCGCACTGCTACGCGCCTCGAACAGCTGTCCTCACCGTCTCAAGAGGAGCCCGCGAATGGGGCGCCCCTGCCGCTGAAGCGGGCTCCTACGCCCGCAACAGCTGGCGATCCGCACGTTTTGTCTCCACTGAAGCATCTGTTGGGGATGCTGTCGGCGGACATCATCATCGACACAGTCACCACCGGACCGGATCGCTATGCGATGTCCCGTGAATCGCCTCTGGCAGACGAGCACGCGAAGCTTGCGAGCCTTCTGGAAGAGAAGATCCAGGCGGCGAAGTGGAACACGGATTTGGAAACGTTCAAAGTTGGCAAGGAAATACTGGGACGCGGTGACGTTGCACGGGGACGACTTCTGGTCGCGGCGGTGGAACGTCACATGGCTTCGCTGCTAGGACCGGCGATCGACTATAGCGAACCAACGTACTGGAAAGCGCACAGCGGCTTGGATGGGATTGTGCGCGGGCTTGGAAGAGATCCGGTTGTACTCGACCGATCGATGCTGTTCGACGTCATTCTTTATCTTGCAATGAGGCCATCTTATGCGTCGCCACGCGGCGGCAAGCTGTCGGAATCGTTGGATACTTCTCTGTTCAGTTTGGTGGACAAGCTAACATCAGATGTTGAGGATCTGAGGGAGGGGGAGCGCTACGTCCTGTCTTTGTGGCGGTTTGCACGTGTGCTGGGGCCGTGCATGGGTGCCATGCCGGAGGACGTGAAGCGGCTGACGCGTTGGATCGCCGACGGTGCAAGTTACTTCCTCGTGCCCGGCGAGAGTTGGAGCGACCGACTCAATGCGGATCTGGCTGCATTGCCGGCAAACCAAAGGGAGAATTGGATCGCGGTTGTGCACCATGCGCTGACCGCAACATCGGCAAGGCCTTCGGCCAAGTGGCAGAAGAGCGGGCTTGCGCTAGTGAGTGTGCTTGGTGAGCCTGAATTTCGTGAAAAACTTGAGCGCTGGCTGCCGCAGGTGACCAAAGGGCGGTCGGTCAAGCTCGCGCGTGACCCGCGAGGCGTGGGCGACAGCATCCACGACGAAAACGCGACAGCATTGCGGGGTCTCCTATGGCTGCTTCCAATGCTTGCGCGTCGCGATGGCGATGCACGATTGGTCGCGTCCGTCGCGCTCTCGGCGTTCAGAAAAACACCTGGCGTGGGACCTCGTGCCGTTAAGGTGGGTAACGCGGCTATCTATGCGCTTTCGGAAATGCTTGGCCCTGAGGCGATGTCACAGCTCGCAATGCTCAAGGTGCGTGTACGTTTTGGCACAGCGCAGAAAGAGATCGAGAAAGCCTTCGATGCTGCCGCCCGAGCTCTCAATTTGCCGCGCAACGAGGTCGAAGAGATCAGCGTGCCGGACTGCGGACTTCAGAGTGTTGGATTGCGCGAAGAGACCTTCGGCGACTATCGAGTTCGTGTCGAGGTGCATGGTAGTGACGTTGTTACCACGTGGTTCGATGGCAAAGGCAAAATGCTGAAGGCTGTGCCCGCCGCCGTAAAGCGCGACCATGCCGAAGACTGGAAAGAACTCCAGGGAGATCTCAAAGATCTCGCGATGACCATCTCGGCACAGAAGGAACGCATCGACAACCTCCTAATTGAGCAGCGTACTTGGCCGGTTCAGGTGTGGCGTGAGCGCTATCTGGATCATCCGCTGGTCGGAACAATTGCGCGCCGGCTTATCTGGAAGGTCGACGGCAACGCCGCGACGTTTGTTAATGGTGAAGCGCAGGATGTTGCCGGCAACAAAGTTTCCATCGACGCGAACTCGATGATTTCTCTTTGGCACCCGGTCGGCCACACCGCCGATCAGGTGGTCGCCTGGCGTCGGCAAATCGAAGCCCTGGCTATAGTCCAACCCTTCAAACAAGCTCACCGCGAGGTGTACCTCGTCACCGATGCCGAAGTACGCACTGAACGATACTCCAATCGCTTCGCCGCTCACATACTCAGGCAACATCAATTCAATGCGTTATGCGGAGCGCGTCACTGGAAGAATAAGTTACGCCTGATGGTCGACGACGAGTATCCTCCCGCTGCTCGGGAACTGCTTTCGTGGGGCTTCCGTGCGGAGTTTTGGATTGAAGGCATTGGAGACAGCTTTGGACAAGATACGAATGAAGCCGGAAGCTACCTTCGCCTGGCCTCAGACCAAGTTCGCTTCTATCGCGTCGGAGCCACGCAGAACTCGGCCCATGCTGGCGGAGGCGGCTATAGAACGCGCGCCTTCGGCGCTGGGGAGGGCGGAATCAATGAGCCGTTGCGGATGACGGACGTACCCGCGCTAGTCTTTTCGGAAATCATGCGAGATGTTGATCTCTTCGTAGGAGTCGCATCTATTGGAAATGATCCGGCATGGCAGGATGGCGGCGGCGAGAACCGATATGGCACTTACTGGCAGAACTACTCCTTCGGAGATCTCTCGACGACAGCCGTCGCCAGGCGAGAGATCCTTGAGCGTCTGATTCCTCGGTTGAAGATTGCGAGCAAGTGCGTCATTAGCGATCGGTTCCTACTCGTACAGGGAATACATCGCAGGTACAAGATCCACCTCGGCTCAGGTAACATCCTCATGGAGCCTAATGATCAATACCTATGCATCGTTCCTGATGCGAAGGCTCGGGCTGGGACGCCTCAGGTGTATTTGCCTTTTGAAGGCGACTCGACGCTGTCGATCATTTTGAGTAAGGCTTTCCTACTAGCCGAAGATGGCACCATCAAGGATCCAGTGATTTTGCGACAGCTGCATAGCTGATTCTCAGAAGACATCGAACGCCTAGGGCGCTCCGGCTCTTTGAGTCTTAGAATGGAGAGTCTGGCGGTTTTCGATTTGAACGCAGGCAATGTCGAACCCTTTGCTCGTGTCAGACCAAATGTACAAAAGACGCGGTGTTTTCGCGTGCAATTGTGTTCCCACGCTAAGGCGTAGCATCGCACAGGTTTGCCGCACATCAGTGGTTGCGTGGCCGAATTGATTACACCCAGCATGTGCCAAATGGTGATGTCAATAATTTGCCGCTTGAGTAGGTTCGCCCAATTCTTGCATCCTCCGGTGCTCGGCGAGTCGATCAACAGCCGCGAGTTTGTGTGACGGAGCGAGGTGAGCGTAGCGGGTCGTCATTTTGATGTCTTTATGGCCCGCCAACTCTTGTACAGTCCGCAGATCAACTCCTGCCATCACCAAGCGAGAGATGTATGTGTGCCGGAAAATGTGCCAGGTCACATCGTGCAGGGCCGGATTCTTAGTGATGGCTTCTTCCATCACGAGTTCAAACCACGCTCGTGGAGAGACCATTGGCTCTCCGTATCGGGTGAGGCAAACCTGCTTCGAGTCAGGATTGCGCCTTGTCCGCAACTCTTCAAGAGCTTTCACAGCAGAGGCTGTGAGGATCACCACCCGAGCAGTCCCGTTCTTTGTCCTAAGAAGGAGCAACTGGCGGCGCTCCAAGTCCACACGGTCCCACTCCAAAGAATACTGCTCGCCCCGACGCATTCCGGTTTCAAGAGCCAGTGTGAGTTCAGGCTCGTGAACTGGGCATCGCTCGCGAATGATCCGCCGAATCATAGCCTCTTCTTCGTATGTGACGAACCGTACTCGACCGTTATCTTCGCGGTGCAGGCGAACGAGGCGAGCAGGATTTTGCTCCACCTTCCCATTGCGGATCGCCTCTTGAAAGATCATCGACAGCGTACCGCGATATCGGTTGATTGTTGTCTTGGTCAGGTCGTCCCGCGTATCGAGATAGGCTTTGATCGACTGTGGGGTGATTTCCGTTACGGGTGTCTTCCCGAAGACGGGAAGCAACTTTCCGATGGTGGAGCGGTCGCCAGGGTATGACGCCTTGTGCTCTTTGGAGTAGACGAGAGCGTCTTCGGCAATTTCCTCAAAGAGGACGGCCCGTCGTGACCGTATCTCTGGCAACTTGACTCCCATGCGGGCATCGGTTTTCCGCTTCTGATACAGCGTGACCGCATCGGAGCGGCGGCCAACTTTTTCGCGGTGTCTTCGACCTTCCACGTAGTAGTTGATCCACCAGATTCCGCTATCGACGGGATGCTCGTATACTCCCTTAATCGGCTTCGGTTTCTTGCTCGATGCGTTTGCCACGGGGCCCTCTCCCTTCAACATCCTGCTCCTTAATAATGACACCGAAGGTGGGTAGTGGTGGCTGTTTTGATGGCTGTTCAAATTGAGAATCTTTGCGATTCACTGCAACACTCTGCGGTCGGATGTCATACAAGTCATTTGTAATCAACAAACGTGCAACGCATTGCAAGGCGCTGCAAACTCCAAAATGCCCCTGTTAACCGAAGGGTTGTAGGTTCGAGTCCTACCTCAGGAGCCATTATTATCAAGCACTTGCAAGACCTTCTCTTCTAAATCCCACCAAATCGAAATCGGACCCTGAAAAGTCTCCGAAAGATGCTTCACGTTCCGGCCCTTTAGGCCCATGCTTTCCGCTGCCGGCCGCTATCCCTCAAGCACCGTTGAAGGGTGATAGGTGACCGCCCGCATCCCGTTATCTTCTACGACCTGCACGTACACGTTGCCCGGTCTTCGTGATGCTCGCGTGTTCTCCTTGCCGGGGTTGGTGCCATCGACGTCATGTCGGAATGAGCGCTGCGGCGGCTTTCGGTTTGAATATCCTGATCTTGCGGCCGGGCCGGTCCGTTTCCTGTAGAGGAGTCGGAAATCCGTGGAACTGCTCTTTCGGGTGAGGACATGTGCTCTCCGTGGTGCAGTCCTGTTCCGTGAACCAGTCGGATTGATCGGGATTACCGAACGAATCTCCTTTCGATCTCTTGTGCCATGATCTGCAATCTGTGCGGCAGCGGGACTTTGAAATCCGGTCTTCTCGAGATAGTCGCGTACGAATCGATGGGAAGCGGGAATTGCTACTTAGGCGAGTAGCTGTTTACTCCCGGCGATGTCGGGCAAGGGAATTGGCCGAGGCTTGTCGAACTTCAACTTGCTAGAGGAATAGTCTGGGAGGGATGATACAGCGGCAGGGAGAGGCGATTGTGTTGCGGGTCTGGCCGTTCCAGGAGGCGGACCTGCTGGTGAGCCTGTTTACGCGGGAGCAGGGAAGGGTAAAGGGAGTGGCTCGTCATGCGATGCGGTCGAGGAGGAGGTTTGGAGGGGCGCTGGAGCCTATGACCTACGTCCGGGCGACGTATGCCGAGAGGCCCAGGCAGGAGCTGGTCCGGTTGGATGCGTTCGAGATTTTGAGTTCGCCGCTTTCCAAGCCGATCGACTATACGCGGACCGCTGCGCTGCAGATGGTGGCAGAGGTCGTGGAGGAGGCGCTGCCGGAGGGTGCTCCCGAGGATTCAGTGTTTCGGTTAGTGCTGGCTGTGCTCGACGAGATGCAGGTGGGAAGGGTGTGGATGCCGGTGACGTACTTCTGTTTGTGGATGAGCCGGCTGATGGGGTGGATGCCGGAGCTGGGGCGGTGTGTCGTGTGCGGGTTGGTGCTGGATCCAAGAGGCGGGGAAGGTGGTAAGGTCTGGTATTCGGCGACGAGCGACGGGGTGACCTGCGGGGATGACCGAAGGCCGGCGAGCGTGGCGCTGTCAGCGGCTTCGGTAGGGGAGGCGGGGCGGATTTTTCGGGGAACGGTGAAGGGGCTGGCGCAGGAGCATTGGCCGAAGGGGCGGGGGGCGGATCTGCGGCGGTTTGCGGTGGAGACGCTGGAGCGGCATCTCGAGAGGCGCTTGGTGAGCGTTCGCGCGCTTGAACGCGGGTAGCGGGGGGTGCCCTTCCAATGCAGGAACAAAGAGTGATTTGATGGAGCACCGAATGGGATTTGAACCCATGAATACTGGTTTTGCAGACCAGCGCGTTAGCCACTTCGCCATCGGTGCCCGTCTCTCGCTGTAAAGACGTAAGATACAGGGCAGAGTCTTACTTCGGTTGTGCGGCGGTGCGAAGATATGGCTTCACTGTTTTGAAGCCCTCCGGGTACAGCGTCTTCGCCTCGTCATCCGATACAGAACCGGCGATGATGATGTCGTCGCCCTGCTTCCAGTTTGCCGGGGTGGCTACTTTGTGTTTCGTCGTGAGTTGGATCGAATCGAGCACACGGATGATCTCATCGAAGTTGCGGCCGGTGGTCATGGGATAGGCTAGGGTCAGCTTGATCCGCTTGTCCGGCCCGATGACAAATACGGTGCGCACGGGTGCGTTGTTCGCGGGTGTCCGCCCCTCCGAGGTTTCGCCGGCGTCCGCCGCGAGCATGTCGTATAGCTTGGCAACCTTCAACTCAGGATCGCCGATCATCGGGAAATTGACCCTCGAGCCGCCAACCTCTTCGATATCCGCAGCCCACTTTTCATGATTTCCCACTGGGTCTACGCTCAGGCCAATCACCTTGGCGCCGCGGCGGGCAAAGTCGCTCTCGAGATTCGCCATCGCACCGAGCTCGGTCGTGCAAACCGGTGTGAAGTCCTTGGGGTGCGAGAAGAGAACGGCCCAGTTGTCGCCGATCCATTCATGGAAATCGATCGTTCCCTGCGTTGTCTCGGCGGTGAAATTGGGAGCTACATCGTTGATGCGGAGTGACATGATTTATCCTGCCTCTTTGGTATTTTATGCGCTCTCTGCCTGAGTGACCGGTCAGCAAATACGAAACCCACCCGGCTCGATGGCTCTGGGTGGGTTCTGTGCTATTCGAAGCTGTCTACTTCGATTCGCTCATCCACACACCCACACCGGGCTACAGCGACAGCAGCAGAGTGTGAGATTCGTGATTGGCGTTATGGTCATAAATGATCTTTTGTACCGCTGCCAGCTAAGCTAGCATGAGGCCGGTTTGCCCCATTGCGGTCTCTCCAAACCATACGTCCGAGGAGCTCTCATGTCAAATACTCCGCCTCTTCCATCGCTCTCACCGCGCCGGCATCGGGCCTTTGACTTCGCGCAGGTCGACGTGTTCGCCGAACGCCCGCTCGAAGGCAACGCGCTTGCAATCTTTCCGGATGCAAAGGGCCTGTCCACCGCCGAGATGCAGGCGCTTGCCCGCGAGACCAACCTCAGCGAGACGACCTTCATCCTGCCCCGCCCTGAGGAGATCGAACGCGAACGCGGCGTTCATGTCCGCATTTTTTTGACTAACGAAGAGGTTCCTTTCGCCGGGCACCCGACGCTTGGGACGGCGAGTTGGGTCTATTGGAACCATCCCGTGCTGCGCGGTGCGGCTGAAGTCACGCTGGACCTTGGTGTCGGCCCGATCTCGGTACGCTTCCGGCAGCCGCACCCCGACGAATATGGAGTGTACGGAACGATGCGGCAGAACGACCCAACGTTTGGCGCAATCTACAGCAGCAGGGAGCACCGTGACGCACTCGCAGCTGCGCTTGGTCTCGACGGCGAAGATCTCGATCCTGATCTGCCTGCGCAGGTTGTCTCCACCGGTCTGGCCTTCTGCATCGTGCCGCTGCGTTCGCTGGAGGTAGCAGCCCGTCTGCGAATCTCACCACAGGTCGCTCGCGGTTATCTCGATCGAATCGGCGCGAAGTTCTTCCACTGCATCACTCGCGCCCATCCGGCGTCGGGAGCAGACTGGCACGCCCGGATGCAGTTCGACACCGGAGAAGATCCCGCCACCGGATCGGCGTCAGGCTGCACGATCGCCTACCTGGTGCGACACGGTCTCGCAGGCAGCGGCGAGCGTCTCGTAATCGAGCAGGGAATCGAGATGTTTCGCCCAAGTCGCATTCACGTTAGCGCGAGCCTTGAAGGCGGCTCGATAACAAAGGTGTTTGTCGGCGGCCGCACCATTTCCGTTGCAAGCGGACGTTTTTTCCTGCCGTGATACACCCGATTTCAACAGGCTATCTCCCCACATCCCCAGCAACGGCGAGCATTTGCGTGGAACGGTGAATCTGCAACCTATATCCGCGGGCATGTTCGCTCTTGCTTCGCCATTGCGAAGTTCAGCAACCCTTCGTACTGTTGGGAAGCGTTGACGACGGGTTTGCAAGCGATTTGCGAGCTCATCGGAGATGATTGCTTTCGCCTGTATTACAGACAATTTGAGTTGAGAGAAGCTTGACTGCCTCGCGGTCGCGACTCCCCATGCGCTCTATCGCTGCTTGCAAGGCAGTGCGGCCAGCCTGTTTTTCCGGCGGCGTCCACACTGTATTCGCGGCAGGTTCGATCCCTTGCGCCTGAGGAGTTACGTGGCAACCCGTATCGGCGATGGCTTCTCTCGCACCCCGTGGTTCGGCAGCTTCGCGCTCCGGACAAGGGTCACTGACTCCCAGTGGAGCAGACAGGAGAGCCTCGCTCTTGCTGTTCTTCGCTTCATCGGAGCAGCCGACCCATCACGCTTCGGAGTTCTATCCGGCCGCACCGCGGGGCATGTTCCTGGACAACACCGGACCGGTGTGCCTGCAAACCAGCAGGCACCCTGCTCCGGTCCATCGGCCGCGAGTCACCATAAGGTGGCGTCCGGCAGAAGCGAGACAGCATGCGCCCCAAGAAGACCATTCTCTGCGTCGACGACAATGAACAAATCCTCTCCGTCCGGACATTCCTGCTCGAAACCCGCGGCTACCGCGTCATCTCCGTCGGCACGGCGCAGCAGGCGCTCGAGTTCGTGGAGCAATCGCTGCCCGGATCTGTCGACCTGCTGCTCTGCGACCTGCTCATGCCGCAGATGGATGGCAATGAACTGGTGCGCCGCGCCAAGCAGCTTCATCCCGGCCTTCCGGCGATGATTGTCTCCGGCACGGTAAACGCCTTTGACCGCGCTGTCCACGCGGACGTCTTCCTGCCCAAGGGAGCGGCATCTCCCGCGGAGATGATCGAGCGCATCCGTGTACTGGTGGCCCGCAAGCGGGGCCCCAAGAAGGCTGTATGCGCACAGCAGCACAATTCCATGCTGAGGCCGGCCGCAGCCTCCTAAGCCTCCAGCGAAGGTCACAGCTACGAATTGTTTCTCAAGCTTCTACCAGGCCATACTCTCTCTGCCACTGCAGCTTCAGCCGCGTCCAGACCATGTCTTTCTCTGTGTCCGAGATGTCCGGATCTTGTTTCGATGCAAATCTTGATGCCTCTATCTTCGCCGACTCCAGCAACGCACGATCGCGAACCAGGTTAGCCACCCGAAATTCCGGCAATCCGGCCTGCCGCGTACCAAAGAACTCTCCCGGCCCGCGCTGCTGTAAATCCAGCTCAGCGAGTTCGAATCCATCCTGTGTCCGCACCATTGCATTGAGCCGAGCCTCGGCCTGTTCGCTGACGTTGCCGCCTGTCATCAGAATGCAGAAGCTTTTCGCGTCACCGCGTCCTACACGGCCTCGCAGTTGATGCATCTGGGCCAGTCCGAATCGTTCCGCATGTTCGATGACCATCACCGAAGCGTTCGAGACATCGACCCCGACCTCGATGACCGTCGTGGCGATGAGCACGTCGATCTCGCCTCGCTGAAACCGGCGCATCGTCACTTCCTTGTCGTCCGCGCTCAACCGGCCGTGCAGCAAGCCCAGCCGCAGTCCTGCCAGCGACCCTCTACGCAGCTCCTCATACATGTCGCTGGCGGCTCGCAGAGCCTTCCTGGGCGCAAGCATCTCCACTGTTTCCTCATTACTCTTCTTCGCGCGTGAACCGCCCGAAGTCTTAGCCCTCTTAATTGCACTGGACGAAACGGTGTTCTGGGCCGCTTGTCTGCGCATCATAGCCGCGTTCCCAGAGGGTGCGGTCTCCTTCTCCGCCGCGGAATCCTGAACCACCTCATCCTGCGCAAAGTCCAGCTCCGGCTGATCGTCCTTGGCTCCCTCGATTACCGGATACACGATGTAAGCCTGCCTGCCTCCCTGCACCTGCTTTCGGACGAAAGCCCATACATCCTCGGCCCGATCTTCCGTCGTCCTTCGGGTCACGATAGGAGTTCGTCCCGGCGGCAACTCGTCGATCACGCTCGCATCGAGGTCGCCATATAACGTCAGCGCCAGGGTTCGAGGAATCGGTGTAGCCGTCATGACCAGCACATCGGGCTCGCTTGAGGCTCCGTCCGCGCCGGGCTTTTTCATCAGCTTGAACCGCTGCTGCACTCCGAAGCGGTGCTGCTCATCGACAATCACCAATCCGAGGTTATCGAAGTCGACCTTGTCCTCGATCAGTGCGTGGGTTCCAATTGCCAGGTCTGTCTCTCCGCGGAGTATTTTTCCACGCGCCTCGCGCTTCGTCGTCTCATCCAGCGACCCTGTGAGGAGCGTGATCCTGTACGGCCTGCCGGTTCGCGGCGAAGACACCTCTCCCAGCAGCTTTCGAGCAGAGAGGTAGTGCTGTGTAGCCAGGATCTCCGTAGGCGCCATCAGGGCGGCCTGATATCCATTCTCAATCGCCACCAGGGCGGCTTGCATGGCGACGATTGTCTTGCCCGATCCAACATCGCCCTGCAACAGCCGTCGCATCGGCTGCGGCTTGCGCATGTCAGTTGCAATTTCGCCGAGCACGCGCTTCTGTGCGTTGGTGGGGTGAAACGGGAGCACCTGCTTGATCGCCTCTCGTACCCTCTCATTGGTCGCAAAGGCAGTGCCTGCACGCTCGCGCATTCGACGCCGTTTCAATTCCAGGCCGAGTTCCAGGTAGAAAAGCTCTTCGAAGATCAGCCGCCTATGCCCGGGAGTCGCCGCCGACATCAACTCCGTCATGGGGGTTCCTGCCTCCGGGAAGTGCACGGCCCTGAGCGCTTGTAACCTGCCCGGTAGCCTCAACCGGTCGCGCAGCGCACCAGGGAGCGTCTCCCCCGGCCCATCGGCTTGCTCGCCCGCTAGCTCATCGAGTAAGGCCCAGACCACCTGTCTCAGCCACTTCGAGCCTAGCTTCGCACCCCAAGCGGTCGTTCCACCTAACGACTCATACACGGGAACGATCCGGCCCACCTCCAGCATTGGAAAGTGGTCCTCTTTCGCATTCAGGCCCGCGGCTCCGCTCGGGAGTATTTCAAACTGCGGCTGGATCATCTTGAACTTGCCCGCGCTGCTCCGTGACGGTTCGAGCTTTCCGTAGAGCGCCACCATCTGCCCGGCATGGAACTTGTCCCGCAGATAGGCGCCGCGAAACCACATGCACTTTACGGTGCTCAACCCCTGTCCAATCGTCATCTCGAATAAGGGCATATTCCTGGTCTGGAGCAGTAGGGTGCCGCGTACTTCGCCGATGACCGACGCCATCGTGCCAGCTTGTAGCGCGCTCATTGGAACTGGGTTCAGCCGGTCCTCGTACCGGAATGGCAGATGGTACAGCAGATCTTCGACGGTCTCGATGCCGCGCTTGCCAAGTTCGACCGCGACGCGATCTCCCACGCGCTTCACAAATTTTATCGGTGTCGATAGCTCCATCACAGACCGATGCTACCAAGAACCTATTCTCGAAACCCTATGTTCGGCCGCTGACTTGGGATCTGGACAGGAGATATGTTGCAATAAAGCAATGCCGCTGCGCAAAGCAAATGGCCAACAGACCGAAGCTCCAAGAAATATCCTAACCCGAACGCCGCTCATGGCGCTTGCCGTGGCCGCCTTCGGCATTGGCACCTCGGAGTTCATCATCATGGGCCTCCTGCCGAATCTCGCCGCCGACTTCCACGTCAGCATCCCGAGGGCGGGAGTTCTGGTCACCGGCTATGCGCTCTCCGTTACCATCGGGGCTCCGATCGTCGCTATCGCCACCGCGAAGCTCGAACAGAAGCTGGCTCTTCTGCTTCTCATGGCGGTCTTCACACTGGGCAATCTTGCGTGTGCCGTAGCTCCCACGTACAACCTGCTTTTCAGTGCGCGTGTGCTCACGGCTCTTTGTCATGGAGCCTTTTTCGGTATCGGCAGTGTGGTCGCCGCGACTCTTGTGCCCCGTAACCAGCGCGCGCAAGCCATTGCGTTGATGTTCTCCGGCCTCACTCTGGCCAACGTCCTTGGGGTTCCGGCCGGCACAGCACTCGGCCAGGCGTTCGGATGGCGCTCTGCTTTCTGGGCCATCGTTCCAATCGGAATTGTTGCTGCTACCGCGGTGTTTTTTCTCGTCCCGTCACAACCAGCAGGCGAAGGCGGTCTCCTGCATGAGTTCCGCGTCCTTCGCAAGCCGCAGGTGCTCCTGGTTCTGGCGATGAGCGTTCTCACCTCCGCCTCGCTCTTCTGCGTCTTCACCTACATCGCGCCCATGCTTGAAACAGTAACGCTAGTCTCACCCCACGCCGTTACCCTGACTCTGCTGCTCTTTGGCGTCGGAATCACCATCGGCAACCTTGCAGGCGGTGCGCTTAGCGACTGGCGACCAATGGCATTCCTCGTGACTGCGCTCCTCGCACTGATCGTCGCGCTCATCGCCCTCTACTACGCAGAAGTCCACTTCGTTCCCGCCGTTGCTATGATTCTTCTCTGGGGAGCTATTCAGTTTGCAGCCGGAGCGCCTCTTCAATCGCGCATCGTCGACCAAGCTGCTTCAGCTCCCAACCTCGCCTCCACCCTTAATCAAGGGGCGTTCAACTTCGGCAACGCCACAGGAGCCTCGCTCGGCGGCATCCTGCTCACAGCAGGCTACACCTATCGCCAGTTACCGCTCGCCAGCGCCATCGTCACTCTCGTCACACTGGGGCTGGCCTTGATCTCCGCAAAGCTTGACCGAAAGCGTCGCGGTCTGCGGATCGCCGAAGAGCTTTCGATCCTCTGAACTCACGAAGCGAGGAACATCCGCCTAGCTATTCTTCCGAATCGCCTCCCGGACATGCTCCACCGCCTCGCCTTTGAAGTGAGTGAGATTATGGACTTCAGCGGCATGTTTCTCAATCACCGGCAGCATCTGTTCCTCGCTGTCGCCCGTGAGTTGCCAATCACACGTATAGCCCACATCTTTGCAATGAAAATGCTTCTTGCCGTCGTTTGACGCCATAGGTTTCACCTCTCCTCCGATTCGATGCTGGTTTTCGCTAAACCAGCACACCAAAACCGAGCAGGGCAACAGGATTGACACAAGTACAGTTACTGGACGGTTTTTCCAGGGCATGAAGTTTCCCGTCGTTCGGAGCGCGCGTCCGACTTCCGCTCACTGTGCATTCCCCCTGCTAAACTTGGCTTAATGCGCTATCGCGAGTACCCATGCCCATCGTAGAACTGCAACACGTCCGCAAAGCTTACGACAGCAAGATCGCCGTCGCAGATTTGAGCTTCACCATCGAGCCGGGCAGCATGTTCGGCCTACTCGGACCCAACGGCTCCGGCAAGACCTCCAGCATCCGAATGATCATCGGCATCACGGTCCCGGACTCCGGCACGGTAAAGCTATTCGGACAGCCCTTCCGCCGCGACCTCCTCAAGCGCACCGGCTACCTGCCCGAAGAGCGCGGCCTCTACAAGAAGATGAAGGTCATCGACCAACTGATCTTCCTCGGCCAGCTTCGCGGTCTCGATGCCTCCACCGCCAGCAAACGCGCCCATATGTGGTGCGAAAGGCTGGAGATCACCCCGGCTATCGACAAGAAGACCGAAGAGCTCTCCAAGGGCATGCAACAGAAGATTCAGTTCATCTCCACTCTGCTTCACGAACCGGCGCTCATCATCATGGACGAGCCCTTCAGCGGCCTCGATCCGGTCAATGCCGTCCTCCTCATGGACACTCTCGTAGACCTCCGCAGACAGGGCCGCACCATCCTTTTCTCGACTCATCGCATGGACCAGGTGGAGAAGCTGTGCGACAACATCTGTCTGATCCATAACAGCCATGTCGTTCTCTCGGGCTCCATGCGCGAGATCAAATCCCGCTACCCGGCTAACCGCGTTGTCATCGATTTTATGGGCGATGCTTCCTTCCTGCAGCATTCTTCGATAGCGGAGGCAAAAGACTACGGTGGTCACGCAGAGATTCGGCTCAAGGATGGAGCCGACGCCCAGGCGCTCCTGGCCTTCGCCGTCGCAGGCGCCACCATCACCCGATTCCAAGTCTCCGAGCCCACCCTCGAAGAGATCTTCATCGAAAAGGTCACAGCCGAAGCTATATCCAATTCCAGGCGCATCCCGGCCGGAGAACACGTTAATGCATAATATCTGGCTCATCGCCAAGCGCGAGTACCTGGAGCGTATCCGCACGAAGGCCTTTCTCGTCGCCACTATTCTCATCCCGCTTTTTATGGGAGCCTTCGTTTTCGGCAGCAGCTATCTCACCTCGCGGACGAAGTCCTCCTCGCACATCGCTATCGTCTCCGTGGATTCCACTTTTTCGGCCGACCTGAAGCACACTCTCCAGACCGGCAAGAACAGCAACATGACCGTCGATCTCCTTACCCCATCGGCCCCGAACGGCGATGAAACAAGGGCTGCACTTGACCGCGAACTCAAGGGGAAAGGCGACCTTGCGGGCTATCTATGGGTCACGTCACCGGCCGGGCAAGGGTCCGGGCCAACTGCTCGCCCGATCTTTACCTATGTGCCCCGCTCTGCGGGCGATCGGGCAACCCAGGACACCCTTTCGTCGGCGATCAGAAGCGTACTTACACGCGAAGGGCTCAGACAGCAGGGCATGGGGGCCGCTGATATTGATGCCCTTTTGGCTCCAGTCGCGATGGATACCAGCAGGACCGGAGACACCCGCGCAGCTTCAGGAGCCGCTTACCTGCTCTTCTTTCTCATGTATATGGTCATCATGCTCTACGGCATGAACACCGCGCGCTCCATAATCGAAGAAAAGAGCAGCCGGGTTTTTGAGGTCATGCTCTCCACCATCAAGCCGGACCAGATGTTAGCCGGGAAAATCCTCGGTGTAGGCTCCGTTGGCTTGACCCAGGTAGGCGTGTGGATGATTGCCGCGGCCGCGCTCGGCTCGACTTCGCTGGCTACCAACCTCGTCGGCAGCGGCCGGCCGCCCATCAGCGCAATGCAGATCTTGTTTTTCATCGCCTACTTTATCTTCGGCTTCCTGGTGTATTCGAGCATTGCTGCCGCACTCGGCGCCATGACCAACTCCGAACAGGAGCTCCAGCAGCTGAACATGTTCCTTGTTATGCCGCTTGCGTTCTCCCTCTTGATGCTCTTTGTGATCGTCCCGGCACCGAATTCCACTCTGGCCCAGGTGGTGTCGCTGATTCCCTTATGCAGCCCCCTTCTGATGGAATTCCGTATCTCGCTGACAAGTGTGCCTGCATGGCAGATAAGCCTTTCCTTCCTTCTGATGAGCCTCACGATTCTCGTAATTCTTTGGGTTGCCAGTCGCATCTATCGGGTGGGCATTCTGATGTATGGCAAGAAGCCCAGCCTTCCCGAGATTCTCCGCTGGCTCAAGTACAGCTGAAGCGGCCGCGCAAGCCGAAATCCGGGGTCGAAGCGAGACTGGTAGATGCCCTTGCTGATGCTCTTATTCGGGTCGGTGCCGAAGTAGACACAGACAGGAACTGGAGACGCAATCTTTTTCTTATGAGAAGGATACGCCGCGAGCGCCTGCGCCGAGGCCGCAAAGGTAGGCAGGACCACCAGGAACCTGCGGCGCGTCAGCATCGGGACAGAATCTCGTTCAAGCTATACCGGTTCGCCGGGAAGGTGGATGCCCATCTCATCTTCGGCGCGGATATTTTCATTGATGATGGGAAGGCTGGGCAGGTTGTCGGTGCGGCCAGCCTCCTTCACGACGGCCTTGGCGTGCTCAATCACCTCGTCGACAGTCATTGTGTACATCTCGCGGCCGTTGTCGTAGCCGGACTGAATCGCGTGTTTCAGGTAACGTCCGGCGGTCTGGGCGGCGAGATAGTCCGTAATGACGTAGCCGGTGCGTCGCTTCTGCTCCACCCATGCGAGGTTCGGCATGGCAATCCAGACAGGCTTGCCGTTGACTGCGAAGCGGATGTCCGTAGCGTCAGCGTGGCGCGTCGCTATGGCGACCATGGTGCCCTTCCAGGTGCAGTGAAGGTCTTCCCCCGTCCAACGATCGGTCACTTTGAAGTCTTCATACATAGTGATTCCAGCCTAATGCAGGGTGAAGCGATCGGCAAGGCTGGCGAGAAGCCGTAAGTTTATGGGAAGGTACTCTCTCCCTTGTCAGGCCCCAAGTTCGTTCCGGATGGCATCGGCTATGGCGTCTGCATGGCGCCGCATCAGCGGTTCGGATTCAGCTTCGATCATGACGCGGGCGAGAGCTTCGGTGCCGCTGTATCGTATGACGACGCGTCCGGACTCGGCTAGTTCGTCTTCAGCCGCGGCGATTGCGTCGGCTACGGCCGCGATCGCATCGAGGGGCTTCTTCTCGCGCACCTTCACATTCACGATGATTTGGGGAAAGACCTTGAGGTCGGCAACCAATTCCGAGAGTGTCTGGCCGCTGCGGTGAACGATGTCGAGCAGTAGAAGCGCGGTGAGAAGACCATCGCCTGTAGTGCTGCGCCCGGAGAAGATGATGTGGCCCGACTGTTCGCCGCCCAGCGCCGCGCCGGTGGCGATCATCTGCTCGAGAACGTACTTGTCCCCGACTGCGGCACGAAGCATGTGAATGCCGGAGCGCTTCAGGGCGGCTTCCAGGCCCATGTTCGACATGGTGGTGGCGACCACGGTCAGGTTATGAAGCAGACCGCGGGCTTGCAGGTCGCGCGCGGCGAGAAGAAGAACGGCGTCTCCGTTGACGACGTTGCCATATTCGTCGGCGAAGAGAGCGCGGTCGGCGT
The DNA here is from genome assembly GCA_965277265.1 of Edaphobacter sp. Classification (GTDB taxonomy): domain Bacteria; phylum Acidobacteriota; class Terriglobia; order Terriglobales; family Acidobacteriaceae; genus Edaphobacter. The sequence continues at coordinate 3,438,797 of CBDICF010000003.1, forward strand.
CGCCATCGAAGGTGATACCGATGGAAGCTTTGTGGTGCTTTACGGCCCCGGCGACCATCCCGGGGTGCAGCGCGCCGCATGCTTCGTTGATGTTGCGTCCATCTGGGCTGGCGTGGGTGATGATGACCTCTCCGCCGAGGTCTCCGAAAAGTTGAGGAGCGACGGAAGAGGCCGCTCCGTTTGCACAATCGATTACGATGCGGCGACCGTCGAGAGAGAGGCCGGGCGCGGCGGCAAGCAGAGAGCGGACGTACTCGGCCCGGTCTGCCTCGTTTACCGCAGGAGGCGTGGTCTGTTCAGGCGTTCGCATAGAACTGGCGAGTTTGCGGAAGATCTCGTCCTCGATGGCGAGTTCCGTCGCATCCGGAAGTTTGTAGCCATCCGGGCCGAACAGCTTGATGCCGTTGTCCTGCCAGGGATTGTGCGAGGCCGAGATGACCACGCCGGTGGAGAAGCCGTGAGTTTGCGCAAGGAAGGCGACGGCGGGTGTGGTGATAACGCCGGCGCTTTCCACCGCGGCACCGCCCGCTATCAGGCCGGCGGTGAGGGTTGCGGCGATCCATTCGCTGGATTCGCGGGTATCCATGCCGAGCAGGACACGCGGCTTTGGAGTGCTCGCAGCAAGCGTATGGGCGAGCGCAAGGCCAATGGCGTAGATCGTGCGTGCGTCGAGGGGGGACTGGCCGGCGACGGCGCGAATGCCATCCGTTCCAAAGAGCTTCTTCATGTCGTGCGGTTCTCCGTTGCTGCGTTATCCTCATTTGCTGACGAGGGTGAGTTCGATTGCGTGACTTTGGCTTGTACCGTGCCGTGGGCAAGGCGAGCGTGGACAACAGCGCCTGGGGTGACCTCCGCGGAGGATCGAAGCAGGGTGCGTGCCCCGACATCGTCCTGTAAATAGACCAGCGCGTACCCGCGAGAGAGAACCGCCAGTGGGGAGAGCGCCTCGAGGCGCGCAGCTGCCCGACTGAGGCGGCTTCGGCTGGTGACGAAGGATCGAGTCGCGGTACTTTGCAGGCGCTGAGATGCGGTTTGCAGGCGACGATGCATTGTGGTGATGCGAGCGGCAACGTCCTGACGGCGGAGCCGGTCGGTGAGAAGAGCGAGGCGCTGCCTGCGCACTCCGAGACGGCGAACGGCGGCAGCTTCCAGGCGAAGATGGAGCTCGTCGAGGCGCTGGTCGCGGCGATTGACGGCGTCACGCAGGCGGATCAGGACGGACTCAGCCGACAGCCGTGTATAACGTTGCCGGGCATGCATCAGATGGAACCGGCCGGCGCGGTAAACGCGGCCTTCCAGTGCTTGAACGCGCTCTTCGATGCGATGTTGTGCGGCGGTGACGAGCTCGGCGGCCGCCGAAGGGGTGGGGGCGCGAAGGTCGGCGACGAAGTCCGCCATGGTGAAGTCGGTCTCATGGCCGATGGCCGAAACGATAGGCAGAGTGGATGCGGCGATAACGCGAGCGAGAGCCTCATCATTGAAGCAGGCGAGGTCTTCCATGGAGCCGCCCCCTCGCGCAAGGATGATAAGGTCGGCGCGGCCCGGATTCGAGTTGAACCATCGAATGCCTGCGGCGACCGAGCCTGGGCTGGAGGTCCCCTGCATGGTCGCCGGGTAGACGAGCAGGTTCAAACGCGAATGACGGCGGCGAACGACGGTCACGATATCGCGGATGACCGAGCCTGTCGGCGAAGTCACGATGCCGATGCACTTCGGGTATGCGGGCAGGGGACGCTTGCGGGCGTCGTCGAAGAGACCTTCAGCCAGCAGACGAGCTTTGAGCTGCTCGAAGGCAAGCTGCAGGGCGCCGGCGCCGCGAGGCTCCAGGGTCTCGGCGATGAGCTGTAGCTGCCCGCGGCTCTCGTAGACGGAGATGCGGCCGCGCACAAGCACTGCGAGCCCGTCCGCGGGACGGAATCGAAGAAGCTGCGATTGACGTCGAAAAAGAACTACAGGAAGCTGCGCCTCCCCATCCTTCAGGGTGAAGTAAATGTGTCCGGATGAAGCAGGTCGGCAGTTCGAGATTTCGCCTTCCACCCAGAGATCGGTGTAGGCACCTTCGACTTGCCGGCGAACCTCTGAGACCAGGCCGCCAACACTCCAGATGCGCCGTTCGATCGCGGGGCGAGGCGGGGAAGCTGCCAGCGTCGTCCGGCTGGACTGCAGCCTCTGGAGTGCTGGTGAAATAGCGGGAACATGCCGTGGCGGAGTCGCTGGAACATCGCTCTCGGGCCTACCGAACAGACCGCTCTGGGCCATTGAACTGCCAGGCGAGGAAGATTCCACACGTTTTGCAGGACGCAGTTTTGTCCTGCGGGCTCGCAGTGTGGCGAGGGTCGGCGGGTTGTCTTCCGTCTCGGACATACCGCCCTGAGTCTAGCATCGCGAGGCGCTTCAGAGCCGTGGATTCGAGACTAGCGGCGAAGCCGGTTCACCACCCAAAGCAGCAGACTCAGGAGAACGCTGAGCAGGATCGAAGACGCGAGTGGAACAGAGACCGACCACCCTCGGCCACGCCAGGAGAGATCGCCCGGCAGCCTGCCAAGCGGCAGGTGCAGGCGGCCGAGACCAAGGATAACGAGGCCGGCGACAAGCAGGAAGAGCCCAAGGAGCACGAGCGCTCGGCCAAGGTCAGGCATGGGAAAGGAAGAGAACAGGTTCAAGCGGTAGCCAGCAGCGCAGCGGCCTGCCGGAGAAGCTCGGCCGGCTGGCAGGGTTTGGTCAGGATACCCACTGGCCGCGCCAGTTGGCTGGCCTGCTCGCGCATCCTGTTGAGATTGGAGTAAAAGCCGGTGAGCATAATGATGCGGCAGGCCGGCTGCTCCTTCGTGATCTCCGACAGCAGATTCAGACCGTCCCTGTCGGGCATGGAGACGTCGCAGAGAAGAAGATGGGGATTGAATTGCCGGGCACACTCGAGAGCCTGGTCCGCGGAGTAGGCAGCGACCGCTTCGAAGCCGCTCTTGCCGAAGATCAAGGTCAAGGTGTCGGCAACGAGCTGATCGTCGTCCACCACTAGAACACGCTGCATCGCAACCTCCCTTCGAACCGTATTGTGCGACTGCTCCGCCTCGTAATCAGCGTAGGCGCAACAAGCATGTTTGTCGAATGAAAAAACGGACACTCTTGCGACCATCTCAGGCCAGCCCGAAGTCTCTCGCCGCCCCTCGGTAAGAAGTTCCGAAAAGGGGGGAGTTTTGGGCTCATTGCCTCCGAGTCGAAGGTTGTGGCAGGTCTGGTAAGGTTTTAGGTAAGCGGCATAGCCGTAATGTTCCACACGGTTTTTGACCATGCATATCGTCGCCTTCATTGCCGGTTTGTTCTTCTCGTTAGGGGTGGCGCTCGATGCCTTCCAGACGATTATCTTGCCGCGACGGCCGACTCAGCGGTTTCGGATTACCCGCATGTTCTTCCTGGCGACCTGGGCGCCGTGGGCTGCATTCGCCGAGCGGACCCGCAACAGCAAACGCAGAGAACAGATCTACAGCGTCTACGGCCCGCTGTCGTTGCTGCTGCTGCTGGTACTGTGGGCACTGCTTCTGATTCTGAGCTTTGGTATGTTCTATTTCTCCTTGGGATCTCCGTTCGGCGACGTGATGTTCGGCCGTAGCAGCAGCGCCTGGGCGCAACTCGGTACCGATCTGTACGTAAGTGGAACAACGCTGTTTACGCTGGGGCTCGGCGATGTCGTTCCCCATAGCTCGCTGGCGCGCGCGCTGATCATTTTGGAGTCCGGCGTGGGGCTCGGATTTGTCGCTCTGGTTATCGGATATGTGCCCGTGCTGTACCAGGCGTTCTCGCACCGTGAGGTAAGCGTCGCTCTGCTGGATGCCCGGGCAGGCTCTCCGCCGAACGCGGCCGAGTTGCTGCGCCGCCATGCCTTCGATGGGGGAGAAGAGGCGCTGATGTCGCTCATGGCTGAGTGGGAGCGCTGGTCCGCCGAGATCCTGGAGTCGCATATCTCCTACCCTATCCTCTGCTACTACCGTTCTCAGCATGACAGTCAGAGTTGGCTCTCTGCGCTGGTTGCGATACTCGATACGTGTGCGCTGCTGATTTCAGTGATCGAAGGGACACCCTCGCGTCAGGCTCAGTTGACCTTCGTTATCGCGCGTCATGCGCTCGTCGACCTGGGGCAGGTGTTTCATGTCCAGGAACGGATTGGGGGCACCCACGGCAGCGGAGAACTGGACCGTTTGCCGCCAGCCGAGTTCGCAAAGCTTTGCGGCGCGCTTGGTGGCGAGCATCTGCGCCTCTGCGGCGATCCGGCAGCGGCGAGGCGGCTACACACAATCCGTGCATTGTACGAACCGCATGCGCTCGCACTCTCTGAATATCTGAGAATGCCTCTGCCGGTCTGGGTAGCGCCGGCAAAAGCGAACGACCAATGGAGCGTACTGACGAGACTGCGGACGGATGCCGCTAGCGCCGCCCACCTTGCGGACGAGCGCCCCGATCTTCTCCGGGGCGATGACTACGGACATTGAATCCGCTACTGCGCGGCCGGACCTGCTGGAGCCGCAGGTTGGGGGTTCAGTTTTTGCGCTGCGAGTTGACCGGCTGGACCCTTTGCGTCTTTATCCTTGAGCTGGGCATAGATCTTCCTGGCCTGCTCGGGCTTATCCTGGGCCTCGTACAACTCCGCAAGCTGAAGCTGGGCAAGGCCTGCCGGAACGGTTGTCGTCGGCTTGGCGGTGAGTTCGTTGTAAAGTTCGATCGCCTGCGGATCGCGGCTGGTCTGGCGATAAAGCTGCGCTAATGCCAGCTTGGACAGCGCGCCGAGATCCCGGTTCCAGCCGCTTGCGACCTGCTTCAAGGTGCTTTCGGCTTGGGCGTTTTCACCCTCCTCCATGTACGTGAGGCCGCCGAAGTAGCGTGCCACCTTGCCGTCGGGAGTCATGCTGTACTTGTCTGCAACACCCATGAAGAGCTCATTGGCGGCCTTCGCGCGCGCTGTAGTCGAAGGATACGTTTTGATCCCCGGAGGTACAGCCTGACCCGGTGCGGCGAGCGGAGTCTGATATTCCTGCATGGCTGAGCCGAATGCGATCGATGCGTCGCCCGCGCGGTTGTTGTACAGGACGACGCCTAGCACAACAACGAGAATCGCAACCAGAAGAATGGCGCTGGTGATGATGACGGAGCGGCGGTTTTCACTGGCCCACTCGAGGCCATGGTTAGTCGTGTCGATGAACTGGTCGTGCTTTAGTGCTGCTTTGGTCTGCTGATCCACTGGTCTCGATTCCTTTACGACTCGCTTTGCAACAATTCACTGCGCGACGTTAAGTCTATCAGTAACAGCAACAGAAGGCAGTCATTTGATATCGCGCCAGTTCGGCCCGATGCCAACCTCTGCCACAATCGGAATAGAGAACTTGGCGACGTGCTCCATCTCCTGCTTGACCATATCCTGCAACTCGTCAGCCTCCTCCGGAACGACATCGAAGAGCAGTTCATCATGAACCTGCAGCGTCATCCGAGATTTCAGCTTGCGGCTGGTGATCGCCGCGTCGATCTTGAGCATTGCCAGCTTGATCAGGTCCGCGGCAGTGCCTTGCAGGGGCGTGTTGACGGCCGTGCGCTCCGCAAATCCGCGCATGTTGGGATTGCGCGACTGAATGTCGGGAATGGGCCGGAGCCGGGCAAAATGCGTCTTCACCGCCTGATCGCGGCGAACCGTTTCAAGCGTCTCCTCGATGAAGCGTCGAACTCCCTGGTAGCGATCAAAGTAGGTCTCGATGTACGTCTTCGCGGTCTTCTGGTCGATGTTGAGCTGCGCCGCGAGACCGAAGGGGCTGATGCCGTAGACGATCCCGAAGTTTACGGCTTTGGCGCGGGCGCGGGTCTCTTTGTCCATGGTGGCGGCGTCAACGCCAAATACCTCCGACGCGGTGAGCGTGTGGATGTCCTTGCCGGTCCGGTAGGCGTCGAGCAGCAGGGCGTCCTGCGAGAAGTGAGCCATCAAACGCAGCTCGATCTGCGAGTAGTCGGCGGACATTAGCACATTGCCGGGCGCCGGAATGAACGCCGCGCGAATCTCGCGGCCAAGTGCGGTCCGGATGGGGATATTCTGCAGGTTGGGGTTCGTGCTGGAGAGGCGGCCAGTCGCGGTGCCAACCTGGTTGAAGGTGGTGTGGACGCGGCCCTCTGCATCAGTAAGTTGCGGGAGAGAGTCAAGATAGGTCGACTTCAGCTTGGACAACTGCCGGTACTCCAGCACCAGCGCCGCCACGGGATGTTGCTCCGCAAGCTCTTCCAAAACATCCTGCGCCGTCGAAACCACCTTTCCCTTGCCATACTTCATCGGTTTGGGTAATAGCATCCTATTGAACAGGACTTCGCCAAGCTGCTTCGGCGAGTTGATGTTGAAACGATGCCCGGAGTCGCTGTACACGCGTTCTGCGAGATTGTCGATTTCGATCGCCAGCCGGTTAGACATATCCCCGAGCACCGTGGAATCGATGCGGACGCCGGCCTGCTCCATCCGCAGCAGGACGGGCACCAGCGGCAGGTCCATGGTCTCGTACACCTGCGCAAGTTGCGCCGAATCGATCTGATCTCGCAGCGTCTGCGAAAGGCGATGTACGGCGTTAGCGGCCTCCGGCAGCAGATTTGCCACCTCGTCCGGGCTGGGACTCTTGGAGCTCTTGGCGAGCGCACGATGGGTAAAGCGGGCCGTCACGTCAGGCAGGGTGTGGGACCCATGCGTCGGATTGATCAGGTAGCTGTAGAGCATTACATCGTCCCGGACGCCTGCAAGCGTGACGTTATGCGGCTCAAGCGCACGGAGCACCGCCTTCAGGTCGTGGACGTGCTTGGGAAGCGTCTCGTCTTCGAGCGCCCTGCGCAAGCCCGGTGTGTCGAGCGCGGCTACCATCGCCGTCGAGGCCGAGGTGGTAAGGCCGAGCAGGAGACCGACAGGAGTCTTATAGGCGCTGAGATCCGACTGTAGCGCTCTAGGAGCTTCGAAAAGCGACATGGATTCGGAGGGGAGCGGCTCGGGTTCGGCGTCTCCCTGGGCGGAAGAATCGGCGCAGACCTCCTCGGCGAGCGCACGGGCATCCTCGAAGACCGCAAGTGTGAGGCCCTTCACCTCCCCGCTGGCAGTTGTCGCGCGAGCGTCCACCAGAAGTTCCGCTACGTCATCGTATGTCGGTGCAAGATTGTATGCGATCGGCGTGTTGTCGACCGAGGGCGCGAGTTCCTTCAACAGCGTCGTGAATTCGAGCTCGGAGAAGAGCTCTCGGCAGGCCGCATTGTCGACCGGCTGTGTCAGCATCTCGTCGAGGTCGAAGTCGATGGGAACGCCGGTGTGGATCGTGACCAGCTCTTTCGAGAGCAAGATGTTGTCGCGGTTGTTCTGCAATGATTCGCGATACGTTTTGCGCTTTACCTGGTCGGGATGAGAGACGGCAGCATCGAGCGCGGCCTCCACAGTGCCGAACTGCTGGATGAGCTCGACGGAGCCCTTGTCGCCGATACCCGGAGCGCCGGGGATGTTGTCGATCGCGTCCCCCCGCAGCGCCATCACGTCGATCACACGCTCGGGCGCCACGCCAAGGCTCGCTTGCACCCCGGCCCGGTCAAGGATCAGGTTATCCTTCGTAGGATTCAGGATCACGACGGCGTCGTTGACCAACTGCATCATGTCCTTGTCCGACGAGACGACGAACACCTTATGGCCAAGCGCACTGAGCTTGCACGAGAGCGTGCCGATAACGTCGTCCGCCTCGAAGCCTTCGTAGCTGAGAATGGGAATGCGGAAAGCTTCAAGCGCGCGGCGGATGAACGGGAGTTGCTGGCTCAGGTCGGCGGGCATCTCGGTGCGGTTAGCCTTGTAGCCGAGATAGTCGATCTCCTCGAACTGCTGCGTCTTGATGTTGAACTTCCTGACGGCCTTCATCTCCCGGGCACGCTCATCGCGAAAGACCGGTCCTGAGAGGTCGTAGATCGCGGCAAGATAATGCGGAGAGAAGTCCTTGCGCAGCTTGTTGATCATATTGACGAAAACATACGTCGCGGCCGTCGGGATTCCCGTTCGGGTAGACATCGGACGCTGACGCTGCATCGCGTGATAAGCGCGAAAGATAAAAGCCATGCTGTCGAGCAGGTAAACAGGTGGTTTTGCGTCGGGAGAAGCAGCCGTTTGGAGTGTCTTTGCCATCGCTGGTAATGGTAGCGCGTTGCGAGGCGCGCCGTTCGGAGGTGCCGGCCTCTTTGCAATGCCTGGGCTAAAGAATCAACATGCAGTCTCCGTAAGAGAAGAAGCGGTATCGTTCCTGCACTGCGTGAGTGTAGGCGCTGAGCGCAGCCTCCCGTCCCGCGAAGGCACTGACCAGCATCAGCAGCGTGGATTGCGGCAAATGGAAGTTGGTGAGCAGCCCGCCCACTATCCGAAACGTGTGCCCTGGGCGGATGAAAATGCTGGTCTGGCCGGAGTGCGCCTCGAGTGGCTTGCCGTCCGCTATGTCGGCGCAATGCTCGAGCGTGCGAGTGACTGTCGTTCCTGCGGCGATCACGCGTCTGCCCTCCCGCAGTGCGGCGTTAATCGCCTCGGTTGTAGCGGCTGGAAGGGTGTACGGCTCGGCGTGAAGGCGGATGTCGTCGAGACTCTCGGCGCGCACAGGCTGGAAGGTACCGAGCCCGACGTGTAGTGTAAGGGTCTCGACCTGGACTTTATTTTGTTGGAGTTGCGCGAGTATCTCAGGGGTGAAGTGGAGCCCGGCGGTCGGCGCGGCGGCGCTGCCCGGCTGATGCGAGAAGACGGTCTGGTATCGATCTCGGTCCTCCACGCTGTCCTGCCGGTGGATGTAGGGGGGGAGCGGCATGTGCCCTATTTTGTCGAGGATGGCATATAGATTGGACGTTACCCCGAAGTCCAGAGTGCGCTCGCCGAACTCTCCCGCTGCGACAATTTCGGCCTCGAGGACAGGCGCTTGCTCGCCGGGAGCGTGGAAGAGGAGGCGTTCACCCGGTTGAACTTTTCGGCTGGGGCGGACGAGAGCCAACCATCGACTTGTTGATAGCTCACGGGTTAGAAGCACTTCAATGCGCCCCGCAGGGTCCGGAGAGCTGCGCTGCGTCTGCCTGCCGCGTGCGCGGGTGGCGTAAAGACGGGCGGGGATGACGCGGCTGTCGTTCAGGATCAACAGGTCGCCGGAGTGGAGAATTGATGGCAGACTGCGGAAAAAATCATCATGGTACCGGCCGGTCTTGCGGTCGACGAGGAGCATGCGGCTGGAGCCGCGAATGGCCGGTGGGGACTGGGCGATCAGCTCTTCGGGCAGATCGAAATGGAAGTCGGTTACGCGCACGGGCACTCTTTTTTCGTGGTGAAGTTGTGGTGCTTTGTGTGGCGGATGCGGCGAACTGGTGGATTTCTGTATGGCTGATCCCGCAAGGCTAACAATGCGCCACCCTTTCGTCTTATATTTTCGCCGATTGCGCCAGTTCGACGGAGCGGTCAAGCGCGGCCTGGACCTGCGCCCGGTCCGCCGGCACCGGACGGCTCCAGGCCACCGTCACCCGCGAGAAGGGTTTGGGGATCAGGAATCGATCCCACGAACGGAGCTGCCAGGCGCGGCCGGGGTGCAGGTAGAATGCGCTGACGGAGGCGCCGGCGAGCGTGGCAAGCTGGGTCACCCCGGTCTTGGCGACCATCGCGGGACCACGCGGGCCGTCGGCGGTGATGGCGCAGTAGTGTCCGCTCAGGTAGGCGCGATGCAGATTGCGCAGGCCGGCGGTGCCGTCGCGCGAGCTGGAGCCTCGGACGGCGATGAATCCAAGGTGTTCGACTGTCCGGGCGATCAGTTCGCCGTCGAAGCTGCGGCTGATCAGGATGGTGACGCCCGCATTTCGGAAGCGCCACGCGCAGGCGAGCAGGCAGCGGTGCCAGAAGGCGTAGATAACCGGAGGTGGGATGTCGTAGCCGGGGGCTGCTCCGGGCTCGCAGACGTCCTGGTAACGCAGGGTGACGCCAAGGCAGCAGATGGCCGTGCTCGCAATCCGGGGGATGATGGCGAGGGCTATACGCTGCTTCAGGTTGTATGGGGAAGCCACTCGACGAGTTTACCTGCACCACGGTCAGGAACATGCCTCTCTGTGGGCTGAAGACTGATAACCGAAGTTTTTTACAAATTGAGATACTCGTGGTCTGCTTCATCGTGTTTGCAGAAAGGTCTTCCATGCAGCTTTCAAATCGAATCGTTCCTATGCTTGTAGTTGCTGTCCTGATGAGCGGTATCCCAGCGAACGGCCAGAGTCCGGCTGGAGCGTCGGCCGGAGCGGCGGTTCCGCAACAGGATGAAGACTTGCGAAAGATGGTGCGCGAGCTTTCCCTGAGGGTCAGTGCGCTTGAAGAGGAGTTGCACAGTCAACAGGAGTCGATGGCCATGACATCGCCGGGTAGGAACGTGACCGCGACAAAGGACGATGGAACCGCCGCCGAGCTTCGAAGCAGTATTGAGGGCGTCTCCAGCAGTGGGACAATGTACGCGACAGGACCGGCGCAGCCCGAGTCGGAGACCTCGCTGACTAGTGCGACAGCTTCGGAGACAGCGGTTCGAGAGACTGCGTCCATTGCTCGAACGCGGGCCGTCGCAGACAGTACTCCGGCAAGCTCGGGGCTGCCGGCGAATCTGCCCGGAGGAGCCACGCTGAACTACTTCTTCGATGGTTACTACCAGTACGATTTCAACCACCCCATCGGCCGGGTAGAGTACCTGCGGGCATACGACGTGTTGAGTAACAGCTTCAGCATCAACCAGACCGGTGTGGTGCTGGCGCTCGACCCGGACGTTGGCGCGGGACGCCGCTATGGCGTACGGCTGGACCTGCAGTTCGGCCAGGCCACGGACACGCTTCAGGGCAACCCTGCCAATGAGCCTCGGCCAGACATCTATAGGAATGTTTTTCAGGCCTATGGCACCTATGTTGTTCCTCTGGGCAAAGGCCTTACTCTCGACTTCGGGAAGTGGGCAAGTTCCCTGGGTCTCGAAGGTAACTATACGAAGGACCAGATGAACTACTCGCGTTCGTTCTACTCGTATTATCTGCCCTTCTACCATGCGGGTATTCGCGCCGGCTACCAGGTGAACGAGAAGCTGGCGTTGAACTACTGGGTCGTGAATGGTACCCAGCAGACGGAACCGACAAACTCGTATAAGGACGAGCTGTTTGGGTTCAGGCTCCAGACTACGAAGAATGTCTTATGGAATGTGAACTACTATCTCGGGCAGGATCATCCGGACGTCGCCGCGGCCACGAACTGCATTGCGCCGGTTCAGCCGGGGCTTTGCCTGCAGGCAATCGATCCCGCACCGGACGGCAAGCAGCACATCTTCGACAGCTATGTGACGTGGGACGCCACGCCGAAGCTGACGCTGGCGCTTGAGGGCGATTATGTGATTTCAAGGTTGTGGGCGAATGCGGCTCCGGGAGAGTCTTCGGCCCCCTCACATGTGGATGGAGGAGCCGGATATGTGCGATATCAGTTGACGCCGAAGATGGCGGTGGCGGGAAGAAGCGAGTATCTCTCCGACCGCGGAGGACTGTTCAGCGGAACGACGCAGGCGTTGAAGGAGTTTACCGGGACGTACGAGTACAAGTTTGGCGATGGCTTTCTGACACGCGTGGAGTACCGCAGGGACTGGAGTAACGTGCCGTTCTTCCTGACGAACAAGCCGGGGAGCTTATCGGCCAGTCAGCCCACGGCTACGGTGGGGCTGGTGTGGTGGTACGGAGCAAAACAGGGCGCCTGGTAGCGCCTGCATGCCCGGCCGTGGGCGGCGTTACCCTGGAGACACCTGCGTCAGCTTTTCGGTAGCGTAGCCATGTCGATTACGAAGCGATATTTCACATCGCCCTTGACAACGCGTTCGTATGCCTCGCCCAGTCTGTCTACTCCGATCAGTTCGATGTCCGAAACGATACCGTGTTCGCCGCAGTAGTCCAGCATCTCCTGCGTTTCGGTCATGCCGCCGATGTTCGAGCCGGCCATCGCCACCCTCTGCGAGGTCAGCGCGAATGCCTCGACAAGCAGCGGCTTATCCGGCAGCCCGACCAGGCAAAGCGTTCCATTCAGTCGCAGCATCTTGAGGTAAACATTGGGATCGTGCGGAGCGGCGACGCAGTCCAAAATGAAATCGAAGCTTCCTGCCTGCTTTGTCAGCGCATCCGGATCCTTTGTGATCACAACCTCATCTGCGCCCAGGCGCTTCGCATCCGCGACCTTGCTCTCGGAGGTCGTGAACTGCACCACGTGTGCTCCGAACGAGTGCGCGAACTTCAGCGCCATGTGCCCGAGACCGCCCAGCCCGACTACCCCGACCTTGGTCCCCGGCCCTACCTTCCAATGCCGCAGCGGGCTATACGTGGTGATCCCGGCGCACAGCAGGGGCGCGACACCTGCGAGATCCAGCTTCGGCGAGATGCGATGCACATACCGCTCGTCCACTACGATATTGTTCGCGTAGCCGCCATAGGTTACCTGCCCCTGGCGATCGATTGCGTTGTAGGTCCCGGTCATGCCTTCCAGGCAATACTGCTCCAGGCTCGCCTTACAGTTCACGCACTTCCTGCAGGAGTCGACCATAACGCCAACGCCCGCAAGATCTCCCTGCTTGAACTTCGCTACGGAGCTACCCACGTTGGAGACGCGCCCGACGATCTCATGCCCGGGTACCATCGGATACATCGACCCGCCCCACTCATCCCGAACCTGGTGGATATCCGAGTGGCAGATCCCCGAGTAGGCGATCTCGACGACGACATCGTTCGGCCCCGGTTCGCGCCGCTCAAAGCTGAAGGGCGTCAGCGCCGATCTCTTATCCTGTGCAGCATACCCATGTGATTTCATTTAGCAGTTCCTTCCTCGGTGTCTCGATTTTAGCTATTGAATGCTTGACGACAGACGAGGCCACGGCGGAGAGTTGCGCCTATTCGTCATAGTGCAGGAGGCTCAGGACGTCGTACTCCTGAAACTTCTCGCGTCCCTTCAGGAAGTCGAGTTCGATGGCGAAGCCCAGGCCTGCGATTTCTCCCCCTAACTGCCGCACCAACTGGACCGTCGCCTGCATTGTCCCGCCGGTGGCCAGCAGGTCGTCGACGATGACCACACGCTGTCCCGGCTGAATCGCGTCCATGTGAATCTCCAGCGCATCGGTCCCGTACTCCAGGTCATAGTTCACCCTCGCTACACGCGCAGGCAGCTTCTTGGGCTTGCGTACCGGCACGAATCCCGCATTCAGCCGGTACGCGAGCGCCGGCCCGAAGATGAAACCACGCGCCTCGATGCCCAGAACCAGGTCGATCTCCTTGCCGATGTAGTACTGCGCAAACGCGTCGATCAGCGTGGCGAAGCCAGCCTTGTCCTTCAGCAGCGTTGTAATGTCGTAGAAAAGAATTCCGGGCTTCGGAAAGTCGGGCACGGTGCGTATCAGTGTCTTCAGCGGTTCACAATTGATCGGCAATGTCATCGGTTCTACCAGGCTCCTTCGATCTCAAACGGTCCGAGCTGCGCGCCTTCACTCTCGGCCAGTTCGTGTTCCAGTACGGCATCGACGCGGCTGCCACGCGAACCTCTTCGCAGCGCATCCTTCAATTCGGCCAACTCCTCGTGCTCACCCATCGCGAGCACTTCGACATCGCCGTCGTCCGTGTTGCGAACCCACCCGCGCAGGCCGATCTCCGCCGCCTCCCGCTGGACGAACCAGCGAAACCCGACCCCCTGCACACGGCCGTTCACAAGGTAATGACGCACCATGGAACCCAGTCTCGCAGAGCGATCATGTCCGCGCAAGGCAGCTTGCATGTGCCCAGATCAAGAGGTGAAGTTACCAAACTCCACCTAAATTCTGTATGGAAATACTAGGCCCGGCTGATGTAAGCGCCTTCCGCCGTATCCACTCGAATCTTCTCGCCTTCGTTGATGAAGGGCGGCACGGCGACAACCAGCCCCGTCTCCATCTTGGCCGGCTTGGTCACGGAAGACGCCGTAGCCGACTTGATCCCCGGCTCGGTCTCCATTACGGTCATCTCGACAACGCCGGGCAGCTCAATACCTACCGCTTTGCCGTCGTAGTAGCTAACGCTAATGCTCAGGTTCGGGATGAGGTATTCGACGGCATCGCCCAGGGTCTCGCGCCGCAACATGGTCTGTTCGAACTTGTCGTCCATGAAGTAGTAGTCATCGCCGTCGTTGTAGAGGAACTCCATCTTGATCTCATCGACTATGACACGATCGATCGGGTCGGGCGAACGGAAACGCTCCACAAACATCGCGCCGGTGCGGACGTTCCGCAGCTTTGCCTGGATGAAGGCGCGGAGGTTGCCCGGCGTCCGGTGCTCTACCGAGAAGACGGTATGCAGGTCATTATTGTGCTTGATAATCATGCCCGGGCGCATCTGCGTTGCGGGAATCGACATAAAGAAAAACCCCTGATCTGTGCTGAATTTCAGCTAGTTTGTTGAAGTTGTGCAGGGCTCACCGGCGCCGAAGCCGATCAGCCGCAACCTTTCGATTGTAGCGCAGCGTTTTATCCATGGAGCGTGCCACCGAACGGCCGGTTGTCGCAGCTTTCGGTGGCCAGTCTACCCTCGGCCGATGAGCCGCCGGAAGAAGCGTCCGACCGCATGGATCACGCCGCCTCGAGGAGCGGGAGCCTGCGTTGTCGCAGGAGGAGCCGTCGCAGGTCCTGGAGCAGTGCGTGAGTCCTCATTTGTTCCTTCAGCAGCCGTTCCTGCCGATGCGCCCGGAACGGAGGTGCTGTCCGTCGCTGTGCCAGAGCTCAGCGTCGCCGATACCTGGGCATGAACCGCGCCCGCGGGTGCCTGGGGAGTCACTGCCGCGGGAGCCAGCCCTTCGCTGATCGCGGCCGGAAAGGGGTGTTCCTCGGCGGGGGTCTTCGCCGGGCTCGCCGCATCGGCCGGCCCGGGCTTTGCAGGTGCTCCGGCCTTCACCAGAGCGTCGGCCACTGTCATAGCAGGCTCGGACGGGGCAGGCTCGGGCGGGCATCCGCAGGACGAGCTCTCGTGGTCCACCACCTCTTTCAGGCTGCCATGTTCGAACAGCACATGCTGTCCGGCCCGTAGCTCATAGCTTGCGTCCCCAAACTGCTCGGCCACGCTCAATGTGGGCGCGTTCGAACCGCGATTATCCACGCATGTGTCGCCGTTTCTGGTAACTCGCAATTGGAGGTCAAGCGGCCCGCTTCCATGCAGCGTAAACCGAAGGTCCGGCGTCATCACGACATCGCTCGCCGTTGCAGGCATGTGTACCTCGATGGCGCCGCGGTCCAACGCCAGCACCAGCGGAGCAGGCCCGGCCAGAGTCTTGCCCCCTGTCGCACGAAGCCGGCTGGTCGCGCACACCCGCACCGACCCTCCCCGGCTCAGCGCCACGTCTGCAACATGGGCTCCGGCGGTCACATCGGTATTGCCTGCCAGGACCGCCCGGCCCTGGCTCACCTCGAGGGCACCCACCACGGTTGCATCCTGCAATCCCACGGTACCGATCGGCTGCTGCGCGCGTGCCGCAACCGATCCCGCAACGACCCATCCTGCCACGAACATGAGAGACCACCAACGCATCGTCACAATCACAAATCCACCCTACACGGTCAATTTCAAAAAGTTACGAATGATCTGCTTCCCATGGACCGTCAATACGCTCTCCGGATGGAACTGTACCCCTTCGATCGGCAGCTCGCGATGGCGGAGCGCCATGATGATGCTCTCGCTCGTTTCGTCATCAGCCGCCTCGCGATTCACAGTGCGGGCCGAGACGGTCAGCTCGTCAGGCATCCCCTCGTCCGCAACGATCAGCGAGTGATACCGCGTGCAGGTCATCGTGGAGGGGATGCCTTCGAAGATAGTCCTGCCGTCGTGCTCCACCTCGCTGGTCTTGCCATGCATCAGCTTCGCCGCCCGCACCACCTTGCCTCCGAACGCAGCCCCGATCGCCTGATGTCCCAGGCAGACACCGAGGATCGGCACCTTGCGGCCGCCTCGCGCGCCCATCTCCGCGAAATGCCGGATAAGCTCGATGCTGATGCCCGCATCCTGAGGGGTGCAGGGACCCGGCGAGATCAGGATCCGGTCGGGCCGGAGCGCCTCGACCTCCGCCGGATTCAGTTCGTCGTTGCGCCGGATCACCATCTCAGCGCCGAGCTCACCCATGTACTGAACCAGGTTATAGGTGAACGAATCGTAGTTATCGAGAACAAAGACCATAGCGATCCTTAAATTCTACGCCCCGCAGGCCAGCCACCCATCGCAGGCAACAGAGATGTGCCCGGCCCCCTCTAATCGAGCAGGTGAAGCAAATGTCCATTGGATCAAGACGTTGGAGGCACTTCACAGCGATGGCCCTGATCGGCGACGGCGTAATGGCGGTTCTAAGGCCACAGAACGACGCACTCGCATGGAAACATGGCCCAACCCCTTGGAAGCGAATGATGGGCCATCTCCAGGAACGTCCAGTCCTTACCCGCACGATTGGGGCGCTACAGATCGTCGGCGGCATCTGGTGGGCGCTGCGTCAGGAGAAGGAGGACTGAAGCGGAAGCGACGCCACGGAAAGACAAAGGCGTAACGGTGAGGAGAGGGGAAAAGCAGATAAGAGTGGGACTGTCTCGCTCCTTTCATTGTCCCTATCTACTCTTATCCGCCTCTATCTCCCGTATCACGCTTGTGCTTTCCGTGCTGATCCGTGGTCGGATGGCTTTTACTTCGATCCAGCGTAAACTCCCCGTGCTCGCTCGATGGCCCTCATCACAGCCCGAGCCTTATTTCCGCACTCTTCGAATTCCTTCTCCGGCACAGAGTCCGCCACAATGCCCGCTCCGGCCTGAATGTGTCCTTGCTCCCCATTCATGTACAGCGTCCGGATCGCGATGCATGAGTCGAGATTGCCGCTGAAGTCGGCGTAGAGTACGCTGCCGCCATAGACGCCGCGGCGCGCAGGCTCCATCTCCTCGATGATCTCCATCGCCCGTATCTTCGGTGCGCCGCTCAGGGTTCCGGCAGGGAAGCACGCGCGAAATGCATCGAGCGCCCCCAGTTCAGGCCGCAGCCTGCCTTCGAGCGAACTCACGAGGTGCATTACATGGCTGTATCGCTCGACGAACATCAGGTCCTTCACCTTGACCGAGCCGAACTCGCTCACCCGCCCTACATCGTTCCGCCCCAGGTCCACCAGCATGATGTGCTCGGCGACCTCTTTCTGATCGGCTCGCAGCGACGCCTCCAGTGCCCGGTCCTCGACCTCATCCGCGCTCCTCGGCCGTGTTCCCGCAATAGGCCTGTACTCCACCTCTCGGCCATGCACCCGCACCAGCAGCTCCGGCGAAGATCCCACAATGTGCGCCGTGGAAACTTCGCGCTTCGATGAACCGGGTGCCACACGCCCGGCCTTTGCGGACGCGTGTCTTCCGTCTTCCATTCCAAATCGCAAGAAATACATGTAGGGCGAAGGGTTCACGATCCTCAGCGCCCGATAGACGTCGAACGCCTCAACTCCCGGCACACAATCGAACCGTTGCGACAGCACGCATTGAAAGACATCCCCGGAAGCGATGTACTCCTTGGTCTTCTCCACCGCCTTGAGGAACGCCGCCTTCGAAGTTCGGGATGTCACCTTCAGCTTGCCTTCAGGCCTTTTCCCGCGACGCACCGGCAGCGTGCTCGCCAGCCGCTTTTCCATCTTGTTAAGGCGGCGCACCGCCCGTTCATATGCGCCCTCGCGGGCCTCCCGCGTCAGGTCGGCCGTTACCATCAGGTGAATCTCTTTCTTGACGTGATCGAAAGCCAGCACCTGGTCGAAGAACATCAGGCAGGCATCCGGAACCCCCAACTCGTCCTTGGCCAGCGAAGGCAGCTTCTCGATTTGCCGTACCACATCGTAGGCAAAGAACCCCACCGCCCCAGCCGTAAACGGCGGCAGCCCGGGCAGCCGCGCCGGTGTATGCCCGCTCAGCGCCCGCTTCAACTCCTCAAAGATGTCGCCTTCGAACGAGCTCTCGCGCCGTCCCTCGCGAACCGTAATATGCACTCCCCGGGCGACCATCTTCTTATACGGCTGTATGCCGATAAAGGTATAACGGCCCACATGCTCGCCGCCCTCGACCGACTCCAGCAGAAAGGCCTCCGGCTCCTCCGCGGCGATACGCAAATATGCCGAAACCGGGGTCTCCAGGTCGGCCGTCACCGTGCGGTACACCGGCACCAGCGTGTGCTTCCGGCTCAGTTTTAGAAATTCGCGGGCCGAGGGCAGGGAAGTGCTTTCGAAAGGAGCCATAACTGCATCCATCATAGCTGGGTCGCAGGACGTAACAGTGCTCGGCGGACGGCGTGACGAAGGGGGTAACTCCCCCAATCGTTCGGTTGCCTATCGTCTTTCCGCAAGCCTATACTCCACGAGTTTGGCCACAGACCGGTCTGGCTCAAGCTGTATTCTGCTTCCAGTGAGGCAAACGATGGCCGGAGAATCGCTGATACCAGCAATAGAAAAAAGGAAACACGACATGCAGACTCTCACCCTCGAGCAGGAGACTAATCCCTGGGAAGCCCAGGCCTCTCGATTCGACTTCGCCGCACGCAAACTCAACCTCGATGAAGGCATCTGGAAGGTCCTCCGCTACCCCGCTCGCGAACTCATCGTTCACATCCCCGTCGGCATGGACGACGGCTCGATCGAAGTCTTTACCGGCTACCGGGTCCAGCATTCGGTCGCTCGCGGCCCTGCGAAGGGCGGTATCCGCTACTCCCCTGATGTCACCCTCGACGAAGTACGTGCGCTTGCCTCCTGGATGACGTGGAAGTGCGCTGTCGTCAACATCCCCTTCGGCGGGGCCAAAGGCGGCGTCATCTGCGACCCCAAGAAGATGTCCCAGGGCGAGCTCGAACGCATGACCCGCCGCTATACAGCCGAACTGATCGAATTCCTCGGACCTGAGAAAGACGTTCCCGCCCCCGACATGGGCACTGACGAGCAGACCATGGCCTGGATTATGGACACCTACTCGATGCACATGCGCCAGACTGTCACGGCCGTCGTCACCGGCAAGCCCGTCAATATCGGCGGCTCCCGCGGACGCAAAGAGGCGACCGGCCGGGGCGTCTCTGTCGTTTGCGACGAGGCCATGAAGCACCTCGGCATGTCCATCGACGGCTGCAAGGTCATCGTCCAGGGCTTCGGCAACGTCGGCTCCAACTCCGCCAAGCTCCTCGCCCAGAAGGGCTATACCATCATCGGTATCGCCGAATATGACGGTGGCCTCTATAACGCCAACGGGATCGACATCCCGGCCCTGATCCGCCATCGCAAGGACGCCGGCACGATCAACGGCTTCAAGGAGGCCGAGGTTGCCGACGAGCACGAGCTGCTCACCCGCACCTGCGACATCCTGATCCCCGCAGCCACTGAAAACGTCGTCACCAGCCAGAACGCCGAACGCCTGCGCTGCAGGATTCTCTGCGAAGGCGCCAACGGCCCCACCACCACCGTCGCCGATGAGATTCTCGCGGACAAGCGCGTCTTCATCATTCCCGACATCCTCGCCAACGCCGGCGGCGTTACCACCAGTTACTTCGAGTGGGTGCAGGACCGCATGGGCTACTTCTGGACCGAGGCCGAGGTCAACCAGCGTCTCGATGCCATCATGATCGAAAGCTTCAACGACGTTATCGCGTATGCGGCCGCCCACAAGGTCAATAACCGCATCGCCGCCTATATGCTCGCCATCGACCGTGTCGCCTATACCACCAAACAACGCGGCATCTACGCTTAAGGCCGGTAGTGCCGTGTAGCCTTCGGCTGATGCTTCCTTTGGTCGGGATTGTTGATTCCGACCAAAGGGAGGCCCGATTCTGTTCACTCACGAAGACAAAGGCCGTCCGGCAGGACACAAGCCGCCACGCAGCGCGCCATCAGGGAAGCCTTTCCGCCTCCTCCCACGTCCACTATGGGAGAATGCTAGTGTCGGTCGGCGAAGCCCTCCCACGCCGCAAGCTCATGAATCTGCCCAACTCCATCACGATGAGCCGCATCGCCTGCGTGCCCCTCCTCATCTGGATACTCTCGCCCAGCTTTCCCCTAACCGGCGGCTACGGGGCGACGGGCCTGCGCGGCGGCGAGCAGGAGATCATCGCTTCTATCGTCTTCATCCTCGCCAGCATCACCGACGGCCTTGACGGTTACCTCGCCCGCCGCCGGCACCAGATCACCACCATGGGCATGCTCCTCGACCCCCTGGCCGATAAGCTAATGGTCTCGGCCGCCTTCATCGTCCTGGTCGCCTATAACCCGCGCATTGTCCCCGCCTGGATCGCCGTCCTGGTCATTGGCCGCGAGTTCCTGGTCTCCGGCCTGCGCTCCATTGCTGCCGCCGAAGGCTTCACCATCGAAGCCAGCGAGATCGGCAAGCTCAAGACCGTCATCCAGATCGTCTCGGTCGTCGCCGCCATTCTCGCCCACCGTTGGAATTATTGGCTCTGGTTTCCGAGCCTCCACGGCGGCTTCGAAATCGGTGTCCGCTTCATTGCCCTTACCGCCATCTACTGGATGACCATCGTCTCTATCATCTCGGCGATCGACTACTTCGTCGGCTTCTGGAAGAAGATAGACCACGCCTCCGACGACCGCCGCAAACGCCGCAGCTTTGTACTAAGCCGCAGAAAAAAAGAGGTGTCTCCGGCTTCGCCCAGCCAGAAACACCCCTCGCGCATCGTATAGCCCAATTCCCGCAGAGCGGCTACTTCTTGTTTCCGCTGCTACTGCCCTTGCTCTTGCCCAACTCCGACGCGGCGCTGCTCTTCTGCTCATGCGAGGTCTTCGGATCGCGCATCACCTTGCTTGCGTCGCTTGCCTTCTTGTCTGCCATGGTGTTACCTCCTCGCACCCATCTGATGCGCTCAACGCCCGAATAGGTCGCCCACCGGCAGCAAGCGAACCCTTCCTTACTGCCCCAGAATCGGCACTCCTCCAAGCTCTGTCGTGTGCCCCGAAATCCTCCGCGACCACTCCTCCGGTCCGGTCTGATGCACGCTGGTCCCGTGCGAGTCTACCGCCACGGTCACCGGCATATCCTGCACCTCGAACTCGTAGATCGCCTCCATCCCGAGATCCGCGAACGCCAGCACCTTTGCTTTCTTAATCGCCTTCGACACCAGATAAGCCGCCCCGCCGATGGCAATCAGGTACACCGCCTCGAACTCCCGGATGGCAGCAATCGCCGCAGGCCCGCGCTCCGCCTTGCCGATCATTCCCAGCAGCCCCGTCTCCGCCAGCATCTGCCGTGTGAACTTGTCCATTCGCGTCGCGGTCGTCGGTCCCGCGGGCCCCACGGCTTCATCCCGTACAGCCTCTACCGGCCCTACGTAATAGATAAACCGCCCCGCGAAGTCTACCGGCAGCTTCTCCCCCCGCGTCAGCATATCGGTCATCCGCTTATGGGCAGCATCTCTCCCGGTCAGCAGCTTGCCGGACAAAAGCACCACCTCACCCGGCTTCCACGTCTTCACATCTTCACGCGTGACGGTGTTCAGATCGACCCGGCGGGCAGTGTGTACGTCATACTCCAGCTTTGGCCATGCATCGAGCGACGGCGGAGCCACCATCACCGGCCCCGAGCCATCCAGCTTGAAGTGCAGATGCCGGGTTGCCGCACAGTTCGGAATCATTGCGACGGGCAGGTTAGCAGCGTGTGTCGGAAAATCCAGTATCTTCACGTCGAGCACGGTTGTCAGTCCACCCAACCCCTGCGCTCCAATCCCCAGCTTATTCACCTTCTCGTACAACTCAATCCGCAGCTCTTCCACCTTCGACTTTGCCCCCCGCGCGATCAGCTCCTGCATATCGATGGGATCCATCAGCGACTCCTTCGCCATCACCATCGCCTTCTCCGCCGTCCCTCCAATCCCGATACCCAGCATCCCCGGCGGACACCATCCCGCGCCCATCCCCGGCAGCGTCCTCAGCACCCACTCCACAATGCTGTCCGAAGGGTTCAGCATCGCAAACCGGCTCTTTGCCTCCGACCCGCCGCCCTTCGACGCGACCGTTACATCCACATCGCCGCCCTCGACCAGCGAAACCACCACCATCGCCGGCGTGTTGTCTCCAGTATTCCGTCGCGTAAACGCTGGGTCTTCGAGAATGCTTGGCCGCAGCACGTTATCCGAATTTCGCCACGCCTCGCGCACCCCTTCATCGACCATCTCCTGCATGGTCATCATGCCTGCGATGCCCGGCTCCCACCGCACCTCCATGCCCACTTTCACGAACGCGGTCACGATGCCGGTGTCCTGACAGATAGGCCGATGCCCCTCCGCGCACATCCGACTGTTGATCAGGATCTGCGCCATCGCATCCTTCGCGGCATGGCTCTCTTCCATCTCATAGGCCCGCGCCAGATTGGTGATGTAGTCCACCGGGTGGTAGAAGCTGATGTACTGCAGCGCGTCGGCCACGCTGCGGATAAAATCGTCCTGTTTGATCGTTGACATGACTTAAGAACCACCTCGCCTCCTTATTTTAGGCGCGCTACGGAACCGCCGTCACTCTCGCCGAACCAGGCGGGCTCCGCTATGTATTTCTGAAGGTTCCATCACCATACTTCAGGTAGGCCGCAAGCCGCAGATACGGGCCCCACTCTAACGCTGCGGTAAGATCACACACCATGGAAAATTTCCGGTTGAAGGTCTTCCGAACCGTGGCTCACCATCTCAACTTCCGCCGCGCCGCTGAAGAGCTTTTCCTCTCGCAACCAGCAGTGACGCAGCAGATCAAAGCCCTCGAGGATGAGATCGGCCTGCCGCTCTTCGACCGCGCGGGCGGGCGCGTCGTATTGACGCCGGTCGGCACGATCCTCTTCGGCTACGCACAAAAACTGAAGTTACTCGCCGAGGAGGCTGCCCAGGCCATCGCAGAAGAGAGCGGCTCCACCATCGGCAGACTGTCCCTGGGAGCCTCCCAGACCATCGGCCAATATCTGCTCCCCAATCTGATGGCAGGCTTTCTGCGCGAAAATCCACGTGTCGAACTGACCGCCATGAGCGGCAACACCGATACCGTCCTCGAAGCGCTCACGTCGCACAGTATTGATCTCGCCCTCATTGAGGGACCTGCGTTGCGCCGCGACATCGTCGTCGAACCCTTTATGGAAGACCACATGGTCCTCGTCGCCCCGGCGGGCCACGAATGGACAGAGCACGAGATCAAGATAGGCACCCTGGCGGCGGGACCTCTGCTGATGCGCGAACAGGGCTCAGGTTCACGCCGCGTCGTTGAACAGGCGCTCGAGCACGTTGGCCTCCGCCTTCGCGACCTGCGGATTCCAATGACACTCGACTCGACCGAGGGTCTGTTGAGCGCTGTTGAAGCTGGCCTGGGCTCAGCCTTCGTCTCTCGCTGGGCCATCCGCAACCAACTCACGCTCGGAACCTTGAAGATCGTCCGGGTCAAGGGACTGCAACTGCCCCGCATGTTTTCGATCGCCTACCCGACCGGCCCGGTTCCCTCTGGCAATGCCGGAGCGTTTCATCGCTTCGTGCTGTCCCGCTCGAATTCTCTGACTCCGCGGACGACTGGCCGGCCGCGCCGTGCGACGAAGACGCCGGAGAAGAGGCATCTCATGGTGTGATCGCCTCAGGGCGAGACCTAGGCTTGCACTTGCGTATGATGAGTGTTTGTTCGGTTCCAGGCTCAGTCTGGAATGGAATTAGGAGGCTTTTTGCGAGTTGGTCTGATCACACGAGAGTACCCGCCCAACGTCTATGGAGGCGCTGGAGTTCACGTTGAATACCTGAGCCGCGAGTTGGCCAGGTCGATTGATGTTGAAGTCGAATGCTGGGGTGATCAATCGTCCGATAAAGGCAACCTCCACGTGCATGGCGGCGAGCCGTGGTCTCTGATCAGCGAGGGCGCTCAGGGGAAATACAAGACAGCGCTTGAAGCGCTAAGCCTCAACCTCGCGCAGGTGAACTCTCTCTCGTCCGTAGATATCGTCCACACGCACACCTGGTATGCCGCCATGGCTGGATTTCTGGCGAAGAAACTCTTCAATGTTCCTTTTGTCCTTACCACCCACAGCCTGGAGCCGCTCCGCGCCTGGAAAGCCGAGCAGCTTGGCAGCGGATACGCGATGAGTTCGTGGATGGAGCGCACCGCCATCCTCGATGCCGATGCGGTGATCGCTGTCTCCAAGGGCACAAAGGAAGACATCCTTCGTGCCTATCCCGACGTTTCGCCCGAACGGATTCACGTCATCTACAATGGCATTGACCTAAACGAGTACAGGCAAACTACCGACACAGCAGCGCTGATCAAGTACGGAGTCGATCCAACTCGCCCGTATGTGTTGTTCGTCGGCCGCATCACCCGGCAGAAGGGCGTTACCCATCTCGTCGAAGCAATCCCGCATCTCCCGCCGGGCACCCAGGTTGTGCTTTGTGCCGGAGCCCCGGACACCCCTGAGATTGCCGCCGAGATGCGCCTGAAGATAGAGCAGGCCAGCGCCATCAACCCGCATATCGTCTGGATCGAAAAGATGGTGACTAAGCCGGAGGCGATCCAGCTCTACAGCCATGCCAGCGTCTTCTGCTGCCCGTCCGTGTACGAGCCCTTCGGCATCATCAACCTGGAAGCGATGGCCTGCCGTGCCCCGGTGGTCGCGAGCGCTACGGGCGGCATTCTTGAGGTTGTGGTCGACGGCGTAACCGGCTACCTGGTGCCGTTCGAGCAGGACCCCACCACCAGCTTTCCTCTCCACGCCGACAGGTTCGCGCGCGACCTCGCGGAGAAGATCTCCGTTCTCCTCGCCGACCCAGAGAAAGCAAAACGATTCGGCGAGGCCGGCCGCAAGCGGGTGGAAGAGACCTTCGCCTGGTCCGCCATCGCCGCTCAGACCATCGAGCTCTACCGGCAACTCATTGAAGGTAGCTCCGCGAAGCCCTGCAGCAGGGAAGTCGTCAAGCCTTAAGCTTCACCATCTGTGCGTTCTTCTGTGCTTTGATCACCAGTTCGGCCGTCAGCAGCGCCTGTGCCTGGTCCTGCGCCACGTGCGTGCGGTTCACAATATCCGACACAAACTGCGGCCCAAATGGAAGCGCGACGTTCTTGCAGTCCATATATCGCGCCTGCTTCTGGTCCACGATGAACAGGTGGTCTCCACCCGGCCTGCCGGCGATATCGGCATATTTCCTCAGCTCGATGTAGCCCTCGGTCCCTAGTATGAATAGCCGCCCATCCCCCCACGTCCCCAGGCCCCTGGGCGTGAACCAGTCGACCCGCACATACCCGAAGCCGCGATCCCCGCGCAGCATCATGTCTCCAAAGTCCTGAAACTTCGGATGCTCGGGATGATTCACATTGCTGATCTGCGAGGCCACAACCTCGGCCTCCTTCGACCCCGTGTAGTAAAGAAACTGGTTCGCCTGGTGCGATCCAATGTCGCAAAGAATTCCGCCATACAGCGCCGGGTCCCAGAACCAATCGGGCCGGGCCCCAGCTCCGCCTCCCGTACCTCCGTTCTGGTTGATCTGATGAGGCGCGATATTGATCGTCTGGATCACGCGTCCGATCGCCCCCGCCTGGACCAGTTGTCCCGCCTTCACCGCCGCCCTTACCTCCAGCAGCTCGCTGTACATGATGCCGTAGATCCTGTGGGTCTCGGAGATCGTCCGACGCACGTCCGCAAGCTGCTCCAGGGTCGTGATACCCGGCTTGTCGGTCAAAAAGTCTTTGCCATGCTTCATCACGCGGACGCCCAGCGGAGCGCGATCGACATTCCGCGCCGAGGTCAGCACAAGCTGGATCGACCGGTCGCTCAGAATCTCGTCCTCGAAATGCACCATCTTCACGTCCGGAAACTTTTTGGCGAAGGCCGCTACCTTCTCCGGCTCCGCCCCATACGCCGACGCCAGCACACCTCCGCCGCGCTGAATTGCCCCCACCATGCCATAAATATGGTCGTGGCTCATGCCGCATACCGAGAACCTGATCGAATCCCTCGGCGCCGTCCCGGCCTGTCCCCCCGAAACATCCTGCTCGGCGACCTCATGCACTACACCGGCATCCTCGGGCGATATTCCAAAGGCCATGCCTGAAAGCCCCGCCATCATGCCCGCCGACCCCAGCACTCCGCCTGCCGCACTCTTCAGAAACGCCCGCCGCCCTGCATCCTCTGTACTCATTTCACCCTTTCATCGTGCAAAACTCATATGGTCTCATTCGACCGAAGCACTGGCCGCAATCACCGCTGTGCAAACTTACGGGAACAAGCGTTCCACCCGCCAGCCATCAGCTGTTGTTTCAAACAGGAAGCGGTCATGCAGCCGCCCCGCACCGTCCTGCCAGAACTCGATACTTCGTGGCCGCAGCAGGTAACCCTTCCAGTAATCCGGACGAGGAATCTCTCCCGGAAACTCAGCATCCAGTGCGCTCACACGCCGCTCCAGCTCCTCACGGCTCTCCAATCTCCTGCTTTGTGCCGATGCCGCGGCCCCAAGCTGGCTCAGACGCGAACGGCTGTGAAAGTAAGCATTCGCATCTTCGGCAGGCAGCTCCGTCACCGGCCCCGCAGCCCTGACCTGCCGCCGCAGCGATTTCCAGTGAAAGCACATCGCTGCGTTCGGGTTCTCCGCCAGCTCCAACCCTTTCCGGCTCTCCGCATTGGTGTAGAAGGCGAACCCGCGCTCATCTACGCGCTTCATCAGCACCATGCGAACGCTCGGCATTCCATCGCGGGTCGCTGTCGCCAACGCCACTGCATTGGGATCGTTGACCTCCGCAGCTTCGGCCGCGGTCATCCACGCGCGAAAGATCGCAATCGGATCGCTGCCCTTCAATTCGTCCAACGCCGCACCTCCTGATCCAGACCGTCGAAAAGATCGTCCGTGACGGCAGCGGCCTGTGGCTCAACTGCAGCCATCAAAGCATAAAACTCCTCAGCCCCGTACCTCTCGAACCAATCCTTCGTCTTCTCCATCAGCGGAGCCTGCGACACATGCTTTCGAAACGCCTCGGCCTTCCGGTCCTGCACCGTCCGAACGTCAAGTTTCACCGTCCACGGGACAGGCACCGGAGGCGGCCGATCCGGAAGAAAGAAGCTCGTCGTCAGGTGATACAGTCGCTGCGCCCGGTGCGTCTGCCCGGCATCGGGATACCTCTTCACCTGCCCGGCCCAGTGAAACGCGGCCGTCGCCAGCATCGACGCCATCATGTGGTCCGGGTGGGTGTTCATGCCGCCGTCCGCGCCGAAGGTAAGCATCACGTCAGGCCGAAAGCGTCGCACGCGCTCGACCAGCCGTCCAGCCGCGACAGAGAAGTCGATAAACTCCATCTGCCCATCCGGGTAGTCCAGCAGTTCATGCTGCGTGACGCCGAGAACCTCGCACGATGCCTCGAACTCCTCGCGCCGCATCACTCCCAGTGCCGCTCCCGAAGCCGCATCACCGCGGTTGGTCGCCGCTTGCCCGTCGGTCAGGCCCACAACATACGTCTCGACGCCACGTTCCGCCGCCAGCGCCAGTGCCCCGCCAAACCCAAAGCATTCATCATCCGGTGCGCCACAACACACATCATCTTCAGCGAGCGCGCAATCTCCAAACTCAATACTCCTCCTCCAGCTCATCATCGTCGAATAACAGCTCCGCCGAGAGCTGCTCCTCGACCAGGTCGTCCCGCCCGGCTGCTCGAACCGGGGCAAACGTTCTCCGGTGCAGCGTCGACGGCCCTAACTGCGACAGAGCCTGCCGATGCTCCGGCGTCCCATACCCCTTGTGCGAAGCCAGTCCATAACCAGGATGCACCGCGTCCAGCGCCCGCATACGCGCGTCACGATAGACCTTTGCCACTACCGATGCCGCCGCAATGGACAGGCTCAACGAGTCCCCATAGATCAGCTTCGTCTGCCGGCACGGATGGTCCAGGCGCATGGCGTCGATCAGCAGGTGATCCGGTGCCGGCGCAAGACCCTGCACCGCAGCCAGCATCGCAAGACGCGTCGCTTGATAGATATTGACCCGGTCAATCGTCTCCGCATCGATCTCCGCTACGCACAACGCAAGCGCCATCGCACGGATCCGCGCATCCAGCGTCTCCCGCTCCTCCCGCGTCAGTTGCTTCGAATCCTTCAGCCCCGCCTTTGCAAGCTCTTCAAGGCACTCCGGCAAAATCACGGCGGCCGCGACGACCGGCCCAAAGAGAGCGCCACGCCCCACCTCGTCAACGCCTGCGATGCTCCGGAATCCGTAGTACCGGAGCGCTTGCTCCGGCGCATCGCTGCACACCAGAAGCTTCAACATGCGCTGTTTGGCAGTCGCCGCTTTCACAGCAGGAGGAACGCGGGTTGTGCGGGAGACGCGAGGCTGGGGGATCGAGGCCATGCTGACATATACGAGTTTATAACCAGCGCGCACAAGTAAGCCACGACCGAGGCCGTGGCTTACCTGATACTTGAACCGAATGAAAAAAGTTACTTGGCGGCGCGCTCGACCTCGCGCAGGCGAGCAGCCTTGCCGCGCAGGCCGCGGAGGTAGAACAGCTTCGAGCGGCGAACCTGGTATGAGCGAACCTTCTCGACCTTGTCGACGACCTTCGAGTTGTAGGGGAAGATGCGCTCGACGCCCTGGCCGAAGCTCATCTTGCGTACCGTGAACGATCCCTGCGCGCCCTTGCGGCAGGCGATCACCATGCCCTCAAATGCCTGCAGGCGTTCCTTCTCGCCTTCTCTGATCTTCACTTGCACGCGAACGGTGTCGCCGGGGGCGAACTCTGGTAGATCGGTCCGCTCGAACTTGGCGGCCAGCTTCTGCATGATGGGATGTATAGACATGACACAACTTTCCTATGTTGGACTCGACCTATAGTTTACACGAAGATCAGCGATTTCCTATGTCAATCTGAACGGACACTTCAGTTCCAGACCACAGTGGAAGTTCGCCACGGAAGCTTGCGTCGTAGATCGCTCTAGGATTGATGCTCCCGGTGCCATCCCAACTCATCAAGGATCTCCCTGTCCTCATCACTGAAAGCAATGCTCACCAGCAGGTCGGGGCGGTTTCTCAGTGTCTTCTCAAGCGCCATTCGCCGCCTCCAACGCCGTACCGCCTCGTGATTTCCGCTCGAAAGCGCCTCCGGAATGGACAGTCCCATAAACTCCGCCGGCCGCGTGTAGTGCGGGTAATCAAGCAGGCCGCCGGAGCCGTAGGTCGATCGGGGAGGCGTCTCGCTACCGGCCATCTCCTCCGCTGCGTCCTCCGCCCCAAAGCTCTCGAAGCGTGAGGAATCGGGATTACCCAGCGCGCCCGGCAGTAACCGTACCACCGCGTCCACGATCACAGCAGCGGCAAGCTCCCCGCCCGAGAGAACATAATCTCCGATCGAAACTTCACGGTCGCACAGCAGTTCACTCACACGCTCGTCCACACCTTCGTAGCGCCCGCAGATGATGGCGACGCGTTCGGTCACAGCGAGCTCCTGCGCCAATGACTGCGTGAAGGGTTGACCCTGCGCGGAAAGGAGAATGAGTGTCTCTCGGCGACTTGGCCGTTCGGCCTTCGGCGAAAGAGCGAGCGAGGTCACCGCGTCGTAAATTGGCTGTGCCTTAAGGACCATGCCCTCCCCACCGCCAAACGGACGATCGTCCACGGTCCGATGACGATCTTGCGTGAAGCTGCGAAGGTCGTGCATCGCGATCTCGACCAGGCCGGAGGTGCGGGCACGCTTTAAGATTCCGTAGTCAAACGGACCGGTGAACAAGCCGGGAAAAATCGTAATGATGTCGAAACGCATAGACGAAATGCCATCCGCGCGGGAACGGCTGTGACACGAACAGTTCGACCATATCACTGTTTAGTTGTAGGCTGCGGCCCAGAATTCTGCCTCTGTGTGCTCTACGCTTAACTCATGTTTTCAACTCAATAACGTGAGTCGAAAGGTCCTCCCCATGTTCCGAATAAAGCCTACTGCCGCGCTGACTATGCCTCTTGCACTGCTATGTTCTCTCGCTGTTGCACAGCCCCAGCCAGGCAGCCTGACAAGCACGTCCAATCAAACCTTCGAAACCGCAGCGCTGCACAAGGACTCAACCGATCCGACTGCCGAATACTCCACCAACGCGGCGTATACGCGGTCCATCCCAGGTCCTGCAATCGTCACCGAGCGAAGAGAAAGCAGACCTTTCTCTGCCATCGCCCTTGGGATCAAGGCAGACACACTGGGCGCCGGAATCGAGTTGGCCACGCCAATCGCACGCAGCTTCAATCTTCGATCCAGCTTCAACTTCATTGCATTCAACTCGCTCTTCTCGGTTGACGGTGTGAACTACGATGCGAAGCTGAGCCTTCGGTCGAGTCAGACGAATCTGGACTGGTTCCCGCGCCATGGCTCCTTCCACATCAGCCCGGGCATTCTCTACCTCAGGAGTTCGATCAACGCGCCTTCCAGCGTCCCGGCGGGCCAGCCCTTCACGTTGGGAGATCAGGCCTTCACCAACAGTGTCAACGATCCCGTTGTTGGGACCGCCCAGGTAGTCTTTCCGCGAAGCGTCGCCCCCATGCTCACGGTCGGCTTCGGCAACATCATTCCGCGCAGTGGCCGTCATTTCTCAGTCCCGTTCGAGGTAGGCGCCGCCTACACTGGAGCCGCCCAGATCCGCGTTACGCTCAACGGAACCGCCTGCACCTCCGACGGGTGCTTCACCTTCGCAGACAATGCCGAAGCCCAGGCGAGTCTCACACAGGAGGTCCACGACATCAACGAAACCATGAAAAGGTTTCCTGTCTATCCCATCCTCTCCATGGGTTTGGCCTATCGCTTTTGATCACCAGTCCGGCCCGGTGTTGGATTAGTTTCCGCGATTCACGTCAACCAGACCCTCAGGCAGTAGCATGTCAACTCGGCCGGCGCTGAGATCCATCGAAACCAGAAAGGCTTTGACAAACGGTACGAGCACCTCATCGCCCGCCGGCGACTTCACGGTGAGCAGTGGAGCAGCCTTGGTCAGCCGCCTCGCTCCGTCTGCGGAAGCAGGGAACTGGACGTCCTCGATCACTCCGACCGCGACTCCCTGGTCGAAGATCGTGCAGCCAATCAGTTCGCTGATATAGACGGAGTCGTCTTCGAGCGACAGCCTCTCCTCCGTCGGGATGATGATGTCCATTCCCGCGAGCGGTTCGGCTTCCGTGATCGATTCGATACCCTCAAGCTGCAGGACGATTCGTCCTTGATTCTTTCCCACTGGCAGCCAGAACGCCTTAACTTCGGCGGAACGCGCCTCTTCCACGGTCCCGCTGAATTCAGGCGGCGCTAGGTAAACACGCCGCTGAGCTTCGAAGCGTTCGGGAAAGTCGGTCAAAAGCTCTGCCAGCAACTCCCCCTTGCGTCCCTGCGGACGAAGTAGATGCGCAAGCGCCGTCCAGCGAGGCGAGCCCGTCATGAGTAAGCACACCATGGCAAGGCCCGGTTGGAAACAGCAGCTCTCCGCATCACTCGACCGTCTCCCATGACCGGATCAGCTATCCAGCCGTGCCGCTGCGCTCTCTTCCACAATGTCCAGAGAAAAACGATGCTTTATCTTCATGCTGGCCGCACCGAGGATCGTACGCATCGAGCGCGCCGTTCGCCCCTGCTTGCCAATCACCTTACCCACATCCATTGGCGCGACACGCAGGCGGAGAACAGTGCCGTCTCCGTCCTGAAATGCTTCAACGGAGACAGTTTCCGCGTGATCCACCAGCGCACGCGCCATCTCCATCACCAGGTACGTCATATTCCTTACAGAGTCTTCCCTTGCAGCATCCAGCGTGGCCTGAGTCATCACGTATACCTTTGAGAATCTGGGAGTATACGGTGAGCCGCTCAAGCCTGGCCCGTTGTCTCGTCTGTTGCGAGATCTTCTGGGTCGAAGCTGAAACGAGCGAAACACCGTCGTGGTCAGGCAGGAATGATCCCGCCGTGGCACGTTGATTCAGCAGCGGAGCAGCTAAACCAATACCAAGAGTCTACGTGAAGCAATTGCAGGGAACGCAAAATAGAATCAACAATGGCAGCTATCTTTGGGAATCGCCAAACAGCTCAAAAAACGTTCCCAAAGATATCCGGCGGTGGTGACCTTATGCTGCTGCGGGCGTCTCTTCCGTGGCCGGCTTCTGAGCGAGCAGCTTGCCGACGCGCTCCGAAAGCTGAGCCCCGTTTCCGGTCCAATAGTCGATCCGGTCACGCTTCAACTCGACCGTCGCCGGGTTCGTGCGCGGATTGTACGTTCCCACCACTTCAATCGAACGGCCGTTGCGTGCGCGGTCCTTCTCAATAACAACGATGCGGTAATGCGGCTGCTTACGCGCGCCAACGCGCGCCAAACGAATCATCAACACGGGCAATGCCTTTCAAAACTCTGATTTTTTTGGGTGACATGACATGACGACGCTGTCAAAACTTAGCTGGACAGGGAACGGCTGAACACAACCCAACACCTAAGTATGGCCGAAACTGCAGGTTTTCGCAACGCGCACTCTTGTCCAGCTCAAGATGAGCCGATGTGTTTGTTGAGACCGAGATCGACGCCGAGGGCCGCATCCGACGCTACAAACAATTCCAGACACATTCAAGATCCTGCCGCCGCTCGACAATCCGGCCCATTATCCGTCTGTATCCCTTTGACCAACATTCCGTTGTCCTTACAACCCAGCCGCCACCCTCGTCCGCGGATCGAGGTAATCTCGGAGGGCATCCCCGATAAAGTTGAACGAAAGCACGCACAGCATCACCGCCATTGCCGGAAAGAACACCAGGTGCGGCGAGTCGAAGAGGTGGGACCGTGCATCGTTCAGCATGGACCCCCAGCTAGCTGCCGGTGGCGGAACTCCCAGCCCCAGAAAGCTCAGCGTGGCCTCCGCCAGCACCGCCCCGGCCATGCCGATCGCCGCCTGTACGATCAGCGGCTGCAGAATGTTCGGCAGGATATGCCGCCCCATGACTCGCAGATCGGAAGCCCCCAGCGCACGGGCAGCCTCCACAAACTCCCGCTCCTTCACCGCCATCACCTGCCCCCGCACCAGCCGTGCATACCCCACCCAGCCGGAGATCGCCAACGCCAGGATCACGTTCCCCAGCCCCGGCCCCATGAACGCCACGAACGCAATCGCCAGCAGAATCCCCGGCAGCGACAAAAACGCATTTGTCACATAAACGTTCAGAACCGTATCGATCCAGCCGCCATAAAATCCAGCCAACCCGCCTGCCACCAGCCCCAGGCCGAGCGACAATCCTACGACGCTCACTGCCACAATCAACGAGATCCGCGCGCCAAACAGCGTTCGCGAAAGAATGTCCCGCCCCAGTTCATCGGTGCCGAACCAATGCGCCGCAGAAGGCCCCATCAGCCTTCCCGTTAGATCGAGTTGTGTCGGGGCCTGCGGTGCGAGCCATGGCGCAAAGATCGCACACACCATAAAAATTACGAGCAGCACAATCCCAACCGCGGCCAGCGGCTGCCTCCTGACCTCCAGCACGATCGATCGGCCCGCGCCCAGCCCTGCTTCTGACCTTGAACTCTCCACGCCTAAATCCTACATGCGTTCAGAGCACGATCCCCTCCCCTCGAGCCCAGTGCGTGTCCTCTTTTGTATAACTCACCCGGCATGTAGGGTTAAGGCATGAAGGAATTCCGCCGCCTAGCAATTGCAATCCCCGCGATCCTCCTCGCCGTCTGTCTTGCGGGCAGCTTCTGGACCCGCGGCGCGATGGCCCATATGCCCTTTCTCAATACCCACGGTGCCTCATCCGGCACGCCTGGCAACCTTGTCGATCAGCGGCCCTGGCAGACCATCCAATCTCTCGCTCCCCTCGCCGTCTCCGCCGAAGAGCAGGCCCTCGCCCGCGAAGCCGAGCGCCTCGCCGACCACGAAGTCGATCAGGCCTTCGCACTCGCCCTCCGCCAGGCCTCATTTCAGACCCACACCCTCACTGGAGACGCTCTCGCTCTCCAGCAGAAGGTCGGCCAACTGCAATCCCTCGTCAAAGACGACCAGGCCAAGGTAGACGCTATTACCGCAAGCCTAAAAGCAGCCTCCGCCGCCATCCCGGGGACCTCCGACGACCTGGACGTTGCCAAAGCCCAACTCCAGCTAGACAGCGACGAGCTTACCGACCTAACCGGTCAACTCGCCCGCGTCAGCGGGGATAAGCGCGGCGAAATTCAGCAGGAACTCACCGCCCGCGAAGCTGCCATGAAGAAATACGACTCCCAGTCCGCGACCGGAGGCCAGATAGCGGTCCTCTCCGCAAGGAAGTACGGCACCCTCGCCGGACGCCTCTCCTCCTGGTTCGATCAGCGCAGCCGCGTATCTCTTCTCCGCCAGGCCGAGGACGAAACCAACTCCCAGGCTGTCACCCTCACCGCTCAGCAAGCCGAGTTCGAACACAAGACCACCGCAGCAGTAGCCGCCATTGGCCCTCAAGCAGCCGTCGAGTCCGGCACCCTAGACGCTCCGGCCGAAACCGTCCAAACCCGCGTAGCCCGCATGGCCCAGGCACACGCCTTCGCCCAGATGCGCAGCATCCTCGAAGACCAGATCCAGACTGAACGCCAGCTCTCCGGCGTCTACGCCAAGTGGATCACACAGGTCCAGCTCCAGCACGGCATCATTCGTCATCTCGTCCTGCAGTCGCTCTCCGTCATCTCCTTCCTGATCCTTTGCGGTGTTCTTCTCAGCACCCTCGCCCGGTCCCTCCTGGATCGCTCCAGGATGGACCAGCGCCGAACCCATACCCTCCGCACCATCGCCACGCTCGGCATTCAACTTCTCACTCTTCTCATGATTCTGCTCGTGATCTTCGGCGCGCCTCGCCAGGTCCCCACCATCCTCGGTCTCGGTGCCGCCGGACTCACCGTCGTCTTCCAGGACTTTATTCTCGCCTTCTTCGGCTGGTTCATCCTGATGGGAAAAAACGGAATCCGCGTCGGCGACTGGGTAGAGATCAACTCCGTCGGGGGTGAGGTCGTCGAGATCGGCCTTTTCCGCACCGCCCTCCTCGAAACCGGCAACTGGACCGATAAGGGCCACCCCACCGGCCGCCGCGTCACCTTTATCAACAACTTCGCCATCTCCGGCCAGTACTTCAACTTCTCCACTGCCGGCCAGTGGATGTGGGACGAGATCACCGTCAATATCCCACCCGGCGAGAACACCTACAAAACCATCGGGGCCATCCACGAGGCCGTCCTCCGGGTAACCGAAAAGGATGCGGCCCTCGCCGAAGACGAGTGGCAGCGGTCCTCGAAAGTCTATGGCCTCAGCCAGTTCAAGGCCACGCCCGCCGTCGACATGCGACCCGCCGCTTCCGGCATCGACATCCTCGTCCGCTACGTCACCCGCGCCGGCGACCGCTTCGACATCCGCAACCGTCTCTACCAGGCCATCATCGACCTGCTCCACAAGCCCGTCGCCGCATCGCCTGCTGCACCAACGCCCGCAATCCCGCACAGCACCTGAGCGATGAAACCATGCCGGCAGGATCAGGCCTTCCGCAATCCAGCTCTGATCGATCGGTCCGTCAGCCCAGCGGAAGGGAAGCGACGAATTCAGGCGCGTCAGGTTTGACTGTTTCTCCACATCGTCGCGGGTCGCGCCGACTTTATCGGTGTCATCTGTCCAAGTCGATGTCAGACCTCGTCCGGGCAGTCGACTGCTCCGCCTCCGCACATCCAAATCCCTAATACCTTCGTATCAGAACAAGACTCGATGAAGCGCCCTGGGCGGATATACTCGGGGGAAGAGTCGCGACCTCGCCGCACCACCCACCGGGATAACGCAAGCCGGCTCATCAGCTTCAAACCACCATATCTATAGAGGAGACCTTTTATGAAGCTCAAAGGACAGAAGGCAGTAGTCTGCGGAGCCGGTGGTTTCATCGGCGGCCACCTAGTGCAGAATCTGCTCAACAACGGCGTTGAAGTCGTTCGCGCCGTGGACATCAAACCCCTCGACGAGTGGTACCAGGTCTCCAAAGACGTCGAAAGCCTCTCTCTGGACCTGAAGGACAAGGATAGCTGCCTCAAGACTGCCCAGGGCGCAAGCGTTGTCTTCCAGCTCGCCGCAGACATGGGCGGTATGGGCTTTATCGAAAACAATAAAGCCCTCTGCATGTTGAGCGTCCTGACGAATACCCATATGCTCATGGCCGCTCGCGAAAAGGGTGTCGAGCGTTTCTTCTACTCTTCTTCGGCCTGCGTCTACAACGCCGAAAAGCAGACTAACCCCGACGTCGTTGCACTAAAAGAGGAGGATGCCTACCCCGCGCTTCCCGAGGACGGCTACGGCTGGGAGAAGCTCTTCTCCGAACGCATGTGCCGCCACTTCGAGGAGGACTACGGCCTCCAGACCCGGGTCGCCCGCTATCACAACGTGTACGGTCCGCTCGGCACCTGGACCGGAGGCCGCGAAAAAGCTCCCGCCGCCGTCTGCCGCAAGGTCATCGAGGCTAAGGCCACGGGCAAGCATGAGATCGAAATCTGGGGCGACGGTAAACAGACCCGTTCCTTCATGTACATCGATGACTGCACCAAAGGCACCCAGATGATCGCCGAAAGCGATATTCACGAGCCCCTCAATCTCGGCTCCGACGAACTCGTCACCATTGACCAACTCGTCGACATCGCCGAGGCTATCGCCGGCATTAAGCTCAAGCGCAACTACAATCTCTCCGCCCCCAAGGGCGTCAATGGACGTAACAGCGACAACACTCTGATCCAGGAAAAACTCAACTGGGCGCCCTCCATCAAGCTCCGCGAAGGCCTTGCCAAGACCTACGCCTGGATCGAAAGCGAGATGCTCGTGGGAGCGACAAAGTGAAGGCAGGTCGGGTAGTTCCCACGTCCAAAACTTTCGGGCGTGGGTCCCTTCTCGCCTGACCACCCCCCCCACGATCATTCCGACCCTGAGCACAGCCGAATGGGAAAGAACTCCGCAAATGCTTTTGCTCTTACCATTGCCTGTCCCGTTGTTTCATCACGTCCAACAAACTAGTCGAGCGCGTAGATGGCAAGGCCGCTGAGCAACTTGGGGTAGAAGTCGGTCGATTTTTGCGGCATTACGTCGCCGGAGAGTGAGATATCGCGGAGTTGGTCGAGGGTGACGGGCCGGATCAGGAAGGCGATGTCAGCCTCGCGGCTCTTGACCAGACCGACGGCTTCCTCCGCTTCGCGGATGTACCGGACATTGCCAAGGCGCGTAATTGTCTCTTGGCTGAGCCCGAGAAGACGGTCGAGCACGATGCTATGGAGTTGAACAACATCGAGCTGAGCCTGCCGGGGAGATAGTCCGGCGAGGGCCTTTTGGATGGCGTCGGGTTTTGAGGTGAGGAGGTGATTGCCGTCCTTCGTGGCTGCGATGAAGGCGACGTTTTTGGCTGCCGCAAGGGCATCGGGAGAGCCGGGGGCGAGTGGAGTGACGGTGAAGAACTCTGCTGCGCGGGTGAGAAAGTTCTCGGAGTCGAAGCCCGAGATTCCGTGGACGACGCGGTGAGTGGGAAGGATGGTGATGCCGGGCGCGTCCATGTTGACGAAGGTCATCATCATGGCGGCCTCCGGGAAGGCAGGTCTGGGAAGGTGGCTGGGACTGAGTTTTTCGTCCTCGTCGCGAGGCTGATTAAGGGGCAGCCTGAGTTGGGCGGAGCGCTCCTTGGCGTAAGCGACCGAAGTCTCGTAGCGGTGGTGGCCGTCGGCGATGAGGAGCTTCTTATCGGCCATCGCGGTCAGCAAAAGATTGATCAGGGTGGGGTCGGTGAGCTTCCAGAGGCGGTGGACGACGTTGTACTCGTCGGTGATGGAAAGGTCGGGCGGAGCTGTGTCGGCCCCAATGTTCGGGGCGCCATCTTTGCCGGCCCCGAAGATGAGCTTTTCGGCGGTGAAGGCGGGGTCGGAGTAGAGCATGTAAATCTGCTCGCAGTAGGCACGGGTAGCTTTGAAGAGGGCCATGCGGTCGGATTTGTGTTTGGGGAAGGTCTGCTCGTGACGGTAGACCACCTTGTCGGCGTAGTCGTAGAGGTGGCCTAGGGCGATGAAGCCGCGGCGCTCGCGAATCTCAGGACCTCCAGCCGCGTCGCTTGTTCCGGGTACGGTGTAGGTCTGGGAATAGCCGTAGAGGGCGGGTTCGGCCTCTTCAGCGAGGATGCGGGCGTGGCGCCACTCGCGGAGGCTCTCGGCGGCACGGGTGTAGACGTTGTCCTGCTCGGTGTCCGAAGGGAAGTGCTTGCCCAGGATGACGCGAACCAGGTTGTAAGGGCTGGCGTCGTAATAGCGCTGCTGCATGGCCGGGGTGATCTTGTCGTAGGGCTGGGTGACGACGTCCTCCATGTTTACGCGGGCAGGATCGTAACGGAGGGCGCGGAAGGGGTAGATGCGGGCCATGCTGTGGGTCTCTCCAGGGAATAGGGCTGCACTGATTGTACGGGGATGAGGGTTACAGTAGCGTCACGGGCGGTGATCACTCGGAGGTCACCGGCGCGGCCACATTTTCATGCAGCTAAAAATCAGCAGCAAGGAGTACGCGAGAGGTCTATGATCGTGTCCATCTCTGAGAGCAGAGGTGTCTGATGCGAGATAGAGCGGCTCAACGGAAAACGTGCTTGACAGGTCGTAACAGGCTGGTTCTTGTTTGTATTGCGCTATGCGGGATCTGGCTGGCCGCCACCGGTCATGCACAGGAGAATCCGCTCGGAGAGGTGCATACACCGGCACCGGCACCGAAGCGGGGCGAACCGGCCAAGCAGGTTATTGAGGGGGCGAACAACGCGGCAGCGCTGGCGACTTCGCGGCGGGATGCCCGGATACGCGTCGACGTTAATCTGGTGCTGGTTCCCGCGACCGTGACCGACCCAATGAATCGGCTGGTGACCGGGCTCGAACGGGACAACTTCCAGGTGTTCGACAACAATACGGGACAGGTAATCAAAAGCTTTTCGACGGAAGATGCGCCGGTCACGATCGGCATCGTCTTCGACCTGAGCGGGAGCATGACGTCGAAGTTTATCCGGGCGCGTAAGGCGTTGAGCGAGTTTCTGCGCACTTCGAATCCGCAGGACGAGTTTTTTGTGGTCGGATTCAATGACAAACCTGCGGTGATTGTGGACTACACGTCGGACGTTGAAGATGTCGAGGCGCGAATGGTGATGCTGCGGCCGGAGAACCGGACGGCGCTGATCGATGCGGTGTATCTGGGTGTGAATAAGCTGCGGCAGGCAAAATATGAGCGGAAGGCGCTGCTGATCGTCTCCGATGGCGGTGACAACCGGAGCCGGTATACCGAGGGAGAGCTGCGGCGGGTAGTGCGTGAGAGCGATGTGCAGATCTACTCGATCGGTATCTTCGACCAGTATGCGCCGACAACCGAAGAGCAGTTGGGGCCTGTTCTGCTGACGGATGTGTGCGAGATGACGGGTGGAAGGATGTTTCGGGTGGCCGATGTGTCGGATATGGGAGACATTGCCACGCGGATCAGCGCCGAGCTTCGCAACGAGTATGTGATCGGGTATAGGCCCTCCGAGGTGAAGCAGGACGGAAACTGGCGTAAATTGAAGATACGACTTGTGCCGCCGCCGGGGCTCCCTCCGCTGACGGTGCACAATCGCCAGGGGTACTATGCACCGTCGCAGTAGACGTTTCTGGTTATGGGTGGGTGCGGCAGCCTGGTTGACGATGGTGAGCGGACCACTGAGCGGATGGGCGCAGCAGACCGCAACACAGCAGCCATCGCAGCCTGCGTTGACCGTGGACCACGATCCTGTGGCTTCGCCGGATATCGATGCTCCCGCGAAGACCGCAACCGAAGCCCCGCAGGGGGTCGCCGGAAGCATCGTTAAGGAAGGTGGCAAGTACACCCTGCGAACGGATGCCTTTGAGGTGCGCCTGAATGCAACAGTGCTCGATGGCAGCGGCCGCTCGGTGCAGACGCTCGGCAAGGATGCCTTTCATGTCTACGAAGATGGTGTGCCGCAGACGATCGCCTCCTTCCGCCATGAGGACCTTCCGGTTTCGCTGGGGCTGCTGATCGATAGCTCGGGTTCGATGTACGACAAGCGAGTGGCGGTGGACAAGGCTTCGGTGGACTTCGTGAAGCTGTCGAACCCACAGGATGAAGAGTTCCTGGTGGATTTCTCGTGGGAGGCCTTCATCGACCAGGACTTTACAAACAACATCGATAAACTGCAGCAGGGGCTGGGATACATCAAGTCCAGCGGCGGGACGGCGATCTACGATGCACTGGTCGCTTCGGCTGATTATCTTTCCAAGAACGCGAAGCATCCCAAGCAGGTGCTGCTGGTTATTACGGACGGCGAGGACAATGCTTCGAGCGCGACGCTGGAGCAGACGATCCGCAGGATTCAGGAGCTGGACGGACCAGTGATCTACTGCGTGGGTCTCTTGTTTGGCGACGATACGGATAAGCGCGAATCGCGTCATGCACGCAGGGTTCTGGAGACGCTTGCGGAGCAGACCGGTGGGGCGGCCTACTTTCCCAAGTCGGTGAAGGATGTGGACGAGATCGCGGCAGAGGTGGCGCAGGACATCCGGACGCAATACACAATCTCGTATCACTCGACCAAGTCGCCCACGCTTGGCGGATATCGCGAAGTGCATGTGGACGCGAAGGAGAAGGGATTTGGAAAGCTGTCGGTAAGGACCCGGAGCGGGTATTATCCGAAGGTCGCGGACTTATCCAAGTCCGGCGACACGGGAGCTGGAGCCGGTTCAACGGGCAAGCCTTGAACCTGATGCAAAAGCCTCACTGGAAGCGGCAGCCCGGCTAGACCTGTTCAGTCCGTCAGGCCTCTGAGAACGCAGGTGAATACGCTGAGGTTGTGTGCCGGAACGATGAAGTCCGTTTTTGCAGGTGATTGCGAGGTGGTTGTGGGAAGGTTCGGTCGATGAGGGTTGTAGAGAGCATACTCGATCTCGTGGGACAGACGCCGATGGTGCGTTTGCGGCATATCGAGCGGGCGAGCGGCTCGGAAAACTGCGCTGAGATATGGGTGAAGCTGGAGTTCTTGAATCCCGGCGGCAGTATCAAAGACCGGGCGGCGCTTGGGATTGTGCTGGACGCGGAGCGCCGTGGCGTGCTTCGACCCGGTGGAACGATCGTTGAGGCCACGGCCGGCAATACGGGAATCGGGCTGGCGCTGATCGGTGTCAACCGCGGGTATAAGGTGATGCTGTTTGTGCCGGAGGGCTTTGCCGAGGAGAAGTGCATCCTGATGCGCGGACTCGGCGCAACCGTGGTGCGAACGCCCGAGGCGGAGGGCATGGCAGGCGCCATTCGTCGGACGCTGCAATTTGAACGAGAGACGCCGGGTACGTTCGCTGCGCTCCAATTTGAAAACCCGGCGAACCCGGATTTCCATGAACAGACCACAGCGGCGGAGATTTGGGAACAGATGGAAGGACGCGTGGATGCCTGGGTCGCCGGGGTCGGTTCCGCGGGAACATTCACGGGAATCGCTCGATTCTTCAAGAAGAAGAGCCCTGGAATTGTTACCGTCGCAGTGGAACCGCAGGGGAGCGTACTGCAGGGCGGAGAGCCGGGACCGCACCGTGTGGAAGGCATCGGCGTGTCGTTCATTCCAGCTACATTCGACCGCGGCGTCTGCGATCGCGTGATCAAGGTGATGGATGAGCCGGCATTTGCGATGGTTAGACGGCTAGCGGCGGAGGAGGGCGTCTTTGCCGGATCGAGCGCTGGCGCGATGGTCTGCGCGGCGATGGATGTGGCGCGCGAACTCGGCGCGGGCAAGCGCGTCGTAACCCTGGTTCCTGACTCGGCGGAACGATACCTGTCCAAGGGACTGCTCGATCAGACCCACACCGAACAAACTGTCGTCGAAGGAGTTACACGTGACTGATCCGAAGAAGAGGCTTGGCTTTGCGACGCGGGCGATTCACGATGGACAAGCCCCGGATGAGTTGACCGGCGCCGTGAATGTGCCGATCTATCTCACTTCCACCTACCAGCAGGAGGAGATCGGCAAGAACAAGGGGCATGAGTACGCCCGGCTTACGAACCCGACCCGCGACGCGCTGGAAGAGAGCCTGTGTTCGCTTGAAGGGGGCACCAGCGCGCACGTGTTCGGGAGCGGGATGGCCGCGATTACCGCGCTCTGCACGATGATGAAGTCCGGCGACCACGTGGTGTGCTCGGACAACGTGTACGGCGGCACAGGGCGGCTGTTCGATAAGGTACTCACCAACTACGGGCTCACCTTCACGTATGTCGATACCAGTGTCGCGGAGAATGTCGCCTCGGCGATTACGTCGTCGACGAAGCTGGTGCATATCGAAACGCCGACTAATCCCATGATGTCGCTCACCGATATCGCAGCCGTGGCCAGGATCTGCCATGCGAAGGGAGTCGAGTTGAGCATCGACAATACGTTCCTTTCACCTTATTTGCAGCAGCCTATCGCGTTGGGTGCGGACATCGTGATGCATTCGACGACAAAGTTCCTGAATGGGCACTCGGATGGCCTTGGTGGCGTTCTTGTCTGCACGAAACCCGAAGATGCAGAGCGATTCCGCTTTGTGCAGAAGTGTACGGGAGGGATACTGTCGCCGTTTGAGAGCTATCTGCTGCTGCGCGGGGTCAAGACACTGGCTGTACGGATGAAGCAGCACGACGCCAACGGCCGTGTGGTTGCGGATTTTCTGCACGGCCACGCGAGGGTGCAGC
Source organism: Edaphobacter sp. (assembly GCA_965277265.1). Classification (GTDB taxonomy): domain Bacteria; phylum Acidobacteriota; class Terriglobia; order Terriglobales; family Acidobacteriaceae; genus Edaphobacter. The sequence continues at coordinate 3,481,517 of CBDICF010000003.1, forward strand.
AGGTGTTTTATCCGGGCCTCGCGGAGCATCCTCAGCATGAGCTTGCGATTCGCCAGCAGCACGGCTTCGGTTCGATGATCTCGATGGAACTTGGATCGCTCGAACGCGCCAATACGTTTGCAAAGTCCCTACGTCTCGGATTGCTGGCAGAGTCGCTTGGCGGTGTCGAGACGCTGATCTGTCATCCGGCCAGTATGACTCATGCGGCGGTCGGGGCCGAAGGCCGGGCGAGGCTTGGCATCACCGATGGGCTGATGCGCGTTTCGGTCGGGATCGAAGACGTGCAGGATATCGTGGCCGACTTGGGACAGGCGCTGGATTGCATTTAGAACGATCCGGATACGTGGGAGCGAGGGTGCGGGCGTAGCTGCCTGCACCTTTTCTCTGCCGGCTGAGAACAAGCCAGACCATACGTGGATGTGATACATGTATTAGCGTAGGTTATGACGTGGCGGAGGGTGCGATGTTGGGATTCGATTTTGGATTGAGTGAAGAGCAGAGGCAGTTGCAGAGTGCGGTGCGGGCGTTTGCAGAGCGCGAGGTAGCTCCGCACGTCAGCGAGTGGGATGAGAAGAGCGAGTTTCCTCACGAGGTCGTGAAGAAGCTGGGGGAGATGGGGTTGCTGGGCGTCATCTTCCCCGAGTCGCTCGGCGGCGCGGGTATGGGATACGTCGAGTACGTGCTAGCGGTTGAGGAGCTGTCGCGTGTCGACGGCAGTGTTGGGATTATCGTTGCGGCGCACAACTCGCTTTGCACCAACCACATCATGCTTGGCGGCAATGACGAGCAGCGCAAGCGCTGGATTCCGAAGCTGGCAAGTGGTGAGTGGCTGGGCGCATGGGGTCTGACGGAGCCTGGCTCGGGTTCGGATGCGGGTGGCGCACGGACGACTGCGGTAAAGCGCGGCAATACGTGGGTGCTGAATGGAAGTAAGACGTTCATCACCAACGGAACGTATGCCAATTGCGCTGTCATTCTGGCTGTGACGGACCGCGAGAAGGGTACCAAGGGCATTTCGGCCTTCGTCGTCGAGCGTGGAACAAAGGGCTTTCGGTCCGGACGCAAGGAGAACAAGCTGGGCCTGCGGGCGAGCGATACGGCAGAGTTGATCTTTGAGGACTGCGAGATCCCGGCGGAAAATCTGATCGGCAAGGAAGGCGAAGGCTTCAAGGATGCTATGCGCGTGCTCGACGGGGGCAGGATTTCAATCGCTGCACTGAGCCTCGGTATGGCGCGTGGCGCGCTGGACGCGGCGATGAAGTATGCGCAGGAGCGGCGACAGTTCGGCAAAGCGATCAGCGAGTTTCAGGCGATCCAGTTCAAGCTGGCCGACATGGCGACTGAACTTGATGCCGCGTGGTTGTTGACCATGCGCGCGGCGCAGATGAAGGACGCGGGCAAGAAGGTCACGCTGGAATCGGCTATGGCCAAGCTCTATGCGAGCGAGGCAGCTTGTAGAATCTGCGATGAGGGTGTGCAGATTCATGGAGGCTACGGCTTTATCAAGGACTATCCGGCGGAGAAGTTTTACCGCGATGTGCGACTATGTCCCATCGGTGAGGGAACCAGCGAGATCCAGCGCATGGTGATCGCGCGCGAACTGTTGGCAAGAAGTTCTTCGCGTGGTTGAAGCCCTTCCACGCAGTTTTCTTCGTACCCCGCCTGCATCTTGATTAGGTGGGGGTACGGAGGAGCAGGTAAGCGCCCGTGATGCCGAACACCAGGTCGGGCGTCCAGGCGGCCAGCACCGCCGGCAGCGTGTTGACGTTGCCGAGCGACTCGAAGATCAGAGCGACGACCCAGTATGTGATCGCAAGTCCGATGGCGGTTGCGATGCCCGCCAGGGAGCCCCTCTTGCCCATAGAAATCGCGAATGGAACCGCAAGGATGGCCATGACCAGCGTGATGAGCGGATAGGCGATCTTCTTATCCAGCTGGACGCGAAGACGCACGGTGTCGAAGCCGGATTGCTTCAGGTCGGTGATGTAGCGCGAGAGTTCGTTGTAATTCATCTCCTGCGAGGGAACGTACTCTTTCTTAAAGTAGCTGGGCTGCTCCCTGATCTCGGGAAAGGTAGCTATGGTAAAGGTTTTGTAGCTTGCAATGGTCTCGCCTGAGAAGGTGCGTTCCCAGCCGTTATCGAAGATCCAGTTGCTGACCTTGGAGTCCCAACGGGCCGAGGCAGCGAAAATGCGGCGCTGGAGGGTAAAAGTAGCCGGGTCGAACTCGAAGACGGTGATGTTGGCGAACTTGTCCGTCTCTGCGTTGAAGAACTGGTAGTAGAAGATGCGCGAAGGTTCGCCCGCGCGGTTGGTCTGGCCGGAGATCCACTCGCGATCGGGGCGCAGGAACGTCTGGGCGGGCTTGTCCTTGATGACGGAAAGCAGCGCCTCCTGACGGCGGTTCGCGGAGGGAAGATAGAACTCGTCGAATGCGAAGAGTCCCGCTGATATCAGGAGAGTCACGATCAGCACTGGGGTGACGATTCGATAGAGGCTGAAGCCGCTCGACTTCATTGCCGTTAGCTCAGAGGTGCGGTTGAGCGCACCGAAGGTCACAAGGACCGCCACAAGCGCGCAGAGCGGGGTGACGTTGTAGAGGATATACGGGATCAGGTTGATCAGGTATTCGCCGACGGTGACCAGCGGCGTGCGATTGCGGAAGATAGCGCCAATCAGTTCGAAGAAGGTGAAGATCAGGAAAACGGTGGAGAAGGAGAACAGCACCAGGCCGAAGTTGGTGGCGTACTCGCGCATGATGTAATCGTCGAGCAAAAGCGGAAATTGAATATGAGAGGCGCTGCGGAACCTGCGGAGCAGCGTGGCGTTATCGTGCTCGGCGCGAGTGCTGGTTTGGCGGCCATTGTTGCTGGTAACGCGTGTGGCGAGCTTGCCGAGGAAGACACCAGCGGTAGAGAAGACGCTGAGGGCAATCCCGCCGCGCGACATCTGATACAGCAGGATAGCTCCGGCGGCAGCGAAGGTCAGGTTCGCCCCCCACACACCCACGAAGGGAGATACCCTGCCGGACTGGGCGAAAGCGACGCCGACCGATGAGAAGAAGTAGTAAACGAAGACCAGGAGAATGGTGAGAACGAAGGCGGTGGATTTGCCCCCGCGCTTGGACGACATACCGAGCGGCACCCCGACAAGCATAAGGACGAGGCAGGCAAAAGGATATGAGAATCGCTTGTTGAACTCGATGCGATAGAGCGATGCGGCTTTTCCTGCGGTCGATCCCACAGCGTTGCCGCGCCGCCAGAGTTCGTGGAGACCAAGCGCCAGAACGGGTGTATTCACACGTCCCAGGTGAGTGTCTTCCTGGGCTTCGGTTTCGATGGGAATGTCGGTGGTGGTGAAGGTTGAGATGTTGTACTGATTTGGGTCTGTCGGTGAGGTGTCGTGAGCGCCTCCGTTGCGCAGATGAAGGCGGATCGTCTGAGCGTCGGGACCGTTGGGCGCACCGTTGACCACGACCGCGCTTTCAGCCGTGGTGATATGCGGGTTTGCTGGCTCGGTCAGGTCGGCGAGGAAGACGTGGTGCCACAGCGATGCTCCGGCCACGGGACTGATGTCTTGTATGTAGAGAACGCGATTCTTGAACTCCTCGTAAAAGACGCGCGGCTGGACCTCGAACGATGCCTGCGAGGATTTGAGCGATTCCCCGAGAGCGAGCAGACTGGCGGCGGCACGCGGCGCAAGATACAGCGAGTTGAAGAGTCCGAGTGCAAGAGCGACCGTCGAAACGATGGATACGATGCGCACGAAGTCGAGCGCGCCCATACCGCTCGCGCGCATCGCCGTAATTTCGCTGTCGGCTGCGAGGCGGCTGAGACCGAGGAGGATGCCGACCAGCACCGCCATGGGAATGGTGAAGCTGAGCGCGTTAGGAAGGGTATAGAGGATGATCCGCGCGACATCGGAAAAAGAGGCGGAATCCCGGACGAAGATCTCGAGAATTTTGCCGAGGTCGTGCGTGAAGAGGATGAAGGTGAAAAGAGCGCCGCCAAGCAGGGCGTGAGAGGTGACTTCGCGGAGGATGTAGCGGGTGATGATGCGCATAATCTGTTGCTTGAATTAGTGTAGCGTGCGATACCAGCTTCGCAGATTGCGGAGGTGGACCGGCGGCCTGAGATGACGTCGGAGGCAGCAGTGATTCAAGGCAACTCCACGCAGGGTTATGCAGTCCATCTGTCTTGGGCTGAGGTGAAAAGCAACCACGCGATTCGAGTCACGAGAGATAAAGAAACCGGAGATACCTCGATCGCGATGGTGTCGGGTTTAGACCAGAATGGAAACATGTGAACAGCTTTATGCAGAATGATGCATTGATGCCGGTTGACCTTCACAGCGGCAATCCTGATCCTGAGCGAAGTACCATCCTTCTGGTGGACGACGATCCTGATATTCGGTCCCTTACCAGAACATTTCTCGAACATGAAGGCTATCGTGTCTTCAGCTCCGGCGATGCGGATCGCGCAGCTCAGATATTTTCCAGTGTGCCCAGGACCGATCTGCTTATTACGGACCTGTATATGCCGAGGCGCTCGGGGATGGACCTCGCGTTCGAACTGAAGCTGCTTCAGGCGGAGTTGCCCGTGCTTATGATCTCCGGAGGCCTTCTCGACGTCGCACAACGAACGCAGCTCCAGCGGGAAGGGTGGCGCTTTCTCGCCAAACCGTTCCTGCTGCCGGAACTTCTGTCCACGGTTCACGTCATGCTCGCGTCGCGCGAAAACGGGAACAGCCGGACGTTATAAGCAGTCCGGACAGTGCCTTAGTGGAGCTCAGGCTTGAGAGGAGCCGATCTGCGGTTCGTGGTTTGAACGGTCACGCGTGTGTCGTGCGCGAATGTGATCTGTTTGCCACGCGCGATAAAGCGGTCATAGATGGTCAGGGCGGTGCCGTAAAAGCCGATACCCGCCGCGAAGTAGGGAGACTGGCCGGCAGCACCCAGAACCACGCCAACGAGTCCAAAGCCGTTGGCCCCCACGGCGTTCTTCCCAAATTGCGCTCCGTCCCCGCCGTCCGTGTCCAAAGAGTGTAGGGCAAGCGCTGCCAGGAGGAGCGGGATGACCAAATCGTTGTTTGCAGCCGGTTTGAACTGGCCCTCGGAGTCAAGCGCGATTTTGCCCGGAGCATCAACACCAACCAAGGTCGTCTGCACACTGCGTGGTGCGCCCTGAGGAAGCGTGAGCTGGTTGAAGGCGAACCGGAGTGTACCGCTGCGGCCGAACGATCGAGCCGGCTTCGCAGCAACTACCGTGCCGGTCAGTACGGAGCCAACGGGTACCGCAACGGATTTATCCTTATTGAATACGGGCTGGGCGACTTCGGCATGGATGGTCTCACCGATCTTCGCCGTGGACGAGTCGAGCGGCTCCGTCAGGAAAGCCTGCAGTATCCAGGTCGGAGGACCTTCTTCTACCGGAGCAGGAGCCTCGACCACCGATTTCTTCTTCTGCTTCGCCGCGACCTCCGGGTCGGGCAGCACGAGCGGAGTGGCATCGGCTGGAAGCGTGAACGGGGCGGTGGTCTCGAAGCTCCAGGCTGTGTCCTTTTCCACCCGTTGCGGATGATAGGGCAAATTCATATAGAGCGCCTGGAGAGCACGGTCGCCTTTATCCGGTGCTGTGACGATCTGGATCTGATCCTGCGCAACCTGCTTGGCGCGTTCGAACGTCTGTTTAACGAGGCCGCCGGTATTGGGCGGCGGCGGAACGATGCGCAGGTAGGGCGCGCCATCGGTCGCATCGCCGATGGAGATGGGGAGCGTGCGTCCATCGGTCAACACGACACTGCTAAAGTGAACGACCGGTATGCGGAACGGTGTAAAGTCTCCCCGAAGCCTGGCGTGCAGGCGGCGCTTCTTGTCGGGCGTAAGCGCAACGATGGTGCCTTCGAGAACCGTATGTTGCGGGAGCAGTTCGGTCTCACCCGAGTAGACAGGATAGAGCAGCGAGGCGCGGATCGCCTGGCCGACCTTCATTGGCAGGTGGTCGTCGATATTGACGGCGAGCGGCGTCTTCGCAGGGAGGGTACGGACTACTGTCTGCGCCACACCATCGAGGACGCCAAGGGGAAGTGTATATAGAAGCGCAAGCAGCAGCGCGGGTCTGCAAATCATCTTCCTCGATGTTACAGGGAATTGCAAAACCGTGGCTTGCAGGCGTCGACTGCCGATGTGCCTCGCTTTCCTGCGCAGTATAGATGCGGATCGGTGACCGAAGGCCCGCCCGAGTTAATCGATGGAGATCTTGCGCAGGAGTTTGAAGTCCGAGAGCATCTTCCCCGTTCCGAGAACAACGGAAGCGAGCGGATCATCAGCGATCGAGACCGGGAGGCCGGTTTCCTCTCTGATGCGCTTGTCGAGATTCTTGATAAGCGCCCCCCCACCGGTCAGGACGATGCCACGGTCGGAGATGTCGGCGGAAAGTTCGGGGGGAGTGCGCTCGAGGGCTACGCGGATCGCGTTGATAATGGTAGCGATGGACTCGGAGAGCGCCTCGCGAATCTCGGAGTCTTCAATGGTGATGGTCTTGGGAACGCCTTCGATGAGGTTCCGGCCCTTGACCTCCATCTGGATGGGTTTGTCGAGCGGATAGGCAGAGCCGAGAGAGATTTTGATCTGCTCGGCGGTGCGTTCGCCAATGAGGAGGTTGTACTTGCGCTTGAGGTAGGTCATTACCGCCTCGTCCATCTGGTTTCCGGCCATGCGGACCGAACGCGAGTAGACGATGCCGGCTAGCGATATAACCGCGATGTCGGTGGTGCCTCCGCCGATGTCGACGACCATGTTGCCGCCGGGTTCTGTGATGGGCAGGCCGGCGCCGATCGCCGCCACCATGGCCTGTTCGACCAGGTGAACCTCGGAGGCCTTCGCCCTGTAAGCCGAGTCCATGACGGCACGCTTTTCGACTTGGGTGATCTCTGAGGGCACGCCGATGACGATGCGCGGGTGAACCATCATCTTCCGGTTATGTGCCTTCTGGATGAAGTAGTTCAACATCTTTTCGGTGTGGCGGAAATCGGCGATAACGCCGTCCTTCATCGGCTTGATGGCGACGATGTTGCCCGGCGTACGGCCAAGCATGTCCTTTGCCTCTTTGCCTACCGCCTCGACTTCATTGGTGATCTTGTTGACCGCGATGATGGACGGCTCGTTGACGATGATGCCCTTGCCATGCGCGAAGACGAGCGTGTTGGCTGTACCCAGGTCGATGGCGAGGTCGCTGGAGAAGAGGCTGAAGAGCGACCGCATGTTGTGAATACGGGAGTAGCGCATCTGAAAAGAATTTGAGGACATGTGTTGAAGTCGTTTCCTGAAAAGAGGCTTCGCATAGTGTAACCGCTTTGGCTAGCGGAAAATGTCTGGTGAATCGGACTGTTACAGAGGGCGGATGACGCGTCTATCCCACGTAGGGTGTATGCGCAGCGAGGTGAAGAGGACTAATCCCGATCTGCCGTGTCAGAAGCATGTCGGCTGTTCGGACGTGTGGGTTGCGATCGGTTTTCTTCGAGGAGCATGCGGCAGCATAGCAGGGTGGAGGGATAGATGAGGATGCTGACGTGGCGCGTGTATGCGAAGCCGGCGAGGTAAGGCAGGGCGCACGCTGCGATAAGGGCGAGGAAGATGATGCCAGCAGCTTGTCTTGATGGGTTCTGGCCAGGCCGGAGGACGTTGTAGACGGCGCAGAGAATGGCTGTCCAGAGAATCAGACGAAAGAGGAACAGGCCCGCGGTCTCGGCGAGCAGCAGGGAACCGTGGCTTTCGCTTGAGCCGTATTTTCGGATAGACAGGAAGATGACGCTGAGCTTGCGGACTTCGGCGTGGAGGGTCCGGCGGGGATGAATTCTGAGATAGGTGAGCGCTGCGCGCTGGTGGTAGTCGTTGAAGCTCCATTCGTCATTGAAGTGGTGTCCCCGATTGAGCGCCGAGTCGAAGCGGTCGAGGGAGTCCCCGGGGGGCGGCGGGTAGTGTTTGAGGAACTCGGGATTGTTGGCTTTGTGGAGATTGATGCCGTCGATGCTCGTGCCGATGCTGTAGCGCCCGCTGGCGTGGTGTTGATGGATAGCCCAGCCTATGGGCGTGGCGAGGACGATGAGCAGGACGACGAGGCGTGGTGCGGGACGGCGCTCCAGCCAGAGAAAGCTGACCAGTAGCACCGCAACGGCGGGAGCCATGGAGCTTTTGGCGAGATAGAGGCCGGCTGCAGCGAGTGCGAAAAGCAGGGCGTTAGGGATGCCGGTGCGGGTGCTTCGCGCAAGGCGGGGCATGCGGTGGAAGAAGAGAATGGCTGCGGCGAGGGCTAGAAGACTGTAGGAGTAGCCCTCTTCGACCTGAAGGTTGACTACGTCGGCGAGCATGGCGGGCATGATGAACGGGAGCAGAAGGAGCAGCGCGATCGCGAGTCTTCTCTGTGGGGATCGAGGGAGGCGCGTCCAGACGAGGTAGATGGCTGCTTCAAGCGGCAGCAAAAAGAGAAGCGCTTTCAAGAAGGCTACGGGGAGGTAGCGGTCGCCCAAGAGGCGGATTCCGAGGGCGACGATGAGGGAGGGCAGGGGCATTCTTCCGGCGTGGAAGCAGATGGGGTTGCCGGGGGTGCCCATCTGGTCGGTACAGGCGGTGAGGCCGGCACCCTGGAGGAGGCTGTGGGTGGTGGGGCCTACAAGGTTACTTAAAGCGAAAAGGGAGGTGTGGGCGTTGGCATGGTCGAAGATCCAAACTGCGGCGATGGAGATGTTGATGGGTACGACGAGGAGCACGGCAAGCAGAAGTTGGCTGGAGAGGGCTGCTGTCCGTGGGATCGGGTGGGGCATGTGGTCAATCTAAATGATGCGTGGTGGGTGGCGGTGTGCAGGAAGAAAGACAGGCAACGTCAAAGGCCAGAAGCGGGTTCGGGCGCACGACGCGGATGCATGTAGATACAATCAAAGAGCGTTACACGGGAGACTAAGAATGGTTATTGGCGTGCCGAAGGAAGTGAAGGACCATGAGAGCCGGGTAGGTGTCACTCCCGCAGGCGTAAAGGCGCTGGTGGAGGCAGGACACAAGGTGCTGGTGGAGCAAAAGGCGGGCGCGCTGTCGGCGATGCCGGATGACGAGTACCAGGGCGCGGGTGCGGAGATTGTGGGCTCGGCGCACGATGTATGGCGGCTGGCGGACATGGTGGTGAAGGTAAAGGAGCCGGTCGAGAAGGAATACAGGCATTTTCGTGAAGGGCTGGTGCTGTTCACCTATCTGCATCTTGCGCCTCTGACGGACCTCACCGATGCGCTGCTGAACTCGAAGGTGACGGGTGTTGCATACGAAACCGTTCGGGATCGCACGGGGGCGCTCCCTCTACTGACTCCCATGAGCGAGGTTGCGGGGCGCATGAGCGTACAAGTGGGCGCGGCGTATCTCGAAAAGGAGCATGGGGGACGCGGGGTTCTGCTGGGTGGGGTGCCTGGAGTGGCGCCGGGAAACGTCTGCGTGATCGGCGGCGGGATTGTTGGGACGAATGCGGCGAAGATCGCGCTGGGCATGGGCGCGAAGGTGACGCTGATCGATCTGAACCTGAACCGGTTGCGGGAGCTGGACGACATCTTCGGTGGCCGCGTGTTTACGGTAGCGTCGAACAGCTACAACATTGAACACGCCGTCCGCGAGGCCGACCTGGTCATCGGCGGGGTCCTGATTCCGGGTGCGGCGGCGCCGAAGATCGTGACCAGGGCGATGGTAGAGAAGATGAAGAAGGGCGCGGTCATTGTGGATGTGGCAATCGACCAGGGTGGATGCATCGAAACGGCGCATCCGACGACACACTCCGACCCCTCATACGAGGTGAACGGCGTAGTGCATTACTGCGTGACTAATATGCCGGCGGCGGTGCCGAATACATCCACTTTGGCCCTGACCAATGCAACCTTTCCCTATGTGCTGAAGTTGGCCCGGCTGGGAGCGAACGCTGCCATCTGCGAGGACAAGGGCATCGCAGAGGGCGTGAATACGTTCAACGGTACGCTGACCTATGGCGCCGTTGCGGAAGCGCAGAACCGCGAGTGGAAGGCTGTGACGGAGCTGGTATAAGGGCTGACTGCGAGGGCGGCTCGAAGACCAACGGGCCGATGCGCGAAACGGCTTCGGGGACTGGAAGAGAGGTTTGGACCATGGGCACAACGGCGAGCCGTCGGAAGATGTTCATCCTCGCGCTCGGCATGTGCCTGTTGGTGCTGTTTGCTATCTTTGCAGCACTGAATGCGTTCAATATGGGGATTCCGAACCCGGCCACAACCCAGCAGTTCTTTGTGTTTACCGGGTTGTCGATCGTGGCTTTTCTGCTGTTCGTCGCGGTGCTCGTGCTGCTGGTGCGCAATGTGTTGAAGCTGTACGCCGACCAGCGCAGCCGAGTGATGGGAACGAGGCTGCGCACGCGGATGCTGTGGGGTGCGGTCCTGGTAAGCCTGATCCCAGTCGTATTCATGTACCTGTTCAGCTATGGGTTGATGAACCGTGCCGTCGACCGGTGGTTCTCGCAGCCAGTGACGGAGATGCGTGAGGACAGCAACCACATGGCACTGGAGCTGGCACAGTACACGACGGCGAACGCACGGGCCGAGGCAAACTCGATTGCGGCGAGCCTGGCTGAGCTTCCGACATCGCCGGCCGTCACGGGGAATGTCTTCAGTTCAGTGGCTGCAACCCATCGGGAGTTACACAAGGTAGCCCGTGGTACGTCACATAGTCTAAGTCGCGAGCCGGTGCATGGTTCTACTCGGAGCCCAGCGCGGAGTCCGGCTCACCAGCCTTCAGGCAATACCGCCACAGCGCCTTCGCGGCCGAATCGGGAGGCTATCGTCAGAGTGCTCCGGCAGCATGAGACGACGCTGCAGAACGGGTTTGCGGTAGTGTTTCGCGATGGTCGTGCCGTTGCGGGTTTTCAAATGCCGCAGCGGGTTGGCGCTACGGCCGAGGTGAAGACGTGGCTGCCGGAGCAGAGCAGCGAAGACGGCGATCAAACCGCGCCGAGTACAGCCGCCGGACGAACGGCTACCGATGGCACCGATGCGGCCATGCTTGCGGCGGCGCAACGGAGTGACGACCCTGTGTTCTCGCTCGGGTCCGCGGATTATGCGCTTGGCGCGGCGGCGATTAGGCAGGGCAGCACGGTTGTCGTAGGGCTGCCAATGCCGGCTGGCATGACCGCGACGATGGCCCGGCTGCGTAAGAATGCAGATGCGTACTGGGCGCTTTACCGGGAGCGGCGGCAGATCCGCGATCTATATATGCTTCTGCTCATGATGATGACAAGCCTTGCGTTATTCGCTTCGAGCTGGCTCGCGCTGCATTTGTCGAAGCAGGTAACCAAGCCGGTCGAGGCGCTGGCGGACGCCATGGAGGCCATCGCCTCTGGGGACTATGCGCATCGCGTGGCAGAAAGTGCGACGGAGGAGTTGGGCGAGCTGGTGCGGAGCTTCAACCATATGGCCGCTGACCTCGAAGGAAGCCGTATGGCTGTGGAGCACTCGACAGTGCAGTTGAGCGCGGCCAACGCTGCGCTCGAGGCCAGGCGTGGAGAGTTGGAGACGATGCTCGAAACGATTCCGAACGGGGTAGCCACGCTCGATGCCGACCGGCGGATCATACTGGCCAACCGGGCGTTGAGCGAGATGATGGATCCGGGTGGGCAGCGGCCTTTTTACGGGCAGGTGATGAAAGACGTCTTCCCGGCGGAGGTGTCGGAGGTGCTGGACCGGCTGATCAGGCGGAGTCACCGGATGGGATCGGCTTCGAGCGAGATTGAGCTTACGCTTGCTCCTCCTGCATCGAATGGCAGATTTGGCGGGACGATGAACCTGCTCGCGACCGTGGCGCTGCTGGATATGCCTGCCGCCGCCGATCGGATGCGGCGGGAGCACCAGGGGTATGTTCTGGTCCTCGAAAATGCCACGGAGTTGCTGCGAGCGCAGAAGCAGTCCGCGTGGAAAGAGGTAGCGCGGCGGGTGGCGCATGAGATCAAGAATCCGCTGACGCCAATCAGCCTCAGCGCGGAGCAGATACGGAGGCACATTGACCGGCTGGCGCATGGGACGGCTGTGGAGGGCGTCGTGGAGTCGCCTTCGGTTGCGGTGATTCGGCGGTGCAGCGAGGTGATTACAAGTTCTGTGGAGAGCATGCGAAGTCTGGTGGACCAGTTCGCGGCGTTGGCGGAGTTCCCAACCGCCAGGCCCAAGCCTGCCGATCTGAATACTATCGTCGAGAACTCGCTGGCGCTGTTTGCCGGGCGTATGCAGAACATAAGGATCGTGCGGAAGATGAGTGCGAAGCTGCCGCTCGTGATGGCAGACCCGGAGGCGTTGAAGCGTGCGCTTGGCAACTTGATCGACAACGCCGCGGAGGCGATGCAGCATAGTCTACTGCGGGAATTGTTTGTGTGTACGAGCCTGTTGGAGAACGGAATGGTCGAGCTGACGATCGCCGATACGGGATCGGGGCTTACCGATCAGATGCGGGAGCGGCTGTTTCTGCCCTATTTTTCGACGAAGCAGCGGGGCACGGGGTTAGGGTTGGCCATTGCAGCCAAGATCATTCAGGAGCACCAGGGGACGATTCGGGCGGAGAAGAACGAGCCCGCCGGGGCAAAGTTTATTGTGGAGTTGAGGGCGGCGATGAGTCTAGATGGGGAGCTTGAAATGCCGCTTGCTCCTGGCTCGGTTTCCACATACGAGCCGATGCAGATCGTGCAGCATTCTGGGGCGACATTTGTCGGGGACAATGGCGCCGTTCGGAAGAATGCAGACGACAAATTGTCTGCTGCTGTTGCGCGAGGCGGCGAATGAATCACGTGCTAATTGTCGATGATGAGACGGAGATTCGGGAGTCGCTGGAGAGCATTCTGCGGGAGGAAGATTATCTGGTGACCAGCGCGGCTACCGCTGCGGAGGCATTGGAACTGCTGCGTGATGCGGCCTACGATGTGGTGCTGCTCGATATCTGGCTGCCGGATCGTGATGGGCTGGACGCGCTGGCGGAGATACGCGAGATGGAGCGGGCGAATGTTCCCGAGGTGGTGATCATCAGCGGGCATGGCACCATCGAGGCCGCGGTGCGGGCGACCAAACTGGGAGCCTACGACTTCCTGGAGAAGCCGCTGTCGCTGGAGCGGACGCTGATCGTACTGAAGAATGCGATGAAGGCGCGGCAGATGCGGGAGGATAACCAGGAGTTCTCGCGGCAACTGACGCGGGGGACGGTGACGGGGCAAAGCGTGCCGATGAAGGCGCTGCGGCAGCAGATCAAGCTGATGGCTCCGACGAATGGGCGGGTGCTGATCTATGGCGAGTCGGGCGCGGGCAAGGAACTGGTGGGCCGTGCGATGCACGCGGAGAGTCTGCGCAAAGACCGGCCGTTTGTGGAGCTGAACTGCGCGGCGATTCCAGAGGACTACATCGAAAGCGAGCTGTTCGGGTATCGCCATGGAGCGGTGCCGGGCGGCCCGACGGAGAAGCGCGGGACCTTCGAGCGGGCCGACGGGGGGACGCTGTTTCTCGACGAAGTGGGGGATATGAGCCTGAAGACGCAGGCCAAGGTGCTGCGGGCACTCGATGAACAAAGGTTCTTACCCGTGGGAGCTTCGCATCCGGTGCATGTGGATGTGCGGGTGATCGCGGCAACCAACAAGGATCTTGAAGAGGAGATTGCGCGCGGGAACTTTCGCGAGGACCTGTTTTACCGGTTGAATGTGATTCCGTTTTTTGTGCCTCCGCTGCGCGACAGGAAGGAGGATATTCCGCTGCTGGTGAAGGAGTTTCTACAGCAGTTTGGAGTGGAGTATGGACGCCCGCATGTGGAGATGACCGAGGATGCGCTGGGTGCGCTGAAGCAGTATCACTGGCCCGGGAATGTGCGGGAGCTGCGGAACCTGGTGGAGCGGGTGCTGATTCTCAATCCAAAGACGCAGCGGCTCGAGCGGAAGCACCTACCCATGCTGGTGTATCGGGGAGCGGGTGGGGGGGCGGGGAAGACCGGGGATTCGGGACGGGGAGTCAGTACGCGGGGGGAGGAGTTCTCATCGCTCGTGGAGGCTCGGGAGGCGTATGAGCGGGATTACATCTTGAAGAAGCTGGATGAATTTCACGGGAATGTGAGCCGGGCGGCGGAGGGGCTGGGGCTGGAGCGGAGTCATTTATATCGGAAGATGAAGGCGCTTGGGGTTAGTGTGAAGGAGTAGGTGGATGAAGATTCTTTTGCCGGGAGGCTCCGGTCAGATCGGGACGATGCTCGCACGTCATCTCCACGCTCAAGGACACGACGTAGTTGTGATGTCGCGGAAGCCTGTACAGCGGAGAGACGATTTTCCTTGGAGGACTATCGCTTGGGACGCACTCACTCTGAACCCAGATTGGACGAGCGAGATGGAGGAAGCAGACGCCGTCATTAACCTGTCCGGGCGCAGCGTGAACTGCCGCTATACGCCTGCAAATCGCCGTCAAATTTACGAATCGCGTACCATGCCGACCCGTTTGATCGGCGATGCGATTGCGGCTGCACGCCACCCGCCTCGCATCTGGATGAATGCCAGCACCTCGACGATCTATCGCCACTCGCTCGATCGTACGCAGGATGAATTTACCGGGGAGTTTGGGCGTCGGAGTGGAGGACCTCTCACGAAGGAACAGCCAGGTTTACCTGAGACCTGGGCGTTCTCTGTGGATGTCGCTCACCAATGGGAGGAAGCCTTCGCTTCCATTCCTACATCGAAGACCCAAAAGATCGCTCTCCGTTCTTCCATGGTTATGAGTCCAGATGCGGGAGGTGTCTTTTCTGTCCTGTCCAGGTTAGTGCGAGCTGGGCTCGGCGGGGCTGAAGGACCAGGCACGCAGTATGTTTCGTGGATGCACGATCGGGATTATGTTCGAGCCATCGACTTGCTCTTATCGCACCCGGAGGTTGCGGAAGAGACGGGTGGCGTCGTCAATATGACATCCCCGCAGCCACTACCGAATCGTGACTTCATGCGTGATCTTCAGCGAGCATGGAAGGCGCCCATAGGTTTACCCGCATCCAGCTGGATGCTTGCGGTTGGCGCTTTCTTCATGCGCACGGAGACAGAGCTTATTTTAAAGAGCCGTCGTGTCGTGCCCACAGTCCTCATAAAGCACGGATTTAGCTTTGAGTTCCCAATCTGGCAAGCGGCGGCTAATGATCTGGTCGCTCGTATGAGGGCAATAAAGAGCTAACTACTTTTCTTCGGATTGCTGTTTTTCAGCGATGAGTTCTAGTTGGCGTCGCCAGTCGAGATCTTCTACGAACCCTCGGGAACTGCGCCACTCTTCCTGAACTTTTACGAAGAGTTCGAGGAAGACGCGGGTGCCCAGAAGAGACTCGATGTCTTTGCGGGCGGCGGTGCCTATGCGTTTGAGCATCTCGCCTTGTTTGCCGATGAGGATGGCTTTCTGCCCGGTGCGCTCGCAGAAGATGGCGGCGGAGATTTTAGTTATGGGGAGTTTGCCGTCCTTGAGCTTCTTTATGGAGGCGGGCTCTTCGTACTTTTCGATGACGACGGCGGTGGCATAAGGAACCTCTTCGCCGGTGAGCAGGAGGATCTTTTCCCGGATCATCTCGGCTACGAGGAAGCGCTCGGGCTGGTCGGTGAGCTGGTGTTTGGGGAAGTAGCGCTGGCCCTCCCTAAGCTGGCCCACGATCTTTTCGAGCAGGAGTTCAAGGCCCTCCTTCTTGCGGGCGGAGATGGGAATGACGTCGGCGAACGAGTGGAGCGTGGACCAGTGGGCGATGAGGGGGAGGAGGTCTTTTTTTGGGATTGCGTCCATCTTATTAAGCACGAGGATCACCGGGCATTCAAGCTTCTTAATAAGCGAGAGAGCGAAGTCGTCCTCGGAGGCGCTTAGTGCCATGCGGCCTGTGGTCTTGGATCTCTCAGTGCTTTCGATGCGCGGCAGGCGGTGGGTTACGTCGACCAGGAATAGGACGGCGTCTCGGGATTCGAGGGCGTCGTGGACTTCCTGCATCATGCGGCGGTCGAGCTGGGTATCAGGCTTGTGGACCCCGGGGGTGTCAACTAGGACGACCTGCGCGGCGGGGTGGCCGGGCTCGCCCTTGGCCTTTTTTTTGAGCGGAACTTCGAGAACGCCGTGAATGCGGGTGCGCGTCGTCTGGGGCTTGTGGGTAACGATGGCGAGCTTTTGCCCGAGCAGCGCGTTGAGCAGGGTGGACTTGCCCGCGTTGGGGCGACCGATGATGGAGACGAAACCTGAGCGAAAGGCCATTCTGCTTATTATGCGCGTTGCGCTACCTGGGCGGCGTGTAGCCGGGGAGATGAGCTTCCAACAGGCGAGAGAATTGCTCACGTCAGGTTTCTTTCCGCATCTGCGGCGTCACCTGCGGGGATGCCTCATATCGCCGATAATCATTAGATAGCGCATGGAATCCTTCTTCACACGGTTCAAAAATGTTCTGGTCCTGGTGGTGATCCTGCTCGCGCAGACCATCGGGCTCGCCATCCAGGTTAGGCGGCCCGTGGAATCGGGCGCGCCGGATGGCACCAAGGTCACAGTCCTGCGGTATTGGGCGGTCTCGATGGCTGCGCCGTTTGAGCGGCTTTTCCATGCGATTGGCTCGAATGTGCGGGGCGGCTGGGCCAACTACGTGGACCTTCGCCATACCCGCCAGCAGAACCACGATCTGCAACAGCAGATTGCGCGGCTTCGGCTGGAGCAGGCGGCCTTCGCCGAGGATGCCATCGAAGGACGGCGGCTCCAGGCGCTCCTCAAGTTTCAGCAGCACTATGTCGCCTCCACCGTGGCGGCGCAGGTGATTGGAACCAGCGGAAGCGAGCTCTCGCGCGTTATCTATATCGATAAAGGCGCAAACGACGGTTTGAAGCCGGACCAGGCGGTTATTACGCCGGATGGAATCGTAGGCAAGCTGCGGGACGTCTTTCCGCACACGTCCCAGGTGCTGCTGATCAACGACCAGACGTCGGGTGCGGGTGTCCTGCTGGCGACGACACGCATTCGAGCCATTCTGCGGGGCTCCACCGCCGGACGCATCCTGATCAACAATCTGACGCCGGATGCGCGGATCAAGCCGGGCGAACAGGTGCTGACCTCGGGAGGCGACCAGGTCTATCCGCGCGGACTTCCCGTGGGAACGATCGAAAGCATCGCTCCAGACCCGGATCACCAGCCCTACACGACCATTCGCCTACGGCCGGCGGCCAATCTCGATCGGCTGGAAGAGGTGCTCATCATTACCGGAACGGAGGCCGCCCTTCCGTTCGAAGCTCAGAAGGACCTCGCGAAGGGAGCCGCTACGGCTGAGGCCAACGCTGCCGCTCAAGCCGCGGCCGATGCGCTCGCTGCCGAGGCTGCCGCCCGTTCCGCGGCCCAGATCGTCGCAGACCGCCTGCCCAGCCTTCATGACCCGGACCAAACGGGAAAGAGTGATCAAACCACTGCGCCGGTCTCTCCTGCCGCTACGCCGGGGGGCGCAGTTCCGCATCCTCTTCCGACCCTTCATACCGACAGGTTTACCCCCGGCACCACACCTCCTGCCGCGGATTTGAAACCTGGCGGAGGTGAAAACCTGCCCACAGGCACTACACCCACTCCACAACCAGCGACGAAGCCGGTGCCGTCCAAAGACAAACCCCAGCCCTTCTCCGGAAAGAAACCCAAGCCGCAGGCCCAGCCAGACTCTCCACCCAAGCCGAGCCCTCAGTCTTAGCAGCCGCAATTCGCAACACAAAGCCGGAAACGAAGACAGCCTTATGGCCACACGCAGCTATACATCCCGCCGGGAACTTGAGCAGCACACTTTTCCAGCTGCCGTCGCGCTTCTGGTGCCACTTGGCGCGATACTCCTTCAGGCGCTACTGCCGAAGCCGTTTCCCCGGCTTGCCATCCTCGATCTGCCGCTGATCGTTACCATCTTCTTCGCGGTCTCACGCCGCAATCCGGTAGCCGGCACTTTGACCGGCGCTGTCATCGGGCTGCTGCAGGATGCCCTGACCAATCAGCCCATCGGCGTGAACGGCATGGCGAAGTCGGTGATCGGCTATATCGCGGCCAGCATTGGCATCCAGGTCGACGTTGAGAGCCTGACGACGCGTATCGTCATGAACTTCGGATTCTTCCTGCTCAACAGCTTCTTGCTCTTCCTCATTGATCGCCGTCTGCT
This sequence comes from Edaphobacter sp., assembly GCA_965277265.1. Taxonomy (GTDB): domain Bacteria; phylum Acidobacteriota; class Terriglobia; order Terriglobales; family Acidobacteriaceae; genus Edaphobacter. The sequence continues at coordinate 3,499,697 of CBDICF010000003.1, forward strand.
TGGGATCGTGGATTTCCACATCCTCTGGGTCCATGAGCTTATTCGCGCCGCAATAAACACCGCGGTAGCGCTGCCGATCTTTTTCCTGCTCGATCATACGAAGCGCAACGATTGACTCGCCTTACGGGTGTTCAGCGCTTTCCGCCGCTGAAGTCGTAGACTGAGAGAACGCATGGAACCATCGCTCCACTCCGACCAAAACTCGATCGGGCCGAACGGCAGGAACGAGAAGCTGCCCGCAGGGAAGCTCCACTCCGCGCAATATCTGGTTGCGCTCATTCTTGCTGTCCTGATCACGGGGCTGTGGCGGCTCCAGGTGCTCAACGCCGAAAGCTTCCGTTCTCTGGCCGAGGCGAACCGCATACGCAAGGTGCCCATTCTCGCTCCGCGCGGCCGGCTCTTCGACCGTGACGGCCGACTCCTTGTGGATAACTATCCCTCGGTGTCCTGCTATCTTCTCCGCGAACAGATGAAGGACCTGGAAGCCGACCTGCCGCTCATCTCCAAGGGCCTCCACATGCCGGTGGATCAGATTCTGGCTACGCTGCGGCATTACCAGAGCGCGCCCAAGTACGCCCCCATTCCGCTGAAGCAGGACATCAGCCCCGACGAACAGGCCTTTATCGCGGCGCACCGGGACGAACTGCCAGAGCTTGAAACCCTCGACGAGCAGCGGCGCCTTTATCCCAGGGACGGTTTCGCGGCGCATCTGATCGGGTACGTCGGCGAGGTCTCCGAGCAGATGCTCGATGATCCTCGTTACGCGTTCTACTCGCCTGGCGATGTCGTCGGCCGCTCGGGAGTGGAGCAGACCTACGATTCACTGCTGCGCGGCATCGACGGCAGCCGCGACATCATCGTCAACAGCCATGGCAGGGAACTCGGTCGGCTCGGAGAGACGCTGGCCACTCCCGGCAAAGACCTGCGGCTCACCATCGACCTCGATGTCCAGATGGCCGCCGAGAAGGCGCTTGAGGGAAAAATAGGCGCCATCGTCGCGATGGATCCTCATACGGGAGAGATTCTGGCCATGGCATCCCGTCCCACCTTCGATCCAAATCAGTTTGCGGTGCGCCTGACCAGAAGTTACTGGAGCGAAATCCTTAACAACCCCGACCACCCGCTGCTCAACAAAGCCATCCAGGCACAGCTTGCGCCCGGCAGCACCTTCAAGATCATCATGTCGGTCGCCGGCCTGCAGGAGAACGTCGCTCAGACCATGCATGTCGAATGCAACGGGGGAGCCACCTTCTACGGCCACTTCTATGCCTGCGACAAGCATCACGGCATGGTGAACATCGACAACGCCATTCCCTATTCGTGCGACACCTTCTATTACACGCTCGCGAACCGGCTGGGCATCGACACGATTGCGCGGTATGCGACCTCACTAGGGTTCTCGCAGAAGACCGGGATCGACCTGCCGGATGAAGTGGCGGGTACGATGCCGTCCACGGTGTGGAAGCAGAAGACCCAGCATGCACCATGGTATGCCGGTGAGACGATTTCGGTCGGTATCGGGCAAGGAGCAGTGACGGCGACTCCGCTGCAGCTCGCCCGTGCGCTGAGCGGCATCGCCTCGGGCGGAGTCCTGCGGCGGCCGCACGTCGTCTTCCCGGACGAGGTGCCGGCCGACCAGCTTGAGGCCATCCACGAGAGCTTCCCCGGCTCGGGCGACAAGACTATTCCGCTGACGCCCGAAAACTGGCAGATCATCACCGATGCCATGGCAAACGTGACCAGCAGCCCCATTGGTACGGCCTATGTGGCGCATCTGGACGGCGTCGATTTTGCCGGAAAGACCGGCACGGCGCAGGTCATCGGGCACGATGCTCTTTCGCGCACCGGTAAGGGGCACAATACCGAGCCGAATGCCTGGTTCGTCGGCATGGCTCCGCGGCGTAACCCGGACATCGTCGTGGCCGTGCTCTGGGAGCACGGGAACTGGGGCAACAACTCCGCAAAACTCGCGGCCCAGGTTATCGATGCCTACGTCAATAAGCAGCGCAAGCGAGACAATAATGTCCGCATCGCCGCTGTGCCCGGACCGGCAAATCTCCAAACCCCACCCGCATCCCAAACCCGTCCAGCCGCAGCGGTTCCGAGCGGGGAATAGGAGAGATCAGCCCGAATGCCTCGCCTCTCTTCGTATCGCGACTTCGATTGGGTTCTCCTGGGCTTTGTGCTTGTGCTGTCGGTCATCTCGGTCCTTGAAATCAAGTCAGCTACCCTGCAGACCAAGTTTCATGGCTTCGACCACAAGCAGATCGGTTTCCTGGCCATCGGGTTGGTGCTGATGTTTCTTATCTCGCTGGTCGATTACCATCGCCTCATCGACGCGGCTCATTGGGCCTACGGGATCAGCCTGGTCTCACTCGTGGCAGTTCTGGTGGTCGGGACCAAAGTGCTCGGTGGCCGGCGCTGGATTAAGTTCCCCGGGGGTATTCATTTTCAGCCGTCCGAGTGGGTCAAGCTGGTCCTGATTGTCGCAGTCGCCCGCTACTTCTGGGGACTCGCAGGCAGGGAATTGAACTGGCGCGATATCGGCAAAGCCTCTGCGATGGTCTGCATCCCGATGCTGCTGGTGTTGAAGCAGCCGGACCTCGGGACGTCGTTGACCTACCTGCCCATTCTGGTCTGCGGCTTGTATCTGGGCGGCATCCGCTTCAAGCAGGCGGCGATCATCGTTCTTGTCCTGGCTGTGCTTGGCGGCGGGATATGGAAGACCGGCAAGGTGTTGAAGCCCTATCAGAAGGCCCGCCTGACCAGCTTCATGGACCCGGATGCCGATCCGCGCGGCTCCGGCTACCAGATTCGCCAATCTCTTATCGCCGTAGGCGCGGGCGGCATCTGGGGCAAGGGCGCCAATAAAGGAACACAGACACAGGGCGACTTTCTGCCCATCCCGTATACCGACTTCATCTTCGCGGCGTTCTGCGAGGAACATGGATTTGTAGGAGCCGTGGGTGTGCTGCTTCTCTACTTCCTCATTCTCATGCGCCTGATTCAGAACGCGCAGACGGCATCGGACCTGCCGGGCAGCTTCATCATCATGGGTGTGGTCGCGGTGATCATATTTCAGATCGCCGTCAACATCGGAATGGTCGTAGGATTGATGCCCGTCACGGGTATCCCCCTGCCGCTGCTGAGTTACGGGGGTTCCTCCATCCTGTTTACGTTTCTGGCACTCGGAATCGTGATGAACATCCGAATGAGCCGATTCGTCAATTGACGGCCTGCAGTCGAGTACCTTACCTTCGCCCCGCGGGCAGGTCCATTGTGTGTCCCGTCTAAGCCCTGGTTTCAGGCCGCGTCGGATTCGGTTTCGCTTTCGTAGCGGCTTTAGTGCAATACTGTTAACAACACTTGAACGGCTGTAGATGCCGGACAGGTTTTCCCGCTACTTTCGGCGCAAGGGTCGCCAGCAAGCGGCAACACAACGACTTTTTAGAAGAAAAGGCCGGCCAGACGAGAGACATCGATCCGTTGGCCGGACAGGTTTCAGGGAATGATTGCATCCGGATGGCGAACGGCCCCGTCTCAGAACTTCGATTCTGATACTGTTTTGGTCACAAACTCCGGATGTCTGCTGTCGCTCGAAGCATCACCTCGTTTTCCCGATTCATCCGGTAAGGTCCGCCACGCGTTCTGCTGGAACGCGTATGAGCTGCCCCAATATCTCTCACCGGACATCGAGATTCGTTCACGCGCTTCCGCACCCCGCACCCTGTCCGTACCCGCGGTGAGCTAAGCCCGGCTTTCTAGGGTAAGCTCCCGGTTGTTCTCTGTCTCGTCTGCCGCTCGCCTCCAAACGGAGCGGGCAGAAAGAGCGCAGCGAATGTCGAAAGAAATTTACATCTCCAGCACCCCCCACGAGACCCGTCTCGCCATCGTCGAGAACGATGCCCTCACCGAGATCTACTACGAACGCGAGAATGAATACACCCTCGCGGGCTCCATCTACAACGGGAAGGTAACGCGTGTGCTGCCGGGCATGCAATCTTCCTTTGTCGATATCGGCCTCGAGCGCGACGCCTTCCTCTACATCACCGATTTCATGGAAGAAGCCGGCGACTCCGCGGACTTCGACAGCCACGCCGACAATGGACGCGCACCGCGAACCGAAGGCCGCCGCGACGCCCGTGACAGCCGAGGCGCTCCGCCGACCCTTGAAGGCAACATCGCGAGCCCGCCCGATCGCCTCGACCAGACGACCGACTCCGGCCTCCGGTCCTCCGAAAGGACGGAACGTCCGGAGCGGGCAGAGCGCGGCGATCGTAAAGACCGTAGCGAGGGAGGAGGCAGAGGAGATCGTGGCCGTCGTGGACGTCGCGACCGAGGCGGCAATCGCGATCGCCAACCGGGCACCGAAGGCATTCCGTCCGTGGGCGCCGGTAGCCTTGCACCGTTGGAAGCCCGTAGACCGGATCAAACCGACTCGGAACGTCCGGTCTCCTTTACACCCGTTCCGGGTAGCATGCCAGTGGACGGAGCCGAGCTTGGCGAAGGAGCCCCTGGTGCCGACGGTAGCCGCCGTTGGCGTGGCCGTCGCGGCCGCCGTCGCAGCCGTGGCGCCGGAGAGCGTGACCAACTGCCGCAATCCCTGGGCAGCAATGCACCGGGTCCGAACGATCTGTCAGGCGATCCTCATGTCGGAAAAACAGAGATCCGAGACGACAATTCACACGATTCGTACGATTCAATGAGTCTGGATGCATCGGCCATCCCCCCCGCGGCACCTCGCAACTCCGCTCCTATCGCGTCCGCCTATCCGGCGCCGGACGCAACGCAGGAGACGGAAGACCGCAGCGATCGTGGTAATCGTGGGGACCGCAACGAACGCAGTGGCCGGAATGACCGCAATGACCGTGGCGGGCGCAACGATCGTGGGAGCGTCCACGGAGAGCGCGGCGGACGTGACCGAGATCAACGCGGATCTCGTGTCCCCAGGGGCTTCGCTCCCAAAGCTTCGCTTTACGGCGTCGATAATCAGCCTGCGTATGACGGACCTGCGGGTGCGGACACGCAAGAGCCGATTGTGCTTCCGGGCGAGTCGCTCTCGAAGTACCGCAAGGGCGACGACGGACCGGCAGCCGCATCGAAGCCGGTCGACGCAAACGTTATCATCCCTGCCGCTCCTGGCTTTTCCATACCCAGTGGCTGGGATGGGGGAGCCACGCTCCCCGGTGAATCGCTCTCTCGCCATCGGCGGTCCGAGCCCCGCGCAGAGCACCGTCAGGACAGCGCAGCCGCTTTCCGCACCAGCCCCCAACCTGTGCAGCAGACGTACACCCCTGTGCCGCAGACAGCGAACCAGCCGCACTCTTCCGCGAGCGTGACGCCCGAGAGCAGGGGAGAGCAGCCCAATTCCCTCGCAAATCAGCCAGAACCCACTCCATCTGAGGAGCCTCAACGTAAGGCGCCCGCTCCGTTAGAGTCCGCTGAGTACGAGCCGACCGCTGCCTCCGCCTCCTACCGGCTCGATCCTGTCGCGCCAAGCGAGTACCGCCAGAGCGGATCTACTCTCGAAGCTGGAACGCCCGAAATCCAGACCTCGGCCCTGCAACGAGACCAGCAACGCGAGATCGAGAGCGAGCCCGAAGCGCAGCAGCCCGCCGCGATTTCGGATGTCGAACACCACTCCGACTACAACCCGGAGCACAGCCCCGTCCACACCATCACTCCAGACCCCGGCGCCTCTCTTGCGCCCATCGCTGGGTCCATTGGCGGATCCGAAGCCGCGCCCGCTCAGGACGAGCATCTGCCGATTCATCCCACGGCAGGCGCGGCCTATGATCGATTCGACTGGCAGGCAGAACCGTCCCCCGTACATACGGCTGATGTTGCTCATGAATTGACCAGTGTTCACGCGACAGGTGAGATGTCTACCGAAGAGCCGATCGCTGCCTTCGCACCTGAGCGCGCGTCAGAGCCGGCGGACCCTATCCAGCACGAGACCGCCGTTGTGAACCGTGCCGAAAACACGGCAGAGGTCGATAGCGCGCCGCCGCACTTTGCTCCAGGCGACGGCGAACTGGAAGAAGAGACCCTCGACGAGGAAGACTACAATACCACGCTCCACGCCTCGTCGATCGAAGAGATGGAAGACTTCGAGGAAGAGGAGACCCTCGAAGGCGCTGCCGATCTTGGCACCATGATTCGCGAGATGTCGATCGACGAGATCACGCGCTCCAGTCACGACGACGAAGAAGACGAAGAAGAGGACGACCTAGAAGAAGAAGATGCATTTTATGACCCTCTCCATGCGGATCTGGAGACTGGCGATGAAGAAGATCTCGACGAATCCGATACCGAAGAGGACGTGCTTCACGAAGGCTTGTCTCACGATGGCGGGGCGGCCGCATCCAGCGGCATGGATCATGCACAGGTTTCCCCTGTAGCGCCTTCGTCCGATCGCAACCGCGACCAATCTCGTGACCAGGATCGCGGACGTGGCCGGCGCGATGGTCGGCGTGGAGACCGCAACGGACGTGATCGCTTCGAGCGGCCGCGCAACACCGGCGGCGCAGGCGATCGTGAGCGTTCGAGCGGTGGAGGACGCGATCGCCGCGGCAGCCGCAGTTCGATGCAGTCCACTAATTTGCCCGCCATCAGCGAACTGCTGAAGCCCGGACAGGAGATTCTCGTCCAGATCGCCAAGGAGCCCATCGCCAAGAAGGGTGCGCGCATCACCTCGCATATCGCGCTTCCGGGCCGCTTCCTCGTCTTCATGCCGACAGTCAACCACACCGGCGTCTCGCGCAAAATCGATTCCGATCAGGAGCGCCGCCGCTTGAAGGAGATTCTGCTCAGCGAGAAGGGCGAGGCTGCAGGCGGTTTCATCGTTCGCACTGCTGCCGATGGCGCCAGCGAAGAAGAGCTGCGCAGCGACCTCCGCTTCCTCCTCAACCTCTGGGCCGACATCAAGCAACGATCGGAATCGAGCAAATCGCCCGCGTTGATCTATCACGATCTCAACCTCGTCGAACGCATCCTTCGCGATCAGGTGACCGACAACTTCTCCGCCATCTGGGTCGATACCGAGACCGAATACGAGCGCGTGCTGCGCTTTCTGCAGCGCTTTCAGCCATCGTTGATTCGCCGCGTGAAACTCTATACCAAGGACACGCCCCTGTTCGAGCAGTTCGGTATCACCGAAGAGATCAACAAGGCGCTCCGCTCCAAGGTGTGGCTCAAGTCCGGCGGATCGATCGTCATTAACCAAACCGAGGCTCTGGTCGCAATCGATATCAACACCGGCAAGTTCGTTGGCAAGACCGCCCGGCTTGAAGACACCATCGTCAAGACCAACCTCGACGCCATCCCTGAGATCGTTCGGCAGATTCGTCTTCGAGATCTCGGCGGCATCATCATCATCGACTTCATCGACATGGACGAGCGCAAGAATCGTAACAAGGTTATGGCTGCCCTTGAAGAAGAGCTCAAGAGCGACCGTGCTCCTTCAAAGGTTCTTCAGTTCAACGACTTCGGACTGGTCGCCATCACCCGTAAGCGCGTCAAGCAGTCGCTCGAGCGAACGCTGTCGACAACCTGCAACATCTGCGTCGGCACCGGCATGGTGAAGTCGCCTGTTACGGTGTGCAATGACATTTATGTCGAGATGCGGAAGATGCATAAGCACCTCGATCGTGGAGACGTCATGCTTCGCGTACACCCCGAGGTCGTCAAGCAACTGAAGACCACCGGCGGCAGGTGGCTGCAGGAGATGGAAGAGATGGTCGGCAAGACCATTCTCGTCAAATCCGACCCCAGCCTGCATCCGGAGCAGTTCGACATTCACTAAACCTCAAAGCCGGTCTGGCCGGGCGTCCCGCGTTTGCAGTACGCCCGGTCCCTTGCAGGCTGCGTCCATCTCTTGCTGGGCCAACACAAAACCGCATCCGGCTGTCATCCAAACGCATTCTTTCTGCGTCTTACACAACAAGCAGGCCGCAGTTGGGTTTACCCGTACGAAGGACCTCAAGCAATCAAGGGAGCTACAAAACAGATGCGCACCCCGATCACCACAAATCGCCTGGCCAACCTTGTTGGCCGCACCGCAGCCGTCTCATTTCTTGCCGCCGCAGGAACGGTTTGTCTGCACGCTCAGCAGTCCGCTGGTCCCGCCCGAATCTTCGCAGCGCCCAGTCTAAAGGCGAGTCTCGCCGCTCCTCTGCTTCTTTCCACGCCGGACGATCTCAACTACAGCAGCAGCACCGGCACAACCGAGACCGCAAATGCCGAATCCCTGAACTTCGGCAGCAGCGCCGAACAACCGCCACCGCGACGCCGTTACGGCCGCCCGAACTACACCGACAGTCACACAAACCCCGACGGCTCTCGCAAATACGACTTTTTCGCGGGCGGCGGTTTTGGGGTGCCGACCCAGGGAACGCATAACGATCTCACGACAGGCTGGGGCTTCCAGGTAGGCGGCGGCCGCAACTTCAACAAGAAGGTCGCCGTCAACGTGCAATTCGATTATGACCACTTCGGCTTTCAGACCAGCACCTTGAACAATCTACTGGGGATCTACAACAGCCTTGGTGCGTCCGACCAAAACGGCAACGCCCTCTCGCAACTGGGCGGTACCAGCCACGTGTGGTCGTTCACCATCGATCCGAAATACACCTTCTACGACGGCGATAAATACGGCGCTTATGTCGTAGCCGGCGTGGGCTTCTACCATAAGACTGCCAATTTCACGATCCCTTCCATCGGTGAGTACTTCGACCCCTACTATGGGCCCGTGCAATACCAGGCGAACCAGACCATTGACAAATACACAAGCAATGCGCCGGGCGTCAGCGTAGGTATTGGGGCCACGTACAAGTTCTCCCGCTTCGCCTCAGAGAGGTTCTATGCGGAGGCGCGCTATGTGTACGTCGCCAACCAGTCTCGCCCGTTCGGAGACAGCAGCACGAGCCCCTATTTCAACGTCTTCCCGCAGAACAGTTCGACGACGACTTACATTCCGGTCAAGTTCGGCATCCAGTTCTAACTCTGGGAGCACATCCGGTTCGTACCTTCAAAAGGCCCGCTGACGTGCGGGCCTTTCGCATAGAAGCTAACTCGGTTTACTTGAACCGCAATAAGAATCCCGCCGCAACTCCGGCGAGCGACACGATGGTGATCCCCACCTGGTAGATAATTCCACGTTGGCGCATCTCCCACGTATTGGTCCACGCCACAAGGACCAGCGCCGCCGCCAGCAGTATGCCCGGTTGCCATGCACGCGCCAGACCGGCAACAGCCGCTGTGACATATCCGCCTCCAGCAGCGCAGACAAACCACGCAACCAGTTCGACTAGCTTGTATCTCTTCCGGATGCGATACTCTCTGGCCACGAATTTAGGTGCGCATGACGTGATCCAGAAGGTCGTCGCCATAAGTATTCCGACCGACACCACGTACCCCAGAATCAAAGCAGATGCAAGCAGGACAGCATTAATCATAGGCCCGTTCTCACCACCTTCAGGGGTCGCCTTTTCCGGCGTCAGATATGGTGCGCGCTGAGGCTCCAGTCTACCAGTTGCCTATCCCCAACCCGCCGAAGCGCAAGACTAAACTCCAACAGGGTAAGGCTTCTCGTGCATCTGCTGGCCAGCGTCTCCGCTTCGTTCGAATCGCCCCTGCAACAGGCTCAGCAGTCCGGTGTACCAGTATCCGAACACAAACAGCAACAGGAATGGCACCGTGAAGAAGTTCTCCGTCGAGATCGCATAGTAGACCGTCCATGCGAAGTAACAGCCGATCGCGAGCTCGATCCAGGGCACAATGCCGAGCCGCTTCCGGTACACCTTTGCCTGGCTTCGCTCGCCTTTTTTCTTCACGCTGTACTTCGGCGTGCGGGCGAATGCGCTCTTGATTCCGAACAGCGCTTCCATTACCGCTTTCGTATTCGTGATCGTCAGCCCGACGCCGCCCAGCGCCATCACAAACGGCACGTAGATGATCGATTTGTACCAGCTCTTTGGGTAAAGCTCCTTCTGGCTGACCAGGTAGAACGTGGAGACCGACATGGTGCTCGCGATGAACAGCGGAAAGTCGATCAGAAACATCTGGATGTAACCCTGCCAACTGCGGATGATCATCGCAGGCATCAGAAGCACGCTCAGCACGATCATCAGCGGATAGCTGATATTTGCCGTCAGGTGATACCACGCTTCGAGCTTCGTGTGCCACGGCGCATCGCTGTTCAACACCTTGGGAAGAATCTTCTTTCCCGTCTGAATCAGGCCCTTGGCCCAACGCGCCTGCTGCGTCTTGAACGCCGTCATCTCGATCGGCAGCTCCGCCGGACACTCTACATCCTGCAGGTACTTGAACCGCCATCCAGCTAGCTGCGCCCGATAGCTCAGGTCGGTGTCTTCGGTAAGGGTGTCATGCTGCCAGCCGCCTGCGGTTGAGATCGTCTCCCGCCGCCACATCCCGGCAGTGCCGTTGAAGTTGAAGAACACGCCCGCGCGGCTGCGTCCTCCATGCTCCAGAACGAAGTGGCCGTCGAGCAGGATCGCCTCCACCTGCGTGAGAAAGCTGTAGTTCCGGTTGAGGTGCGTCCAGCGTGTCTGGACCATCCCGATCTCCGGCTCGGCGAAGTGGTGAATTACCTGCATCACCCACTGCGGCGGCGGCACGAAGTCCGCGTCGAAGATCGCCACAAACTGCCCTCGCGCTACATCCAGCCCCTTGTCGAGCGCGCCCGCTTTGTATCCATGACGGTTGCTGCGATGGAGATAGACGATCGGCTGCGGCTCCATCCCGGCGAATCCCTGCGCATATTGCTCAACGATCTCACGCGCCACGCCAGTGGTCTCGTCGGTGGAGTCATCAAGCACCTGGATCTCAAACCGATCCCTCGGGTAGTCCAGCCTGCAGACCGCTTCAATGAGCCGGTCAATAACGAACTGCTCGTTGAAAATAGGAAGCTGAATCGTGACAAACGGCAAGTCGCCCTCAGCAAAACGCGCCGGAGAGTCGCTCCACTTAGCAGCCTTCTTCTTGTTCCTGAAGTACAGCCAGACCAGTTGGTAACGATGGACCCCATAAAACGCCAGGATGATCATGACGATGAAATACGGAATCAGCAGAGCCGTATCGAAGGCATTCCACCGGTAAAGATGCTCGAACGTCTTGTCCGCATAGTGTGTCTTCCAGTAGTGACCAAGCCCCTTTGGAGCAAAAAGCATCCCTAGGAGAGAGGTCAAGGATTGGGTGAGAAGGGACAGGTGTAATGCTCCGGCGTGAGGGTCAGTCGATCAACCGATTCTACGCGATACGATCGAAGAAAGTGGGCGGCAAGGGCAGCAGCAGAGGCGAATCGAGTCTTCGATGACGCTCCCGGATTCAGCCCAGGAACATCGTGCGATAGAGGGTGTCCCGCTGGTTGGGCCTGAAGCCGGCATCCCGGATCACGTGACGAACCTGCTCTTCCGTGGCGGCCAGGGCGCCTTTCGCAAGCAGAATGCTGCCGGCATCGTTGGCTCCGAAGCGCAGGCTGACCTGCAGAACCTTGAGTCCCTGGGTGTCGAGGCTGCACTCCATGTTCGCGATGGTGTCGAGAAACATGCGCGAGATTGCCAGCGTTTTCAGGTACTCCACCGCGGTGGCTTCCTCAAAACCGGGTACCGCTGCAGCGGGCGGGGTGAAGCTGCGCGGGGTGAATGACGTAAAGCCGCCGGTCTCTTCCTGAAGCTGGCGAATTGAATCTAAATGGCTTAGGCGGTGCTCCAACGTCTCGCCGCAGCCGAAGAGGATGCTCGCGGTGGTCTGCATCCCGAGCCCGTGGGCGGTGCGTTGCACGGCCAGCCAACTCTCCGCCGTGCAGCACTTACGGGTGCTCCGGGGCTGGACGGCGTCGTCGAGGATACCTGCGTCGCTGCCCGGGATCGAGTCCAGACCGGCGTCGCGCAGCCGGGCTATGGTATCGCGCAGCGGCAGGGCCGAGTGCCGGGCGATTTCGAGGATCTCGGAGGCCGAGAGGGAGTGCAGCCAGAGAGCAGGGAAGCGGTGCTTGATTTCGCGGAAGAGGGCTTCAAACCAGGCGACGTCGTGGTTGGAGGAGGCTTCGCCATGCAGGGTGACCGAGGTTGCGCCGTCTTCGATGGCGTCTTCTATCTCATTGCAAATACGAGGCATGCAGGCTTTGGCTACCTGTGCCGCGCCAGGATATTCGATGGCGGCATCGAGGGCATAGGTGACTACGCCTTCGGGATGCAAACGGCGGCGGATGGCGTCGGCTTCCATGCCAAGTCCGATCAGATCGTCGCTGCGAAAGCAGTCCAGAGCTTCTTCGCGGGTGATTCCCATGGTCTGATTCTACGTTTTCCGGCGAAAAAATTCCGCGTGGTGAGGTGAGGCTTTTGCTGGGGATTTCAGCAGACGCCGCACATTCGACGCGGATTAAATTGTGCAGGTTATGGACATTTGCGTGGCAAATGCGGTGATCGGGACGACAGTCTCGGGCCGCTTCAAAATGCGCCACATTTCTCAACTTTATTTGCGGGCCGGGGGCTCTTCATCGGCTGTGGAGCAGCAGAGACAGAAGCACAAGGACGGCCGCGGAGAGGATGACCAGAAGGCTCACGCCGATCCTGACCCACCGGCCCAGGGAGTCCACCTGCTGCGAGAGAATCTGCATACGGCCTTCGTGCTGCTCGACGGCGAGCCGTGTGCTCTTGATCTCTTCACCCAGTCCGGCAATCTGCGCGCCCTGGTCCTGCAACTGCCGGTTCAGTCCACCGTGGGACTCGGTGATCTGGCCGGTGATCTGCCCCAGTGCAGCCTCGCTCGCCTTCTCTGAGGCTACCTTGGAGTTGAGAAACCTGTCGGCCATCGGCAGCAGGCGCGAGACGTGGGGAAGAAGGTCGAATAGCTGGGCGATGACTTTGGGCCACATCCGTCCATCCTAGAATAGTTTCGCGACCAGTTTCGTGCCGGCGCAGGCAGGAGGGCAAACCGCCGCACTATTCATGAGTCAGCGGTGTCCAACTGTACCGGTCGCCGAAGCGTGCGACTGCCTGCTGCGTTGCCGCCATCGCATCGCAAGCACGGCGATGGTCAGCAGTAGGATGGCAGTCACTATCCCCTGCGACCACAGGCAATAGATACACCACTTCTGCAGCACGAAGGCTTCGAGGTAGCTGAGGAAGGCAGCGCAGAAGAAGCCTATCTGGGCGAACTCGAAGACCAGCCACCAGCGCCCCAGCAGGGCGAGCACACCGATCAGCGCATAGCCCGCAATCCCGACCGTGGCCACCGGGATGTGGAACGCGCCGGGCTTCTCGTCGAAGGTTTTGGCAGGGAAGACGGCGAAGCGGCTATGGTTGACGGCGCCGCAATCAAAGCGCTCCGTCACCGCGCAGGGAGGCGCCAGGCCGGGATCCATGTAGTGGACGTGCAGGGCCATGGTTGAGACGACCATGCCGGCAACCGCAAGCAACGCAATCAAATACTTCATGGCGTCATTTTACTTCGTCTCCTCGCATCGGCTGTCCTGCCGGACGGGCCCGCTACGCGCGGTGCGGCCACTCCGTGACATGTATCCGGTCTTGACATGATCTGCGGCACAGGCCCTCCCGTTGGTCGGGATCGGGACTGGTGTCCTTTTGCGGTGCATGCCCATACGATCCGCTTTAGCTCTCCCAGGTCATTGCCGGATCGAGCGGATTGATGTCTCTTCCCAGCAACGCCCGCCGTTTCAGCATCGCCAGCGTGAGCCTGCGGCTTTGCTTCAGATCGTCGAAGAAGTCCGCGTCGATGACCCCTGCAAGCTCCCGGTCCAGCGTAGCCAGATTCACCTCGTCGTTCAGCGCGAAGGAGCGATGGTCGAAGTTGGTTGAACCGACCACGCTCCATTGCCCATCGACGGTCATCAGCTTGGCGTGGATCATCGATGGCTGATACTCGAAGATCTCGGCGCCTGCTTCGATCAGGTGGCGGCTGCTGTGTTGGCTCAGTCTTCTGATCGCGGGGTGGTCGATGCGTGGACCTGCCGTGAGGATCTGGACCTTCACGCCACGCTTCTGGACGGCTTCGATCAGGGCGCGGCGCGCGCTCCGGTCGGGCAGGAAATACGGCGTGGTGATGCGGATGGTTTCGCGAGCGCTCTTGATGAGGGTCTGGAAGAGAATGCGCGCCCGCGTGCCGCCGCCGTGGGGTGTGCTAGAGACGACGAAGCTGGTCGCCCCGCCGGGCGGCGCCTGAAAGCGGAATTGCGCCGGGCCGGAGAGAATTTCGCCCGAGGCTTCGAGCCAGTTTTCAGAAAAGGTAGAGATAAGCCCGGCCACCGCCTCGCCCTCGACGCGGAAGACGGTGTCACGCCACTCTGGCCCCTTCGAGGTGGCGTGCAGCCAGTGGTCGGCTATTCCTGCGCCTCCGATGAAGCCGGTTTCGCTGTCGATGACCATCAGCTTGCGATGGGTGCGGTTGTTGGCTCGCTGCCAGGTATCCCAGCGGATGGGGTGATACCAGTACATCTGGCCGCCGGCAGCTTTCAGCCGGTCGAAGTAGGCCGACGGTGTGCCGAAGCTGCCCAGCGCGTCGACAATGACGCGGACCTCGACCCCGGCTGCGGCGCGTTCGGTCAGCGCCGCGAGCATCTCTCCGCTCACGCTGCCTTTCTGAAACTCGTAGTATTCGAGCGCGATGGAGTGCTTCGCCCCGCGGATGGCGGCGAGCTCCGCGGGGTAGAACTCCGCCCCGTTCTTCAGCCGGGTCATACGGGATTGGCGGACTGTGCCATCGGTGACGATCGTAAGGAACTGGAGGAACTCCTGGGAGTCGAGCGCGCAGTCCGCATCTTCGCGCATGGTGTACGGAATGACCGGGCCGAAGAAATCGAGCAGAACCCGGGACCCGTAGACAAGGATTGCGCCAACTCCGATGGCGGCGAGGGCTCGGGTGGCGGTGTGGGTGCGCGTCTTTGAGTTCGTCTTGGAGGTAGTCTTTGACACCGTGCTGGAGGTTGGAGGAGTCATACCCCGAAAGGGTACATGAAGGACGGATTCAATGACGAGTAACCCGGGGGCGTTATCATGGGGCCGTGAACACGCAGAGCCGCAGGCATTTTCTCGGTCTACTCGGGGCGACGGGGCTTACCGCTGCGCTCTCTCCTTCCGTCTTTGCCGCCGCCGGGGTTCCTCCTTATGCTCCGCCCCATCCGCGGGAGCCGTTTACCTTTCTCTTCATCACGGACGCGCATCTGCAGCCGGAGCTGAATGGCGTGATCGGGACGGACATGGCCTTCAGAAAGGCGCGCGGCATCAAGGCCGACTTCGCGATCAACGGCGGAGACCATGTCTTCGATGCGCTCGGAGTGCCGACGGCCCGTTCACTTGCGCTCTTCGACCTGTCGACAAGACCGAGCAGGATCTCGGGCTGAAGCTGCATCACACCATCGGCAATCACGATGTGTGCGGAGTCTATCCGGCGAGCGGCGTCAGCGAGAGCGATCCGCTCTACGGCAAGAAGCTGTTCGAGCAGCGGTTCGGCAAGCTGTACTACACCTTCGACCACAAGGGCCATCATTTCGTCGTGCTGGACTCGATCGGCATCACAGCGGACCGGGCCTACGAAGGGCGTGTGGATGAGGCGCAGTTGAAGTGGCTGGCCGCGGACCTCGCCGCGCTTCCGCAGGGAACGCCTGTAATCGTTGCGGTGCATATTCCGCTGGTGACGGCTTACCTGGCCTATATGCCGGAGATGCCTTTGCCGCCGCCGCACCACAGCCTGAGCGTCGCGAATGCGAATGAGGTGCTCGATGTATTTGCCGGACATAATGTAATCGGCGTGCTGCAAGGCCATACGCACGTCAACGAACTCGTCGTGTGGAAGGGCGTCCCTTATGCAACCAGCGGAGCGGTGTGCGGAAACTGGTGGCATGGCACCCACCTGGGTACGCCGGAGGGCTTTACGGTGGTGACGGTGGCGAACGGCAAGATGACGACGCGGTATGAGACGTATGGGTTCAGGAGCGTGTCTCCGCAGAACACCTGACATGGGTACATCCGCGAAACCGCTGCCCTTGATCCCGACCAACGGGAGGGCCTATGCAGCATATGTAGTCAAGACAAGGTATAGAAGTCACGAAGTGACCGCCCCGCGCGTAGCGGGCCCGTCCGGCAGGACACCTAGCGGGTTGCGCACTCGAATGGCAGGAAGAGGGCGAATACGGTTCCGGTGTGTCCTTTGCGCTGGCTGCTTCGCAGGACCAACCGGCCAGTGTGACGGTCGATGATCTCCTGGCTGATCCAGAGCCCGAGGCCTGTGCCGCCCATTCCCTTGGTGGTGAAGAAGGCCTCCCGCGCCTTCGCCGCTACGTGGGGCGACATGCCGGGCCCGGTGTCCGCGACGGTGACGACCATGCCCTTTCTGCCGGTCCGCCAATCTGTTCCTTCCCGGCTGCGGAGCAGGAGACGGCCGGCTTCCGGATTCATCGCGTCGATCGCGTTGCCGACCAGATTGGTCATCACCTGGCGAATTTCGCCCTCGAAGCAGAGCACCGCTATCCCGGCTCGCCTGCGTCTTTCCACGCGGATTCCGCCGCTGACGATGCGGCTCTCGTAGATGATAAGCACACTATCGATCAAGCTCTCGCAGGTTACCTCCGTGGGCCGGGTGGCCTGTTTGTGGAAACGAAGCGTCTGATTGACGATGGCGGAGGCACGGCGAAGTTCGGTGTCGGCGGTGGCAAGATATTCGCGCGTCTGCGAGAGTTCGCCGCTGGTATTGGCCAGGTAGAGAAGGTTGGTCACGGATTCGAGCGGGTTGTTGATCTCGTGCGCGATGCTGGCCGCGAGCCGCCCTACGGCAGCCAGTTTTTCGTTGCGAATGAGGGCGTCCTCGGCCAGCTTGCGCTCGGTAATGTCCATGTTGATGCCGACGATTCGGATCGGCTTGTTTGGCTTCTCCGGCTTGTGATTGTTCGGGTGTTTGTCCGAGAAGACCGGCGTTCCGAAGGCCTCGATCCAGTGGGTGGAATCGTCTGGCCAACGAACGCGGAATTCGGACCGGTATTCGCCCCAGCCCTCCACTGCCGGTTTGACGTCTTCTTCGACCCGGGCGCGATCCTCTTCGTGCAGATAGCGCATGATTTGCGTGAAGTGCAGCATCTCGGAGGGCGGACGGCCGAAGGTCCATGAGCTTCCTTCATCCCAGATGAAGGCGCCCGTCGCGAGGTCCCACTCCCACGATGCGATCTTGCCGGTTGCCTGGGCGAGGCGCAGCCGCTCTTCGCTTTCCACAAGCGCATCTTCGGTTCGCCTGCGATGGGTGATGTCTTCGCAGATTCCCACCATGCGGGAATGACCGGCTTCGGTCACCAGGCGAGCCTTCGCCCTGACCCAGCACACCGAGTGCCCATGCAGAATGCGGAACTCCGTATCGTAGGGCTCGCCTGGGAGACGTGAGTCAAAGTCCCTTTTTATCCGTTCGCGATCGTCCGGATGAACCCGGGCGAGCCAAAGCTCCGATGGTCCTTCCGGTAGTGTGAGATCAAACAGCGAACCCATCTTCTCGTCGCCGCCGACAACGCGTCGTGCCGGATCGTAGAACCAGGCTGCGAGGTCCGCGGCCTCCATCGCAAGCTGAAGCCGCTCTTCGCTCTTTCGCAGCGTCTCCTCACTCCGGCGCAGGGCCTCCTCGGATTGCATCCTTTCGGTCACATCCACGCCGAAGACGATGAGCGCGGAGACGGTTCCGTCCACCTGCTTCAACGGCTGGAAGACGAAGTCCACGAACCGCACCTGACGGGGTTTGCCGGGCTCCCACTCCACCTCAAAGCGGGCGCTGTTGCCGGTGATGGGCTCTCCTGTCTTCACGATTCGATCCAGTATGGCAACGTAGCCCTGCTCAGTAGCCTCAGGCACGGCTTCGGCAAGGGGCTTTCCCAGCACGTCGCGATTGCCGACCAGCTTGAGGTAGAGCGGATTGACCATGGAGATGACATGATCGGGACCATCGAGCACGGCGAAGAACGCGGGGGCCTCCTCGAAGACCTGCAGGAGCCGCGCCCGCTCGCTCCTGAGGACCTCCTCCGCCTGCAACCGCGCCCGTTCGGTCCTTCGCTTCTCTTCCACGTTGCGAAAGACGAGCACGATGCCCGTCAGCGCGCCCGTGTCATCGCGGATGGGAGCGCCGCTGTCGTCGATGTGGACCTCAGCGCCATTCTTCGCGACGAGGATGGTGTGGTTCGCCAGGCCGACGACGGATCCGAGACGCTTGACCTTCTCGGCGGGGCTTTCGACGGACTGGCGGCTCTCTTCGCTGATGATTCGAAAGATCTCGGTGAGAGGACGGCCGCGCGCTTCGTCGAGGCTCCAGCCGGTGAGGCCCTCGGCGACGGGGTTCATGCGGGAGACGCGGGCCTGGCCGTCGGTGACGATGACGGCATCGCCGATGCTGTGGAGGATGCGGGAGGCGCGGGCTTCGGAGGCGCGAAGCTGCTGCTGTGCCAGAACAGCTTCCGTGGTGTTCTGGGCGATGTTGAGCACGCCGGCTGCTGCTCCGTTGGCATCTGTTTCGGAGCCAAAGATGGGGCTGTAGCTGTAGTCCCAGTAGGTGTCTTCCGGCACGCCATTGTGCAGCAGCGGGAGCAGCACGTTGCGAAAGTTGACGGCTTCGCCCCGCACCAGAACGCCTTCCAGCTGGCTCCCGACGAGAGGCCAGACCTCCGCCCAGACTGAACGTCCCGGCCGGCCCAGGGCGTGTGGATGCTTGTCGGAGAAGGCTGGCCTCAGCGCATCGTTATAGAGCACAGCAAGCTCCGGTCCCCAGAGAAGCTGCATGGGGATCGGAGAGGAAAGCATCAGGTTGACGGAGGTGAGCAGGGTCTCGGACCAGGCGGCGATGGGGCCAAGCGGGGTCCGGCTCCAGTCTTTCGACCGGATAAGATCCGCCATTTCGCCGGCGCCGCGGATCGGGGTAGCGGCGTCTGACCTGTGGGAACGATTTTCAGGTGCGGTGGAGGAGTGGCCCGAGGTCATCAAGTATCAGAATGTCTGATTGGAGTGGAATTGACAAGCGATGCGACGCCGGCAGGAGGTTCGTTCGGCTGCATCGCGGCGTTGGCGGGAGCGGATGTGGAATTGGAGGCCCTCCACAGCGCGGATCGCGGCAGGTGTGGAGGGCGATGAGAGACCAGGCTGGATCGTGCCGCAGCGCTTCAGTGTTGTCTTAGGAACGATTTAAGGCGGCGCCTGGATTCGGCGGCGGTTGATTTTAGAAGAACTTTTTGAGGTCCATGCCGGCGTACATGCCGGCGACCTGATCGCTGTAGCCGTTGAACATCTGCGTGGGGATGGTGTGGGGGAAGGCGCTGGAGTCGATGCGGCGCTCATGGGCCTGGGACCAGCGGGGGTGATCGACATTTGGATTGACGTTGGAGTAGAAGCCGTATTCGCTCGGGCCGGTCTCGTTCCAGGTGGTCTCGGGCTGCTTGTCGAGGAAATGGAACCGGACAATGGATTTGCCGGATTTAAAGCCGTACTTCCAGGGAACGACCACGCGGACGGGCGAGCCGTTCTGGTTGGGAAGGACCTGCCCGTAGCAGCCGAAGGTGAGCAGCGCGAGGGGGTTCATGGCCTCGTCCATGCGCAGGCCTTCGCGGTAGGGCCAGTCGTAGCCCGAGGGGCGGTCGGGCATCTGCTTCTTGTCGTTGAGAGTGAAAAACTGGACGTACTTGGCGCTGGGAAGGGGATCGCAGAAGTTGATGAACTCGGAGAGCGAGTAGCCGTCCCAGGGGATGACCATCGACCAGGCCTCGACGCAGCGCATGCGGTAGACGCGGCTTTCGATGGGGCGGTAATGCAGCAGGTCGTCGATGTTCACGGTCTGGGGCTTCTTGACCAGGCCGGTGACCTGTATTGTCCACGGACGGATCTGGAGCGTGTGGGCATAGCGTGCAGGGTCGGACTTGTCGGTGCCGAACTCATAAAAATTGTTGTAGTTGGTGGCCTTGCCAAAGGGAGTCTGGGGGTCGGGGACGGTGTACTTGCTGGGTACCGTTGGGAGTTCGGTGGCGGCTTCGACCGCGCCGGGGTGGATGAGGCTGGGAACGTACCGGGCGGTGAGCGCGCCTGCTCCGAGGGTGGCTGCGCCGGTGAGGAAGCGGCGGCGGTTCTGCTGGTACTGCTCGGCCAGATGCCGGGGGGTGATCTCGGAAGAGGGAATAGCGGGAGTGCCGGATTTACGGACGAACATGGTAAGTTCCCTTCGCGCTGCTGTTGCTTCGATCTGATGGTACAAGGATAGGACTCAGCAGAGCGCTTCCTGGTTACATGTACGAGCATGGCGGGCGAACAGATGCCCGGCTCCGCGAGTATCGCGTGTTGAACGCGAACGGGGTTTATGGAACCAGGTCAGTAGCGGTGGCGAAGCTGAGCTGGTGGATCGCCATCCAGGTCTGGGCATAGGCACCGAGTGCGTCGGAGGTGACGGAGCGCGACTCGCGGAGGGCGTCGAGATAGTCGATCAGTGCGAGGCCGCCGTGTTCGTAGCTGAACTTCGAAATGTCGAGCACGTCCTTGGCTTCGTCCAGGTAATGGCCGTTGTAGCGGTCGGAGAGGATTTTGGCGTTCGCGTAACCGGACCACGCCTGATCGACGTCGCTGAGGACCTGGTTGCGGGCGGCAATCTCAGTGAAGCGGCTGGCCTGGGCGACGAACTTGCTGGTCTCCTTGTTGCCCTGGTTGCGGTCGAAGATGCGAATGGGAATGTTCAGGGAGAACCCGGCGGAGTTGTAGGTTCCGCTGCGGTCGTACTCCCCTTCGAGGGTGGGGTCGGCCGTGCCGTTGGCGTAGGCGAGCTTCACATTGGCATCAGCCACAGCCACGCCGAGATGGGCGGCGCGGTAGTCTGGACGCGCGGCCAGGGCCTTCTGCTCGAGCTCGTCCATGGTGGCGGTGACGACCGGCGGGACGATGTCGTCGATCACATCGAAGTCGGTTCGAGGTTTGTCGTAGCCGAGCAGTACCTGGAGCTGATCGCTGGCCTGCTGGGCGTTGGTCACGGCGTTGGACTCGTCGGTTTCGAACTGGGCGAGCTGAAGGTCGAGGCGTTCGAGGTCGAGCTTGGCGAGGTCTCCCGCCTTGAAGCGTTCGTTGGCAATGTCGAGCTCGTGCTTGAAGTCGGCGAGGTTTTCATCGGCCAGCTTTTTCGCGGCTTTGGCGAGGACGAAGCTGGTGAAGGCCTGTCGGACGGCGAAGATGGTCTGCTGCTCCTGCAGGTGGTACTGGGCGTCGGTCTGGGCGGTGGTGGAGCGTGCGCTGTCCAGACGCCACCGGCGCTTTTCACCGCGTTCAAACAGACGCGATATCTGCCCGCTGTAGGCATAGGGGTTCGACGCTCCCTCGGCCGGCAGGGTGATGTTGCTTCCGGCGAGGCCAAAGTAGGGATTGGCGCGGACGCCGGCCTGAATCTCCTGCGCCTTGACCGAGAGCAGGTTCTGCTGCGACGAGAGCAGGGTTGGATTCTTCGCTTTGGCAAGATCGACGGCCTCTTGCATCGTGATAGCTGTGGGGGCCGGCGTGGGCGGAGTTTGCGCCGGGGCGGTCCAGGGGAGGAGAAGAAGACAGGCCGCCGCCAGGGCTGGCCGGGCGCTGCGATTCCACATGGGCTCTCCTCCCGCTTGCCGTGGAGCGGTTGCATGCCGGCCTGGGCGCGTGAACAGCATCAGTTCTCAAACTCCGTTTCAGGTGTAGGAAGGACATCGCCCGGTCTCGCGATCCAGACGTACAACGTGGGCAGCAGGAAGACGCTGATGACAAGCGCGCCGATGAGGCCGCCTACGATCACCATGGCAAACGGCCGCTGCGAGTCCGAGCCGATGCCGTGCGAGGTGGCGGCGGGCAGCAGGCCAAGGGTCGCGACCAGCATCGTCATCATGATGGGACGCAGCCGCAGGACCGCTCCCTCGATAGCCGACTCTTCGATGGAGTGGCCGCGCACCCGCATCTGATTGATGTATTCGAGCATGATGACGCCGGTCTGCACGGAGACGCCGAAGAGCGCGAGGAAGCCCACGCCCGAAGAGACGCTAAAGTTGGTGTGGGTGATCAGCAGTGCGAGCAGGCCGCCGACCGGGGCCATCGACACGTTGATCAGGATCAGCCCGGCCCATTTGCCGGAGTGGAACATGGAGTACAGGATGATGAAGATGATCAGGATGGTGATCGGCAGAACGAGCATCAGCCGCCGCGAGGAGCGCTTCTGGCTTTCGTACTCGCCGGCCCAGTCGATCTTGTAGCCGGGTGGCAGCTTTACCTGGTCGTTGACCTTGGCGATGGCCTCTTCGACGGTGCTGCCGAGGTCGCGGTTGCGCACGCTGTACTTGATTGCGACGAAGCGCTGGCCGCCTTCCCGCCCGATGGTTTCGGCTCCGTCTTCGATGGTTACATTGGTCAACTGCGCGAGCGAGACGCGCTCTCCGGAGGGCGAAACGAGGCGAATATTGTCGATCGCCTCCTGGGTGTTGCGATACTGCGGCAGATAGCGGACGACGAGGTCGTAGCGCGCCTCCCCCTGCAGAACCTGGCTCACGGAGTTGCCGCCTACGGCTGTCTGAATGGCATCCTGAACGTCGGCCACGTTGATGCCATAGCGCGCTGCCGCGACGCGGTTGACCGTGTAGTCGAGATTGGGCTGGCCGATGACGCGGAAGAGGCCAAGGTCGCTGACGCCCCTGATCCTGCTCATCACCGAAACGATCTGGTCGCCCTTCTGTTCGAGCGTCTTCAGGTCGTCGCCGTAGATCTTGACGGCCAGTTCGCCTTTGACGCCGCTGACGGCCTCTTCGACGTTGTCGGAGATGGGCTGCGAGAAGTTCCAGATGACGCCGGGAATCTTTTCGAGCTCGCGGTCCATCGCGCCGATCAGTTCGTCCTTATTCTGCTTGAACGGATGACGCCATTCGGACTTCGGCTTCAGGTCGACAAAGTATTCGGTGTTGAAGAAGCCGGTGACGTCGGTGCCGTCGTCGGGGCGTCCGGTCTGGCTGACAATCTTGGTGACCTCGGGAAAGGAGGAGAGGACGATGCGGGCCTGGTTCATGATGCGCAGGCTTTCGGTGGGGCCGGTGCTGGGGGCAAGCGTCCCGCGGACCCAGATCGCGCCTTCGTCCAGATGGGGCAGAAACTCCGAGCCGATGACGCCGCTGAGGCCGAGAAACAGGGCCAGCAGAAGAGCGCAGCCCGCGCCGCTGATGGTAACCCAGCGATGCTCAATGGCCCAGCGCACGGCATGGCGGTAACGGTCGGTCAGCCAGGCCATCACCGGGTTCTGCCACTCGGAGGTGCCGTTGGGGAAGAGCAGGCTGGAGAGCACCGGCGCGATGACGATGGAGAAGATCAAGGCGCCCAGGAGAGCGAAGGCGACCGTCCACGCCATGGGCCGGAAGAGGCGACCCTCGACCGCCTGCAAGGTGAAGATGGGCAGGTAGGCCGTGATAATGATGCCGATCGCGTAGAAGACCGGGCGCTGGACCTCGTGGGCGGCCTCGCGGATCTGTTCGGCCGGGGAGAGCGCGTCTTTGCGCTGGTGGCTCAGGTGGCGGACGATGTTTTCGACCATCACGACGGCCCCGTCGACGACCATGCCGAAGTCGAGCGCGCCCAGCGAGAGCAGGTTCGCCGGGATGTGCCGGAGATCGAGGCAGATGGAGGCGAACAGAAGCGAGAACGGGATGGTGAGTGACACGATCAGCGCGCCGCGAGCGTTCCCGAGAAAGAGGAACAGGATGATCACGACGAGGATGATGCCTTCGGTGAGGTTGTGCAGCACCGTGTGGGTGGTGTAGTGGAGCAGGTCGCTGCGGTCGAGGAAGGGAATGATCTTCACGCCCGGCGGAAGGATGCGGGTGTTGAGCTCGTCCACTTTTTTGTGGATACCTGCGAGGGCAAATTCGGAGTCGTCGCCCTTCTGCAGCGCGACGATACCTTCGACCACATCGCCGTCATCGATGATCTTGCCGTCTTCGCGGCGGATCGCCTGTCTGTCCCCCTTTCCGGGCTGGTGTTCGATACAGGGGTCGGTTGCGCTTGAAGAGTTCGCGGGCTCCGGTGCTGCCGTTGCGCCGAAGCGGCAGGCCTTGCCGATCTGGCCGAGCCGGATCTTGGGACCCTGAACCACGGTTGCGATGTCTTTGACCCGGAGCGCGGTGCCGGATTGCGTCTTGAGGACCGTGTCTTCGATGTCCTTGACGGTGCGGTAGAGGCCCACCTCGCGCACGTTGATCTGCTGCTGGCCCTGCTCGATAAAGCTGCCGCCGGCGTTGGTGTTGTTGCTGGCAAGCTGCTGTTCCACCTGCCCGATGCTGAGACCGTAGGCGACGAGTTTGTCCGGATCGACGCGGACCTGGTACTCGCGCGTGATGCCGCCGAAGCTGGACACGTCGACGACGCCGGGGACTGACTTCAACTGCTTTTCGATCGTCCAGTCTTCGAGAGACTTGAGATCCATGTTGTCGTAGAGCGGGTTCGTGCTGCGCAGGGTGTACCAGTAGATCTGGCCGACCGGGCTCCAGTCGGTGCCGATCTGCGGCTGCAGACCGGTGGGAAGCGTGACCTGCGAGAGCCGCTCCAATACCTTCTCGCGGTTCCAGTCGTTCACCGAATCGTCGTCGAAGATGAGCGTGAGGCTGGAGAGACCGGCCAGCGAGGTAGACCGCAGATGAGTCATGTGCGGGATGCCGGCCATGGCGATTTCAAGCGGGATAGTAACCTGCTGCTCGACCTCTTCGGCGGCGCGTCCGGGCCACTGCGTGATGATCTGGACGTAGTTGTTGGCGACGTCCGGGTAGGCCTCCACGGGCAGATTGTGGAAGGAGATGATGCCCCAGGCGAAGAGCATGATCGCCAGGCCCAGGACGAGCCAGCGATTGTTCAACGCAAAATCGACGACCTTGCGAATCATCTACTGATCCACCGTGTTCTGCAATGCGAGCGCATTCGATACCACCTGCTGGCCTGCACTGAGGCCGGAGAGGATCTCCTGCATGTTGTTCGGCAGGGCAGCGCCTCCGCGCACGGAGACACGGCGGAACTTCCCTTCGCCCGCGGGCGTGTAAACCCAGTCGCGGTCGTGCAGGTGCAGCACCGCGCTGGCGGGAACCTGCGCGTGAGTCTGGAGCGTCTTGCCGTGTATCGTCGCGGTGGCGAACATGCCGATGCGCATCAGGGTATCGGGATTATCGACCTGAATGCGGATCTTCGCGGTGCGGATCTGCGGGTCGAGCACGGCGCCGATGTCGCTGATGACTCCGGTGAGGACGCGGTCCGGGTAGGCGTTGAGCCGGATGTCCGCCTTCTGGCCGAGATGTACCGTGGGCAGATCGTTCTCGTAGACGTCGCAGATGATCCAGACGTGCGAGAGGTCGGCGATGGTGAAGGCGGTCGACTGGCCCGAGTAGGTGACACCGGCGGCGGCCGCGTTGGTGACGTTCTGCGCGATGATGTAGCCGGAGGCGGGCGCGTAGACCTTGACGCTTGCGCCGGGGTGGTCCTTGTCGACGCCGAGGACGCGCAGTTGCTCTTCGGAGGCGGTGAGCGCGGCCTTGGCGTCGTCTTCGGCGTTCTGGGCAATCTCGACTGCGCTCTTGGGAACGGCGCCCTTGCTGTAGAGGAGGGTGGCGCGGTCAAGCTGCACCTTGGCGAGGCGCTCGTCGTTGACGGCCTTGAGGTACTGGCTTACGCCTCCGGATACATCGGTGCTCTGAACCTCCATCAGCAACTGGCCTTTCTTCACGTAGTCGCCGATGCGGGCATGAATCTCGAGCACGCGGCCGGAGGCGATGGAGATGACCGGGATGGTGCGGGAGATGTCCGGGGTGACGGCGCCGGTGACCTGCAGGGTAGAGGCCGCCTGGTAGTCGCTTGCGGTCGCCAGGGTGAACTGCCCCGGCCGATCCACGTGGACCAGATTCACATCGGCATCGGGCTGCACGACCGCGGCGGGGGGAGCTTCGCTGGCGGGGTCGCCGGGCTTGGAGTTGCAACCGGCAAGCAGGCCGGCGCACAGGCAGAAGAGGGCCGCGACAGATTGCCTGGATGGAGTCGTGCTCATCCGCGTTCCTTTGATGTCGTTGCTCAGATCGAACCGCCTGCGGTCTGCCCTCGTATCAATCGTTCGATCCATATCCCTCTTCACCCGCGTGGAACCGGCTCTGCCCGGAATCCCGTCGGCGCGGAATGCGTGTGCTGGTCAGAAATCAGGCGATGTTTCAGTGTACCGCCTGCAAAGCGCGTGGCATGATTGGTTTTAGACGCGGCGCCGCACATCCCGATAGCGCCTCGTCATCTGCCTGCAAGGATGACGATAACCGATGCGGTCATAAAAAAGGTGTTAAGGCGGAGCGGTCGCGGAGGGAACCCATCGCTGCGATCGCCGGCGTTCCCGGCAGCGAAGGAGCGTGCTGGAACTCTACTTCACGGGCCGGACCGAGACGATGTCGGAGAGCAGCACGGAGCAGCCGCCGCTTCCTTGCTGCTGCACCCACCCCCCGTCGCTGGCGCGCTCCACCTTCAGATAAAAGACGTCCGGTGTCTCGCCCTCGTCGAAAACAAACAGCACCCGGGCCGGGTGCCGGTCGCCTTCCAAGGTCTCCACCAGCACGACCGCATCAACCTGCGACTTCAGAAACGACAGATCGTCAGCGGTCACGGTCTCGCCCCGATCTGGTCACCGGTGGGAGCTTCTGTGCCGGTCTGCGAGTCACGATTACGCGATGGTCTTTACGGGTGCGAGGAAGTTTACGGTCGAACGCATGACGATCTCGTTGCGCTGGTTGTAGGCGAGCGTCCGCGTCCGCACCACGCCAAACTCCTTGCGCGAGTTCGAGTGGCGGACCCCCATCACCTCGATCTCGGTGCGCAGCGAGTCGCCGGGCCGCACCGGCAGCGTCCAGCGCATCTCCTCCACGCCCGCGCCGATCATGCCGCCCGCTACCGTGATCGACTGCACGCGCAGCCGCATCACAATGGCAGCCGTCAGCCAGCCCGAGGCCGCCAGCCCCTTGAAGAACGAGTTCTCCCCCGCCGCCTCGTCCAGATGAAACGGCTGCGGATCGTACTTGCTGCCAAACTCCTTGATCTCTTCCGCGGTCACCTTGGCCTGGCCGAGCGATTGAAACTTCTGCCCGACATAAAAATCTTCGAAATAGAACTCCTGCGGCATCTGTTCTCCTCTTCCCGTATCTCGATTTCCATCCCTGCTCAACCCGCCTGACAAGTGTAACGGCCCGGAGATACCTTCGGCGCCGCCGCGGCCAGCAGCCTCACTTCGCCGGATAGCTGTAGAAGCCCCGCCCCGACTTCCGCCCCAGCCAGCCCGCATCCACCATTCGCAGCAGCAGCGGGCACGGATTGTACTTCTGGTTGCCCAAACCCTCCGACAGCACCCGCATGATATCCACGCACACGTCGAGCCCAATAAAGTCCGCCAGCGTGAGCGGCCCCATCGGATGCGCCATCCCGAGCACAAACACCTGATCGACAGCCTCCGCCGTGGCCACCCCCTCCATCACCGCGAAGACGGCTTCATTGATCAACGGCATCAACACCCGGTTCGAGATGAAGCCCGCGGCATCGTTCACCTCCACCGGCGTCTTGCCCAGCCCGGTGGCGAGGCCATGCACCGCGTCGAAGGTCTCCTGCGAGGTCTGCAGCCCGCGAATCACCTCGACCAGTTGCATGACCGGAACGGGGTTGAAAAAATGCATCCCGATCACCTGCTCCGGCCGCTTTGTCTGCGCCGCCAGCTTCGTGATCGAAATACTCGATGTATTCGAAGCCAGCACAGCGCCGGCCGGAAGAATGCGATCCAGATCCCGGAAGATCTCCGATTTCACCGCGAACCGCTCCGTCGCCGCCTCGATCGCGAGCCCGCAGCCGCCAAGCTCCTCCCGGGCGAGCGTCGTGCGGATGCGCCCCTTCGCCGCCCCGGCCTGCTCCCCGGTCAGCTTGCCCTTTGCCACCTCGCGCGCCAGGTTCTTCTCGACCGTAGCCAGGCCACGATCCAGAAATCCCTGCTCCAGGTCATACAGCACAACGTCGTACCCGGCGCGGGCGCAGACATGCGCGATACCGTTGCCCATGGTGCCCGCACCCAGTACGCCAATCGTGTTAATAGTCGTCTCTGCCATAAGGTCTTCCGATCGATTCCGAATTCCAAAGTCCGCAGTGTAGCAGTTCAGCGCGGCTCCGGGCTTGTCCCTCAAGCCGGAGCAACCGCCACCACCAGCACCGTAATGTTGTCGCTTCCCCCATTGCGATTCGCCGTCCTGATCAACTCTTCGCAGGCCCTCGTCAGCCGCGCGGTATGCAAGGCATCGGGCGAAACATCCGGCCGCGGCAACGCAATCGCTTCCAGGATGGAGGCGGTCAGGATGGCGGCGATCTCCTCGTCGCTCACCTCATGGGTCAGCCCATCGGACGCAAGCAGGTAGAGGTCTCCCGGCTGCGGATGGTGGCTTTGAATATCCACCTCGACCGTCGCCTGCGACCCCACGGCGCGCGTAATCAGGTTCCGCATCGGAGACGCCGCCGCCTCCTCTGCCGTAATCTGCCCCGCGCGAAGCTGCTCTTCCACAAGCGAATGGTCGCCGGTCAACTGCTCCAGCCTGCCGCGCCGCAGCCGGTAGCAGCGGCTGTCCCCCACATGCGCGAGCCACAACGTCGCCGGATCGGACGACCGCGAATGGAGATGATTGGCAGCCGCCCTACCATGCTCCGCCCGCCCGCCATACCCATCACCAATAGGAGCATGCAGCAGCCCGACCAACGTCGTCCCCATCCCTGCCAGCCGCGCCGAGCTGCGCGATTGCCTGTACACCGCCGCGTTGGCCGCCTGCACCGCGGCATTCAGCCGTTCCCGCGGCCCCTCCGCCTGCCTCTCCCCGCCCTGCCAGTCCCCACCTTGCTGCTCCCGGAGTTTCAGGGCTCCCCCCGCTACCTCCCCGCCTGCCTTCAATGGGCTAAGATACGCCAGGAAGGTGTCCGCTGCCAGGTTGCTTGCGATCTCGCCTCCCGCCGCCCCGCCCATTCCGTCGCACACCACATAGGCGCCGGCCTCGGGCACTGCCGCGCAGGTATCCTCGTTCCCCTGCCGGATCCGGCCCTGGTGCGTGAGCATAGCGTAGATAAGGTGGTTGGCGGGCATCCTGCAGGCTTGAAGACAATCAGACGAGATCAGACCAAACGATACACGCAGAAACGTCCAGGACAAAGGTTACGTTAGTGTAAGGTGCGGGAGAACGTTTCATGAACCGCATCGTCCAGGGCGACAACCTCGCCGTCCTTCAGTCTCTGGCCGCCGCCTCCATTGACCTCATCTACATCGATCCGCCGTTCAATACCGGCAAGCGCCAGTCCCGCACGCGCATCAGGACGTTCCGCGACCCGGCAGGCGACCGCACCGGCTTTGGAGGCCACCGCTACCGCACCGAAGCCGCCGAGGCCGCCGGGGCCACAGTCGCCGTCGGGGGCACCGCTGCCACCGGCTATCACGACATCTTCGACGACTTCCTAGCCTTCCTTCGGCCGCGCCTGCTCGAAGCTCATCGCGTCCTCGCCCCCACCGGCTCGCTCTTCTTCCACATCGATTACCGCGAGGTCCACTACTGCAAGGTCCTGCTCGATGAAATCTTCACCCGAGCCTGCTTCCAGAACGAGATCATCTGGGCCTACGACTACGGTGCCCGCTCCACCAAACGCTGGCCCGCCAAGCACGACAACCTCCTGTGGTACACCCGCCACCCCACCCGATACACCTTCAACCTCGAAGCCAGCGACCGCATCCCCTACATGGCGCCTGCGCTGGTCGGCCCCGAGAAGACCGCCCGCGGCAAGACCCCGACCGACGTCTGGTGGCACACCATCGTCTCGCCGACCGGCAAGGAAAAGAACGGCTACCCAACCCAGAAGCCCCTCGGCATCCTGGAGCGCATCGTCCGCGTCCACTCCCATCCCGGCGACCTCGTCCTCGATTTCTTCGCGGGCAGCGGGACCACAGGCGAGGCTGCCGCACGCAACGGCCGCAGCTTCCTGCTGATCGACGAAAATCCGGCAGCGGTCGCGATCATGCAGAAGCGCCTCGACATCCAGCCGGAACTCGCCTGACCCTCGCCGTCGCCCGTCTTCAAACCCGGTCTAGTCGTGATCCCGACCAACGGGAGGGCCTATGCAGCCGGTGTAGTCAAGACCGGTATACAAGTCACGAAGTGACCGTCCCACGCGCAGTGGGCCCGTCCGGCAGGACATCTGCCGCACTCCATCAAAACCGGTGAATCCGCCCCCGCAGCTTGTTGATGTCCCTGCGATCCCGCTTCGACGGCCTGCCCTCGGTAACGCCCCCGGCCGCGAGCATCGCCTTACGCTCCTCGGCCACCTTCGCCCGCAACGCTCGACTCTCCTCGGTCTCCCGGTAAAATGTCTGCGCCACCGCCGCCGGCCCGCGCACCTGGCTCACCACCAGCACCTCCACCTGAAACACGCCCGCCTCATTGGTCACACGCAGCATGTCGCCCACCCGCACGTCGCGCGAAGCCTTCGCCCTGTGCCCATTCGACTCAACCCTTCCAATCTCACACGCATCCGCCGCCAGCGCCCGCGTCTTGAAGAACCTCGCCGCCCACAGCCACTTGTCGATCCGAACAGAATCCATCCATCCATTCTCGTACACACCCGCCCGCTGAGGTACGCTTGTCGTTCAGCAGGCCACCTATTCATACCTTTCCTAAACGGTTTGCATAAACCTCGATTTCGTTCGGCGTCCTCTATCAGAAACTGGTCTCACACCGGAAGTGTTACAGCGACTGACCGCTCCCCGCGAAAAAGGAAAGTCCAATCTGCACCGTCATGCATCTACTACGGCAAGGAGTGACCATGAACATTTCAGGCAACACAATCCTGGTAACAGGAGGCACCAGCGGCATCGGCCGCGCACTTGCTGAGGCGCTGCACGGCAAAGGAAATCGGGTCATCATCGCTGGACGACGACAGGTGCTGCTTGACGAGATCACAGGCCGCAATCCCGGGATGGTCGGTATCGCCGTCGACCTGAGTGACAGTGCGGCCATCGCAACGTTCGCCGAGTCTGTGAAGAGTCAGTTCCCTGAATTGAATGTTCTGGTCAACAACGCAGGTATCGCTGGCGCAGAGGACTATACGGCTGATTCAATCGACCTGGCGCGCGCGTACAGCACGATTCAGACCAATATCACCGGCGTAGTGCAATTGTCGGCTGCGCTGCTCCCCACTTTGCGTGCGCAGCCACAATCCACGCTGATCGTGACCACTTCAGGGCTTGCATTCGTCCCCTACCCGCCAGGTCCGGTCTACAGCGCGACCAAGGCTTTCATGCACAACTGGCTCGACGCGCTTCGTGTGCAACTGCGGACGACCAGCGTTGAAGTTCTAGAGCTCGCGCCGCCCTATGTACAAACAGAGCTCGGCGGTCCGCGGCAGGCCAGCGATCCGCGTGCCATGCCGCTCGCGGATTTCACCAGGGAGGTTATGCAGATACTGGAAAGCAACACCATCGAAAAGGGAGAGATTCTCGTCGACAGAGTCAGACCTCTCCGCAGTGCGGAGAAAGATGGCAAGTACCAGGAGTTCCTCGATATGTTCGCTGGCATGCACGATCAGTGACCGAGCAGGTGGTCGCCTCAGAGGGTCGGCCACCGGTTCTTCAAGTATCGAGATGCGCGTTCTTCAGGAGTTGATCAGAGTGTTGTCAAGGGCTGCCCACAGAGAGTCCTGATTGGTCTAAGCAACAGAAGACCCGACCAGCGCGGATGCCGATACTGCCTGGCTTGTTTTCTCCCACAGGTAAATCTCGTTGCCATCTGGATCTTCCAGGTTCGCGAAGTTTCCCGGCTCGGTGCGGACAACACTTCCCTTGATCTGCACACCGTGCCTGGCAAGCCGCGCAACCGCCTTCTCGACTGGCACATCAATGTCAAGGCCGAGGATGATTCCCCCTTTCGTTCCTGGCGCCGGATATTTGGTGGACGCGGGATGGATGCCGATCGTAAGACCTTCACCTGCGCTGACTGTCGCCCAGTCATTGCCAAAACGGTTCGTGAGCTGAAGCCCCAAAACCTCGGTGTAAAAGCGAATTGATCTGTCCATATCCGCCACGATGATGGTTGCATTGCCGCCTGAAATCATGACTGTACATCCTCCACAAAGATGATGCCCTAGCTGGTAAGCTCTTGAGAAGAGCCAGTTGACAGGACCACTCGATGAGGAAGAATACAGTTTGGCCCGAAATCTATCTAGATCGCTCTCACGAAGCAGGGAGCTTGCGGCACCAGATCGAGCGGCAGATCGCTCGGGCTATCCGCGACGGCAGACTGGCTAGTGGCGCTCGCTTGCCTTCTTCACGCCTCATGGCTAGGCTGATTACGGTGTCGCGAGGTACGGTGGTGGAGGCTTATGAGGCGCTGATGGAAGCGGGCATGATTGTCGCATCCGCTGGCAGCGGGGTTCGTGTAGCGCGTACTCCGCGGGGCATTCCGAACTTCAGCAACTTGAAGAGAACTGCGGCCGCGGCGCACTATCCGGCGCGTGTATGTCTGTTCCAGGATCAGGACGGTACGCCGCTTTACCTCAACGTGCTTCATTAAGGCTGCTGTCACTCCCCAGCAGCCGGCATTCACGGAAGCGATCTGCGGTTCCGCCCACCAGCCCTCCCGGATCACGCCCTATTTGGAAGCTCCTCTTATGGCAAAATAGAATCTCCGGAGGGCATCATGTTCTGTCCCCAATGTGGCAAGCAAGTCGACCCCAGCTCCAGCTTCTGTCCTGCCTGCGGAGCCGCCATCGGCGCTGCTCCTCCTCCATTCTCCGCAGGCATCCCCGCTCACCGCACCGCCCAGCTCACCCGTTCCCGCGAAAACCGGATGATCGCCGGAGTCTGCGCCGGCCTCGCCCTGCACTACGGCTGGGACGTCACCCTCATCCGAGTCCTCACGGTCCTGTTCGTCATCTTCACCGGCGTCGGCATCCTCGTCTATCTCGCCGCCTGGATCATCATCCCGGAAGCCCCCTACGCGCTGCCCGCGAAGAGCACCTGACGCTTGCCCAAGAAGATCGCGACCGCCCCGTCTCCCGCCTCCCGCCCCTTCGCCTACCGCAAACGCGCCCTCTACTGCGATGGCGCAGACCTGACCGGGCTCGCCGCCGAACACGGCACCCCCCTCTACGTCTACTCCGCCGAGCAGATCGCCCACCGCTACCAGCTCTTCGAGCAGGCTTTCACGCACGGCCCCGAAGCCCGCCCCCACACCATCTGCTACGCCGTCAAAGCCAACTCATCTCTCGCCATCCTTCGCCTTCTGGCACACCAGGGAGCCGGCTTCGACATCGTCTCCGGCGGAGAGCTCGAACGCGTCCGCAAGGCCCACAAACCGGCTCTCCAGAAGGTAGTCTTCTCGGGCGTCGGCAAGCAGATCGGCGAGATCGACGCCGCCCTCCGGGCCAACATCCTCCTCTTCAACGTCGAATCCGAGGCCGAGCTCCACCTCCTCGCCGCCCGCGCCCAAGCCCTCAACCTCCGCGCCCGCTTCGCCCTCCGTGTCAACCCCGATGTCTTCGCCGAAACCCATCCCTATATCTCCACCGGCCTCAGCGAGCACAAGTTCGGCATCGACATCAAAGCCGCCCGCGCCATCTACCGCAAAGCCGCAAAATCCAAATGGCTCGACTCCGCCGGAGTCAGCGTCCACATCGGCTCACAGATCCGCAAGGTAGCTCCCTTCGCCGCCGCCCTCGCCCGCGTCGTCGCCCTGATCGCCGAACTCCGCCGCGACGGACACACCATCCGCTACGTCGACGCGGGCGGCGGCCTCGGCATCGACTACAGCGCAGGAGCCTTCGACCCCGCCCGGCAGGTAAATCAATACGCCGCCGCCCTCGCCAAAGGCCTCGCCTCCGAGCCCGCTCACCTCCTCCTCGAACCCGGCCGCTTCCTCGTCGCCCAGGCCGGAGCCTTGCTCACCCGCGTCCTCTACGTCAAGAAGAACGGCGCGAAGACCTTCGTCATCACCGACGCCGGCATGAACGACCTCATCCGCCCCGCGCTCTACCACGCACACCACGAGATCCTGCCCGTCAAACAGCCCGCGGGATCAAATCTGCTTGGCAGGGAAGTCGACGTCGTAGGCCCCGTCTGCGAATCCGGAGACTTCTTCGCCCGCGACCGCGCCCTCCCGCCCGTCAAACCCGGCGACCTCGTCCTGCTGCTCGACGCCGGAGCCTACGGCATGTCCCAGGCCTCGAACTACAACACCCGCCCCCGACCCGCCGAGGTCCTGGTCGATGGCGCAGCCACCCGCCTCATCCGCCGCCGCGAGACCATGCGCGACCTCCTGGCCCCCGAACTGGATGTGCCCTGAAAATAAAGTTCGAAAAGCTGGCGCATTCTTCGTCGCCCCCCTTGGACGATGCGAAGGACCATCATTTGTCCACGTTAAGCACAAATTCAACCATGAATTACCATCATGTTGCCACCCTGGAAATTCTGAAATCCCCCTGCAAAACGGCCCTTTCACCACGGCCACAAATCCGAGCAAAAAAACTCGTTCCATCCCCACCATGGTAAGATCGCAAGGTCGCGCAGGCCCGCAGCCCGCGCAAAAATCACCTGGCGAGGTAGTCCATGTCCGGCCACTCCAAATGGGCGACAATCAAGCATAAAAAGGGCGCAACCGACGCCAAACGAGGCAAGATCTTCACCCGCCTCATCAAGGAAATCACCATCGCCGCCAAGTCCGGCGGAGGCGACCCGGACGGCAATCCAAGGCTCCGCGGAGCCATCGCCGCCGCCAAGGCCGAGAACATGCCCGCCGACAACATCAAGCGCGCCATCCAGCGCGGTACCGGCGAACTCGAAGGCGTAAGCTACGACGAGATCACCTATGAGGGCTACGGCCCCGGCGGCGTCGCCCTTATCGTCGACGTCCTTACCGACAATAAGAACCGCGCTGTCAGTGAGATACGTCATGCCTTCAGCAAGAACGGAGGCAACCTGGGCGAGTCGAATTCGGTCTCCTGGATGTTCCACAAAAAAGGCGTCATCACCGTAGCCAAGTCCGCAGCCGGGGAAGACAAACTCACCGAGATCGTCCTCGATGCCGGTGCCGAAGATCTTTCCGATGAAGGAGATCACTGGGAAGTCCTCTGCGACCCCAAGGACTTCGAGGCCGTCACCGAAGCCTTGAAGGCCGCCAAAATCGCCCCCGAGCATGCCGAGGTCACCAAGATCGCCTCCACCTATACCAAGCTGGAAGGCGCCCAGGCAAACGCCATGATGCGTCTCCTCGAGGTCATCGAAGACCTCGACGACACCCAGAACGTCTACTCCAACTTCGACTTCGACGAAGCTTCCATGGCGTCCGCAGGCCATTGATTCCAAAGAGAAATCAAGCAAGGCGGCCGCCGGTCAACGGCGGCCTTCTTCTGCCGGCAACATCCACACCGGAGTCTTTCGTGACCAGAATTCTGCACCGCATCGGCGCCCCCGCTCTCCTGGCACTCTGCATCTGCATGACCGCTCGCGTTGCCTTCGGACAAGCCACCCCGACTGCGGAAGTCACGCCTTTTCATGATCCTACGGGGCATCAGCCGCTAGAACTCGGGGTGCTGGTCCAGAGCGGTGTCGGCCTCACCGAGAATCGCGACGGGTTCAAGTTCCTCATGGCCGGCGTTCATGCAGGCAAAGTCCTCACCGGTCCCGTCGGCCACGGCCCTTTGCGCGGCAACTTCGAATACGCGGTTGAGGCCTTCCCCTTCTGGCAGTCCTACACGCCCAAATTCCAGCGCTCCTTCTGCACCAATCCTCCCGGTACACCAGAGCACTGCACCGCGCTCTACACCGTCGGCGGCACCTTCACCGGAGCCTCCATTACACCCATCATCCTACGTTGGAATCTAGCCGGGACCCGTCGATTCTCCTTCTGGGGCCAAGCCGCCGGCGGCCTGCTTTGGACGAACCATAAGTACCCGGCCTTCGGTGGAGCCCCCCTGGACTCGCAGAACGACGGCCCCAATGCAGACGCCAGCGTCTTCAACTTCACTCCCCAGGGCGGCATCGGCGTCCACTACTTTATTCGACCCCGCCGATCGATCGACTTCAGCGCCAATGGTATTCACATCTCGAGCGCTTCTCTGGGAGACCGCAACCCCGGCGTGAATGCCAGTGTCCAGTTCTCCATCGGCTACACCTGGTGGAAGTAATTCGAAACAATGAACTTAGGTAAAAAATGCTTGTTCCTTTTTCTCTTCAGCAGCTCGAACGAGCGAACCGTGCTCTGCGGTTAAGCTCCTGTACTCGCGTCTCATGAATTCAGAAGCCATCATCGAGTGTGTTCCCAACTTTTCCGAGGGTGAAGATGCGGCCAAGGTGCGCCAGATCGTGACCGCCATGCAGGTGGAAGGCGTGCGCCTGCTGGACTGGTCGCTCGACTCGGCGCACAACCGGTCTGTGGTCACCATTGCCGGCTCACCGGAAGGTGTCGTTGAGGCGGCTGCCAGGGCCGCAGGGAAAGCCGCCGAACTCATCGACCTGACCAGGCAGAACGGAGTTCACCCGCGTATCGGAGCCGCCGATGTCATTCCTTTCATCCCGGTCAGCAGAGCCTCATTGGCAGAGTGCGCGGTCCTTGCGCGCCAGGCAGGCCTCCTCATCTGGCGCCGTTACGGCGTTCCGGTCTACTTTTACGGAGCGGCGGCTGCTCGCCCCGACCGTGTACAACTCGAAGACGTTCGCCGGGGGCAGTTTGAAGGTCTACGCGACGCCGCGCTCCGCGATGCCGCACGCCGCCCGGATATCGGCGGTCCTGAGCTACACGTGACCGCTGGAGCGAGCGCCGTGGGTGCCCGCAGCTTTCTCATCGCCTACAACATTCATCTCAAGCAGCCTGATATCGCGGCAGCCCGTGCCATTGCCCGCGATATCCGTGCTGCAAACGGCGGCCTCCATGGGGTGAAAGCCATCGGCGTGCTTGCGAACGGACGCGCCCAGGTCAGTATGAACATCACCGACTTCCAGCTCACGCCTATGCATCATGTCTACTCCACCGCGCAGCACCTGGCGCAGCGTCATGGCGTACTTATCGACGACGCTGAACTGATCGGCTTGATACCCGAGGCAGCGTATGAGCCGGATTCCGAATGGGTACGTCAAATAACTGGCTTCGATCCCGAAACCAAGGTCTTGGAACGCAGATTGCATTCGCCGATCACCTGGTCGTAGGCATTCCTTAGTTCAGAGGCAGGCAATTCGTCCGGCGGTCAATTTTCGTCTGCCACGAAAGTGGCATAGTTAGCCCACATACGGACATAGAGACACAATCCACTCTTGCAACAAGGACGTATTCACGGAACAATGGTCTTTGGAAGCTGCCCCTCCGCAGTCTCGGCAACAGAAGGAACAGAAGGAACAGAAGAAGATGATGAACACAAGCAAATACCGTATGTTGGCCGCAGCCATCGCAATCACGACCTTCCTGACGCCGTGCATCGCCACTGCCGCGCAGCTCTCCAGCGACGCCAAATCGGCCATCCCACACGACGTTCAGCAGCTTATCGTCGTCGACTATCGCGCCATGCAGAACTCCACCGCTGCCATGGACCTGAAAGATCGCGTCCTTCCGCCGGAACTGAAGCGGCTTGAAGTTGCTCTCAAGAGCTCCGGCCTGAAGGTCGATCAGGATGCCGATGTCCTGGCCTTCGCCGCTTTCCGGGACAAGGGGCTTGGAACGCGGGTTGTAGGCATCGCGCAGGGCCAGTTTCACACCCGCGAGATCATGGCCAACTTCGCAAAAAGCAAGACAAAGCCCGTTATCCTTCGCAATACCAGCATCTACCCAATGGGTTCCGGCGGCATGAGCGTCATCTTCCTCAATCAGACCACGATGATCTTTGGCGACAGAGACGCTGTGATGGCTGCCGTCGATGCCCGCGACGGTATCATTCCTGACTTCCTCTCCAATAGCGACATGGTCAACGAAATGGCGGCAGTCGATTCCAAAGCCGTGTGGAGCCTGCTCGATTCGAAGGGCACGCAGAGCATGATGAAGAGCGTCCTTGGTGATGCCGCTCAACTGACCGATTACGATACGGTTCGTGAGCGCATGAAGAGCAGCCGTTACACGATGGACTTCCAGAACGGCGTCAAGTTCGATATGGCGGTAGTGATGTCGGACACCCTCACCGCCGCAACTGCAGCTACGCTCATGAAGGGCGTCTCTCTGATGAAGAAAACCACAGGCACGCCGCTGGAGAAGTCGGCCATGGACCAGACCACGATCGACTCCAATGCGGGCACTCTCACGGTAGCCTACTCGTCCTCGGACAGCCAGTTCGCGAGCCTTCTGTCTTCGCCGCTCTTCCAATCTGTCGTCAAATAAATAATCCGGACCGCGCCTGCCCAGCCTTCGCAGATACGTTGCGAAGGCTGGGCTTTTCATTGCCACCCTCTTCAGGCGCATCCCAGGGACGAAAATGCGTGCCGGACAACCTAATGAGAGGGACCGCTCTACGCAACCTTCTTAATTTCCTCTAACCAGCGTCCGTTCCGCTTCGGCCAGCTACCTGCATAGTCCTATGGCATGGATAGCGGGCTCTATGCGGCATATACAGGTCTGATGGCGCGTACTCAGGCGCTCGATACTGCGGCTAACAACCTTGCGAATGCAGGCACAAACGGTTTTCGAGCGCAGCGCGATTACTTCAGCGGCGTTCTGGCCGGCGGATTGGACCAGGATCCCGAAACCGCCTCACAGGTAGGCCAGTCGGTGAACGGCTTCGGCGTACTTGGCGGCAACCGGCTCGATCTCGGTCAGGGAGAGCTTCGCGCCACCGGCAATCCGCTGGATCTCGCCTTGGAAGGTCAAGGTTTCTTCGGTATTCAGACGGCCAACGGAGTTCGCTACACCAGAGATGGCGCCTTTTTCCGCTCGCCGACGGGAGTCCTCCAGACCAGCCAGGGCGAGCCGGTTCTCGACGCAAATCAGAAGCCCATCACCATCCCAACCGGCACGATCCGCATCTCGCCGGACGGCAGCATCTCGGTCGATACAGCGGGCGGAAGCGCAATCGCCGGCAAGGTTGGGATGTTCGACTTCACGAACAAGTCCGTTCTTACCGCAGAGGGAGCGAACCGCTTTTCTGCGAATGGCGCTAAGCCGATCGCGGCAACTGCACTGGTGGAGGAAGGCTCGGTGGAAGGGGCGAATGAGGATTCTGTTCATGGCACCATGCAACTGGTGCTGGTGCAACGCCAGGCAGAGATGATGCAGAAGGCGCTCAGCGTCTTCAACAACGACTTCGACAAGACTGCCTCAGAGGACCTGCCGCGGGTCTGACGCTTAGGCCCGTGAGCTCCGCTGAACTGAAATGGAGATCGACATGATTCGTGCTTTATACACCGCGGCAAGTGGCATGAGCGCTCAACAGACCAACCTGGACACAGTTGCGAACAACCTGGCCAACTCCGCGACTGCGGGATTCCGGCAACGCCACGTTCAATTCGAGGACATGATGTACCAGAACCTCATCACGCCGGGTTCAGCCCAGACGCAGCAGACCCTTTCGGCAGGCCTGCAGGTCGGTCTTGGCACCAAGACGGCCGCCAGTGAAGTGATTATGACGCAAGGTGATTTCAACCAGACGGGAAACACCCTGGACCTTGCGATACAGGGCGCAGGCTTTTTTCAGGTCTCCAAACCCGACGGAACCATCGCCTACACGCGGGCCGGCAACTTCCATATGAACAACCAGGGAACGCTGGTGACCTCGGACGGCGACACTGTCCTGCCCGCGATCACGATCCCGTCCAATGCCACCTCGATCACGATCTCGCAGTATGGCGTGGTCTCGGCGACCCTTCCCGGCCAGACCAACGCCGCGCAGCTCGGCACGATTCAACTGGCGACATTTGCCAATCCTGGCGGGCTCAACTCGGTCGGCAGCAATCTCCTCGAGCAGACGGCTTCCTCCGGCAATCCGATCACGGACACTCCGGGAGGAACCAGCGGCATGGGTACGCTGCAGCAGGGATATCTGGAGAACTCCAACGTCGACGTGGTAGCCGAGTTTGTGCAGATGATCCTTGCCCAGCGCGCCTATGAGAGCAACTCCAAGGTGATCCATGTAGCCGACGACATGTACTCGCAGATCAACGGACTGGTCCGCTAGGAGTCGTATGGGGCGTCATCGTTATTGGTCGGTTAGATCTTACCTTCGTTGTATGCCGCTGCTGTTTGCAGTCTGCCTAGATGACGGCGGTTCGGCACATGCAGCCTGCTACGCTACGCCGTCCGCTGTGGTCGATGCGGTTAGAACCGGGTCCTCGCTGTCAGCCGTTTCAGGTAATGTCGGTTACCGTCTGACAGAGATACGATCCGACCCGATCTTAGGTGATCGCTGGGCGATGGTGGGCAGCTGCGACCATCCGGACTGGCCGGCGCGCCTGGTCGAGCTCCGGGGCGCGGTAACTGCTGTCACGTCGCTGCAGAGGACAAACGTTTCTTTCGATCATGCGTACGCCGCTCCTGTCGTACGTGCCGGAGACATCGTTCGGCTTTGGAGACAAGAAGATCTGCTGAGGATCGAGGTCTCGGCGGTCTCTGAGCAGAGCGGCGGCTTGGGCAAGACAATACGCCTGCGCCTCTTACGCCGGGAGACAGAGGAATCCGAAACACAGCTGGAGATTTCAGGGATCGTCCGCGGGCCCTCGGATGTGGAGATGCAACCATGACCAGCCTCTTACGGCAGAGCCCCGGACGCCCCATTCTCGGCATCTCCGCGGCAATGCTTCTTCTGTTCACTGCATCTCCCCTGCGGGCTCAGGTAGAGGCCATTCGTAAGGCGATCGAGCCGAAGCCGAACGTAGCCGCGACCTCGCTGACATCGTATCTGGAGAGAGTGCGCGCGGAGAATTCAAACACTCAGGCCGCGCCAGGTTCAATCTGGACCGACAGTGGACGCCTTACACGCATGACGACCGACGTACGCGCCATGCGGCCTCACGACCTCATTCAGGTTGTCGTTGCCGAGAACCTTGCAGCAACGACGGATGGAACGGTAAAGAATTCGCGGGCATCGAACGCAAGCTCCGCGATCTCAGGATTGATCGGACAGTTGAAGGCGGGGAATGCGCTGCAGAATCTGATCACGCAAAACGCAGCGTCCGGGCTGAGTGCGCAGGGTGCCAGCGCGACCAATTCAAGTTTGATCACGACGTTCGGGGGGCAGGTCGTCGAGGTGCTTCCCAACGGAATGCTTGTCGTGGAAGCGGCACGGCAGGTCGAGTTCAGCCAGCAGACCCAGACCATCCTGCTTCGCGGCCTGGTGCGTCCCGAGGACATCTCGCAACAGAACCAGGTGCTTTCCACAGCCATCTCCAGTCTGGAACTCGAAGTCAGAGGCAAGGGCATCATCAACGACTACACCCACCGCCAGAATCCTTTGGTTAGGCTTCTGGAGCAGATTCTGATCTTCTAAGGAGAACCATGCGGGCTGAGATCAGCAGATTGAAAGCACAAGCAGCAGCGGGGAAGAGCGGCTCCATGTTGCTTGGCTTTCGAGTCTGCCTGCTAACGATATTTCTTGCCTTGGGCACGGCGGCGACGTTTGCAGTGGAACCGCTGCCGGCAGCGCGAAGAGAGGCTCGCATCAAGGACATCTCTTCCATTGAAGGCATACGGGACAACCAGTTGGTAGGGTATGGCATTGTCGTCGGTCTTGCGGGCACGGGCGATAGCCAGCAGACGACGTTTTCAACCCAGACGCTGGCTGCAACGTTGCTTCGGATGGGAGTCAGCGTGCCGGCTGTCTCGATTCGTGTTCAGAACCTGGCTGCGGTCTTTGTGGCCGCCACGCTACCACCCTTTTCACGCCCGGGGACCAAGCTGGATATCACGGTCTCATCGGCGGGGGACGCGAGGAGCCTGGAGGGGGGACTGCTCCTGATGACGCCGCTCTATGGCGCGGATGGAAAGATCTACGCGCAGGCACAGGGGCCGCTCGTTGTCGGCGGCTATTCGGTAAACGTGAACGGTAACCTGAAGCAGTTCAACCATCCGAATACGGCGCGCGTGCCTCTGGGCGCAATGGTCGAACGCGGCGTTCCACTGGAACTGACTGGACGCAAGCAGTTTTCCCTTCTGCTGGCCGACGCCGATTTCCGCAGCGCGGAGGCCATCGAGCTGGCGATCAATCACGAGCTGGGGCGGCCTGCGGCGCATGTGGTCGATAGCCGGCAGATCGACCTTCAGGTGGCGGGTGGGGAGGACATTCCCGCGCTTCTCGCTCAGGTGGAATCGATCGAAGTGCCCATCTATCCCCGTGCGAAGGTGGTGGTGAACGAGCGGACGGGCACCGTCGTCATTGGGGGCACTGTCGTGTTGCAGCCGGTTTCGATCCTGCACGGCGGGCTGGTTGTGAATGTGGTGAGCGAGTTCCAGGTCTCGCAACCGAATGCTTTCAGCTCCGGCACCACCCAGGTGGTACAGCAGACGCAGATCAACGCGCTGGATAAGCCGGTCAGCCGTATCGAACTCAAACAGGGTGCGACCGTCGACGACCTTGTGCGGAGTCTGCAGACGATCGGCGCGTCGGCGCGGGACGTCATCTCCATTCTTCAGGCGATGAAATCCGCCGGAGCCCTCGAAGCCGAGATCGAGGTGCTATGAAGATCGCCTCACAGGTACCGGCTCCGACCGACTCCCGGGCCGAGTTACAGAAGCAGGCCAAGCTGGTCGACGCTGCGCAGCAGTTCGAGGCAATGATGCTGCAGGAGATGCTGAAGCCAATGCGTGGAGGCAAAGATAGCTGGGGAGGCGAGGAAGACGGTGACAGCGCCCACGACACGATCGGCAGTTTTGGAACGGAAGCGTTCGCCAAGGCGATCTCCAAAGCAGGGGGATTTGGCATCGCCCGGCAGGTTATCTCGCAGGTAAAACTCGAACATCAGACGGATACTGAAAAGAAAAGCACCGGGTCCTAAGGTTTTCTAATGCCGGACCGATACAGTCAAATAGACGGAGGTCACGATGAACTACGCTAATGGAATCGGTAACCCGCAGGAGACAACCGCCTCGATCGCGTCATCCGCAGCACAGGCCGTACAGCAGGCAAGTGATCGTCAGGATGCAACCGCAGCAACCAAGGTCTCAGACTCGAGTGTGCAGAAGGTCGATCAGGCTACCTTGAGCGCCTCGGCCGGTATCGTGGCTCAAGCCTTAGGAGGCTCAGATGTGAGATCGGCGAAGGTTGCATCGCTTCAGCAAGCCATCGCCTCAGGAACGTACAACGTGCCGTCCTCGAATGTAGCAGACAAGATGATCCAGTCCTTGTTGGAGTAAACATGCTTCCAGTAGACCGCAGGACCGAGCAAGCTCTTCTTGGTGTGCTCGACGAAACGATTCAAGCCCTGACCGTTGCAGACGCGAAACGGCTCGAAGCTCTCCGAGTGCAGGCCGAAGCGCTACCGAAATTACAAGTCGCGTCCGGAGGAGATCAGTTCGATCAGCTGTTGGCGAAGAAGCAGATGCTCGAGATCATTCTTCGGAATTGCGAATCGAACATCAACGTACTTAGCCGGCTTCACCAGCGAAACACGAGAGACCAATGGGCACTCTGACATCACTGCTGGACGTATCCCGAGAGGCGCTGCTTGCCGACCAGGCTGCGCTGAATGCGACCTCGACCAATGTAGCCAACCAGAATACGGCTGGGTATACCCGCCAGATGGTCAGCTTTCAATCCACGGATGCCGTAACGCTGAGCGGCGGCAGCTACGGCAACGGTGTCACTGCGACTGCAGTCTCGCAGCGAGACCGCGTTCTGGAGCAACGTGTGCAGCAGCAGACGCAGATCCAGGCGCAGAGCGGCGCTCTCGAATCCGCGCTGCAGCAGGTACAGAGCATCTTCGGCTTGAGTTCCACCTCAACCTCTGCGAGTACGACCGCACTCGGCTCTGCGACAGACTCATTCTTCAGTGCGCTGTCCGCCTTGACGAGCAATCCGTCCGATGCGGCCACGCGCCAGAATGTTATGGCCACGGCAAATACACTCGCTGACGCCTTCAATTCGACCGCCAACCAGATATCCCAGATCTCGTCGAGCTTGAATCAGCAGGTCGTCAGCGATGTCGGACAGGTGAATTCACTTACGGCCACAATCGCCTCTTTGAATACGCAGATCGCCAGTTCAAGTCCCCATGCAGACGCCGGCACACTCGAAGATCAGCGCCAATTGGCCATCGCGCAACTCTCCCAGTTCGTAGGGCTGGACCAGATCTCCACGCCCCAGAATGGCATCACGCTAACGACCAGCAGCGGCGCCGTCCTGGTGAGCGGCAGCCAAGCTATCGCCGTGAGTACGACACAGGTTGGAGGAGTGACTCACATCCTCGCAGGAGTGGGAGCCCAGGATGTGACCTCGAACCTTACAGGCGGAGACCTTGGCGGCGTTCTCCAGGCGAGGGACCAGGAGCTGCCGTCGTACACAAACGCGCTGGACAGCCTTGCTTACGGAATCGGCACCGGGGTTAACAACCAGAATGAACTCGGTCTGGACGGCAACGGCAACCCCGGCTCGGCACTCTTCCTTCTTCCTGGAAGCTCGACCGGAGCCGCTGGAAGTATCCAGGTTTCGACGACAAACCCGAAGGCCGTGGCTGCTGCATCCGTTGGCGAGGGCTCCGCCGGCAACTCCAACGCCACTGCGCTTGCCAACCTTGCGACCGCCAATGTGGCAGGAGGGCAGACTGCATCTGGCTTTCTGGCCTCCTTTCTGGCTCAGATAGGAAGCGATACCTCAGGCGCGACGATAAACAACTCAGCGCAGCAGGCCACGCTCACGCAACTGACAACG
The DNA here is from genome assembly GCA_965277265.1 of Edaphobacter sp. Lineage (GTDB taxonomy): Bacteria > Acidobacteriota > Terriglobia > Terriglobales > Acidobacteriaceae > Edaphobacter. Next base: position 3,544,570 of record CBDICF010000003.1, read on the forward strand.
CAGCGCGATTCGCTCTCCGGGGTTTCTCTGGACCAGGAGGCGGCGAACCTCACCCAATATCAGCGGTCGTACCAGGCCGCTTCTCAGGTCTTCAATATCGTCAACACGCTCATGGCGAGTGCGATCAACCTTGGGGTGGAGACGGCGGTCAACTAATCCGCGGTGGAGGCGATTCTAAGGCAATAGAAACACCAATCAGGAGGGAGTGTCGTGAGAGTAGACCCGCATTATGTACAGAATCTTGCAGCAGCGCTCGATCGATCGAGCGGCGTAGAAGCTACGCTGACATCTCAATTAGCCAGCGGGTTGAAAGTCATACAGTTGCAGGATGGTCCTGTTGCCGTTGCGCAAAGCACACTGCTCAACAGTTCCATCACCCGCGACGACACCTTTGTTCAAACTGCGTCGGGCGAGTCTTCGCGGATGCAGGTTGCCGACTCGACCTTGGGCGAAGTGGTCACTCAGGTCACCTCCGCTCTCTCGCTCGCCGTGCAGGGAAGCAATGGAACTCTCAATGCCTCCAATGTCGCAACCATCGCTCAGCAGCTAAGCGGGATTCGCGATCAGGTGCTCTCACTCGCGAATACAAGCTATCAGGGACAGTACCTGTTTGGAGGAAGCCAGGGAGCGGTTCAGCCTTTTACACTCGACACCTCGACCAGCCCTGCCACAACGAACTATTTTGGCGACACCAACGTGCAGTTCATCCAGACGCCGAGCGCGCAGAAGCTTCAGGTCAATCTTCCCGGATCGTCTGTCTTCGGATCGGGCAGCTCTGGAGTGCTGGGCGCTCTCAATCAGCTGATTGCGGACTTCACCAGCGGAGCGCCCACAGCCACTGTCACGACGGATACCGCAGCGCTGACCTCAACGCTCGGTCAGTTATCCGCCCAGAGAAGCACGCTCGACAGCTCCTTGAGCAGATTGAAGTCGGCGAGCACCTACACGCAAACGGAGGAGGCCCAGCTTCAGGTAGCACAAAGCAATCTGGTCTCTGCCGATCCAGCCGCGGTTGCAACTCAATTGTCGTCTGCCGAAACCCAGCATCAGGCGTTGTTGAGCGTCATCAATACGCTGGGAAGCGAGAATCTCTTCAGCCTGATGAAGTAATTAGCGCCCTTCCGCCGCAATGTAATACCTTGTCTGCAAGGGGCCAGATTCTATCTGGGCGAACTGCATGCGCGAGGAGCTGAGATTTCTGTGGAATGCGACACGCGGTAACAGACTGCGGCCCTGGCGAAGCCCCTATCTTCGTTGGAGATTCGAAACCTACTCTGGCCAGCGTGCGGAGACGGTGCGTCCGCGCGACTTCTGGAACCTGTTCTGGAGGGAGAAGAGGCAGATCTTCCGTTTTCTCCACTGGGCAAGGGAGATCAGGAGCTACTCACAGTCCAGCCGGAGATAACTGGCATCCTGCGCAAGCGCGGCGAAGTTTTTGATCTCTCTTCAAATGTTTGATATCGGCAGATGCGAAGCTTCCCTTTGTTTCGCTATGATTGGGGCATGAGCGAATCGATCAAGTTGAAGGCACAGGATGGACATGAGCTGAGTGCATATGTCGCGCGGCCCGCGGGGGACCCTATAGGGGCTTTGGTCCTGATTCAGGAGATATTTGGCGTGAACGCGCACATTCGCGGCGTTGCAGATAGTTACGCCAGAGACGGATTTGTTGTCATTGCGCCTGCGCTGTTCGATCGTGTCGAGCGCGGAATCGAACTGAAATATGAAGGGGAAGATCTGAAACGCGCCTACGATCTTTACCAGAAGCTGAACCCGGAGACGGCTCTGCTGGACGTCGCGGCCGCATATGGCTCGGCAAAGCAGTCCGGAAAGGGTGTTGGCGTCGTCGGATATTGCTTTGGCGGCTTCATGAGTTGGCTGTCTGCGACCCGCGGGGAAGCGTTGAAGATGCAGCCGTCATGCTGCGTCGGTTATTACGCGGGCGGCATTGGGCAGGTCGCATCCGAGGAGCCCAGCTGCCCTGTGATGCTGCACTTCGGAGCCAAGGATACTCACATTGGGCAAGACCAGATTCAAGCTGTTCGTACCGCTCACCCGGAGGTCGAGATCTTCGTCTATGAAGGGGCGGAGCACGGATTCAACTGTGATGCCCGTGCGAGTTACAACCCGGAAGCCGCGGCCCTCGCACGAAAGCGGACATTGTCCTTCCTGAAGTCTCATATCGCCTGAAGAAACGTAGCCCCCGCCATCATGGGTTGCTTGATTGCCGCGTTTCCCTCAGCGGTGCTATCCTAATGCAGACACTTAAGAGTGGAATAGAAGATCAGGAGCAGAATCAGCTGTGTTGGCATCCGCTAAAAAGACAGACATAATTGAAAAATTTCGCACCCACGACTCCGATACAGGTAGTCCTGAGGTTCAGATCGCTATTCTGAGCGAGCGCATTGGTGAACTGACGGAGCATTTCAAAGAGCACAAGAAAGACCACGGCTCACGTCGCGGGCTTCTGATGCTGGTAAGCAAGCGCAGACGCTTGCTTGACTACCTGAAGAAATGTGACGCAGATCGCTATCGCGAGGTCATCGGCAAACTCGGAATCCGCAAGTAACCGCATCGTCTCCGGAGACACCGTTCGAATCCATGGAAGCACACCCGGCCTGCTCTCGCTCGGCTGCAAATCTCGCTCAAGGTCTTGTAAGATCTTGTCGCTGGAGTTGCTGACGATGGTGGGCTTTGGGGTACTCCCCTCCGATTTAAGCTCCGGCACCTTTCAGCCTCCGGATATTTCATATATTTGGCACAGTGCAGCTCGCTGACGGTTTTCGTGCCGTCCGTCGAGCTGCGCTTTTTTCGCGCCCGTGAAACGGTTGACGCGATTCAGGCTTACATCAATTGATAAAAAGAAGAGAGGCAACATGAAGCAAGATGTCACAGTAGAGCTTGCCGGCGGCAAGCAGATCAAGTTTGAAACGGGGCGTATGGCCAAACAGGCCTCAGGCGCGGCGCTCACGTCGAGTGGCGATAACGTAATTCTTGCAACTGCAGTTGCTTCACCTGACCCGAAGGAAGGCATCGACTTCTTTCCCCTCACCGTCGAATACCGTGAGTTTACTTATGCAGGCGGCCGTATTCCTGGCGGTTTCATCAAGCGCGAAGGGCGCCCCAGCGAAAAGGAGATCCTGACCAGCCGTCAAATCGATCGCCCGATTCGCCCTCTCTTCCCCGAGGCATTTCGTAACGAAACGCAGGTCGTCGCCTTCGTTTACTCCGCCGACAAGGAAAATGACCCTGACGTTCTCGGCATCAATGGTGCCAGTTGCGCGCTTGCACTCAGCGATATCCCCTTTCACGGACCGGTAGGAGCTGTGCGAATCGGTATTGTCGACGATCAATTTGTGGTCAATCCCACCTACGCGGAGCGAGCCAAGAGCTTGCTGAATATCATGGTGGTCGGCACCAAAGACGGCATCGTGATGATTGAGTCCGGCGCGAAGGAAGTCGCCGAAGGCCGCGTGGTCGATGCGATCGAATTTGCTCATGAGCAGATCAAGAAGATCTGCTCGGCAATCGAGGATCTTGTCAGCCGCGCAGGCAAAACCAAACGCGTTGTCACCGCCGTGGATACGGATCACGAATATCTCAGCACCCTCACCGCCAAGGTCGGGTCCCAGTTGCAGGATGCGCTCGATACACAGAAACACCCGAAGTTCGAGAGCTACGCGCTGGTCAAGGCTATCAAGGATGAGCTCAAGCGAGATCTGCCCGAAGGCGATCCCTCAGCGGCCAAAAAGCTGAGCAAATATTACGAGCTGCTGCGCGAAAACATCTTCCGCGATCAGGTGCTCAAGGATCGTATCCGTCCGGACCACCGTGCCTTCGACAAGATCCGCGATCTATCCATTGAGGTCGGCGTTCTGCCGCGCGTCCATGGATCTGCACTCTTCACGCGCGGCGAAACACAGGCTCTCGTAAGCGCAACTCTGGGAACCACCGATGACGCGCAGCGGCTGGAAAGTTACGAGGGCGAGCAGAAGCGCCGTTTCATGCTGCACTATAACTTCCCACCGTTTTCCGTCGGAGAGGTTGGACGCATGACCGGTGTAGGCCGCCGGGAGATCGGTCACGGAGCGCTTGCCTTCCGTGCCATCGAGGCTGTTCTGCCGGGCGAGGACGAGTCGCCCTACACCTTGCGCGTCGTTTCGGACATCCTCGAATCGAACGGTTCGTCTTCGATGGCCACCGTCTGCGGCGCATCCCTTGCCTTGATGCAGGCAGGCATACCGCTCAAGGGTTCGGTTGCCGGTGTAGCGATGGGGCTCGTCAAAGAAGGCGACAACTACGCGATCCTTACAGACATCGCCGGTGCTGAAGATCACTACGGCGACATGGACTTCAAGGTTGCAGGAACGCGAAAAGGCATCACCGCGCTTCAGATGGACATCAAGATCATGGGCATCACACCGCAGATCATGCGTGAGGCCCTGGAGCAGGCGCGGCATGGCAGACTGTTCCTGCTGGATACGATGGATGCAGTCATTTCGGGCGCAAGGGAAGAGAAGTCGGAGTTTGCGCCGCGCATCCACACTATCCAGATCCCAACCGACAAGATCCGCGATCTCATCGGACCTGGAGGCAAGGTTATTCGCGGTATCATCGACGCGACCGGCGTCAAAATCGATGTCGATGACACCGGTCGGGTCAACGTCGCATCCAGCGATGCCGACGGCCTCGCCCGCGCGATTCAAATGATCAGCGATCTCACCGCGGTGCCGGAGATCGGCAAGACCTACCTCGGCAAAGTCGTCAGGCTCGCTGAATTTGGCGCCTTCGTCGAGATCTTCCCCGGCACCGACGGGCTCCTGCATGTCTCCGAGATCGCAGAGCATCGCGTGAAGGAGGTCAAGGACGAGCTACGCGAAGGCGACCAGATTCTGGTCAAGGTCCTTGCGATCGAAGGCAATCGCATCAAGCTCTCAAGAAAGGCGGTCTTGCGTGAGCAGCGCGCGAAGCTTGGCTTGCCCGAAGCCGGACAAATTGGGATCGACGGATCAAGCGCGGAAGGTTCCGCATCCGGAGACCGGGTTAATCAGCCTGTAGACGACGTTTTCTTGGATGACGATTCTGAAGATCTGGATGACGATGTTGACAGCATGTCTGACGAGCCAAACTTCAACCGTGCTGATGCTGTTACATCGCCGCAGGGAGCAGCGACACCGGCGGGAGGTCAACCGTCTGGAGGCCTGGGCGGTCAAAGGCGCCCGGGAAGCGGCGGTCGTCGCCGGCGAGGCGGTCGTCGTCCAGGGACAGGCTCCGGCGCACCTCAGGGTGGGGGCAATCAGTAGGTATCTTCAAGAAGAGTCTCGCAACAGACACGGTCACGCCGTGGCCGTGTCTGGCGATCTTGCAAGCCGCTGCAGGTGAGCCTAACTGTCCTGCGCCAGCAGAACTTGACCCCGTGTGTCATGCGTCCCATCAGACCAAGTCCCCGCTCAAGCTCAAAGGTCCACCTTCGCCTCCGCTGCGGTATCCGCTGCCGGTAAACTGACGATGAAAACGGAGCCGCGGTTCGGTTGGCTTGTCACGCGAATTGTGCCTCCATTGGCCTCAATAATAGCCTTCGAGATGGCAAGCCCCATCCCAGAACCGTGTATCCGATATCGCTGGCTTTGCCCACGGTAAAACTTATCGAAGATCATCGTCTGCTCCATGGGATCTATCCCGTCACCACGGTCGGCGACGCTGATGGAAACCAAGGATCCTTCCATTTCAGCAGTGATGAAGATGGGCTCGTGGGGCGGAGAATATTTCGCGGCGTTCTCGATCAGGTGGACCAGCACTTTGCTGATCATCTGCACGTCAACTAGAACGTAGGATAGTGTCTCTGCCAATCGAACTTGAACGCGCTGGGCTGCGCTGGAGCTAAGCGCGAGGGCGCCTTCAATGCACTCGGATACGGGGTGACGAGCGAACTGAGGCCGAACCTGGCGAGCGTCGAGTTTCGCCATCTCGGTAGCTTGAGCGATCAGATGATTCAGACGATCACTTTCTTCGTCGATGACCGTAAGCAATTCCGCTCGATTCTCCTGACTGAGCGAATCCACTGACAGAAGCGTAGTCACAGAAGCCTTGATCGATGTCAGCGGCGTTCGCAGGTCGTGGGTCACTGAGTCCAGCAGAGCGGAGCGCAGGCGTTCACTTTCATGAGCGGCATCTGCACGGGCCAGTTTTTCGACTGCGGTGGCGCTTTCGAGAGCTATCGCAACAAGGCTGCTCATCGCCTCCAGGGTCACCTGCGAGGGCAGGTTTCCTTCAACAGAGATGGATCCGATAGGGCGGACACCGACAGACAACGACAGTAAGGCAGCTTGAGGCGCGCGGCTTTCATAGTCGGTCGAACCGTAAACGGCGGCGCGAAGCTGGTCATGTGTGACGTGGACATCCTGAGGATTGGAGACGTACATGCGATCTCCGCGCAGGAGATACAGGGCGGCTCCACGTGTGCGAAAGGCCGCAACGATGTTCTGAGGAATGGCCTTAACCAGTTCACCGGCACTTTCAGTGGAAAGCAGCCGCTGTCCAAAGTCATACAGTAGCTCCAACTCGCGGCGGCGACTATCGGACGCAGCGGCCTCGGCCTTTATACGGTTCGAGAGGTTGCTTCCAATCAGTGCCGTCGCGAGAAACGCCAGAAGGGCGATCCAGTTTTGGCTATCGGCTATCGTGAGGGCGCCGACCGGCGGAAGGAAGAAGAAGTTGTAGCAGAGGGCAGCCGCGAAGGAGATGACGACCGCGTAACGCAGTCCCCAGGACGAAGCAAGCAGCAGGATGTAGAGCAGCAGGGTGAACCCGACCGTAGTGGGGTTTACGTGCACGACCCGAACGTAGCCCGCGACGATCAGTGCAAGCAGCATGCAGGCGGATACCCACCGCACGGTCATTCGGGTTACTCTCGAAGTCACGAGACGATTGTACGCATGGCTACGAAGCAGTCCAATTCGGCCGCTCACTCCGCTCCAGAGAAGACTCCAGAGCAGTGGTTGGAGCATGTAGAGCGGCAGGAGAAGCAGCGGGGGCGCTTAAAGGTCTTCCTGGGATATGCGCCGGGTGTAGGAAAAACCTTCAATATGTTAAGCGAGGGCATTCGAAGATCGTCGCGTGGCGAAGATGTAGTAATCGGCCTTGTCGAAACACACGGAAGGGCGGGTACGGCCGTTCTCGTGGATAAGCTGCCTTGTATCGAGCGCGCCAGACTCGACTACAAAGGGACCGTCTTTGAAGAGATGGACCTCGATGCCATCCTGGCGCGCCGGCCTGAGGTTGTTCTCGTCGACGAGCTCGCTCACACCAACATTGCGGGCAGTCGCTATCCTAAGCGCTATCAGGATGTCATCCACTTGCTGGATGCTCGCATCGACGTGCTGGCGACGGTTAACATTCAGCATATCGAAAGCTTCACCCCCCAGGTTCAGAGCCTGACCGGCGTCACCATACGCGAGACCGTTCCCAACTGGCTCATGGATCGAGCGGATGAAATCGTGATTGCCGATCTCACTCCCGAAGCGCTTGAAGAGCGCATGAAACGTGGAGATATCTATCCCGCTGAGCGGGTGGACCGCGCTCTCTCGAACTTCTTCAGGCCGGGCAACCTGATGGCGCTCCGCGAGATGGCGCTACAGCAGGTCACACGTGCCGTTGACCGCAATCTGGACGCTTATGTCACGCGGAAGCGGCTTGGCGGAGAGTGGTGCGTTCGGGAAAAAGTCGCTGTTTGCATCAGCACAAGTCCTCACGCCCGCCAGCTCATCGCGCGCGGAGCTCGCCTCTCAGAAGGAATGAACGCAGAGTTCTTTGTGATTCATGTCAATCGAGGAGACGTTCCCAGCGAGGATCGCAAAGCCTCGCTCGCCGCCAACATTCGCTTCGCGGAGAATCTTGGAGCGAAGGTTGTGGAACTGAAGAACAGCAGTGTGGCGAGCGCTACTTCAGAGTTTGTTTCGCGGGAGCGCATCACCCAGGTTATCTTCGGACGGTCTGCTGTCACAGGTCTGAAGAAGTATCTGTACTACTTCGCGATCCAGCGCTTTATGACTGGCGCGCCTCATGCCGATCTGCATATTGTCACGCAGGAGCAGGCCTGATGCATCGAAAAATTCTCCTGGTGGACGACGAGCCGCAGATCACACGTGTGCTGCAGTTGACGCTTGAAAGCAGTGGCTACGAAGTGATCGCCGCGCGCAATGGAGTCGAGGCGCTCGAGAAGTTTTCCTTCTCAACCCCAGACCTTGTCATAACGGATCTTTCGATGCCGGTGATGGACGGCATCGAATTGACGAGAACAATCCGGCAGCAGAGCAGCACACCCATTATTGTGCTATCGGTCCGAGATGCTGAGGAGATGAAGATCAAAGCACTCGATGAAGGGGCCGACGACTACATTACGAAACCGTTTCGAATCCAGGAGCTTCTTGCACGCGTACGAGCGAATCTGCGGCGTACAGCAGGTCCGGCTGAAGTGCCGCCCATGACCGTGGATGCGGGAGACTTCCATGTTGATGTCGAAGCACACCAGGTGCGGCAGCTCGGAGAAAATGTGCACCTTACGCCGAAGGAGTTCGACCTGCTTCTGCTCTTTGCGCGAAACCCTGGCCGGGTACTGACGCATAAATTTATCTTGCAGGCGATCTGGGGCAACGCCGGCAAAGGCCAGCCGGAGTATCTGCGCGTCCTTGTAGCGCAACTGAGAAAGAAGATAGAGCCGACCAGTGAGCCCCGCTATGTCCGGAACGAGCCTTGGGTGGGATATCGCTTCATACCCACCGGAAGCGAGACTGACGATACCGGTCTATAGCTTCGTAGCACCCTGGACCACTTACGGTCTTTTAACACCTCCCTTACGGACTTTCTATGGATGCGGGCGTTCTACTCCAACTTGGAGTACACAACGTCATGAGTTGCTGCTTCTATCGGTCCTTAGCATTGTCAATCGGCCTCGCCGCCATCGCATTATCCTTGCGGGCCCAATCCCCTGCGCTAGAGGCTCCTGCCCCGAATGCGCTCGCCATCTCCACCAGCCAGTCCGGGTCCGGGCCTGCTCTGGAGGAGCCCAAAAGCGCGCCGCAGGTTATGCCTGCATCCGCGAAAAACTTCTTCGCCCGACTGAAGGATGCCTACAAGGAAGATTGGCGCCCTACGCAGCCCGCCGGTCCTGAGCTCCCTCGGCGCGGTTACCCGGCACCGCTCGATTCGACTCCCTTTCCGAGTGCCGATTACAGCGTCGGCGGTACCCCTAACATCGGCGCGCCAGACACTCAGACCTACATACTGATGCAGGCTATCAACCAGAACCGAAGCCGGACCAAGGTCTATGGATGGTTCAATGGCGGGTTCGACGTGAGTACGTCGAATAGGGGTGACGGCGCCAACTCTCCCGCCGCCTACTACTACAACCCCAATCGGATTATCCCGGACCAGGAGGTACTGTATATCGAGCGCCTGCCCGATTCAGTGCAGACCGATCACGTGGACTATGGCTTCCGCATTGCGCAGCTCTATGGCCAGGACTACCGCTACACCACGACCAAGGGTATATTTTCACAGCAGCTTCTAGCGAGAAACCATGAATATGGGTACGACCCGATCATGTTCTATCTCGATCTTTACATCCCGCACGTTGCGAAGGGAATGAATATTCGAATGGGCCGGTATGTCTCGCTCCCGGATATCGAGGCGCAGCTTGCTCCCAATAACTACACCTACTCCCATTCGATCCTCTACACGCTCGATCCGTATACGCAGATCGGAATCGTCGCCAGCATCAAAATATCCGATCACTGGCTCCTGCAGACCGGCTTCTCGGGCGGTAACGACGTAGCGCCCTGGGTCGCGGATGCAAAGCCGACGGGAACCGTGTGCGTGGACTTCACCTGGAGAAAAGGTAGCGATGCACTCTATACGTGTGCGAACTCATTCAACGACGGTAAGTATGCCTACAACAATATCCAGAGTTACTTCGAGACCTACTATCACAAGATCAACGCTACCTGGCACACCGATACAGAGATGTGGTACATGTACGAGCGCGATGTCCCAAACATCGCAGGCAACGTGGCAAATCCGGTTCCTACGGAGTTGGGCGCGAACGGAGCCTTCTGCAGTCCCGGCCAGCAACGGTGCTATGCACCCGAGGTGGCCATAGTCAACTACCTGGAAAAGGAACTAAGTCACAAGGATTACCTGTCGATCCGCAATGACTTTGTGGACGATATCAAAGGCCAGCGCACCGGCTACGCGACGAAGTATTCCGAACACCTTATTAGCTACGGGCATTGGATAGGATCTACCGTGCTGTTTCGCCCCGAAATTCGCCTCGAGCACTCCTACAATCTGCCCGCCTATGACCTTGGAACCAAGAAAACCCAGTTCGTCGTAGCGGGAGACCTGACGTACCACTTCTAAGTGACACGTCAGGGATCAAGCGTCATCACAAGCAATCGGGAGACTACCTATGAGCGACATCCTGAGCGTCGGCGCAACAATCGTCCTGTTCGCCCTGTCACTCCTTTACATCCGTGCCTGCGAAGGCCTGACGAGAAAGCGAACCACATGATCGAAAACATACTCCTGCTCCTTCTTTGCGCCGCACTCCTGGTGTACCTCGTCTACGCAATGCTGCGTCCGGAAAATTTCTAGGAAAGAGTCCGATGACTGCTAACGGTTGGGTTCAAATTCTTTTCTTCTTTGGGTCTGTGCTGGTGCTTGCAACGCCCATGGGGCTCTATATGTGGCGTGTCTTCGAACGGCAGCGCACACCGCTCGATATCCTTCTCCGCCCCGCCGAGCGCCTGCTCTATCGCGTTACCGGCATCGATCAGGACCACGAGATGCCGTGGACCGAGTACGCTGCTGCGATGCTTTTATTCTCGGCTGCGACCATGCTGCTCACCTACGTGGTCGAACGGGCTCAGGCTCACCTGCCATGGAACCCGCAACACCTCGCCGGCGTCTCTCCCGGTCTTGCATGGAACACGGCTGTCTCATTCACGACTAATACCAACTGGCAGGCCTACACACCCGAATCCACGATGAGCTATCTGACCCAGATGCTTGGACTGGCGACGCACAATTTCTGGTCAGCCGCCGCCGGCATGGCGCTTGCGATGGCATTCATTCGCGGCATCGCGCGACGAGAGGCGAAGACGTTAGGCAATTTTTGGGTCGATACAACCCGCGCAATCCTCTATATCCTGCTTCCGATCTGCCTGGTATACGGAACGGTCCTGGTATCGCAAGGCGTCGTGCAGAACCTGCGGCCTTACGACACGGCGGAGCTGCTGGAACCTCAAACTGTAACCGCAACCGGCACAGACGGCAGGAAAGCCACGCAGAGCGTAACAACGCAGACCATCGCACAGGGCCCTGTCGCCTCGCAAGAGGCGATCAAGATGCTTGGAACCAATGGCGGCGGATTCTTCAACGCCAACAGCGCGCATCCATTCGAAAATCCGACCCCGCTCACCAACTATCTTCAACTCTTATCTATCTTTCTCATCCCTGCAGGACTGACAGTGACGCTGGGGCGAATGGTCAAGGCGCCAAAACACGGGTGGGCCGTCTTCGCCGCAATGTCCATCTTCTTCTTCGCGGGTGTGCTCGCGTCATATAGTGCGGAGGCGAGGCCAAATCCTCTCCTGCACCACGTCTCTCAAAAGGCGTCGCCCACCGAAAGCGGCGGCAACATGGAAGGCAAGGAGGTCCGGTTCGGTATCGCAAACTCCGCCTTATTCGCTACCGTAACCACCGATGCGAGTTGCGGCGCGGTAAACGCAATGCATGACAGCTTCAGCCCACTTGGCGGCCTCGTGCCGCTCACCAACATCCTGCTCGGCGAGATCGTCTTCGGTGGAGTCGGCGCCGGCCTCTACGGCATGCTCATCTTCGTGGTGCTGGCAGTCTTCATCGCGGGCCTGATGGTGGGCCGGACCCCCGAATACCTCGGCAAAAAGATTGAAGCGGCCGACGTGCAACTGGCCATGCTCTACCTTCTCATCTTCCCCTTGATCATCCTGGGCTTTGCCGCCATCTCTGTGCTTACGCCACTTGGAACGTCAAGTCTCGCAAACCAGGGGCCGCACGGTCTTTCGGAGATTCTCTACGCCTTCGCTTCGGCTGCGGGCAATAATGGGAGCGCCTTCGCCGGCCTGAGCTCGAACACAACCTGGTATAACGCGGCGCTTGGGTTTGCCATGTTCGCGGGACGCTTCCTGATGATCGTTCCCATGCTTGCGGTTGCGGGAAACCTGGCCCGGAAGAAGATCGCTCCTGCCTCTCAGGGTACGTTCCCTGTGACGACGCCCCTGTTCACCGTCCTGCTTTGCTCGGTAATCCTGATCGTGGGCGCCCTCACGTTCTTCCCCGTCCTCTCGCTCGGCCCTATTCTCGAGCATCTGCAAATGCACGCCGGACGCACGTATTAAGAATCTGAAGGACACACTATGTCGAAGAAAACCAGTCCTCTGTTCGACGCCGCAATCGTACGGCGCGCTGCTGTCGATGCGCTGCTGAAACTGAATCCGAAGAGCATGATGAAGAATCCCGTCATGTTTGTCGTTGAGGTCGGTAGCGCTCTTACCAGTCTCCTGCTGGTCCTCAATGCCATACGGCATCAGCCGGGATCCGGCTTCAATCTGCAGATCACGCTCTGGCTGTGGTTCACGGTACTGTTTGCAAACTTCGCAGAGGCCATGGCGGAGGGGCGCGGCAAGGCCCAGGCCGACACCCTCAGAAAGGCCAAGTCCGAAACCATCGCCATCCGCATGAAAAAAGATGAGTCCGTCGAGCAGGTGGCAAGTTCTCAACTACGGGTCGATGACATCATCGTGGTCAAGGCCGGAGAGATGATTGCCGGCGACGGAGAGGTTATCTTCGGCGTGGCCTCGGTCGACGAATCGGCAATCACCGGCGAATCCGCACCTGTCATTCGCGAGGCAGGCGGAGACCGTAGCGCTGTCACCGGGGGCACGCGCATTCTCTCGGACATGATCCGGGTGCGCATCACGTCCAACCCTGGAGAGACCTTCCTCGACCGCATGATCGCACTGGTGGAAGGCGCACAAAGGCAGAAAACGCCCAATGAAATCGCTCTCAATATTCTGCTCGCCGGGCTGACGATCATCTTCCTGCTCGCGGTAGTCACGTTGCAGCCGTTTGCTATCTACTCAGGTGCGCCGCAGACGGTCTTCGTACTGGTATCGCTTCTGGTATGCCTCATTCCGACGACGATCGGCGGCCTTCTCTCAGCTATCGGAATCGCCGGGATGGACCGTCTGGTGCAGCACAATGTTCTAGCCATGTCTGGCCGGGCGGTCGAGGCTGCCGGAGACGTCAATACGCTGCTCCTCGACAAGACCGGAACCATCACCATCGGCAATCGTGAGGCGACGGCCTTTCTGCCTGCGCCCGGAGTCAGCTCCGATCAGCTTGCCGATGCGGCGCAGCTTTCGTCCCTGCCCGATGAGACGCCGGAGGGACGCTCCATCGTGGTCCTGGCCAAGGAAAGGTTCGGGCTCCGTGGCCGCGAGCTCGGCGGCCTGGATGCCGAGTTCATTCCGTTCAGCGCAACCACACGCATGTCGGGTGTCAACCTCGGCCTGCGCATGGTTCGCAAAGGTGCTGCCGATGCAATCGAACGATACCTGATCGATCTTGGATCCAGTCTTCCGCGCGAGCTGCGAGATGCAGTCGATGAGGTAGCGCGCTCGGGCGGTACGCCGCTTGTCGTAGCGGAAGGGAGCCGGGCGATGGGCGTCATCCACCTGAAGGACATCGTAAAGGGCGGCATGCGCGAACGCTTTGCGGAGTTGAGACGCATGGGCATCCGGACCATCATGATCACAGGAGACAATCCGTTGACTGCGGCAGCTATCGCGCGCGAAGCCGGCGTCGACGACTTCCTCGCCGAAGCTAAGCCGAAGGACAAGATGGACCTCATCAAACGCGAGCAGGGCGATGGCAAACTCGTTGCCATGACCGGAGACGGCACCAACGACGCCCCCGCGCTCGCCCAGGCAGACGTCGGTGTTGCGATGAACTCCGGCACGCAGGCCGCGAAGGAGGCCGGCAATATGGTCGATCTGGACTCCAACCCCACCAAGCTCATCGAAATCGTAGCCATCGGCAAACAGCTCCTGATGACGCGCGGTGCCCTCACCACCTTCTCCATTGCGAACGACGTCGCCAAATACTTCGCCATCATCCCAGCCATGTTCGCGGGCGTCTTTCCCGTGCTGCAGGCGCTCAACGTCATGCATCTGCGAACCCCGCAATCCGCTGTGCTCTCAGCCGTGATCTTCAACGCACTCGTCATCGTTGCACTTATTCCGCTCGCATTGCGCGGCGTCGGATACCGCGCCATGTCCGCGGGAGCGCTGCTGCAGCGAAACCTGCTGGTCTACGGCCTCGGCGGTGTCATCGTACCGTTCCTTGGCATTAAGCTCATCGACCTGCTTATCACCTCGCTTCATCTTGCCTGAGCCTCCTCATACCCGGAGCCGCTCGCAAACATCAACGAAGTTCTTCAGGAGTCCCATGAAGCGCGCTCTTATCACCGCCCTCCTCTACACTCTCCTCACCGCCCTGCTGCTTGGAATCGGATACCCATTGGTCATGCTGGGCATCGCTCAAGTCTTCTTCCATGACAAGGCAAACGGACAACTGATCGTCGACAAGGGGAAGATCGCCGGATCGCGTCTCATCGGCCAGGCCTTCACCGGACCAACCTACTTTCACTCGCGCCCCTCGGCGGCAGGCACAGGCTATGATGCCTCGTCCTCTTCCGGTTCGAATCTCGGACCGGCGAACAAGACACTGATAGACCGGGTATCCGCGTCCGTGGCGGCAGAACACTCGGACCGTCCAGTCCCGATCGACCTCGTAACAACGTCTGCTTCAGGACTCGATCCGGACATCACACCCGAGGCCGCCTTCTATCAGGTACAACGGGTTGCAGACGCCCGCCATCTAGCCCGGTCCACCGTGCATCATCTGGTACAACGACACATTGTTGCCCGCCAGTTCGGCTTGCTCGGCGAGCCACGAGTCAATGTCTTGTTGTTGAATCGCGATTTGAACGATCTCCGGCAGTAACCCTTTGCTCTTCTTGTCCAGGACGCGTCCAACGGTTCGCGTGTCTCCCCTAAAGTCAACCGAATGCCCCGGTGCATCTTCAGGTACACCATCCAGTCAGGCTGACAACCCGATCCCGCCAGCATGCATCTCCTGAAGTTCAAGGCAGATCAGCCAGCAGCAACAAGGGTTCTATGCGTCCTGTAATCTGCAGACGAATAAAGCCGCTGCCAGTTGCAATGCTTGTTCATCGAGCCTACTCTTGCAAGCCGTACGGTCTTACACGCTCGAACGGTTCGCTCGCATTACGGATTACGGAGGGATAGTATGCGCTGCCTGTCATCTCGTGTCTCCCGGCTATTGATGTTGCTGGCGATGTCGACCCTGGTCTTGCCCGCCTTCGCGCAGTTCAACTTGACTCTCTCCGGCACGGTACAGGATCAGACTCAGGCGGCGGTTCCAGGAGCCACCGTCACCCTCACCAACACCAGCACCCAGCAGGCCCGCACAGCCACCTCCTCCGCTACTGGAGGCTACAGCTTCTCCGAGCTGCCCCCGGGCGTCTACACCATCGCTGCCACCGCGACCGGCTTCAAGGCGGCAAACATCTCCAACGTCCGCGTTGAATCCTCCACCAGCGAAAACATCACTCTCGCCCCGGGAGGAGCCACGGAAACCGTTACCGTCAACGCCGACGAGGTCCCTGTGCTTCAGACAGCGGATGCCTCCGTGGGCAACACGCTGCAGTCGGCAGCCATTCAGCGTCTGCCCGTAACCGGCGGAGATATCTACGAGCTGCTGCGTCTGGCCCCCGGCATCACCGGCGACGCATCCCGCTCCGGCACCGGCACCGCCGTTTATCTTCCCAACGGCTCCGGCCCGGGCCAGTCCAATCGCGGCATCTTCCAGACCGAAAATCAGGTACAGATCTCGGCGTCCGGTCAGCAGGTCGGCGCGAACAATTACCTGATCGACGGCGTCAGCGTCAATTCTCTCGGTCAGGCAGGCGCCGCAGTGGTCACGCCCAATCAGGAGTCAGTTGCCCAGATCACGGTGCTCTCCAGCTCCTACTCCGCGGAGGATGGCCGCAACTCCGGCGCGCAGATCAAGACCGTAACCAAATCCGGCACCAACGACCTGCATGGCAGCGCCTACTTTCGTTACGATGAGCCAGGTCTTAACTCCTACAATCGTAACGCCAACGGCCCCGGACTCTCCTTCGCCGGTCTGCCCCAGCGCGTCGACAACACGGTTCGCGACTGGGCAGCCTCTCTCGGCTTCCCGATCATCAAGGACAAGCTCTTCCTCTTCGCGTCGTACGAAGGCTTCAAATTCGTCAACAACGCCTACATCACCCAGTGGGTGGAAACACCGCAGTACGATGCCGCAATAATTGCAGCGCGTCCCAACACCGTCACCGCCGCCATCCTCAATTCCGGCGGAGTTGCGCCGCGTGTCGTCAATGTCCTCACCCCCACCTGCTCGTACTACATCTCCAAGAACCTGCCCTGCCAGCTTGCCGGAAACGGCATCGATGTAGGATCGTTCGGGCCCGCGGCCCGCAACGGTACGTACTACGACGGCAACGCACTCCAGACAGGCGCCGGCCTCGACCGCCAACCGGACCTGGAGTTCGCCCAGTTGCTCTCTCCGTCCCGCTCGCGCGGCAACCAGTTCAATGGCCGCATCGACTACGTGGCAACGCCTCGCGACCAGTTCGCCGTCAGCACCTTCTTCACCAAAGCGGACAACGTTGGCACCTCCGGAGCTGCCGGTTCGCGGCCTCAGAGCGACGTTCCCAATAAGCCGCTCAACTCCACCGGAACCTTCATCTACATCCACACCTTCTCGCCCAGCATTCTCAACGAGCTGCGCGCGAACTTCACCCGGTTCGCCGACAACCAGGTTCAGGATGCCGGAAGTTCGGTCAACTACGGGGTTCCCTATATCGACATTCAAAACCTTCCCGTGGCCAATGACATCCAGTATGGGGTTCAGCAGTCACCGACCACGCCCGGCATCTTCGCCGAAAACACCTACGAAGGCCAGGACATCGTCACCCTCTCCCATGGGGGCCGAACTCTTCGCATGGGCTTCGAGTACCGCATCGAGCAGGACAACAACAATCTCGCAGGCGATGCCCGCCCGGTCTACTCCTTCGCCGGCTTGTTCAACTTCGCCAATAACGCCCCCGTCTACGAGGGCATCTATGCTGACCCAACAACCGGCGGTATCCCGAGCACAGCGCGCTATCTCCGCTCGCACTATATCGGCGGCTTTGTTCAGCACGACTGGAAGGTCACTTCAACGTTTACTCTAAACACAGGCATCCGGTACGAGTACTTCTCGCCCATCCACAATAAAGGCCAGCGGGTCAATCTTCCTGTGCTCGGCCCCGGAGCGAACGGCCTTTCGCAAGCGACCCTCACCCCGCACGACAGCTTCTACAATCCGGACTACACCGGGGTTACGCCGAAGGTTGGCTTTGCCTGGCAGCCAACTCCCAAGAACGTCATCCGTGGCGGCTTTGCGCGTGCCATGAACCGCCTCAATTTTTCGCTCTTCGATCCCGCCGTGGAAGATGGACCCGGATTCTTCAACTTCGGTGTCTGCTGCGGTAGTAGCACAAGTCCCCTTGCAGGCGGCAAGATCCAGTACGGCCTCGGTACCAGCAACTCGCCCTTCAGCTTCGCCCCGAACCCCGCCCTCAAGACCCCGATCGTCAACAACCTTCCTGTAGGTGTTCAGATCGAAGTCTACGGCGCGCCCCCGACCGTCAAAATTCCCTACGCCTACCTCTATTCGTTGGAGTTCGAGCGGGACCTTGGCCGAGGCTTCACTTACACCATCGGATATCAGGGCTCCGAGGCGCACCATCTGCCGCGCCTCGTCAATCAGAACTTCCTTTTCAGCACGACGAACTCGCCGTTCAGCTCCGCCTATTTCACCCAGACCGACTCGAATTCCAACTACAACGCCCTGAATACCTACCTGCAGAAGCAATTCCAGCATGGCTACCAGATCGCTCTCTACTACACGTATTCAAAGTCGCTGGACCAGATCTCGAACGGCTCCGGCGCAAACTCGCTCGCCAATCAGACCAACCCCGCGGACAACACCACCGAGTGGGGCCCATCCGACTACGACACGCGTCACCATGTTTCGTTCAGCGGCCTGTGGTCGATCGCGGGCACAAAAAGCCACGCAAAAGCGCTGAACATCCTCACCAACGGCTGGCAGATCAACGGCATCTACACCTTTCACACCGGCTTTCCGTTCACGCCCGTAGTCACCAACCTGGCCAGCAATCCCTTCGTCCCGACAGCGGCGACCATCAGCCCGGCACGGCCCTACGCCTACTTCGGCGGGTTCGTCTCCAGTTGCAGCAACAGCAACTACATCAGCGGAAACGACGTGAAGAACACAGCCTTCGTCACCTCCGTTCCAACCGGCGCAACCTACCGGCCAGGCATCGGCCGCAACAGCTTCACCGGCCCCTGTTACACCGACATTGACTTGAGTGCCGCCCGCGAACAGAAGTTCTCCTTGCGCGACCACGACATGACCGTGCGCTTCCAGGCGAACGTCTTCAATGTTGCCAACCAGCTCAATCTCTCACCCTTCCTCAACGGCAATGCGGGAGGCCCGGCGCAGATCGTCGGAGCCGATCCGAACAATCCGACCGATGCAGCAACCCGCGCAACCTCAAACTTCGGCCGTCCCACCAGCGCCGCAGCCGGCCGCCAGGTTGAGTTCTTCGCACGTCTCTTCTTCTAGGAGCTTATTGAAGAGGTCGCTGTCGTCGCTCTTGGGATGAGCGCAGGGCTTCAGCCTTGCGGAAGACCAGCAAATACGTTGGGCTTTAGCCCCGGGCCTTCAAACGTGCTCAGCCCCAGGCCTGCTCGAAACCGAAATGCAAGGACATGAATTTGAGTAACGTCGCTTCTCTCCGATCATAGGAGGCTCTGATCCTCCAGGAACCCGGCCCGGCCAGGCTGCCGTTCTCCTTCCACAGCTCGCCCAAGCGATAATCAATCCATGAAGCGCCGCGAGATCAAGCAGTACGAGTTCCTCCGCAAGATCGGCACAGGCGGCAGTGGCGTCGTGTACCTCGCCAACGACACGCTCCTCCAGCGTCCTGTCGTGCTCAAGCTTCTCAAGCGCGGCAACCTCTCCATCCAACAGATTCGCGCCACCCAGCTTCGCGAAGCCCGCCTCGCCTCCGCCATCGACCACCCCAACGTCTGCGCCATCTACGACGTCGGTGAAGCTCCGGCCGAAAGCGGCGATGGCGAAGAAGCCTACATCGTCATGCAGTACATCCCCGGCAAATCCCTCGACAAGCTCATCGCCGAAGGCCCCGCCAGCCCGCAACTCGTCCTCTCCGCCGGCATCCAGACCTCCGACGGCCTCTCCGCGGCGCACAATCTGGGCATCTTCCACCGCGACCTCAAGCCCGCCAATGTCATGCTCACCGACGGCGGCCTCATCAAAATCCTGGACTTCGGCCTTGCCCGCCGCCTCACCCGCGACCAGGCCGAGTTCGACCCCTCCGGCCCCTCCAGAAAGCGCAACCCGCCGCCCGCCGGAGCCACCTACACCGCACGCGGCGGAACCATCGCCTACATGGCCCCCGAGCAGTTCGTCACCGGCCAGTCCAGCGTCCAATCCGACCTCTTCGCCCTCGGCCTCATCCTCTACGAGCTCGCCACCGGCCGCCATCCCTTCCACCGGCCCGACGCCCCCGAATTCCAGTCCATCCGCGCCATCCAGTTCGCCGACCCGCCCGCCCTCCGCGAAATCGCCCCCAGTCTCCCGGTCGAACTCGAATCCGTCATCCTCCGCTGCCTCGAAAAGCAGCCCTCCGCCCGATTCGCCTCCGCCGCCGACCTCCGTGAAGCCCTCAAGACCATCATGATGGCCATGCAGCTCGACCGCGTCCTCATGCCCGGCGACGCCCTCTCGCTGCTCCCCTCGCAAGGTCGTCTCCCCCTAAACCACACCGACAGCCCCGAAGAAGAAAAGCGCACCACCGGCATCCTCTCCATGCTCGCCGAGCGCTTCCGCGAGTCCGCCAACACCTCCGCCGGCAAGCAGAACAGCCTCGTCGTCCTGCCCTTTGTGAACTTCGGGAATGCCGACTTCGGGAATGCCAACTTCGGCAACCTGGGATCGGTCGGCGATGTAGCCCCCCTCTACGGCTACGCCCTCGCCGACGCCATCGCCGCCCGCCTCAGCCGCATGACCAGTCTCGTGGTGCGCCCATCAAGCTCCCTCATGTCGGTCGCGACCCACCAGCTCGACCCCTTGAGCGTAGGCAAAAAGCTCCTCGTCAACTTCGTCCTCGCCGGTAACTTCCTTCGCTCCGACAAAGGCTTCGACCTCAACTGGCAACTGCTCGACGTCCCCAGCCAGAGCGTCCGGGCCGGCGGCTCCATCAACGTAGGCTCCTTCGACCTCGTCTCCGTCCAGTCCGAGATCTGCAACGAAGTCTTCAGCACCCTCCAGGGCTTCGGCGACCTTCAACCCCCCAGCGAAATCAGCCGCACCGCCGCCCTCTCCGCCTCGCTTGCCGAAGACCTCTCCGAGGAGTATCTCCAGGCCCGCGCCCTCCTCTCCTCCTTCATGACCCGCACCGGCAGCCGCGACGATCTCGACCGAGCCCGTCAGCTCTTCGAATCCGTCGTCAAGCAGGACGAAAACTACGCCCCCAGCTGGTCCGGCCTCGGCATCACCCACCTCCAGTACGCCCGCCACGGCCTCGGCGGCCAGATGCACGTCCTCGAAGCCCGCCGCGCCTTCGACCGAGCCCTCCAGCTCGACTCCGGCTCCGTCGAAGCCAACCTCTACCGCGTCTACATGCTCCTCTCCCGCGGTGAAAAGGAGTCCGCCCGCCACGGCATCGAAAACCTCCTCCAGACCGCCGGCAACGACTGGAACGTCCGCCTCGTCGCCGGCCAGACCCTCCGCATCGACGGCATGTACGACGAAGCCCTCGACCAGTTCAACGCCTCACTGCGCATGAACCCGGCCAATGCGGCCATGATCTACAACAACCGCGCCCGCGTCTACCAGTATCAAAATCAGATGGAGCTCGCCGCCGACGAAATCGAAAAAGGCCTCACCCTCGAACCTCGCCAGCCCCTCCTCCGCATCTCCCGCGGCTACCAGCAGATGCGCACCGGCGACCTCCCCAAGGCCATCGAAACCCTCGAAAACGTCATCCGCGACGAGTCCAGCCTCCGCATCGTCTTCCCCACCATCGCACTCTGCTACGTCCAGCTCGGCGAGCGCGAAAAGGCCGCCACCTTCATCGTCGACGAGACCCTCTCCGCCGCCGAAGCCGACAGCGAAATGGCCTACCGCCTAGCCACCTACTTCGCCCTCGAAGGCGACGAGTCCGAAGCCCTCCACTGGCTGCGCCGCGCCATCTACCTCGGCAACGAAAACTACCCCTGGTTCAGCAAAAATCCAGCCTGGCGCAAGATGGGCGGCCACAGCGACTTCGAACGCATCCTCGAAGACCTGAAAAAGAGCTACCGCCGCAACCAGAAAAACTGGAAGCGCCTGCTGTCCCAGGTACGCGATTGACGCTAGCCGCCGAAGTTCACAGATTCAATCCCCAGAAACTCCGCCGACTGTCCCAGCTCTTCTTCAATCCGCAGCAGCTGGTTGTACTTCGCAATCCTGTCGGTGCGGCTGGCCGAGCCCGTCTTGATCTGTCCCGCGCCCGTACCCACAGCCAGGTCCGCAATAAACGTGTCCTCGGTCTCTCCCGACCGGTGGCTGATGATGCTCGCATACCCAAACCGCCGCCCCAGTTCAATCGCCTCCAGCGTCTCCGAAACCGTCCCGATCTGGTTCACCTTGATCAGGATCGCGTTCCCGACCTTCTGCTCGATTCCTTGTTGCAACCGCTGCGTGTTCGTCACGAAAAGATCGTCGCCCACCAGCTGCACCTTGTCCCCAAGCACCTCGGTCAGGTGCCGCCAGCCGTCCCAATCGTCCTCGGCCAGCCCATCCTCGATGCTCACGATCGGGTACTGCCGCACCCACGACTCCCAGAACTCCGCCATCTCCGTCGAACTCAGCTCCCGCTTATCCGACTTCTTGAAGATGTACTTGCCCGCCTGCTTGTCGTAAAACTCGCTCGAAGCCGGGTCCAGCGCGATGGAAATATCCTCCCCCGGCCTGTAACCCGCAAGCTGGATCGCTTCAAGAATAAGGTCCAGCGCCTCGTCATTCGATTTCAGAGAAGGCGCGAAACCACCCTCATCGCCGACGGCCGTGTTGTAGCCTTTCTTCTTCAGAACACCCTTCAGCGTGTGAAACACCTCGGTACCCCAGCGCAGCGCGTCCGAAAACGTCTCCGCTCCCACCGGCATCACCATAAACTCCTGAAAATCGACATTGCTATCCGCGTGGCTGCCGCCGTTCAGGATGTTCATCATCGGCGTCGGCAGCAGGCACGCGTTCACGCCGCCCAGGTAGCGGTACAACGGCAGCTTCAGCGCCTCCGCGGAAGCCCGCGCAACGGCCATCGAAACCGCCAGAATCGCATTCGCGCCCAGCTTCGATTTATTCTCCGTGCCATCGATCGAAATCATCGTCGCGTCGATCAGCCTCTGGTTGCTCGCATCCATGCCCGCCAGCTCCGGCGCAAGAATCGACTCCACATTCTCGACCGCCTGCAGAACGCCCTTGCCCAGGTAGTGTTCCT
This sequence comes from Edaphobacter sp., assembly GCA_965277265.1. Taxonomy (GTDB): domain Bacteria; phylum Acidobacteriota; class Terriglobia; order Terriglobales; family Acidobacteriaceae; genus Edaphobacter. Next base: position 3,567,371 of record CBDICF010000003.1, read on the forward strand.
TGTCTCCGTCGCGCAGCTCGACCGCCTCGTGTTCGCCCGTCGAAGCCCCGCTCGGGACCGCGGCTCGCCCCTTCGCGCCGCCATCAAGAATCACGTCTGCCTCTACAGTGGGGTTGCCGCGGGAGTCGAGTATTTCACGCGCATGGATGGAGACGATCTCGGTCATGTTGCTCCTGTTATTCGATTGGTCAGTACGTTCGATTGCTGCGGAGTGTTGCGAAACGACGCGGTGGTTCAATCGTTCATTCAACTTCGGGCGCCGGTCGACGGCAAAGGCGCGTCCGCCAACGGCGGAGATAGACTGCACAAGCTCTGCGTCGCTTCGGTTCACCAGACGGATTCTAACAAAGCTCGGAGATTCCCTGCTGAACCCCGCTGCACCTGCCGCACCGCGCCGGAAACCACAGAGCCACCCTCGCCCATCAAGCCGGATCCAGCCCAGCGTAGTAGCAGGTTCGATTCCCGCCCGCGAATTTATTCCCTCCCATGCAGCCGAAACTCTACCCTTGAGGGGACAGTGGGCCAAGGTTTCAAAGACTCCGCCACTCGCCAAAGCATAAGGAACCCGCCATGAAGCTACCCATCACAACCGCCGCCGTTATCGCCTTCGCCGCCGTTCCCGCCTTCGCCCAAAGCGCATTCACCGGTGTCTCGAACCCCGAGTCGGCCGTCATCACCACCACGGACGACGCCCCTGTCACGCCCGTGCTCAAGCCCCGCACCCAACCCGCCCAGAAGCCGAACGCAGGCACTCCCGCCACCGCCACCGGCACGGACGCCTACGGTGCCTACGTCCCATATACCGGCCCCGCTCTAGCTTCAGCGACCGCTACTCCCGCCGACGATCTCGACTCCATGATCGTCACCAGCGTGCCCGAAAGGGAAGGAACGCTGCGCGAAGGAACCCTGCTCAAGACCCAGATCAAGGAGAATCTCTCCACCAGCACCACTCTCGAAGGAAGCAGGTTCACCGCGCAGTTGACCGAGGCAGTCGAACGCAAGGGCCGCGTCATCCTTCCCGTCGGCTCCATCCTCGAAGGCCGCGTCACAGAGGTGCATGGGGGACGACGCATCACCGGCGCCGCCGCGCTGCATCTTGAAACCGCCGACATCATGCTTCCCGACGGCACCCACTATCCCGTACACGCCCAGCTCATCGATACCGGCAGGAGCGAGTTCCGGGTCACCGACGAAGGAACGCTCAAGCGCCGGGACCACGCCAAAGAGATGCTCGCGGTCATGTCGCTTACTACCGGAGGCGCTGCGGCAACCGGTGCCGTGGTCGGTGGCGGCGTCGGAGCCTTGGTAGGCGCAGGCGTCGGTGCAGGTATCAGCACCGTCATCTGGCTCAAGCAGGACCGCCAGGCGACCTTGCCGAAGGACGTTCAACTCGTCTTCAGCCTCACCGCACCCATGGATCTCACCTCCTCCGCTGCCGGGCTGGTGAACCGTCTTCCGGTGAGAGAAGCACAGGCGCCCCCAACCGCGCAGTAACCGGTAACCGATCTCGACCCCGACCAACGGGAGGGCCTGTGCCGCCGATCTAGTCAAGACCCGTATACAAGTCACGAAGTGACCGCCCGAATCGGACCCCCCGCAAACAGGTCTTCGTTTGTGGGGTGACTAAGCGTAGCGGGCTCGTCCGGCAGGACACTCTTGCGGCGTTTACCCGTCCGAAGCTAGCGATAGAGCAGGTAAGCCTCGCGCTGTCTCCGATACGCGGCGAGATCGGCACCCCACGAAGCGGCAATCGAGCGCGGATCTTCCCTATTGCGCAGCGCGCGCATCGTGTCCGCGTTGGCGAGCAGGGTCAATTTATCGAGAGCGAACTCCGGATAAAGAGTGTGTAACGCGCTGACGAGTTCGATCCCAAGCTCCGGACTATCGAGCGCCCCGCGATCGGTAAGCGTCAGGGCGATCCCCGGAATCGTCTTGCCGTGAAAAGGATAATGATTGCCGTCCTCAGCCACGGCATAGCTGGTCGCGGCGAAGCGGACGCCGGGGATATTGCGGGCCGTGAGGTATGCGGCCAGTTGCGGCCCATCGATGTAGGGCGCGCCGAAATGTTCATACGGCCGGTCCGTGCCTCTGCCGACCGACACGTTGGCCGTCTCAAGCAGCGCTACACCCGGGTAGAGCGTTGCCGCCGTAACGCTGCGCAGGTTGGGGCTGGGGTTCACCCACGTCAGGCCGGTCTGGTCGAAGTACAGGCTGCGGTTCCAGCTCCGCATGGGCACAACCGTAAGCAGAGCACCGACAGGAGCCTGAACATTGGCGGAAAGTGAGCTCGGCAGGCGGCGTTCTGTATTGAAGTACCGCGCAAGCTCGCCCAGCGTAAGGCCATTGCGCACCGGTAGCGGCATGTAGTCGTTGTACGACTCCGCGCCGGCATCGGAGACCGGGCCCTGCACGTCCACCCCATCGATCGGGTTGGGCCGGTCCAGCACGATAATCTCAAGCTCGTGCCCCGCAGCCTTCTCGTGCGCGGCGGCCTCCAGGAAGTAGCCCACCACCGTCTCGTAGGTAAAGAAGCGAACCCCCGCATCCTGTAGATCGATCACCACCGCATCAAGGTCATGGAGCGACTGCGGACTAGGCCTGCGCTGCTCGTCCTTAGCCCCATATAAACTGACGATCGGAAGTCGAGTCGCAGGATCGATGTCGTTGCCGATCTTTATCGCGTCCCTCGCGCCCAGGATTCCATGCTCCGGCGAAAACAACGTCTTCAACTCCACCTCAGGTATGGAATGGTTCAGAATATCGATGGTGCGGTGACCTCCACGGTCGAGACCGGTCTGGTTGGTCAACAGCCCAAGCCGAAGATGGTTGTTGTGGCGCTTCGCCGCGTCGCGTAGCACATCGAAGCCGCTCGATTCGAGTACATCGATCCCGGTAAGGGTGTTGCCTCCACTGCCGGTAGAAGCTGATGGGTGCCAGGCGTCGAGGCCCAGGGCAATCCCCACCGCGGTCGCGACCTGCCCGCGCAGACCGGAGATAGGCGCGGACCCGCGAGGATGAATCGCATTCGAAAGCAGCACAACGACGGTATCGCTCCCCGGGTCCATCCAAAGGCTCGTCCCCGTGAAGCCGGTGTGGCCGAAGCTGCCGATAGGGAATACCTCGCCGCGCGGGCGGGAGAACGCCGAATTGATGTCCCATCCAAAGCCGCGCGTCGCCACGCCCGTGGTGGTCTTGCCGTCCGGCGTAAAGATTGTCGCGGTCGCCACGGCGGTCGGGGGCTGCTCAGGCCCGGTCATCAGCTTCAGCGTGGCTTGTTGCAGGGGGAAATCGCTGGGCCTCCCAGCCAGCCTGTCGAGCAGGGCCTGCCCGAAGAGAGCGACGTCGTGTGCGGTCGAGAAGACTCCTGCGTGTCCGGCAACTCCTCCCATGCGACGTGCGGTGGGGTCGTGGACGGTGCCGCGCAGCAGGCGGTCGTAGTCAGGGTTGTTAACAGCGGTGCCTTCGTTGTCGTGGGCCGTAGGTGCGCTATTCGGTATCCAGTTATCCCGGTCCCACTCGTCAGGACCGCAGGCTTTTGGGACCAGCGCCACAATTTCTCCTGGGACGCTGCGGGAACCACAGCTATCTCCCAGCGGAAGATACCGGGTATGGTTCATATGAAGCGGGGCAAACACATGGTCTTGGGCGTAATGATCGAGTGTTTCACCGGACAGGGTTTCGACAAGAAAACCGAGAGTGATGTAGTTGATGTCCGAGTATTCGAAGTGGGTTCCGGGCGCGGTGACCAGCGGGGATGCAAAGGCGCGGCGGTAGGCTTCCGCTTTGTCCGGTATGGCCAGACCCCAGGGGTCTTTCAGGTCTATGTCAGGCGGCAGGCCGGAGTAGTGGGTGAGCAGCTCGCGTATCGTGACGTTCTGTTTGCCGTTGGCAGCGAATTGCGGGATGTATTTTGCTACCGGGTCGTCGAAGCCGAGCTTCCCTTGCTCGTAAAGTTGCATGATCGCAGTCGCGGTAACCAGGCACTTGGTGAGAGAGGCCATATCGAAGATGGTGTCTTCGGTCATGGGCTCGGCGGCGCTGGGTTTGCCGTCGAGGCCGGGTTCTCCGGCTAGCTTACGATCTCCATAGGCCTGCTCAAATACCGTCCGGCCGTCATGGTGGATCAACACCACTGCGCCGGGCAATTTCTTGGCTGCGATCGCCTCTGTCACCAGCGCGGAAACGGCGCTGAAGTCCGGGCTGGTCGCAGCCTTTGCAGCCGCCGGTATCTTTTCCGTCTGTCCCGCCGCAGGCACACCGGCGAGTCCGCACCATCCAACCACCAGCGCTGCAACCAGCGCCGCGCCGGCAGCCCGACGCTTCACGGGCGACACCATGCTTGCAGCCGATCCGATCGCAAACGTAACCACGGCCCCGATCAGTACATACCACGTAAAGGCAACGTGAGGGATGGTGACCGGCCCGAGCACGACAGGCGCCGGATGCAGCCACAGCACCAGGTTCAGCGCGAATCCGCACACCATCCCAACGATCGCCCCCGCCTGGCTGGCATAGCGAGTCAGCGTCCCCAGCAGGAACACCCCAAGCAGCGCGCCATAGGCGACCGAAGCGATCGAGAGCCCGACCTCGACGACGTGGCCCTTACCCCCGGCATGGACGCTGTATACGGCCACAGCGAACAGCACCAGCGCCCACACGACCGTGCTCGAACGCGAGATCAGCATCCGTTCGCGATCCTCCGCATGCGGCCTCCAATGCATGTAGAAGTCCACCACGGTCGTCGAGGACAGCGAGTTCAACGCCGCGCTCAGGTTCGACATCGCCGCCGCCAGAATCGCCGCCACCAGCAGTCCCGCGACGCCCACCGGCATCTCGCGCACAATAAACGTCGGGAAGATCCTGTCGGCAGATGCGAACGTCATCGGGTGCAGTCCATAGAACACATACAGGCCGGCCCCGATCAACAGGAACAACGTGAACTGCAGAAAAATCACCGCACCGCTCGACAGCAGTGCAATGCGAGACTCGCGCAGATTTCGCGCGGCCAGCATACGCTGCACCATCAACTGATCGGTTCCGTGCGAGGCCATGGTCAGGAATGTCCCCCCCAGCACCCCGGCCCAGAACGTATAGCTCTGCCCGAGATTCAAGGCGAAGTGAAACATCTGGAACTTGCCCGCGGCCCCCGCCACCGCGTGAATCCGCGTCCATCCGCCGGGAACATGCGTCCCCAGCGTGGAAATCGCCACCACCGTTCCGCCGACATATAGAACCATCTGCACCACATCGGTCCAGATCACCGCCGCCATACCCCCTTCAAACGTATACAGCAGCGTCAGCGCGGAGATAATCCCGATCGACAGCACATCGCGTGTCCCAATCGCAATCCCCACCACAATCGACACCGCGAATACCCGCACTCCTTCCGCCGCCGCGCGCGTCAACAGGAACAACCCCGCCGTGACCTTATGCAAAGCCTGCCCGAAGCGCCGTTCGATCAACTGATACGCCGTCAGCATCTCCCCCTGAAAATACTTCGGCAGAAAGATCAACGCCACCACAACACGCCCAACCATGTACCCGATAACGATCTGCAGAAATCCGAAGTCTCCCGCGAACGCCACGCCGGGGATGCTGATGATCGTAAGCGTACTCGTCTCCGCCGACACGATCGACAGCGCAATGGCCCACCACGGAATACTCTGGTCCGCCAGAAAATAGCTGCGCAGCGAGCGCGCCGAAGCATCTCGACCGCCGCGAAAGCGCAGTCCGAACAAAGTAATCCCAATCAGGTAGACGACGATAAGCGCAAGGTCGAACGGATGCAGATGCGTCGGCAAAGAGGCTGCGGGCATGGTTGCAAGTGTATAGCGGCAACATCGGGTTCGCCTGACATACGATGGTGGTTATGAGTCTGTTCCTCGCAATCGATGCAGGCGGCACAAAGACCCGGTGTGTGCTGGCGAACGAAACCCGAATCCTCGGCCGCGCCTCCACCGGCAGCATCAAGCTCATGCGCGTCAGCGAACCCGAAGCGACCGCCCGGCTCCAGGCGATGCTCACCGAAGTCTTCACCGCGGCCGGGGTCAAACCCCACGAGGTCACCCGAACCTGCATCGGCCTCGCGGGCCTCACCATCCAAGCCGTCCGCGTCTGGGCTGAACGCGAGCTCGGCAAAACAGTGGGCGGAGACCTCCTTCTCGCCGGCGACGAAGAGATCGCCCTCGACGGCACCTTCCGCGGCGGTCCCGGCATTCTCGTCATCGCAGGAACAGGCTCAAACGTAATGGGCCGCGCCGCCGACGGAGCCATGTACCACGCCGGCGGCTGGGGTCCGGCGCTGGCCGACGAAGGCTCCGGCTACTGGATCGGCCAGGAGTCGCTCCGAGCCGGCTTCTGGGCACACGACCGCGGCGTCGCGACCACACTCCTCACCGAAATCGGAGAATTCTGGAACACCCGGACCCTCGGCGAAATCGTCGAGAAAGCCAACCTCCGCCCCGGTCCCGACTTCGCCGCGCTCGCCCCCATCGTCGTGCGCTGCGCCCAGCAGGGCGACGAACTCGCAGCTGCGGTCCTCGAGCGCGCCGGAGCCGAACTCGCCGAGCAGATCGCCCTCGTCGCCTTGAAAATGACCGAGTCCGGCGGCGACGAAGCCGTCCAGGTCGCCCACACCGGAAGCGTGCTCGAACACATCGCGCTGGTCCGGTCTTCGATGATCGCCGCGTTGCATCACTCGTCACCCGCATTGACCGTCATCGAAGCGCCCGCCGACCCACTCGAAGGCGCCCTTTGGCGAGCCCGCCGCAATCCCGCCGCCACCCCTGGCCCCCAACTCCCGCTCTAAACCCTCGCACCCTCCCGCTCCCGAAGCGCAAGCCCCCGGGCCACCGAGGTAAACTCGTTCCCCGTCACCACGCGTCGCACCGTGAACCGCTCCTCGAAAATCCGCCGAACCGCAGGCACAAAGCTCGTCCCCCCGGTCAGAAAGACCCTGTCCACCTCTCCCGCCGGCACACCGCTGGCCCGAAGCAGACCGTCGACGCAGCGTTCGATCGCCTGCAGCTCATCTGCGATCCAGCGTTCGAAATCCATGCGCAACACGGGCGCGACGATATCCATGCTGCCGTCGCGAAATCGAAACTCGGCAGACTCGCTCCGCGACAGATCGATCTTCAATCTCTGAACCGCCTGATGAAGCTGATATCCCAGGCCTTCCTCCACCAGGTTGATCAACGCTGCGATCTTCTCCGGCTCCTGCGCTCTCGCCCGCGCACTCTTCAAAATCTCCGTCACGTTTCGCGTCTTCAGAAACGAAAGATAGTGCCACCGTTCCAGGTTCGCGTAGATCCAGGCCGGCACCGCCGGGATGATGTTCGCCGGCCGGTCCACAGCCTGCGCGTACGAGCGCTCAAAGCTCTCCGACCCGAGCGCCGGCGACACCAGCTTGCGCACAATCCGCGCGTCGAAGCTGTCGCCCGCCAGCCCCAATCCGCTGTTGCCCAGCAGGTCCTTCGCCGTGCGTCCGCGCGCGCGCACACCCGGTCCCACATGGATCAACGAAAAGTCGCTTGTGCCTCCCCCGAAATCGCCGATCAGGATCAGTTCATCATGATCGAGCGTCGATTCATATGCGTACGCCGCGGCAATCGGCTCCATCTCAAAATCCACCGCGTCGAAGCCCGCATGGAGAAACGCGCCGCGCAGACGCTCCACCGCGAAGGCATCGTCCTCGGCCGTCTCCGCCCCCACAAACCGCACCGGCCTCCCCACCGTCGCGCGTCGAATCGGCCGGCCGCTCTGCTCTTCGGCACGCACACGCAGATCGGTAAGCATCCGGGAGATCAGGTCCTCAATCGCATATCTTCGCCCGAAGACCTCCGTTCCGGTCAGTGTCCGGCTGGTCAAATACGTCTTCAGCGACTGAATGAGCCGGCCCTTATGCTCCGCTTCCAGATAATGCTCGATCGCCCTCGGCCCCGTATAACTCTTCACCACATTGCGCCCCGTCTGTTTCTGCTGCTCCAGATAGAGGACAGAACGAAACGACTCGGTGGCTCCCGACGCAGCGGGAAACGAGATCAACTCGACCGAACCGTCCCGCGCGCTTAACGCGACGGAGCTGTTCGTCGTTCCAAAGTCGATCCCGGCAGCAAGAGCATCGTTGTCTGAAAGCATGGTCCTTTAGAGTGCCAGATCTCCCGCTCCAGTGCAGCGTTCAGGGCCGCTCCGAACCAGCGAAACAATCCTCGGCAGCCGATCACCGGGTAACTCCGGCCCTTGGCGCGAACCCCCCCCCAGCGCCCGAACTACCGTGAGCCGGTCGAACCCGGCATCGGAAGCCCCAGATCGCCGGCCAGCGGCAGAGTGTGCGTATCCGACCACTGCCGTTGCACGCTCCTCAGCTTATCGCTGCGCGCCAGCCATATCCCAATCGTGTAATCGTAGTGCTCCAGCACCGGACGCAGCCCGTACGCCCGATTGGAGCGGTACCACGCCTGCTCATACAGGTCGCGCAGCAGCGAGTAGGTATCGATGATGTCCTGTATCCGCCCATTCATGCCGTTGATGTCCGAGAGCTCGCTCGCAACCGCCGCACGCTGCTTCTTATCCGTGCTGCCCTGCATCGCATACGCGCGCTGGTAGCCTTCGGCAATCTCCTCGGTCAGTTGAAACTTCAGCCCGATCAAGTCCATGCGCCGCGCCCCCAGCTCCAGCGCATCGATCGCGTCCTCCTCGCGAAGCGAACTCGCCGCCTCCGGATAGGTGTGCGCAGGATCGTACCCCAAAGCTCTCGCAGACCCCGCAGCCTTCCCCGGCAAACCGGACTCCGCAGGCTCCTCAGCCGCTCCCACGCGGGCCGCCGCCGGTGCCGCCGCCCGAGCCTGCGCAATCAGCGTAAGCGCGCGCTCCGCATGCAGCCGCAGATCATGCGCATACGGCCTCACCTGCGCTCCAATCCGCAATCCGTCCTGCGACATCGGGTCCAGCCAGAAGATGCTGTTGGTCCCATCGCCCTCCCTGGCCTGATCCTTCAGCACCGCATGGGCCAGCATCATCTCCTTCTGCGCCTCGTTCAGCGCACCCGTGGCATCGCCGTGGAACACCTGCGCATAGCTGTTCTGGAACGCCGGAATCGACGATTCACCCTTCTGCCACGCCGCCGCCGCGCCAAACAGAATGCCGTACCAGTCCTGGTTGAACAGCCCCTCCCCATCGTCGTTCCAAATCGTATTCAACTGCCCCGTCGAGCCCAGCCGCTGCCCGTCCGCGGTAAACCGCTGTATATTCGCCAGCGCCAGGTTGTTGTCCGGATACACCCTGCGGAAGTTGTTCACGCTCGGTGCAACCCAGGTCTCGAATCCTGCCTTTGAAAACGGCGTCAGAAACCTGTCGTACCCCCGCGGCTCCGGGTTGTACACCCAGGCAATCGCGATGGTCGAATCCTTGAACGTCTGCGGCAGGGTCTTCAGCAGGTCGGGCGAGTCCTGCGCAATGTCGCCCCAGAACAGCAGCCTGCGGTGCAGCGGCTTCAACGCAGTAGCGATGCGCTCTAAGAAATCGAGATACACCGGCGCCAGGCCGCGCGAATCCACATCCGCCTTCGTCTGTCCCAGCCCCAGGTCCACCGTCTCATCCGCGCCAATATGCAGAAACGGCCCGGGATACAGCGCCGCCAGCTCCGTAAACATCTGCGTGATCAGCGCAATCGACCCAGGCTGCCCCGGCGCCAGCACCGCCCCATGCGGCGTCTCCGCCAGCGGCTGATATTGCTCCCACGTCAGGTTGTGGTGCAGATGGCCAAACGCCTCCTGCTCCGGCACGATCGTCACATGGTACGGCTTCGCATAGGCGACCAGCTCCGCAGCCTCCACCGCGCTCACGCTTCCCGGAGGAGCCATCAGCGGATTCGACCAATACTGCTGTGTGTGCTCGAAATAGGGCGAATAGAGATTGATCTTGTAAGCCGCCAGTGTCCGGATCAGCCGCTTCTGAAACTCCAGCGTCGTGATCGGTCCGCGCGAAAGATCGTCATCCAGGCCCCGGTACCGCATGGCCGGCCAGTCGCGGATCTCAGCCGCATGCAGAATCGCCCCGGGCCCGTTCCCCTGGATCATCTGCTTCACCGTCTGCACGCCGTAGAAGACCCCCTCGGCCGTCGCCCCCACCACGGTCAGGCGGCCCGCCGTAGCCGAAATCATATAGCCCTCCGGCCTCATCTCGGCGGTAAAATCCGCCACAGGGTGTTCGGCCAGCCGCACCACTTCAATCTCATAGCCTCCCTTGGCCGCTACCATTACGCCGTGCAGCTCAAAGGCGGCGGTAAGGTCCTCGGCCGCGAACTGGTCGTCCGATCCCGCCGCACACCCATGGCACACAACCCTTACTCCGCGATTCAATGCCTGATCGGCTACAGCCCCCACCTCGCGCGGGAAGGGAATCAGCTTCAACGCCGACTGTGCGAAGGCAGTCATACTAAGGAAAGCAAAAAAACATACTGCGCCTGATCTAAGAACGTTCATAGCAACAACGGTAAATCAAGGTCGCGAGGGAAGTGGAGCCCGGCTCAACCCCCGTCGAGGTCCAAAGATGCACGGCCACGCTCAGTAACCCGTTTTCACACGAAATACGGACCATATTATTCGTCTGTTCACATCCATTTGGAACAATGCAGGGAAAGAGCAAAGGGGAGAAGATCAGCAAGGGCTGCAAGGCTCCACTCATCCTCTCGTCTGTCCTTCTGCCTTTTCAAATCTTGCGAGGTTCCATGACGAAGCAACTACGAGCGACTTTGGCAGCGATAGTGGTCATCAGTTCCATATCGCTTCAAGCGCAGACGAGCACGGCAGCCAACAAAAGGGCGGCCACCAAAAAGACAGTTCACAGGAAGGCCCACGTCGAGACTTCGACCGAACGCCAGATCCGCGAACTGCGCGAGCAGATGCTCAACCAGCAGTCCCAAATAGACGAGCTGAAGCAGCAGAACGCCGATAAGGACGCACGTCTCGCGGAAGCCCAGCAGTCGGCACGGGGTGCGGAAGCTACCGCGGCCACCGCCACTGCCAAGGCCGACACCCTCAGCTCCACTGTCTCGGCAAACTCTGACGCGGTCACCGCGCTCAGCAGCTCCGTCACCGACCTCAAATCCACCACCGTCGGCATGGCCCAGACCATCAGCGACACCAAGAAGAACGTCATGGAGCAACTCGAGTCTCCTCTGGCCCTCCACTACAAGGGCGTGACCATCACACCGGTTGCCTTCTTCGCGGCTGAATCCGTTTACCGTCAGCGTGCTCTCAATGCGGATGTCAACACCCCGTTCAATTCCACCCCCTTCCCCGGCGCGGCGCAGGCTCATACCAGCGAGTTCAACTTCTCCGGACGTCAGAGCAGGCTCGGAGCGCTCGTCCAGTCCAATCCCGGACCGTTCCACCTGGCCGGCTACTTCGAGGCCGACTTCCTCTCCGCCGGTGCAACCAGCAACGGCAATCAAAGCAACAGCTACACCTTGCGTCAGCGCCAGATCTGGGCTCAGGCTGCACTGAACAGCGGCTTTACCGTAACCGGCGGCCAGATGTGGTCCCTCGTCACCGAGACCAAGAAAGGGACCGATAACCGGACCGAGAATCTGCCCGCAACCATCGACGCCCAGTACCATGTCGGCTTCAGCTGGGAGCGTCAGCCCGGCGTTCGGTTCCAGCAGAAGATCGGTAATCTCACCGCTGCCGTCGCCCTCGAAAACGCCCAGATCATCTATGCCGCGACAAACGCTAACGCCAACTTCTTCATCGGCAACGCCGGCGCAGGTGGCGGTTTGTACGATTCGCTCGCGAACTACTCCAATAACATAGCCCCGGATGTCATCGTCAAGGGTGCGTACGACCTGCCCCACGCTCACTTCGAGGCCGGCGGTCTTGCCCGCTTCTTCCGCGATCGCTACTACCCCAACCAGACGCTCACGACCGCATCCGCCGCCGGAGCCCATAATGACACCAAGGTCGGTGGCGGCTTCTTCGCTAACGCCCGCGTATCGCCCTCCCACTATGCCGATCTCGGCGTTCACATCCTCGGAGGCACCGGCGTAGGCCGTTACGGCACCGCCACCCTGCCCGACATCACCGTGCACCCCGATGGCACCCTCGCACCAATCAAAGGCTACCAGGGCCTGGTCTCGGTTGAGCTTCACCCCACAAAGAAGCTTGATCTCGACCTCTACACAGGTGCCGAGTATGCGCAGCGCACCGTCTATCTCAGCACCCTCGGCGCCTCCGCCGGCAAGCTGATCGGTTACGCTCCCATCACCATCAACAACTCCTCCTGCAGCACCGAAGGTCTGCCCTCGACGCCCGGTTCCGGTCTCGGCAGCATCGGTGTGGCCGGCGCACCCCCCTATAGCCCGGCCGGAAGCTGCGGCGCGGCCACTCGCGCGCTCGTCGAAGGTACCGCGGAGTTTGTCTACCGCTTCTACGACAGCGCCAAATACGGCCGCCTGCAGTACGCCATGCAGTACAGCTACCTCAACCGCGAAGCCTGGACCGGAATTGGCGGAGCCCCCAAGGGCACCAACAACATGGTCTTCACCTCCATGCGTTACTACATCCCATAAACAACCGGCATTGCCGGAAAGAGGGGCACCTCCGGGTGCCCTTTTCCGCGCCCCAAGCTCCTGAATCGAGCGAAATGGATATCACTCGCCCGGTGGTGCGACCAATTTTTGATACGCTTCTATGGTTGGCATTTCGCCCGCGCAACAGCTCTCCCCAAAAGGTGACGCCCCCATGATGCTTGATGAAAACAGATTGTTCCCAGCCGACAGCGCATCGCGTTCCATCGCCGCGGCGCTCTACAAGACCGTACGCGACCTGCCCATCATCTCGCCCCACGGCCACACCGACCCCCGCTGGTTCGCCGAGAACGCCGCCTTCCCCAATCCCGCCGCGCTCTTCATCCAGCCCGACCACTATGTCTTCCGCATGCTCTACTCGCAGGGCATCTCGCTCGAATCCCTCGGCATCCCCCAGACCGACGGCCACGCCCAGGCCGACCCCCGCGAGGTCTGGCGCATCTTCGCCCGCAACTACTATCTCTTCCGCGGCACCCCCACCCGCCTCTGGCTCGACTACGCCTTCTCCCACCAGTTCGGCCTCACCGAGCGCCTCAGCCCCGGGAACGCCGACCGCTTCTACGACGTCATCGCCGAAAAGCTCAACACCCCCGACTTCCGCCCCCGCGCCCTCTTCGACCGCTTCCACATCGAAGTCCTCGCCACCACCGACACCCCCCTCGACACCCTCGAATTCCACCAGGCCATCCAAAATTCCGGCTGGAAGGGAAGAGTCCTGCCCACTTTCCGCCCCGACTCCGTCATCGACGCCGAGTACACCGGCTTCCTCCAGAACATCGAAAAGCTAGGCCACATCACAGGCGAAGACATCGGCACCTGGAACGGCTACCTCAACGCCCTCCGCAACCGCCGCGCCTTCTTCAAATCCATGGGAGCCACCGCCACCGACCACGGCCACCTCACCGCCCTGACCGCCGACCTCGACCCCGCCACCGCCGCCTCCCTCTACGGCCGCATCCTCTCCGGCCGCTCCGTACCCCAGGAGCAGGAGATCTTCCAGGCCCAGATGCTCACCGAGATGGCTGGCATGTCCATTGAAGACGGCCTCACCATGCAGCTCCACCCCGGCTCCATCCGCAACCACAACCGCGCCGTCTACGATAAATTCGGCCGCGACAAAGGCGCCGACATCCCCTCCCCAACCGAGTACGTCCGCGCCCTCCGCCCCCTGCTCAACCGCTACGGCAACGATCCCCGCCTCACCTTCATCCTCTTCACCCTTGATGAATCCACCAACTCCCGCGAACTCGCCCCCCTCGCCGGCCACTACCCCGCGCTCAAACTCGGCCCGCCCTGGTGGTTCAACGACTCGCCCGAAGGCATGATGCGCTTCCGCGAGCAGGCCACCGAGACCGCCGGCTTCTACAACACCGTCGGCTTCAACGACGACACCCGCGCCTTCCTCTCCATCCCCGCCCGCCACGACGTAGCCCGCCGCATCGACTGCGCCTTCCTCGGCCGACTCGTCGCCCAGCATCGCCTCGACGAAGACGAAGCCTTCGAACTCATCCAGGACCTCACCGTCAACCTCGTCCGCAAGGCCTACAAGCTATAGCCAATCAGGAAAACGTAAAGTCCCATAAAAATATTCTAAAAATCTGGCGTCCCCGACAAGATTCGAACTTGTGTTTTCGCCCTGAGAAGGCGGTGTCCTGGGCCGGGCTAGACGACGGGGACGGCGCAGCGCGACGGCTCGCCCGCCTCCTGCAACGCTAGCAACTCGGCCCTGCGCTGTCAAAAATCCCCCGCAACCCCCGCGCACACGGCATACTGGAGCAACCAGCCCCATGCCCCCGCCCGCCCGCGCCTTCCGGTATCTCGACGCCCTCACCACCGCCTTCGTCGTCATCCTGCTCGTCTCCAACCTCATCGCCCAGAAGGTCTGCCTGCTCGGCCCCATCGCCCTCGGCCGCCTCTCCCTCGGTCCCTTCGCCGTCAGCGGAGCGGTCATCCTCTTTCCCATCACCTACATCTTCGGCGACGTCTTCACCGAGGTCTACGGCTTTGCCGCCTCTCGCCGGGCCATCTGGCTGGGCTTCTTCGGCACCGCGCTCCTCTACCTCATCGCGGCCATCGTCATCGCCCTCCCCTCCGCTCCCGGCTGGGCAAACCAGCAGGCCTTCACCACCGTCTTCGGCTTCATCCCGCGCATCCTGATCGCCAGCCTCATCGCCTTCTGGGCGGGCGAGTTCGCCAACTCCTACACCATGGCGCGCCTCAAACTCGTCACCAACGGACGCATGCTCTGGACCCGCACCATCGGCTCCACCGTCATCGGCCAGGCCGTCGACACCGTCCTCGTCATCGCCCTCACCTTCGGCGGCATCTACCCCGTCCACACCCTGCTCAACATCATCGCCACCGGATACGCGCTCAAGGTCGGCTATGAGGTCCTCGCCACCCCCATCACCTACCTCGTCGTCAACTGGCTCAAACGAGCCGAGCACTCCGACGCCTTCGACCGCCACCAAAGCTTCAATCCCTTCTCCTTCGCCGGAAAAAACAGCCCCGACACCTCACCCGACACCTGACCCGACATTCCACTCACTGCAACGCCGTGTCCGCTCCCGCCGCGGGTCTCCTCTTCCTCTGCCCCAAAGGTGTCATGTAAATTTCGCGCCGAACCTGCAAATTCCGCACCCTTCCAAAATGCAGAGCATCTAAACTGAAATCCCGAGATGTTTCAGACCAGAACTTAATCGCAGAGGCTCGCGCTGAAACGACCGGCCTTAGAGCGGAGTGCATAACGGTGTATAGTTCGCAATCCTTTTTTGTCATCCCGAAGCGCAGCGAAGGAACCTGCGGTTGCCGTTGTTTGTCCTCTTGTTGTCATTCCGCAGCGCAGCGGAGGAACCTGCGGTTCAATGGGCCGCACACTCGAGAGCTTCGCTTTAGACTCTCCCCCATCGCGTGACCCGCAACCGGCATAGCTGTTCATTTTCAAGTTCTGAGTTTCGAATTTCAAGTTTCAAGTTCCAAGTTCCAAGGAGAAGCACCGTGTTCCTGATCGCCAAATCCCGCCGCCGCCTCCTTCCCCTGCTCGCCTGCGCGGCCGCCGCTCTTCTCGCGGGCTGCAAAGCCGCTCCGCCACCCGCCGCCCCCGCCTTTCAGGCCATGCCCGTCATGGTCGCCCCCGTCACCTTCTCGCCCGTCCCCAACTCCGACACCTACGTCGCCACCATCAAAAGCCGCCGCTCCGCCACCCTGCAGTCGCAGGTCAACGGCAATCTCACCAAAATCCTGGTCAAATCCGGTGACCTCGTCAAAGCCGGCCAGCTCCTCATGCGCATCGATCCCTTGAAGCAGGCAGCGGCGGTCGAGTCGCAGGAGGGAACCCAGGCCCAGAAGAAGGCCGTCTATCAATACACCCAGACCGAAGAGGATCGCCAGCGCAAACTCTTCGAGGCCGGTGTCGTCTCACGCGACGCATACGACCAGGCGGTCCAGGCCTACCAGAACGCAAAGGGCGACTACGAAGCCAACGCCGCCCTCACCAACACCCAGAAGGAGCAGCTCGCCTACTACGAAATTCGCGCTCCCTTCAACGGCATCGTAGGCGACATCCCCGTCCATCTCGGCGACTACGTCTCGCCCACCACCATCCTCACCACGGTCGATGAAAACGCCGACCTCGAAGCCTACATCTACATCCCCACCGAACGCGCCTCGCAGATCCGCAAAGGCCTCCCAGTGTCGATCCTCGACAACAACGGCAAGGTCCTCGCCAAATCCACCATCAGCTTCCTCTCTCCGCAGGTAGACAACGGCCTGCAAAGCATCCTCGCCAAAGCCGAGATTCCCCGCACCGCCGAACTCCTCCGCAACCAGCAGCTCGTCAACGCCCGCGTCACCTGGAGCACCGCGCCCGCGCCCACCATCCCCATTCTTGCCGTCAGCCTCGTGGGCGGTCAGTCCTTCGTCTTCGTCGCCTCCCCGAACGCCCATGGCTACGTCGCCCATCAGGTACCCGTCACCCTCGGCGAAACCGTCGGCAACACCTATCCCGTCCTGAGCGGTCTCAAACCGGGCGAAAAGGTCATCACCTCGGGACTGCAGTTTCTCCAGGAAGGCGCACCCGTCAAGCCCATGGGCTGATCCGCCGCCTCGCGCACCCGTGCGGCGGTCCGTTCGCCTCCGCATCGTCTCTCCGAGAGGTCTCTGTCGTTGCTTTTAGGATTGGCGCAGAGCTTTGATCCCTGCGAAAAGAACAGCCAATACGTTGGGCTCTTAGCCCGGGATCTTCTCTTCAAGCGTCACACGGAATCTTCTTCAACCTGCTCTAGAGGTCAAACGTGTTCGTAGACTTTTTCATCCGCCGCCCGATCTTCGCCACGGTCTGCGCGCTGCTCATCGTGCTCGCCGGCGCCGTCTGCATCCCGACCCTGCCTATCTCGCTCTACCCAGAGCTCGCCCCGCCCCAGGTCGTCGTCACCAGCAACTACATCGGCGCCAACTCCAAGGACGTCGAATCCGCCGTCACCATCATCCTCGAACAGGCCATCAACGGCGTCGAGGGCATGCGCTACATGAGCTCCACCAGCTCCAACGACGGCACCTCGGCCATCACCATCACCTTCGACACCGGTTACGACCTCAACATCGCCGCCGTCGACGTGCAAAACCGCGTCGCCACCGTCCAGGGCCGCCTCCCCGCCGTCGTCAACAACACCGGCATCACCATCACCAAGGCCAACTCCAACTTCGTCTTCGCCGCCGGCTTCATCTCGCCCGACCATTCGCTCTCCCAGGCCTTCATCTCCAACTACCTCGACGTCTACGTCAGCGACGCGCTCAAGCGTGTCCCCGGCGTCGGCGCGGTCGTCATCTTCGGCGAGCGCAAATACGCCATGCGCCTCTGGCTCGATCCCAACCGCCTCGCCGCCCGCGGTCTCACCGCCCTCGACGTCACCAACGCCCTCGCCCAGCAGAACGTCGAAGTCCCCGCCGGACAGCTCGGCCAGGCGCCTTCCGACCCCAAACAGACCTTTCAAATGGCCGTCCGCGTCATCGGACGATTCGACGACCCTAGGCAGTTCGACAACATCGTCATCAAAAACGATCCCGTCAATGGCGGCGTCGTCCTCTTCAAAGACATAGGCCGCTCCGAGCTGGGCGCCGAAACCTACAGCACCGCGCTCAAGTACTCCGGCGGAGAGGCCATCGGGATCGGCGTCCAGCAGCTATCGAACGCCAACGCCCTCGAAGTCGATAAACGCTGCCGCGCCGTCCTCGCCGATCTGCAGAAGAGCTTCCCCCCCGGCATGAAGGGCATCATCGCCGTCGACACCACGCTCGTCATCGGCGAGTCCGTCAACGAGGTCGTCACCACCATCGGCGAAGCCATCGTCATCGTCATCATCGTCATCTTCCTCTTCCTGCAGGACTGGCGCGCCACCATCATCCCCGCCGTCACCATCCCCGTCTCCCTCATCGGCACCTTCGCCTTCATCAAGATCTTCGGCTTCTCCATCAACTCGCTCACCCTCTTCGGCATCACCCTCGCCACCGGCCTGGTCGTCGACGACGCCATCGTCGTCATTGAAAATGTGCAGCGCCACCTCTCCGGCCACGCCACCCTGCCCGAACGCTCCGAGCTTACCGAGCCCGACCCCTACGCGCCCGACACCGTCGCCGACCACATGTCCACCGGCAAGGGCATGGAGGCCACCTCGGACGATCCCCATCAGGCCACCAGCATCGCCATGGCCGAGGTCACCAGCGCCGTCATCGCTACCTCGCTTGTGCTCATCTCCGTCTTCATCCCCGTCAGCTTCTTCCCCGGTACCACAGGCATCCTCTACAAGCAGTTCTCGCTCACCATCGCCTTCTCCATCGCCATCTCGGCCTTCAACGCCCTCACCCTCTCGCCCGCCCTCGCCGCCATCCTGCTTCGCCCGGAGCAGAAAAAAACCGGCATCATGGGCTTCCTCCTCAACCCCGTCGAACGCCTTATCCAGTGGGTCATCCGGGCCTACGCACGGGCGGTCACCTTCGTCGTCCGCATCCGCTACGTCATGCTTCTGCTCTTCGCCGCCGCCCTCGCCGCCACCGCCTACATGTACAACCATGTCCCCACGGCCTTCATCCCGCAGGAGGACCAGTCCTACTTCCTCATCATCATCCAGACGCCGCCCGGAGCCTCGCTCAGCTACACCGGCGAATTTGCCGACCGGGTCTCGGCTGTGGTCCGCAAAAACGACGGCGTCTTCGGCACCTTCTCCGTCATGGGCTTCTCACTCGCCGGCGGCAGCTCGCCCAACTCCGGCCTCATCTTCGCTCCGCTCAAACCCATCAATGACCGCACCAAAATGGGCGACAAGTATACCGCCCGCGCCATCGTCGCCGACGTCGGCCCCAAACTCTTCGGCGTTCCCGGCGGCATCGCCTTCGCCGCCGAACCACCCGCCGTCTCCGGCATCGGCACCGTCGGCGGCTTCCAGTTCATCCTCCAGGATGGAGGCCGCAACACCTTCGGCGACATCGACCGCGTAGCTCATACCCTCGTCGGCGCCGCACGTGCGCCTGACTCCGGACTCACCGGCATGAACACCACCTTCACCTCCAACGACCCGCAGCTCCAGGTCACCATCGACCGCCAGAAAGCCGAAACCGTCGGCGTTCCCTTCAGCCAGATCACCGCCGCCCTCGGCACCTTCATGGGCTCCAGCTACGTCAACGACTTCAACTTCAACAACCGCTCCTACCGCGTCTACGTCCAGGCCGACCAGCAGTTCCGCCGCAATGCCGGAGATCTGCGCCAGTATTACGTCCGCTCCAACACCAACCAGATGATCCCGCTCGACAACCTCGCCACCATCAGCGAGACCTCCGGCCCCCAGGTCATCAACCACTACAACCTCTTTCGCTCCGCCGAAATCGACGGCTCGCCCGCCGCCGGTCTCAGCTCCGGCCAGGGCCTCGACGCCATGGTCAAGCTGTTCAACAAGTACAAGATCCAGGGAATGACCTACTCCTGGACCGGCCTGGCGCTCGAAGAAGTCGAATCCGCCGGCAAGGCCATCATCATCTTCGGCCTCGGCCTGCTCGTCGTTTACCTCACCCTCTCGGCCCAGTACGAATCCTTCGCCCTGCCGTTCATCATCCTTCTGGCCGTCCCCACGGCGCTCCTCGGCGCACTCTCGCTCATCGCCGCCCGCGGCTTGGTCGATGACGTCTACGTCCAGATTGGCCTGGTCATGCTCATCGGCCTCTCGGCCAAAAACTCCATCCTCATCGTCGAGTTCGCCGAGCAGCTCCTCGGACAGGGCAAGTCCATCGTCGAGGCCGCCATCGAAGCCGCCGAACTCCGCCTCCGCCCCATCCTCATGACCTCTATCGCCTTCATCCTCGGCGTCCTGCCCCTCTACTTCGCCACAGGCGCCGGAGCCTACGGCCGCCACTCCGTCGGCACCGCCATCGTCGGAGGCATGTTCCTCTCCACCCTCCTGAACCTCTTCTTCATCCCCGTCCTCTACGTCATCCTCAAAACCCTCCTCGCCCGGTTCTCCGGCCGCTCCAAAGTCGTCCGCGACACCAAGCTCGCCCCACCCCAGCCGACCCACTAAATGGAAATCGTCCTACTTTTTGAGCTTCGTCTTACCTGCGGCGCGCCTGGCGCCGCGGGTGGAAATCCCTGCAGTTTGGCTTTTCTGTCCCACGGACGAGAAATGTTCAAAAAAGTGGCGTACTTTCAGTTCCGCGAAATGCGCCGAACCGCTATCCACGTTTGCCACGCATTCCACCACGAACTCACCACAAAAAAGCCACGTTCTGCCACTCGAAAAACGCAAAATACCCAATAAAACCTGCATTTTCGCCACGAAAGCTTTCTTGCGCCGCGACCTGCATTTAAATCCACTAACCCCTGAGTAATCATTCATATAGACGAACCCGGTAACCTCTGCCAATCTCATACCTGGAGATTCAGCCCAGATGAGCGCCGCCCGACCCACCTTCCTGATGTGCCCCCCCAATCTCTACGACGTAACCTACGTCATTAATCCGTGGATGGCCGGTAACCTCCATGCTTCCTCGCAGTTACGCGCAGCCGAGCAGTGGCAGCGCCTGCACCAGGCCGTCAGCAGCATCGCCAAAGTCGTCCTGATCGACCCCCAGCCCGGCTCGCCCGACATGGTCTTCACCGCCAACGCCGGCCTGGAACACAACGGAAAAATAGTCCTAAGCAGCTTCCTCCACCCCCAACGCCAGGCCGAAGAGCAGCATTTTCGCGCATATTTCCTCACGGCAGGCTACACCGTACACGACGTACCCCGCTCCACTCCATTTGAAGGCGAAGGAGACGCCCTATTCTCAGCCCATTACACACGCCTTTGGGCCGGATATGGCCCGCGCAGCCTCGCCTCCTGCCATCCGAAGCTCCGCGAAGCCTGGAACATCGAAGTCACACCGCTGCACCTCATCGATCCACGCTTTTACCACCTCGACACCTGCTTCGCACCGCTCGAAAACGGCTGCGTCATGTACTTCCCCGAGGCATTCGACAGACCATCCTGCGAAGCAATCGACGCCTTCTACCCGCCGGAAAAGCGCATCATCGTCACACCGGAAGACGCGCTCCGCTTCGCGTGCAACGCCATCAATGTAGGAAGCACGATTATTCTGAACGAGATAAGCAGCGTCCTCACCCGTCAACTGGAGTCGCGCGGCTTACAGGTAGTTCCACTGGACCTCAGCGAATTCCTGAAGGCAGGCGGCGCAGCCAAATGCCTGGTGATGAAGCTGAACCCGCCTATCCCCCAAATCAAGACAGCAACAAACTAGAGCCCTTCCGCAATCACCTCGTCATATGCCGGCAGTGTCAGAAATTCCATGAACTTCGGCGCGCGAACCAGCATTCGCATCAGATCCGCGGCTCCCACATACGTGGTGTAACGCTCGGCATCGACATGGGTCTTTGCGGATTCGAGTTCGTCGGCGATTACCTGTTCCACCAACTCCACCGTCACCGGCAGACCGTCGTCCATCACCGCATGATGATGCACCCATTGCCAAAGCTGCGCCCGGCTGATCTCCGCCGTCGCCGCGTCCTCCATCAGGTTGAACAGTGGCACACACCCAATTCCGCGTAGCCAAGCCTCAATATATCCGAGCCCCACCGCCACATTCTGGCGTACACCGGCCTCTGAAATCGACCCCTCCGGGATCTGTAGCAGGTCGCCCGCAGTCACATGAAAATCCGTCAGTTGCTTGTCGATCTGATTCGCCTGTGGCATCACCCGGTCGAAGACCTCCATCGCCACCGCCACCAGGCCGGGATGCGCGACCCAGGTGCCATCATGCCCATCGGTTGCCTCGCGCTCCTTGTCTGCCCGCACCTGCGCCAACGCCTTGTCATTCGCCGCAGCGTCCGTCTTGATCGGAATGAACGCACTCATGCCGCCCATCGCACTCACGCCACGGCGATGGCACGTCTTGATCGCAAGCTTCGAGTAGCTCCGCATGAAGTGCGTCGTCATCGTCACCTGTGCGCGATCGGGAAGCAGCACGCTTGCACTTCCGGCGAACTTCTTGATGAAGCTGAAGATGTAATCCCACCGCCCGCAATTCAATCCGGCCGAATGGCTTTTCAGCTCCCATAGAATCTCGTCCATCTCAAACGCGGCCAGAATGGTCTCAATCAGCACCGTAGCCTTAATCGAGCCAGCCGGAATCCCTAGATCCGCCTCCGCCTTGATGAAGACATCGTTCCAAAGCCGCGCCTCCAGATGACTCTCCATCTTCGGCAGATAGAAGTAAGGCCCCGACCCCCGGGCCAGCAACTCCTTTGCGTTATGGAAGGCATACAGGCCGAAGTCGAACAGCGATCCGGACATCGGCTCGCCATCGACGATCAGATGCCGCTCCTCAAGATGCCAACCGCGCACACGAACGAACAGCACAGCCGGATGCTCATTCAACCTGTAGCTCTTTCCGGTCTTCTTCTCCTCGAACGCAATGGTCCGCCGAACCGCACCCTTTAGATTAATCTGCCCTTCGATTACATTGTCCCAGGTAGGCGTGGTCGAATCCTCGAAGTCCGCCATGAACACTTTCGCGCCGCTGTTCAGTGCGTTGATGACCATCTTCCGCTCGACCGGGCCGGTGATCTCGACGCGGCGGTCGAGCAAGTCTGGAGGCAGCGGAGCAACGGTCCACTCGCCTTCCCGGATGGTTCTGGTCGACTCCAGAAAATCCGGCCGCTCACCCGCATCGAGCCTCTGCTGACGCGCCACGCGTGCCGCCAGCAGATCTTTCCGCCGCTGGTTGAACGTGCGTTGCAATCCGACTATAAACGCCATTGCCTCCGGAGACAGAATTTCAGCATGGCGCGCTCCTGCCGGAATTGCAAACTCGACGACCCCAGATCGTTCTGTCATGTTTCTCTGTCCTCTAAGCACGTCTGGAGTTTTACTCAAACCGCAGATGAACCTCACCCGCCGTCGAGAACTTGACGTCTACGCTGGAACTCGCATCGGCCAGCGAAACCCCGGTCCAGCTTCCGGTCGTCACCCATTGGCCGGCCTTTAGACCGCCCGTTCGCGCAGCACCTTCATTGGCGAGCCAGGGCAGCAGGCGAATCAGGTCGCCTGACGTATTTGACCCCGTCCGTTCCACCCGAACCACTCCAGCGACGACCAACGTCACCTTCTCGGCGGAAAAATCTATGCTCAGCCAATCCGGATAAGCCGGTCCGAACACGAATCCTCCATGCATCTGCAGATCGGCGATCATCGACAGACGCGTCGTCTTCGTCGGATCCGCCAGTCCGCTCTCCAGCACCTCGATCGCCGGATGGCAACTGGCAATCGCCGCGATCACCTCGTCGCGCGTGTATGGGGTCTCTCGGGCAGCCAGATCGCGTCCAAGCAGGAAGGCAATCTCCGCCTCCAGACCTCTGAAACGATGTGACCCCTCACTCAACGTAACCCCGTCAGCCGCAATCCACGCCAGTGGCATCGGCGCAAACATGGGCACTGCCTCCGCCGTCGCCGCGCCCACCTTCCAGCCGCCGACGGCTCCATAGGCCAGCGAGAGCCTGTCCTGGACGAAGTAAGCCTCATCCAGCGAGACCGGCTGCAACCTCTCCGGCAAATCCGTAAGGGGCGTTTTGGTACCGCGAGCGCTCATCAGCATCGCTGCCGCATCCATCAGTTCCTGTTCCCGGGATCCAGTCATCATCGCCATAGTGTCTCGCACACCACAGGTTCCTGTCACACCGGCCTGCGCACGAATCACTTCGCCGTGGGATTCTTCCCCAGGCTCAACAGGTTCGCAAAAAGCCGGTAGGCTCCAGGAACTCCCTCCGGCAGCTCTCGATAGAGCGCATACGCTACATAGACGTAAGCTCCTGTTCCCGTTCGTGCCACCAGTAATCCGCCCTTCTGCGGGTCCTGACCCGGATCGTGGGTCTCCAACAGAGGCTCATAATGCGGGTCCCAGCTCGCCAGAAACCCATGCCCGCGCTCCTCTACCCAACCATCGAAGTCCCGCTCCGTGATTCGATTGGGCCAGTTCAGCAACGGCGCCTTGGGCGCCAGCAAACGCACGGGAGCCTTCTCATCGACGACCTTCTCGGCGTCTCCCAGCGAATAGGGATACGGACCATAATCGAACTGTCCCAGGTTGTACTGCACAACCACAACCCCACCGTTCCTTGCATAGTCGAGTAGGTGTCCATTGGCCGCGGCGAGTCCCGGATGCGCCGCATAGGCTCGCACCCCCAACACCACCACGTCGTATGCTGCCAGGTTCCCATGCGCGATATCATCCATGGTCAACGTCGTTGCATGTACTCCCAGGTTCTCCAGCGAAGCCTCTACCTCGTCCCCTGTCCCGGGCAAGTACCCGACCTTCAACCCGGGAGCGACCTTCACCTGCACCGCTCGCGCGGCATATGTAGCAGGCCGATACAGGTTTCCGGGCAGCACTCCCGCATACCCGACCGTCTTGTATCCCTCGCGATACTCTTTTCCGCCGAAGCTCGCCACGGCAGTCATCGTGTAGGCCATCTCGGCCATCTTCCCTGGGGTCACAACGAAGGGCACTGCGACCTCGTCCCCATCCTTGGCCAGCGCGAACGAAGCCGCCGCCGGGGAGGCTCCCCATCCCGCCGGTACTTCCAGCTTGACCGTTCCCGATGCCGCTCCCTTGACATTGCTGCGCACGATTGCTGTTACTGTCAGGGTCTTCTCAGTCAGCGGCACCACACCCGCTGCGGGCGATACTGCCACCGAAATCGGGGGGGCCACCACCAGCGGCTCGTACACTGTTCCGAGCCCAGTCACCCGATGCAATGTCTGCACCACCTGGCCCAGCCGAACCTCTGTCCCGTCGTAGTCCACGGTCACCCACGCCGTCAGCGGAGGCAAGGGCAGGGAAGCGTTGCGCATCGCAGGGTTCGCCACATCGTAGTAGGCCTGCGTGATCCCCGGCCGGGTAAACGGCGGACGCGTCACCCTGGCGTCCTCCGGCAACTTGACGGTATAACGCTCATCGAAAGCCTTGCCATCGACGATCGTGGCAGTTCCGGCCAAAGCGTGTCGTGACTCCTCCACCGTCGCACCGGCCGCAGACTCGAGCCGGCATTGACTCACCCTGACCGGCAAGCTGCTGCCATTTACCACATGCACCTGGACCGCGAAGCCCTGCCCAGGCACAGCGGTGACAAACGTGTCGCCGCCATCGCCAAAGCGCGCAAATGGTCCACCGGAACCCTGACCCGCGACCTGGGCTCGCAGCTTCAACCCGAGCGCCTGCACCAGTGCATCGTTGAACTGCACCCGCTTCACCCGAAGTTCATGCAGCACATCGTACTTCTCCCGCTCCGTCAGCCGGCTCGCCTCCACTTTTGCAAGCAGTCCGTCGGTAGCCGCCAACCCATCACGGAGCAACGGAGCCGTCTTCTCCGGCGCCGCGATGGCATACATTTTCATCGCCTGCTCGACCGTCGCATCGATGCTTTCCAATCCGTGGCGCAGGAACGCCGTATCTCCTGCTGTCGAATCGGTCGCGAGCGTCGTGATCCCCATCAGCGACACATCCAGGCCGTCAAAGAAACTCGTCTCCTTGTCGCCGCTCTTCACGCGAGACCCATACCGGTGATACGGCACATCGAACGCTCCCGCAGCAGGTACGCCCATGCCTCCATTCTGCGACTTCTGCAAACCCAGGCCCATTCTGGCGAACTGCAGATAGCTCATCCCGAGCACCGGGCTGTATGCCCCTTCAGAGATTGTCACATTCGGCCTGGGCGCCTCGTTCGTCCACTCCTTCGTCACGTAGTTGAAGAACCTTGCCGGAGTATACTTGCCGGTCGCATAATCGAACATTCCCTTCGCCGAAACAGAAAAGAACGGCACCCGCGCGTAGACCTTCAGTGGGCTCCACGGCAGCAGTCCCGCCGCGATCTGGTCGGGAAAAACCTTGGGGTCACCCGCAGCCGAAAATACTTCCTGCGCCATCTCGCCGGAGACCTGGTGCTGGCCGTGCCCATCCGTAATTCCGCCCAAAAAGACGGAGGTCACGACCAGTGGACGATAGAGCCGCACCGCTCGAACTGCGTCATACAGGACGCGGTCATGGCCCCAATTCGCGAAACTCTCCTCCTTTGTCTTCGAAAATCCGAAGTCGACCTCGGTGCCCCACATCTGGTCCACACCCATGTAGCGGTCTGCCGCCAGCAACTCCTGGGTTCTGACCAACCCAAGCGCATCGTCGAAGTCGCCCGACATCAGGTTCTGTCCGCCCTCGCCCCGGTTCAGCGTCAGCATGGCCACGTGCGCGCCGGCGCCACGCGACTCATAAGTAAGCATTCCGCCATCCTCATCATCTGGATGCGCCACGATCATCATCAGACTTGCCCGCGTCTTGAGCTTCAGCAGGCTCTGCCACAGCGCCGTCGCTCCTTCATTGGCGGCGATCTGCTGCACCTCAATTGCCGCCTGCGGCCGCTCACCTTTAAGGTTCGCCGGATCTCGCCTGTCCAGGTTTGAATCCAGATCGCCGGATTCCCCTCCAGATGAAGCTGCGAATGTGGCGTTTGCCGCCTCCGAGTCAGCTCCATCGCGGTGATTCGTCGCGCCTGTCGCCGCCCCGACCGCTGCCACTGCGAGAGCGAGAGCTCCCATCGAACCTGCGAACTTCCGTCTGGTCATATCTCCTAATTTATAGGTTGAAGAACGATTCGGAATTTATTCTTCCCTGTTTGCACGGAAGAAAGCAGGTCAACGACAACGCTTCGGTCAGCATGCACCGCAATTCTTGCTTATGCACCTTCTACACCTGGTCTGTCGCACGTGTGAATGCGCTAATTCAACCCAATCCCGTAAAATTGAGCATCTCATATTCGAGGAGACCTTTCATGCGTTCAAGGCTGGTTCCTATCCTGATTGTCGTTGTACCGCTCCTTACGGGTTGTGACACATCGCATAACCGTGACCGAAGGGCAGATAGTACCTTCGACAAGAGGATTCATTGTGCCCAGTTTGCGCAATCCGGCAAGTGGGAGAACGAGACGGATGGACCGTTTCTCGATGAGACCTACTACTCTCCGGCGCTCGACACCTGCGTCTTTGTGATGAAGCAGAGCTTTCCGGCGGACAAGGACGGCGGAATAGAAAATCTGGTACAGGTAGTTGACGGCCTTTCTCGCAGGCAGCTTTGGGCCAACGATCCCAAATCAGGCCAGACCGAGCAGCAGGTCGACAGCGAGCTGCGCCAGGAGCTCACCAAACTTCAGGTTGTACGATGAAGCGCGAGAATATCGCAGGTACCTCGCCTTTTGAGCCGGTGATCGGCTTCTCGCGCGCTGTGCGCATCGGCAACCACGTTCACGTCTCTGGGACAGGCCCGGTGGGCGCGCAAGAGGGTGACGTCTCTGTGCAGGCAGAGCAATGCCTTACGCTGATCGCGACTGCTTTGAAGCAGGCGGGCAGCTCGATCGAGCACGTCTACCGCACACGCATGTACCTGACCGATGTGGAGGATTGGGAGGCGGCGGGACGCATCCACGGGAAGTTTTTCTCGATCACTCGACCCGCGGCGACGATGGTCGTGGTCGCGGCGTTGCTGGATCCAGCATGGCGAATCGAGATCGAAGTGGATGCATGCATTCCGGATTGAGCGACGCTGCTATTCCAATCCTCACAAGAAGCAACTTTTTGACGTAAAGTTTCTAATAGTTTCCACCAGATTCAGAAGGACTTCTCATGCCGAAGCTGTCTATCCGCGATCTTGACCTTGCCGACAAACGCGTGCTGATTCGCGTAGATTTCAACGTGCCGTTAAAGGACGGCATCATCACCGACGACACCCGCATCCGCGAGACGCTTCCGACCATCGAGTATGCGCTGCGCCATAAGGCGAAGGTGATCCTGTGTTCCCACCTCGGACGTCCGAAGGGAAGGCCCGTCGAGTCGATGAGCCTTCGCCCGCTCGTCGATCATCTGCGCACTCTGCTCGATCACCTTTTGGGTGAGGATGAGAACGTGGCTTTTTCTCCCGACTGCGTAGGCGAGGTCGCAAGCGAGATGGCGGCGAACCTCGAGTCCGGCCAGCCGCTCCTGCTCGAAAACCTTCGGTTTTACCCTGAAGAAGAGGCAAACGAACCGGAGTTCGCAAAGAAGCTTGCTAGTCTCTGCGATATCTATGTCAACGACGCGTTTGGGAGCGCCCATCGCGCCCATGCTTCTACCGAGGGCATTACCCATTTCGTGAATCAGTCGGCGGCCGGCCTTCTGATGCAGAAGGAACTGACCTACATGGGCAAGGCGCTGACGCAGCCCGACAAGCCGTTCGTGGCGATCATCGGAGGAGCCAAGGTTTCGGACAAGATTCAGGTAATCGACAACCTGCTGGACAAGGCCGATGTAATCATCATCGGAGGAGGCATGGCGTACACCTTCCTGAACGCACAGGGCCAGTCCACGGGGAAGTCACTGGTCGAGATCGACAAGATCGACATGGCGAAGGCGGCGCTTTCGAACGCGAAGGCGAAGAATGTCCGATTCCTGCTGCCGGTGGACCATGTGCTCGCAGACAGGTTCGCCGCGGATGCGCGCACACAGATCGTCTCCGGTGCGGAGGCATTCCCTGCCGAAATGATGGCGCTCGACATAGGGCCCGAGTCGATCGCGCTGTTTGCAAGCGTAATTGCCGATGCGAGCACGATCCTGTGGAACGGCCCGATGGGCGTCTTCGAGATGCCTGCGTTTGCGAAGGGGACCAATGCCATTGCACACGCAGTGGCGCACAACCGCGATGCCACCACCATCATAGGAGGCGGAGACTCGGTGGCGGCGGTTCAGCAATCCGGAGTCGCGGACAAAATAACTCACATTTCGACCGGCGGTGGCGCAAGTCTGGAGTTCCTTGAAGGCAAGACTCTTCCGGGCGTGGCCGCTTTGACCGAAAAATGAAAGGTCATATGCAAAACGCATTCCCCGGTACCGGTCCGGGCCGGCCGCAACGATCTGAGGCAGCAGCGTTTTACTTCACCTACATCGACCAGGTGGATGGTAACGACATTCTGCGCATTCTGGAAGATCAACTGTCAGACTGCACGGCTTTGCTCTCGGACTTCTCCGAAGAGTCTTCCCTGCAACGCTACGCTCCGGATAAATGGAGCATTCGGCAGGTTGTGAATCACATGGCCGACACGGAACGGGTCTTCAGCTTTCGGGCGCTTTGGTTTGGCCGCGGTCTGGACGGAGAATTGCCAAGCTTCGATCAACAGACTGTCTCGGCAAACGCCGAAGCGGACAAAACGTCGCTCGCCAGTCACGTTGAAGATATGCGCAAGGTTCGCCTTGCGACGCTATCGCTTTTCCGCAATCTGCCTGCGTCGGCGTGGATGCGGTCCGGCATAGCCAGCGGCAATACCGTCACGGTTCGCGCCCTTGCCTTCATGACGGCTGGCCATTGCGCTCATCACATTGCCATCCTTCGCGAGCGC
This sequence comes from Edaphobacter sp., assembly GCA_965277265.1. GTDB lineage: Bacteria > Acidobacteriota > Terriglobia > Terriglobales > Acidobacteriaceae > Edaphobacter. Next base: position 3,596,908 of record CBDICF010000003.1, read on the forward strand.
TATAGATGAAGTGCAGCTAAGGCGCAGATCGGGGCGCCGTTCTTCCCAACTCGGAATCAAGGTGGAATACTGAGTTACACATGCGCAAACCACTGATCGCCGCCAATTGGAAGATGTACAAGAATCCCGCGGAGGCCACTGCCTTCCTTTCCAATTTGCTTCCCCTTGTCGAAAATCGGCAGCAGGTCGAAATCGTCCTGTGTCCTTCGATGACCTCGCTTCCTGCCCTGATCGAGGCCGCCCGCTCGACGCCAATTCAGGTTGGCGCTCAGACGATGCATTGGCTGGACTGCGGAGCATTCACCGGCGAGACCTCGCCCACAATGCTCACTGCCCTGGGCTGCAGCCATGTGCTGATCGGCCATAGTGAGCGTCGGCAATATTTCAATGAGACCGACGAGACGGTCAACCTGAAGCTGAAGGCGGCATTCGCCAACGGTCTGATTCCGATTGTCTGTGTCGGTGAGCACCTCGCCGAGCGCGAAGACGGCCAAACCGGCGCAGTGCTCGATCGCCAGGTATCCGCCGCCTTGAGTGGTATCTCTCCTGAGCAAGCCGGTGCCCTGGTGTTCGCGTACGAACCGGTCTGGGCGATCGGAACCGGCAGGACAGCCACACCGCAGATCGCCGAGGACGCTCATAAGATCATCCGCTCCCGGGTCGCTTCTTCTTTGGGTCCTACGCTGGCTAAGTCCACTCGAATTCTTTACGGCGGCTCCGTGAAACCCGATAACGCCGCGAGCCTCTGCTGCCTCGAAGATATCGATGGTGCGCTCGTCGGGGGCGCCAGTCTCGACCCGCAATCCTTCGCTCTGATTATCCATGGTTCGGCCGGCTGACTGAGCCCGGGCAGGAGCAAGCCTGTGTCGAAATCGACACCGGCCTACTCCGTTCAGGCCATTCGATCTATCGGCGATAGGGCCTGCGGTGGTGACGGTGGTGACGATAATGACGGTGATGGTACCGTCGGTCATAGCGGCGACCGTCCTGGGCACGCGCTGCCGTAGGCAAAGCAGCGGAGAACATGAACAACAGTACAAATCCCATTAACCAACGAGCAACACGAACGTTCACGTACTGTCCCTCCTAAGTCCTCAAATGATATACCGTCTCATTCTATGATGTTCGCAAGCTGTACCCAAGCGCGAAGCGTGCAAGGCCGCCCTTCATGGGCAGCCTTCGACGAAGTTGGCGTGGGTTCCAGAATAGGGAACTGAGTTCTACAATCGTCCGTATCCCTTTCATCTTTCCACTTCTGGACTATCGAAATCGTTTGGGTATTACCGATGAAAGCTCCCTTCTTTGCCGCATGGCTGGTGCTCGCCCTCTGCTCTCCGGCGCTGTTGCTAGGTGCCCAGAGCGTCCCTGTTATTCAGGTGGAGACGCATCTGGTCGACACAACCTTGAGCGTCCACGATACCGTCGGCCGCATCGTGCCGGCACTCTCTGCGGACGACTTCACCATCAGCGAAGATGGTGTACCGCAGAGAATCCGATTTTTCGCCCATGACACTGAGCTTCCGCTCAGCATCGGACTCGTTATCGACGTCAGCGGCAGCCAGGAAAAGTTCGTCAAGCAACACGAAAAGGACATCGAAGCCTTTCTGCGGCAGGTGCTTGCCCCCGCTGACCAGGCGTTCGCGGTTTGCTTCGGGAATCATCTCCGCCTGGTGAGTGACTTCAGCTCTTCCGCGTCTAAGATCGCGGATGGCCTTCGCGGTTTCGACAAGGGCAACCGCGATTTTGCCGAGTTAGGCCCCAGGGAAGAGCGCGATCTGGGCACCGCACTTCACGACGCCGTGTTCTACTCCATCACGGAAAAGCTTGCGCAGGTTCATCGCAGGCGTAAGGCGATTCTGCTATTCAGCGATGGGGAGGAGAACTCCAGTGAACACGACCTGCTGGACGCCATCAAAGCTGCGCAGGATGCGGACGTCCTGGTGTACGCGATCCGCTACACCGAGACCCATCACGGCGAGATGAATGCGCGCGACCGATACGGTATGCGAGTCCTGGACCATCTGACAAGCCAGACCGGAGGCGCATCGTTCGACGCACATACAACCGATCTGAACCAGGCATTCGCCGAGATCTCGAACGAACTCCGCTCCCTGTATGACATCGCGTACCAATCCACCAATCCGACTCGAGATGGAGCCTACCGTAAAGTTGTGATCCGGACGACAGTTCCCGGGGCATCCGTTCGCGCCCGCACAGGGTACTATGCTCGCTGAACCTTTAAAGCGCAGGCGAAGAGGCGAAACCCGCGCAGGAGAGGACGGCTTAATGAACCACTCCAGCCTGATCCATGGGCCAATAGACGAAGGCGGCCTTACCGTAGATCAGCCCCCGGTCAACCGGACCGAAGTCGCGGCTATCGCTGGAGATGGAGCGGTGATCCCCCATGACGAAATATTCATGCTGCGGGACGATCATCTCGGGCTGGGAGCGATCGTCAGCAAACCGCTTTGGAACGTAGGACTCCTGGATCGAGTTTCCGTTCACATAAACCTTTCCATGGTCGATGCGAAGGTCGTCTCCCGGAAGGCCGATCACACGCTTGATGTAGCTTTTCTGCCGGTCGCGAGGATAGAGAAAAACAATGACATCTCCCCGGTGAATCTCTCCTACACGGTAGGCCATTTTGTTGATGAAGAGCCGGTCCTGATCCTGCAGCATAGGCAACATGCTGGTTCCTTCGACACGCACGGGCTGATAGAGGAACACGATTATGAACGCCGAAACGGCAACCGAGATGACCAGGTCCCTCAGCCAAGAACCCATTCGCGTTGCGTTGCCCTGTTGCCGTGATCCGCCGGGAACCTGCTCTGGGGCTTGCTGGTGCCCGTCTTCGGTCTCGTTTTCTTCCATATGCAGTCTATTAGCCTCTGATTCTTTAGACGCAGGCGGCCAAAGAGACGTATCGGCCAGTTTATTACATGGCTGATGGAGGCCCCCATGCTGTCCGCAATCCTGTGCGATTAAGTATTCGCGTTTTTTCAAGACCCGGCAGACGATCGGCGAACAACGCGCAATCAAACCTCGCAGGATCTTCTGCATCATATAACGTGACACCGACTTCAATTGAGCTCAACGCGTTCCCGGTGAGCGCAGGTACGATGTTCGGCCGAGCCGCGCGACCGGATGCTCACGATACTTCCACGGAAATCTTTGGAATCGCAGTACCACCTTACCTTCGCAGCCAGCCCTTCACTTCGCATACAGGAAGGTTAGGACTAGAATTGGACCAGCAGGTTTCTATGGCTATCCTTACCATGCTAGAGCAGGCCCCCACACCGAGAGACTACAACCGCGGCCCAGCAGACCTTACCGGCCTGACCACCGAGACCGCGAACGCCGCCTCGGAAGGGCTGGACACGAAGTCCGCTCTTGAGATCGCGCGAATTATCAATCATGAGGACGCCAAGGTCGCCGCTGCAGTGAAGAAGGCGCTTCCCGAGATCGCCGTTGTGATCGACACAGTGGCGCGTTCCCTTCGCGATGGTGGCCGGCTGATCTACGTTGGAGCGGGCTCAAGCGGTCGCATCGCCTCCCTCGATGCTTCGGAGTGCCCACCAACCTACTCCACCGCGCCGTCGCAAGTACAGTACATTATGGCGGGCGGCCCAAAGGCGCTTGCGTCAGCGTCCGATGTAAACGAGGATTCGCCGGAGATAGGACAGCGCGACATTGCTCGCCGGAGACCGACCCGCAAAGACATTGTCATCGGCGTCTCCGCAAGCGGACGTACGCCGTATGTGATCGGCGCCGTGGAATACGCACGCGCTCGCGGCGCCAAAACTGCCGCTATTACCTGCAACCTGAACACTCCGCTGTCCGACGTGGCGGACACAACCGTCATTACCGAGGTAGGACCCGAGGTCATCTCCGGGTCCACGCGCATGAAATCCGCCTCGGCCCAGAAGATGATTTTGAACATGATCACCACGGGCGCGATGACGAGGCTCGGGTATGTCTACGACAACCTCATGGTCAACGTCCACATGAAAAACGCAAAGCTGGTCGAACGCGGGATCCGGGTTCTCATGAAGGTATGCGGGATCGACCGCGACACCGCGATCCGGACCATCAAATCGGCTGGGAAGTCGATCCCCATCGCAGTGGTCATGCTCAAGGCTGATGTGGACAAGATGGAAGCGGTGCGGCGGTTGACAAAATCCGACGGGAACGTCCGGCTGGCGATCGACGACTCGCGGCTGGAGCTTTAAGCCCCACTAATGTAACTCGTTCTATCAGCAAATGCAGGAATGGCTTTGGGCGGGTTGTTTCGAGTTGCTGGTAGAGAATGTGCGCTCGCTTTCGCAAGAGTGGGGGCGAGCGCAGGGCGAGCCGACCGGTGGTCATCGACAGCCGGACCCTGCAATCGACTCCGGAATCGGGTGCGCGGGCGGGCTATGACGTAGCCAAGCGCCGGAAAGGTTCGAAGCTACCTATCACGGTCAACACGCTCGTGCATCTGCTGGTCTTTACCTCCACGCCGGCAGAACCAGGGTGTCGCAGACTCGCCAGAGACTATGAACGGCTCGACACTACCCTCAAAGGTCTCCATCTGCTCGCCTCCGCCACCCTCCTGCTCCGCAACCTGGCTGATGCTCTCAAGTGAAGTTCATCGCAGGCCCTAGCTGTCGCACACAAGAAGGCTGATATCGAGACGGCGACCGCAAGCTTGGGCAAGGACGGGGTATGGCGGGTACCGAGTTATTTTATCCGATAGGTGCGGCCAGTGTAGCGGTAGATGGCGCATTCTTCGTCGCCCGTTGAACCGTATTCTTTCTGCTGGGCGATCGCGGCTAGGTCAGCTACGTGGTCTTCGGCAGACATGGCGACGGAGCCGAGGAAAAGACGAGTGAAGGCGGGGTGCTGGTCGAGCACTGCGCGGCACTCCGCGTTAACGTAGAGAATGTCGAGCGTTCCGGGGCGACGGGCGAACTGGGTTTCAATCCGGCGCAGAAGACGCTCGAGAACAGGGGCTTCGAAGGGGTGGAAGAGGAAGGCTAGGGTGGGGGTATGGGGCAGGTCGAAGGTGAGGGCGTCCTGCTCATATAGGCGGATGGGAGCGAGGGGCGGCGCGGTGGGATCGGCGGCGTGGACCTCAGTCCAGAGGTCTAGATTGCGCTGGGCGATATCGGCCATGGCGGGGTTGAGTTCGATGCCGATGACCTGATGGAAGCCCATTTCGCTGGCGACGAGCATGGCACGGCCCTTTCCGGCGCCAATGTCGACGAAGGTGTAGCTGTGGATGGGGTGGGTTGGGACTGTTTCGCGCCAGAGGCCGATCAGGGTGCGAAGGATGCTGGGAGCAACGCCGTAGTAGGCGGTGACGAAGGCGTCGTTGGGGTGGCCGGTGATGAGGTGGCCGGCCGGGACGAGGCCGCTGGTGTCCAGGTTGTGGGCGAGGTCGAAGGGGTGGATGGGGATAGCGGTGAGCTTGAGTAGGTCCTGGGCGCGCGCGCGGGATGGCTTGGGCGCGGGTTTCGGGACGAGGGCTGGTTTGGGCTCTGACTTGGGCATGGCTAGCGGATCTGGATCAGGCTGGGGTTGCCATCCAGGCCGAGGATGCGGCGGCCAGCCGCGGTGATGTCCCTGGGGGTCCATGCGGCGGTTTCCGGGATGCAGATGGTGGTCTGGGAGACGGTGTCTAGGCCCGCGAGGCGGTTGGCGATCTGGGCGCGGAGGTGGGCTTCGGTGGCTTCGGTGGGGTGGGTTGGCGCGAGCAAGATGTGGATGTGATGCTTTTGAGGGACGCCTGGGATGTTGGCGCCAGGGGCGTCGCGGTCAGGTGTGATGGTGATGCCACGTACAAGACCGAGGTCTACGATGTTGCAGGGAAGCTCGGGGTCGTAGCAGTCGCGGAGGGCGGCGAGGATGTCGGATTCGGTAAGCATTTGAGTTTTTCCGGGCTTCCTTGGTACCCCCTCTCCCCCACCTCATATCGCGCAAAGTCTTCGATCCAGAGACTTTAGGTCTGGACTTAGAACGGGACCACCGGGAGGGACGCGAACGACTGCGGTGTCTGGGGCGGGCGGTGTTGTCAAGCGCTAGTGCTTTCTTTCGACCAGGTAGCTTGCAAGAGATTTGAGCGGATCGGCGGCTTCGCCGAAGGGTGTGAGGGCCGCGAAGGCATCGGCGATAAGCTCCTCGGCATCTTTGAGAGACTGGGCTATTCCGAAAACCGCGGGCCATGTGGCTTTCGTGTTGGCGGTGTCCTTGCCGGCGGTCTTGCCGAGTTCTTCGGAGCTTTGGGTCATATCGAGGACATCATCGACAATCTGAAAGGCGAGGCCGGCTTTTTCGCCGAAGGTGCGGAGGCGGCCGACGATGTCTTCGGATAAAGGGTGAGCCGTTGCGCCGCAGAGGCCGCCCGAGACGATGCTGGCGGTGAAGAGCGCTCCGGTCTTGGCGCGGTGAATGGCTTCGACGAGCTCGGCGGTGGGTGCGTGGCCTTCGGCTTCGAGATCCATTACCTGGCCGCCGATCATGCCGGGGGGGAGCTTGGTTTCGAGCTCGCCGATGCGGCCTACGCCTGTACCAACGGCAAGGGAGATCTCGCGGAGGACGGCTACCGTGGTCGCGGGCCGGGTGGGGAGGGTAGCGAGGGTTTGGAAGGCGAGGGTCTGGAGGGCATCGCCGGCGAGGATGGCTGTGGCTTCGCCGAAGAGGACATGGCAGGTGGGCTGGCCGCGGCGGAGGTCGTCGTTGTCGAGGGCCGGGAGGTCGTCATGGATGAGGGAGTAGGTGTGGAGCATTTCGAGGGCGGCGCCGAGGTCTGCAACTCCTTCCGGGTAGTCGCTGGTGGCTGCTATCATGCGGGCGGCTTCCATGCAGAGGATGGGGCGGAGGCGTTTGCCGCCGGCAAAGACGCTGTGGCGCATGGCGCGGTGGATCGAGTGGGGCAGGGTATCGGGCGCGGGCAGAAGGCGTTCGAGTGCGGCATCGGTGAGCTGTGCGCCGGAGAATAGAAGAGTTTGTACAGTGGTCTGCATCAGGCTTCGATGATAAACGAGGCGGAGTGGTGCTGCTGCGGGTGAGAGTGATTCGCGACCGCGGATTGGCACGGATGTTCGTGGATTGACCAGCCGGGGAGAAAAGTGGATCGAGCGGATGCGGCAATATCTAGGCCCGATGGAGCCGCTCGCGGCGGATGATAAGAAGGAGAAGGGCGATTGAGAGGACGGTAACAATATCGCCTGTGGTTTGGTCGCTGGACTGAGCGTAGGCGATGGATACGGTCGATGGGCCAGTTGGGATGGGGATGGCGACGAGACCGTCTTCCCGCTCCTCGCGGGTGGTGATGAGGGCGTGGTTGAGGGTGATGCGCCAGGCGGGATAGTCACGCAGGTTGAGGATCAGGGTTTGTTCCGCAGGCGAGGTGAGATGCAGGTTGCTGGGGGCTTTCCCGGGAATGGCATGGGTTGGGGCCTTCGCGTCCGGGTTGGTGGAGAGCCAGAATGGCGGGTTGAGCTGGGAGAGGGAGTCGTTGTCGGCGGTGTTGGGGGTGTACTCGTCGGTCGGGTCGGCTCCGCGGTTGGAGTGGAAGAGAATCTCGCGCGCCGCAACGGCCTCGTCCGGACCGCAGGTCAGGTGGAAGAGAGTATAGGCCGGATACGTCAGGGCAGCGGAGAGTGTGACGGCAAGTGCGGCGGCTGGGATCGCCCGCAGGTTCAATGGCGATAGCGCGCGAGCGGCGGTCAGGCCCAGAACCGCCGCAAGGATGGCTAGCAGGCGCCAGGGGAATTGAAGGAAGGCGAGTTCGGGAGCGTGATTCCAGACGGGGGCTGTGAGCGGCGTAAGGAGCAGGGTGATGACGGTGACGAGAATGGCCAGCGCTGGAAGGGGAAAGGAGTTTCTCTTCAGGTACGTCCGGCGGTGAAGGCAGGCGATCGCTAGAGCCGTGACGGTGGCGATGAGAAGGATAAGCGCGATGAGTGAGACCGTGTGGAGGACTTGATCGTGGGCGGCGTCACCGATGTGGTGGAAGAGGAAGTTGTCCTGCGCCCGGAGACTGGGGATGATGGCCATGGCGATCTGGACGAAGCGGCGTTCGTAGGCGGCGGGGATGATGTAAAAGGCGGCGAGGCCCAGTCCCAGCGCGGTTCCGGCGGTGGTGGTGAGGGCTAGCTGGAGCGGGGCTTTGAGGTCGCGCGGACGTGAAGAAATCCATGTCCGAAGATCCTTCCGCGGGGTGCCCCGAGTGATGGCTACGACACGGAGAAGCGCGAGGAGGGCGAGTGCGTAGCAGCTCATGACGGCGGCGGGGGCGTTGGTGATCCAGAGAAGCGCGACCGGGACGGCGATGCCGGGGATGGTGACTCGCCTGCCGAGGATGGAGTGGAGCAGAAGTGGAATCCAGACCGCGGCGAGGAGTTCGGAGTAGGCGGTGCGCTCGTAGGCGGTGAACAACATGTACGGGTTGACTGTGTAGAAGGCTGCCGCAACCAGCGAGGCAGTAGGAGAGGCGAACTTTCGCGCGAGGCGGTACAGCGCGAAGCCGCAGGCGGTGAGGGTTAGCCAGGTGTAGACGATCGGGGTTGCGGCCCAGGGGAGGACAAGGCCGAGGAGTGCGCCGAGAGTCCAGGAGAGCGGCGGGTAGAAGACGAAGCGGGGCTCGCCTGCATTGTAGGCGGGAGTATACGCCCAGTGGGGGTGCAGGTTGCCGTGGGTGAACTGGCGTGCTGCTTCCATCCAACTGAGGAGGTGGAAGTCAAAGTCGTGGCCGCAGGAGCAGCCTTGGAGGATGAGCGGAAGGACGGCGATCAGCCCGACGGCGGGTAGCAGGATGTAAGAGAGCCGGTCGCGCTGCATGGTGTGAGAGTATCGCAGTGCGTGGATGGGAGCTTTGGCCGCTATGCCGCGGTGTGCAGGAGACTTCGCGGTTCTCGTGTCGTGTAGCGATGGTGTTCAAGCGGGACCGGACGGCACAGTACGCCGCCTTCGGTCGATATGAAGACTTCCTTGAGTGATGAGACTGCCTGCTGCTGCGTCCTTGGTGTTGGTGGGAGCGTCACTGGAATGGCCCTTGCAAAAGCAACCGCAGGTCCCTGCGGGATGAGAAACAAAAGGACAGGTAACGGCAAGGACGAATGCAGGGAACTGTCCGCTAGATTATCCAGCCGCCTCCGACTACCTCGTCATTCTGATAGAAGACGGCGGACTGGCCGGGGGTGATTGCGCGCTGGGGCTCGTCGAAGATAGCTTTGACCGTCTCGCCGTCGGCGCGGGTGAGGGTAGCCATGGCCGGGGTGTGGCGGTGGCGGATTTTGATGCTGACGCGGATGTCTTGACCTTCGGCGAGCTCGGGAATGGAGATCCAGTTGAGGCGGTTGGCGCGCAGATTCCGGGAGAAAAGATCGTCGTCCGAGCCTACGGTGACCTGGTGCGAGTCGGGGTGGATTGCTAGGACGTATAAGGGGTTCGGGCTGGTGAGACCGAGCCCCTTGCGCTGGCCAACTGTGAAGCTTTGGATGCCCTGATGGTGCCCGATGACCTCGCCGGCGGTGGAGACCAGGTCGCCGGAGGTGTCGGGGAGAATCTCATCCTGCTCGTCGAGGTAGGCCTTGAGAAAGGTGTTGTAGTCGCCGCCGGGGATGAAGCAGATCTCCTGGGAGTCGGGCTTCCGGCCTACGTTGAGTCCCGCTTCGGAGGCCATGATGCGGACGGCCGGCTTTTGCATTTCACCCAGCGGAAAGAGGGTGCGGCTGAGTTGGTCCTGGGTGAGGCCGAAGAGGAAGTAGGTCTGGTCCTTGGAGTGGTCTGCTGGGCGAGAGAGGATCCAGCGGTTTCTCGCCTCGTCGAAATGGTTGCGGGCGTAATGCCCGGTGGCGATGCGGTCGGCGCCGATCTGGCGGGCGGTGGTGAGGAGCTGGTCGAACTTGAGGTGATTGTTGCAGAGGGTGCAGGGGATGGGGGTGCGGCCGGCGAGGTATTCGGCTACGAAGGGCTTGACGACGTCGGCTTCGAAGCGCTGCTGCTGGTTGACCACGTAGTAGGGAATGTCGAGCTGCTCGGCTACGTGGCGCGCGTCGTAGACGTCGTCAATGGAGCAGCAGCGGCCCTGCACGGCTTCGGGCATGCCCTCGTGACCTGCGAGGCGGCGCTGGTTCCAGAGCTGGAGGGTAAGGCCAACGAGGGTATGGCCCTGGGAGCGGAGAAGTGCTGCGACGGCGGAGGAGTCGACCCCTCCGGACATGGCTACGGCGATGGTTTCAACTTGCGGCATGTGCTGATTGAATGATACCGGGTTGATGCGCGATGCGGGAGAGGAGGAGCGCTGCCGCACATGTGCAAGTCGCTGCATGGTGTTTCGTGCCGTGAGAAGCGGCGTTGAGAGAGGCGTCGCGATGGATCATAATGGAGTGTGTCGTGACAGCTTCCTGTTGAGCATGGCTGTCAGCTTTGCCTGTAAATTTTGCCCTTGCGGCTTTCTCCCTTGAACCGATATCCCAGGACTGGACGAACACTATGGAACTTTGGAATGAGTATGAAGGAAGAACGATCGATGGCGCCTTTCCGTTGACGAAGCTGTTGCGGCCGGAGGGGCGGAGCGCGTTTTTTTCCACATCGAACGGAACCGGGACTCCAACCGTTATCCGGCTGATCGAGTCGCACTACGACGACGATGAGATACTGGCGCGCTGGAAGGGCGTTGCGGCGCTCGATAATGCGCACCTGGTGAAGCTGAAGAAGTTTGGCCAGGTGGAGCTGGATGGCACCTCGCTGGTGTATGCGGTGATGGAGCCGGTGGAGGCGAACCTGGGGGAGATTCTGGAGGAGCGGCGGCTGACGGCTGTGGAGGCGGGGCAACTCGCGACCAGCCTGGTGGACGCGCTGCAGGCGCTTCATGCGCGCGGGTTCGTGCATGAGCATGTGGAGACCGGCAATGTGATGGCAGTGGGGGAGACGATCAAGCTGCGGAGCGACTGCATTCGCGAGGCCCCGGAAGGCGTGGACGGGCAGGAGGCGCGGCGCAGGGATGTGCGGGATTTTGCGCTGGTGCTGCTGCGCGCGCTGACGCAGCAACGGACACTGGAGGGCGCGGCGCGGGAGCTCCCGCTAGCGCAGCCGTTCGACGACATTGTGCGGAAGGGAATCAGTGGGGAGTGGGGGCTGGGGGAGATTGCCGCGGCGGTGAAGCCGTTGGGGGTATCGGCCAAGGTTGAGGCGGGCGCTTCCGCGCGTGTACCGCAGCGAGCTGTGTCGGGGACTGTGCCAGTGGCTAGGCCGGTTGTGGCGTCCGATTCGGCTGCGGCCCAGGGTTCTGTGCGGACTTTGGGGCGCGTTGTTCCGGTAGAAAAGCAGGAGACGCGCGGGTCTGGATTCAGAGATTCCGGGATGAGGAAGTTCGTTTATGGAGCGATTGCGGTGGTTGTGGCGCTGCTGATCTGGCACTTCGCGCGTAGTACACCGAAGGCGGCAGGTTCCGGGGGACAGGCGACGTCGGCTGCGGGCCCTGTGGATCGTCCTGTAAATCGGGGGAACGAGGCGGCTGCCGGCAGCGGCTTGGCGACGGCTCGAGATGCGGGAAGCGGGCCGGCGGAGGCTCCGAAGGGTTTGCTTCGTGGCGATGAGGCTTCGATGGCCGGCGGCACCTGGCGGGTGATTGCCTTTACGTATAACCGCGAGGGGCAGGCGAAGGATAAGGCCGCTGCGATTGCGCAGAAGCACCCGGAATTGCGGCCGGCGGTGTTTACGCCGAATGGGCGTGCGCCGTACCTAGTCGCGCTGGGCGGACCAATGAGCCGGGAAGAATCGCTGGCGCTGGTGCGGAAGCTGCGGGGCAAAGGACTGCCTCGTGACCTGTATGCGCAGAACTATAACGGCAGGAGGCGGTAGGAGTCAGGCGGATCACATGGGGGTTCGTCGGTGGGCTCGGGAGGAGGATGACCGGCTTGGAATCCGCTTCTCTGCCAACTGTTTGTTGCCAGGTTGGCAGGAAGCGCGTTTTCGCCAGGCTACTTCTTTTGAGTCTGGGCGAGGAAGTCGATGAGGTATTTCTTCCAGACAGCGGCCTGAGTGTGGGTGCCGTGGCCGCGGGTGGCGTCGGAGATGGGGACGAGGATGAATCTGGCGTTTGGCATCTTCGTGACCATCTTTTCGGCTATGCCGAGCTCGGGTGGGTTGATGAAGTCGTCGGCGGAGTTGATCCAGAGGACCGGGTCGGTGATGGTGGCGAGTTTGGGCTCGGGGTTGTAGTTGCGGCTGGCGTTGACGTAGTAGAGAAAGTCGTTAGCGTCGGTGTGGCTGATGTCGGCGGAGATGACGCGGTCGACGTAGGCTTCGGTCTGGGTGCGGGTGGGATAGTTTTTCTGTAGCTGGAGGGGTGCGGAGCCGGCGATGACAAGCAGGTCGCTGGCGCCGCGCAGGCCTTCTATGGGTTCTGCGGTGTAGTTGCCGTTGTTCCAGGCTGGATCGTGGCGGATGTCCTGCATGGCCATGTAGCGCCACATGCGGTTGCGTCCGGCGAGTTCGACGGGGAGGCAGGCGAAAGGGGCTAGGGCGTCGGAGAAGTGGGGGAAGGTCTCGCCCCAGACGAAGGACTGCATACAGCCCATGGAGGTGCCGAGGATGAGGCGGAGGTGGTCGACGTGGAGGCCGTCGAGGAGCATGGTGTGCTGGGAGGCAACCATGTCGTCGTAGTCGTACTGGGGGAACTTCATGCGGAGGCCATCGGAGGGCTTGGAGGATTCGCCGTGGCCGATGTCGTCGGGGAGGATGATGAAGAATTTTGTGATATCGAGGGGCTGGCCGGGGCCGAAGAGGACGTCGGAGAAGGCGGGATTGAGGAGCGAGTGGGCACTGCCGCCGGTCCCGTGCAGGAGCAGGACGGCGTTGTCGGTATGGCCGGCGGCGTTGCGGTGTGGGGCGCCGAGGGTGAGGTAGTGGAGGTGGAGCTTGTCGATGGTTTCGCCGTCTTTGAAGTGGAAGTGGGGGATGTCGTAGGCGCCGTCTTGGGTGGGCCAGCTGGTTTGGGCGGGAGCGGTGGCTGCGAAAAGGGCGAGGAAGATCAGGCGGCGGATCATGGGTGAACTATACCTTGGTCGGTGAGTATGGGTTGGCGACTATGGGTTGGCGAGAAAACGGTAGCCTACGCCGCGAATGGTGACGAGGTGGTTGGGGGTGGCGGGGTCGTCTTCAATGTAGCGTCGGAGACGGACGATGAAGTTGTCGATCGCGCGGGTGTCGGTGTCTTCGTGAACGCGCCAGACGTCTTCGAGTATGTCCTTGCGTGAGACGATTTGGCCTTCGCGGTCGGTGAGGTAGCGGAGGAGATCGGCCTCCATAAGGGTTAGATGGGTGATTCGGTTGGGAGCGATGAGTTCGAGGGTGTCGAAGCGGATGGTGCGGTGGTTGAAGGTGTACTCGTCTTTTTGATCGGGGGTGTGAGGAGGGCTGGATGCCTGAGTGGATTGCCGGGTAGCGGCGGTCTGCCAGGCGGTGCGGCGGAGCAGGGATTTGAGGCGGACGAGAAGGATGTCGAGGTCAAAGGGCTTGGCGAGATAGTCGTCTGCCCCGGCTTCGAGACCTTCGAGGACCTCATCGGGGCGGGAGCGCGCGGTGAGCATGAGGACGGGCGTGTAGAGCTGGGCTTCGCGGAGAGCGCGAACGATGGTGAAGCCGTCGGCCCCGGGAAGCATGCAGTCGAGGAGGATGGCGGCGATGGGTTCTCCGGCGTGCTCTGATTCTTTTTGGCCGAGGAGATAGGCGAGGGCGGAGTCGCCGTCGGATTCGTGGTGGATACGATAGCCTTCGGCCTGCAGGTTGAAGATGAGGCCCTGCGCGAGGTGCTCTTCGTCTTCGACGAGGACGATGAGGGGGGCGGGTTGCTGAACTTCGCTCATGGAGCTCCTGGAGGCGGCGGATTAACGCTTCAGCAGTGGAGTGAGCAGGTCGCTGAGGCCGTTCCAGGCGATCTGAACGCCGATGCAGAGCAGGATGAAGGCGATGACGCGGAGGATGCCGTGGGCGGTGGATGGTGAAATGACGCGGGTGATGGTGGGGGCGTAGGCGTAGCAGAGATAGATGGAAGCGCTGAGCAGGAGGACGGCGAGGAAGAGACCGACGTGCGCTAGAACGGTCTGGGGCAGCCTGGGTTGCGCGGCGTGGACGCTGAGGGTGAGCATGACGACGATGCAGCCGGGACCGGCGGTGATTGGGAAGGTGAACGGATAGAAGGCTTTTTGCTGGAGACTGTCGATCTCGGCCTGGGTTTCGGCGGGAACGGCGGCGGCGGTCTTCTCCGGGTTGGGACTGCTGTCTTTCTGGTTGAGGAGCGACCAGCCGATCATGGCGATGACGATACCGCCGGAGACCTGCATAATGGGCAGCGAGATGCCGAAGAAGCTGAGGATGGCCGAGCCGATAAGCTCGATGACGGCAAGGAAGATGACGGTGTTAATCGCGACTCTGCGGGCGAGTGCGCGGTAGATATGAGGCGGCGCGTTGCCGACCAGGCCAAGGAAGACGAGGGCCGAACCGAGGGGGTTGACCAGCGGAAGAAGCGCGCTGAAGCCCAGTGCGAAATGTTTCCAGAGGAGATACATAATGATTTCTAACCCGGCTCGCGTGTGTCCCAGGGCCATTGTATGTCTCGATGAGACCGCACTCTTTGGCACTGTCAGAAAACATCATTCCCAACGGGCGTGAACTCGTTGCGGCAACGAGAAGCTTGACGGCTGGTACCGCAGATCACAACAATGCTTAGGTTATTGACCGGCCCTCCCCATTGCAATGACGGTATAAGCTTAGGCCACACGGCAGAGCCAAATTCTCTGGATCGAAGGATCGCCATGAAACCCAGCACTCTCACCAATCTTTTGCTGCTCCTGATTGCCGTCCTGCTGCTCGGGAACGCCCTGCGCCCTGCACGCGAAGTTCAGGTGGTTCATGCGCAGGCGTCGGATGCTTACCCGTTCTATCTGGAGCCTGGCACTTTTATGTTGCGAGCCCCCGACGGCAGCAGCCAGGTGTACGGGAAGGTTGCAGTGGACATGCGAAATGGCCGAATCTGGGGCTTTCCCACGCTTGGTCCCCAACCTTTCCCGGTCAATATGGTAGATACGAAGCCCCAGATCTCGCATCCCTTTGTTCTCGGGAAATTCGCTTTTGAAGATGCGATCAAATAGCGATCAGGCCAGCTCGCAGGGCCAACTTACAATCGAAGGATGTACACTCCGGCGCAACGCAAAGCGACGCTGCTGCTCCTGCTTCTGCTGGCCGTCGTCGTCTTTGCCATCCCCGCTCGCGCCGTCGTCGTCCGCGGCATCGTTACGACACCTCTCGGTATTCCGCTCGGCAATGCCCGGGTCCAGCTTATCCATGGCCAACAGGTTGCCGCTTTCGCTTACACCGAGCAGGATGGTACCTACGAGATCCGCAGCTCCGCGACTGGCCGCTTCGTTCTCCTCACCTCTGCCGCCCCCTTTACGCCCAGTATCGGCCAGGATTTCTACGGCGCGCGCGTGGCCGTTGTTACACGCAACATCGTTATGGAGTACGCCACCGTAACCCCGCAAGTCTCGACGATCGCGACCGGGTTGCCCACGCCGCTTGAACAGCTTCCCGCCCCGGTCACGCTTATTCCCCAAGGCGCGCTAGCCACCGAGCTCAACCTTCTCAACGAGCTCCGCCAGACCTCCGGCGTCAATCTGATCCAGACCGGTCAGGCCGGCGGCCCGATCGCTCTGTACGTGCGGGGCGGCCCCTCGATGGCCAATGAAGTCCTGATCGACACCGTACCGGCGCAGAATACAGGCGGGCGCTTCGATCTAAGCACTCTCTCCTCCACTGCCCTGGCTGGTTCCGAACTTTATCGCGGCCCTAACAGCGCGCTTTACGGCACTGGCGCGGAGGCGTCCGTTCTCAGGGTCGACACCGCTCGCGGCAGCTCCCTGCGTCCTGTCCTCGACTACACCGGAGATGCCGGGAATCTCCATGCCTATCGCAACGAAGCCATCCTGTCCGGCGCGCGCAACAAGCTGGAGTACCTCGGGGCTTTCAGCCGCTTCGATACGTCGAACGACATTCCCGGCGATGAGTTCCATATCACCACGTCCTCCGCCAACCTGGCCTACGACGTCCTGACCAACACCCAAACCCGCTTCACTGTGCGGAGCGGGAACGCCGACACGGGCCTGCCGGGCCCTCACGACCTCTATGGCCTCTCCGCCTCCGGCAAGCAGTCCCAACAGAACATCGTCTCCGGCCTCAGCGTCGAGAATCAATTGGCAGGGAACTGGCACACGCTGGTCCGCTACGGTATCGTCCGCAACCGCGAGCAGGTTCAGCAGTTCGCGCCGGCAGGTAATCCTGTGACGTTGCGGGGAACCACCACCTACTACGGCAATCCGGTGACGGTCCGCGGAGCCAACGGTTATGCCGCGTCCGGTCAGGCCACTATCTTCTCTCCCAGCTTGGATACCGTATCTAACCGAGACGAGCTGCTCTACCAGACCGGCTATACATTTCCCCACCGCATCGCTGCTCTCTTCACCTTCCACTACGAGAACGAACGTAGTCGGCTGCTTGATCCCACGACACCTGCAGGTCGGATCGTTAAACGAACCAACTACCTCTATACCTCCCAGATTCAGGGAGAGATCAAGCACCGCCTCTTCTACTCCCTCGGAGGCGGCATAGAAGACAACGGCCTCTACGGGGTCGCCGGAACTCCACGCATTGGGCTTGCCTACGCTCCTGTGCTCCCCGGCCATCGCATCTTCCGGGGCACACGTCTCCGTGCGAACATAGCCACCGGGATTCAGGAGCCCACTCTTTACGATCAAACCACGAGTCTCTTTACCCAGCTCGACCAGGCGGGAGATCAGACCGCGATTGCCGCCTACCACGTAGCTCCCATCACCGCCGAGCGCTCCCGCACCTACGACCTGGGCATCGACCAGAATATTGTGCGCCAGACGCTTATTTTCAGTGCCGGCTACTTCCACAATCAGTTCAACCATCAGCTCGAAACCGTATCGCCCCTCGGACTGGAACAGTACTTTGGCATTCCGGCTGGGATCGCTGTGAAGATGCCGGGCGCATCGCTGAACTCTCTCGCATACCGGACCCAGGGGCTAGAAACCGAGCTTCGATACCAGCCGTTCAGCCCGCTCGTCTTTACCGGCGGCTACACCTATCTTGCTTCGATCGTGCTCCAGTCCTTCTCTGCCGATGCTCAGGCCGCGGCAGGCAACGACCCCATCGTCAACCCCAATCTTCCGGACATTCCCATCGGCGCTCTGTCCCCGCTCGTTGGAGCGCGGCCTTTTCGCCGTCCTCCGCACACCGGCTTCTTCGCTATCCAGTTCACCACCAGCCGCTTCTCGACCGCGCTGCAGGGATCGCTCGCCAGCCGCAGCGACGACTCCACCTTCCAGCTCGACAGCGACATCCATGGTGGCAATAGCCTGCTGCTCCCGAACCGGAATCTGGACTTTGGCTATGCAAAGCTGGACCTGAATAGTCTTCTCAGCCTTACCAGCCATATCACCGCGTTCACCCAACTCGATAATCTTCTCGGCCAGCAGCACATCGGACCCGTCGGCTACCCCGGCCTGCCGTTCACGATTCGCGCAGGTCTCAAGATCAGAGTTGGCGGGAGCTGATCAAGGCGGTTCGTCTCACGCCGCGGCCGATTCGAGGGCAATCGCGCAACTATGGGCAGCCGGACAGAGTCTAATCGCATGAGGAACGTCATGAATCGATATGTTTTAGCGTTGGCCCTGCTCACATTCGCGGCCGGTCCCACGTATATGCTTGCCCAGCAAGAGGGGCCCACGACGACGCAGGCGCTTGTCTCTTTCGACAGCAAGTCGGCTATCAACCCTACAACGACCGATGTCACTGCAAAGGTGGACAATCGGGCGGTCAATCTTCTCAGCCTCGCCCCCGTTCCGCCGAACGACGCCCAGATTGCAATTCTGATCGATGATGGCCTTCGCACCAGCCTTGGCAGGGAGCTCGATGATCTTCGGTCGTTTGTGCAGAACCTGCCTGCCGGTAGTGAGGTTTTTATCGGCTATATGCAGAACGGCCGCGTTGCTTCCGCCTATGGTGCGGACCCTGGGTTCACGACCGACCGCGCAGCGGCCGCAGCGGCGATTCGCATTGCTCAAGGGATTCCGGGAGCCAGTGCAAGTCCTTATTTCTGTGTCTCGGACTTCGTCAAGAACTGGCCCGGCCAGTCCGAATTACAGCAGACTTCGCCCCAGCCGCCGCAGAACTCAGCCCACAAGGCCCGCTTCGTCCTAATGATCACGAACGGGGTCGATCCTTACAATGGCAGCACCAGTATCATGAACCAGGATAGCCCGTATGTTGCGGCCGCCGTAACCGATGCCCAGCGCGCCGGAGTTCCTGTCTACTCAATCTATTTCTCCGATGCGGGGTTCCGGAGGAGCCGCGGCAGCTTCAGCGGCCAGAGTTACCTAGCCCAGATTGCCGAAGGCACCGGCGGGGTTTCCTACTATCAGGGCGTGGGCAATCCGGTCTCACTCAGCCCCTTCTTGAAGCAGTTTCAGACCGATGTGTCCGAGAGTTATGTCGCGACGTTTCCGGTAAACGCGAGCAAGAATCTCGCCAGCTTCAAGCTCTCTACTCATTTACCCAAGACGAAGGTTCGAGCTCCTTCCCAGGTCCGTCCCGGCACCGTTATCCTCCAGCAATAATCGGTGCTGAGGCTTCATACATCGGAACAGGTGTGGTCTCAGAGTGTGAGCCGTTGCTCCGGCGAGCGAGTTCCCGGCATCCTACGGAGGCATGATGGCTAGCGGCAGGTCTGTGTCTCAGGCAATCAGCGTTCATCGAATGCCGTTTGGTACGGAAGTTCAGGACGACGGCAGAATCTCTTTTCGGCTCTTCGGGCCTGCGGTGGATGCGGTACGGGTAAAGCTCGACGGTGTGGCTGAGCCGATACCGGCAGCCTCCAATGGGAGCGGATGGCACGTGCTCACGACCAGCGAGGCGAAGGCCGGAACGCAATACAGCTTCGTACTGCCGGATGGCTCTGAGGTTCCCGATCCTGCCTCTCGCTACCAGCCACGCGATGTACATGGGCCAAGCGAGGTGATCGATCCGGCTGCGTACACATGGAGAGATGAGGGGTGGACGGGCCGCAGGTGGGAAGAGGCCGTGCTCTATGAGTTGCATGTCGGCACGTTCACGCCGGAGGGCACTTTTCGAGCGGCTATCGACAGACTCGATCATCTGGCGGAGCTCGGAGTAACCAGTATCGAGTTAATGTGTCTTTCCGACTTTGCCGGCAACCGGAACTGGGGCTACGACGGTGTTCTGTTGTATGCGCCGGACTCGGCTTATGGCCGGCCCGAGGACGTCAAGGCCTTTATCGACGAGGCACACGCACGGAAGATGATGGTGATTCTCGATGTGGTTTACAACCACTTCGGGCCGGAGGGGAATTATATTTCGCGATATTTCCCGCAGGTCTGCAGCGATCGGCATAAGGATACTCCCTGGGGCGGGGCGTTGAACTTCGATGGGCAAGGGAGCTCGGAGGTGCGTGATTTTATTCTTCATAACGCACTCTACTGGGTGGAAGAGTTTCATGTGGATGGGCTAAGAATCGACGCTTCTCATGCCATGATCGATGAGAGTCCTCGACATGTGCTGAACGAGCTGAAGGACAGGGTGCAGGTTGCGGCCAATGGCAGAATCGTACATTTGATCCTGGAGAGCGAAGATAACGTCGCGGAGAGATTAACTCGGGATTCTCGCGGAGGGCTGAACGACTACACAGCGCAATGGAACCACGACATCACTCATCTGCTCGCGGCGGTGCTGGGCAGCAATTGCGAGGAACGCCGGGAGAACGATCAGGGCGAGACAGAGAAGCTGGGGAAGGCGATCTCCAGAGGTTTTGTGATCGCGGCCGAAGAGGAGGGGTGTACCGGCCTCGAACGTGAGGTCCCTCCGACGGCGTTTGTGGCATTTATTCAGACGCACGACCTGATTGGAAATCGGATCTTTGGAGATCGGATCTTCGGGATTGCCTCTCGGGAGTCAGTTCGCGCGATCGCTGCGATTTATCTGCTGCTGCCCCAGATCCCCATGATCTTCATGGGTGAAGAATGGGCGGCGTCCTCGCCATTTCCGTTCTTCTGCGACTATCAGGGCGAATTGGCCGAAGCAGTGCGCAAGGGGAGGTGCGAGCAGCTTTCCAAGCAGGATCCGGCTCCGTCGGCTGACGAGATGAAGAGGGCACCCGACCCGCAGGCCGAGGAGACGCTTCGTTCTGCCCAGCTTCGATGGGAGGAGCTTAAGGATGCCGGCCATGCCGAGTGGTTCGGGTGGTACAAGCAAGTGCTTCAAGTGCGCCAGAGGTTCGTCGTGCCGGTGTTGAAGGACCTGGAGGGAAGCTGCAGCAGATTTGAGGTGCTCGGTCCTGGAAGGTTGAAGGTCACCTGGGATTTGGCGGACGGCGTGAAACTTTACCTTGCGACGAATCTGTGCTCCGAGCAAGCCGCTGGATTCGGAGCCGCAGTTGGAGAGGTGATCTGGATGGAAGGAAGTGAAGAGAACGGTACGCTGGGGCCGTGGTCGGTGAGATGGTCGATAAAGATTCCGGATCGTGAGGTCAAGGGGTGATTGGAGCGGTCAGGCGTTTGACGCGTTCGGACGGAAGGACCAGCGGACCGACCAGGGAGCCAGTTGCGTCGAGCCAAGGGCGGAGCCTTCCTGCCAGATGGTCTCGCCGGACGAGACATCGCAAGGACTACTCGGCTGGTCGGATAGGTTTGCGTTGAGATGTAGTTCTCCCTGGTCCACGCTCCATCGCACTTGAAGCGACCGCGGGCCATATACGTCAAAGGAGCCCGCATTCTGAGGGAGATTCGCCAGCAGCGGAATGATTTTCTGGTGGCGAATCTGGATTATGCGGCGGTAGAAGTTCAGCCATGTACTGTGCGGCTCCTCGGCGATTTCCTCCCACCGGAGTTTCGCGGAGAGGAAGGTGTCCTTCGCAAGCGGATCTGGGACTGTGGCGAGAAATGCGGGATCGTTGCGTTCTTCGGGAGTGGTGAACTGCTGTTTCCGTCCGTGGCGTATGGCTTCTGCGAGGTTCCCTTCGAAGTCGCAGAAGTACGGAAACGGGCTGGTTGCAGACCATTCCTCGCCCATGAAAAGCATGGGGATCTGCGGCGAAAGGAGGTAGATTGCGGCAAGAGCTCGCAGAGCCACAGGCCGGCCAAGCTGACCGATACGCTCGCCGCGAATGCGGTTTCCAACCAGATCGTGCGTCTGAAGAAAGGCGATAAAGCCGCTGGGCGGGATGTACTGCGGGTCGTCGGCGAAGACCCGGCCGAGTTCTCCCTCCTGGGGAAGGATGATCCGGGGTGGCTGAGAGGTGAACCCTTCGACCAGCGCACGGCCAAGTAGCCGGGTGTCGCGAGTGTCCTGCTCGGCGCTGCGGCCGGTGGTCAGTCCCAACACCAGAAGCTGCTTGATGTCGTGGTTCCACTGTGCCGTACTGAGCAGTGGCGTCGCGGTCTCGTCACGAATCAGGCGGTTCCACATAGTGTCATCGCTCTCGAGTACAAGGTGTACGTGGCGGTCCACTGCCACGGATCGCACGCGGTGGGCGAGTTCGTCAAGCACATGCGTGGAACTGGAGTCGATGATGGCGTGGACTGCGTCGAGGCGGAGGCCATCCATTCGGAATTCCTCGATCCAATAGAGCGCGTTGTGGATGATGAACTCGCGCGTCCGATCGCCGTGGCGGGCATCGAAGTTGAGCGCCTGGCCCCACGGCGTTCCATAGCGGTCGGTGCAGATATCCGGGAAGTACTGTGGGATGTAGTTTCCCTCGGGGCCGAAGTGGTTGTAGACCACATCGAGGAGGACCATGATTCCATGTTCATGCGCCGCATCGACAAGGTTCTTGAGGTCGTCGGGAGTGCCGTAGGTGGAGTCTGGTGCATAGGGCAGGACTGCATCGTAGCCCCAGTTCCAGGAGCCTGGAAATTCTCCGAGTGACATGATTTCGATTGCGGTTATGCCCAGAGCGGCCAGGTACGCGAGCTTCGAGGCGGCGGCCTGGAAGGTGCCTTGGGTGGTGAATGCGCCAATATGAAGTTCGTAGATTACCGCCTCTTCCCAGCAGCGGCCCTTCCAATTCGCAGTGCGCCACTCGTAAAAACAAGGATCGATTACTGCGCTGGGGCCGTCTACATCCCCGGGTTGAAATCTGGATACGGGATCGGGAACCGGCAAACCGTTGGGCAGTATAAAGCGATAGCAGGAACCGGCACGCGCGGCCGGTGTCGTAAGCTCGTACCAGCCGTTGGAGACGGGCGTCATGTGGAGTGGTTCGGGAGAGCCTTCAAGAGCCAGGAGCAGGGAAGCGGCCTCTGGAGCCCATACCCGAAACCGGACCTGGCCGTCGGGCTGCAGCTCGGCGCCAAACGGCATGTGGTGAATGAACATGGTTTCGTTGAGAGTGCCGACTTTGTTGCAGGAAGTGGATCTCGTCATTGCGGCGCTGGTCTCCTACGTTCCGGGAAATAAGACGAGTCGAAGGCTTGCAGGGATTCACGTGAAGGAGACATGCTGACAAAAATGGCCGCCCTTATTGAGGGGCGGCCATTTCCGGCAGAGGGAGAATCAAACCCCGGCGGGTTTGGGGTTCTGGGGATCGAATTTGGCGATCTGCACCTTTTCGGCGAGGCCGATCTTGCTGAGGAGCCAGATGCCGTAGTAGTTGATGTCGAACTCGTACCAGGCGAGACCGTGACGGGCACTGACGGGGTGGGCGTGGTGGTTGTTGTGCCAACCTTCGCCGCCGGTTAGGAGGGCAACCCACCAGTTGTTGCGTGAATCGTCTTTGGTCTCGAAGCGGCGCTTGCCCCAGAGGTGGGTGGCGGAGTTGACGAGCCAGGTGGCGTGGAGGCCGACGGTGACGCGGAGGAAGGTTCCCCAGAGGAGCATTCCGACTGCTCCGACAAGGTGATGGCCGGGGCCGGCAAGGGCTGCGCCGAGGATGAGCTGAAGGATGCCAGTAGCGACGAGCGGAACGTAGTGGTACTTGCTGAGCCAGACGTGGACGGGATCCTTGGTAAGGTCGGGGGCGTAGCGGCCGAGGAGCGCGGTCTCGGAGTGCAGGGCGCGGCCGGAGAGAATCCAGCCGGCGTGTGCCCACCAGGTGCCGTCCTGTGGGGTGTGGGGATCGCCTTCGTGGTCGGAGTTCTGATGGTGTACGCGATGAGTGGCTACCCAGAAGATGGGGCCGCCCTCAAGTGCGAGGCAGCCGCACATGGTGACGAAGTATTCGACCCACCTGGGGGTGCGGTAGCCGCGATGCGTGAGCAGGCGGTGGTAGGCCATGCCGATGCCGACGTTGATGGCCAGGAAATACATCACGAAGAAGGCGGCCAGGTTGGTCCAGGAGAAAAAGAAGAGCGCGGCGATGGCTCCGACGTGGAATGCCCCCATGGCGATGGTGGTGATCCAGTTAATGCGGCCCTGCTGGTGCTCGCGGCCCATGCGGAGGTCTTGCTTGATCTTCTGGGTGACCTCGGCGACGGCTGGGACTACAGTGACCAGCTTGGGTGCTTTTGCCGGGGTTGCTTCGGTGGTGCGTGCTTCGAAAGTGCTGAGGGGCGTCATGTATGAGCTGTCCTTGAACTGCTGATATCAACGCTATCAGGGGCCGAGACGGGGTGGTGTAAGACTTTTGTAATGTGGCCTGAATGGGGGAGTTGAAGATGTAAGACTTTTGTAACGCCCTGTTAAGCGGATCGTTGGTAGGGTGGAGGGATGATGAAACGTGCTGGTTCGTGGCTGGTCGCGATTGGGTTGGTGAAGTCTCTTGCAGGCGGCGGGCTCGCGTGGGGACAGCGGGGCGGCGGAGCGATCGATTTGCCGACGAGCAAGCAGATTGTGCGGCCGGTACCGGGGAATCCGCAGCGGTTGAACAGTCTGCCTATGTCGATGGCGGTGTCGCCGGATGGTCGCTATGTGGTGACCGTAAATGCGGGGTATGGGACATTCGAGTCCGGGTATATGCAATCGTTGGCGGTAATGGATACGCGGACGGGGGGGGTGAAGGATTTTCCGGATAGCCGGACGGTAGTGGGCGCCAAGCAGACGCTCTATTCCGGGCTGGCGTTCAGCCGCGATGGGGGGCACCTCTACGCGAGTATGGGGTCGGCGAACGAACCCGTTGGAGATGGCGGGAAGGCGACGGGCAACGGAGTGGTGGTGTATGGGTTTGCAAACGGGAAGATCTCGCGGGAGCGGTTTCTTTCGATTCCGCTTCAGCAGTTGGCGGGCGCGCGAAGGACCAAACTGATCGGCGGTGCGGAGGGGGACAAGGGTGTGCCGTTTCCAGCGGCGATTGCGGTGCTGGGAGAGGCAGGCGCGGAGCAGTTGCTGGTAGCGGGAAACCTTTCGGACGATGTGCTGCTGATGGATACGGCGACGGGTGCGATGGTGACGCGGTTCGATCTGTCTGAGAGCGATGCGGTGCCTTCGACGTATCCCGTGGCGTTGGCCGTAGCAAAGGACGGCGCTGGAGTTGCGACGAGGGCGTTTGTGGCGCTGTGGAACTCGTCGGAGGTGGTGGAGCTGGATTTGAAGAAAGGGACGGTGGGACGGAGACTTGCGCTGCTAAAGCCTCGGGATCCGGTCGCGCCGGGTGCGCATCCTTGTGCGCTGGAGATTTCCCCGGATGGCAGGACGATGTATGTTGCGCTCTCGAACCGGGATGCCGTGGCGGCGGTAAATGTAGGGGCAGGGAAGTTTTCGGTGAAGGGGTACTTCGACACGCGGCTACCGGGACAGAGTTACTTTGGCGCGGAGCCTGAGGCACTGGCGCTGCGTGGGGATGGCGCACGGTTGTATGTGGGGAACGGCGGGACCGATGCCATAGCGGTACTGGATACGACGCAGCTGACGGCGAAGACTGGCAGGCGGGGGATGGTGGAGCCGACCGGGTTTGTGCCTACGGAGTGGATGCCGATGTCGATGGTCTTCACTGGTGGCAAGTTGTATGTCGCAACGGCGAAGGGCAAAGGTACGGGTCCGAACAACTATCCGCAGAGGGTGTCGGAGCTGACCAGCAATTCACCGCGTGCGGGGCAGAAGTTTACCTATATCGCAACGCTGCTGCATGGTTCGTTGGCTGCGCTGGATATGGATGCAATGGGACGCGAGCAGCCGCGATGGACGGAGGAGGTGCTGGAATCCAACCGAATGCTGGCGGAGGCGCAGAGGGTACAGTTTGCGCGCGGCGTGGACATTGGATCAGGTTCCGGTCCGATCAAGCATGTGATCTACATCATCAAGGAAAACCGAACATATGACCAGGTATTCGGCGACTTGCAGCACGATGGGAAGCCGGTGGGAAACGGCGATCCAGGCCTGACGATGTACGGAGCCGATATCACGCCGAATCAGCACAAGCTGGCGATTCAATTTGGGGTTCTGGATAACTTCTACGATTCGGGCGAGGTGTCGGGGGACGGGCATGTGTGGTCAACGGCGGGGATTGGGACGGATTACCTGGAGAAGACGTGGGAGCAGAACTATCGTGGAGGAACGCGAGGGTATGACTTCGAAGGGGTGGTGTCGGAGGGTTTGCCGCTGCTGCAGAAAATACCGGATGTGAATGAGCCGGCGAGCGGGTATCTGTGGGGTAACATGGCGGCGCATGGGAAGACGTATTACCACTTCGGGGAATACGTTTCGTCGGTCTTTTGCGATGAGAAGAAGAGCGCCAGTTCACAAGCCGGGCCGGTGCTGCAGGGGGCGCAGTGTCAGCATCCCTCAATCGCGCCAGGTGAGGCTCTGCCGGAGGTGTGGGGCGGCGGGGTGAATAAGTGGCCCTGGGCAATTCCGCTGCTGGCGAGCAATACGGCGACAAAGCCTGAGCTGGTGGGGCACTTCGCCGAAGAGCAGCCAGACTTCAATCTGCTGGTTCCGGACCAGATTCGTGCGGAGGTGTTTTTACGGCATCTGAAGGGCTGGGTTGCGGACCGGGAGGCGGGAAAGGACACGATGCCGAATTTTGTACTGCTGCGACTTCCTGACGACCATACGGCGGGAACGCGGCCGGGGTCGCCTACGCCGAAGGCTTCGGTGGCGGATAACGATCTGGCGATCGGCCGAGCGGTGGAGGCTGTTTCGCATTCGGCCTTCTGGCAGGATACGGCGTTCTTCATCCTGGAGGATGATGCGCAGAATGGAGCGGATCATGTGGATGCACATCGCAGTCTGGCGCTGGTGGTGAGCAAGTACTCGCCGAAAGGGCGCGATGGCGGGGTGTTTGTTGACAGCAAGTTTTATTCGACGGTGAGCGTGATACGTACGATGGAGACGTTGTTGGGACTGCCGCCGATGAATAATAACGATGCGTTGAGTTCTATGATGGGAACACTATTCACGGGGGCTGGAGATCAGGCGGCGTTTGCGGCGGACTTCAGGAACCGCGACAATGGACTGATCTACACGGCGAATAAAAAGACCGCGCCGGGAGCCCATGCGAGTATGAAGATGGACTTCCGTCATGCGGATCGCGCGGATGCTCAGAAGCTGAATGTGATTCTGTGGCAGGATGCGATGGGCGACAGATCCGTGCCGGTGCAATTGAAAGAGCGGCGGAAGAAGGACAAAAAGGATGACGACGACCAATGATGAACGAGATTGCGCCTTTTGGGTTGAGGCCGTGGTTCAGCGAACGGGTATGGGGCCGTACAAATCTGCGCCCCTGGTATGACGATACTGGAACGACGCAGCGGGTGGGCGAGGCGTGGCTGACCGGGCCGCAGTGCGTGGTGGAGACGGGGCTGTTTGCCGGTGAGACGCTGGAGGAGGTCGCGGCGGAGCTGGGTGGGGAGTTTCCGCTTCTCATAAAAATGCTGTTTCCCGAGGAGAAGCTTTCAGTGCAGGTGCATCCCGACAACGCGCAGGCGCAGGCCATGGGCGAGAGGCGTGGTAAGACCGAGTGCTGGTACGTGGTGGAGGCTGAGCCGGGGGCGACGGTTGCACTGGGGTTGAAGGCCGGCGTTGGCGCGAAGGAGGTTACGGCGGGGGTGGCGGATGGGAGCATGGAGTCGCTGATGGAGCACGTGCCCGTGTCGGTGGGGGAGATGCTGTTCGTTGATGCAGGGACGGTTCATGCGATCGGGCCCGGGGTGGTGCTGCTGGAGACGCAGCAGACGAGCGATGTGACCTATCGGCTATATGACTATGGGCGGCCTCGGGAGCTACACCTGGAGAAGGGCTTACAGGTGATGCGGTCCGAGACGGCTGCGGGTAAGGTTGCGCCGCGGGCGATGGATGGATTTACGCGGTTGATTGACCAGCAATATTTTGTGGTGGACCGGTTCGAGGTGGGGTCGGTTGAGGTGACGTTGACGCTCGATGGTGCTGGTTGTCTGGTGGGATTGGCTGGTACCGGCGTGGTGAAATGCGGTGACGAGGCGGTGCCGTTGCAAGCCGCCCGGGCCGTGGTCGTACCGGTGGGGAGTGGGCCATTGATGGTGAGCGGCGAAGGGCTGTCGTTTGTCCGGTGTGTGGCTCCGGCGGGTAAGGCGAGGCCGATGTGATCGGGGCGGCGAAGATGAAAACGATGCATGTGGCGCTGCAACCGCAGGTCCTTCGGGCGTGAGTTTGGCTAATTCAGGAAGACGCTTAGTTCGTTGGCCGCGTTGCGGAGGTGGTTGAGATAGCGGCTCTGCATTTCGAGGACGGAGAGGCGGGGGGCGTTACCGCTGAGGTTGACGGTGGCGACGACTCGTCCGGAGTGGTTGTAGACGGGCACCGCGAGGGAGCGCAGGCCGACTTCGTACTCCTGGTCGACGAGAGCGTAGCCGGTGCGGCGGACGTTGCGGAGAGCGAGGCGGAGCTTTTCGACCGAGGTGATGGTGCGGGTGGTGTGAGGGGTGAGGACTGCCTTGGCGAAGTATTGTTCGAGTTGATCCGTGGGCAGGTAGGCGAGCAGAACGCGGCCCATACTGGTGCAGTAGGCCGGCAGGCGACTGCCAATGTGCAGGTCGACAGCCATGACGCGGCTGATCTGGGTTCGAGCGATGTAGACGATGTCTTCGCCGTCGAGCGTGGCGACCGAGAAGGACTCGCGGAGGGCGGCGGACATGCGCTCGAGAATGGGCTGGGCTGCTGTGGAGAGGGTATTCGACGCAGTGTAAGTGTGGGATAAGGTGAGCATCCGCGGTCGGAGGGAGTAGCGGGAGCCGTCCTCCGCGCCCGCAAACCCTAACTTGGTAAGGGTGTAGAGACAGCGGCGGACGGCGGCACGGGAGAGGCCGGTCTTGACGCTGAGCTGCGAGATGGTCATCTGAGGAGATTGCTGGGTGAAGGCCTGGATGACGATGAGTCCGCGGGCGAGGGAGGTCATGAAGTTTGGGTCGCCGGTGTAGATATCGAGTGAGGCAGCGGGGGTTGGCTTGGCAGCAGGAGATGGAGCCGGTGCGGATGGAATCGGGATTGTTGCGGGGGGGACGGGTTGGCGGGGAGTGAAGCTCATGCGGGTCCCTTTCGGTAACGCCTGTCGAATTGATTTTGTTCGATAGGCGGACTCCTATTACGATAAACGCACAGCGCAGCTGGCGCAAGCTCAGCTCGATTGGGGAAGCACGCCGAAAGGGATGGAGATCTCTCCGCTGGACTGCGCTTATGAAAGACGGTCGAGAGCGGAAAGGACGTCGGCCGGTTCGGGACGGACGCGGAAGTCGGCGTGCGCTTCGGAGTAGGCTACGGTGTTGCTGCGGTCAAGCACGAAGACTGCGGGCAGCGGGAGCCGCCAACTTGCTTCGGTAGCATTGTGGTAGCTGAGGCCGGCGTTGCTGAACGGAATGTTTACGAGGATGGACTGGAAGTAGCGGCGCTGGGGAGGCGGGATGGTGTAGGCAATACCGAACTGCTCGGCGACGGCTGCGCCGGGGTCCGAGAGCAGAGGGTAGGAAAGACCGTGCTGCTCGACAGTGAAGCTGTTCTGGCGAGTGGTCTGGGGGGAGATTGCGACGAGGAGGGCTCCGCGGTCGCGCAGTTGGGGCTGGAGGCTGCGCCAAGTCTCCAGTTCGGTGATGCAGTAGGGACACCAGCGGCCACGGAAGAAGTTGACGACGAGCGGGCCAAGGGCGAGCAGGTCTGCGGACCGGACGGGTTTGCCGGTGCGGGCGTCTTGCAAGGTAAAGGCGGGGGCCTGTGATCCGGGCTTCAGGATGCGCTCTTCGATGCCGGTGCTGAAGAGGGCTTCTGTAGCCTTTTCGGAGATGGCCAGGCGCTCGGGTTGGACAAGGGCGCGGGTGTTCTGGGTGATCCGGTCCAGTTGATCTTGAAGCGTGTTAGGGCGGGAGGCAGGCACCTCTACATTATTGCAGCCACCTCCTTGTTTGAGGTGGGAGTTGGATTTGCCTGGCGGCAGGCTACGGCGGCCTCTGCTCTTCCGGCCGCCGGGTTCGTGTGGCTGGCGTGGTTTGCTGCAGTTGTGGTCTTCATATCGCGGAGGAGGGTGACGAGGCGCTGAAAACCTTCTTCGCGGGCGGCCCTGTTGCCGGGAACGGTGTTGGCTGGGTCTTCGCCAGCGCGCATGAAGCCGTGGCCAGCGCCGTCGTAGGTGACGGGCTCGTATTTTTTATTGTCGGCCTTCATGGCTGCAATGGTAGCGGGGACCGTCGCACTGATTCGGGCGTCGTTGCCGGCATAGAAGCCGTAGACGGGGGCGTTGATCGTGGTCACGTCAGAGGGGGCAGGGCCGTAGAAGACGAAGGAGGCGGCGAGGTCTTTGCGGTGGGCGGCGAAGGCGAAGGACTTGCCGCCGCCCCAGCAGAAGCCGACTGTGGCGATCTTGCCGTTGGCCGCGGGGAGGCGTTTGCCGTAGTCAGCGGCGGCGTCGAGGTCGGCGGTAACGACTGATGGGTCGAGCGCAGAGACAGCTTTGACGGTCGCGTCCTGGCTGGGGAACTCGCTGGAGCCGCCGCCGTTGGGGCCGAAGCCGGAGAGGAGGTCGGGGGCCACGACGATGAAGCCCTGGGCGGCCAGTTCGTCGGCCATCTCCTTGGCCCAATCGCTGAGGCCGAAGATCTCGTGGATAAGGATGACGACGGGCGCTTTACCCTTCACCTCGGGATAGGCTACGAAGGCCTGGACGGTTCGGTCGCCGTGCTTCAGGGGGACGTATTCGTGATGGCGCGGGGAGGTGTCGAGGCGGGTTTTGGCCCATTCCTGCGCGCGAAGGGGAATGGTGGAAACGAGGATCAGACACAAAGCGGCAAGGAGTTTGGGGGTGCGGATCGCAGAGAACGTCATGCGGAGCAGTGTAGTTGCCCGGACAACATGCTGCAAGAGGTGAATCAGGATCGAAAACCGTGGAAGATGGCGGCCCGAAACGCCTGGAGCAGAAAGGTGAAAAGATCTGACTCCATGGTAACTACATGGCCATCTGGATGCAGGTAGCTCGTTGCGAGCGGGATTAAGCAGAAGTGGACTGCACTGCTGGGAAGCCGCCCCCCGATGGAGATGAGAGCGGGCTTCCCAATCGCATTAAATAACCTTTAGTAAGAGCAGAATAAGCACGATGAGGAGGATGAGGCTTAGTCCACCGCCGCCGTAGTATCCGATTCCAGGACCCATGCGATAGCCACCAAAGCCAAACACCAGAATCAGGACGATCAGAAGAATAAGCATTTTTTGTCTTTCTCCGTTCGGGCGAAGTTTCGCCTGCTGGAGGTGTGATGCAGATTTCGGCTACTTTGTTATAGCTGCATCAAGTTTAGTTTGGCTGCCCTATTTCTCCGTTACTCCATCAAGCCGAGACGAGAGCCCCTGAGGTACTTCCGGGTGTGGCGGCGGGCTGTGAATGGCTATATTTCTACAATTGCTTCAAAACAGCTACAGTGACAAGAAAGCCAACCTTTTCGGGTCGGCTTTTTCGCAAGATGATTGATTCTAAGGATTGGTGCGGAGGAGGGGACTTGAACCCCTATGCCTTGCGGCGCTAGCACCTCAAGCTAGTGCGTCTGCCAATTTCGCCACCTCCGCTTGTATGCCTACGCTTTGGGCGTTACGTGCGGTGAGCAATCCGAAGGGTAGTATAGCATCCTGTGAAGGTTTTGAAGGCGTGTAGATTGCGCTTCGAACGCGAATCTCCACGGAGGAACGCGGAAGGAAAATGAAGGGCTTTCTTTCGCGGCGCGGCGGATGCGGTGGACTGCTCTGTTCGGTTGCGAGGCAGTCGGGCACAGGGTTCTATGCAACGTGCGCTGATGCTCCCCTCACCGTTGTGAGGAGAGGCCGGTGGGTGGGACCTCGGGCGTGGTGGCAGGAGCGGCGCGCTTGCGTTTTTTTACGGGCGGAGCGGCATTGGGTGGCCGCTGCTTGCCGTTTCCGCTGCGACGCTTGCCATTCTTCTCGATCACCGCACGCATCCAGTAGTTGCCTTCAGCGTCGGCTTCGATGCCGTGGACCTCGCGCTCAAAGCCGGGGAACCGCTTGCCAAATTCCTCCATGGCGAGGATCAGTTTTATGACCGGGCTTTCGGAGCTGCCGAGCCGTTCGCCGGGCATGGACATGGGGATACCGGGAGGGTAGGGGACGAGCATAACGGCGGCGATTCGACCGGCCATGTCGGAGAAGCGAATTTTTTCGGTCTCGTGGCGCAGGAGCTTCTGATAGGTCTGTGCGGGGGTGAGGATGGGGTCGAAGTCTTCGTCGCAGGCGTCGTTGACCAGCCCGGAGAGATTCAACTGAACCATGGCCGCGTGCATCTCGTCGGAGAGTTCTTTCAGGGTGACGTTGCGGTAGCGATGCGGATACTTGGAAACGAGCTCGGGGAGGGCCTCCTCGAGGGGCGCTTCGGAATCGTAGAGGCGTTTGAACTCGAACAGGTTTTCGAGCAGCGCGCCCCATTTGCCCTTCGAGGTGCCGACGGAGAAGAGGACGAGGACGGTGTAGTCGCCGGTACGGGCGATCTCAACGCGGCGGCCGTCGAGGAACTCAGTGATGATGGCGGCGGGAATGCCCCAGTCGCTGACCTGGCCCTGGGCGTTGACGCCGGGGGTGAGGATGGTGACCTTGGTGGGGTCGAGCATGCAGTAGTCGTCGGCGATGTCCTCGTCCTGGTAGCCGTGCCAGTCTTCGCCGGGTTTTAGGGTCCAGGCGCTGGAGCGGTTGGTGAGGAGACCGTCAGCGGCCTCTTCGAGAAGATAGGTCTGGCCGTCAAGGGGGTCGAAGACGTACTCGGGCTGGTAGAGGCGGAAGAACCAGCCCTGCTCGGCGGCGCGGAGGCGATGTGCGATCGAAGACATGGCCTTGCGAAAGCTGATGGCGTCCTGCAAGGTCTCGCTCATCAGGGTAGGGCCGGCGGGTTCGTCCATCATGGCGGCGGCTACGTCAAGGCTCGCGATCAGCGGATAAAACGGAGATGTCGTCCCGTGCATCATGAAGGATTCATTGAACTGGTCGAAGTCGAGATTGGCACGCGGGCTGAGCTTGACGTGGATCATGGAACCCATCGAGAATGCCGCGAGCATCTTGTGCGTCGACTGGACGGCGAAGATGGCGGGGCGGTCGGGCATGTCGTCGGGAACGCCCATGGCGAAGCGGCCCTGGTAGATCTCGTGGAACTTGGCGTAGGCGTACCAAGCCTCGTCGAAGTGGATGCGGGGTACGGATTTGGCGAGCTCGGTGACGACGCGGTTCACGTCGTAGCAGAGGCCGTCGTAGGTGGAGTTGGTGACGACCGCGTAGGTGGGGTTCTGGTTGGGAACGCCGGTGGTGAGGGGGCTTTTGTCGATGATGCCGCGGATGAACTCGGGTGAAAAGCGCTTGAGCGGGACAAGGCCGATCATGCCGTAACCGTTGCGCGTGGGCTTCATGTAGACGGGGCGCGCGCCGGTGACGGTGAGGGAGTGGCAGATGGATTTGTGGCAGTTGGCGTCCGCGAGAACGATGTCGTCCTGGGCGATGACGCCGTGGCCTACGATCTGGTTGGAGGTGGACGAGCCGCCGAGGACGTAGAAGGTCCAGTCGGCGCCGAAGATGCGGGCAGCGTTGCGTTCGGACTCGCCGGGAGGGCCAAGATGGTCGAGCCAAGAGCCCAGCGGCGAGGTGGAGATGCCCAGGTCCGAGCGCATGATGTTTTCGCCGAAGAACTTGTGAAATTCCATGCCGATCGGGTGCTTCAGGAACGCGACGCCGCCCATGTGACCGGGAGCGTCCCAGGAGTAGGCGCCCTGGTCGTTGTACTTCTTGAGCTCGCGGAAGTAAGGCGGGAGGAGTTGCTCGTGGTAGCGCTCGACGGCGAAGTCGACGCGGTTTGCGATGAAGGCCGGGGTGTCGCCGAAGAGGTGAATGTATTCGTGGACCTGCTTGACGACTTCGAGGGGAAGCTCGCTGACGAGGGTGCGGTCTGCGATGAGGAAGATCGGAATCTTCTTGTTGCGGCGGCGGACGGCGCGGAGGATGGCCAGCGCGGCGCCTTCGGCGAACTGGTTCTCGCCCTCGAGGTCCCAGTCCAGCAGGATTGCGCTGTACGACGGGTCGGAGGTGACGAGCGATAACCCGTCCTCGGGAGTGGAGGTGCGGACGACCTCGTAGCCTTCTTCGCCGATCGCGTCGACCAGGCGCTCCATGGCCCGGTCGGAGACCGAATCGGTACCGCCAACTTCACTCGCAATCAATAAAACCCAACGACCTTCGCTCATACACCTCTCACTTCTCTCTTGATGGTACAGGGAGTTTTTGTGGAGTGTTGATGGGGCGTGAACAGAAGGTATTCAGCGGTGCAGTCGACCCAGGAATGCGTTTTGCGGGAGGAAAGATCTCATGGCATCTCCTCAAGTCGCGAAGGATGACGCGATCGCGCCACAGAGAGTATAGACATCAGAGAATCAATATCAGAAATGATGGTTCAGGTCGGCGAAGGCGGCTAGTTCGAGAAAGTGCTGGCCGGCGGGCGGCTGGTCGACCACCTCGTGTTCCAGCACCCAGGTGAAATCGTGGGGGATAAAGACGGCGTTGAGGCCGGCGGAGAGGGCGGGGTTGATGTCCGATCGGGGGCTGTTGCCGATCATCCAGGTGGTGCAGGCCTCGCAGCCGTGGTGGGCGGTGAGTGATAGATAGGCTTCGTGATGCTTTTCGGGGAGGATCTCAACGGCAGAGAAGTGCGGCGCGATGCCGGAGCGCTGGAGCTTGCCGGTCTGCTCGTCGGGATCGCCCTTGGTGACGAGGATGAGACGATGACGGGTGGCGAGGTCGGCGAGTGTGGGAGCAACGTCAGGAAGAAGTTCGATCTCCTGGTCGGCGATAGACTGGGCGAAGCTTTCGATGCGCTTGCGCTTCTCTGGTGTGATCGGGGCGTCGGTGAGCTGCTCGAAGCAGGTGACGAGGGAGCGGCGGAAGCTGTGAAGCCCGTAGCCGTGAGCCTTAATGGTGGCGTGCTCGACCTGGTTGAGGTGGCCGCGAACCTCCTCGGGGGTGTGGATGCGGTGGTCAAGGTAGGAAATGAAGCTGGTGATAGCCCGCTCGAAGTAGATGTTGTTCTCCCAGAGGGTGTCGTCGGCGTCGATGAGCAGAGTCTGGGGGGCCGTTTGGCGGAGGGGCTGGGAGGCGGGCGTCACACGTTGATTATATTGCCGGGCGTGTCGTCCCGGTGAGTTGGTCGTAAGACACGCTCAGGCCTCAACGAGTACCCGGCTGTAGCGCTTTTCCACATAGTTGTCGAGGATAACCTGGAATTCTTCGACGATGTGGTCACCTTTGAGCGTGGTGAAGAGTTGACCGTCTATATATACCGGCGCCTTTGGCTCCTCGAAGGTTCCGGGCAGCGAGATGCCGATGTTGGCGTGCTTGGACTCGCCGGGGCCGTTGACGATGCAGCCCATGACGGCCAGCTTGAGTTCTTCGACGCCTGGGTACTGCTTCTTCCACTCCGGCATCGAGGCGACGAGATATGCCTGAATGCGCTCGGCGAGCTCCTGGAAGTAGGTGGAGGTGGTGCGTCCGCAGCCGGGACAGCTTGTAACTTGCGGCATGAAGCTGCGGATACCGAGCGACTGTAGAATCTGTTGGCCGCACCGGACCTCTTCGCTGCGGTCTCCCCCAGGCGTGGGGGTCAGGCTGACGCGGATGGTGTCTCCTATGCCTGCCAGAAGCAGAGGTGCGAGACCGGCGGCGGAGGCGACGATGCCTTTCATTCCCATGCCTGCCTCGGTGAGGCCGAGATGCAGCGCGTAGTCGCAGCGGCGGGCTAGTTCCTGGTAGACGTCGATCAGGTCGCGCACGCCGGAGACCTTGGCCGACAGGACGATCTGGTCGCGGCGCAGACCGTAGCGCTCTGCCGCGGCCGCATTGTCCAGCGCCGAGACAACCATTGCTTCCATCATCACGTCACGGGCGGGCAGGGGATTGGCGCTCTTGGAGTTTTCGTCCATCATCTTGGTGAGCAGCGCCTGGTCGAGTGAGCCCCAGTTCACTCCGATGCGCACGGGCTTCTGGTGCTCAACCGCGACTTCGACCATCGTGCGGAAGTTCTCGTCATCCTTGCGTCCGATGGAACAGTTGCCGGGATTGATTCTGTACTTGGCCAAGGCGCGTGCGCACTCCGGAAATTTGCGAAGCAACTGATGGCCGTTGTAGTGAAAGTCGCCGATGATTGGGGTCGTCCAACCTTTTTTGGCCACCTCGTCCACGATGTACGGGACGGCTTTGGCCGCGTCGTCATTGTTTACGGTGACGCGCACCATCTCGGAGCCGGCGCGGGCAAGAGCAGCAACCTGCTGGACGGTGGAGTCGATGTCGGCGGTGTCGGTATTGGTCATCGACTGCACCACGACGGGTGAGTCGGAACCGGCCCGAATGCCTCCGATGTTAACCGTTACTGCACGTCTACGTTGTATGTCCGGCATAATTTTCCCACCTACAATTTTATCATTCAGGGTGGGCGGGGGCTCACGGTACACTACCGAGATGTGGCCCGGTAGCTCAGTTGCATAGAGCAGCGCACTCCTAACGCGAAGGTCGCAGGTTGGACTCCTGCCCGGGCCACCATATCAGTCCGCCTGACCCTGAACAGGCTTTGCCGGAACGCGTGAATCGCCTGGCTGCGTGGATGAGGGAAATTGGCGAGTCGACGCGAGCGCAAGCTTGACGTCCGCTTCACTCACGGCAGGGTACAAGCATCCTAGAGGCAATGAGCCTCGCCTTATCGTTCAATCCAGGAAGCAACTCGCTGAAGTTTGAGCTCGTAGAACTTGCGGGCGATCAGCGAGTCGCATCGCAAGGGGAAAAGGTTGCGAGCGCAGCCTTAGATGGAATCGGCAAGAAAACCCGGCTGTCCGTGTACAAGGGCCGGGAAGTGATAGCTGAACAGGATGCTGTGGCCAGGGACATGTCTGCAGGGGTGAGGGCGGCCCTTGATTGGCTGCGCCGGCAGGCGAACATCGAGGACAAGCTGGATCAAGTCAAGCTGGCCGGCGTGCGCGTGGTCCATGGTGGTTCAAAGTACACGGGCGCCGTGCGAGCCACGGACGAGGTGCGGGCCGACATTCAGGCGTTCGAGGAATTGGCTCCGCTGCATAACCAAAGTTCGCTCGACATCCT
Source organism: Edaphobacter sp. (assembly GCA_965277265.1). GTDB lineage: Bacteria > Acidobacteriota > Terriglobia > Terriglobales > Acidobacteriaceae > Edaphobacter. The sequence continues at coordinate 3,633,496 of CBDICF010000003.1, forward strand.
CGATGTGCTTGCGAAGGAAATGCCTGGAACGCCGGCATACGTGACATTCGACACTGCTTTTCACCGCACGCTGCCCGAGAAGGCATGGCGTTACCCTATCGAGCGGCAGGCGGCAGATCAGCATGGCGTGCGGAAATACGGCTTCCATGGCGTGTCGCACCGTTACATGCTGGAGCACTATGCCCGTACGGTGGGCAAGCGACCCGGCGACATCACGTTAGTTACGCTGCATCTGGAGAGCGGCTCGTCTGCTTGTGCGATTGCCAACGGTCAGTCGGTGGATACCACCATGGGATTGACACCGCTCGAAGGTTTGATGATGGGCTCGCGCTCGGGCAGTATTGACCCGGCAATCGTGCCCTATTTGATGCGCAAGGAAGACAAAAGCGCGGATGACATCCTGACGATGCTTAATAAACGCTCCGGGCTCCTGGGCATCGCTGGCGGAACGATCGATACCCGGGAACTCGTGAAGCGCGATGATGATGCGGCCAAGCTGGCGCTTGAGATGTACGGGTACCGCGTACGACTGGCGGTAGGTGCGTACCTGGCCGCATTGGGCGATGCGGAAGCGGTTCTCTTCGGCGGCGGCATCGGCGAAGATTCGCCCTGGCTGCGTGAAGATGTTTGCCAAGGCCTGGCGGGATGGGGTTTGCAGTTCGATTCCGAGGTCAACAAACGATCCATAGCAGGCATGGCGCGCATCTCGAAGGAAGGTTCGCGCTTGCATGCATGGGCCATTCCGGTGGAAGAAGGTTTGCAGATTGCGCACGAATGTTCGCTAGCGATGGAGGCGGAGCGCGGTTGACTCAAGAGCCTTCTCCGGCAAGTTTGAGGAACTCGTCTTTGACATCGACCAGTCTGGGCAGACCAAGATCGATCAGCCGCGCGTTGACCGGTTTCGCTGTCTCCGAGGAGAGATCGTCCTTGTACATCTCGATGACGCGTTCGGCTGAATCGTATCCATGGAAGCGAGCTTTCTCCGTCTCTGTTCGTTTCTTCAGGTCCTCAAGGTCCTCTCGTTGACGTGTGCTGAACTTTCTTCTTTTGCGTTCAGGATCGGGTGGAAGACGCGCTTGTCGAGGAAGCTGAGCAGCTCCGATTTACTGGCCATGATGATCTCCTGATGAAGTGCTTGGGTTGGTAGGTGGAATGGCTTTAGCGGGTGGGGTTTTCCGTACAAGCAGATAGAACAAAGCCGCGGCCGCACCCAGACCGGCGACCCCCGCAAATATCGGAAGACCCGAATCCGGCTGAGTGTGCCCGCGTTCGATGTAGCGGCCTTTGCGCGGCGCCGGGAGGGGGTCCTCTTGAGATTCGAGAGCCATCTGCATCACTTCCGCAGTGTGCAGGGCACGTCGTGGGGTACCGTGTGCGATTTGCTGCCGGCAACTGAAGCCGTCCGCGACGATCAACGTCCCGGGCTCGGCAGTGCGCACCTTCGGCAGCAGCACGCGCTCGCCGATCTGCATGGAGATGTCATAGTGCTCGGCTTCGTAGCCGAAGGACCCAGCGAGGCCGCAGCAGCCGGAGTCCATCACCTCGGGTGCGAGTCCAGTGTGTAGCAATAGCTGTTCTTCGGGCGACATAGTCCACAGTGCTTTGTGATGGCAGTGTCCGTGCACAAGCGCCTTGATCTCGCGAGGCCGCACGTCTTTGCTCTCTCGCTTCTTCTTCTCTTCTACGCGCTTAAACGTTGCGGGCTTGTAGCCCACCTTCTGTAAGAAATCAGCGAAGAGCACCACCTGTTTCTCGAGCCGGACTGCGGTATCGTCGTGAGGGAACAAGTTGCGTAATTCGTCCCGGAAAACAGACGCGCAGCTCGGCTCCAGGCAGACGATCGGTGTACCTGCGACGATGTCATCTTTGAGCGCGGACATGATCCTGCGCAGATACTGCTTCGCCTCGTCCAGCATCCCGAAGTCGTACAGCGGCCGTCCGCAGCAGAGGTGTTCGCGGGGTACGCGCACACGGAAACCAGCATCTTCCAGCACGGCAAGCGCCGCCTGCGCAGTATGCGGCATGAAGTAATTGTTGAACGTATCAGCCCACAGGATGACCTCACCGCGCACAGCGCTTTCGCTCTCTGTTTGACGTCCGTCGAGCCACTGTTTGAAGCTCTGCGGCGGGAACACCGGCATGGTGCGATGCTGCGTAACTCCCGCCAGCTTCTTCGCCACTGCGCTCAGCCCGGGCGTCTGGGTCACGAGATTTGCAATCGCAGGGAATTGCGAACCGAGCGCCGCCCACTTGTCGATCCGGCCCATGCTGTAAGCAGCAGCAGGACGCACACGACCCTCATAGTAGTGTGCGAGGAACTCCGCCTTGTACGTTGCAACATCGACCGATACCGGACAGTCCCCCTTGCAGCCTTTGCAGGCCAAGCAGAGATCCAGAGCATCTTTGATGCCCTCGTCCCGCCAGCCGTCCGGTATAGTTTCTCCGCGAAGCATCTCGAACAGGAGGCGGGCACGGCCGCGCGTGGAATGCTTCTCCTCGCGCGTCACATGAAAGCTGGGACACATCGTTCCGCCCTCAAGCTTGCGGCACTTGCCAACCCCGAAGCAGCGCTCGGTAGCGCCGGCCATGCTTCCGCCGTCGTCGGGAAATTGAAAGATGGTGGGCAGGGCCTTAGGTTTGTAATCCGGTCCGGTGCGCAGATTCGAATCCAGAGGATAAGGGTCGACTATTTTGCCCGGGTTCATCTTTCCCGAGGGATCCCAGATGCGTTTGAATTTGGCGAATGCTTCCACGAGCTTCGGCCCGAACATGATCGGCAGCAACTCAGCACGAGACTGTCCATCGCCATGCTCGCCAGAGAGCGAACCACCATAGTGCACGACGAGATGCGCGGCTTCGGTTACGAACCGGCGGTACTTGGCGACTCCTTCTACGGTCTTCATCTCGAAGTTCATCCGGCAATGGATACAGCCCTGGCCGAAGTGACCATAGAGCACAACGTAATAGCTATACCGGCTGCACAGCGCATAGAAGTCTCGCAGGTAGGAACCAAGTTTCGCGGGTGGCACAGCCGCATCCTCCCAGCCCGTGTACGTGTCCGGAGTGATACCCGGTACGCGAGTCGATCCGAGGCCAAGTTCGCGCACCTCGATTGCATGCTTCTGATCGACAGGATCTTCAAGCAGACGTAGACCGACCTGCTGCCCGTCGCGCCGTTCGGCCCAACGCAACGCTTCCCGGCCTTTGGCGAGCGCAGCATCGCGTTGATCCGCTCCAAACTCAACCAGCAACCATGCGTTTCCGTCCGGGTAGAGATCGAGACCGGGAAGGTGCTTGCCCTTCAGGCGTTCGTTGTCGATGACGTGTCGCTCAAAGCCTTCGACAGCGATAGGCTCAAGGGTATTGATCCGCGGAATCTGGTCACCTGCGGCGAACACATCCCGGTAAGCCAGCAAAAGCAGCACACGATGTTGCGGGCTGTGGATCAGCTTCGTTTTGGCGCGAAGCGTGATAGCGCACGTGCCTTCCGTGCCGACCAAAGCGCGCGCCACATGGAATCCGTTCTCCGGCAGAAGGTAATCCAAGTTGTAGCCCGAAACCCTGCGTGGAATATCCGGATAACGCGAGCGCACCTCGTCGGCATATGCGTCGCGCAGGTCGCGAAGCGCCTCATAGATCTGGCCCTGACGCCCACCCTCCCGGATGATGCGCGCAAGCTCCTTCTCATCGGTGGCACCCACGGTCATGCGCGTGCCGTCGTAGAGCAGGATGTCGAGTTCTTCGATATTTTCGCTGGTCTTGCCGCCCAGAACAGAATGCGCTCCGCATGAGTTGTTGCCGATCATGCCTCCGAGGGTGCAGTACTCGTGCGTAGCCGGATCTGGCGCGAAGGTAAGGCCGAAATTCTCAGCCGCGCTTCGAAGCTGGTCATTGATAAGCCCCGGCTCGACCCACGCGTAGCGCTGCATGGCGTCCAGCTCCAGCAGTTTGTTCAGGTATTTCGAAAAGTCGATCACGACTGCTACGTTGCACGTCTGGCCTGCCAGGCTCGTGCCGGCGCCACGCCCTAAAATGGGGACGTCAAACTCCCTGCAGACCGCAACCGTGGCGACTACATCTTCGATCGACTTTGGAATGACAACGCCTATCGGAACCTGTCGATAGTGGCTGAGGTCGGAAGCATACAGCGCGCGCGAAGCATCGTCGAACCGGACTTCAGCTTCCGTTTTTTCGCGCAACCGCTCGGTCAGCGCTTTGGCAATGGATTTGGAGATGTCTGGCGCAACTGGCGGCATGCGAACTCCTGAACTCATTTCAAGCGTACGTGTCTTGAATGTCCCCATGAGCGTCTGAGCGCCGGAGAAATCCATCGTTCCTTGAGCGTGAGCAACACTCGCGAAAGCGAGCACGAAGAGCGACGGCATCATTACACGAAATGCTTGAGTAAGCTTCCGGCTCAGTAGTTTGAGATTGTGACGAAGTGACATTCTGATTTCTCCTGATGGCGTGTAGTGATTGCCATGTCAGGAAACTAGGTCACTCGGTGTCGCTGAGTCCAAGTCTTCTTTTTTAGGTCAAGCAAAGTTTCGCTTATAGAAGACGGCTATCCGAGAAGTTCCAACTGCTTCGGTATGGGGCGTACTCCGCGGGGTCGTTTCCGCCGAACAGTGAGACCTTCCTGTCTCAGGAATTTCTGAACAAATGGGAGGGCGATGTGTTGGCTGTTCTTGCTGGCAACAAACGCCGTCTGAGCCGACCAGTTCACCCCTGCAATCGGCCGAGTCGTCAACCCAGATTCCAGAGGCAACGCCTGATCAATGAGGGCAAGCCCATAGTTCTCTTTCACCATCCATTGAATGTCCGCAGGATTCGTCACGGAGTTTGCAAGGCTGATTGGGATGCCAACCTCGGCGAACAAATTGACCGGGTGCGCATGGGCAGACGGATGCAGTTCCGGATCACGAAAGACTCTGATACGCGGAGCTACTTCGTGGATATCGAGTTGTGTTTGTAACGCTAGTGGGTCATCGGTTCTCATGCATACGACAAGTTGAGAATGTGCGACGGGGATCACGTCCAGAGTTTTGCTGTCGATGGGGCAAGGCAGGATGCCGCAATCGAGCGCATTCGATTCAAGCCGCTGCACAATGAGGGCTGAATCACCGCCTGAGAATACGACCTCACACTTGGGAAAGAGATCGGAATAGCACTGTCGGAATGTCGTCAGGAGTGTCGGGTTCACGAAGGACGAAAAGCCGAGCCTCAGCGTCGGTACTTCGCCCTTATGGATCGCTCGGGCGATGGCGAAAACTTCGCGCCGTTCTTCCAGGACTGTCCGGGCCCAACTCAGAACAAGTTCGCCGGCAGGAGTCGGCGTGACGCCATCTCGGCCTTGCCTCAGAAAGATCGGGAAACCGATGTCGCTCTCAATCCCACGTATCTGCTGACTGATGGCTGGCTGGGAGCGATACATCTTCTCAGCCGCCCTCGTGAAGTCTTTAGCTTCGTTGATAGCGACTAGATATTCGAGATGGCGAAACTCCACCGGTTCGGACATGGCCCTGTACTCCGCAAGTGATGGCCGTGCATTCCACGCTCTGTGGAAAAGACATACCTAATACTTGGCCGCAGGTATCAACACTGTCAACGGGGCACCTCAAGGTGCCCGGTTACCTGAAGGTGCTCACCGGCTTCGCAAACCGGCACCTTTTATAAGTTTTGCCATGGGTGGCATTGATAGGAAGTATTGGACTGTTTTGAAGCCGCGGGGCACGCTGAGTAATCGTCTCCTTCGAGACGAAGCCGAGATCAATCAAGGAGGCACAATGCTGCCTTTGTCGTCCCGTCATCAGCAAGAGTCTGAAGCTATTCCGAAAAAGCCTCCCGCCTCAGCCGATCTTCATCCCGAACCGTTGCTGGACTCGGACGAAGCAGCGGCGATCATGCGTATTCATCCCAAGACTCTCCAGAGGTATGCAAGGCAAGGAATCGTAAGGGGTCTGCAGCTCGGGTCCATGTGGCGATTCCGCGCCAGTGACATTGACCGATGGATATCTGAGCGTCTCGCTGGATAAGACGATTCTCAACAAAACCTCTGCCCGGCGTGCGATAGGCTTATTTCAAGCCATCCGCTACGCCGATAGGAGAATCATGCCAAGGCGGACACGGTATCAGCAAGGAAGCGTGCAGTGCGAAAAACGGCGGAGTGGACCCGATGTTTGGGTCTTCCGCTGGTGGCAGTCAACATCTGATGGCGGAACGAAGCGTCGGAAAGCAATCGTCGGCACCATCGCGGCCTTGCCAACCGAAGCAGCAGCCCTCAGAGCCGCTCAAGCATTGCGCATCGACGCCAACCAGGAAACCCCGCAGACTGAGGCGGGCCAAGCACGATCGCCGAACTGGTCGCTCACTACCGGCTAAAAGAACTTGCCGGTGAAGATCAGGGACGCAAAGCGTTCTCAACGCGCGCCGCTTACGAATGCTATCTGAGAGGTTGGGTTCTGCCTCGTTGGGGAACACATCGTCTGGATCAGATCAAGCCAGTCGCAGTAGAAGAGTGGCTGGGTAGCATCAAGCGTTCGAGGGGAACGAAGGCAAAGATTCGGAACCTCATGAGTGCTCTCTTCCATCACGCGATGCGCTACGAGTGGACGGATAAGAATCCGATCAAACTCGTGCGCCAAAGCGCGAAGCGGGAGAAAGTTCCTGACGTGCTGGAACTGCACGAACTCCAACTTCTCCTTAGCAAGCTGGCGGTTCGAGAGCGCACCTTAGCGCTCCTCGATGCCGCGACTGGGCTGAGGGTCAGCGAACTCCTGGCACTGCGTTGGGATGACGTTGACTTCAAGAATCTGGAGATTCGAGTCACCGAATCTATCTGGCATCAGGTTGTCGGCGTCTGCAAGACCGAAGCCTCAGCTAAACCTGTCCCGATGGACGAGTACATGGCTGAAGATCTTCGTCGCTGGAGGCGCACGAGCCCCTACCCGATGGATGGTGACTGGGTCTTTGCCAGTCCGCGCATGAAGGGCAAACAACCCTACTGGCCGGACAATCTCATGAAGCGGTATATCAGGCCGGTGGCACGTCAAGCCGGCATCACCAAGAAGATCGGCTGGCACACCTTCCGCCATTCCTTCGGCACGTTGCTGAAGGCGAACGGGGAAGATGTGAAGACGGTACAGGAGCTCTTGAGGCACGCCAACAGCAGGATCACGCTCGACGTGTACACGCAGGCCGTGAACTCGCATAAACGAGCCGCACAGAGCAAGGTTGTAAGGATGATGGTGCCCAACGTGGGTCAGAGAGAGGTTGAAACTGACTCGCTTTTGGTACCCCGGCGGGCGTAATGGACCCTAATCGGACCCTGATTCGCTTGTCACATTAGGTCCCATACGAAGCTAAGTTCTTTGCTTTGTATGGCGGGGACGACGGGGCTCGAACCCGCGACCTCTGCCGTGACAGCTAATCCGTAACGCGTAACTTGTTGATACTAGGCGTAGCGGATGGCTCCCTGAGCGCCTTATTGGACCCTCGGCAACGGTTATTGGCCCCTTATCGGACCCGCGACCTTTGCCCTGTAAACCTTTGCCCTGTCCGTCAGTTTTCGCGAATTTCGGCCATTTTTACGCCCGAATTCGATGACGACTTCTTTCGCGGGACGGCAGAGGTCGCGGGTCCAAATCAATTTGAGTATGGCACGGTCCTCAGATGGTACACTTGTGTACGCAACGGTACGCAAGGAGCAAGTTATGGAAACCGTAAAGGTTGGTATGAGAGAGTTCCGCGATAAGTTTGCGAGCTACCTCCTCGAATCGGAGTCTCCGGTAGCCATCACCCGACATGGCGATACCGTGGGCTACTTCATCCCCGCCCGCCGCAAACGGAGCGATGCGGATAAGGAAGCCCTACGAGAAGCATCGACTCGTTGGCAGGAGGTACTTGATTCCGAGGGGATCTCCGAGGATGAGGCGGTCGCAGGTTTCAAACAATGGCGGACCAAGCAGAAGCGATGAGAGACCAGAAGCGCATCGTGCTCGACGCGAACATCCTCTTGCGAGCCGTTTTCGGTGTGCGCGTGCGTAGCCTTCTCGAAACTCACGAAGACTCTGTGTCGTTCTATGCCCCGGACATCTGTTTTGCCGATGCACGCAAGTACATCCCTTCCATCTCCGAGAAACGCCGCATCGACCTCCAGCCCGGAATACAGGTGCTCGATCAGCTGTCAAGATTGATCGAAGTCGTAGACAGGACTCTTTATGAAGAGTTTGAGGTTTCTGCTCGCGAGCGCATGCTCTCCCGCGATGAAAATGACTGGCCGATCGTCGCGACATCGCTATTGTTGAAGTGTCCTGTCTGGACAGAAGATCGCGATTTCTTTGGAAGTGGCGTCCCTACTTGGACTACCGAGACTGTCGACTTATATCTGCGGGCGTGAGCTGAATTTTGCAGAAAGCAGTCTCTTCCGCGTTCTGGCGGACACCTCATCTAAACTCCCTGTCCAGTTCTTGGCAAACTCTTCAAACGTTCTGCGACGTTAATCTGATCAATAGATCTCAGAGACAGGGGTGATGGTCGACGGAGCAGCGGAGTTGCCAGGCAGCCTGCGTTTGAGAGATACGGTCAGAAGAGCCATCGGAGGTTGTTTCTGGACCAGATGGAGACGATCGTCCTATGGTCTGCCTGAAGGAAATGGTGCGTCCGCACGAAGTGAGGGCCGTAGACGGTTGGCAGTCTGCAGGGCTTTCGATCACGATGCGGATGCCGACTGCTGTACTGCGGGCTACAAGGACAGCACTAACACTTGTGCGGCGTGACCCGCATCGCGGGTCACGCCCATCGGCCACTCCGACGTAGCTTGTAGCTTCACTGAGTTCACAAAACTTTTTCGTTCTCTGAGATAGCCAAATCATTGATGCTGGCTTCACGCCGTTGCATCAGGCCGGACGGCGCAAACTCCCAAAGCTCGTTTCCGTAGGAACGGAACCACTGACCGCTACTGTCATGCCATTCGTATTGAAACTTCACCGCCATACGGTCGTTTCGAAAACCCCAAAGTTCTTTCTTCAGTTTATAAGCCAACTCACGGTCCCATTTCCGTTTCAAGAACTCCAGGACGGCTGCACGGCCGGTTAGAAACTCCGTCCGATTGCGCCATTGCGTGTCCTCGGTATAGGCTGCCGCGACACGTTCGGGGTCGCGAGTGTTCCAGAGATCCTCCGCGATCTGGACTTTTTGAGTGGCGAGTTGCGGGTCGGTGAAGGGTGGTGCGATCACTATGCTCATGAGAGATATCCTTTCGAGTTAGGGCGAAGGAAGATGGGGTCATTTACGTGGAGAACACCGGGGCTTGCTACAGCGCAGTCGAGTGCTAATTTTCCTTCAGCTTTCTGTACGATCTTGCGCAGGACCCTGAGGTCTTGTTTCAGAGTGTCAGGGTCGAAGGTTGTCATCACACATCGCATACGCAACTGTGCCACTTCGATGACGACGCCTCCGGACAAGAGACTTGCGCCGGGCCAACTCCTCTCGGTCTGGCCGGGTACGCCGCCAATCACGATGTTTGGGCGCAGCCTTCGAAGATCCAGGTCCAATTCCCGAATGGCTCCATCCGTCGCCACAAGCAATGGAAGTACATCGAAGCGCTCGGCCCTGGTACGAGCATCAACCAGACGGACAGGCTCACCAGCAGCTCTCCGGGTCAACGCAAGGGCTGCCGGACTGTTCCATACGTGGTCTTCGATCAAGATCGCGCCATCCTCGGAAACAGAGGCCTGCAGGCCGAGTAGTCCGGGGTGCGTTCGGGCAGTGATGATTCGATCGAGCGCTTCGGACGCCACGATGATGTTCCGGTCGCCCTTGATCCCGGCCCGATCCATCGTGGCTTCAAGAACCCGTTCACCACGCATGCTTTTTACTGGATAGCGCCACAACTCCTGTACATACATTCAGGCAACTCCTTGGTCTGCGCAGTTTGGGAACCCGGTACTACGAGTCAGCTAGGCGATCTCTGTATAGGAAACGTTGGGGAGTTCGATATGCATATTGGTAGCATTGTTGAAGTAGTTGGTGAACACATTAAGCGCAACGTGTGCGATGATCTCGGCAATCTCTCCTTCGGAGAAGCCGTCGTTGCAAGCAGCCGCGAAGTCCGCTTCACTGATCTCGCCCTTGGTATCGAGTACGCGCTTCGCGAAGGCGACTGCCGCCATTGTCTTCGGACTTGTACCATTTCCTTCACGGCTGGCGGCAATCTCGTCATGGTTCAGGCCGACCATCTTGCCAGTTGCAGTATGTGCCGACAGGCACTAATTGCAGTGATTTTCCTGAGCCGTCAGCAGGGCCAGCTCTTCACGGGTTTCCGCGTCTAACGAACCACTGGCGAGGGCACCGCTAAAGCCTAGGTAGGCTTCGAGAACAGGGGGTGAGGCGGCCATGACACGAGTCATGTTCGGCACAGTGCCAAACTTATTTTCACGGTATCGAGCAGTTCTTTCGCTTTGCCTGTGGCATTCGAGGGGCTAACAGGGTGTAACCGCGGCATGGTTGTCCTCCTTGTACTAGGTGCCGCCGGGCCAGCTTGTATTGTCCTGCATCAGTGTCTGGAAGAGACCGTCTTGCAGCCTTCAAATAACGTAGGGCCTGGCAAGTCATAAGAAAAGTTCCAAATACTGACTGGATCGGTGAGTATTTGTCGCGAGACTCTCCTCCTGCCTTTCGCTCAGTGCGCCGTGTTTACGTGAACTGAATGAGCAAGCGTCAATAGCGTTACCTGGGACGAACGCGAGAGAGGATTTACTGTGTCCGAACTGACCTTGGAATCGCGGCATCATTCGACCGCCCGGAAATAATTGGCTGCGAAAACAAGAGTTATCCCGTTCCATCAGAACTGGCGCAAGCGCTTCGTAAGTTTATGTCTAACCGCGAATGCATAGACCAAACAACTTAGCGCCTTCCAAGTGAGAGGTGATGATTCCAAGACGCAGCTGGTCTCCAATGGCAAATTGCGCTCCCAGTCATCACGATTCTGTGACTAGTGGTTCGGAGTCCTACGCTCGTTAGGATCGAAGGTAGCCCCGGGGACATTCCCTTGAGGTGGATATGCTGGAATTGGATTGGGAGCCTTGAGGATCTCAGGCGGCCTCAACGTCAGCTGCTCAAGTAAAGTTTTCACCGCGACCTCGAGTTCAAGGTCTCTGTGCGTCACAGCTTCGTCGGGTGGCGGATCCACTGGAATGTCCGGCGCAACGCCTTCGTTTTCGATGATCCAGTGTCCGTCGAGAGAAGCTAGCGAATCTTTCGGGATAGTGAAGGGCGTCCCATCCATCAACTTCCAATCGTTATTGATGCCTTGCACTCCGCCCCAGGTTCGCTCGCCAACCAGTTTTCCCAGGTTGAACTTGCGAAAGAAAAACGGGAACTGGTCGCCGTCGGAGGCCGACCCGTAATTTGTAATCGTAACCATTACCCTGGGTGCCGTTGCTGTGGGCAGAGTGCTCAAAGCTTCTTCGCGATTCACAAAAACACCGGCAAGCTCGCGCCGCAAAACATCCAGCACGGACTGGCTGGTGAAGCCGCCGCCGTTCCAGCGAACATCGAAGATCAAGCCCTCTTTTTCCCGCTGCGGGTAGAACTGACGTACGAAATCAGCTGAACCCTCGGCGCTGAAGTTAGTGAGGAAGATATAACCCAGGCGGCCATGAGAGAGCTGATCGACCTCGCTGCGGTTGTGCTCGATCCAGTTGTAGCGTCGAAGCCTTGTATCGTCGGTCAATGGCTGCACTTTGATCTGGCGGGATGGGCCGGATGGAACAGGACTAACCGTCAGGGTCACCTCTGAGGTGAGTCCGGCGAGCAACTCGTCCGGATCTTCCGGAGATCTAAGCTGCCGTCCGTTTACTGCCAACAGGTAGTCCCCGTCCTTTACGCCTAGTCCCGGCATACCGAGTGGACCGCGCATTGAGGCCCGCGTCGCATCGCCAACGTAGATCTTGGCGAAACGATAGCGCCCGGATGAGCTGTCGAGCGTGTAGTCCGCTCCCAACAGACCGGTGTGGACCGGGGGATGTATATCCGCTTCGATTCCAGGGTCTACAAACGTGTGGGAACTGGCCATTTCTCCTTGCATTTGTCCCAGAAGATAAACAAAATCATCCGGCGAACTCACGAAAGGCAAGAGTTTGGCATATGCGTCGTGTACGGCTTGCCAATCCGTGCCGTTCATTACCTTGCTGAAGAAAACATCACGATCTAGCCGCCAGGCGTTCTCAAACATCTCGGCCCATTCCTGCCGGGGATCGACAGTAGCCGTCAGAGCCGAAAGATTCAACGGTGCCACGTTCGGAGCTCCAGAAGCTGTACTTGCAATTCGCCATTCCCCGTGGCGCTGAAAGGCGACCGCGGCCCCGTCGCCGGAAATGCTGAAGTTTTCAAGGTCATCTGTGACCACTCGATCTTTGAAAGTCGCAAGGTCAAGCGCATGCAGTTCGCTCTTTCCGCCAGCGATGTCTCCGTCGATCAACTGTATGGGCTTGATTTGATAAAAGAGAGCTGAAGGACGAGCCTGAAGCGAGACGATCGTGGCCGGAGTAACCGGCAAAGCCACGGCGCGTGACATAAACCCCTCGAGATCGATGCGAACCGAGGGATCTCCTGCCGGGGCATACTGCGCTGCTATGGGTGCCACCGCAGGTCTGTCATGGTCGAGTGCAACGGCATAGAGACCATCCGAGTTGACGGTGGAGATCAAATCCTCATCATCCCGGTCCGAGACAAACGGCTGCTCGTTCCGTTGTGAGACAAAGACGAGATAACGACCGTCCGAGGTAAAAACGGGACTGCGGTCGCTTTCCATCGGTGAGCTGACAATAGTGTCTTGACCAGTAGATAGATCATAGAAGTGGATCGCGCGGAGCTGCGTGGAACGCTGCGTGCTGTACGCAACCCAGCTGCCGTCGGGAGAAAATGTGGCATCTCGAATTTCTGCATAGGGATCGGATGCGATTCTTTGGGGAGAACTGCCATCAAGATGGATCCACCACAGCGCGTGGTTGGCATCCGGGACGAGGAAGCTGTCACCTTGCGGGGACCAGAGCGGGGTGTAGAAGTAACCGCTGGAAAGATGGGTCAAGATCCGTTCAGAACCACCTTTGGCGGGGCGAATAGCGAGTTGTTGACTTCCACTGCGATCGGTTTCGTAAGCGATCAACCGACCGTTGGGAGACCAGGAAGGATGGTCTTCATCTGCTCCGGGCGTATTGGTAAGATCTTCTCCTTGCGATGTTTTGGAGAGGCTAAACAGATCGCCTCGCACGGAGAGCAGGATCGACTCTCCGTGAGGTGAAAGCGAATAATCGATGCAGCCCATCACGTCTGTCACCCGCGCGAACCTTCCTGCTGCCAGAGCATGAGCCCGCAGCGGCTCATTGTCGTCCTTGAACTCGACTTTCACCTCGCGTAACGCCTCGGAGGGCAGGTCAATGGCGAAAAGGTGACCACCCTGCTGGAAGGCAATGGTCGACGCACTAAGCGAGGGCCAGTCTACGTCGTAATCGGCAAAATCCGTGAGCTGCCGGAACAAATGAGTGTCCAGATCATAACTCCAGATGTTCTGCCGGAAATTCTTGCCTCTGTCGGAGACGAAATAAATCTTTCGGCCAAACCACATTGGATCAGTGTCGGCTCCTTTCCATTGCGTCAGGCGCGTGAGGGCATGCGTGTCGAAGTCATAGGTGTAAATATCCTGCTCCTGGCCTCCGAGATAACGCTTCCGTAGCTCCAAGTTTCGAAAGATACGGTTATAGGCAATCGCGCGCCCGCCCGGAGCAAAGGACGTTCTACCGGCACGGTCTAAAGGCAACTGGTCCGCGAAACCACCCGATACCGGTACAGAGAAGGCTCTCACGAGTTTCGCTACGGGGGATGCACGATGGGACAGGAAGATCACACGCCGGGAATCTGGGGTCCAGGCGACAACCATGGCTCCATCAGCGAAGCTGCTCGCCTCGTAGGTGAGCCGCCGTGGTTCGCCGCCGCCCGCTGGTAGCACATAGACATCATGGAGTCCGCCATTACGGCACGTATAGGCTATCCAGTGTCCGTCTGGAGAAAAGAGCGGCGTCGTCACGGCACAAGCGCCTTGGGTCAGGCGCTGTGCCAAACCACCGCTAAGTGGTGCCTTCCATAGTTTTCCATAGGCAACGAACGCGATATCAGTCTGACTAGCTGTTGGATAACGCATCAGGGGCGTAGCATGCGCCCCAACCGTCCATGCAAAAGCGAGGATCGCGGCAATCGAGGTTTTTATCATTGTCCTCCATCCTGCGGACTGTACGACCGATACGGATGTAAATGTCTAGGCGACATCCCTACCCCAAGAACCTAGGATGGGGATACCAACTGATTCTCTTTCGGATGTTCGCTCATCGTGAGGATCGAGTCCATATGAGTTGTAATCCAAACGCCGGAATGTCAAAATGCGGGTAGAGCCACTTGTAAAGTGGCCCTTCCCGCAAACGTTCGGCCGCTAGAAAATCGATGTGAGAGCTTATCGCGGAGAGTCATACATATGAAACCAGGCAAGTGTTGCCGCGATGATCGCAGTGCTCTGGGACGGTCGTGTGAGCAACGTTCCGTGGCCAGCTCCTGGCGCTCTTAGTAGAGCCGTTGGTATGCTTCTGAGTTGAAGAGCATCGTACATCTGAAGGGTCTCATCGATCGGCGTTCGATAATCCTGATCACCCACGATAAACAGCGTTGGCGTCGTTACCGCGCCTACCAACGAAAGTGGCGAGTTCGCCCATAGCTCTTTTTCGCGCGCCCAAGGTTCACCTCCATAGATTAAGGGAGCCCCAAGGTACTGATCTGTCGTGAGAGCCTCACTCATTTGGTTGATGACGGGCTTTTGTGCTGCTGCGGCCCGGAAGCGCCCTGTCTTCCCGGTAATCCATGTCGTGAGTTCTCCTCCAGCGGAACCGCCAGTCACAAAGAGCCGATCGGGATCGACAAGACCTTGTCGAATCGCTTGATCTACAAGACTCATCACGTCGCCGTAAGCCACTCCAGGAAAGTCGTAGTTCGCGGGTTCCGAGAACGCCGAGCCGTAGGAAGTCGATCCGCGATAGTTCACATAAACAACCACGTAACCTGCCGCTGCAAACAACTGGTATTCGCTTGACCAATACGGACCATCATCACCAAATGGCCCTCCATGCAAAGCCAGGATCATCGGAAGGTTATGCTGACCTGTGCTTCCAGGGGGCAGTACTGCCCACCCCTCCACTGGGGTACCGTCTGCACCGGATCGCGCGCTAAGACGTAGCAAGCTGCCAAGCTGCCGCTGTTTCAAAAATTGGTTCAGCGATGTTAGCGTTTCTACTGATTTGCCAGGATCCTGCAGTATCAGTTCATTCGGTCCGTCTGAGGTCTCACCGGAATACGCGATCATACCCGTTCGGGAGATTGAAAACTTTCCCCCTATTCCAGAGGCAAGTGTTTTGCTTTGGCCTTCCAGGTCAAAAAGCCCGACATGAGAAATCCCGTGATTAGCAAATTTTGCGTAAACACCTTCCGCGTCGGCAGCCCAGGTGATGTCCGAGAGGTCTCGATCCAGATTGGGCGCAAGTTGGTGTGCCTCAGACCCGTCCCTACGCATGATACACAAGTCGTTTCGCGTGTAATTCGCTAACCGGAACGGCGTTCTGGTATAGGCGATCCACTTGCCATCTGGGCTGGCTTTGGGCGTGGAGAAACTGTCGTTCCCATGGGTCAGCTTCGTGGCGTGGCCTGACATGTCGGTCACGTAAACCGCAGATACTGGGAACATGTGTTCGTTCCCTGGCCGTCGATCCGATGTGAAAAGCAATCTCCTGCTGTCCGACAACCATGCAGGGGCGTCATCATCGAAGGGCTCACTTCCCACCTGTTGTACGACGCCGTTCATTGTGGAAAGCACGAAGAGGTGACGGTGTCCTCTGCGGCTCTTCAGCCACTCGCCACCATCCTCGCGGTAGTGCACAGATTGAGTTATCTGTACGGGTGCGGGCCATTGAGCACCTGTGGGTTTTTCGAGATCGCCTTCGGCGGTATCCACGGCCTCCTGCAGAAACGAAGGAGCACCCGTGTCCGGAATGAAAAGAGTGAAAGCCAAAGACTTACCATCCGGGGACCATACCAAGGTTCCCGGTGAGGAGGGCACGGCTAAACTTCGAACGACATCAAGAGTGTCACCGCGAAGTAACTGCACATTGCTCCTACCTGATGTTTCCGTAACTATGGCCAATGTTTGACCATCCGGAGACCACGAGGGAGCACTGATATGGGGTAGAGCCACAGGGACTTTTGCATCACGCAGCCGAACCAGCCAAAATGTGGTTTCGACTCTGTCGTGCTGTATGTTGATCGCATTTACGCTATACACGATGGCGTCACCGTCGGGACTCATCTGCACATCGCCAACTGACTGTAGATGCTGAAGGTCTGCGAAGCTGAATGGTTTTGCGGGCGCAATAGTCTGCGCACGCATCACGAGAGACAATGAAAGAAGAACCAACACGAGGACACTGCGCGACTGTCTCCGTTGCGCTAGTCGATAAAGAACAAAGCTAAGAACATGTAGCCCTGTAATGGAAGTCGCGTCGGCGGTCGTAGCACTTTTCCCCTGCAGCTTGTTCACTGTCTTTCTACCTTCCTATTGCGGCTATGCTCGCTGCATCCTGAAAACAATCGGTATCCAAGGTGTCCTGAGTCAGCGGAGGGAATAAATCATTGACGGTCTATATCGCGTGCCACAAACGTATAGTGCCTCATTCGGATCCGCGGCAGTCTGGGCGATCAGATGGTAACGCTCCGTGGACCCGTGACAGCGATACCATCCGCATCCATTTCGAGTGCTCCGGAATCTGTCACTGCGTCACCACTCTTGTGGCAGACAGCGCATTGATAGTCTCCGTACATCTGGATCGAGATCTTGCTCCATGGCTGAGATCGAACAAGATCTTCGAACTCCGGAGAAGAGAGTATCTTTGCAGCCTGCGGAAACGTTTCGCGATGTGCCGAGTGTATGAAACGCGTAACCAATCGCATGGCAGAAAGCGGGAGCTGGGTCTTGAGAGTCGCTGTTGGCTCCACCAGGAAGAGACGCCCCCCTGGTTTCAGTACTTGGAAGATCTCAGCCATAACCCGATTGCGGTTGCCAACTACAAGAAGGAGACGGGAACTGATGACTGCATCGACTGGTTCTATGCAAGCGGAGATACATTCAACATCCCCATGCTGAAATCGACAGTTGGTCAATGCGTCCGAGGAAGCTCTCGACTGCGCCCAGGCGAGCAGGCGCGAGGACCGGTCAATCCCCAGCATCCGCAATGCAGGATAGCGCTGTGCTAACCGGCGAGCATAGAATCCGGGACCGCATCCGACCTCCACAACAGACGTATCTTCCGAAGGATTCCCTCGGGAAAGAGAGCCTGCGTAATCTCTTCCGTGTGGTCGCGGAACAACCGCTCACGGCAAAACGCATACAGCCAGGCACAGTCCTCGAAGAGGTGCTTAGTATTTGTCTCAAGCTCCATTCTCGTCGGGCTCCATGCATCATCAGCCATGCTCTATCTTGTCTCTCCTGAAAGTGTTCTTCTATTTCTTCATAGTCCGGCATACCAATCGTAGCCAAGCTTGGTCCAGTAGTCGTCCGGCTTACTGTCGGTGTAGTTAATAAGCCCGATGCGCTTGATCTGCTTGTACCCGTACTTTATCGGCATATGCAATCTCAACGGAGCGCCGTGGTATTGAGTCAAGGGCGCGCCCATCATCTCGGTGACAAGAAGCGTTTGGGGATGGCGGCAGACATGGAGATCATAGCCGGTGTAGTAGTCTCCTTCGGGCGTCTCCATGTATACATATCGCGGTTCCTTACCGTTCATGAGACGCGGCGGATAAGCCTCGATAAAATCCGCCATGCGCACACCAGCCCAGTGCACGATCTGGCTCCAGCCCTCGATGCACTTGAACTGGGTCACGAGTTCATATCGCGGCAACTTGAGGATGTCGTCCATAGTCAGGAGCAGCCCCGGTGTACCCACTGGAAGTGTCGAACGGCTCTCGCCGGCCTCTTCCTTTCCGCGAGGCATCCTTTGAGTTCGGTCCTGCTGTTGTTTTGCCTGTTTAAGCATCGAAGCGGGAGCCATTTTTTCGGCAGTCTTCGCGGAAGGTGGCGGCGTCTTGGTGTCGTGACCCTGATCCTCCATCGTCTTCGCGTCCACATAGATGTACTTCCACGCGGTCACATCCGGTGTATACCGTGGATCAGAGCCGGTCGCAGTGGACCCAACGAGTTGAAGCCTGTAGCTCGTTGGTTCGAGCATCTGCTTGAGCCCATACACACCATTCACCCGAAGATCCTGCGCTTTCGAGAGAGGATAGGTAGGTGCCAGAGCTCGATCGTCAAAGACAGCGCGTGCGATCGCCGCATTTGTATCGAACGCCTTTCGGTAGCCGGCGGCCTGCATCTCTTCCTCCGGCAGATGATTGACCCATTGATACGCACCATATCCAGCGGCTGCAGCTGCGGCTGCCACGACAAAAGAACGCCGCGTATGTCGCCGCGACTCCGAAAGAACTGCGGCATTGTTCTCATCCACGGTGCTGCCTGAAGGTTCGGGCGCTGGCGCTTTGATTGTGGGCGTTGGCTCAACTTGTTGCCCTGAGGACGCAACTTGCTCCGTTTCGTCAGGATTCGATGGCTTCTTCTGGTTCGGCTCAGGTGTCACCACGACCTCCTCTCTGCCTCAAGGGAGACGTCGTCTTGCTTCTTGATCTCTCGACCGCTCACCATGCTTCGGAAGTTATTCCATCCGGCGAGGACCACCTGCACCACATGGACCACGAAGAAGCCGACAAAGCCCATCGTGAGCCAGAAGTGCTCCCATCGCGCCATCTCATAGCCTCCGAGGATCGTCGTCAGCAGGTGCATCTGCGTTGGCTTATAGATCGCAAGGCCAGTGACGAGCATGCCGAAGCCCATCAGAATGACTGCTGTGTAGGCAATGCGCTGTGCACCGTTGTATTTGGTTTGCGGCGGCAGGCCTTTGCGAAGGTGGAGGTCAACCAGCGTGACCTGTATGGCATCCCGTACGCTCCGTCTCTGGGGAAGGAGAAACCGCCACTCTCCAGAGATCGCCAGAAAAGCAACATACGCGATCCCGTTCGCCGCGAAGATCCACATGAAGAAGAAGTGGTGCCCCAGTCCCTGCGTCACATGATAGGGCGCGTTGATCGCCTTCCAGAACCAGTCTGGGAAGAAACGAAAGAGCGTGAGCTTGCCTACACCAATGCGGTACACCGCATGCGGATGCCGGTAAGCGTTGTCAGAGTCGTTCCAGTAGATCAGGAGACCGCTCCAGATCATGAGGAAAAGTACAGGGAAATTGACCCAATGCATCCAACGGATCGCAAGCGGATGCTTTCGATCGAGACGGAGCGGCAAGGGTGGAGACGCAGTTTCCTTCATCATTGCAATGTCCTACCGCAGAGTTATGAGTCGAGCTATAGCTGACCTTACAGTTATATCTTTGTGGTACATCAAGTGGCCATTATTAGGAGTTGGTTCTGACCTCGTGGAGCATCGCCCTACGACCGTAATAGGTGATGAAGTACAGCGAAACGCCAAAAGAGATGACATCTTTGAACAGAAATAGTCCCAGGTTGTTCATGTACCGGAATCCCTTCCACGCGACGGTCGCATCTGGTGTTGAAAGGAGCATAGTGCTGGTGATGAAGAACATCATCGTAGTTACAAGAGCTCCGACTAGACCAGCCTTCGGGCGTGCATAGCCGATGATGAATAGCAAAGCCGCTGTCCATTCAGTGGCTCCGATCATGTCCGAACCCACATAGGGTCCGAGCAATTTGAACTGCCACCAGATCAATGGACTGTTTGACACTAACGGAATGATTCCCTCAGCCCCGGGCTTCGTCATCTTGAATGCGCCAGCCCAAAGAAGCATGACGATCATGCCAATGCTTAACACCAGAAAAGGCAGATCTCGATCCTCAATCCACAGCGATAAGCGAATGAGCGCACCGTTGGCCACGAGCTTGGGATAAGGTTCTTGTTTGATTGGGGTACTGTTCATGTCCACCCTCTTCGTTGTTCGTTCTGGGCACAGACGACTTGGTGTAGCTGATCCGTAGGTCAACAATTCTTGCTCTTCGATACTCGCGATCGGAAGAAGCATCGCAACGGCGAATGCCTTCCGCGGCGCACGATCCGGCACGCTTCTTGCTTCAAATGTTCCTTGATGTCCACGACTTCTCTTCCGAAGGCGTTTGACCAAGAGAACCACGGACGGCGCAAAAGGCCGCCCGTAGTTGTAACCTGCGCTCGTTCACGTGGCGTGGGAGATAGGAAACGGGTCAGGCAACTACCGTTTCGTAAAACGCATGGATGTGCTCGGCGATATAGTCTAAGCAGTCTTCAGTGGCGAAGTGGCCTGCCGCTAGCCGATGCATCTCTGCCTTGGGCAGATCCTGGAGGTATGCTTCGCCGCCCTCGGGCGTGAAGAAAATATCTCCCTGCCCCCAGAAGATGATCGTCTTTGGCTGCTTCCGTTTGAGGAAGTCCTGCCATTTGGGATACAAGGTGACGTTGTTTCGGTAGTCGTAGAACAGGTCGAGTTGAAGCTGCCGGCCAGAAGGCCGTTGCAGTGTTTGAAAATAGTCCATGTTCCAGGCATCAGGACTAATCAACGCGGGATTCGTTGAGCCGCCAAGGTAGGTAGCTTTGACCGTATCCAATTCAAGCAAGCCGGCGGCCCCTTGCTCGTTCTCCTTACTACGGTCAAGCCATAGCGCATTGCGCAAGCCGCCCCATGCGGCACTGAAGCCAACCTCATAAGCATTCGTGTTTTGAATGATCAGCCAGTCTAGAGCCTCCGGATTCTTCGTCATGATCCTGAAACCGACAGGACCACCGTAGTCCTGCACGTAAAGACCGTAGTGCTCGAATCCCTTTGCTTTCAAGAATCTCTCAGTGACTTCTGCCAACTTATCGAAGGTGTAAGAGAAGACGGCTGGGTCGGGCGTATCACTGTTTCCGAACCCGGGGTAGTCGGGTGCGATCACGTGAAAGCGGGAAGCAAGCGCTGGAATCAAGTCACGGAACTGGTGCGATGATGCCGGCCAGCCGTGCAGCAAAACGAGCTTTGGACTGGAAGGATCCCCCGCTTCGCGATAAGCGATATTCAACTCATTCACGGTGATGGAACCAAAGGTGACGGTTTTGGCGGAAACAGCTGGAGTGTGAATTATGTTCATAGATCCTCTTGGTAGTGCGGTTTGGCCGGACTTGGTAACCCGGCTTGTGTGGGTTGGCTGGAACGAGGATGTATATACGATGGATGGAGTAAAAGGCGTCGATTATGACGCCGGCCTTCATCCAGGATGCTTAGCCATGAACTGGAGGATCAGGTCCGCAATCTCGTCGGTCCTTTCGTCCAACGCAAAATGCCCCGCGTCGAGCAGGTGGATCTCCGCATTCGGAAGATCCTGTCTATAGGCTTCCGCACCCGGAGCGATGAATGAAGGGTCGTTCTCGCCCCAGACCACGAGAGTCGGAGGCTGGTGGCAACGAAGCCATGACTGCCATTTTGGGTAGAACGCGACGTTGGTCCTGTAGTCATAGAGCAGGTCCGCTTGAATCTCGCGCTGACCGGGCCGCGAAAGATCGGCGTACTCGCTTATCCAGGTACCCGGATCGTATCGATCCGGATGGGACGTGCCGGCTAGATGTCGCACCTTTGTGGCTTCGAACGAAAGAAAGGCGTTCAGCACCTCAGGATGACCGTTGGGATCTGCCCAGTACTCCGCAATCTTGGCCCATTTGGGCCCAAGGCCCGCTTTATAGATATTGCCGTTTTGGATGATGAGCGCATGCAGTTCTCCGGTGTGCGCCAGAACGATACGGAAGCCGATCGGTGCGCCATAGTCGTGAAGGTACATGGTGTAATGCTTGACCTTCAGCTTCTCCAAGAGATCACGCATCGTCTTGGCTAGATGATCGAACGTGTAAGTGTAGTCGACCGGCGACGGCGCGTCGCTGAGACCGAATCCGGGATAATCCGGCGCAATCAGATGATATTTTGTCGCCAGCAATGGAATGACCGTGTCAAACTCGCGCGAAGACGACGGGAATCCATGTAAGAGCACGATGGTTGGGGCGTCCCTTGGGCCGGCTTCCCGGTAGAAAATCCCGACTCCGTCTACCTGCACGCGATGATAGGTCGTCGTAGCGTTGGTCGAAGGGAGTGGCGCGGCTTGTGCCGTGCCTGCAACAAGCGCCGTGGCAAGAGCGTATATCGAGGGACGGTTCATTGAGATCATCCTTTTGATTCGAGAAGGTGGAGGTCCGCCTCAGACCAGACGAATACCTCGAACATTTCTTGCTGATCCACCCAAGGAGGAAAGTCTAGCGCCGGGGCTGACTTCAGCCCGAGTTGAGGATTTCCCATTGCGCTATGGACTACGTACGCCATGGTGCGACGGCAGTCGGTGGGGTTCTGGTCGAGGATCGAAATTAGAACGGACGGCTTGATTCCTCCCGAACGCATATTACGCAGAGTATGGTCATGCACAGGATAAGAACAGTTCGAAGTTCTTGATGGTCAGTTGAGAGAAACTTACGAATTCTAAAGACGACGCAACTACATCAAGAGATTGAGGTAGACAGGTCCATCCAGGGGTAGGGACTACACCGGATCGCTCGCGGTCTGCTTCAGCAGCTGTGGACCGATATGAAGTCAGTACATGACGATCTGAGCGGAGCCTGCGCGCCGCCATGCCAATTCAACTAGCCCGCGAAAAGAATAGCGGGACGCCGTCCCGACTGCCACAAGACCCTACGGCAAACGATCACGTTTCGTGAGCTAGAGTGAATGACATCGCGAACGGCGGGGTCTGCAAGATTGCCGCTGATGCGTTTCACCGGCGAGCCTTAGGCGCTTCGAGCTTCTTCAAGCGCCATCGTGTCGAGATATTGACGGTGACGCCAAATCTTTCCTTCCCGAACATCCCATACATGAGCATAGGGAAGATTAGCGCGTTTGTGCGTTGCGCGGTGAACGCAGGCGAAACGGCCCAGAGAGACGACAGTTGAACCGTCTACAAGAAATTCGGACGGCGCCGGCGAAAAGCTCTCCCACTCCTGCATCAGCGGAGCGAACACCTTCTTCATGACCTCGGCAGGACCCTTCTCCTGAACGTTGAAGTCGACGACCGAGATCCATTCGATGTCGGAGGCCATTAGTTCGACCATCTTGTCGGTGTCGCCTGCTGCAATTGCGGAATAGAACCCACGTACAGTTTCGACTGGGGTTGTCATTTGGTTATCCTTTGCTTTCACTTCAGAATCTCCTTCAACCAGCTATGCCGGCCGGGGGTGTAGAACGATCTTGCTTGTCATGCATATTGCAGCGAGCTGTGATGATGTGACCGCGTACGGATAAGTCACTTCTGCAATGGCGCCACCTAATCCTCTGCGCTTACGTCGCTCCTGAAAGGGATAGTCGCTAGCCTTCACAAATGTTGACGAACCTCTGACGGAAGCCTTGCGCATCGTGTTCCCTGAGTTGATTGCAGAAAACTCAAAGGAATCGAAATCAAGAACGTCAAAGACCGACTTTGTCTCGAAAGAGAACACTATTTTCGAACGCCCGGTCGCTAGCCTTGCTGCGAGGTGCTTCGCAAGCCGATCTTGAGTTGGCCAAAAGAAGACTCGGCTGTTGAGGGATTTGCACCATTGCTCAAGCGAGAGATCGATCAGACATTTCGAAAGGGCCGCGGCACTCATGGGAGCTTGATCGTTGATCAGGAATTCCCCATGAACACTGTGACTGATGCGCACCGAGCGAGGCCGCAGACAACTTTCGATGTTGAATCGCTGCTCGCCAACGACTTCGCACCGGTCCAACAAGGCCGATGTGCTCAGAAGTCCATGTCTCATTACTTGTCCCATGTCCTGTGCAAGCGAGATGTGGAAAAGAGTGGGGTATGCATCTGCAAATTCCTCTCGGGTTATTGGCACGACTAACCTTCTTTCCGTGTATGTTGTGCTCGGACGCGCAACTGCGATCGACGATAAGCAGTCAATCGAGATCTATCTGAATTCTTTGGAACTTGCCTGCTGTGCGAAGTCGAAGGGTCTTCGAGCTAGATACCGATGGATATTCGATATGACCACAGAGCCCTCACCCACCGCCGATGCAACACGCTTCACGGATTCAGCTCTTACGTCACCAACAGCATAGACACCAGGAACACTGGTCGCGTACGGAGTGGCTTCAAAGCCCCAACTACCACCGGTGAGAGCAAACCCTTTTTCATCGAGCTTGACGGTGCCATATACCCACCCCGAGTTGGGCTCCGCGCCAATCATGACAAAGACACTGGCGATTGGCTTTCGCATTATTTCGCCCGTCTTCCGATTCGTCCACGTGACGAATTCAAGAGCAGCCTCACCTTCGAGCCTGTCAATTTCCGTTTCTGTGTACACCGTGATTCGCGGAGAACGTTCGATTCGTGAGACTAAATATTGTGACATCGTACGCTGCAATGAACGGCCACGAATGATGTGATGGACGTGTCTCGCAACACCTGAGAGGAAGATCGACGCTTGCCCAGCTGAATTCCCCCCTCCTACAACGATTATTTCTCGTTCATGGCACAACAGAGATTCCATTGCGGTCGCTGCATAATAAAGCCCTCTATTTTCGAAGTCGTCCTGGTTCGTTACGGTGAGTTTTCTATACCGTGCCCCGCTTGCGATCACGACCGCGCGCGCACAAACGGCTGCACCGCCAGCGAGGATCAGCCGGTGCAGTCCATCGACGTGTTCTGTGCTTATAACATCCCGTGAGATGGCGAAGCGGACCCCAAACTTGAGAGCTTGTAGATGGCCACGGCTCGCTAATTGCGCCCCCGAAATGCCGGTAGGAAAGCCAAGGTAGTTCTCAATCTTCGAGCTGGTGCCAGCCTGCCCGCCAGGGGCATTCCCTTCGACAACGATTGTGGATAGGCCCTCGGAGGCTGCATACACCGCTGCGGCGAGTCCTGCTGGACCAGCCCCGACGACGGCAACGTCATAGATCGTATGAGGTTCAGGCAGCTCAGTAATGCCCAGATTGTCAGCGAGATCACAGATGGTAGGTCTAACGAGGACACGACCATCTAGAAGCTCGACCTGTGGCATCTGTGTTGTGACCAGGTCTTTACTGGTTTGATCGTTTGCCGGCAACTCCTCTACCTGGTGGGGGTAGTGGTTACGACTCAAAAAGCGACGAAGATTGAGTAGATCCGGATCGGCTTCGTATCCTCGGAGTACGACCCCCGTGGATAAATCACTGATCATGCCGATGCGGCGCCATATGCAAGCCGAAACGATGATGTTCGCGATATCGCCCTCCGCACGCATCAACGCCCGTAGGTTCATTCGAGAAACTCGCAACAGCCGACTTGTCGATGCCGTTCGTGCTTCAGCGATCGTTCTCTGTGTGTTCAAGAGGTTTAGTTCGCCACTAAAATCGCCCGGACGCAGCGAGCGGAAAACTTTGAATCCGCCTCCTCTGACTAGAAGCCGACTCTCTATCTCCCCAGTAAGGACAACGAACATGTCCGTGTCCCGATCACCGTATGTGTACAGGCAGGTGCTCTTCGGGACGGTTTCTTCTTGTCCGTAGGGTCTAATCTTGTGAATCATCTCGCCGCTGAATATGGGAAAGGCAAGATCACTGCTGAACTCCGCGTCAGGCCTAGGCGAAGTGGCAGGTTCGGGCGTTGATGCTTGGTCTGCTGGAGTGAAATCCTCTATGGGCTCGCTCATCTCTCCCGTTCTCCGCAGAGTGGCTGACGGCAGCGGCTATAGGTGTCCATAGAAGTGTCTCCAGAAAGCAGATGGCTCTTGAGATTGTCTCCCTGATCTCCGGAGCCGTACCAGTTTGTAAAACTCGATAGTTTACACACCCTTGTTTTGGCCACCATCGACGTCAATGATGGCTCCATGAATCCATCTTGCTTCTTCTGTTGCGAGAAAAGCGACAATCTCCGCGACATCGCCTGGTTCACCGAGACGGGAGATTTTCAAACGCCTGGTCGATTGGAGGAGATACTCTGCATAGTCGATGCCTTCCTGTGCGGCAAGCTTCTCCATCAGCTTCTTGCGACGGGACGTCTGGATCGTGCCCGGCTGGACCAGATTGACATGAACGGAATCCTGAAGCCCCTGCTCAGCGATTGACTTGGATAGAGCCGCAATGCCACCGTTCACAGCCGAGACCAGTGAGAGATGACGCTCCGGCGTCCGCGCCGTGCCTCCGCCGATCATAACCAGATGACCTCTTGCAGCCTTCAACATTGGCCAAGTGCTTTTGATCAGTCGGAGGTTTGCAAAGAGCTTCAACTCGAATCCAGCAGCCCAGTCCTCGTCCTTCAGTTCTAAAAAGCCACCTTGGGGTGCAGCACCTGCATTGGTCACCAGAATATCGAGACCGCCCCACAATTGCTCGATATCACTGGCCAACTTCGCAACGGCTTCAGGCTCAGTCAGGTCGAGAGCGGAAAACCTGACTTCAGACGTCAGTGACTGTAATTCGTCGCTTTTGGTGGAAAGCTCATCTTTGCTCCGGGCCGTGAGATAAATGCGGGCCCCTTCGTGTGCAAATCGGCTTGCTATAGCCGCACCAATCCCTCTTCCTGAGCCCGTCACGAGTACTCGTTTGCCATTGAACCGTTGCATACATTCCCTTCGTGCCAGAATCTGAGAGCCTAGCTACGCGATGGTGCATTTTCACCACCAAACATCTGACCTACTCTGAAATGTCGCCTCGGAACGAGATGGTGATGTATCTAGCGACCGAAAACAGCTTTGATTTCGTCCGCCACAATATGAACATTCTCGTCCAGCACAAAGTGCCCGGCATCGAGCCAAATGAGCTTTGCTTCTGGAAGATCACGCAGGTACGCCTCTGCTCCGGGTGGCACGAAAAACGGGTCTTTCGTGCCCCAAGCAATCAGCGTCCGGGGTTTGTGCGTACGGAAGGCGGCCTGCCACTCGGGATACAGCGCAATGTTGGATTTGTAGTTTTCCAACAGATCAACCTGATAGTCCTGCACACCAGGCCGGTCGAGCAGAGCCTGATCCAAGACCCAATTGTCCGGATTGATTGCGGCGGGGTCTTTCGCACCGACGAGCCAATGGAATTTCGTGCCTTCCAGACTGACAAATTCGCGCGCGGGCTTCTCCGTTTCAGGCGTGCGCTTCTCCCAAAGAGGCAGGAGTACCTTTTTGGGCGCATCACCAATGCCTTCCAAGTAGGCATTCGCATTCTGGATGATGAACCCCTTCACCTCGTTTGGTTTCTCAGTGAAGAGTCGAAACCCCACCGGGCCTCCGTAATCCTGCACGTACAGGATGTAGGACGTGAGACCGAGTCGATCGAGTAGACCACGCACATGGGCTGCTAGATGATCGAACGTGTAGTCGAAATCCTTACTCGATGGGGCATCAGAATGGCCAAAGCCGATGTAATCGGGAGCGATCAGGTGAAACTGATCGGCGAGCGCCGGGATCAACTCGCGAAACATCTGGCTGCTCGTCGGAAGCCCATGCAATAGAACAAGCGTGGGTGAGTTGGGGTCGCCGGCCTCGCGATAAAACACGTTGCGGCCGTTGACAGTCGCTGTTCGATAGTAGGTAAACTGCGACCGCGCTTGCGATCCTTGGGATACCATTGGAACTCCTTGTGACTGCACTCCGATAGAGACGACCTCCTGGCAACATAGAGCCCGGCAAGTGCAAAGAAAAGTTCCAAATACTCAATTTATCGATGAGGATTTGTTACGAGAATCTCCTCTCACCCTCCCGCTCAGAAGGACGCTGCATACGTAAACTGAGTGAGCAAGTCTCAACGAGTATTTCCTGAGGTGAAGACGGGAGACATGTGCCATGGCCGAGCACGAGCCCTTGCATCGGCAACGCAATCGGTTCTGCTGTGCCGCGGTTGCGAGGTACCTAACCGCGTTGCCCATGAAAGGCACTCACTTCGACCGAAAAAGGCTATGCCGCTCGGCCCAATGTAGCACCCGCAGTTCCACGGATATACCTTGAAGCGGTTTCTTATGAACAGACTCTCGGAATGGATTTCATGGCCGATCTTGATTGTCGGAGCGATCGTCACCATGCTTCTGTCGCTGAGCGTGCATGCCGTAATGCTCCAGGGGTTACATGTTCCATACCCGTACGACTTTCCCCACTCAGGCTGGGCGAGAGTGCCGGATGGAATTCTCTCCGCATTCGGAGCCATCTTTCTCTCCACGCATCTTTCGCAAAGCTTTCGGAAACAGAGCTTAGCCCTTCGCTGCGCGCTCGTGTTTGTTTTACTCGCGACCATTCATGAGACGTTCTTCCGTGCCCCATTCATGGAGTTCATCAATCTGAGCAACTTCACGTTCTACCCCTTTCTCGACAACATACCAAAGCTGATTCCGTTGGCCGTCATCGCGATAGGCGTGGAAAGCTGGACCGGCCACGAGCATAGCTTCAGGGCTAACCTCATAGCTGCCGTTTTGCTCGCCATAGTCGCCGGCCTCCTCGTGAAGCCATTCGCCAACTACGCCTTCGCAGACGCCATGCGATTCACGGAAGCGCGGGAAGGCCATCAGCGGTATGGTCTTCCCTATGACTGGCACATTCTTCTGCCCGCCTACCTCACGTTCTTCGAGCCGGTTCTCGCTGCTCTTGTAATCGGCCGGGCGGTTCGGGATAACCTTCCTCCAGGATCTCTCACCCGATTCGGCATCACGGGCACCCTCATCCTCACGCTGAAGGGTCCAGTGTTCGCTCCACTCATAAATATCCATTATGCAAACACGGCTCCTGGCACGGCTGTACTCAGCTATGCGCAGTTCACTTTTGAGACGATGACACTGGCAATTCTCACAGCAACTACGCTACATTTCGCGTCCCCCGCTGTTAGCGACACCTACTCAGCCGAAACTTAATTGCCAGTCTCTTCCCGTTGCCTGCCGCCGGGCCTCTAGTTCAGTTGGTCAAAGCACCTCGTTATGATACTGACGGCCCGAAGAGTGGTCACGTGTTCTCGAGGAAATCAGCAGCCGGTTGCTCCGTTCAGTTTTGTTACGTAGGCTGTCGAGCGCGGCGTTTAGAAGGGTCGCGGGTGGTCCGCGAGGAAGGTTGGAAACAACAGATGACATTTCGAGGCGCAATATTACTTGCAACTGTTTCGTACTTTGTTGGCACTCCCGTAGCGAGATCAGGTGTGATCGTCAGCCCAGTGAAATGTTCGCCAGGAATGCTGCAGGCTCAACAACAGAGCGGCACACAGCTAAAACTGGACGAAACGACCACAACCCTAATCGAAAGGGTAGGTGAACCGGCTCAAGACGATATCGAAACTTTCAAGAAGGCAGGGATGCAAGACGTCACGCCGCACGTTCTTTCGGCTGAAGAGCGCATGGCAGTGAAGGCGGCATTGGCTTCGTTGCCGTCGCTTAACAAGCACGTTCTGGAACAACATCTGAATAAACTGGCCTTCGTTGATGGCATTCCAGGAGAAGGTACTGGACTCACTTCTCCTGGTGCTAAAGAGGGCTTCTCCAACATAACGCTGCGCGCGAGTGTTATCAACGAGTCGCTTACAACGTTTTTGACCAATAAGGAACGTCGTGTTTACAAACCAGACGGCTCGGGACTGACCATCTCCGTTACGGGTACGGGCACAAGTGCTCTCAGCTATGTCTTGTTGCATGAGTCGACTCATGTCGTTGATGTTACTTGCGGTGTCACCACCAATCCGCGTAGCAAGTTTGTTCAGGGCATCTGGACAGGCCACTCAACTCTCGCACCATCGATCGCAGCGATTACACCAAAGACATACTTCCGCGGTGCTGATCAGCTTCCAATCGCGAAGGCCTCAGACGTGTATGGCGCTTTAGCGCAAACCCCATTTGTGAGTTTGTACGCGACGGCATCACGACAAGAAGATCTGGCGGAGCTTGTCGCATGGTACGAGATCTACACGCAAGACGGCGGAAATCTGATTATCGCCCTGAAAGGCTTAGGGGGAAAGACCATCGACGAATGGCATCCTTTGAGTTTCCCTAGGGCGCGGGAGCGTTTTGCCGATGTGGAGAAGCTTCTAGCGTCGCAACTGCGCTGTGGCAATCCGACTTAGGCAACGGTACCTTCACGAGAAATGAATCATCTGAGCCGAGTGGGGTCTTGGGCGCAGCTTCGAGACGTTCAGCTCGATGGCAGCATTCCGTTGACAAAGTCTCAGAATGAAGTCTCATTCACATGCGACGAAAAATCGCAACGCTAACTTGACGTGTGCAACGAGCCATCAACTCACCACTTGGGCGTAAGGATCGCCGGTTCTAGATGAGCGCACGTGCTGGACGCGAACGTAGGTAAGTACCGACCGACTCCTCTGTGATTTCAGCGAACCGCATCGCGTTCGGAGCGCGAAGGCCGCGTCTGCGATGAAGCGTGATCGGTATATTTCCTAGTGGCGGCAGGCCCAGTTCGATGGTCTGCACGTCTGGCGGCAGACCAAGCTCGGCCCGTGAGGTCAGTCCCAGTCCCGCACTGACAGCCGCCCACACGCCCGTTAGACTGGGGCTCGTCATTGCGACGCGCCAGGAGCGTCCGACACTCTCCAGTGCCTCCAGCCCCGGTGTCTGACATCCGCACGGGGGATTGAAGAGAGCAAGCGGTAACGGCTGTTTTGCATGATCCTTGAAGCTGGGGCTTGCGATCCAGTGCAACGGCAGCTCGCTCAATAGCTGCGCCGTCTTCTTCTGTGCGCCGCCTAACGTTAAGACGAGATCGAGGTCACCGGAGTCGACCGCTTGCAGGAGCACTTGGCCGAGATCCACCGTCACCTCAAGTTTTACGAGCGGGTAGAGCGCATTAAAGCGCGCGATGACTAATGGCAAAACGTTACCCGTAAAATCTTGACCGAATCCGATTCGAACCACCCCCGCAAGAGACGATCCGCGCAGAGTGTCGACCATCTCATCGTTGAGTTCCAACACCCTCCGGGCATATCGGAGAGCAATCTCACCTTGTTCGGTGAGAAGCATCTTCCGGCCTTGCTTCCGAAAGAGTGGCACTCCTATTTCCTCTTGAAGGCGTTTCATCTGCAAACTGATTGCAGAGGGAGTTCGCAGAAGGCGCTCCGAAGCGCGTCCAAAACCACCCAGGTCTTGGGTGGCCACTAGCGTTCGAAGACTGTCCAGGCTGAGGTTGTTCAGAAGCATAGTTTAGCTATCCTCACCGATATTGTTAGAACTTCTTGCTTTTCGTGAGTTCCTATCATCCGTATGGTTCATAGTAGCGCACCTTGTGGTGGTGCTGCGACTTGGCCTTTGATAAGCGATGCCCCACGAGCGTCGATCATTTCAGTTGTCCGACAGTGGATTACCACGTCCATGCCAGATAGGCGAAAGGTTAGTCATGAAAAATATCCCTTCAAATGCAACGATCGTTCTGGTGCATGCCGCATGGGCGGATGCATCCTCTTGGTCTGCCGTAATCGGCCCACTCCTCAAGGCGGGCGTGAAGGTGGTCGCTGCTCAGATTCCGATGACTTCGCTGTCCGATGACGTTGCTGCTTTGAGAGTGACTCTAGAGAGAGCGGGCGAGGGTCCAATCCTACTTGTCTCTCACTCCTACTCTGGCGCTGTGATCACCGCCCTCGAAAGTGACGATCGTGTCCGAGGTCTGGCCTACGTGGCAGCTATGCCGCCGGCCGAAGGTGAGACGGTGGGCGATCTTTTCTTTCGGGAGCCTCCTCATGAGAGAGCTCCCCATCTGGAACCCGATGGTCACGGTCTTCTATGGATGTCGGAAGAAGGAATGAAAAATGCGGTTGCCCATCGAGCCACGGCGGAGCAAAACTCAATCGCGACAGCAGCGCAACGTCCGATCGCGATGAAGTGTCTTGGCGAAGCGATACGGACTCCCGCATGGAGGACGAAGCGTTCGTGGTATCTACTGGCTGAAGACGATCGCATGTTCAGCCCGAAGACACAACATTTTGTGGCTGAGCGCATGGGCGCAGAGGTGCGTTCGCACAATGTTGATCATGCCCCTCAAATTTCTGAACCGGCCACCGTCGTTGAGTTTTTGCTGGAAGCAGCCGATGCGCTGCTGCAGTGAATGATCCCGCCGCAAACAATCAGACTGACAAGGAGAGCGACATGACGACGTACAAGCATGCCACTATTCACGGACATAAGATCTTCTACCGCGAGGCCGGATCGACCGCGAATCCAACAATCGTTCTGCTTCATGGCTTTCCTTCGTCGTCGCACATGTTCCGGGAACTGATTCCGCTGCTTGCCAGCAACTTCCACGTTGTCGCGCCGGACTACCTAGGCTTCGGCTACAGCGATGCTCCCGTAGCGGCCGACTTTCAATACACCTTTGACAACATTACGGGGCAGATTGAAGAGTTGCTCTTCACAACACTGGGCTTGAAGAAGTTCAGCATTTACGTACAGGATTATGGCGCGCCAGTGGGGTTTCGTATTTCCTCGCGTCATCCGGAGGCGATCGAGGGTATCGTCGTGCAGAACGGCAATGCTTACGTGGAAGGCATCAGCGCAGCCTTCGAACCGCTGCAGCCCTTCTGGGCGAATCGTAACGAGGAGACGGAGAAGGCTCCACGTTCTCTGCTGACCAAAGAGACAACGATCTTCCAGTACACGCATGGTGCACACAATGCAGAGGCGGTGTGCCCGGATAGCTATACCTTCGACCAGGCGTTGCTGGACCGGCCCGGCAATGATGCCATCCAACTGGACCTCTTTCACAACTACACCTCAAATGTAGCGCTCTACGACACGTGGCATGAGTACTTCCGCAAGCACCAACCGCGCACGCTCATCGTGTGGGGCCAGAACGACCCCTTCTTCATTGTGCCGGGAGCGCAGGCTTTCTTGCGCGACCTGCCCAAGGCCGAACTGCACCTTATCGACGGTGGCCATTTCCTCTTGGAAGAGCACAGCGGACTGGTCGCAGACAAGATCATTCGCTTTCTGGGGAAGGGACCGAAGGCGGAGGTGGGCGGATGACCAACTCTGCCCTGAACGCGACCCATGGGAGCGACTCGCAGGCGGCAACGCGCACATTGTCCATCTCTCGCGCCATCCTCTATGGCACACTGGTTGTTGGAGTGCTTGATGCAACCGATGGCGTCGTTTTCCTCGGCCTGCACGGCCAAAACCCGATCCAAGTGCTGCAGTACATCGCAAGCAGTCTGCTGGGGGCGCGGTCCTTCTCGGGCGGCCTCTCAAGTGCTGGACTAGGCCTCGTTCTGCATTTCGCCGTCTCACTGGTGGTTGTAACGATCTATATTCTTGCGAGCCGACGCGTCGCCGTGTTGCGTAGCCACTGGATGCTCATGGGGCTGCTGTATGGCGCTGCGGTGTGGGCGGTCATGAACCTACTATTGTTGCCGTTCACTGCGGTCGCTCAAGTCTCGATCGCGACTGCGGCTCTGGTAAACGGCCTCATGGGTCACGCTTTGTTCGTCGGCTTGCCCTCTGGGTTTTTCGCGAAGAACGTGGAGACAACCGGATGAGTGGCCTTTCTAAACTGTAATCAATGGGAGTGCTAGCTCCTGCAGTATGAAGATGGCCTCGATAGAGAAGTGCCTCGCCGATCGAAGTTCTTCTCTAGAACGGACGACTTTCGACTGCTATTCGTGCTGTAGTGGACGGCGGTGACCGAATTCGGCCTTCCGTCCCACTTGCAGCGTATCGGATAACGTGCATTGGGCTCGTCCAAATGAAGCCGTGAGTCATTGGTGGTCGGAAGCTCACCCCCCGGAAGCCTGCTCCACAGGTTCGTAAAAGTCGGAGCATTTGGGTTCAACCCACCGGCAGCTTCGACCTACGGGTGAAGGGGAATATATGAGGAATACCAACGCTAGAATGCTTGGAGCGAGGAGTGTAGATACACGCTATATTCAGAGTGCCAGCAGCTCAGCATCTGTGCTCTTTCAGGGGAAGTGGAAAGTTGAGATTCTTTGCGCTATGCGCTCTGGACCGGTCCGCGTGGGGCAGTTATCTCGACTCATCCCGGGAGCTTCGAAGAAGATGCTTGCTCACAATCTGAGACAGCTCGAAGCGGATGGGATAGTTCTCAGGCGTGACATGAGTGAGATGGTTCTCCATGTCGAATACGACTTCACCAACGAAGCAAGAGAAGAGGTTTACTTACTTCTCGACCATCTTGCGCAGTGGGGGCGAGTGTATGCGTTGAGCCGAGCGATCCCATCTACAAGTGAAAAGCCACCTATCATTTAGTGGCGTTTCGTATCTGCTGGACTCTTGGTTGCAGTCAGTTATAGAAAAGCAGATGGGGGAAGGCCCGGAGGAGGAACTTGACTCCGGCACGCAGCCGGCGAGTGAAGGCCGGAGTAGAGCGAAGAGGGTGCAGGGGGAAACGGCACGTGTTCCCCTGCCGTTTTGGGGACAAAGAGAGGGACGGCAAAGCCGCCCCTCGTAGGTTCATCGAGTTGGTGGTTTATGCAGCTTTCTTGGTCGGCTTGGCAGCGGCCTGTGGCGTCTTCCTTGCTTTCTCCTTCGCAGTCAACTCCTGCCGTACCTTGGTGGCGATGGCGTCGGTGTCCACCTTATATACGGTGGCAGCTTCTTTGAGAACGGTCGCCGGATTGCCCCGCGAGGACGCCAGCAGGATGCTTGCCTCCACCAACAGCCGAGACAGCGTGCCTTCATCCGCACGACGAACAAAGGCAGTCAGCGTTTTGAAGGTCGCCATCAAGGTAGTTGCCCCGGAGAAGTCCATCGTTCCCTGGGCGTGGGCTACGCAACTACTTGCACCTGCAAAGGTGAGCGCAAGCAGCGTCGGTCCCATGATGTGAGCCGCGAGGCGTAGCTTTCGATGAAATGTATGGATTCGAAAACGGAAACGAAGTGGCATCGGCATTCTCCTGTTGGCAAGGTACGTTCTGCCATGTGACGAAAGGTAAGGTCAGGAGATTGATGAAGTCCAAGACGTAATATCTATAGTTCTCAAATTTCGGTTTATAGTTGGAGGATCAGCCGATCAGTTTCAGTTGGCGAGGTTCACGGAGCGCTGCCGGTTGTGGCTGCTTGCGCACGCTCCCAAGTTCATGTTCGTCGAGGTATTTCTCGACGAACATCAGGGCCATATGGCTGTGGGTCTTTGGCATAATAAACGCAGTATCCGCCGTCCAATTCAAGTTAGACAGCGGTCTGGTCACCAAGCCGGCCTCAAGGGGACAAAGCTGGTCGATCAACGTCAGTCCGTAGCCTTGCTTGACCATCAGCTGCAGGTCTGTCGGGGTCGCAGCAGAACTGACAAGATGCAGTGGCAGACCCACCTCTGCGAACATCTCCGCGAGACGTGAGTGAGCTGCGGGATGCGACTCCGAAGCGCGGCATACCGTCAGTCGGGGAGACGCTTGCTGAATAGTTACCTGAGCTTGACTACTGAGGGGATCATCTGAACGCATGCAGATGACAAGTGGTGAGTGCGCAACCTGGCGCACTTTCCAGATGTCTTTGTCTACGGGCAGAGGGAGCAGTGCGCAGTCGAGTGAGCCGCTTTCCAGACGTTCCAGAATATGCTTAGTATCCCCGCTCGATAGACGGATCTCGCACTCTGGAAACAGTCCTTGATACAAGATCCGGAAGTTGTCTAGAAGGAATTCATTCACAAAGGAAGAAAAGCCTAAGCGTAGCGGCGGAACTGCTCCTTCATGGATGGCTCTTGCCATACGGAACGTCTCTCTCTTTGCGGCAAGGACGACTTTTGCCCATACCAGAACGAACTCGCCAGCAGGCGTCGGATAGACTCCGTTGCGCCCATCGCGCACCAAAAGCGGGTAGCCAATGTCGGCTTCAACCATTTTGATCTGATGACTGATAGCGGGTTGAGACCGCAGAACATGCTCGGCTGCCTTGCTGAAATTCCTACGCTCCGCAATCGCAACCAGGTATTCCAGATGACGAAATTCGACGATATCTGACATGGCCGTTAGCTCCGCTGGCATTAATGTCAAGATTCCATATTTCGCTTCGGACGAGAGTTCATGTTGCACTTCTAATCCTTCAACCAAGAACCACACGCGTCAATTAGTTTCGTTCTGGTTGCTAGAAACTTACATCGGTAACTAGGAACCAAAAAGTATCTACCTCGATAGACCCGCTATGCACGAAACTTTGAGTGGTATTGATGAGAAGTATTGGACGCCCGCGCAGATCAGCGTCACTCTGGGAATCGGGTATGTCCCTATATAACGAGGTGCACATGTCTTCAGATCTGTATGGCGCCAATGTGTCGAATCCACCCGGAAAGAAGCCACCTGCTTCTGCCGGACCCTTTACCCCCGAGCGACTGTTGGATAGTGATGAGGCCGCAAAGATTATGAACGTTCACCCGAAGACTCTCCAGAAGCTCGCCCGCAAAGGGATCGTACGAGGGCTTCATGTGGGGAAACTGTGGCGTTTCCGCGCTTCGACTATCGAGGATTGGATTCAACGCCAGCTCGCCAGCTAATTGAGCTAACCAAAGACTCGACCTTTGCCCGGCACAGCGTTAGCCTATTCATAGCCATCCGTTGCGCCGAAGACAGGAGAATGAAATGTCTAGGCGAACACGGTATCAGAATGGAAGCGTGCAACGCGAAGAACGCCAGAATGGGCCTGATGTATGGGTCTTTCGCTGGTGGGAGCCTGGCTCTGATGGTATGAATAAGCGGAGGAAAGCAATCGTGGGGAATGTCCTCACTTTGCCGACCGAAGCACTAGCCCTCAGATCCGCT
Source organism: Edaphobacter sp. (assembly GCA_965277265.1). Lineage (GTDB taxonomy): Bacteria > Acidobacteriota > Terriglobia > Terriglobales > Acidobacteriaceae > Edaphobacter. Next base: position 3,670,338 of record CBDICF010000003.1, read on the forward strand.
CGCGCGTTGCGCATCGACGCCAACGCACAAACCCCGCAGGCAGAGAGCGGACCGGAAACAATCGCCGATTTGGTTGCTCACTATCGTCTCAAGGAATTGAGCGAAGACAGCCACAGCCAAAAGTCGTTTCCGACACGAGCTGCTTATCAAAGTTACTTGGCGAACTGGATCTTGCCCCGATGGGGTGAACTCAAGATAGACCAGGTAAAGCCTGTCGCGGTCGAAGAATGGCTGCGCGGGATCAAGCGGGCAAAAGCCACACGAGCTAAGCTACGGAACCTGATGAGCGCTCTTTTCAGTCACGCGATGCGTTACGAGTGGACGGATAAAAATCCGATCAAGCTCGTGCGCCAGAGCGCGAAGAGAGAGCGCGTTCCTGATGTTCTCGAACTCAGAGAACTTCAGCTTCTTCTCACCAAGCTCGACACGCGCGAACGCACACTGGTTCTGTTGGCTGCTGCCACGGGACTACGCGTAAGCGAGTTGTTAGGGATTCGATGGGCGGATGTGGACTTCGATAGCCTTGAACTCCGTGTAACTCGATCCATCTGGCATCAGAAGATCGGGGATTGCAAGACCGAAGCCTCGGCCAAGCCGGTTCCACTCGACGGCTACATGGCGGAAGACCTGCTTCAATGGCAGAAGAAGAGTCCCTATCCGATGCAAGAAGATTGGGTCTTCGCCAGCCCGACCATGAAGGGGGAACAACCCTATTGGCCGGACAACCTCATGAAGCGGTACATCAAGCCGGTCGCCAAGGCGAACGGCATTCATAAGAACATCGGCTGGCACACTTTCCGCCACACCTTCGGCACACTGCTTAAGGCCAACGGGGAAGATGTGAAGACGGTACAGGAGCTTTTACGGCACGCAAACAGCAGGATCACGCTGGACGTCTACACGCAGGCAGTGGGTTCCAATAAGCGCGCCGCACAGAGCAAGGTTGTCAGGATGATGGTTCCGGGCATGGGTCAAACTGAGGGTGAAACTGACCTTCAAAAGCTCCAAGTCGGAGCCTAATGGACCCTTATCGGACCCGGATTTGCTTGTCACTTTGGGTCACCATAGCTTCTAAGTCTTTTAGAATCTATGGCGGGGACGACGGGGCTCGAACCCGCGACCTCTGCCGTGACAGTTATGCTAAGTGGTTGTAAACAAATGATTTCATGGGCGTTGATGGCTAACTACAGCACCCTTGAGCACTCATAAACACTGGGAAAAACGCGAATTTCGATTTTCAGCACCCTCGCCAGCACCCTCGAAAATACGCCCAATTCGAGCCGTAGGGCGTTTAGACCTCTGCCTATGCTGGGCACAAGTCCGTTGAAATGACTTCTCAATAAATCGAGTTGCTTTCCCCTGTCCGATCGATGAGGACTTGGCGATTTTGCGCCAACTGAAGATCGTAGCTGACGCTATCGGCGTTTATCGGGATCGATCGCGCCTCAATATTAGGCCAGCGATCCGCTCGGTACCTAGGGGGTTCGCCGTGCTGGTCTTCAGACTTCAGTCGACTCCTGGATTTCCCCCGTCAACGATCAATCTCTGGCAATATTTGGTGCAAACACCTACCCATGTGCAGGCTCGGGAAGCGTGGTAGTAACGCTCAAAGGACGGCTTGCTAGATCGTTTCGTATTAACGTGGATACATCAGTCAATGCTTCGAAAGAGCTTATGTCCAAATCGCTCGGAACAATCTGGAATTTAGATCCTCATACGGCTAAGAAGCATGAGATCCTGCGTCGGTACTTCGAGGCATGGCTGCCCATCATGGCGAGATGGAACGGTAGGGTCGTTTATATCGACGGCTTCGCCTGATTCTGGCACTCTAAATTGGCCCAGTACGGCGGTTTAAGTTGGCCCACCCTTGGGCAGTGCGGACTCTACCCTGTTTCTCAGTGATATGAGAGGCGGAGGGCGAGTTGGATTGGAGAGCCAAGGTGGAGTTATACGAGCAGATACGTCGGGAGTACGAGTTTGGCGTTGGGTCGGTGATCGGTGTGGCGCGGAAGTTGGGCGTGCATCGGCGCATGGTGCGTGAGGCGGTGCGCAACGCAGTTCCTACTCAACGGAAGAAGACGGAACGTCCAGCAGTGAAGATGGCGCCGGCGGTGTCGTTGATCGACTCGATTCTGGAGTTGGACGGCAAGGCTCCGCGCAAGCAGCGCCACACATCGCGACGGATCTATGACCGCATCCGTGCCGAGATTCCAGGATGCACGCCAGCCGAGCGAACTGTTCGGCAGTATGTAGAGCGGCGCAAGCAGGCTCTGGGTCTGGCTGAACACGAGCTGTTCGTTCCGCAGAGCTACGATTGGGGCGTCGAGGCGCAGGTCGATTGGTACGAAGCGTATGCCGATCTGGACGGGGAACGGATCAAGCTACAGGTCTTCGAGATGCGCTCGATGGCGAGCGGTGCGGCCTTTCATCGGGCGTATCCATGTGCGACGCAGCAGGCTTTTCTGGAAGCGCATGAACTTGCCTTCGAGTATTTCGAAGGTGTCTTCCGGCGGCTTCGCTACGATAACCTGTCGAGCGCGGTGAAGAAGATATTGCGCGGTCAGCAGCGCGAGCTGACGGCGCGGTTCATCGCGTTCCGTTCGCACTGGCATTACCAGGCCGAGTTCTGCACTCCCGGCGAAGGCCATGAGAAGGGCGGCGTGGAGGGCGAAGTTGGTTACTTCCGCCGCAACCACTGGGTTCCTGTGCCGGTGGCAGCCGATCTTCAGGCGTTGAACCGGAAGCTGCTGGAGGATTGTCGCGCCGATGAGGGCCGGGTCATGTCAGGCCATAGCGAGTGTGTCGGCACCCGGCTGCTGACAGAGAAGGAGCATCTTCTGCCACTGGCCGCCGAGCCCTTCGATCTGGCCGAGGTCAGCTTCCCGCGGGTCGATCAGACAGGATGCGCGAAGGTGCGGACGAACTCCTACTCCGTGCCGTTGAAGCCGGGCTCGATCGTTGAAGCCCGCGTCTATTCCTGCACGGTGGAGTTCCGTCATCATGGCAACCGGATCGCCAGCCATGAGCGTTGCTACAGCCGCTTGCAGAAGATCTTCGATCTCGAACACTACCTTGATGTGCTGGACCGGAAGCCTGGAGCGTTGCGCGGATCGACGCCGCTGGCGCAGTGGCGAGCCCAGGGCCGGTGGCCTGAGAGTTATGACCGGATCTGGCAGCAGATGATCGAGCGGCAAGGACGCCAGCCCGGCACCCGCGCCATGGTGACGCTGATCCGCATGGGCCGCGAGTTCGGCTATGAGAGCCTGACGGCTGCCGTAGAGCGGGCACTTGATCTGGGCTGCGAAGACGTTGCTGCGATCCGCCATCTGCTCATGTCCGATCAGTTGCAGCACACCGTTGGCGAGCCGATTGAGATCGGTGCGCTATGTGCGTATGAACGCCCTCTGCCGACCATGATCGAGTACGACCGGCTGTTACAGGCGGTGCAGGCATGAGCCTACCCACCAGTATCCAGACCGCAAGTATCGCTCAGAACTGCAAGGCACTGCGACTGCCATCCGTGGGTGCACAGTTCGCATCGCTCGCCGAAGAAGCCGCCCAGCGCAAGCACTCGCATCTGCACTATCTCGAGGCTCTCCTCCAGTCGGAGATGGAAGATCGAGAACGACGCAGCATCGAGTTGAGGATGAAGGAGGCGCACCTGCCCAGGGTCAAGACGCTAGAAGAGTTCGACTTCGCTCAGTCGCCGCACATCCCCGCCGCCCGCATCCGCGCCCTGGCTGAAGGCGGCTATCTCGAACGTGCCGAGCCAGTCCTGCTGGTTGGTGATCCCGGCACAGGCAAGAGTCATCTTGCCACCGGCCTGGCGATCGCTGCCTGCCGTCAACGCAAGCGAGTGCGCTTTACCACTGCCGCCGCCCTGGTCAACCAGCTCGTCGAAGCGCAACGGGAACAGAGTCTGAGCCGGATGCTGGCACGCTGGTCCCGCGTAGAACTCATCGTCATCGATGAGCTCGGCTATGTCCCGCTCGCCGAAGTCGCCGCTGAACTGCTGTTCCAAGTGATCGCCGAGAGAGCCGAGAAGGCTGCCATCATCGTAACCACCAACCTGCCCTTCTCGGAGTGGCCTCAGGTCTTCACCAACGCCCGGCTCTGTAAGGCAGTGCTCGATCGGCTCACCGACCAGGCACACATCATCGAGACGGGCTCGGAGTCGTACCGCTTCCGTAGAACCCTGCGGAAGAAGACCAAAGAGTAAGCCCTGGGAGTTAGGTTCTGCTTCCGCTACGCCCTCCGGGCTACGCTCCAGCAGAACCCAACTCCCTCAACATCAACGTTCCAAGGGGTGGGCCAAAACAAACCGCCGAAGTGGGCCAAGCCAAGTTGCCAAACTCATCGCCGGCCCCGGCCGCTATAGCGCTGGTGAGGATGGCTCTCCCGTCGTCGTTCTCAAGGCAGCTCGAGATCATGCCTACCCGATCCGCGGAGAGCTGGTTTGTATCTTCGTTGAGGATGATCTTGAACGTTGCAAACACTTGAAGGGCGTCTTGGACGAGCTTTCGGCAACTCTACCCGCACATGTGAAGTGGTCCGTTGTGCACGGCAAGTTTGATGAGCACCTGACGAAGACGTTTAAGCTCATTGAAACCCAGAAGGAGAACATCGCTCCAACGCTGGTGTTCATCGACCCCTTCGGATTCTCCCATACGCCATTTCAAACGATTCGCACCGTGCTGAAAAATGACAGGTGCGAGGTCCTCGTCAACTTCATGTACGAGGAAGTGAACCGCTTTCTCTCGCTCGAAAAACATGCGGAAGATTATGACGAGCTTTTCGGCACGACAGAGTGGCGTGCCGTTCTCGGCTTGTCCGAAGCCGCTGAACGACGCAAGGCGATTCACGACATTTATCTGAAACAGTTGAAAACGACCGCGAAATACGTCCATTCCTTTGAAATGTTGAACAAAGGAAATAGCACGGATTACTTTCTCTACTTCGCCACAAATAGCCTCAAGGGATTAGAAAAGATGAAAGAAGCGATGTGGAAGGTAGATGACACTGGATCATTTCAGTTCTCTGACCACTGTGATGCGCGTGGTCTCTTATCGCTGTTCAGTGCACACCCAAATCTCGCTCCGCTGAGAGACGCCATCCTGAAGAGTTTCCAAGGAAAAGATGTTGCGATCGAAGACTTGCGTGATTGGGTGATCGCCGAGACGGAATTCCTGCCCAAGCACTTGAAGGTTCCTATCCTAGGGCCAATGGAACTCGCGGGAGAAGTGTCGGTACTAAACGCTTCTCCGAAACGGCGGAAGGGCACGTTCTCAGATGGCACTCTGCTGCGTTTCTTGTGAAACGGGATGGATCGAGTAGAGCGAAGGCATCTCGTCATGCGTTCTGCCTTGGAGTAGCCTGCCGGCCTTTGATTTCTGACGCCCCCCCCATTGTTTAAAAAAGAACGGCACCTTTGCTTTGGCGCATTGGACCTTTATTGCCGTCACCCACTCTTCGTTCATTGGACGTGCGCCATGGCCGCTCTCCCCACCGACGATCACCCAATGCATCCCTTTCAAATTGAGCGTTCCCAAGCATTCCAGAAGAGGCTCAACAGAAAGAAACCTGACTTTCGCCTTCGCGTTTCGGAGATGGGAGATACGAGGTACACCGTGCTTCTTGTTTTCAACACTGACGCCCCACCAGATATGAGAAGCGGAAGCCGCGAATGCCAAAGAACTGTTCAATAGCTTCGACATTCGGTCGGCACGCTTCGTGAGCACCTGAAAGGTGTGCCACGGAGCGTGCATCATGATTTCCGCTACCTGGATGATGTACTCCTCCGGGACCTCCGGATGGAATAGGTCGCTCATGGAATTGACGAAGATGCGTTTCGGTGTTTTCCATCGTAGTGGCTCAGCAAGCTTTTCCGGCACCAATCGCAGATCAAATCCCTGTCCATAAGGGTGGTTCGGGACGCCTCGAAAACGTTCCGCAAACACTTGGGCATAGCAGTGTTTGCAACCAGGACTGATCTTGGTGCAGCCGCGCACAGGATTCCACGTGGCGTCCGTCCACTCAATCGAAGATTTCTCCGCCATTGTTTTCGCCCTTTCTTCGCTCTTCAAGCTTACCCCCGATATGAGGGAGCCGCAAGGTGTACTGACACCTAAACGTTACCTGACCAACGCCGCTCAGAGCCAATGTTCCTCCGAAGGCGGTGCTCGAATGGTTAGCCCGGAATCTGGTCGAGTGAGTCAGTGAAGATCTCTAGCGCCTTGACCTTGATCATGCCGGGCAGGTCTCCTTCGTCGACAAGGACGAGAAGGCGTTTCAAGGGCATGTGTCTACGACCCATCCAGTCCAAAATGGTCAGCCCCTTGGCAGAGACGTGATCCCGAAGAGGCACTTTCATTGTAGTGCGCGTCAGACTTGCGAAGTGCAGCGGGATTTCGCAAGCCGCGCCAGCAATCAGATCTGGGATGGCGGTAAGATCCTCTATCTGGAGGTCACCCGCGTCACACTTCATTGTGCCGAAGCGAAAATGACCAAGTGCGTGTCCAACATAACCACCGATAATTCCTCCAAAGAGGGGCGTGAGATCGATGACACGTTGGTCGTTGGCCACAAAATCGTCGTTATCTGTCAACCAAAGCACCTCCTGTCCAGTCGAAGATAATCCTGCAATCAACAGCGCGCCCAGGTGCGCAACGAACGTCAGTTTTTGCAGAACTTGATTGGGCCATCCAACGATGGAGGAAGGAAGTTGCTCTCTGTCTTCTACCGTTACGTTGAGCGTGCGGCTAACGCGTTTATTGACCAGAGCCGTCGTCAGGAGACCGGGAATACGATCGGCCGCAGAGAGGAAAGGTAAAAGCGCGAGTCGGCGTTGCCGATCGTTGAGAGCCTTATAGGACATTCTTCGATTGGCAGTAAGAAACCTGTCGCGAACAAGCTGACGTTCTTCGTTCCATTGAGCACAACTCTCCCGGCCTGCCACCAGGAACGAGAAGGTCTCGTGTGTAGCTGTCTTGTGCTGGCCACCGTAGTCGCTGGTCAGAATCAAGGATCGATGCGAGCTCAGGTCTGGCAACAGGTCGACGTCGGCGATCTCCAGCTGACGGATGACCTTGTCTAAGCTGGAAGTGACACTCCAGTATGGGCTCATATTCTTATTCCACTTACCCGAACTAAACGGTGTGAAGAGCATTTGCTCAAATCATACGGTTCCAAGACGCGCGAATTTAAGATCACTTGGCACGCTCTGCACATTAATACGAGCCATGCTCAGGGTGCCCTCTGCTGTCGTGCGCGGAAAATCCCGGCCCTCCAGCCATCGGTAACGAGAAGTCGGCTTTGTCATCAGCGATTTCCAGCTGATGAACAGCGTTTCACGGCTCGAATGTACCGAGGTCGGCTCAAATCCTTGCTCGATGAGTGACTCGGCCCGTTGGCATCAGTCGAGACTCCACCGCTCTGGCAGTGAGCAATACAATGCAACCTATAGGCACCGGAATTGTGTCTGCGTCTGCGCGGCGGCCGGAACTATTGAGCGATTGTGATTAGCACAGCCTGAGATCTCACGAAGTCTCTGGGGGCTCTTCAATATGACGGAATGAACCAACTGAATCCCTGACCAAGCGATGGAGTTCCCGGGCGATGTCGCTAAATGAGTGATCACGAAGCTGGAACGAATCAGTGTTGGGGTATTTCCATCTGAGCAACCGTAGGGAGTGAAGCTTGACGCAACGTACCTATCTGAAATGCGACGTTTGTAACGCAGTTACCCTTACTCGTCTTCAGGCCGGTTGGCTTGATTGGCACCCCATTATTGTGCCCTGCGGCAAGTGTGGCATCTTGATTTCAGGTAAAGCGACATTTGCCCCCCCGCACATAGAACTCGATCTGCACAATGCTTCCCAGGTACAAGAGGTGCAGGCAGAGTTTTACCTTGAGATCTCAGGTGAGCTGCCCGCTAAGCTGCTCCATCGAATGAGCGATGAGGTCTATGTCTGGTCTCCGCCGCCGTTCTTTCAGGCTCTCGACGGCATGGGGGGTCACGAGAACTTCGAGTCCTTCAAATCACGAACTATGGGTTTCCTTCGTTTGGTGGAGAAAGACTGGCCGCGAGTACGCCGGATTCACGAGCTTTGGAACACAGGCAAGAGAGCTTACCTCCCCAAAGAGGTACATGAACTCCTACCGCGCAAACAATGGCCCATGACCAATGAAGCGGAAATGGTTCGCGGTGTTCACATGGTCATGCTTCGCTTCTTCGATCCCATTCTTCCGGAGAGCTACTACCAACCGTTCGCGAAAGAATTGATGTCGAAGATCCTCCAAGTCGGCGGTGGAAACCCTTCTGGCTTCTTAGACCTTCTAGATTACTTCTCGCCTGATGACCTCCTCGGTCACTACGAGCGGTCATGCTTCGCTCGATTACAGGCTTTTGTAAAACTGTTTCGGCCCCTCATCCCTGCCTTCGCGGCGTCTTTTTACACGAAGCCCATTCCGCACGATGTGGGTATCACCACGGTCGACTTCGACACGCTCAAGCACTTCTACGCGGACAGCTACGAGACTTTGAGCGAAATTCTGCCGCTTGCCATTGCATACAACAATCTCAGCGAAAGAGGCGACTTCCAGGCCATGAAAGCAGTACGCAAGGATGTCACAACGTTAAATCAGCTGTTGGAGAAATCGAAGGGGGAAAGGCTCAGGTTTGTTGACGGGACAGAGCCGTTCGATGGCCCATTCACGTCCGCCCTTAAAAACAAACTACGTAATGCTATCGCCCACAACTCGTATTCCTACGAGCGAGGAACACAGCAGATCAGCTACTATCCCTCGGGAAAAGCTGGCCAGGGGGAGGTGTGCGTCACTACATTAATTGATTTCGCTCGCGCATGCTGGGAACTCCATAACAGGACCATGGAAATGGCCGAACTGCTCTATCAAACTCGCAAGAGCGGTTTCGTTTTCTTGCATGGCCATCAGATCGTAAGTTCGGACGTCTTCAGGCCGCGTAAGCCCGCAAAAGCTATACGCCCACGACGTCGGCCGCACAACAAACGCAAATGATCTTAAAGATTGTCAGCGGTTTCTAGGGTGTTACATCAGCGCAAGATCGAAGTCTTGTGGGGCGAGGGCGTGGTGCCGCAACTGGCTCAATGCTCCGCCCAGACGCAGCCGGGGCAACGCGGTGGACGCGCCTCCAGTCAGAATGCTTCTCGATTGATGCCAAATCGCCAATGCACTCATCGACCCAGATTAGTACCGATATGCCGGCTTGTCATCACAAATACCCCCGGTTTGCGTCCGCCCCCTGTGAGTGTCTCCGCACCCTTCCGCACCCTTACTGTCAATTCGAGCGGAGCCAGAGCCATTCGAATAAAGGGGTTGCCCGTGATATATAACGCGGACCTCTGCCGAACCCCGGCACAGGTCTGCACGAAAGTTGCTTCTCGTGCGTAACGACATTGCGAGCCGCTGATACATTGAACGTGATGAAGAAGAACTCCAAGACACTGGCAAAGAGCGCTAAGGCCACACCGCCAAGGCCCAAGGTGGTCGACTTCGATGAAGTCACGTTCGCTGAGATTTCCAAGCTGATCTCTGCCTCCCGCGAACGTGCTCTCCTTTCGGTGAATACGGTTCTGATTGACCTCTACTGGAAAGTCGGCGAACACATCAGCCGCAAGATCGCTGCCGCGGAGTGGGGCGATGGCGTCGTATCGCAACTCGCACAATATATCGCTCGGACACAGCCAGGCTTGCGGGGGTTTACGCGCGATAACCTTTTCAGAATGAAGCAGTTTTACGAGACATATTGTGATGAGGCAATAGTCGGGGCGCTGGCCCGACAATTGCCGTGGACTCACAATTTGATCATCCTCGGGCGGAGCAAGCGGCCCGAGGAACGCGAGTTCTATCTTCGGATGGCAGTACAAGAACGATGGTCGAGCCGTCAGTTGGAACGGCAATTCAACACAGCTTTCTTCGAACGAGCGGTGCTCTCGCCTGTAAAGGTCTCGCCCTCTGTCACAGAAACGCACCCGGAAGCGCAGGACGTTTTCAAGGATGCCTATGTTGTCGAGTTCCTTGGCTTGCCACATGAACATACTGAGAACGAACTCCACCGTGGCTTACTTGTCCGGATGAAAGAATTTTTGTTGGAGCTTGGCCGTGACTTTTGCTTTATCGGTTCCGAGTTTCCGGTACAGGTCGGTACGCGCGACTTTGCATTGGACCTGCTTTTCCTTCATCGCGGTCTCAATTGCTTGGTAGCCTTTGAACTCAAGGTGACTGAGTTTGAGCCGGAATACCTCGGCAAGCTGAGCTTCTACCTGGAAGCGCTGGACCGCGAAATACGCAAAGAGCACGAGCGTCCTTCCATCGGCGTCCTGCTCTGCGCCAGTAAGAATGATGAAGTCGTCGAATATGCGCTCAGTCGCACCCTCTCCCCAGCCCTGATCGCCGAGTACCAGACACAGCTTCCTGATAAGAACCTGCTGCAGAGAAAACTACATGAGTTTTATATGGAGAATACCCACAAGGAAGCGCAGGTGGACGAATGGCTACGAGAAACGGTAGCTCCTGCCTACGACGCAAGCTTCAGAGACCCATCTCGCAATGTGTCTGTAGGCAAGGTGCGCTCTTCCCTCTCCAAGGCGAATAAAAAAGCGGTCAGAAAGAAGCGCTAACGTTCCGCGCGTCACCTTCGCGCACGCGCCGATGAGTAGCTCCTAAGAGGGTTAGAGCACTAGGCGTCGTGTCGGGAGGCTCCTGCTCCCCGCCTCGTCATTCCATTTTGGAATGACGGCCGCTCAAAAAGTCATTGGACGTTCGCGCGAACTGCCCTTAGTTTTGCGCCTAGCTGACAACACCAGGTCAGCGGAGGTGCAAAGATGCTCAGAATACGCCGTGCATTCCGATTGGAAAAGCCTCTCAATCGGTCGTCCAATTTCCCTGCCCAATGGTGGGCAGAACACTTCTCCAAACAAAAACTTCGCAGCGCAATTCATGTCATGGGGCCAACTCTGACAGCCCTGCTCTTTGCAGGCGTTGGAAGCGGGGTTGCCCATGCCCAGGGAACGATGGATTTCTCTGGGGCGCAAACGCTGATGTCAACTTTCAAAACTTTCGCCATGTACGCTGGGGCCGTCATCTGCCTTGGCGGGCTCATTTTCGCGGGAATCCGCATGATGAGCGGGCGATTTCAAGACGCAATCCCAGGGCTTTTCGGCGCTCTTTTTGGCGCTGGAGTGCTCGGTTGGGGAGCCGGATGGATAGGCAGCCTGACCGGGCAGTCGATGTAGGAGGTGCATCGACATGGCCAAGCGGGGCGAGCCGTTACCGATCAATCAGGCGCTTAATAGGCCACGAGCCAAGCTCGGATTGGACCTCAGCGCATGGATGGCGATTGTCTTCGTCTGCGTAACGGTTTTCCTCGTTGGGTTTCGCCTGCTGGCGATGGTGGCCTTCCCCACGCTTGCCGTGAGTGCATGGCTCATCGTTCGCAAACACCCGAAGATGTTTCAACTGTGGGGCCTAAGCCTCAACCAGAAGTCCTATTATGACCCGCGCAAATACTGAGCAAGCCAAATTCGTTCCGTGGTTCGCCAAGGCCGGAGCCGCGTGCAGCATCGTTCCGATTGCACGCTTCATCGG